>NZ_JABUMX010000002.1 GCF_013327855.1 Phyllobacterium pellucidum | reverse complement strand
CGCACCAAAGGAAAGCGCAAGCGCATACCGCACACACATTGACGCGGGGTGGAGCAGCCCGGTAGCTCGTCAGGCTCATAACCTGAAGGTCACAGGTTCAAATCCTGTCCCCGCAACCAACATCACAACAAAACAACCCACACAAAAGCCCGGCATCCCCCGGGCTTGCGTGCGTTCAAGCGGCAAGTTCAATCGAAGCCAACAGCGGCGACGCTCGCCACTACCTCAAGGTGAGTGGCTTTCCGACCGAACCGGAGAATCCTTGCAGGGAGACTACCCGAGGTGCAAATACTGTCCCCGTAACCACAGAAAGGCGGGTGCGCCCGCTCCAGCATCGGCCTTCTGGCCTTAACCGTGGAGCGTGCTAGAACACTTTCATGGGATTCGGGGTTTTCATTCACCGCTCAGATTCGATCTACGACGATAGCCCGGCTGAACGATATCAGTTCCCGAGCCAATATCTTGGACGTGTCCAGGCGTGCGTAGGTGACTGGATCATCTATTACGAGCCGAGAGAGGTGGCAGAAACGCGTGGTTACTTACGACAAGCGATGCGCGGTCACTGGACTGAAACTCATCAATGGTCAACGCGGCGCATATCCGCCCGGTCGAAGCCAACGGACCAGATATTTTGACGAATGGCGTGGCCCTTTCCGGGACCGTGCACTGGATGTTCGATCGGGGGCTGATTGCCTTCTCCGATGATCTGGAGATTTTGATTTCGCGACAGGCAAATGATCCAGAAGGCATCCAGATGCTCTTCAACAAGACCGGCCGAGCAATCGTTCTACAACGTGTCAGTCAAAGACCGCATCCACATTTCTTGCGGTGGCATCGAGAAAATTGCTTCAAGCACTGAACGCTTGATGTGCCGTCAGCCGTCAGGCCGTTATATCCACGACCCCGCAATCGCCGGCGTCCGAACCGAAGACCAGCCGATGGCCTGACGCATCCCAATTCATTGCTGAAACCGCACCCTTGCCGGGGCGGCGCAAAAGCACTTCCTTCTGGTCGGTGAAGCGGGCAACAAGGATCATGCCATCCGAATAGCCGATCGCGACGATCTCCTCAATTGGATGGCAGGCGACGGCGGTGACGACACTGTCGCCGCGCGTTCCAAGTTCCAGCGGCGCCTTGCCCATTGGGCCATCCTTGCCGGCAAAGGGCCAGACAATGGCAGCGGGCGCACCCGACGTCGCCAGCCATTTGCCCTTCACGCTCCAGGACCAGCTCTTTACCTTGTTCGGATAGCCGGTCATGCGCATGTGGCGGCTGTCTTCGAGCCGCCAGCCATGCAAGGCATTCTCCTGCATCGATGTGACCAGAAACCGGTTGTCGGGGGAGAAGATCACGGAGACGTGGGCGCCCTTCCACTCGAGTTCCGTCGGCGCACTGTTCGTCGCTGGCCAGTGCAGCGTAACGCCATTATAGCGGGCAACCGCAAGCCGGAGACCCTTTGGTGCGAAAGCGAGGCCCTCGGCGCTGCGTTCATGGGAAAACTCGCGCAATGTTCCGTCAGCTGAACGGACCCATGCCGAGCGGCCTGAACCAAAGGCAATCGCTCCACCGGGCGCGGCAGCGAGCGCGGTAATCCACTTGCGCGGCAGCTTGCTCAGTTCTGTTGCTTCGCCGTCGAGCCCGGTCGAACAAACCCGGCCGTCCTCTCCGCCCGTAAGCAGTGACTTACCATCTGCCGAAAGAACCGCGCATAGGAGGCCGTCGTGGACCTCGCTCGTCTTATGACCGTTGTCGAGGCGATGGACCGTGCCATCGGCCAGGGCAAAGAATGGAACGTCCCGGATGAAGCGCGCATCGACGCAATGGCCGGCCAGATCGAGCGGTGCAATTGTCGGCATAAGGGCTTGTCCTAGAGGCAGCTTTCAAGGCCAGCCTTAAGGGCGGCATGATCAAGTTGACGGCCGATGAACACCAGTCTGCTCTCGTGTTTTTCGCCATCCTTCCAAGCGCGCTGATGGTCGCCTTCGATGATCATGTGCACACCCTGGATAACATAGCGCTCTGGATCGTTCTTAAAGGCCATAATCCCTTTGAGGCGCAGGATGTTCGGACCCTGTTCCTGGGTGATCTTCTGAACCCAGGGGAAGAATTTGTCGGGGTTGAGTTCGCCGGTGCGCAGCGAAACCGACTGGACGGTCACATCGTGAATGGGTGACGCGTGATCATGATGATGATGCGCGTGGTCGTGGTCGTGGTGCTCATGATCATGATCATGATCGTGATGGTGGTGATCACAGTCCGGACCGCAGGCATGGTCCGGATGATCATGATCCAAGAAGTGCGGATCGCTTTCGAGCGCGCGCTTCAAGTCGAACGCGCCGCGGTCAAGCACACGGGAAAGGTCAATGCCGGCGCGCTCGGTACGATGAATGACGGCACGCGGGTTGATGGCACGAACCGTCGCTTCGACGGCTGCAAGTTCATCGGCGGAGACGAGGTCGGTCTTGTTCAGAAGGACGACGTCGGCGAAGGCGATCTGGTCTTCGGCTTCTCGGCTGTCCTTCAAACGCAGCGGCAGATGCTTGGCGTCGACCAGGGCGACGACGGCATCAAGCGCGGTCTTGCTGCGCACGTCATCGTCCATGAAGAAGGTCTGCGCCACCGGAACCGGATCGGCAAGCCCCGTCGTTTCGACGATGATGGCATCGAACCGGCCCGGACGGCGCATCAAGCCCTCGACGACCCGGATCAAATCGCCGCGAACGGTGCAGCAAATGCAGCCATTGTTCATTTCGTAGATTTCTTCGTCGGATTCGACGATGAGGTCGTTGTCGATGCCGATTTCACCGAACTCATTGACGATGACGGCATAACGCTTGCCATGGTCTTCGCTGAGGATGCGATTGAGCAGCGTCGTCTTGCCGGAGCCAAGATAGCCGGTCAATACGGTTACCGGGATCTGGGCTGCGCGCCCCGTTGCTGCCGCGGCAGCGGATGTCGTTTGAGCTTCACTCATCGTGCGCCTCTTTGGATGGATTGACCCACGATATAGGTGATAAGATTACATATTGCCACACCAAACGCCTTCAATTGCGTGAATGGCTGCATCAATCGCGTTGAGCATTGATGGTTTTAGACAAGAACAGCCGGATCAAACCGGTCGACATCCTCAATGAGCTCGACGAGTCCTTTGACGCTATGGGCCATAATCGCTTCGCCTGCCGCTGCGGTTGCGCGTGCCGCGTCGCCGGCAACCCCTTGCGGGTTGAGATCACTCATCTTCCAGCCAAAGGCGTGCGGGCCATAGGCGCGCAGGTGCCTGTAGTCTTTCGCAAACTGTCGCTGTCGAGAATCGAAGGTTCCCGCCTTGGTCATATCCACATATTGCGGATAAAGCGCCAGCATCACCGAGGTCTCGATGAAACCGCCGTGAATATCCAGGGCCTTCTCGTCGGGGGAAATAAATCCCTCCGGCAGCCCAAATCGTGTCCAGCTCGTTGCCACCGCAAGCATGTTGAAACGGATACGGAGTTCTGTCGCAACGATTGTCGTCAAGGGCGAATTGCCGCCATGGGCATTGAGGATGACAAGTTTGCGAATACCGCGTTGCGCCAGCT
Organism: Phyllobacterium pellucidum; assembly: GCF_013327855.1. GTDB lineage: Bacteria > Pseudomonadota > Alphaproteobacteria > Rhizobiales > Rhizobiaceae > Phyllobacterium > Phyllobacterium pellucidum. Next base: position 1,078,641 of record NZ_JABUMX010000002.1, on the reverse strand, counting down.
TTTCGCCAATACCGATCCAGCGATGCACCGCCTCGTCGAAGGCGAGCGTCCGCGTGCCGGCGACGTCCATGTGCTCGATTGAATAGCCAACGGGCTCGACCGGCAGCCATTCGATGAACAGCGTCTTGGAAAGCGCTGCCTTCAGCCGCGCGGCCAATCCGGTTGCGATCAGCGTATCGGTTTCGAACGGCAGATGCGGGCCATGCTGCTCGTGAGCGCCAAGGGGCAAAATGGCGATCATATGTGTTGAGGATATCGGCATGAGGTGCTCATCTGTCGGGCGCTTCGGCTGATCATATCGGTATCCGCAAGCGGAGGAAATGCCGCTCCTACATCTTACGGCGTATAAGCAATGCGCTTATTATTGCTTCACGAGCAATTCGTCGGCAAATTTCATCAGATTGTCATATAAGCGTTGTAACGCGATTTTGCCGGGCGGATATTGGGTATAAGTCAACTGTGGCGTGCGCTCTTCGGCGAGCAAATAGCTCGTTCCTTCGTAACTGTCTGCGTAATAAACTTTGTCTGTTAACTGCCATCCACCAAACAGAGCTAGCCGTCTTATCATCAACGGAACAACGCTGAAAAGCGAGCAGGAGTTTGAATGGTCAAGGATCGTAAGCCCCTCATTCTTCATCGTCTGCAATCGACCGCGCGGCTGACGCGGACGGCATTGGCGATGCGGCTCCTCGGCCACGGCTTCTATGCGGGGCAGGATGCCGTAATGCTGCAACTTGCCCACGAGGACGGCCTTTCACCCAGCATTCTTGCCAAGCGGCTGGGCGTGCGCCCGCCAACGATCACCAAGACGATTTCGCGACTGCAGACCCAGGGATTCGTCAAGAAGCAGGGCTCGACGACGGATCAGCGCCAGGCTCATATTTTCTTGACCGAAACCGGCAATGAAGCGATCAAGGCCATCGAAAAATCGATCCGCAAGACGGAAAAGGATGCGATGAAGGGTTTCGACAAGAAGGAGCGCAAAGCCTTCGTCAAGATGCTCTCGCGCCTCGAGGTCAATCTGTCGACAGCCGAGCATCTGCGCCAGACGGCGGCCGAAGAGGATCACGACGATGAGGACGCTGACGAGGAGTGATTATTCGTCGAAAGTTTTTGCAATCGGCGGTTACAAAGTAGCTTATTTTGTTATCATGGGACTCGCTTCCGCCCGCCTGATTGGTTTGTTTCCTTGCCTTCCACACCCTCTACGTCACAGGACTCTGCGCCGTTAGCGGCGATCCTTTATATTTTCGCAACTGGGTTCCTGTTTTCCTGTCTCGACTCCAGCGCCAAATATTTGGTGTTGTCCGGCGTACCTACCGCATTCGTTTCATGGATGCGGTTCGTCGAGCACACGCTGCTGGTCCTGATCTTCTTTCGGCCATGGTCCAATCCCGGCATATTCAGGGCGCGCAACCTGCCGATGCAGATATTGCGCGGCATCTGCCTGTTCGGTTCGACCTATTTCAACTTCTACGCCCTGCAGACCATGCAATTGGCCGAAACGATGACGATTACCTTTGCCGCGCCCATGGTCATCACGGCGCTCGCCGGACCCATCCTTGGAGAATGGGCAGGCTGGCGGCGCTGGCTTGCCATCATCGTCGCCTTCATGGGCGTTTTGATCATTGCGCGTCCGGGATTTGGCGAGCTCAATCCAGGCCTGCCTTATTCGATCACGGCAATGCTGAGCTATTCATTCTATGTCCTGCTCACGCGCAAGATGGCCGCGACTGAATCGCCGGAAAGCCTCATCTTTTATTCCGCCCTTGCGCCGGCGATCCTGATGTCGCCGGCAATTACGCAGGCGGTCCTTCCGCAAACGCCGTTCCAGATCCTGCTTCTATGTCTTCTGGGCTTTTTTGGCGGACTTGGTCATTTCCTCATCATTCTCGCTTACAAGCGCGCAACAACGGCGGCGCTCGCTCCCTATCCGTTTCTTCAGATCATCTGGATGCTGGGTTTCGGCTATTTCATCTTCGGCCAGTTTCCGGATGCCTACACGCTATGCGGAGCCGTGATCATCATAGGGAGCGGCCTTTACGTCGTACACCGCGAGCGGCAGTTGCGAGCGGTCGCAAAGTCCCGCCAGGACCGCAAGAATGGCTGACCGTATGCGTAACGAAAGAACTTTGATTTATTCGGTTGCGGTGGCATAACGCCGTGTAAAGATTACATTTGTCGGACGACACTGCGGGAGGCGGTTTTTGGCGCAAAAGATCAAACTATCGACGATTGCCGACGCGCTGAAAGTGTCCACTGCGACCGTTTCGCTGGCCCTGCGCGATAGTCCTCTCGTCGCCGATCAGACGCGCGAGAAGATCAAGGAACACGCCCGAACGATCGGCTACATTTACAACCGGAGGGCGGCAAGCCTGCGCACGTCGCGATCCGGCATTGTCGGCGTGGTCGTCCATGACATCATGAACCCTTTCTTCGCCGAGATCCTGCGCGCCATCGAAGGTGAACTCGACCGATCCGGGCAAACATTCATCCTTTCCAATCACTACGACCAATTGGACAAGCAGCGCACCTTCATCGATACGGTTCTGCAGCTTGGCGGCGATGGTGTCATTATGTCGCCCGCGATCGGAACGCCCGCTGAAGATATCCGCATGGCGGAAGACAATGGCCTGCCGGTCGTTCTGATCGCCCGCAGCGTCAAGGATGCGAATGTCCCGGTTTTCCGCGGTGACGACGCCTACGGCATCGGGCTTGCCACCAACCATCTCATTTCGCTCGGACATACGCGCATCGCCATGGTCGGCGGAACGGACCAGACGTCGACGGGCCGCGATCGCTACGAAGGCTATCTCCAGGCCATGCAGAAGGCCGGCCTCGAGGTAAAGCCCGAGTGGCGAATTTCGGGACCACGCACGAAGCAGGCCGGCTTCGATGCGGCGCCGCAATTCCTGGCGCTGAAGGACCACCCGACGGCGGCCGTCTGCTGGAACGACCTTGCTGCGATCGGCATGATGAACGGCATCGCCCGCGCCGGCCTCGTCGCAGGCGTCGACATCTCCGTCACCGGATATGATGATCTCGAGGAAGCAGCGATTGCGACGCCGGCGCTCACCACCGTCTGGAACGGCCAGCGCGAAGTCGGCCAGCGCGCGGCGAGGGCGCTTCTCGATCAGCTCAATGGCGCCGACACCCATGCACGCCAGGAATTGATCAAGCCTGAACTGCGCATCCGTCAATCCACCTCCAAGCCGAAAGAGCGCTGACGCGCGCGCTGCGACGATGGTTCACGGTTCATTAACGCTACGGGACTAGGGTTTTCGAAAGAGTGACCCCTGTGGAGCTTGGCATGAAACCCGCCAACACGGTCTTGCTCGCCCTTGTGAGCGCAGTTGCAGTCATCGCCATGTTTCTTGATTTCGCCACCTACACGTCAGGTGGGGAAACGAATGTCGATACGGCGACCACCGCGTCGATCACCAGCGAAGAGCCGAGACAGAACGATATTCTCGATGTGCCGACATTCGTCATCAGCGGCCCGGGCGGCAGTGCGAAATGCAAGGCTTTTCCCGCTGAGAACGGTCTTCCCGGCCACAATGCGCTGACGATCGAGCAGGGCTGCGCCGGGCTCTATCCGCCGCTCGCGCAAGCCAGGACCTGGCACAATAATGAGGACGGGACGATTGACCTTGCCGATGATACGGGCCGAACCATCGTCGCCTTCAGCCCGGGTGATGGGCTTGCCTATATCAGCATCGAACCGCGCTCCGTCGTCCTGTCGATGTCCACCGAAGGCGTGTTGACGTACTAGATAATTATTCGGCTGCGTGCAGCCGCTCGCGGCTCGCCTTGTGCGCGCGCGCCGCATCGCCGAAAGCGGCGAAAATCTTGCGCGACGGCGAATCGGTCTTCACCCAGTATTCCGGATGCCATTGCACGCCGACGGCGAAGTTGCGGGCGGTCTTCACCGATACGGCTTCGATCGTGCCATCTTCGGCAACGGCTTCGATCTCGAGCGCGGGCGCTGGCTTCTCGATGGCCTGGCGGTGGACCGAATTGACCTTGATCGAATCGCTGTTCATGACGCCGGCAAGACAGGAGCCCGGTTTAATGCGTATCGGATGACGAATGGCAAAGCGTTCTGCTTGCTGATCCGACTGCGGGGCGCGATGGTCCATGCGGCCATCGAGTTCCTGAATTTCCGTGGCGAGCGTTCCACCAAGCGCGACGTTCAACTCCTGAATGCCGCGACAAATGGCTAGAAGCGGAATGCCACGCTCGATGGCGCGCCGAATGAGCGGCAGGGAGGTCGCGTCGCGTGCCGGATCGTAGGGCTCGTGCGCCGGGCTGGGCTCCGCTCCATAGAGCGCGGGATGCACATTGGACTTGGAGCCCGTAATCAGCACCCCGTCGACCCCGTCGAGAATAGCGTCGATATCAAGCCCATTCCCAAAGGAAGGGACGATGAGCGGAATAACGCCAGCGGCATCATAGGCAGCCATCAGGTACTGATCGGGCGCTGCGTGCCAGGTATAGTTTTCGAAAGCGCGTACATCGGATGTTATGGCGACGAGGGGTTGCCGCATGGAAGTGCTCCCGCAAAGATTGTTCCCTCTATTTAGTGCAATTCCCCAGCGTTTCCAATGGCCGGAGAGACGCCGCGACATTCGCGCCGGAATCGGAATTGCGACGAGAATCCTACAACAATATCAATCCACTTAATGCCGGTGCGGCTTTGTCGGTTCACCCGCTGGACTTGAAATAGTGAGTGTGTATGGTGATCGCGGGATCGGGAGAATGGTCCAGATCAATTGTTTGGAGGAGATTTTATGGATCGTCGTTCATTTATCACAAAGGCTGGATTTGCCGGTGTCGGTGCGGCCGCAGCAACGACGCTTGCTGCGCCCGCGATCGCGCAGTCGCTGCCGAAAATCACATGGCGGTGCGCGTCGTCATTTCCGAAATCGCTGGATACGATCTATGGCGGCGCGGAAGTGCTCTCGAAGTATCTGAAGGAAGCCACGGACGGGAATTTCGTAATCCAGCCATTTGCTGCCGGCGAAATCGTGCCGGGCCTGCAGGCTGCTGATGCGGCGGCAGCCGGTACTGTCGAGCTTTGCCATACGGTCGCGTACTATTACTGGGGCAAGGACCCCACCTGGGCGCTCGGCGCTGCCGTTCCGTTTGCGCTGAATGCGCGGGGCATGAATGCCTGGCAGTATCATTTGGGCGGTATCGATCTCCTCAACGAGTTCTTCAACAAGCAGGGCCTGCAGGTCTATCCCGGCGGCAATACCGGCGTGCAGATGGGCGGCTGGTTCCGCAAGGAAATCAAGACGGTCGAAGACCTCAAGGGCATCAAGATGCGGGTCGGCGGGTTTGCCGGCAAGGTGCTCGAAAAGCTTGGTGTCGTGCCGCAGCAGATCGCCGGCGGCGACATCTATCCATCGCTGGAAAAGGGCACGATCGACGCTGCCGAATGGGTCGGACCCTATGACGACGAGAAGCTGGGCTTCCAGAAGGTAGCGCCGTTCTACTACTATCCCGGCTGGTGGGAAGGCGGTCCGACGGTCAGCTTCATGGTCAACAAGGCGAAGTGGGATTCGCTTCCGCCTGCTTACCAGTCTCTCTTCCGCACCGCTGCGCAGGCCACCGATGCCGATATGCTGCAGAAGTACGATTCGCTCAATCCGGCGGCGATCAAGCGCCTCGTCGCGAGCGGCGCGCAACTGCGCCCGTTCAGCCCGGAAATCATGAGCGCCTGCTTCGAAGCGGCCAATGGCGTCTATGGCGAGATGGAAGCCACAAACCCCGAGTTCAAAAAGATCTGGGATTCGATCAAGGCGTTCCGCAACGAGCACTTCCTTTATGCGCAGGTCGCGGAATATTCCTTCGATACGTTCATGATGATCCAGCAGCGCAACGGCAAGCTCTAGGCGCTGAACACAGTTAAAAGCAAAACCCCGGGAACCTTGCGGTCCCCGGGGTTTTTTGTTGCCGTCACATCTTCGGTGGCTGCCTAAGGTCAGGCACCGGCGGCTGCGCCGGGGCGGCCGGTTGCCCGGGCGCTGCCGGATTTGGCGCAGGCCCACCGAAAGGCGGCGGTGAACTCAGATCATTGGCAGGCCCACCGAGGCCATTGCCAAGTCCGCCTCCACCCAATCCGTTGCCGAGCCCATTGTCGCCGCCAAAACCCGGAACCTCGATCTTGATCTGCGACGGGTCGACGACCGGGCCGGTGCCCTTGTAGTGCATGACCATTTGCGGGAACATGATGGTAAGCGCCACCATCAGCACCTGGATGCCGACGAACGGCACGGCGCCCCAGTAGATTTGCCCCGTGGTGATCGGCTGGATCTTCTTGCCGGTAATCTTGTCGAGATAGGGCACCTTTGCCGCAACCGAGCGCAAATAGAAGAGCGCGAAGCCGAAGGGCGGGTGCATGAAGCTCGTCTGCATATTGATGCCGAGCAGGACGCCGAACCAGATCAGGTCGATGCCAAGCTTGTCTGCCGCAGGTGCCAGGAGTGGCACGATGATGAAGGCGAGCTCAAAGAAATCGAGGAAGAACGCGAGGAAGAAGACAAGCAGGTTGACTGCAATCAGAAAGCCGACTTCGCCCCCCGGGAGGGAAACCAGGAGGTGTTCCACCCAGACGTGCCCGTTCACGCCGTAGAAGGTAAGCGAGAACACGCGTGCGCCGAGGAGGATGAACATGACGAAGGATGAAAGCCGCGTCGTCGATGCCAGCGCCTGGTTGATCACGGTCATGTTGAGGCGGCCCTTGGAGGCAGCCATCACCAGCGCACCGACAGCGCCCATCGCGCCGCCTTCGGTCGGCGTGGCGATGCCCAGGAAAATGGTGCCGAGCACTAGGAAGATCAGGGCGAGCGGTGGTATGAGGACTATGATCACCTGCTGGGCAAGCCGCGACATCGTGTTCATGCCGAACGCCCGGTCGGCGAGCGCATACAGATAGATGGCAATGATCGCGATGGTGCCGCCCCAAATATCCGCGTTCGCACCGGCACTTTGCGCGAGCATCCTATGCGCGCCATAGGCGATGGCCCCGGCAATGACGAGGGCGACAATCAGCGATGTGACGCCGGAGCCGAGCGTGCGCGCTTCCTTGGGCAGGGCCGGCATTGAATCGCGCCTGAGAAAGGTCATCGCAAGGATGTAAAGCATGTAGAGTCCGGTCAGCACGAGACCAGGAATAATCGCGCCATGATACATGTCGCCCACCGAGCGCCCGAGCTGGTCGGCAAGGACGATGAGCACGAGTGAAGGCGGAATGATCTGCGCCAGGGTTCCGGAGGCGGCGATGACGCCCGAGGCGACACGCCTGTCGTAGCCGTACCGCATCATGATGGGGAGCGAGATCAAGCCCATCGCGATGACTGAGGCCGCGACAACACCGGTTGTTGCCGCGAGCAGCGCACCGACGAAAATGACGGCATAGGCAAGACCGCCGCGAATGGGTCCGAAGAGCTGACCGATGGTGTCGAGAAGGTCCTCGGCCATGCCGGACCGCTCAAGAATGATGCCCATGAAGGTGAAGAATGGAATGGCGAGCAGGGTCTCATTGGACATCTGTCCCCAAAACCGGTCAGGTAGGGCATAGAGCAACGGCCAGGAGAGCGTGATGCTGCCGTTCGACAGCGGCGCAAGTTCGACCCCGACGAAGAAGAACAAAAGGCCATTTGCGGCGAGGGCAAACGCGACGGGATAGCCAATCAACAGGAAGATGATCAGCGAAGCGAACATGATCGGCGCCATGTTCTGGGCGATAAATTCAATCATTGCGCGCTCCCGCAATCGTCGCCACTTCCTGTTCCGCGATTTCCTCCATCGAAACGGGTGGGTTAGGGTCGGGCATGTCGCCGCGTATTACCGCGATTTTCTTGATGATTTCGGAGACGCCCTGGAAGCCGAGGAGTACGAACCCAGCGAAAAGAATGAGCTTGGCAGGCCACAGAATGAGGCCGCCGGCGCTTGATGAGACTTCGCCGCTGTTGAAGGAGAGCCGCACATAGGGGACGAAATAGAAGATCATCAGAATGACGAACGGCATCAGGAAGAAGAGGTGCCCGAGAAGATCGATCCAATGCTGGACGCGCCTTGAAAATGCGCCGTAGACGATATCGATGCGGATATGCTCGTTCTGCTGCAGCGTATAGGCGGCGGCAAGCATGAAGGCGCCGCCGAAGAGATACCATTGCAGTTCGAGCCAGGAGTTAGACGAAACGTTGAACGCCTTGCGAATGATCGCATTGCCGGCGCTGACGACGACCGCCAGGAAGATCAGCCAGGCGACGCCGCGCCCGACGAGTTCATTGATACGATCGATCGTTCGCGAAATCGCGAGCAAAGCCGGCATTGGCGTCCTCCCAATTCATTCAGATAGCCGGCAATACACCCCGCTCTTCGCGGTGGCCCTCCCAGCCTTGCCTATAAGAACATCTTCACGCTCTGGTTGCAGCACGGGATCTGAAACCATCAACAGAATTGATTAGTTCATAAAGGGATACGATAGGCCGCAGGTGCAGCGCCGGGTGGTATAACGTTCAGCAGTTGTCATGTGTCGAGCCGCGGTCTAACAGTTGCTGGACACATGATGCAGGACTTACTGGTAAAAGGGCGAATGGCAGGCGAATCTTCTCTTTCAGTTGCAGGTAAAACCATTGTGGTCACCGGTGGATCCTCCGGTCTCGGGCTGCGTATGGTGGAAGTCCTTGCGGCCAACGGCGCAAATGTTGTTTCAATCTCGCGAACGGCGGTCCCGGAAGGTTCATGCAATCCCAGAATCCTCAGCATTGTCGGGGACGTCACGAAAGCGTCCGATATCGAACGTGCATTCGATGAGGCTGAAAGCTGGAAGGGCACTGTGACGGTCCTGTTCAACAATGCCGGGGTTGCCGAGATCATCCGGGCGATAGACACGACCCGCGACCAGTTGCGCCGCATTCTCGAGGTCAATGCCGAAGGCGCTTTCTTCGTCGCTCAGGAGGCCGCCAAGCGGATGATCGCCAAAGGCGTCGGCGGCTCCATCGTCAACCTCTTGAGCATTCTTGCCGACACCCCCATCAAGGGTTCCACCGCCTACGCCATGTCGAAGGCCGCCGCTTCTGTGATGACCCGCTCGATGGCGCTTGAATGGGCGGCACATGGAATCAGGGTTAATGCGATTGCTCCCGGCTGGTTTCCGACCCGCCTCAACGAAGACCTGATGGATGGGCCGGCGCGCGGTTTCCTGAAAGGCAAGAATCCCATGCGACGCCTCGGAGAACCGCAAGATATCGATGGTGCCGTGCTCATGCTTGCGTCTGACGCGAGCAGCTATATCACCGGCACGGTCATTACCATCGATGGCGGTCACAGCCTGCAGGGTTAGATGCGCTCCTCGTCCCGGCCCGTGATGCGGGTGGCGAGTACGAAGACCAGCAGGGAAAAAACGGCGACATCCCGCCACAGAACGGAAAAATATCCGCCCCAGAGCGATTCGACCATGCCGACAAGGGCTGCGCCGCACGCAGCATGAAGCGGCCGTGAGAAGCCGCCGGCCGCGGTGATGAAGAGGATTTTCAATCCGAAGATCATGCCGGTATTGAAGCTGATATTGCCGTAGTAGAGCGCCGCCAGAAATCCTGCCAGCGCACATATGCCGTATGCGGCAAGGATGGCCTGCGTTCTCACTCGCTTCGGATCGATCCCGCACATGGCGGTTGCCTGCGGCTCGTCGCTCACGGCACGCCAGATACGTCCCGCCGCCGTTCGCAGCATGATCGCTTCACCGCAAGCGATCACGGTGAGCGCCACAGCGATGTTGAGAACCTGCATCTGGGTGAGGCTGATATCCACCTGCGGGCCAAGGACCGGCAAGGGTTGCGACAGCATGGGCGGAAGCCAGTAATCGCGCGTGTTGGCAGCGATGCGGGAAAGCTCGGCAAGAAATATGCTGAGGCCAAGGGTTGCGACAAGGATCGTGTTGCGCGTGCCGGCTTCGAGCGGCGCATAAATCACCCTAGCGATTACATAGCCGCCGGTCATGACATAGACGAGAGCGATCAGCAGACCGAAGGCGAGGGCGGCGGGCAGGGTCATCCAGAGGATCGACCAGGCAAAGGCCGCGACAAGAATAAAGGTCTGCCCGGAAAAGGCAAAGATTGCGCCGAGCGAAAGGTCGGTTCTGTGCGTGAGACCGTGGATCAGGACATACCCATAGGCAAGCAGCGCGTAGAGTGCCGCATTGTGGATTCCGTTCAACAGGAGCTGCAGGAAATAGGTCAATCACTCCTCGCCTTTGCAAATCATTCTAACTTGCAAAACCTATTTTACCAGTTAGAATTTGGCGATGACCTTTGAATGGAATGCACATCGTTTCAGCGGGGGCGTATTGGCACTCGACCTCGCCAATACCGTCGTCTTTCGCGAGTCGCCCGAACGGTCGCTCGATCGCTTTTCCGATCCCGCCGAAGTTACGCGCTTTGCTGCGGCGGCGGCGGATTTCCGTCAGGGGGAGTGGGGAAACGTCAAGTTCCGCCCGCCACTTTCCGAGCGGGAGATCACAGGCCTCATCGACATGCGCGAAGCGATAAATCGCCTGTTCAGGACGGCGGTGCATGGCGGCGGATTGAGCCCCGCGCCGCTCTCCGAATTCTTGCGCCTCGGGTCGAAACTCGTCGGCGACGAACCGGGAGACCAAGCGCTCGCGCTGCCGCGGCCCTCCAGGGACGGCGGGCGAATATCCCTGGCGGCGGCGTCATTCCTCTCCGGGGTGCGTCTATTTGAGCCTTTGCGCCTGGAACGCATAAAGGTCTGCCCGAATTGTCACTGGCTCTACTTTGATGAAAGCCGCAATCGCAGCCGCCGCTGGTGCGACATGAATGTCTGCGGCAACAGGGCTAAGGCGCGCCGCTATTATGACCGCAACGCCAAGCAGATGGGCAGCGGCCATGGCTAGGACGAAGAATGCCTCGCGCCTGATGGCAGTGTGCTTGCTCGCGCTTGCGGTTACGCTGGCGGCGTGCCGCGATAGCGGTCAGGGCGACTATGTCAACGTTTCCGGCAAGATCTTTGTCTTCAATTATCGCATCGCCGAGGCGACCTATCTTCTCACCCTGGCGAAACTGCGCAAGATTCCCGATGGCTCGTCCTTGGAGACCACTTTCGAAAATCCGGCTGGTGGCGATCCTTTTGTCGTGCGGCAAGATATATGGCCGACAATGGACAAGATCACCGTCGAAAGCCCACCCGTCAAATGCGTGAAAGCGAACCGGGAGTATCAGGTGACAATGCGGCTCGAAGATGCAAAAGGCGTCGTGCTTCAGACCATCGAGCGGAAGATGATCTCGGACACCGATCAGTCACTTATGCCCGACAAGCCACTTGTTGTTGGACCGTTCTACGATCCCAATCCCGACAAGCAACCAGCCCCGCCGACGATATGCCCGGCATAGCGATGATGTTCTTTTAGAAATTGGTAATTCTATTTGCCGGTTGTTGGGAATTTCTGGCGACAGAAGATGAATTAAACGATTTAGTCGGAAGTGCGATTTATAACGCTGGCATCGTTGGCGTTCCTCGTCGACATTCCCGGTACGGGCAAAGTTTTGCGGGCCTATTGATGAAAGTTGAAGCCAACGACGGCTTGTCGATCGAGCTGATTGCGGTTCGCACATTATATGCGAACGGCAAGGCGACGTGGTGGAGTTCGATCATTCAGATCCTCGCCACGGCGACAATCTATTTGAAGACGCATCATGCGATCTATCTTGCCTTCGCGCTGGCCTTTCTGGTGGTCGACCTCGCCCGCACCGCCAATGCCGGCGCCTTCGAACGCGCCAATCTTGTGTCAGCTTCGGCGGCAACGCTGAAGAGGTGGGAATGGCGCTATCTGCTCGGCGCGCTTGCAAGCTGTTCGGTGCTCGGCGCCCTATGCTTTGTCAGCATCTATATGCTACCCGATGCGACCGCCGCGATCACCAGCGTCATCATTGTTGCTGGATCGATGCTTGCGCTTGTCACGCGCAATTACGTCTCGCCGATGGTCGTCCTCGGCCTGTCGATCGGAATTCTCGCACCGCTTTGCGCGACCTTGGTGCTGCTCGGCGGCGTCTATAACTGGCTGCTTGCCCTGCTGATCCTTCCCTACTTCTGGAGCAATATCGGCGTTGCCGGTAGTCTTCGCAATTCGCTCTTCGATGCACTGCTGGGCAAGCGCCAGCTGGCTCGCGTCGCCACCAATTTCGATGCTGCGCTCAATGGTATGCCGCAGGGCCTGCTGATGTTCGACGGCCAGCAGACGATAACCGTCGCCAACATGAAGGCGGCGAAGATGATGGGTTTCGATTCTCCGGCTCAGCTCGAAGGGAGGTCGCTCGCGACCTTGTTGCGCCTTGCCCAATCGCGTTCCTATTTCCCCGAGGATGCACTGCAATCCTTGCGCACCAAGATGCAGGATCTGCTGTCCGGTTCAAAACAGCGCGACACGTTTGAATCACCGAACAAGCGCCACTATGAATTCACGGCGACGCCCGATCCCGAGCATGGCACCGTGCTCGTCATCCAGGATGTCACGCGGCGTGCGGACGCCGAAGCACAGATCAACCGCATGGCGCGCTTCGACAGCCTGACGGGGCTTCCCAACCGCAGCCAATTTGCCGAAATCGCCGCGACGTATGCCGACGACATGGTGCATGGCGCGCAGATCGCCCTCATGGTGATCGATATCGATGGCCTGAAACGAACCAACGATACCTTCGGCCATCGCATCGGCGATGAGATGTTGCGCGCCTTTGCCGACCGGCTGAGCCTGGTCGAGGCTGAGCGGCCGCTGCTTTCGCGCTTTGGCAGCGACGAATTCGTGCTGCTGTTTTCCGCCTGCTCGCACGAGGAAACGATTGGAACGGTCGAGCGGATCATGTCCGCCATCACCGGCATATACAGTGTTTCGGGTCACGATATTCAGACCGGCGCCCGCGCCGGCGTCGCCATCGTCGAGGTGGACGCGTTTGACCTCTCGGTGATGCACATGAATGCGGATCTGGCGCTCGATGTCGCCAAGAAGGATAGCCAGAAGAACTGGGCGGTCTTTGTCCAGACCATGGACCATACGTTCCGGTCGAAGCAGCGGTTGCGGGCCGATCTGCGCCGTGCCATCGCGGAAGGCACTCTCTCGGTCGCCTACCAGCCGATCGTCAATATCCGCACCTCGCGCATGACCGCGTGCGAGGCGCTGTCGCGGTGGGACCATCCGGAATTCGGAGCCATATCACCTGCCGAGTTCATCCCGCTCGCAGAAGAAATGGGGCTGATCTCGGACCTGACCCGCAACGTCATCGACCGCGCGGTGATGGATTGCCGCAACTGGAATTCGCGTATCGCCGTTTCGGTCAACCTTTCCTCGCATGATCTGCAGAACCGCAATACGGTCAGTGTCATCCAATCCGCTTTGAAACGGCACGCGATCGAGCCGCACCTTCTTGAAGTGGAGGTCACGGAAGGCGCGCTCATAACCGACCGCGCCACGACCGGCAGCGTGCTTGCCGAGCTGAAGGGTTACGGCGTGCAGGTCGCCATCGACGATTTCGGCACCGGTTATTCCAGCCTGAGCTATCTCAAGAACTTGCCGGTCAACAAGGTCAAGATCGACCGTTCTTTCATTGCCGACATTGCTGAAGAGGGACGATCGCTGAAACTTTTGCGCGGCATCGTCCACATGTCACATGAACTCGGCTTGTCGGTGACCATCGAAGGGCTCGAAACGAGCGCGCAATCGGAACTCGTCAATCAACTCGTCGGCGCCGAGCACGTTCAAGGCTTTCTCTACGGTGCTGCGATGTCAGCCGATGACATCGTGAAGCTGCTCGACGTGACGATGGAGCACAAGCTCGTGGGCAACGAAGCTGGCCCGCACGTCTTTCACTGAACGGTTGTTTGCCAATTTGAATATAAATTAAACGATCCCGGTCCGTTACCGACAGAATCATTGTATTCGAATAGCGCTCTGTTCTGAGCTGGTAGCTTGCGCACACAAAGGATACCGAAATGATTGCTGAAATCGCCATCGCACCACTCGTCGCCCTGATCGCCGGCATCGTCATATTGATCGCTCCGCGATTGCTGAACTATGTCGTTGCGCTCTACCTGATCATCATTGGCGTTGTCGGTCTTTTTCCGCATCTTCTCGGTTAGTTAATTAGGCTCGACCGCGATGAAACTCTATTCTTGATTTATATTGATCGAGGTCAGGGTGAGCGACGATCTGCGCATTGCGCAGTTGTCGGCTTTTCGCTATTGCCTTTACGACGTCGACTAGAAGAGGTTTGAAGATGGCTGAACATCACGACACCACGCCTGCAGAACTGGGCGCGCCCATGGACTATGCGGAGCATGAGAAGACCTACAATCTTTTTCTCTCGCTTTCGAAATGGGGCTTCGTTTCCTGCATAGCGCTGGTCGTTGCCATGGCTTTCGGCTTTTTCGCCGGGGGATTCTTTTCTGCTCTGGTTCTTTTCTTTGTTATTTGCGGAGCTGCCTGGTTCCTCCTTTAGGGCGCGCTGGTTCTCAAGAGCCTGGACGCCCGTCCAAAGCCCGCTCGATCTTGACCGGGCGGGTCTTTAAGACTGCCAATCGTTACAAGCGGGAAGGCGCGCTGGTCCGAAAGGCCACTGCCTTGTAGTGAAAACTTGCTTTGGGGGGTGAAGAGCTTGGCTCAGACACTATTCATACCGAAAGAGACCGATGCCAATGAGGCGCGTGTCGGTGGCTCGCCGGAGACGGTAAAGCGGCTTATTGGCCTTGGCTTCAACGTCGTTGTCGAAACGGGTGCCGGAACCGCGTCGCGCATTCCTGACGCAGAGTTTACGGGCGCCGGCGCAAGTATCGGCAAGGCCGCGGACGTCAAGGACGCCGACATTGTCCTCAAGGTGCGCCGACCCGCTTCCCCTGAGCTCAAATCCTACAAGAAAGGCGCAGTCGTCATCGCCATGCTCGATCCTTACGGCAATGACAGCGCCGTCAAGGAACTCGCCGATGCCGGGCTTACCGCCTTCACCATGGAGTTCATGCCGCGCATCACCCGCGCGCAGGTGATGGACGTTCTTTCCAGCCAGGCCAATCTTGCCGGCTACCAGGCGGTCATCGATGCCGCCGAAGAATATGACCGCGCCTTGCCGATGATGATGACAGCAGCAGGCACGGTGCCGGCCGCGAAAGTCTTCGTCATGGGTGTCGGCGTCGCTGGCCTGCAAGCTATCGCAACTGCGCGCCGCCTTGGAGCTGTGGTAACCGCCACGGACGTCCGTCCTGCGGTCAAGGAGCAGGTCGCATCGCTTGGCGCCAAATTTCTCGCTGTCGAGGACGAGGAGTTCAAGGCTGCCGAGACCGCTGGCGGCTACGCCAAGGAAATGTCGAAGGAATATCAGGCAAAGCAGGCGGCGCTGGTCAATGACCACATTGCCAAGCAGGATATCGTCATCACAACGGCACTTATCCCCGGTCGTCCGGCGCCGAGACTGGTGACCCGCGAAATGTATGCGCGCATGCGTCCGGGTTCGGTGCTGATCGATCTTGCGGTCGAACGCGGCGGCAACGTCGAAGGCGCGGTGGCTGGCAAGATCACCGAGATCGATGGGGTCAAGATCGTCGGACATCTCAACGTCCCGGGCCGTATCGCGGCGACTGCCTCGCAGCTCTACGCGAAGAACCTCGTCGCTTTTGTCGAGACGCTGGTCGACAAGGAAGCGAAGGTGCTGAAAATCAATTTCGACGACGAACTCGTCAAGGCGACCATGTTGACCCATGACGGCAAGGTGGTTCACCCCAACTTCGCCCAGGCTGCCGCGGCTGTTGCTGTTCCTGCTGAGACGCGGGCTGCCAGGCCTGTCGCCAAGAAGGCCGCGCCGGCCAAGCCTGCCGCTCCAAAAGACGCCGCAGTGAAACCGGCCGCCAAGAAAGCCGCGCCGAAAAAGGCTGCTGCATCCAAGGCGGCGCCAAAGACTGAAGGAGAGGCATGATGGCTGATGCTGCACTCGAAAAGGCCCTCGAGACCCTGAACCAGGCCGCCGAGATCGTCCGTCAGGCCGCTGAAAACATGCCGGAAGCCGCCGGCGCCGCGGCTCACGCCGTCTCTGGCGGTGTCGTCGATCCGTTCGTCTTCCGCCTCGCAATTTTCGTCCTGTCGATCTTTGTCGGTTATTACGTTGTCTGGTCGGTGACGCCGGCACTGCACACGCCGCTCATGGCCGTTACCAACGCGATCTCCTCCGTTATCGTCGTCGGCGCGCTCTTGGCGGTCGGACTGTCGGCGAGCGGTTTTGCGACCGGCTTCGGGTTCATCGCGCTCGTCCTCGTCAGCGTCAATATTTTCGGGGGCTTCCTCGTCACCCACCGCATGCTCGCCATGTACAAGAAGAAGGAAAAGTGAGCATGAGTGTGAATATCGCAACTTTCCTTTATCTCGTCTCCGGCGTGCTCTTCATCCTTGCGCTGCGCGGCCTTTCGCATCCGACGACCAGCCGGCAGGGCAACTACTACGGCATGACGGGCATGGGCATTTCCATCGCGACAACGTTGGCGCTTGCCGAACCTAGCTTCAAGGGCCTCGGCCTGATCGTCCTCGGTCTTGCCATCGGCGGCGCTGCCGGCGCGTACATTGCCAGGCGTATCGCCATGACGGCAATGCCGCAGCTTGTTGCCGCGTTCCACTCACTCGTCGGTCTGGCGGCGGTCATGGTTGCCGCGGCCGCGATCTATTCGCCCGACTCTTTCGGGATCGGCGAAGTCGGCAGCATTCATGGTCAGGCGCTCGTGGAAATGTCGCTCGGCGTCGCCATTGGCGCGATCACCTTCACCGGCTCGATTATCGCCTTCCTGAAACTTGACGGCCGCATGTCGGGCAAGCCAATCATGCTGCCTGGGCGCCATGTGCTCAACATTGCTCTTCTTGCTGCCATCGTGCTCCTGGTGATCGCGCTGGTCCTGACCGAGAGCCATGCGATCTTCTGGCTGATTGTCATCCTGTCGCTGGTGCTCGGCGGCCTGATCATCATCCCGATCGGCGGCGCGGACATGCCTGTCGTCGTCTCGATGCTGAATTCCTATTCCGGCTGGGCGGCGGCGGGCATCGGCTTTACGCTCGGCAACCTCGCGCTGATCATCACCGGCGCGCTGGTTGGCTCGTCCGGCGCGATCCTGTCCTATATCATGTGCAAAGGCATGAACCGTTCGTTCATTTCGGTCATCCTCGGCGGCTTCGGCGGCGAGACCAGCACTGCTGCCGGTGGTGAAGTCGAACAGCGCCCGGTCAAGCAGGGCTCCGCCGACGATGCTGCCTTCATCATGAAGAACGCCTCCAAGGTCATCATCGTGCCCGGCTACGGCATGGCCGTTGCGCAGGCACAGCATGCCCTGCGCGAGATGGCCGACAAGCTGAAGGCAGAAGGCGTTGAAATCAAATACGCCATTCATCCGGTCGCTGGGCGCATGCCGGGTCACATGAACGTGCTTCTTGCCGAGGCCAATGTGCCTTACGACGAGGTCTTCGAGCTCGAAGACATCAATTCGGAGTTTGCACAGGCCGACGTCGCCTTCGTCATCGGCGCCAACGACGTCACCAACCCGGCGGCAAAGACCGATCCTAAATCGCCGATCTTCGGCATGCCGATCCTTGATGTCGACAAGGCGGGGACGGTGCTTTTCATCAAGCGCGGCATGGGCTCCGGCTATGCGGGCGTCGAGAACGAATTGTTCTTCCGCGACAACACCATGATGCTCTTTGCCGATGCCAAGAAGATGGTAGAGAATATCGTCAAGGCGCTGGACCACTGAACTTGTGTATCGCGAATGAGGCAAAGGCCCGCCCATCGGCGGGCTTTTTGTTAGATCAGGCGTTCCAATTTCCGCCCGAGCCGGCGCTCAAAAGCCGCTAACCGTTCCGCTGACAATTGTTCGGTGTTGTAGAGCGAGAGCATGGAGAACCGCGCTTGCGGCGCGCATGTGCCGATGATGGCGCGCGAAAGTATGCGGCGGACCGGACGGAACATCACGAACCAATCGATCCACCAGGGCGAGCCGAGCGTAGTGACGGCAAGGCAAGACTTGAGCCTGGTGAGCCGCGGAATCATACGGCCAAAATCAGGGGCATGGTCATAGGCAACACCCGGCACAAAGAGCCGGTCGATCCAACCCTTGAGAATCGCCGGAAGGCCGAACCACCATGTCGGAAAGACAAGGATCAGAATGTCGGTGCGGACGAGGTCTTCTGCATCGAGGGCCACGGCGCTTCTGTCATAAGCATCCGCGTAATAGGCCTTGCGCTCATTTGCCGTGAGGCGGGGGTCGAAGCCGCGCTCATAGAGATCGGCGAAGGTGATACTGTGACAGGCCTCATCGAGCCTGGCGGTTATGAGCGAAGCAAGGTGCGCGCAAAGGCTGTCTTTCAAAGGGTGAGCAAAAACGACAACGACGTTCTTGCTCATCTATCGCATCAGGACTTGCGCGTGCGCGCCAGACCGTCGACAGCAGGCTTGTACTTGGGGTCAAGCTGAACGGCGCGGGCGTAGGACTTGGCGGCGCGGGCCTTGTCGCCGCGATGCTCGTAGATCAGGGCCTGGTTGGCCCAGCCCTCGGCAATCGTGCCGTCGAGTTTAATCGCCGTATTGAAATCGTCGAAGGCGTTGTCGTCATCGCCGAGCGCCACATAGGAAATGCCACGGCCATTATAAGGCTCCGCAGCATCGGGCTGCAGCGAGATCGCCGTAGAGAAGTCCTCGATGGCCTGCTTATGCTGGTTGCGCGCCTGATAGATGAGACCACGATTGTGGTAGGCGCGGGCATCCGTGGTGCTGAGCTGGATCGCCTGGTTGAAATCGTTCATCGCCTGGTCGAGCTGGCCCGCCTGGCGGTAGAGGTTGCCGCGCCCGATATAGGCAGCATCATATTGCGGGTTGATCTGGATCGCCCGGCTGTAGTCGGCAATAGCCTGGGCGGAGTTGCCCATATTGCGATAGACGAGCGCGCGGTTCGAATAGGCCTGGTAGAAGTTCGGGTTCAACTGAAGCGCGACGTTGAAATCCTTGATCGCGTCATTGTTCTTGCCGGCGCGACCATAGGCGGAACCGCGGACATTGTATGCCTCGGGATCCTTCGGATTGTTGCGGATGACATCATTCAAAGAACTGATGTTCTCGGTCGATCCTTGTGCCTTGTCGATCCCGGTCATGTCGGTGGTCGAAGTGCTCTGGCATCCGGCAAGGCCGAGCGCAGAGATCGACGCGATCAACAATCCGGCATAACGTACCGAGGGAAATTTGCCGTATGCGGCGCGTTCAGATGAATATGTCATTGTCTATGTGTCCCGTACAACTCAGAGCCGTGCAAGCTCTTTTGCTCCGATGGCACCAAACGAAAAAAGGGCGGCGCGGCGTGAAGCCACTCCACCCCGATATCGGGTTAAAAGCGTCGATAAACCGCTGATCAACGAGCCGCAGCGGCGCGAACCGGCGCCTTGCGTGCCGGCATCGGCAGAAGACCCTCGCGCTGTGCCTGCTTGCGGGCAAGCTTGCGAGCGCGGCTGATTGCTTCCGCCTTCTGGCGAGCGCGCTTGATCGACGGCTTCTCGTAGTGATCATGCATCTTCATTTCGCGGAACATGCCTTCGCGCTGCATCTTCTTCTTGAGAACGCGGAGAGCCTGATCAACATTGTTTTCGCGTACGAGTACCTGCACGTTTTATCCTGTATCTCTTAGATTTCACTGAGCCTGGCCACCGATCCCCGACCGAAGATCATGGGACAACAAACCGGACTTCGCGACGGTCATCCATCGCAAACTGCGGTCGGCATTAGCAGAAACTCAAAACGATGTCCATGGCGATTTGGCATGGAATTGCTGATATTCGTTCGCCAAAGCCATGGACCACGGTTTAATTTGGGGCTGACCGGCATCGCGCGCCAATCTCCGTCGCAAAATGGCAAAAGACGCTTGGACAGATACGATAGTGATGCGCTAACACGCCGCGCATGTCGATAAAGTCCATGTCGATTTTGGGACAGGAAACCGGCGAGAAATCTTTGAACAATCGGCGCTCGAAGCCAAGTTGTGCGCAAAGGGAATAGGTAATGCGGAAATATTCGGTATTTGCTCTGGCCCGCGAAGCCATGCGTGCCCACAAGGGCTGGGAACAGCAGTGGACGTCGCCCGAACCGAAGTCGGAATATGACGTCATCATTGTCGGCGCCGGTGGCCACGGTCTCGCAACCGCCTACTATCTTGCCAAGGAACATGGCATCACCAATGTGGCCGTGCTCGAAAAGGGCTGGCTCGGCGGTGGCAATACGGGTCGCAATACGACCATTATCCGCTCCAACTATCTCTATGACGAATCCGCCGGTATTTACGAACATGCGGTAAAGCTCTGGGAAGGGCTGAGCCAGGACCTCAACTATAACGTGATGTACTCGGCACGCGGCGTCATGATGCTCGCGCACAACATCCACGACGTTCAGGTGTTCAAGCGCCACATCCATGCCAACCGGCTGAACGGCATCGACAATGAGTGGTTGACGCCCGAGCAGGTCAAGGAATTCTGCCCGCCGATCAACCTCTCTGCTGATGCACGTTATCCCATCATCGGTGCAGCATTGCAGCGCCGCGGCGGGACCGCACGCCACGATGCCGTGGCCTGGGGCTATGCCCGTGCGGCTGCAGACCGCGGCGTTCACATCATCCAGAATTGCGAAGTCACCGGTGTTCGCCGCGCCGCCAATGGCGCCGTGGTCGGTGTCGATACCAATCGTGGCCCCATCAACGCCAAGAAGGTCGGTGTCGTCGCCGCCGGACATACGTCGGTCATCATGAACATGGCGGACGTCCGCATGCCGCTCGAGAGCTACCCGCTGCAGGCGCTGGTCTCGGAACCGGTCAAGCCGTTGATTCCCTGCGTGATCATGTCGAACACCGTGCACGCCTATATTTCCCAGTCGGACAAAGGCGAAATGGTGATCGGCGCCGGCACCGACCAGTATACGTCCTATTCGCAAACAGGCGGCCTTCACATCATCAACCATACGCTCGATGCGATCTGCGAGATGTTCCCGGTCCTGACACGCCTCAAGATGCTGCGCTCGTGGGGCGGCATTGTCGATGTCACACCCGACCGCTCGCCCATCCTGGCCAAGACCCCGGTTCCCGGCCTCTATGTCAACTGCGGCTGGGGCACGGGCGGTTTCAAGGCAACGCCGGGTTCGGGCAACGTGTTTGCCCACACGATCGCCCGCGACGAGCCGCACCGTATCAACGCTCCGTTCACGATCGAGCGCTTTACCAGTGGCCGGCTTATCGACGAGGCAGCCGCCGCTGCCGTGGCGCACTGACTTTTTTAGAAACGAGACGAAGACATGCTTCTCATCAAATGCCCCTATTGCGAAGACGAGCGCCCGGAACTGGAATTCCGCAATGCCGGCGAAGCGCATCTGGTCCGTGCAAACCCGATCGTTGACCAGTCGGACGATGATTTCGCCGCCTTCCTGTACTTCCGCCAAAATCCGAAGGGACTTCAGTTCGAGCGCTGGCGGCACATTCATGGCTGCGGACGGTTCTTCAATGCCGTGCGCGATTCCGTTTCCGACAAGTTCTTGACCGTCTACAAGGCGGGCGAACCGAAGCCCAATGTCGAGCAACTTGTGACACGAGGGACGACGCCGGCAGAAGCAGTCGTTGAATCTCCCGCGCCGCGCACGCCGCGCACCAAGAAAGCGGAGGCCTGAGCCATGACCAACCAGGTTCATTCCGGCAGCAACCGTATTTCCGGCGCAGGTCGGCTTACACCCGCAAAGACAGTCCGTTTCACATTTGACGGCCAGAGCCTTACCGGCCTCGAAGGCGACACGCTTGCATCGGCGCTCCTCGCCAACGGCATCCATCTGGTCGGACGCTCGTTCAAATATCACCGTCCGCGCGGCATCCTGTCGGCAGGCAGCGAAGAGCCGAATGCGCTGGTCGATATCGAGCGTGACAAGTCACGAAAGCAGCCCAACGTCCGCGCAACGGTTCAGGAAATCTATGACGGCCTGAAGGTGAAGTCGCAGAATCGCTGGCCGTCGCTGACATTCGACGTCGGCGCGATCAACGATGTTTTCTCGCCGATGCTGCCGGCAGGCTTTTACTACAAGACGTTCATGTGGCCGAAATTCGCATGGAAGACGATCTACGAGCCGAAGATTCGCGCAGCCGCCGGCCTCGGCGTGGTTCCTGGCGAACCGGATACCGACCGCTATTCCAACCGCTTTGCCCATTGCGACGTGCTTGTCGTAGGGGCCGGTGCCGCAGGCCTTGCCGCAGCGTTGAGCGCTGCAGCCACCGGTGCAACCGTCATCCTTTGCGATGAACAGCCGGAAGTCGGTGGCGCGCTGCGCTATGAAAGCGATGTCACCATCGACGGCGCGCCCGGGTACGAATGGGCGACGGCGACCATCGCCAGGCTGCGTGCCATGGACAATGTCACGGTTCTGACCCGCACGACGGCCTTCGGCTACTATGCGCAGAACTTCGTCGGTCTCGCGGAGCGGATCAGCGATCATCTCAGCACTCCGGCAGCGGAAATGCCACGCGAACGCCTCTGGCAGATTCGCGCCAAGAAGGTCGTGCTGGCGACGGGCGCGATCGAACGGCACATGGTTTTTGCGAATAATGACCGTCCGGGCGTCATGCTGGCTTCGGCTGCGCGCATGTTCCTCAATCATTACGGTGTTGCGATCGGCCGCAAGGTTGGCGTCTACACGGCCAACGACTCGGCCTACGCGGCAGCGATCGACCTGAAGCGGGCCGGGATCGACGTTCCGATCATCGTCGATACGCGCGACAACCCGAAATCGGCCATCGTCGAGGAAGCGCGATCGCTGGGTATCGAGGTACTGCCGGGACATGCGGTCTTCAGCGCCGGCGGCAAGCGTCGTGTTTCATCGATGCTGATCAAGCCCAACAGGGGCGGCAGCGAGCGCAAGGTCGCGGTCGATGCCGTGATCGTCTCCGCGGGCTGGACGCCCTCCGTTCACCTCTTCTCGCAGTCGCGCGGCAAGGTGGCGTGGGACGCGGCAAACGAGAGGTTTCTTCCCGGCACCTACGCGCAGGACTGCCTGTCGGTCGGTGCCTGCAACGGCACGGACGGCTTGCAGGACGTGATCAATGAGGCCATCGCCGCCGGCGGATCGTCGGCCGAGCAGGCGGGCTTTGCCGGCAAGGGTACGCCGGTATCATTGACCGCCACCGGCAGTGCCAGCTGGATCGGCGGGATGATCGGCTCGGCTGCCGGCGCTGGCCCAGACACGACGGTCAAGGCTTTCGTCGATTTTCAGAACGATGTCACGGCCAAGGATGTCCGGCTCGCCGTGCGCGAAGGCATGCACTCGATTGAACACGTCAAGCGCTTCACGACGAACGGCATGGCGACCGACCAGGGCAAGACATCGAACCTGCACGGCCTTGCCATCGCTGCCGAGGCCCTCAACAAGCCGATCCCGGCCGTGGGCCTCACAACGTTCCGCGCCCCGTTCACGCCGGTGACGTTCGGCACCATCGTCAATCATGCGCGGCACGATCTTTTCGATCCGACCCGGCGCACACCGATGCACGCCTGGCATGCGGCGCAGGGCGCTGCCTTTGAGGATGTCGGCCAGTGGAAGCGTGCCTGGTATTATCCGCAGGCCGGCGAGGATATGCATGCCGCGGTCAACCGCGAATGCGTTGCCGTTCGCACTGAGGCCGGCATTTTCGATGCCTCGACACTTGGAAAGATCGAGGTTGTTGGCCCCGATGCGGCGAAGTTCCTTGAACTGCTTTACACCAATCCATGGGAAAAGCTTGGAGTCGGGCGCCTGCGCTACGGCATCATGCTGCGGGAAGACGGGTTCATCTACGATGACGGTGTTGTCGGCCGCCTCGCCGAGGACCGCTTCCACGTCACGACGACGACCGGTGGTGCGCCCCGCGTCATGAACCACATGGAAGACTACCTGCAGACCGAGTTCCCGCACCTTGATGTGTGGCTTACCTCGACCACCGAGCAATGGGGGGTTATTGCCGTGCAGGGGCCAAGGTCGCGCGAGATCATCGCGCCGCTGGTCGAAGGAATCGACATGTCCAATGAAGCCATGCCGCACATGAGCGTGCGCGAAGGCAAGATTTGCGGCGTGCCCACGCGGTTGTTCCGCATGTCGTTCACTGGCGAAACGGGCTACGAAATCAACGTTCCGGCCGATTACGGGCAGGCGGTCTGGGAAGCGATCTACGAACGCGGCAAGCCGCTTGGCCTGACGCCATATGGCACCGAGGCGATGCATATCCTGCGCGCCGAGAAGGGCTACATTATCGTTGGTCAGGATACCGACGGCACGGTGACGCCGCAGGATGCCGGGCTGACTTGGGCCATTGGCAAGAACAAGACCGACTATGTCGGTATTCGCGGGCTCTTGCGCCGCGATCTCGTCACTCCGGGACGCAAGCAGCTCGTCGGTCTCAAGACCGTTGATCCGAAGGTGGTGCTGGAGGAAGGCGCGCAGATCGTTGCCAATCCGAACCAGCCTGTGCCGATGACAATGATCGGACATGTGACTTCATCCTACTGGTCGGAAAATTGCGGCCGCTCCATCGCCCTCGCGCTGGTTATCGATGGCACGAAGCGGCTCGGCGAGACGCTCTATGTGCCGATGCCGAATGGAGTGATCGAAGTGGAAGTCACCGGAACTGTATTCTTCGATGAGAAGGGAGAGCGTTTGAATGGTTGAGACGATCCAGGCAACACGCTTGCATCCGTTGCAGTCGGGTCGCACCGGTCCGGCCGCGGTCTCGGTGACGCTGGCTGATAATGCGACACGTGTCTCGCTGCGGGCCCGCCCGGACGCTGTCGCTGCTCTTTCGAAAGCACTCGGTCTGGCGCTACCGACAAAACCAAAATCGACCGCAGTGAATGGGAGCCGCGCCGCCTTGTGGCTTGGCCCCGACGAGTGGCTGATCATCGACGACGGCGAAAGCAACCTCGTTGCGGACCTCGCCAAGGCCAAGGTACTGCATTCGGCAGTCGACGTTTCCCATCGCAATGTCGGGATCATCGTTTCGGGCAAAGGGGCGGAAGGCGTCGTCAATGGCGGCTGTCCTCAGGACCTTTCGGAACGCGCCTTCCCGGTGGGGGCCGCCTCCCGCACGGTTCTCGGCAAGATCGAGGTCGTCCTTTGGCGCACGGCGGAAAATACATTCCGCGTCGAATGCTGGCGCTCGTTCTCGCCCTATGCTTTTGCTTTCCTGCAGGTATCGGCGCGCGACATCTGGGTCTGATCGACGGCTGATTTTTTGGACTGCATGAAGGTCCGGTTGTGCAGTCCGGCCATTTTCATGTAAACGGCGCGATCATGCGGCGCGGCCTTCCACTTTGGGTGGCTGCCGCATTTGCAGCTATTGTGATGACTGCCGATTTCGCGTGGTCTCTTTGCCGAGAGAAGTGAAATGGCCGTCAGAAAGCGTCTCGTCATCAATTTTACCGGCTATGAGGGCCTGCACCCTGATGCGGTGCGCGGGCGTTATCTCAATAGCGCCGCGGATTTCAACAAGCTCTGGGGCGCAAGAACCGCTGCCGGCCCGATGGTTGCCGAGTGCGACAACATCGCGTCCATGGACATCACGACGCGCGGCAGTGACTGGAAAACCGAAACGAAATTCTGCCAGTACGGTTCGGCCGATATCTTCGACGCCTATGCAGCGCGCAACGTCGTGACGCGCTTCGCAACCGGTCTCATGGCGTTCCTTGACATTTTGTTGACCGGCACCTTCTGGCGATATCTGCGCACCAGCTGGCGCTTCTGCATCTTCTTTCTCTGGCCCTTCGCCTATGCGTGCTTCGTGACGCTTGCCGCGCTGGCGGTCGGGCTCTTTCCCTTGCTCGCCGAGGGCAGCAAGCTTCACCTTCTATGGACGGTGCCGCTTGCGCTCGTGATTGGCCGGGTGCTCATCCGTTGGCCGGGGGAGAAGGTGTTCTTCTCATACTTGCTCGACGATTGGGCGGCAGCTTCCGACCGCATTTACGGCCGTAGTACCGCTCTCAACCAACGCCGCAAGGCCTTTGCAGCCAACCTTGCCGAGAAGCTACGAGCGACCGACGCTGACGAGGTCGTCATTATCGCCCATAGTCTAGGTACGGTGCCTGCGGTCGAGGCCATCGCTGACGTATGGCGCATCGATCCGGAATTGCTCAGGCGCAAGCCGGTGTCGCTGGTCGCTGCGGGTTCCTGCCTGCTGATGATCGCCCTGCATCCGCGCGCCAATGGTTTGCGCGAAGATGTGCGTGTGGTCATGCAAGAGAGCCCGGTCCTGTGGGCGGAGTTCCAGACGGTCACCGACATCGTGCATTTCTACAAATCCGATCCGGCAGTGGCTCTTGGTATCAAGCCGCGTCGGGCTCCGGTCATCGAGCGCATTCGTTTCAAGCGCATCCACAGCGCAAAGCGTTACGTCCGTGCCAGGAAAAACTTCTTCAAGATGCACCTGTTGTTCCTCAAAGGCGCACAGATTCGCAACCCCTACGACATGGGCATGTTCGTGCAGGGGCCGTTTCCGTTCAAGGATCTGGTGACGAAATACAAGGGGGTGGCGGCGCCGCTCGATCTGGAAGGCAAGCTCGCCGCTTGAGGCAAGCGCTCGCCGTTCAATCCATTTCAGGTGGATTTTCGAGGACCGCGATGGTCAGCCAATTGGCGACCAGCGCAGGCTTGAGCGAGTTCTCGATTTCCAGGGTCACTTCGTAATTGTTGAGCACGCGGCCCGAAGGGCGGATATCGGCGTCCGCGAGCTTGAAGCGGGCGCGAACCCGCTTGCCGGACTTTACGGGCGCCATGAACCGAACCTTGTCGAAACCGTAATTGATGCCCATGGTCGCGCCCTCAAGCATCGGCAAGGCTTCATAAGCGAGCGTCGAAAGCAGCGAAATCGTCAGGAAACCGTGGGCGATCGTCCCGCCGAAGGGCGTTTCCTTCTCTGCGCGCTCCGGATCGGTATGGATGAACTGGTGGTCATCTGTGGCATCTGCGAACTGGTTGATCATTTCCTGGCTGACCACCCGCCACTCCGAGCAGCCGACCTCGGTGCCAACCGCTTCCTTCAACTGCTTGAGTGAAATCGCTTCCTTCATAACTTCGCGCTTTCCGAACGTCTTGTGATCTATTTAAGGCTGTTCGATAGCGGGTTATGGCGTGAATGTCATCCCGTCATAAAGGAGCACCATCTCATGCGGCCTGTATGCTGTCTGGAACAGGTGGTTTTTCGAGCTGGGCGGTTGCGGGCGAAAACAACAGTTTGACGAAGCTGCGAAATGCCAGCACCTGACGTTCGATACGCTTCGGATCGTTGAGCGCCTTCGACATGATGATCGCGCCGTCGACAATGCATGAGAGCATGTCGGCCACATCGCCGAGATCGATCGCATCGCGCGGGCGGTGAACAACGGCAATGTCGTCGAGTATCGCCCGGAAGCGCATGTGCCATTCCTTTACCGATTGGGCGATAAGATTGCGCACATCGCGATCGAAGAGCCTTTCCTGGTAGCAGATGCTGGCAATGAGGCAGCCGGGATGCCCGCTCGGAAGGTCGGACATGGTTTCTGCAAGAAGCTTGAGGCTGATAAGGAAGGCTTGAAGCGGATCATCTGACAATTGATGGCCGCGTTCGAAAATCTCGTCGAAAACGCGATTGTTCTCGTCAACGTAGCGCCGAACCATCTTGTGCGCGAGTTCGTTCTTGTCCTTGAAGTGATAGAAGAAGCCGCTCTTGGTGATACCAGCCTCGACAATGATCTCTTCGATCGACGTTGCGCCGAACCCCTTGGCGAGGACCGAAGCTTCTGCGATTTCGATGATCCGTTCGCGGGTTTCCGCGCCCTTGCCCATGGCCTCCCCCAGAACTACTGTACCGTCGATACAGTTTTGCGATTGGTGAGCATAGCATGGAAAGGGCGATCCCGGCCATTGCGGCAGCTAAGTCTCTGAAATTACAACAGGTTTATCAGCTGATCCGCCGCCGCACCGCAAGCGTTCTAGATCGTGCAGCCCAAAGAGCGCAAAAAGGACCATGCCGACAAGGGTCAAATGACCGGGGAGTGCGGCAGTAACCTTGGAGACGATCATGGCAAAATATCGCCAGAATCTGCCGCAGCTTTCCGGCAGCCTTTTCCTCAGCGATGGGGGGATGGAAACGACACTCATATTCCTGGAAGGCATTGAGCTGCCGGAATTTGCCGCATTCGTATTGATGTTGACCGACGAGGGACGGCAGCATCTCAAAGACTACTATGTTCGCTATCTTGAAGTGGCGAAAGAGAACGGTACCGGCTTCATCCTCGACACGCCGACATGGCGGGCAAACGCGGACTGGGGCGCCAAGCTCGGCTACGGCCCCGCCGACCTGGACCCCGTCAACCGCCGTTCGGTGGACCTGCTTGCCGAACTTCGTCAGGAATATGAAACGCCTGCAACGCCCTGCGTCATCAGCGGCGCAATCGGTCCGCGCGGCGACGGCTACAAGGCCGGCAATATGAATGCCGATGAGGCCGAGGCCTATCATGCCGCGCAGATCGCAACCTTTGCCGATACCGAAGCCGATCTGGTCGCCGCCTACACGCTTACCAACTACAACGAAGCGATCGGCATCGCGCGCGCCGCCCGAGCCAATGAAATGCCTTGTGTGATATCATTCACGGTGGAAACCGATGGCAAGCTGGTGACGGGTTTGTCTCTGCGGGAAGCGATCGAACGGGTCGACGAGGCGACGGGTGGTTCGCCGCAATACTACATGATCAATTGTGCGCATCCCACGCACTTCGCGCAGGTCCTGGAGCAAGGCGAAGCGTGGACCCGCCGCATTGGCGGCCTGAGAGCCAATGCTTCGACCAAAAGTCACGCTGAGCTCGACGACTCGACCACGCTCGACGCGGGCGATCCACTCGATCTGGGACGCCGCTATCAAGCGCTGACCCGGGCGTTTCCGCGGATGCGCGTCCTCGGCGGGTGCTGCGGCACCGACCATCGGCACGTCGCCGCCATTTGCGAAGCCTGCGCCGCCTAGAAGGCCTAGTCGATCTTCCGCGGCGCCTTGTCCCTTACAGGCGTCCGCGGGGCCTTCTTCGTTCCGGCTGCCCTTGCGACCTTGACTGTGCCCACGGGGCTCTCGTCGAACTTGACGGACTTCTTAGGTCGCGAAGGCGCCTTTGCAGCCGGCTTGGCCCGGGCACGTGCCGGTCGCCTTGCCGGCATTTCAGTATGCGTGCCTTGCGGATCGGCATGGTCCGGCATATGCGAATGGTCGCTTTCAAGCCCGGGATCGGAAAACGGAATGGTTTCCAGCCCCTCCACGACCTCCGGTCCCTCCGTATCTTCAAGCATCAGGTAATCGACTTCCGGCTTGGTGTAGGCCGGGTCCCAGTGGGTATTTTCCGGCACGTTGCTGTGGCCGTAATGGCCGCCCTTCGTATCCCAGATGCTAGCGTTGCGGTTATGGCCGCCCGGGTCCTGCCCGTTGACCGCAGGCTTGGGCAAGCCATTCGGCCAGACTTTCGGAATGGAATGGGTGGCTTCGAGCCAGCGGCAAAGCCGTCGAACATTATCGAGGGTGGCGCGAATTTTTGGCCGGTGGGCGAACCCTACGACTTCGATCTGGATGGCCGAATCGCGGTTCGTCTGGACACCGTCGGCGAGGTTCTTGAGCGCCCGTGACGCAGTGTCCGTATCGATGTGCTGGTAGATTGTGGTGGCATCAACCGTGAAATGCGGATCGGATCTGTTCGCCTTGAAAGCGGCGAATGCGCCCTCCGCGGAACTACCTTCGGTCGTGTGATGAACGATCTTGAACGGTCCCCCGGTATAGGTTCCAGACGAACCGCTGATCGGCTTCCAGGTCGCAAAAGGACAACGTGGCATCGATTGTACCCTCCCTTATTTTTGCGTTCGAGCGGGTTGAGCCGGCCCGCCTGCCGCCATTTTTTTCCGGCGAGTGCCTGCGTGCAGCCCGACTTCGGTTCCGCGAACCGTCTCGTACTGATCGGCCTTGCGCACCTGTTCGTCGAAGCGGACGCCGGCCAGGCGTTCGATGTCGGCAATCGGATACATTGCCGGCACGAATTCGGCCGGCACGGCAAATTCGAAATCGACGTCGGCAAGGTCCTGCTCAAGCATGAATCCATAGGCGGCGATGCCATCGGCCACGCGGCTGGTGATCACCTTCCAGTAGCGTGACGGGATCTTGGCGCGGAGCACAGTTCGCCCGTCGCCGACGCCGGTGAAGACTTCGTCTGAAGGGTCGAGCACCGGTCCGGCGAAAACGCAGAGCCGCTCGTTGGCTGCCTCGGCGAGCACGCAGTTTTCAAGATCGCCCCAATTTTCGTGGCCGCTGGCGGCCCGGTTGAACCCCGCGACCTGCGGCGAGCAATTGGTAACGTGATAGGTATCGCCATTCGCCCGACGCAGTTGATCGTAGGTCGCGCCCCAGGCAACGTCGTCGCGGCGCACGATATGGCCCTTATCGAAAGCTTTGCGATCCCTGGTGAAAAACACATCCGGAATCTGCAGGGCTTCATCGAGGCGCGGATCGGTAAACCATAGTTCCTGGTCGCTCTCGCCGAGGCCGGAAAGGCCGCGCCGCGTATAATCGCGACCGGGTTCAGGCCGTTTGAGTTCAGGCGCTTTGGTGACGTTGGACGCTGTGATCAGAGCAAGGCGGCGCTGCGCATGCATCTTGATCGAGAAGTTCTCATAGTGAAGCGTGTCCGATCCCGTGAGCGTCCTGGCGAGCACGCTCGCATCCGCTGCCTGCGGCATGGCCACCTCGACCGGCGCGAGGAGCGCCTCTTGACTTGGGTCATTGAGAAAATGTGCGTCATAGCCCTTGCGCGTGCTGAAATCCGTATCGCGGAACGGCGCCCGCGCGGACTCAGTCATGCCAGCGTCGTCGGCGCTCACACTTTCGCTTGCCACGACCACGGCCTTCTGATCGTCGAGGTCGACTGAAATGGTAATGCGTAGCGGCAGGACGATGCGTCCCACCTCGCGTTCTTGCTTGATCGTGATCGACGATGCGGCGTTGGCGGTGGCACCGGAAGCGGTATCCCCGGTGCCGGAAATCGTCGGGTCTACGCCATTCGCAACAAGTTCGGCACCATCGGCCCGCTGCCACCAATCGCCCCAATCATTGGCGCCGCCGCTCGGCGGTCCGGCAAATTGCACGCCGGCCGCAATTACGCGGCTGTCGCGCGAAAGCTCATACGCCGGCACGGCATAATTCTGCTTCTGGTAAAGGCCCCCGAAGTGCAGGCCCATGACCTCGCCGCTATCCAGGTCGAGAATTGCCGAGCCCGAGTTTCCGCCGAGCGTCGAGCAGTCATGTGTCGCGGCAGGCACCATCTTGCCGAAGCTCGATGTCGTTATGCCGCCCTGGAGTTCGCCCGGTTGCAACCGCTTGACGCCGTAACGTCCTGCCATGACATCGTTCTGAACATCGGAGGGGTTGCGGGGATCGAAGGCGGGATAGCCGATGGCAAAAATATCGTGGCCCGTAAGGTCGCGCGCATCCGATAGCGAAAGCTTCAACGGCTTGGCGGTTGCGGGAAGGCCGTTCACGGCAAGAATTGCCATGTCCCAATAGGGATGGATCATGACCACGCGAACGACGTCGAGCATCGGGCCGGTCGGACGTCCCTGTTCGCGCTTGAAATCAATGGCCGCCCGTGCGCCGTCGATAAAGGCGAGCCTGCGGTCGCCAAGCCCTTTCGAGAAAATTTCGGCGACATGCCTGTTGGTCATCAGCAGGCCGTCGCCGACGACAAAGCCGGTGCCACCATAGGGATACTTGTTGTTGCCCGGCAATTCGATGCGGCCGATCGACGGAATGATCCCTTCTATCCTGGTGCGGATGGCGGCATCGTCCGAAAGGCGTCGCCAGAGCGGATGCGTGACGGTAAAGGTATTGTCGACGATGTCGATTGCCGGGCGCAAGTCCGGCAGGATGATCGCTTCAAGGCCGTAAAGCTCACCCTCGGAGGGATCGCGGCCAAGCTCGATCGCTTCGAGGCCCGATTTGGCGAGCCTCGTCTCATCCGTATCGCCGGGCATGCTTTCGAGACCGGAATCGCCTCCAGCCTTGGTCCGCTCCTCCAGCATGTTTCTGATGGGCTCGATACCGCCATGTTTCCTGGTGATGAGCGTCAGATAATCCTTCAGCCTGTCAGCGTCCGTATTCCCCATTTTCCCCACCTGTCCGCCCTCAGGCGCAACTCATTGCAAAAGCTCCATTCGTCAAAACCAGGAGCGCAGGAACTGCCTTTCCGCTGGTCCCTCGTCCACTCCGGGCAGTTCGCGCCCCTCATTTGCGGGAGCGGGTGCTTCGCCGCCCTGGAGCGCGGCGCCGGCGCCGCTCGTGCCAGCCGCGGCGAGGTAGACGACAAAGGCATTGAGGACCGCAAGGAAGAGGTCGGCTCCGGCGGTGCTGCCGGCAAAGAACGCGGTTGCGAGGCAGATCACTAAAGACACTGCGAGCCCCAGCCATCGCGGTTGCCAGCCTAGGGAACGCCAAAGGCCGTTCGTTACTGCAGTCGTTGCAAGCGTCATGCCGCCAATGGTGCCGAGTGCCGTCAGATCGAGCAGTTGAGGGGTCGCAGGCATCCTATCCTCCGCAAATGGAACATGGTCCAAGACCCGCCAACGCCTGGCTTCGTAAAACGGGCGCAACTCCAGTCTGCCGTCCACGTCAATTCCCGATATCGCTGTCAGGTCGCGTACCTCGGGTTGCCGCCATGCACT
Organism: Phyllobacterium pellucidum; assembly: GCF_013327855.1. Taxonomy (GTDB): domain Bacteria; phylum Pseudomonadota; class Alphaproteobacteria; order Rhizobiales; family Rhizobiaceae; genus Phyllobacterium; species Phyllobacterium pellucidum. The sequence goes on along the minus strand of NZ_JABUMX010000002.1, from coordinate 1,045,849 downwards.
GCTATTCAATAGGCAAAGTAATTCGACCTGGAATCTTCAGCATTGGTGCAAGACCAATAAACCTAATAAACTCCAGTATTATCAACTATAAGTTGTTGCAAATGCTTTAGTAACATGTACTATTCAAGCGAATATTTGACGATCTTGACACAAAATTGCGCCTGATCAAGCGAAATCTGCTGAAGCCTGCCCCATTTGCTCCAAAGGAATTAGTTGGTTCAAGAAGAGGCGCTTGCGGCGATCCATCCCGTCGTAAGCGCCGTTCAGTATTCGAGAGCGGTCTGGCGGGATGCCATGATGATAGATCAGTGATTGTGACGGCGCTATTTCGGAGCCACGCTACGTAAAGTAAGACCCTCTGCGCGGCTATTCAGTGTTTTCTGCAATGAAATCGAGTACTTAGTTGTAGAAGACGGGCGATGAACAAGTTATGGTCCAACATGTTAATACCAAGTGATTAAAGATTCTCCAGTCTATCCGAGTGAACTTTAAGTAATTTATGCTATATTGACCAATCAGAGTTCTCGTGTCTCGGGGGACGCTTGCGTGAGTGACTTGAGTGGCAGTGAAATCAAATTGCTTCGATATTTGATTGGTCAGGCGTTTCCCAACCTGAACCTCTTCTCTATCTTTCTATCCGATCAGGAATTTTTGCCGCTTCCCGCAACGGTGGTCAATCCGGACCTCGGCTATGAGGAGGCGCTGCAGGATTACATTGTCGATACGATTATTCCCGAAGCACTGATGGACAAGTTCCTGCGCATTCTGACGACAAAGAAGCGAATCCGCTCGCAGATCCAGTCGCTTATGGACCCAGTCGATATCGACAGCAACATGTGGTTCCGGACCTACATGCAAGGGGAAGTCGCTTTCAAGTATTGCGATGACGAAGGCGTCTTCGATTACTTTGCACAATACCATCCATTTACTGCTGAGCTGTGGGCGAAAGTTACTGAACTCAAAGCAGAGCAGATCAGCCAGTCCAAGTATTTCCTCGCTATTGCAACGCCGGTCGATCTCGAAAATCTGGAAGCGACGGATGGTACTGTCTTCGACCATGCGTTCAACGATTGGCTCAAATCCCGTTCGGGTCCCCCCGAGGCGCGCAAACGTTTCATGCTCATCTATGAGAAGGAGGAGATGGGCAACTGGTGGAACAAATGGAAGGACCGCTATCGCGCCAAGTATCCTGCCATCGATGACGAGCCCATATTCTTGCGGGAGCTCAAGAATGATCCAAAAGACAGGGCTAGCGTCCGCGCTGAACTTCAGGCTTTTCTCAATCTGCCGGACGAGCCGCTGTCACCCAAATTGTCCAATGTCTTGTTGCTTGGGACGCCGTCGACCGCTGACACCGATCCGGGCACGCAGGCTGGCGACGTTGCGCTTTTTCAATATCTGCGCCGATTCAACGCGGACCGTGTACAGTACTGGGAGGATGGCTGGGGCGATACAATGCGGATGACCGTGCCGCAGCGTGACGAGTTCTTCCGATATCCGCCGATTTTTACACGCTCCGCATCGGAGCGAAACACCACTGTCGGCGGGCTCAAGGACAAGATGATCCCGCTGCTCATGGACGCCCTCGGGTATTCCAACGACGATGTGGTGGGCATTTGGCGCGATAGCGTCAGCAAGTTCCAGCGCGTCTACTGGCGCTCGGCAGGCGAGTGGTGGGACAGCACGGAGATCAATCCGAAAACAGAGAACGCCTGGAAAGGTTCGGTCGAAGAAATCGGGGCAAAGCTTGCCAAACTTGCCGGCTTCGGCGACCTTTGCGAGAGCAAGCTGCGTACGCGTTTCGAAAATCTTCCCGACAGCGATCCAAACCGCCAGCTTCTTTCGACCAACCTGCAAAAGCTCGGCCAGACCGTGGTCAAGCCTGGCGAATATGAAACAGTCGCCGTATCGCTCGATAGCCTCGAGGAGAGTGTGAGCCGTTTTAATCGGGCGCAACTCAATATCGTCGCCGCCCATGATCAGAGAACCAGGCCCGGCGATAAGCAGCATACGATCAATCATTTCGAGGATTGGGATACGCGGATCGACCGACTGGTCGGACAATATTTTCCGGATCGCGAGCCGAAGATTTTCCGTATCGCCGTGCTGTTTCAGAATTTCGATAAGTTCGATGGTCTCAAATTTGACGAAGGCCTTTCTGTGCGGCGCTGGAACCTGCTCAAGGTCAGACGCGACAACAACAAGATCGATTTCAACAGCAGCGATATGAACCATCTAATCGATGCGGCCAAAGACATGATGCACCACTAGGGAGGCGGTACGCGTGAACGTAATCCCCGGTGCAGCGACCGACCTGCCGGAGACCCATGCCGAGATCTTCATCCGGCGCTGGCTAGCGGGTGACAAATCGTGTTTCGCCAAGGGGGCGGGTATCCTCATCACGACCCCCTATCCGGGCCTGCGCAGTTTTCGCAGGGACCTTGCGCGGTATTTCTGTGGCCGCGAAACACAAAAGCGCGATCTGAAAAAATTCTTCGCCAATCGCGAGACCGAGAACACGGCGACATCCGGGAGAATGACCTTTGTCGTCGGCGGTTCGGGCAGCGGCAAGTCTTCGCTGACACGCGCTGGCCTTATCGCGGAACTCGACAGTATTCCGATCAAGGGGCAATGGGGCGCTTGGTATGTCGCCGAAATGCGGCCGGCAAAAGATCCGATCGGGCAACTTCAACAAGCTTTGTGGAGCGTTCTACGTTCGATCATCGACCTCGCCTATGTCGATCCCGATACTGAAGACATGCCCAAAGGCGACTTCCCCGAGCGCTCGACCGCGGAAAAATCGGCCTCGATCCGTGGGGCAACGGACCGTATACGCGGAGCGGCGCGCGAGTTTGGTATCGAATGGCCCGACGGTGCAACACAGCACGATGTCGAGACAGCAACGCTGCGATGGCTGGATCGCGAGATTTCGCCGACCAAAGGCACCATATCGACCCGATCGGTATTTGATTTCGTCAGTGAAGTCCTTGCGACTTTTGACGAAGCCGCAAGCTATGGCGAGCGGAGCGGGCGCCCACTGCTCCTGCTTCACATCGATCAGTTCGAGGAGATATTCCGCAAGGAGTGCGATGCGGATGGTCGCAAGGCGCTGATTGGCTTGCTCCGCGATATTTACGAGTACAAGCCTGCATGTCTCTTCGCGGTTGCCACGATGCGCAGCGAGGAACTCCACCGGTTTTCCGAATATGCCGGCATGGCCGAGGTTATCAATTCCTCGATGTATCTGGTTGACCTCGTCACCGGTGATGACATCGAGGCGGCAATCGTCGAGCCGGCAGGCCGACTTGCCAAGCTCTGGGAACTGCCCCTCGACGCCGCCACCGAAGCGCGGATCGCACCCTACACGGCAGAATCGGTGAAGGAGCTCAAGGAGGCGTACCGGGAGGCCGGCGAAGCTCTTCAGCACAAGGCCGATAAGTTGCCCCTCTTGCAGCATTTTCTGCCGCTGGTCTGGGAACACGCCGTCGATGACTGGATTGCGAGGCGGGCAAAGAACAAGGATGCGCAGTTCGAAATCGACACCCAGCATCTTGCGTCCGTTCCCGGTTGGACGCCAACGGCGGCCAACGAGCAGGTATGCCGGCTCGGGCGCTGTCTCAACGCCGCCGCCGATCGGGTTTTCGCCGAGGCCGAGGACGTGATGACGGCGATGGCGATGGAGCAAGGCTTCAAGGGCGGCCAGAATGATTTGCGTCTTGAGGCAGAAGGAATTCTTTCCGTTTCCTTGTGCTGTCTGGCGCAGCTCGATGATGGCGGCCAGGCGGTGAGAAAATTCGTTTCGGTCGACGAGATGCTGGCGACGAGCGCCGGCGCGGTTCGGCTCGGAACATCGAAGGCGGCGAAGGAGCTCCTTCGGTCCTACCTGCGCGATGCGCTGCAAAAGTTCGAGGATGCGGGCCTCGTCGAACTCCTGCCATCCGAGAGCGGAGAGAGGTCGGACATCTACAATGTCACGCACGAGTCGCTCATCCGTAACTGGGCGGCGTACAAGCAGCATCTCGAATTGCAAAAGCGCCTCGAACAGCGCCTGGCGCAGCTCGCAATCCAGGAGCTTCCGGCGATCGACAATATCGAAAGCGGGCTGCTGCATCGCTTGTTCCACAGGAACTGGGAGGCGGCGAGCACGCTGATCCCTTCGGAAAGCCAGGCGACACTACGCCTGCTGTTCGGCCCGGATTCCCGCTACAGCGATGCGTGGGCCAAGGACGTTCTTGTCGAGAAAAAGAAGCAACTTGTTTCAATCGGCGATACTGGCCAGGCCCTGGTAGAGCCGGACAAGCGTATTCGTTGGATAGGAGACCTCTGGCGCGACGCCGTCAAGTGGCGCGAATGGGGCAGCAAATGGGTCAACCAGTTGCAGACCCTCGTCATGTGGGGTGTCAGCGCCATCGCCGTTTTGGCCATGGTCGCGCTTGGAGCCTCGTTGTGGGCCAATAATGAGCGCGTCAGGGCTGACGGCCTTGCGGTGCAACTCAACCGTGCGCTCGCGGTCAATGATTTCGCCAATTCGACGGCCCCTCGTAACGGTGCTGACGATCGCGCCCTGAAATGGCTGATCGACACGGTAAAAGCGGACTATCAATCTACGCATGACGAACAGCAGAAATCCGTGCTGCGTAAAACCATCGGCCTCATCGATACCGGTGCGCGCGCGGTCTATGGCGCCGATCTTATGGTTTCGTTCGAGCCTGGCTTGCCGAAGGGCGAAATCCAGAACGTGGACTGCAAGAAGGCGACCGAGAATTCCGGCGCATTAGATGCGTCCAAGATAGCGTTCAAGGTGCCGTCACCCTTCGATGGAAACCCCATAAGTACCGTTACAAAACTTGAATGCGGGTCGAAGGACGGCAACTGGGTTTTCCGTCTCGACGTATCGGAATCACCCAGCAACAATATGACCACGCGGCTCGACACATATGTAGGCTTGCGGCGGCTCAACACACCGACGCAATTTGGCGTTCGCGGACCGCGCTCGACTGAAAGCGGCGAGAAAATCAACCTCCTCGTCCAGGATCGCGAGATACGCACGCGGCTGGCAGATGTAAAAATCCAGGATGTGAAGTTCGTCCAGGCCGGCGCGGTCGTCGGCTTTTTGATTCCGAACATCGGCCCGGAACATGCGGGCAAGCGGACGAATGTGTATTTGTGGACAACGACAGGCCTTTCTGATCCGATCCAAGTCCCGACCGGAATGGCTGGCGCAGGGTTGCTGGCCGACGGTCAAGGGAACGATGCGGCCAAAGAAGGGCGGGCGTGCCGGTCCTACAGGGTAAACCTTTTCAGGGCGACGGCAGGGAAGGGCGGACCCGACGATGTCAGGGCCCTCGACACGAGGCCGACCTATCGCACCTGTGACGCCGGTCCCGTCGATCTTGATACAAATGACAAGCAGCTTGTGGTATACAGAGCGGGTTATGACAACAAGAAATGCCTTGATGATCTGTCGGACTGCCAGAACACGATAGAGGTGCAGTATAGGGATGCTGCGAATGGCCTTGCCGAGCCGGACGACGGGCATACGGCTCGGACCCGCATCGTATATATCGGTCCCAAAATCATCGACGCAGGCGTTCAGGGCGATTGGCTGTGGCTCGAAGACGTCAAGTTGCGCAAGTGGCGATATCTCGTTGGAACCCAGCCGCTGAGCGATATCCTCGAGATGCGGTGGCAGAATGCCAGCGGAACCTCGCTTCAGGGTGCAGCCGGTTTCAAATATCGCTTGCCGCAGACGTGCAAGGACATCGCGGAATGCAAGGCATTTGTATCGAAACCCGATAAAGGTTGGCCTGGAGTTGAAGATGAAAGTAACGAGTAATCTGCGAACTTTGGGTCTCGGCGCCCTGGCGGCGGTCGCACTGACCCAGCCGGGGAACGCATCGCCCGAAGCACCTGTCGCCGTGGAAAACCTGCGTGCGATCGACAGGCTTGGTCAGATCAGGTCGGATTATCTGAAAGCAATCGGCAAGCCCGAACTGGCAGAAGAGCCTGACAGTACGCAGATTGCGCAGTGGCAGAATTTTCCGAACTTCGGTAATTTTCCGAACTGGGCGAATGGATGGCAGAATTATTAGACGCGCAGTCCTTGCGCGGCACGACCCGGCTGCTGGTGATGCAGCCGACGGCGTTCTGCAACATCAATTGCGATTATTGCTATTTGCCGCATCGTAACGACAAAACGGTCATGCCGCTGGAAACAGTCGGCCGCGCCGCCAGCTTCATCTTCGATGCACGACTCAATGCGCCGGACTTTACAATCGTCTGGCACGCCGGCGAGCCCCTGGTCGTTGCGCCGGAATGGTATCGTCAGGCCATTGCCCTTTTCGACCGGGTGGCGCCGGCCGGACTCGCCGTGCCGCACGCCATGCAGACCAACGGCATGCTGATCGACGACAAATGGTGTGACTTCTTCCTGGAAACGCATATGCGTGTCGGTGTCAGCCTCGACGGAACAGCGCGGCTGCATGATGCACGGCGCAAAACGCGATCGGGGAAAGGCACGCATGCGCAGGTCATGCGCGGCATCGATCATCTGCGCCGCCGCGGCGTCCCCTTCCATATCATCTGCGTAGTCGGCAAGGCGACCCTCGATGCTGCGGAAGAACTGATGGATTTCTTCAATGCGGAGGATATTCGCCATGTGGGTTTCAACGTCGAGGAAATAGAGGGCTCCGTTGAAACGTCGACGCTTGAGGCGGAAGGGTCGGATACCGCATTCCGCCGTTTCTTCGCCCACGTGAGCGAAAGAGCGCGCGCAGCCGATCCTCCCATATTGATCCGCGAACGCGAAGACCTTCTCGCCTGCCTGCAGAGCCCGGCCTTCGGCTACTTCGGCTACAATTCGCAGAACGCTCCGTTCGGGATCGTGACCGTATCGTCCGGCGGCGATCTCTTCACTTTCTCGCCTGAACTTGCCGGCCTCAAAAATGAAGGCTTTGGGGATTTCTGTATTGGAAATCTAGCCGAAGCGACGCCGTCCGGTGTGCTGGCATCGCCGGCATTTCGCGCGATGTGGCGCGATATCGATGAAGGGGTCAGCCGATGCAAGGCAAGCTGCGCCTATTTCAACCTTTGCATGGGCGGCGCGCCGGTCAATAAGCTCTTCGAGAACGGAACGTTCAACAGCACCGAAACCATGTTCTGCCGCCTGTCGCACCAGGCGGTCGCCGATGTGGTGCTGGCGGAAATCGAGAGCAATCTCGCCGCGGCGCCAAAGGCCGCCGCGTTCATTGCGGCTGCAGGCTAGACCTATTGCCAGAACGGGGGAAGGTGCTTGGCCTGCCAGGCAGCGACGATAAGGCCAATCGGTATGCCCTGATTGTACGCGGCACGAATTTCAGATCGCGGATCGCCCGCATGGTGCAGGGCGACAAGTTCCAGACGCTGGTTGAAGACCGGCGAACCGGACGAGCCGCCGAGTGTATCGGCGTCATAGCGAAAGCGCGAGCCGTTCTCGTTGGTGCCGAGCGATTTGCCGATCGCCAGCGCTTGCGGCGTTCCTGCCGGGTGTTGAACGATGAGAACTGGCAAATCTGCATTGGGAAGAGCGATATTGGCTGCAACGCGGATCGGCTTCCAGTCGGTCAGCGGCGATGTGAGACGCAGCACCGCGTAATCGAGGTTCGACGCGCTGGCGATGCCTGCACCGCCGGTGTCGACCGTATCGAACGGGCTGGCATCAAGCGTCCATGCGTCGCCTGCGGCAAGATTATGGGGCGTGCCCTCGTCTAACCCGTTGGCATCGCGGGCATACCCGAAACGACAAACGACGTCGGCGGGGCTCGCCTCCTTGTTCAACTGCCGCTTGACGACATGATAATTGGTGAGGACCAGATCGGGCGCGACGAGAAGCCCGGTGCCTTGCGCCTGCCCGCTCGGAAACTCGATCCGGCACGTCGCCGCGCTAACGAGAGCGAGGCTTTGCGCCCAGATCCTCAGATCGGCAAAGCCACCACCCTGCACGATCTTTTCGAGCTGCATCGAGGGGGCTGCGGCCAAGCGCTCCGGTGCGGAGGTCCCCGCTGCACGGATGGCATCCGGCAGCCGCCGTACCCACGGATTTTTGCCGCGCTGTCTCTGCAGGGCGTCGACGAGGCTGTCGGTCCACCCCTCGCTCTGGATGCTGATCAGATAGGCATGGATTTGTTGCTCGAAGCTGCCGGGCCCGACCTCATTGGCGAGCGACCCCTTGTCGAGTTCGTCGGAGAGGAACATGTCGAAGCGCGACACTGTCGGAAACGAGCGGAGTATAGCCTCGCGCAGGATTTTCAACTGCGGCCCCGAAAGCTCGTTCCAATCCATGATGCCCCCGCGCTCGTTTACGCTCGCACCGATCATACATGGGGGAGAACGCTTGCGCCACGAGAATGCAATGGGTTTAACTGTGCGCAGGAAGACCCTTGTTTAATGAATTAATGTACGTACATTATAAATGAAGATCATTTGGGACGAACCTAAACGATTGGCTAACATATCGAAGCATGGCTTGGACTTTGCTGCCTTGTCGCTTGAGTTCTTTCTTGCTTCGATGATCATTCCAGCCAGGGCAGGCCGCAGCAAAGCTATCGGTCGTTTCGAGAGCGGCATGATTGTGGTGGTCTTTGCCGTGCTTGGAAAAAAAGCATTGTCGGTGATCTCGATGCGTCCAGCACGTATAGACGAAAGGCGTTTGCTTTAATGGTCAAAAAAACGTTCAAGACAGGCTTTGAACCGGGTCGTGGTTTCACGCAAGAGGATTGGGACGCAGTCGATAGCCAGCCCCTGACGAAGGGAGAGATCGCCCAAGCGAAGCCCTTCCGTGAAGCTCTCCCAGAGCTTGCCACCGAGATGGACAGAGAAATTGCCAGACGCGGCCGGCCAAAGGCGGATCTGACCAAAATGCCGGTTACGATCCGTCTCGATGCAGACGTCATTGCCAAGTTCAAAGCCACGGGCAAGGGCTGGCAAAGTAGAATCAATGACGTCTTGAAGCGTGCGAAGGTTTAGGATTTCTGGCTCGCCCAGCCTCAACAGCTGCGCGGCAGACATATAATATACGAACTATAGGGGAGGGTTCAGATGGTGGGCGTGACAGGGATTGAACCTGTGACCCCTACGATGTCAACGTAGTGCTCTCCCGCTGAGCTACACGCCCATCTGACGGGGCGCATACACCATATTGAATCAGCCCCGTCAATAGCGCCTGAAGAACTTATCAGGCTTTCTTTGCCGGAACGAAAGAATGTCGCAGGTTCTCAAGCTGCGACCAGCATTTTTTCGATTTCGTTGACGAGATCGCGCAAATGAAAGGGCTTCGACAGCACCTTGGCATCCTTGGGCGCCTTCGAATCGGAATTGAGGGCAACGGCGGCAAAGCCGGTAATGAACATGATCTTCAAGTCCGGGTCGATCTCCGAGGCGCGCCGTGCAAGCTCGATCCCGTCCATCTCAGGCATGACGATGTCGGTCAGAAGCAGCGAGAACGGCTCTTCGCGCAAGCGATCGTAGGCGCTGGCACCATTGTCGAAATGCGTGACGTGATAGCCCGCCTTTTCCAGCGCCTTGACCAGAAAGCGCCGCATATCATTGTCATCTTCTGCAAGAAGGATTCTCTTCATCAGTCCGTCCGAATTCTCTAGCGCCGGATCATCCCCAAACCCTGCGTCGTACTACTCTTAACAAAACGCTTTTTTGGTAAAGATCGCGTGAATGATTTGCTAGAAATAAGGGCGAACGGGGCAAAAGTCGAGGTGTCGCCAGTGTGATCAGCATTGAGCCTTAACGCCGGGGAAAGTTGGCGGACAAGCCGTTTCGAACCGTTCATCAATTCCCTATCGCGGAAACTTGCACTAGAGTGGGGAAAACCAGCCCGCCTTGCAGCGAAACCTTGAAGCAGAAGATGACAGTCGAGCGCGATTTCACCGATATCCAGCCGTTCGAAGTGCGGCAACCCTCCGACCAGCGCATTCCTTTCGTTTTCAATTCCCCGCATAGCGGCCGCTTTTACCCGCGCGCTTTCCTCGAACAGTCGCAACTCGACCCGCAGACCATTCGCCGGTCTGAGGATTGTTTCGTCGACCAGCTGTTCGCTTCCGCCGTGCCGCTTGGAGCACCCTTGTTGCTGGCGCACTTCCCGCGCGCCTATCTCGATGTCAATCGCGAACCCTACGAACTCGACGCCAAGATGTTTCAGGAGGCGCTGCCCTCCTATGCCAACGGAAGTTCCGCCCGTGTCGCCGGAGGCCTCGGTACCGTGCCGCGCCTCGTTGGCGAGGGCCAGGAAATCTATGCAAAGAAATTGCCGCTGGGCGAGGCGCTGGATCGCATCGGCACGATCTACAAGCCCTACCATGCCAGGCTCAGCGGCCTTCTCTCGGCAACGCGACAGCGCTTCGGTTACGGCGTCCTGGTGGATTGCCATTCGATGCCGACAGGTATCCGCTTGCCGGAGAGCGGTATGCGCCCGGATTTCATCATCGGCGACCGGTTCGGAACGAGCTGCGCGCCGGAACTTGCCAACTCCGCTATCCATCTCCTGCGGGAAATGGGCTACCTCGTTGCGCATAACAAGCCTTATGCCGGGGGCTATATCACCGAACATTACGGCAGCCCGTTGAAGGGCCTTCACGCGCTGCAGATCGAGGTCAATCGCGGCCTTTATCTCAACGAACAGAGTTACGAGAAGAAGTCCGGTTTCGATCAACTACAGCGGGATATCGCCCAGTTTCTTGCCGACCTCGTCTCGCTGCCCGATTTTTATTTTCACGACCAACCGCTCGCGGCGGAATAGGCACATATTCGCGCGGCCAATAAAAAAGACCGCGCATGAAGCGCGGTCCAAGTCTAGGGAGGAAACGCCCAAGGAGGGCAGAACAGGTCGCCCCGTTCACCCACAACTCTATGCTGCGTCGCACAAATGTCAAGAAATTTGTGTATGTTTTTGTGCACCGATGGCGACTGCTCAAATAATATGCACAAATCTCATCCATAATGCACCTAGATGAGAATGTTTTAATCGCGAGGAGCCATTTTGGTCGTAGAACTTTCCTTTTTAAAGCGGATTGCGAGTGTCGCCGCAGAGCAGACCTTGCCGCGATTCCGCAATATTTCGCTCATCGACAACAAGTTCGAGTCGGGGTTTGATCCGGTTACCGAGGCTGATCGGGAGGCCGAGAAAGCGATTCGCGCGCTGATCAATGCGGAGCATCCAGACCACGGAATTCTGGGCGAAGAATATGGCGGCGAGAATCTCGACCGTTCGCATATCTGGGTGATCGATCCGATCGACGGCACGCGCGCATTTATTTCCGGTATCCCGGTCTGGGGTACCCTGGCCGGGCTTACTGTGGATGGCGACGCGGTTGCCGGCGTCATGGCGCAGCCATTTACCAAAGAGCTGTTCCTGTGTGATGGCGAAGCGTCGTGGTATGAGGGTCCGGGCGGGACGCGCCGGCTTGAGACACGCAAGACGCGCGATCTTGCCGATGCGACATTGTTCACGACGACGCCCGCTATATTCAAGGCCGAGAAGCGGATTGCCTATGATCGCGTCGAACAACGCGTCAAGCTCGCCCGCTACGGCACCGATTGCTATGCCTATGCGATGGTTGCTGCGGGTTTTGTCGATCTCGTCATTGAGACGGGCCTTCATCCCTATGACATTGTTGCGCTGATACCCATCATCGAAAAGGCGGGCGGCGTTGTGACAACCTGGGATGGCGGTCCAGCCGAAAAGGCCGGAAGTATCATTGCCGCCGCCAACGCCGAACTTCATGCGCAGGCTCTTGACGTTTTGAACGGGTAGAGCACGACATGCGGCGGCGCCTGCGCGCCTCGTCGGTTTTCAGGCGCTGACATCCAGGGCAGGCTCACTGTCTTCGCCAGCCTCCGCCAGAACGGAGCCATCGTCGCCGCCGGTGCCAGGGATGAAGGCATCGAAGGCAGCGAAGAACTGCTCGCGGTACAAATCCTTTTCCTGCAGGATCTCGTGGCGCGCGCCATCGATGGTAAGCAGCGTCGTATTGCGCATCTGCACGGCGAACCGTTCGATTGCCGGCGTCGAGACGACGGTGTCGGCCCCGGCCGCAACGATGAGTGTCGGGATGCGAATCGTGTCGACGTAGTCGGGCCTGGTTACGCGCTTGATCGCCTTCGCGGCGGCGACGATCCAGCTTGCAGTCGGGCCACCGATTGCAAGCTCGGGCGCGCTCTCAAGGACGCCGCAATTGCGGTCGTAGCGGCTCGCATCAGATGTCACCTCATTGGCCGCAAACGGGCGCAAGACATGCGGACCGCCGAGCATATATGTGCCGCCGAGCCCGGTTGAACGCAGCGTATTGGCGATGACCCGCGCGGTCAGCTTGCGGGCGCGGCTGGAATTGATGTCGAGAAGCGGTGCAATCAGCACCATCCGCCTTATCCGGTTGGCAAAGGCCGGTGCGGCGACGAGGGCAGCCAGTGCTCCGGCCGAATGGGCGAGAACGTAATAGGGGCCACGGCAATCGGGCAGGATGACGGACTTAAACAGCAGCTCAAAATCGCCCGCATAATCATCGAAACGCTTCACGAAGCCCTTGGCGGCATTGCGCAAATAACGGCTTGACGCGCCTTGCCCCCGCCAGTCGAAGGTCGCCACCGCAAAACCTCGCGAGGCGAGATCAGTAATTGTCTCGAAATATTTTTCGATGCACTCGTTGCGGCCATGCAGAATGATGATCGTGCCATGCAGCGGGTGGCTGGAGGCGGGGGTGATCGCATAGCGGAGCACCTTGCCTTTGCCGAGATCGAGCGCTTCGACACGCGTGCCGGCCGGTATCGGATTGGCGGCGGTTTCGACAAGGGGGCGGATCGTTTGCGTTGGCTGGTCCACGTCGGTGCCCGCTCGATGTGATGGTTGAATGCACTTTTGATAAGATGCGCCGCCTTAAAGGTCAAACGGCGGCATCCAGAAAAAGAATGACCGGAAACCCTGCCTGGGAGTTTCCGGTCAATACGTTGCGGCTGGAAGGGACGTTACATCCGCAACGATCTCGGCTTGTTTGATCAGTAAGCCGGATTTATTTCGATGCTGAAGCCGCTCTTCGGACGGTCGTAGTAACGATCGCGGCCCATGCGCCGGGTTTCAAGAATGTCGCCGTCACGTGATACAACGACAAGCACGGGCTCGCCGCGTCGCGAGGTGCGGGCAAAGTAGCGACCGCGATCGAAGTTTACATCGCGCACCCTGTAGCCGCGCCGTTCGAGCATGCGGGTAACATCGCGCGGTCCGAACCGGTAGCGACGGTCATCGCGGTAGCCTTCGTAGTAGCGGCGATCCTGTACCAGATAGCCATCATTATAATCTTCGTCGTCCACGTAGATCGCCGGCGCGCTGTTCCGGTAGTAGCGGCCGTCGGCGAAAGCCGAAGCCGAGAAGCCGGTGATCAGAAGCGCCACTGACGTGAGCGCAAGAACGGTTTTTTTCATTTCAAAGTCCTTTGTCGTGTCGGATCGAATGCCAGATTGAGTGTAGGTTTAGCGGCATCGAGCTGAACGTATTCCGAAGAACATGTTCATTTTGCGTTCATCTGCCGGCCGGGATCGCTACGCTGGCGCTGGACTTTTTGATGCCTGCCGTGCCCTTGAAATCGAGAAAATGCCTAACCAAATACACGTTGTGACCGCCATAACGGGGTCGCTGGTTCACGAAGGCTTGCCACTGCGGGAGCTCTCAATCGAACCAAAATACGCAAACATTGTCGCTCTAAAGGAGGGCTTAAACATGCGTCACGTTGATTTCTCACCCCTTTACCGTTCTACCGTCGGCTTTGACCGGCTGTTCACCATTCTTGATTCGCTGGCTCAGCCGGAAGGCGCCCAGACCTATCCGCCCTATAATATCGAGCGGACCGGCGACAACGCCTATCGCATCACCATGGCCGTTGCAGGGTTCTCGGAGGACGAGATCCAGATCGAGGCACATCGCAACCAGCTGAAGGTCACCGGCGAAAAGAATGCCGAGAAAACCGATGAAAATGCCGAAACGCTTTATCGCGGCATTGCTTCGCGGGCTTTCGAACGCCGCTTCCATCTTGCCGATTTCGTCGAGGTCAGTGGTGCCAGCCTGAAAAACGGCCTGCTGCATATCGATCTCAAGCGCGAAATCCCGGAAGAGATGAAGCCGCGCAAGATTGCCGTGACTTCCCTGTCGGACACGGAAGCCAAGCAGATAGAAGCTAAAGCCGCCCGCTAAGCGATTGGCAGGTGCAACGGGAGAAAGCGGCGTGAAAACGCCGCTTTTTTCATGCGATGAGGGCGCCGAAGCGGTCTACTTCATCCGGCGTTGTTGCAAAGCTCGTCACCATCCGAGCAAGCGATTCGCCTTCAGCGGCAACTCTTCCCTCAAAATGCGGCGCTCGCCAATTGTGAAAAACAGCGCCGGCTTCCCGCAGTTTTGCCGCAGTCTCTTTTGGCATCACGGGAAACACCTCATTTGCGCGTGGCTCCCAGGCGAGACGCAGTTGCTTTGATGCGCGAATATGGCCCGCGAGGCGTGCACTCATGGCATTGGCGTGAGCCGCAAGTTCCAGCCATAGGCCCTCGCCGAAGTAAGCCTCGAACTGGGCGGCGATGAAACGCGATTTTGAAAAATGTTGGGCGACGCGCTTGCGCAGGAAGGGGAAGCCCTCCGCTCTTGCCGGGTCCATGAACACCAGCGCTTCGGCGCACCAGCAGCCGTTCTTGGTGCCGCCGAAGGACACGATGTCCACACCCTGCCGCCACGTCATGTCTGCCGGCGAGCATCCAAGCGATACCAGCGCATTGGCAAAGCGGGCGCCATCCATATGCAGCGGCAGATCGTGCTCGCGGCAGAGCGCGGAGATGGCGGCAATGTCGGCGAGTTCGTAGAGCGTTCCGATCTCGGTGGCCTGGGTAATAGACACGCCCATCGCCTGGCCGATAAAGACGTTACCGGGCGTAACGGGTTCAAGAGCGGATCTGAGGTTATTCAAATCCATGCGTCCGGTCGGTCCATCGACGGGACGCAAGCGCGCGCCTGCGCTGATGAATTCGGGAGCCCCGGCCTCGTCGCCAATAAGGTGTGCTTCCCGGTGCGTGAATGTCATCCCGCCAGGCCTGGCAAAACTTGCGAGCGCCAGAGAATTGGCCGCCGTGCCGGTTCCAACGAAGAAAACCGCGACCTCACGTTCGAATATCTCGCAAAAGGTTTGTTCCACTGCCTTGTCAAGCGCGCTCGACCCATAGGCCGGCACAAAGCCGCCTGCATTCTTGACGAGGCTTTCAGCGATCTTGGGGTGGGCGCCGGCCCAGTTGTCGGAAGCAAAATGCATGAGATTGTCCTGCAATACGATCTGATGCGGCTGGCATATCCCTTTAGCAGACGCGTGGAAAGCCATGCTCGCATGAGGCTGCGGAGGAAGCAGCTGTTTTCCTTGGACTTTTTGGCGGAAATCACCCTAACCGAAACTATCGCGATACTTTGGCGGTCTTTTGCGCAATGATGTTTCGCGCAGTGCGCATATTTTTTACTTTTCCATCTTGTGTGATGGCGTTTATTCTGGCATACCACAATAAGACAGCATTGCTGTCCTATTTGCGTGAACCGAAACGGGATGGTGGGCAATCTTGCTTCCGTCCCTAGAATGGTGACCGCAGCCTGCAACCGGAAGATATGCCGCACCGAGGCGGGGCTGGAATTATGTTATTCCGTCCCATGAGAGATTGACCGCCCGCAACGGGCCGAATTGGAGGAATTGACGATGACGGATTTGACGCCATCTGTAACGACTGAACTTGCTCAGGCCGTACAGACTCGTGCGGTCAAAACCAATAAATCGTCGGGTATTCCGTCAAAACAGGGCCTTTACGATCCGCGCAATGAGCATGACGCCTGCGGCGTCGGCTTCGTTGCGCATATGAAGGGAGTGAAGTCGCACAAGATCATCGAAGACGGCCTGTTCATGCTCGAAAACCTCACCCACCGCGGTGCGGTTGGCGCCGACCCGCTCATGGGCGATGGCGCGGGCATGCTCGTCCAGATTCCCGATGCGTTTTTCCGGGCCGAATGGGCCGAAAAAGGTGTCGAGCTGCCCCCGGTCAACCATTATGCGGTCGGTTACCTGTTCATGCCGCAGGATGCGGAAGAGCGGGCGCATATCGAAACCGTCATTTCCGAGGTAATCGCTTCGGAAGGCCAGTCGCTGATTGGCTTTCGCGACGTTCCCGTCGACAATTCCTCGCTGTCGAAGGCACCGCATATTGCAGCGACCGAACCGTTCCACCGGCAGGTCTTCATCGGCCGCAACCCCAACATCGAAACCAACGAGGATTTCGAGGGCCGGCTCTTTGTCCTGCGCAAGGTCATCTCGAACCGCATCTACCAGGAGAACGGCGGCAAGGAGAGCGATTTCTACGTCGTCTCGATGTCGGCGCGGACCATCGTCTACAAGGGGATGTTCCTCGCCTATCAGGTTGGCGCCTACTACAGGGATCTGAAGGATCCGCGCTTTGAAAGCGCGCTTGCACTTGTCCACCAGCGGTTTTCTACGAACACCTTCCCGTCATGGAAGCTGGCGCATCCCTATCGCATGGTCGCGCACAATGGCGAGATCAACACGCTGCGCGGCAATGTCAACTGGATGGCGGCACGCCAGGCCTCGGTCGACAGCGAGTATTTCGGCAACGACATCTCCAAGCTCTGGCCCATTTCCTATGAGGGGCAGTCCGATACCGCCTGCTTCGACAACGCGCTGGAGTTCCTGTTCCAGGGCGGCTATTCGCTCGCGCATTCGATGATGATGCTCATTCCCGAAGCATGGTCCGGCAACAAGCTGATGTCGGAAGAGCGCAAGGCGTTCTACGAATATCATGCAGCGCTGATGGAGCCATGGGATGGCCCGGCGGCGATCGCCTTTACCGACGGCCGCCAGATCGGCGCGACGCTCGATCGCAACGGCTTGCGTCCCGCGCGCTACATCGTGACCGATGATGATTACGTCATCATGGCGTCGGAAGCCGGCGTCTTGCCGGTGCCGGAAGAAAAGATCGTCAAGAAGTGGCGCCTGCAGCCTGGCCGCATGCTGCTGATCGACATCGAGAAGGGGCGCATCGTTTCTGACGAGGAGATCAAGTCGGAGATCGCGACGCGCCACCCCTACAAGCAGTGGCTGAAGAACACGCAGCTCATTCTTGAAGAACTGAGCCCGGTCGAGCCGCGCGCGCTGCGCAAGGATGTGAGCCTTCTCGATCGCCAGCAGGCGTTTGGTTATACGCAGGAAGACACGCGCCTCCTGATGTCGCCGATGGCGACGACGGGCCAGGAAGCGATCGGTTCGATGGGCACTGACACGCCGATTTCGGCCATGTCGGACAAGTCGAAGCTGCTCTATACCTATTTCAAGCAGAACTTCGCCCAGGTCACCAACCCGCCGATCGACCCGATCCGCGAGGAACTGGTCATGAGCCTGGTCTCGTTCATCGGCCCGCGTCCGAACATTTTCGATCTCGTCGGCTCCTCACGTCGCAAGCGGCTGGAAGTGCGCCAGCCGATCCTGACCAACGGCGATCTCGAGAAGATCCGTTCCATCGGCCACACCGAAGATCGTTTCGATACGAAGACGCTTGATATAGCCTATAGCGTCGATGAAGGCGCTGCCGGTCTCGCCGGTGCGGTCGAACGCCTGTGCGACCGAGCTGAAGCGGCCGTCCATGGCGGCTACAACATCATCATCCTTTCCGACCGCCAGGTTGGTCCGGACCGCATACCGATCCCCGCCCTTTTGGCGACGGCCGCAGTCCACCATCACCTGATCCGCAAGGGCCTGCGCACCTCGGTTGGTCTCGTCGTGGAATCGGGCGAGCCGCGCGAAGTGCACCATTTCTGCTGCCTCGCCGGCTATGGCGCGGAGGCGATCAACCCCTACCTCGCGTTCGACACCCTGCTCGACATGCACAAGCGCGGCGAGTTCCCTCCGGAGGTCGACGCCAAGGAAGTCGTTTCGCGCTACATGAAGTCGATCGGCAAGGGCATCCTCAAGGTCATGTCCAAGATGGGCATCTCCACCTATCAGTCCTATTGCGGTGCGCAGATTTTCGACGCCGTCGGCCTGAAGACTGATTTTGTCGACCGCTTCTTCTTTGGCACGGCAACGACCATCGAGGGCGTTGGTCTTGAGGAAGTTGCCGAGGAAACGGTGCGCCGTCACCGCGATGCGTTCGGCAACGATCCTGTCCTGTCGAGCACGCTTGAGGTCGGCGGCGAATATGCCTACCGCATTCGCGGCGAGGCGCATCTGTGGTCGCCCGATGCGGTCGCCAAGCTGCAGCATGCGGTGCGCACGGAATCGGCCACAACGTTCAAGGAATACTCGGACCTCGTAAACAGCCAGTCGGCACGTGCGCAGACAATTCGCGGCCTTTTCAAGATCAGATTGGCAACAGATGCGGGCCGCAAGCCGATATCGATCGACGATGTTGAGCCGGCTAAAGAGATCGTCAAGCGGTTCTCGACGGGCGCGATGTCATTCGGCTCGATCAGCCGCGAGGCGCATACGACGCTCGCCATCGCCATGAACCGGATTGGCGGCAAGTCCAACACCGGCGAGGGCGGGGAAGAACCAGACCGCTTCTACCCGCTGCCGGACGGCAAGCCGAACCCGGAACGTTCGGCCATCAAGCAGGTGGCATCTGGCCGTTTCGGCGTGACGACGGAGTACCTCGTCAACTCGGACATGATGCAGATCAAGGTGGCGCAGGGTGCCAAGCCCGGCGAGGGCGGCCAGTTGCCCGGTCACAAGGTCGATGCGACGGTGGCGAAGACCCGGCACTCCACGCCCGGCGTTGGCCTTATCTCGCCGCCGCCGCACCATGACATCTATTCGATCGAAGATTTGGCGCAGCTGATCTACGATCTCAAGAACGTCAACCCCGAGGCGGATGTTTCGGTGAAGCTGGTCTCCGAGGTCGGCGTCGGTACGGTCGCGGCCGGTGTCGCCAAGGCGCGCGCCGATCACATCACCATTTCCGGCTATGACGGCGGAACCGGTGCGTCGCCCCTGACTTCGCTCAAGCACGCGGGCAGCCCCTGGGAAATGGGCCTTGCCGAGACGCAGCAGACGCTCGTCCTCAACGGCTTGCGCTCGCGCATCGCACTGCAAGTCGATGGCGGTCTGCGCACGGGACGCGACGTGATCATCGGTGCCCTGCTTGGCGCCGACGAGTTCGGCTTCTCGACAGCGCCGCTCATCGCGGCGGGCTGCATCATGATGCGCAAGTGCCACCTCAACACCTGCCCGGTCGGCGTCGCGACGCAGGACCCGGTATTGCGCAAGCGCTTCAAGGGTACGCCCGAGCACGTCATCAACTTCTTCTTCTACATGGCGGAAGAGGTACGGCAGTTCCTCGCCGAAATGGGCTACACCCGGCTCGAAGAGATCGTCGGCAAGACGGAACTCCTCGAGAAGCGCGAGGCGATCGAACATTGGAAGGCCAAGGGTCTCGACTTCACCCGCATCTTCCACAAGCCCGAGGCGCCCGAAGAAAAGACGCGGTGGACCGAGCGGCAGAACCATCCGATCGTCGATATTCTCGATCGCAAGCTGATCGAGCAGGCAAGGACCGCGCTCGAAAGCAAGATCCCTGTCAGGATCGAGATGGACATCAAGAACGTCGACCGCTCGGCCGGTGCCATGCTCTCGGGCGAAGTGGCCAAGCGCTACCGGCACAAGGGGCTCAAGGACGAGACCATTTCGGTCAAATTCCATGGGACGGCCGGGCAATCCTTCGGCGCCTTCCTCGCGCGGGGCATTTCGTTCGATCTTATCGGCGATGGCAACGACTATGTCGGCAAGGGCCTTTGCGGCGGACGCATAGTCATCCGCCCGCCGGAAAATACCAGGATCGTCCCGGAAAACTCGATCATCGTCGGCAATACCGTGCTTTACGGGGCCATCGAGGGCGAGGCGTATTTCCGCGGTGTCGCCGGCGAACGTTTTGCCGTGCGCAACTCGGGGGCGATTGCCGTCGTCGAAGGCACGGGTGACCATGGCTGCGAGTACATGACCGGCGGCGTTGTCGTCGTCATTGGCCAGACCGGGCGCAACTTCGCGGCAGGTATGTCGGGCGGTGTCGCCTATGTACTCGACGAAGCCGGCGATTTTGCGCAGCGCTGCAACATGGCGATGGTCGAACTCGAACCGGTTCCGGAAGAGGACGACATTCTCGAAAAGTTGCATCATCACGGCGGCGATCTCATGCACAAGGGTCGCGTCGATGTCTCCGCCAATATGACGAGGCACGACGAGGAACGGCTTGTGCAGCTGATTTCGAACCACATGCACTACACCGGTTCGGCGCGGGCGAAGGAAATTCTCGACAATTGGGAAAGCTTCCGGCCGAAATTCGTGAAAGTCATGCCGGTCGAATACCGTCGCGCGCTCGAAGATATGGAGCGCATGCGCATGGGCGTCGCAGCCGAATAAAGTCAACAAGCACCATGCTTCGAGTGTCTCATCAAAGACGCTCGGCATGGGGCAAATGCTGCCCTAACCCCTGAAAAGGCGAGGGTAGTCCCCCGAGAGGCGAGGGAGAGAAGTTTTATGGGTAAGGTTACAGGTTTTCTCGAGATCGACCGGCAGGTTGGCAAGTATCAGCCTGCGTCGGATCGCATACGGCATTTCCGGGAGTTTACGATCCCGATGTCGGACAGCGAAGTGAAGAAGCAGGCGGCGCGCTGCATGGATTGCGGCATTCCCTTCTGCCATGGACCGACAGGCTGTCCGGTCCACAATCAGATTCCGGACTGGAACGATCTCGTCTACAACGACAATTGGGACGAGGCGATCCGCAATCTTCACTCCACCAATAACTTTCCGGAGTTTACCGGCCGTATCTGCCCCGCGCCTTGTGAGGAAGCCTGCACACTCAATCTCGAGGACGTACCGGTTTCGATCAAGACGGTGGAGCAGGCGATTGCCGACAAGGCCTATGAAAAGGGCTTCATCATTCCCCAGCCGGCTCTTGCCAAGACCGGCAAGAATGTCGCGGTCATAGGCTCGGGTCCGGCGGGCCTTGCCGCCGCCCAGCAACTTGGCCGCGCCGGCCATGAGGTTCATGTCTACGAGCGGGAAAGCCGTCCGGGTGGTCTGCTGCGTTATGGTATCCCCGACTTCAAGATGGAGAAGCATTTCATCGACCGGCGCATCGCGCAGATGGAAGGCGAGGGCGTAACCTTCTTCTGCGGCGTGAACGTTGGCGTGGACAAGCCAGTCCAGGAGCTTATCGATACCTATGATGCGGTGCTCTACTGCGGTGGCGCCGAAACCCCCCGTCCCGCCGGCATTCCCGGCGCGGAGTTCGAGGGCGTCCACGACGCCATGCATTATCTCGTCCAGCAGAACCGGCGCATAGGCCGCGAGAACATCGAGTCGGTCGCCTGGCCGAGCGATCCAATCGTCGCGTCGGGCAAGCATGTAGTCGTGGTCGGTGGCGGCGACACGGCGTCCGACTGCGTCGGAACAGCATTCCGCCAAGGCGCTGTAAAGGTTACGCAGCTCGATATTCGCCCGCAGCCGCCGGAAAGGGAAGACAAGCTCAGCGTCTGGCCCTACTGGGCGACCAAGATGCGCACATCATCCTCACAGGCTGAAGGCGCGGATCGCGAATTCCAGGTTGCGACGCTTGAATTCATCGGCGAAAACGGCAGCTTGACCCATGTGAAGTGCTGCGAAGTCGATGAGGCGCGCAAGCCTATCCCGGGAACGGACTTCTTCATCAGGGCCGATCTTGCGTTCATCGCCATCGGCTTCTCCGGCCCATTCGAGAACAATATCGTCAAGGAGCTCTCGGGCTCGCTCGACATGCGCGCCGACCGGCGTGGCAATCGTTCCGTCTCCGCCGACGACAAGAACTATCGGACCAGTGTCGACAAGCTCTATGTCGCCGGTGACGTGCGCCGCGGTCAGTCGCTGGTCGTATGGGCTATTCGCGAAGGCCGCCAGGCTGCCCATGCCATCGACGCCGCGATCATGGGGTCATCGGTCCTCCCCCGCTGACGCAAAAGGCCGGCACGTCTTAAATCGCGTGCCGGTGGCATATCCTGTCGACGCTCATTTACCGAGCCCGAGACCCATCAATATTAGACTTTTGATTAATTGATTTAGGTCGCCAGACCGTTCATAGACCTGTTGTCGTGGAGTATTTTACCAATGTATTTGAGAATTCTGCTTACCGCCGCCCTGCTTGGACTTGCCTCATGCAACCAACCCACGGACGCTGCCGTCCAGGGCAATGCACCCGCAACGGCTTCCGTCGCCACCAGCGCCAGCGATCAGCCTCAGCCGATGCCGGTCATCTATATCCCGGTCAAGGCACCATCCGAGGCCGAAGCGAAGACTCCGTCATAAGAAAAAATGGCGTTAGAGGCCTCATTGTTTCGGCCATGAAAAATCGTTGACCCGGCCGGGCTGGCCCTCGGGCGCTACGCCGTCGATGACGAGCCGGTCGCGCGCAGATTTGTCGCCGCCAACTGCCGGACGGGGAGCAGCGCCGAGCAGATCGGTGCCACCGTCCAGTTCCGGATCATTGAGGCTGACCGGCGCAAGCCGGTCGATCTTGGCGGGCGCCCCTGGCGCGCCGGTCAGCGCCTGAACCGGAGCACCCGGTTTGATCGCGGCAATGTCCGGCGACGTTGCATTGCCGAGCATCTGCCGCAGCGGCTTTTCCACGTAGAATGCCAGTTTGCGTTTACCGGCGGCGGTCATTCCAATACCGTCATTGTTGCGCAGGCGCGCCGTCTGGCCGGAAACATCGAAGCCGGACAGGGTGAAGTTGCCGCTCTGATCGACAAAACCGTCCCAGACATCGACAAAGGTGCCGCCCGCCTTTTCGGTGGCATTGCGATAGAACTCGTTGAAGGCGAGGACGTCGTTGGTGATGCTTTTCGATTTGAAGGCAGGCTGGCCCACCCATACGACAGGTTGGCCAGCCTTCTTCACCGCATCGAGAAAGCCGTTCATCCGCGCCTGGTATTCCTTGGTCCAGTCGTCGGTGAGGAGCACCTTGCCGTCCGAGAATTGCTGGCGATCATTGGCGCCGATCATAATGACCACCACGGCCGGTTTTTCCTTGGCGATCATTTCGCCGATGGAAGCTGGCCAATCGCGATGATCGCTGCGCACGAAACCCGAAGACCCATCGGCCTTGTCGATGACGCGCACGCCCGGTGCATCGATGAACGCGGCATCGAGGCCCTCCGCGAGGCTGCCGGCCATGAAGTCGCCGACGACCAGCACCGGCTTTGCGTCGGGCAATTTTGCCTGGATGGGGGCATCGCTGTTTGGAACCGGCGATGTCCTTACCGTGTCCGGCCGCGGGCGGGCGCGCTTTAGCGGCGGCCTGCTCTTGCTTGGCGGGCGGGCGCGCCTGCCGTCATCGATCAGGCGGTCTGTATTTTCGCGGTAGATGCGCGGACCGAACAACATGTCGAGCAGCGTGCGGGCAGTTGCATGTTCGATGAAGAGGAAGGTGCCGGCGAGGGCAATGGCGATTGCAAGCAGCGACGGCGACCGAAGGAGGGTTGGCGCGGCAGCAGGGCAGGCCGGCAGGAGAGCGGGACGTGAACCAACCCGCGAACGTAATCTGTACCTGCCAAACCCAATCATCTGCTTCACTTAGCTATTTTTTCCGGATGACGGTCAGCACTTCCTTGCTGGGATGACCGTCCGGATCGAGTCCCATCTGCTTCTGGAACGCCTGGATGGCATCCCGCGAGCTCGTACCGATCTTGCCATCGACCTTGCCGTCATAATAGCCGAGTTCGCGCAAATGGCTCTGCAATTCTTCGCGCTCCTTCATGGTGATCGGCGTGAAGGGGCGGTTCCAGTCCTGGCGCAGGCCCGGGGCACCGGCGATCTGGTCGGCGAGCAAACCCACGGCGAGCGCATATTTGTCGGCATTATTATAGTTCTTCAACACGAAGAAGTTGCGTGTCATCAGGAACGAAGGGCCGGCACGGCCGTCCGGCACCTTAAGCGTCGCCCTCTCGCTGCCGCGGGGGAAGGGCTTGCCATTGGCGCGCACGACGCCAAGCTGCTGCCATTCGGCGATGGTGTGCGAGCCGCCGGGGAGTTTGCGGCCGGCCGGCAGGACGACTTCATAGCCCCAGGTGCGGCCGCTCTCCCAGCCATTCTTGCGCAAGAGGTTTGCGGCCGTAGCGAGCGCATCGGGTACGGAATTCCAGATATCGCGTTTACCATTGCCATCCATGTCCACCGCGTATGCAAGATAGCTGGTCGGAATGAACTGGGTGTGACCGAGCGCGCCCGCCCACGAACCCGTCAGATGGCTGCGGTCGATGTCACCGGTCTGCAGAATTTTCATCGCTGCAATAAGTTGCGTGCGCGCATATTTTGCCCGGCGAGGGTCGGCATAGGCGAGCGTCGCAAGCGAACGCACCGCGTCGCGCATCACATCGTCGCGTTTCATGATCTCGCCGAAGTTGGTTTCCATCGACCAGATAGCAAGCAGGATATTGCGATCGACCCCGAAGGATTTTTCGATCGCTCCGAGCCAGCGGCTATACTTGCGCGCCATTTCGCGGCCCGTCTGCACCGAATGCTCATTCACACGGTTGTCGAGATAGCCCCAGACCGGTTCGGTAAACTCCGGCTGAAATTGAGCCTTTTGCAGGACTTCCGGATCGATTTCCGTCACGCCGGCGAAGGCACGCTGGTAGGTGGCAGCGGAAATGCCGCTGCTCAACGCGGTTGCACGAAAATCCTGTATCCAGCTTTGGAACTTCGCATCGGCTGCGGCGATCCCCGTCGATCCTGCCAATCCAAGGCATGCAACCGCTGCAGCGATCATGACGCGCCGTGCGAACCCCGTTGAACTCACCATTATGTTTTCTCCTCGAACTGTGTTTCCACATTTTTGGGTCAAACGATAAAATAGACATGGCAAAGTTAGGAATTGGTTTACCATGCATCGGCAAACGCGCGCTGCCAGGCTACATTAACAACGGCAACGAATATTTATTTTACAGCGTTATGTATTTTGGGTCTTTGAGACCGAATTGTCTAGCGCATAAACCCAGAGCCGGCGGCGGTTTTGTACAAGTTTATGCGTAAATTTGAAATGATACTGTTCGCTTGCATCTTGTGCAGAATGCATCGTCAGTAATCGAAGCGTGCAACACTGACGAGGTAACGATGACGACGAGAAAGCAAATCCGTAAGGCCGTCTTTCCAGTTGCGGGTTTTGGTACCCGCGTGCTCCCAGCGACAAAATCCATTCCCAAGGAAATGCTGACCGTTGTCGACAAGCCGGTCATCCAATATGTGGTGGATGAGGCGCGCGAGGCCGGCATCGAGCATTTCATTTTCGTGACCGGACGCAACAAGGCTGTCATCGAGGATTATTTCGACGCGCAGTACGAGCTCTATGCCACGCTCGCAGAACGCGGCAAGACCGGACTTCTCGAGGAACTCCAAGGCATCCAGCCAGGACCGGGAACAACGAGCTTCACCCGCCAGCAGGTGCCCATGGGGCTTGGCCATGCGGTCTGGTGCGCACGCGACATCGTCGGCGATGAGCCATTCGCGCTATTGCTCCCTGACATGATCATGCAGCCCGAATCGACCGGTTGCATGGCCGATATGGTAGAGCTCTATAACCAGTCAGGCGGCAATGTCATCGCCGTGCAGGAATGCGATCCGGCCGAAACGCATAAATACGGCATTGTCGGTCAGGGCAGGCCGGTCGGCAAGGGTTTCGAATTGACCGAGATGGTCGAGAAGCCGGCCAAGGGCACGGCGCCGTCCAATCTTTACATCAATGGCCGTTACATCCTCCAGCCGGAAATCTTCGACATTCTCGAGCATCAGGAGCGGGGCGCAGGCAATGAAATTCAGTTGACCGACGCCATGCTGAAGCTGACGAAGGAACAGGACTTCTTCGGCTACCACTTCCGCGGACGAACCTATGACACCGGCTCGAAGGAAGGCTTCGTCGAAGCCAATGTCGCCTTCGCCCTGTGGCGCAACGATATCCGCGGCGGCGTCATCGACAATATCGGCAATATGCTGAAGACAATCCAGCCGAAGGACTGAGTGGGCGTTTGGCGGGGAGCCTCGACTGGCGCCTTCCCGCTTAGTTTACCCCTCCACCGTCATCCGTGTCCGAGGTCTGCTACGCAGTCGAGGAAATTTACCCTATCTGCCGTCATCGTGGGTCCTCGGGACAAGGGCCCGAGGATGACGGCAGTGGTGGATGGATGACGGGTAGTGTGGGGGGCTCTTTGTGGCTCTCACGTACGAGACGATGCAGTCGCCGCCGTTCCTGTCAAACGCGTCGTCGCGCTCTTCTCAATTGGCATAACGGCCGCACCAAATGGTTTATTCCCGACCTCTCCATCATCCTCCGGACCCTTACCCTCTTCGCCGTCATCCTCGGGCTGTTGTCCCGAGGATCCACTGTTATGACGGCTGCTGCGTTGATGGCTCGACCACGTGGTGATTTATCCTCGGGCCAAGTGCCCGAGGATTGTTTCTTCGAGATGATGTAATTTTGGAATGCGGCTGCGGGCTCTGTTACAGCCCGCAGCCGCTGTCGCAGGCGACCGTCCGAGGAAAGGGTTGCACCCGTCGTCATGACGGCTCCCTGCGGCATGCTGCCATCGCTTGGAGAGTTGATTGGGCCGGTGTTTCACGCCCGCAAACAATCCGAAGCCTGCACCCGAGAGAGGATAGCATCAGCATGGCCTTTCTGCATCATCCCCCGTCACGCTGCCTGGGTTTCGATATTGCCAAGGAGACGATCGCCGTTTGCGATGGGTCGAAGGTGATCACCATCGCCAACCGGCGCAGCGACATCCGCCGCTTCCTCAGCCGGTCGAACGCCGATCTCGCCGTCTGCGAGCCGACCGGAGGGTTCGAGACCCTTCTCATCGAGGAATGCCAGCGATGCGGACTGGCCGTCCATCGCTGCGACACCCGCAAGCTCAAGGCCTTCATTCGTTCGAAAGGACGGATCGGCAAGAGCGATGCGATCGATGCGCGTGAACTGTCGGCCTATGGTCTGGAGCGCTGGGCGAGCCTGGCCTTGTGGTGTGCACCCGATTGCAGGGAGGTGCACCTCAAGGCACTCGTGCGAAGGCGCGGCGACCTGATGGCGATGCGGGTTGCCGAGCGCAACCGGTCGAAGGCACCCGGTGCCCGCCGGCTCGCTGCAACCTTCAAGGCGACACTCGCCGTCATCGACAGGCAGATCGCCCAGATCGACCGCGACATCGCCGTCCTGACCGGAACCGGCCCTCTCAAACACCGCACCGAGATCGCCACCGCCATGAACGGCATCGGCAAGACGACGGCTGCAGCCCTCATTGCCACCTTGCCCGAGCTCGGCCGGATGGATCGGCGCCATGCCGCCTCGCTTGCCGGCCTCGCGCCTCACCCGAACGAGAGCGGCAAGACAATCGGCTATCGCAGGATCCGCGGCGGGCGGCCCGAGGTTCGAACGATCCTCTTCATGCCCGCCATGCAGGCCGCACGCGGCAAAGGCGAGTTCGCCGCCTTCTACAAACGTCTCGCGGCCAGTGGCAAAAAGCCGATCGTCGCTCTCGCTGCCGTCATGCGAAAGATCGTTGTCGTGCTCAATGCGAGACTGAGAGACGACCTCGTTCAACAGAGTTGATGACGGTCGTGGTGGGTAGATAGCAGTGGGGTGTACGAACGCGGTGTCAGTAGCGGAGTGCCGCTGAACTTCCGGACGCAGCAGGGCCGGCCTCGCCATGGCCGCCTAGCGTTGCAGCGTGACCCCCACGAATATGCTGGTCTCGTTCGTATTGCGGGTGTCCACCTCGCTGCGCGTCAGTTCGTGACGGGCGCTGATATCAAGACCGAAGAAACGGTTGAACCAATAGGTAGCGCCGATCTCGGCACCGAAACCCTTGTCCCAACCGGTATCGTCCTTGTTGTCGCGCAGCGAAACGAAGAGATTAGCCTTGAGATCGAGATTGGCGCGCGCCTGCCGTTTAATGCCGACCGTGCCTTCATAGAAAATCGAGCCGCTATCGCCGGGTGCCGTCGCTCCTTCGATGCGGGTGAGAAGGCCGATATCGACGTCGGTTCCTCGCTGCGGCGACCATTTGATCGCCCCATCAACGCTGAGGCCTTCGACAGCATTGAGGCGATCGTCCTCAATGTCCTGGCGCAGGTAGCCGAGCGCCAGTTCTCCCGTCAGCTTTTCACGGATATCGAGCTCGACGCCGCCGCGCAGCCCCGTGCGCATGCCGGAGCGGCGGAAACCATTGGAATCCACCGCCTCGTCATACATCAGTTTGCCGATTTCTACCTCGGCGAACGGCTTGATCGCCGGCGACATTTCAAAGCCGCCGCGCAGCGCGACACTCGCAAAGGTATTGTCCCGGTCCTTCTGGCTCGTTGTGCTGCCGTCGGAGAATTCGGCATTGCCGTAGGTGGTGTGGTCGACATTGCCTTTGACGTCGGCGAAGAATTGGCCGAATTCCCGGCGCGCCCCAAGATTGGCGTCGATATCCTGCACGGCCGGGCGATTCGAGGTGCCGACGATCGTCGTGGGCGCGCTTGGATCTTCCTGCCGGTAGCGATAGCCGACCTCGCCCTTTACCGTGGTGCGCGCGCCGAGGTCGAGCTGAAATCCGCTGCGCAGGGCGATGTTGGGTGCCGAATAATCCTCGCCGGCGAGAGATTTGTCGTAGAGGCCATCAAAATCCAGCCAGGCGGAATGACGCGACCAATCGGTTGTGGCGCGGGCGCGCAGGCGCGTTTCCGACAAAAGCGCGCCGGACCCATCGGAACTGCCGTCGGCATTGGTCGTGGCGCGAAGGCCCGTGCTGATTGACGGGCGCAGCGTTACCGTGCCGGCTCTAATGCCAAAAGGCGCAAATGGTTCTGGATCGGGGCGAATGGCGCGCCGTTCGATGGCAGGTTCCGGTAGATTGTCGCGCTCGGCCGGGCCCGCCGGCGGGTTCGCCTCCCGGTTCTGCTCGATCGGCGGGTTTGGGATCGAATTGGTCGTCTCCTCGTCAACAGCCGCGCGGACGCGACGCGACGCCACAGTGCGTGCCGCCCTGTCCTCGGGAATCGGTCCGAACTGGTCGACTGGCGGTGACTGGGCGCCAAGATTGTTGCTGTCATCGGCGGGGCCGGAAGGCAGGAGATCGCTGTCCAGCGGAACGCCGCGCAGGCCAAGACCTTCATCGCCCGTCACAGGCGGAAGCGCGCCGGGGCTCAAGGGTTCGTAGGGTCGCGAGGGGATACCGCTGTCGGGAGGTGGGGTTCCCGTCGGCGGAACGGTATTCTGGGCGAGAATGCGCCTGCCATTGCTCTGTGCCTGCAGCACATTTTCGCCGACCGGACCGCGCAGGGGGGCCTGTTGCTGGGCAAGTGCGTGGGGGGCAAGCACGGTCGTGCCGAGCAGCGCTGTCAGGAGACAGACGATGCTGGCAGGTCTGAAGCTGCCGCCGGGCGGGGCTTCCAAACGTGGGTGCCGAGGATGCATATGCAGGTTTGCCAATGAGTTCGAACGTTGAGGGATGGTAAAGAGGCATGGTTAATGACCTGCTAATTCGCGGTGGTTGGGATGCCATTCCCGGGCATTGCCTTGAACAAAAATTGGACAGCCGGGATGCAAAGCGCTAACGGTTCTCGCCATGCAGGCTATCAATCACACCGATCTCGACAAATCCGCAGCGGTTGAATCCGCCAAACGGACCATCTCAACCGAAACCGACGGTCTCGTTGCGCTGAGCGAAGCGCTCGGCGGCCCGTTGGCCGAACCGTTCTGCCGCGCCATCGAAAAGATCGCCTCGATCCGCGGGCGGATCATCGTGACCGGGGTCGGCAAGAGCGGCCATATCGGTTCGAAACTTGCGGCGACATTTGCTTCGACCGGAACTCCGGCGTTCTTCGTGCATCCCTCGGAGGCAAACCACGGCGATCTCGGCATGATTGCCGTCGACGATGCGATCATTGCCCTATCATGGTCGGGCGAGACGGCGGAACTCAAGGGCATCGTCAGTTATGCGATGCGCTTCCGTATTCCGCTCATTGCGGTGACGGCCGGTGAGACGTCGGCCTTGGCGAACGCCGCCGATGTTGTGTTGCTGTTGCCCCGCGTGACGGAAGCCTGTCCGCATGGTCTTGCGCCGACGACATCAACGCTGATGCAGCTTGCCATGGGCGATGCGATTGCCATCGCATTGCTGGAAGCACGCGGCTTCACGGCCGGGGATTTCAAGACGTTTCATCCGGGCGGGTCGCTTGGCGCCAGCCTGACCCATGTACGCGAGATCATGCATAGCGGCGACCAGATACCGCTTGTTCCGCTCGGAACGCCCATTCCCGACGCGATGAAGGTGTTCGCAGCCAAGCGCTTCGGCTGCATTGCGGTGCAGAACGAGGAAGGCACACTCGCTGGCATCATCACCGACGGCGATCTGTCGCGTAACCTGCATCGCAACCTCATCGCCATGAATGTCGAAGACATTATGACGCGCGATCCGAAGACCGTGCCGCCGACCATGCTGGCGAGCGCCGCCCTTGCGCTTCTCAACCAGCACAATATTGGCGCCCTGATCGTGACCGAGAAGAACTATCCGGTCGGGATCGTGCACTTCCACGACCTGTTGCGTATTGGAGCGGCCTAGGCTGCTTCAACGACCAGGATCCCATGATCGACGGCGGTTATGCGCACGCGCGTGCCGGCGGCGAGATCCGGCCCGTTAACCCGCCACAGACTATCGCCGACGCGGGCTCTGCCGCGTCCGTTGACGGTTGCTTCCTCCAGCGTGACGACAAGACCGACCATCTGTTCGGCGCGGCGGTTCAGCAATGGCTCGTCGGAGACGGCATCTGTCGCGCCGATAAGCTTGCGGCCGATGAAGACGGCAATTACGGAGAGTACAAGGAAGATGATGACTTGTATTTGCCAGGTAAGCCCAAGCGCCTCGGCAAAAAGAATCGCGAGCCCGGTGATGGCTGCGATGCCGAACCACAGGAAAAAGATGCCGGGCGCCGCCACTTCGAAGATCATCAGCACGAGACCGAGCACCACCCAATTCCATGGCCCAAGTTCGGTAAAAAGGCGCTCAAGCATGGCTGTGCTCCTTCGCCGGGCGTCAGCTATTCGTTCCGCCGGTGCCGGGTACCGTTCGGCCGCGCACCGGTGGCGTCGAGGGTGACGGCGCGCCGTCGCCGAAGACATCGCGTGCAAGCGCGCCAATGCCTCCGAGCGTGCTGACGAGTGAAGACGCTTCCATCGGCATGAAGATGATCTTCTGGTTGGGGCTTCCGGCAAACTTGCCGAAGGCTTCGGTGTATTTCTGGGCGACGAAATAGTTGAGCGCCTGGACGTTTCCGCCGGCAATGGCGGCCGAGACGATTTCCGTCGCCTTGGCCTCGGCTTCAGCCAGGCGCTCGCGCGCTTCCGCCTCGCGGAAGGCGGCTTCGCGCCGCCCTTCGGCCTCGAGAATCTGCGACTGTTTCAGACCCTCGGCACGCAGGATCTGCGCCGCCCTCGTGCCTTCGGCTTCAAGAACGACCGCACGCTTGTCGCGCTCGGCCTTCATCTGCCTTGCCATAGAATCGAGCAGATCCTTTGGCGGGTTGATATCCTTGATCTCGACGCGGGTCATCTTGATCCCCCACGAATGCGCCGCCTCGTCGACGACGCGTAGCAGCCGGTCATTGATCGCATCGCGGTTGGAGAGAAGTTCGTCGAGAACCATCGAGCCCATGACGGTGCGGATATTCGTCATCGTCAGGTTGAGAATGGCGTTCTGCAGGCCGCTCACCTGATAGGCAGCCTGCGGCGCGTTGAGGATCTGGTAGAAGGCGATGCCGTCGACGGCAATGTTGGCATTGTCCTTGGTAATGACTTCCTGGGTCGGAACGTCAAGCACCTGTTCCATCATGTTGAGTTTGGCGCCGATGCGGTCAAAGAAGGGCACGATCAGGTTGAGACCCGGCGCGAGCGTGCGCGTATAGCGGCCGAAGCGCTCGACGGTGTAATTATAGCCCTGCGGCACCGTCTTGACGCCGGCAAACAGGACCACGAGCACGAGGATGACCAGAACCGGTATGGTGAAGTCGAATCCGCTCAACGGCATGCTGCTCTCCCTGGCCGACAGCCGCTCAAGCGGCGTTACAAAATGTTACCGCCCGTGAGCCGGCAAGCGCAAGATAGACCAAAGCAGCGATTCGAGCGAGCCCGCGGGGTCCCTCTAAATCCAGCCCTGCAATTCGCGGCGCACAAGGGTCTCGATGACCTTCATGCCTTCGTCAGAATCATTCAGGCAGGGGACATGCGTGAAATTCACCCCGCCATTGTGATGGAAGATTTCCGCGCCTTCGCCGGCAATTTCCTCGAGCGTTTCGAGGCAATCGGCAACGAAGCCCGGATTGAAGACGGCGACGGACTTCACGCCGTCCTTGGCCAGCTGCTCCAACGTCTTGTCGGTATAGGGTTGCATCCATTCCTCCGGGCCGAAACGCGACTGGAAGGTGGTGATAAGCCTGTCTTCGCCCCAGCCGAGCCGTTCGCGCAGCAGTCGCGTCGTCTTCCAGCAGTGGCATGGATAGGGATCGCCGCGCTTGAAGTAGCTTTGCGGGATGCCGTGATAGGAAGCGATGAGCAATTCGGGCTCATAGGCCAGCGACGCGTAGTGCTTTTCGATCGAGGTCGCCAAGGCATCGATATAGGCCGGCTCGTCCTGATAAGACGGGACCGTACGGGTCGCCGGCATGAATCGCATCTTGACCAGCGCCTCGAAGAACTTGTCGTTCACCGTCGCCGTGGTCGTCGCTGAATATTGCGGGTAGAGCGGGAACATGACGATAAGCTTGCAGCCCTGCCGGTCGAGCCGCTGCAACGCTTCCTCGATGGAGGGCCGGCCATAGCGCATGCCCCAATCGACGACGACATTGGGATGGGCGGAAAGCGCTGCGGCGAGTTTTTCGCTTTGCGAACGCGTATAGGTGCGCAAGGGCGACTCATTGCGCTCGCGGTTCCAGATCTTGTCGTAGAGCGCGCCGGATTTCTTCGGGCGGGTGTTGAGCACGATCCCGTAGAGCACCGGCAGCCAGATGGCCCGCGGCCACTCGATGACGCGCTTGTCCGAAAGAAATTCTGCAAGGTATCGCCGCATGGAAACCTTGTCGGTGCCGTCGGGCGTCCCAAGGTTGACGAGAAGAACGCCGACCTTCGACGTTTCGATTGCCGGATGATCGCCGGGCTTGCGCACCGCCACCCGGGCCTCGTCTGAAATTGCCATATCCATACTCCACGCTTGCGCGGTGGAACGTAGAGCGGGCAGGCTTTATTGCAAGAGTGCGAAAGGCCGCATGCTTGTCCTTGGATTTTGATGCGATGATCAACCTTCAAGGCGGATGCGCGTGGTTCTGTCTTTAATCATGGTCCTCGGGCCCTCGGCCCGAGGATCGACTTCTATGACAACTGGTGCTTCCTCCGCACGAATGCCTTAAGCGGCCGTATTCGCCTTGGCGTTTGCGACCGTCGCCTCGATGTGGTCGATCAGGCTGTCCGGCAGTTTCAGCCGGCCTGCAAGCAGGTCGAGATAGCCGCGTTCGGCTCGGGTCTTCGGATCGATCGCAAGGCGGGAAGCCGTATAGAGCTCAACTTTCTGCGCGTCGGTGACGGCCGCGGCAACGATTGCGTCGAGGTCCACGGGCGCATTGAGTTCGTTCGTGAGAAACGCCTGCGTATCGCTGTTGAGGCCGGAAAGGGCGAGCTTGTCGGCAATGCGCTTGCGCTCCTCATCATCGACATGGCCATCGGCACGGGCGGCCGCAATCATCGCGCGCACCAGCACCAGCGCAAATTCATGCTCGCCCTGCGGCGCGGTTTCGGGATGGAAGCTCGAGTCATTCGGCGGCGGCAAGAGTTCGCCATCGAGCGCCGTCGGCTGCTCGGCCTCGGCAGGCGTCTTGCCCGACTGGTAATTCTGATAGGCCTTGTAGGCGAGGCCCGCCACGGCAGCGAGACCACCGAGCTTCAGGGCACCGCCCGCAACGTCCCGGCCAGTTCCGGTGCCAAGGAGGATAGCCGCGATCGCACCGGCCGCCAAGGGATTGTCCTTGGCCATCTGCGTCGCCTTGTCCGCAGTGTCCCGCACGGACGTGCCGACGCCGGGGATATTGCTTCCAAGGAAATCATCGAGAATCTTCTTCGGATCAAGCATGCTAATCTCCTCTTTGGCTGCATGAACTGGCCTGGCTTAGTTAGGACCGGGTTCATGGCATTGCAATGACAGGAAGGAGATTTGTCGTCCGGTCTTCGGCGGCGCGGGCCTACGAGCCTAGGTGCTCTTTGGCGCCACGCGCCCGGGCAAGACGCACCTGCTTCTGCCGCTCGGCAAATCTGGCACGGTCAGCCTCGGTTCGCTCATGATAGCAATGGGGGCAGGAAACGCCCTCTTCGAACAGCGGCGAAAGCTTGTCCTCGGGCGCGATCGGATTGCGGCAGGCGTGGCAAAGCTCCGCCTCACCCTCGACAAGACCGTGACCGACCGACACCCGCTCGTCAAAGACGAAGCATTCGCCTTCCCAGCGGCTTTCCTCGGCCGGCACGTCCTCGAGATATTTCAGGATGCCGCCTTTGAGGTGAAAGACGTCCTCGAAACCGAGGCCCTTGACGAAAGCCGTCGCCTTTTCGCAGCGAATGCCCCCCGTGCAGAACATGGCAATCTTCTTGCCTTCCAGTTCGTCGCGGTGGTCTTCGACCCATTGCGGAAATTCGCGGAAGGTCTTTGTCTGCGGATCGACTGCCCCGGCAAAGGTGCCGATCGCCGTCTCGTAATCGTTACGCGTGTCGATGAGGATCGTATCCGAAGCGGCGATGAGCGCGTTCCAGTTCTCGGGCTCCACATAGGTGCCGACGCTTTGCAAGGGATCGATATCAGCGACCCCCATCGTGACGATCTCCTTCTTCAGCCGCACCTTCATGCGCTTGAAGGGCATTTCGCTGGCATAGGAATATTTCAGCTCCATGCCGGCGATAGCGGGTTCGGCATCGAGGAAATCGACAAGCTGCTGGATGGCTGCGGCCGATCCCGCGACAGTGCCGTTGACGCCTTCGGCGGCAAGCAAGAGGGTCCCCTTGATGCCGAGACCGCAGCAAAGCTTCGCCAGCGGCTCCTGCAGCGACTGGTAGTGATCCAGTCGCGCAAAGCGATAGAGCGCGGCCACTTTGAAGGGCAGGTTTGAAGAAAGGTCTGTCATGATCGCCTCCAACTACTGTGCCGGCAGGCGGATTTCAAGCATTTTGGCAAATCGGCGCGGTCGCCTCACACTCTCGTCGCACTTGTTTGCCAGTATTTCCGGGTTTCGATGGACAAAACCGCCCCGCGCTACTAAATCGATTGAACCCAAGGCTAGTGGAGAGAATGACATGACCCAGAAGACCGATTTGCTGTTACCCGTCCTCAAGGGCCAACCGGTCATTCCGGTCATTCTCGTGCACGATGTTGCGCACGCCGTGCCGCTCGCGCGGGCGCTTGCCAAGGGCGGCCTGCCGGCGATCGAGATCACCCTGCGCACGCCCGCCGCTCTTGACGCCATCCGCGCCGTCGCCGCGGAAGTGCCGGAAGCGATTGTCGGCGCGGGCACGATACTCAATGCGCGCCAGTATGAGGAGGCCAGCGCTGCGGGCTCTCGCTTCATCGTCAGCCCCGGGGCAACGCCGCAGCTGATCGAGGCCGCGAGGGACAGCAACGTACCGCTTTTGCCCGGCGCGATTACGCCCGGCGAGATCATGGCGCTGCGCGAGGAAGGCTATACGATGCTGAAGTTTTTTCCGGCTGAGCAGGCAGGCGGTGCGACTTTCCTGAAATCGCTGGCTTCCCCGCTTGCGGGCACCATGTTCTGTCCCACGGGTGGGGTCAGCGCCGCCAACGCCAGAACCTATCTGAGCCTGCCGAACGTCGTCTGCGTCGGCGGATCGTGGGTTGCGCCGGAAGAGCATGTCAAGGCCGGCAACTGGGACGAAATCACCAGGCTTGCGGCAGACGCCGCAAAGCTGGCGGGCTGACGTTCCACATCAGCTACTCGCCTCCACCGCCATCCTCGGATCGACCGTCTCCCGGGGCATCCTCCGCCTCTGCCCCCTCTTACCCTACTCTCCGCCGTCCTCGGGCGTTGTCCCGTGGATCCACCTTCGATTCGGATGCGGTACGGCTCGGTTACGTGGTTATGGGTCCTCGGGTCAGGCCCGAGGATGACGGCGGTAGTGGTGGATAACGGTGGTACTGGATGAAGGCCGGGATGGATGGATCGATGTATGCATGACGCCAGTCTTACCGGATAAGGTGATACTATCCACACTCACTAGGAGGGGTCATTTAACCGCGATGTCATCCACGGTTCAATAGCATCCCCGTACTATCCCGCGGCGGCGACAGCGACGCGCTAATTCCACACTGACTTAAACGGCTATGACGGCGTGCGGAGGGGTGACTTCTTTGATCCCGACCCCTCCGCCGTCATCCTCGGGCTCTTGTCCCGAGGATCCACCTTTGGACTCTCGACCCGCAAAAGGAAGAATGGAGCCTCGGGACAAGAGCCCGAGGATGACGGCGGTGGTGGTGAATAAGGGTGGGGGTGGACGAAGGTCATGATCGACGGATGACGCCAGCAGTGGCGGATAAGGGTGATACCTATCCACACGCACTGGGAGGTTGTCACGTGACCGCGATGTTATCCACGGGCATCCCCGCACTATCCCCATGGCGGTCAACGTGCCAACATTGCCCTTCTCGGTGTCGCAGGAGGGGAACCTACGAACCGCTGGTCGGGCTGAACTTGGCGATCTGCAGGAACGTCACGGCCTTGCCAGTGAACTTGTTGGCGTCGACCGGCGCATCATGCTGGAAGCCCGTGACATAGACCGTCGTCGGCGCGGTGCGTAGCAAGGCGTTGCGGATCACTGCCGGTTCGACGTGCGGCGCCACCGCTGCTACCTGTCGGGTCGAGAGCGCGCGATCGGGCACCTCGTTGCCAACCTGGATTGCCCGCGGCGCCTGTTCCTCCGCCGCCTTCCGGTGCGGTTTGGCACCCT
This sequence comes from Phyllobacterium pellucidum, assembly GCF_013327855.1. GTDB lineage: Bacteria > Pseudomonadota > Alphaproteobacteria > Rhizobiales > Rhizobiaceae > Phyllobacterium > Phyllobacterium pellucidum. Next base: position 1,008,745 of record NZ_JABUMX010000002.1, on the reverse strand, counting down.
TCGTCGTGGTCACGACCCCGCTGTTGAGCAGCGCGGCAGGATCGCCCTTGGCATGCAACATCGTCTCGCGCAGCGTCGCCATCGGCTCAGCTGAAGCCAGTTGCAGGTTTTGCTGGGCTGCCGGCTGCGGGTGGGCCACGCGGCCCCCTGTCGAGCCTTGAACGGTTGGCAGAACCTTGGGCTGCGACGCCGCTACCGACTGGCGCAACAGCGCCTCCGGTGTCGGGTCCTCGTCCGGTATGGTGATAACATCCTGTTCGGCCGAAGCGTTCTCAGCAGTTGGAGTGCTTGCCACGGCTGCAGCACTCGCCGGCGCGGGCCGCTGATCGGGAACCATCGACGCCATCAGCATGTCATTGTGCTTCGGCTTTTCGAACGGCACGGGCACGAGCGCATTGACCATCTCGGCCTGCGCCTTGCCGGCATCGCTGTCGGAATCGTCAGGGTTGGCCGCGATCAGCTCGCGGATGGCGCTCGCGCTATCCTGCGGACGCGGCTCGGGCAAAGCAGCGATAACCGTCGACTTGTCAGACGCTAGCGCGTTGAGCGTTGCCGGAGCCTCCGGCGCCGGCGTCGGCGTATAATCGGGGCGGCGCAGCGGCACCGGCACGTTCAAGGCCAATGTCTGGCTGTCGTCCGGCGTACCGGCCTGGTCCTGTTCGGCCGGCTGCGGCGCCTTGGCCGTCGTTGCGACCGGAGCGGCCGTACCCTCGGCCTCGTCCGCGACGGATGCGGGCTTGGTCACGGCGCTTTTCGCCGGCTTTGCCGCCGACGCTACAGCAACTGAACCTTCGCTGTTGTCTTCATCTTCGTCGGCACCGCCGCCAAAGAGCATGCCGAATAACGTCTTGCTCCGGCCAGAGCGCGAAGCGCTGGCGATCTGGATGGAGCTGCCATTGCGGCGGCGCGCTTCATAGGCGGCAACGGCCTGTTCATAGCCAGGCAGCGGCTTGCCATCCGACGGAATGTGCAAAGTCTTGCCATCCGGGAATACGGTGAGGAGTTCCTTGCGGCTCATGCGCGGCCAATAGCGCACATTACCGACATCGGTATGAACGAAGGGCGAGCCGGACGTCGGGTAGTAGCCGACGCCGCCGGCCTGGAACTTCAGGGCGGTGTAGCGAAGCGTTTGCAGCTTCACGCCCGGGAGGTACCAGTCCATGGCCTTGCCCAGAATATGCTGGCTTTTTTCAGCAACGCCGCGCGAGCGCGAGCGCAGCATGGAATTGGTCGATGGCGAGCGATAGCCGCAGACAACATAAATATAGTCGCGACCGCCGACCGTCTGGTAAATCTGCCAGACCAGATCGAACAGGCGGGGATCCATCTTGGTGGGTTCGTTGCGGCGCCAGTCGCGCAGGAACTGGTTGAGCTTGTTCAAACCATCCTGCTGGAAGCGGCCATCTTTCTTGAACGTGACTTCGATGCGTTCATTCGTGTGGACGGCGTAGAGCTTGAGGGTGCGGGTTTCTGCATTTGCCTGGGTGGAGGCAAAGAGCATCGACGCGAAGATCATTGTGACGGCAAACCACGCAGTACGCGCGAGCGAGGCAACCGTCAAACCGCCGTTCTTTGCATGCTTCATATATGCCAATTTCGTCCCAACCCTGACCGCGATACACAACCCCCGGATGGCTGAATTATCGGATTTAATGGTTAATGGTCGCTTTACTGAAGAACAAATACGTTGAGAGCATGGCAAAAACGCACGAAGAATCCATCGTTTTGTGACATGGTCAACGGGTTGTTAACAGCACAATTAAGGCGTTTTAACGAATGAATCCATCCTGCAAAAGTCTAAAAAGTGCTTCAATGTAAAATAAGCTAGATGCTACTAGGACCATTGCAAACTCGTTTTTAAGGTTTAGCAATTTCCGACTGATTACTCCGATTCGATCCTTCACGGATTGTTTCACTGCTTTAACATGGTGCTGAAATGACTTTGGAAACAGATAGATACACAGGCGAAGATGCTGTGCGGGCTGCTCCTGCGAAGGACACTGGCAATCCGGCAAAGGCCGATCAGACCGCGCTCGGCACGCTTCCAGTATGGAACCTCGGCGACCTTTATCCTTCCGCGGACAGCAGTGAACTCAAGGCCGATCTCGTCCGCGCCAACGCGCTTGCGGTGGCATTCGAAGACCGCTGGAAGGACAAACTTGCCGCTGAAGCCGGAAAGCCGAATGGGGGCGACTTCGTTCAGTCCATCACCGAGTTCGAGGCGCTTGAAGAGCTGATCGGCAAGATCGTCTCGTTTGCCGGCCTCGTTTATGCCGGTGACACGTCGGACCCCAAACATGCCAAGCTTTATGGCGACATCCAGCAGAAGATGACGGATGCCAGCACCCACCTCATCTTCTACAGCCTCCAATTGAACCGCATCGATGACGCCATTCTCGACAAGGCGATGAATGACAATCCCGCCATCGGCCACTATCGCCCCTGGCTGACGGATCTGCGCAAGGACAAGCCCTACCAGCTTGAAGACCGACTGGAGCAGCTGTTTCACGAAAAATCGATAACCGGGCGCGGTGCCTGGAACCGTCTGTTCGACGAGACGATGACGGCGTTGCGGTTTACGGTAAACGGCGAAGAAATGGCGCTGGAGCCCACTCTGAACCTGCTGCAGGATGCAGATCCGGCTCTGCGCAAGGCTGGATTCGAAGCACTCGCTGCAACATTCAAGGACAATTTGCGCACCTTCACCCTCATCACCAACACGCTCGCCAAGGACAAGGAAATCTCCGATCGCTGGCGCGGCTTTGAGGATATCGCCGATAGCCGGCACCTCGCAAACCGGGTCGAGCGGGAGGTGGTCGATGCGCTGGCGGCGGCGGTTCAGGCTGCCTATCCGAAACTGTCGCACCGCTACTATGCGATGAAGGCGAAGTGGCTCGGCCTTGAATTTCTCAACAACTGGGATCGCAACGCCCCGCTGCCGGAAACGCCGCAGGCGGTCATCTCCTGGAACGATGCGCGTGAAACCGTGCTTTCCGCCTATAGCGGCTTTGCCCCCGAAATGGCCGATATTGCGCGCCGGTTCTTCGACAGGAACTGGATTGACGCACCCACTCGGCCTGGCAAGTCACCCGGAGCCTTCGCACACCCCACCGTTCCCTCCGCCCATCCCTATGTGCTTCTCAACTATATGGGCAAGCCGCGCGATGTGATGACGCTTGCCCATGAACTCGGCCACGGCGTGCACCAGGTGCTTGCGGGCGGTCAGGGCGCCTTGATGGCCTCGACACCGCTGACGCTTGCAGAGACGGCATCCGTCTTCGGCGAAATGCTGACGTTCCGATCGCTCCTCGAACAGACGCGCGACAAGCGCGAGCGCAAGGCGATGCTGGCACAAAAGGCCGAGGACATGATCAACACCGTCGCGCGCCAGATCGCCTTCTACCAGTTCGAGCGCCGTGTTCACACCGAACGCATGGAGGGGGAACTTACCTCCGACCGTATCGGCGAAATCTGGCTCGACGTGCAGAAGGAGAGCCTTGGGCCGGCGGTGCATTTCGCCCCGGGCTACGAGACCTTCTGGACCTATATCCCGCATTTCATCCATTCGCCGTTCTATGTCTATGCCTATGCCTTTGGCGACTGCCTGGTGAACTCGCTCTATGCGGTTTACCAGAATGCCGAAGCGGGCTTTCAGCAGAAGTATTTCGACATGCTCAAGGCCGGCGGCACCAAGCACCACTCCGAGCTGCTGGCGCCATTCGGCCTCGATGCCACCGATCCCGCTTTCTGGCAGAAGGGCCTTTCGGTCATCGAAGGCATCATCGACGAACTGGAAGCCATGGACGCCGACTGATGGATGCAGAGTCACCCTGGCAAGCCCCGACGCACACGCCCTATGACGGTTCGGCGCAACCTTTCACCATCGGCTTGCAACAGCTCGACCACAGGGACTGGATCGAAATTGACGATCATCTGCTTAGCTATCTTGCCGAAAAGCAGCGGCTTTTTGCACGCCACGGCGAGAAGATTTTCGTAGAGGAGCCAAGCAGCGAACCGGGCCAGAAGGAAGTTTTCGACCTGCTGACCGCCCACCTCATCGAACATTATCCGGAACGATATGTTCGCAAGGGCAATGCTGTCATTGTCTCTGGCAGGGACGATGCCATTGCGATCGGCGAAGCCGCAACGCCCTACCTGCACCGGGCGGCAAACCTCGTGCAGGAGGACCTTGTGCTCATGCGCAAGGACGAAAGGCGCGGCTGGCACCTCGGTGCCGCCTCGTTATCCTTCCCATCATCATGGACCCTTCTCGAAAAATTCGGCCGGTCCATGGAAGAGATTCATGCGCCCGTCCCGGATTTCGGCGCAGGCACCCGCAATGCGGGCCTCATCGCGCGCATGTTCGACAATCTGCGCCCGGACCGCTCGGTTTTCCGCATGAACTGGTCGCTTCAGCCGGATGGCGAGCTCTACCACCCCTTGGCAAGCCATGAGAAAGGCGCGCTCTACACGGACGACGACATTGCAGCGCAGAGTTTCGTTCGGGTCGAGCGTCAGACGTTGCGCAAGCTTCCCGTCTCCCGCGATATTCTCTTCACCATCCGCATCCACCTCGACCCGATAAAGGCGCTCAAGAAACACCCGGAGTGCCGGGCCGTCGCTGAAGCTTTTTGCCGGCAACTCGAGGCATTGAACCCGGCGCAATTGCACTACAAAGGTATTATGACGATCCGCGATCGGCTTTTAACCGCGCTGAGAACCCTATAATCGCGCCTCGATTAACAGTAGATTGAAATTTTCAACATGCAGCGCAAAGGGTTGTTTGCTCTTTGTCACATCTATGCTCTATGGTTTCTTTGATGCCGATCTATAGCGGCTGCCTCAATGATGGAGATCAAAATTAGGAGCACGAAAAAAATGGCGAAGGCTGAATGGCCTATACATGGAGAAATTACCGGTCCGATCGTGATGATCGGTTTTGGATCCATCGGTCGGGGTACCCTGCCCCTCATCGAACGCCACTTCAAATATGACAAATCCCGCCTGGTCGTTATCGACCCCAGCGATGCCAACAAGAAGCTGCTCGACGAGCGCGGCATCCGGTTTATCCAGCAGGCGATCACCAAGGACAATTACAAGACCGTCTTGAAGCCCCTTCTTACCGAAGGCGGCGGCCAAGGCTTCTGTATCAATCTTTCCGTCGACACCTCTTCAGTCGATATCATGCATTTGTGCCGCAAGAACAACGCACTCTATATCGACACCGTGATCGAGCCGTGGATCGGCTTCTACTACGACAACGACATGGACAATGCCGACCGCACCAATTATGCGCTGCGCCAGACATTGCTGGCCGAGCGCAGGAAGCATCCGGGCGGACCGACCGCTGTTTCGTGCTGCGGCGCGAATCCCGGCATGGTGTCGTGGTTCGTCAAGCAGGGCCTGCTTGAACTCGCCCGCGATCTCGGCATCGACCATAGCGAACCGGCACGCGACGACCGAAAGGGCTGGGCCAAGCTGATGAGCAAGGTCGGCGTCAAGGGCATCCATATTGCCGAGCGCGATACGCAGCGCGCTGGCGACCCGAAGCCCTTCGGCGCATTCTGGAATACGTGGTCGGTCGAAGGGTTCATTTCCGAAGGCCTGCAGCCGGCCGAACTCGGCTGGGGCACCCACGAAAAGTGGATGCCGAAAAATGCGCGCAAGCAAAAGAAGGGCAACAAGGCGGCGATTTTCCTTGAGCAGCCTGGCGCCGACACGCGCATTCGCACCTGGTGCCCCACCGAAGGCGCGCAGTTCGGACTGCTGGTGACCCATAACGAATCGATCTCGATCGCGGATTTCTTCACCGTGCATGACAAGAAGGGCAAGGTTTCCTACCGCCCGACCTGCCATTATGCCTACCATCCCGCGAACGTCGCGACATTGTCGCTCGACGAGATGTTCGGTGCCGCCGGCCAGCCACAAGCGATCCAGCACGTGCTCGACGAATCTGAAATCGTCGATGGCGCCGATGAACTCGGCGTTCTGCTCTACGGCCATGAGAAGAACGCCTACTGGTATGGCTCGCAACTGACGATCGAGGAAGCGCGCAAGCTTGCCCCTTACCAGAACGCGACCGGACTCCAGGTTTCCTCGGCGGTCATGGCGGGAATGGTATGGGCGCTGGAAAATCCGGACGCCGGCATTGTCGAAGCCGACGAGATGGATTTCCGCCGCTGCCTCGAGGTGCAGACACCCTATCTCGGACCGCTCAAGGGCCACTATACGGACTGGACGCCGCTCCACAACCGACCGGGTCTGTTCAAGGAAAATCTCGACATGGATGATCCCTGGCAGTTCCGCAACATCCTCGTCCGCTCGTGACGCAAACGGCAGCTTCCGGGCTGCCGTTTTCATCCGCCCCCGAGCGTCATTCCCTACCCCCCGCCGTCATCCTCGGGCCCTGTCCCGAGGATCCATCTTGCAAAAGAACGACCCGGCGAAGACGACCAGCAGAACCGCCGATCGTGCGGCACCCAAGCTTCAAAGCTATGTCGCCTTACCGCCTGACCGCGCCGATCCATTTGCGGACATTCGCTTCGGTCTTGTTGGCCAGCCATGCCGAAAGCCGTTGCGAGTCGTTCGCGTGATCGTCATCACACAACTCTATTATGGATCGGCGAAGGACGCGGCAGGCATTGATCGCATCCTTGTGTGTCGCGGGTCGAACGATCATCTGGTCCTGCGCCTGGAAGCGTGTTTAGCCGGATGCATCTTGGAGTTGAATGTCTGGATGGAACAAATGGTAGCCTCAAACACTTCCAATCTGCAATTAAACTTAGGTCTTGTTTCTGCTTGATTTTCACGGCATCTAGATATCCAGAACCATGGGAGAATATTGGATGAGACGTTTTTCGCTGCCCGTCGCCGTTACGCTTAGCCTTTCCCTTGCCGGCTGCATGAGCGGGTCCATGCAGGATGGCGCAGGCGTGCAGGTCGCCAAGCCGACGGACGCCGTCCAGGGCCAATGGTTCGACACCTCGGGCGTCGCCTTCTCGAATTTCAACGGCGGCGTCTTCGAGACCCGCGCCAACGACACCAAGGAAAAACTTGCTGAAGGCAATTATCGCTTCGCCTCGGCCAATCTGATCGAGATCAACATGCGCTCGCTCGCGCGCGGCACGCAGTCCAAGGTGAATTGCGCCCTCGTCAGCACCGGCCAGCTCAACTGCACCTCGTCCAGCGGCCAGCAATTCTCGCTGACGCGGCGCGGCCCGCAAACGGGCTGAGGCCGAAACATTCGACCAATTGCTCGATTGCATGGCGGTCAAACGAATGAAACCATTGCTCGTCAACCGATGCTCCACGCGCCGATTTGGAGCCAGTCAACCGGGAGCAGATCATGTCCGGAATTCTTGCCCGACTTCTCGTTGCAACTTCAGTGTTTGGCCTGTCGGCCGGTGCGGCGATGGCCGACTATACGCTCAACATCCTGCATATAAACGACCAGCATTCGCGCATTGAGCCGATCAACAAGTACGATTCGACCTGCTCGGCTGAAGAAACGGCCAAGAACGAGTGCTTCGGCGGTATAGCCCGGGTCAAGGCCAAGATCGACGAGCGCCGCGCCGCGCTGTCGAAGGATGGCGGCAATGTCATCGTCCTCGATGCCGGCGACGAATTCCAGGGTTCACTGTTCTACACGACCTACAAGGGCGACGACACCGCCGAATTCATGAACCAGATGGGCTTCGACGCGATGGCCCTCGGCAATCACGAATTCGACGACAAGCCGGAAAGCCTCGCGAAGTTCCTCGAAAAGGTGAAGTTTCCGGTCATTTCCAGCAATACGGAAGCCGCGCCGGATTCGCCGATAGCCGGCAAATTCAAGCCCTATCTCATCAAGGAGATCGGCGGCGAGAAAATCGGCATCATCTCGGCCCTGACCACCGATACGGCGGAAATATCCAGCCCTGGCCCGAGCGTGAAATTCGCAAATGAAGCCGAGACGCTGCGGAAGGTTGTCGACACCCTCAAGGGCGAAGGTGTCAATAAGATCATCGCGCTCAATCACGATGGCTATCTCAGGGACAAGGAATTGGCCGCGCAGGTCGACGGCATCGACGTCATCGTCGGCGGCCACAGCCATACACTGCTCTCCAATACCGATCCCGAAGCAATCGGCCCCTATCCGACGCTGGTCAAAGGCCCTTCCGGCCGCGATGTGCCGATCGTCCAGGCCAAATCCTATTCGAAATATCTCGGCGAACTCAAGGTGACCTTCGACGACGAGGGCAATGTCATCAAGAGCGAGGGCGCGCCCATCCTTCTCGACTCGAGCGTGACGCCTGACCCGGCCTTCGCCGCCCGCATCAAGGAACTTGCCCAGCCAATCGAGGAATTGAAGTCGCGCAAGGTCGGCGAATCGACCGGCGTGATCGAAGCGGCCCGCGAGGTGTGCCGAGCGCGCGAATGCAGCATGGGTGATCTCGTTGCCGATGCCATGCTGGACCGGGTCAAGGGCCAGGGCGTGACGATCGCTATCATCAATGGTGGCGGCCTGCGTGCCTCGATCGATGCGGGCGATGTGACCATGGGCGAAGTGCTGACCGTGCTGCCGTTCCAGAATACGTTGGCGACATTCCAGTTGCGCGGATCGGATGTCGTTGCCGCACTCGAAAATGGTGTCGGCCAGATCGACCAGGGCGCGGGGCGCTTCCCGCAGGTTGCCGGTCTCAAATACACGTTCGACATATCAAAGCCGGTCGGCAGCCGCATCTCCGATATAGCGGTGATGCAGGGCGACAGCTTTCGGCCGCTGGATCCTGGCGCAACCTATGGCGTGGTTTCGAACAATTACATGCGTGCCGGCGGCGACGGCTACAAGATCTTCTCTACGAACGCCGTCAATGCGTATGATTACGGTCCGGGACTGGAACTCGTTCTTGCCGATTATCTCGGCCAGCACATCCCCTACAAACCCTATACGGATGGGCGTATAACGATGGCGGCGGCCGCGCCGGGCGTCGATCCGGTGCCAGCGCCGCCCGAAACACAGAAGGCGCCCGAACCGGCAAAGCCGGCCGCGCAAACTGCCGCCAACCATCATCCGGACAGCTATACGATCAAGCGCGGCGACAATTTCTGGGAGATTGCCGAGGAGATTTACGGCAAGGGCATCGAATGGAAAAAACTTGCCGGAGCCAATCCCGGGATGAAACCGATGAAGCTGCCGATCGGCGCGCAAATGAAGGTGCCCGGCCTATAGCCTAATTGTACATGACCGCACATGAAGTGGATCCTCGGGACAAGAGCCCAAGGACGATGGACGGACGCTGACGGCGGATGACGGCAGTGCTGGGACAATAGCCGAGAATGACGGCAGTGGCGGTAGGTGAGGGCCGATGACGGCAGTGCAGGTCGAAGAAAAGATCACGGCGGGATATCAAAAGAATCCCACCCTCCCGCGCCCGTTGATGGACGCTGACAAATCTCTGCCCTACTTCGCCAGGAACTTCTCGATCCGCTCAATAGCGCGTAGGATGTTCTCTTCGGAGTTGGCATAGGAAAGGCGCACATATCCTTCGCCGAGAATGCCGAAATCCGGCCCGCCGATCAACGCAACGCCTGCCTCCTCGAGCAGGGCTGACGCCAGCTGCTTGGCCGGCCAGCCCGTTTCCTTGACATTTGGAAAGGCATAGAAGGCGCCCTTCGGCGTCGCGCAACTGATGCCCGGCAGGCTGTTCAGCCCGTCGACGACAATGCGCCGGCGATTGTCGAAGGCCCGGCACATCTTTTCGACATCGTCCTGCGGTCCGTCGATGGCGGCGATGCCGGCATATTGGCTCGGCGCGTTCACACAGGACCAGCAATTGACCGCGAGCTTGCGCACCTTGTCGTAAAGCTGGTCCGGCCAGATCGACCAGCCCATGCGCCAGCCGGTCATCGCCCATGTCTTGGACCAGCCGTTGAGCACGATCAGGCGGTCGCGGATGGATGGGAAGGTCAAGAGCGAGAGATGCTCCTCGCCATCATAGGTCATGACGTCATAGATTTCGTCCGACATGATCGCAACATGAGGGTGGGCTTCAAGGCCTTTCACCAGCTTTTCGATTTCCGCGCGGGGCGTCACGCCGCCAGTCGGATTGGCGGGCGAGTTGAGGATAAGGAGACGCGTCTTCGGCGTGATCAGCGCCAGCGTTTCATCGGCCGAAAAGGCAAAGCCGTTCTCTTCCCGTATCGGGACGGGAACAGGCTTGGCGCCGGTGAACTCGATCATGGAGCGATAGATCGGAAAACCCGGATCGGGATAGAGGATCTCGGCGGCAGGTTCGCCAAAGATCATGATCGCCGCAAACATCGTCACCTTGCCGCCAGGTACGATGATGATGTTGTCCGGAGAGACTTCCATGCCGGTCGTTGCCAGCGTGCGCCGTGCCACGGCCTCGCGCGCTGCGACAAGGCCCGTGGCGGGCGTATAGCCATGGTGACCATCGCGCAGCGCCTTAATGGCGGCGTCCACGATGTGGGCGGGCGTTTTGAAGTCCGGCTGGCCAATGCCTAGATTGATGATGTCCTTGCCCTGGGCGCCCAGAGCAGTCGCGCGTGCCAGCACGGCAAATGCATTCTCTTCACCGATGCGGTCAAACCCCGGAATAGTGCGCAGCATATTCTTGTCCCACATACAATTTTCAACTTCTGCTTTGTGCTTTGAGTACAGTAACAAGTCAAACATTCTGGATGACGCTGAGCGAGCAAATTTCACCATGACCGACCTGACGACCTGGACACCCCGGCCCCTGCCTGCGCGCGAACCCCTCGAAGGGCGTTTCGCCCGCCTCGAACCGCTGGATCCGGCAAAACACGGCGACGGCCTCTTCGAGGCATCGAGCGTCACTGACGCCAACGACCGTTTCCGCTATCTGTTTGAGGCTCCGCCCCAGAACCGCGCGGCTTTCAATGAATGGCTGGAGAAGGTTGCCGCGAGCAAGGACCCCCTTTTCTTTGCCGTCATCGACAAGGCGAGCGGCAAGGTTGCCGGGCGCCAGACGCTGATGCGCATCGATCCGGCCTTCGGCGTGATCGAAATCGGCAATATCTATTGGGGCCCGCTGATCTCGCGCAAGCCCGCGGCCACCGAAGCGCAATATCTTTTCATGGCCTACATTTTCGACGAACTCGGCTACCGGCGCTATGAGTGGAAGTGCAACAATGCCAATGAGCCCTCCAAACGATCGGCAGAACGCTTTGGCTTCAAGTTCGAAGGCATTTTCCGCCAGCATATGGTGCAAAAGGGCAAGAACCGCGATACGGCGTGGTTCTCGATCATCGACAGCGAATGGCCGGCGCTGAAGGCCGCCTACCAGAAATGGCTTTCACCGGAGAATTTCGATGCCGCGGGCAAGCAGATCAAGCGGCTCGAAGAGTTTCGCGCTGCGTGAAAGCGCCCCTTGCATAAATACGTGCTGCCGCTACAAACCTGCCAACAGCAATCGAGGCGTTTGAAGCGTGATGGATCCGAAAACCCGTAGTGCCGCCATCGCGGCTGCCTGCATCATGTTTGGTTTTGGCATCGTCGCCTATTTCATGCCGACACTGATGCTGGCGCTTGGCGAGCGATCGGCACCGGCCGCCGGAATCCTTGCCGTCGTCTTCGTTGCCGGTTTCTTCGTGGTGTTCTGGCTGCGTGCCAGGCGACAGCACAAGGACGACTGATCTCGAGCAAGCTCTAGAACCGCAGCGATGCGGTCAGGAGCAGGATGCCAAAGAGCACGATGAAGAGTGCCCCGGCAACTTCGATAATGTTCTGGACCCGCCCGGAAAGCGCGGAGGCGCCCGAAACCCTCAGCGCTACATTCTTTGCCGTCACTGCCAGTGTGGCGAGGACCGCGACGGTGATGAACGTTCCGAGCGCCATTGCGAACACCGAAAGCACACCGCCGAGAACAAGCCCGTTGAGCAGCGAGAAGGTAAGGACGATTAGCGCGCCTGAACAGGGACGCAAACCGACGGCTACGATCGCCGCCCAGGCTGTCTTCCAGTTGAACTCCCCCGCAAGCATGGCAGGGTCCGGCGCGTGCGAATGCCCACAGGTCTCGCACACGTCGCCTTCGGCATGGTGATGGTGACCATGAGCATGATGATGTTCATGATCGTGTCCGGCATGGGCATGGTGCACGTGATCATGCTGGTGATGGGCGTGATGACCATGGTCGTGATGGTGGTGATGATGATCGGGGGCGAGTACGGCAGTGCCGTCGCCGTGTGCCACGAGTTGAGCTACGCGCGGGCGAAACAGCTGCGGAACCTTGCGCCAGAGCAATGAAAGGCCGAAGGCGATAATCAGCACGAAGCTCGCGATCTCCATGTAGCGCGCCGCGTCGTTCATCGAAACCGTGGTGCCGCGTAGCGCCAGAAATGTCAGGCCGATGATGAAGAGCGCGGTGAACGCCTGCAGCATGGATGAGGCAAATGACAGAAGCACGCCACGCCGCAAGGTCGTCTCATTGGCCAGCATGTAGGAGGAGATGACAGCCTTGCCATGTCCCGGGCCGACCGCGTGGAGGATACCGTAGAGGAATGACAGGCCGACGAGTATCGACACTTGCCAGGGATCCTCGCGCATGCCTTTCAGGGCGTGGGTCATGGCGAGATAGAAATTGCGCTGCTGGATGTTTATCCAGAGGATGAGCTCGGCGAACGGCCCTGTCGGCTGCATGGCAACCTCGTTGGAGCCGATCCCGAGCGAGGAGGTCTGGGCGAGGGCGTGCCCGCCGACAAGAACGAGGACTGCCAGGGTACCCACCAGGGTGCGTTTGCGCATGGTCTATCCTTCACTCAGCCCTTGGGGCATTCGATTTCCAGCCGGGTCGCAAAGATCTTCGACATGTTGGTCCCTGTTGGATCGTTGAAAAAGGCATCGGTCAGCGTCGCCTGGTTGGCGGCGATCGCTTCGTCAGGATCCGGACGGACCACCTTATGCGTGCAGCCGGAGGGCACGCCCGTGACATGGATGTCCGTGTCGTTCACATAGTCGATTGCCGTATAGAATGTCGGGTCATAGACGCCGAAACTGGTCTTCTTGCCGAGCTTCAGCGGCTGCTTTGGCGCACTCTCGAAGATGATCAGCAACTGGTTGTTCTGAAAGTCCGCGATGAGGTGCTGTGGCGCTCCCATGGCGATCTGCTTGCCATCGAGCGTGACGGACTGGAAATAGTCGTATTCCGATATCGACGCGTTGATCGTCGAGGCGAGTTCCGTCAGTTCCTTTTCGTCGAGTTTCATGTCCGCGTTCTTATCGAACTCGACCAGCACCGTACTTGAAAATATGTCGTCGAAGCGCCAGACGTGGCCGAGCTTTTCAACGGTCCCGTCGGGCTTGATCGACACATCCAGGCGCGCTTCGGCAAAGACATGCGGGTGCACATAGGCAGGGGTGGCAAAGGTCAGTCCCGCCGCCATTGCGCCGATAAAAACCGCGAATCTCTGCTGCATGAAAAGCCTTTCGTGAGTTGCGCTAAGGGATATGCCGAAATTGGCGAAATTGGGACGATATAATATAACATTTAACATAATTAGGAGCGGCGATTGTCCTTGAACCACTTGGCAAGATAATCGACGAGAACGCGCACCTTTGCAGGCAGGTAGCGGCGGTGCGGATAGACCGCATGAATGCCGGCATCGCGTGGAATGAATTGCTCAAGAACGCCGACCAGCCTGCCGCTATTAATATCGGCCTGGGCCACAAAATCCGGCAGCAGGGCAAAGCCGAGGCCGGCAAGGGCGGCCCGGCGCGTTGAATGCGGACTGTTGATTTCGATCGGCCCCGATACCTGGACGGATAACGGCGCCCCGTCTTCATTCAGGAATTGCCAGGTATTGCGCGAGCGATTGTTCGTATCGACAAGGCAGGGCAGGGAGGCGAGAAGCTCGGGGCGCTCAGGGCGTCCCAGCCGCTCGATCAGGTCCGGCGAACCACAGGCAATGACATGGAAGGGTGCAAGGCGCTTGGCTATAAGCGAGGAGTCCTGCATGCGGGTGATGCGAATGGCAAGGTCGAACCCTTCTTCCACAAGGTCCACGAAGCGGTCGTCCAGCCGAACGTCGAGAACGATATCCGGCTGCTCGGCGCAAAAGTCGATGAGGCACTGGCCGATCTCGGCATCGGCAAAGGTGCGCGGCGCGGATATCTTGATGCGGCCCTTGATATCGCTGCTCGATTCGCGCACTGCCTCCTGCAGGCTTTCGACTTCGCGCAGAATTTCGCTGGCGCGCTGGTAGTAAGTATGCCCGGCTTCGGTCAGCGAGAACTGCCGGGTGGTGCGATTGAGGAGCAGCGCTCCGAGTTCATCTTCGAGTTCCCGCACATATTTCGAAAGCAGGGCCTTGGAACGTCCGATCTTGCGCGCCGCCGCCGAAAAGCCTTCGGCCTCGACCACGTCGATGAAAGCCCGCATGCGGGTGAGCGTATCCATCTCAGATCGCCCTTGCCGATTTGTCGAGAATAGCCCGGCCGAGCCGGATAAGCGCGCGGTCGCTGTTCTTCGGTCCAAGCAGCGATATGCCGAAAGGTGCGCCGTGCACCTTGCCTAGCGGCAAGGTGATCTGCGGGAAGCCGGAGAGGGGCGACAGGCAAAGGAGATGCAGCATTCGCTCGCGATAGGTCTGTAGATCGTCGAAGGCTGCGGCGGCCAGCGGCGCCGCGCCGGGCACAGTCGGCAGGATAAGGACGCCATCGTCGCGCAACAGGTCGCCGAGTTCGGAACGGAAGAGATCGCGGCGGCGCGTCTGCGTATCGTAAGTGGTCCGGTCGATCTTTGAGCTATATTCGAAACGCTCGCGCACGCCCGGTCCAAGGCCGCGATCCTTGGCGGCGATCCATGCGCCATGCGCCTGCCAGACCTCGAAACCCTGTATCTGGCGAAAACACAGATATAGATCGTCCATTGATGCGGTCGGCTGGCGTGCGGAACGGGCTTGGCCCAGATGGGCGCAAACGGTGGCGTACATTTTTCTGTAGGCGGCATCCTCTGCCTCGCCGATCAGAAAATGTTCGAGCAGCGGGATGAAAAGCGGGCGCGTCAGCTTGAAGTCCTGCGCGTCGGCGCCAAGAAGGACAGCTCCGACTTTTTCGTAAAGCGCAATATCCTTGGCGAACCAGCCGAAGACGTCGAGCGAAGGCGCGAGCGGCAATGCACCTTCGAGGGTGATACGCCCATGCGTCGTCCGCAAGCCCGGGAGCCCGCAAAAACTTGCCGGTGCGCGGATCGAACCGCCCGTATCGGAGCCCGCTGCGATGGTGACGAGACCGCCGGCAACGGCGGAGACTGAACCTGACGACGATCCTCCGGTCACGCGGTCGGGCGCTGCCGGATTGACCGGATGCGGGAAATGGGCGTTCTGGCCAAGCAGCGAGAAGGCGAATTCGTCCGTCTGGGATTTTCCCGCGAGTTTCGCCCCGTTGTCGAGCAGCATCTGGATAGCTGGCGCCGTGTGCATGGCAGGGGGTGATTCGGCCGCTTTTTGCGGGTTGCCACCGCCCGTTACCATCCCGGCCACATCAAAAATGTCCTTTACGGCGAGCGTCTCGCCGGTCAGAGGCCCGCGACCCGAAGCAAGCGCGGGTAACGGAACGTCGAGCAGGGCATTCAGGGGCGGAATTGTGTGCATCGTTCAATGATTCTAGGCCATTTTCGACACCTTGTTCAACGAATAAAAAAATTGGCGTTGCCGCAGAATTTTCATTGATTGGACACATCTTTCACCTTATATGGCGCTTGCCCAAAGTCGCACGTGCCTGTGGGTGTCCGCCGATCTTCATAATGGTGAGGAAACGGTATGGTACCTGGAACTAACCCCTCCAGTCAGTTTAGCGGCCTACTGCTGAACTGAGGACATCTTGAAGCAACGACGGTGCGGGCCTTTCTGGTGTCTTCCGGCTGTCCATAAGCCGGGATTACTGAAGAGGCACACCTTCATTGCCTGTAGTGCGGATGGGTACATCCAAGCCAAGGCAGACAAAGCGGATTTACGCTGGTTTCAGCGTCGGTCCATCGCCGCATGAAAAAAGTCTCGTGGTTTCAGCATCTCCAAAGGCTGGCCTCACGCAGGACCGACTCATGCACTTTGTCCATGCGGTACATCGGGCGCGTCCCATGAAACCGCGACTTGCTCAAGGCGGCCGCAAGTGCCGCTACGGATTGGAGACCCAAGATGGCTACGCAGCGCATCCTCGACTTCATCAACACCCGACGCCCGAACGGCCCCTGCCTCGTCGTCGATCTTGAAGTCATTCGGGAAAATTTCCACAATTTCGAAATGGCTCTGCCGGAGTCGAAGATTTTCTATGCGGTGAAGGCAAATCCCGCGCCTGAGATCCTGCGCCTGCTCGCCTCGCTTGGCTCGAGCTTCGATACGGCTTCCGTGGCCGAAGTCGAAATGGCTCTGGACGCCGGCGCAACAGCGGACCGCATTTCGTTCGGCAACACGATCAAGAAGGAGCGTGACATCGCGCGCGCCTTCGAACTCGGCATCCGTCTCTTTGCCGTCGATTGCGTCGAGGAAGTTGAAAAGGTTGCCCGCGCTGCTCCGGGTTCGCGCGTGTTCTGCCGCGTTCTGACCGATGGCGCCGGCGCTGAATGGCCGCTGTCGCGCAAGTTCGGCTGCGTTCCGGCGATGGCTATCGACGTCCTGCGCGCTGCGCAGAAGCTCGGCCTCGACTCCTATGGCGTTTCTTTCCATGTCGGCTCGCAGCAGACGGATCTCTCCGCTTGGGATCGCGCGCTTGGCGATGCAAAGCAGGTTTTCGATGCGCTTGCCAAGGAAGGCATCACGCTGAAGATGGTCAACATGGGCGGCGGTTTCCCGACCCGTTACCTCAAGGACGTGCCGACCGCACAGGCCTACGGCCAGGCGATCTTCCAGGCGCTGAGCCGTCACTTTGGCAATCGCCTGCCAGAGACGATCATCGAGCCCGGCCGCGGCATGGTCGGCAATGCCGGCGTCATCAAGGCCGAGGTCGTTCTCGTCTCGAAGAAGGCGGACAACGACAATGTACGCTGGGTCTATCTCGACATCGGCAAGTTCGGCGGTCTCGCCGAGACGATGGACGAAGCGATCCGTTATCAGATCACTACGCCGCGTGATGGCGATCACAATGCGCCTTGCGTTCTCGCCGGCCCGACCTGCGATAGCGCCGACGTGATGTACGAGAAGAACCCCTATCCGCTGCCGATCTCGCTGACAATTGGCGACGAGGTGCTGATCGAGGGTACGGGCGCTTACACAACGACCTACTCGGCGGTTGCCTTCAACGGCTTCGAACCCCTCCGATCATACGTCATCTGATCGGGCATCGCCCGATCGTGGAATTTGGCCGGCAATTTGCCGGCCTTGATCACGCCCATGATTGAAGATTGGTCAAGAAGATGAACGCATTAGATTTCAACCAGAACCTGCACGTCCAAGGCGCACAGGCCTATACGATACGCAACGAGACGGCGCAGGACGAAGCGGCGCGCGAAGCGCTGCTCGACCGCGCCATGGGCGAGGGACGTCGCCGCAAGTCTTCGGAAAAGCTGCGGCGTGGGCGCCTGCCCTCCGAAGGCCTCGCCTTTGTCGCACGCGGCGATGGTGGCATGCTGCTCGGTTCGGTGCGGCTGTGGGATATTCAGGCGGGCCATGACGCGGCTGGCAAGCCGGTGCGCGCGCTCCTGCTCGGACCGCTCGCCGTCGAACCCGCACTCAAGGGTCACGGCATCGGCGTTGGCCTGATGCGCCATGGCATCAGCGAGGCTGCTCGCCTTGGTCACGGCGCGATCATCCTCGTCGGCGATCCGGAATATTATGAGCGCTTCGGCTTTGAAGGCGAGAAGACGGCGCTGCTTGCCATGCCCGGCCCAGTCGAGCGCCGCCGGTTCCTGGCGCTGGAACTCAAGCCCGGCCACCTTGCGGGTGCACATGGCCTTTTGTCGCCGCGCGGCCGCAAGCCGTCACGTGCAACACAGGCTGCGCCGGTTTCCCTGCGTTTTTCGATGTAGCCACGAGAGCCCCCTCCATCAGAGGGGGCCAGGCATCGTCAGGCAAATTGCCTAACGAAACGCTCGATGGCGGTGACTTCGCTCTGCTGAATCTCGTGGCCGCCCGGATGCCAGACGAGCTCGATATCAACGCCCTGCGCCGTCAGGTAATCTGCAAACGCCTGCGTCAGCGCGGGAGGGCAGATCGGGTCGCGCTGTCCGGCCGTGATGAGCACATGCTTGCCCTTGAGCGCCGGCTGCGGCGCCGGTTGCCATGGGATGAGCGGATGCAGCAGCACCGCTGCATCGAAGAGATCGGGCTGCGCCAACAGGGCTGAGGCAAGAATATTGGCGCCATTGGAATAGCCAAGGCCAATGAGCTTCGAAGGCTGGGCTTCAGATTTGTGAGCACGGATGAAATCGGCCATAGCCGTAGTGCGCCAGGCGAGATCGTCCATATCGTAGACGCCTTCGCCCGTGCGGCGGAAAAACCGGGCGGCGCCATGTTCGGAGACGTCGCCGCGCGGCGAGACGATGCCGGCTTCAGGAAGCAGCCTGCGGCCGAAATCGAAGAACTGGTTCTCGTCGCCGCCGGTGCCGTGGAAAACGAAAAACAGCGGCTTGCCCGGTTCCCCTGCCTTGTGAATGCGATGTTGATAGCTGCTGACTGACATGATCCGTCACTCCGGCGCGGTATTTACCGGCCCTCTTGTTGCGTTACATGCCCGCTATATGTCGCCGAACCGGGCGTGCTTAAACCCGGCTTCCGCTTGATGGATTGTCGCCGTCCCGTAGACAATGGCGGCGCGACGACGCCAAAAATTAATCGACGTCCGACCAGGGGCCGTGGAAGTCACCGTCCTGATCGAGCCGCTTGAAGCCATGCGCGCCGAAGAAATCGCGTTGCGCCTGAATGACATTGGCCGTGCCGCGTTGCTGCCGGTAGCCGTCGAAATAGTTGAGCGCGGCGGACAAAGCAGGTGTCGGCAGACCGGCGAGCGCCGCTTCCGCGACCACCTTGCGCAGGGATGCCGACCCGGTCTTCATGCGCTCGACGAAGGCTGGCGCCAGGAGCAGGTTCTTGCCCTCGCTGCCTTCGAAGGCGGCAGCGATCTCGTCAAGAAATTGCGAGCGGATGATGCATCCCGCGCGCCAGATACGGGCAGTTGTCGCCAGCGGGACGTTCCAGCCATTCTCTTTTGAAGCGCCTGCCATGACTTCGAAGCCCTGCGCATAGGCCGCAATCTTTCCGGCAAGCAGTCCGTCTTCAAGCGCGTCGATAAACGCGGCATCATGGACGAGCTTTCTACCGGCAAGCAGATCGCCATAGGCGTCCGCGGCCAGCTTGCGCTCACCGACCAGCGAAGAGATCGAACGCGCCGCGACCGCCGCTTCGATCGCCGTTGCCGGGATGCCCAGCATCTGCGCCTCGATGGCGGCCCAGCGGCCCGTGCCCTTCTGGCCGGCGCTATCGAGGATGACATCGACTGCGGGCTTGCCGGTATCTTTGTCGGTGGCCGCAAGAACCTTGGCAGTGATCTCGATGAGGTACGAGTTGAGCGGGCCTTCGTTCCATTTCTCGAAAATCCTGCCGATGGCATCCGGCGCAAGGCCAAGGCCGTCGCGCAATATGCCGTAGACCTCGGCGATCATCTGCATATCGGCATATTCGATACCGTTATGGATGGTCTTGACGAAATGACCGGCGCCATCGGGCCCGAGCAGCGCCGAGCAGGACTCGCCCTTGTATTTCGCCGATATGGCCGTGAGCACCGGCTCGATACGAGCATAGGATTCAGGCGTGCCGCCCACCATGATCGAGGGACCATGGCGCGCGCCTTCCTCGCCGCCAGAAACACCCATACCGACGAAGGTCGGATCATTGGGGCCGAGCGCGGCCAGGCGGCGCACCGTGTCATGGAAATTGGCATTGCCGGCGTCGATTATGATGTCGTCCTTGGCGAGGAACGGCTTAAGGGCAGCGATCTGCTCGTCGACGGCCTCGCCAGCCTTGACCATCAGGATGATAGGACGCGGCGCCCTGATGTTCTTCGCAAGGTCTTCGAGCGTTTCGCAAGGGACTATCTTGTCCTTCAGGTCGCCGGCGTCCTCGTAGAACTGGTGGGTCTTTGCAACCGTCCGGTTGAAGACCGCGACGCGATAACCGTTCTCGGCAATATTGAGCGCCAGGTTGGCGCCCATGACGCCAAGGCCGATCAATCCGATGTCAGCTTGCTGCATGATATTTGTCCTTGATCAATCCGATAATGTTTTTCAGCGCAGCCACGCGCCTGGCGGGCCTGCCTGGCCGGGAACCGCATTTGTATATCAATCGGGCGAGGGGGCAATGCCCCGCCTGTCATTTGTCGCGCAGTTGCTCCATGTCACGTATGCGGTTGGCGCTGCTTTTTTCGAGCTTGCGCGTCACTTCGGCGATCAGGGTCTCGGCGACGAGAAATAGCGTCGCGGACGAATCCCATGGCGATGGGACCGCGGTGCGGCCGGCGATCACGTGCCGTGCAAAGCGCGCAATCGGCGAGAGCCACTGGTCGGTGATCAGCACGATTTCCACGCCCCGAGCCTGTGCCTTCTCCGCAAAGCGGATGAGGCTGTCCTGATAGCGCCGAATGTCGAAAATGACGAGGACGTCCTTCTTGCCCATGTCGATCAGCTGATCGCGCCAATGGCTTTCCTGGCCGGTAAGATGCGTTACGCCCGGACGTGTTATTTTGAGATGTGCGGCCATGTAGCGGGCAATGGGATCGGTAAAGCGCCCGCCAAGCAGGTAGATGCGGGCGCGTGCACGGCTGATCGCGTCGACGACATCGCCGAGCTGCTGCACGGAAAGATGCTGGAACGTTTCGCGGATATTGTCGATCGCGGCTTCCATCAACGGAAATTCGGCGCTGTTATTGCTCGCCTGGATGGTTGCCGCGCGGTTCCAGGGCGACTGCAACTGCGCAGCAAGCTCCTCCTGGAGCGCGCCCTGGAATTCCGGGTAGCTCTGGAAGCCAAGGCGCGAGACAAATCGAAGTATTGTGGGTGAACTCACGCCCGCCTGAGTCGAAAATTCAGCGACCGTTCGCAGTCCGATCAACGGATAGTTGGCGACAAGGGTCTGTGCTGCCTTGCGCTCCGAGGTCGACATGTTGTCGATTCTTTCGGCGATCAGCTCGGAAATGCTGGTCTGCATCGGTGCTTCCCCATCTTCGCCGCCAATATCCGCTGGAACGTAAATTCGGATTTGACAAATTTTATCGTTGTGTATCAAATCATACGCGAGTGGAAACAAAAATACAAAATGTAACGTAAATTACAGCTTGCCAGAGAGCCGCAATGGGAATGTCGCAGGCAACGGTAAAAAGCGAGGATGTGGTCCGCGTGTCTAACGCGGATGGCGCCGGCCCGTTCATCATTTTATGCGATCACGCGTCCAATCACATTCCCGAAGGCTATGGCACGCTTGGACTCAAGCCGATCGACCTGAAGCGGCATATTGCCTGGGATCCCGGCGCCATCGGCGTAAGCATGGTCATGAGCAGCCTTCTCGATGCGCCGCTGGTCGAATCCTGCGTGTCTAGGCTGATCATCGATTGCAATCGCCCGCTGGATGCGCCCGATCTTATTCCTTCGCTGAGCGAATCAACGGCAATTCCGGCCAATGCCGAATTGAGCGAGGAAGAGAAACAAAGGCGAATTGGCATTTCGCATCGACCCTATCACTCAGCGATCGAGGATCTGGCGCGTGCACGTGCCGCCAAGGGTCTGCCCGACCCGATCTACGTCGCCGTGCATTCCTTTACGCCGGTCTACCGGGGCATTCCGCGGCCCTGGGACATCGGCATCATCCACGATGCCGACGACAGGATCGCCGCACCGCTCATTGCCGGCCTTGAGGCGCTGACGCAATTTTGCGTCGGGGTCAACGAGCCCTATTCGCCGGCGGATCGCGTCTATTACACTTTGGAGCGGCACGCGTCCGCTCTCGGGTTTCCGGCAGTGATGATCGAGATCCGTAACGATCTCATCACCACCGCTCAAAAAGAAATGGCCTGGGGCGAAACGCTCTCAAGGCTGCTCAGGGAGATTGTGGAGCGGCCGCTTGCGCAAGCGGCGAGCTCACCAAAAACGGGGACGGCATAGACAAGCTTACGGAGTAGCGCTCGCGAGTACCTGACGTTGCAACTTACCAGAATAATAGGGGAACGTGATGACACAGCAGGACTATACTGACACAGATAAATCGGAGGACATAAAGGTCCTTCACAGCATGGGCTACGCCCAGGAACTGGAGCGGCGGCTCAGCCGCTTTTCCAACTTTGCCGTCTCCTTTTCGATCATCTGCATTCTTTCCGGCGGTATCAACTCGCTGGCCCAGGCCACTTCGGGCGCGGGCGGCATCGGCATCGGTATCGGCTGGCTGGTCGGCTGCTTCGTCTCGCTGACCTTTGCCGTCGCCATGTCGCAGATCAGCTCCGCCTATCCGACAGCGGGCGGTCTCTACCATTGGGGTTCGATCCTCGGCAATCGCGGTACCGGCTGGGTGACGGCCTGGCTCAATCTGCTTGGTCTCATCACCGTTCTTGGCGCCATCAATGTCGGCACCTGGACGTTCTTCGTCGGCGCCTTCGGCCCGGCGCTCGGCATTGAGAACACGCTGACGACGCAGATGATCTTTCTCGTGATCATCACCGGGGCCCAAGCGCTCATCAACCACCTAGGCATTAAGCTCACGGCGAAACTCACCGACTTCTCCGGCTACCTGATTTTCTTCGGGTCGATCCTTATTGCGGTCGTGTGCCTTCTCTCCGCCGAGACCTGGGACTTCAGCCGTCTCTTCTCGTTCCACAATTATTCCGGCGAAGCGGGTGGCAACGTCTGGCCGTCGGTATCGAACGCATGGGTGTTCGCCCTCGGCCTCTTGCTGCCGATCTATACGATCACCGGCTACGATGCCTCCGCGCATACATCCGAAGAAACACTGAAGGCCGCAAGTTCCGTGCCGCGCGCCATGGTCATGTCGGTCGTCTGGTCGGCGATCTTCGGCTACCTGTTCCTTGCGGCTTTCGTGTTGATGATTCCGAACATGGACGAGGCCGCCGCACAGGGCTGGAACGTTTTCTTCTGGGCTTTCGACCAGCGCGTCGGCACCGGCCTCAAGGAATTCGTCTATATCGTCGTCTTCCTGGCGCAGCTGCTTTGCGGTCTCGCCACGGTGACGTCGGCGTCGCGCATGATCTTCGCATTCTCGCGTGACGGGGGCCTGCCGGGCTCCGCTGCACTCGCCAAGGTCAGCCCGACGTATCGCACGCCGGTCGCCGCGATCTGGACGGCCGCAGTGCTTTCGGTTCTGTTCGTCTGGGGCTCGTCGATCGTCTCCGTTGCCGGTACCTCGGCCTATACGATCGTCGTTTCGTGCACGGTCATCTTCCTGTTCCTGTCCTTCACCGTTCCGATCGTTCTCGGCCTCCTCGCCTGGGGTACGCCGAAGTGGGACAAGATGGGACCATGGAACATGGGACGCGGCATTTTCACGCTGTTCGCGATCCTGTCGGTTATTTCGATGATCCTGATCTTCATCATTGGCATTCAGCCGCCGAATGACTGGGCGCTCTACATCACGGTAGGCTTCTTCATCCTGACGGCAATCGTCTGGTTCGCCTTCGAAAAGCGTCGTTTCCAGGGTCCTCCACTCGGCGAAATCATTGCCGCACGTCAGGCTGCGATCAAGGCAGCCGAGCAGGCCGTCGGCGAACGAAGCTGACCCACGCAAGGGCGGCGACCAGGCTTGCTGGTCGCCGCCCTTATTTTGCCCGTGATGAATATATCTCGTACAAGGAAAGACTATGCCCGGACATTGGAGTTTCGACGAACTAAAGCGCCACGTGACCAATGGCGAGATCGATACGGTGCTGGCCTGTTTCGTCGACATGCAGGGCCGCCTCGTCGGCAAGCGGTTCCACGCTTCCTATTTCGTCGAGTCGGCGCATGACGAAACGCATGGCTGCAACTATCTCCTGGCCAACGACATCGATATGGAGCCGGTGCCAGGCTACAAGGCCGCGAGCTGGCAGCAGGGCTATGGCGATTTCGTCATCAAGCCTGATCTTTCGACTATCCGCCATATTCCCTGGCTCGAAAAATGCGCCCTCGTTCTCTGCGATATTCTTGACCATCACCATCACGTGGATCTGCCGCATTCGCCGCGCAGCATCCTGAAACGCCAACTCGCGCGATTGAAGGACCGCGGCTATCTCGCCTATTTTGCATCGGAACTCGAATTCTATCTGTTCGACGAGACCTATGAGACGGCGCGGGCCAAGAACTGGAAAGGCATGGCGACGGCTTCGCCCTATATCCAGGATTATATTATCCAGATGACGACCAAGGAAGATGTGGTCATGCGGGCGATCCGCAATGGCCTGTTCGACGCCGGCATTCCGGTCGAGAATTCCAAGGGAGAGTGGGGCCCGGGCCAGGAAGAGATCAATGTACGATATGCCGAGGCGCTGGAAATGGCCGACCGCCACGTCGTCATGAAAAATGGCTGCAAGGAGATCGCCACCCAGATGGGCAAGGCGATCACCTTCATGGCAAAGTACGATTATTCTCTCGCCGGCAGTTCGAGCCATGTCCACAATTCATTATGGAGCGCCGACGGCAAGACCCCGCTCTTCTACGACAAGAACGCCGAACACACGATGTCAGCGCTGATGCGTCAGTGGGTGGCCGGCCAATTGAAATATGCCGATGATTTCACCTATTTTCTCGCGCCTTACATCAACTCTTACAAGCGCTTTCAGGCCGGTACCTTCGCGCCCACGAAGAATGTATGGAGCCTCGACAACCGCACGGCGGGTTTCCGTCTTTGCGGCGAAGGCACCAAGGGCATCCGCATCGAATGCCGCATCGGCGGCGCTGACCTCAATCCATACCTCGCTTTCGCCGGACTGATTGCCTCGGGGCTGGCGGGAATCGACGAGAAACTGGAGCTTGCGGCGCCCTTCAAGGGGGACGCCTATGGCGGCGCTCGTCTCAAGGAAATTCCGAAGACGCTGCGTGACGCCACCGAAACGCTTGCCCGTTCCAAGATGCTCAAAACCGCGCTGGGCGACGATGTGGTGGAGCACTACGTCCACACCGCGCGCTGGGAACAGTTCGAATATGATCGGCGCGTGACCGACTGGGAGTTGCATCGCGGCTTCGAACGGTATTGAAGACGGAACACCAGAACCAGACTAGAGGTTGAACCCATGGCCGACACGGTCAAACTGATTACCCCCATTGACGGATCCGTCTATGCGGAACGCCCCATCGCTACCGACAAAGCCGTGGATGCAGCGGTGGAAGCAGCGAAACTTGCGCAGATGGATTGGGCGCAGACGAGCATCGAAGAGCGCGGACGGCTCTGTCTTGCGGCACTCGACGCGCTGCTCGCCATGAATGACGAGATCGTGCCGGAGATCGCCTGGCAGATGGGCCGACCGGTGCGCTATGGCGGTGAAAAGGGCGGCGTCGAGGAGCGTACCCGCTATATGGTCCGCATCGCCGAGCAGGCGCTTGCGCCCGTCGTTGAAAACGACAGGCCGGGCTTTCGGCGCTACATCAAACATGTGCCGCTCGGCGTCGTCATGGTCATTGCGCCGTGGAACTATCCGTACCTCACCGCAGTCAACACGATCATTCCCGCCCTGATGGCCGGCAATGCCGTGATCCTCAAGCACGCGGCGCAAACGCTGCTCGTCGGGGAGCGCTTCGCGCAGGCTTTCGAGAAGGCGGGGCTACCCAAGGGTGTCTTCCAGAACATCGTGCTCAGCCACGCCCAGACCGAAAAGCTGCTGGGTTCAGGCCGTATCGACCATGTGAATTTCACCGGGTCGGTGGCGGGTGGTCGTGCCATCGAGAAGGCGGCAGCTGGAACCTTCATGACACTTGGCCTTGAGCTTGGAGGCAAGGACCCGGCTTACGTGTTGCCTGATGTCAATCTTGACCATGCCGTTGCCAACCTCGTCGATGGCGCGTTCTTCAATTCGGGACAATGCTGCTGCGGCATTGAGCGCATATATGTGCATGAGAACGTCTATGACCGCTTCGTCGATGGTTTCATCGATCTGACCAAGCAGTATGTCGTCGGCAATCCGCTGGATGCGGAGACCACTATGGGACCGATGGCGCAGACGCGCTTTGCCGATCTTGTGCGCGAGCAAAAGGCGGAGGCGCTGCGCAAGGGCGCCAAGGCTCATGTCAACCTGCGTGTCGCCAAGGACATTGCAGGTTCGCCCTACCTCGCTCCCGAGGTATTGACGGGGGTCGATCATCAGATGAGCGTGATGCGAGAAGAGAGTTTCGGCCCGATCGTCGGCATCATGAAGGTGCGCAATGACGAGGAGGCGCTCGCGCTGATGAACGACAGCCAGTACGGCCTTACGGCATCGCTGTGGACGACCGACACCGACCACGCCGCCAAGATCGGCGATCGGATTGAAACCGGCACCGTGTTCATGAATCGCTGCGACTATATCGATCCGGCGCTGGTCTGGACCGGGGTCAAAGAGACGGGCAAGGGCGGTGCCATGTCCGCGATCGGCTATGGCAATCTCACCCGGCCGAAATCGTATCATTTGCGGGAAGCCATTTGATGATGATCTACCCCCTCTGGGCTGCCGCCCATCTCCCGACAGCGGAGATGGGCGGCAGGACAGAGGGGGTAATCTCACATACTGATCCCATCCATCCGAAAGAAAAATCACATGAGCAAACTCATTTCCAAGTGGAATTATCCGACGACGGTTCGTTTCGGCGCGGGGCGCATCAAGGAACTGCCGGAAGTGCTGGAAGCGACGGGGATCAAAAATCCGCTGTTCGTCACCGATCCAGGGCTCGCCAGACTGCCGGTCGTATCGAGCACGCTGAAAATCCTCGACGACGCCAAAGTGCCCTATGGGGTATTCTCGGATGTGAAACCCAATCCGGTGGAATCGAACCTGACGGCGGGTATCGCCGCCTTCAAAAAGGGCAAGCATGATGGCGTCATCGCTTTTGGTGGCGGTTCGGCGCTCGACCTCGGCAAGCTGATCGCCTTTCAGGCCGGGCAGACACGGTCGCTCTGGGATTTCGAGGACGTCGGCGACTGGTGGACGCGGGCAAATAGCGATGCGATCGCGCCGGTCATTGCCGTGCCGACAACGGCCGGAACCGGGTCCGAAGTCGGCCGCGCCGGCGTGATCACCCATGAGGAAAGCCACACCAAGAAGGTAATCTTCCACCCGAAGATGCTGCCGGCAATCGTGATCGCCGATCCCGAACTTTCGGTCGGCATGCCGGCATTCATCACCGCAGGCACGGGCATGGATGCGCTCGCCCACTGCCTCGAAGCCTATTGCGCGCCGGGCTATCACCCGATGGCCGACGGCATCGCGGTCGAAGGCATCCGGCTGGTATTCGAAAACCTCCCCAAGGCCTTTGCCGACGGCAAGGACTTGACCGCGCGTGCGCACATGATGAGCGCAGCGGCCATGGGTGCAACGGCGTTTCAGAAAGGGCTCGGTGCAATCCATTCGCTGTCGCATCCGATCGGCGCGATCTACGACACGCATCACGGCATGACCAATGCGGTGTTCATGCCCTATGTGCTCGCCTTCAACCGCGACGCCGTCGAGGAGCGAATTGGCCGCCTTGCCAACTATATCGGCATCAAGGGGGGCTTCGACGGCTTTGCCAAGGCGGTGTTGAAACTGCGCAAGGAACTGAAAGTCCCGCATACGCTGCCCGGCCTTATCAAAGATCTGGACATGAGCAAGAAGCAGAAGGAACACATCGCGGATATGGCGATTGTCGATCCGACGGCCGGTGGCAATCCAGTAAAACTCACCAAGAAAGCGGCGCTGAAACTGCTTGATGAGGCGATTGCGGGATAGCCGCAGGTACTGCGATTAAACAAGGGGGCGCGGGAACGGCGCTCCCGTCCAGTCGTGAGATTGCATGGCTCGTGAGTTCAAGACTTAGTGCCCGAGCACCAGGAGGTCCTTTGCCGCGAGGCTGACCTTGACGTTCTCGCCGGGTTCCGGCGGCGGAGCGCTCGGATTGTTGAACGTATCGAACGAGACGACATTTTCGCCAAGCGATGCGCGGATACGGATCACTGAGCCAAGGAAGTGCACGCTGTTGATCTTGCCGTCTAGCGTTGTCTCGCGTTTGTCCGTGGCTTCGCCGAGGCTGACTGCCTCGGGGCGCACCGCGAGCGAAATCCGGTCGCCGGACTGGTGACCGTTGAGGCGCGGACCGATGGCGACATCCTTGCCGTCAACCGTGATGATGCCCGTCTTGGCGTCGCGAACCACGGCGTCGATCGTATTCAGCGTTCCGACGAACGACGCGACAAAGCGTGATGCCGGCTGATTATAGATCTCGAAGGGAGCGCCGACTTGCTCGGCACGGCCCTCATACATGACGACAATGCGGTCGGATATTGACAGCGCTTCTTCCTGATCATGCGTCACGAAGATGGTGGTGATGCCGAGCTTGCGCTGGATGGCGCGGATTTCCTCGCGCAGCGAGACGCGGATCTTGGCATCGAGGGCCGAGAGCGGTTCATCGAGCAACAGCACCTGCGGCTTCGTCGCGAGCGCGCGCGCCAGCGCGACGCGCTGCTGCTGTCCGCCGGAAAGCTGATAGGGGAAGCGCTCGGCCAGGTGATCGAGTTTGATCAAGGACAGCATCTCTTGCACCGTCGCAGTGATTTCAGCCTGCGGCTTCTTTGCCACCTTCAGACCGAAGGCAACATTCTGCGCAACCGTCATATTGGGAAAGAGAGCATATGCCTGAAAGACCATGCCGATATTGCGCTGGTTCGGCTTCAAGTTGACGACATCCTTGCCGCCGATGCTTATGCTGCCCGAAGATGGCGTTTCGAAGCCCGCAACCATGCGCAGCACCGTCGTCTTGCCGCAGCCGCTCGGCCCGAGGAACGAAATGAATTCGCCCTTCTCGACGTTAAGATTGAAATCATGAACGACGGTTGTGGCTCCGAAGCTCTTTTTCAAATGGCTGATGGTAAGGAACGACATGGTGTTGTTCTTCCGATTATCGCCGGGTCGCAGCGAGAGATTTGTTAAGGCGGGTAACGACCTGGATGAGGCCCATACAGACCCAGGTAATGGCGAAGGCAATCACGGATAGCGCGGCCGGCTCATAGGCACGGTTGGCGCCGAGCAATTGCAGGAACGGGCCGAATGCGGGCCGGTTGAGCAGCGCCGCCATGGTGAACTCGCCGATGACGATGGCGAAGGTCAGGAATGCACCCGAAAGCACGGCGACAAGCACATTCGGCAGAATAATGCTCGACATGATGATGATCCGGCTTGCGCCGAGACTTTCGGCGGCTTCCGTCATGGTCCGTATATCGATGGCGCCAAGGCCCGTGTCGACAGCACGGTACATATAGGGCAGCGCCAATGTGGTATAGCCGAGGCAAAGCAGGATGTTGGTTCCCATCGCAGATCCGGTCAGAGGCAAGATCGACGAGGTATTATAAAGGCGAATATAGCCGAAGACGATAACGATTGCGGGAATGACCAGCGGCAACAGGGTGATGAACTCGATGAACGGACGCAACCCCGGTAGTCGCAGCCGTACCCAATAGGCGGTCGGAACGACCAGGACTACGCCGACGATGATCGTCGCGATGGCCATGACCACGGAATAACCGAAGGTTGCCTGAAAGCCCGGATCGCTCAAGACGACCCAGTAGGCGTCAAGCGAATAGGTACCGCGCCGCATCCGCAGCGAAAACTCGAGAAGGCCGATCAGCGGCAGTGTGAAATAGAGGATGCCGAAGGCGAGCGCGAGCCAGGACCAGAAGCGATTCGTCTTCATTTGAGCCACCGTTCGCTGCGGGCACGCATCCAGATATAGACGCCGTTGGAAATGCCGGTGATGACGATCATGCCGAAGGCGAGCGCGTAGCCGAGCTGCGGGTCCTGCAGGACGTCGCCGCGAATCTGCGCATAAAGGACGATAGGCACGATGCTGAGCGAAGACCCGGTCAGCGCATAGGCGGTGGCGATTGCTCCAAACGAATTGGCAAACAGCAGCAGGATCGTGCCCAGCAATGCCGGCCAGAGAATCGGAAAGGCAACCATTCGCCAATACTGGTTCTTCGTCGCGCCGAGAATGAGCGCAGCTTCCCGCCATTCCCGCTTCAATCCGTCAAGCGCCGGCGTGATGATGAGGACCATCAGCGGGATCTGGAAATACAGATACGTTATCGTCAGGCCCCAGAAGCTCAGCAAGTTGAAGCCGTGGGCGTAGAGGTTAAAGCCGAAGATGTTCAACAAAAGATAGGTAACAAGCCCGGTGCGCCCCAATGTGAACAGGAAAGCGTAGGCGAGCGGAACGCCGGCAAAATTCGATGCGACGCCGGAGAAGGTCATCAACGGTGCGCGTATCCATGCAGGCAGACCGCCCAGGACGACGGCGGCGGCGATGGCGAAGCCAATTCCCGCGCCAAGAAGGGCAGAGGCCAGCGAAATCTTGATCGAGATCCAGTAGGCATTGAGGATCGACGGCTGGAAGAGGTTGGCGATATTGGCAAAAGTCAGTTTGCCTTGCGGATCCTGGAATGCGCCTGCGACGAGAAAGACGGTCGGCAGGACCAGGAACAGGAGCGCGAAGATCATGAACGGCATGACGCCGAGCCAATCGAGCGAAAGCCGCTTTTTCTCGGCCGCCGCGACGGGAAGTGTAGGACCTGGTTCTGAGATTGCACTCATGGAGTGTTCGAGACCGCTTCTTGGGTTCCAATTCCTGGTGCAGGATACCAGCACAGGATGAGCCGACAATCGCTTTCAGATAAGCCCGCGTGTGCAACCTAGCACAACGCGTTGCTCAATGCAGGAATCCCCGCGGATTGCTCCGCGGGGATCGCTGAATGCGGCTTACTGGACGTTGGCGCCGACGACCTTGTCCCAACCCTTGGTGATGACTTCCTTGGCGGCAGCCTGTTCATCGAGCGTTGGGAAGAATGCCTTCTCGTAGGCTGCTGCTGGTGGAAGCTTGTCGAGAAGTTCCTTCGGGACCTTGTTGTTTTTTACCAGATCCTGGAAACGGGCCGGGTGACAATAGCCCTTGAGGTAGCCAATCTGGCCTTCGTCGGAATAGAGGTATTCCATCCAGAGCTTGGCAGCATTCGGGTGTGGTGCGTAGGCGCTGATGGCCTGCACGTAAACGCCGGCCAGAACGCCGGACGGCGGAACGACGACTTCAACCGGCGGGTTGCCCTTGAGGGTGTCACGGCCAGCAAGAGCATTGTAGTCCCAGCTTATGATGATCGGGGTTGCACCCTGCGCGAGCGTGCCGGACTTGCCGATGACCGGAACGAAATTGCCAGCCTTGTTGAGTTCGGCAAAGTACTTCAGGCCGGCTTCGCCGCCTGCGGCGCCGGGCTTGGCGCCTGTCGACGCGCCGGCAGCCGATACGGCGAGGATCGCCTGGTTCGAGGCGCGCGGATCACCGGCCAGCGCAACGCTGTTGGCATATTCCGGCTTGAGCAGGTCGGCCCAATCCTTCGGGACGTTCTTGACGATATCGGTGTTTACCTGCAGCGACATGACGCCATAATAGTCGCCGAACCAATGGCCGTCGGCGTCCTTCAGTTCGGCCGGGATCGAATCCCAGGTCGATACCTTGTAAGGCATCGTCAGGCCGTCTTTCTTGGCATCCGGACCGAACGAAAGACCGACGTCGATGACGTCAGGAGCCTGCGGACCCTTGTTGTCCTTGTTCGCCTTGATGGCTTCGACTTCGTCCTTCGAACCGGCATCCGGATTGAGTTCGTTGACTTCGAGGCCGTACTTGGCTTTGAAGCCGGCGATGATGTCACCATATCCGCACCAGTCGTGCGGCAAGGCGATCGTCGTCAACGTGCCTTCCTTCTTGGCCGCGGCGACCAGTTCGGCCGGTGCTTCGGCGAACGAAATCGTCGTACCCGCGAACAGCACAGCCGTCGACAGCGCGAGCAATCGTTTGGAATAATCGATCATTTGGTAAACCCCTTTTGCGATACGTCATTGGCTCTTTTGGACGTTCTGCTCCCCGATAAAGGTCTCTCATGTCAGTTGGATGACAGACCGATGACAAGCTGGTGAACGTCTTCTCCCTGAGCGGGTACGCTGGAGTGAACCACTTTTTTCGTGGCTTAGCAATTAATACGAAAGGTACATCTTACGCATTAGTTCGAGTAGCTTAGCTGACCCGGAAATGGCGAGGGGAACCCTCAGGCGATATGCGCCGACTAAATAGTTATTCCGTTCAGTGGCCGCCGCCGCCCCCGGGCGCTGGTGCGCCGGGTTTGCGCATGAGAATGGCAAAAACCGCGAGCGAGGCAAAGAGCAGCGTCAGGATGTAGAAAACATCCATGAACGACAGCAGCGACGCTTGTTGATGCACCATCCCCGAGACCTTGCTCAGCGCCGTTGTCGGGCCGTCGAGGCCGTTGGCCGCAAACTTCCTGGTCATGCTGTCGATGAGGTCCTGCGCTTCAGGATTACCCCAGCGAACGTTCTCCGAAAGCTGCGCATAGTGTAATGCGCCACGGTCCGTGAGAATTGTGTTGATAACCGCAAGCCCTACCGCACCGCCGAGATTACGCGTCAGGTTGAAAAGTCCCGAAGCATTCTTCAATCGCGACGGTGGCAATGTGCCGAGCGCCAGATTGTTGATCGGCACCATGCACAGCATCAGCGAGCAGCCACGCAGGATCTGTGGAATGAGAAGCTCGTAGAAATCCCAGTCGGCGGTGAGATGCGTCATGGTCCAGGTGCCGGCGGCAAAGCCAAGGAAGCCGATCATGATCATGATGCGCGGATCCATGCGGCCGGAAAGGAAGCCGGCAATCGGTGCCGTCAGGAACATGGAAAGGCCGCTGACAAACAGTGCCTCGCCGATCATGAGCGCGTCGTAGCCGCGAATGCGGCCAAGATAGACCGGATAAATATAGGTCAAGCCATAGAGTCCGATCCCTAGGACGAATGAGAATGCCGACCCGAACGCGAAGTTCAGGTTCTTGAAGGCGAAAAGGTCGACGATCGGCTGTTCGGCGGTAAAGGCGCGATAGAAGAAGGTGACGGCGCCGATCACGAGCACGATGCTGCAATAGAAGATCGTCGTGTCCTGCAGCCAGTCATTGCGCGGGCCTTCCTCCAGAACGTATTCGAGCGAACCGAGGAACGCTGCCATGCCGGCAAGCCCCCACCAGTCGAACTTGCTGAGCAGCGAGCGATCGCCCTTGTCGAAGTCGATGAGGTTCCAGGTGGCGACGGCGACCAGAATGCCCGGTATGACGTTGACGAGGAAGAGCCAGTGCCAGGAGAAAGCGTTGCTCAAATAGCCGCCGACTGTCGGCCCGATTGTCGGCGCGAGCGTGGCGACGAGACCGATCATCGGCGAAACGATGGAGCGCTTGGAGGGCGGGAAGATGGTAAAGGCCGCAGCAAAAACGCTGGGGATCATGCCGCCGCCGATAAAGCCCTGAATCGCGCGGTAGATGATCATCTGGTCGATGTTCGTCGCCGTCGCACAAAGAATGCTGGCGAGCGTGAAGCCTGCGGCCGATGCCGAAAAGAGGACACGTGTCGAAAGCAGCCGTCCGAGGAACCCGGACAGCGGAATCATGATGACTTCGGCGATGAGGTAGGACGTCTGCACCCAGGAGATTTCATCGGAACTGGCGCTGAGGCCGGCCTGGATTTCGGCCAGGGAGGCCGAGACGATCTGAATGTCGAGAATCGCCATGAACATGCCAAAGACCATGGCGAGGAAGGCGATCGCCTTCTTCGGATCGATATGTTCGTCAGGAACCGCAGGTGCTGCGGGCCCTCCGATGGCTGCGGCTTTTGACATGATTCTCGGCCTATCCGGCTATGAGCTCGGCGTCGTGCGGGTATCGACGTCGACGACAACGCTCAAACCAGCCTGGAGCTTGCCGCTGGCAAGCACGTCGGCGGGCAAGGCGATACGGACGGGTACGCGCTGGACGACCTTGGTGAAGTTGCCGGTCGCGTTTTCAGGCGGAAGCAGCGAGAAGACGGCGCCGGAAGCGGGCGCCACGGAGGCAACGGTGCCTTCGAAGGTCTCGCCCGACAGCGCGTCGACACGTACATGCACCTTCTGCCCGACTTCGATATCCTTGAGCTGCGTTTCCTTATAGTTTGCATCGATATAGAGCGCGTTCACCGGAACGAGGGCGGCGAGGCGCTGACCCGAGCTGACGAGATCGCCCTTCTTGGCGGCAAGATTGCCGACGACGCCATCCACGGGCGCGCGGATGATGGTGAAGCCCAGGTCACGAGCCGCCTTGTCCTTGGCGAGTTGCAGCGAGGCGATCGCGCTTTGAGCTTCCTTATACTGGGCGTCGAGCACGCCGATATTGGCGTTTGCCGTGGCAATCTGCGCATCGGACGAAGCGATGTTTGCCTTTGCTTGGTCGAGAGCTGCCGTCGCGTCGTCGAGCTGCGACTGCGATGCAAAGCTCGTTGCATGAAGCTGCTTGGCGCGAACCGAACTATTCTGCGCATTGGTCAGCACAGCCTGGGCGGCAAGCTTGCCAGCCTGGGCCTGCTGCAGCGAAGCCCTGGCGGCTTCCGTCTGCGCCTTGATACGGTCTAGAGAAAGTCTTTGCGTTTCGATCTGCGCCTCGGCCTGCTTCTCGGCAATCGTATAGTCGCCATTGTCGAGCGTGATCAGCGGGTCGCCCGCCTTAACGCGCTGGTTGGCAACGACATTGATCGTGTCGATATAGCCCATGACCTTCGGGGCAATGGCGGTGATATCGCCCTGAACGTAGGCGTCGTCAGTGGAAACCATGAAACGGCCCGTCGTCCACCATTCGTGGCCGTACCAAACGCCTGCGCACAGGGCAGCGACAACCACGACCGGCAGGATCAAGCGCTTCTTCGAACGCTTCTTCGGCGCTGCCGGCGCTGCCGCGGCAATGTCGGCTTGCGGCGCTTCGACCTTCGCCGGAGCCTCTACCTTGGCGGCAGGAGCCGGGGCCGGAAACTGACGGATATCAGCTTCATTCTTTGCTTTGGACGCTGGCATTGAAAGGCTCTTTCTTATGGAATTCACTCTGAAAAGTGATTGAACCAATCGGTTCGATCATTGACATAGCGCAAATGGAGGCGCATATCAAGTGGATCGAACCGACTGGTTCGAAAAAGAATCGGAAATAAGGAAAATACTTTCATATGTCGTCTACCAAGCCATACGTCGTGAAGGCGCACCCCCTTTCGGATGCCGAGTTCATGACCGATGGGGACCGTCCGGGTCGTCTTGCAGCGGGCCAGGATCCGGCCAAGCGTCAGCAGATCCTCGAGGGGGCAAACCGCATTTTCTCGCAGATGGGTTTTGATGCGGCCAGCATGAATGACATCACGCGTGAGGCCGGCGTTTCTAAGGGCACGATCTACGTTTACTTCGACAGCAAGGAAGAGCTCTTCATGGAGCTCTGCAATCACTATCGCGAAGTGCTGTTTGCCGACATCTACCATGCGCTGGAAAGCGAAGGCGATCTGCGCGACGCTCTGATCGAGTTCGGCACTGCTCTGGCGACGGTCGTAACCTCTGATGTCGTCATCCGCGCGCAGCGTGTCGTCATCGGCGTTGCCGAGCGCATGCCGTCAATGAGCCGCGATTTCTACGAAAGGGGTCCGCGGCGTGGCCAAGCTCTTATGCGGGCGCTGATCGACAAGCATGTCGCCGCCGGAACCCTCGACATCGAGGACACCGAGCTTGCAACCTATCAGCTGGCTGACCTTTTCATGTCAGGCCTTTTCAAGAAGCGCATATTCGGCTGCATGGCGACGCCTCCGTCGCCCGCGCTTATCCGCAAGACCGTGACATCCGGCGTGGATATTTGGCTGAAGGCCTACAAACGCTGATTGTAGAAGGCGATTAGGCCGCCGCGCAGTTGGCGCAAACGCCGCGTATTTCAATCGTGGTTTTCGACTGCCTGAAGCCGTTTTCGCTTGTCCACTCGCGCACGCGTCCCGTGATCACTTCATCGGAAAATTCAGATACCTGACCGCATTTCTCGCAGATGGCAAAGGCGGTCATGCCATGGCTGTGGCTGTGGTTGTGCGGATGCGAGCAAGCAACGAAGGCATTGATGCTTTCGAGCCGGTGGATCATGCCGTAGTCGAGTAATTTGTCGAGGGCGCGATAGACCTGGAGCGGGGCGCGGAAACCCTCGCCGCGCAGCTGGTCGAGTATCGTGTAAGCGCTGAGAGGCCCCTCGGCGCGAGCCAGGGCATTGAAAACCAGCGCCTGGTTCTTGGTCAGCTCTTGCGTCGATGTCATTGCCGAAAATGCTCCTTGATCATCAGTAGCAGATAGTCAGTCTTTGGCCTTGGTGCCAGTGGATACACGATTTTCAGCGGTTCTCAAATTCGCCATTGTTGACTAATGTAATAACATCACATATCGATTTGGAAAAGCCCGCGCACTGGCGGCACCTTCAGCGAACGCAGTAGAAACAATGCCCGTACCCTGCCTGACCTTTCGCGACCTTACGCTCGGCTATCACCGGCACCCGGCCGTGCATCATTTGAATGGAAGCGTTCGCCGCGGCTCGCTTACAGCTGTCGTTGGGCTGAACGGGTCGGGCAAATCCACGCTGATGAAGGGGATTGTCGGTGTTTTAAAGCCGATGTCGGGGTCCTGTACGGTCGAGAAGGGGACGCGCATTGCATACCTGCCGCAGCAGTCCGAACTCGACCGCTCATTCCCTGCGCGGGTTGTCGATCTCGTCTCGCTTGGCCTTTGGCCGAAGCGCGGACTGCTTGGACGCATCACGGCTGAAGACAAGGAAAGAGTGTCCAAGGCCCTGATGAGCGTCGGGCTCGAAGGCTTCGAACTGCGCCCGATCGATACACTTTCCGGCGGACAGTTGCAGCGTGCGCTATTTGCCAGGGTCCTGCTGCAGGATGCCGATCTTATCCTGCTAGATGAGCCTTTCAATGCGATCGACACGAAAACCGTCAGCGACCTGATCGAACTTATCAAGCGCTGGCACGGCGAGAATCGCACGATCATGGTCGTCGTCCATGATCTCGACCTTGTGCGAGAGCATTTTCCCGAAACGCTGCTCCTTGCGCGAAAACCCATCGCCTGGGGCGCATCGCGTGAGACGCTGCGGCCGGAAAATCTCCTGCATGCGCGCCAATTTCACGAGGCGTGGGAAGAGGGCGCGCCCTGGTGCGAGGACGATGACGCCCATGTGGTGGCGCACCACCACGACGATGGTCATCACCATCACGCGCATCACGATCACGAGCACCATCATCACGGGCAGCGCGATCATGTATGATTTCTTTATTGCGCCGTTCGCCGACTACAGCTTCATGCAGCGCGCCTTGCTTGGCTCGGTCGCACTTGCCCTCGGTTCCTGCCCGGTCGGTGTATTCCTGATGTTACGGCGCATGAGCCTGACCGGCGATGCGATGGCGCATGCCATCCTGCCTGGCGCCGCGGTCGGCTTTCTCCTTTACGGGCTGCAAATCGTGCCGATGACGATTGGAGGTCTTGTGGCCGGCGTCATCGTCGCGCTCGGCGCCGGCGCCGTCTCGCGCTTCACCATCCAGAAGGAGGACGCGTCGATGGCGGCCTTCTATCTGATTTCACTGGCGCTCGGGGTCCTGATCGTCTCGTTGCGCGGCTCGAATGTCGATTTGATGAATGTTCTCTTCGGAACGGTGCTCGCACTCAACAATGAGGCGCTGAGCCTGATCGGGATAATCTCCGCCATCAGCGTCGTCACGCTCGCCATTTTCTGGCGCGGCCTTGTCGCCGAATGTCTCGATCCGCTCTTCCTGCGCTCGGTAAGCCGCATCGGCACGCCGGTGCATTTCATTTTCCTCGCCCTGGTTGTCATCAACCTCGTCGGCGGCTTCCAGGCGCTCGGCACCTTGCTCGCCGTCGGCCTGATGATGCTGCCAGCCGCCGCTGCCCGTTTCTGGACGTCGCGCGTCGGACCCATGTGCGGTCTTGCCATCGTCATCGGCTGCATTTCATGCGCCGGCGGGCTTTTGATTTCCTATCATTTTGCCGTGCCTTCGGGGCCCGCCATCATTCTATCGGCCGGCACGATCTATCTGAGTTCGATCGTCATCGGCACGCGTGGCGTCATCAATAGCCGCCTGCGTCCTCACCGCCACAGAACCGCCTAGCAAACCAGGAATGGAACCCATGAAAAAAGCCTTCAAACTTGCCGCAACTGTGAATGTTATACTATTACTGAGCGGGGCCTACTCGACCGCATTTGCGGATCCGCTCAAGGTGGTCTCCAGCTTCACGGTGATTTCGGACTTCGCCAAGAATGTCGGCGGCGACAAGATCAAGCTGACGACCCTCGTCGGCCCGGACGGCGATGCGCATGTCTATGAACCGAAGCCCGCTGATGCCGCGGCGGTCGCCAGCGCCGATGTGGTGCTGGTGAATGGCCTGCATTTCGAAGGCTTTCTGCCGCGTCTCGTTGAGGCGAGCGCCACAAAGGCGCCGATCATTGAGTTGAGCAAGGGCGTCGAGCCGATCAAGAGCGCCGAGGACGAACACCATTATGAAGCGGCCAGCGGCACGCAGCACGAAGAACATGAGGCGTTCGATCCACATGCGTTTCAATCGATCAGCAATGCCAAGATTTATGTGAAGAATATCGTCGATGCCTTCTGCACGGCCGACGCTGCAAATTGCGACACTTATAAAAGCAACGCGGCCGCCTATACGGCAAAGCTCGACGCCACCGAAACCGAGGTCAAGGCGGCAATCGCCTCTATCCCGGAGTCCAAGCGTCTGGTCATCACGTCACATGATGCCTTCGGCTATTTCCAGCACGAATATGGGCTGACCTTCCTCGCGCCTGAGGGGATATCGACGGATTCGGAGGCCTCTGCTGCCGATATTGTCGCCCTGATCAAGCAGATCAAGGAAGATAAGGCCTCGGCGATTTTCGTTGAGAACATCACCAATCCGCGCCTCATCGAGCAGATCGCCAGCGAAACAAAGCTCAAGGTCGGCGGAACGCTCTATTCGGATGCCCTGTCAAAGCCGGACGAGGGTGCCAGCACCTACATCGACATGATGCACCACAATATCGAGACGTTCAAAAAGGCCATCCTCGGCAGTTGATGGCAACTGAGCGGTCCGGAAGACGTCCGGACCACGGCTTTCGTCAGATGAAGGCTGCGGTCTGGGCCGGCGAAATGCGGACCTTGCCGATATTGCGTCCCTCCATCTCGACGATCTCGAATTCGAGGTCGTCGACGGTGAGTTTCTCGCCCGCTGCGGGAATGTGACCCATATTCCACAGGATATAGCCCGCAAGCGTCGTGTAGCGGTCGCCATCGTCGACCAGGTCGCGATCGATCAGGCCGCCAAGGCGGCGAATGTCGATATAGCCGTCAACGACCATGCTGCCGTC
The DNA here is from genome assembly GCF_013327855.1 of Phyllobacterium pellucidum. GTDB lineage: Bacteria > Pseudomonadota > Alphaproteobacteria > Rhizobiales > Rhizobiaceae > Phyllobacterium > Phyllobacterium pellucidum. The sequence continues at coordinate 969,313 of NZ_JABUMX010000002.1, read as the reverse complement.
CTCGGCGCGCTCGATGACCGGACTATCCTCGCCCTCCTCGGGGAAATCGCCGGCGATCGCCTCAAGAACGTCGGTAGGCGTGACGATGCCCTCGAACGAACCATGCTCATCGAGTACCACGCCCATCTGCACGTAAGAGCCGCGCAACTGTTCCATAACGCGCAGCACATTGGCGTTTTCGTGGAAGATCAGCGGCTGGCGCGTCACTTTCTCCCAATCGATTTTGCCGCCGTCAAGTATGGCAAACAGCAGGTCCTTGGTCAGCGCAACACCGACAAATTCATCGACGCGTCCGCGCGCCAGCACGACGCGGCTGTGGGACAGGGTGCGGATTTCGGCAAGGAGTTCCTCGTTGGTCTCGTCGAGATCGAGCCATTCGACTTCATTGCGGGGCGACATGATCGAGCGCACCGGTCGTTCGACGAGGTCGAGCACGCCGCGTATCATTTCCTTCTCTTCCGGATGGAAAACGTCGCTTGCGGCGCTGTGCTCGGCTATGACATCGAGCGTATCGGAATGCGGCGCCTCCGCGCCGCGTCCGCCGCCGAGAAGGCGCAGCACGGCGCCGGCGGTGCGGTCGCGCAGGTCCATCGTGGTGACGTGTTTCTCGCGGTTGTGGCGTCCAAGCTGGTTGGCCGCTTCGACGAGGACCGAGAAGCCGATCGCCGCGTAGAGATAGCCCTTCGGAATGTGGAATCCGAAGCCTTCGACGATGAGGCTGAAGCCGATCATCATCAGGAAGCCGAGACAGAGGATAACGACCGTAGGGTGGCGATTGACGAAATTCATGAGCGGCTTTGCCGCCAGCATCATCACGCCGACGGCGATGACGACCGCGATCATCATGACTTCGAGATACTTCACCATGCCGACAGCGGTGATGACGCTATCGAGGGAGAACACAGCATCAAGAACCACGATCTGGGCGATGACCTGCCAGAACACCGCGTTGGCGGCATTCGTTTCCTTGGCGGAAAGATGCCCTTCAAGGCGCTCGTGCAGTTCCATCGTGCCCTTGAACAGGAGGAACACGCCGCCGATGATGAGGATAATGTCGCGCCCGGAGAACCCGAAGCCTGCCACGCTGAACAGCGGGGTCGTGAGCTTCACCACCCAGGAAATCGAGGCAAGCAGCAGCAGGCGCATGATCAGCGCCAGCGAAAGGCCAAGAATGCGCGCGCGATTGCGCTGGTGCGCAGGCAGCTTGTCGGCAAGAATCGCAATGAAGACGAGATTGTCGATGCCGAGAACGATCTCGAGCACGATCAGGGTCAGGAGTCCTATCCAGGCATTGGGATCGGCAATCCAGTCAAGGGTCCATTCCATTGGAACGTCAGGTCCTTTCGAAGAAAATAATCAGCGTACAGCGCGGCGGGCGGATGCGCCGACGCGTGACAACGCGATGCCACAGCGGGAGCCGCGGGCGTGGGGGAAAACGGAATAAATAGCGCAATAGGAGTGTAGTCGCTGACGCTGCGCATGCAGAGTCAGCATGCTTCGCAAGTCCGGACTTGGAGGCTCTTCAGATTGATCGTCCGGCATCGATGCGCGGTCAGTCCCTGTTTGACTGGCTGTCAAAGTGAAAATTGCGTGTGCCAGATCGGCCTATAATGGCAGCCGCAAGGTTCGAGTTCAAGGGGTAGCTGGGTGTTTTGGCTACCCGGCAAACCCGCCGGCATCGAGAAAGGTCTGTTCTTCCTCGGTCATTGTGCGGCCGAGAATGGCGTTGCGATGCGGAAAGCGGCCGAAGCGCTGGATGATATCGTAGTGGTCATGGGCGTATTCGACATTGGCAGGCGAGCCGCCGCTGCAAAGTTCCACACACCGCCTCTGATCGTCGAGGTCTTCGGAATGCATGAAGGGCAGATAGAAGAAGGCGCGCAAGGGATTTTCGATGGAGATGTCGTGACCCTGTTCGAGGGCGCGGTGGGCATACATGCGGGCCAGCGAGTCCGTAGCATACATATGGCCGGTATTGCGAAAGAAATTGCGGGGAAACTGATCGAGCAGCACCATCAGTGCCAAGGCTCCGTGGGGAGTATCGACCCAGTGTTCATATTCGCGGCGCGCCGCGACATAGTGGTCGTCGAGAAACTGCGCGCGGCACAGTTCATCGAATGCCTCGTCCTTGGTCCACCATTTTTCCTCTCCGGCCTCGCGCCAGAAATCGACAATGGCTGTGATCTTCGCATCGTCCGTGTCAGGCATGATGATGATCCCTTCAGTTTGCGTCGGCGTTTTGCGGCGGTTGCACCCCGGCGACCTCGGGGTTGATTACCTGACCGGCGCGGCGCGGCTTGATCAGCGGGCCGGGAACCGGGGCATTGCCCTTCATGAGGTCGATGCCGGCGCGTATGCCGCCTGCCACCTGAAGGTCGAGACGTTCGGCGTCGCGCCGTCTCACATCCTCGATCACGTCGGCGGCCTCGCGCCTGTCGACGCCGAGCCCGACGAGCGTATTCTCGCCGAAGATCAGCGCCGATTCGAAGGTCTCGCGCATCTGGTAATCGACGCCGATCTTGATCAGTTCGATCGTATTGCCGCGGTCGTAGGCGCGCGCATAGATTTGCACGAGCGGGAATTCTGATTTGAGCAGGTTGGCGATCGAAAGGATTGTCTCAGCCTTGTCGACGCAAATGAGAACGGCCTGGGCCCGACCGGCGCCGGCGGCGTGCAGAATATCAAGCCGCGTGCCATCGCCGTAATAGACCTTGAAGCCGAATTGCGATGCCGCTTGGATCATTTCAACGTCGTTGTCGATGATTGAGATATCGACGCCGCGCAGCAACAGCGGCTGGCAGGAAATCTGTCCGAACCGGCCGAAGCCGATGATCAGCACGTTGCCCGAAAGGCCTTCCGCCACCTCGACCGCTTCCAGGTCCTGTTTTTCTTCTGGCATGAGAAAACGCAGGGCAACGAGAAGCAGGGGCGTCAGGAACATCGAGAAGATGATCACGGCTGTAAGAATTGCATTCGCCTGGCCGTCGAGAATGCCCACGGCCGTGGCTGTCGCATAGAGCACGAAAGCGAATTCGCCGCCCTGGGCCATGATGACGGCGCGTTCGATTGCCTCGCGGTTGGAAGATTTCAGCAGCCGTGCAACGGCATAGATCCCGGTCGCTTTCACGACCTTGAAGGCGATGACGTAGAAAATGACGGTCTTCCAGTTGGCAGCGACAACGCTCAAGTCGAGCGACATGCCGACTGCGAGGAAGAACAGGCCGAGCAAGATGCCGCGGAAAGGCTCGATATCGGCTTCGAGCTGGTGGCGGAACGTCGATTCGGAAAGGAGAACGCCGGCAAGGAACGCGCCCATGGCCATGGAGAGCCCGCTCACCTGCATCAGCAGCGCCGATCCAAGGACGACGAGCAGCGCCGCCGCCGTCATGACCTCGCGGGCGCGCGACTGCGCAAGAAATCCGAAGAGCGGATTGAGCAGGTATTTGCCGGCCAGCACGAGCCCGACAATGGCCCCCATCCCTATGCCGATCGGAACCCAGTGCATGCCGCCTGCGGCTTCCACGCTCATCGGGGCGAGAAAAGCGACGATCGCGAGCAGGGGGACGATGGCCAGATCTTCAAGAAGAAGGATCGACACCATGCGCTGACCCTGAGGCGTCGCCGTCTCGCCGCGCTCCTCGAGAAGTTGCATGACAATGGCGGTCGACGTCAGAACGAAGCCGGCGCCGGCGACAAAGGAATGCGCCACAGGAAAGCCGGTGGCGATGCCGACGCCGGTCAGAAGGAGGGCGCAGACACCGACCTGAAGCGCGCCAAGTCCGAAGATGTCCTTGCGCAACCCCCATAACCGGGAAGGCTGCATCTCGAGGCCAATGATGAAAAGAAACATCACGACGCCGAGTTCCGCCACATGCAGGATCGTTTCGGGATCGGAAAAGAACTTAAGGCCGAACGGGCCGATGACGACCCCGGCTGCCAGATAACCGAGGATGGAGCCAAGGCCGAGGCGCTTGAACAAGGGCACGGCGACGACGCCCGCGCCGAGCAGGACCACGACGCTTAAAAGATCCGGTCCGCTTGTCTCTACCGCCATTGTCGCCCCTGCCATTTGTGCCGCTGATTTTACCATGGGTAAAGCGGCAGGCGGCAGCAGGCAAGCCTATTTGAACCGATAGCAGATTCAGCCGAGATTCCAGATGCGGCGGGCGTTCTGCGAGAAAAGCTTGCCCCGCTCCTCGTTGCTGCAGCCGGAAACGAGCGCATGGGTTGCCGCGACCCAGGTAGCAAGCCCGCCGCCAAGCGTGCAAACGGGCCAATCGCTGCCCCAGACGAGCCGGTCAAAGCCGAAACTGTCGATCACGTGATGAACATAGGGCTTGAGCGTATCCACCTGCCAAGCGTCGGCGTTCGCATAGGCAACTACCCCCGATATCTTGGCGATGACGTTGCTGCGCTTGGCGATCTCGGCGACCTTCCCGCTCCATTCGTCGAACTTTTCGCCCTTGATATCCGGCACGCCGCAGTGATCGAGGATAAAGGTGACATCCGGCGCAAGGTCAACGAGCGCAATCGCCTTGTCAATCTGGCGGGGCAGGACACAGAGGTCGAAAGTGAACCTCGTCTTGGCAAGGCGCTTGATGTTGTCGCGAAACGTCGGGCTTTCCGAAAGCGCGTCTGGCATCACATGGAGCACGCGGCGGAAACCCTTCACCATGGGGTTGGCAAGCTGTCGCTCGAGAAAGGCCGGGAAATCCCCGTCTTCCGGACGGCAGGAGGATATGGCTCCGACAATGAGGCTGTCCTCGCGGCGGGCAAGGCCCGCAATGTAGGCCGTTTCCGTCTCGATCTCGTGCGCGGCGACATCCACTTCCATGTGTAGCGCCTGTGCAATGCCGGCGCGGCGCGCCTGCACAGCATATTCCTCGTAGCTGAAGTCGCGGTTGAGAGCTTCTGCGCCGGCAAGCCAGGGATAAGAGAGGGCGGACTGATCGATAATGTGAAGGTGGGTATCGATCAAGGGCATGACTGACATGGGGGATTTCCTCCTTCGGTCAGGCGTGCCGGGGCACGCTTGAATGAATGACGTCGGCCCCGGCGAGTGCCGATAATTTCTGGGCCGTCGCCACCAGCATCTTGCGGGCATCGTCGATGGCCGGAGCGTTCGCAATGTTCAGGAGCTGAATATAGGGACAGGTGAGGGCGGCAATGGCGCGCCCGTCGGGTCCAAGCACCGGCGCTGAAACGTTGTAGACGCCTGCGGTCTGAGCGCTCGGCATGACCTCATATCCACGCTCGCGAATCTGGTTGAGGCGCTCGAGAAAGTCCGCGGGCTGGGCAATATCGTCCGCGTGTTTCTCGTATTCTGCAATCATCAGGGCGCGCTCATCATCGGACCTGAAGGCAAGAAGCACGTGACCGGAGCCGGTGTTGAACAGGCTGATGTGCGAGCCTACGCGGATCGAGATGCCCCAGTATTCCGGGGCTTCCTGTTGGGCGATGACCACCGCCGCGCCACGATCGAAGACGCTGAGCTGGTTGGCCTGCTTAGAATTGACGGCAAGGTCGCGCATCAAGGGCGTCGCATAGGATACCAGGCGGCGTACCGGCGCATGGAGCTGCGCAAGGCCGAAGAGTTTAAGGGTTAAAGAGTAGCGGTCTCCCTCCAGCCGTGTAACGTAGCCGCGCCGCACCAGCCGGTCGAGCATACGATAAAATTCATTGGGGCTTCGCCCGAGAAACTTGGCGATTTCCGCCTGAGTGAGCCCCCCATCAATCCCGGAAAGCAGTTCGAGAATATCTAGCCCCTTGTCGAGCGCAGGCGCCCGATACCGGTCGCTGTCGTCTTCGTCCGTCATGAAAAATCTCCCCATTGAGAGTATGCATATACGAAGAGGATATTCGTAGGAAAGCGAATTCCTTGCTTGACGATAGAGCCTAATTAATGTTTGTATATGAATGAAGCGCCCATATATGGGTGTTTAACTGTGCGGGAGCCGGGGAGCGGTCCCGCTTTGGGAGGAATTTCGATGAAGTATCTTTTGGCCAGCGTTTCAGCTGGGGCTATCGCGTTGTTGGCAGCGCAGGGAGCCGTTGCGGCAGACTTGCCTGGAAAATTCGACGGCGTGACGATCGACGCCAAGCTTATCGGCGGTCAGCAGTACGAGCCCCTCTACGAGCGTATCGACGAGTGGGAAAAGCTGACGGGCGCCAAGGTCAACATCCTGTCGAAGAAGAACCACTTCGAGCTCGACAAGGAGATCAAGTCGGACATCGCCTCGGGCAGCCTGAACTGGTGTGTTGGATCGAACCACTCGTCGTTCGCACCGCAGTATCCAGGCATCTATACCGACCTGAACAAGCTGCTTCCGGCGGAAGAAATCGCGGAATTCGTCCCCAACAACATCAAGGCCTCGACGCTTGACGGCAAGCTCGTCATGCTGCCGCGCGCGCAGTTCGACGTATCGGCGCTCTATTACCAGAAGAGCCTTTACGAGGACGACGCCAACAAGAAGGCGTTCAAGGAAAAGTACGGCTACTACCTGACGCCGCCGGATACCTGGCAGCAGGTTTCGGATCAGGCGCAGTTCTTCACCAAGGCGCCGGATTTCTACGGCACGCAGTTCGCCGGCAAGGAAGAGGCGATCAACGGCCGCTTCTATGAAATGGTCATTGCCGAAGGCGGCGAGTATATCGATGCGCAAGGCAAGCCGGCCTTCAATTCGGAAGCCGGCGTCAAGGCGCTCGACTGGTTCGTCAACCTCTACAAGGCAAAGGCTGTGCCTGCTGGCACGACCAACTATCTGTGGGATGATCTCGGCCAGGGCTTCGCTTCAGGTTCGATCGCCATCAACCTCGATTGGCCGGGCTGGGCCAGCTTCTTCAACGACCCGAAGTCGTCGAAGGTCGCGGGCAATGTCGGCATCAAGGTGGCGCCTAAGGGTTCTTCCGGCAAGCGCACCGGCTGGTCGGGTCATCACGGCTTCTCGGTCACGGAAAACTGCGCCCACAAGGATGCTGCTGCTTCCCTGGTCTGGTGGCTGACCAACGAAGACAGCCAGAAGCTCGAAGCCAAGAATGGCCCGCTGCCGACGCGCACCAAGGTATGGGAATGGGATATCGAGCAGTCGAAATCCGATCCGTACAAGTCGGAAGTGCTAAATGCGTTCCAGGAAGAGGCAAAGAGCGCTTTCCCGGTTCCGCCACTTGCCGAATGGATCGAAATTTCCAATGCGGTCTATCCGGAACTGCAGGCGGCGATCCTTGGCGACAAGACGTCAAAGGAAGCGCTTGATACCGCGGCCCAGAAGGCAACCGACATCCTGAAGGACGCCGGCAAGCTCTGATCTGATTTCAATTTCGGGACGGTGCCGCACGCGGTGCTGTCCCGATCGTCCAATTCATCCGGCGCGGGGCAATGACCTTGCCCTGAGCTGGAAGTTTTACCTTTAAGGTCAGTGATTATTGCGCTGGCTCGCTGTCCAGGTGACGTCAGAACAAGGCATCCGATGAAATCTCTCAAACTATCAGCGCCGACACTCTTGCTACTGCCCGCGATCATCGTTCTTGCCGCCGTGATCGTCCTGCCGCTGCTTTTCTCGCTCTATTCGAGTTTTACGCCGTTCCGTCTGACCAAGCCCGAGACGATCTGGGTTCTCATCGGCTTCCGGAACTACGTCACGGCACTCACCAGCTATGAATTCTGGACGGCGTTCGGACGCACCGTTCTGCTTTTGACGATTGCGCTCAACGCGGAAATGATGCTCGGCCTCGGACTTGCCATGCTCGTCAACAAGGCAACGCACGGTCAGCGGCTCCTGCGCACACTGATGATGTTCCCGATGATGTTCTCGCCGGTGCTTGTCGGCTTCCAGTTCAAGTTCCTCTTCAATGACAATGTGGGCTTCATCAACAACGCCCTGCAATCGCTCGGTCTTGCCACCAATGCCATACCGTGGCTGATCGACGGCAACCTTGCCCTGTTCTCGATCATCGTCGCCGAGATCTGGTCGTCGACCTCGGTCTTCGCCATCCTGATCCTTGCCGGACTTCTCGCCATGCCGCAGGAGCCGATCGAAGCGGCGCGGGTCGACGGCTGCACGCCCTGGCAGACTTTTCGTTTCGTCACATGGCCGTACCTGATGCCGTTCGCGTTCATCGCCATGACGATCCGCTCGCTCGACGTTGCGCGCGCCTATGACATTGTCAAGATCATGACCGATGGCGGGCCGGCCAAGCGCACCGAACTCCTGTGGACCCTCATCGGGCGCACCGCCTATAGTGATGGCCGCATGGGGTTTGCCAATGCCATGGCCTATATCTCGATCCTGCTGTCGATCCTTTTCACTGTCTATTTCTTCAGGAAACTTGCGGCTGCGCGCCAGCAGATTGGAGCGGAGTGGTAAGATGGATCTGAATACATCCCATAGATTCAAGCGCCGCGCGCTGAAGTTCGCCCACCTCGTCGGCCTGTTCCTCGCGATGCTGGTAATTTGCCTGCCGGGCCTGTGGATCGTCCTGAGTTCGCTGCGTCCCACTGTCGAGATCATGGCGAAGCCACCGGTCTGGATTCCGCAGGAACTGTCATTCGACGCCTATCGCGCCATGTTCGGCGGGGCAGGGCAAGGCGGCATTCCGGTCATCGACTATTTCCGCAACTCGCTGATCATCTCGATTACATCGACCATCATCGCGCTGGTTGTCGGCACCGCCGGCGGCTACGCCTTTGCCCGCTACAAGTTCAAGGGAAAGTCCGGTATCTTCCTCGGCTTCATGCTGACGCGTGCGGTGCCCGGCATTGCGCTGTCGCTGCCCCTCTTTATGATCTTCGCGCGCCTCGGCATCATCGATACGCACTTTGCGATGATCCTGGTCTATGTGGCGCTGAATGTGCCCTTTACGATCTGGCTGATCGACGGCTTCTTCCGCCAGGTGCCGAAGGACCTTGCGGAGGCCGCGCAGATCGACGGCTGCACGCTCTGGCAGGCATTCTGGCAGGTGGAATTTCCGCTCGCCGGGCCCGGCATTGCTTCCGCCGGCATCTTCGCATTCCTCACCTCGTGGAACGAGTATGCGCTTGCCTCGCAGATCACCCGCTCGGTGAATTCGAAGACGCTGCCCGTCGGCCTTCTCGATTATACGTCGGAATTTACCATCGACTGGCGCGGCATGTGCGCGCTCGCCGTCGTCATGATCATTCCGGCGCTCACCCTGACGTTCATCATTCAAAAGCATCTCGTATCCGGACTGACGTTCGGCGCGGTGAAAGGTTAGTTCGTATGGCTCCCGTCACACTCAAAAAGCTGGTCAAGCGCTACGGCAATGTCGACGTCGTGCATGGCATCGATCTTGAGGTCAAGGATCGCGAGTTTATCGCGCTGGTCGGTCCTTCCGGCTGCGGCAAGTCGACGACGCTGCGGATGATCGCCGGGCTCGAGGATATCAGCGACGGCGTGATCGAGATCGGCGGCAAGCCCGTCAACGATCTGCCGCCGCGCGCCCGCAATATCTCGATGGTGTTCCAATCCTACGCGCTCTACCCGCATATGACAGTGCGGGAGAATATGGGCTTTTCGCTGAAGATCGGCAAAGTTGCGCAGAGCGAGATCGACGCCCGCGTCAACGAAGCGGCACAGATTCTCGATCTCGGCAAATATATGGACCGTCGGCCGTCGCAACTTTCCGGCGGCCAGCGCCAGCGTGTCGCGATGGGGCGGGCCATCGTGCGCCAGCCCGACGTCTTCCTCTTCGACGAACCGCTCTCCAATCTCGATGCGAAGCTGCGCACACAGGTGCGAACGGAGATCAAGCGCCTGCACAACAAGGTGCAATCCACCATGATCTATGTGACGCACGATCAGGTCGAGGCGATGACGCTCTCAGATCGCATCGTCATCATGCGCGACGGTTATATCGAACAGGTCGGAACGCCAGACGAGGTATTCAAGCGTCCGGCCACGCGCTTTGTCGCCGGCTTCATCGGTTCGCCGCCGATGAACCTCAACGAAGCCAGCGTCGCGGACGGAAAGCTTATTTTCGAGGGCGGCCAGAGCCTGCCGCTGCCGGCCGAATTCCGCAACAAGGTCGCGGCCGGCGACAAGGTGATTTTCGGCTTGCGTCCTGATGATATCTACCCGACCGGGCACGGCCTCAATTCCGGTGAAGCCACCGATGTTCACGAACTGGAGCTGCCGGTGTCGATCACCGAGCCGCTCGGCAATGAAACGCTGCTCTTTGTCACCATGGCAGAGCGCGAATGGGTTTCGCGCATGCTCAATCCGCGCGCCATTGCCGGGGGTGAGGTGGTAAAGTTCAGTTTCGACCTGTCGCAGGCGCATCTCTTCTCGCCCGAAACCGGCAAAACCTTGCGGAGCTGATACGATGGCAATGATTGAACGCGTCGAACTGCGTATGGTGGATCTGCCGCCGAAGGTCCTGCGGACCGACGCCATCCAGAGTTTCGTCAGCCAGGAAACGCCTATCGTCACCATCACCGACAGCGATGGCGCAACCGGCACCGGCTACAGCTATACGATCGGCACAGGCGGCTCCTCGGTCATGCGGCTCCTTTCCGATCACCTTGTTCCGCGCATACTCGGCAAGGATGCCGACCAGATCGAAGCCATCTGGCGTGATCTCGAATTCGCAACGCACGCGACGACCATTGGTGCAATCACGGCGATAGCGCTGGCGGCCGTCGATACGGCGCTCTGGGATTTGCGGGCGAAGAAGCAGGGCCTGCCACTATGGAAACTTGCAGGCGGCGCCAAGGATCGCTGTCCCCTCTATACAACCGAGGGTGGTTGGCTGCACATTGAAAAGCAGGCGCTGGTTGACGATGCGCTGCAGGCGCAGGCCAAGGGGTTCCGCGGCGCCAAGGTCAAGATTGGCCGGCCGCATGGCTCGGAGGATCTCGACCGGCTTTCCGCCGTGCGCGATGCTGTCGGTTCCGGCTTCGAAATCATGACGGATGCCAACCAGGGCTTTGCCCTCGACGAGGCCATTCGTCGTTCGCATGTGCTGCGCGATGTCGATCTTGCCTGGCTGGAAGAGCCGCTGCCGGCGGATGACATCGATGGGCATGTGCGCCTTTCATCCGCCACGGCAATCCCGGTCGCGGTCGGCGAATCGCTCTATTCGATACGCCACTTCCGCGAATATATGCAGAAGCGTGCCTGCTCGATCGTGCAGGTCGATGTCGGTCGTATCGGCGGTATCACGCCATGGCTGAAGGTCGCGCACACGGCGGAAGCCTTCGACATGCCGGTCTGCCCGCACTTCCTCATGGAACTGCATGTGAGCCTTACCTGCGCCGTCCAGAATGGCAAATATGTCGAATACATCCCGCAGCTCGATGATCTCACCCATACGCAGATGCGGATCGAGAACGGCCATGCTGTGGCGCCCTCCGAACCCGGTATCGGCATCGATTGGGACTGGGATGCCGTCAAAGGCCGGAGCGTCGACGAATTCACCACCGAGATAAGGGTCTGACGATGCAGCGCATGGGCATGATGATCGGGCTCAACCCGGATAAGGTCGCCGAATACAAGCGCCTGCATGCTGCTGTCTGGCCGGAGATTCTCGCGCTTATTTCGAGCTGCAATATCCGCAACTACACGATCTTTCTGCGCGAGCCGGAAAACGTCCTGTTCGGCACCTTCGAATATCACGGAACGGATTTTGCCGCCGATATGGCGAAGATGGCAGCGGACCCGAGGAACCAGGAATGGTGGGCCGAGTGCATGCCATGCCAGATTCCGCTTGAAACCAGGGCCGAAGGCGAGTGGTGGGCGACGATGGAAGAAGTGTTCCATCTCGACTGATGAGGAATAGTGATGCGTTTTGACCCGACGGCCCTGCAGCAGAGCTGGCCATTGCCTGAAAAGCCAAGGCCCATCGTGACCTTCGGTGCCGGCAGCATCGTCGGCGATGCGCACTACCCGGCCTATCGGAAGGGCGGCTTTCCGATTGCCGGATTGTTTGACCCCGACCTCGACAAGGCGCGCAAGCTGGCTGATCAGTGGGACGTGACCGCTTACGCGTCGCTGGCCGAAGCCGCTGCGGTGGAGGATGCGATCTTCGATCTGGCGACGCCGCCTTCGCGCCATGCGGATGTGTTGCGGGCGCTGCCGCGGGGGTCGTTCGCGCTGATCCAGAAGCCTATGGGCAGTGACCTTGGAGAAGCCTCCGAAATCGTGGAGATTTGCCGCGAGCGCAATATCACGGCCGCCGTCAACTTCCAGCTGCGCTTTGCGCCGATGATGCTCGCCCTGAAAGATGCGATCGCACAAGGTTGGCTTGGCGACGTCATCGATTTCGATGCATGGCTGGCGCTTGATACACCGTGGTCGCTCTGGCCGTTCCTCGCTGGCCTGCCCCGGGTCGAAATCGCCATGCATTCGATCCATTATATCGATCTCATCCGCCAGATTCTCGGCAATCCGCTGGGCGTTCATGCCAAGACGCTGGGGCATCCGAACCACAAGGTCGCGCAGACGCGGACGAGCGCCATTCTCGATTACGGCGATACCGTGCGCTGTGCGCTCTCCATCAACCATGACCACAAATTCGGCCGCAAATTCCAGGCCTGCGAGTTCCGTATCTGCGGCACTGAAGGCGCTGCCTATGTGAAGCTCGGGGTCAATCTCGACTATCCGCGCGGCGAGCCGGACGTGCTGATGATCTACCCGAAGGGCGGCTCGGACTGGATCGACGTTCCCCTGAAGGGCGCCTGGTTCCCGGATGCCTTCGTTGGGCGCATGGCCAATCTGCAGCGTTTCGCGAGTGGAGAAGACGAGACCTTGGTCAGTTCGGTCGAAGATGGCTGGCAGACGATGGCGCTGGTCGAGGCGGCTTATGAATCGAGCGCAATGCCGGCAACGCCGCTGGCGAAACTGGCGGAGGCGTGAATGGCCGAACAGGCAATCTATTTCGAGGACTATGAACTTGGCCATGTACGCGTCACCTCCGGGAGGACGATCACCGAGACCGATTTCGTGGTGCATGCGGGCCATACCGGCGATTTCTTCCCGCACCACATGGACGCGGAATTTGCCAAGACGACGCCGTTCGGCCAGCGCGTGGCGCACGGCACAATGATCTTTTCGATCGGCGTCGGGCTCACGGCGAGCCTGATCAATCCCGTGGCTTTTTCCTATGGCTACGACCGGCTGCGCTTTGTGCGCCCGGTGTTCATCGGCGATACGATCCGGACCCGCGTGACCATCAGCGCCAAGGAAGATGATCCGAAGCGCACCGGCAGCGGCCGCGTGGTCGAGCGCTGCGAAGTTCTGAACCAGCGCGACGAGGTGGTTCTCGCCGCAGATCACATCCTGATTGCCGAGCGCAGGGCATCGGGTGCATGACAGGCACGATAGGTGTCGAAATGGAGGTTTGAAATGACAGGCAAGCTTGCGGGCAAGCGCGTTCTCATCACGGCGGCAGGGCAGGGCATCGGGCGGGCATCCGTGCTCGCATTCGCCCGCGAAGGCGCGATCGTCCATGCGACGGATATCAACGAGCAACTCCTCGATGCCTTGCCCAAGGAATCCGTTATCCATCCGCGCAAGCTCGATGTGCTGAAAACCGACGAGGTCAACAGGGTGATCGGCGAGATCGGGGCGATCGACATCTTGTTCAATTGCGCCGGTTTCGTGCACGGCGGCTCGATCCTCGAAATGCCGGATGCCGATCTCGACTTTGCCCTCGACCTCAACGTTCGCGCGATGATCCGTACGATCAGGGCGGTGCTGCCCGGAATGATCGAGCGAAAGGATGGCGCGATCGTCAACATGTCTTCTGTTGCAAGCAGCGTGAAAGGCGTGCCGAACCGCTTCGCCTACGGCGTGACCAAGGCTGCGGTGCTCGGTCTGACCAAGGCGGTGGCCGCCGACTACATCACGCAAGGTATTCGCTGCAACGCGATATGCCCGGGCACGGTCGAAAGCCCGTCGCTCGAGCAGCGCATGCGCGCCGGGGGCGACTATGAGACGACGCGTGCTGCATTCATCGCGCGCCAGCCCATGGGACGCCTCGGCTTGCCGGAAGAGATTGCCGATCTTGCCGTCTATCTCGCCGGCGCGACCTACACGACCGGTCAAGCCTACAATATCGATGGCGGCTGGACGGTCTAACCAAAGGAATAAACGATGAAATTTCTACGCTATGGCGCCCCCGGACAGGAAAAGCCCGGAATACTCGACAATCAGGGCCAGATTCGCGATCTCTCGGAAAAAGTCAGCGACCTTTCGGGCGCTGTGCTTGATCCAGCAGCGCTGGCAAAGCTGGCCGATCTCGATGTGGATGCCCTTCCGCTCGTCGAGGGCACCCCGCGTCTCGGTCCCTGCGTTGCCGGTACCGGAAAGTTCATCTGCATCGGCCTCAACTATGCCGACCATGCTGCGGAATCCGGGATGGCCGTGCCACCGGAACCCGTGATCTTCATGAAGGCGACCTCCGCCATTGTCGGGCCGAATGACGACCTGCTCATACCGCGCGGTTCGGAAAAGACCGACTGGGAAGTGGAACTCGGCGTCGTCATCGGCCGTACCGCAAAATATGTCAGCGAAGCCGACGCGCTCGACTACGTCGCCGGCTACTGCACCGTCCATGACGTCAGCGAGCGCGCCTTCCAGATCGAGCGTGCCGGGCAATGGACCAAGGGCAAGAGCTGCGACACGTTCGGGCCCACCGGCCCGTGGCTGGTGACGAAGGACGAGATCGCCGACCCCCAAAACCTCAAGATGTGGCTCACCGTCAATGGCGAGACGATGCAGAACGGTTCGACAAAGACCATGGTTTACGGCGTTGCCTTCCTCGTTTCCTATCTTAGCCAGTTCATGAGCCTGCAGCCCGGCGACATCATTTCGACCGGCACGCCGCCCGGCGTCGGAATGGGCATGAAGCCGCCGCGCTATCTGAAGGCAAGCGACGTTATCGAGCTTGGAATTGAGGGCCTTGGCAACCAGAAGCAGGTGGCGCGCGCCGACACCTGATCATTTGCGACAAACCAAAATTGAACACGAGATTACTGGGCAATTTCAGGAGCAAGACATGACCCGCATCACCGATCTTCGGGTTTTCGACATCCGTTTCCCTACGTCGCAGGGCCTCGACGGTTCCGACGCGATGAACCCGGATCCGGATTATTCGGCGGCCTATGTCGTTCTTGATACGGATAAGGGTGGTCTTGCCGGGCACGGCCTCACATTCACCATCGGGCGTGGCAACGAGATTTGCTGCCTCGCCATCGAAGCGATGAAGCATCTGGTCATCGGACTTGAACTCGACTGGGTGAAGGAAAATCCGGGACGCTTCTGGCATTTCATCACCGGCGACAGCCAATTGCGCTGGATCGGGCCGGACAAGGGCGCAATGCATCTTGCCACCGGCGCCGTCGTCAACGCCGTCTGGGACTTGCTGGCTAAGGAAGCCGGCAAACCAGTCTGGCAGCTGGTCGGCGAGATGACGCCGGAGGAAATCGTCAACATTGTCGATTTCCGCTACCTGACCGATGTTCTGACCCGCGACGAGGCACTCGACATTCTGCGGAAAGCGGATGCCGGTAAGGCCGAACGCATCGCTGCCCTCAAGGCCGAAGGCTATCCTTGCTATACGACCTCCGCCGGTTGGCTGGGCTATTCCGATGAAAAACTGCGCCGGCTTTGCCAGGAGGCCGTCGACGCCGGCTTCAACCACATCAAGATGAAGGTCGGGCGCGATCTCGAGGATGACATCCGCCGGCTGACGATTGCCCGCGAAGTGATCGGGCCTGATCGTATCCTGATGATCGATGCCAACCAGGTCTGGGAGGTCAACGAGGCCATAGACTGGGTGAAGAAGCTTGCCTTCGTCAAGCCGTACTTCATCGAGGAACCGACGAGCCCGGACGATGTCGCCGGGCATCGCAAGATTCGCCAGGCAATCAAGCCGGTCAAGGTGGCGACCGGCGAGATGTGCCAGAACCGGATCATGTTCAAGCAGTTCATCGCTGAAGGTGCCATCGATGTGGTCCAGATCGATTCCTGCCGCATGGGCGGGCTCAACGAGGTGCTGGCGGTGCTGCTGATCGCGGCGAAATACAATCTGCCGGTCTGGCCGCATGCGGGTGGGGTTGGCCTCTGCGAATATGTGCAGCATTTGTCGATGATCGACTACATCGCGGTATCGGGCACCAAGGAAGGGCGGGTCATCGAATATGTCGATCATCTGCATGAGCATTTCGTCGATCCCTGCGATATTCGCAATGCCGCCTATATGCCCCCTTCGATGCCGGGATTCTCGATAGAGATGAAGCCAGAATCGATCAGGCAATATCTGCATCGCCCAATGATATGATCGGCGAAGGCGCCACAAATCGACAGCGCCCGGGTTCAAGGGTGCGGCGCACCATTTGACCGAAATGCTGCGTGTCGCCGTTCGTAAATGCGATGTCGTTTCCGCACCTATCCTTTTCCAAAGCCCGATGCTTTTATCGTGACCACTTGAGGTGCCGCTTTCTAGGGAAGGCGGAGAATTGGGAAGCCGGTTAAAACCCGGCGCTGCCCCCGCAACGGTAGTGGAGTAAAACGCGGCAAAACAGCCACTGGGAGTGCACCCCGGGAAGGCGCCGTGAAGTCTGAAAGGCAACTCCAGAGCCCGGAAACCAGCCTTGAGGGAAAACCGACTGATCGCGGTGGGCGATCAAGGAGCATGGCTTTGTGCGGTCGACAAACGTTGGCTGTACGGACGTTCTTCTCCGTCACCACCAGTCAGTTCTTTGCAGGCTTAAGGCGAGGACGCGACATGGACATTCGCAATGAACTTTTCCGGAATCTCAGAAACCGGAAACCGGGCTACGGACTGGAACAGGCTTTCTACTCGGACCCAGACTATTACCGTCTCGACATGGAGACGATCTATTATCGCGACTGGCTCTTTATAGGCCATGATTGCGAAGTCGCGAAACCCGGCAATTATTTCACCGTGCAGGTTGGCGACTACCCCGTCGTCATCGTGCGCGACCGCCAGGGACAGATCCGCGCCTTCCACAATTCCTGCCGCCATCGCGGCTCGCGCATCTGCGCGGGTGAAAAGGGGAGTTCGGCAAAGCTCGTCTGCCCCTATCACCAGTGGACGTACGAGCTCGACGGACGTCTGCTTTTTGCCCGCCAGATGGGCGAGGATTTCGACGCGAGCCAGTTCAGTCTGAAAACGGTGCATTGCGAGAGCGTCGGCGGCTACATCTTCATCTGCCTGGCGCAGATCGCGCCCGATTTCACCCCGACACGCACCCTGCTCGAGCCGTACCTTGCGCCACACCGGCTGACGGAGACCAAGGTCGCCTTCCAGAGTTCGATCGTCGAGAAAGGCAACTGGAAGCTCGTCTGGGAGAATAACCGCGAGTGCTACCATTGCGCCGGCAACCATCCTGAGCTTTGCAAGACCTTCCCTGAAGCGCCGAGCGCCACCGGAATTCAGGGTTCGAAGGAAGATCCGGAAATGGTATCGCACTGGGACAAGTGCGAGGCTGCGGGTTTGCCAAGTGTATTCCGCATCGCTGAAGATGGGCAGTATCGGGCGACCCGTGTTCCGCTCATCAACAATGCCGAGAGCTATACTCTATCGGGCAAGCGCGCCGTCGGCCGTCAGCTCAGCGACGACGTCAACGCCAGGAGCATAGGTTCGCTCCTGCTCTACCATTATCCAACGACGTGGAATCATATCCTTGGCGACCACGCGATTTCTTTCCGTGTCCTGCCGCTCGGTCCGAACGAGACGCAAGTCACGACCAAGTGGCTGGTTCACAAGGATGCGGTTGAGGGCGTCGATTATGATCTCGAAGAGCTGACGCATGTCTGGCTGGAAACCAACGATCAGGACCGTCGCATCGTCGAGGAAAACGCGTTCGGCATTCGCTCGCCGGCCTATGAACCCGGTCCCTATTCGGTCGAGCATGAAGGCGGCGTCCTTCAATTCCTCGAATGGTACAGCAATGCCATGGAAACCCGGCTTTCCGGCGATACGAAACTCAGTAGGGTTGCTTGAATGAACATGGGCGTTTCCCAGAATTATCCGCACCTCGACCAGATGCAGCCGTGGAACGACCGGCTGCATCTTCTCGAATGTCTTTCGGTCGTCGAGGAAGCGCCCAATGTGAAGACCTTCACCTTCCGCTCGGATAATCATAACTGGTTTCGTTATGAGCCTGGCCAGTTCATGACCTTCGAGCTGCCCGTGCAACCGGAAGCGGTTTTGCGTACCTTTACATTGTCATCGAGCCCCTCCCGACCCTTCACCGTCGCCGTGACGGTCAAGGCGCAGGAAGGCAGCATCGGCACGCGCTGGATGCTCGATCATCTCATGCCGGGCGTGCGCCTCAAGGCATTTGGCCCGCTCGGCGACTTTTCGATGCGCAAGCATCCAGGCAGCAAGTATCTCTTCATATCAGCCGGCTCAGGCATCACGCCCATGATGTCGATGACGCGCTGGATGCATGATTGCGCGCCGCAGAGCGATATCAATTTCGTTACCTGCGCGCGGCGGCCGAGCGATATCATTTTCCGCAAGGAACTCGAATATCTGACGAGCTGCATGCCGAACCTGAAATTGACCTTCCTCATCAAGGAGCACGAAATGGGGCAGGTCTGGACCGGCATACGCGGCAGGCTCGAAACGCCGAAGCTGCCGCTGCTCGCACCGGACTTCAAGGACCGGACCATTTTCTGCTGCGGTCCGGAAAGCTTCATGCGCGATGTGCGCAATATGCTCGAAGCGTCCGGATTCGACATGGCCCACTACCATCAGGAAAGCTTCGGCCCGGCGCCCGAGCCTGTTCTGCCGATGCTCGACGGGATCTCCACGGAGCCGGCCGCCGCGAGCGCGACGGTGACGTTCTCGATGTCCGGCATGGAGGTGCCATGCGCGGCCGGAGAAACAATCCTCAAGGCGGCGCGCGGTGTTGGCATTCGCATTGCTGCCGCCTGCGAGTCAGGTCTCTGCGGCACGTGCAAGGTCATGAAGCTCGCCGGCGACGTCGACATGGACCACAATGGCGGCATCCTCGATGAGGAAATCGACGAGGGCTATATCCTCGCCTGCTGCTCCAAGCCGCTCGGCAATGTCGAAGTCGAGGCTTAAGGCAAACGGCGACCGTAGATCAGAGAGAGGGCAGTTCGCGCAAGAACCGGTCCAGTTCTTCGCGCGGCATGCCGACGACATGTTCTGGTCCCGGATATGTCCTGGCACTCACGTCGGCGACGAACTCGGAAAAGGCCGCGATCCTTTCCTGCTGCAGGCGGTCGAGTTCAGCCGTGAAGTTGCGATAGACTTTGGCGTGGCGCGGATAATGGCCGCGATTTGAACCGAGCACGTCCGCTGCGAAAAGATACTGCGCATCGCAGCCCGCGCCCGCGCCCATCGAGATCATGAAAAGCGATGTTCGCTCGCTGATGGCGGAGGCGACGTCAACCGGCACGACCTCGATCTCGGCGGCGAAGGCGCCTGCCTCTTCAAGCGCCCTGGTCTGCCGCCAGATTTCGAGCGCGCTCGTCGCGGTCTTGCCTACCGCCTTGAATCCGCCCGTCCAGGTCGCCTTGGAGGGGATAAGGCCCACATGTCCGCATACGGGGATACCTTCGTCGCGAAGCCGGCGCACCGTGGCAAGACTTGCAGCGCAATAGACGGCGTCAGCGCCCGCCTTGCGTGCCATGAACGCGCCGCGCAGGTAATCCTCGGCGGTGACGAAATCGCCGTATTCGAGTCCCGGCACGGTAAAGGCAGAGGGCGCCGCGTCGCGAAATTCCGGCGTAAGCAACGCCGGCGGTATGGAAAGCATGTCGACGCGGGCGCGTTCGGCGGCCTCGGCTTCCTCCAGCGTTTCGACCCGCAGCATGGTTAGCTGGCGGCGGCCCTTAAGTGCAAGAATGTCGGCGACGGTGGGGCGCAGGTTTCGCATGGTTTATCCGCATTAGGCCGCGAGCAGCGACTTGAGTTTGACATGGCTCGATTGAAGCTGCGCCGGAACCGGCCGCGCGCCCCGTTGGATCAACATCTCGGCGAGGCGAATATCTTTGGCGACAGCATTGCCGGGTCCGATGCCGCTTGCCGCGACAAGCCGGCCATCGGCGGCAAGATGAAAGAGGATGAAGGCATCGTCGCCAAGGTCACGGCGGATCGTCTGCGTCGCTTCGTCGGCAAGTCCCGCGACCTGCAGGCCGAGTTCGTATTGATCGGACCAGAACCACGGTACGGATTCGTGTGGCTCCTGGCCGCCGAGCATGTTGCGCGCGGCGAGGGAACCTTGTTCCTGCGCATTGCGCCAAGCCTCCAGGCGGACGCGCCGTCCGCCATAGATCGCGAGTGGAAAGGCGCAGCAATCCCCGGCAGCAAATATGTCCGGGTCGCTTGTCTGCAGCCAATCGTTGACAATAATGCCGTTGGTGGTTTCGAGACCGGCCGCTTCAGCCAGATCCGTGACAGGGACGGCGCCAATCCCGATCACCGCAAGATCGGCGGCAATTTCCATGCCGTCAGCGAGGGTGATGTCGACGCTGTCGTCCGTGTCGTTGATCGATGCGATCCCTGTTCCGCAGCGCAGAGTGACGCCTTCATGGCGATGGCGGGCGGCGATGACCTCGGCGATCTCTTCGGGCACGCCCCGCATCAGGATACGCGGCTGCGCCTCGATGACCGTCACCACCGCGCCGCGCTTGCGCGCGCTTGCGGCAAGTTCGAGACCGATGAACCCACCACCGATGATAGCAATGCGTGCCGCCGGACCGAAGCGCGCACGGATGCGCAGCGCGTCGTCATAGCTGCGCAAGGTGACGCAATGTTTGCTGCCTGCTGCAAGCGGCAGGGCGCGCGGCAGAGCGCCTGTGGCAATCAGCAGCCGCTCGTATGGAATTTTTCGGCCGTCGTGAAGGACGACCGACTTTGCGGCACGATCGATAGAAGCAGCCGTTGAATTGCCGATGAAGTCGATCCGCTGCTCAGCGAATTGTTCGATACTGGCGATGGTTCTCGGCAAGGGATGATCGTCGGAGACCATCGTCTCTTTCGAAAGTGGCGGGCGTTCATAGGGGAGGTGCGGTTCGGTGCCGATTAACGCGATCGTCCCGCCATAGCCGTTTTCACGCAGGGCAAATGCCGCGCGCACCCCGCATTCGCCGGCGCCGATGATGACCATGCCATGTTCCATGACTGTCACCCGAGCTGAATGAGGACTTTGCCGGACTCGACCTTGACCGGATATGTCCTGAGATTGACGCAGACCGGCGCGCCTTTGGCTTGGCCGGTCTTGTAGTTGAAGCGGCCGTTGTGCTTCGGGCATTCGATAATCTCATCCATGACCAGGCCGTCGGCAAGATGGATATGCTCATGCGTACACAAGCCGTCGGTGGCGAAGAACTCGTCCTCGGGGCTGCGATAGATCGCGAAGGTGCGCCCGTCGTGATCAAAGCGCATGACGTCCTCCTCGTCGATATCGTCGGAGGTGCAGGCCTCAACCCAATTGCTCATATTCATTCCTCCCGAATATTGTCCTGGATACAGACCCGGCTATTCCGCCGCGGACGCCAAAGTTTCGTTGTGAAACGCCTCGCGGTAGGGCTTTGCCGTTGCCGGCAGTTTACGCTTCAGGAAGTAGTCCTCGTTGCGCAATTGGCGAATGAAGGCGGGGATCATTTCGCGGTAGCCGCTGAGAATGGATGGGTTCGGCGCGGGCAGGTCGTGCTTGGTCATGGCATGGAGCTGCGGCAGCGCGTGGTAGGGCACCATCGGGAACATGTGATGCTCGACGTGATAGTTCATGTTCCAGTAGATGAAGCGACTGACCGGATTCATGTAAACCGTGCGGCTGTTGAGCCTGTGGTCGATGACATTGTCGGCAAGGCCGCCATGCTGCAGAAGCCCGGTCATGACATGGTGCCAGGCACCATAAAGGCGGGGCAGGCCTATGATCATCAGCGGCAGTATCGAGCCCATATAGATGGAAAGCGCGATGGTCGCGAGATAGATCGCCGCCCAGATCCGCGCGACAAGGATGACCTTGGGCTGTTCCTGTTCGGGAATGAAAGTCTTTTCCCCGGCGCTGACAATGCCGGACGCATTGCGGACAAGATCGGTCATCGCGTGCCAGGCGTCGAGAATGCCGAAGAAGTTGAGGACGAGGCGCAAGAGGTCGGGCGGGCGCATGACGGCGATCTCGGGATCACGGCCGACAATAACGGTGTCCGTGTGATGGCGCGTGTGGCTCCAGCGCCAGGTGATCGGGTTGCGCATGATCATGAAACAGGCGATTTCATAGACCGCGTCGTTCATCCAGCGCGTCTTGAATGCAGTGCCATGTCCGCATTCGTGCCAGCGGCTGTCAGATGCGGAGCCGTAGAGCACGCCGTAGGCGAGGAAGAAGGGCATGCATAGCCAACTGCCCCAGAAGTAGATGCCAAGACCGGCAAGGATGGTCATGCTCCCGAGCCAGATGATCGTATCGCGAATGGCGGGGCCATCGCTGCGTTTCATCAGTTCCTTCATCTGCTTGCGCGGAATGTCAGTATGATACCACTCGGCAGCGGCGAGACCGGATTCCACGGCAAGGCGGGAATCCCGGCCGATGAGGCTGTAATCCCTTTTTGTCGGCGCCGCCAAGCTGGCTGTGTTCATTGCGTGACCTCCCAGATCGATGCAATGGAAATGCGTGTCGCCGGGATATTATGAGTATGGCTGCCGCGCCTCAATCGAGGATGAGGAAATTCTATCATTTACCCTCATGCCATGGTAGGAAACGATGATAGAATCTATCAGGCGAAGAAGACATTGGCGAACCGACCGACTATTGCTGATCTTGCGCGGGAATCTGGTGTCAGCGTTGCCACGGTCGACAGGGTGCTCAACAACCGGCTGCCGGTGCGTGAAGAGACGGCGCGGCGCGTTTATGAGGCGGCCAACACGATCGGCTATCACGCCGCCGGTCTTATTCGCCAGCGCATGCGTCAGGAACTCCCGGAATACAAGGTTGGCTTCCTGCTCAGCAAGCCGGGTCATCAATTCTATCAAAGCTTTGCACGCGAGATCGAAAACGCCGTTGCGCAAGCCGCGCATTTTCGCGGCATTGCCCAGGTTGAATTCTGCGCTTCGCAATCGCCCGAAGATATCGTCGCCAAGCTGAGGCCGCTTGCCGGCCGGTGCCGGGCGGTCGGCCTGGTTGCGCCGGATCATCCGGCGATCACCGCTGAGGTAGAGGAATTGAAGCAGAAGGATATTCCGGTCTTCTCACTGCTGTCCGATTTCGCCGCCGGGGTGCGCGAAGGCTATATCGGCGTCAACAATCGCAAGGTCGGGCGGACTGCGGCGTGGATGATTGCCAAGGCGGCGCGCAAGCCCGGAAAGGTCGTCATCTTCGTTGGAAGCCATCGCTATCACGGTCACGAACTGCGCGAGATCGGCTTTCGGGCATTTTTCCGCGAAGAGGCGCAGGAGTTCACCGTTCTCGATACGATGGTAAACCTTGAAACCCGGCAGATCACCCATGAGGCCATGCTCGACCTGATGCGCCGCCATCCCGACCTTGCGGGCTGCTATGTGGCGGGTGGCGGCATGGAGGGGGCAATCGCCGCGCTGCGGGAAACGGGCATCAAATCGCCGCCGGTGATGATCGTCAATGAGATCACGCCGGAATCGCGCGCCGCGCTTGCCGACAACATCGTTACAATGGCGATCTCCACGCCGCTGCAGCGGCTTTGCCGCGAACTCGTCGACCTCATGGGCCATGCGATCGAGCGGGGCGCGGCCAATGCACCGGGCCAGACCTTCCTGCCCTTCGACATCTACCTGCCGGAGAATATCTGACGTCTCGTCACCACCGAATCTATCAGGAATGATAGTTTTTCGCTCATCATGGTGATTGACGACGAGGCGATCACGACAGATGTTCACGCCCAACGGCAACGTCCTTGCGCGACGTTCGGATCTTCGGGAGGAAATCACATGACCGACACAATTTCGCATCCAGTTTTTGCTCTCAATCATATGGTCGCTCCCGGGCTTTCGCCGCGCAAATTCTTTGAACTGGCAAAGTCGCTTGGCCTCAAGGATGTCGAGATCCGCAATGATCTTGGCGGCAACGCCATCATGGACGGCACGGACGCGAGCGAAGTGAAGGCATTGGCTGATGAGGTCGGCGTGAGAATCGCAACGATCAACGCGCTGCAGCGCTTCAACGACTGGTCACCGGAGCGCGAGAAAGAGGCAATAGAACTTGCGGACTATGCAAGGGACGTCGGCGCCAAGGCACTGGTGCTCGTTCCCGTCAATGACGGCACCGGGCAAAGGGATGGTGAGCGCCAGGCGAACCTGCGCTCTGCGCTGAAGGGGCTAAAGCCCATTCTCGAACAACGTGGCCTGATCGGCTATGTCGAGCCGCTCGGCTTCGAGGTTTGCTCCCTGCGCTCGAAGCGTGAGGCCGTCGAGGCCATTCAGGCGGTCGGCGGGGAGGAGCGGTTCAAGCTCGTGCATGACACGTTCCACCATCATCTTGCCGGCGAGCCGGAACTTTTCCCGGCGATGACCGGCCTCGTCCATATTTCCGGGGTGACCGATCCGGACGTCACGGTAAGCGCCATGCGCGATCCGCATCGGGTGCTGGTCGACGCCGAGGACCGGCTCGGCAATATCGAGCAGATGCGCGCGCTCATCGATCAGGGGTATGACGGCGCCTTTTCCTTCGAGCCTTTTGCCGAGGAAGTTCAGCAGCTCGAAAACCCGGCCGAGGCAGTCCGGGACAGCATGGACGGAATCAGGGCCGGGCTGGTTTAGAAACGGTCTGGGCAGGCGCAGATATTATGCTCCTCCATCTGCCCGGTCCCCGGACGTCCGCGATCAGTCAAGGCAGTGCGATGCAATAGACGGATGGGAAGGCGCGGCCTGTATCCATTTCTCATTCAATACGGTTTCTAGAAAACCGAAGTGGCCACCCAGGTGGCCACTTCAATGTTGCGGGGCTGGGGCAGCGCGTACCGGTGAAGCTGTTCGAGGGCGGGCACTCGACCCACTATTCGGAGGAAGCGCGCAAACCGTTGAAAGCGGCGCTCGATAAATTTTACGACGCACCGCCTTATAGTGGTCCAGCCGCGAAGGAGGCATCGCTCAATTGAGCGAAGCTTCGAGTGGTGGGAGAAGAAATTGACCGGCCGCAGCGCTCGAAGGTGCGGATGCAAACAGCATATTCTACCAACATTCCGGAATGAATTGGCCACCTTGCGGTGGCCAATTCTACTTCAATCTCGCCTTGCAGATCAGGGGTAGCTCACATCCGCGGCGTTAATGCCGAAGATATGAAGCAGGTTGGAAGGAGGAGACGTGCTGGAACTGCTTGCCATGTCGGGCAGTTCAATCTGGGCAATCTCCTTTGTCCCCGACAGCTTGATGGCCTGGTAGTAGAGCCTTGCCTTCGTCGTGGTTTTACCGCCGGCCCATTTGAGGCGTCCATCCGCTTCATACACGATCCTGTAGCCGTTTCCTTTGGTCGAGTCGGCGCTATAAGCAGCAAGCTTTTGTGCATCAGTGCTGCCTGTCGCGCCTATTGCTGGCGGCGAATATGCGGTGGGGTCCGTCCAATCCGGCAAGGATATGCTTACGGTTTCGCTCGTGCCGTCGCTGAAGGTCAAGATCGCCTTGCCGCTGCCGGTGCCGCTCGACCCTGCACCGAGAACGAAAAGCGTATTTCCCTTCAATGGCTTGTCGAATTTTACAATCTGCCCGTAGGAAATGACGTTGTCGCGGCCCAGCGGATGCAGTCTTGTTTGGGTCGGTAGCGCATCGAAAAGTCCGGCAATGAGTTTCAATCCCTCCGAATTAACATCGGCGAGTTTGAGCGTCGTCCCATCGATGCTCGTTCCAGGGACGCCGCCAGTTGAATAGACGCTGTCGTTGGGTGTCGGGACCATCATCGAAGTGGTAATGCACGATGTCGCAAGGCCGCCGATGCCGCAATTGTTGAACGCGGCAGCCAGGCCCTTGTACGAAGCCTTTTCCCAGACCTTTCCCTTAGCGGGTGAGGGCGGGAGAATTGCCGGCGTTGCCAGCGTTGCCCATTGCGACGGTCGTCGCCAAGGGTGAAGTCAAGAGTCGCCAGGCTGTTGGCGATCAGATTTTCCACCGGAAGCCAGGTGCTGTCGTACAGCACGCCGTTGAGGCGGAGGCCTTGGGTATAGGTTGCTGGCGCATTCGCAGCTCTGATGGCCACGTCGGCCTTACCGTCAGCAAGACGCAGTTGCGTCGCCGGGAACAGCGGCGAGTGGAGGCTTACGCCGCCTTCTCCTGGAATTTCCGGATAGAAGCCAAGTGCTCCCCACACATACATGGCTGAGATCGAGCCGAGATCGTCGTTGCCTGGGAGGCCCGCCGGATTGAGCTCGAAGACGGCGTCTTTCTTGTTTTGGAAGTCCTCGACTGTCCCGACCATTCGGCGGACCACGCGCTGCGTTCCGGCCGGGTTCTGCGTCCAATTATAGACCCAGGGCGATCCGAATGATGGCTCGTTGCCAAGATAGGCATGCTTGCTCTTTTCACCGGCGTTCAATTCAGTAAAGAACACGTCAAGCCTGTCGGATGTCGCTTTCGCACCGCCGAGTTCATCGACCAGCCCGCCGAGATCGTGCAGCACCATCCATAGATATTGTTCGTCCGAACCTTCCATGAAGCAGCCATTTGGCGCGCAGGAGCCGCCCCATTTGCCGTCACGACCCTTTTGCGCCATCACCGGTTTGGCACCCGTTTTATTCAGCGAGTTCTTCCAGCTCGCGGATTGGTTAATCAGCCGGTTGCCATTAGCGGTGTCGCCAAGCTTGCTGGCGAATTTTCCGACAGCGTAGTCGCTGGCGGCGAGTTCGAGGCTCGTCGAGATATAGCCGTTCCAATCAGCACTGAAAATATAGCCGCGGGAAAGATAGCCGAGCCGCACATCCGCAATCGACTTGCCCTGGCAGTGCGCGACCGGATCATCGGCGGCATTGACCATAAGTTGTCTCGCCGATTCCGTATCGAAATTCGTGGCGCCGAAGGCATGTGCCTGAGCCACAATGATAGGCCCGGAATCCCCGGACATGACACCCTTGTCGTTGCTGTAGTTGACCCAACGGGGCAGTGCGCCGCACACCTTGCCCATATTGACCATGGACTGGGCCATATCGGCGGCCTCTTTCGGGAAGAACAGGGCGTGAAGGGGCGTAAGCTGCCGGTAAATATCCCAGCCAGAGAAGTTGGTGTATTGAACGTGTCCCGCCTCAGCCTTTTTGATCTGACGGTCAAAACCCATATAGCTGCCATCGACGTCGCTTGCGATCGTCGGCGCAAGCAATGACCTGAAGAAAAAAGTGTAGAGCTTCTGCTTCTGATGGATGAAATAATCGTTGTTCTTCGCCTTGTCCCAATCGACCTTGATCGTTCCAAGCTTGTTATTCCACTGCTTTCGATTCACCGCTCTTGCGGCGTCGAAATTCCATTCCTTGACGCTTTCCTGCTGAAGGTTGAGCTTGGCGTTGTCCTGGCTGACGAATGAAACACCGACCTTCATCATGATATCGGTTGGCTTGCCGGGTACCGTTGTAAACTCCAATGCCGGCGCGCCGGCAATCGTCGTCACGACGAAGTCCTGATTGAATTCGGCATAGATAAAGGCATCAGGCTTATCGTCACCATTGTACGGAACACAGAACGCGCCGGTCTGCGCTCTGCCAACGAGGGCGCGGGGCGAGTCCGGGGCAACCTTGATTTCACCGGACTGCCCTTTGCGTACATTCGTGCGCGTCGGATCGATCAAAAGAAAGGCTTTTCCGTCGGCGGGATAGACGAAACGGCCGAAACCCGTGCGCGCAGTCGCGGTGAGTTCGACATTGACGTTTGAGTCGAGCTTGACCTGGTAGTATCCCGCCGCCGCCGACTCATTGGCGTGGGAAAAGGTAATACCCTTGGAAAGGTCGAAGGAGGCGCCGGTCAGCGGCATCATGGGAAACTCACCGCCATTGCCGGCGCAGCCTGCGCCGTTCATATGGGTAAGGCTGAAACCCTTTATGCCCTTTGTTGTCCCATTATTGCTCCAGTAATAACCGGAAGGCCAGGTCTTCGACTCCCAATTGTAATGATTTTCCGGCGCCCAGAAGACCATGCCGAATGGTACGCCCGCGCCTGGCGAAAGCGATCCGCCTTTGCCGGCGGCGACGGCAACTGCGCCTTCGGCCATCTTGGCGTCGGCGGTGCCGACAAACTGGTTGACGTAGGCGGTCAAATCGTCCGGAACCAGCTTGGCCATCGAACCTTCGATCGCGGCCAGTTGAGCGGCGATTTTGCTTGCGGTCTCGGCGCTGGATTTGGCGGAAACGTCGAAGGCGCTCTGCAGTTTGGCCAGCTGCTCGCCGAGAGCGGCAACGGTCGTGGTGTCCGCCTTGGATTTCATTGCCTCAAGCAACTGCTTGATGCTGTCGCTGGCGGCTGTGAGTTTCGTTCTGTCGTCGCCTGCGGTCTTGACCGCCGTGGCAATATCATCGCTCAGGCCCTTGAGCTTGCCGCCGAGTTCATCAATGGCCGTACGATCGGAGGCCGTGAGCTGCGGGCTCTTTTGCAGCTCTGCCAGTTTGGCCAGCTGCTCGCCGAGAGCGGCAACGGTCGTGGTGTCCGCCTTGGATTTCATCGCCTCAAGCAACTGCTTGATGCTGTCGCTGGCGGCTGTGAGTTTCGTTCTGTCGTCGCCTGCGGTCTTGACCGCCGTGGCAATATCATCGCTCAGGCCCTTGAGCTTGCCGCCAAGTTCATCAAGGGCTGTACGGTCGGAGGCCGTGAGCTGCGGGCTCTTTTGCAGCTCTGCCAGTTTGGCCTTTACAGTTTCCAAATCCTTGACATTTGCGGTGGCGGCAATGCCGTCGCCCATCGTTTTGAGCGTGCCGGTCAACCCGTCAAGCGCGATGCGGTCGGCTGGGGTCAGTTGCGGATTTTTCGAAAGTTCGACCAGTTTGTCCAGGCTGGCTTGCAGGCTGGCTTTGAACGCGTCGTCCGACTGTTTGGTGTCAGTCGCAGACTGCTGCAGGGCGTCGAACTGGCTTTGCAGGCGGTTGATGGCATCTGACATAGCCGTTGTCGCAACACTGTCGGTGGTTTTGCTCTCCGCAACCTGTGACTGCAATTGAGCGATTTGCACGCTGGCCGCCTCGCCCGCTGCTTTCAGGGAAGCGTTATCGTCCTTGAGCGCGGCATTGTCGTGCTTGAGCGTTTCAACATCCGCTGCAAACGTACTGGTTGGTGCTGGCGCTTCGTCCTTGCCGTCGCAACCTGTCAATATCGTGCAACCAAGCAGGGACGCCACCAAGGTGCGTCTAATCATCATCGTCTCCTCCCAAATGAATTCTTGAAAAATGTGTTGATGCGCAAATGGGCGCTGCCTTCAAATATCGACTGGCGTCGAATGTCGCATTCCTCCCAAAATGCCAACCTAAACCGATTAAACAAACGCTGCATATTTCGAGTTGGTGCAAAAGGTGTCAATCGGACCAAAGTCGTACACGATGCATCGATCGTTTCGCCTATCAGCATCGTCAGAAACCACTTCCAGTTGCACAGCCGTGCAAAATTAGACCGGCAATTATTGCCGCTTCAAATTGAATCTTGCTTGACGCTTGAACGATAAAATGGAATAAATATTTCAGAAACTGAGCACAACGGTTTGTATATTCCGTTCTAGGAGGCTCGGGATCAGGTTTGCGCGAAACTTCGCGCACTCTCCTCGCCGCAATCTCGCATCCAGGGGTAGGTTGGCTGCGTGTACCAAGGTGTGGGGACAATCCGGATTAAAGCGGGTGTGGCCGGGCACCATTTGTGGAGGAGATGAAATGAAAAAGTTACTGATGACCGTGGCTGTTTCGGCCCTGATGAGCAGTTCGGCCTTCGCCGCCAATATCGGCGTGTCGATGGCTCTGTTCGATGACAACTTCCTCACCGTTCTGCGCAATGGAATGCAGGACTATGCCAAGACGCTCGATGGAGTGACCCTTCAGGTTGAAGACGCGCAGAACGACGTCGCCAAGCAGCAGAGCCAGATCCAGAATTTCATCGCTTCCAAGGTGGATGCGATCATCGTGAACCCGGTCGATACGGACGCGACTGCGGCCATGTCGAAGATCGCCGCCGACGCCGGCATTCCGCTGGTTTACGTCAACCGCGAACCCGTCAACGTCAATGAACTGCCCGAGAAGCAGGCATTCGTGGCGTCGAACGAGGTTGAGTCCGGTACCCTCGAGACCAAGGAAGTCTGCCGTCTGCTGAAGGGCAAGGGCGACGTCGTCGTCATGATGGGCGAACTCTCCAACCAGGCCGCGCGCCAGCGCACCAAGGACATTCACGATGTGATCGCCACGGATGAGTGCAAAGGCCTTAAAATCGTTGAAGAACAGACTGCTAACTGGTCCCGTACGCAGGGCGCCGACCTCATGACGAACTGGCTTTCCGCCGGTCTCAAGTTCGATGCGGTGATCTCCAACAATGATGAAATGGCCATCGGCGCGATCCAGGCCCTGAAGGCTGCCGGCCGCACCATGGATTCCGTCGTGATCGGCGGTGTCGATGCGACGCAGGACGCGCTTGCCGCCATGGCGGCGGGCGATCTCGACGTAACCGTGTTCCAGAACGCCGCGGGCCAGGGGCAGGGCGCTGTCGATGCAGCGCTGAAACTTGCCAAGGGCGAGAAGGTCGAGGCCAAGGTCTACGTTCCGTTCGAACTGGTAACACCGGAGAACCTCTCGAAGTACCAGAAGTCGAACTAAGGCCGTTCAACGCCTTTTGACGATCCGGAACGCATCGTTTTCATGCGTTCCGGTCTATAATGGAGCCTCTCTGGGAGGAGATGATCATGGCAGTCAGTCCCTCGACCATGGCGGCGGTGCGCGCCAGTGGCGCCATACCGCAGGCCGAATATCTCCTGAATACGGAAAACGTCCGCAAGGAGTTTCCGGGCGTCCTCGCGCTGGACAATGTCCAGTTCCGGTTGAAGCGGGGCACGGTGCACGCGCTCATGGGCGAAAACGGCGCCGGCAAATCCACCCTGATGAAGATCCTCGCTGGAATATATATTCCAGATCAGGGCGAAGTCTTCCTCAAAGGGGTGCCGATCCGCCTGAAATCGCCGCTCGATGCGCTCGAAAACGGCATCGCCATGATCCATCAGGAACTCAACCTGATGCCGTTCATGACCGTGGCGGAGAACATCTGGATCCGGCGCGAGCCCAAGAACGGGTTCGGCTTCGTCGATCATGGCAAGATGCACGACATGACCGCAGAGCTGTTCCAGCGGCTCAATATCAACCTTGATCCCGACAGCCAGGTGCGCGACCTATCCGTCGCGAACCGGCAGATGGTCGAAATCGCCAAGGCGGTCTCCTACGAATCCGACGTCCTTATCATGGATGAGCCGACTTCGGCGCTGACAGAGCGCGAAGTGGAGCATCTCTTTGCCATCATTCGCGATCTGCGGTCGCAGGGTATCGGCATCGTCTACATCACCCACAAGATGAACGAGCTCTTCGAGATTGCCGACGAGTTTTCGGTGTTCCGCGACGGTCGCTTTATCGGCACACATGCATCGACGGACGTTACCCGCGACGACATCATCAAGATGATGGTCGGGCGCGAAATTACGCAGATGTTTCCGAAGGAAACGGTGCCGATCGGCGATGTGGTGCTTTCGGTAAAGGACCTTTCACTGAAAAACGTCTTCCACGATATCTCGTTCGATGTGCGCGCGGGCGAGATCCTCGGCATTGCCGGACTGGTCGGCTCGGGCCGCTCGAATGTGGCGGAGACGGTCTTCGGGGTGACGCCGGCAACGACAGGCACCATCGCCATCAACGGCAAGGACGTAAAGATCGATACGCCCCACAAGGCGATCGCCCATGGCATGGCGTTCATCACCGAAGACCGCAAGGAAACCGGCTGCCTGCTCATTCTCGATGTGCTTGAGAACATGCAGATCGCCGTGCTTCAGGACCGCTTCGTCAAATATGGCTTCGTTGCGGAAAGGCAGATTTCCAAGGCGTGCAAGACAATGAGCGATACGCTGCGGGTAAAGACGCCGAGCCTTGAAGAGAAGGTCGAAAACCTTTCAGGCGGCAACCAGCAAAAGGTGCTGATCGGCCGCTGGCTCCTGACGAACCCGAAAATTCTCATTCTCGACGAGCCGACCCGCGGCATCGACGTTGGCGCCAAGGCGGAGATTCATCGCCTTGTTTCACAACTCGCCAAACAGGGCGTCGCCGTCATCATGATCTCGTCGGAAATGCCGGAAGTGCTCGGCATGAGCGACCGCATCATGGTGATGCACGAAGGTCGCGTAACCGGATTTCTCGATCGAGACGAAGCAACCCAGGTCAAGGTGATGGAGCTCGCTTCCAAGTGAGCGCGCCGGGGAGGAACGAACAATGACAAGCGAACCTGTAACCGCCAAGGCAACGACACCCCCTCTAGCGCCGCGAAGCCGCAGGCGGCTGCCACCTGAGGTCAATATCCTCCTCGTCCTTATCGGTATTGCGCTGATTTTCGAGATTCTCGGTTGGATTTTTGCCGGTCAGAGCTTTCTGATGAATGTCCAGCGGCTGCGCATCATCATTCTGCAGGTTTCGGTGATCGGCATTATCGCCGTCGGCGTTACCCAGGTCATCATTACCGGCGGCATCGATCTTTCATCCGGCTCCGTGGTCGGCATGACGGCGATGATCGCCGCAAGTTTTGCCCAGTCCTCCACATGGGCACGGCCGGTCTATCCTGCGTTGACAGACCTGCCGTTTTTTATCCCGATCGGCATTGGCCTTGGTATTGGTCTCCTCGCCGGCATCATCAATGGCTGGCTGATCTCCTATACCAAGATACCGCCCTTCATCGCGACGCTCGGCATGATGGTATCGGCCCGCGGCGTGGCCAAGTGGTATACGAAGGGCTCGCCGGTTTCAGGGTTGACCGATCAGTTCAATTTCATCGGCACCAGCATCTGGCCGGTCGTCGTTTTCCTGGTCGTTGCGCTCGTCTTTCACATTGCGCTGCGCTATACGCGCTACGGCAAGTTCACCTATGCGATCGGCGCGAATGCCCAGGCTGCGCGCGTTTCCGGTATCAATATTGAGAGCCATCTCATCAAGGTCTATGCCATTGCCGGTCTTCTGGCAGGGCTTGCCGGCATCGTCACCGCCGCACGTGCCCAGACTGCACAGGCCGGCATGGGCGTTACCTACGAACTTGACGCGATTGCCGCTGCGGTTATCGGGGGCACATCGCTGACGGGCGGTATCGGCCGCATCACCGGTACGGTTATTGGCGCCATCATCCTCGGCGTGATGATTTCCGGCTTCACCTTCCTCAGGGTCGATGCCTACTACCAGGAAATCATCAAGGGCGTGATTATCGTTGCGGCGGTTATCGTTGACGTGTACCGCCAGAAGAAGCGCAAGGTATAGCGGTAAAGACTGTTGAACTGCGATCCTCGGGCCTGGCCCGAGGGTCGGGCTTGCCCCTCGGGATCCAAGCGAATACGCGCTCTGCGTCCTTTGAGCCCTCGGGTCTAGCCCGGGGGATCACGGCAGGGGGCGGATAACAACGCCCGGGTTTGTTCCGGGCTTCTTTAAAGAGGTATTGAAAATGACTGTACGCTTTGGCCTGCTCGGGGCGGGCCGCATCGGCAAGGTCCACGCGAAGGCCGTCACATCAAACCCGCAGGCGAAACTCGTCGCCGTTGCGGATGCTTTCGAACAGGCCGCCAGGGACCTTGCCACGGCGCATGGCTGCGAAATCCGCAGCATCGACGATATTGAAAAGGCTACGGACATCGACGCCGTGATCATCTGCACGCCGACCGACACGCATGCCGACCTGATCGAGCGCTTTGCGCGCGCTGGCAAGGCGATCTTCTGTGAAAAGCCGATCGACCTCGACGTCGAGCGGGTCAGACAGTGCCTGAACGTGGTTCAGGAAACCGGCGCAACGCTGATGGTGGGCTTCAACCGCCGCTTTGATCCGCACTTTGCGGCGGTGCGCAAGGCGATTGACGATGGCGCGATAGGCGATGTCGAGATGGTCACGATCACCTCGCGTGATCCGGGTGCGCCGCCGGCGGAATATATCACGCGCTCGGGCGGCATTTTCCGCGACATGACGATCCATGATTTCGATATGGCCCGTTTCCTCCTCGGCGAGGAGCCGGTCGCGGTCACCGCGCATGCTGCGGTGCTCGTCGACAAGAAGATCGGCGAACTTGGCGACTATGACAGCGTCAGCGTCATTCTATCGACGGCTTCGGGCAAGCAGTGCGTGATCTCGAATTCGCGCCGCGCCACCTATGGCTATGACCAGCGCATCGAGGTGCACGGCTCGAAGGGCATGGTTTCGGCCGAGAACCAGCGGCCGGTCTCGATCGAAGTGGCGAACGGCAGCGGCTATACCCGCCCGCCGCTGCATGACTTCTTCATGACGCGCTACACCGAAGCTTACGCCAATGAGATCGCTGCATTCATTGACGCCATCGCCAAGGGATCAACGGCCGCGCCAGGCGGCGACGATGGTCTCAAGGCACTGGCGCTTGCAGATGCGGCTCTGCGCTCGGTAAAGGAAGGTCGAACCATCACTCTATAAGCCATGCTCGGCGAAACCCTCCCCGGCGCGGGGAGGGTGGAATCCCAAGTTCTGTCAAGCTGCCCTGGGCTCGATCGTAACGAGGTCGTTTCCGATTTCGCGCCGCCGTTTCAGTAAATCATAATCGGCCTGCAGCCCGAGAAAGAAACCTTCGGATATGCCGAAATATCTGGCAAGCCGAAGATCGGTATCAGCAGTTACTACGCGCTTGCCCAGGACGATTTCATTAATGCGTCGCGGCGGGACATGTACCGCTCGCGCCAGCGCATTTTGGCTAAGGCCCATCGGCACTAAAAACTCGTGCAGCAGAATCTCACCGGGATGCGGGTTCGGCAACAAGTTGTGTTCAGTCGTGATAGTCGATAATTTTGACATCGCGTGGCCCTCCTTCCGCCCACTTGAAACAGACGCGCCATTGATCGTTTATGCGGATCGAATGCTGCCCGGCGAGATTACCTTTGAGTGCCTCAAGTCGATTCCCGGGAGGGATCCGAAGGTCATCGATCACGCGCGCCTGGTTAAGCAAGCGCAGTTTTCGCAAGGCGACAGCCTGAATATCGGACGGCAACTTGCGGCTTCTGATGCCAAAGCTCTGGATCATCCTGAAACGATAATCGAACTCGTACTATAACGCAACACGTTATAGAGGTTGAACGAAGTTGTGCCTGCGGGCTATCGGACGTCCACCCAGCGCTGTTCCTGGTAGGAGCGGGCCATGGCGTGAACAGTCCGCTCGATCTCGAGCCCATCGGCAAATTCGATCAAATGCGCGGGCGCACCACTGATGCGCTTGATGAGTTCGTGGCACTCGATGATCTTCAGATCGTTGAAACCAAGCCCATGGCCGGGCGCGGGGATAAATCGGTCGTAGGGCTCGTGATGCGGCGCCGCGAGGATCGTACGATAACCCTGTTCAGTCTTCCGATCCGAGGTCACGTAGAGCTGGAACTCATTTGCGCGCTCCTGGTCGAACAGAATCGAGCCTTTTGAGCCGAAAATCTGCAGTGAGATACGCCCCTTGCGGCCCCAGGCCGAGCGGTTGACCTGCAACGTTCCGGCGACGCCGTTTTCCATGTGTATGAGCACGCTGGCGCTGTCGAAGGTCTCGACGGCGCGATCGCTGCCATCCTCCGTCTTGCGCGTTGGATAGGGCCTGGACATGTCGCACATCACGCGCGACACGCGGCCGAACAGCGTAAACAGCAGCGACAGGGGATGCACCGCAAAATCGTCGAGCGCACCGTAGCCTGATGACGATGCGTGTTTCCAGTTGAACAGCGCATCGGGGTCGGCCATGAAATCTTCGTCCATCTCGATGCGCAGATGATTGACCTCGCCGATGATCCTTTCGGCCAGGAGCCTGCGAATGTGGCGGATCGCTGGTCCCTGGATGTAGTTATACCCGAGTGCGGCAACTTTGCCGCTTCGCTTCGCTGCTGCAAGCATGGCTTCGGCGTCGGCGAAAAGCGGTGCCATGGGCTTCTCGCACCAGACGTGCTTGCCGGCTTCCAGCGCGGCGATTGCCATTTCGGGATGAAACTGATTTGGCGTCGTGATCGAAACGACATTGATCTCCGGGTCCTCGATCACGGAGCGCCAGTCGCCGGAGCCCTTCTGAAAGCCGAATTCGCCGGCCCTGCGCACTGCGAGTTCGGCGTTGGCTTCACCGAGATGCACAAGCCGCACCGGCCCCACATCGCCGAAGACGGCGCGAACCGAGTTCCACGCCAGCGCATGGCATTTGCCCATGAAGCCGGTTCCGATCAGCCCAACACCCAGCATCGCTCTCTCCCATCGCTTGCAGTTCCTGATTGAAATAATCTATAAGTGGAGTAAATGGAATAACTGATCCGTCTCGATATAAATATTTTGTCGCGGCGGGCACCAGTTGCGGGAAAGGATAGGGGTGGCGAGCATGGACAACGAGGCGGCCCTGCCGCGGGATTTCGATGCGCTGCGCACGATGATCCTCGATCGCCGCGAAGTGCTGCCCAAACGCCTCGCGCAGATCGCGGCTTACGCATTGAGCAATCCCGACGAGATCGCCTTCGGCACCGCCGCAAGTATCGCCCAGACAGCGGGCGTGCAGCCGTCGACGCTCATCCGCTTTGCCCAGCATCTCGGCTTCGACGGCTTTACCAGCCTTCAGGCGGTGTTTCGTGAACGTCTGCGCGAGCGGCAAACATCGTACGAAGAACGGCTATCGGCCCTGCGGGGTGATACGCATGGCCTTTCGAAGAACCGCACGATACTGAATGGCTTTCTTACGGCAGCGACGCATTCGATCGAAACGATTTCCCATAATGTGGAAGAGGATGTTCTCGAACGGGCGGTCGACATTTTATCGGGTGCCGAGACGATCTATCTCCTGGCGCGCCGCCGCTCCTATCCCATCACCGCCTATATGGCATATGCATTCGGCAAACTGAAAATTCGCAACCAGCTGATCGAATCGACCGCCGGTATCGACCCTGAGATCATTTCTTTTGCCGGGCCCCGCGATGCCGCCATCGCCATCAGCTTCTCGCCATATGCTTCTGCCACGATCGAACATGCTGCGGCATTATCGGCCCGAAATGTTCCGGTTGTCGCCATTACCGACAGCGCCTTCTCACCACTTGCCCAGTCTGCGAGCGTATGGTTCGAAGCGGCGGAGGGCGATTTCTCCGGCTTCCGCTCCCTCTCCGGCACCATGGCACTGGCGATGGCTCTGACTGTCAGTGTCGCGGAGAAGCGCCGAAATACCTAGCGGTGCAATCTCGTCCTCATTCATAGCCAGGCTTGACGCATGAAATGCGCGTTCACTCTGGCTCGATTACGAAAAGAACAGACATTCCATATTGACGATTTGATAGAATTATTATTTCATATGGCAAAATTCCCAGGCTCAGCGAGCGGGACAATCAGCATATCGGGAGGACCATCATGGACGGAGCTGATACGAGCAAGCTGCTTGATGTCATAACGATCGGTCGTTCCTCGGTTGACCTTTACGGCCAGCAGATCGGCTCGCGGCTTGAGGACATTGCCTCGTTTGCCAAGTCCGTCGGCGGCTGTCCCACCAATATCGCTGTCGGTACGGCGCGGCTCGGACTGCGCTCGGCGCTTTTGACACGAGTCGGCGACGAACAGATGGGGCGTTTTATCCGTGAGCAACTGCAGCGCGAAGGCGTTGCGACGCAAGGCGTCATCACCGATCCGGAACGGCTTTCGGCGCTCGTCATCCTCTCGGTGGAAAACGACAAGAGCTTTCCGCTCATCTTCTATCGCGAGAATTGTGCCGACATGGCCATCGATGAAAGCGATGTCGATCCGGAATTCATCCGGTCGGCGCGCGCCGTGGTCGTGACCGGCACGCACTTTTCCAAGCCCAATACCGATGCAGCGCAGCGCAAGGCAATTCGCCTGATCAAGGAAGCCGGCGGCAAGGTCGTCTTTGATATCGACTACCGTCCAAATCTCTGGGGCCTTGCCGGTCATGGGGCTGGCGACAGCCGTTACATCGCCTCCGACAAGGTCTCCAACCATCTGAAAACGGTTCTCGCCGATTGCGACCTCATTGTCGGCACCGAGGAAGAAGTGCTGATCGCCTCGGGCGAAGCCGATCTTTTGAGCGCCCTCAAGGCGATCCGCGCCCTTTCCAGCGGGACCATCGTGCTCAAGCGCGGTCCCATGGGTTGTATCGTCTATGAAGGCGCCATATCCGATGACCTCGAGGACGGAATCGTCGGCAAAGGCTTTCCGATCGAGGTCTTTAACGTGCTCGGCGCCGGCGATGCCTTTATGTCCGGTTTCCTGCGCGGCTGGCTCGGCGGCGAAAGCCTTGCCACCGCCGCGACCTGGGCGAATGCCTGCGGCGCCTTTGCCGTGTCGAGGCTGCTATGCGCCCCGGAAATTCCGACTTACGAGGAACTGCAATATTTCCTCGAACATGGCAGCCGCTACCATGCGCTGCGCAAGGACGAGGCGATAAACCACGTCCATTGGGCGACGACGCGCCGCCGCGATATTCCGGCAATGATGGCTTTTGCGATCGATCACCGCGTCCAGCTCGAGGCGCTGGCAGAGAAGCTCGGCGCAGGGGCTGATAAAATCGAGGCCTTTAAGGAACTGGCGGTGAAGGCCGCCGCCAAGGTCGCAGATGGGCGCAGCGGCTACGGCATGCTGATCGACGAGAAGTTCGGCCGCGAGGCGATGTTCGAATTCGCCCGCCACAATTTCGATTGGCTCGGGCGTCCCGTCGAACTGCCGGGTTCGCGCCCGCTGCGCTTCGAGTTTTCACAGGACATCGGTTCGCAACTGGCGGAATGGCCGGTCGATCATTGCATCAAGTGCCTGTGTTTCTACCGACCGGATGATCCGGCGGCATTGAAGGAAGAGCAGCAGGCGAAGCTGCGGTCACTCTTCGAGGCCGCTCGCAAGGTCGGCCGCGAGCTCTTGATCGAAATCATCGCCGGCAAGCATGGCGAGGTCGATGACAACACTATTCCGCAGGCGCTTGAGGAACTCTATGCGCTCGGGATAAAGCCGGACTGGTGGAAGCTCGAACCGCAGGCATCGGCTGGCGCCTGGAAGAAAATTGAAGCGGTGATCGAAAAGAACGATCCGTGGTGCCGTGGTGTCGTACTCCTCGGACTTGAAGCGCCACATGACGAACTTGAGGCGGCTTTCGTTGCCACAGCTGGTGCCCCGATTGTCAAGGGCTTTGCCGTCGGGCGGACATTGTTCATGGATGCGGCAGAGAATTGGCTCGCGGGACGGATCTCGGACGAGGCTGCGATCGACGACATGGCCGGCCGTTTCGAAAAATTGACCAAGGCCTGGCTTGCCAGCCGCGACCGGCAGGCGGCATAGGACTAGTATTGCCAGCGTCGGGATAGAGAACTTCCCGGGAGGAGACTGAGATGACCAAGACGATACGCCTCACCATGGCGCAGGCCCTGACGCGTTTCCTTAGCCGCCAGATGACGATGGTTGATGGCAAAAAGGTGCCGGTCTTTGCCGGGGTCTGGGCGATTTTCGGCCATGGCAACGTCGCGGGCTTGGGGGAGGCGCTCTATCATGTCAGGGAGGAGCTTCCAACCTATCGCGCCCACAACGAGCAGGCGATGGCGCATGCGGCGATCGCTTTTGCCAAGGCGAGCTTCCGCCAGCGGATGATGGCGGTGACGAGTTCGGTTGGACCCGGGGCCACCAACATGGTGACTGCGGCGGCACTGGCGCATGTCAATCGCCTGCCGCTCCTGCTGCTGCCGGGCGATGTATTCGCAAACCGGGTGCCCGATCCCGTTCTGCAGCAGGTCGAGTCCTTTGGCGACGGAACTGTTTCGGCCAATGATTGCTTCCGTCCGGTCTCACGCTATTTCGACCGCATCACTCGTCCCGAACAGATCATCCCGGCGCTCGCCCGCACCATGGCCGTCCTGACCGATCCGGCCGAGTGCGGACCGGTGACGCTTGCACTGTGCCAGGATGTGCAGGCTGAGGCATACGATTATCCGGAAAGCTTTTTCGAGGAACGCGTCTGGACTCCACGCCGGCAGCGGCCGGATCGCGACGAGCTTGCTGCGGCGGTTGCCGCGCTGAAATCGGCCAAGAAACCGCTCGTCATCGCGGGCGGCGGGGTTATCTATTCGCAGGCATCGAACGAACTTGCGTCATTCGTCGAAGCGGCAGGTATACCCGTTTGTGAAACACAAGGCGGCAAGTCCTCGTTGCCGGACGTGCATCCTCTCAACATGGCCGCGGTCGGCGTGACGGGCACCTCGGCGGCTAACCGGCTCGCGCAGGAGGCGGATGTTATTCTCGCCGTCGGAACGCGGCTTCAGGACTTCACCACAGGGTCCTGGGCATTGTTCCAGAACGCGGAGAAGACCTTTATCGGGCTCAACGTCCAGCCCTTCGACGCGACAAAACATCGGGCGCTGCCGATTGTCGCCGACGCCAGGGAAGGGCTCGAGGAGCTTGCGGCCGCCCTCAAGGATTACCGCGCCCCGATAGATTGGACCGGCAATGCGAAAGGCGGCAAGGAAGAATGGCAGCGGGCGGCGGCCAAGGTGACGGGACCGACCAATGCGTCCCTGCCTTCCGACGCGCAGGTGATTGGCGCCGTGCAACGCGCCATGGGCGCGCAGGCGACCGTTTTGCACGCTGCGGGCGGATTACCGGGGGAAATGCACAAACTCTGGCAGGCGGGCGCTCCCGGTTCCTACCACGCCGAATACGGCTTTTCCTGCATGGGCTACGAGATCGCCGGCGGTCTCGGAGCGAAGATGGCAAAGCCCAACGACGAGGTCGTGGTGATGATCGGTGACGGCTCGTATCTGATGCTGAATTCGGAGATCGCGACTTCGGTCATGCTCGGCCACAAGATCAACATCGTGCTGCTCGACAATCGCGGCTATGGCTGTATCAACCGGCTGCAGATGGGCACCGGTGGCGCGAATTTCAACAATCTTCTCAAGGACACGAAGCACGAGGTTCTGCCCGACATCGACTTTGCTGCCCATGCGCGCAGTCTTGGCGCCATTTCCGAAAAGGTAGCCTCCATCGCGGAGCTCGAAAGTGCCCTGGCACGCGCCAAGCAGAACGACCGAACGACGGTGGTTGTCATCGATACCGATCCGCTGATCTCGACCGAGGACGGCGGTTTCTGGTGGGATGTCGCTGTACCGGAGGTCAGTGCGCGCAGCCAGGTGAACGATGCGCGGCGGAACTACGAAGCAAAACAGAAACTGCAACGGGTTGGTGATTGATCAGGCAAGTCGCTGCCCTTACCCTCCACTTGTGGGCAGGGTCGAAGCGAAGCGACGGCGCCGATTTACAATCTCAAATCAACCCAGAACCAAAGGAATGAAAGAATGATCCGCATCGGGGCGAACCCAATCGGCTGGTCCAATGACGATATGCTTGAGATCGGCGGGGACATACCGCTGGAGACCTGCCTCGAGCAGGCGCAGGCGGCCGGCTTCACCGGCATGGAACTCGGCAACAAGTTTCCGCGCACCGCCGACAAATTGCGGCCCATTCTCGAATCTTACGGCCACAGCCTCGTCAGCGGCTGGTATTCCACAGAACTCCTGCTGCGCGATGTCGATGCGGAACTTGAAGCCGCAAAGGCACATGCGACCTTGCTCAAGGATATGGGCTGCTCGGTGCTGATCGCCGCGGAGACGTCCAATGCCATCCACTCCAACAAGGATATGCCGCTCTCGGCCCGACCCGTCCTGCAGAAGGCTTCCTGGACGGTGTTTGGCGAGCGCTACACGCGTTTTGCCGAGGCGATCCAGCAGACTTACGGCCTGCAACTCGTCTACCATCACCATATGGGCACAGTGGTTCAGGCCGAGTGCGAGATCGACCGGTTCATGGAAGCCACCGGCGCACCGGTGCACCTTCTTCTCGATACCGGCCATGCGACGTGGGGCGGCGCCGATCCGGCGCGGCTTGCACGCCACTACAAGGCGCGCATCAGCCATGTCCATTGCAAGGATATTCGTGAGGACGTGATGTGGCGCTCGAACCGCGAGGACTGGTCGTTTCTCGATTCCGTCCTTGCCGGCGTTTACACGGTTCCTGGCGACGGCATGATCGACTATGTTCGGGTTCTGAAAGAACTGAAAGGGTACAGCGGCTGGGTTGTGGTCGAGGCTGAGCAGGATCCGGAGAAAGCCGATCCGGCCGTCTATTCGAAGCTTGGATACGGCAATCTCAGCCGCTTCATCAAGGAAGCAGGTCTCGCTTGATCAAGGACTCGAACCATCCGTTTTTCCGTCCGCTGTGGCGCCGTATTGCCGTGGTTGCCTTCTGTGTTGCCTGGGCGATCTTCGAGTTTGCCACCGGCACGCCGTTCTGGGGTGTCATCGCGCTCGGATTTGCCGGCTACGGCGTCTGGCAGTTCTTCATTATCTACGATGCGTCGGAGCAGCAGGCAGACCCTGAGAACAAGAAGGAGTAGGGCATGTCGAAATTGCTCATCAAGGCAGCGCCCGGCAAGGGGCGCGTTGCGCATGTGACGCCGGAAAGCGCGGGCTGGACCTATGTCGGCTTCGACCTGCACAAACTGGACGAGGGCCAATCTGCGAGCGGCACCACGGGCGACAAGGAAGTGTGCCTCGTCTTCGTGACCGGCAAGGGCAGGGTGGTCGCCAATGGCGATGATCTCGGCATTCTTGGAACCCGCATGTCGCCGTTTGATGGCAAGCCCTGGTCCGTCTATCTTCCGGAAGGCGCGGAATGGTCGGTCGCCGCCGAGACGGCCGTCGAGCTTGCAGTGTGTTCAGCGCCAGGCCTTGGCGGCGGTCTGCCGGTGCGGGTTATTTCCCCCGACGATCTCGGCCAGGAAACACGGGGCAAGGGCACCAATACGCGCTATGTCACCAACATCCTGCCGGAGAACGAGCCAGCGGATTCGCTGTTGGTGGTCGAGGTCATCACGCCTGGCGGGCATACATCCAGCTATCCGCCGCACAAGCACGATCAGGACAATCTGCCGGCCGAATCCTATCTGGAAGAAACCTACTACCATCGCTTCCATCCGCCGCAGGGTTTCGGTTTCCAGCGGGTCTACACGGATGATCGCTCGCTCGACGAGGCTATGGCGATCGAGGATGGCGACGTGGTGATGGTGCCAAAGGGTTACCATCCCTGCGCCGCCTGTCATGGCTACGACCTTTACTATCTCAATGTCATGGCGGGACCGAAGCGCACCTGGAAGTTCCACAATGCTGCCGAACACGAGTGGCTGATGAAGGCGTAGCGCGTCACACTACGCCCAGGGACTCACCACCGCAGAACATACCGCCCCACTATCGCCCCGATGAGGCCGGTTACGAGCACGCCCAGCGTGTACCACATGGCGATGAATGGCATGCCGCTTTCAGTGCAATGAAACGAATAGACGAATGAGGCGATCGCCCCGGCCGCCAGGCCGGCAGCGGCGCCCGCAACTGTCAGCCGCGTTGGAGCAAGGCCGCGCAGCACCCAGAATGCTGCAATGAGCAGGGGCAGCGAGAGCATGACGATGTTGAACGTGCACACGCTGACCGAACGGCCCTTCATCATTGCCATATATTGTTCGGGGGGCGTTGCCGCGAGCTCGGCAAAGGCGAGGAAACTGATCACGATGATTGCTACCGCCATCAAGGCAAGGCTGACGCGGATGCTGCCGAGCGGATGGGCGATGCGCTTTACCGCCCAGCCGCCAGCGGCGGCAAGCGCAAGCGTATAGGCGAACTTGACCCAGAACGGCGTCGTGCCCATGGCTGTTGCCATGTCAGGCCTCAGGCCGAGCCAGAAATACATGAGAAGCGCCGAGGCGATGGAGCCAAGGCCGAGCCCCGCAGCGACGCGGCCGAAGACGGCCATGGGTGACACAGGCTTCAACTCGCCCATCAGACGCGCAATCAGGTCATTTGTCGTCATTGGCAGCCCGCCCTTTGAGCTTCGTCGCTATGGCCTTTATTCCTCTGTGTATGCTGACCTTGACCGTCGTTTCGGTAAGGCCAGTGCTTTCCGCCACCTCGGCGATGGACTGTCCTTCGATCCTGGTGCGGCGGATCAGATCGCGCGTTCTTTCCGGCGCCGCTTCAAGCAGCCGCTCGACATCCATGCGGTCGCTTGCAGCGTCGGATAAATCCGTCGCAAACAGGTCTTCCACCTCGTCGAGGGGCACAGTGGCCCGGATGCGGTTGCGCCGGAAATGGTCGATCAGCTTGTAACGCGCAATAGCATGCAGCCAGGCCGTAAAGGGCCTGTCGATCTCATATGTTGCCCGCCGCGTGTGCAGCGCCATCAG
This sequence comes from Phyllobacterium pellucidum, assembly GCF_013327855.1. Classification (GTDB taxonomy): domain Bacteria; phylum Pseudomonadota; class Alphaproteobacteria; order Rhizobiales; family Rhizobiaceae; genus Phyllobacterium; species Phyllobacterium pellucidum. The sequence continues at coordinate 924,921 of NZ_JABUMX010000002.1, read as the reverse complement.
CGTCTCCTGCACCAGGTCGTCGGCATCGCCCTTGTGCGCATCGGACAGCCGCCGCAAAAAATAGAAGCGCAGATGCCTCGCCACCTCGTTGAGAAGGACTCCATAGCTGCGCGCATCGCCGGCAAGGCTGGCGAGCATGAGTTCCTTCAATCGCGTTTCGAGCGAAAGCACTCTCATTCATCCTTTATTCGCAGGCATGGCGAAAAGGTTACAGATGAGAGCCAAGCCGCCGGCGCGTCAATGGCTTGCGCCGTATTCCACTAAAGAATGATCACCAATGCGTGATGCTGTAACCGATCTGCGCCCCACCACGAACTGCTTGATGTGATCGGCGCGCAGCCGGCGTGACAGCGAGAGCAGAGAGTTTCCGGCAACGACCGGAAGGCAAGGATGCGGAATGTGTCCCGAAACTAAAGGACGCGTCGCACCGTATCTACTTCAAACCAAAGGAGAACACCCATGAACACTCTCATTCGCCGCATCGCCGTTTCGGCTCTCGTTGCTGGCGCCGGCATTGCCGGGGCAAATGCGGCATCGGCCGCGGAGGCAATGAAGCCGATGACCAAATCCGATTGCATGAAGCATGCGGGCATGGAAAAGGGCGCCATGAAGAAGGATTCCATGATGAAGGAATGCGACCAGATGGCGATGAAAAAGGATACAATGAAATCCGATACAATGATGAAGAAGAGCGGCACCTCAGATGCCATGGGCACGATGGCGCCCAAGAAAAAGTAACATGGAGATCGTGCGTGGCGGGTGAGTTCCCACGCATAATTGCAGCCGCTTCGGCTTTGGAGGCCGTCCATGACAAGCATTGCACAATCCGAAACGGCGAAGTCGCGCAAGGTGCTCTTCTATCGGCATTCGGTGCTCGTGCGTATCACGCATTGGCTCAACGTCCTCTGCCTGAGTTTTCTTTTGATGAGCGGCCTGCAAATCTTCAATGCCCATCCGGCGCTTTACTGGGGGCAATACGGCGCCGATGCGAGACCCGATCCATCGTTCATTTCAATCGGCGCGGTCGAGGATGGCGATACGATCAAGGGCGTTACCCGTATCGGCTCCATCTCTCTTCCGACGACCGGGGTCCTCGGTGCATCGATCGTCGATGGCGAACTTGCACCGCGCGCCTTCCCGTCCTGGATCACGATTCCGAGCTATCAGGACCTTGCCACCGGCCGGCGCTGGCATTTCTTCTTCGCCTGGTTCTTCGTCATCAATGGTTTCGTTTATCTCCTCTATGGCCTTCTCGCCGGGCATTTTCGCCGCGATCTTGCGCCGACCCGAACCGAACTGACGCCGGGCCATCTTGCCCACGAGGTTGCCGAACATGCGCGGCTGCGCTTTCCAAAAGGCGAAGCGGCCCGCCATTACAACGCCCTGCAAAAACTTGCCTATGTCGGCGTGATCTTCGTCCTGCTGCCGCTCATGGTCCTCACGGGGCTGACGATGTCACCGGGGTTCAACGCGATCTTTCCATGGCTGCTCGATCTCTTCGGCGGCCGCCAATCGGCGCGGACCTTCCATTTCATTACCGCCTCGCTCCTCGTCGCCTTTGTCATCGTCCATATCGTGATGGTGCTGGTTTCAGGCGTCTGGAACAATTTGCGCTCGATGATCACCGGCTATTATGCGCTGCGCGTCGAGCCTGAAAAGGAAAAGTCGACATGAGCATCGACCTGACCCGCCGCCGCTTCCTCATCGGCTCCAGCGTTGCGGCGACCGGGCTTTTGACCGGCTGCGACGCGCTCGTCCAGAGCACAACCGTCAACGATATACTGCAACGGGCAGAATCGCTGACAATGGGAGCCCAGCGACTCTTGATGGGGCACCAGCCCCTGGCGCGCGAATTCAGCGAAGCCGATCTTTCACCGGTGTTCAAGCCGAATGGCACGTCGGAACCGGGCAGCGAGGAGTATGCCCAGCTCAGGGAAACCAACTTCGCCGACTGGAAACTCGTCGTGAACGGAATGGTGCAGCGGCCATTGGAGCTCTCGCTGGCTGACCTCAAAGCCATGCCGTCACGGACGCAGATTACCCGGCACGATTGCGTCGAAGGCTGGAGCGCAATCGGCAAATGGACAGGTGTCCCGCTTGGCCTGATACTCGAAAAGGCGGGGCTTGCTCCCGGCGCGCGGTATGCGGTGTTCTATTGCGCAGACGAACTGGAGCAGACCCTCGATGGCAGCGGCAAATATTACGAGAGCATCGATCTCGTCGACGCCTGGCACCCGCAGACGATCCTCGCCTATGCCATGAACGGCAAGGAACTCGAAGTGGCGCACGGCGCGCCGCTACGGCTGCGCGTTGAACGCCAACTCGGCTACAAGCACGCCAAATATGTGATGCGCATCGAGCTCACCGACAGTTTCAGGGGTATTTGGGGCGGGAAGGGCGGCTTTTGGGAGGACCGAGGCTATGAATGGTATGCGGGTATTTGAGACCTGCCTAAAGGGGCGACTCAACGGTCGTCTGTGGCGACTGTCGCAGGGGACCGTTATTGTCTGAAAACAGCGCAAGCGCTCCCAGCAAGGCGAAAAACGTCAAGAGCACAAGTATTACGACGCATTGATGAACCAATAGTTCGGTCCCTCATCTGGAGATTCGTGTCTCGCTGCAGACCTGATCCACAACGTCGGCTGATCGTAGAAGAGAACCCATTCCCCTTAAGTGCCGCGCCATCGCAACAGCAGGCATCAAGCCTAGCGGTTGATGTGGCGAGAATACGACGATGCCCGGGATGGTGTTATTTACAGGCGCCGCTTCGCTGGTTGCCGCAAGAGTGCTTGCTCGGGACGAGAGCCCAAGGAAGCACGCTTTCAACACGACGCCAGCGAAAAACTTGCCGCCGATCCTTCAAAAGCCCGCCGGCTTTCACCATATGCGGCGCAACAGATGTTTCGTAACATGATTGAGGAGACTGTTGCATGCTGCCCGTTCTAAACCGCTTAAGCCGGATTGCCGCTATTCTTGCCCTGGGCATGGCGGTGTCATTCAGCGTTGTCCATGACGCTGACGCCCGGCGTGGTGGCGGCGGGTTTGGCAGCCGCGGCGCCCGCACGTTTCAGGCGCCCGCGCCGACGCGCACGGCGCCGGCTCCGGCAGCGCCAATCGAGCGCAGCATGAGCCCGCGGCCCGATGCGGCCCAGCCCTCTGCCGCACAGCCGCAATTGGGCCAGCAGCAGCGTCCGGGTCTTTTCGGCGGCATGGGCCGCTCACTCATCGGCGGTCTGCTGGTCGGCGGCCTGATCGGCACCTTGCTTGGCCACGGCTTCGGCGGTGCAGCCGGGTTCCTCGGCATGTTGCTGCAGATCGGGCTCCTTATTGGCGTGGTGATGCTTGCGATGCGCTTCTTCCGCTCGCGCCAGACGACCATGGCGCCGGCAGGCGGGCCTGCATTCGGCCGCAGCGCCGAAGGCAATGCGCCCTCAAACGCGTCCTTCAGAATTCCGACGATCGGTTCGGGTTCAGGTGCGGCGGGAAATGCCAACTACAGTAATGGTGGCGGCTATCAAGCGGCGGCAGCTTCCCCGGGCGGCGACGAGATCGGCCTGAAACAGGATGATCTCGACCGTTTCGAGCAGCTTTTGACGGAAGTGCAGACTGCCTATGGCAAGGAAGATTATGCCACGTTGCGCAAGCTGACGACGCCGGAAGCCATGTCCTATCTCGCCGAGGAACTCGGCCAGAACGCAACCGATGGCCTGCGCAACAGCGTTTCCAGCGTAAAGCTGTTGCAGGCGGATATTGCCGAAGCCTGGGCCGAAGGCGATACGGAATATGCGACGACCGCCATGCGCTATTCGAGCATCGACTCCATGGTCGACCGCGAAACCGGCCGCATCGTCAATGGCGACGAGAAGGAGCCGAGCCAGACCACGGAAGTCTGGACCTTCGTGCGCAAGCCCAATGCGGACTGGAAGCTTTCAGCGATTCAGGACGCCGCTTAATTCATTCACAAACAAAAGGCCCGCGCTTTACCGGCGCGGGCCTTTTGCGTTTAAATGGGTCGTTAGTCCACATCGTCGATCATGGCGCTTTCCCTACGGCCATGCAGGATTTCACGCTTGCCGACATGGTTGGCGGGCCCGACCAGGCCTTCCTTTTCCATCCGCTCGACCAATGATGCCGCGCGATTGTAGCCGATGCCGAGGCGGCGCTGGATATAGGAGGTCGAGCACTTCTTGTCGCGCAGCATCACCTTGACGGCCTGTTCGTAGAGTTCGTTGCCATCCTCGGCTGCCATGGCGCTCTTGTCGAACACTGCGCTGTCCTCGGCTTCCGGCTCTTCTTCTTCGCTCTCGTCCGCCGTCACGGTGTCGAGATAATCGGGCTGGCCCTGCGCCTTCAGGTGCGCGACGATCTTCTCGACCTCCTCGTCGGAAACGAAGGGACCATGGACGCGGGAGATACGCCCGCCGCCGATCATGTGCAGCATATCGCCCTGGCCGAGAAGTTGTTCGGCGCCCTGTTCGCCAAGGATGGTGCGGCTGTCGATCTTGGAGGTGACCTGGAAGGAGATGCGGGTCGGGAAATTCGCCTTGATGGTGCCGGTGATGACGTCCACGGAGGGGCGCTGCGTCGCCATGATCAGATGGATGCCGGCGGCGCGCGCCATCTGCGCCAGGCGCTGGATGGCGCCTTCGATCTCCTTGCCTGCGACCATCATCAGGTCGGCCATTTCATCGACGATGATGACGATGAACGGCATCGGCTTCAGATCGATGGCTTCCTGCTCGTAAATCGGCTCGCCCGTGCCCTTGTCGAAGCCGGTCTGCACAGTGCATGTGACCGTCTCGCCCTTTTCGGCGGCGCCGGTTACGCGCGCATTGAAACCGTCGATGTTGCGCACCCCGAGCTTCGACATTTTGCGGTAGCGATCTTCCATCTCGCGCACCGCCCACTTCAGCGCCATGACCGCCTTTTTCGGGTCGGTGACGACGGGTGTGAGAAGGTGGGGAATGCCATCATAAATCGACAATTCCAGCATCTTCGGATCGACCATGATCAGCCGACACTCGTCCGGCGTCAGCCGGTAGAGGAGGGAGAGGATCATGGTGTTGATGGCAACGGATTTGCCGGAGCCTGTCGTGCCGGCAACCAGAAGATGCGGCATCTTGGCGAGTTCGGCAATCACCGGCTCGCCGCCGATGGTCTTGCCGAGGCAAAGAGCGAGCTTGAACTTGGTCTTGTCGAAATTCTCCGAGGCAACCATTTCGCGCAGATAAACCGTCTCGCGCGTCGCATTGGGCAATTCGATGCCGATCACGTTGCGGCCCGGGACGACCGCGACGCGGGCCGAGAGCGCCGACATCGAGCGGGCAATGTCGTCGGCAAGGTTGATGACGCGGGACGATTTTACGCCGGGGGCGGGTTCGAATTCATAGAGCGTCACGACCGGCCCCGGCCGAACGTGGATGATTTCGCCGCGCACGCCGAAATCCTCAAGAACGCTCTCGAGGAGGCCGGCATTCTGCTCCAGCGTCTCCTGCGAGATCGTGACCGCATCCTGCGTCACCGCCTCCTGGAGCAGCGTCACCGGCGGCTTCTCATATCCGCCCGAATGCGTGGCTGCAATCGCACGGTCCGCAGCCGGTGCAAGCGCGAACGGGCGGGGCGCGAGCGGCTGTGCGGAGCGTACTATGTCGCGCCGCTTTGCCGTTTGGGTCGGTGCAATGACGACCGGGGCCGGCTCGGCCTCGATCACGACCATGGGCTCGATGGTGTCCATAACGATCTCGGCCTCGATCACTTCCGCTACGATCGGCGCGGACGTTTCGATGAGCCTTTCTTCAACCGGCGCGGAATCCAGTGGCGGTGCCACAAGCCGGGGCTTCCGCGCTGCCTCCAGGGCACCTGCCGGCGTGCACTCGACGATGCGAAACCGGGCGGTGATTTCATCAAGGCTGAAGGCCGGCTTCGGGTTCGGCCGGGCCGGCGCGACAATTTTCGGCGCTGTATCGAGGGGAATATTCATCGAATCAAAGAAGGCAAAGTCCGAGACATAGGCGAGGGGCGAGGCGCTTACCGGCGGTAGCGACGCTTGCCCCACTTCTGCGGCCCGAGTGGGTGCGGGTACCTTTTGTATACGTGCGGGTGCCTGGCGCGGCGCTGCCGCGACGTATGGCGGTTGCGGCACAGCGGGTGCTTGCGGCACAGCGATCGGCGTGGGCTTTGCCGTGGACGCGGCCGGCCGAGGCGCCGGCCTGATCTCCGGCAGCTTGCCCTTCAGGAGTTCGCTGTCGGGCGTACGGGTAAACCGGACATTCTCGGAAAGCGAAAACATGCGTTTGGAGATCGGCAGCGACGGGTCGTCAGCGTTCATCGGGTTTACCCGCTGCGGGCGTATGGCGGGGGATACCGGACGGGCCGGCACCGCAGGCGTGATGCTGCGACGCACGTCGACAGGTTCATATTGGGCGCTCACACGGCGGGGCGGCTCGGCGGCGCGTAGCGGCGCTTGTGCCGGCGCGGGCGCAGCGACCGGTGCCTCATATGGAGGGACGCGATTCGGCACCCGCTCCAATTCGGTCTCGAACTCATATTCGTCTGTTTTAATTGGAAAATTTGTTCTTGGGATGCGCATGATGCCTGCAAACGGAATGGTGTGGTGTTACCCGATGGGCTCCCTATTTGAATAGAAAACCAAGGTTAACAACTCGCTACTTTTGCCGGTTGCAGACCGCCTATTTCACCTGCGTGGCAGCAGGGCAACAGCCCGCAAATCCCGCCGAAAATCGATTGGGTTACTGCGAGGATTGCGCTTTACACAGACGTGCTACCTCGGCCTCGAGTTCCTTGATCCTTACGTCACGCCCTGCGACGATTGCTTCGACCTCCGCAGCCTCGAATCGCAGGGGTATATGTTGCGGGCAGTTCGCATCCCAGGCAGCAACCCTGAAAATGATCACCTGTTCCGGGCGGGCCCGATAGTTCTCGGGCATGAGCTTTGCGGTGAGTTCAGCGTCTTCGACCACCTCGGCCTCGCCCCAAAGCTTCACGCGCTGGCGCGTACGGTAGTCGATGAGAAAAAGGTAGGCCTTTGAATTGTCTTCCAGATTGCCTTGCGTGATGTACTGCCGATTGCCGGCAAAGTCGGCGAAGGCGATCGTATGGTCATCGACAACGTGCATGAACCCCGCCGGGCCGCCGCGATGCTGGATATAGGGCTGGCCTTCCGCATTGGCGGTGGCAAGGAAAACACTGGTCTGGCTCTCGATAAAGGCGACGAGATCGGGAGTGAACCCCGTCCGCCACGAGCCACGCTCTTCCATGCTGGCATAACCGGCGCGCGAACCCTTGCGCGCCTGGATCGATTTTACCGTCGGCGTGAAGGCTACATCGCTTGAATAGGCAGGGGCGGACGACATGACTGTGACCTCGTGCGTTGAACGTGACGCATATATAGCTTCTTTCATCAAATCGCAGTAGAAAGGGAAATCGGGAGTTATCCTACCAAAATATGGAAGGCTTGATGGATCGTCTTGATGCAATGGCCGTGCTTCTGGCTGCCGTGGACGCGGGCAGTCTGTCTTCGGCTTCCCGACGACTAGACATACCGCTTGCAACGGTAAGTCGAAAAGTGGCCGAACTCGAGGCCTACCTCGATACGCGTCTCCTGATACGCTCGAGCCGGCAGTTCGAGCTAACCGACGCCGGGCGCGCCTATGTTGAGGCGAGCAAAATGATTCTGCAGCAGGTCGAAGAAGCGGAGCGGATAGCTGCCGGGGAGTTTGTAGCGCCAAAGGGCGACCTGACCGTCACCGCGCCCATCGTTTTCGGCCGTTTGCATGTGCTGCCGGTGGTAACCGAATTCCTCAAGGCCTATCCACAGATCAATCTCCGGTTGAGCCTTAGCGATCGGCAGGTCAATCTGATCGAGGATCACATCGACCTTGCCATCCGCATCGGCAATCTGCCGGACAGCAATCTCGTGGCGACGAAGGTCGGGATGATCCGACGGGCCGCCTATGCAAGCCCGGCCTATCTATCAAGACGTGGCACACCCGCACGCCCGGAAGAACTCGCGACCCATGACTGCATCACCTTCGAGGGATTCAACTCGCCCAGGATATGGACCTTCGTCGAGGGAAAGCGCGAGATCGACGTTCCTGTACAATCGCGGCTCAGCGTGACCACCGCCGAAGCGGCGGCCGACGCGGCGGCGGCCGAGCTCGGCATTACGCGATTGCTCTCCTACCAGGCGCAAGGCGCTGTCTCCGCTGGAAAACTTGTCCTCCTGCTTGAAGACTTCGAGCCAGCGCCATGGCCGGTAAGCGCGGTCTATGTCGCGCAAGGGCGGACTCCACTGAAACTTCGCGCATTCGTGGATTTTGCCGTTCCATTGCTACGCGAGAGAATGGCGGCATTGTCCCTTACCACCTGAGGTGCCTGTGCGCCGGGCCCGCGTCTTGTACCCGTCAGTGCAGTCGCATAAAATCGGGAGATGGCCAGAGATATCCTCTTCGTTCAAGGCGCCGGGGAAGGTACCCACGATCACTGGGACGACAAGCTTGCGGAGAGCCTCCGACAGGAACTCGGTGCCGCCTATCCGGTCCACTATCCGCGCATGCCCGATGAGGGTGATCCGAAGTATGCCGCCTGGAAAGGTGCGTTGCTCAGCGCGTTCGATGGCCTGGACGACGGTGCAATTCTTGTCGGCCACTCGGTCGGCGGCACGATCCTGCTGCACGTCCTCGCGGAATCGGCCTTACCACGCGCGTTTGGCGGGCTGTTCCTGATAGCACCGCCTTTCATCGGCGAAGGCGGGTGGCCGGACGATGACATCGGGGCGTGCGACGACCTTGCGGATCGCCTTCCGCGCGGCATTCCCATCTATCTTTATCGCGGAACGGCCGACGATGTGGTGCCCGCCGCGCACACGGACCTTTATATGAAAGCTCTGCCGCACGCGGTGATCTGCACGCTCGAAGGCCGGGACCATCAGCTCAACAATGATATGCGCGAGGTCGCGCGTGACGTTCGGGCGGTCACCGGACGGAGTGAGGAGCCGACAGGAGACTAGCTGCGCTGCAAGGCGAGATGGGTGCCGAGACCGACGAGCAGGGCGCCGCCGGCCCGCTGCATGAGCCTGCGGGCGTGGTTTGAGCGCCGGAGCCGCGTGACAATTGCCCCAGCGAGAAAGACGCAGACGATGTCGGCGGATGAAAACATCAGGTTGACGATTGTTCCAAGGATCAGGAACTGTACCCAGATGGGGAATGCCGCCGAAGCATCAATGAATTGCGGCAGGAACGCCATGAAGAAAATGGCGGTCTTGGGGTTAAGCACTTCGACGCTGATACTCTCAAGGAATGCGCGGCGGCCGGACTTTGCCTCAATCCCGGGCAGCGCGACATCCTCGACCCTGGCACGAAACAACGAGATGCCGAGCCAGACAAGATAGGCAGCACCGGCAAGCTTCACCAGCATGTAGAGCATTGGCACGGCGTGAAAGAGCATCGACAGGCCCGCCGCGGCGGCAATGACATGGACATAGCAACCAAGATGAATGCCGAGGGATGCCATCAAGCCCGCACGGCGTCCGCGCGCGATCGTCTGGGCGGCGGCGTAGAGCATGGCTGGCCCTGGAATATAGGCGAAGATCGCCGTCGTTATCAGGAACGCGATCAACAATTCGCTCGATGGCATTTCTCTGCTCCGGTGCGGGAGGTTCGCCCTGACTGGGCCCAAGCATTCAATACTGGCAAGCGCTGCAAAAGTCATCAAGGATGGCCAAGAATGACGTTCGCCATCAAGGCACAAATTGAGTTAAGTTGCGACGCTTTGCTTTGCGCTCACCTTGCTGAGGATAGTCATGATCAGACCAGTAACGGCTCTTCTTTCCTTGGTCTTTACCATCGGCCTGCATTCCCCGCCCGCATTTGCCGAGGACGACAGCACATCTCAGCTTGCAACCATAAACAAGATCATAAGAGGCGAGGGCAAACCCGGCGAAACCGCGACAGCCAAGAACGGGGAAGTTGTCTACACGGTTCTGGAAGGCGGCGTCGTTGAAATCAGGAACTTGCGCTACAACACGCTGCAACGGTTCAATACGATAAAGCAGGGCGATAATAACAGGTCAAAATAGCACCATGGACTGGTCGCTGGCGTACTGCTGTCTGAGCACCGTTGTCATCTCTGATCGCTTTGGAATCCGACCGGTTTGAATCGCAGCCCGTCCGGGAATGCAGCTCGGTTGAGCATAAAAGGACGTGAACATGATTCCGTCCTTCGCAAGCTGATCAATGTTAGGCGTGGGTATGCCTCTGGCTGCACCCCCAAGATAGGGACCAGTGTCTCCATAGGAAGCACAATATTTTCCTAGTTTTTACTATGCTCTTGGGGAGTAAAGTTGCATCGCCTGAAATTCGGACAAGCACATATTTACGCGCGGATTTACCGTAACGTACTTCCACCTATGAATTTTCACGCCTGAATTGCAATCGCATTGTAATCTCTTGAGGAGAATTTCCGATGAAGGATACAAAGACCGGAAAGTCGGACGGAGCACCTTCCGTCAGCCGCCGCGAACTTTTGCTTGGCGGCAGTTCCCTTGCCGTCGCGGCCCTTGCTGTGGCCTCCACCGTGGATCGAAGTAACGCACAAACTCAACAGCCCGCCGCCGAAGCCCAATCCGGCGGGTCAGGTAAGCCGCCGAACATTCTCGTCATATTTGGCGACGATATTGGTATTCCACAGATCAGCGCCCACACAATGGGGTTGATGGGGTATCGTACTCCGAATATCGACCGCATCGCAAAAGAAGGCGCGATCTTTACGGATTCCTATGGTCAGCAAAGTTGCACTGCGGGCCGTGCGTCCTTCATTCTCGGTCAGGAGCCCTTTCGCACCGGACTTCTTACTATAGGCATGCCGGGCGATCCGCACGGTATCCAGGATTGGATGCCAACCATTGCCGATGTAATGAAGTCGAAAGGATACGCCACAGGCCAGTTCGGGAAGAACCACCTCGGCGATCAGGATCAACACCTGCCGACAAATCATGGCTTTGACGAATTTTTCGGCAATCTCTATCACCTGAATGCTGAGGAAGAGCCCGAGGGATATTTTTATCCGAAGGATCCGTCTTTCCGAAAGCAGTTCGGCCCGCGCGGTGTGATCAAGTCGAGTGCGGATGGAAAGATCGAAGATACGGGCGCGCTCAATACCAAGCGGATGGAAACCATCGATGAGGAATTCCTTGCTGCTGCCAAGGACTATATCGATCGCCAGCATAAGGCAGACAAGCCGTTTTTCGTCTGGTTCAATTCCACGCGGATGCACGTCTTCACGCACCTTAAGCCTGACTCGATGGGAAAAACAGGCAAAGGAATTCATGCTGACGGCATGGTCGAACATGATGGACACGTCGGACAGCTTCTCGATCAGTTAGATGAACTCGGAATCGCCGAAAATACCATTGTCCTTTACACGACCGACAATGGCGCTGAACTCGCGCTTTGGCCGGATGGCGCCCAGACAATGTTCCACGGCGAAAAGGGAACGACGTGGGAGGGCGGTTTCCGTATTCCCATGATGGTCCGCTGGCCAGGAGTCGTCAAACCTGGGACGGAGGTTAACGACATTGTTACGCTCATGGATTGGATGCCGACATTCGCAAGCGCGGCCGGCATCCCCGATCTCAAGGACCAAATGAAGACAGGCTTCAAATCCGGCTCGAAGGATTTCAAAGTCCACCTGGATGGTTATGATCTCATGCCGTTACTCAAGGGGGACACGCCAACCGGCCCGCGTGACGCGGTGTATTACTTCGATCAAGGCGGCAACCTCAATGCCATACGTTGGAACGACTGGAAGTTGAGCTTTGCAGTCGCCAGCCACGGCAACATTGCAACGGCCACCAGGGAAGTGCCGAGTTGGGCTCTTATCGCGAACTTGCGTATGGATCCGTATGAGCGCGGTATGGAGGATGGAGGCGGTGCGCTCGAATTCCTCGCTCGCAACATGTGGTTGCTTGTGCCAGTCCAAGGCAAGATCAAGGAATTTTTCTCTGATTTTACTCAGTTTCCTTATCAGGAAGGCAGTTCGCTCAATGCAAGCGGCATCAACTACGGGATGCTGCGCCAGCAAGACGCGCTTAAACGGCTTAACGATTTAGAAGCGTTGCGGCCTCAATAAGTGTCCGGTCATGTCGCGGGAGGCCACTTGGCCTCCCTCAGGACAACGTGATCGACAACCGTCGAAAAGCGACCAAAACTAAAATAGAGCTTTGATTGCAAATATTGCCCATGGATACGCCGCCCTTCCAATAAAATCGTTGTTAATCAATAGCAGCCAGTTGCAGCATGATGCGACACAAGTCTGCCTATTCTGGCATCCGTCAACTTGGTATCTGGTTGATTCTATCGAGAAAAGAAATGGTAGCGAAGGAGGGATTCGAACCCCCGACACAAGGATTATGATTCCTCTGCTCTAACCTACTGAGCTACTTCGCCCCATATGCCAAGCGTTCCGTCAATGGCCTGCCTTTAAAGCTGTACCGGGGAACGCGCTGTCAATCGACAGGGACGGGCGGGGTATATGTGCGTAGAAACTGCCTGTCAAGTGGATGACTCGGCCAAGTTGCGAATGGCTCCTCGGGTCAAAGCACACGGATGACCGGGAAGGTGGGAAAATTAAAGTAACGCGTCTTCGCACCCAATATAGCCGGTCCGAGATCATTTGAATTGCGACGACGCGATCCTCTCTTTGTCAGCGCATCAATAGGTGCCCCCTCATCCACCAGCATTGCAGTCTTCCTTGTCCACCACTGCCGGCACCCTAATCCACAAGTGCCGTCACCCTAATCCGCCGTTGCCGTCATTCTCGCGTTTCAACCGAGGGACGGCGCTTGTCCCGAGGTTCACTCTCCCGGGTAACTGATGCGATCTTGCCGTTGCACCGCGCCCGAATCTCAAAGAATTGTGCACCGGCTTTAAAACCTCGACATGGAATTGCCGGGTTCGAGGTCTTGTCATCGTTTCTTGCTCCAGATATTGGATGCCGACATGAAGAAGGCTGAAAAGATGGCTCCACGGATTGCAGTGCTTGGTTGCGGCTATTGGGGCAGCAACCATATCCGTACCCTGAAGAGCCTTGGCGCCCTTTATGCCGTCTCGGACCAGAACAGCGATCGTGCCGCGGGCTTTGCCGCCGAGCAAGGCGTCCTGCATATTGCTGCCGACGAAATCTACACGCATCCGGACGTCGACGCGATCGTCATGGCGCTGCCGCCGCAGTTTCACGCGCAGGCTGCAATCAAGGCCGTTCGCAACGGCAAGGACGTGCTCGTCGAGAAGCCGATCGCGCTGACTGTCCCCGACGCCGAAGCTGCGGTGAAAGCTGCCCACGATAATGGCCGCATCTTCATGGTCGGCCATGTGCTGCGGTTTCATCCGGCTTTCGAAAAGCTGCTCGACCTGATCAAGGCCGGCCATCTCGGAAACGTGCGATATATCCATTCGCACCGGCTCGGCCTTGGCAAGTTTCACACGGAGAACGATGCGCTCTGGGATCTGGCTCCGCATGATTTGTCGATGATCCTGGCGATTACTGGGACCGAGCCGATCGAAGTGCGCGGCGAGGGCGCCGCGGTGCTCGACCACCTCAGTGATTTTGCGCACCTCCACCTTCGCTTTCCCGACAATGTGCGCGGGCATCTCTTTGCTTCGCGCCTCAATCCCTATCGCGAGCGTCGCCTGACCGTCGTCGGCACCAAGGCCATGGCCGTCTTCGATGACATGGAGCAATGGGACAAGAAACTCGCAGTCTACAAGCACTCGATCTGGCAGGATAATGGCGCCTGGGCATCAACCACGGAAGAGCCGACCTATGTCAAGATCGCACAGGGCATGCCGCTGACGCGCGAACTGCAAAATTTCATATCGTGCATCGAAACGCGAGAGGAGCCGCGCACCGATGGCGAGGAAGCAATCCGCGTGCTGCGCATCCTGACAGCCGGCACCGTGGCGCACACGGAGCCCAAGCGCGATACACCAGCCTACGGTTGACGCGCGCAAAGATTGCACTCGGCATAAAGCGTTGTTACAAGGCCGCACAAACTTTGAATGGCGACGTCTGGCAGTCCACTGGCTGCCCATCTAAACAATCGCCTTGACTGTTGCTCGCGGCGATTGCGCGAGCATATTTGATATTGGAGCAATGATGCAGTTCATCGATCTCGGCGCACAGCGTGAACGGATTAGCGGCAAACTCGACGCGGCGATCGCCAAGGTCGTTCGCGAGGGTAAATACATCCTCGGGCCTGAAGTTGCCGAATTCGAAAAGCGTCTCGCCGAATATGTCGGCGTCGAACATGTGATCGCCTGCGCCAACGGCACCGATGCGCTGCTGATGCCGCTGATGGCGAAGGGCATCGGTCCGGGCCACGCGGTGTTCGTCCCGAGTTTCACCTTTGCTGCAACCGCCGAAGTCGTGGCGCTTGCCGGGGCCGAGCCGGTATTCATCGATGTCGATCCCGAGACCTACAACATCAATGTCGAGCAGTTGCAGGCGGCAATTGCCGCCGTGCGCGCCGAAGGGCGCCTCGAGCCCAAGGCGATCATTCCGGTCGACCTTTTCGGTCTTGCCGCCGATTACACCTCGCTTTCCGCCATTGCCGCCAAGGAAGGCCTCTTCGTTATCGAGGACGCGGCCCAATCGATCGGCGGCAAACGTGACAATGCCATGTGCGGCGCGTTCGGCGATGTCGCCGCAACGAGCTTCTACCCGGCCAAGCCGCTCGGATGCTATGGCGACGGCGGGGCGATGTTCACCAATGACGCTTCGCTTGCCGAGATTTTGCGGTCCGTGCTGTTCCACGGCAAGGGCGAGACCCAGTATGATAATGTCCGTATCGGGCTCAATTCGCGCCTCGACACGATCCAGGCGGCGGTGCTCATCGAAAAGCTCGCCATTCTCGAGGACGAGATGGAAACGCGTCAGGTGGTGGCGAAGCGCTACGCCAATGGGCTGAAGGACGCCGTCAAGGTTGCGCATATGCCGGCCGGCTCACGCTCGGCCTGGGCACAGTATGCTATCGAGACGGAAAAACGCGATGCCTTGAAGGCGCATCTTCAGGCAAATGGCATTCCTTCGGTGATTTACTACGTGAAGCCGCTGCATTTGCAGAAGGCGTATGAGCATTATATGCGTGCGCCGGGCGGGCTACCTGTATCGGAGACCTTGCCAAAGAATATACTCTGCCTGCCGATGCACCCCTACCTCAGCGAAGCCGATCAGGACCGTATTATCGGTACCATTCGCGAGTTTCACGAGAAGGCCTGAGGGGTTAGTCACCCCGGAGATGGCTCCTCGGGCTATGTCCCGAGGACCCATCAGGCATGAGACAAGCAAGCCGCCTCACGCGGCGGCGTGGCCCTGCTGGGCGAGCCGCTTCAGCATGGCTTCGGCCTTTGGAGCGCGCTCGGAGCGGCCGATGAAGCCGCCGCCATAGACGCGGGCCGTATTGCTGTTGTCGGAATAGAGCACGCAGGCCTGGCCGGGAGCAATGCCGCTTTCGCCATCGACGAGTTCGACGAAGGTCTCGCCGTCGCGATGGTGCAGGAGTGCCGGGCGCGGCGGACGGGTGGAGCGGACCTTGGCGTAGACTTCGACACCGCCCTCGGGAATTGCCGAAAGCGAGCCATCGCCGAGCCAGTTGATGTTGCGCAGAAACACCTTGTGCGTTTCCAGGGCCTCGCGTGGGCCGACGACAACCCGCGCATTCCTGGCATCGAGATGGATGACGTAGAGCGGATCGCCCGTCGCGACGCCAATGCCGCGGCGCTGGCCGATCGTATAGTGGACGATACCCTCGTGCCGGCCGAGCACGCGCCCGTCGATGTGAACGATATCGCCCGGGTTCGCGGCCTCAGGCTTCAGCTTCGAGATGATGTCGGAATATTTGCCCTGCGGCACGAAGCAGATGTCCTGGCTATCCTGCTTGTTGGCGACGGTGAGGCCGAGCTCCTCGGCGATGGCGCGGGTTTCGGTCTTGGTCATGCCGCCGAGCGGAAAGCGCAGATAGTCGATCTGTTCCTGCGTCGTCGCAAACAGGAAATAGCTCTGGTCCTTGTCGGTATCGACCGGCCGGTAGAGGGCACGGTGGGCACCATTGGCGTGGCTGCGGATATAATGGCCGGTCGCCAGGGCATCGGCCCCGAGGTCACGCGCGGTCTGCAACAGGTCGGCGAACTTGACAGTCTGATTGCAGGAAACGCAAGGGATCGGCGTTTCGCCGCTGACATAGCTTGCAGCGAACGGATCGATCACAGCTTCGCGGAAACGTGCCTCGTAATCGAGCACGTAATGGGGGATACCGAGAAGCTCAGACACCCGGCGCGCGTCCTCGATGTCCTGGCCAGCGCAGCAGGAGCCTGCACGATGGGTCGAGGCGCCATGATCGTAAAGCTGCAATGTCACGCCGACAACATCATAGCCTTCGCGTTTCAGGATGCCCGCGACGACAGAAGAATCCACGCCGCCAGACATGGCAACGACGATACGGGTGTCTTCCGGCTTTCCCGGCAGATCGAGGCTATTCAAGGTCATAAGCGGATCCGGTTATTGGCAGCGGCATAAAGGCGCAGCGCTATTGTCGGGCTCTATATAGGTGAATTGACCGGTTCTGCCAACAGGAAGTGCGCCAAGATAAGTCTTTCTCGTTCAAAGTTTTCTGAACAAAGCCGACGGGCACCCGGTGAAATATTTGCAGTTGGACAAAAGTTTAATGAAATCCCTATGCCTCCATTAACCGAGGTTACCAGACAATGACTCGGCGTTTAGGCAATTATTAAAGCCCTCTCTGTAATGTCTGCTGCGATAGGTCTTGAAGTTTAGTGTAGAGAGTACAATGACCGATCTTGTTCGACCGAGAGTAAAATATGTTATCGGCCCGGATGGCAGTCCACTGACCATCGCCGATCTTCCACCCGCGAATACGCGGCGTTGGGTCATTCGCCGCAAGGCTGAGGTGGTTGCCGCTGTGCGCGGTGGTCTTCTTAGTCTTGAGGAAGCATGCCAGCGCTACACTTTGACGGTGGAGGAGTTCCTGTCCTGGCAGTCCTCGATCTCCGATCACGGGCTGGCTGGCCTTAGAACAACCCGGATACAGCAATATCGTCATTAGATGATGGTGCAAGAAAGTTGGGAGAGGCTGGTCGCAAGACCAGCCTTTTTCCATTTGGCCATGCCGCGATTAATCTGCCTGCTTTTCCCTGGCAACGATAAGGTGGGCCGCGACCGCCGAAAGTATTGCCGAGGCGGTGAAGAACCAGAGGCCCGGCTGTGCGATCGCAGTAGCAAGCCCGCTGGTCTTGGCGCCGAAAATCACGAGGGCGACCAGAAGCACGTCGAGCATCGACCACTTAGACAATAGCCCGACCCAGCGATGAAGGGCCCGGGACGCGGCCGGTACCTGCGCCGCCGCCATCTGCGCGACGCCGAGCTTTACGACCGGCAGGACAACCGAAAAGAGAAGGACGGTGAGTGCGAGGAACCAGTCGCCGCTGCGCCACAGCGAGCCGATGATATCGAGAAGCGACGGGCTTTCGTCGAAGAAATAGAGCTTGCTCACATTCATCAGCGGCATGGTCAGCCCCAATGCGAGGGTGAATGTCGCGATGAAAAGCAGGATCGGAATGATAAATCTTGTCGACATGCTGATATCCGACCGAGGCTGACAGCCCATGCATGAAGGAAATGCATGGCGCCCGTCAAGGACGGCGAAGACAATTTGCGCCCACGGCAAGAGTTTGCCCTTCGCGATGCAGGATCGGCTCAATTTAAACAAGATTTGCACTAGAGAGACTGGATCACATTCACTTGTTACCGATTGACGCTTCACATGATGGATCGCCATAGTAAGTTTAGATGCGGCCGGCAGTCCGCCGGCGGTAATATTTGATGGTTTAATCCACACAGAGCATTGGATTCGTGCACCTTATGCGTACCAGATTTGGCTTGTTGCTTGCTTTCCTGACGGTCGTTTCCTCTGCTCAGGCGTTGGAAACCGCCTCACCTCCGGTGCTCGCGCCTGAGGAGGATCAAGGCAAGGCTGCGCATTTGAGTGCGCAGGTATTGACCTATTATCACTACAAGAAAGTGCCGCTGGACGACGCTTTGTCGGCGAAAATCACCGATCGATACATAGAATTGCTGGACCCGGACCGATCCTTTTTCCTTCAGTCCGATATCGACACGTTCATGGCCAGCAAGGACAAACTGGACGATGCCATCTATGCCGAAGATCTCACTATCCCGTTTGGGATGTTCAACGTTTATGACCAGCGCTTCGTGGAGCGTATGAGTTACGCACGCGGACTTCTCAAGGATGGGTTCGATTTCAACCAAAAAGAAGACTTTACGATCCGACGGGACAAGGAGCCTTGGCCGAAAACCGAAGCGGAAAGCCAGGATATATGGCGCAAGCGCGTCAAGAACGACTGGCTGCGCCTGAAATTGGCCGGTACGTCCGATGCAAAGATACGCGAGACACTCGGCAAGCGTTATGAGAACTCGCAGGCCCGCGCCTATAAATACAAGAGCGACGATGTATTTCAGACGTTCATGACCGCCTATACCAATGCCGTCGAACCCCATACCGACTATTTTGGCGTTGCCGCCGCTTCGGAGTTCGACATTTCAATGAAACTCTCGCTCGTCGGCATCGGCGCCGTTCTTCAGGAGCGCGATGAGTATACGACCATACGGGAACTGGTGGCCGGCGGACCTGCCCAACTCTCAGGCCAGCTTAATGCGGGCGACAGAATTGTCGGGGTGGCACAAGGCAAGGACGGTCCAATGGTGGACGTCGTCGGCACTCGATTGAACGAGGTGGTAAAGCTCATACGCGGAGAAAAGGATACGGTCGTACGGCTGGATATCATGCCATCCGACGCGGGCCCCGACGGCAAGCACCGGCTCATTACTCTGGTGCGCGATAACATCAGCCTGGAAAAACAGGCCGCCAAGAAAAGCATCAGGATCGTGAAGAATGGTGATCTCACGCGCAAAATCGGCGTTATCGATTTGCCCACATTCTATGACGACTTCGAGGGACGGCGACGGGGTGACAAGAACTATCGCAGCGCGAGCCGCGATGTTGCCAAGCTGTTGGCGGAACTCGAAGACGAAAAGGTTGACGGCGTCGTTATCGACTTGCGCAACAATGGCGGGGGCTCCTTGCCTCAGGCGATCGAACTGACCGGCCTGTTTGTTGGCAAGGGACCCGTCCTGCAACAGCGCAATGGCGAGGGCGACATCAAGGTCGATGGCAATGATCGTGGCCAGGCGAAATGGACTGGGCCGCTTGCAGTCCTTATCAATCGCGGATCGGCCTCGGCTTCCGAGATTTTTGCCGCGGCAATACAGGACTATGGCCGAGGGCTTGTTATCGGCGAACCAAGCTTCGGCAAGGGCACCGTGCAAACTGTGGTCGACCTCGATGAGCAAGCGCGCAATCCAAAGCCGGAATTCGGCGAATTGAAGATGACGGTCGCGCAGTTCTTCCGCATTAATGGCGGGACTACCCAGCTGCGCGGCGTGACGCCGGATATCATCCTGCCCGGGTTTTCGGACGAGGAGACGCTCGGGGAGTCGAGTTACGACAACGCGTTGCCATGGTTGCAGATCAAACCTGCCAAGTACAAGCCGCTCGGGGATATCAAGCCGATCTTGCCGGAACTTCAAAGCCGCCACGACGCGCGTGCCAAGGAAGACAGGGATCTCAAGAGACTCGTCGAAGACGTGAACGAGCTCAAGGACTTGCGTGACAAGCGGGTCATATCCCTCAATGAAACCGAGCGACGTGCCGAAAGGGATCGCCAGATTGGCCGCCTGAAGGCCCGTGAAGCAGCCGATGGCAAGGACTCAGCGTCGACCACAGATCTTGTATTTCAAGAGGATGGTCTGCAGGCCGACGAGCGCAGCATGAGTGCGGATATTGCGAGCGAAAAAGCGCTGAAGGATGCAAAAGACGTGCTTCTCGACGAGACGGTGCACATTCTCAGCGATGCATCCGACCTCGGCAAAGTCACGTCGGCGAAAAACAATTGATCAATGGCAGTTGATGGGCACCCGGCATCGGGTACCGCGAGTCGCAATAACGATGGTGTAACAATGAGTGGTCAGATCAGTATCGAAAAGCAGGAAACGGGCAAGGGCGGACGCTATGTGGCTGTTGTATCCGGCCATGAAGCCGAGATGACCTTCTCGCGCGCAAGCCCCCATCTCATCATCATCGACCACACCGCGGTGCCTGACGCGCTTCGGGGGCAGGGCGTCGGCCAGGCGCTCGCCCTGAATGCGGTGGAAGATGCGCGAGCGGGTGGCTGGAAGATAATTCCGCTTTGCCCGTTCATGCGGGCGCAATCGCTGCGTCACAGCGAATGGTCGGACGTAATCCAGCAGCGATAGGGCGACAGTCCGTCAGCCAATCATGGCGCGCTTGTCGGTCAGGGGGATCTCTTCCTCGCGCGGCTTGCCGTCACGCTGCTCAAGCGCCTCGGCCTTGGCAAGTTCGGCTTCCGATTCGGCAAGGGCGGCTTCCGCCTCGTCCTTTTGCGCCTTCAGGTCACGGATCGAGTCGAAAAGATTGTCGCGGCGCTGGCGCGCGGCCTTTGCGAACGTGGGATAGGCAAAGTGCGTCGTGTCGGTGATGCCGGCCTTCTTTTCCTCTGAAAGGATCTGGGCGTCCAGTTCAGCGGCCATGCGTTCGAATTCGCCCATCATCAGATCGAGTTGACCGAGCTGGCGGCGCTTTTCCTTGACCTGAAAGAGTTTCAGCCGAACCAAACCCTCATGCGACTTCATGCTCACTACCCCCTCAACGCCATACTCTCAGGCCGGTACGAGTAAGCCGCCAAATGCGAGGCGGCGGTCCATCCAGCCGGTATTCCACCCGAATCACCTCGGGAAAATGAAACAAAAACTTAAAGGCGGCCCCGTCTGGTAACCTTTCCTTTACGTTCAGCATTAATCATACGCCTTAAGACTTAAAGCTCGGTAAATCGAATCCTGAAGTTTCTAGGCAGAGATTTTATTGAGTCGAATGAATCGCTTAGCCTTTGAACCTGAAGCACCATCTAATGGTTTTTGGCAGGCGAGTTGACCTTATGAATCAATGCGGTGCCTGCGATCTCTAAATTAAGAGTCGAGGGCACTTGCAAAGCGGAATCAGATTTTGTTAACCATTCGGTGGCAATCTTAACGTTATGGAAACGGCTTGTTCGCGACCTGGCTTCGGGATTGCACGGCAACCCATTTCAGCGGCGGGAAAAGGGGAATGATATGCGGGTTCTTTTAATCGAAGACGATAGTGCAACGGCCCAGAGCATCGAACTGATGCTCAAGTCGGAAAGCTTCAATGTTTATACGACTGATCTGGGCGAGGAGGGTGTCGATCTCGGCAAGCTCTACGACTATGATATCATCCTTCTCGACCTGAATCTGCCGGACATGTCCGGCTACGAAGTGCTACGGACGCTTCGCCTGTCCAAGGTGAAGACCCCGATCCTTATCCTCTCCGGCATGGCCGGCATCGAGGACAAGGTTCGCGGCCTCGGTTTCGGCGCCGACGACTATATGACGAAGCCCTTCCACAAGGATGAACTCGTCGCCCGCATCCATGCGATTGTTCGCCGCTCGAAGGGTCACGCCCAGTCGGTCATCACAACGGGCGATCTCATCGTCAATCTCGATGCCAAGACGGTGGAAGTCAGCGGACAGCGCGTGCATCTGACCGGCAAGGAATACCAGATGCTGGAACTGCTCTCGCTGCGCAAGGGCACGACGCTGACCAAGGAAATGTTCCTCAACCACCTCTATGGCGGCATGGACGAGCCTGAACTCAAGATCATCGACGTATTTATTTGCAAGCTGCGCAAGAAGCTCGACTCGGCTTCCGACGGTGTGAATTACATCGAAACCGTATGGGGCCGCGGCTATGTGCTGCGCGAGCCGGACTCGACCGAACTGCGCGAAATCGCCTGATAACATTGCGCAAGAAATTCAAGGGGCTCCGTTAGCGCGGAGCCTTTTGCTTTTGGAGTCAGCGTTTGCGTTTGAGCGGGTAAATGGTCTCACCCTGGGCAAGCATGGCGATATATTTCTGTATGTGCGCTGCCCGTGTTTTAGCCTGTTTCACGCCATGGACGCGGTAGAGAATTGCAAACCGGTTGTGGCCATCAAGCTGGTTGAAGAACGTCAGCGCCTCCGGATTGGCATCCAGGGCCCGTTGCAAATCGTCAGGTACTGTCGCGGTGCTCTGCCGGGCATAGGCGGCATCCCAGCGCCCGTCGGCCTTGGCTTTTTCGACTTCGGCAAGGCCTGCCGGTTGCATCCAGCCCTGCGCCATCAGTTCGATCGCCTTGTCTCGATTTTTCTCTGACCACTTGCTGGTGGCCCGACGAGGTGTGAAGCGGATAAGCCAGTGGTGTTCGTCGAGTTTGTCGAGTTGGCCATCGATCCAGCCATGGCAGAGCCCACATTCGATCGCTTCCTCGCGAGACACGCCCTTGATCGGGGCATTCTTCTTCGCAAGCTTTAGCCAAATCCCCTGCGAAGTGATCGGTTCAGCGGCGAGAAAATCGTCAAGCTCCCTTGCCGACGCAAAGAACCTCACAGGAAGATCGCTCTTCGGCATCAGCCCGCCACTGGAACCTGCGGCAGGATTTCGGCGATCGATGCCCGGTTGAAAGGCTTGAGCAGATAGCCGGCAGCACCAGCGCGCTTGGCGCGCATGATCTTGGCAAGGTCGATCTCCGGAAGGCAAAGGTAGATCTTGCTGTTGGCGCCGCCGGGAAGCGATTTTACCTGTGCGATGACATCGGCAGCCGGCATGTCGGCGATCGCGCTGTCGAGAATGATGATATCGGGCATCTCGACGCTGCAGGCAGCAACCGTCTGGAAGCCGGTGTCGGCGGTCGTGACGACGGTCGTTTCGCTCGCGATGAGTCGGCGGGCGACCTTCCGCACGACCGGCGAGCCATCAATGATCATGCAACGCAGCAATACAATACCCCCGGCAGGCCAGAAACATACCGTTCCGGGTAAGAAGACTAGCGGGCCTGGGTGAACAAATACCCAAGGTTGATGGTAAATATTAGTGCAACTTTTGCGCGGCGATCAGGCTGCGGCGAAAACGATCTCTTCCGGTGTCGCATGGATCGAGATGGTCATGCCGGCTTCCTGCGCAAGCAGCAGGGTATAGTAGGGCTGTACCGCGTGGGCGTCGATCGGTTCTTCCGGTACCCTGCCGCTGTGAAGTTCGAGGAACTTCGGCGGTACGCGCAGCATCGGCCCCCGCGAGGTGAGGCTGAAACGCGGCTCGGTGTCCCCGCCCTCAAGCTTGACTGCGAGCGTGCCGCCACGGGGAAGGGCGGCATTGGCGATCAGGACGAGGTTGAGCAAGAGCTTCACCTTGTTCTTCGGCAGAAGGACGCGGGTGCCTTCCCAGGTGAACTGTGCTTTCTCGCCTTTCATATATTCGTTGGCGACGTTTTGCGCGTCGCCGGTGTCGATCTGGACGCCTGCGGATCCTGCCGCGCCGAAAGCAATGCGGGCAAATTGCAGGCGGGCCGAGGCGCTACGAGCGCTCGACTTGATGAGGTTCATCGCATCCTCGTCGGCGCCGCCCTCCTCGAGGAGTTCGAGGCCGTTGTTGATTGCACCAACCGGCGAAATGATGTCATGGCAGATGCGGCTGCTCAGGAGTGCTCCGAGGTCCGTTGCCGAGAGAATTACGGGCAATGTCATGAGGGCTTCTCCTGGAGGTGGTCGAGTGGGTTTTCGCGAATCACTGGCAAGCGAATCACTTCGAATTTCAGCGCTATTTGGATACATAGACGCGTCCAGATCGGCAAGAAGCTCGTGGCGAAAGCCTGTGAATGCTGAATTTCCGGCATTTTTGCCGATCTTTGCAAGTCATTGAAATGCCAAGATCGATTCATAAACTTTTATACAAGGTTTAGCGCCTTAAATTGAGCACCAAATCATTAGGCAGGCGCAAGATCTGCAAATTTCCCGTATCAGGCGTCAGGCAAAGAAGCGAACAGCCAAAAGGAATTACGATGGCGTCTCTACTCTTGTCTATGAACCGTGGTCTTCTTCTCGTCCTGACACTCGTGTCACTTGTTTTTGCCCAGGCCCAGGGGGCCCGCGCGCAAGAAACCTATACGATGGAAGAGATCGTCAATTCCGGTCAGCGGTTCTTCGGATCGACCTCAGGCGGATTGGCCACAGCTGTCGAAAAGGTGTTCGCGAGTTACGGCCTTCCTAACGGCTATGTCCTTGGCGAGGAAGGATCGGGCGCTCTCATCGGCGGCCTGACCTACGGGGAGGGCACGCTCTATACAAAGAACGCCGGCGATCACAAGACCTACTGGCAGGGCCCGTCGATCGGCTGGGATTTTGGCGGACAGGGCTCCCGCGTGATGATGCTGGTTTATAACCTCGACGATGTTCAAAATCTTTACGGGCGCTTTGTTGGGGTTGCTGGTTCTGCCTACCTTTTTGCCGGCGTGGGCTTCAATGTTCTCAAGCGCAACCAGGTATTGCTCGTTCCGATCCGAACGGGTGTCGGCGCGCGTCTTGGCGTCAATGTCGGTTACTTGAAGCTGACCCAGACCCCGACATGGAATCCGTTCTGACCGAGCAGGATTCAAGTCTGCCCGGCGCGGACCCATGCGGTCCGCGTCTTTGTTTTCGGCGCCCCCGCTGCTAAGACTCCCTTTAAAGAAACGCCAACAGGACCCCGATCTTGATCCAGTCCGTAATCTATTTTGCCCTTGGGTTCTTGAGTGCCGTGCTCCTGGTCCTGCTGCTCGCGCCGCCAATCTGGCGCAGGGCCATGCTTTTGACCCGCAAGCATGTCGAGGCCGAGACACCCCTGACGCTCAATGAAATTCAGGCGCAAAGGGATGGATTGCGCGCCGAACACGCGATGGCGGAGCGCAAGCTCGAACTTGCACTCGAAAGCGCGCGCAACAAGGCGGCGCTGCACCTGACCCAGATCGGCGAAAAGGAACGGCTCATTCGCAAGCTCACGGCGGATCTCGGCGAGCGGCAAACCAGTATCGCCGGTCTTTCAACGTCACTGAGTACTAATGAAGACACGCTCGAACGATCGTCACAAAATCTCAGTGGCACGGCGAAGACGCTAGAAGAGCGCACCAACGAGGTTGAGCAGCTGAACCGGCGTCTTTCTAAACTCTCGATCGACGCCGATAGCCTGCAGATTGAACTCGCTGCCCAATCCGCGCGCGTCGAAAACCTCCTCGACGAATTGAACGACGCGCGGCGCGAAAAGCGCGACAGCGACGAGCAGCGGCGGAAAATCGAGACCGAGCACAAGGCTTTGCAACATAGACTGGAGCAGGAAACGGCGCAGCGTACCGAGTTCGAAAAGCAGGCGACCGTGCTTTTGACCAAGTTGTCCGACGCAGAGGCGAAACTCGCCCGTCGCGAGAAAGACATGGAACGGCTGAACGAGAGACTGCGCAAGGTCCTCGCTGACGGCCGCAAGCAGGGCACTTCCGTTGTCGATACGCCACGTGGCAAGCAAGCGCTGATCCAGGCCGACGAAACACGGCTTATGCGCGACGAGATGAATACGCTTGCCGCACAGGTCGTGGCGATGGTGGCGAAGCTTGAAGGCGAGAAGTCTCCCGTCAACGACATTCTAGGCAAGGCTAAAAGGCAGGTGCCGGCGGTCTATGATGAAAATGGCGAGGCCATCGTCAGCATTGCCGACCGGGTGCGCGCCCTGCAGAATGCCTCAAAGCCCGCTAAAGCGGCTGAACCGCGCGAGAGCGATGCCTGAGGCGGTTGCAACGTTTAGACTATCGAAGCTCTTCGACATGGGTATTTGCACGGTTTGAAGGCGGTCCAGAAGCGCCTTCGGTAGACCTTCCCCTTCCGTTCCAAGGAGAAGTGCGGTGCGCTGTACGGGCTCAGCCGCGTTGATGCTCGTCTTGCCCGAGGGACTCAAGGCAAAAGTCGTATAGCCTGCCCTCTGCAGTTTACTGACAAGGGCTTCGATCGATCCCTCCCGGGCGAATGGAACCTTGAGCGCCGCGCCAACAGAAACGCGGATCGCCTTGCGGTAGAGCGGATCGCAACTCGTCTCGTCCATGAGAATGCAGTCAGCCTCGAATGCCGCGGCATTGCGGAAGATCGACCCCATATTGTCGTGGTTTGAAAGCCCGCACAGGACAACCGCCAGCCCGTGTTCCGGCATGGCGGCAAGCAATGTGTCGACGGTGTGCTGTCCGCTGCGCCGTCCTATTGCCAGAATGCCGCGATGCATGGGAAAGCCGGCAATCGCATCCATCGTCTCCCGGCTGACGCAATAGACCGGTACGTCGGGCGGACACAGTTTCAGCTGTTCGGACAGGCCCGAAAGCCGGTTCTCCAGCACAAGGAGCGAGTCGGTGGCAAAATGCGGGCTCGTCAAGAGCACGTTCAGAACAACCTTGCCCTCGGCAATGAATCGACCCTCGCGGCCGACGAGATCGCGCTCGCGCACGTCGCGATAGGGCGCAAGTCGATCATCGCGAGGATCGTCGATACGAATGACCCTTTGATCGGGCGACGCCGTCATGCCGGAGATTGGAACGCCTGCAGACCGGCGCGCGCTTCTCCCGCCATGCGGACGAGCGTCTTGTGCATATCCTCAGCCGATGTGAGCGGCGAAGCAAAAAAGACACGCTCAACCGCATCGCCATCCGCGATATCGAAGCCGTCGGCGTCAATGCCGGTGATCCGCCAGTTGCCGTCATCCGCCTTGGCGAAATACCGGGCATAAAGGGCAATCGCCGCCGCATGATCCTCGTTCATGTGCTCGACCGCCGATTTTTCCGCCGCCGCAAGCGCGTCATTAGCCGGATTGAGACTGAGCCATTCGGCTGGCGGCAGCTGATAGGCGCGCCCGAAACCGGCGTTCAGGCGGGCATTGTCGGGTTTGAGCCGGAAGAAACTGAAATCGCCAAGGCCTGCATAGAGCTGGGCCTTTGGAAGGTGCGAAAGATAGCGCCACTCGATCCGCTCATGTTCCGGCGTGTTGCGTGCGATTTGGCGTGCTTTGGCCGTAACGGTCATGCGGGGATGGGCCAGAGGGTCGCCCTTTCCAGGCTCTCCCACCAGCAACGAACAGCGAGGATCGGCAAGGAGCGCCGGCGTATGCGCGGCCAGTGCCGATGCAAGAATGACAGGGGCGCCGTCGTGGTCGGTGGCAAGGCCTACCCGCGTCGCGATAGGATGGCCGGAGCCAGGTTCGAGCGTCGCCAGCGCCGCATATCGCGCGGTGCGCAGCAATGTACGCGCCAGGCGAACGGCGCCTTCATCGATTTCACGCAAGACGTCTTTCTTTTCGGCCACGGGATACCTCTCAATCTGTTGGCCGATTGATAGTGCGTGACGGGCAGGGGAACAAGCTGTTTGGTAGCAGTGGCTCAGGCCGCCACTGATTGGTTGTCGTTGAATCCGATCGCATCCATGCAATCATCGAGGAGATCGAGATCAACCGGGCCGATCGTGCACAGGACCGGCGCCACGTCCTCCGCCGGAACCTGCAGCGCCACAAGTTCTTTCAGCGCTTCCATCAGTGATTCGCGCGTGTCATACCGGTGGGAGCGCTTGTGCATCGGCCGTGCCTTTGAGCATGTTTACTGGCCAAAACATTAAGGCAATTACGGTAAACGAATTCTTAATTTTGCCATTTTTGAAATTTTTTTGCTGTGCGGGTGAATAAAATAAGTTCATGATTTCAAAAGGATGAATAGGCATGGTAACGTTAACGTCATCTTTGCCATTGTTTGGCCCTAAATGAGATCATTCTGTGAGCACCTTCACCAGCAGGAACAACAGCGATGAGAATTGCTTCGTGATCGGCTTCGCTAAGTGGAAGATCCATTCAATTGCGGGCATCATAGCGGCCGCGGGGCTTGTCAGTGGTTGCACGCAGACCGGACAGCACTCGAAAATTTCAGCCAATCTGACGAATAAGGGCACCAGCAAAAGCTATGCCTATACGCCGAAGGACAAAGAGTGTCTTGAGCGGGCGATGTTCTTCGAATCCAACCGTTCGAGCCAGGACGGACTGGTTGCGGTTGGCACGGTGGTGATGAACCGCCTCGATTCCGGCAAATGGGGCGACTCCATCTGTGGCGTGGTCGGACAAAAGGGGCAGTTTGCTCCAGGCGTGCTTTCTCGCCCGATGAAGTCCGTTGCCCTCCCGGATGTGCAGGCTGCCGCCGACGCGGTGCTGCGCGGCGAGCGCAATACCAAGGTGAAGAATGCCATGTATTTCCACACGGCGGGTCTTCGCTTCCCCTATAAGAACATGCACTATACGGTCGTTGCCGGTGGCAACGCGTTTTATGAAAAGCGCGACCGCTATAATACGGCAGACATCGCGTCCAAGGATGCAAGCGCAGCCATCGCCAATGCCTATATCGCCAGCCTGCGCATGGGCGGCAGACCGACAATCGCAACTGCCCCGACTATGGTCGCGAGCAATGTGCCGGGCGTAACGACTTCGGTCGCCGCAGCGCCGGCGGCTGCGACGACGACCTCGACCGCGACAGCGGGACGTGTCACTGCCAACCAGCAGCCGATCCTCATGGCACAGGCTGACATAACTCCGGTCATCGCCAATCCGGCGAAGGTTGCCGTGCCGATGGATCCGCCGCCGCAGGCGATGGATTACCGGACCAGCGAGCCGACCGTTCGCGTGGCACAGCCAGCTTCAGCGCCGGCAACCGATCCGAGCTTGCTCGCCTATGAGGCGCCGAACGCCAAGAAGGTCGATGCCATCGGGCAAATGCTGCTCGCGCAGGATCGACCGACGTTCAACTGACCGCTTTTCGTTTCAGAGAGATCATTCGAGGCGCCTTGTGCGCCTCGAATTTTTAGGGGACGAGGTAGTGGTGCGCCCACTGATCGTGCGGCACCACCTGGCCGATCGCATATTGGAACGTCAGGATCGTCATGTGATCGGGTGAGGTCGAGCAGGTGTAGGAGAGGTGATACCACTCTCCCTTGCTGCGAAAGGCTGCCCCGGCCGAGCGGATCTTATCGCCCTTGATCTTCGGCTCTTCAAAAGCATAGGCAACAAGTTCGTCAGGCACCAGCTTGGCCGGGTCCTTATGTATGCGGTCCATCGCCTCGACGTCGCAGCGCTGTTCCAGCCTGGTTTCGGGATCAAGCCGCTGCAACTCTTCCGTTGCACCGCTATCCATGGCCCCGGCCGGCGCCGCCAAAGCGAGCGGCAGCAACAGCATGGCGCTAATTCGTTTCATCATTTCGGCTTTCAAATTGCAGGATATCGAAGCAGGGACCGGCAACAGGCCGGCCGAAGCTCAAAGCGCTAGAGTAACAAGAATTGCCCTAGATACTCCGCCGATTGGGACCAAATTATGAAACGTTCCTCGGCCTGCCCAGCCGATCCATCTTCTGGCGTCACGCCCGGCTATTTTGGTGCCATGCGAATGGCACCGTCGAGCCGGATCGTCTCGCCGTTCAGCATGGGATTTTCAATGATATGCAGCGCGAGGGCGGCATATTCTTCCGGTTTGCCCAGTCTCGAGGGGAAGGGGATCGAGGCTGCCAGCGAATCCTGGACCTCCTGCGGCATGGCAAGCAGCATGGGCGTGCCGAAGATTCCAGGCGCAATCGCCATCACGCGGATGCCGAAGCGTGCGAGTTCGCGTGCCGCTGGAAGGGTGAGGCCGGCTATTCCCGCTTTCGACGAGGCATAGGCGGCCTGTCCGATCTGGCCATCGAAGGCGGCAACCGACGCGGTTGAAATGACGACACCGCGCTCGCCGGTCGCAAGGGGTTCAAGCTTCGCAGCGCGGTCGCTCACCAGACGCAACATGTTGAACGAACCGATGAGGTTGACCTCGATAACGCGGCGATACAATTCGAGATCGTGCGGACCATCGCGGCCGACGATACGGCCGGCATTGGCGATGCCGGCACAATTGACAAGAATGCGCGGCGTCCCAAGTTCATCGGCCACGCGGGCGACCGCCTTTTCGCCCTCGGCAGCATTGGCTACGTTGCAGGCAAGGGCAATTCCGCCGATCTCAGCGGCGACCTTTTCGGCCGCTTCGAGATTGATATCGATGATGGCAACCCTCGCGCCTTTTTGTGCGAGGGCGCGCGCCGTGGCGGCCCCGAGCCCCGATCCGGCGCCTGTAACAATTGCTGTTTGCCCGTTTGCGTCCAAAATAGACCACTCCTGTTGCACTTATGGCGTTGTTGCACGGGTTTTGGTGCTGACCTAGACTGAAATGTACCCTCTTGGCGCGAAATACGCCACG
This sequence comes from Phyllobacterium pellucidum, assembly GCF_013327855.1. GTDB lineage: Bacteria > Pseudomonadota > Alphaproteobacteria > Rhizobiales > Rhizobiaceae > Phyllobacterium > Phyllobacterium pellucidum. The sequence goes on along the minus strand of NZ_JABUMX010000002.1, from coordinate 894,589 downwards.
TTTGCGTCAAACTGGTAAACGCTGCTACCCAGCATACCAAAAGTTAGTGGACGGATTTTTAGTCGATTTCACCGTTAATTGATTAAATGGGGCGATTTTCCCCAGAATCGACAATTATGCCTTCCGGGACGGGTTGACTGCGAATGAATCTGCTTGCATTGCGACATGGCAAAGGCTTCCATGCGACTTTCGTTGTAGGCATGGGGGCCTGCAACACAAAAAACCTCTGAAGGTGGAAAAGATGAATACCTACAAGAAACTCCTTGCGGCGAGCGCGCTCGCAATGCTGACGGGTGGGCTGATGGCAGGTGGAGCCTCGGCCAAGACGTTGGTTTATTGTTCGGAAGCTGCACCGGGCGGCTTCGACCCTGCGCTCTATACCGGCGGCGAGACGCTCGACGCTACGGGACAGGCCGTTTTCAACAAGCTGGTCGAGTTCAAGCCGGGCAAGTCCGAAGTCGAGGCCGCGCTTGCTGAAAGCTGGACGATCTCCGACGATGGCCTGCAGTACACGTTCAAGCTGCGTCCGGGCGTCAAGTTCCAGACCACTAGCTATTTCACGCCGACGCGTGACCTCAATGCCGACGACGTCGTTTTCTCCTTCGAGCGTCAGAAGGAAGGCAGCCCCTGGGCGAAATATGTCGACGGTGCTTCCTATGAATATTTCGAAGGCATGGATTTCCCCAAGCTGATCAAGTCGGTTGAGAAGGTCGACGACCTGACCGTCAAGATCACGCTGACCAAGCCGAATGCGCCGATGATCGCCAACCTTGCCATGGACTTCTCGTCCATCGTCTCCAAGGAATACGCCGACAAGCTGCAGGCTGACGGCACCCAGCAGAAGTTCAACGAGCAGCCGGTCGGGACAGGCCCGTTCCAGTTCGTCGACTATCAGCTCAACACCGCCATCCGCTACGAAGCCAATCCGACTTTCTGGAAGGGCAAGGTCAAGCTCGACAACCTGATCTTCGCTGTTACGCCGGATGCTGCCGTTCGCGTACAGAAGCTCAAGGCCGGCGAATGCCAGCTGACAATCTATCCGGATCCGGCTGACGTCGAGGGCCTGAAGGCCGACTCGAATCTCACAGTCCTGCAGGAAAGCGGCCTCAACGTTTCGACGCTCGCCTACAACACGACGCAGGCTCCGTTCGACAAGCCGGAAGTGCGCAAGGCGCTCAACATGGCAATCGACAAGAAGGCTATCGTCGATGCCGTCTATCTCGGTCAGGGCACGCCGGCGATCAACCCGATCCCGCCAACGATGTGGTCCTACGACAAGTCGATCAAGGATGACGAGTACAATCCTGAAGCGGCAAAGGCAGCTCTCGAAAAGGCTGGCGTCAAGGATCTTTCGATGAAGATCTGGGCAATGCCGGTTGTTCGTCCATACATGCCGAACGGCCGCCGTACCGCGGAACTGCTGCAGTCGGACTTTGCCAAGGTTGGCGTCAAGGTCGAGATCGTCAGCTACGATTGGCAGGAATATCTGAAGCGCGCTTCGGATCCGAAGCATGATGGTGCCGTCATCATCGGCTGGACCGGTGACAATGGCGATCCGGACAACTTCCTTGCAACGCTTCTTTCTTGCCAGGCCGTAGGCAGCTCGAACCGCGCTGCATGGTGCAACAAGGAATTCACCGACCTGATCGACAAGGCCGCTGTGGTTTCCGACGTTGCCGAGCGCACCAAGCTCTACGAACAGGCGCAGGTCGTGTTCAAGCGCGAAGCTCCGTGGGCAACGCTCGCTCATTCGCTCGTTACGACGGCAATGACCAAGAACGTCACCGGCTACGTGCCGAGCGCTTTCGGTGTCCACAATTTCGAAAGCGTTGACATCGCCGAGTAATCAGACTCCTCGCGGTACCGGCTTCGGCCGGTACCGCATTTTTTCAGGTTGCCATGTTCCGTTATATCGCTTCCCGAGTGCTGCTGCTGATCCCGACATTCATCGGCATCAGCTTCATTGCCTTTATCTTCATCCGCCTGCTTCCTGGTGATCCGGTCATTGCGCTTGCCGGCGAACGCGGCATGACGCCCGAGCGGCATCAACTGCTCATGGAGCAGTTCGGTTTCAACAGGCCGATCTGGGAACAATATTTCTCGTTCGTCTGGAACATATTCCACGGGGATTTTGGAACATCCATCGCCAGCAAGCGCGCAGTTCTCACCGACTTCCTGACGCTCTTTCCGGCGACGCTCGAGCTCAGCATCTGCGCGATGCTCTTTGCGACCATCATCGGAATTCCCGCCGGCATTTTTGCCGCCGTCAAGCGTGGCTCGGTGTTCGACCAGCTCAGCATGGGCATCGCCCTCGTCGGTTATTCGATGCCGATCTTCTGGTGGGGCATCCTGCTGATCATTCTTTTTGCCGGCATCCTGCATTGGACACCGGTTTCGGGCCGCATGGATCTCATCTATTTCTTCAAACCCACCACTGGTTTCATGCTGATCGACAGCCTGATTTCCGGGCCGAAGGGCGCCTTCAAATCGGCATTCTCGCATCTCGTGCTGCCGACGATCGTTCTCGGCACGATCCCGCTCGCCGTCATTGCGCGGCAGACGCGCTCGGCCATGCTCGAAGTGCTGGGCGAAGACTATGTGCGCACGGCGCGCGCCAAGGGCCTCGCACCCCGCCGGGTCATCGGCGTTCACGCCCTGCGCAATGCCATGATCCCCGTCATTACGACGATCGGTTTGCAGATGGGCCTGTTGATGGCGGGCGCGATTCTGACTGAGACGATCTTCTCCTGGCCGGGCATCGGTAAATGGATGATCGACGCAATTGCCAAGCGCGACTATGTTGTCGTGCAAGGTGGCCTCATGCTCGTCGCGCTCATCGTCATGACCGTAAATTTGATTGTCGATCTGCTCTATGCAGTCGTCAATCCGCGCATCCGCGTAAAGTGAGGAAGTCTTGACTAACGAAGTTTCCCCTCCCGTACCGCTCGCCGCGCCCAAGTCCGCGGGGCGGATGGCACGACTCTCGGAATTCTGGTTCTATTTCAGCGTCAACAAGGGCGCTGTGATCGGCTTTGGAGTCCTCGTCTTCCTCATGCTCGTCGCCATTTTCGCGCCGGTGCTCGCGCCCCACGCGCCCTACCAGCAATACCGCGAGGCGCTGCTGACGCCGCCATCCTGGCAGACCGGCGGCAATTCGATGTTCCTGCTCGGAACGGACGCGGTCGGCCGTGACCTGCTCTCGCGCCTCATCTATGGCGCACGCTTCTCGCTGTTCATCGGCCTTATCGTCGTGACGATCTCGATGGTAACCGGCGTGATTCTTGGCGTGCTCGCCGGCTATTTCCGTGGCTGGGTCGATGCGCTGATCATGCGCATCATGGATATCATTCTCGCATTCCCGCCGCTGCTCCTCGCCCTGGTGCTTGTCGCAATCCTCGGGCCTGGGCTCTTCAATGCGATGATCGCAATCGCTCTGGTCTTGCAGCCGCACTTCGCCCGCCTTACCCGCGCGGCCGTCATGAGCGAAAAGAACCGCGAATATGTGGTCGCCTCGAAGCTCGCCGGGGCAGGCCACTTGCGGCTGATGTTCAAGACCATCCTGCCGAACTGTCTCGCACCGTTGATCGTGCAGGGGACGCTATCATTCTCCAACGCCATCCTCGAAGCGGCCGCTCTCGGCTTTCTCGGCATGGGCGCCCAGCCGCCGACGCCGGAATGGGGTACGATGCTTGCTGAAGCACGTGAATTCATCCTGCGGGCCTGGTGGGTCGTCACCTTCCCCGGCCTCGCCATCCTCATCACCGTCCTTGCCATCAATCTCGTTGGCGATGGACTGCGCGATGCTCTCGATCCGAAACTGAAGAGGAGCTGAGCATGGCGCTTCTAGAAATCAAGAATCTGTCGGTCGGCTTCGATACCAGCAGCGGTCTCTTCATGGCGGTACAGGGCATCGACCTGCATGTTAATGCGCGCGAGGTGCTCGCGATCGTCGGTGAATCCGGCTCGGGCAAGTCGGTGGCCATGCTCGCGGTCATGGGGCTTCTTCCGAAGACCGCTACGGTGACCGCCGACAGCATGACCTTCGACGGACACGATCTTCTCGCGATGTCGTCCAATCAACGGCGCGAGATCGTCGGGCGCGACGTCGCCATGATCTTCCAGGAACCGGTCGCCAGCCTTAATCCATGCTTTACCGTTGGTTTCCAGCTTGAGGAAGTCTTGCGCGTCCACATGAAAATGGATGGAAAGGCGCGCCGCCAGCGTGCGATCGAACTGCTCAAGCAGGTCGGCATTCCAACGCCGGAAGAACGATTGAATTCGTTCCCGCACCAGATGTCGGGCGGCCAGTGCCAGCGCGTGATGATTGCCATCGCAATCGCCTGCAACCCCAAGCTCCTGATCGCCGACGAGCCGACGACTGCGCTTGATGTGACCATCCAGAAGCAGATTCTCGATCTGCTCGTCGGCCTGCAGGCCAAGCACGGCATGGGGCTCATCATGATCACCCACGACATGGGCGTCGTCGCGGAAACCGCCGATCGCGTCATCGTTCAATATAAGGGGCGCAAGATGGAAGAGGCGGATGTGCTGACGCTCTTCGAATCGCCCAAGAATGCCTATACGCGCGCGCTGCTTTCAGCCCTGCCGGAAAATGCCACCGGCGACCGGTTGTCGACCGTTGCGGATTTCATGAAGAACGAAGCGGCCAATGCAGGAGTGGCACCATGAGCGAGATCGTGCTCGAAGGCCGCAATATCATCCGTGACTATCACGTCGGCGGGGGCCTGTTCGGCAAGGACAAATCCGTTCGGGCCGTGAAGGGCGTCAGTTTCACGCTCGAGCGCGGCAAGACACTCGCGATTGTGGGCGAGAGCGGTTGCGGCAAGTCAACGCTCGGGCGCATCCTGACGCTGATCGATCCGCAGACGTCGGGCGAACTTCTGATCGAAGGCAAGCCGATCAATATCGCCAAGGATACCGTGACGCCCGAACTGCGCCGCAAGGTGCAGATCATTTTCCAGAACCCCTATGGCTCGCTCAATCCGCGCCAGAAGATCGGTGAGGTGCTGGGCGAACCGCTGCTCCTCAACACGAAGAAGACGGCGGCGGAACGTCGTGATCTTGCCATGCAGATGCTGATCAAGGTCGGTCTTGGCCCCGAGCACTATAACCGCTATCCGCACATGTTTTCCGGCGGACAGCGCCAGCGCATTGCCATCGCCCGCGCGCTGATGCTGAGCCCGAGCCTGCTTGTCCTCGATGAGCCCGTCTCCGCGCTCGACCTTTCTGTGCAGGCGCAGGTGCTCAATCTCCTCGCCGACCTGCAGGACGAGTTCAACCTCACCTACGTCTTCATCAGCCATGACCTTTCGGTGGTGCGCTACATCGCCGACGAGGTGATGGTGATGTATTACGGCGAGGTCGTCGAGTACGGTACGCGCGACGAGGTTTTCGCCAACCCGCAGCACAGCTATACGAAGACGCTGTTTGCGGCGACGCCGAAGGCCGATGTCGAAAGCATTCGCGCCCGTATCGAGAAGAAGAAAGCGGCCGCCTGATCTCCCGCGTATGGGCCGTCATTGCGGAAAACGCGCGTGACCGCTTGCATTCGATGCCTGCTTCATGGTGACTTAACAACGCATATGAAGCAGGGAGCGATACGCATGGCCGGCAAACAGCCAATTTCCACGGCGCCCAAGGACGGAAGCAAGGTCACGGTCTTCTGGACCGACGAAGATGGCCAGGAAAACGAATCGATCGGCCAGTATCGCTCGCTCGAGCGACTGAAGGCGACGGGGGGACAGTGGGACGAGACCGATGCCGGTTGGTGGATCTTTACTGATTCCAACACGCAAAAAAAGGTCTCGCCGCAATCCTGGCAGCCAGCCGGCAAATCCCGCGATGACGAGGATCAATCCGAGGCCGAGTAAAGGCTAGTGCTTCTGGTGTCGTAGCAGCCCGCGGACGATGTCGTCGGCCGAAATCATACCGAGTATGGTGCCCTTGTCGACGACGCCGACGTCGCCGCTGTTCTTGGCGACAGCCTGCATTATTTCACGTACCGGGGTTTCCGGACGCGCCGTTGCGGCAAAAGGCCGGCTGGCCGGCCGGGTCCGGTCGAGCGGCACCATAATATCCGCCGCCGTCAGCACCCCAAGCGGGTTCATGTTGGCGACGAAATCCGCCACATAGTCATCTGCCGGGTTGAGCAGGATGTCCTGCGCCGTGCCGCACTGGATGATGCGGCCGCCCTCCATGATGGCAATGCGATTGCCGATTTTCATCGCCTCATCAAGGTCGTGGCTGACAAAAACGATGGTCTTCTTCAGGCGCGCCTGCAGGCTCAAAAGCTCATCCTGGAGCCTCGTGCGAATCAGCGGGTCGAGCGCCGAGAAGGGTTCATCCATGAGCAGGATAGGCGCGCCGGTGGCGAGGGCACGGGCGAGGCCGACGCGCTGCTGCATGCCACCGGAAAGTTCGCCGACCTTGCGCTTTGCCCAATCCTTGAGGTTCACCAGTTCGAGCTGCTGCTGGACGGCCTTGGCCCGCTCTTCCTTGGGAACGCCGGAAAGCTCCAGGCCAAAGCCGACATTTTCCTCGACCGTGCGCCAGGGGAGCAGGCCGAATTGCTGGAATACCATTGAAACGAGATGCTTGCGCAGATCCCGCAGCGTACCCTTGTCGGCTTTGCCGACATCGATGGAACGGCCATTGTTGTGCACGACGACGGAACCGCGGGAGATCGGGTTAAGTCGGTTGATCGCCCGCAGAAGCGTGGATTTGCCGGAGCCGGATAACCCCATGAGCACGACGATTTCACCTTCCTCTATCGTGATAGAGCAATTATGCACGCCGAGCACGTGGCCGGTCTCGGCCTGGATATCCGAACGGCTCTTGCCCTTATCGGCAAGCGCGAGCGAACCGTCCGTCTTCTTGCCGAAGATAATGCAGACATTGTCGAGCGTAATCGCGGTCATTCCCCTGCCTCCTTGCCGGGACGGAAGATGCGGTCAAGCACGATGGCGACGACCACGATGACAAGCCCTGCTTCAAAGCCGAGCGCGGTATTGACCGAGTTGAGCGCGCGGACGACCGGAACGCCCAGTCCATCGGCGCCGACGAGCGCGGCAATGACGACCATCGACAACGAGAGCATGATCGTCTGGGTGAGGCCGGCCAGTATCTGCGGCATGGCATAGGGCAGTTCGATCTTCCACAGGAGTTGGCGCGACGAGGCGCCGAAGGCTTCGCCAGCCTCGATCAGATGCGTCGGCGTCGAAGAGACGCCGAGATGGGTCAGGCGAATCGGCGCTGGGAGAACGAAAATGGCGGTCGCAAGCAGACCTGGTACCATGCCGATGCCGAAGAAGACGATGGCCGGAATGAGGTAGACGAAGGTCGGCAAGGTCTGCATGAGGTCGAGGATCGGCCGGATCGCCGCATAGAATTTGGGGCGATGGGCTGCGATGATGCCGATCGGCACGCCGATGCCCATGCACAGTATGCATGATGAAAGGACGAGCGTCAGGGTCTCCATCGTCTCCTGCCAGTAGCCCTGGTTGAGGATGAAGAGGAAGCCAAGTGCAGTCAGGATAGTAACGCCAATGGAGCGGCGCAGCGCATAGGCGATCGCCGAAAAGATCGCGACCATGATGAGAGGATGCGGATATTTCAGGACGAACATGAGAGCGTCGATGAAGCCCTGCATCAGGATCGCGAGACCGTCGAAGAACCAGGCGAAATTGTTCGTCAGCCAATCGACGATTTGCTTGGCAGTCCTGCCAACCGGAATCTTGTCTTGCGTTAACCAGTCCAAGCGGAAATATCCCTCTGTCGCGAAACGAATGGATGAAAGGAGCCGTCCGGCGGATGTGCCGGGCGGCCTAGCTTCTTTTCGTTGTTACAGCCGTTCCCCCGTCGGGATCGCCTGTTAGAGTCCCAGAGCCGACTTGACGGCGGGCAGACCTTCCTTGCCGTCGACGGTGGTAACGCCAGCCAGCCAGGTATCGAGAACGGTGGGATTGGCCTTGAGCCATTCCGATGCAGCCTTGGGTGCATCCTCGCCATCGTCGAGGATTTTGCCCATGATCTGGTTTTCCATCTCAAGATTGAATTTGAGATTGGTCAGCAGCTTGCCAACATTCGGGCATTCGGTCGTATAGCCCGCGCGGACGTTGGTGTGGACCACGGCGCCGCCAAAGTCCGGGCCGAACACGTCATCGCCGCCGGAAAGATAGGCGAGCTTGAAGTTCGTATTCATGGGATGCGGTTCCCAGCCAAGGAAGACGATCGGCTTCTTGCCCTTCGTGTCCTTGGCAACCTGCGCCAGCATGCCTTGCTCGGACGATTCCGCGAGCTCGAAATCCTTCAATCCGAACTGGTCCTTGGAGATCATCCCGAGGATGAGGCGATTGCCGTCATTGCCGGGTTCGATGCCGTAGATCTTGCCGCCCAGCTTGTCCTTGAACTTGGCGATGTCCTTGAAATCCTTGAGACCCTCGTCATAGAGATATTGCGGCACGGCGAGGGTATATTTCGCGCCGGTGAGATTCGGGCCCAGATCCTCGACGGTCTTGTTTTCTAGGTATGGCTTGATGTCGGCAGCCATTGTCGGCATCCAGTTGCCGAGGAAGACGTCCATGTCCTTCTTGCCGAGCGAGGCGTAAGTGACAGGAACGGAAAGAACCTTCGTGTCCGTGGAATAACCAAGCGCCTTGAGCACTTCGCTCGTCGCTGCGGTGGTTGCGGTAATGTCGGTCCAGCCGACGTCGGCGAAACGAACGGCCTTGCAGGAATCGGGCTCGGCGGCAAACGCGGTGCCAGCAGACAAAACAAGAGCCAGCGAAACGGTGAGTTTGGATAGTACGTTCATTGGTAGTTCTCCCTCTCCGGGTTTCTCCCGGTTGATACTTGCAAGAACCAAGCACCAAATCGGCAGCCATTCAAGCATAGGCGCGCATAAATCCGGTCAAATCGCGACAGTTGTTAAAAATCCGACAAAAGTTGCGGACAAGCTTGTGTGAGGGGTGCATGCCACCGCTCATTCCGGTTAAAGCAGGTCATGGCAAAACTCTATTTCAGCTATTCGGCAATGAATGCCGGCAAATCGACGCTGCTGCTGCAGGCTTCCTATAATTATCAAGAGCGTGGCATGCGCACGATGCTGTTTACCGCCGCGCACTATGCCGAAAACGGCATTGGAAAAATAACGTCGCGCCTCGGCGTCAGCGCCGCTGCAGAGCTTTATCGCGAAAACGACAGGTTGTTCGAACGAATTGCCGTCGCGCACAAGGTTAGTGCCATCAGCTGCGTATTTGTCGATGAAGCGCAATTCCTGACAAAGGATCAGGTATGGCAGCTCGCGCGCGTTGCCGACCGGCTCAACATTCCGGTCATGTGCTTCGGGCTTCGCACGGATTTTCAGGGCAAGCTGTTTCCGGGTTCGTCGGAACTCCTCGCCATCGCCGACAGCCTGCGTGAAATCCGCACCATCTGCCATTGCGGCGCCAAGGCGACGATGGTCGTCCGGCGCGATCCCGAGGGTCATGCATTGACCGAAGGCGACCAGGTGGCGATCGAGAAATCCCTTTATGTTTCGCTGTGCCGCAAGCATTGGGAGGAAGAGACGGGGCGCGTATCGCCGGGCGATTTCAAGGCTCTTTAAGTGTTCAATGGCCAGTATCGGCAAGGCAAGGTATGGTCGCACATTCAACAAGCGCGGCAGGCGCAATAACGGAGGGCACTTATGAAAATCAGCGCACGCAACCGTCTGAAAGGCAAGGTCGTAGAGGTCACCAAGGGCGCTACGACCGCCCATGTCCGCATCGACGTTGGTGGATCGGTCGTCACGGCTTCGATCACCAATGAGGCTGTCGATGAACTCGGCCTCAAGGTCGGCGACAATGCCTATGCAGTGGTCAAGGCCTCCGACGTGATGGTCGCAATCGACTAGAATTCTCTACCGCTTCTGACAATAGGGTGCCGTCGCGGCCGGATCGGTTTCGAAATCGCCGGGCTGTGGCGGTGCAATCGGCTTGAACAGCGTCCTGTCCGGCTTGATATCGAGAAGCGGCGTGCCGTCGAGGCAATCGAGCCCGCGCACTGACAGGATTGACCCGTTAACAGCTTCGAGCTTGACGATGGCCGTGCCGATAGGATTCGGCCGGACTGGCGAGCGCAATGAGAATGTGCCGTGAACCACGCCATTATTGCCAGGGCTTTGCAAGACGAGATCGCGGCGCGACCGGTCGAGCCAGTAGAGGATTTCGAGCCGCTCGAACGCTGCAACACCTTCAAGTCCGGCCGCCCAGGGCTCGAACACTTCGATAGTGCAGAGCGGCCCATCGTGGCGGCCCTGACGTGGACATGTAAGGCGAGAAGTCCACGGCGTTGAGATCCGGCCGATGAAAGCGAGGGCGGCATCAGCCGGCTCGGGCGCTCTGACCGCTACTTCATTGGCGCGAATTTCATTCTCCCGTACCATTTTTCGCTCCTAGGGCTTATCCTGCAATAATCGGTCAAATTGCGCGTCACTTAGATCGACCTGATAGAAGGCCTTGTAAAACGCTTTCGCTTCCTTGCGCAGGTCGGTCGGGAATACATCGGGATAGAGCAATTGTTCCAGCCAGATTATGCCCATCAGGCGGTTTACGCCGGGCGGCCCGTCGAACCAGCCGAAGGGCAGTGCCGGCTGGACGAAGACACGGCCGCCTTTTACCGCATTGATGCCGCTCCAGGCAGGGTTGGATCGCGCCATGGCAGCGAACTTCGGGTCCGATGCAATGATAATGTCGGGATTCCATTTGGCGACCTCTTCCGGCGTCACTTTCGTCAACCCGCCTTGCCCCTTTTCGGCGGCAACATTGACCGCGCCGAGGGCGTCGAGCAACTCGAGATTGATGGAACGGGCGAGCCCGGTCTGCATTCCATCGGCGCCCCGCCCGTAATAGACCCGGGGACGGTGGTCGGCGGGAATCTTGGCGAGACCGGCGTTAACCTTGTCCAGCGTCATCCTGGCGTATCGCGCAAGTTCCGTGCCGCGTTCAGGTTCTCCGACGACCTTCCCCAACGTCTCGAAAACCTCGGGCGTCTTTGCGAGGCTTCCATCGAGGAGTATATAGGGCACGCCGGTCTCGTTCTGGCTACGCGATGCGAGAGCTGCATATTCCTCGCTGACATCGCCCACATCGATAATCAAATCCAGCTTGGCCTTCGTCACGATGTCGGCGCGGATCGCATTCCCCTTGCCCGTCAGCCGCCCCAGTTCTGGCAATTTCGAGGCATCCGGGAGAAGGAGCTTGCCCTCCGCGGACGAGGGGGCGTGCACCCAGCCTGCGAGCTTCTGCGGGGCCAGCACATATAGGAGAACCGAGGCGGGCGGGCCTGCCGCCATGATGCGTTCGACGCGCGCCGGAAGTTCGACGGTTCGACCCGCTGCGTCGGTGAAGGTTTCTGCCCGTGCCGCAAGCGCGAAGCTCAGGAAAAGCAATGTCAAAAACGCTATCCGTTGCATGCGCCAATCCTCCATTCACCGAGCAATATGTTTCAAGAAATATAACACTGGCTATATGATGCCCACCGATATATGCAGAAAAATATCTCGAACGCCTGAACTGGAGGGTTAAATGGGCATTCAACGTCGGCAATGGTTGAAATTGGCAGCGGCCGCATGTGCGGCGGCGTGGCTTGGCATAGCAGGGCCGGTTGCAACGGCACAGGCGCAGGAGAAGGTCACGGTTTTTGCTGCGGCAAGCCTGAAGAACGCCCTTGACGATATCGCCGCCGCCTGGACGAAAGAGTCCGGCAAGGAAACGGCGATTTCCTATGCGGCGAGTTCGGCGCTCGCCAAGCAGATCGAATCCGGTGCGCCGGCCGATATCTTCGTTTCGGCCGATCTCGACTGGATGGATTATGTCGCCAAGAAGAACCTGATCAAGGCGGATACGCGCAAGAACCTTCTGGGCAACCGCATCGTCCTCGTCGCTGGCAAGGACAAGGCGGAACCCGTTGAAATCAAGAAAGGCTTTGATCTTGCAAAGCTTCTTGGCGATGGCCGCCTTGCAATGGGGGCGGTCGATTCCGTCCCGGCTGGCAAATACGGCAAGGAGGCGCTTGAGTCGCTTGGCGTGTGGTCGTCGGTTGAAAAGAAGATTGCCGGCGCGGAAAGCGTGCGTGCCGCGCTCCTGCTCGTATCGCGCGGCGAGGCGCCTTACGGCATCGTCTACCAGACCGATGCAGCCGCCGACAAGGAAGTGAAGATTGTGGGCACGTTCCCCGAGGACAGCCATAAGCCGATCATCTACCCGATCGCCCTCCTCGCTGAAAGCAAGAACCCGGATGCTGCCTCGCTGCTGGACTACATCAAATCTGACAAGGCAACGCCATTCTTTGAAAAGCAAGGATTTACCGTATTGAAGTAACATCCTCGGACTTTCCAGACCTTGCGTTCGGATAGTCCTGCAATTTGAACGGGCGAGGGGCATGCATTGGACTGGTTTGCATTAAGCAATGAAGAGTGGACGGCGGTCCATCTTACGCTGCGAATTGCTTCAGTTGCGATGCTTGCCAGCCTCATTCCCGGCATCTTCGTCGGCATCCTGCTCGCCCGCGGAAAATTCTGGGGCAAATCGATCCTCAACGGCCTCGTCCATCTGCCGCTCATCCTGCCGCCGGTCGTTACCGGCTTCATTCTCCTGATCTTGTTCGGCAGGCGTGGCCCGATCGGCGCATTCCTGGCCGAATACCTCGGCATCGTTCTTTCCTTTCGCTGGACTGGCGCCGCGCTTGCCTGCGGCGTGATGGGGTTTCCCTTGATGGTGCGCAGCATCCGCCTGTCAGTCGAGGCGGTTGACCGCCGCCTCGAGGATGCCGCGGCCACCCTCGGCGCAAGCCCGGCCTGGGTGTTCCTCACCGTAACGCTGCCGCTGATCCTGCCGGGAATTATTGCCGGCATGATCCTTTCCTTTGCCAAGGCGATGGGCGAGTTCGGCGCGACGATAACCTTCGTTTCCAATATCCCCGGCGAAACGCAGACGCTTTCTGCGGCGATCTATACGTTCACACAGGTGCCGGGCGGCGACGCCGCCGCATTCCGCCTGACGATGATCTCCGTCGTCATATCCATGGCCGCGCTGATGGCATCGGAATTCATGGCATATCTCGTCGGACGCCGGGTGGAATTCGAATGAGGCTGCAGTTTGAGGCGAAGCAACGGCTTGGCACCTTCGATCTCGACGTGGCGTTCGTTTCGGAAAGCGGCGTCACTGCCCTGTTCGGACGCTCGGGGTCAGGCAAGACCTCGGTGATCCGCATCATTGCGGGCTTGGCGCGTCCCACCGAGGGCAGGATCGTTTTCGATGGCGATGTTCTGCTCGATACGCAACGTGGCATCTTCGTGCCGAAGCACAAGCGCCGCTTCGCGACGGTGTTCCAGGAAGGGAGGCTGTTTCCGCACCTTTCGGTGCTGCAGAACCTCAATTACGGACGCTGGTTCACGCCGAAGCAGGATCGAGCGGACAATCTTGCGAAGATCGTCGACCTCCTTGGCATTGGCGGACTTCTCGACCGTCGGCCCGGAAAGCTGTCGGGCGGTGAAAAGCAGCGCGTCGCCGTCGGCAGGGCGCTTTTGTCGTCGCCGCGCCTGCTCTTGATGGATGAGCCGCTTGCCGCGCTGGACGACACCCGCAAAGCCGAGATCCTGCCCTATCTCGAAGCGCTGCGTGACGAGATGAATATCCCGATCATCTATGTCAGCCATTCGGTCGCGGAAGTGGCGCGGCTTGCCGACAGGGTGATCGCGCTGAGCGAGGGCAAGGTCGCCATGGCGGGCGCCGCGACAGACATTCTCAACGCAACCTCCGTCTCGGTCGCAGCCTCAAAGCGCGAAGCCGGCGCGGTTGTCGAGGGCAGGGTTATAACGTACGACGCTGTTCACCGGCTTGCCACCATCGGGTTCAATTCTTCCCGCCTCTATGTTTCGGGTACGGAGATTGCCGAAGGCCGATCTGTCCGCGTTCATATCCTCGCCAAGGATGTCATGCTGTCGACCATGCGGCCGGAGCATCTGAGTGCGCTGAACATCATCGAGGGGACCGTCGAAGCGATCAGCCTCGATGCAGCCGGCTCCGCTGACATCCGCATTGAATGCGATGGTGCGCCGATCCTCGCGCGCATCACGCAGCTATCCTGCGAGAGGCTCGGTTTGAAGCTGGGGCTTCCCGTCTACGCCATCATCAAGACAGTGGCGCTGGAGCCCTACTGATCGTCCGGCGGCGTCGTCGTCTTGCTGCGGTTGGCGTCCAGCCAATCGATGTCCTCGGCAATTGCCGCAGCGATTTTCGCCTCCATGGCATGGAAATGCTTGAGAAGCTCTTCGCCGAAGGCGGTGACGACCGCGCCGCCGCCTTGCTTGCCGCCTCGCTGCGAATCGACAACCGGCGCCGCGAACATTTTGTTCATTTCGCTGACCAGCAGCCAGGCCCGCCTGTAGGACATATCCATCGACCGGCCAGCAGCCGAGATCGAACCAGTGGCGGCAATGCGCTCGAGCAATTGCATCTTCCCGCGACCGAGCCGGTCCTTATTCGGAAAGTCGATGCGGAACACCGTTTTCAGCGTCGTTTTGGAAGTCGAACCCATTTGATTGCTACCGCGCCCATGCCGCTATGCCCGCCGTTCTATAGCAAGGCGCATGGCCAGAACACCAGTGTGATAGATTACTTGTGCGTCGTCGTACATTGGTAGGGTTTTATTCACAGTGTGGCGTGTCTATATTCGCTGCTCGAGGCGGAAATTATTATTGGGAAACAAAGGAAATATTCTAATGGCGAGTTTGCAGAATTTCGATGCTGAAATCGAAAAGACGCGGTCCATGGTCAACGACATGCGGACCAAGATCGACCAGTCGAGCGTCGTTCTCGACAAGTTCGCCAAGGCAGATGAAAAGATCGGCGCATCCGACTTCGATATCGAGAATGCCCGCATCGATGATGTGCTGCGGCAGCAGAAGGTGATGGAAGGCAATATCGCTGAACTCATCATTGGTCTTGAGGATGCCACCAACGTCTTCGGCTCCGAATTCGAGAGCATGAAGGGCTATTCCGGCTGGGAAAAATTCATCGGCGTATTCTCCAAACAGAAGATGCAGCGCATGCGTTCCGACCGCGTCCGCAATATGTCGCTTGCTGGCAACCTGCAGGAGCTTCTTTCCAAGTCCGATCGCATCGTCGGTATCCTGAAGGAGCAGAAGGGTGTGCTCGACCAGCGTTACAAGACGTCGGAGACAAGCCTCGCCTCCGTCATCGAACGGCGCAAGACGACGATCGCAAATCTCGAAGCCACGCAGAAGCGAATCGAGGAACTGAACCCGCAACTGCTCGACATCGAAAACCGCATCGCGGCGTCAACGGATCAGGGCGCACGGGCCGCGCTCGAAGGCGAGCGCTCAAAGCTTGCGACCGAGTACAATGAGCGTCAGGCGAAGGAGCAGGAACTGCTCGCCGAAAGCCAGACCCTGGAGCGCTATACCTCAATGTTCCAGACCTTCGTCGATTCGCTCAACAATCAGATCGCCGCGCAAAGCACACTCATCAACAAGTTGTCGATCGATACCGAACAGCGCATCGTCCTTTACAAGGCGCTCGAGGACTCATTGAAGACGGCGGCACAGCAGGATGTTGCGCACAAGATCAATACACTCGGCAGCAAGGTCGACACGGCGGCCGAAGAGACGATGGCCGGTGTGGGGGCCGCTGCACAAAAGCACATTGGCGACCTTCTCGAAATGCATGAAAAGAACATGGTGAGTTCGCAGGACATACAGCGGCGCAAGAAGCTCGCCGACGACGCATTCTCGCGCCGGTTCTCTGAAGTACTCAAGAAGCACAACACCGCTGACTACGTGAAGAGCTAGTCTATGGACGATAAAGCGGACATCGGGGCGGCCGAGCGCTATTTTGGCGCCATTCGCTCTGCGCTGGACGGGCTCGGCATATTCTTGAACCAGCAGGATTCCCCGCTCTACAAGCATGACCTGGTGGCCCAGACCGTCGCGCAATACCTGCAGCGGCTGAGCGCTTCGTTCGACTGCTGGCGCAACCGGCTCGGCTTTGCCGAACGGTTCCGCATATCGCGCGCAGATAGCGGGTTTCCGGTGTTTCAGAACGTTCTTGAACTTGAGAATGACAAGAAGGACGCCAAGGCAAGGCTTGCGGCAATACCACCGGCCGAGGCGCTGCGAAGTGAAATGGCCGATTTCATTCTGCGCAGTCGCGACTTTCCCCACGACCTACAGCGTTCGATGGCGGAGCGCGTTTATCTTGAGACCGTCGAAAGGGGCGAAGTTTTCTCACCCTTCCTTTTGCCGGAAACCATCCGTGTTTCCGTCAATCCGAAGACGATGCGACCGTTCTATGTCGTGCATTGGGGCGCCTTCGACGGTGCTTCAAACCTGCCGCTCGTCTATATGGCTGTGATCGAGGATTCCTCAGAGGATATGGTCGAGGCGCTGGTCGGAAAGGACGGCAAGCTCAATCCTGCTGTGAAAATTCCGCTTCCTGTCGGCGGCCTGCTTAATCCGGTCCTTGCGCGCCGCTTCGATGATTTCGCGGCCAGGAATTCCGCCTATTCGCTTTCGCCGGTGACGATTGCGACCAGCCTCGATCAGGACTTTCCTGAGCTTCACCCCAAGCAGTTGCGCCGTTTCGTGCTCGGCCCGTTTTATACGGCCGGTATTACCGAGCACAATCAGAAGGTTGCCGATGTGCTGGGCAGTGTGCGCCGCCCGGAAGACGCGTGGCTCCTCACCTGGACATTGCAGGAGGTATTTTCGGTTGCCGAGAAGCCGGGCAAACGCGGGCTCTGGTCGTCGGAACCGGCGCGCGAGGAATTCCACATCAATACCGACGATCTGGAAGCCACGCGCCAGGGCGTCAGCCATTATGAACAGCATGCGCTGGTGCCGCACGAAGCATATCAGGCGCTTTATGCGTCCGGCGAAGCATCGCGCATCTTCACGGGGTTCCAGACGCATATCCTGTCCAACGGCCAGGTGATAAGCGGCATCTAGATGCCCGGATTTTGCCGGCAGGCGATGCCGCATTTGAGGAGACGGCCATGGATATCGGTCTGACGACCATCAGCGAACAGGACATTGCCCGGCATCTGGCGGTGGCGCAGGCTATGGTGACGCGTTTTGTCTCTCTTGAGACTGGCGAGGGCAAAGCCGGCACCGAAATCGCCGGAACGGGCCGACGTTTCGTTCCTACCATTTCGACCGGTGGTCTGCGGAAGACGCGCGAAGTGGAATTGGCAAAGTCGATCCAGTCCGTTCGACCCGACGACCCGATGCTGTCGATCGCGCAGCATACATTGCTGTTTCGCGCCCGCCGAGGTGTCGCCGTCGCGCTTGCGGTTGCCGATATCTTCGGGCGTCAGAGCGATCTTGAGAGCCTTGGTGCCCGCAATGCGTCAGCACCACTGCAGGGCGAGGAGGCGAGCCGCTTCAAGCGGCTTTTGTCGGCTGCAGCTTACGTAGCGGCATTTGCACTGTCGGCCTACCTTGCGCAGTTTGTCGAATCCGATGCGGAACCCGTCAGCGATATTACCGAACCCGATTTCAATTTCGATACGGCGCAGGATGCGCTGAAATCGGTAATTGCCGGGCTCGACAGGACGATCTCTGGCGCCAGTGACGAACAGGCCATGCTCTCGCGAGCGAAGGCGTTCGCGGCGCAGTCGATCGAAGGACTGCTGCGTCGCAAGGCGCGCTTCGATGGCCTGGGCAATTTCGAAGACACACATTTGCGGCTGGACACCGATGATTTCACGCTCGACGGTTTCGACGTTGCGCCATCGAAGAAGCGCACGCCGCTGACAATGACTTTCAAGAAACCCGATGAAGTCGTCGGCAATCACATCGCCAAGTTCCAGGCGCTGAAACTGTCAAAAATGCTGATGGCCTATGATTTCGACCGGCAGCTCAATCCCTTTGTCGAGCTTGGCGGATTTCTCTTCACTTTTATCGGCGACGGCGCGCCGGGTACGGGCAAGACGACGCTCATCCAGATGATTGCCGGCCTCGTCAACGATTACTGCCAGGTCGCGGACTATCCCTTCCATTATGAGAATTTCGGCGTCGACCAGATTTCGTCCTATCAGGGCAAGTCGGGGCAGAACTGCAAGCAGTTCGTCACCAATGTGCTCAACCCGCGCGCCATCGGCTTCGGGACGATCGATGATATCGACCAGGTGGCGGCAAAGCGCTCCGATGATCGCGCCTCGTCCGGCCAGCACGAAATCACCGGTGTTTTGATGGAGGCATTTTCCGGCGCCTCGACCGTTGTGCGGGGCAATTGCGCGTTCGGTATGTTTTCCAACTACCCCGAGAATGTCGACGATGCGCTGCGCCAGCGGGCAGGTGCCCGGTGGCTGGTGGACGGCCCACAATCCCGCGACGACTATATCGACATTTTTGCGCTGCTCGCCGGCAAGAATCATAAGATTCCGCTAGGCGACCACAAGCTCTTTGAGGCACAGCAGATCGAACGCGCTGTCGAGACCGCCTATGATCAACTTTCGGAGCCACAGGAGGACGGGCTTCGCTCTGTATATGACCGCTTCATTGCCGAAAACGGTGCGCCGGAGACCCTCGCCGATATCGGCACTTACCTTCATATGATCAAGGAGCGCGAACCGCGCTTTACCGGCCGCGCCATCAAGAATGTCACCGATGCCATCAAGATGCGGGCGATGGATGTCGAGTTACCTGACGAATGGTTCGAGAAACCCGAAACCTTCATGCACAAGGGTTATGACGAGAAGAAAGCGATGATCGAGGAATTGCGTAAGCCGTTCACGATGGAAATGGTGCTGCAGGAAACCAACCGCTATGCGGATTCCGAGTTCCGCTACGCCGACAAGTCCGATGATGCTGCCGTGGAAAAAATGGTCCGCGACGCGAGGCTGCGGGAGCGAGCGGTGCGCGAAGTCGAGACCTTGAAGGCGAAAGGACAGTGGGATGTTTAGTCTCGCGTCGCTTTCAGGCAAAGCCGATCACCCCACTTGTGGGGAAGATGCCCGGCAGCGCAGGGGGGTATGATCGGTGGATCTGCTCTACGAAAACGAACTGATCTATGGCCGCCTGCTTAACGTAGACCATCCGCATCTGATCGAACGCTACAATCGCGCGCTCGCAGCCTTTGGTTTTGCCGCAACGCAGCTCAGTGCCTTCAATATCGACCGCACCGGGTTCTCGCCGGAAATTGCCGCTGAACTGAAGGACCCGTCCTATCTCGATCCGAACGGCGTCAATCGCCGCTTCATCATCCTTACGCCGGCGCAGGCCGACCTTCCAGTCGTCCACACCCAGTTCTCCAACACATCGCAGTTGATGTATGAGTTCTTTTCGAACAATGCCCGCGCCATCAATGCGCTGACGATAAAGGACGTCATCTACGGGGAGATCGAAGACTCGGTGTCGGTGGTCAACGATATCGAGGATTTGCTTTCGATCAATCAGGTGGAATTCCGGGTGCTTTCGGCCGAAAATGTCATGGGCCAGGCAGCGGAACTGCGGCTGCTCGTCGACCGGCTGCAGAACGAGCCGGACGCATGGCGCGACGATGCCATGATCACGCGCATGGTATCGCTTGCCAAGGTCACTGGAGACATACGCGAGAACTCGCTCGTGCCCGACAAGGTGATCTTCCGCCACCGTGCCTATTGGACCAGCCATTTCGGCGGCACATATGTCTTCGTCGATGACAACACTACGACCGTCATCGGCGATCCCTCGGCACCCGGCTTTCGCCGTTCGCGCCCTTGGCAAGTGAACTATATCTCGATCCGGGATGCCGAAGCGGTTTTCCAGTTTCTCGCAACGTCCTCACGTCTTGAATTGCCGCGCGCATCCTGGATCGAACAGTCCGGATACCTCGAAAATCGCGGTGAGATGGTCATCCGCCATCTCATCCAGACGCTGGAACCCGACCGCGACTTGCGCAACATCGACCATATCTGGCTGCAGACCTGGATCCACGCCAATGCCGCTTCAATCAATCATGACGGCATCTGGCCGTTCCTCAATGCCGCCAAGCGCGAGATCAGCCAGACCGGCCAGCTCAACATGGCGGAGATCGAGCCGAAGCGACGGTTCCTCGTCGTACGTGCCGCACCGCGCCACGCCGACGCCTGGCTCGTCAATCAGTTGATCAGCGATTTCGTCCCCTTTGATTTCCTCGCCCGCTATGTCTTTAACAAGCCCGGGTTCTATGCCGACTACCAAACGTGGAACCCGGCCTATCAGGAGCACGTCGTCGACATACTCAAGGCGAAGTATCTCAAGGACAAGGAAGGGTTGCGAAAGAAGATGTACGGGTTGTCGTAGTTTTGTAAATGAGACGATCACCTGCCTCATGGCAACGGTGTTAATTCGCAACGCAACATTGTCCGCACCTTCAAAACCGCCTATGTGAGAAGCCTGAGGGGCTGGACAAACGGCTCTATGGACTTGAACAGTAACGAGGAAACAGGATGCTCGAGCCCGTGATCAATTTTTTCAGCCGTTTGTTTTATTATATCGGGCGTGGGATCGGTTTTCTGATCGGTCTTATACTCTGGCCCTTCATCTGGATCGGCAAATGGTATGGTCAGCGCGGCCTCATTCTAAAGGCTGTGCTTGGCGTTCTGGTCCTGGTCTGGTTGGGTCTCTACGGCTATTTCTTCTACAACACGCAGGTCTGGACCAATTTCAATCCCGACTACGTCAATGTCTATGATTTCAAGAGCCGCAACGTCCCCGCGGGCGAGCCGATAGCGCAGGCGGCTGCAACCGGCGCAAAGACATGCGCACGTTCGGCAATCGTCGAAGTGACGGCCGATCTGACCGACTTCAACGTGAACCAGAATGGATGGATATCATCCATGCTGCTCTATAAGCTCGGCTTTTTCGGCAAGGATTGGGACGACACGCCCTTCATGGACAACAAGGCGTCGTTCCAGCGCGGCATCAACAATGCGGTGCGGCGTACCGCGGTCGAACTCGTCGATACGCTCGGTCGTATCCGCGGCACGTCGCAGATCGATGCAGACCTGCAGAAGGCCCGCGGCAACCTGCAGTTTGCGGAAGATTCCTGGTATTTCGGCCTCAATCCATTCGGTCCCAAGACGCCGACGCCGAGCTATTATCGCTCGGCCGTGCGCGACTTGCGCACGTTCAACGCCAAGCTTGAGAGTTGCAACGCCATCTTCGATGCGCGCGCCGACAATCTCATCCAGTTCATCGACCGCATCGCCAACGACATCGGCGGAACTTCCGCCATTCTCAAGGACAGATCCGAAAACAATAATTACGGCTGGTTTGATTTCCGCGCCGACGACCGCTTCTGGTTCGCCTACGGGCAGCTCTATGCCTATTACGGTCTCATGAACGCCGCACAGGTCGACTTCAACCAGGTTCTGCAGGAAAAGCATCTGGCACCTCTCTGGGACGGCATGGACGGACAATTGCGTTCGGCGCTCAACATCAAGCCGTGGATCATCGCCAATGGCAGCGAGGGCGGCTGGCTGTTGCCGAACCATCTGACGACGATGGGTTTCTACATCCTGCGAGTGCGCTCAAACCTTATCGACATAAAGCAGGTGCTGCAGCAGTAGTGGACTTGGCTTGGTAAATTGCTATATTTGATGCTGGAGTGACGGCGAGCTTTTCGCCCACCCTCTTTCCTGGTTAGTTGAATTGGATCCGGATGGTCACTTGCCAGCGATTCCGGATCCTTTTCACGACCAGGGTGATGCTAAACGGCAAACTCCGCATGAGCATACACCTCCAAGTTTGATGGCAAGGCTGTTGCCTCAGTCGGAAAAGCCTATCCTGTCCGATACGCCGCTGGCCCGGCGCGGGTGCTTCTGCCTTCAACTCTCAAGTCATGGAGCAAATCGTCCGCGTTCACCACGCATGCACGGTTGTGCGTCGTGAGGTAGGCAGTTGAGGGGTCAGACTGGCAAGGCCGACGATTCCTTCACCTCTTCCATGACCGCGTAGGTGTGCGTTTCGCGCACTCCAGGCAAGGAAAGAAGGGCATCGGACAGAAACCGCCGGTAGTGCTCCATGTCGGCGACGCGGGCCTTGATCAAGTAATCGAAGCCGCCGGCGACCATATGGCACTCCATTACATCGGGGTTGCGGCGCGTGGCTGCGGCAAAGGTAGCAAATACGTCCGGCGTCGTGCGGTCGAGCTTGATTTCGACAAAGACCAGCATTGCGCGGTCGAGCTTTTTGGGCGACAATTTTGCCGTATAGCCAAGGATATAGCCATCGCGAGTCAGGCGCTTTACCCGTTCGGTTGTGGCCGTTTGCGAAAGGCTGATACGCTCGGAAAGTTCAGTGTTGGAAAGGCGGCCGTCCTTCTGCAACTCGCGCAAGATCCTGCGATCCAGGCTATCCAGATTCTTCATCACTAAATTATACCTCTTTTTTGGTCTTTTTCATCAAATATGTGTCACTCATTGGTGAGAATGACCAAGTAGAATAGATTATATGGGAAAAATCAATAAGGGGACCGTGATGACCGTTCAAATGCCCACAACCGATGATTTTTCCGCGCCCTACGCGGTCGACGACCAGGAACTCGTCGCCAGCCTTCTGAAGACGATTGCGCTGCCGGAGGATGTTAACCGCCGTATCGACGCACGCGCCAGCAGATACATCGCCACTATCCGCAAGGAAGCGCGCGGCATTGGCGGCGTCGAGGATTTCCTGCGCGAATACGGCCTGTCGACCCGCGAGGGGCTGGCATTGATGGTGCTCGCCGAAGCGCTGCTGAGGGTTCCAGACGCTGCGACGCAGGACAAGCTGATCGAGGACAAGCTCAAGCAGGGCCATTGGTCGGAACACGAGCCGAGCGGCGACACCTGGTTTGTCTCGGCTTCCGCGTGGGCGCTGGGTCTCTCCGCCAAGGTCATCAAGCCGGGCGAGACGCCGGAAGGCGTTATCTCATCGCTGGTCAAGCGCATCGGCCTGCCGACTGTTCGTACCGCAACCAAGCAGGCGATGCGCTATCTCGGCCACCACTTCGTTCTCGGCGAGACCATCAAGGATGCCCTCAAACGCGCTAGCACCAACGAGGCGAAGGGCTACCGCCACTCGTTCGACATGCTGGGCGAGGGCGCGCGCACCCGGAAAGACGCACGCGGCTATTTCAAGTCATATGCCGATGCGATCGACGCCATCGGCCGCGCGACAGGCAACAAGAAGCTTCCCGACCGCATGGGCATCTCGGTCAAGCTTTCCGCGCTGCACCCGCGCTACCTCGCCACACATCACGACCAGGTCATGGCTGAGCTCGTGCCTGACCTGTTGGCGCTGGCGCAAAAGGCGAAGTCCTACGATCTGAATTTCACTGTCGACGCCGAAGAAGCTGACCGGCTCGAACTTTCGCTCGATGTGATAGACCGGGTTTTCGGGGATCCCTCTCTCGCAGGCTGGGACGGATTCGGGCTCGCCATCCAGGCCTACCAGAAGCGGGCGCTCGACGTTATCGAGCATGTAGACCGCCTAGCGGCCCGGCACGGCCGCAAGATGATGGTGCGCCTGGTCAAGGGCGCCTATTGGGATACGGAGGTCAAGCGTGCGCAGGAACGCGGGCTCGCCGACTACCCTGTGTTTACGCGCAAGCCGGCGACAGATGCGTCTTATCTTGCCTGCGCCAAGCGGATGCTGGCCGCGCGACCGCGGCTCTTCCCGCAATTTGCTACCCATAATGCACTGACGGTCGCGATGATTCTGGAAATGGCCGGTGACGACAAGACCGGTTTCGAGTTCCAGCGCCTGCACGGAATGGGTGAAAGCCTTTACAAGCAGATAACCGAAAAGGGCGACAAGATCGCCTGCCGGATCTACGCGCCGGTTGGTGGCTATCGTGATCTCCTTGCCTATCTTGTGCGCCGGCTCCTCGAGAATGGTGCCAACTCTTCCTTCGTTTCGGTCGTCGGCGACAATGACATTCCGATTGCCGATCTCCTCGTCCGTCCCGCAGAGAAGCTCAATGACGGCAAGGGCTACCGGCATCCCAACATTCCGTTGCCGCCGAAAATCTATGGCAAGCGCGCCAATTCGGCCGGCGTCGAACTTGGCGTGCGCACGGAACTTGCGGCGCTTCTCGGCGGTATCGCCAAGGCGTCGCGCTCTGTCAACGCCGTTCCGCTCATCGATGGGTTGAAGCCTTGGGGCAAGGCGCAGGATGTGATCTCGCCGGTCAACGGCGCGAAGGTCGGCTCGGTCGTGTTTGCCACCGCAGAAGAGGCTGGAAAAGCTGTTACGGTTGCGCGCAAGGGTTTTTCCGCTTGGTCGCGCGTTGCTGTCGATGCGCGTGCGAAAATGCTGGAGCGGGCCGGCGACCTGCTTGAGGACAACCGGGATCACCTGCTCGATCTGCTTTCGCGCGAGGCAGGCAAGACAATCGATGACGGCATTGCCGAAATTCGCGAGGCAGTGGATTTCTGCCGCTACTATGCCGCCGAGGCGCGCCGGCAATTCGGTGCCGACAAGGTCATGCCGGGACCCACCGGCGAAGACAACAAGCTTCGTCATCGCGGCCGGGGGGCGTTCGTCTGCATCAGCCCGTGGAATTTCCCGCTGGCGATCTTCCTCGGTCAGGTAACCGCAGCGCTGGCCGCGGGCAATAGTGTCATTGCCAAGCCTGCCGAGCAGACGCCGCTGATCGCCTACGAGGCAGTTCGCATCCTGCACGAAGCCGGCGTGCCGAAGGACGCCGTGCTCTATGTGCCGGGCGATGGCTCGGTCGGCGCGGCCTTGACCTCGCATGCCGAGATTGCC
Source organism: Phyllobacterium pellucidum (assembly GCF_013327855.1). Lineage (GTDB taxonomy): Bacteria > Pseudomonadota > Alphaproteobacteria > Rhizobiales > Rhizobiaceae > Phyllobacterium > Phyllobacterium pellucidum. The sequence goes on along the minus strand of NZ_JABUMX010000002.1, from coordinate 869,796 downwards.
GGCGTTGCGTTTACGGGTTCGACCGATACGGCCTGGGCAATCAACCGTGCCCTTGCCGCCAAGAAGGGGCCGATCGTTCCGCTCATCGCCGAGACCGGCGGGCTTAATGCCATGATCGTCGACGCCACGGCCCTGTCGGAGCAGGTAACGGACGATGTGGTGATGTCGGCTTTCCGGTCGGCCGGCCAGCGTTGTTCCGCACTGCGCATCCTCTATCTCCAGGAGGACATCGCCGACAATATGCTTGAGATGATCGAGGGCGCAGCCAAGGAGCTTACCGTTGGCGATCCGTCTTTGCCTTCGACGGATATCGGGCCGATTATCGATGACGACCAGCGCAAGATGCTGCGCGATCACATAGCGGCCATGCGCAAGAGCCAGAAGGTGCATTATGCCGGCGAAGCCCCGAATGACGGGCTGTTCTTTGCGCCGCATATTGTCGAGCTCGATCGGCCGGAAGTGCTGGAGCGCGAGGTTTTCGGACCTGTGCTCCACGTCGTGCGCTGGAAGGCCAAGGACCTCGACAGGGTGCTCGACCAGATTGCGTCGACCGGCTATGGCCTAACCTTCGGCTTGCACACCCGCATCGAGTCCACCGTGAACAAGGTCGTGGATCGGCTCGACGTCGGCAACGTCTACGTGAATCGCAATACGATCGGCGCCGTCGTCGGTACGCAGCCCTTCGGCGGGTCGGGTCTCTCCGGTACCGGGCCAAAGGCTGGCGGGCCCGCCTATCTCGGACGTTTTGCGCTTGAGCAGGTCGTTTCCGTCAATACTGCCGCGGCCGGCGGCAATGCCAGCCTGATCGCCATGGGCGAATAGGCAGCGGCAAAATCGATGCCAATGGGGATAGTACGATCGGACTATCCCCATTTTCTTCCCGGAATGCTATTTGATGAATAGCAATATGGGGGGAATGCGATGACTGTCGTCAAATCCGATATTGAGATTGCCCGTCACGCGGCAAAAAAGCCGGTCGTGGAAATCGGTGCGAAGATCGGCATTCCACCCGAGCACCTCGCTCCCTACGGCTATGACAAGGCCAAGCTTTCAGCAGAATTCATTCGCTCCAAGCGGGGGGACAGGAATGGCAAGCTCATTCTTGTAACGGCCGTCAGTCCGACACCCGCAGGCGAGGGCAAGACCACGACGACAGTCGGGCTCGGCGACGGTTTGAACCGCGTCGGCAAGAAGGCGATCGTCTGTATCCGCGAAGCGTCGCTCGGCCCTTGTTTTGGCACCAAGGGAGGTGCGGCAGGCGGCGGCTATGCGCAGGTCATTCCAATGGAAGACATAAACCTGCACTTTACCGGCGATTTCCATGCGATCACCGCTGCGCATAACCTCCTCGCGGCGATGATCGACAATCATGTCTATTGGGGCAACGAGCTTAATCTCGATACGCGCCGCATCACCTGGCGTCGGGTGATGGACATGAACGACCGCGCCTTGCGCGACATTGCGACGTCGCTCGGCGGTGTCGCCAACGGGTTTCCGCGCGAGTCCGGCTTCGATATCACGGTCGCCTCGGAGGTCATGGCCATTCTCTGCCTCGCCACCGACCTTGCTGATCTCGAACAGCGCCTCGGTGAGATCATCATCGGCTATCGCTTCAACAAGACGCCGGTCTATGCGCGCGACCTCCAGGCGGACAAAGCCATGGCCGTGCTTCTGAAAGACGCGATGCAGCCGAACCTCGTGCAGACCCTGGAGAACAACCCCGCTTTCGTGCATGGCGGTCCCTTTGCCAATATCGCCCATGGCTGCAATTCAGTGGTCGCGACGACGACGGCCTTGAAGCTTGCCGATTATGTGGTGACCGAAGCCGGTTTTGGTGCCGATCTCGGGGCCGAGAAATTCTTTGATATCAAGTGCCGCAAGGCCGGCTTGAAACCTGCTGCCGCCGTCATTGTCGCAACCGTCCGGGCGATGAAAATGCATGGCGGCATTGCCCGCGAGGATCTCGGCCGGGAAAACATCTCAGCCGTCAAGGCGGGATGTGCCAATCTCGGCCGGCATATGGAGAATGTCAGGCAATTCGGTGTGCCCGTCGTTGTCGCCATCAATCATTTCACCGCCGATACGCAAGGCGAAATCGATGCGCTGAAGGCCTTCGTCGCCGCCCACGGCGCCGAGGCTGTGCTTTGCCGCCACTGGGCCGAAGGCTCGGCCGGCATCGAGGAACTCGCGCACAAGGTTGTCGCACTTGCAGAAAGCGGATCGGGGCAGTTCTCTCCGCTCTACGAGGATGAACTCCCGCTCTTCGACAAGATCGAAACCATCGTCAAACGCATTTACCGGGGTGCCGAGGCCGATGCCGATTCGAGCGTGCGCGACCAACTCCGGCAATGGGAAGATGCGGGCTATGGCAATCTGCCGGTGTGCATGGCCAAGACCCAATACTCCTTTTCGACCAATCCCCATCTCAGGGGCGCGCCGGTCAATCACGTGGTGCATGTGCGCGAGGTCCGCCTTGCTGCCGGCGCCGGCTTCGTCGTCGCCATCTGCGGTGAGATCATGACCATGCCGGGATTGCCGAAATCGCCCTCCGCGGAACGTATCCATCTCAATGAAGACGGATTGATCGAGGGGCTCTTCTGATAATCCGCGAAAGCCCTCGCGTTTTTGCAGTTGCAAGCAGCCTCGGCTGCCGCTAACAATCAGCGCATGAATACGCACGTTAACAACACTGGTTGGTGGTGGCTCCGCTCTTAGCGGCCGCACAGCCTTTTGCATGCGTAAAGGGAACAGGGCCGCAACGGGTTTTCCGGGCGGCCTTTTTGTTTATCGCCAGAAGCCCCCAAGGCCAAATGCAACGAGACGGAGAACAAGATGCATAGAATTGAGGGCGACGTCGAAATCTTCGACACCAAAGGCGGCATAACAATTTCGCGCCAGCGCATCGGCACGGCCTACGCCAGCGCCATCGATAGCTACGTGGATGCCCTGGACGAGCGCCGCGGCGCGGTGTTTTCGTCCAACTACGAGTATCCCGGGCGCTACACACGTTGGGATACAGCGATCGTCGATCCGCCCGTTGTCATCACCTCGAATGGCCGGCATATGACCATCGAGGCGCTGAACAAGCGCGGCGAGGTCCTTCTCGTTGCCATCGGCAAGACCGTTGCGGCACTGGAAGAAGTATCGGTTGCTGCCACGAGTGCCACAAAGATAGAGCTTGAGATAGCGCTGCCGACCCGTCACTTCACGGAGGAAGAGCGCTCGCGCATTCCGTCAGTCTTTACGGTGCTGCGTGCCATCGTCGGCCTCTTCTTTACCGAGGACGACGCAAGCCTCGGGCTTTACGGCGCTTTCGGCTATGATCTCGCCTTCCAGTTCGATCCGGTCCAGTACAAGCTGAAACGGCCTGACGACCAGCGCGACCTCGTGCTTTATCTTCCGGACGAGATTCTGGTGGTCGACCACCATGCGGCGAAGGCATGGCTCGATCGTTACGACTACGCCTTTGACGACCTTTCGACCGAAGGCTTGTCCCGCGAAACCGAGTCAAAGCCGTTCAAGCCGACCGCCACGATACCGGGCCGGGGCGATCACAATCCGGGCGACTATGCCGAACTCGTAAAAAAGGCCAAGGAGAGCTTCAAGCGCGGCGACCTCTTCGAGGTAGTGCCGGGCCAGACATTCTATGAACGCTGCGAAACCTCGCCGTCGGTCATTTCGCGGCGTCTGAAGGCAATCAACCCGTCGCCCTATTCGTTCTATATCAACCTCGGCGACAACGAGTATCTGGTCGGTGCTTCGCCCGAAATGTTCGTGCGCGTCGTTGGTCGCCGCATCGAGACCTGCCCGATATCGGGTACGATAAAGCGCGGCGAGGACGCGATTGCCGATTCCGAGCAGATCATCAAGCTGCTCAACTCGAAGAAGGACGAGTCCGAGCTGACCATGTGTTCGGACGTCGACCGCAACGACAAGAGCCGCGTGTGCGAGCCGGGGTCGGTCCGCGTCATCGGCCGGCGCCAGATCGAGATGTATTCCCGCCTCATTCATACGGTCGACCACATCGAGGGTCGTCTGCGCGAGGATATGGATGCGTTCGACGGGTTCCTCTCGCATGCCTGGGCGGTAACTGTTACCGGAGCGCCAAAACTCTGGGCAATGCGCTTTATCGAAGAAAACGAGCGCAGCCCGCGCGCGTGGTATGGCGGGGCCATCGGCATGGTCAGCTTCAACGGCGACATGAATACGGGGCTGACGCTGCGCACCATTCGCATCAAGGATGGCATTGCGCAGGTTCGCGCCGGCGCAACCCTGCTTTTCGATTCCATTCCCGAGGAAGAGGAGGCCGAGACCGAACTCAAAGCCTCGGCAATGATCGCCGCGGTGCGGGATGCGCACAAGACCAACATTCTTGCCGAGGAGCGCGCCGTGGCGCGCGTGGGCGAGGGCCTGCAGATCCTGCTCGTCGATCACGAGGATTCCTTCGTGCACACATTGGCGAATTATTTCCGCCAGACCGGGGCAACCGTGACCACGGTTCGAACGCCGGTTCCGGATGAGATTTTCGACCGGATCAAGCCTGATCTCGTCGTGCTCTCGCCGGGACCGGGCACGCCGGAGGATTTCGACTGCAAGGCGACGATCAAGAAGGCGCGCAAACGTGAGCTGCCGATTTTCGGCGTCTGCCTAGGCCTTCAGGCGTTGGCAGAAGCCTATGGCGGTACGTTGCGACAGTTGCACGTGCCGATGCATGGCAAGCCCTCGCGCATTCGCATTACCAAGCCGGGCAAGGTGTTCTCGGGCCTTCCGAAGGAAGTGACGGTCGGCCGTTATCATTCGATCTTTGCCGATCCGGTCCGGCTTCCGGACGAATTCGTCGTCACGGCGGAAACGGAGGATGGTGTTATCATGGCGTTCGAGCACAAGAGCGAACCCATTGCAGCGGTGCAATTCCATCCCGAATCCATCATGACACTCGGCCACAATGCTGGTATGCGCATGATCGAGAATGTCGTGGCGCATCTGCCGCGACGCGCCAAGGAACGCGCTGCCTGATACGGGCAGCGAAGCAACGAGCAGCTTGAGCATGAGCCAAGAAACTACAGTTCAGCGACTGGCGTTCTGGTCGATCATCATCGGCTGCACTGTGCTGGCGTTGAAGTACGTCGCTTACCACGTGACCGGCTCTGTCGCGCTTTATTCCGATGCGCTCGAATCGATCGTAAACGTCGTTGCGGCCCTGGCGGCCTGGTGGGCGATCCGCGTCAGCCATATCCCTGCCGACCGGAATCACCCTTACGGTCATCACAAGGCCGAGTATTTCTCGGCTGTGCTCGAAGGCGCACTGATCATCGTGGCTGCACTCTTGATCCTGCGCGAGGTCTGGTTCGCATGGCAGACGCCGAAGACGCTCGACCAGCCGTGGCTCGGTCTTGCCATCAACGGCGGCGCGTCTGCCATCAACGCCATTTGGGCGACCGTTCTCATCAATCGCGGACGTATCGCGAAGTCGCCGGCGCTCCTTGCCGATGGCAAGCATCTGATGACCGACGTCGTCACGTCGGTCGGTGTTTTCGCTGGCCTGGTGGGTGCAGTTCTTACCGGCTGGACGATCCTCGACCCGCTCCTTGCCGTAATCGTTGCTGTCAATATCCTGTTTCAAGGCTGGAATGTCATCGGCAATTCGGTGCAGGGGCTTATGGATATGGGTGTTGCGACCGAAGAGACGATCCAGATCCGCGACGTCATTTCTGCCAATGCCGGCGGCGCACTCGAAGTACACGACCTGAAGACCCGCGTTGCCGGCCGGGTAACGTTCATCGAGTTTCATCTCGTGGTCGATGCCAAGATGAGCGTCGGCGACGCCCACGTGATCTGCGACCGGATCGAGAATGCCCTGATGGAACAAATCCCCGAGGCCAGCGTCGTCATTCATGTTGAACCCGAGGACGAAGCCAAGCTGCCAATCGGAACGGCCGCCGTTCCCTTTGCCTGATATTTCCATCCTTTCCAGGAGCGTTTCGATGAACGACAGTCCCGTGCGCATGAAGTCGGTCGAGCTCCTTTCTGATAATTGGGGCACGCTGAAAAAATATACCTACGACATGGCGCGGCGCGACGGGCGCATCGAAGAGCACAAGCGCGAAGTCTACGATCGCGGCAATGGCGCGGTGGTGCTGCCCTATGATCCCTCCCGTGGGACGGTGCTGCTCACCCGCCAGTTTCGCCTGCCGGCCTATGTGACGGGACACGATCCGATGCTGATCGAAGCCTGCGCCGGGCTTCTCGACGACAATGATGCTGAAACGACCGCGCGCAAGGAAACCGAAGAGGAACTCGGGTATCGCCTGCGCGACATCGAGCGTGTCTTCGACGTGTTCATGAGCCCTGGCAGCGTTACTGAGCGGCTGGTCTTCTTCGTCGCCGTCTACGACGCTTCGGACCGCATCTCCGATGGCGGCGGGCACGAGGGCGAAGGGGAGGACATCGAAGTTCTGGAGATGACCCTCGACGATGCGCTTGCTCGGGTGGAGCGCCATGAGATAGTCGATGCCAAGACCGTCATGCTGCTCCAGCATGTCAAGCTGAGGGGTTTGATCGGCTGAATTGCCGGAAATCGATGCACGACCGCAACAAAATGTAACGGACTGTTTCAGTTCGTCATGATTTCGTTACAATTATGTTGACATAGAGCAGGTGCTTGGGCGAGTGATTGCCCAGCAATGCGAATTCATCTTGATGCGACGCAGGGGGCGTACGTCAGGGAACATAAATTGGCGGGACGCATCAATTCCAGTTTCTGAGAATCGAGCGCCAATAGGCATGGCAGCGCCCAGCGGACGACCGCGGCTGTTTACAATCTTGGTTAACCTTTAACTTTTAGGATTAACTTATGGGTAAACCGTATCTCTACGCACTCATCGCAGGCCTTTCACTTGTTGCTGCGGCCCAATCGGCGCACGCAATCGGGATAGCGGATTGTGAGAAACCGCAATCCGGCAAGGCCGAGGTGCGTTCGAACGCGGTTGATCCGACGCCCGACATCGATAAGAATACCGCTGCCGATGCCTGCTCGCAAAAAGGCAAGGCCATGCCAGCGATGCAGATCAAGGCGACGCCGGTCAATACGCTCACAACAGGTGGGGCCACGATCTTGAACAAGGCGATCAAGGGTGAAATCATTCCGCAAAGCGACGGTATGCTTCATGCCGATCTTCCATTCAAATACCGCATCTATCGCCCCGACGCGCCGAACGGCGATACGCTTGTGCTTCTCCATGGTTCTGGGCAGGATGAAACGAGCCTCGTTTCCTTCGGCGCCAAGATCGCGCCGAATGCTTTGCTCCTCGCCGTGCGCGGGCGTGTGGTGCAGGACGGTTCCAACCGATGGTATCGCCGTCTAACCCCGATCAGCTTCGACCAGAAGGATATCCGCTCCGAGGCGAAGGCCTTTGCCGATTTCTTCAAGCAGGCGGCGCTGCAATACAAGATCGATCCGAAGCGCACGACTTTCCTCGGCTATTCCAACGGCGCGAACCTCGTCAACGCGGTGATGATGCTTTATCCGGACATCGTCAAACAGGCCGTGCTGTTGCGCTCGATGCCGGTTCTGACTGGATCGACCGAGGCGAACCTTGCCAATGCCCGCGTCCTGACGGTTTCGGGCGCCACGGACCAGCTTTATGCGCCTTATGCGCCGGCACTCGAAGATATGCTGCGCTCGCACGGCGCCCGCGTCGAAGCTCGTTCGATCAAGTCCGATCATGGCCTCGGCAAGGAAGACGTCAAGGTCGTCAGCGAATGGCTGTCCGGCATGACGGCCCAGCTCAAAAAGAACTGATCCGCTCGAAACTCATCCTTGCATCTGGCCAGACAGTCGTTTATTTGTCTGGCCCATGAGAACGCGCCCGACCCACAAGTCCTTCGCCTTGTCCGCTTTTGCAGGCTTGACGAATCGCGCCTTCCTCCTTCCGCTTCTCCTCGACCTTATCGGCGACCGCCGGGCTCGTTGAGAGGAGCGTCCGGCGGTCGAAAGTGCCGCCAGGCTTCTGCTCCTTACCCTTTACAAGTCCGATGTAACGCTTAAAAAAGTGCCGAGATCGCTTGAAACTGTCGCGTATCCGGCCGGAAACGAGAAGCACAATGACCGATATTATCGCTCCGAGGAAACCGACCGCCGGCATGCCCAATGCCGGCAACAAGTACGAACCCTATCCGTTCGTTGAACTCACCAACAGGCAGTGGCCGTCGAAACGTATTGAAAAGGCGCCGATCTGGTGCTCTGTCGATCTGCGCGACGGCAACCAGGCGCTGGTCGACCCCATGGGCCATGACCGCAAGGTGCGTATGTTCGCGCTGTTGCTCGACATGGGCTTCAAGGAAATCGAAATCGGGTTCCCCTCCGCGTCCCAGACCGACTTTGATTTTGCCCGCTGGTGTGTCGAGGAGGGCAATGCTTCCGACGATGTATCGCTGCAGGTGCTGGTCCAGTGCCGCCCCGAACTCATAACGCGTACGTTTGAATCCCTGGAAGGCGCGCACAGGCCGATCGTCCATTTCTACAATTCGACCAGCGAATTGCAGCGCCGCGTCGTCTTCAACAAGGATGTCCACGGCATCAAGTCGATCGCGACCGATGCTGCCAAGATGATCACCGACATGGCTGCAAAAGCCGGCGGCGGCTACCGCTTCGAATATTCGCCGGAGAGCTTCACCGGGACCGAACTCGATGTCGCACTGGAAATATGCAATGCGGTGACCGAGATCGTCAGGCCGACGCCGGACAACAAGCTGATCATCAACCTGCCTTCTACGGTCGAAATGTCGACGCCGAACATCTATGCCGACCGGATCGAATGGATGTGCCGCCAGCTCGACAATCGCGAGAACCTGATCATTTCGCTGCATCCGCACAATGATCGCGGTACGGGCATTGCTGCTACGGAACTCGGCCTGATGGCTGGCGCCGACCGCGTCGAAGGTACGCTCTTCGGCAATGGCGAGCGCACGGGCAATGTCGACATCGTCACCCTGGCCTTGAACATGTTCACGCAAGGCGTCGACCCCGAGATCGACTGCTCGGACATCAACCGTATGAAGGAAGTCTACGAATATTCCAACCAGCTCGTCATCCCGGAGCGTCACCCCTATGTCGGCGAACTGGTCTACACGGCTTTCTCCGGATCGCATCAAGACGCGATCAACAAGGGCATGAAGGCGATCAAGCAGGCGAACAAGACCCTGTGGGAGGTGCCCTACCTGCCGATCGATCCGCAGGATGTGGGTCGCAGCTATGAGGCGATCATCCGCATCAATTCCCAGTCTGGCAAGGGTGGCATCGCCTATATCCTTCAGGCCGATTACGGCCTCAATCTGCCACGCGGCATGCAGGTGGAGTTCCGCGAGGACATCCAGCACATCACCGACGAGGAAGGCAAGGAAATGCCTTCGAAGCGGATCTACGACCGCTTCCAGGAACTCTATGTCGAGCAGCCGGATGCGCGTTTGAGATTTGTCGACCACCACACCTATCCCGATACGGAGCGCAAGGGCATGCGTATCCTTTCCGCCGAAATCACGGATCGCGGCGAAACGAAACGGATCGAGGGGCGTGGAACGGGGCCGGTGGATGGCTTCATCGATGCACTGTCCCACTATCTCGGGATCAAGCTGTCGGTGGTGAATTATTCCGAACACTCGCTGCAGCACGGGTCCGACGCAGCCGCCATCAGCTACATGGAAATCGAATATCCGGGCGGCAAGCTCTTCGGCGCGGGGATCAACAAGAACATCGTGACGGCATCCCTTGAAGGGATCATATCCGCCGCCAACCGCATTATCGGCAAATGAATGGAAGGGCCCCTCGGGCCCTTCACCCATTTCTGGTACGCGATGGGGCAAGGGTACGTTTTTGATGCAATTGCCGCGACTTGTCGTTAAGGATTGGTAAAATCGCCTCCTTGCCGGAAAACGCCGATGAATGAAATGCGCGAGAAGAGAACGCCCGACGAACGCCGGCTCGCCGAAGCAATTCGGGGTGTTCAGATTGCGGCCGCGGATCGCGGCGATGTCGTCATCGACATGAAGGAAGCCGATCTGGCGCGCATCGAAATTCTTGCCGAAGATCTGAAGCCGGTCTTCGCTGATGTGCCTGCCGACGATCCGCAGTGGGACTTCGCCATTTCCAGGGGAGTGCAGCCGCGGCTCTGGATCGATGCTACCGCCCATGTGATGATGGCGCGCGATCGGCGCACCTATCGTTTCGTGCGCGATACGCGCCTTGGCCGGATCGTGCTCGCAGAATCACCCGAAGTGAAGAACGTCTCGGAAGCGGTCACGACCTATATCGCCGAGCGTATCGTCGAGCGGCAGCGGCTGATGGAAGGCGAGCGGGTTTCTTTGCGTTCGGAATCGAGTATCGACCCCGGAAATGCAATCGGGCGACCAGCTGAGATTACGGCTGCCGCCGCGCCGAGGACTGCCGGGTTGACCGTTTTCTTGATCGCGATTGTCTGCCTTGCTATAGGCGCGACAATTGGCACAAGCGGCGTGCTGGCCCAGCTCTGGAGCCTGATCAAGCCAATTTTCTGAGCCTCAAATCCCAGCCAGCACCTTGCCTACCTTGAGATTGTGCTCGCGGATCGTACGGATCGTCGATTGCGCGTCGACGATGCCACGCTCCACCATGGTGCAATCCCATCCGGCATTGGTCTTCGAGATCGTAAAAAGATTGAAGCCCGCTGGTGGTTTGTGCTGTCCGAGCTCGAAACCCTGACTTGCGGCCGGCACGCAGACCACGGGGATTTCCCAGTCCGGTCCGTTGATCGAGTAGCGAGTCGCAAGATGCGTATGACCGTGGAGGACGAGTTCAGCGCCGTATTCAGCAACCGTTCGCTGAAAGAGACCGATCCCGAGAAGGCGCTTGTGCGAGGGCGCCGCGCCGCGAACCGGCGGGTGATGAATCATGATCACGCGGAAGAGCCCGCGCTTGCCGGTCTCATCGAGAACCTCGCCGAGCTTGCGCGCCTGGCGTTCGCGAATGTCGCCCGTCGCCATGAAGGGGGCGGTCGCGCGGGCCGAGGAGACGCCAATGAGCGCCACGTCGCCGCGTACGCGAAGATACGGAAATTCGACAGGCTTGTTTTCGGCGACTTCGATATCGCCTCGCATCCACGGCTGCCAAAGGCGCCGTGCCTTCTTCAGCGCGCCGGGCACATAGGCATCGTGATTGCCGGGAACGACCGACACATTGGCCGGGTCGCCCAGCGTCCTCAGCCAGCGCTCTGCCGTCTCCAGTTCCTCATCGAGCGCCAGATTGACGAGGTCGCCGGTCACCGCAATGTGATCGGGCGTGTGCGCCTTGATATCGGCAACGAGCGTATCGAGCGTGCTGCCGGTCATCGTTCCCTTGCGGTTGGAACGCCAGTTAATATAGCCGGTGATGCGCTTGGAGATCAGTTCCCGCAAGTTCGGTGCAGGAAGCGGCGATAAATGTATGTCTGAGATGTGGGCAAGACGGAACATTTTTCAGCTTTAGGAGAGTATGACGGCTAAATCCAGTGGTAGAACGTTTCGCGCGAATGGCGCACCCGATAACAAAACAGTCGCGAGGTTAGACTGTTCCACCTGAAGAAGGAAAGAATGACCGACAAGCGTTCCACCTGGCGCCACCGTGTGCTCCATGCCTATTTCCTGCTGCGGCGCCCCATGACCCTCGGCGCCCGCGGGGTCATCATCGATGAAAAAGCGCGTACGGTCTTCCTCATCCGCCACACATATGTGCATGGCTGGCAGTTTCCGGGCGGGGGGGTCGAGACTGGTCACACAATGGAAGAGACACTGGAGAAGGAACTCCTGGAAGAGGGCAACATCGAACTGACCGGCCGGCCAGAGCTCTTTGCGATATATCACAATGCTCATGCGTCGAAACGCGATCATGTTGCGCTCTACATATGCCGGTCGTTCCGCCAGACAGCGCCCTTCCTCCCCAACCGCGAGATCGCCGAGGCTCGATTCTTCAGCCTCGACGACCTGCCCAAGGACACGACGCCTTCAACCCGGCAGCGCCTCGCCGAAATATTCGAGGGTGCGGAGATTCCCACCGCCTGGTAGCGGCCTCAGTCAGACGCTGACGCTTTCAACCGGTCGCGGTCGTGCGGCGCGCCATAAGCGAGCGCCGGGCCGACAGGGATGATACCGGTTGGATTGATTGTCCGGTGGCTGCCATAATAATGCGCCTTGATATGCAGGAGATTGACCGTCGGCGCGACACCCGGCACCTGATAGAGTTCGCGCGTATAGTTCGACAGGTTCGGATAGTCCGCGATCCGTTGACGATTGCATTTGAAATGCCCGACATAGACCGGATCGAAGCGCAGCAGTGTCGTGAACAGGCGCCAGTCAGCTTCCGTCAGGCGGTCGCCGGTGAGATAACGCTGTTTTGCGAGCTTCGCCTCGATTTGATCGAGCCCGCCGAAAAGCTGGGTGAAGGCTTCCTCATAAGCCTCCTGCGTGGTGGCGAAACCGGCGCGATAGACGCCGTTGTTGATGTTGGGATAGACGAGGGCGTTCACGGCATCGATTTCCTGGCGCAACGCCTCCGGGTAGAAATCCAGGGCGTGATCGCCGAAGGCATCGAATGCCGAATTCAGCATGCGGATGATCTCCGACGATTCGTTCGAGACAATCGTGTTCTGCTTCTTGTCCCAAAGCACCGGCACGGTCACCCGGCCTGAATATTTGGGATCGGCCCGCGTGTAGACCTGATGCAGATAGTCGTAGCCGAAAAGCTGGTCACCGGTCGCGCCATCCCGTTCAAGGAAGGTCCAGCCTTCAACACCCATGAAGTGGTCGACCACCGATACGGAAATGACATCCTCGAGCTGCTTAAGCGCGCGGAAGATCAGCGTGCGATGCGCCCAGGGACAGGCATAGGATACATATAGATGGTAGCGTCCCGGCTCCGCCTTGAAGCCGCCGTGGCCGGACGGTCCGGCGCTTCCATCGGCTGTCACCCAGTTGCGAAATTGCGATTCAGTGCGAATAAAGCGTCCGCCGCTCTCCTTGGTGTCGTACCACTTGTCCTGCCATACGCCGTCGATCAACAAACCCATCGTTTCAAATCTCCATTGGTTACTGAGCCTATAGCTGGCGCTGCAGGATTGTTAATTCAGCCCCCGGGCGGTGAACAGAGCGTAACTCTTCGACAGTGGCCTTTTAGATTTTGGTTTACGTCGCGACAGATTGATGTTAGGCGAACGAAAAAGGAGAGATTTGTGGCAGGACTTCTGATCATCCGACGATGAAACCTGAACCGGCGCCTCGTGCGACGGATGCTCCTGTGCTGGCCAATGGCGATATTTGCCGAGGCGAACGACCACTCTCTTCAAAGAAATCCAACATGCTGAACCATGTCGTGACCTACGCGCCGGAAGAACCGGTGCACGATGCTGCAATCGAAGACATCAACCGGGAAGCTTTCGGGCCGGGGCGGTTTGCCCGGGCGGCCTATCGCATTCGCGAGGGCGGACCGCATGATCGCAACCTCTCCTTCGTAGCGCTCAATGGCGAACACGTCGTCGCGTCGGTCCGGCTGACGCCCATCCGCATCGGCACTACCCCGGCGATGCTTCTCGGCCCGCTCGCCGTGCGCCCGGCGTGGAAGAAACAGGGCATCGGCGCTGCGCTTATGCGCACCAGCATGGAAGCTGCGCGCGTTGCCGGACACAAGCTCGTCATCCTCGTTGGTGACGAGCCCTATTACGCGCCTTTCGGCTTCCGCCAGATACCAGGCCACCGGATCGTATTGCCGGCGCCGGTTGATCCGGCGCGGTTCCTCGCTTGTGAACTCGCACCACGGGCTTTGCAGGATGTCGAAGGCAAGGTCATCCACGCCGCAATGGCAGGCCAGTAGCTTTACCTGCCTTCGCGGTACCACATGCCGCCGAGCACAAGCATCATGGCTGCAAGGCCAAGGAAGCCCGAGAAAAGCGGCAGGCGGGTGACGCTCTTCAGCACCGTCTCATTGGTCTGGCGCAAGCCGATCCAATTGTCACCGCTGGCGCTTGCAGTGCCGCGCGAGGCAACGATGTTCGGTACCTCGATGTCGCTCTGATTGGCGGCCCGCAGGCGGCGCGTCCCGCCACCGGTGTCGCGGGCAAGCGGATCGAGTTTTGCCTGTGTCGAAACATTGTCGGTGAACTCCGGCGCATCGACCGGTCCGACATGGGCAAGCGTCGTCAGATCGCCATTGGCAACCTGGTAGAGCCCGATCTCATCGGTCGGCACAGAGGCGGTAAAGACGCCGGGCTCGGTTTCCGTCAGCGGAACCGACCGCGTCTTGCCCGACGGCGTGATGATATTGGCGGGCTCAGCCGTCTTCTGCATCGTCTGGCGATGAATTTCGAGATTGCGGCCATTACCCGTTGCCGTTAGCGCCTCTTCCTCGAGGTCCGGCTCCTTCATCAGCCAATGCGCGATCCGGCGATAGAGCGCGGCATGCGGACCGCCGCCCTCGAAACCCCGCGCCCAGAGCCAACCCTGGTCGGAAAGGAACATGCCGACCCGGCCATCGCCAATGCGGTTGAGAACCAGCAGCGGCCGGTCTCCCGCGTTCATGATGACCGAGCCTTCCGGTGGATTGACATCGATTACACGGAACCATCGGCTCCATGCCGGCGGTTCCTGCGTACTGCCTTCAAGGCCGCGCGTGACGGGATGGCGTTTACCCTGGTCGCTGAGGCGCGGATAAAAGGCCTTTTCCTCAATATTGCCCGTTGGCGTGGCCGGAAGCACCGAAAGAAGCGGCGTGTTCGCAATCGACATCTGGCCGGCAAATTCCGGACCGGCGGCAATAAGCAGGGCTCCGCCCTTTTGCACATAGTCGTTGATGTAGTCGTAATAGAGCAGCGACATCACATCGCGATGCTGGTAGCGATCGAAGATAATCAGGTCGAACTGATCGATTTTGTCGACGAAGAGCTCGCGCGTCGGGAAGGCAATCAGCGCGAGTTCCGGAAGCGGCGTCGAATCCTGCTTTTCGGGCGGGCGCAGAATGGTGAAGTGGACGAGGTCGACGGACGCGTCCGACTTCAGGAGGTTGCGCCAGGTCCGCTCGCCGTTGTGCGGCTCGCCTGAAATCAACAGCACCCGCAGATTTTCGCGAATACCGTCGACCATGGCGACGGCACGGTTATTGACGCCCGTAAGCTCGCCTGGAATCGGATCGACGGTAATCTCGACGATATTGACCCCGGCGCGCGACAACGTAACCTCAAGCGGCATTTCCTCGCCGATGATGGCATCTTCGCTGCCGGTCTCGTTGCCATTGACGCGCACATGAACGCGCGCGCTGCCGCCCGGCGCTTCGCCCGAAGCGGTGACCTTGTAGGTCATCTGCTGCGGCTTTCCAGTCAGCCCGAAGCGCGGCGCGCGCACGAACTGGATGCGCCGATCGATTTCATTGGGGACGCCGGTGATCAGCCCATGAATGGGAGCATTGAAGCCAAGTCCCGCCTGGTTGGCCGGAATATCGTGGATCTGCCCGTCGGTGATCATGATCGCTCCGCCGACGCGGGAAGGCGGCACATCGCGCAGCGCTCCGTTCAATGCACCGAACAAACGGGTGGAGGTGGCATCATCATTCTCGCTGGCACGGCCGGTTTCGACCGTGCGAACCTCGAATTGCGGCAGGCGTGCAAGCTCGGTCTGCACCTCCTTGAGCGCGGTGTTCGTATCCGCGCTGCGGTTGCCGAGATCCTGGCTCTGGCTGCGGTCGGCGATCACCGCAACGACGCTTTTCAAGGGATCGCGCTGCTCATTGACGACGATCGGATTGAGCAGCGCCATGGCGAAGGCGGCCAGTGCGACAAGGCGAAGGAGGCTCCCGCGTTGGCGAAAATAGATGCCCGCCAGCGTCAAGGCGAGCAATGGCACAAGCAGAATGGCGAGCAGGGTGGTCGAGAGCAGCGGCTGGAAATCGAGCGACAGGTACATGGCTAATTCCCCAGACGCTCAAGCAGGTCCGGTACATGCACCTGGTCGGACTTGTAGTTGCCGGTAAGCATGTACATGACGATGTTGATCCCGGTGCGGAAGGCATAGGTGCGCTGCATCGGATCGTTGGGAATGGTCGGAAACATGGGCGAGCCGCTGGCATCGATGGCCCATGCGCCGGCAAGATCATTACCGGTAATCATGATTGGGGTCACGCCGTCGCCTGCGCGCACGGGCCGGTCCGACCTTGCCTCGATGGAAAGCGACGCCTGCACCCAAAGCGGGCTGCCGCGGTAGCGGCCGGGGAAATCCTGCAGGATATAGAAGGACTTGGTCAAAACGTGATCGCTGGGCACCGGCTCGAGTGGCGGAATGTTGAGGCCGGCAAGGATATCGCGCAATCGCTGGTTCGAGGGCGTGGTCGCGTTTTCGAAACTCACAGCCGCCGCATCCTGGTCGCGCGTGTCGAAGAGGACGGTTCCACCCTGCTGCATATAGGCGTCGATCTTGGCGATGGCTTCAGGCGATGGCATGCGCGCAGCCGCATCGACAGGCCAGTAGATGAGCGGATAGAAGGCAAGCTCGTCCGTTGCCGGATTGACGCCGACCGGCTCGCCCGGCTCCAGCGCCGTGCTGTCGGCGAGTGCCCGCGAGAGCCCGGCAAGGCCGGCCCTGCTGATATCGTCGACCGCACTGTCACCGGTGATCACATAGGCAAGATGGGTGGCGTTTACCGCCTCGATGATGGCCTCGTCGCCGGGCTTGCTGTCGTTTTGCTGCGCATGGGCAGGCGAAGGAGCGATAGCAAAGAGAACCGGCAAGAGCAGAATCGCGAGCGAGGCAGCCACCGTGCGATAGCGGCGGCGCAGATGGCCTCCGAGCCAGAGGATGGCCAGGGCATCGGCGATCAGCAGCAATGCAGCCAGCGCAAAGAGCGGGCCGCGCAGCGGCAGCGATTCGTCGACCGCGTAGCGCGCCGTGGTGACCGGGAATGACATATCGGGTCGGGCCAGCGGCTTGATCTCCCCATCGGGCCGGAAAAGGTTGAGTGCCGACATCGCGTCTTCCACTCCGTAGAAGCCGGGAGGATTGTCGAAACTCACCTGCGGTGTTTCACCTGGCTTGGTGATCAATGGCTTTGCGTCACCTGTGGGCGGCATGAGCCCGCCCTCGGCATTGAGGATGAGGTAGGGCGGGAAGGCACGGGACGCGCTGGCGCCGTTGCCATTGGCTGCCGGACCCGCATTGCGCGAAAGGGCAACGAGGCGGTGCAGCATATCGACGAAGCTGCCGCTGATGGGCAAATTCGACCAGGTCGCCTCGGGCGTTACATGAAACAGCACCAGTTGGCCACGCTGTCGTGTTTCACCGGTAACGAGCGGCGTTCCGTCGGCGAGGTTGGCCCAGCTCTTGTCATAAAGGTCCGAGGACGGCTCGGCGAGGACCTGCCGCGTTACCGTCACGTCCTGCGGGGTCGGAAGTCCGGCAAAGGGACCGTTGTCCGGGAACGCCGCGACCGGCTGCGATTCTTTCCAGGAAAGAGCGCCGCCAAGCGAGCGCTCGCCCTTGCGCAGCGTAACCGGAAGCAGGGGATCTTCGTCGCTGCCGGCAAGGCGGGGGCCGGCGAAGCGGATCAGGGTGCCGCCATTATTGACCCAGTCGGAAAGCAGGCGCTCGGTCTCGGGCGGCAATTTGCCGATATCCGCCATGATCACGACCGACGGCTTCTGCTCGAGCAATTCCGGAACGGCGCGCACGAGTTCGGCGTTGCGCGGCCGCAGGAGATCGGCAAAGGGCTCAAGCGCCCTTGAAATGTAGTAGAGCGGAGAAAGCAGGGGCTGCGACAGATCCGCATCCGATCCTGAAAGCAACGCAACGCGGCGGCGCTTGTTATTGTCGTCGATGAGGAAAGTCGCACCGGCTTGCGCCGTCCCGTCGATGCGCAGCGTGTGAAAGTCGTTGCGCAGCTCGTATGGCGCATTGATGACCGCTTGCCCTGTCGCTTCTCCTGCGGAGAAAACCAGACCGGTCTCGGCGATGCGCCGGCCCTTTTCGTCGAAGGCGCCGATGGTGACTGCGCCCTGTCCATGGTCATTGCTCGCTCGCACCGCATGAACCGTCAGCCCATTTGCACTGTTTTCGGCCTGGCGGATAGCGGAGATGGCGCTGATCGATGGCTGATACCAGATCATCGATGCGATTTTTGCGTCCTGCAGCGATTTCAACGCAGCATCGGCCGCTGGCGTATCGATACCGTCATTGAGATAGGCGATGCGGGTTCCCGAAATGTCGGCAAGCGCGGTTTTCAACCGGGCGAACGCGGCCGCACGATCGACCGGGATCGGCCGCACGTTCAAGGCGCGTACGCGCTCGAGCGCGGTTGTCGCGTCGAATGGTCCGATATCCGTGTTCGCTCGTTCGGCCGTTCCGAGAATGTAGATCAGCGCGCCCGAATTCGCCGCATCGCCGATAAGGCGCTCCGCCGTCTCCTTGCGCGCCGGCCATTCCTCATTCGAGGACCAGCCATTATCGAGGACGATCGCGACCGGTTCTTTGCCGGTCAGCGTTTCCGGGCGTGGGTTCCACACCGGCTCCGACAGGGCAAGGATGACGAGGGTTGCAAGCAGTAGCCGCAGCAGCGTCAGCCACCACGGGCTCTTGTTCGGCGTCTCTTCCTTTTTGAGAAGCTGTGCCAGGATCCGCAAGGGCGGAAAGATTTCGCGTACCGGACGGGGCGGCGTCACCCGAAGCAGCCACCAGATGACCGGAAGGGCGATCAATCCTGCAAGAATCGCCGGAGCGCCAAAGGCGAGGGGAAGCGCATTCATGCGACGCCTCCACCCTGATAGCCGATCTTGGCGGTCATGTTCATATGCACCGTCACAAGCGCCTCGGAAGCGAGGCGGTCAGTGCGATTGATTGTGTAGCTCCAGCCGATGCGTTTGCAATAGGCGCTCAAGGTCTCGCGGCGGGCATAAAACAGGTTGCGATAGTCGCTGGCATAGTCCTCGGCCCGTCCGAAAGTGAGCGAAGCGCCCGTCTCGGGGTCGACAAATTCGGTGCGGCGCCTGTAGGGAAAGTCTTCCTCGGCCGGATCGTAGATTTCAATGAGATGCGCACGCGCACCGACATGAGCGAGCTTCTGTAGGGTTTCGAGCGTTTCTTCGACCGGCTCCAGGAAATCGCTGACAAGCACCACATCCGAGAAACGACGCACCCTGTCGAGATCAGGCTTGGCCGGCAAGTTGGCGGCGTGGGAGAGAAGGGTTGCCAGGCGCTCGGCGCCATTGCGTGCCGAGGACGGGTCGGAAATGTCGGGATAGGCAATGCGTTCGCCGCTGCGAGAGAGCAATTCCGCCAATGCGAGCACCATTACGAGCGCGCGCGACTCCTTCGAGACCTGCGCCTGTTCGGATTTGAACAGCATCGATGGTGAAGGATCGGCCCAAAGCCAGACGGTGTGGGCCGCCTCCCACTCCTGGTCGCGGATGTAGGTGCGATCATCGCGGGCGGACCTGCGCCAATCGATGCGCGAGACGGCCTCGCCGTCAGTATAGGGGCGAAATTGCCAGAAGCTCTCACCAACGCCGCTCTTGCGACGACCGTGCCAGCCGGTATTCACTGTATTCAAAATGCGATGGACCTCGACGAGGAGGTCCGGCAGCAAGGCGGCACGTTGACGGGCGCGCGCAAGCGCGTCGCCTGTCTCGGTTCGCCGGACTTGCGTGCCGATTGCTGCCATCAGAGGGCAACCTTGGTCACATTTGCGATCACATCGCGTACGTTCATGCCGTCGGCGCGGGCCGCAAACGTCAAGGCCATGCGGTGTTGCAGGACAGGTTCGGCGAGCGCCTTGATATCATCGACCGATGGGGCGAGACGACCGTCATAAAGGGCGCGGGCGCGGGCGCAGAGCATCAGCGCCTGGCTGGCGCGGGGACCAGGTCCCCAGGAAATGAACTTTCTCGCAATGTCGTTGTCGGCGCCGGGGCGCGCCGAGCGGACGAGGGTCAAAATAGCGTCGACCACGCCTTCGGGAACCGGCATGCGGCGGATCAATTGCTGCATCTCGAGAAGACGTTCGGCGTCGATCACCCGAGCTGCGGAAGCTTCGGAGGTCCCCGTGGTCTCAAGCAGCACGCGGCGCTCCGCGTCGAGCTCGGGGTAAAGAATGTCGATCTGCATCAGGAAGCGGTCGAGCTGAGCCTCGGGAAGCGGATAGGTGCCTTCCTGCTCCAGCGGGTTCTGGGTCGCGAGCACGTGGAAGGGGCGCGGCAGGTCGTGCCGTTCGCCGGCGACAGTCACGTGATATTCCTGCATGGCCTGCAGCAGCGCCGACTGGGTGCGCGGCGAGGCGCGGTTGATTTCGTCGGCCATGAGAAGCTGGGCGAAGATCGGACCTTTGACATAACGGAAGTAGCGCTTGCCATTGTCGTCCTGCTCCATGATCTCGGAGCCGAGAATGTCGGACGGCATCAGGTCCGGCGTGAACTGGATGCGGCGGTCGTCCAGTCCAAGCACGGTTCCGAGCGTCTCGACCAGCTTGGTCTTGGCAAGGCCGGGAACACCGACGAGCAGGGCGTGTCCACCGGCGAGAAGGGCTACGAGGGTGCGCTCGACAACGCTCTCCTGGCCGAAGATGACCGTTCCGATGCCGTTCCTGATCTTGGCGATATCGGCCAGCGCTTTCTCGGCCTCGGCGACCATCGCCTTTGGATCGGACGCCACCTCTGGTTTAATCATCGTCATCGATTTACCTCGCCGCTGGTATATGTGCAGAGTCTTTCTTAAATCACTCCAAGTCACTATGACATGTGAAAAGACTCTAAATCACTATGACATGCTGACAAGCGGTCCAACGGTGACTATTTCGTGACGGGTGGAGAAAAAAGGTCAGGGCTATGGCAGTGCGTGAAACCAGTGTGCGCGATACGGCGGGACTTGAGGCGCTGATCTCGCGGGCCGCTGCGCAGGGCAAGGGTCTGCCACCGGTCGACCGCTGGAATCCTGAGTTCTGCGGCGATCTCGATATGGAGATCAAGGCCGACGGCACTTGGTTCTATATGGGAACGCCGATCGGCAGACAGCCTCTCGTGCGCCTGTTTTCGACAGTCCTGCGCAAGGATGCCGACGGAAAGACCTATCTCGTCACCCCGGTGGAGAAGGTCGGGATCCGCGTCGAGGATGCGCCCTTCCTTGCGGTCGAGCTCAATGTATCCGGCGCCGGCGACGATCAGGTCATGACCTTCCGCACTAATGTCGGCGATGTGGCCGAGGCGGGCGCCGAAAACCCGCTTCGCTTTGTGGTCGATGCCGGGAATGGCGGGCTGAAGCCTTACTTGCTGGTGCGGGGCCGGCTCGAGGCATTGCTCGCCCGCGCCGTCATGTACGATCTCGTCAACCATGGCGAAGATATCGTTGTCGACGGCAAATCGATGTTCGCGGTTCGCTCCAGGGGCGTTGCCTTTCCGATCATGCCGTCGGGCCAACTCGAAATGCAAAGTCGATGACCTCAGCCGACCCGCTCGATGAGGGGTTTTCGGCCCGCGCGTTCGCGCGTCGCGTCGCGCTCAAGGGCAATGAGCGGCTCGACGATGACCACGGCGATCACCGGCTCAATCCGGGCCTCGATGCGCTGATTGCCGCAAAACCGCTGCGCGATGCAGCGGTGCTCGTCCCTATCGTTGACCGCGGCGATGAGGCAAGCGTCATTCTTACATTGCGCACGACCAGCCTGCGCAAGCACTCCGGCCAGGTGGCGTTTCCGGGAGGCGCCATCGATCCCGAAGACGATTACGAGCCGGAAAAGGCGGCGTTGCGCGAGGCGCATGAGGAAATCGGGCTCGAAGGACGGCATGTCGAACTGCTCGGCCGCCTGCCGCGCTATTTGACGACCACCGGATACTCGATCATTCCGGTTCTTGGCCTTGTCCACCCGCCTTTCGAAATCGCCGCCAACCCGGACGAAGTTGCCGATGTATTCGAGGTGCCGCTGTCGTTCCTGATGAACCCGGCCAATCATCGCCGCGAAAGCCGCATGTGGCAGGATCAGGAGCGGTTCTACTACACGATGCCGTTTGGCGATCGCTTCATTTGGGGCGTGACGGCTGGCATCATTCGTACTCTTTATGAAAGGCTCTATTCTTGAGCGCGATAAAGTCCATTTCCGGCAAGGCGCCGTGGCTTGCCAACGAGCAATTGCAAGTTCTGTTGGCAGCGCTTTCGGTCGGGGGCGAGAGCGCCCGCGTCGTTGGCGGTGCCGTGCGCAATACGCTGCTTGGGCAACCAGTAAGCGATATCGACATCGCGACGACCTGCCTGCCCGAGGAAACGTTGCGGCGCGCGGAAGATGCGGGGTTCAGGGCAGTCCCTACGGGCATAGCTCACGGGACAATCACAGTCGTCGCCAAGGGAAGTCCCTATGAGGTGACGACCTTGCGCGCCGATGTCGAAACCGACGGGCGTCACGCGGAAGTTGCGTTCGGCAAGGACTGGCAGGTCGATGCCGAACGCCGCGACTTCACGATCAACGCGCTTTATGTCGAGGCCGATGGCACAATCGTTGATCTTGTCGGCGGTCTTGCCGACATCGAGAGCCAGACCCTGCGCTTCATCGGTGATCCGGAACAGCGTATCCGCGAAGACTATTTGCGCATATTGCGCTTCTTCCGCTTCTTTGCGTGGTATGGGAAGGGCCGGCCCGAAACGGAGGGGCTGAAGGCCTGCGCGCGCCTCAAAGGCGGACTTTCGCGTCTTTCGGCCGAGCGTGTCTGGTCCGAACTGAAGAAGCTTCTCTCAGCGCCGGACCCGTCGCGCGCCCTCTTGTGGATGCGGCAGGCCGGTGTTCTGACGGCTGTGCTGCCGGAGACGGAAAAGTGGGGCATCGATGCCATCCACGGCCTCGTTCAGACCGAACAGGCACTCGGTTGGGAGGCCGACCCTCTGTTGCGCCTTGCCAGCATGGTGCCGCCGAACACGGAGCGGCTGGCGGAGCTTGCCGTTCGGCTCAAGCTCTCAAATCAGGAGCGCGACCGCCTGGCGGCTTTTGCCGCGACGGTGCCGCCACATCCCGAGATATCCGAGACCGGCTTTGCAAAGCGGCTCTATCGCAGCGACGTGCAGGGTATGCGGGATCGCTTGAGGCTCGCCCTTGCCTCCGCCCGTAACGACGCGGCGAGTGACGATGCGGCCATGTTCCGCGCCGGCAACCTGTCGCGGCTTCTGGATTACCTCAAGGATTATGAGCGGCCGAAATTTCCCTTATCCGGCGGCGACCTCGTCACGGCTGGCCTTTCGAAAGGACCTGATGTCGGCAAGGTGCAGCGCGCGCTCGAGGATGAGTGGATCGAGTCCGGCTTCAGCCTCGAGCGCGATGAACTGCTGGCAAGAATTCCCCACCATGCGGGAAAGGCCTGATCAGGCGGCTTTACCCTTTTCGGGCTGAATGTTTGCCTTGATCGTTTCGAGCATGGATTCGCGAATGACCGTTTCACCATGGGTCTCGCGCAAGTGCTCGCTTGCGCGGCGGATGATTTCAGCTTCGGTTTCGTGACGTGTATGCCACTGGCAACCGGGAACAATGCAATGAAGTTCTTTCATGGCTTTCTCTCCCTGTTGTGAGCCCGCAAACATATGCCTGACGCGCTCGATCAGGCGCGGACAATCAACCGCGCCAAGGAAGCATGATAACGCATCATTCCTGTATTTGATCCCTCAAATTTCCCGTTCATGGCCATTTGACCGCCGGCGGCATCGAAGAAAGGATCGAGTCCACGTTCCCGCCTGTCCTGAGTCCGAAGATCGTGCCGCGATCGTAGAGAAGGTTGAACTCGACGTAGCGGCCGCGACGCACCAGTTGTTCCTGGCGATCGGCGTCGGTCCAGTCCTTGTTGAAGTTCTGGCGCACCAGATAGGGATAGACCACCGAAAAAGCGCGGCCGACATCGCGGGTGAAGTTGAAGTCGGCGTCCCATCCGCCGATTTCGTCCGACGAATGCAGCCAGTCATAGAATATGCCGCCGGTACCACGCGGTTCCTTGCGATGTGGCAGGTAGAAATATTCGTCGCACCAGGCCTTGAACTTGTCATAGTCGGCAACGGCGGAATGCTTGTCGCACACGAACTTCATCGCCTTCTGGAAGGCGACCGTATCGGCGTCCTCCTGGGTCCGCTTGCGATCGAGCACCGGCGTCAGATCGGCGCCGCCGCCAAACCACTGGCGGGTCGTCACAACCATACGCGTATTCATGTGAACCGCCGGCACATAGGGGCTTTGCGGATGTGCGATCAGCGAAATGCCGGACGCCCAGAAGCGCGGGTCTTCATCGGCGCCGGGTATCTGCTTGCGGAATTCCGGCGAGAACTCGCCGTGAACCGTTGAAATGTGCACCCCGACCTTCTCGAACACGCGGCCATGCATGAGCGACATGATGCCGCCGCCGCCCTTGCCATCGTCACGTTGCCAGGGCGTCTGCTCGAAGCGACCCGCGGCGCGATCCGACAGAGGGCCTTCCAGTTCGTCCTCCAACTGTTCGAACAAGGAGCAGATCTTGTCACGAATCTCCGTAAACCAGGCTGTGGCTGCGGCTTTTTTGTCGTCGAGTGCATCGGGAAGAGCGGCGGGAATGTCAGGGCGGTCCATGGCAAAGAATCCTTTGTTTATGCGGACATATCACAACATCGAAAAGACAAAGGGAAGGGGCGTTTACTCAATCCGCCGATCTCCAAAAAATGACTCGTTTTCCGCAACAACACTGCATAAGTTTACAGTGTAAAGCGTTGAGTGAGGGCTCAAAGAATGGTCTCCAAAGCGCCCAGGTCGCAATTCCCCAAGCCACCGCTCGAGGGCTTGCGCAAGCAGCTCAAGGAAAGCCGCCGCGACGCCGGCCAGCAACGCGGCGCGTTCGTTCGCGAAAGCTTCCGCCTGCCGCGACTGGCAGCCCGTGAAAAAGCCCGCGAATGGTTCGAGCAATTCCCAAAAGCCGCCTATTGGACCGAGATCGAAAGCTGGCAAGAGCGGCCGGGTGATATCATCGAATTTACAATGCGCAGGTTGCCCAACGCGGATTAGCTTTTGGTAAGAGGAGCGCCAAAACTGTCGATTCAGCAATAAAATTGATGATATTTTTCAAGAAATTGATTGATATGGTCGAAAATTGCCGCGAGTTTGCAAGATTTTTCAATTTTTCGTCAGTAGGCGCCAAAATCCAAGCAATCGTTGCTGACAGCCATTTCCAAAGTCACTAGAACTCTGCCCAGCCCCGGACAGTCGTTCGGATGCACAAAAAATCCAAGGAGGAAACTATGCGCTTATCGTTGATCTCTGGCGTGGCGTTGGCTGCCGTCATGGCGATGACGTCGTTCGCCAAGGCCGATATCGTCGTCGGCATTATCGCGCCGGTCACCGGTCCTGTCGCCGCCTACGGCCTGCAGGTGAAGAATGGCGCCGAAAGCGCTGCCGAGGCCATCAATGCGGCGGGCGGCATCAAGGGCGAAAAGATCGTCACCAAGATCTTTGATGATGCGGGCGAACCCAAGCAGGGCGTGTCGGTCGCCAACCAGGTCGTCGGCGAAGGCATCAAGTTCATCGTCGGACCGGTAACGTCCGGCGTTGCCATGCCGGTATCGGACGTTCTTGCTGAAAACGGCATCATCATGGTCACGCCGACCGCGACAACGCCCGATCTGACCACACGCGGCCTCGAAACCGTGTTCCGCACCTGCGGCCGCGACGACCAGCAGGCCGATGTTGCCGGCAAGTACATGCTCGACAACTTCAAGGACAAGCGCATCGCCATCGTCTACGACAAGACGCCCTACGGTACCGGCATCGCCAATGGCCTTAAGTCGGTTCTCAACAAGGGCGGCGTCACAGAAGTCGTCTTCGAAGGCATCAATGCCGGCGAAAAGGACTACAGCGCTCTCATCACCCGCATCAAGTCGGAAAAGGCTGATGTGATCTACTTCGGCGGCTATCATGCCGAAGGTGGTCTGATTGCTCGCCAGTTGCATGATCAGGGCGTCAAGGCCCAGATCATCGGGCCGGACGGTCTTTCGAACACGGAATACTGGGCAATCGGCGGTGACGCTGCAGCCGGCACGCTGTTCACCAACAGCGCCGACCCCACGAAGAACCCAGCCGCCGCCAAGGTCGTCGAGGCTCTCCAGGCGAAGAACATCCCGGCGGAAGCCTTCACGCTGAATGCCTATGCGGCCATGCAGATCATCGCGGGCGGCATCGAGAAGGCAGGTTCGGTCGAGCCGACGGAAGTCGCAGCAAAGATCAAGTCGGGCGAGCCGCTTTCGACCGTCGTCGGCGACCTGACCTACTCGAGCACCGGCGATCTCACCACGCCGGCATTCGTCTTCTACAAGTGGGAAGGCGGCAAGGCCGAACAGATCAACTAATTCTGTCCGACTGAAAACCCAAGGTCCGCCGGTCAGAAATGGCCGGCGGATTCGCTTTTTTTTAAGCTTGAAATTGCCGCAGTGCCTCAGCTGCGGCGATGGCCGCGGACAGCGCAAGGTTGAGCGAGCGCGCGCCCTCGACCATCGGAATGATCAACCGCGCATCGGCGGCTTGATGGACTTCATCGGGAACGCCGGCGGATTCGCGTCCAAACAGCAGGATGTCGCCGGGTTCAAAGGCGAACTTCGTATAGGGCACCGCAGCTTTCGTCGAGAAGAGCAGCAGCCGCCGTTTTGCGGCAAGCCGCCACGCCTGAAAATCCGCCCAGCTGGCATGACGCGTCAACGCCGCCTGTTCGAGATAGTCCATGCCCGCACGCTTCAACGCCCGGTCGGAAAGGTCAAAACCTGCAGGCTCGATCACATCGACCGCGATCCCGAAACAGGCTGCCATACGCAGTATCGTTCCGGTATTGCCTGGAATGTCCGGCTGATAAAGGGCGATGCGAAGGTCCACTGATGCGTTGGTCAATACTTACGGCTCCATTGCGATGGCCTCTCGCCTTTTGCGTTCATAATCGCTATAGGAAGCAAACCGCAACGCTAACTTGGAGGTGTCGATGCCAAAATTGATGCGACTTCTTCCAAACTGGACGATGTCCGGTTGCCTTTGCGGTTGCGTGTCGGTTCTCCCTAATTAGAAATTCCGTCTTTCCGACAAGAGCCGCAAACCGCCGATCTTCGCGTTTGCAGGTGTTTTCCATGTTTGTCCCAAGCAGTATCCCAACGACCG
Organism: Phyllobacterium pellucidum; assembly: GCF_013327855.1. Taxonomy (GTDB): domain Bacteria; phylum Pseudomonadota; class Alphaproteobacteria; order Rhizobiales; family Rhizobiaceae; genus Phyllobacterium; species Phyllobacterium pellucidum. The sequence continues at coordinate 842,642 of NZ_JABUMX010000002.1, read as the reverse complement.
GCTCGCGGTCCGCTACCGTGATCAGGACAGGTGTTTACGAGGTTGAAAATGTTTCGCTGGTTTGAAGAGAGGCTCGAACCATTTCCGCCAGCCGAGCCCAGTGAGCCGCCAAGATCGCTCGTGGCGTTCTGCCTGCATTATACGCGCGGCGTGTGGCCATTCATCGCCGTCATGGCCGTTTGCACAGCCCTGATCGCCGTGCTCGAAGTGTCGATGTTCGCCTTCATGGGCAATATCGTCGACTGGCTGTCGAACCACTCGCGCGAGACCTTCCTTTCCGAAGAGGGCTGGAAGCTGGCGCTGATTGCCGGCGTGATCCTCGTCGTCATGCCCGGCATCGTCTTGATCGATTCGCTCGTCATCCATCAAACGCTGCTTGGCAACTATCCGATGCGTATCCGCTGGATGGTGCATCGCTACCTGATCCGCCAGTCGATGACGTTTTTCCAGGACGAGTTTGCCGGGCGCGTCTCGACGAAGCTGATGCAGACCTCGCTCGCGGTGCGCGAAGCGGTGATGAAGCTGCTCGACGTTCTCAACTATGTCATCGTCTATTTCAGCGGCACCCTGATCATCGCGGCAGCGGCCGACCTTCGGCTGATGCTGCCATTCGTCGTCTGGCTCCTCGCCTATATCGGACTGTTGCGCTACTTCATTCCGAAAATCCGCATCATTTCGGAACGGCAGGCGGACGCCCGTTCGACCATGACCGGCCGGATCGTCGACAGCTATACGAATATCGCCACGGTCAAGCTCTTCTCGCACTCGAAGCGCGAAGAAAGCTACGCGCGCGAAGGAATGGAGGATTTTCTCGGCACCGTGCATCGCCAGATGCGCATGGTGACGAGCTTCCACTTCTGCCTCTATGCCATGAACTGTCTCCTGCTGTTTTCGGTGGGCGGCATCGCCATCTGGCTGTGGCTGGACTCGGCCATTTCCGTCGGCGCCGTTGCCGTCGGGATCGGATTGGTCCTGCGCCTCAACGGCATGTCGCAGTGGATCATGTGGGAAATGTCCGCCCTGTTCGAAAATATCGGAACGGTGGAAGACGGCATCACCTCGATTTCGCTGCCGCGCCTGGTGCCGGACGTTGCGAATGCGCCCGAGCTCGTCGTGAAATCGGGCGCGATCACTTTCGACGCCATTGGCTTTCACTACGGCAAAGGTGCGGGGATCATCGACAAGCTCTCGCTGGATATCCGGCCCGGCGAAAAGATCGGCGTCGTTGGCCGCTCGGGCGCCGGCAAGTCAACGCTCGTCAACCTGCTGCTGCGCTTTTACGACCTCGAGAGCGGGCGCATTTTGATCGATGGTCAGGACATTTCGAAAGTCTCCCAGGATTCGTTGCGGGCGAATATCGGCATGGTCACACAGGATACATCGCTGCTGCATCGGTCGGTGCGCGACAATGTGCTCTATGGCCGACCCGATGCATCGGATGAGTTGATGCGGCAGGCCGTGCGCAATGCACAGGCCGATGGCTTTATCGAGGAACTGACCGATCCCAAGGGCCGCCGGGGTTTCGAAGCTCATGTCGGCGAGCGCGGCGTCAAGCTTTCCGGTGGTCAGCGCCAGCGTGTCGCCATCGCTCGAGTCATGTTGAAGGACGCACCGATCCTGATCATGGACGAGGCGACCTCGGCGCTCGATTCCGAAGTCGAGGCAGCGATACAGGACAATCTTTATCGGCTCATGCAGGGAAAGACCGTCATTGCCATCGCCCATCGCCTTTCGACCATTGCGGCGCTTGACCGCCTTGTCGTGATGGACAAGGGCAAGATCGTCGAGAGCGGCAGCCACGACGAACTCATCGCCGCAAACGGGATCTATGCGGGGCTTTGGGCGCGCCAGTCCGGCGGGTTCCTCGGGCTCGACGATCAGGAAGCGGCGGAGTAGGGCTCAGTTCCTGTCCTCCCACCTGTGGGGAGGGTGGCTGCGCAGCAGCCGGGAGGTGACTTGCTTGACTTTGTCTAAGCCCGACTTCTGATCAAGCCCCCCACCCCGAACCTGCGGTTCGAACCTCCCCACAAGGGGGAGGGTGAGAAGCCAAGCCATGAAGAGTTTCCGGTAACCGAAGTTTAATTTGACGCATCGCGGGACTCAACCGATGGTGGCCCTTCGCCCATTGGTTTCATCATCGTGATGATTTTTCAACGCAATGCAGGTTGAATGACACGCCTTTACCGCCTGTTCGAGAGCTGGGTCGATCCCTATGCCAGTGCGCCGGCGGAACGGGTTCCGAACCAGTCGCTCGCCTTCATGTGGTTCTATGTCCGACAGGAGAAGTACGTTTTCCTGGCGATGCTCGTCTGCGGCGGGCTGATTGCCCTGTTCGAGGCCGGGCTCTTCTGGTTCGTCGGCAAGATCATCGACATCCTCGCCTCCACCGATCGCGTCGAAGGCTGGCAGGGTATTATCGACCGCCACGGTGTCGCGCTGCTTTTAATGCTGCTTGCTGTGTTTCTTGGGCGAACGCTCGTGCTTTCCCTTGCTGCCCTCGTCGAGGAGCAGGCGATCGTGCCGGGTTTCAACAATCTCGTCCGCTGGCAGGCTCACAGCGTCGTCTACCGGCAGAGCCTTGCATTTTTTCAGAACGATTTTTCCGGCCGCATCGTTACCAAGGTCTGGGCTGCCGGACAGGCGCTTGGCGATTTCATGGTGACGCTGCTGCAGGCAGTGTGGTTCAGCCTTGTATACTGTGCGACGACACTCTTTCTCATCGGCCGCCTCGATTGGCGGCTGGCTTCAGTCGTCGGCGTGTGGCTCGTCGTTTTCGGCTTCACCGCCCGCTATTTCCTGCCGCGCGTGCGCAAGGCGGCGCGCGATACGGCCGAAACGAGCTCGCTGGTCATGGGCCGGCTCGTCGATGGCTACAGCAATATCCAGACGCTAAAGCTGTTCGGCACCATACAACGCGACGATGCCTATATGCGCCGCGGCATGGATCGCTGGCTCGTCGCGATCATGTCGCTGACGCGGGGTCTGAGCGGCATTCGCATTTCGCTCGCCAGCACAAGCGGGGCGATGATCTGCGTCGTGGCGGCGCTTTCGATCGATCTTTGGCTGAAGGGGCGAGATTTCGTCCGGCGAGGTCGCCTTCACGCTGGGTCTTGTGCTGCGGCTCAGCATGCTCCTGACGCGCATGATGGCCAACCTCAATGGCTTGCTTCGCAACTACGGCACGATCCAGAATTCCATGGAACTCCTCGCGCGCCCCGTCAGCGTCGTCGACAAGCCCGGAGCCCAGCAGCTTACTGTGACGCAGGGCGCAATCACGTTCGAGAACGTCCGATTTCACTACGAGTCGGCACGGATCGTCATCGACGATTTTTCCCTGCATGTGCGGCCGGGCGAGAAGATCGGCCTTGTCGGCCGCTCAGGCGCCGGCAAGTCGACGCTCGTCAACCTGCTTTTGCGTTTCTTTGACGTCGAAAGTGGCCGCATTCTCATCGACGGCCAGGACATCGCCAATGTCACGCAGGATTCGCTGCGTGCCCATATCGGCATGGTCACGCAGGATACGTCGCTGCTGCATCGTTCGGTCCGCGACAACATCCTTTATGGCCGGCCCGACGCTTCCGACGACATGATGCGCGATGCGGTGATCAACGCCCAGGCGGAGGCATTCATAGATACCTTGACCGATCCCAAGGGCCGTCGCGGCCTTGATGCCCATGTCGGCGAGCGCGGCGTCAAGCTATCGGGCGGGCAGCGCCAGCGCATCGCCATCGCCCGCGTCATGCTCAAGGATGCGCCGATCCTCATCCTCGACGAAGCGACCTCGGCGCTCGATTCGGAAGTCGAGGCGGCGATACAGGAAAGCCTCTACCGGCTAATGGAAGGAAAGACCGTCATTGCGATCGCGCATCGCCTGTCGACCATCGCGGCTCTCGACCGCCTGATCGTCATGGATGAGGGCCGCATCGTCGAGAGCGGAACGCATGCCGAGCTTGTTGCTGCCAACGGGCTTTATGCCGGGCTCTGGGCGCGCCAGTCGGGCGGATTTATCGGGCAGGAATAAGCTGCCGGTTTATCCCTGCGACATCCTGCCCTTATGCCGCTGTCAGGCTGGACAAGCTCATGCGACATGCTTAGAAACCACGCGATATGTTGGGGATTCCGCGGGGCTCATCTTCTTGGGCCTGTCTTCTGTTATGCTGACTTCGTGGACTCTCCCGCTGCGTTGTTATTCGGAAAGGAACAGGCCCCGTGAGCGCACACGATAAGACCGAGCCGACACGGCGTGACTTCCTCTATATTGCGACAGGTATGGCCGGTGTGGTCGGCGCAGGGGCTTTTGCCTGGCCCTTCATCGACCAGATGAGACCGGACGCATCCACGCTGGCAGTCTCGTCCATTGAAGTTGATGTTTCGGCTGTTCAGCCGGGTATGTCCCTCACGGTCAAGTGGCGCGGCAAGCCGATCTTCATCCGCAACCGTACGCCCAAGGAAGTCGAGGAAGCCAAGGCTGTCGCGCTCGGCGATCTCAAGGACCCGATTGCGCGCAATGCCAACCTTCCAAGCGATGCCCAGGCCACCGATGCCGATCGTACCGCTTCGAAGGAAAAGGAAAACTGGCTGGTGATGGTTGGCGTGTGCACCCACCTCGGCTGCATTCCGCTCGGACAACAGGGTGATTTCGGCGGCTGGTTCTGCCCCTGCCACGGCTCGCACTACGATACGGCGGGACGCATCCGCAAGGGACCGGCGCCGGAAAACCTGGCGATCCCGCCACTTTCTTTCATTTCCGACACCGTCGTCAAGATCGGCTAAGGTTCCACGGGGAGACACGACATGAGCGGTGGACATTCATCCTACACGCCGAACAGCGGAATCGAAAAATGGTTTGATGCGCGACTGCCGTTGCCGCGTCTGCTATACGATTCATTCGTAGCCTATCCGGTTCCGCGCAATCTGAATTATGCCTACGCCTTCGGCGGCATCCTGGCGATCATGCTGGTGTCGCAGATCCTGACCGGCGTAGTGCTTGCCATGCATTATGCCGCCAGCACCGGCATTGCCTTCAATTCCGTCGAAAAGATCATGCGTGACGTGAATTCAGGCTGGCTCCTGCGCTACCTGCATTCCAACGGCGCCTCGATGTTCTTCCTCGCCGTCTACATCCACATTTTCCGCGGCCTTTATTACGGCTCGTACAAGGCGCCGCGCGAACTCCTTTGGATTCTCGGTGTAATCATCCTCCTCCTGATGATGGCGACGGCCTTCATGGGTTACGTGCTTCCGTGGGGCCAGATGTCCTTCTGGGGTGCGACGGTCATCACCGGCTTCTTCACCGCGTTCCCGATCATCGGCGATCCGATCCAGCAATTGCTGCTCGGTGGATTTGCCGTCGACAACCCGACGCTGAATCGCTTCTTCTCGCTGCACTACCTGCTGCCATTCATGATTGCCGGCGTCGTCGTCCTGCACGTCTGGGCGCTGCATGTGACCGGCCAGACCAACCCGACCGGCATCGAAGTGAAGTCGAAGACGGATACGGTCGCCTTCACGCCTTACGCCACCGTCAAGGACGCGTTCGGTCTGGTGCTGTTCCTGATCCTCTTCGCCTATTTTGTCTTCTACCTGCCGAACTTCATGGGCCATCCGGATAACTATATCCAGGCCGACTCGCTGAAGACCCCGGCTCACATCGTCCCCGAATGGTACTTCCTGCCCTTCTATGCGATGCTTCGTGCCATCACCTTCAACATCGGCCCGATCAACTCGAAGCTCGGCGGCGTCCTGACGATGTTCGGCTCGATCGCGATCCTCTTCCTCGTGCCCTGGCTCGATACGTCGAAGGTCCGCTCGGCCGTCTACCGGCCTTGGTACAAGCTGTTCTTCTGGATCTTCGTTGCCAACGCCATCATGCTCGGCTGGCTCGGATCGCGTCCTGCCGAAGGTCTCTACGTGGTCTTCTCGCAGCTCGGAACGGCCTATTATTTCGGCTTCTTCATCGTCCTCATGCCATTGCTTGGACTCGTTGAAACCCCGCGCCGACTCCCGAATTCGATCACCGAGGCGGTGCTTGCGAAAACCAAAGGTGGTGGCCGGCCGGTAGGCGTCACCGCGGCTCCGGAAACCAAAGGCTGAGAATCGTGAAGGGCTCAAGGAACTTTCCCATGAAAAAAATCCTCCTCGGTCTTGCAGCTGCCGGTCTCGGAACCATGCTGGCATTCGGAACGGTTGCGACCGCCGAAGAAGCGCATAACGCCGCCGAACCGACGCACTTCCCGATCAAGAAGCCGGAAGAGATGAACTGGACCTTTGCGGGTCCGTTCGGACGCTATGACAAGCAGCAGTTGCAGCGCGGCCTCAAGATCTACAAAGAGGTCTGCTCGGCCTGCCATTCGATGAACCTCGTGGCATTCCGTTCGCTGGCGGAACTCGGCTATAGCGATGCTCAGATCAAGGCATTTGCGGCCGAATACGAAGTGCCGGGCGAACCCAACGCCGATGGCGAGCCTACAACCCGCAAGGCTATTCCTGCCGATCATTTCCCGTCGCCTTACGCCAATCCGGAAGCGGCGGCAGCAGCCAATGGCGGCGCGGTGCCGCCGGACTTTTCGCTGATCGCCAAGGCGCGTGCGGTAGAGCGCGGCTTCCCGCGGTTCCTGATCGATATCTTCACGCAGTACCAGGAAGGCGGTCCGGACTACATCCACGCGCTTCTGACCGGCTTTAACGAAACGCCGCCGGAAGGCATGCAGATCCCTGAAGGCACGCACTACAACCCGTTCTTCATCGCCGCCAAGTCGCTGAAGATGGCGCAGCCTTTGCAGGACGGCCAGGTCACCTATGACGATGGATCGCCGCAGACACTCACGCAGTATTCGCAGGACGTTGCCGCGTTCCTGATGTGGGCGGCCGAGCCGCACCTTGAGGCGCGCAAAAAGACCGGCTTCCGCGTCATGCTGTTCCTGGTTCTCTTCGCAGGCCTCATCTATGTGGCGAAGCGGCGGATCTGGTCCGACGTCGAGCATTGACCGGATCGGTAGAATCAATTTGAGGGAAGGGCGCTTTGCGCCCTTTTCTTTTGAGGGCGGGGCTGCATAGATTGTCTGCCCGCTGACAGCGCGAAGGGAACGATCAGATGGATTCAAGCCTCAAGCAGACGCTGGTTGATGCCATCCGCAACATTCCGGACTATCCGAAGCCCGGCGTCATGTTTCGCGATATAACCACACTCCTTGGCAATGCCCGCGCCTTTCGCCGCGCCGTGGATGAACTGGTGCACCCCTATGCCGGTGGCAAGGTAGATCAGGTTGCAGGCATCGAGGCGCGCGGCTTCATCATCGGTGGCGCAATGGCGCATCAACTGTCATCGGGCTTCGTGCCGATCCGCAAGAAGGGCAAGCTGCCGCGCGATACCGTGCGGATTGCCTACAGCCTCGAATATGGTCTCGACGAGATGGAGATGCACCGCGACGCCATCGCGCCCGGCGACAAGGTCATCCTCGTCGACGATCTGATCGCGACGGGCGGGACCGCCGAGGCCGCGGTCAAGCTTTTGCAGCAAATGGGCGCCGATATCGTCGCCGCCTGCTTCATCATCGACCTGCCGGAACTTGGCGGCCGCAAGAAGCTCGAGGCACTCGGCGTCAACGTAAGGACGCTGGTCGCCTTCGACGGGCACTGAGCGGATTCTTTGTTTTACGCTTTTGTTGGCCTGCCGACCTTCAAGCCGGCAACGCAACAAGGGCGGTGCTGTCGAATGAAAGAACCTTGTCGCCATTCTGGTTATAGGCGGCGGAGGACATCTGCATCATCGACCAGCCGGGCCGCGACTTGAGCGGGCGCACGTCGTGCAAGGTCCGGGTAAAGCGGATCGTATCGTCTGCATAGACTGGCTTCAGCCATTTCAGGTTCTCAAAACCCGGTGAGGGGCCGAACTGCGGTGGCTGTTCGCCTCGTTGCAAGGCTTCTGCGATGATCCGCTTCATGTCCCCGACATTAAGGCGCATCCATATCGCCGTCGTATGCCAGCCCGAGGCACAAAGTCCGCCGAAATTGCTTTTCCTAGCCGCTTCGGGATCGACATGAAAACGTTGCGGATCGTATTTCGACGCAAAATCAATGATCTCGCTGGCGGTGAAGCGATGGGTGCCGAGATCGCGCTCCACGCCAATGAACTGTTCGATGCTCATGGTCGCACAGGCTCCCGTGTCGAGAACATCGCGGTATGTTCGAGCTCGCATACCAACGTGCCGTCCTGATTGAAGACATCGTGGTGCATCTTGACGAACCCGAGGGAAGGTTTCGACTTCGACAGGCGTTGTTCGAGGATCGTCGTTCGTCCTGTGAGCGTGTCGCCGGCGAGAACCGGATGCTTCCATTTAACGAAGTCGATCCCGGGTGCGCCCTGCGAGGTCGAATCGAGAAGATAGGCGTCGCATAGCATGCGCATAAACATCGAGACCGTGTGCCAGCCGGACGCCGCCAGTCCGCCGAGGATGCTGGCCTTGCCCGCGGCCTCGTTCAGATGAAAGGGCTGCGGATCGAACTGCCTGGCGAAATCGATGATTTCTTCCGTCGTCACCTGTTTGGAGCCGAGCGACCATTCACTGCCAACGATGAAATCTTCATAGGCGTAGGTGGGCGTGCGTTCAGCCATTTCATACAACCGTATCAGGTGTTGAACTTGAATAGCATGATATCGCCGTCCTGGACGATGTATTCCTTGCCCTCGTCGCGGGCCTTGCCAGCTTCCTTGGCTGCCGCTTCGCCGCCGAGGCCCACATAGTCTTGATAAGCGATGGTCTGGGCGCGAATGAAGCCCCGCTCGAAATCCGTATGGATGACACCCGCCGCCCTTGGCGCTTTCGAACCGCGCTCGACGGTCCAGGCGCGTGCCTCCTTCGGGCCTACGGTAAAGTAGGTGATGAGGTGCAGCAGTCGGTAGCCGGCGCGGATCAACCGATCGAGGCCGGGCTCGTCGAGGCTCATTGCCTCAAGATATTCGCGCGCTTCTTCATCGGGAAGCTGCGCGACTTCGGCCTCGATGGCGGCTGAGATCGTGACTGTCTCGGCGCCCTGTCCGGTCGCCATTTCCTCGACAGCTTCGGTATATTCATTGCCGGTTGCGGCATCGCCTTCGGCAACGTTGCAGACGTAAAGGACTGGCTTGGAGGTCAGGAGATTGAGGTCCTGAAGGATCGCGAGATCGTCGGGCGCAATGCCGTTCAGCATGAAGCGAACCGGCTGGCCGTCCTGGAGCAGCGAGAGGGCCTGTTCCATGATCGGAAGCACAGCGAGCGCTTCCTTGTCCTTGCTGCTCGCACGCTTGCGGAACTGGACGATGCGCCGTTCGAGGCTTTCGAGATCTGCGAGCATCAGTTCGGTCTCGACGGTCTCCGCGTCGGCGACGGGATCGATGCGGCCTTCGACATGGGTGATGTCGTCGTCCTCGAAGCAGCGCAGCACGTGCACCACTGCGTCCACTTCGCGAATATTCGCAAGGAACTGGTTGCCGAGGCCTTCACCCTTCGATGCGCCGCGCACGAGGCCGGCGATATCGACGAAGCTGATACGCGTCGGGACAATATTGGCTGACTTGCCGATCTTGGCGATGGTCTGCAGGCGCGGGTCGGGAACCGCTACTTCGCCCGTATTGGGTTCGATCGTACAGAACGGGTAGTTGGCGGCCTGCGCCGCCGCCGTCTTGGTCAGGGCATTGAAGAGCGTGGATTTGCCGACGTTAGGCAAGCCAACGATGCCGCATTTGAAACCCATAATGTGCGATCCTTATTCTTTCTTGCCGAAGAGCTTATTCAGCATGTCGGCCATGGGGCCGGATTTTGGAATGGTGACGGCAGGCTTTTGCTGGCGCGCCTGCCGGATATGGCTTTGTCCGGTACTTTTTGCAACCGGCTTTTCGGTTGTCGCAGGCTCGCTCCTGGCGTTGCCGCCGACGGCAAGCGCGACGCGGTTCATGAAACCGGAATCATCCTTGCGGACCAGCAGTCCGGCATTGGCGGCAATCACCTCGAGCAGGGGATCGAGCCATTCGCGATCCGCCTTGGCGAAATTACCGAGAACATGGTTGGAGACCATTTCCTTGACGCCTGGATGGTTGATACCGAGGCGGACGCGCTTGTAATCCTTGCCGCAATGGGCGTCGATCGATTTGATGCCATTATGGCCGCCCGAACCGCCGCCGATCTTGACGCGCACCTTGCCTGCGGCCAGATCGAGTTCGTCATAGATGACGATGAGATCGCCGATGCCGAGCTTATAAAAGCGCATGGCTTCGCCGACGGCCTGGCCTGAAAGGTTCATGAATGTCTGGGGCTTAATCAGGATGGTCTTTTCGCCGTCGATCATCCCGTCGGCAATCAGTGCCTGGAACTTGCGGGTCCAGGGAGAAAAACCATGGCGGCGATGTATTTCATCCGCCGCCATGAAACCGATATTGTGCCGGTTTGCAGCATATTGGGAGCCCGGATTGCCAAGACCTGCGATAAGCAGCACGCGCCTAGCTCCCAATAGTCGAAAGGACGATTACTCGCCTTCTTTTTCTGCAGTTTCAGTCGGTTCCGCTGCTTCGGTGGTCTCTTCGTCAGCGGTTGCATGGCCAGCGATCGTGGCGATCGTGAAATCGCGATCCTGAATGACCGGTGTCGCGCCCTTCGGGAGCGTCACAGCGGAAATGTGGATCGAGTCGCCGATCTGCGTGCCGGTGAGATCGATTTCGATTGCTTCCGGAATTGCATTGGCCGGAACATGCAGCTCGATATCGTGGCGAACGATGTTGAGAACGCCGCCGCGCTTGATGCCGGGCGAAGCTTCTTCGTTCAGGAAGTGGATCGGTACATGGACGTTGACGACCGACTTGGCCGATACGCGCAGGAAGTCGACATGGACCGGCTTGTCGCTGACCGGATCGAGCTGGTAATCCTTGGGCAGGACCTGGATCGACTTGCCATCCAGAAGGATGTTGGCAATCGTCGTTTTGAAGCCGCCGCCGTGAATCTTGTAATACAGCGTCTTGTAGTCGAGGGTGATCGAGATTGGCGCCTGCTTGTCACCATAGATGACTGCTGGCACTTTACCGTTGCGGCGAATGTCCCGGGCGGACCCCTTACCGACCCGTTCGCGCGCCTCGGCCTTGAGCTCGTATGCTTCGCTCATGGCATTTCCTTTCGAGGTTCAAATCTGGAGTGTTTTTCGAGACCACAAGGTGGATGCACAAAAAACATGAAGCGGTCCAATGCTCATCCGAGACCGGATGAATGACCGCCCCATTCCGCGTTGCCTCCAAGGGTGTCTACGCGGATGGCGGCTCTATAACGGAAACCCGGCGCCAGTGCAAGTTTGTTGCTGTCAACGCCTCGAATGTATAAGATTTGCGCATGAAAAGGAATTTGGTCATCGCCGAACTGGAGCGACATGCGGATGCGATAAAAAGCATCGGCGCGACCGGGCTTTACCTTTTTGGATCGACCGCGCGCGACGAAGCCGCAGACGATAGCGATATTGATCTGTTCGTGGATTACGATGCGTCGGGGCGGTTCTCGCTGATCGATCTCATCAGCATTAAACAATTAGTGGAAGCGGCAATGGATGCGCAAATCGACATAACGACGCGCGACAGCCTTCATCCCATGCTGAAGCATGAAATCGAGCAATCTTCTATTCGTATCTTCTGATGCCGCGCCGTCGCATAGAACCCGTCGTAGCGGAAATCATTGAAGCGATTGACGGGATCGAAATTTCGACACGGAATAAATCGCTCGCTGACTTCAAAGATTGGCTATTGCGGATGGGGGTTCAGCGTGCCCTTGAAATCATCTCTGAAGCCTCGCGCCACCTGCCGGATGAATTGCTGTTAATCGCCCCGGAAATTCCCTGGAAACAGATTCGCGGCATCGGCAACATTTTGCGTCATGAGTACCACAGGCTTGCCGATTCGATCGTCTGGTCCGTTGTGACGGATCATCTCCCGCAGCTTAGAATCGCAATGACCAAGATTCGAGCAAAACTGGACAGCACCGCCGAATAAACTGCCGTTAGTCGAACAGGCTGGAAACGGATTCTTCCGAGGCCGTGCGCGATACCGCCTCGCCGATCAGGTCGGAAATCGACAGGACGCGGATGTTGTGTGCAGATTCGATGGCTGGCGTCGGCTGAATGGAATCGGTGATGACGAGTTCCTTCAGCTTCGAACTCGCTATGCGAGCGACCGCGCCGCCTGAAAGAACACCGTGGGTGATATAGGCGGTGACGCTCGTTGCGCCCTTGGCGAGGAGGGCCTCGGCCGCATTGCACAGCGTGCCGCCGGAGTCGACGATATCGTCGAAAAGCAGGCAATCCTTGCCGCGCACGTCGCCGATGACGTTCATCACTTCGGATTCGCCCGGGCGGTCACGCCGCTTGTCGACGATTGCAAGCTGCGCATCGATGCGCTTTGCCAGCGAGCGGGCGCGCACAACGCCGCCGACATCGGGGGAGACGACCATGACGTTCGACGTGCCGTAATGGGCGCGCACATCGCGGGCGATGACCGGCACGGCATAGAGGTTGTCGGTCGGAATATCGAAGAACCCCTGGATCTGGCCGGCATGAAGATCGAGCGTAAGGACGCGATTGGCACCGGCCTCGGTGATCAGATTGGCAACGAGCTTTGCCGAGATCGGCGTGCGCGGACCCGGCTTGCGGTCCTGGCGGGCGTAACCGAAATAGGGAAGCACCGCGGTGATGCGCTTGGCCGAGGAACGGCGGAACGCATCGATCATGATGAGCAGTTCCATCAGGTGGTCGTTGGCGGGAAACGAGGTGGACTGCATGACGAAGACATCTTCGCCGCGGACATTCTCCTGGATCTCGACAAATATCTCCTGGTCGGCAAAGCGGCGAACGCTGGCTTTTCCAAGCGGAATATTCAGATATTTGGCGACAGATTCAGCGAGAACACGATTGGAATTGCCCGCGAACAGTTTCATGCCGATTTTTCCCCACGTCTTTTCAGAGCGTCAGCCAATTAAAGGATATGGCGGGCCTTTTACTGTGCTTCCCGCACAATGCAAGCATGCAGCAAGAAATCCAACTCTATTCCGCGGCATTATCCGGCAAAACGCGTAAATATGTCACGTCTTGGCGCCGGAAACCCAGGCGAGATAACCCTGTATCGCCTTGTCGGCGATGCCTTCCATGGTCTTGGCTGGTACCGTGCTCCAGGGATCGGCGCCGCCACCCGGCACTTTTTCCTGGCCCTGGATGCGGTGCAGCCGGGTGCCAGCCGGATCGAGTACGTCCCATACATAGATGATCGTCGTCTGGTTGCCGTCGGGCAGGGCCGAGAAATAACCCTTCATGATGTGCGTGTTGTCGGTATCGGCAGCGGTGCCGAGGACAATACCTTTTTCCTTGGCAAGAGCCGAAAGACGCTGCGACAGCGGCGTTGCGGCAGCGATTGGCGCGCCGACAATAGGGGCAAAGCGAAGCTTGGCGGTGCGCGCGGCGCCTGGCGCATTGGCGGTGGTGCTCGGTGCGGCCCCGGCAGCAGCTGGTACGGGTGCACCGGCAGTCGTCTGCGCCGCTGTGGCGGTCGTTTGGGCTGTACCAGGCGTTGCCGGTGTGGTCGCGCTGCCCTGTGCCGCTGGCAGGTCGGCCTTGCTGACGCCCATTGGCGATTCCGAACTGTTGCAGGCGGCGAGCGCGAGTGTTGCAAGCAATGCGACCGCGCATGTCAGTGAGTTACGAGACCACATCTTCAGTCAAACCCCGTCATGAGCCACCTTATCAAAATAGAAGCAGAAGAGAGTTTTATTTTACGATCAAGTCAACCCGGCTATTGACTATGCTTCGCTTTTTGTCGCGTCGGGCGCACCTTTTTAGGCAATTCCGTGGAGACGTCGTCACCCTTGCGCGCTTCACGCGCTTGCGAGCTGCCGGACTGCTCCAACCCCGACGAAGCTTGAGAACATTTGCAACGAGCTATCAGTTCGGCTGGGAGTGGAACCTAAATCCTTTGCGGCTGTTGAGAAACAACCAGCAACAGCCGGGGAGAAACCCAAATGTCAGATGACAAATTCAAGCAGGACAATCGAGACCGCGCCACAGTATCGGCAAGCGAGGACTATGAGGTGAACGACCTCATGACGAAACATGACATCAGCAGGGACCGGGCCCTTGAGCTGATCAAGAAGCACGGCGGCAGTCGCAAGAAGATCGAGAGCGAACTTGGAGGCCGCTGACCCATGGCCGCCTATGATCTATTGTGGACGACACTTCCAGTCTTGATCGCCGCCCTTCTCTCCTCCATTCCCGAGATCGGCCCACCCAAAAGTGGTCATCGTCATCTTGCCATTGAAGGACGCTAGAATGGAGTATCTGTGGTTTGCGGTGGTGTTTGGCGGCCCGATCGTCCTCGGCGCAATCCTTGCCTTTGGCCTGATGAAGCGCCGGCGCCTTACCGAGCGAGAAAAGCAGGCCTCAAAAGAAGCAACCAGGAAGCTTTATCGCTCGGACGATTAGCAGTTTTTTTGCACCGAAAATCTTGACAGCGTTTCCGGCCAATACCAAATTTTTAGCGGTCGGTTGCACGTCAGTGGACCGACGTCAGGGAGCGCCAAGCTTCTTGGCGCGCCTCATTTCTATGTTGCTCAAAGGAGGACCTAGCTATGAGAAGCAACGTCGATTTTTCCCCGTTCTACCGGTCGAGCGTCGGCTTTGACCGAATTTTCAATCTGCTCGAAAACTCTACCCAACCGCAAGGCTCGGACAGATGGCCCCCGTATGACATCGTCAAGCTCGGGGAGGACAAGTATCGCATCGTGATTGCCGTGGCCGGCTTCAGGCAAGATGACCTTGCCATCACCCATGAGCCAAATTTGCTGGTGGTCAAGGGTGACAAGTCCGTTGATGAAGAGCTGCAGTATCTTCACCACGGTCTGGCGCTAAGGCCATTCGCCCACCGCTTCGAGCTCGCGGACCATGTAAGCGTTACCGATGCGCGTGTCGACAATGGCCTGCTGATCATCGATCTCAAAAAGGAGATCCCCGAGGAAATGAAGCCGCGTCGGATCGCGATCAGCGGATCCGCCAATACGATAGCCGGCGATAGTTCCAACCGGGTCAGCGATAATCGGGCTGCCTAGGAGTGGCTGCCTCCACCTCATCAACTGGGTGAGGTGGAGCGCCGTTATCTTTGTGAAGGGTGACAGCCATGCAAGCTATTACATCAGGACCAAAACAGCAGCGGACAGCCCCTCCGGAACTGTTGCGAAAGATAAAATCCCAAACGTCGGAAACCGTCCAGGCCACCCAGACACTTGCCGACATTTTACGAAAAGCCAAGGGTGGGTATATGAGGCACCGGTTCAAAACCAACAAGCCTTGACCGATGCATTTATTGGCGAGTCCCTGAGTTGGGACTCGCCGCTTGGTTGCGGCAGGCCGGATTTGCAGGGATCTCTAGTTTGTAATCGCAACCATCGCTACTTTACGATCAAATCAAGAGGTTGGCGCGACAGGGTTTCGGCCGCGCCGTTGGTCGTAAGATAGGTCCGGCCCAGCGTCATCGCCGTATTCGAGTCGGAGTCGAATATGATCATGTGCCCGAACAGCGTCATGTCCGGCTGGATACGCTCTGAGTTTCCCGGATAGAACATCGGCATGTCCATCCAGGACGGGGTAAAGCGCGCGCCAACCGAATAGCCGCAAGCATTCAAGCGATGGCGGGTCAGTTCATGGGCTTCCATGACCTTGGCGTGGGCCTCGAAGACGTCGCCAAAGGTCGAGGCGGGGGTCATGGCCGCCTCGACTGCAAGCAGGGCCTCCTGCGCCGCATCGAAGAGTTCCTGATGACGTTTCGAAGCCTTGCCGGTAAGGACCGTCCGCATCATCGGTGCGTGGTAGTGGCGGTAGACACCAGACCATTCAAGCGTCAGCTGGTCGTTCTTGGTCAGCTTGCGGCGGCCGGACTTGTAGCGGCACAGAAGCGCATCGTCGCCCGAACCGATGATGAATTCATTGGCCGGGTAGTCACCGCCGCCCGCAAAGATCGTCGATTGCATGGCCGCAAGAATGGCGCCTTCATCCGCGCCTGCCTTGATCAGTTTCAACGCCGCATCGAGGGCGTCGTCGCTGAGTTCGGCGGCCTTGCGGGCGTAGACGATTTCCGCCGGGCTTTTGAGCGCACGAAGTTTGTCGACGATGCCGGAAATGTCGACCAGTTGCCCGAAAGCCGTCAACTGCTCGTCGAGACGTCGGCCGTCAGCGGCCGTCAGCCCGTGGGTCTGGTATTCGATGCCGATGCGGCGGCCGAGAAGATCGAGATCATTCAATATTTCGCGCAAGTCTGCCGCGGGATTGGCATTCTCGCGATCCGCCCAGACCACGACGTTTTCGATGTTCGAGGTCTGGCGCGCTTGCCGCAGATCAGCGGACCGGGTCATAAGCACGTGGCTGCCGTCGGCCTTCATCACAAGGCACTGGAAAAAGCAGAAGCCGAATGTGTCGTAGCCGGTCAGCCAATACATGCTCTCCTGTGCAAACAGCAGGACCGCATCGAGCTTCTGCTCGGCCATCACGATCATCAGGCGATCGCGGCGCGCAGCAAATTCTTCCGGTTCGAAATGAAGGGCCATACTGTTACTCCGTAATGGTGATCGCCGAGATCTGCCGACCGTAGTCTGGTTCCTTGCGATGCGTCGTCCGGCGATAGGAGAAGAACTGATCCTCGTCGGCATAGGTGCATTGGCGAAGGGCCGACGCATTCACGCCGGCCTTTTCGAGCCGGCCGACGATGAAACCCCAAAGGTCGAACATCTTGTGGCCATTGTTGTGCGACGGACGGAAAAAATCCTTGTAGGAAGCGTCCCGCTCGACGAACTGGTCGTAGAATTCGCTGCCGACTTCATAATTGTCGGGGCCAATCGTTGGGCCGAGGACAGCCTGAATGCGATCGCGTTTTGCACCGAGCGCGATCATCGCATCAACGGTATTTTCGAGGACGCCCCCTAGCGCCCCGCGCCAGCCGGCGTGGGCGGCGCCGACCACCTTCTTGTCCTTGTCGGCAAAAAGTATCGGACCGCAATCGGCCGAGAGCGAGCCGATGACGATGCCTGGCGTTGCCGTCACCATGGCATCGGCGTTCGGCCGCGT
The DNA here is from genome assembly GCF_013327855.1 of Phyllobacterium pellucidum. GTDB lineage: Bacteria > Pseudomonadota > Alphaproteobacteria > Rhizobiales > Rhizobiaceae > Phyllobacterium > Phyllobacterium pellucidum. The sequence goes on along the minus strand of NZ_JABUMX010000002.1, from coordinate 825,536 downwards.
TCCGACAAAGGGACGGTTCACCGTGATGACGTCCGGCGAGTGCACCTGATGCACCGTGACGAGGTGTGTCAGCGGGGCACCAAGCGTTTCGGCGACGCGCCTGCGGTTTTCGCGGACGCGCTCCTGATTGTCCTTGGAGCCGCTCCCGACATTGAGGCCGCGATAAATGCCGTCCGACACCCCGCCCTTGCGGGTGAAAAATCCATGGGCGATTCGGTCTTCTTCGGGGGATCCGAGCAGGGCTGAGCGCAACGGTGCCGGTTTTTCGGAGTTGATCATGCTGTATGCCTTTCAAGGCCCGGGATGGTGGTTGAGCGAGCGCGCGAAGTCAATTGCCCTGGTTCCGGCTTCGCTGCGTTCGAATGGAAAGGTGTGCGTTGCCACGTCCGCGACGCACAGCACTTTGAACAGTGTGCCCATCTGGTCCGGTCCCGCGAGGCGCTCGACATCGGCGCGAAGCCGTTCCTGAAATTCCGGCGATTTGTCACGGCCAAGCGCGCCTGCCCGGTCGAGGATGCCCATGGCGATGAGAAAATCGCCCTGGGTCATGGCATTCGTCTTGCAGCCCTCATGACGGGCGGCCTGCGCCAGACTGTGGAAATCGACGTGTGTGGTAAGATCGGCTGCGCCGGGTATATGCAGCACGTCAACCGATTCGTGGCGGCTGAGGGCCTGCAGCGTGTCGCCAAACCCGGGTTGCAGGTGACCGTAGTCGAACAGGAGCGCGGCGCCGCGCTGATTGCGCAGACGCATGGCGATCTCCTGCATCAACGCACTTCGCGCCGGAGCGATCTCGAATATGCTGCCTTCGGGTGCAACATCGCTTCCGGCCGGCAACAGGGCAGCCTCGATCGAACCGGAACCCGCAGCAAAGAACAGCCGGCCTGCAGAGTCGGCCGCTATCATGCGCTCGACGAAACGACCGTTGGTCTTGACGTATTGTCGCGACGGAATGGCATCGAAAAGCTCATTTGCAATGAGGAGGAGAGGGCCATCGGCGACTTCGCCGAAGGTCTTTGTCCAGATGATGCGTTCGGCATGCTCCGCCAGCTTTTCCTGTTGAACCGACTGCAGGCGATTGCTGATCTCCACCATGTGGATTTTGGCGGCGGCGGCGAACTGCGGCGAGAGCTTGGCTGCGGCGCGCAGGAGGTCCTGCATCAGCGTGCCGCGCCCCGGACCTAGTTCGCAAAGAACGAAGGAGGCAGGAGCGCCGAGCGCGCGCCAGGCATTGACGCACCAAACGCCGATGAGCTCGCCGAACATCTGGCTGATTTCCGGCGCGGTGATGAAGTCGCCATCCTTGCCGAAGGGTTCGCGCGTCGTGTAGTAGCCCGCATCGCGATCAAACAGGCACATCGCCATGTAGTCGGCGACGCTGATCGGGCCGCTCGCTTCGATCTGCCTGATGATCCGCTCTTTCAGGTTCATCGCCCTGTTGCGACCTCGGGATTTCGTGCCGATACTATAAAGGCAAGTCCAACCAGAATCATCGGTATCGACAGCACCATGCCCATTGTGAGCCAGCCGCCGTAAAGATAGCCGAGCTGCGCGTCAGGCTCGCGGAAAAACTCGACGAAGATGCGCGACAGGCCATAGAGGCCAATGAAGGTTCCGCTGATGAAACGCGGGTATTTCAGCTTTCGTCCGTAAAAGATGAGCACGGCGAGTACCGTGAAAAGGACGATGCCTTCAAGCCCTGCCTCATAGAGCTGGCTGGGGTGGCGGACGAAGGGTCCGCCCGTCGGAAAGACCATGCCCCACGGCACATCGGTCGGACGTCCCCAGAGTTCGCTGTTGATGAAATTGGCAACGCGCACAAGTCCGAGCCCGACAGGCACGCCAGCCGCGATCGTATCGAACATGCTGTACACGTTGATCCTGCGCGAACGGGCAAACAGGATCATCGCAAGGATAACACCCAGCAGGCCGCCGTGAAACGACATGCCGCCTTCCCAAACTTTGAAGATATCGAGCGGATGGGACAGATATTTCGGCAGATCGTAGAAAAGAATGTAGCCGGTGCGCCCGCCGAGGACGACACCGAGGGCGGCCCAAAGGACGAAATCGTCGAGATCGGTCGGCTTCATTGGTGGTGTGTTGTTCGCCCACAGGCGTGGCTTGGAGATGAGTTTCTTCGCATACCACCAGGCAAAGAGGATGCCGACGACGTATCCAAGTCCATACCAGTGCACGGAAAGCGGGCCGATGGAAAATATGACAGGATCAATATCAGGAAAAGCAATCGCAGCTAATGCAGGAAGGAGGATTTCGCTCACAAAGGCGCTCCGTGGCAGGACAAATGTTGGCGGGACCATGCGCGAGGGCAAGAACAGCGTCAAGCGGCGCGTTGGGTAACATTTGTGCGGGCTTGCGCCAATCACGGCGATTGTCGGACTTGCTTGCAATCGCTGTCGGCGACGATTATTTGTTTCACGAAACCAGAGAGGTATCCGCCATGAGCAATGGACCAAACCGCGTTCTCGATGAACTGGCAAAGCTTGTGACCGATGCTGCGGGCGCGGCGCAGGGCGTCCGGCGCGAAGTCGAAACCGCCTTTCGCGGTCAGGCGGAACGGCTGCTCAACACCATGGACGTCGTCCAGCGCGAGGACTTCGAGGCCGTGCGCGAGATGGCGATCAGAGCCCGGGCCGAAAACACCGCGCTGCTGGCGCGGATCGAGGCGCTGGAGGCTCTCGTAGGCACCTATGGCAAAACCGCGGACGCCGCCGAGAAACCCGGCATATCGAGGGCCGGGCCAAAGAAAGCATAGCCTCGAGCACCGCGATCTCGATCAGAAGCGTCTCATCAGACCTTTTCGCGTGCGGGCTCGATCTAAGCCGATTCGCCTTTTGCCAATCTGTCCTCGCCGGCTGCGAGCGCCGCTTCCTCCGTATCGAACGGGCCAACCTTTGGTCCCTGTTTGCCCTCGGCGGTTATCGCATAGTACCAGAGCCCGTCGTCATTTTTCTGGTTCACAGTCACTTTTTCACCTGGTTCACCGGACATTGCACATCTCCGTTCTTTGTTGGTCGCCCTGTCGAACGACAGGTTAGATGCCCACGATATCGGAGATATGACGAAACCATGCATTGGCCTTATCGCGAGAAATAGATCGCGTCGTTTAAGTTTATGAAATGAACGTGGCTTTTCATCGCCGGCGTTGTGTATTTCCGCCGCCAATGCGCAATCCCCAAAATAAATCTTAAGAATTTATCAACAGGTGGAAATCGCCGAAAATCGTTTTCTTAGAGTCGGTTAAAGGGGGCTCGTGAATCTTTTTGGCAGCGTCTTTCCACACCCATTCGCGCCATTCTGCCAAAAGGGGGCTGGCGCTCGGACTCAGCATCAATACACTGAAATTACAGCATGATTCGTAAAAGGGATCATGCAGCGGTTGGGCTGGCGTCCAGCCGTCATCCGGCTGGTGCGTTCTGCCTGTCGGTGCGGTTTCAAGCGTATGTGTGCTTTGGGTGGGTGCTGCATTCCCGCAGCGTCGATGGGATTCGAAATAGCAGGTAATGGCGATGAGCCTTCTGGAAATAGAAATTGCGCGTGATCTCCATCCAGTGGATGTGATTGAACATGTTGCCCACACCAATGAGTGGGCATTCGAGCGCACCGGGGAAGATGAAATTGCCATAACCGTCGAAGGGAGCTGGACCGATTACCAGATTTCCTTTTCGTGGATGGAGGATTTCGAGGCGCTGCATCTTGCCTGCGCCTTCGACATCGCGATCAGCGAGCCGCGGGTCAACGAGGTCATGCGTCTGCTTTCCCTGATAAACGAACAATTGCTGATGGGCCATTTCGACCTTTGGCGCCAGGAAGGCGCCATCATGTACCGTCAATCGCTGCTGCTTTCGGGCGGTGCCGAGCCAACCAGCAAACAGGTCGAAGTTCTGCTTTCAAGCGCGCTCGATGCCTGCGAGACCTATTTCCAGGCCTTCCAGTTCGTCGTCTGGTCGGGCTCGACCGCACGGGAATCACTCGACAGCATCCTGTTCGAGACGGTAGGTTCGGCCTGATCGGTTCAACGTTCGGGCAGCATCCAAAGATCATGACAATAAGTTTTGACGATTTCGAAAAGGTCGATATCCGCGTCGGCACCATCATCGAGGCGCAAGCATTCCCGGAGGCACGCAAGCCCGCCTTCAAGCTGAAGATCGATTTCGGCTCCGAGATCGGGATCAAGCGCTCTTCGGCGCAGATCACCAAGCATTATACGATCGAGGAATTGCAAGGCCGGCAGGTCATGGCGGTGGTGAATTTCCCGCCCCGCCAGATCGGGCCCTTCATGTCGGAAGTCCTGACGCTCGGATTTCCGGATGAGGAAGGCGCCGTCGTGCTTGCGGCGGTCAGCAAGCCAGTACCGAATGGCGGCAAGCTCTTCTAGTTGGCGGCCGTCTCGCCTTAGCGCCGAAGGCTGGAAAGGCTATTGCAGAATATCGGCCCCACTTGCCTGTCGGACGTTCAGCATATAGATTAGCGAAATGCTTGATCATTCGTCCCGACCCAATTCGCCGCCACATATTCCCATGGATGCGCTGAGCGAGGTCCTGCAGGACTTTCGCTTGAATGGCGTCAATTATGGTCGTTGCGAGCTCCGACATCCATGGAGCATCGCCTTTCCGCAACAACCGCTGCTTCGTTTTCACTTTGTCGGGCAGGGTCCCTGCTGGATGCATACGGAAGTGCACGGCTGGCAGGAATTGCACGATGGCGACCTGGTGCTGCTGCCGCAGGGCATCGCCCATCGGCTCGCCAGCGCGCCGGACGTGGCGGGCGACTCGCTCGAGAGTTGCCAGGTGACCAAGTTGGGGAGCAATGTCTGCGAAGTTGTGCGCGAAGGTACCGGGGCGACCAGCACCCTTTTCTGCGGTTCCATGGCGCTGAACGCATGTGCGCTCAACCCATTGATCACTTTGATGCCGCCGATCATCAAGGGCTGCGATGTGGCCGGCAATGACCCGATCGTCGGTCCCTTGCTGGCGGCCATGACGACCGAGGCCGCGCAACCGCAGATGGGTAGCGCCACCATCCTGTCGCGCATGGCGGATCTCCTTACGGCGCGGCTCATCCGTTGTTGGGTAAATTGCAACGGAGCCTCGACAACCGGTTGGCTCGCCGCTATCCGCGACCCCCATATAGGCCGCGCCCTGGCAGCCATGCATCGGGACCCCGGCCGTAACTGGACTCTCGAAAGTCTCGCCGGCCTGGCCGGCCAGTCGCGGTCGATTTTCGCCGAACGCTTCAGCGCTGTTTTAGGTGAGGGCGCGGCACGCTATCTCGCCCGTCTGCGGATGCAGCTTGCCCGCGAGTTGCTGGGGCAAAGCGGCATGTCGGTTGCCGAGGTTGCTACCCGGTTGGGCTATGAATCCGAGGCATCCTTCGCCCGCGCATTCAAACGCATCACCAATGTCTCGCCGGGCGTTGTGCGCCGCACAATTTCCGGACGAACAGACATGAATTTCGGATTTTAGGATACAGATCATCCGAGGTAACTGATTTATGAAATATCTCCAAACCTTGGAGATGCTTCGATGACAGACACAACACTACAGCTTGAAGGCGCGGCAATAGAGCTTGATGGCGCCGCGCCAGTTGCGTGGAGCCGGGGTACCTGGTTCGCGGTCCTTTCGATGGCAGCGGCCAGCTTTGCTCTCGTCTCCGCCGAGTTTCTGCCGGCCGGCCTGTTGACGCCGATGGCGCGCGATCTCGGCATCAGCGAGGGAACGGCCGGACAGGTCGTCACTGCCACTGCTTCCGTCGGCGCCGTCACGGCCATGTTGAGCAATGTTCTGATCGGCCGCTTGAACCGTAAGACCGTGCTGGTCGGGCTCAGCGCCCTTGCCATCGGTTCCAACATTCTTGCGGCGCTAGCCACCGATTTCTGGCTATTATTGCTGGGCCGGGCCGGGCTGGGCATCGCCCTCAGCGCGTTCTGGGCGCTTTCAGTCGCCGTCGTGGCAAGGCTGGTCGGCGCCAATGCGACAGGCCGGGGCATGGCTATCGTCACCCTCGGCGTATCGCTCGCTACCATTGCCGCACCATCGATGGGTGCATTGATCAGCGACTGGCTGGGCTGGCGCAGCGCCATGGCCATGACCGCGGGGCTGGCGGCGTTTGCCATGCTGCTGCAGTTGCTCAGCCTGCCAACCCTGCCTGCAACCACAAGCAACAGCCTTGGCGACGTTCTTCGGCTGACACGGCGGCGCGGCATTCAACTCGGCATGCTAGCCATTCTTTTGCTGATGACGGGGCATTTTGCCGGCTCGGTCTATGTGCGCCCGTTCCTCGAACACGTAACGCTCCTTGCAACCGGGCCGATTGCCCTGGCGCTGCTCGGCTTCGGTGTCGCCGCCGTGGTCGGTAATATCGCCGGCGGCCGCCTGGCCGACGCCAATATCCGCATGGCGCTGGCTGTCACCGCCGCCCTGATGGCATTTGCGGCGCTCGCTTTGGTACTTTGGGGCGTGCATATTGGCGTTGCCTTCGGCTTCGCCACGCTGTGGGGCTTTGCCTTCGGCATGGCTCCGGTGGTACTGCCGACAAACTTGTCCCGCGCAGCCCCTGACGCGCTGGAAGCAGCGGGCAGCCTGATGGTCACCTCTTTCCAGGTCGCCATCACGATTGGCGCGGTTGTCGGCGGTTATGTCGTCGATACCTATGGCGCCACGGCTCCCTTGACCCTTACCGGCATACTTGCCGCAGCGACAGCCGTGCTGGCGCTGCTACAGCCCCGCACTGAAGAATAGGATCGGCTGGTTCAAGGGCCTAGCTACACCATTGACGCAATCTCGACGGGAAATTGCGCCAATGGCGTAGCCCGGTCTGCTTGGGAGAAATCAACCGGGCGTTTTCAGATTGTCTTGGCCGCCATCTCCTGTGCGATATAGTCGGCCTGGCGGATTGCCAGGCTGACAATGGTGAGCGTCGGGTTCTCCGCGCCGCCCGTCGTGAACTGGCTCCCATCCGCGATAAACAGGTTCTTGATGTCGTGGCTCTGCCCGTTCTTGTTGACGACGCCGTCCTTTGCCTTCTCGCTCATCCGGTTGGTGCCGAGGTTGTGGGTCGAAGGATAGGGCGGTGTCGGGAAGGTGCGCACTGCACCGACGGCCTTATAGAGGTCCTGACCCTGCTTATAGGCATGATCCCGCATCGCTTTGTCGTTGGGATGGTCGCTGAAGTTCACATTGGCGATGGGCAGGCCATATTTGTCCTTCTCATCCTTGTGCAGAGTGATGCGATTATCCTCTTGCGGCATGTCTTCGCCGACGATCCACATGCCGGCCATGTTTACATATTGGTCGAGCGCCGAGGTGAAAGACCGGCCCCACGCGCCCGGATCGAGGAACGCCGCCAGGAAGGGGATGCCAAGGGACAGCGTCTCCATCTCATAGCCGCCGACAAAGCCGCGCGACGGATCGTGTTTTGCCTCATCGCGAATGATACCGGCCATTGTGGTGCCGCGATACATGTGCACCGGCTTTTCGAACACGGCATAGACGGAGCCGGTGGTGTGGCGCATGTAGTTACGTCCGACCTGCCCGGAGGAATTGCCGAGCCCGTCCGGGAACATGCTCGACGCGGAGTTCAGCAGCAGGCGCGGGCTCTCGATCGAATTGCCGGCAACGGCGACGATGCGAGCCTTCTGCAATTGCTGCTTGCCATCCTTGTCGACGTAGAGGACGCCGGTAACCTTGCCGCTCTTGTCGTGCTCGATCTTCTGCACCATTGAATTGGGACGGACCTCGAGCTTGCCGGTCTTCTCCCCTTTCGGAATTTCCGTATAGAGCGTCGACCATTTCGCGCCCCATTTGCAGCCCTGGAAGCAGAAGCCCGTCTGTTGGCAGGACATGCGGTCGTCGCGCTCGGCCGAATTAATGGCCATGTGTCCGGTATTGCATTCCTTGTAGCCTAGCTTGTCGGCGCCGGCTTTCAACACCTTGAAATTGTTGTTGCCGGGCAGACCCTCGATATTATTGGTGCGCGTGACGCCCATCTTGTCCTCGGCCTTGGCATAGTAGGGCTCGAGTTCGGCAAGGGTGATCGGCCAGTCGAGAAGGTTCGCACCCTTGACCTTGCCGTAGTGCGTGAGCGCCTCGAACTCGTGGTCCTGGAAGCGCAGCGATGCGCCCGCCCAGTGCGTGGTCGATCCGCCGACGGATTTGACGATCCAGGCCGGAAGGTTTGGAAAGTCCTTGGCGACGCGCCAATCGCCCGAGGTGGTGCGCTTGTCGACCCATGCAAGCTGGCCGAAGCTATCCCACTCGTCATTGATGAAATCATCATATTCGTGACGCGCGCCCGCTTCGAGTATGACGACGTCTATGCCTTTTTGTGCAAGTTCGTTGCCCAGCGTGCCGCCGCCGGCGCCAGAGCCGATGATGACGACGACGCTGTCGTCTTTGAGATCATAAGGTGCAGCCATGGTTTCCTCCCATTAGCCAAAAACTTCGGTTCTATCGGTCTTGCCGTCAGAGCCACTCAATGTCGCTGAAGCCACGGGCGATGTAGCCACCCTTCGAGAAGGATTCGCCTTCGTAGCCAAAGATCGGCCAAAGGTCCTTTTGGTTGTAGAGGCCCGTTACAAGTCCGCCGCGAATGGTCTGGAAGAACGGCGTGTCCTCGATCTTGCGAAGAATAGCCAAGCGGTCTTCTTCCCAGCCGAGACCAAGGTAACCGCCCTTGCCGGCACGCTTGTCGAGATCGGCAACGCCGTCGACGACAAGCTTCTTGGTTTTCGGGTCCTCACCGGCTTTGGCGTCGTAAGGCTTGACGGCGATCGCATAGAAGCGGTCGGGCACCTGATCGTGCGGATAGACGTCGCGCGCCATCTGGATCAGGGTCGCCATGGTCTGCGGATCGAGATTTGTCGTCTCCAATCCCCAGGCGAATTTTGGATGGATGATCGAACTGCCGCTGATGATGAGAATGGCGCCAAGACTTGCGCTGCCGCCACTCTTCAGAAGATCGCGGCGGGATATGCCCTTGCCGCTCGGGCCGGACTCGTCCCGATCCGGCTTGCGGTTGAAGATTGTAACCATTGAATTCCTCCCTTGCTTGCTATCGGCACCCGCCGGAGAACCGGCGAAATGCCCTTGCTGGCTATGACGGCGTTCCTCCAACGCCGCTCGGCCGGTTCAGACGAACCGGCCTTGTCTTTCCAGGACTTCGATCTTGTATCCATCCGGATCTTCGACGAAGAAGAAGCGCGCGATCATCGTTTCCTCCCGCTTGAATTCGACAATGTCGCGGACCTTGTAGTCGAGGCCCTTCAGCCGCGCGTGGATGGCGTCGAGGTCGTCGACGCTGACGGCGAGATGACCGTATCCGTCCCCAAGATTGTAGGGCTCGGTCCGGCCTTTGTTGATCGTCAGTTCGAGTTCGAACGGCGTTTCTTCATTGCGCAGATAGATGAGCGTGAACGTATCGAAGTCCAGCCGGTCGGCGACGTCGAGACCGAAAGCCGACTTATAGAATGACCTCGATTTTTCCTCATCGAGAACACGGATCATCGAATGAATGGCTTTTGCCAAGGGCGCCTCCATGGAGGTTGACGGGTTCGTCTCAAAACGAGGTTGCAGTGTCGAGACTTGTCGGTGATTATGCGCCTGGGAGAAGAAAAGTGGTGGCAATCGGCTACCACACCGCCTTGCAAGCGGAATAAATTTTCTCAAAACGCACCAATGACCATTCCGTCCGATCGGGCACCGACTACAGACGCGGTCATCAGGCAGAAAGGGAGGTCTTGATAATGTGCAAGGTATTTGCAGAACAGGATCCGCAGGGTTATCGGCAGATCAATCGTTCTGTGCGCATCGGCGGACATTCTACCAGCATTCAACTTGAAGCGACGTTCTGGCAACTGCTCGACGAGATTGCCGAAAGCCAGAAAATGACGACGCCACGCTTCATTTCGACGCTCTATGACGAGGCTTTGCAAGCACAGGGAGAAATACCCAATTTTGCTTCAATGCTGCGCACGACATGTGCGCTCTATCTGCGCGGCGTCCAGATTGCAGCCGAAAAACCCGGAGAATGCGGGTCGGCGCTGATCAATGAACATGCGGCCTGACTGCCGCAACAGGCCTAGGCCGGAATTCGCACGACAGCCCTGAGCCCTCCGGCCGGGCTTTCATCCAGCGTAATGTCGCCGCCATGGCTGCGGGCTATATCGAGCGCAATGGCAAGGCCGAGCCCGGTTCCGCTCGAGTCCTGATTGCGTGCCTCGTCGAGTCGGAAGAATGGCTTGAAGACCTCGTCGCGCATCTCCTTCGGAATGCCGGGACCATCATCGTCGATCGTGATCGTCAGCCAGCCTTCACGATGGTCGGCCAGAACCGAGACATTCCTGGCGTAGCGGAACGAATTCGACACGAGGTTCGAGATCAGGCGCGAAAAAGCATTGGGGCGGACCTGAATGACCGGCTCGCCCTTGATGATCGAGCTGAAGCCGCGGTCGAGCAGCGTTCCTTCCTCCTTGAGCTTGGCGAAGAAGCGCTCGAGGCTGAATGCGCCGGTTTCTTCCTCGGCCTCGCTACGCGCAAAAGCAAGATAGCCTTCGAGCATCGACTGCATGTCGTCTATATCCTGCTCCATGGCTTCGGTGTCGACCCTGTTGCCGACGAGGGCAAGTTGCAGCTTGAAGCGCGTAAGGATCGTGCGAAGATCGTGGCTTACCCCGCTCAGCATGGTCGTGCGCTGTTCGATTTGCCGTTCGATGCGCTCGCGCATGACGATGAAGGCGGCGCCGGCGCGCCGCACTTCCTCGGCACCGCGCGGCTTGAAGTCGGGAGGCGGCGAGCGTCCCTTGCCGAAACTGTCTGCCGCCGATGCAAGCTGCTGGATCGGCTTGATCTGGTTGCGCAGGAAGAGGATCGCAATCGCCAGGAGAACCAGGGCGGAGCCTGCCATCCAGACCAGGAAAATCAATGTGTTCGACGCATAGGCCTGACTGCGGCGCGCGAAGACGCGCAGGACCTTGTTGTCGAGCTGGATGCGAATTTCCACGAGGTCGGAGTCCCCGATTGTATCGATCCAGAACGGACGGTTGATCTGACGCGTGATTTCCTCGCTGAGGATGCCGTCGAGAATTGAGAAGAACGGCTTCGGGCCTGGTGCGGGCAGCGGATCGCCCGGCAATATGGAGATGTTGAGCGCGAGGCGTTCGCGGGCGATTCGAATGAGATTCTCGTAGCCGGGATCCTGCGGATAGGTGTCCATCAGGTCGATAATGCCGGCAATGTCGCGCACCACAGCCGTGGAAAGGCGCTGCGTAACGGTTTGCCAGTGCCTTTCCATGAACACGAAGGCGATGACCGACTGCAACAGGACCATCGGAGCGATGATGATGATCAGGGAACGCGCGTAGAGCCGTTTCGGCATCCAGTGCGCGAGCCAGCGCGTGAACTTTCGCCAGGGACCGAGCAGCGTGCTTCGTCTGCGCCGCCAGTGACGCTTTCTGACGGCCAATGCGCGCTTTGCGGTATCAGTCTGTGCCATTACTCGTTGTCCGCTCACGCATTGGAATGGCGCGGATCACGAGGGTCGGGATCCTACTCCACGCTGAGTTTATAGCCGACGCCGCGCACGGTCTGCAACCAAACCGGATTGGCTGGATCGTTTTCGATCTTGCGGCGCAGGCGGTTGATCTGGACGTCGATCGTACGCTCGCCGACATCGCCTTCCTGTCCCGTCAGTTCGTGCCGGGGCACGGTCTCGCCGGCGCGCGCGGCGAAGATCGCCATGATATCCTGTTCGCGATCGGTGAGGCGAATGATTTCGCCGGACCGTTTCAGTTCGCGCTTGGCGATGATGAACGTATAGGGACCGAATACGATCTGTTCGATCTTGGCCTGGGCTGCCGGGGCGCCGCGGCGCAGTATATTGTTTATCCTGAGAATCAGTTCGCGCGGATCGAACGGCTTCGGCAGATAGTCGTCGGCGCCGGCTTCGAGACCGGCGATGCGGCTGTCGGTTTCCGACAGCGCCGTCAGCATCAGGATCGGCACGGTCTTTTCCTTGCGCAGCGACTGCGTCAGGGCAACGCCGGTTTCGCCCGGCATCATAACATCCAGAATCAGGAGGTCGAAATCAATGCCGGCAAGTTTGCGGCGGGCGTCGTCGGCATTGGCGGCCACCGTAACACGAAAGCCGCTGCCGGTAAGATATTGCGATAGTAGATTGCGAATTCGGGTGTCGTCGTCGACGATGAGCAGATGCGGCGCATCGTCCGATAGCGGATGTTCTTCACTCACCAGGTGTGTCCCTCTGATTGCCGGGTCTTGCGTCCCTTGTTCTTTCAATTCCAATTCTTCGTGCACTAAATTTCTATCCTGCCTTGGGTAGACTGTCGATCTGTTGCCATTGTGAAGGATTGACCATTGCCTTGAGGAAATGTTCGATCACGGCGCGGTCGGAGTGACCGATTTGGTCCAATGCACCGGCAATGCGGCGTGATTGCGGTGCCGCAAGTTCGAGCGCGAGATCGCGCCCTTTGGGCGTGGGGTATAATTCGCGCTGGCGCCGGTCGTGCGGGCCCGGTATCTGGACCACATGGTCGGTATCGATCAATTGCTTCAAGACGCGGGCGAGGCTCTGCTTGGTGATCTGCAGAACGTCCAGAAGTTCGGCCACGGTCATTCCCGGCTTGCGATTGATGAAATAGAGAACGCGGTGGTGTGCGCGCCCGAAGGAAAGTTTCTCGAGGATCATGTCGGGATCGGCCGTGAAGTCGCGATAGGCAAAGAAGAACAGCTCGATGATGTCAAGTTCGCGCGCGTCGCTTTTCGTCAGGGCTGTCTCGATATGCCGATCGGGTGTATAAGATTTCATGCAGGTTTCCCGCTCCAGTTGGAAAATTATGTCAGCGTTGTTGACATAATTTTAGACTGTTGATAATTTTTGGCAAGCTGTTGGCCGCGTTTTGAACAAAACGAAAAGCCGATGAGTGTTTCCGAGACATTTTCCTCTTCGAAACGCCTGTTTGTGCCTGCCGGCAATGGTACACCAATCGGTATTCTGGACCAGTTGGTAGCAACTCGAACTTGAAAAAATAACAGGAATGCAACGCCTGGAGGAAAAACATGGCATCCGTCCCATTTGATCAGCTTGAAGGTTACATCTGGATGAACGGCGAATTCGTTCGCTGGTCGGATGCAAAAATTCACGTGCTGACCCACGGGCTGCACTATGCAAGCTCGGTTTTTGAAGGCGAACGCGCCTATGGCGGCGAGATCTTCAAGCTCAATGAACATACCGAACGTCTGCACGAATCAGCGCGCATCCTCGGCTTCAAGATACCCTTCACTGTGGAAGAATTGAACGATGCCTGCCGGAAGCTTCTGGCAAAGCAGGGGTTCAAGGATGCCTATATACGTCCCGTCGCCTGGCGCGGCAGTGAGACCATGGGTGTTTCCGCCCAGGCCAACAAGATCAATGTCGCCATCGCCATATGGCAATGGCCGAGCTATTTCGATCCTGCGCAAAAGCTGAAGGGCATTCGTCTTGATCTTGCCGAGTATCGCCGGCCGGATCCGAAAACGGCTCCATCGAAGTCGAAAGCCGCCGGCCTCTACATGATCTGCACCATCTCCAAGCATGCCGCTGAAGCCAAAGGCTACGCCGATGCCCTGATGCTCGACTGGCGCGGACAAGTCGCCGAAGCCACGGGCGCGAATGTCTTCTTCGTCAAGGACGGCGTCATCCATACACCGACGCCCGATTGCTTCCTCGACGGCATCACGCGGCGCACCGTCATCGATCTGGCCAAACGGCGCGGCTACGAGGTTGTCGAAAGGGCGATCATGCCTGAGGAACTGGAAGGTTTCGAACAGTGCTTCCTGACTGGAACCGCCGCCGAAGTGACGCCAGTCTCCGAGATCGGACCGTATCGTTTCAGCGTTGGTGAAATCGCAATCAACCTGATGAATGATTACGCTGCGGAAGTAATGCCAAAGAAAGCGGCTGCGGAGTAGACGAAAGTCTAATGAAATTAGTGTTTGATACCCTGTTAAAACGACGCCAAGTTGTTTGACTTTGCTTAAAACATAGTCATCATGACCATGTCAGGCATGAGTCTGGCATGAAACGTTGACGGGGTGTCAATCATGGAAGCGCTTCTTCCTATCATTATCCAGCTTATCTCAGGTGGCGTCGGCGGCAATATTGTCGGCGGACTTCTCAAGAACCTGAGCCTCGGCACAACCGGCAACACGGTTGCTGGCGGTATCGGGGGTCTCATCGGCGGATATCTGACGCAATTTCTCGGCGCCGGCGGTGCCGAGGCGGTCGCGAACGCAGCAGCATCGTCGGGGCTCGATCTTGGCGCGATCATCGGCCAGGTCGCCGGCGGCGGTATCGGCGGCATTATCCTGACGGCGATCATCGGCGCGATCAAGAATTCGATGGCGAAGACCTGATCTGGTTTCGGGACATAACGAGTTTTGGGCGGCCACTGGCCGCCCTTTTCATTTGCGGATTGAGGCTTATAAGGTTGAGCGAATAGAGGATGGTTGCGCTTCATAAGCGGCCCGCCATCTGAAATAAGAGGGCTTTTCCGCGATGATAGGCCCGCTGGTGATATGTTAGACAGAAACAGGAAGGCATATTAATGGGACAGTTGCAGGCAGGAATCATCCCCGTTACGGCCTTCCAGCAGAATTGCACGATCCTTTTCGACAGTGACGACAAGCATGGCGTGCTTATTGATCCGGGCGGCGACAATGAGCAGGTGCTGGGCGCAATCCAGGCGAACGGCATCATCATCGAAGCGATCTGGATTACGCACGGCCATATCGATCACGCGGCCGGCGCAATGGATATGAAGGAAGCGCTCGGCGTCGAAATCATAGGACCGCACGAGGCGGACCGCTTCCTGCTCGACAGTATCGAGGCGAAGGCGGTGCAATACGGCATCACCGATAATGTGCGCAACTGCACGCCGGATCGGTGGCTAAAGGACGGCGACACCGTGTCGTTCGGCACGCATGTTTTCGAGGTGCTGCATTGCCCGGGCCATGCGCCGGGACATGTCGTCTATTACAACCGCGCCGCCAAGTTCGCGCATGTCGGTGACGTGCTTTTCAATGGTTCGGTTGGGCGGACCGATCTGCCGGGCGGGGACCACGCAACGCTGGTCAACTCGATCAAGACGAAGTTGCTGCCACTTGGCGACGATATTGGCTTCATCTGCGGCCATGGCCCGGGCGGGCGCTTTGGCGAGGAGCGCCGGACCAACCCTTTCCTGACCGGCGAATAGCAAAACCGCCGGACTGGCCGGCGGTTTTGGAATGTTTATGGCTGCAAGTCAGTTGGCGTTGCAGAAATAGTCGCGGCCATCATATCCGCGGAAGGTACCTGTTTCCGGGTTGAATGACCGGTACCGGTTCGAGCAATAACGGTACCATTCACGCGACCATGGCCGTGCGCCGGCGCCGTAATAACGCGGAGCTTCGCGGTAGACCGTTACAGGGCGGCGATAATAGCCGTCATCGTAGTCGCGATAGATCACGTCGGGCTGGCGCGGCGCGGCAAGAGCGCCACCGATCAGGGCGCCAGCAGCAAGACCTGCGGCACCTGCGACCCAGGCGTCGCTGTTGTCGTGATGATAGTAACCGCCATGACGCCAGCGCCAGTTGTCGGCGGAGGCAGAGGTCAGCGGTGCAACGACGGTTGCAAGCGCGGCGGTTGTGAGAATGGCAATCTTGGTGCCGATATTCATGTGTGCCTCCTTGAAGCATGCTGCAGAGCGCCATGCGCTCTGGCGTAGTCCTGACTGAGACAATGCTGTAGCCTCAGTTGTAGTTCCGTTTTAAGCCTTTCAGAATGAATGCAGGCTGAACAAATGCCAGTGCGCTCGCCTGCCGGTCATTTCTGACGGCAGCCCGAGAAAGCACATAGAATTTTAGCAAATCCAAGGCATCGAAGCACAAAACGCTTAACGTGGCGACTGGCCGAATGGCGCGCCAAAATGATGCCGTCTGAAATCCCCGACAGCCGATCGGGGATCTTTGGCAGCGCAAGCTGCCGGTATTATTCGGTGATCGTGATGTTGACGGCCTTGGGGCCCTTGCCACGACGATCCGGTTCGGTATCGAAGGAAACCTTCTGATTGTCCGCGAGACCTGTGAGCCCAGAAGCCTGTACGGCGGAAATGTGGACGAAAATGTCCGCTGCGCCGTCGTCGGGCTTGATAAAGCCAAAGCCTTTTTCACTGTTGAAGAATTTGACCGTACCGGTCTGTGCCATGCTTCGTTCCTTTTCCTTACTTACCGCGTCCCCCCTCGGGTTAGCGGGATTGGTAGAGCCGTTTTCGGTGCGTTACGTCCAACGGTGTCATGCAGGCAGTTCTCGAATTCAGGAAAGGAGCCGATCATTGCCGGGATTGCTCCCGACCCGGTATTCTTGCGGTTCCGGCGCGCCGTTCTTCCAGTCTTCCAGTGTTCGCAGATGCCCGAACGCTTTGAGACTGCTAGAATAAGTGTTTTTTGGCAAGCAAAAGTTTTACTACCTTTTAGTCGACTATATCGAAGGACATTGCGGGCTGCATACTTGGCGAAGTAAAAAATCGCGGGAAGTTCGCCCGATGACACCTTTGACGCGAAAGAAACGAGATGTCCCGAGGGGTGTATTGCGCCCGCTCACCGGTTGCGCAGCACGATGCAAGCTCCGCCCGCGCTGTGCAACTGGGCGCAGATCTTGTCAGCTTCCGGACGGCTGTCGGCGCCTATTCGCACCGCATAGATGCCGCGCCTTCCCATCGGAGTGCGGTTGCGGCTGATGACCGGCTCATGCGTATTGAGGATGGCGGGGAAGCTCTGGCGCAGGCGGTCGAGCTGGCGCGCCGCGGCAGCGCGGCGGAAATTGCCGGCGATCTGAATTCCCCAGGGCTTGGGCTTGATCTGCGACATGGCAACGGTCTCGAACCGGACGATCGGCAACTGGCGGCACGCGGCATCGAAGCTGAGTTTGGCGTTGAGCGGACGCTTGTTGATGTCGGCGCCCGCAGCAAAATCATCGGGCGATTGCCCGGTTATGTCGAGGACGTATTCCTCGGTTTCGAGGGGAAGGAATCCGCCGCTGGCCAGCCAGTTGGCAACGCGCGTCGGGCCGGCATTATAGGCGGCAGCGGCCAATCCCCAATTGCCGAATGCCTTGCGCAAGTCCTTGAGAAAGCTCGCGGAAGCCGGCAACGCCTTGTGAAAGTCGAAGGGGTCGTCGAGCCGCCTTTCTTTGGCCGTACGCGGCATGAACTGGGCAATGCCCTGCGCGCCGACCGGGCTCTCCGCCTGCACGTCAAACCGGCTTTCCTTCCAGATCAGCCGGGCGAAGAAATCGCGTGGCACACCGAAACCGTCGGCATGGGTCGCAATGGCTGCGCATATCTGCCCGATCGTCGGAGGCGGCGGTGGCGCGGCAGCCGGGGACTCGGCCGCCGACGCGCCCAGCGAAGGCAGGAGCATCAATGCCAGGAGCATGCCGGGCTTTGCGAGCCAATTCACTCTGATGCCATTCCCCGTTTATGCTTCGGCGGAAGATGCCAAGCATGGCCCCAAATCTGCTAAAAGGTCGAACGCCCGATTCCATGCTCGGGCGCTGCAGACAATGTTTGAATGAAGGAAAATAATCATGCAAGTGGAACGCGATATGCTTGCGCCTGGCGCTCTTACCACGATCGGTTTCGATGCCGATGACACGCTGTGGCAGAACGAACAGTTTTTCCGCAGTTCAGAACGGCATTTTGCCGATCTCCTCGCGCCCTATGCCGACGTTCCTGACCTTTCCGGGCGGCTTCTTGCCGTCGAAAAGCGCAATCTCGACCTGTACGGCTTCGGGATAAAGGGGTTCACCCTGTCGCTCGTCGAGACCGCCGTGGAGGTCACCGAAGGCCGGGTGCCCGCATCGATCATCGCCGATATTCTCGCGGCGGGCCGCGAAATGCTGCGCCACCCCGTCGAGACGCTGCCGCACGTTACGCAAACGCTGGAGGCGTTGTCTGATGCCTACCGGCTGGTGCTGATCACCAAGGGCGACCTGTTCGATCAGGAGCGCAAGCTGGCGCAATCGGGGCTTGGCGACTTTTTCGATGCGGTCGAGATCGTAAGCAACAAGGACAAGGCGACCTACGAGACCATTTTCCGGCGTCATGGCGATGGCGCGGAGCGGGCCATGATGATCGGCAATTCGCTGAAATCCGATGTGGTGCCGGCGCTCGAGGCGGGGAGCTGGGGCGTCTTCGTACCGCACGAACTCACCTGGGTGCTCGAGCACGTCGATGCGCCTGTTGAGGAGCCACGCTTCCGGCAGATCAACCATCTCGGCGAACTCTTGCCGCTGTTGGGCGATTTAGCCTGACTATTCCGCTGCTTCCTGTTCGGGCGCGGCTTCCTCGGGGCCGTTGGGATCGCCGGGGCCGGTCTCGCAGCCAAGATCGGGAAAGGCAACGATGCGATTGCCGGTAAAATCGGTGCGGACCACGATCAGGCCCTGTTCCTCGAAATAGGTGAGCAGCCGGCGGGCACGTCGGGCCGAGTGCGTACCGTAGGCCCGCGCCAGCGTAGCGTCGGACGGGCAACTGCTGCCTTTAACCGCGGCTTGCGCAACAATGAAGAACACGCCTTGAACATCGTCAGGCAATGTCTTGGAAAGTTCGAGCGCCTGCTGCCATGGCTCGCTTTGCGCCGTTTCACCATCGATGCCGGCGCGGGCGACTGCAAGGCGGCGCCGGAATTCTGGCAGGGTGAGTGCATCGCCTGGCACGCGGCGAATGCGGCAGCGGACGAGGAAATCCTGGTAAAGGACGGCATCGGTGCGGAATGACGCGTCCGGATCTGCCAGCATTTCCTGCATGACGGCGCTGATCGACGTGTTGCGCTCCGCCTCGTCGATTTCGGGGAAGAGCATCGGGGCAGGGTTGTCCGGCTGGGCAGCCGCCTTTGCCGCCTGGTTGAGCTGGCTCAGAATGTCCGCAGTCGACGTTGTCGGCGGCGGAGTGGGCGAACGCCGGATTGGCGTCCTGCGCTCTTCCGGGGCCGGCGTAAAGATCAGGTCTCGGGCATCCTCACCGGGCTGCGGCAGCGGCGTGAGCTTGGGGCTCGATGACCGCGCCGAGGTCTCGACCGCGCCGATTGTCACCGCCAATGGCCTTCGTGAAAGTGCTGGTCCAAGCGCCACGAAATGACCGCGGGCGAGGTCGCGGAACTGTTCGGCCTGGCGTCGCTCCATGCCGAGCAAATCCGAAGCGCGGGCCATGTCGATATCGAGGAACGTCCGTCCCATGAGGAAATTGGAGGCTTCGGCAGCAACATTCTTGGCGAGCTTGGCGAGACGCTGGGTGGCGATAACGCCGGCAAGGCCGCGCTTACGCCCCCGGCACATGAGGTTGGTCATCGCGCCGAGCGACAGCTTGCGGGCCTCGTCCGACACTTCGCCGGCGACAGCCGGAGCGAAAAGCTGGGCTTCGTCGACGACGACGAGCATCGGATACCAGTAGTCGCGCTCCGCATCGAAGAGGCCGCCGAGAAAGGCCGCCGCGCAGCGCATCTGCTGCTCGACATCAAGGCCTTCGAGATCGAGGACCACTGAAACGCGGTGTTGGCGAATACGTGCTGCAATGCGCGTCAGCTCGCTTTCCGTGCGTGCGCCGTCGACAATGACATGGCCGTATTTCTCGGCAAGGGTGACGAAATCGCCTTCCGGATCGATCACGCATTGCTGGACCCATTGCGCGCTCTGTTCGAGCAGGCGGCGCAGGAGGTGGGATTTGCCGGAACCGGAATTGCCCTGCACGAGAAGACGCGTGGCCAGAAGCTCTTCGAGATCGAGCATGGCTCTTGCGCCGGCGGGCGCCGCTCCCATGTCGATGTCGACCTTCATCCATGCTCCAGTTGCTTCAAGTGATTCCGCGCGACGAACCGGCGCGCAGACTCTCTTAGCATCGGTCGATGTCCTCGACGCAGGGTTTTCGACGGAAACCCACAGCTCGTTTCATGTCGCCCGGCCTCAACCTGCCGGTGCGGGTTCCGGGACGGCATCGTCCTTGCTCTGCTTGCTCAATGTCAGCACCAGCAGCGCGGCAATCAGGCACAGGATGCCCGCGACAAGGAATGCGGGGACATAGGTCGCATATTCAGTGCGGGCAAAACCACCGCCATAGGCCGCTGATGCTGCGCCGAGCTGGTGTCCGGCAAAGATCCAGCCGAACATCAGGCCTGCCTTTTCCCGGCCGAAGCGCTCGGTCGCAAGCTTCACCGTCGGCGGCACGGTGGCGATCCAGTCGAGCCCGTAGAACATGGCAAAGAGGGAGAGGCCATAAAAGGAGAAGTCCGAATAGGGCAGATAGAGCAGCGAGAGGCCGCGCAGGCCATAGTACCAGAACAGCAGCCAGCGATTGTCGACCCGATCGGAAAGCCAGCCCGATCCAATCGTGCCGAAGAAATCGAAAAAGCCCATCATGGCGAGCACGGTTGCGGCCCCAACGGCGGCAAGACCGTAATCGCCGCACAACGCTACGAAATGCGTGCCGATCAGGCCATTGGTGCTTGCGCCGCAAACGAAGAAGGTGGCGAACAGCACCCAGAAGGTCGAACTGCGCGATGCCTCCTTCAGCGCCAGCAGCGGCATGGTAATGAGCGAGAGCAGGCCGCCGGTCACCGGCAAGGCGGTCGCGACGAGCTTGTCGCCATAGGCCGGCAAGCCGACATCCGACGGGCGATCGCGCATTAGGAAAAAGACACCCACAACGGCGACGAGCAGCATAGCGCAGATCAGCACGATTGCCGTGCGCCAGCCGTAGTTTTCGCTTAACGAAGCCATCAGCGGCATGAAGATCAACTGACCGGTCGCGGAACTTGCGGTCAGCATGCCCAGTACGAGGCCGCGCCGCTCGGTGAACCAACGCGTCGCCACGGTTGCGCCGAGCACCATGGCGGTCAAGCCGGTGCCGAAGCCGACGACGACGCCCCACAGAAGCACGAGCTCCCAGATCCGCGTCATCGCCAGCGAAGCAAAAAGTCCGGCCGTGATGAGGATCAACGCAACGCAGACGACACGTCTGACGCCGAAATAGTTCATGAAAGCGGCGGCGAAAGGCCCCATGAGGCCGAACAGCAGGAGGCGGATGGAAAACGCGGTCGCGATCTGTTCCGTTTCCCAGCCGAACTCCTTTTCGAGTGGAACGATGAGCACGCCGGGCGCGCCCACGGCCGCGGCGGTGACCAGCATCGTGATAAAGGTGACGGCAACAACGACCCAGCCATAATGAACATTGCGGCGGGCCAGCAGGGCGGCGAGGGGTGTGGAGAGCATGGTCGGCTTTCGCAAATGTGGTGTGGCGTCTATCAGATGAGGGGAGCCGAAGGCAGGTCGAGAACTTCGAGCTTGCCGCCCGTCAGCCGCTGGCGCGTGCGCACGCTGCCGATCAGTTCATGCGGCGCGCCCAGTGCTATTGCGCTGACGCGGTAAAGCCTTTCTATCTGTTCATTGGTGAGAACCAGTGCTGCGGCGCCGATATTGTCACGGAACTGATCGAGCGTCTTTGGGCCGATAATCGGTAGGACGCCCTTGGCGGCGACCCATGCAATGCCGACCTGGCTCGGCGTTACGCCGATTTCTGCAGCGATTGCAATGACTTCATCGATGATGAGTGTGCGCTGTGTGCTGTCTTCGTGCTGAATGACGACACCCAGACCAGTTGCGCGGCCTTCTTCACCCTTGCGGTATTTGCCGGTCAGAAGTCCGCCGCCGAGCGGCGACCAGCCGACGACGCCAAGCCCGAAACCGCGCGCCATAGGCAGCAGTTCACGATCGGCAGTCCGTTCGACAAGACTGTATTCGGTCTGGAGGCCGACAATCGGCGTCCAGCCGCGCAGCGCGGCGATTGTCGCGCCGCTGGCGATCCGCCAGGCGGGGAAATTGGAGAAGCCTGCATAGACAATCTTTCCGGCGCGAACGAGGTCTTCGAAGCCGCGCACGATCTCGTCAATGGGCGTCATCTCATCGGACATGTGAGCCCAAAGCAGGTCGATGCGCTCCGTCTTCAGCCGCTTCAGGCTTGCCTCCACCGCCTGGATCATGGATTTGCGGCTATTGCCGACAACCGAGGGCCCGACATTGGCAGACGCGCCGTGGGAATATTTGGTGGCGAGAACGAAGTTGTCGCGCTCTGCGGCGATGAGATCGGAGAGGATAGTCTCAGACTGCCCGAACTGATAGCTGTCTGCGGTATCGATGAAATTGCCGCCCGCTTCAGCATAGGCGTCGAATATCTGCTTGGCGACGTCAGGAGTGGAGCCATAACCCCAGCCTGTACCGAAATTGCCGGTACCAAGCGCAAATTCCGAAACCCGCAGGCCCGTATGATTGCCGAAAAGCTTATAGCGCATGAACTGCTCCTGTGCGGGCGTATCGCAGCCGCATTTAAATGATGATCATAATGATTGACTATAAATGACGTTCATCATATAAAATGTCAACAAAGAATTTTCGTGAGGATGGTGTCATGCGTGTGAGCAAGGAACAGGCTGCCAAGAACCGGGACCGCATCATCGAAGTTGCGAGCCGCGAATTTCGCGACAAGGGCTTCGATGGCATCGGCGTCGCGGATCTTATGAAAAGTGCTGGCCTCACCCATGGCGGGTTCTATGGCCATTTCGCCTCAAAAGACGATTTGATCGCCGAAGCCTGTGCTGCTTCCATGGACCAATCGGCGGAAAAGTGGGGCAAACTGGCGGATCGGTCGCCCGAAGAGGCGTTCGCAGCCCTCATTAATGCCTATCTCCTAAAGGAGCATCGCGACCACCGGGCAACGGGTTGCACCATGGCGGCGCTTGCTCCCGACATCGCGCGGCAGAGTGGACGCGTCCGCGAGCGCTTTACGCACGGAACGCGTGCCCTACTTGATATTCTGGCTAAGATCATCCCGGGCGTATCCGCAGAGGCGAAACGCGAGAAGGCGCTTGCCACCATGGCGGGTCTCGTCGGCACGCTGGTTCTTTCGCGCGCCGTCGATGATCCGGCATTTGCCGATGAAATCCTTGCGGCAGGGCAGGCGGCCTTCGGCAAGCAGGACTGATCAACCAGCCTAAACTGGGCTGCCCTGATTACCGCCCTGGCCGACCGGTCTTGCCGGGTCGACGCTTCTTGCGCGCATCGCCGGCATCTTCGTAAGACCCAACGCCCGAACGCTCACGCCGCACGATTTCGTGGTCGTTCCTGTTCGTGCCGGTAAAGGCGGGCTTTTGCGGCACTGAACCGACGACTGGCTTTTCCGTCCGACCGACAGTCATCTCGTCGAGCGTGTTCTTGCGGAAGACGCCGAGCGGGCGCGTCGTGTCACCGCCCATCTCGTCGAGATGCGGCTTGCGGAACAGCTGTGAGTCCTGGTCCTGATCGTCGGTGACGACGCGGTGCATCGCCCGCCCGGCATTGTGCCGTCCCTTGGTGCGTCCCGTGGCCGGACTTTCCAGTTCCACCTCGCGCGCCATCGGGTCGTCCGCGATCGCAAGTTCCGTCTCGCGCAGGCGCTTGATCTCGTCGCGCAGCCGTGCCGCCACTTCGAAGTCGAGGTCGTCGGCCGCTTCGCGCATCTGCCGTTCGAGATGCTCGAGATGCGACTTCAGATTGTTGCCGATCATGGCGCCGGACTCGGCAAAGCCGGAAATGTCAGCCCGTACGTGGTCACGTTCGTAAACACTGTTGAGAATATCGGCGATGTTTTTCTTGACGCTGGCGGGCGTGATGCCGTGCTCGGCGTTATAGGCCTCCTGCTTCTCGCGGCGGCGGTTGGTTTCCGCCATCGCCCGCTCCATGGAGCCTGTCACGTGGTCCGCATAGAGGATGACCTTGCCGTCGACATTGCGGGCGGCACGGCCGATCGTCTGGATCAGCGAGGTTTCGGAGCGCAGGAACCCTTCCTTATCGGCATCGAGAATGGCGACAAATCCGCACTCGGGAATGTCGAGACCCTCACGCAGAAGGTTGATGCCGACGAGAACGTCAAAGGCGCCGAGCCGCAGGTCACGTAGGATTTCAATGCGTTCGAGCGTGTCGATATCCGAGTGCATGTAGCGCACTCGCACACCCTGCTCGTGCAGATATTCGGTCAAATCCTCGGCCATGCGCTTGGTGAGAACCGTAACGAGGGTACGATAACCTTTGGCGGTCGTCTCGCGAATTTCGCCGAGCACATCATCGACCTGGCTCTTCGCCGGGCGTACCTCGACCGGCGGATCGATCAGGCCAGTTGGCCGGATGACCTGTTCGGCAAAGACGCCGCCGGACTCTTCCATCTCCCAGTTGCTCGGTGTTGCCGAGACCGCAACGGTCTGCGGGCGCATGGCGTCCCACTCCTCGAAGCGCAGCGGACGGTTGTCCATGCACGAGGGGAGGCGGAAGCCATATTCGGCGAGGGTCGCCTTGCGGCGGAAGTCGCCCTTGTACATGGCGCCGATCTGCGGAACCGTAACGTGGCTCTCGTCGATAAAGACCAGCGCATTGTCCGGAATATACTCGAACAGCGTCGGCGGCGGTTCCCCGGGCTTGCGGCCGGTCAGATAGCGCGAATAATTCTCGATGCCGGCGCAGGAGCCAGTGGCCTCCAGCATTTCCAGATCGAAGGTGCAGCGCTGTTCGAGGCGCTGCGCTTCGAGCAGGCGTCCAGCGGCGTTGAGTTCCACAAGCCGATGCTTGAGCTCTTCCTTGATCGACCGGATCGCCTGGTTCAGCGTAGGGCGCGGCGTTACATAGTGCGAATTGGCGTAGATCTTCACCGAACGCAAATCGCCGGTCTTTTGCCCGGTCAGCGGATCGAATTCGGTAATTGCCTCGATCTCGTCGCCGAACATGGAAATGCGCCAGGCGCGGTCCTCAAGGTGGGCCGGGAAGAGTTCGATCGTGTCGCCGCGCACGCGGAACGAGCCACGCGTGAAGTCCATGTCGCGTCGCTTGTATTGCTGCGCCACGAGATCGGCGAGCAGGGCGCGCTGGTCGAGGCGGTCGCCGATCTTCATCTCGAAGGTCATCGCCGTATAGGTTTCGACCGAGCCTATACCGTAGATGCAGGAGACGGAAGCGACGATGATGACGTCGTCACGCTCGAGCAGCGAGCGGGTGGCCGAGTGGCGCATCCGGTCGATCTGCTCGTTGATCGAGGATTCCTTCTCGATATAGGTGTCCGAGCGTGGAACGTAGGCTTCCGGCTGGTAGTAATCGTAGTATGAAACGAAATACTCTACCGCATTGTTCGGAAAGAAGGATTTGAACTCGCCGTAAAGCTGCGCGGCCAAAGTCTTGTTTGGCGCGAGAATGAGGGCCGGACGCTGGGTCTGCTCAATCACCTTGGCCATGGTGAAGGTTTTACCCGAACCCGTAACGCCGAGCAGGACCTGGGTGCGGTCATCATCCTTGATGCCGGAGACGAGATCCTGGATTGCCGTCGGCTGGTCGCCGGATGGCTGGAAATCGGTCTCCATGCTGATCTGGATGCCGCCCTCGGATTTCTCCGGGCGGGCCGGTCGGTGCGGCTGCCATGCGGCTCCGTTCTTGAAGAGCGGATTGCCACTCTCGATGAGCGCCGCCAGCGCTGCGACCGTTGCCGTGGCTCCGCCCGGTGCGATACTTCCAGCATCCTCGAGCCCGATATCGAGGCCTGCAACGGGATTAAGGCCTGCGGCCGCGCGCGTCTTCGGGTCGGTCGATCCGCCGATCGACGTCCCGCGCGATGTCCGCGAAGCGCTGGATTGCGTCTTCGCACCCTGCTTTGCCTTGGCCTTCGCTGGCTTGGCTTTGGCCGAAGCTTCGGTGATCTGGTTCGCCCAATCGCTGATAGAGCCGGAAAGCGGCGTGCCTTCCAGCTCGGATTGGGGCGCTTCGCCGAAACCGCTTACATTGTACTTGTCAGGAGATTTAGCCATTCGTCGAATATGGTAAGAGTCCGGCGAAATGGAAAGGGCGGCCCGGCAGAAACTGACAGGCTCCTGACAATAGGTTGTCAGGAGGGCGGCCAAGCCAGGCCGGTTTGCTGGCAATCAGCCGTAGCGGATTTTCAGGCCGAGAATGGCGAGGATGAGCAGGAAAGTGACGCCGTTTGCCATGATCACCGGCAATGAGCCGATCATCATGCCGTAGATCAGCCACAGAAAAACGCCGAGCATCAGCGAAGCGTTGGATACAAGGGAAATGCTGGCCGTTTCCCGGTGCCGCATGATCTTGATGATCTGCGGGATCCAGCACAGCGTGGTGATCACGGCAGCAAGGCTACCGACAAGTTCAATATGGAGCGGCACGGATCGGGTCTTTCGAAGAAAAATGCGATTAATATATGAGCTGATTTTTCCTTGAAATACAGCGGAATAATGGCATCAAGCTTTACATGCGACAATTATTTTCGTGGAACGCGGGAAGGCAGCTTTGACGGCTATGGCTGAGCGCGCCGAGGCGGGAACGCGACCGGCCTCAGAGCCCAGATCGATAGGTCCATTGCGATCATACGATCAGCGGATCGCGTCCCATGCCGAGATGCAGGTCATGGCCGTCATAGGCGTGCGCGGCGGCAACATCCTCGTTAAGTTCGACGCCGAGGCCGGGTTCCGAAGACGGGATGACGTAGCCATCCTCCCACTTGATCGGCTTTTTCAGGATATTGGCGTGGAACCCTCCGAAGCCCTGGATACATTCAAGGATCAGGAAGTTCGGGCTGCAGGTGGAGATCTGGATGTTGGCGGCTCCGACGATCGGCCCGCAATAAAGGTGCGGTGCGATCTGCGCATGGAATGTCTCCGCCATGCCTGCGATCTTCTTGGCTTCGAGAATGCCCCCGACGCGGCCGAGATTCATCTGCAGTATATTGGCGGCACGATTGACGAGAAGGCGCTGGAATTCGTACTTCGTCGTCAGGCGCTCGCCGGCCGCGACCGGGATCGAGGTGTGCTGCTGCACATACCCCATGTTCTCCGGCATATCAGGTGGGACTGGTTCCTCCAGCCACAGCGGATCATAGGGTTCGAGCCGCTTGGCCAGCCGCACCGCGCTGGTCGGCGTCATCTGGCCATGGGTGCCGAACAAAAGGTCGGCCTTGCTGCCCACGGCTTCACGCACGAGGCGAACGAATTTCTCGCCGAGATCGAGTTGTTCGAGCGAAAGCTGGCGCGGATCGAACGAGGTATAGGGGGCAACGGGGTCGAACTTCACCGCGGTATAGCCTTCCTCCACATATTCGGCAGCACGCTCCGCTGACGCTTCCGCGTTCCAGTAGATGGCGGAGGTCTCGCCGAGTTCGGGCTTGGGATAGATGTAGGTGTAGCTGCGCAGCCGCTCGTGCACCTTGCCGCCAAGAAGTTCATAGACCGGTTTGTCGGCTTCCTTGCCGATGATGTCCCAGCAGGCCATTTCCAGCGCCGAAATGGCGCCCATGACCGTCACGTCAGGACGCTGGGTGAAGCCGCTCGAATAGGCGCGGCGGAAAAATCGTTCGATGTGGTGCGGGTCTTCGCCTATGAGCCAGCGCTCGGCGACGTCCTCGACGACCTTGCGCATAATCTGCGGACTGACCGTGGAATTATAGGCCTCGCCATAGCCGACAACGCCGGAGTCGGTCGTCAACTTGACGAAGAGGAACCATGTGCCACCAAACGAGGGCGGCGGATTGCCGACCACGAAGGTCCTGACGTCGGTTATTTTCATGATCCCCTCCGGTACATTCGCTGTACTGCCAGACTAAGCCAGCGGCGATACGAAACCGAAACCGGTCAACGACCCGCAATGTCGGGTTTCTGACAGTTGCGGGCGAAGGCCCCTTTTCAATCCTGCGGCCGCACCCCATCATGGCGGCAACGCAATTCATTGACGGAGACGGCAATTGACCGAAGAGATGAAGCCTATCGGCGAACTCACCCTGCGCACGCTGGCGATGCCGGCGGACGCCAACGCGGCCGGGGACATTTTCGGTGGCTGGGTCATGGCGCAGATGGATTTGTCCTGCGGCATTCGGGCCGCGGAACGGGCGCGCGGACGCGTAGTGACGGCTGCCGTCAAGGAAATGGCCTTCGCAAAACCGGTCAAGATCGGCGATACGCTGTGCATCTACACCCATATCGCCCATGTCGGACGCACCTCGATCACGCTGAAGGTCGAGGCCTGGGCGCAACGTTACCTGTCCGACCTGATGGAACTCGTCACCCACGCCGACTTCATCATGGTTGCGCTGGACAAGGACGGCAAGCCCACCCCGGTTCCGAAGGAAATCTGACCGATCAGCTCTGGCTGCCGATCATGTAGCGATCCCAAAATCCAGCTGCCGATTCGATTTGCTCGACAACGTCGATCCAGAGGCCCGATGGATCATGAAATCCGAAGCGGCGCTGCCCAAAGGGCTCGTCGGTCAGCGGGTATTCGATCTTGAGGCCGGTGGACGCGATCTTGTCGAAGGCTTCCCGGGCATCCTCCACCTGTAATTCGAAACACATGCCGGTTCCGCTGAACTTTTCCCGGCCGGGCGGGGCGGACGGGTGGTCAGGCGTCATGAAAGCGATGCTGGCCGATTGATCTTCGGCGATCAGGTAAGAGAACCAGGTGCTGTCGAATGCGCTGACAAAGCCAAGATGCTCGATCCAGAAGTCGCGGCAGGCCTCCTTGCGGTCTGTGACGATGATTGGATAGCGGTCAACGAAGCGCATGGGTTCCTCCCGGAGTTGTTTGATCATCTAAAAGTGGGAAAGCGGCGCGCAAGCGCAACCCCAAATTGTCAGGAGTGTCGTGCGCGTTCAGGTTCTGGCTGCGCCAAAAACCATTTCATTTTTGAGTGGAACCGCTTCATCTTACGGGCAGGCTAATGATTTGGGAGATGGGGCGTGGCATTCTTCGGGGCAATTCGGGACTATTCCCGTCAGCGGGATGCTGCTGATAGTGCGAAGGTCGATTTCGTCGAACTCTTCTTCGACCTCGTCTTCGTATTCGCCATTACGCAGATATCGCATTTCCTCCTGCATGATCTGAGCCTCAAGGGCCTTGCCGAAAGCGCGCTGCTGCTCACCGCCGTATGGTGGGTATGGGTCTATACGATGTGGGTGACCAACTGGCTCGACCCCGCGACCGCGCCAGTCCGCACGATGCTGTTCGCGCTGATGCTCGCCGGGCTTGTGCTCTCCACCTCGATCCCCGCCGCCTTTGCCGGGCGCGGCATCGTCTTTGCGCTCGCCTATGTCTCGATGCAACTTGGACGCACCCTGTTCATGCTGTGGGCCGTGCGGCATCACGACGATGCCAACTTCCGCAACTTCCAGCGCATTGCCGTGTGGCTCAGTATTTCGGCGATCTTCTGGCTGGCCGGTGGCCTGGCTATGCCGGAATATCGTCTGCCGCTGTGGGCAGCGGCGCTGGCAATTGAGATCCTTGGGCCGGCCGTGGGATTTTGGGCGCCCCGGCTTGGCGCCTCAATCACCACGGACTGGAATGTCAGCGGCGACCATATGGCCGAAAGGGCGGCCCTTTTCATCATCATTGCACTCGGCGAATCCATCCTCGTATCCGGCGCCACCTTTTCGGAGCAAGAATGGAGCCTGGTTTCGCTGGCGGCGTTCTTGACCACTTTCGTCGCGTCCGTCGCCATGTATCTCATCTATTTCAATCTCGGCCAGTCGGCAGCGCATCACAAGATTGCAGAGACCGACGATCCGGGGCGAATCGCCCGCATCGCCTATACCTATGTCCACGTGCTGCTGGTCGCTGGCATCATCGTCGTCGCCGTCTCGGACGAGTTGGTGCTGGATCATCCGCTCGGCCATGCGGAAGCTGCCATGATCTGGACGTCGGTCGGCGGCACGGCGCTTTATCTTGTCGGCAATCTTCTCTTCAAGCGCTACGTCAATGGCCGGGTACCGCTATCCCATCTCGTTGGGCTCGTGCTGTGTGCCGGATTGGCGGTCATTTGCCCGGCACTTTCACCGCTGGCGATCGGCGCCGCGACCAGCGCTATCCTGATCGTCGTCACCGTCTGGGAATATCGGAGCTACAAGCAGCGGAAATTAAACCCGCACTGATCAGCGGCAGGCGCGGTGGCCGCTGCGCCGCTGCATCAGGTCGAAATGGAAGTGCGTGCTGTGAAAACGGTCGTAACCGGGTCCGAGCACGGTGGTGAAATAGTCGCAAGCATCCGAACGAACGGTGTTGAGAAGACCACGCTGGCGGAACGAGAAGAGCCCCGGCCTTTCGACCTCGATTTCGCGGCCGTTGTTGAGCGTGATTTTCGCGATGTCGAGCGCATTTCCCCTGGCGTGCTCGGACATGGGCCGGCCGCGCTGGCTGCTCATGGTGCGGCAAGAATAGCTCGACGCCTGATGTATGGTGTTGATGCCCGAAAGGTAGCGCAGCCGCGTCGATGGCGAGAGGTCGCCCTTGACCCAGCGAGCCAATGCAAGCGTCATCTGGCAATTCAGCGTAGCCGTCGGCTTCAGCTTTATATTGCCGCTGGCAAAACCGCTGACCGCGAGCGGATGGTCGATGCGGCAAGCGCCGCCATCGTTGATTGGCGGCTTCTCCTGAAACACCACGCCAAGCTTCTTGAGTTCGGTGCGGCAGGCCATCTCGCCGCCGGACATGCCGAGAACGCTTTCGCCGCGTGCGATAGGATCGCGTATCGCATTGGGATAACTATAATTTTTCAGATACCCATAGCTCTTGTCATCATCCGACGGGGGTTCCATTTCCGGCAGGGAATAGGGCTTGGTTTCCCCAAGCCGCGGAATTTCCGGCGCTGCTTCGGGCGGCTGCAAGGTCGGCGTCGCCGGCTCGATCGGTTCGCTCGCCGCCTGGCTGGTGTCCGGCACAGAAATGACGTCGGGGGGTGGCCCAGACATTTGGTCCATCCCGGAGCTCGGCAGCGTTTGCGTTTCGACAGCGACCTGATTTTCCTCGTTGGCGAGCGATCTGCTGGCAATAGCGGTATCCGAACCGCTGCCGACGTCGGCCATGGGACGGCGCACTTCGTCCATGCCACAGCCACTGAGGGTCGTCGACACGGACAACAGCAGTATCGTGGATAAGCGCTTCAAGCGCACAGCGGACGACAACGCACAACTCATGTCACCACATCCCATTGCCTGAATCGAGGCGCAGCAACGGGTGAAAGTAGAGGCAAATCGTAAAGGAAAGGTCAGCGGCTTCTTAACATTTGGGATCGAAACATGACGGGCCCGCAAATGGCTTGATTTTGCTGCAATTGCCGGTGCATTTAGCCTGCCGTAGCCAACGACCTATGTTCTTGAAAGAGCGATCATGCCGAATTTCCTATCGCCATCCATTGCGCCCATTTTCCTGCTTATTGCTTCCAATGTTTTCATGACCTTCGCCTGGTACGGTCACCTCAAGTTTCCGTCAGCGCCATTGGCGAAGGTGGTGTTCATCAGCTGGGGCATTGCGCTGATGGAATATTGGCTGGCCATTCCCGCCAATCGCATCGGCCACACGGTCTATTCGACCGCTGAACTGAAGACGATGCAGGAAGTCATCACGCTCGTCGTCTTCAGCCTGTTCTCGGTGTTTTATCTCAAGGAATCATTCACCTGGCAGCACGTGGCCGGATTTGCCCTGATTGCCGGCGGGGCGACCTTGATCTTCAAGGCGTGACTTGTTGCGCAGCATCGGGATGAGTTCGACAGCGATCATTGCCGAAAAAATGAGGGCGCACCCGACGAGGCCCTGAAGCGTCAGGCGCTCGCCGAGCAGAATCATGCCGAAGATCGCGGCGAAAAGGGCTTCGGACGAAAGCATGATGGCGGCCTGCGGCGCAGTTGTGAAACGCTGGCCGACGGCCTGCAGGGTGAAGCCAACGCCCGACGACAGGACACCCGCAAAAATGAGTTCCGGACCGGCCGCGAGGATCGAAAACAGTTCGGTCCGCTCGCTTGTCATCGAGACCAGCAGGCCGAGGATGCCGCAAACCAGATACTGCACGAGGCACAGCATAATCGGGCGCCCGCTCTGAACGCCGATGCGATTGATGAAGATGATCTGCAGTGCCCAGAAAACTGCACATCCCACGATAAGCCAGTCACCCACGGTCAGACCATCGAGACGGCCCCCGGAAAGAAGGTAGATACCGGCAAGCGCAGTCATGGCGCAGGGCCAGACGACCGGATGCGGCCATTGCCAAAATAGAAATACGCCGAGGATCGGCACCATGACGACGTAAAGCCCGGTCAGGAACCCGGCATTGGTGACGGACGATGTGAGCATGCCAACCTGCTGCAGGGCTGCGCCGGAAAAGAGCAGGAGGCCGATGAAGAAAAAGCCAAGATAATCGCGCTGTGTCAGCCCTTGGCGCGCGTTTTTTGCCTCACGGATTGCGAGAGGCAGGACGGTCAGCGCCGCAAGAAAAAAGCGGATGGCGACAAACATGAACGGCTTGACGCTGGCCATGGCCGTCGACTGGGCAACGAAGCCGAAACCCCAGATCGCTCCGGCAAGAAGCAACAGAATATTGGCGCGGCCATGCGTCATGACGATCCCACAAGTTGGTGCGGTTACATCAGGTTCCGCAGTCGCAATTGCTCTAACTGCTGCAACCGACGACTGCAAGACGCTTAGCTCGCTCGCGCGCGTGTCAATCGAACGATCCTGCCATCAGCATCGTCGGTTAGAAGATAGACCGAGCCATCCGGCGCGACGCGGACGTCGCGGATACGGCCGAACGCGTCCTTGAGCATGCGCTCCTCGGTTGCGATCGTGCCTTTTCCATCGCGTTCAAGCCGCACCAGCGTTGCAAACTTCAGCGATCCGACAAGGAGATCGCCCTGCCATTCAGGAAACATCTCGCCTTCATAGACGGCCAGTCCCGACGGCGCAATCGACGGATCCCAATAGTAGAGTGGCTGCTCGTAACCCTTGGCCTTCGTGCCCTTGCCGATCTTGGCGCCGGAATAATCCTTGCCGTAGGAGATGACCGGCCAGCCATAATTCTTGCCTGCCTGAGGTTGGTTGATCTCATCACCACCCTTTGCGCCATGCTCCACTGTCAGGAGCGTCTGCGTGACTGGATCCCAGGTCGCCCCTTGCGGATTGCGATGGCCCTTCGACCATATTTGCGGCAGCCCCTTATTGCCATCGGCGAACGGATTGTCCGCCGGCGTGGTACCGTCGGCATTGATGCGAAGCACGGAACCTGCTTCATCCTTGAAATCCTGGGCGCGGTTGCGGTCGCCGCGCTCGCCCATCGTGACGAACAGCTTGCCATCCGGCGTAATGACGATGCGCGAGCCGAAGTGCTGGCCCTTGCTGGTCTTCTTGCGCATCGAGGTGAGGACGGTGACGTCCTCGAGGGTTCCGCCCTGCCCACTGCGCACGAGTCTGGCGCTTGCAATCGCAGTGCCCGCGCCGTCCTTGCCAGGTTCTGAGAAGGTAAAAACGAAGCGCCCGCTTTGCGCAAAATCCGGCGCCAGCACGACATCGAGCAGGCCGCCCTGGCCCATCGCAGCGACCTCCGGTACACCTTTCAGCGGGTCCGATACATTGCCATCCTTGACGATCCGCATATTCCCGGCGCGTTCCGTTACGAGAAGGGCGCCATCGGGAAGGAAGGCGAGGCTCCAGGGGTGGTCGAGGTTGCTCGCGACCGTCTCGGAAGCGACGGGCGCTTTCTCGGTGTCGAAGGTCTCGGCATGTGCCATCTGGCCGCCAAAGCAAAGGGCGCCGGCCAGCAAAATAGCTATTCTCCGTCGCATCGATGAGGGTCCTTTCATCGTGGGCATTGTCGGGCGTGGCTAGTCAGTTTGGGAAATTGAGAACACATTTCGACGGTTCGGTCGCCTCACAGTGATGTGAGTCCCTCGTGATTCGATAATGTATCGCTCGCAAATCCGTTTGCCGGCACTATTTCCACTTTCTTCGTGAAATTGCCTGAAACGATGCTATATTAAGTCAGGAATGATTGAACGGTTCCGAAGCTTTGAGCTCCGGCGACCGTTTTCTTTTTGTGCCGCGTGGCTCTGTTTTGGCCCGTTTTGGCACTACAACGAAAGGAGAGGACATGGAAAAGGTCCCGATGACTCAGGCAGGATTTGACAAGCTCAAGGAAGAGCTGCGCTGGCGCCAGCAAGAAGAACGGCCGCGCATCATCCAGGCGATTGCGGAGGCGCGCGCTCATGGCGACCTTTCGGAAAACGCCGAGTATCATGCTGCCAAGGAAGCGCAGAGCCACAACGAGGGTCGCGTCGGCGAACTCGAGGACTATGCGGCGCGCGCCGAGATCATCGACATTTCCAAGCTTTCCGGCGACAAGATCAAGTTCGGCGCAACGATCCGTCTTGTCGATGAGGATACCGAGGAAGAGCGGACGTACCAGATCGTCGGCGACCAGGAAGCCGATCCCAAGGCGGGCCGGATTTCCGTTTCCTCGCCAATTGCCCGCGCCCTGATCGGCAAGAGCGAAGGCGACACGATCGAAGTCAATGCGCCGGGCGGCGCCCGGTCCTACGAGATCCTTGGCTTCAGATTCGTTTAAGCGGTGTCGTTCGATACCGTGTCAAACGTCGAGGTGATTGCGCCGAACTTCAAGCGCACGCTTTCTGGCGTCACCTCGACCATCATCCAGCTTATTCCATTGCAACGCGCAAACGGCCTCAAGATAGCAACCTTGGGGCCGGGCCTGCCGGACGATCTGTCGAAGATCCGCTGGTTGGGGCTACCTGGCCTATGGCTAAGGCCGCGAACCCGTCCGTTCCGCATCTGGCACGCCCGCCGCAATACGGAGATGGTCGCCGGCATTTTGATGCGTTCGGTGTTGCGCATGCGGCTAAAGTTGCTTTTTACATCGGCGGCGCAGCGTGACCACAGGTCCTTCACCAAGTGGCTTATCCGGCAAATGAACGCCGTCATCGCGACGAGCGGGAAATCCGGCAGCTTCCTTGAGGTGCCGCACACGGTTATCATGCACGGTGTCGACACAGAGCGGTTTCACCCGCCATCGGGCGAAGAGGACAGCTTTGCGGCCTCTGGCCTGCCGGGGAAATATCTCATCGGCTGTTCGGGCCGGATTCGGCATTCGAAGGGAACCGATCTCTTCGTCGACGCAATGATCAGCCTTTTGCCGCACCATCCGGAATGGACGGCAATCATGACCGGCCGCACAACCGTTGAAAACAAGGGTTTCGAGCAGGAACTGCGGCAGAAGATCGCCGCTGCCGGACTTGAGGACCGCATTCTTTTCCTCGGCGAAGTGCCGGACGTGCGCATCTGGTATCGCCGCATGACGCTTTACGTTGCCCCGTCCCGCAAGGAAGGCTTCGGCCTGACGCCGCTCGAAGCCATGGCGTCGCAGACGGCGGTTGTCGCGAGCGATGCGGGCGCCTATGCCGAGATGATTACGCCCGAAGCAGGATCGGTCGTTCCTGCGGGTGACGGCAAGGCGCTGGAAGCAGCGATCGCGCCTTATCTTGCCGATCCGGCCCAGTGCGCCAATATGGGCAAGGCCGGCCTTGCCCATGTGCGGCAGAATTTTCCGCTGGAAAAGGAAGCCGGAAAGATACTCGACGTCTACGAGGCTATTTTCGCGGGCGGGCTGCGGTGAAGACTGCGGCGCTGATCATCCATCTAAAGCGCGCCACAAAGCGCGGCGAACACGTCGAGAAGCTGATCAAGCGCCTGCCAATCAAGGCTGAAATCCTCAATGCCGTTGACGCCATGAACATGACGCCGGGCGAAATCGATGCGGTCTATGCCCGGTCATTGCGAAAGCCGTACTACCCGTTCGAGCTGCGTCCTTCGGAAATCGCCTGCTTCCAGTCGCACCGCAAGGCGTGGGCGACGATCGTCGAGCGCAATCTCGATGCGGGGCTTGTCATCGAGGACGATGTCGATATCGACGACGGGCCATTCGCTGAGCAACTGGCACTGGCGCTGGAAGCCATTCAGCCCGGCGATTATATCCGCTTTCCGCGCTGGACGCGGGGCGAACATGGAACCGATATTGCGCGCAATGGCACCTGTTCGATCATGCAGCCGCGCTTGCCCGGCCTTGGCATGCAGATGCAACTTGTCGGCCGCGAGGCTGCCGCAGAACTCCTGAAGGCGACGGAGCGGTTCGATCGTCCGGTCGACACGACGATACAGATGCGCTGGCTGCATACCGCGCGCATTCTTTCCGCGCGGCCGATCACCATTCGCGAGATCGATTTCGATCTTGGCGGTACGGTCGTTCAGGGCAAGAACAAGAGTTTCGGCGCCCGCTTGAAACGGGAAATTCTAAGGCCGTATTACCGGGTCGCGTTGAACCTCTACAGCCGCACGCGACGAACCTAGAGCACCATCAAAGGTTCGTTCTTTACCGAGCGGATGGTCAGCGATGTGCGCACCGAATCGACGTTCGGAGTCGAGGTGAGTTCCTCGATGACGAAGTTCTGGAAGGTGGAAAGGTCGCTCGCAACGCAGTGAAGCAGGAAGTCCGATTCACCTGAAACCATCCAGGCACGGCGCACGAGCGTCCAGTTCTGGGTCTTCTCGGCAAAGCTCTTCAGATCGGCATCGGACTGGCGGTGCAGGCGGATCATGCAGAAAGCGACGATGTCCTGCCCAAGGACCGCGCCGTTCAGGATCGCGCGATAGCCCTGAATGACGCCGCTTTCCTCAAGTTTGCGCACGCGGCGCAGGCAGGGCGGCGCCGAGATACCGACGCGTTCGGCGAGCTCCACATTGGTGATGCGGCCATTGTCCTGCAATTGTTTCAGGATTTTCCAGTCGATCGCGTCGAGTTCCGCCTTCAGAGGCATGGGTGCCTTTATCCTGTTTCACACGGTAAGTGCGTTATACATAAGCGATTCCTGCTGCTGTGTAATGCATTGCCCGCCGGTTGCAAACAGGTTGCGATTTATCTCGTCCAGAAGCGACGGGTAAAGAGAATAACGACGGTGACGATTTCGAGACGTCCTGCGAGCATCAGATAGCTCAGAACCAGCAGCGATGGATCGCCGATTGTCGAGAAATTGCCGGCCGGGCCGATCGTTTCGCCAAATCCTGGGCCGACATTCGAAAGCGCAGTCAGCGCGCCGGTGAAAGCTGTCCCGAGATCGTTGCCGAGCATGGCAAGCACCGTGGCGCCTGCGACGAGCGAGGCCATGTAGAGAAAGATGAACAGGAGGGCCGATTGTGCGACTTCGTCGGTGATTTCCGATTTCCCATAGCGCATCTTGACGATGGCGTTCGGCAGGATCAGGCGCGTCAGGCTGGCAGATGCCATCTGCCAGAGAATGATGAGGCGATTGATCTTGATGCCGCCGGAAGTTGAACCGGAGCAGCTGCCAATGAACGTCACAAGGAAGAATATGCCGAGCGCCTCGGCACCCCAAAGCGTATAGTCTTCTGTCGCAAAGCCCGTCGTGGTGATCACCGAGACAAGGTTGAACGTTGCCGCGATGATCGCGTCAACAAGCCCTATGCCGGTTTCCAGCATCAGCCCGGTGGCAAGGATCGCACTGAAGCCGATAATGATGATGAAGAACAGCGTGACCTGCGGATCGCTCATCGATACCCGGCGTTGCGGCATCGCCGCCTTGATATAGAGCACGAAGGGCAGGGCACCGAGGATCATGAATACGGTGGCGATGATGAGGATGGCGCGGTTGTGGGCGTAAAAGCCGAGTGATGAATCGTGCGTCGAAAAGCCCGCCGTCGCAACTGTGGTCATGCCATGATTTATGGCGTCGAACATGCCCATTCCGGCGACAAAATAGAGAATGGTGCAAACCAGCGTCAGGCTGACATAGGCGAGGACGATGCCGGTCGCGATCTGGTGGATGCGCGGCAGTATCTTCTCCGACTTGTCCGAGGATTCCATGTGCAGCAGCTGGATGCCGCCGACGCGCAAGGACGGCAGCAGCAAAAGCCCCAGGCCAATAAAGCCGAGGCCGCCGAACCAGCACAGCATCGAGCGCCAGAGCAGGATACCGCGTGGCATCCTGTCGAGACCGGTCAGAACCGTGGCGCCGGTGGCGGTAATGCCGGACATGGACTCGAAGAAGGCCTTGATGATGCTGATCGGCAGCGGTGAGAAGATGAAGGGCAGGGCGCCGAATACGGCCGCGCTAAGCCAGAGGGCGACTATCAGCAGGAATCCAAGCCGGGGGGTGAAGCGGATCTCGGGGTGGTGCGTGGCAAGGCTGGTCAGCCAGCACAGGACAGCGGTAAGACCTGCTGCCTGGACGAAGACGAGCCAATCGCGACTGCCGGCCTTGAGGTCGATGAGGGCCGGTATGAGCATCGTCGCTGCCATGATGAGGCCGAACCGCGCGCATAGATTGATGATGGTGCGAAAAATGGCGTTGACCCTCCATCCGTCAGAAATCGGTCGCTACGTTCTGGAAAGGGCGGTGGTCCGCATTTTTGACATCTTCAGTTTCATAACTGGTTCGTGCAGAGCGCACAATGGAACGAAGAGGCGGGAAAGGCAGCAGCAAGCTGTGGCTAACCCGCCTATGTTTTGCACAGACCTTGCAACACCGGGGGCTGAGCCACTACCTTATGGCGGTCGAACGCGAGCTGTGGCCCGCGCCAACTTTTGTGAGAAATGAATTTAAGGTCTTGTTATGTCGAAGCGCCATGTGCCCGTTCTCATTATCGGCTCCGGTCCCGCGGGTTATACCGCTGCGATCTACGCTGCCCGCGCTAATTTGAAACCGCTTATCGTGGCGGGCCTGCAGCAGGGCGGCCAGTTGATGATCACGACCGATGTCGAGAACTATCCGGGCTACGCCGATCCCGTTCAGGGACCCTGGATGATGGAGCAGATGCGCATTCAGGCCGAACATGTCGGGGCCGAAATTGCGCATGACATCATCACCGAGGTCGACTTGTCGGTGCGCCCCTTCCGCCTGGTCGGGGACGGTGGAACGCAATACACCTGCGATGCGCTGATTATTGCCACCGGCGCACAGGCAAAGTGGCTCGGAATTCCGACCGAACAGTCCTTCATGGGCTTTGGCGTCTCGGCCTGCGCCACCTGCGACGGATTTTTCTATCGCAACAAGGATGTGGTCGTCGTAGGCGGCGGCAATACTGCCGTCGAGGAAGCGCTCTACCTTGCCAATCTTGCCAAGTCGGTGACCATCGTTCACCGCCGCGACCAGTTCCGAGCCGAGAAAATCTTGCAGGATCGCCTGTTCAGCAAAGAAAACGTGACCGTCATCTGGGACAATGTCATAGACGAGATCACGGGCACCGAAGCCAAGGCGCCGCTGCCGGCATCGGTCTCGGGCGTGCGCCTGAAGAACATCAAGACTGGCGAAACCACTGATCTTGAGACAGATGGCGTCTTCGTTGCCATCGGTCACGCGCCGGCCGTCGAGCTCTTCAAGGGCAAGCTCAAGCACAAGCCGAACGGCTATCTGTGGACGGCGGCGGATTCCACGGCAACCGATGTTCCCGGCGTCTTTGCTGCCGGCGATGTCACGGACGACATCTACCGGCAGGCGGTAACTGCAGCAGGCATGGGTTGCATGGCAGCACTTGAAGCCGAACGCTGGCTGGCCGCTCAGGAACCAGTACGCGAAGCTGCTGAATAAGAATAACCTTCGCGCACCGCGCGTGATGGCACGCGGGGCTGCGGTGGAATGTTGAGTGGCCCAACCCCAGACAATCAAACATGATTTTGGGGGCAATGGGTCAAATGGAGCTGGCCGCGATGGCGCGGCCGGAGTGGGGAGAAAACTGCGCGATGTCGCTTGATTGGGACAAGTTGCGAATATTTCATGCTGCGGCAGAAGCTGGGTCGTTCACCCATGCTGCCGAGACATTGCACCTGTCGCAATCGGCTATTTCCCGTCAAGTCAGCGCACTGGAGCAGGATGTCGGCGTGCCGCTGTTTCATAGGCATGCACGGGGTCTCATCCTGACCGAACAGGGCGAGGTACTTTATCGCACCGCCCACGAAGTTCTCATGAAGCTTGAAAACGTCAGGTCGCGGCTCACCGAAAGCAAGGACAGGCCTTCCGGAAAGCTTCGCGTGACGACGACGGTCGGCCTCGGTTCAGGCTGGCTTATCGAGCGCGTACAGGAGTTCATCGAACTCTATCCTGAAGTCCAGTTGCAACTGCTCCTCGACAATGAGGAACTCGATCTGACGATGCGCCATGCCGATTGCGCCATTCGCCTGCGCCAGCCGCAACAGCCCGACCTTATCCAGCGCCGCCTCTTTACCGTGCACATGCACGTCTATGCGGCGCCGGGCTATATTGCCAAGTATGGCAAGATCGAAAGCATCGACGAAATCGATTCGCATCGCATCATCAGCTTCGGCGAACCTGCGCCCTCCTATCTCACCAATCTGAACTGGCTGGAGGTCATCGGCCGATCGGATGGGAACCTTAGGCCGGCGGTACTGCAGATCAACAACCTTTTGTCGATCAAGCGTGCCATCCAGAAAGGCGTCGGCATCGGTGTATTGCCGGACTATATGGTGGAGAAGGACTCGACCCTTGTTCGGCTTCTGCCCGAGATGGAATTGCCGTCCTTCGATACGTTCTTCTGCTATCCGGAGGGCATCAAGAACGCCGCAAAGCTGCATGTTTTCCGCGATTTCCTGTTTTCCAAGGCGCGCACCTGGGCGTATTAGACTATCCTTTCTTCGCAGGCGAATTATAGTCCATCGTGAGGCACCTTCGAACGGACCGGCCATTTCGCCGGCACGGTGTGTCATGCCTGCAGTTGCTCGCATATCGATTGCGTTTTTGAGTCTGCTCCTGGCCTCTGGTCACAGCGATGCAGAAACACAAACGCTGATCGCCTCCGCCAATTTCGATTTCGTCGATACGTCCGGTGAGCCCCGGGACCAGTCCGCCGACCATCAGAGGCGGCTGAGGGAGCTTGCCGACTATCTGCGCCGGCAACTGGCGGAGCAAGGCAAGTTCAAACTGGTGCCGTTGCCATGCCAGGACGGCCAATGCACCGCGACCGACCCGGGATTTGCAGCGCTCTCCGCAATGGCGAGGCAGAACGGCGCGACCTATGTCGTCATTGGCGCCGTGCAGAAAACCAGCACGCTCATCGGCTGGCTGCGATACTCCGTGCTGGACGTGCGGGACAGCCGCGCCGTCTGCGGCGACTTCATCACCTATCGCGGCGATACCGACGAAGCATGGCGGCGGGCTGCGAAGTTTTCGGCCGGACAAATCGTTCGGCATTGCAATTTCAATATGCAAAAATGATGAATTCTTAAGCGGATTGGCGCGCTATGCATCAGATGCATGGGTGCAATGCACAATTGGATGTTGCGAGAAACGGCCAAAACCTTCATATCCACATCACTTGCCGGTGCGTCTCCTCCTCCCATTGCGCGCCCGCAAGTGTTCCCCTCTGGAGGTTTTAGCCGGAAACGGCACCTTCAAAACTTAAGGCCGGGCATTTGTCCGGCCTCTTTTCTTTTCAGGGGGATGCTTTTTAGCGATAGAGTTCTTCACCCTCGATCCCCGCATATAATCCAGCCACCTGTTCGCCATACCCGTTGAATAGCAACGTCGGCACGGTCTCGCCCGTGTGCAACACACGCTCCTGCGCCTGGCTCCAGCGCGGGTGCGCTACATCCGGATTGACGTTGGCCCAGAATCCATATTCGTTCGAGGCGAGCCCTTCCCAGAAGCTTACCGGCTGCTTGTCGGTGAAGCTGATCTTGCGGATCGATTTGATCGATTTGAATCCATATTTCCACGGCAGGGCAAGGCGAAGCGGCGCGCCAAACTGGTTGAGCAGCGGCTTGCCATAGGCGCCCGTCACCATGAAGGCGAGTTCGTTGGCCGCCTCCGCCATGGTTACCCCCTCCACATAGGGCCAGGTATAGAGGAAGCCATTCTGGCCGCTCGCCATCGCCGGATCGTAGAATGTCTCGAAGCGAATATATTTCGCCGAGGCGGTCGGCTTTGCCAGTTCCACAAGCTTCGCCAACGAGAAGCCGGTCCAGGGTATGGTCATCGACCATGCCTCGACGCAGCGGTGCCGGTAGAGACGCTCCTCCAGCGGCATTTTTGCCTCAAGTTCGGCAAAGGCGATGGTGACGGGTTTTTCCACCATGCCGCCGATTTCAATGTCCCATGGATTGGTGACGAGGGTCTGCGCCTCGGTCCATATGTCCTTATCGCCACCGAACTCATAGAAATTATTGTACTTCGAATTGATCTCTTCCGGCGTCAGGCTGCGGTCGAGTTTATAAGCCGCATTCTGTTTCGCGGGGTAGAGCGCCGGGTTGCCCGCAGGCAAAGTTGCAGCCCGCACGGTTTTCGGCAGGTTGGCGCTCGCGGCAAGCGCCAGCGCTCCGAGGCCCCAGGCCTTCAAAATGTCCCTGCGATCGAGAAATGCCCTTTCAGGGGTCGCCAAGGCGTCGGAAATCGCCCAGGCGGGCTTGCGAATTATTATGGCCATGACCACTCCGTTATGTCGGTTTCGGGGTGCAAAATAGCCAGTAATCGTGGGTCGTTCTCACACAATGGCGTGATTGGAACATGTTTGCTAAAAGGCTCAAATTAAGTTACAACAATGTTGCAACAAGGATATTTCACATGCGCAGCTCGCTTCGAAAGATGGGCAATTCTTCAGGGATTATCATACCAAAACCCTTCCTAGTCGAGATTGGATCGAAACCGGGTGACGAGGTTGATCTTGTGGTGGAGGACGGACGCATCGTCATTTCTCCGGTACCTGGCACGCCGCGCGCGCGCTGGGCCGAGGATGCGAAACGGGTCGCCGCAGCAGGAGATGATGAGCTTCTGTGGCCGGAGTTTCCCAATGAAGCTGATGGCGAGCTTAAATGGTAAGCCGCGGCGACGTCTGGCTCATCAATCTTGATCCGACGATTGGCAGCGAAATAAAGAAAACCCGCCCCTGCCTCATTATCTCGCCGCCGGAAATGCACGACCACTTGCGAACGGTCATAGCGGCGCCCATGACGACCGGGAGCCGTCCGGCCGGATTTCGTGTTGCCGTAACCTTTCAAGGCAAGGATGGCCTTGTCCTCCTTGACCAGCTTCGCACGATTGACAAGCAGCGGCTGGTAAAGAAGCTGGGTGGCGTATCACCGAACACGCTGACGGCTACGCTGAGCACGTTGTGCACAATGTTCCAGGAGTGAAAGAGGGCCCTGTGGCCCCCCCTCATCTTATCAATCAGCGAAGGCTGGCGCAGAAGCGCTGAATGCGCTTGCCGGCCTCTTCGAGGTTGGCGTCGGAGGTTGCATAGGAAATGCGGAAGTTCGGGCCGAGCCCGAATGCCGAGCCATGTACGGCCGCGACAGCTTCGGTCGCCAGCAATTCGCTGACGAAATCCTCGTCAGTTTCGATGACCTTGCCCGACGGCGCGGTCTTGCCGATTGCGGCCGCACAGGACGGATAGACGTAGAATGCGCCTTCGGGTTTGGGGCATTCGAGGAGCTTGGTCTGGTTCAGCATCGAGACGATCAGGTCGCGACGTCCTTCGAAGGCCTTCTTGAACACCGGCAAATGTTCTTGCGTTCCATCAAGCGCTTCCACGGCCGCCCACTGCGAAATGGAACTCGTCCCGGAAGTCTGCTGGCCCTGGACCATGTCCATTGCCTTGATCAGTTCGAGCGGGCCGGCGGCGTAGCCGATGCGCCAGCCGGTCATGGCATAGGCCTTCGAAACGCCGTTCATCGTCAGGGTGCGGTTGTAGAGGTTCGGCTCGACCTGCGCCGGCGTGACAAACTTGAAGTCGCCATAGGTCAGGTGCTCGTACATGTCGTCGGTCAGCACCCATACATGCGGATGGCGCATCAGCACATCCGTCAGCTTCTTCATTTCGTCCCACGTATAGGCCGCGCCCGAGGGGTTCGAAGGCGAATTCATGATGATCCACTTGGTCTTCGGCGTGATCGCACGCTCGAGATCCTCGGGCTGCAACTTGAATTCGTTCTTCTGCAGCGCGGAGACGATCACCGGGGTGCCGCCGCAAAGCGCCACCATTTCCGGGTAGCTTACCCAATAGGGCGCAACGCAGATCACTTCATCGCCTGGATTGAGCGTCGCAAGCAGCGCGTTATAGATGACGTGCTTGCCGCCGGTGCTGACGATAACCTGGTTGGCCTTGTATTCGAGTTCGTTCTCGCGCTTGAATTTGCGCACGATCGCTTCACGAAGCTGCGGTATGCCCGCGACGGGCGTATATTTGGTTTCGCCGCGGCGGATGGCGGCAATTGCTGCTTCCTTGACATTATCGGGCGTATCGAAGTCCGGCTCGCCGACCGATAGGGAAATGACATCACGGCCCTCGGCTTTCAGATCGCGCGCTTTCTGGGTGATCGCAATGGTTGCGGAAGTCTTCACACGGGAAAGGGCGTCTGCGAGGAATGCCATTTTGTCGTTCTCCAGAAACGAGGGTTGATAACCGCCGGGCGGTTGCGGGGTTCGTATGTCGCAATGGAGGGCGAATCGCAAGCAAAAGCATGCCCTGAAGGCTTTTCATCGCTCACTTTCTATGCAGGGTGTGACATCGAACTGGCGAAGCACCAGCTTCGCTTGTCCCATCCT
Source organism: Phyllobacterium pellucidum (assembly GCF_013327855.1). Taxonomy (GTDB): domain Bacteria; phylum Pseudomonadota; class Alphaproteobacteria; order Rhizobiales; family Rhizobiaceae; genus Phyllobacterium; species Phyllobacterium pellucidum. The sequence goes on along the minus strand of NZ_JABUMX010000002.1, from coordinate 781,026 downwards.
TCAAGCAAAATGATTGGACATTGCGCGAAGGAGCGAAAATATTCGCCTGCTACAGGAGACCATCCATATGCCGAAACTCTACTCACAGCCCGAATCCGGAAACTGCTACAAGCCACGGCTTTTGATGGCGAAATTGGCGATGCCGTTCGAGCATATCCATGTGTCTTCCGTCGACGGTTCAACGCGCAAGCCTGAATATCTGGCGAAAAATCCGAATGGAAAGGTGCCCCTGCTCGAGCTCGACGACGGGCGGTTCATCGCAGAATCAAACGCAATCCTGCTGCACCTTGGCGAAGGCAGCCGCTTCATTCCCGAGGACCCGTACGAGCGGGCGCTGATGTATCAGTGGCTGTTCTTCGAGCAGTATACGCATGAACCGAACATCGCCGTGAGAAAGGCCTTGTTCGTCTATCCGGAACGGGCCAAGGAGGCGACGCCAGAGCGGCTCGCCGCAACACTAGAGGGGGGAAACAAGGCGCTCCTCGTCATGGAAACGCAGCTGCAGAAAACGCCATACCTGGTGGGCAGCAGCATGAGTCTAGCCGACATCGCCCTCTACGCCTATACACACGAAGCCAATCGCGGCGGCTACGATCTTTCAGCCTACCCGTCGATTGCAAAATGGCTGAGCCGGGTTGCTGCAGACGAAGGACACGTGCCAATCACGTGGATTCCGTAAGAACCATCCCACTCGCCCTAGTCACTTGATCTCGCGGTCTGCGCCGGTCATGCCCGGAAGGCGGCTCGCCAAAGCGTCGACGAGGACGCGCAGGCGGGCGGGCATGAAGGGGGCGGTCGGCCATACCGCGAATGTGTCGAAGATCAGAGGCTCAAGCCCGGTCAACACCTGAACCAGACGGCCTGCGCGAACGTGATCGCGGATCAGCCAGCACGGCGACCATACGAGGCCAAGACCGCTCGCGGCAGCATCCGCCGCAGCCTCAAGATCGTCAACGATGAGCAAACTTCGCGTCGGGGCAGCGAAGGTGCCGCCGCGCCCGTCAGGGAACAGCCAGGGGCGGGCATTTCCGTCGCGGCCATAGGTGATGGCATCGTGTGCAGCGATGTCATCGAGTGTACCCGGCGTCCCGCGCGCGGCGAGATAGTCCGGCGACGCGCAGATGGCCATGCGCTGGCGGGCGATACGGCGTGCGCTCAATCCAGCCCTGTCCGGAAGCACGGTGTTGCGCACGATCAAGTCGTAACCCTCTTCGATAAGGTCCACGGTCCGGTCGGTGAAGGAGACGTCGAATCGCAGTCGCGGATATTGCCGGGCGAGATCGAAGACGACCGGCGCCACGCAGCGCCGGCCGAAGATTGCCGGTACGCTGATCCGCATGCGGCCGGCTGGCTCGGCCATTTCCGAGGTCAGAGCAAATTCGGCCGCCTCGACTTCAGCGAGGACGCGCAGCGAGCGCTCGTAGAAGGCGTGCCCCTCTGCAGTCAGCGCAAATGCCCGGGTTGTGCGATGGCAGAGCCTCACGCCAAGCCGCTGCTCAAGGCGTGCCACGGTCTTGCCCACCGCAGACCTCGACATGTGCAGACGTTCGGCCGCTGCCGAGAATCCGCCCGCGTCGACAACTGCAACAAATTCCTGAATGCCGGCGAGTTTGTTCAACGTCCTTGATCCTCATTGTAGACAGTAGCGATACAATATTGATGCTGATTGGCGCAACTGTTGTGCTCGCGGCGCATATATGGTCGACACCTCAACCCGGAGGCGGGTGCGATAGAAAGGTGTATCCATGACAACGACGATGCGACGCTGGCAATTGACCGCGGCCGGCAGGGAAAATCTAAAGTTGGCGGAGGTACCGGTTCCGCAACCAGGGCCCGGCGAAATATTGATCAAGGTCTTCGCCGCGTCGTTGAACTATCGTGACAAGCTCCTGATCGATGACGGTTTCGGCTTGCCCGATCCGCTGACGGAACCGGTGGTGCCTGCTTCCGACTTTTCCGGCATCGTCGCCGGGGTCGGCGACGGCGTGACGCGCTTTGCCGTGGGCGACAGCGTCATCTCCACGTTTATTCCCGATTGGATAGATGGCGACGGCCCGGGGACCGCGAGAGAGCCCAACGGGCGCACGCTAGGGGGCACGGTGCAGGGGGTTCTTGCCGAGTATGTCGTTCTCCACGAAGACTGGGCGGTGCGAGGCCCTGCCACCCTTACGCACAGCGAGGCCAGCACGCTGCCCTGCGCTGGACTGACCGCGTGGACGGCGCTTGTCGAGCGTGGACAATTGCGGGCGGGACAGACTGTCCTCATTCTTGGCACCGGCGGCGTTTCGCTGTTCGGGCTTCAAATCGGCCTGATGCACGGGGCCGAAATCATCGTCGTTTCAGGGGACGACAAGAAGCTGGCTCGCGCGAGCGAACGCGGCGCCCACCACGGCATCAACCGCAAGAAAGAGAATTGGGTGGCCGCCGTTCATCGCCTGACGCGCGATCACGGCGCCGATCATATTCTCGAAACCGTGGGCGGCGCCCATCTTGGCAAATCGCTCGAGGCGGCTGCCGTCGCGGGGCGCATCTCCCTTATTGGCATTCTCGAAGGGCTGGATGTGTCCGGGAGCTTTGGCGCATTCGCCCGCAAGCGACTGATCGTCGAAGGTCTTCAGGTCGGCCATCGGCGGGGACTTGAAGATCTGGTAAGGGCCTATGACGTTTCAGGCGTGAAGCCGATCATCGAGGCCAGCTACACGTTGGCTGAGCTCAACGCTGCGCTTGATCATCTTGATCGGGGACCGTTCGGTAAAGTTGTTGTTGAACTCGCTTAGAAGTTGAGTCCGGCGGACCGACGAATCTCTTGATATAAAACGAAAAAGGCGGGGTGAACCCGCCTTTCTCAATTCTGTGCTTCAGAAATCGAACGATTCCCGGTTTGCGGCATCAACCCGCGACGCTGAGGTTGTCAGCGGACGACTTGCCCGAACGACGGTCCTGAACGATCTCGTAGTTGACCTTCTGACCGTCATTGAGGCCGCGCAGACCTGCGCGTTCAACAGCGGAAATATGGACGAATACGTCGGCACCACCGGTATCAGGCTGGATGAAACCGTAGCCCTTAGTGCTGTTGAACCATTTCACTGTTCCCGTAGCCATGGGAAATTCCTTTCAGATGTATAAGACAGGCAGCATGCACATATGCAGCCCAGGGAATCGAACCTATGCAATGGAGTTCATCAGGAAGCGCAACGGGTTACGCAGGTCGCAAAGTCACTCGACCGATAAAATCGATGACGGATACATATGACAGATTCCGGCCCAAAACAAGCCGGATTCAAAATGGCCTGCCATCGAGGTTACCGCGCAGCGCTTGCGCGCGTAAATTTTGCCCCTACATTCCGTCTTGCATTTCAGCGCATTATCCGACGTGTGTTAGAAGGTAGAACAAGGCCGACTCGCGGTCGCCCACAGGGGAAACTCATGGCGGAGCAGAAACCGAACCGATCCACGCCCACCTCCGTCGCGGGCGAAGTGGAAGCGGGTCTCTGGGCGCAGCTTCGCGTCATCGGCAATATCTACTGGATTTCGCCGGTTCGTAACCGCCTTATTCTCCTCATCCTCGGCGTCTTCGCCATTATCATCGTCACCTCGGCGGGGCAGGTCCTTCTCAACCGCTGGAACGTGCCGTTCTATGATGCCCTGTCGCGCCGCGATTTTTCGGCGTTCGTCGATCAGCTCATGGTGTTCTTCGCCATTGCCTCGGTGCTGCTCGTGCTCAACGTGGCGCAGACCTGGCTCAACCAGATGGCGCGCCTCAAACTGCGCGAGGGGCTGACGCGCGATCTCGTCGGCGAATGGCTGCAACCAAGACGGGCATTCAAGCTCTCCAATTCTGGTCCGATCGGCGTCAATCCCGACCAGCGCCTGCATGAGGACGCCCGCCACCTCGCCGAAATGTCGACCGATCTCGGCTTCGGGCTGTTGCAGGCGTCGATATTGCTGATCAGCTTCGTCGGCGTGTTGTGGACGTTTTCCAGCGGCTTCGTCTTCAACGTGGCGGGCTACAGCTTTTCCATACCTGGCTACATGGTCTGGGCAGCATTTCTCTATGCCGGCATCGCTTCGTGGATCAGCTGGCTCGTCGGACGCCGGCTCATCCATCTCAATGCCGACCGATACCAGAAGGAATCGGAACTGCGCTTCTCGCTGATGCGGGTCAACGAACATATCGATGCGATTTCGCTCTATCGTGGTGAGGCCGACGAGAATCGCCGGCTCGGTTTCGATATCGACCGACTGCTTGGCGCAATCCGCCTGCTGGTCACCGCCTTGACCCAACTGACCTGGGTCACTTCCGGTTACGGCTGGATCACAATCGTTGCACCGATCCTCGTTGCAGCGCCAGTCTACTTTGCCGGTAACCTGTCCTTTGGCGGCTTGATGGCTGCAATCGGCGCGTTCAATCAGGTGCATGACGCGTTGAAATGGTTCGTCAACAATTTCGGCGCCATTGCCGATTGGCGCGCCACGCTTTTGCGCGTTACGTCATTCCGCCAGGCTGTTCAGGCGACCGACCTCATGAATAGTGTTGACCAGCGCATCAAATTCACCGAGACGGATTCCAACCAGATCGTCCTGGAATCGCTTAAAATCACCGCGCCCAGGGCAACGGTTCGGCTGAAGGAAAAGAAGGCGATCGTCAAGGAAGGCGAGCGCGTCCTGATAACCAGCGAAGCGGGGATCGACCGGACATTGCTGTTCCGCGCCATTGCCGGCCTCTGGCCGTGGGGTGCCGGAACGGTCAGCCTGCCGGCGAACACCTCGATCCTCTATATGCCGCGTTCGCCCTACTTTCCGCCCGGCAGCCTGCGGGGAGCGATGTCGTATCCGCAAGGCGAGGAAGCCTTTTCCGACGAGCAACTGGTATCGGCCCTTCATGAGCTCGGCCTGACCCGGCTTGAATCAATGCTCGATTTCCGCGCGCGCTGGGACAGGGAACTCAGCGACGACGAACAGCAATCGCTGGCCTTTGCCCGCCTCAAATTGCACGAACCAAGCTGGGTGGTGATCGATGAGGCCCTCGACGCCATGGAACCTGCTGCGCATGAGCGGGTCATGAAGGTTTTGCGCAACCATCTCGCCAAGTCGACCGTGGTGCATATCGGGCGGGAGGACAAGGACGAAAAGCTCTTCGCCAAGGTGCTGCACTTCGTCAGCGACCCGTCGGGCCACGGCCTCGAGAACGAAGGGATCGAAGGGGTGTAGCGCTACCAGATTGTGGTGATGTGCGCGTATTCCTGAATTTTGCTGTCGGCTGTGACCAGCGGCGCGCTCAAGACATGACACGTGGCGACGATCATGCGGTCAGCCGGATCCTTGTGAAAGTCGCCGGGCAATGTCACCGATTTTACCCCGATCTCGCGATCTACGGCGACAAAGCGCATTCGCTCGATTCGCGCGACTGCGCTTAGCCAGGAATCGACATCCATCGAAAGCACCAGCCGTCCTCGATCGACCAGCATGGCGATTTCCCAAGCTGAGATGGCCGAGATAATGATCTCGCCACTCACTTGCTGCTCTTGGATCACGTTACGTGCCGTCCTGCTCAAGGCGGGATCGCCGCTCACCCACCAAACCAGGACATGTGTGTCCAGTACGATCACTGCGCCTCGGCCCAGTCATCGTCGCCGACCGGGTCGGTTGGCTTATCGTACTGAATGACCGAGCCACGTAACACGTCCATTGCGCTGCGTTCGGTTCCGCCGCGATAAGGGCGCACCTCAAGCACCGGCTTGCCATGGTCGGTCACGACAAGGCCAACGCCAGACGCTTCAACCTGCCGAAAATATTCAAGCGCCTTTGCCTTGAATTCGGATTTGGATACCTGTCTGCTCATATTTGTGACCATAGTCAGATGCCTATAGTCATTTTACTGTGCATTGTCCTGCCAGGCAAGTAGCGGTGCCACCAGCCCGGCCTAGACTGTCAAACGAAATAATCCTGCAGCGGCCTGACCTCAAGCGAACCCGCCTTCAATGCCGCGATTGCTTCGGCGACCGCATCAGCACCCGAGAGGGTGGTGTAATATGGCACCTTCTGCATCAGCGTTGCGCGGCGGAGAGACTTGGAGTCCGAGATCGCCTTGGCGCTGTCCGTGGTGTTGAAGACCAACTGGACCTGCCGGTTGCGGATGGCGTCCTCGACATGCGGGCGGCCTTCCTGAACCTTGTTGATCTTCTGGGCCGCAACGCCGTTTTCCGAAAGAAAACGGGCCGTGCCGCCGGTCGCCATGATTTTGAAGCCGAGCCCCGAGAGACGCTTGACGGCCGAAAGTATACCCGGCTTGTCGTCGTCGCGGACAGAAACGAACAGCGTTCCATCGCGCGGAAGATCGACACCGGCACCGAGCTGTGACTTGGCAAAGGCCAGCGCGTAGTCATAGTCGAGACCCATGACCTCACCGGTCGAGCGCATCTCTGGCCCAAGCAGCGTATCAACGCCGGGGAAGCGCGCGAACGGGAACACCGCTTCCTTGACGGCGATGTGCTTGCGGCCTGTCGTTGCCGGCTTGCCGCCATAATTGGCAAGCGCCTGATCCAGCGTTTCGCCCGACATTATCCGTGCTGCGACCTTGGCAATCGGCGTTCCGATGGTCTTGGCGACGAAGGGCACTGTACGAGACGCGCGGGGGTTCACCTCTAGCACATAGATCGTGTCGTCCTTGATGGCATATTGCACGTTCATCAGGCCGACGACATTGAGCGATTTGGCAAGCGCCGCCGTCTGCTTTTCGAGTTCCGCGACGGTTTCAGCGGAGAGGGAGTGGACGGGCAGGGAGCAGGCGCTGTCGCCGGAATGGATGCCGGCCTCCTCAATGTGCTCCATTATGCCGGAAACCCAGGTGTCCTTGCCGTCGCACAGGCAGTCGACATCGACCTCGATGGCCTCGGTCAAATAGCGGTCGAAAAGCAGCGGGTTTTTGCCGAGGAGCGTATTGATCTGCCCGGTTTTATCATTGGGATACTTCTGCTTGATTTCCTCAGGCACGAGTTCGGGAACCGTGTCGAGAAGGTAGCTCTGCAGCGACCGCTCGTCATGGATGATCTGCATGGCGCGTCCGCCGAGAACGTAGGAGGGGCGTACCACAAGCGGGAAGCCGAGTTCGCCGGCAATGGTGCGGGCCTGCTCAACCGAATAGGCGATACCGTTTTTCGGCTGGGTCAGATCAAGCTTGACGAGAAGCTTCTGGAAGCGGTCGCGGTCCTCTGCAAGGTCGATCGCGTCCGGCGACGTGCCGAGGATCGGGATACCGGCTTTCTCCAGCGCATCGGCGAGCTTGAGCGGCGTCTGGCCCCCGAACTGGACGATCACGCCATGGAGCGTTCCGGCGCTCTGTTCCGTGCGCAGGATTTCAAGGACGTCTTCAGCCGTCAAAGGTTCGAAGTAGAGCCGGTCCGAGGTGTCGTAGTCGGTCGATACAGTCTCGGGGTTGCAGTTGATCATGATGGCTTCGTAGCCGGCATCGCGCAGCGCGAAAGCAGCATGGCAGCAGCAATAGTCGAATTCGATACCCTGGCCGATACGGTTCGGGCCGCCGCCGAGGATGACGACTTTCTTGCGATCGGAGACCTCGGCCTCCGAGGCGAGCGCTCCGGCAAAAGGTACTTCATAGGTCGAATACATGTAGGCGGTCGGCGAGGCGAACTCGGCAGCGCACGTGTCGATGCGCTTGTAGACCGGATGAACGTCCAGCTTGTTGCGAAGCTTGGTGACATCGGAAGCCTCGACCTTGGCGAGACTGGCGAGACGCGCATCGGAAAAGCCCATGCCCTTCAGCATGCGCAGGTTCTGCGCGTCCTGCGGCAGGCCGTGCTCGCGCACCCGTTCTTCGGTGGCAATGATTTCCGCCATCTGTTCGAGGAACCACGGGTCGATTTTGCAGCCCTCGTGCACCTCCTCGACGGAAAGACCAAGCCGCAACGCCTGCGCCACCATGCGCAGCCGATCCGGCGTGGGCGTGCCGATGGCGGCGCGGATCGCATTGTTGTCGTTGCCCTCGCCGGTGCCGGGGATCGTAATTTCGTCGAGGCCGGTCAGGCCGGTTTCAAGGCCGCGCAGCGCCTTCTGCAGCGATTCCTTGAAGGTGCGTCCGATCGCCATGACTTCGCCGACCGACTTCATTGCCGTTGTCAGGATCGGTTCGGCGCCAGGGAATTTCTCGAAGGCAAAGCGGGGGATCTTGGTGACGACATAATCGATCGACGGTTCGAACGATGCCGGCGTCGCACCGCCGGTAATGTCGTTTTCGAGTTCGTCGAGCGTGTAGCCGACTGCGAGCTTGGCTGCGACCTTGGCAATGGGGAAGCCCGTCGCCTTCGATGCCAGCGCCGAGGAGCGCGACACGCGCGGATTCATCTCGATGACGATCAGCCGCCCGTTTTCCGGGTTGACGGCGAACTGGACGTTCGAGCCGCCGGTCTCGACGCCGATCTCGCGCAGCACCGCGATCGAGGCGTTGCGCATGATCTGGTATTCCTTGTCGGTCAAGGTCAAAGCAGGGGCAACGGTGATCGAGTCGCCGGTATGGACGCCCATCGGATCGACGTTCTCGATCGAGCAGATGATGATGCAATTGTCCGCCTTGTCGCGAACAACCTCCATCTCGTACTCCTTCCAGCCGAGCACCGACTCCTCGATCAGCACCTCGGTCGTCGGCGAGGCATCGAGGCCGCTGCCGATGATTTCATAGAACTCGGTACGGTTGTAGGCGATGCCGCCACCGGTGCCGCCCATGGTAAAGGAAGGACGGATGATTGCCGGGAGGCCGACATGGTCAAGCGCGGCCCCGGCCATGCCGAGTGCATGCGAGACATAACGCTGCTTGCGGTCGCCTTCCCCGAGCTGCCATTCGGTCTCGAGCTTGTCGAGCGCGGCGTCGAGTTCCGCGCCGGAAAATTTCGCTTTCACCGCCTCGCGCTGCTCCTGGTGCAGGCGGCGGTCGTGATCCTTGACGTCCGTGGCATTGGCCAGCATCGAGCGCGGTGTTTCGAGGCCGATCTTGGCCATCGCCTCGCGGAAAAGCGCCCGGTCCTCGGCCTTGTCGATAGCGGCGGCATCGGCGCCTATCATCTCGACATTGTAGCGATCGAGAACGCCCATGCGGCGCAGCGAAAGCGCGGTATTGAGCGCGGTCTGGCCGCCCATGGTCGGCAGCAGCGCGTCCGGACGCTCTTTGGCGATGATCTTCGCGACGACTTCCGGGGTGATCGGCTCGATATAGGTGGCGTCGGCAAGCTCCGGATCGGTCATGATCGTCGCCGGATTGGAATTGACGAGGATGACCCGGTAGCCTTCTTCCTTCAGCGCCTTGCAGGCTTGCGTGCCGGAATAGTCAAACTCGCATGCCTGACCGATGATGATCGGGCCAGCGCCGATGATCAGAATAGATTTGATGTCGGTGCGTTTTGGCATGGTCGGTTCCTATCCATAGCGTGCTGCACAAAAAACCGCACGGGTTTCGACCGTACGGACAGACACTTAAGTTCCAGATGCGAGGCTAAGGCTGCCTTATAGGCAAAGGAATCGCATTACGTAACCCCAAAAACGCGGCATTTCGTGCTTTTTCGCCGCAGTTTGGGGCATGTTTGCGGCTCGGCCTTGCCGCTGCATCAATCGGTCATGAAAGTTGATTATGTGTCGTCGGCGCCTCTGCGTTGAAAAATAGCCGCATGCGTGAAACAAATATCGCACTATACTGTTGATAGTGCAGCATATCGGCCGGTTCGTCGGCTTTGGGGAGATGGACATGCGTTGGCAAGGCCGCAGGCAAAGTGACAATGTTGAGGATCAACGCGGCGAGGGCGACGGCGGCTTTCCCGGAGGCATCGGGCGCGGCGGGTTTCGGTTGCCGACAGGCGGCGGTTTCAGCACGGCGCGCGGCGGCGGCTTTTCAGGCATCGTCATTCTCGCGGCGATTTTCCTGTTCCTGAAGTTCTGCACCAATATCGATCCCATGCAGATCCTCGTCGGTTCTGGCGAAGATGGCGGTACGCTTTCGCCGAGCCAGACCCAGTCGCCCTCGGGCGGCGACACGTCCGTCAAGAGCAATGACGAGATGACCCAGTTCGTCCGGACGATCCTTGCCGAGACTGAGGACGTCTGGAGCGGCATCTTCCAGGCAGAGGGCCAGACTTATCCGGCGCCCACCATGGTGCTCTTCAACGGGCAGGTGCGGTCCGCCTGCGGTTTTGCCAGTGCGGCGTCCGGCCCGTTCTATTGCCCCGGTGATCGCAAGCTCTACATCGATCTGAGTTTCTATGACGAACTGGACAAGAAGTTCGGCGCATCGGGCGACTTCGCCCAGGCCTACGTGCTTGCCCACGAAGTCGGCCACCATGTGCAGAACCTGATCGGCGTGCTGCCCAAGTTCAACCAGATGCGGCAGAACATGAGCGAGGCAGATGCCAATGCCATGTCTGTTCGCGTCGAGCTCCAGGCCGACTGTTTTGCCGGCATCTGGGGTCACTTCACCGAGCAGAAGGGCATTCTCGAAACGGGCGATTTGGAAGAAGCATTGAATGCCGCGCAGAAGATCGGCGACGATACGCTGCAACGCAAAATGCAGGGTTATGTCGTACCGGAGAGCTTCAACCATGGCACCTCGCAGCAACGCGCGACCTGGTTCAAGCGCGGATTCGACAGCGGCAAGCTCGATAGCTGCGATACGTTCAACAGCAAGATCTGATGCAGCCGGTTGCCTCCCGTAGCGGGAGGCACTCCGCTAGATGGCTTCTTGATCGCTGATCCGGTCAAGGCCGAGCGCATGGGCGACGGCCGCTCTAGAGTGGATCGTTGTCGAGTCGAATACCGGCAGGGCCAGATTGTCGTCGGTCAGTGACAGGCAGATTTCAGTGCAGCCAAGGATGACGCAATCGGCGCCGGCTTCCTTGCCGCGCTGCACGATCTTTTCGAGCGCATGACGGGAATCATCCTTGACGATGCCGCAGCACAGTTCATCGAAGATCACAGAATGAACCTTCGCGCGATCGATCTCGTTCGGCACCATGACCTCGATAGCAAAGTAATCGCGCATGAATTCGGCATAGAAGCCGTGTTCCATCGTATAGCGGGTAGCGAGCAGCAGCGGCCGGCTTTTGCCTGCGGCAGCCAGCGCTTTCGCGGTTTCGGTGCGGATATCGATAAGCGGCACGCGAACAGATGCTGCGACGGGTTCGGCGACGAGGTGCATGGTATTGGTGCAGATGAGCACACAATCAGCGCCGGCAGCTTCGAGGTGCTGGGCCGCACCGGAGAGGAGCACAGCGGCATCGTCCCAACGGTTGGCTTTCTGCAAGGCAACGACTTCGGAGAAGTCGAGCGACTGCATGGCAATCTTTGCCGAGACCAGCCCGCCAAGCCGCTCACGGATCATCTCATTGATCTGGCGATAATAAACAGCGGTGCTTTCCCAGCTCATGCCGCCAATCAATCCAATAGTGCGCATACCAACCCCTTGCTTTGTGACTTGAGCAAAGGATAGTCGGGAGCACACGCAAAAGCTTCGCAAACTTGGCGCCTTTTGGTTGCGGCTTTGCAAAAAATCAGCGTATTATATGTCCAGCGTGCAAGAAATGGGCTCCGTTTAATCAATGTTCGACGATCGTGATCGGAAAATCCTTGATTTGCTGCAGAATGACGCGTCCCTCGGCGTATCTGAACTCGCTGAACGGGTGAACCTTTCGGTATCGGCATGCTCGCGCCGCATCCAGCGCCTCGAAGAGGAGGGGTTCATCGCGCGACGCGTGGTCCTCCTTGATCGTCCGCTGATGGGATTGCCGACGACGATGTTTGTCATCGTCCGCACTGCACGCCATTCCGCCGAATGGCTCGAACAATTCCGCAAGGCGATCAACGACATTCCCGAAATCGTCGAGGTGCATCGCATGACCGGTACGATCGACTATATCCTGAAACTTGTGCTGCCCCGGGTCGAGGCCTATGACGGCATTTATCGGACGCTGGTCGAAAGGGTAGAGTTCTTCGATATTTCAGCGTCGGTTTCGATGGAGATCCTGAAGACTACAACTGCTGTGCCGACGCGCTACGTGCGCTAGCATTTGGCAGCAGTTGTCAGGAGCAAGCCCGCTTTCAGCCAGAAATCGATGGCATTTTGCGCCATTTCCTGTTCATGTTCACGAATTGTTTCGCGCCTGACGACTGAAAATGCGCCCTTTGCGCCTCCGCTGCGCATATGAGGGCTGGTTGTGAGTTTTCCGATGATCGATCCGGTCCTTGCCAAACGCGGCCTTATTCTCGTTTTTACGATCCTCCTGCTCGACATCATCGGCATTGGGATCATCATTCCCGTTCTCCCCGAATATCTGGAAGAACTCACGGGCACGGACGTCGGACAGGCGGCAATCTACGGCGGCTGGCTGCTCTTCGTTTACGCGGGCATGCAGTTTGCATTTGCGCCGCTTATTGGAAATCTGAGCGACCGGTTCGGCCGCAGGCCAATCCTGTTGATATCCATCATCACCTTCTCACTCGACAATCTGATCTGCGCGCTTGCACCTAACTTCGCGATTTTGTTGCTCGGACGAATTCTCGCGGGGATAAGCGGCGGCAGTTACGCGACGGCCTCAGCCTACATCGCCGATGTCAGCACCGACGAGGACCGCGCCCGAAATTTCGGCCTGCTCGGCATCGCCTTCGGCATTGGTTTCATCCTCGGCCCGATCATAGGCGGCTTTCTCGGTGAATTCGGCCCGCGGGTTCCTTTCTTTGGCGCCGCCGCAATCTCATTCGTCAATTTCGTCGTCGCCTGGTTCATGTTGCCCGAAACACTCGCGATCAAGAACCGCCGGGCATTCGAGTGGAAGCGCGCCAATCCGATTGGCGCGCTGAGACAGATGCGCCAGCACAAGGGCATCCTCGCTATCGGACTTGCCTTTTTCATGCTTACGCTCGGGCATATGGCATACCCGTCGGTATGGGCCTATGTCGGAAGTTTTCGCTATGGCTGGAGCGAAAGCGATATCGGCCTTTCGCTCGGCGTCTATGGCCTCTGCAGCGCCCTCGTTATGGGGCTGGTATTGCCGCGCGTCGTCACGAAGTTCGGCGAATGGCGAACCGCGGTCATCGGCCTGACCTTCGCCATGCTCGGCTTCTTCGGCTATGCGAGCGCCTGGCAGGGCTGGATGGTCTATGCGGTGATCATCGCGACGTGCCTAGAAGGTCTGGCCGACCCGGCCATGCGCAGCATCGCATCGGCCAAGGTGCCGGCCTCCGAACAGGGCGAGTTGCAGGGCGCGATGACGAGCCTTTTCAGCATAACCAATATTATCGGGCCGCTGATCTTCACGCAGATTTTCGCGGTTTTCACCGCGGCGGACGCGCCGGTGAAATTTGCCGGCGCCGCCTACGTGCTTGGCGGTCTGTTCGTGCTTGTTGCCGTCATCGTCTTTATCCTGCGCGTCGAAAAGCGTTCACCCGCAAAAGATGGCGCGCTTGCACCGGGCGCGCTTGCGCCCAACGAAGTGCAGTAGCTCAGGCGAGGAGCCTTCGTTCGATCCGGATCATGGCGCGCTCGAACACCGAAGCATCCCCACGGGCCCGGGCCAATACCAGCGCGCCCTGGATGCCGGCTAGGGACTCTTCGGCAAGATCTTCCGCGTCGACCGCACTGCAACCACTTTTGACGAGGGCCGCGGCCAGTGACGCCTGCCAATCGGAAAAGTAGGCGCTGATCCGATTGCCGAACCGATCGCGGACGTTGTCGAGAGCAAATGCGCCGACAAGGCACACGCGCCGTCCCGAGTGAAAATATCCGTTCACGCCGCGGCACATTGCTTCAATGGCTGCGCGGGGATCAGCGCCTTCCCGCAAGACCCGATAGATATTCGCTTCGAACCAGGCATCAATTTCGGCAAGCACCGCCGTTGCCATTTCCTCTTTGCCACCAGGAAAGAAGTGGTAGAGGCTGCCCTTGCCGAGGCCGGTGCGTTCACCGATGATGGCAAGGCTTGCACCCTCGAAGCCATATTCACGGAAGATTTCGGCAAGAACTGGAACGATGTCGGAGCGTTCGGCAACGGTTTTGGCCATAGCCTACAGACCGAGATCGGTTAGCCCGGGATGGTCCGCCGGACGAGGCTTCGAGCGCTCCCAGAAAAACTTCCTTTCCGATTCCTTAATCGGCAGGTCATTGATTGATGCGTAGCGTTCGCGCATTAGCCCGTTCTGGTCGAACTCCCAATTCTCGTTGCCATAGGCACGGAACCAGTTGCCCGAATCGTCGTGATATTCATAGGCGAAGCGAACGGCGATCCGGTTGTCTGTAAACGCCCAAAGCTCCTTGATCAGGCGATAATCGAGCTCGCGCACCCACTTTGCGGTGAGAAAGGCAACGATCTCGTCGCGTCCGCTGATGAAGGTGGAGCGATTGCGCCACGAGCTGTCGGGCGTATATGCGAGGGAGACCCGCTGCGGATCGCGGCTATTCCAGCCGTCTTCAGCCGCACGAACTTTTAAGATCGCTGTTCCGCGTGTGAATGGCGGCAGCGGCGGACGTTGCTCTGACATAATCGGTTCCTTTTTGTACCGAAAGGTAAAATCTTGAGGGATTGGTACAGTCATTATCTTTTATGTCAAGAGCGAACTCGGTAGTTTCCTGCGCAAGCGAATTTATCTTCCGCCATTTTCACCATTTCACATTTGCTCTAGAAAATGGGCGCCGTTGGAAGGTGAGGTGAGAGAATGTCCCAAGGATCGCGCGTTACGCTGAATGGAGCAGGGCTCAGCCTGTCGAGGATTGTCCTCGGTGGATGGCGGCTCTTGGACGGAACTTCGAAACCAAGTGCCTCCGACGTTGCGCGGCTCATTCAGGGTTCAATCGACCTCGGAATAACGAGCTTTGACCATGCGGACATCTACGGCAACTACGGAGTCGAGCAAGCTTTCGGAGAGGGGCTTAAAGATTGGGGCGGTCCCCGGGACACGATAGAGTTGATCAGCAAATGCGATATCATGCTGAAATCAAATGCCCGCCCGGACAATCGTCTCAAACACTACGATACGAGCGCCGCGCATATCAGGGCCTCTGTCGAACGCTCGCTCACCAATCTCCACACCGACTATCTCGATATTTTGCTGATCCATCGTCCCGACCCTCTCATGAATGCAGACGAGACGGCCTCAGGTCTGGAAAGCGTCGTAAAAGCAGGGAAGGTTCGCGCTGTCGGCGTCTCGAATTTCTCGCCATCGCAATTCGACCTGTTGGCATCGCGTTTGTCGGTTCCACTGGTGACGAACCAGATCGAAATGTCGCTGCTTCAAACATCGCCGTTATTTGACGGCAGCCTCGACCATGCGCAACGGTTGCGCTACGCGCCGATGATCTGGTCCCCACTTGGCGGCGGCAAGCTCTTCAGCAGTAACGGGCAGCGTGAAATCTACGTTCGTGATGTCCTGGGCGAAGTGGGAGCGAAAATTGGCGTGGAGGACATCTCCGCCATCGCGATCGCCTGGCTGCTATGCCACCCGGCGAGGCTTATCCCAGTGCTTGGCAGCTTAAACCTCGATCGTCTCGCAGCAATGACTCGGGCGCTCGACATCGAACTCGACCGCCAGCAATGGTTCGAAATCCTGAAAGCTGCTACGGGACGGGACGTGCCCTGATCAGGCCGCCTGGTCCCGCTCCGGCAGCGGTTCCAGACCCTTGCGCGCGCGAATGAGATTGAAGAAGCGGCGGAAGAGATAGTGCGAGTCCTGCGGACCGGGCGAGGCCTCCGGGTGATGCTGGACCGAGAAGATCGGGCGGCCGGTGACGCGCAAGCCGCAATTGCTGCCGTCGAACAGTGAGACATGGGTCTCTTCGACGCCAGCGGGCAGCGATTTGGTGTCGACCGCAAAGCCATGGTTCATCGAGACGATCTCGACCTTGCCGGTGGTATCGTCGCGTACCGGATGGTTGGCGCCGTGGTGGCCCTGGTGCATCTTTTGCGTGTCGCCACCCAGCGCGAGCGCCAGCATCTGGTGGCCGAGGCAAATGCCGAACATCGGAATTTCGGTCTCGATCAGTTGCTTGATCGCGGGGACCGCATATTTTCCGGTTGCGGCCGGATCGCCCGGGCCGTTCGAAAGGAAAATGCCGTCAGGCTGGTGGGCGAGAACGTCGTCCGCCGTGGCCGTTGCCGGAAGTATGGTGACCTTCGCGCCAAGCCCGGCAATGAGCCGAAGGATATTGCGCTTGATGCCATAGTCGATGGCAACCACGTGGAATTCCGGCGCCGACTGTTCGGCGAAGCCTTCATTCCAGACCCATGGCTTCTCGGTCCAGACCGAACTCTGGCCGGACGTGACGTCCTTGGCGAGATCGAGGTCGAGAAGGCCATGCCATGCAGCGGCGCGTGCTTTCAGCGCCGGGATGTCGAACTTGCCGTCCGGATCGTGGGCGATCACGGCGTTCGGCATCCCTTTTTCGCGGATGAGAACGGTAAGCGCGCGGGTATCGACGCCGGCAAGCGCGATGATGCCACGCGCTTTCAGCCAATGATCAAGGTTGTCGGCGGCACGATAGCTCGACGGGGCGGTGATGTCCGCCTTGAAGATCGCGCCGACAGCGCCAGCCCGGTTGGCGGGCGTCAAATCCTCGATGTCTTCCTTGTTGGTGCCGACATTGCCGATATGCGGAAAGGTGAAGGTTACGATCTGACCCGCATAGGAAGGGTCGGTCAGTATCTCTTCATAACCGGTGAGTGCGGTATTGAAGCAGACCTCCGCCTCGCAACTGCCGGTGGCGCCGAGGCCCTTGCCTTCGATGACCGTGCCATCGGCGAGGACGAGAACTGCCGTCGGCTTTGCTTGCGTCCAGCCGGCGGTCTTGGGGCTCGTCTGGGCTGCAGCGTCTGTCGTTGTCGAGGGGTTCATGCGGCACTCCTGGCGTGGGCTTGCGTCGTTGTTGTCCTTGTCGTTGCGGGGCATTGAAGAATGCCGTCCATGCGTCCATATGACGTGACTGAACGCGGTGGCCGGAAAGCTCTCCACCGCAGCAACAACAATAATAGTCTGGCTAAGGCCCACTCCATAGACAAAGCCGCGCCCGCGGTCAATTGGAACGCGAAGACTCCTGGTGAATTCTCCAGGCGTCGGGATTGACACCAATTGTATACGGCTGGCTCCACGTCTAGGTTGCTCGCAAACAGGAGACGACGAATATGCGCGATACGATCGCACAAGCACTCACCGCCGCCGTCAAGGCACAGGACAAGCGCCGGGTTCCGACGTTGCGCCTGATCATGGCGGCTATCAAGGATCGCGACATTCTCAACCGGGGAACGGGCAAGGAGCCGGTGACGAACGAGGAGATCAGCACCATCCTTGCCAAGATGATCAAGCAGCGCGAGGAATCGGCGAAGCTCTACGAAGATGGCGGCCGCCAGGAGCTTGCCGAGCAGGAGCTCGGCGAAATCGAGATTATCCGCGACTTCATGCCAAAGCAGATGAGCGAGGCCGAAATACGCGCCGCTACATCGCAGGTCATCACGCAAACCGAAGCAAGCGGCCTGCGCGATATGGGCAAGGTGATGAACGCGCTCAAGGAGAAATATGCCGGCCAGATGGACTTCAGCAAGGCAAGCGCCCTAGTCAAGGAATTGCTGCAGTAGCTGTGCTCGAGTACCGTGTGCGACTTGCATTGTGGCCGGGAACTCATCGCAGTTTCAGGGTTTTATGAGGAGAAGGTGGGCTCGCGCGCCATCGGGATTTGAAAGGTCAAAGCTTCAAGATGGGCAAATTGTCATCGTGCGCAATTTTTAGGCGTCATTGGCAAAAAACCATGTAGGATGCACTGAGCCACTCCGTCTGTTGCTTGCCGGAGTGGACGTTCTTCCAACGTAATTTATGATCAGGCGCAGGCCACTGCGATACATCGGTCGTCTGCTTTTATTGTTTTCGATTTTAGCCCGGAGCGCCACGAATGAAGATTGAAGTCGGATGCAAGCTGACCTTCGAGTTTCCGCAGGAAACACCGATTATCGCCATACTGAATGTTCATCACTCGCGCGTTGACGATCTCATCGGCATAGAGACGTTCAAGACAGCACCAATGATCCATGCCCATGGCTACCACGATCAATTTGGAAACTGGTGCAATCGTATCCTGGCGCCAGCGGGCCAATTCAGTTTAAGCACGAATGCTGTTGTCAACGACAGCGGCTCCCCCGATCCGGTCCACCTCGGTGCCGTGCAGCATCTGGTTCAGGATCTTCCCGATGAGGTGCTGGTCTACCTGATGGGTAGCCGCTATTGCGAGACGGACTTGTTGAGCGATCAGGCCTGGCGGCTGTTCGAACAATTCCCGCTGGGCTGGCAGCGCGTTCAGGCCGTCTGCGATTACGTGCACCAGCATATCAAATTCGGTTACGCATATTCCAATCCGACCCGAACGGCGAGCGGTGCATTTGGCGAGGGCATCGGCGTCTGCCGGGACTTTACGCACCTAGCGGTCGCATTTTGCCGCTGTCTCAACATACCGACACGCTATTGCACCGGATATATAACCGATATCGGGGTGCCACCGCCGCATTCGGAGATGGATTTCTGTGCATGGATGGAGGTGTTCCTCGGCGGAGAGTGGCATGCATTCGATCCACGAAACAACGCGCCGCGCATTGGTCGCATCAAGGTTGCGCATGGGCGCGATGCTGCGGACGTCCCGCTCACGAACGTCTTCGGTCCCAATGTCCTGACGCAATTCAAGGTGTGGGCCGACGAGGCAGTCCCGGCCTGACGGGCGAAACCTGCCTGCATCCTCGGCAGATCAGTTCACCAATTTGAAATCGCCGGGCTTCCAGCTCTTGTCGAACCACGGTTCCAACGGTGCGTACAGGCGCAAGATGGAACTCCAGCCCTTGCCGGGCACGGTCTGCACCCAGTTGCTTTCGTGCCCGGCGGGCGCGTTCGGCGCAAACCATACTGTCACCGATCCATCTTCGTTCTTCTTGATGTCGGGATTATTGCTGTCGATACCTGCCAGTTTCTGGTCTGTTTCGAGCATGGAGCGGGTCTGATTGTCGTAGGCTGTGAAAGACCAGAACTGGCCGGCGGGTATCGGCGCGGGGAGCGTGATCTTGTAGGTCTTTCCGCCATCAAGAAATGTCCCCGCCGCATCGCGAACGGCAAAGGCGTAAGCTGATCCGGTGCCGGGCTTCGCGGCGGCCATGGCCGGCGTTATTCCGGTTGCCATGTAATGGAACATGGTACGCGGATCGAGCATGCGTTCTCCATCGTTCAGGAACTGGTAGCTGTTGCCGATGAACCCGTTATTCCACTGGCGGTCGGGATAGAATTTGGCGCGCTCGTCGCGTGGAGCAAACACCATCGCCCGCGCCGTCGCGTTGCCCACCGCAATAGCGTCGGTGAGAATGGCTTTCATCCGTGCATCAGGCGCGAATGGCTTGCCCTTCTTTATGCCAATGGAAGCGAACAGACCGACAATCTCCGGATCGAACGCATCGCCCGGCTCGGCCTGGATAACCTCATTGATTTCTTCATAGAACTCGAAATCGTTGGAGTGGATCGTGTTGAACTGCTTGCCGGAACTGTTGACGAATATGGTTTCCGGCGGATTTTCGGCCGTCGCCAGCGGATAGACCCGGGCATGTGCCTTGACGCTTTTTACCGCTCCGGCGATGTCGCCGTCCTTTACGAATGCCCGGTAGAAGATGAGATTGGTAAAGGTCGGCGTCCTGGTGACGAAATAGCCTTGATCCGGCAATTGTCCTTCCTGGTTCGGACCGACGAACAGATACTTGCCGCCCTTGCCGTTATCCGGGCCGATCAGGCCGACATCTGTGACATAGCGAAAATAGGCGTCGTCCACAGGTCCAAGAACACCCGGCGGTACTTGGACGACGACGGGACCGTCCTTCAGGTCGATGCAGAAGAACACATATACCGTGGTCGAATTGGCTGTCAGGAACAGGGAGCGCGCATCAAGAAGGTCTTCGCTGATCGATACCGCCTCGTTTGGGTTGACGCCGATGCTCTTCAGCCCGTTGCACGCCGCGTGCACCGACGCGGCCGGCACGCCTGAGAGGAAAGCCTCGACACCGCGCGAGAAATCGATGTTGTCATAGACCTTCCGTACGGTTTCGTCGCTGGGAAGCCCGTCGGAGAACTTCAGTTCGCCAATGCGCGTCTGCACCGCGTTTGGCGTTTGGATATCCGCCGGAACTTTGGCGACAAACTTTGGCGGCTGTTGCTGCGCCAAGGCAGGCGAGGCGCCGGCGATGAGCAGCGCGGCTAGCGGTGCGTGGCAAAATCTGAACATGAGTCGGCCTTTCCAACGATGCCGCGTGGGGCGGCATTAGGTTCGGGAGGTCATTGCCAAGTTATCCGTGCCAGTTGAAGTACGTTACGGTAACAGTGACCGAGACCGTGCTCCTTCATCGGGCTCTCTTGAGAGGGCGCCGCACTGCCCGATCAATAGGGGCGATTTTCTGATGCCGCTTGCTCGGAAGAAGCCGGATTGCCGGATGCTTTGAAAGCGCTTTTGGACGGGATCGCGAAGCGAAATACAGCTCCGCCGTCCGGATGATTGAAAGCCTCGATCGTTCCGCCGTGGGCCTTGACGATCGACTGGCATATGGCAAGTCCTATGCCGAGGCCGCCCTCCTTTGTCGTGAAGAAACCGTCGAATATCCGTTCCATGTGATTGACGGCGATGCCCGTGCCCGTATCCCGGATCGAGAAAACAACCTGATCGTTGTCGTCCAGGCTGGTCTCGAGGCAAATCTCGCGTCGGGTTTTCGGTGCCGACTTCATGGCCTGGATGCTGTTGACGATCAGATTGACGATGATCTGCTGCAACTGAATTCGATCGCCATCGATCAACGGCAGGTTCGGCTCAAGACTGGATTTGATCACCACATCCTTGTCTTCGCTTTCGTGGCGAAGAAAGATCAGGCATTGGCGCACGACGTCGTTCAAACCAAGCAAGGCGTAGGACGGCGCACGCTTGCGCGCCATGTCCTGGATCCGACCGATTATATCGCTGGCGCGCTGGGCGCTATCGACAACGCGAGACGTCAGTTGATCTGCCTTGTCGAGATTGGGCTCGGCTTTCCTCAGATATCGCAGGCTCGTCTGGGCATTCATCAGGATTGCCGCGAGCGGCTGCTTTATCTCGTGCGCGATCGACGTGGTCATTTCGCCCAAGGTCGAAAGCCGCGATGCGTGCGAGAAATCCGACTCGATCCTGCGCAGCTTTGCTTCCGCCTCAAGGCGCGCCGTGTTGTCTATCATGATGATGATCGTTGTATCGAGCCGTTCGCCGGGAACCGGGAAGGTCACCAACAGCAGCACGTCAATCACGCGGCCATCGAACGTCTTCACCTTGAGTTCTTCGACGTGGTTCCGCGCGCCGGAAAAATGCGCCAGCATAACGCGCCGCGCGGCGCCGGGCGTGCCCGCAAACAGATAGCCGACCGGACCGGTAAAGTCCGAACGTTCCTTGCTCCCGAAGAGAGACATGGCATCATCATTGACGTCGAATACCTGCACAAGTTCGCAGGTAAGATCGACGAGATCGGGGTGTTCCTCTGAATAGGCAGCCATGTCGTCGAGGCCGCCCTCCCTCAGGCGGTCGAAAATACGCCCTGCGGCGCGGGCGTCGATCTGCCAGACCGGGATGGGCAGATAGGAGATCAGGTTGCGATATCGACTCTGGCTCGCTTCCAGTTCGATCAGCGCGTTTGGCGCGTTCAATACGGCTTTGACGCGGACGAAGACTGTATCGGGGCACCGCGGGTCGGTCGCTCGCCAACCCGTCAGAACGACTTGCTGCAATCGGCCAACGACGGGAATTTCCCGTATCTCCGGCTCCGCGTCGGTCTTTGCAACCAGGGCGGTGAGCAAATCTCCAAGTGCTGCGCGGCTTTGCTCGGGCCATAGGCTGGCAACAGGTCGGTCGATCACCCGGTCACGATCTTCCGGCAACCCGAACAGGCGTATGGCTTCGTCATTGACATCCGTTATCTGGATGGCGGTGAGGAGCGTATCCAATCGATCTGGACACCATTCATCGGCGCTCGGATCCCGGTTCGCCGGTGCATTGACGGGGGCAAACAGGGGCAGGGCACGTCTCAGGTTGAATTGCCAGCAGGCTGCCGTCCCCAACGCCGTGCTATGAGGCAGCGAGACGGCGGCATTGGCTTGCACCGTGGAAAATTCGACAACATCCAGTGGATTGCCCAAACCGTCTTTGCGAAGTGCCAACCGGATATTGGCCTCGACTACCGCGCCAGAATGCGAGAGCCGCTGCAACGCGCCGTCCCAATGCCCGTTCTTCAACAGATGATTCCAAAGCACGGTGCCCTGGTCAGGCTCCGGCATGAGATCCTGGAAATGCCGGCCGATCATGGTCGCGACAACCCATCCATAATGGGTTGTCGTCGCGGGGTTGCAGTAATGAATTGTGCCTTCGAGATCGTAGCGAATTGCACTGTCGGTCGCGTAATCTGCGAGTTCCATCTGCGACCTCCGTTTTCTGACGCGATGGTCGATTGCGTTTCAATTCACCGGCTGGCGGTGTCGTTCGTGATCGATCTTACTCCTTCGAACCACGATTGAGGGCGGATATGATGTGCCGATAGAGCACATTGTCGTCGATCGGCTTGTTCAGAAAGGCGATTGCCCCACAGTGAAGCGCCCTCGACCTTGCTGCGGGGTCCGAGTGTGCCGAAATGAAGACGATGGGTAAGCCGGGATCGACCTCGGCAAGCTTCTGCTGCAATTGAAGCCCGCTTATAGCTTTCATGTGAAGGTCTGTGATCAGGCAGTCGAACCGCCCCGGGGCATGCGCTGCCAGGAATGTTTCGGGGCTTTCGAACGCCCGGCACTTGAAGTCGAACACCTCGAGTAATTCCGCCAAGGCCTCGCGGACGCTTGCGTCGTCGTCGACGACTGCAATAACTGGTACTGGGGCCAAAATGAATACTTTCGCGCAACCTACTGTGACAACTCGATTTTAGTATCTGCTGAGTCCCGGTCTCATCACAGCCATACCAAAGACTAGGCCGCATAGTCATTGCGTATGTCCGATGGTATGGACTGCCAGGCGTGCACCAGTTGGGTGACGAACGAGGTTTTCATCTTGCGCATCACGCTGCTTCGGTGGAGCTTGACGGTAATTTCCGATATGTTCAGCTCAAAGGCGATCTGCTTGCTCAAGGCTCCCCGCACCACAGCTTCCATGACTTGCCGTTCGCGCGGCGTGAGCGTCGCGTAGAGCGCGATATTGGCGTCTTTGGTGAGTTGCGCGGCGCGTCTTTCCTTGTCGATTTCGATGGCTTTGTTCACCGCGTCGAGCAACGTCTGTTCGCGCACGGGCTTGGTGAGGAACTCGATCGCCCCCGCCTTCATCGCCTGCACCGTCATCGGTATGTCGCCGTAGCCGGTGAGGAAAATAATGGATGCTGAAATGCCACTTGCGGCAAGGCGCGATTGAAAATCCAGCCCGCTGACGCCAGGCATGCGGACATCGAGTATCATGCAGCCCGGCCGGTCGAGGAGGTCTGCGTCCATCAGCGCCTGCGTCGAGGCGAAACCGGCGGCTTCGATACCGACAGATTCCAGAAGATCGCAAATCGAAAGCCGGAGCGATTCGTCATCGTCGACAACAAGGACGATCGGATTTTGATCGGGATAAGTTGGTTTGGCAGTCACTAAGGTCCCCGTCGAAAGATTCATCTTGTCCATCCAGTGCGTTGCAAGGAGTCAAACTGTTGTTCGTCAACGATCACTCGTTGGTACTGCGCCGTCGCTTTCGTGAACTGTCCCTGACCGCCGAAATGCGGGCAATTTCGCGATTGGATGCGCGGTCATCCAGCCACTGACCGACATTTGGTCCGAAATCAGCGGGGGCCAGCTCGCCGAAACCCATTGCCAGGTCCAGCAAGCTTGTCCGGCTCATTTCATTGCGCATGCTTTTCTCGGCCCGCAGCATGACGGCGTGAACCCCGCAAACGCCACTCGTGATCCAGGTGGGGGCATTGCCGCGGAACAAAACGCAGTTCTTGCGGATATTCCTGCAGTCAAAGACGCCCTTGCCGCCATCGATCGCATCGACAACCTCGAGGACCGTGATGTCCTGCGGCGCCTTGGCGAGCCGGTAACCGCCGCTGATGCCGCTGATCGATGTGACCAGCCCCGCCTTTTCAAGCTTGGGCATGATTCTCGACATCAATGCGGACGGCACGCCCTGCAACTCGGCAAGATCGCGGCTGCTGACCGGCTTCGCACGCGGCTCGATAAGCCAGAGCATGCAGT
Organism: Phyllobacterium pellucidum; assembly: GCF_013327855.1. GTDB lineage: Bacteria > Pseudomonadota > Alphaproteobacteria > Rhizobiales > Rhizobiaceae > Phyllobacterium > Phyllobacterium pellucidum. Next base: position 756,750 of record NZ_JABUMX010000002.1, on the reverse strand, counting down.
GAATGCCATACTCAACCGCGGCCCCATACAGACTCACTCGGCCGGCAGCACCGCCGTCTGCCGTTTTCGAGGGTTGTTCAATCCTGGGCTTCTTCATAACACAACCCATACAAGGTTGTGTTATAAATTTCCAGTTGTATTTTGTATAGGTCGAGGCCGATTGGCTCCGATCTCATCAGCGCTTCTTCGAGCGGCTGAAGTGGATTGCCTCGTCAATTCGCCATGGAGCGGTATAGCCAGTCGCCGTAGCGCAGCGAGCCAAGGCGCGATCCCTTCAGCGGAAGAAGCGTGTCGTCGTTAAGTTCGACACCATAGTAGCGCGCTCTGTCATCGCGGATGACCTCGCGCCGGTCTTCATCGGCGGCGAGCTGGACACGCGCAATTTCGTCGAGACCGAACCGTTCAGGTCCGCCTATCTCCACGGTATCGTTGCGCGGCGCTGCCATCGCCAGTTCGGCCAGAATTGCGGCGACATTGTCGGCAGCGATCGGTTGAACGAGGGCCGAGGGGAGCTGGAACTCATCGCCCTTGGCGCTCATCTCGATCACCCCGTTGATGAACTCGAAAAACTGTGTGGAATGCAGGATGGTATAGGGCCTGCGTGCGGCTCGGATAAGATTTTCCTGCACCATTTTCGCGCGGAAATAGTCACTCTCCACCAGGCGAGGCGTTCCGACCACGGAGAGTGCGAGGTAATGGCTGACGCCTGCATCTGCCGCCGCGGCGAGGAGGTTCCGGGTCGATGCCTTGAAGAAGCCCAATGCCGAATCGTCGCCGAACGAGGTGGTGTTGGTGACATCGATGACGACCTCAGCGCCGTTGATCGCTCCCCGCAGGCCTTCTTCCGTCACGCTGTCGACGCCGAGAGAAGGGGATGCGCCCACCACTTCCATGCCTGCTTGCCGAAGTTTTTCGACGAGACGCGTGCCTATGAGGCCGCTTGCTCCCATGACCGTGATTTTCATCGTTGCTTCCTTTCAGAGTTGCGTTAGGGGCCGCCGTTAGGCGCCAGGAATGCAGTTTCCATGGATTTCAGCATTTCGGTCACCGAGCGGCGGTGCGTTCGGTCCCGCGTCGAATGTGCGTCGCGAAGGCCCATTTCAAATCGACCCGCCAGCATCGCCGCAAGATCGCCGGCCATGTCAGGCCGCTCTTCGAAGAGGGGGGCCAAATGCTTCTTGTCCAACTCAAAGATTACTGTTGACGCAATTGCGGTCATGGTTCCGGGTTCTGCGGTTCCGGGAAGTAGAGCATCCTCGCCAAAGAAGTCGCCTGGAGCCAGGCGCATGATCTCGTCTTCGCCGTGCTGACCCTGCCGGGTGAGGAGAAGCACTCCGCGTTGGACAAACATTAACGAACCCAGTGTCTGCCCTTGGCGTGCGACGATCTCGTCTTTTCGGTAAATCCTGCTCGAACCCGCATCGGCCAGGGCCTGTCGCTCTTCGCCCGAAAGTGCTGCGAAGAATGGTACCGATTCGAGAAGTTCCCTGGCGGGCGAGTTTGGCGCGTCAGGGATGGCGGAGCTTGCTCCTCCCAAACTCGGTGACGAGGCGGGGCTCGCCAAGATCAATCCTGCCGAGCGCGTATGACGGTAGACGAGGTCAATCAATTCATTCTTGGCCGAGATACTGTAAGCCAGGCTCGATACGCGGAACAGGAGATCGACCTCGATTGCCGCGGCATCGAGCCCCCGCAAGGCAACCAGCGGAGGCGGATCCCTGACGATCGAATTGCAGCTCAAGAGGACCATCTCCATGCATTCGATGGCTGCTGCGGGCGGTTTGGTCGGCGCTATTCTCAACGACAATGGAATGCCGTGCGTCTCGTTCGGATGGCTGACATTCGTTAGTCCAAGTTTGGCAAGAAAGCCGTTTGGCAGAACCGCGATATTATTGCCGGAGGTCAAGAGGTGGGTTGCGCGCCAATTGCTCTCAACGACGCGACCCTCCGTGCCATCGCTGAGCTTGATCCAGTCGCCGAGGACGAACGGCCGTCCGAGGTTGAGCGCCACTCCGGAGAAGGCATCGCTCAAAGTGTTCTGAAGGGCAAGGCCAAGAATGATCGCAAAGATACCGGATGTTGCAAGCAAGGTGCCGACGGGCACACCGAATACAAATGCGACGATCGACAAAGCGGTGCCGAGATAGATCAGCCCGACAACGATATCCTGGATGAGGCGTGCCTCGCGCGGCGTATGTTCCAGCACGAGAAACAACCTGACAAAGGCAACAAGCGCCCATGCGACATTCATCCACCACACGATTTTGACGAGTGCGAGAACGACCGTCTCGACCGCCGAGCCGCGGCCAGGATCGATGTCATAGGGCAGGATGCCGTTGGCGAGCAGTATTCCTGTCAGCGCTATGAAAAACGCAATCTGCGCAATCAGTTTCAAGATCGAATGACGGCGCACGAGCGCGCGTGTGGCAGCAACACCGGCCAGGGCGACCCAGCCGGCGTTGATGATTGGCGAGGACATCATGTCCGCAATGGTTGGATCGATGTTCATGCCTCACCCTTGGCAACCTGTTTATTCATGGTAGGGCAGCACCAGATCCTTCTCGTCGGTATTGACGACGAATACCGCAAGCAGCTTGGCCGGTTCAGTCGTGCTGGCATTCTCGCTGACAGCATGGCGGTCGCCGGGATATTCCGAAAAGCTTTCGCCCGCCTTGTAGATTTTTGCCGGGCCGTCATTGACCTTGCTCGTGACGGCTCCCTCAAGGACCGTTGCATAGATGAAGGCGGAATCGGGATGGGTATGTGCAGCGGACGATCCGCCCGGACCATACTCGACGAGTACGCCCTTCATGCTCTTGCCCGGCACATTCGGCAGCTCATGTTCGTAGACAAGCGTGACTTTCGATTCCTTGCCGGCATCGTGAGCCAAGGCGCCCGCTGCATTTCCGGCGACGATGATCGCCGATAACAAGATGGTTCTGATCATTTTGGTTTCCCTTCAGCTTGTGGAATTGGAAGGAATCACGGGAAATTCCTTCCCGTTGCTCAATTGCTACTTCGCCGGCGCCAGCTGCGATTGGCGCAGCCAATCTCGGAAGCCGATCTTGCCGATCCGTGCGCCGTCGCCGGGTACGAGCGACTGGTCATTCAGCTCGGACCCGAAGTAGAGCGCATGGGTGTCGGCCTCGACTGTCCGCGGATCGTTGATTTCCTTGAGGTAGTGGGCAACGAGATCGTTCATCCGGACGCGCTCTGGTCCCGCAATCTCGATCATGCCGTTGATCGGTTTTCCGACCGCAACGGCCGCCATCACATCGGCAACGTCATCGGCTGCGATAGGCTGGAAATAGGCCGGTGAAATCCGGGCAACCTTACCTACCGTTCCTGTGTCGGCGATACCCTTGAGGAACTCGAGGAACTGCGTGGAATGCACGATCGTGTAAGGGATCGAAGATTCCTTGATGAGCTTCTCCTGAACGAGCTTGGCCTTGAAGTATCCGTTCTCCGGCAATCGCTCCGTTCCAACGATCGAGAGGGCGATATGGTGCTTTACGCCGGCCTTGGTTTCGGCTGCGAGCAGATTGCGCCCCGACGTCTGAAAAAATTCAAGGACCGCCTTGTCTTCGAAGGAGGGCGAGTTTGCAAGATCGAGCACCACTTCAGCGCCGACCAGGGCCTCCGCCAGCCCTTCGCCGGTAATGGTGTTCACGCCGGTGTTGGGCGAGGCGGCCAGGACATCGTGGCCCTTGCTGCGCAGGCGCGCCGCAGTCTTGGAGCCGATTAGTCCCGTTCCGCCGATAAGAACGATCTTCATGGCAATTCTCCTGTCGAAAGTGAGTGTTCGGATTGGTTGACCGCTTTCGACAATGATTGGAGAGGGAAAATCATTCCATCGTGCACGGGGCCTAGCGCTCTAGTCACCGGGTTTAGGCGACCTATCCGGAAGTTTAGGCAGCCACCCCGCGCCAGCGTTAGCTTCGGTGTTGGGCTGATACCGCAACGAAAAAGCCTTCGCGATGAAGCGAAGGCTTTTTCAGCACTATAGGTCGTGACGGAGCAGTCGGAATCAGCCTGCAACGAGATCACGGTATTCGGGATGATTGGCCGAAAACCTTGCCATGAAAGGGCACTTCAGCACGACTTTCCGTCCGCTCGCACGAATGAGTTCGAACACGCCCGCGGCCAGTTTCGAGGCAATGCCTTGGCCCGAATATTCGAATGGCACTTCGGTATGAATCAATACCACCGCGTTATCCTCAATCCTGTAGTAGGCGGCGGCGATTGCTCCATCGGCAATCGGTATCTCGTAGCGACTGTCAGCAACATTGTCCTTGACGGGATTGCTCATCGATTGTCCCTCTGTGGTCCGGGGTGGCATCTGCAAAGCATGGTCAGGCCGCCGTCGCAGCGTGGACGGGGTGCGCGGCGCGGGCACCAACTTGCAGCCGATTCCAGAGGTTGATCATGCCGATCGCTATCGTGAGATAGGTGAGTTCGCCTTCATTGAACTGGTCTTTCACAAGGGCATAATCCTCATCTGGGGCACCGGTCTTCGCAACCCTGGTCAGGGACTCGGTCCACGCGAGGGCCGCGCGCTCGCGATCGGTGTAGAGCGAAGATTCGCGCCATGCATCGAGCATGAACAACCGCATCTCTGTTTCGCCGCGCGCGCGGGCGTCACTCACGTGCATGTAGATGCAGTAGGCGCAGCCGTTGATCTGGGAAGCGCGCAGCTTGACGAGTTCCCCCAGGCTGGGCTCGAGCCCGCCGGTGGCGAGGACCTTCTCCACTTTGGTAAGAGCTTCAATGAGTTCGGGAGCAGTTTTGAATGGCATGAAGCGGGGCGACATTTCGGGTCCTCCTTAAAAATGATCTGCGCGCCCATCATGACCCTCGCAGGCGCGTTCGCTATCGTACCGGATGGGGAGCGATCCTATTCTTTCGTTCAGGTGAACCATCCCGCAATGCCAGGAGCCGCGCGGCCCTGGTCGCCCGTTTCGGCAAACGATCGCTGATCGAGGCCGATCGCGCCTAACCGAACCGCCGCGACCCTCAATTTCAAACTGCTCAATGTCACCCTCGGTATGAGCCATCCAAACCTATGGATGGGATGCAGGAGCTCGACTCAGCCGCTAATTTTTCAAGTGCGAGCCGTGTTAACCGGACGCGACAGGGATGATGAATGCAGGAGTTTTTCCGGTTTCTTCCTGCAGCCGACGAATTGGCAGGCGAGCATCCAACCTGTCCGGCCCAATCCATCGAGGAGAACTCCATGAAAGAACCCACTCCGATTGAAGCGATCGAAGCATCCCGCCGCGACGTCCTGCTGCTTGCGGCGAGCGCGACAGTCTTTGCTGCCATGCCGTCGACGGCGTTCAGCGCAAAGCGGGTTTCACCTATGACCGCGAACCAGACAGAAAGGAACTACACTATGGGAATGCTGAAAACCAAGGACGGGACAGAAATCTTCTACAAGGATTGGGGAACGGGACAGCCCATCGTCTTCCATCACGGTTGGCCGCTCTCCAGTGACGATTGGGATACGCAGATGCTCTTCTTCCTGGACAAGGGATACCGGGTCATCGCCCATGATCGTCGCGGCCACGGGCGTTCGACCCAAACGGCGACCGGCAATGACATGGATACCTATGCCGATGATTTCGCTCAGCTCGCAAAGGCTCTTGATCTGCGCGATGCCATTCATGTCGGCCATTCGACCGGCGGCGGCGAGGCAGCCCACTATGTGGCGCGTCATGGCAAGGGGCGTGTTGCAAAGCTCGTCCTGATAGGCGCGGTTCCACCAATATTGGTGAAAACTGCAGCTAACCCAAACGGCACCCCGTTGGATGTCTTCGACGGAATGCGCCATCAACTCGCTGCCAACCGTGCGGATTTCTACTGGAATTTTCCCATCCCGTTCTATGGCTTCAACCGCGAGGGGGCGACTTTGTCTGAACCCGTGCGCGCAAACTGGTGGCGGCAGGCAATGATGGGCGGAGCGAAGGCTCAATATGACTGCATAAAAGCCTTCTCCGAAACCGACTTCACCGGCGACCTGAAGGCGATCGATGTTCCGACGCTGGTGATGCATGGCGACGACGACCAGATCGTTCCGGTTGCCGATTCGGCGCTCTTGACCGTGAAGCTTTTGAAGCATGGCACACTGAAGGTCTACGAGGACTTTCCCCATGGCATGTGCACGACCAATGCGGACGTCATCAACCCCGATCTGCTTGCGTTCATAAGAAGCTGAGCGATGCGTCGGCAGCAACCGGGCGTCGCTGCCGACATCAAAGTCGATGATGGGTCGCCAATAATCGAAGGTGTTAGATGGAAAGTTTTCACGACAAGGTTGTCATCATAACTGGTGGCAGCAGCGGCATCGGTTTGGCGGCAGCCAAGCAATTTGCGGCGCAGGGCGCTAAAGTCCTCATTACCGGACGCCGCCCTGGCGTTCTCCAGGAAATCACTGCCGCTAATCCCAACATAGAGGGCCTTGTGGCGGATGCAGCCGATCCGGCAGCAGCACATCAGACGGTCGATGCTGCCATCAGACGTTGGGGACGCCTCGATGTTCTCGTCAACAATGCCGGAGCTGGTGCAATCAGGCCGCTGATCGAGAGCGATGCCGACACCATTTCCAGTGTGTTCGCCGTCAATGTGACGGGACCGCTGCTTCTTGCCGCGGCGGCAGTCCCGCACCTGGCGGAGACCAAAGGCACGATCATCAACATGTCGAGCACATTCGGCAGCAAGGCAGCGGCGGTGCTTTCCATCTATGGATCGAGCAAAGCGGCGGTCGAGCACCTCACCCGTTGCTGGGCACTGGAACTCGCCCCGCAGGGGATACGCGTCAATGCCATCGCTCCGGGGCCGGTGGAATCCGATTTCCTGCGTGATCGCATGAACCTGTCGCCTGAAGAAATCGTTGCGGTCACTGAGCAGGAACGCAAGGCAATCCCGCTCGGCCGGCGCGGGGTGCCGGACGACGTGGCCATGTGGATCGTGCACCTTGCCGATCCGCGCGCCACATGGATGACGGGGCAGGTCATTGCCGTCGACGGGGGCCTTGTTACGACGTAGCCGGAACGGCGGCTTTTCCGGCCCCCAACCCGGGCCCTACGAGTAAGAAGCACCAGGCTACTGCGGCACGAACCCGGTTCAGTGTCGCCATCGCCTGTGTCTCGAGAAAGGGTCGCCCCTCTAACGGCAGCGCGCCGTATAAATGCGGCCGTTCCGGTCTCGGTACTGACAATACCCGTTGCGGAGGTTGCGGACCAAAAGGCCGCCAAGCGCGCCAACGCCCGCGCCAATCAGCGCACCTTTGCCGCCGTCAGCAATACCACCGATTATCGCGCCCGCCGCAGTGCCGACGCTGAGGTCCTTTTCCGTCGTTGTGCAGCCGGCCAACCCCATGATGAGGACGACTGTCAGTACGAACTTTGGCATTGAATATTGGTTCTGCTGAACGCGATTGTCTGGGACCAGATTCATGGTGAGGCTTTCCGTTTTGAAAGGGAACATAATCGGGTGTCACGCTGCGGCGAAGTTTGCCAGCGAAGTTGATATTGGCATATCGCAACACAAAGTCACGCGATTTTAGCGAGGCGCCCTGGTGGGATGAGCCATCGATCTGCCAAGGCAAGTTAACAGCGTCATCAGTCACTTATCTCGGCCTCGTGCAGTAGATCGCTGGCGGCTTGTCGCCGTTTATTCGGCCATATTCATTGACGGGCGCCTCCTTGCTCTGGAGGAACCCCCGCATTTTGTTGTAAAACTTTTGGATCGGACGAAAACGTTTGGTTCGCCACAACCTTCTGCAATCATGGATTTCCATGAGGTGCGATAAGCGTAGTGCTAGATTACACTATCGTATGACGTCGGCAGCTCTGAAATCGATAGTCAATGGTATAGGAAGCGTAGGCGGCCCGATGGTTTTCTTTGTCGGGGAGGAGCAGCCGATTATGCAGATGGAAATTGCCAATCAAATGCAGGCCGAAGAGGCGCTGCGCGATCGGGAGCGCGAGCTTTCCTTGCTCGTTGATATGGTTCCCAGTCACCTCTGGCGCCTTACGCCCGAGGGTGAACCAACATTCTTCAATAGGCGCATGACCGATTTTCTGGGTCTGGACGTTCCAGATACCGACAAACCCGGAATGAGCCGACTGGACGTGCTCATAAGCACGGTGCTGCATCCACAAGACGCAGTGGAGTTTGGCGAAACGCTCCGCAACAGTCTCGCAACCGGCGTCCCCTTTTCCTTGAAGTATCGCCTGCGCCGAACCGACGGGCTCTATCGTTGGATGTCAAGCCGCGCCGAGCCGCTTCGCGACCACACCGGACGCATCGTTCAATGGTACGGTCTTTGCCATGACATCGACGACCTGGTGACGGCCCAGGAGGCGCTGCACGATCGGGAGCGGGAACTGTCGCTGCTCGTCGACATGGTCCCGAGCAATCTCTGGCGGCTGACCCCGCAGGGAGAGACCACCCTCGTCAACAAACGCATGGCGGACTTCCTCGGGATGGACTTGGATGACACGCAACAACTGGCGGTGGTGTTTGATACTATTTTCCACCCCGACGATGCCGGGGAGGTGGAGGCCGTTCTCGGGAGCTGTCTGCGCACGGGCGAGCGCTTCTCGATGAAGTATCGTCTGCGCCGGTCGGATGGCGTATATCGCTGGATGTCCGGTCGCGCTGAGCCTTTGCGCGATGAGGACGGAAATATTGTCCAGTGGTTCGGCCTCTGTCACGATATCGATGATCAAATGCACGCAGAAGATGCGCTTCGACGCGCATACGACAAGCTCGCCCAGGCGACGCAGGCAGCGAGCCTGGCCGAACTGTCCGCGTCTATCGCGCACGAGGTAAATCAGCCGCTGGCAGCCATCGTCGCCAATTCCCATGCATGTTATCGTTGGCTTTCCGCGACCCCTCCAAACGTCGAACGTGCCAAGATCACGGCCGAGCGCATCACCCGCGATGCGAATTCGGCCGCGGATGTCGTGAGCCGTGTGCGCGCGCTCTTCCGCCGAACGCCGCATGCCAGGTCGCCGGAAGATGTCAACCGGTTGACCAGTGAAGTCTGCCAACTGATGGTCGATGAGGCCGCGGCCAAGAACGTACGCATCAGGACGGAACTTGCCCCCGACCTGCCGTCGGTTGCGCTCGATCGCGTCCAGATACAGCAGGTACTCGTAAACTTGATCCGCAACGGCGTCGAAGCAATAGAGGCCGCGGATGATAGCCAGCATGTGCTGCAAATCCTTTCCTGTTTCGACGGCCCCGACGCCGTTCGGATCGAGGTTCGAGATGACGGAACGGGCTTCAAGGACGCCGAGCGGGTGTTTGAGCCGTTCTTTACGACCAAGCCGCATGGGATGGGTATGGGGCTGGCAATCTGCCGTTCTATCATCGAATCGCACGGGGGCCGCCTCTGGATGGCCAACAACGAGATGCGCGGGGCGACTGTCGCCTTCAAGCTGCCGTTGGCGGCGAGCGAGACGCCATGAACCCGCGCGATGAAATCGTCTTCGTGGTCGATGACGACGCACGCGTACGCGAGGCGCTCGGCGAGCTATTGGAATCGCTCGGATGGCGAACCGAGACCTTTGCTGCGGCCACCGATTATGTCGCCTGTCGGAAGCCGGATCTTCCCGCGTGCCTGATCCTCGATGTCGAACTCCCTGACGTCAACGGCCTGGAATTTCAAAAGCAGCTATCGAGTGACGCGCATCCTCCGATCGTGTTTATCACTGGCCATGGCGATATTCCGTCATCGGTAAGGGCCATTCAGGGTGGGGCGGTCGACTTTCTTGCCAAGCCGGTCGGGGAGGTTGATCTGATCGCGGCAGTGCGGGCGGCGATCCGGCGCGACCGTGAACAACGTACGACGCGCGCCGAACTGGCTGAGCTTATGCGCCGGCTGTCGCAGCTTACGCCGCGCGAGCGAGAAGTATTGCCACTCGTTGTCAGCGGCCTTCTCAACAAGCAGGCGGCAGCGGAACTCGGCATCAGTGAGATTACCCTCGAAATCCACCGCAGCAAGATCATGCACAAGATGGAAGCGGCGTCGCTCGCCGACCTGGTGAGGATCGCCGAGAAGCTGCGCATCCCAGTCACTCATTCCAGACGATCCGGAAGCTCGCGCGAATGTACAACCAGAAGTCTGTAGTTGCGATCGTCGATGACGATCAGCGCCTGCTCGACTCGCTCGAGGATCTCCTCGAATCCGCGGGACATGTCGTGCGGGCGTTTTCGTCCGCCAGGAAACTGTTGGAGAGCAACGCTGCGCATGAAATCGATTGCCTGATTACCGATATCGGCATGCCAGGTATGGATGGCCTTGAACTGCAGCGCTTGATGAAAGACAAACACCCCGACCTGCCTGTGATCCTGATTACTGGCAGGCACGAACTTGCAGAGCAAATGCAGCCCAAACATGGCTGGTTCTTCCGCAAGCCTTTCGACGGGCAAGCGTTGCTTGCAGCGATCGGCGATGCACTGACTGGAAAGGGGACTCCAAAATGAGCATAAGCTATCATGCAAATGTAAGCCTGGGGCATACCGTACCCGATCGATCGCAGACCGTGAGCGATTGGGGCGGGGCGGAGCGTCCATTGGTTATCTTCGTCGATGACGATGCGAAGGTCCGTGAAGCACTCGACGAACTGATGCAGTCGGTTGGCCTCGACACAATCAGCTTCGGTTCGACGCAAGAGTTCCTCGAAGCCGAGCTTTCTGATCGGCCGGGATGCATTGTCGCCGACGTGCGCATGCCGGGCGTGAGCGGTCTCGATCTCCAGCATCGGCTCCTGGAAAGCGGCGATGAAAAGCCGATTATCTTTCTTACCGCCCATGGCGACATCCCGATGTCCGTTCAGGCGATGAAGGCCGGAGCGGTAGACTTCCTCACCAAACCGGTACGCGACCAGACGTTGCTCGATGCCATAGCCGCGGGAATTGACCGCGATGCCAAGCAGCGCGCCCAGGCGCGGATCGTTACCGACCACCTGAGCAAATTTGCGCTGCTCACACCACGCGAGCGTCAGGTGATGCAGGAGGTCGCGATTGGCCGTCTGAACAAACAGATCGCATTCTGCCTTGGCATCAGCGAAATCACCGTAAAACTTCACCGCTGCAACGTCATGCGCAAGATGAAGCTCACATCAGTCGGCGAACTCGTTCACGTCTGGGAGGCGCTGCCTGAAGGCGTGCGCAATTCCGTGGAAGCTCAGCCCTATCCTGCCAAAATTGCGGATGCTGGCCGCCTCGCAATCTCGCATCGACCGGCCATGGCATTTTGAACAATGCGGCGGCGGCTTCGGCAGCGCGTGCGCTCGAACCTGCACGGCAGTTTCAAGCCGGAGCTTCAGTCGTTCCAGTACCAGTCGTTTCGCGAAGGCGGCGATTGACCGCCATCGCCAGCGCCCATGCCCCGGCGGTGATTGCCACGCAAGCCGCGGCGAGTCCGGCGTAGCCCGCGGCCGTGATCGTCGCACCAGCGATCAGCGGGCCTGCTGCGAAGCCAAGCAGATAGGCCGAACCCGCCGCTGCCGCCCAACGGCCGCTGCGGTCAAGTGCTGCTGAAAGACCAAAAAGATACGGGATTGAAAAATAGTAGATCACCACCGACGCGATGAGAGCGACCAGATAGACAATCGCGCTTTGCGAGAAGCAGAGCGCAATTGTGATGATGGCGAAACCGATACAAAACCCTGTGATCGGAATTGCCCGGCCCCAGCGCAAGTTGAGAACGGTGGCGGCACCAGCGCCCAGGAGCCCGATCAGCGATGCGATGGTCAGCGCATAGCTCACTTGCGATGTGTCGAGACCGGCGCGCTCGCCGAGAGGCGCGCTGAAGGTGTAGACCGCAGCGGAAGCCGCCAGATAAAGCACGATGGCCGTGAACGTCATGACGCCGATCAAAGGCGGGGCCGCCACCCCGGCCGCCGAATATCGGTGCACGTTTCGGGCGCGGTCGCTCGGAATGAGGAGCAGCAATGGGGAGAGTGCGAGAGTGACCCCCGCGATAAATGCAAAAATGCCCCGATGTGCGAATGCGGCGGTGAGTTGGCCGCCAATAGCGAAGAGCCCAACGCTTCCAAGCGCCCAGACGACCTGAAAGTAGCCGTAAACCTTATCCGGGTTTCTGCACCGGGAAGCGACAATGGAAAGCGACACAGCGTAGATTGCGCCTTCCCCGACACCCGCGAAGCCGCGAAGAAATGCGAGCGATCCGAGAGAAGTGCTAAAGATCGACGCTCCTTGCGCCAACAGTGTCAAAGCAACGGCGGCGAGGCAGACGCTCCTATAGGAAAACCGGGGCAGAACAGGCGCAATTAGAATCGCAGTGGCAGCAAGGGTTAGGAACTCCACGAAGGCGACAAAGCCTGCGTCACGCTCTGAAAGCGAAAGCCCGTCCATCATTCCGCTGATAAGGAAGGGCGCCATTTGCGGCACCAGTCCGCCGATCACCTGCGCGGCGATCGCACCGACCACGACGGGCCACGAATCGCCCGCTGCTGAAACGTCCCGCATCGCATCAGTTCCCATGGTGCCCTCCCACAAGTGCCACAGGTTGTAGTCATGCCATCAAGTGTCTGACGGCCGCTTCCCTCTGGCGGCGCGCCAGGTGCTTTCTGCCAGAATGAGAATGCATCCGGCAAGCAGCAACAGCCCGCCAGTCAGACCCGGCAGCCCCGCAAATTCCACGGCTGCAGCTATAATAGCGATCAGCAGGATCGACAGCAGCGCCAGTGCGCCGTCGTCGATGAACATGCCGATCAATTCCTTCGACGCGGAGGCGAGAAAGCTCATCGGAATACTGCCTTTACCTGACCTTCGTTATAGCTGCGCAGCAGACGCACTGCCATCAGCGAGAATAGTGCAAGAACGACGAAGATGGCGATGAGCGAAAGATCGGCTCCCGGCCAATGCGCGCCAAGGCCTTCTCCGGTCCAATAAACGCCGAAGGCGGTCAGCAGCAGGCCGACGACGAATTTCAGCGTGTTCTCCGGAACGCGCGCCAGCGGCTTATGCACCGCTGCGCCAATGGCGAGCACCAGCAGGCACGCAGCAGCAGCGCCAAGCGCCGCATAACCGATCATCCCGCGTCCGGCGCCGACGGCTATGACGATGAAGACCACTTCGATGCCTTCGAGCAGGACGGCCTTGAACGCCGCCGTGCCGGCGATGAAGTCAGCGCGGCGCTCGGCGGCCTGACGCTTGAGCAAGTCTGTTTCCTTGGCAAAGGCTTCCGTCTCGTCATGCAGGGCAATGAATCCCGACGCGCGCAGGATCGCCTTGCGCAGCCAGCGCATGCCGAACAGGATCAGCAGCGTGCCGATGACGAACTGCAGCAGTTCCACCGGAATCAGGCCAAGGAGCGGCCCGAGGACTATGACGATCAAAGCAAGGACGACGAGCGCGAGAACCGTGCCGATTATGGCGGGCCGCCAGCTGCGCGATACGCCTACGGCGAGAATGATTGTGAAGGCTTCGACGACCTCGACGAAGGAGCCAAGGAAAGCCGCCGTCATGGTGGAAGCGATTGTCGTGATGTTCGTCATGGAATAAATCGTTCCGTAATCAGAGGTTTAGGCAACGTGGCACTGTAACGGTTGCCGGCGCAACCGCTAGATAGACGCAAAGCCGTGTCAAAAATTTAATCGAATCCATCGACGTGATCCACATTTGCTGCCCGGTGGCGGATCCAGGTCAACGCTCCAGATTGCATGGCTCGCATGCAATTTTGTGCATTGCAATATCCTCGGGTGAACACTATCTTCAAACCGTTGGGTTCTTCTCCTCCCAGAAACCCCAACCCGGAATGTACTGCACCTCCTCCCGCGGTACATTTACAATCAGGACCGCTGCACCTCCTCCCGCAGCGGTCCTTTTCGTTTCTGCCTCATTCCGATTTGTCCGCCGTATCCTGTGACTTGGCCAGTTCCTGCACGGTCTCGGCAAGGGTCACAACTTCCTTTTCGCGCATCTGGTCGATTTTCTGATGCAGGAGTTCGATCTTCTCGTGCAGCAGCTCGATCTCGAGTTCCGCCTTGATGTTTATCTTGTAGTCGTTTTCAGCTTCCTTGCGGTCGATATCCTGCTGCCGGTTCTGGCTCATCATGATGAATGGCGCCGCATAGGCTGCCTGAAACGAGAGAGCAAGATTGAGCAGGATGAAGGGGTAGGGGTCCCAATTGCGCACATATGCCGTGATGTTGAGGATGATCCAGAAGAACAGGATCGTCGTCTGGATGATGATGAACGTCCAGGAACCCATGGTCGCGGCGACCGTGTCGGCGATCTTCTGCCCCGGGGTCAGTTGCGCGCGATCGGCCGGCTTCTCCTTGCGATGTTCACGGCGAACTGCACGCAGATGATGCAGGAGCCTGAGTTCGGCTTCCTGCAATCCCCGCTTCACTTGCTCGACGTTAGGCATGGACGTGCTCCCCTATTCACTGAGACCTGATCGTGGACTGGCAATCAATGACGGAAATGCACTACAACTCAGGCAAAATGATTGCAGTTGAAAGGACGTGCAGAGTGCCAGCAACAGCCGTGTTCGAAAAGAGTTATTCCGCTTTCCTGTTCGACATGGATGGCACCCTCATCAGTTCGACCCTCGCCGCCGAACGGGTCTGGGCGAAGTGGGCCGAAGGTCATGGGATCGACGTCCGCACGTTCCTGCCGACGATGCATGGCGCGCGCGCTGTCGACACGGTGCGCCGGCTCGGCCTGCCGGGCGTCGACCCGGAAGCCGAAGCGTTGAAGATCACGCGGGCCGAGATGGACGACGTCGGCGGCATCTTCGCGCTCAAGGGCGCCGTTGAATTTCTTGGCAAGCTGCCGCAAGCCCAATGGGCCATCGTCACGTCGGCGCCGCTCGATCTTGCCAGGCGGCGTCTTGCGGCGGCGGGTGTTCCGCTTCCGCAGACGATAGTGGCCGCAGAAGATGTCGCAAACGGCAAGCCCAATCCGGATTGCTATCTGCTCGCAGCAAAAAAGCTCGGCGTCGATATCGGCGATTGTCTCGTCTTCGAGGATGCGGTGCCCGGCATCCTGGCCGGCGATGCGGCCGGTGCGGATGTGCTTGTCATCACGGCAACCCACAAGCATGCGCTCGAGACCGCGCATGCCGTGGTGTTCGATTATCGGCATCTCGACGTGGTTGTCGAAGACGACGGGCGGATGTCGCTGCGCAGGGTTGATGTAGCGTAACGCAAGGGCGCCGTCGGGCGCCCTTGTTTGATTTCAAGGTCAGGTCTGTCAGACGTACACGTTGTCCGGCGTCAAATCTTCAAGCGAGGCATTGGCAATGAGGATGCTCGATGTCGAAGCGCCGTCGCCGTCTAGATCGACGAGCACACCGTTCTCCGTCTGGGTGGCGGCGTGCATGAAGTCCTCGAAGGAATGCAAAGTCGAAATAAGGTCGCGCTGGACGATGATAATGTCGCCCTCGGCTCCATTGAAGTCAGTGATGACATCATGGCCCTGTCCGGCGATGCTGTTGAAGATGAAATAGTCCCCGCCGGCCCCGCCCGACAATACGTCATCACCGGTTCCGCCGGTGAGTTCATCATTGCCGTCTTCCCCATAGAGCATGTCGTCGCCATTGCCGCCATGCAGCGTATCGTTGCTGAAGCCGGCGCGCAGCAGATCGTTGCCGTCGCCGCCTTCCAGAAGATCCGCATGGCGTCCGCCGATCAAAACGTCGTCGCCCTGGGCGCCATAGAGCTCGAAATGCTCGACGTTGAAGATGTGCTGGCCTTGCAGCCCGGTGGTGCGCACGTCGATATATCCGCCATCCCGCTCGGTGACCGTGAGCCGCAGAAGGTCGTCGCCTTCACCACCGTCGATGAACGCAAATGAATTGCCTGCGTTGAGAATGTCATCTCCGCTACCGCCATCGAGATAGTCTCCGGCGTTGGGAATGTCGTTCTGCAAGCCCTGTACGCCCGCATAGAGAGTATCGTTGCCAGCGCCACCCTCGAGATGGTCGGCGCCTCGGCCGCCTACCAGAAGATCGTCGCCGTCATTGCCGATGAGCTTGTCGTCATTGTCCGTGCCGACCGCTAGATCGCCGTGCTTACTGCCGTAGAATTCGAGACGCTCTATGCCCGTCGCATACTTCGTGTGTGAAGGATACGCATAGGGGTATTCGGAAGTTGAAAGCTGGATATCGCCGTGATTCCAGGCCTGGTAAACGGCCTTGAAACCGTCGCTGTGGCTCTCATAGCGATCATAATCGGTCACGTTGACGATGAGGGTGTCGAAGCCCGCGCCGCCGGACACCTTCGACAGGCTACTTATTTCGATTGTGTCGTTGCCTTCGCCGGCATTGATGCGGTCGAAACCCCCGCCACCGACAATGGTGTCATTACCCGCGTTGCCGGTCAGGAAGTTGTCGCCCGCATCACCGACGATATGGTCATCGAACTTCGAACCATAAACGCCTTCGAAGCCGATGAGCTGGTCGCCCTCGGCTGCTCCGCCGTGCTGGACGATACGGTTGAGGTCGACATCGATACCCGACTTTGAGCCGGTATATTCGGCAATGTCCTCGGTGCCGGAGCCGCCATCCATGAAATCGGCGCCATCGCCGCCATTGATCACATTATTGCCGGCATCGCCGATCAAACGATCGTTGAAGGCCGAGCCGCTGAGATTCTCGATGCCGTGCAGGCGGTCGCCTTCGGCATCGCCGCCGAACTGCTGGCCCGTGCGGCGGAGGTCGACATCCACAGCTTCGGACGATGTCGTATAGCTCGCCCGATCATGGTCGGTGGTGGAATTGTCGAAAAGGCGGTCGGCTCCTGCGCCCCCGGTAAAAACGTTGTCCTTCGCATTGCCGGTGATGAAATCATCATGGGCCGAGCCCATCACGTTCTCGATATCGATCAGCGTATCGCCGCTGGAATAGCTGAGCCCCGGCGTTACGGCCTGCCGTTCGATCTCAAGGTCGACATTGATGCCAGCCTCCGAGCCGCGATAATCGACTGTGTCGCGTCCTTCGCCGCCATCAATGCGGTCTTCACCGGCGCTGCCGATCAGCCGGTCATTGCCGGCAAGGCCGGACATGGTGTCCTCGTCGGCCGTGCCCTTGAGCACATCGACATTCTCAGAACCTGTGACATTCGCCATTTCCGAACTCCCCACGTTGGATGCTGGCGGCAATCTCAATCAATAAATATACGCAGTCAAATGTTTGAAATTACTTCAATAATCCGAGCAAATTCCCGAAACTGGCGAGTCAGGAACAATGTATTCGTCGGCTATTCGTTGCCCGGTTCAGGATATTCGAAGGAGCATTCGCCCTGCATTTTCGAAGCGACAACCTCAGGTGGACAACACCGATCAACTGAAGGTGATAGTTAATGTCGGATGGAACCAGCCGCCTACATCTACGTTGTTGAGCAAATAACGGAGGCGACAATGAAAGAACATCGGTGGTCGACAATTATCGGAATACTGGCAGGGTTGTCTGTGGGTGCAGGCGTGGGCGAAGCAATGATGGGAAATATATTGCTCGGCCTATTGATCGGTTCGGCCATGGGTGCGTTCATCGGGTCTAACACGCACGTCCATCGCGACTATTGATCCTGTTGCCCAAAGAAATCTGCTCAGCTGTGCAGCGCACGCAAACGTGTGGTGTTCAGGAGCCCCTGTTCCTCGAGCACGGGATAGGCCATTGCGGCGAGTAGCGAGTTGATCTGCTTGAGATCGCGAATGGTATCGAGGTGGATCGAACTCGTCTCGAGGCTGCGGGTCGTTCCTTCACGCAGGCGGTTGAAATGCCTGTCGCTGGTTTGCTTCTCGGCGTCGCGCAGGTGATCCTTTTCCAGTACCAGCTGATGCGCGGTTTCGCGATCTCGTGAAACGAGGACGTTGAACGCCATCCGCGCATTGGTCAAAACCCTTGCATGGAAATCGCTGAGTTCGCGCCAGCCCTCATCGGTAAACTGAAGCTTGCGGTCCATCTTCTTTTGCACGAGCGCCAGCATGTTGCGCACGATGATGTCGCCGACCTGTTCGAGTTTGACGCAGGCGCCGAGAAGTTCGCGCGCCCGGCCCACCTCATAATCCGACAGTTTCCGCGTTGTCAGTTTGGCGAGGTAGAGCTTGATGGCGGCGTGCTTGCGGTCGACCTTGTCATCGAGCGCCGAGAGTTCATCGATCCGTGCCTGGTCGGGATTTTCGTAAAGGTCGATAATGCCGCGCAGCATGATCTCGACCGTTTCGCAGACGCTGACCGTCTCGCGTGTTGCATTGGCAAGAGCAAGGCTTGGCGTATCGAGCACGCTTTCATCGAGCGCACTGAGTTCGACATGGTCGATGGGCTTTTGCGGCTCGGCCGGTGCGTTGAGTGCCACCACCGCCCGCGTTGCCTTAAGAACGAGCGAGGACAGCGGCACCCCGGCAAGAAGAATGATGACATTGAAGAGGATGTGGCCGTTGATCACCTGGTCGGCCGGGGTGCTGCCAAGAACGGCAACGGGCGGACGGAAGGCGAGATAGAGCGTCAGGATGACGATGGAGCCGAGCCCCCGCATCAGGAGATTGCCCATCGGCACGATGCGGGCTTTCGGCGCGGCGTTGCGGGTGAGGATCGGTGCGATGAACGACGAGCCGAGATTGACGCCGCAGATCATGACGATGCCAAGCTCCGGCTGGATCAAGCCGCGCGAGGCGAAGGTGACAACGAGCAGCACCGCCGCAATGCTCGAATGGAAAAGCCAGGTCATGAGGGCCGCGAGAAGGAAAGCCGTCACCGGGTCGGTATTAAGGTAACTGACGATGACCGGCAGGAGTTCGCTGTTGCGCAAGGGTTCGGTGGCCTGCCCGGTCATTTCGAGCGACAGCACCAGCAGTCCGATACCGACGAGAATGCGGCCCATCTGCCGCCAGTTGCTGCGCTCGGTCGACATAAAGATTACCGTGCCGGCGACGAGGCAGAGTGGCACCAGCAGCGTCAGGTCGAAGCTCAGGATCTTGACGACGAGCGCCGAGCCGACCTCGGCGCCGCGCACTGCCATCAGACCAGCAATCCCGCTGACAATGCCGGACCCGACAAAGGAACCGACCAGGAGGCTGACTGCGGTCGAGGATTGCAGCGCGATCGACAACATCAAACCCCAAAGCACGGCAAGCACGGGATTGTGCAAAACGCCGCGCAGGCTGCGGCGCATGCGCTCGCCATAGGCGCGCTCGACACCGGTGCGGACCATGCGCGTTGCCCACAGGAGCAGCGCTACAGCGCCGGCCAAATGCAACAAAACCGAGGAACCGTTCACTTGGTGCAATCCATTCGTGTTGGAGATTGCGGTATAGCAGCCAGAAGAATCTAGCAGCCGATTGTTAAGATAACATATCGCGGTAAAAGCGAAAAAAATATGTTCCGGCTAAGAAAAATCATGTCGCATTTGGCACAATTTATCAGTTTGATGACAGATTTGTGTCGCTCCGGCAGAAGTTTGCCGGCTACGCAAAATCGTACCGAATCACCATAACGCGATGAACAGGGGATGACGGGGTTGCCGCCCTTCCGCCCAAACCTTATTTGTTGCAGTATGGTCTGCACATCGGGTTCGCAGCGATCCGACCTTGCCTACAATCTGACGAACGAAGAGCAGCATGCGATTTTCGCCATCCTTTCTCGATGAGATCAGGGAACGCGTACCGATTTCCAGCGTGATCGGCACGCGGGTTTCGTTCGATCGCAAGAAGACCAATGCGCCGAAGGGCGATTTCTGGGCCTGCTGCCCGTTCCATGGGGAGAAGTCGCCGAGTTTTCATTGCGAGGATCGGAAGGGCCGCTACCATTGCTTTGGCTGCGGGGTGACCGGCGACCATTTCCGTTTTCTGACGGAACTCGAGGGGTTGAGCTTTCCGGAGGCCGTGGAGCGTGTCGCCGACATGGTGGGCATTCCGATGCCCGCGCGCGACGTTGAATCGGAGATTCGCGAGGCAAAACGCGCGACCCTCTATGACGTCATGGAAATGGCGACCCAATTCTTCGAGGAGCGTTTGCAGGCAGCAAGCGGTGCCAAGGCACGCGCCTATCTGCGCGATCGGGGCTTGAGCGCGGCAACGCAGCATGCCTACCGCCTTGGTTACGCGCCGGAAAGCCGCAATGCGCTGAAAGAACATCTCGCACTGAAGGGGGCGACGAAGGAGCAGATCGAGGCCTGCGGCCTCGTCGTTTACGGGGATGACAAACCGGTCTCGTTCGACCGGTTTCGCGACCGCATCATGTTCCCGATCGAGGATCTGCGTGGCCGGATCATTGCCTTTGGTGGGCGGGCGCTGACGCCGAACGCCATTGCCAAATACATGAACTCCAATGAAACCGAGCTTTTCCACAAGGGCAAGGTCCTGTTCAATGCGCTGCGCGCCCGCAAGGCGGCGCAGCCGCAAAGCGGGCAACCGGCAAAAGCCGTGATTGCCGTCGAAGGCTACATGGATGTCATTGCGCTGGCGCAGGCTGGCTTTGCCCAGGCGGTCGCGCCGCTCGGCACGGCCTTGACCGAGGATCAGCTCGATCTTCTCTGGCGCATGTCGCCTGAGCCTGTGCTCTGCTTTGACGGCGACAATGCCGGCATCAAGGCGGCGCACCGGGCGATCGATCTCGCCTTGCCGGCGTTGAAGCCTGGACGCTCGCTGCGCTTTGCAGTGCTGCCGGAGGGCAAGGACCCGGATGATCTCGTCAAGGCGTCCGGCCCGCAGGCATTCCAGGCCGTGCTCGACGATGCACGTCCGCTCGCGGATATGCTGTGGGCGCGCGAAACGAGCGGCGGCATATTCGACACGCCCGAACGGCGCGCCGAACTCGAGGCGCGGCTGAAGCAGATGACGAGCCTTATCGGTGACGAGAATGTGCGCCGGCATTATGCCCAGGACGTTCGTGACCGCATCCAGCAGTTTTTCAGCGCCAATACGCGAGGCAATGAGCGTCGCGGGTCCGGACAAGCGGGAAGCAACCGCAACAGCTTCGGCCCGCAAGCCGGCTACGGGCAGCGGGGGCGAGGGGCTCCCAATGGGCGGCTCGCGGTGTCGGAGAGCCTAGCGCGCTCGGTTCTCGTCAAGACAAGCTCCGCTACGCTACCCTTACGCGAGACCGCCATCCTTATGACATTGTTCAACCATCCCCGGCTTATCGAGGATGATTTCGAGACGATCGTGCGGCTTGAATTCAGCCATCCCGATCTGAAGCGCTTCCATACCGCTATGCTGAACGCCATGGCCGAACATCACGTGGCGGACGGCCGTGAAATGCGCAAGGCGATGACCGAGACCGGCCACGGCGCGCTGATCGAGGCGCTGGAAGCGCTGGTAAGGCGCGCCCGCATGTGGACGGCGACGGCGGAGGCGGCGGAAGAAGACGCGCTTGAAGCTTTAAGACAGGCCATTCACTTGCATCAGCGCGCCAGCACCCTACATAAGGAGCTGAAAGTCGCTGAAACTGCATTGGCTACGGAAGCCACCGACGAAAATCTCAACCGGCTGCTCGATATTCAGAATGCCATCCGAAGTGCGCAGGCAACCGAAGCACTGATCGAAGGGTTCGGAATACCCTCGGGACGGTCGGGCAAGGGGTTTTGACCGAATTGATTCGCTTTTTTACCGCGAATCAGTTGAGTCGGGGTTGACGTGGGTCAATAATGACGGAATCAGATTGCGCGGAATTGTAGATATTGCGTTGATGTTTGCGGGTCCAGCAGAAAATCCTGCAAATGCGGCAAATATCCAATGTGCTCGCCATCACCGGGATAACAAGGTTAATCCGACATTAACAGGATTTCGGCTACTCGAACATTCAATAGCTTGATGGTGCAGGGGAACCGGGGTGCCGCCGCACCGTTCCACCATGCATGAACAAGGCGAAGGCCGCTTGGAGATATAGAATATGGCAACGAAGGCAAAGGAAAACGAGGAAGTAGAAGTCGAGCGCGAGGGCGCGCCGGACGGTCCGCTTCTCGACCTTTCCGATGACGCTGTCAAGAAGATGATCAAGCTCGCCAAGAAGCGCGGCTATGTGACGATGGACGAACTCAATGCAGTTCTCCCATCCGAAGAGGTCACTTCCGAGCAGATCGAAGACACGATGGCGATGCTCAGCGACATGGGCATCAATGTCGTGGAGGATGACGAGCAGGACGCAGACGCTGAGGAAGCCGACAGCAGCGCCGATGAAGAGAGCGATGCCCGTGAGCTTGCGGATGCGACCGGCACCGCCGTTGCTCCGACGACGACCAAGAAGGAACCGACCGACCGCACCGACGATCCAGTCCGCATGTATCTGCGCGAGATGGGCACGGTCGAGCTTCTGTCGCGTGAAGGCGAAATCGCCATCGCGAAGCGCATCGAAGCGGGCCGCGAGACGATGATCTCCGGCCTTTGCGAGAGCCCGTTGACCTTCCAGGCGATCATCATCTGGCGTGAGGATCTCAACGAGTCGAAGATTCTGCTGCGCGAAATCATCGATCTTGAAACGACCTATGCCGGTCCGGAAGCCAAGCAGGCTCCGGTCATCGAACGCGTTGAAGAAGAACGGCCCGCAGGCGGCAACGACAAGTCGCGCCGCTCGCGCGACGATGACGACATCACCAATGTCGGTGGCGACGCTCCTGTCGAGGAAGAAGACGACGAGGATGACGAGGCCAATCTGTCGCTTGCCGCGATGGAAGCCGAACTGCGCCCGCAGGTCATGGAAACGCTCGACGTCATCGCCGATACCTACAAGAAGCTGCGCAAGCTGCAGGACCAGCAGGTCGAGAACCGCCTTGCCGCCTCCGGTTCGCTTTCGCCGAGCCAGGAGCGCCGCTACAAGGAGCTCAAGGACCAGCTGATCAAGGCGGTGAAGTCGCTTTCGCTCAATCAGAACCGTATCGAGGCTCTGGTTGCCCAGCTTTACGACATCAACAAGCGCCTGGTGCAGAACGAAGGGCGCCTGCTGCGCCTTGCCGAATCCTACGGCGTGCGTCGCGAGGATTTCCTCAAAGAATACCAGGGCAACGAGCTCGATCCGAACTGGCTGAAGGCCGTTTCGAACCTGACGACCCGTGGCTGGAAAGAGTTCACCAAGAACGAGAAGGACACGATCAAGAACCTTCGCACGGAAATCCAGAACATGGCGCAGGAAACCGCCATTTCGATCTCGGAATTCCGCCGCATCGTCAATCAGGTGCAGAAGGGCGAACGCGAGGCCGCTCTGGCCAAGAAGGAAATGGTCGAGGCCAATCTGCGTCTCGTCATTTCGATCGCCAAGAAATACACCAATCGCGGCCTGCAGTTCCTTGACCTGATCCAGGAAGGCAATATCGGCCTGATGAAGGCGGTCGACAAGTTCGAGTATCGCCGCGGCTACAAGTTCTCGACCTATGCGACCTGGTGGATCCGTCAGGCGATCACCCGCTCGATCGCCGATCAGGCCCGCACGATCCGCATTCCGGTGCATATGATCGAGACCATCAACAAGATCGTCCGCACGTCGCGCCAGATGCTGCACGAGATCGGCCGCGAGCCGACGCCGGAAGAGCTTGCTGAAAAGCTTGCCATGCCGCTGGAAAAGGTGCGCAAGGTACTGAAGATCGCCAAGGAGCCGATCTCGCTCGAAACGCCTGTGGGCGATGAAGAGGATTCGCATCTCGGTGATTTCATCGAGGACAAGAATGCGCTCCTGCCGATCGACGCCGCCATTCAGGCCAACCTTCGCGATACGACGACGCGGGTTCTCGCTTCGCTTACGCCGCGTGAGGAACGCGTGCTGCGCATGCGCTTCGGCATCGGCATGAACACCGACCATACGCTGGAAGAAGTCGGCCAGCAGTTCTCGGTAACGCGCGAGCGTATTCGCCAGATCGAGGCAAAGGCGCTGCGCAAGCTCAAGCATCCGAGCCGTTCGCGCAAGCTGCGTTCGTTCTTGGACAGCTGAGCCGCGTATAAAACTGCTAGAAATGCAAACGGGATGGGTGCAAACCCATCCCGTCTTGTTTTTGTGGTGTTAGCAGAAGCTGTTGGGTCTAAAGCGAAGGCTCATCGGACTTCTTCTCGCCCTTGTCCTTCACCATGAGCTTGTCGATATAGGCAAGAAACAGCGCGGAGAACACGAAAGTCAGGTGGATCAGCGTAAACCAGGTCAGTTGCGAAGTTGAGAACTGCGTCAGGTTCAGAAAGACCTGGAGCAGGTGGATCGACGAGATGGCAACGATGGTCGAGGCAACCTTGATCTTCAGGGATCCGGCGTCGATCGTGCCGAGCCAGTGCACCTCGTCCGCCTGGTCGAAGCGGCTCACGAAGTTCTCATAGCCAGAGATGATAACCATGACGACGAGGCTCGCGACCAGCGCAGCATCGATCAGGCCAAGCATTTTGAGGATTGTGTCGGTCTCGTCGAGTACGGTGACCTTGGCTACGAAATCGATCAGCTTACCGGCGAACGAAAATGCATAGATTGCGAGCGCGAGAGCGAGGCCAAGGTAAAAAACCACCAGCAGCCAACGCGAGGCGAGAATGATATTTTCGACAAGTATTTCAATGCGTTTCATAGTGTGGGTCCAATTTCTCGAACTGGGCTCAGCCAATAAATGCTCCAGGGGTTTAGCCAACACATAGCAATCGACGTTGCGAACTCAACCCGCAGCGACAAAAAACCCGGGCAATCGCCCGGGTTTTTTTGCTTCAACGGTCTCCTTGCAATCAATTGTTGCTGGCGACCGGTGCGACAAGCGGCGTGATGCGGCGGATCGCAACCCTGCGGTTCTGCTGCTCAGGCGATTCCGTCCTGATCTTCAGGTAGCGCTCGCCATAGCCCTGCGTTGCCATGTTCTCCGGCGGAATGTCGAAGACGTTGGTGAGCGCCTGCGCCACCGATTCGGCGCGCTTGTCGGAAAGGACGAGGTTCGCCTGGTCCGAACCCACCGCATCGGTATGGCCCTCGATCAGGAAGGTCTCGGCCGGGTTCTTCTTCAGGGTCTGCGCCATTGCCTTGGCGACGCTATCCAGGCGCGTGATCTGATCTTCCCCGATCTCGGCCGACCCGAAGGCGAAGGTGATCGTGTCGAGATCGACGCGGCGCACCTTGTCGCGGATGCGCGCCGAGCGCTTGACCTCATCGACCGAATAGATGCGTTCGACGCGCTCGACCGGCGGGCGGGCAAAGAAGTCATAGACTTCTTCTTCCGGCGCCTCTTCGGCATCGAGGATGTAGTCGCGCACCGGAATGTCGAGGCGCAGCGGCGGCAAGTCGTCGCCGGGATCGCGCCAGTTAACACGCTCCTCCCGGTCATAATCCGGCGCGTAGGTCAGCAGCACTTCGCGACCATCCGGGGTAATGCGCGAGCGCTGAATGACATCGCCGTAGCGATTGCGGATCGTAACGATCTGCACGCCATTCTCCCGGACGATGGTCTCGCGCGTGCGCCGCCGCGGCAGGTCTTCATAATAGACGTCGTGGGCGTTGCGGCTCATGCGCGGGCGGTCGGAACTTTCGACGAAGATATTGTTGTCGACCTCGACGATGGCGCGGTTGTCATATTGCTTGATGACCTGCACATCGGCCGGCCGCTCGTCGCGCCGCGCCTGCTTGGTGCGGGTGCCCTTTTCGACGAGCACGGGCTCGATCTTGACGGGCGCGATTGCCTGCTGCACGTCGGCATCGGTCTTCGGCGGAGGTCCGGCGGGTGCCGCCGGTTGCTGGGCGACAGGTTGCTCGGCTGGAGCTGGAGGCTGTCCGGCCTGCTCAGCCTTGTTGCCGCGCTTGCCGCCCTTCTGTTTTGCTTCGGCCGCTGGAGCGGGCTTGTCGCTGTCAAGCACCGGCGCGGCATTGGCGGGGAGGGGCGAGGCTTCCTGCGGCGCCGGCTTCGCGGCTTCGGCAGGCGCTGGTGCTGCCGGCTGGCGGCTCGCGGCGTCAGCCGGCTTGGCGGGCGCAGTTTCAGCCGCGGGTTGATTGGGCGTCGCTGCGGGCTGCTCGGCCGTCGCGGGTGCCGCGGTTGCGGGCGCGGCCTGTTTGGCTGCTTCATCGGCAGCCTTGTTGGCGTCTTCCGCTGCTTGTTCGGCCTGTTTGTCGGCAGCCTTCTGCGTGCTTTCGGCCTTCTTACGCGCTTCTTCTTCGGCGGCCTTCTGGGCTTCTGCCGCCTTTGCAGCTTCAGCCTCGGCTGCCTTCTTTGCCTGTTCGGCCTGCTTTGCGGTTTCGCCTTCAGCAGCCTTTGCCGCATCGGCTTCGGCGGCGGCTTTCTTTCGCGCTTCTTCTTCTATGGCTTTTTGCTGCTCGGCTGCCTTGTTGGCCTCAGCCTCGGCGTCGCGCTTGGCCTTCGCTGCGTCCTCTGCCGCCTGTTCCGCGGCGGCCTTCGAGGCCTTCGCTTCTTCGGCTGCCTTGCGCTTTGCTTCTTCTTCTATGGCTTTTTGCTGTTCGGCGGCCTTGTGCGCCTCGGCTTCAGCGGCGCGCTTGGCTTCCTGCGCCTGCTTGGCAGCTTCAGCTTCTGCAGCCTTCGCGGCTTCCGCCGCCTTGCGGTTTGCCTCTTCTTCTATGGCTTTCTGCTGCTCGGCGGCATTTTCGGCTTCCACCTGTGCAGCCCGCTTGGCCTCTTCGGCTTGCTGCTTGGCTTGTTCTTCTGCCTGTTGCTTGGCCTGCTCTTCAGCCTGTTGCGCCGCCTTGCGCTTCAATTCCTCCTGTGCCGGGTCCTCTTGGGCGGGCGCGGGCTGTTCGGCCTGCGCGACCACCACCGGCATATTGGAGTTGGAGGAAATATAGGGCCGGTTAAGGGGCGGCTGTTCCGCCATGGCATAAGGCGAGGAAAAGAGAATTGCTGTTGAAGCAAAAAAGAGCGCTGTACGTTTCATTGTCATCCCTGTCTCGCGTTCCTTCTTGTTGAAACACGTCAAAAGTTCGCGATCGCAACCTTGTTCCGGTTTGTGGCAACGGCTTGACCATTGCGATCTTCGTTTCAGTTTTCATTGCCCGTGGCAATGCGTCGGTCCGACGTTGACCGAACTGATCGACCCCACGTTTGCAGCTTTCGCCTGTATCCCCCATGAAGGCGCCGTTCATCTGGCATTCATGTTTTAAGAATGGACGCGGCTCGGCTGGCGATGTATTTCAGCGCATGCCCTCTGAACCCTTCTGGAAGACAAAGATCCTCGATGAGCTCAACCGCTCCGAATGGGAAAGCCTGTGCGATGGCTGCGGCCGCTGTTGCCTGCACAAGCTCGAAGACGAAGACACCGAAGAGATTTATTTCACCACCGTCGCCTGCACTCTGCTCGATGCCGGCACTTGCCAATGTTCGGATTACGTACACCGCAAGGCCAAAGTCCCGGACTGCGTCTTCCTGACCCCCGAGATCGTGCGCACGGTGGACTGGCTGCCGGAAACATGCGGCTATCGCCTGATCGACGAGGGGCGCGACCTCTACTGGTGGCATCCGCTCGTCTCCGGAAGCCGGGAAACCGTGCACGAGGCCGGGATATCAGTGCGCGGCAAGGTCACCGCCTATGATCATGAGATGAAGAGCGACGAGGATTATTTCGATCACATGATGACGCTCGAAGAATCCGACTGAGATAAACCGAATGTGAATGCTCCGTTGAGGAATTGTTCAGATCGAATGTGGAACAAAGCGCTCCTGTCCGGATTCCAGTAAGCTTGGAAATTCCCCCCATCCCGGACACAAAAACAGGAGAACGCCAAATGGCTGTTTCATTCAAAACGTTGGCTGTTACCGCGACCATCGCCCTTGGTTCAATTCTCGGCGTCAATGCCGCTTCAGCAGCGCCGATCACGGCAGCACCAATGACGGATGGCGCTTCGCCGCTGGTGAAGGTCGATTATTATCGCCGCGACTATTACCGTCCGCCCTATCGGCCGGCTCCCGCCTGCACGCCGGGACAGGCTGCGAGCAAGGCAAGCCGCATGGGCCTGTATAACACCCGCGTCGTCGTCAACCGCAATGTCGTTCGCGTCGCCGGCTGGAAGCGCGGCTACCGCACGGCAGTCGTCTTTGCCCGCGCGCCGGGTTGCCCGGTCGTCCGCTAAGCGTAACATAACAATGAAAAAGGGCGCCGGTCGGCACCCTTTTTTATTTCCGCTCTACGTTGAACTCAGTTCTTAAGCTCAAACGTCATATTCACATTGACGTTGTAGGTG
Source organism: Phyllobacterium pellucidum (assembly GCF_013327855.1). Lineage (GTDB taxonomy): Bacteria > Pseudomonadota > Alphaproteobacteria > Rhizobiales > Rhizobiaceae > Phyllobacterium > Phyllobacterium pellucidum. The sequence continues at coordinate 728,639 of NZ_JABUMX010000002.1, read as the reverse complement.
TTCTCGCCGGTAGCAACGGGAACGGGTGATGCCGCATCCATCGCCATCATCTTGCCGCGCGCCGCCATCGGAACCGGGCGCGGACTGAAGCTCTGTTCGTTGATTTCGATGACCCGGCCAAGTTCGACGCCGGCCGCGGCAGTCAGCGTCTTTGCGCGCGCAACGGCATTTGCAACGGCGTTCTTGCGCGCTTCTTCAAGAATTGTGTCCGGCTTGTCGTTGGTGAAGGTGATGTTGCCGCCCTGATTGACGCCGAGCGTGACCGACTGGTCGAGGATGTCGCCGACCTTCGCGAGGTCGCGTACGCGCACCGTCAGGGAATTTGACACGGCATAGCCGACGATCGACGGCGGTTTGGGCGGCTGGTTATTATTGTTTTCCGGGAACACATAGCGCGGGTCGATGCTAAAGCCGGAGGTCTGCAGATCGCGTTCGGCTATCCCGGCCTTTTTCATGGCGTCGAGTACCTTCGCCATGGCTTCATTGTTGGCGGTCAGCGCCTCGCGGGCTGTTGGCTTTTCCTGCATGACGACCAGCGAAAGGATCGCGGTGTCGGGCGCAGCAGCGGCTTCGCCTTCACCTGTGACCGTGATACGCGGGCGCGGCGCGTCCTCGGCATAGGCAGCCATAGGCACCGCAACCATGGTGGTTACTGCAAGGGCCAGCGTCAGGATTTTCGATGTCATGGATAACTCCCCAGATGAAGTGACGTTGCTGCGTCGCAGGTGATTATGGGTGGATTAGGGCAAAAGACAAAACTTTTGAACAGGATAGGTTTTGTGCATCCAAACGGCATCCTGAACGTTACCAAGCAAATGTCAGAGGAGTTTTGACGATGAACCGGACCGAGCCCAAGCAAAAGCCCCGCAGGAACGAATCGCCCGAGACCGAAACGTCCGGCCCGCAGTCGTTCGACCGGGACGAGATCGTCGACGACGATGTCATCGCGGATGACGAACTCTCCATCCTCGGCGAACGTCAGGTCGAGCCGGAAGATGCCGGCGAGGTATCGGAGGAAGATGACGACAATCCCTATCAGAACAGCGACGAAGCGCTGCCTGATGACGAGGAGGAACTGGAAATCGCGCGCGATCCAGAACGCGAGGGACGCCGCTTCAACGATTAGACATCCAGGCGCCGATAGCGTTCCAGTCGGAAAACACGGCCGAAGCGCCCTTTGCGATAAGCGCGGGGGCGTGATCCTCATGGGTGTGGGTGCCCCCGGTGTAGCCGATCGCGGTCATGCCGGCGGCAACGGCACCCTCGACGCCGAAGGGCGAATCCTCGACGACCACACATTTGGCTGGGTCTGCCTGCATCTTTTCGGCGGCAAGGAAGAAGAGGTCGGGCGCCGGCTTGCCGCGCTTGACCATGAACGAACTGTAGACGGCATCGCCGAAAAAGCGAGCCAGCCGGGTAATTTCGAGGCTGAATCGGATGCGTTCGAGCGACGAGCCGGAGGCAACGCAGTGTGCCGTTTCGAGGCCTTCCAAAAATGGGACGATTCCCGGTGTCGGCTGCAGCGACTCTGCGAAGATGCGCTTCGTCTCCGGCCAGAGACCGGTCTCCGCTCCGTCCGCAAGCTGCAAACCCGTGAGTTCAGCGACGCGGGCGATGATGTCGGCCTGTTTCAGGCCGATGCATTGAGCGATCGTGCCATCCGGCAGCGACAGGCCCTGCCGGGCATAGATATTGCGATAGGCGAGCGCCGCGAGCGGTTCGCTGTCCACAAGCACGCCATCGCAATCAAAGATCACCAGTTCGAATTGGTTCTGCGGCATTTCCATCCTCGTTGTTGGCCCTTCCGGGCATCTTAATGTTCGATCTTTACCGCTCTTATAATGCACATAGGTCTTGACTAAAATACAAATGTTCAATATTCGATGATTGTAATTTGAAAGGCTCCGCACAAGGCGGCGGGGACCGCTGAGGGAGGCGTTATGGCGAGCAATGTTGCACTGACGGGACTGGCGCGAGACATGCAGGCGCGGGCGGATGCCGGGCGGCCGATCCGCATCGGGCTGATCGGTTCGGGCGAGATGGGCACCGATATCGTGACGCGCGTGGCACACATGCCGGGCATCGAGATCGGCGCGATCTCGGAACTGAAGCTGCCGAATGCGCTGAAAGCCGTCGACATCGCCTACCAGGAGAGCGGCCATGGCCACGAGGTCGCCAATGCCACGGCGCTGACGGCGGCGATGGAGGCCGGCAAGGTCGCCGTCACCGACGATGCCAATCTCATCCTTGAAAACGACCTCATCGACGTCGTCATCGATGCGACCGGGGTCCCGGCGGTCGGAGCCGAGATCGGCCTGCGGGCAATGGAGCACGGCAAGCACCTCGTGATGATGAATGTCGAAGCGGACGTGACCATCGGCGCCTATCTGAAGAGCGAGGCCGACCGGCTCGGCGTCACCTATTCGCTCGGCGCCGGCGACGAGCCGTCGTCGTGCATGGAACTCATCGAATTCGTCTCGGCCATGGGCCATCCGATCGTCGCCGCCGGCAAAGGCAAGAACAACCCGCTCAACATCGACGCCATTCCCGACGACTATGCCGAGGAAGCCGAACGCCGGCACATGAACGTGCGCATGCTGGTCGAGTTCGTCGACGGCTCGAAGACCATGGTGGAGATGGCGGCGATCGCCAATGCCACCGGGCTCGTGCCCGACAAGCCCGGCATGCACGGTCCGGCGGCAACGCTCGACCAGCTGTCGAAGACGCTGATCCCGGAAAAGGATGGCGGCGTGCTCTCACGGGTCGGCGTCGTCGACTATTCGATCGGCAAGGGCGTTGCCCCCGGCGTCTTCGTCGTCGCCGACATGTCGCATCCGCGCATTTCCGAGCGCATGGAAGATCTGAAGATGGGCAAGGGCCCGTACTTCACCTTCCACCGGCCCTATCACCTGACCTCGCTCGAAGTGCCGCTGACCTGCGCCCGTGTCGTCCTTTACGGCAAGCCCGACATGGTGCCGCTGGCCAAGCCCGTTGCCGAAGTCTGCGCCGTCGCCAAGAAGGACATGCAGCCGGGCGAGAAGCTCGATGCCATCGGCGAATATTGCTACCGCGCCTGGATCATGACCGCGGCGGAAGCGCGTGAAGCGGGGGCGATCCCCTGCGGGCTTCTGCAGGGCGGCAGCGTCACGGCACCGATCCGCAAGGGCGAACTCATCACCAGCGCCAATGCCGCGCCGGTGCCAGGCTCGAAGATCGTCGAACTGCGCGCCCGCCAGGACAAGCTCGTCTACGGCGCGTGAGCGAGAAGCAACAAGATTCGTACGCCAGCCACTATCAGACAAGGAGCGCCGAAATGGCTTCCGCCAGAAGTTCAAATGCCAAACTGAAGGACGATGGCAGCAATCTTCCGTTCGCATTCCGGCATTATCCGCCGGAACAGCTGAAGGAAGCGCTGCGCAAGATGTACCTCATCCGCCGTTTCGAGGAGGGGGCCGAGGAATCCTATACACGCGGCCTGATCCACGGGACGATGCACCTCTCCATCGGCCAGGAAGCAAGCGCCGTCGGCATCTCGCTGCCGCTTTCCGATGACGACATGATCACCTCGACGCATCGCGGCCACGGGCATTGCATCGCCAAGGGCGCAGAAGTCTCGAAAATGTTCGCCGAGTTCTTCGGGAAGGAAACGGGCTACTGCAAGGGCCGTGGCGGCTCCATGCATATTGCCGACGTATCCAAGGGCAACCTCGGCGCCAACGGGATCGTCGGCGGCGGGATTCCGATCGCCGTCGGCGCCGCTCTTTCCGCCAAGAAGCAGAAGAACGGCAAGGTCGTCATCTCCTATTTCGGCGATGGCGCCAATAATGAGGGTGCCTTCCACGAAGCGCTCAACATGGCTGCCGTCTGGAAACTGCCTGTCGTTTTCGTCTGCGAAAACAACGGCTATGGTATGTCCACTTCAACCAAGCGTTCAACAGCGGTTGCAAATGTTGCTGACCGGGCTGTGGCCTACAACATGCCGGGCGTCATTGTCGACGGCAACAACCTTTCCGAGGTTGCCGAGGCCTCGCATGAGGCTGTCGAGCGGGCGCGCCGCGGCGAAGGCCCGACGCTGATCGAGTGCAAGACCTACCGGCATCGCGGCCATTCCAAGAGCGACCGCAACCGTTACCGCACCAAGGAGGAGATTGAGGACTGGATCACCAACCGCGATCCGATCCTGCTCTTCCAAGAGCAGTTAAAGGAGTTCGGCTTCGTTACCGACGGCGAAATCGAGGCGATCCGCGCCGACGCCGAGAAGGAAATCGCCGAAGCCATCGAATTTGCCAAGAACAGTCCGTCGCCCGATTTGAACAATCTCACCCGCGACGTTTATACGGTTGATATTCAATGAACGAGATCATTCGCGAACTCAGCTATTCGCAGGCCATCCAGGAAGCCATGGCGATTGCCATGGAGGCGGATGAGCGTGTTTTCCTCATGGGCGAGGATATCGGCGTCTATGGCGGCGCCTTCCAGGTGACCGGCGATCTCGTTCATCGCTTTGGTGAAGACCGGGTCATGGATACGCCGATCTCGGAACTTGGCGGTGCCGGCGTCGCGGTCGGCGCGGCGTTGACCGGCATGCGCCCGATCTTCGAATTCCAGTTTTCCGATTTTGCCGCGCTCGCCATGGAGCAGATCGTCAACCAGGCGGCAAAGATCAGGTACATGCTCGGCGGCGCGGTTTCTGTGCCGCTGGTGATGCGGTTTCCAGCGGGTTCCGGCACAGGCGCTGCCGCGCAGCACAGCCAGAGCCTCGAGGCATGGCTTGGCCACGTTCCAGGCCTGAAAGTGATCCAGCCGGCTACACCATACGACGCAAAGGGCATGCTGCTCGCTGCGATCGAGGATCCGGACCCGGTCATGATCTTCGAGCACAAGCTCCTCTACAAGATGAAGGGGCCGGTTCCTGAGGGTCACTATACCGTACCGATCGGCAAGGCCGCTATCGTGCGCGAAGGTACGGACCTGACCATCGTTGCTACGGCGATCATGGTGCACAAGGCGCTGGAAGCTGCCGAGGCGCTGGCCAAGGAAGGCATCAACATTGAAGTAATCGACCTGCGCACCGTGCGGCCGATGGACAAGGCGACAATCATCGCCAGCGTCAAGAAGACGTCGAAGCTGATGTGCGTTTACGAGGGCGTCAAGACGCTGGGCGTAGGCGCCGAGATCAGCGCCATGATCGCCGAGAGCGAAGCCTTCGATTATCTCGATGCGCCGATCGTGCGTCTCGGTGGCGCCGAAACGCCGATTCCGTACAATCCCGACCTTGAAAAAGCGACGGTGCCGCAAGTGCCCGGCATCATTGCGAGCGCCCGCGATCTCGCCAAAGGGGTACGCTAGTCATGCCCGTCGAAGTGATCCTGCCCAAGGTCGACATGGATATGGAAAGCGGCCAGATTTCGCGTTGGTATGCCAAGGAAGGCGACAACGTTTCCAAGGGCCAGCTTCTGTTCGAGATCGAAACTGACAAGGCAGCCATGGAAGTCGACGCTCCCTCGACCGGGATACTGCGTGACGTAAAGGCCGAGGAGGGCACGACCGTGCCGGTCGGGCAAGCCGTCGCCTGGATCTATGGCGAGGGTGAAGCCTACGCGGCTGCCCCGGCAAAAGCCGATGCACGCAAACCTGACACGTCTGAAAAGCCGGCTGCAGCACCCGCCCAAACCGCACCGGTTCAGGCTGCACCCATTGCGGCGACGCCCGCTGTTGCCGAAACCAATGGCGTCCGCGCCACGCCGCTGGCGCGCCGTGTTGCCCGCGAGGCCGGGATCGACCTTGCCTCGCTCAAGGGATCGGGCCCCAAAGGCCGTATCCAGAAGAAGGATGTCGAGGCAAGTACGCTCAAGTTGGATGGAGCGTCGGCCAAGGCGCCTTCATCATCTCCAGTGACTGCACCGGCGCGGACTGCCCAGATAACAGGTGAAGCGCTGCTCAACGCGGTCTGGCTGCGTGAAGGCAAGGGTGCTGGACATGCACCGGTGGTTCTCATCCATGGCTTTGGCTCCGATCTGAATAGCTGGCGGCCGATGCTTGGCGGCGGCACGCTCGACAATCCGGTCCTCGCCATCGATCTGCCGGGACATGGCGGTTCGACCCGCGCCATACCGGACGATCTCGACGGCATCGCCGATCTCGTCGAGCAGACCGTTGCTGCATATCATTCGGGCCCCGTCATCCTCATGGCACATTCGTTCGGCAGCGCCGTCGCAACGGAGGTCGCAGCACGCAACAATCTCGATGTGCGTGCGCTGACACTTATATCGCCTGCGGGGCTCGGACCGGAGATCAATGGCGGCTTCCTTTCCGGTTTCGTTCGGGCGCGCAGCGAGGCGAGCCTCGTCGCGTGGATGAAGCAGCTTGTCCAGGATGAAAGCCTGCTGACCAAGCCTTTCGTCAATGCCACACTGGCACAGTCGCAGGACACGGCGCTGCGTGAGGCGCAGCAGCAGGTGGCGGATCGCTTCTTTGCCGACGGAACGCAGGTGATCGACACGAGGCAAACCCTCGCCAGTCTGCTCATCCCGGTGCGTGTGATCTTCGGCGCGGCCGACCGTGTCATACCGGCAAGCCATGCAGTGGGGCTGCCGGGCGAGATTGCGGTGCATGTTTTTGCCGGCACCGGCCACATGCCGCAGCTCGAACAGCGCGAGAAGGTCATGCGCATTCTCGCCGAGGTCAGCCGGTCAGCCGGCTGATTTCGGGTCTCACTCGCTGATCGCGTGGCGATCGTTTCTTGATGCGACCATCGCGCGGCGGATAGCGCCGCGGGCGGAGGCGAGATTGGGCATCACCCAGTTGGGCTCGGCTCCAAGGAACTTGTCGAGGAAGGCGATGGCATAGCCCGGCATCTCCTCGACGTTCTCGCGATAAGACCACCAAGTGCGCAGATCGTCGGCACAATCGTCGATGCGTGCAGCGGTGCCAAATTCCTGCTCATGGATGGCCGCGATCGCACCGACGCAGAAGTTGGTATAGAGAAAACCCTCGGGCCAAAACGCGATGATATCCTGCATTTCGGTTTTTGCCGCAGCGCCGCCTTGAGCCTTGGCTGACACCGATGCGGGCGCTTCGGTGATCAGTTCCTTGAGGACCAGTCCCGCAGCAAAGATAATGAAATCCTTGCGGTCGATACGCGCAAACGACTTCTGCTGCTCGACCGTCTCGATCCAGTTGAGGAAGGCGCGGGTGAGCTTGGTCTCGTCGATGCTGAACTGGTAGCCGTAGTGGTCGGCGATCAATGCGGCATTCTTGCGGAAAGCCATGCGAAACCACCGCAGCCGCCGCAGCCGATGCCGCAGATCCGGCGTGTGGACGAGTTCATCCCGAAACAGAAAATCCATGTGCTCTCACTTTCGCGACGATGCTACCACGTTGCAGGTTTTCATGCATCCCCAGCCAAGATTTTGGTGGGTGTGAAAATCATACATATTGACATTACGAAAAACAAATGTTCTATATTTTTTCGTTCGATCATGGCATATGTTGGCGGTCGGGCGTAGGGAGGTTGATTACATGGCGATGTGGCAATGGGGATTGCTGGCCCTCGGATTCTTGTGGGCGTTGCAGTCGTTAGGCGTCTGGTATCAGATGCGGCATTACACTGATGTCATGAAGGGTATCTCCTCCAAGTACAATGATGGATTCGTTGGCGCCGGCAATGTGCGCGGCCGCCTTGGCAAGGGCGTGATCGTCCTCATCGTTGTCACGCGCGACCTGACGATCCAGCGCTTTCTCGTCATGAGCGGCCGTTCGGTTTTTGCGAAGTTCAAGCGGCGTGAAGAGTTCGAGGGCATCTCGCTCAGTGCGCTGCGTACAGACCCGGTAATGTCCGGCCTGGGTGATCCGGCTCTGGCCAAGGCGGCAGAGCGGGCAATTGAACAAATAGATCGGGCGAGGGCGGATCCGCCCAAGCCGGGCCTATCGGGAATCAGGACAGTCAACGCTTAAGGGACGGCCGCTTGTCGCGGTCGGTAAGGAGGAGAGGGAACATGTCAATTCTAACAATGTTGGCGCAACATGCCGACATCGCCGCGCACCACATTTCTGTGGCGGGGACGATGGTCTCGGACGCGGCGCTGCACGGCAAGCACGCCGTCGAGCATGCGGGCAACGACCTCGTCGTTCTCGCGCAGTCGACGGGCGATATCTCGGTCGAGCAGTTCAAGGACAGGCTCAAGAACGTCCAGCAGGAAGAGCAGCTTGGCTGGCTTGCCAATATCGGCAAATACTTCATCGGTATTTTCCAGAAGGGCGGCGAGGTCTTTGCCGGTTTCGTTACGGGCATCATTCCGACCCTGGTCGTGCTGATGACCGCCTTCTACGCGCTGACCGAACTCGTCGGCGAAGAACGGGTCCATGGTATCGCGCGCGGCGCGGGCAAGATTGCCCTGACCCGCTATACGGTTCTTCCGGTGCTTTCGGTCTTCTTCCTCACCAATCCGATGGCCTATACCTTCGGCTCGTTCCTCGAGGAAAAGTACAAGCCCGCATTCTACGACGCCGCGGTTTCTTACGTGCATCCGCCGCTGGGCCTCTTCCCCCATATCAATCCTGGTGAATATTTCGTCTGGGGCGGCATTCTCGTCGCGCTTCTCGAACTGGAGAAGAAGGGCGCGGTTCCCACGGGCTATCACATCAACGTTGCTATCTGGTACGCGCTTGTTGGTCTGATCGTCATCCTGCTCAAGGGCATGCTCACTGAGCGCATCACCGCCATTATGGCGCGTCGCCAGGGCATCGAGCTTTAATTCGGGGTGGGAGCAGGAAAATGTCAAAGACATACAAGGCAGTAAAGATTTCCAGGGGATCGAACGGCTGGGGTGGCCCGCTCGTCATCCAGCTGACGCCGCAACGCAACAAAGTGGTCTCGGTTACGGGTGGCGGCATTCATCCCGTTGCGCGTCGCATTGCCGAACTCACCGGTGGTGAAGCGGTCGACGGCTTCAAGGCACCGCCGGTCGAAGGCGAAATGGGCGTGGTCGTGGTCGATTGCGGCGGCACCGCCCGCTGCGGCGTCTATCCGCGCAAGCGCATCCCCACCGTCAACCTGACACCGGTCGGACAGGCAGGTCCGCTCGCCCAGTTCATCACGGAAGACATCTATGTCTCCGGTGTGAAGGAAGGCAATATCGAGCTCGCCGATGGTTCGCAGCCAGCCGCCGTTGCCGGTGCTGCCTCCACATCGGGACCGGCATCGCCGCCCACACCGGCCGAACTCGCCGCTTCGATGTCGAGCCGCACCGGTGCAAGCGAATCGAGCGAGGGTGGCCTGATCGGCTTCATCAGCACGATCGGCCGCGCCATGGGACGTGTCGTCGGCATTTTCTTCAATGCCGGTCGCCGCACCATCGACCAGGTCGTTCGCAACGTCCTGCCGTTCATGGCGTTCGTCACCATGCTCATCGGTCTCATTCTCTACACGGGCATCGGTGACATTCTTGCCCAGCCCATGGGACCGCTCGCCAACAACATCATCGGTCTTCTGATCATCTCCGCCATCTGCGGCCTGCCGTTCCTCTCGCCCATTCTCGGGCCGGGCGCGGTCATTGCGCAGGTGATCGGCGTGGCGATCATCGGTCCGCAGATCGCCAATGGCACGATTTCACCCGCCATGGCCCTGCCGGCGCTGTTTGCCTATAATACGCAGGTAGGCTGCGACTTCGTTCCCGTGGGTCTTGCCCTTGGTGAGGCCAAGCCTAAAACCATCGAAATCGGTGTGCCCGCGGTCTTGATCAGCCGTCAGATCATGGGTCCCGTCTCGGTGCTGATCGCCTGGGTTGTCAGCCTGATCGTATTCTAAGATCGACCAACAGAAGACGAGGTTCGCCATATGTCAGTCCTATTGAAAACACGGGTAACAGCCGTTGGGCCTGAGGTGGCGGACCTCGCGGAAGGAGGCGTCGTCATACTGTTTGCCGATGGCGCGCCGCCCGAACTCGCCGAAGTTTCGATTCTGCACAGTGTCGAGACGCCGCCCTCCGAAGAGACGCCACCCGTAGGTGCGCCCATCAGAATCGGCAATGTCTCCGCCACCATCACCGGCATCGGCGACTATGCCTGGCAGAAGGTGAAGGATATCGGGCACGTCGTTATTACATTCAACGGATCGGACCGGGTCGAGCGACCTGGCGAGATCTGTGCTTCGGAAATCGATACGGAAGAACTGGTTTCAGCCCTGACAGTCGGTACGACGATTACCATCGGGTAATTGCAAGGGCCCGACCACAAACGAGTAACAGAGAGATACGAACGAATGGAACGCTCGACGATCGTCAGAGTGCATGACGGACTGCATGCACGGCCAGCCACCCGCTTTGTCAAGCTTGCAAAGAGTTTCGAGGCGGACATAGAGCTCGTCAAGGCGGAGAAATCGGTCAGCGCCAAGAGTTCGGTCAAGTTGATGCTGCTCGGCGTCAAGGAAAACGAGGAGGTGACCGTTCGTGCGACCGGTGCCGATGCGATCGAAGCGATCGAAGCGCTGATCGGCTACCTCGAAAACCCCTTATCGGGTACGGGAGAGGAGGGCGCAGCGCCTGCCGAGGCGACGCCGGTGGACGTTGCCCCGCGCAAGGAACCGGTTGCCGCTCCCGCTCCCGTCTCCATCCAGGGCGGAATTCGCGGCGTTGCTGCCAGCGAAGGCTTTGCCATCGGTCCCGCCTTCGGCTTTTTCCCGCAGGAGATCAAGCAGGAAAACCGGATGCTGGGCCACGACGAAATTCCCGCCGAGGCGGCGCGGCTGCGGCAGGCCTTTGCCACGGTTCAGGAGCGCATGGACCGCTCGCTCGCTGCATCCAATCTCGCCGAAAGCGACCGCGGCATCATCGCCGCGCTCAAGGACATTGCCAGCGATGAAGAATTGACCGAGGCAGCCGCGGCCCTCGTCGCTGGCGGTATCGATGCCGTCTCGGCGGCGATCGGCGCGACGTCGAAGATCGCCGACGATTTTGCTGCCATGGACGATCCCTATCTTAACGCCCGCGCCGACGACGTGAATGCGGTTGGCCGTCAAATCTGCCTGGCGCTTCTCGGCCAGGATGACGCCAATCTCGAAGCAATTCCGGAGGGCGCCATTCTTATCGCCGAAGATATTGGTGCCTGGGATCTTGCGCGTGCCCCGCTCAAGCGTATTGCCGGCGTGATCTGCGGTCATGGCGGCGCGACGTCGCATGTCGCGATCATTGCCCGCGCTCATGGCATTCCCGCCGTTCTTGGCCTTGGCCACGCCGTGCACGAGCTCGAAACCGTGAACACAGTCGCGCTCGACGCCAATAGTGGATTGGTTTTCGCCAACCCCGATGAAGCGACCGCCAGGCGGTTCCACGACGAGATTGCCAAGGCTGAGGCCGTGAAGCAATCATTGAAGGCCTACAAGGACATAACGCCGAAGCGCGCCGACGGTACTGTCATCGAGATCGCGGCCAATCTCGGCTCGCTCGAGGAAATAGAAGCCGCGCAGGAAGCCGGAGCGATGGGCGTCGGCCTCTTCCGCACCGAGCTACTGTTCATGCGCCATATCCATCTGCCGTCCGAAGACCTCCAGGCGGAAACCTATGCCACCCTCGCCAAGGCCTTCGCGCCCTATCCGGTGATCGTGCGCACGCTCGATATCGGCGGCGACAAGCCCATTTCAGGGATCGATTTTCCCGTCGAGGAGAATCCCTTCCTCGGTTGGCGCGGCATCCGCATGTGCCTCGATCGCCCGGACGTGTTCAAGCCGCAGCTGCGTGCGCTGCTTAGGGCGGCTGTTCATGGCAATATCAAGGTAATGCTGCCGATGGTTTCGGGTGTCGACGAGGTGCGCGCGACGCGCCTTCTGATTGACGAGTGCGCGGCAGAACTCAAGGCCGAAGGCAGGGACCACGCCGCTTTCGATCTCGGCATCATGGTCGAGACGCCTGCAGCAGTCCTCGTGGCGCCGATGCTGGCCAGCGAGGTTGCATTCTTTTCCATCGGCACCAATGATCTGACGCAATATATCATGGCCGCCGACCGGCTTAACCCGACGGTGGCGAAGCTCAACGACGTCACTCACCCGGCGGTCATGGCCGCGATCGCGCTTACGGCCAAAGCGGCAGTGGAGGCCGGGATCATGGTCGGCATGTGCGGCGAGGCGGCCGGGCGCGCCGATCTTATTCCGGCTTTCGTCGACATGGGCCTGACCGAGCTCAGCATGAGCCCGTCTTCGATCCAGCGTGCTAAGAAGTGCGTGCTCGATCTTGGAGCGGCGCCTGACCAGCATTTTCCGTAAGTACAGGCTTACGGAAGATGCGGCATGAGAAACGCATAAAGGCTCGACAGGGCCGGTTCGGGGTTGCCAGATGCAATGGCCACGCCAAACTTCTCCTGCCGCGCCTGCAAAGCAAGGAGGGTGCTTTCGACCAGTTTTTCGTCACAGGGCTCCACTTCGACATAGGTCGCAACACCTATGGCGAGCGCGATTGCGGCAAAGCACAGATATTGCGTGAGCCGGTCGGGCTTGGCGGCAACATGCGCCGGAAAGGCAGTGGGAGCGGCATCATATTGGCTCTGCAGTTCGACGGTCATCACGGCGCAGGCAGCGGCAATTTCCGCAAGTCCGCCCTCGCGCGCGGCAAGCAGCAGATGCGCATGGCGGCGGCTCATCGCCGCGTGGACGGCGGCGAACGTCGCCTCGTGAATAAGCGGATTGTCCGAGCCCAATATGCTGAAGATACGCTTGGTCAGGTAATAGACATCGCGCCGGAACAGCGCCTCGCCCTTGCCAACACCGGCCGGAAAATATGCATCAAGACTGCGGGCTTCGATCGTCGCCGTGTGCGCCGCGGGATCCTGCGAGACCAGAGAAATGGATATCGTTTCGGCCGTGGTGAACGCCTTGTCCATGACGCGGGCGGCCTGGCCGAACAACATATCCGGCAGGTCCTGCGCATGCGGCTTCGCATCGAGTCGGCTCGACCGGATCAGGTGGCGTACGTCCCGCAACCGGTCTTTCAGGTTGACGACGATATCGCTCGATATATCACGAATCATGATCGCAGCCTCTGCTCGCACGTGGATAAGAGTTCCTATCCGTTTTTGATGCCTTGCTAAATGACATTCTAGCGCATAACCCCAAAATCTGTATCGATTTTTGGCAAGCACTATGCGCAGATTCAAGGTGTTATGCCGCGCTTCGGCTTAAAAAGCGGCAATGGGGCGCTTATGTAGAGAAGGCAGATTTCTGCCGCGGAAGCGGCAGGGCAATCGCAGGATAAACAGGGGGACGAGTGGCCGATCGACGCAAACGAACAAATGGTGCGCCTGCGAACCCCCAGAAGGCGCCGGTGGACTTCGGGCAGCCCGACACCAAGATCAGCCGGATGCGCATGCGCGCCGCCTGGATGTACTATATCGAGCAGATGACGCAAAACGAGATTGCCGAAATTCTCGGCGTCGGGCGCGTCACCATCGTGCGCATGCTGGCCGAAGCGCGTGCCCGCAACGAAGTCAAGATCGGCATTCAAGGCTATCTTTCCGATTTGATTTCGCTGGAGCGACAGGTCGAGAAGCAGTTTGGCCTTGAACGCGTCATCATCGCGCCGCTGTCCCATCCCGACAATGACCCGATCCCGTCGATTGCGGCGGCTACAGGCGACTATTTGTCGGGCGTCGTTGCCAATGGCATGCGGGTAGGCGTCGGTTGGGGACGCACGCTCCTCAACACGCTGTCCTACCTCGAAGCCAAGGCGCTCGAAGATTTCACGGTCATCTCGCTGCTGGGCGGCATCAGCCAGCCGCGCCGCTTCAACCCGGCGGAATTCGCCTGGCAGTTTGCCCAGCTTTTTCAAGGCGATGGCTATCTTATTCCGGCCCCCGCCATGGTTGACAGCATCGAAACCAAGACAGCCCTTATCGAGCGCTGCGGGCTAAAGAACGTCTTCGAAATGGCCGAGGATGTGGACCTTGTGCTCCTCAGCGTCGGCGCCATCGAAACGGCATCGAGCACGCCCTATCACATCGGCTTTCTCAACGCAGGCCACCAGGCCTCGCTCGCCGAGCGCGGTGCGGTGGGCGACTTGCTGTTTCATTTCTATAACAAGGAAGGCAAGCTCGTCGATCATCCGATCCATGATCTCGTCATGTCGGTCGGCATCGATACGGTGCAGCGAGTGCCGGTGCGGGTGCTGACCTCCGGCGGCAAGGAGAAGGTGAGGGCGCTTTATGGCGCGATGGCGCTCATTCGCCCGACGGTGTTCATCACCGACGAAGAGAGTGCGCGGCGGCTTTTAGTTTTGGCCGAACAGGAGCAGCAGAAGCGCTGAGCCGCAGACCCTATGGCATTTTCCGGGGAATTTTGTGTTGCGCCATGGACTTAAGATCTTTCGGGGATTGCATTGTCAATTTTTCCCGTTATTGATCGCGGGACCGAACGCCGGTATTGCCCGGCTCGTTCGTATTTTCAGGTGGGGCCTGTAGCTCAATTGGTTAGAGCCGGCGGCTCATAACCGCTTGGTTGGGGGTTCGAGTCCCTCCGGGCCCACCAAAGTCTTTGAAATCATTACACAAAAACCGGCTGGGCCCACGGCGGGCCCACGCCCCGGGCCCACAGCGTCCGAAGCGGGCCAACAAGAAGCGGATGATGGTCGACGTCGCCAACGCCATCAACGCCCGCGAGGACAAGCGCGATCAGATGCGTCGCCGTGGCAATCTCAGGATCGTTTCCTGAGCCCACGGGGGCGTGGGCCCACACGGAACGTGGCGGGAACACCGTCACTTTGGCCCCACGAAAAGCCCAATGATTTCAAGGATCGGGACCTGCCCTCCGGGCCCACCATTTTCCTCTAAACCCTCTGAAATAAAAGAGCTCCTGCATTCTTAAGGTGTTGTTGAGGTCCGATCTACGATTTGTTGCAACAATCGGGGAACGGACAAGATGGCAAAAAATACCTGGCTTGATGAGGCGGGGCGGCTCATTTGTGTACCGCGCAAACGTGCCAGGAGACCTTCATGCGTTTACGGCACTCAACGCAAGCGATGGCGTACCCTGAAGGCGACCACAGAATCAGAAGCGAAAAGAGAGGCGCATAAGGTCGCTCTGGAGTTTTGGAGTTCAACCGACGTTGGTAACGGCGCGGCGATACAGAATCGCCGCGCTAGTCAAAAAACACACAAATGCTGTCCTCGACCGTGAGGAAGCCCGCGGGGGGCACTATTCAACCTCTACCTCGAAAACGCACGGGATTTTAGACGCCGCGTCTATAACGTCATTGAATGCGGGAATCTTCTCGACCAACCATTTCACGGCCAATGAAATCAGTAGGAATTCGCCCCGCGTCACTGTTATGTGACAATTCGCAAACGGGGCCTGCTTGGCCCCTCTGAATGAAAGTCGCCATACATGCCGACGAAGTCCCTAACAAACACCCGCGACATCTGGAGAAGTTCATCTGGTTTGAAGCCAAGGTCACTGAGATGTGCTTTTATGATCGTCGGCAGCACAGTTGGAGGGTCGTGAGGAAAGTCTAAGCTTGCTGGTTCCCTCGTGCGCCACCCTCTCATACTGATCTGTTGCCATAGGTATCGAGCTTGGTTGTCCGAAACGGCTTTCTGAGTTTGAGCGCTCATAAGAAGGCTCTGCATCGAGACTTTCCATTCTTTCTTCATGGATGCTAGCAACTCGAGTGTCACACGCCTGCCAGAAAACGCTTCCTTCATATCTTCCGGCGGCAACAAAAATGCTGATGCAAAGCGATTGGCTTCTTCTTCCATCTCGGGTGTTGGAAATCGATGCATAACGAGATGGCCTAGTTCGTGCGCCAACGTGAAACGCAGGCGATCCGCTGGATGGTCCCGATTGATCAGGACAATGGGTGGACGCCCGGGTACAGCAAAGGTAACCCCGCTCACCCCAGCTCCGTGAAAATTACTGTCCGCTACGATAACACCGGCTTGCTCGATAATGCGGGTCAAATTTTTAATGGGACCGCGTGGCAGCTTCCAATGCGTACGAACAATTGCCGCAACTTTTTCAGGCGATTCGTATCGTTCGATGTCCAAGCTTGGGACGGACAAAACCGCGTTGAAGTCCACATTTTCCAAAAAGACACGCAGATGCATAAGTCGGACGTTTAGCTCTGCGGTGATCATATCAATGTCCCGCGCAGATACATCGGCCTTGCCACGGAGCATAGCGTGAACGCTTACCGGCGGGCCATAAACGGTATCCGTAATAGCGAAGAAGTCGACTGGGACATCGAATGTTTGTGCTGCCCGGGCGACAAGATCCACGTCAGGTTCGATAAGGCCATTCTCAAGCCGTGAAAGCACGGTTTGAGCAATACCCAAATCTTCAGAACTTTTCTTTTGCGTGTAGCCCCGCAATTGCCTTGCGAGGCGCAGTAGATCACCAAATGCGGCCATAACTTATTCGCTTTCGCGTTCGGACTTTCGAGGTTTAACCACGACCAGCGGAGAGAAACCACCGAGTCGGGAACCATCGGGGAACGGCAATACGCCAGAACCAGCACTCTCGCTAGCGTCATCGTCGATGCTGTAAGACCAAAGCGAGGCGTTACCGTCTCGCGCCACAACTAGGACCTCTTCAATTCCCGTGCCGATATCGTTGGCGGACCATACAATCTCAACCTTCGCAGCCTCTGGTGGAAATCCCGGAAGAGTTTGCTGCGGATCAAGATAATCCAACACGGCTTGCGTAGGGATGTTCTTGCCAAGGTGATCATCATCCCCTTTCTTGAAACGCACAATCACCTTACCGGCAAAGATAAACTTGACTGTCTGCGTCTCTTGGCGGATGCGCACGGTCTTATCGCGACTGAAGGTTTTCTGGGCGTTGCGAGCGATGGCGTCGAAGACATAATTTGCCATAGTCCGGGAATACAGCACCGGACTGTAACCGCTCCTTGCGCGGAAATCCGAGACACGCTGCCACTCATCGTATCCGTCTGCGACAACCTGCTTGAGCTGACTGTGATAGGGTGACAAAGCCGATTTTACATCTTCCTGGGACATGCTGGTCATTGGCAACGAATCTCCACGTGGTCGCTGCTGTAGTATCATCACATTTTTTGTAATTTCAACAAAAATTATTCAAATTCAATTCAGCGTTGCCCGTGCTGGTGATCGTTGGGCTATCCACCGCTCCGTTGAATTCGTAATTCGCTTGATTCTAGCTACAAAACCTCGCTACAAAAAGAGCGAATACGGAACCTTAAACGCTTGATTCCGAAGTAATTTTTGATTGTCCCTCCGGGCCCACCATTTTCTTCCCGTCCAAACACTCCCAGATCGACCGGTGGCCGTTGGCCTCTTGGCCTCCGACCACCGCTCAACCCTTATCCATTGATCAGTGAACCACCACCATCTTCGCGGCGTGGAATTCATCCGATTCACCATTGCCGAAGGACGTATTATAGGGGTCTTGGCCCTTCCAGGTGATGCGCACCTTCTCGCCGGCGGCGATGCCGCGGAAATCGGCATTTGCGGGCAACTGGTACTTCGTACCCGTCGTCAGCTGCACCGTCCTTGATTGCGGACTGACCCATTCGATCGTCCCCGTCGTGCTGAACATATCGGGGCTGTGCATGGCCCTAACCGATTTCACCGTGGAGGTGTAGGTGCGTTGTCCCTGGGCTGAGGCTAGGCCTGTCGTCAATGCCAGCGCAGAGATTACCAGAAGCAATTTCTTCATCATTTATCTCCTCCTGATCTATGCCGGACGAGACCGAGAAGAGCCTTTGCCAATTGTTCAAGACAAGGACCCGTTTCGTCCCGTCCCCATACCGGCACCCACCGTGCCGGTTAGCGGACGTTACGCCCTAAAACGTCATGAAAACAATGAATTACGTGTAATGTTGTTCAACTTCTCTTGAGCAAAATATGACCGAAGTTCACGGTCCGATGAGGCTGTCTGCCGGAGCGTGCATGCGGGGCGCAAATGCGCTTTTGCAGCATTTTGTTACTGTTACGTACTTTGGTTATCGTCGCGGATCGTTAGGTTTGGCATGTTATCTGCGCCGGTTTCGGCGCGGACAGGAAACGTTGGAAAAAGGGTAGCAAGATGCAGGTTTCAACCAGGTCTATTTCATTACGCACTTTGATTTTAGCTTCATCGATTGCAGTCTTTCCGGTCTCCTCCTTCGCCCAGTCGCCGGCTGTTCCGGAGATCAGCAAGGAAATCCCCAAGGGCCCGATATCCGGCACGACCCTTCCGAAAGCCTACGTGCGGGACATGGCTCGCATCGCCTATCTCTGGGGCTGGCCGATGGTCAACATGCACAATCGCCAGATGGTATTTTCCAAGGTGCCGGAGAATGGCCTTGGCGATGGCATCCTGCCTGTCGGGCCGATCGGCCGCGTGACGATGCTGACCGATTACATCAAGCCCGAGGAACGCGGCGTCGCCACGCCCAACCAGGACGTCGTCTACGGTTTCGGCATCTTTGCGCTTGAAAAGGAACCGATCGTCTTTCAGGTGCCGGATTTCGGCGACCGCTTCTGGGTCTACCAGCTCGGAAACCAACGCACCGACACCATCGGCGGCATGGGCAAGCTCTATGGCAGCAAGCCCGGCTTCTACATGATCGTCGGGCCGGAATGGAAAGGCGACGTGCCGTCAGGAATTTCCGGTGTCTTCCGCTCGCCGACGAATCTCGCCTACATCATTCCGCGCGCATTTCTCGATGACACCAAGGAAGATCGTGCCGCGATCCAGCCCCTCATCAGCCAGATCATGACCTATCCGCTCAGCGAATTCGACGGCAAGATGAAGACCAAGGACTGGAGCAAGATACCGGTGCTTGCCGATCCTGCCGGCGGCAAGGCGGGAGCCGGTGGCGAGACGCAGTGGGTCAAGCCCGAGCTCTTCTTCGAGGAGTTGCCGCTGATCCTCAAGGAAGTGCCGCCGCAGCCCGGCGAAGAAGCGCTTTACGCCTGGTTCGGTTCGCTGCTCGAGGCCGCGTCGAAGAATCCGGAGGTGGCAGCCACGCTGAAGGAAACCGCCATCGAGACCGAAAAGGAATTGATGAAGCAGATCCACAGCTATTCCTATGCCGGCGTGCCGGTTGGCAATGACTGGGTCGCGCCGATGAACGGCGCCGAGTTCGGTACCGACTACTTCAGCCGCGCTGCGGCTGCCAAGGCCAATATCTTCGTCAATCCCCGGCGCGAATCTGCCTATTTCGGCCAGGAATATGATTCGCAGAAGAAACGTCTCAACGGCGAGCATGCCTACACCGTTACCTTCCCTAAGGGTCAGCTTCCGCCCGTTGACGGGTTCTGGTCACTGACGCTCTACGATGCCGAGCACTTCTTCGCACCCAATGAGATCAACCGCTTCTCGCTCGGCACCAAGAACAAGGATCTCGTCTATGGCGAAGATGGTTCGCTGACGATCTATGTCCAGCATGGCAAGCCCGCAGGCGACAAGGCTGCCAATTGGTTGCCGGCGCCGAAGGGCGATTTCGAACTCTTTATCCGTGCCTATTCGCCGAAGGCCGAAATCATGGACAATAGCTGGTCGCCGCCACCGGTGCTCAAGGCAAAATGAATTTGAAGACAGGACTATGATTACAACATCGCCGGACAAGAACATATTGAACGGCATAATTTGAGGTACGACCATGGTTTCAAAACAGGGCCTACATTGGATATCCCGCCGCAACCTCATGCTCGGCGGCGGCGCGCTCGCGGCGCTGCAGGCGCTGCCGCAAACGGCGGAAGCAGAGGTTGTTTCCCCCCTCGTCGAACAGCTCGATCACGGCGCCTGGCCGAGTGACGCAACGGTCAAGAAGCTCTACGAGGATCTGCTCACGCAGCGTGCCATCCAGTCCTACATGCTCACTTTGCCGACACTCAATGTCATCGGCATGCGCGATGGTTCGGAGGCGACCTTCGGCAAAGGTTATAACGTGCTGCCGATCTGGAAGGATCGCATGAACGCCAAGACGCTGGTGCCGACGCCGAACTGCGACGTCGTCTATTCGATGAGCTATCTCAACCTGAAGGAGACGGGTCCGCTCGTCGTCTACGCGCCGCCGAACGTCATCGGCATGTTCACGGATTTCTTCCAGCGCACCTTGACCGATGTCGGTGCGGCGGGACCGGACAAGGCCGGGGGCGGCCTCTATCTGCTCCTGCCGCCAGATTACAATGACCAGGTTCCGGGAGGCTATTTCGCCTTCCGCTCGCGCACGTACAATGTGTTCCTGTTCTTCCGCACGGTGCTTGCGCCTGGCCCTGATGGTCCGGACACGACCGTTGCGGTGGCGACGGCCGAGAGAACCCGGGTCTATCCGCTCTACAGCCTCGAGCGCAACCGTCCGCGCATGGAGTTTCCGAATGCGTCGCCGGTACGCGTCAACATGATGTATCCGACCGATTTCGCCTATTGGGAAAAACTGAAGGCCTTTATCGATTACGAGCCGGCCGAAAGCCTCGATCCGGTCACGCGCGGTATGCTCGCAAGCATCGGCATCATCAAGGGCCAGCCCTTCGCGCCGGATGCAAGGCGCAAGGAAATATTGACCAATGCGGTCGAGACCGCCGCCCGCACGATTTTCGCGCTGCGCATCACGCCTGAAGGGCTCCCCAATGCGCCCTACTACTCGGACCGGCATTATGTGAATGGCTGGGGCGGCGTCGATGACGCCTTCTTCGGCTCAAGCTATCAATCGCTCGATAGCCGCGCCGCCTATTTCCAGGCGGCCTATTCCTCGGCGCCGGCCATGGTGGCGGATATTGTCGGGCTCGGCTCGAAATATCCGATCGCGTTCCGCGACGAGAAGGGCGAGCTTTTGGAGGGTAGCCGCAGTTATCGCCTGCGGCTGCCACCGAAGATCCCGGCGCATCTCTATTGGGCGGTGACAGTCTATAACCCGCACGATGGTACCATGCCAGAAACGAGCCAGGCCTTTCCGTCGCGCAACCAGTTCGACAAGGTGGAGACCAATCCCGATGGGTCGGTCGAACTCTATCTTGGA
The DNA here is from genome assembly GCF_013327855.1 of Phyllobacterium pellucidum. Taxonomy (GTDB): domain Bacteria; phylum Pseudomonadota; class Alphaproteobacteria; order Rhizobiales; family Rhizobiaceae; genus Phyllobacterium; species Phyllobacterium pellucidum. The sequence goes on along the minus strand of NZ_JABUMX010000002.1, from coordinate 707,676 downwards.
CCGACGAAACCGGCGCAGGCGCCGGAACGCAACTGGATCCAGACCCTGGAAAAGCGTGCGTTTCTTGTCGCCGTGCGGCTCTACGGGACGGACCAGACGTTCTACGACCAGACGTGGAAGCCTGACGATCTGGTTCCGTTGTAAGGCGGGCGAGCCGCGCGGATATCCAAACCTTGAACGTTCCGTGCGGCCTCTCCATTTATTGGATTACAACGATGCCTTGACGGGTCCATCCGATGCGATGGATCCGCTGGCGGCAGGGGCGATGGTCGCCGCTGCGCGAGGATCCAATAATGGGTTACATAGACAAGGACATTGCGCCCGTCGATGACGGCGCGCTGACGGATGCATATTCACAATCGATAGCGCGGGCGGTCGATATTGTCGGGCCTGCGGTCAATCGCATCGAGCGTATCGGCGGCCGCGCCGGCCATGGTTCGGGCTTTGCCATTTCGCCTGACGGGCTGATCATCACCAATAATCACGTCGTCGGCGATAGCGGGCACGTGCGTATCACGCGGCCGGACGGGTTCGTCACCGAGGGCACCGTGCTCGGCAGCGACGTCGACACGGATATCGCGCTGATTCGGGCCAATACGAGCGGCGAAGCCTGGGCGCGCCTTGGCAATTCGAAGCTGCTGCGCCGGGGCCATATTGCGATTGCCATCGGCAATCCGCTCGGCTTTGAATGGACGGTGACGGCCGGCATTGTATCGGCGCTGGGCCGGTCGATGCGAGCTGCAAGCGGAAGGCTGATGGATGACGTCATCCAGACGGATGCTGCGCTCAATCCCGGCAATTCCGGTGGGCCGCTGGTTTCGTCACAGGGTGAGGTAATCGGGGTGAATACGGCGGTTATTCAGGGCGCACAGAGCATTGCCTTTGCCGTCGCCTCGAATACCGCAAACTTCGTGGTGTCGGAGATACTTCGCTATGGACGCGTCAGGCGCGCCTATATCGGCATAGCCGGCGATACGATCGAACTGCCGCGAAGGATTGCGCTTGAGGCGGGGACGAGCCTCGCAACGTCGGTGCGCATCCGGCGCATCGAGCCCGCAGGGCCCGCCGAACTCGGCGGGCTCAAGGAAGGCGATTTCGTTCTCGCGATCGACGGCAAGCCTGTCGGCGGCGTCGATGACATCGTCCGCCTGATGCATGGCGAGACGATCGGCAGAGAGACCGAGGTGCTGATCTTTACCGTCGCTGGCCGCCTGGAAAAGCGCACTCTGGTGCCGGTTGTCCGTAACGGCGGCTGAAGTGCTAGTCGCGACGCCAGGTAGCTGACTTGCAGATGAGGCCACCCAGAACGCAGCCGGAAAGTTCCACAGCGTTGCCGGCAACCCTTGCCTTGCCTGAATAGGTCTTGCCGGTTTCCGGATCGTAGAGCGTTCCGGCATAGGTTCCGGGGCCGGTGGCTTTCATCGACACGGCCTGCAGGCCGACAACCGGGCGGTCACGCTTGGACGCGTCAGGGTTATTGATGTCGTTGACCGGCTGGTTCATCCACACGATCGTCCCGCAAACGCCGCTATTGCAGTCGCTGATCTTCACTTTCGTGCGGCCGGTTTCATTCACATAGGTCCCTGCGATCTCCTGTGCTTCGGCCATCGCTGCAGTCGTCAGCGCACCGGCCAGGAGAAGGGTGCAAAGGGCTTGTCTTGCGTTCAACAAGGGTCTCTCCAGTCCAAAAATTGTCATGTGAAGCGCGTTGAATGACGCGCACTCTGTTTTCGTGTTGAGTCAGCCGTTACACTAGAATTTCGGCAAGAATGGGCACGGCAACGCGAAAATCTATTCGCGGGCTAACTTTATTGTCGCAGGGGAAATGCGGCCTTGGTCGCCGGTTTCGGCCGCTATTTATGGCGTGCGCCGTGGCATTTCTTGTATTTCTTGCCCGATCCGCAGGGGCATGGATCGTTGCCGCTGCGCTGCAGGCGGGCAATCAGCGGCAAGAGCAAGCTCGCAGGCAATAGCCTTGCCGCATAGACGGCAAGCTTGGCCGACAGCCCCGGAATGACGATCCGACGACCCGACCTGAAGCCGCGCCACGCCTGTTCGGCGACGTATTGGGCGTCGAGCATGGGCAGGAGCGTGAAGATCGAGGCATGTCTCGCCCCGGCCGTTGCGTAAAATTCCGTCGATACCGGACCAGGCGCAAGGCACATGACGGTGACGCCGGACCGGCGCACTTCCTGATGCACCGCCTGCGAGAACGATCGCACGAAACCCTTGCTGGCATAATACAGCGCCATGTAGGGCCCGGCCGTGAAGCTTGCCACGGAACTCAGATTGATCACGCCGCCACGCTTGCGGGCCACCATCTGCGGCAGGAAATACAGGGTAAGCTCGGTGAGGGCGCGAATGTTGAGGTCGACGATACCGAGTTGATCGTCCATGGGAAGACCAATCGCTGCGCCGCGCAGGCCGTAACCGGCGCTGTTGACGAGCACATCGCAATAAAGCCCGTTCCTCGCGAGGAATTCCGCAACCTGCGTGGTCGAGTCGTGGGCGAGCACGTCCAACGCCAGGGTGAAGGGTTCGCCGCCCGCATCGCGCACCTCTGCCGCGGCCGCGTTCAATCCCTCGATCGAACGCGCAGTGAGGACAACCGGTCCGCCATCGCGGGCGGCCACGCGCGCTATGGCGCGACCTATGCCGCCAGACGCCCCGATGACGACAACGGCGGGTCTAAAATCTGCCTGTGAATTCATGTCATTGCCCGCGAAACCACCCTTGGGGCAGCTTCGGCACCTTCCCAACTCATTCTTTTCATCGCTTCATCGAGAAGCCAGCGCGTCGATGTCACTGGCTTCGGTCCTCCCGCAGTACTTTAACGACGCCACCCTGCGCAAGCTGCTTTACCTCGTCAGCCACAGCCCCGTTGAGGATGGCTTCGAACCGCTCGAGCGCGCGGGCGACGTTGGCTCCGTCCATGACCCGGTGGTCGTAATGAATACGCACGGTCACCGATCCATCCTCGCCGATCAGGCCGTAGTTGAAGATCGTCGTCAGGGGAGTCAGCGGATTGAGCGATTCGGCGCCGAGGCCGGAATAGACGGAGAGTTGAAACGTGCCAAAGTAATTCGGCCGCTGCCGGCCGATATTAAGACCCAGCCACATCATCGGCCAGCGGATAAGGCCCGGCAAACGTGCAATCTTCAAGGCACGACGAAACTCCTTGACTTCAAGCACCGGCCGCGAGCGCACGTCCCTGATCGAGGCGTCGAGCTCGGGGATCGAGCGGTGCTCCGGGTCCTTGATCCGGCTGAGCAGGACCGCCTGTTCGCCATTATAGTCGCGCTCATGCGCAATGGATGCGACGCTGACCGGATATTCATAAAGTTGCGGCCATGGCAATTTGACATAGGCGCGGCGCAGGTCCGGCGTTTCCTGCGACAGAAGCGCATAACCCTTCAGGAAAAGAACGGTCCAGGAAGGCTTGACGCTTTGCGACATCCTTGCCCGCAACAGCGGACCAAGGTTCATCTGTCGCTGTACGGTCACCCTTGGTACAGCGATCGAGAACCGCATGAGGTCGTTGACCAGGCGCCGGGGCGCTGAAAGCTTGAGGGCTCGGCCTCGCATATTGTGACCTCTAATAGAGATAAGGGATAAGTCGCTTCGTCCTTTCCATGTAGTCGCGGTATTCTGGGCCGAAATTCTCCAGCATCATACGCTCTTCCTTGGTTACCCTCAGAAAAAACAGGATCGAAAAGCCAACGAGGCCGGCAAGGCCCGCAACCCAGTTCCCCAGCAGGAACGCCTGGCCAAGCGCGATGAGAAGGAACGACGTATACATGGGGTGGCGGACGAAAGCATAGGGCCCCGATGAGACGAGCTTGTGCTTTTCGCGTATCTCCAGCGTGATCGACCAGTTGCGACCGAGCTCCTTGTGCGACCTGCGGAACACCCACAATGCGAGCAGCATTGTGATCGCTCCAAGCACGATCGCGAAGGCGTAGGGGCTATAATCGGCGGATTTGGGAATGCCGGTCGCTACGTAGAAGCCGGGGACGATGGCAAGGCCAAAGAATGCGATGCCAAGCCCCATCCTGTCGGTGAGGGTGCGCGCATTGCGCGTGACTTGAACCCGCCGCGCACGGCGCTCGAACGGATAGCGGATCACGTACCAGGCAACGATGCCGAGCACCCATATGATCTCGCCGATTGAGGCAATGGACATGTTCACGCTAGGTCACTGGCGCCTTTTCTGCGATCCCGGCCAACATAAGCCGCACGAATGGCAACAGCCACGACTTTTGTGGGCCGCGAGACCCTGGAACAATGCGCTCCTCTCAAAATCTAACCTGCCGGTCCTGTATATCCGACGGCATTAGGTCCGCCGTTCATCTCGCGCAGCCGCGTCACGAACTGTTGGGGGCGTAGCCAGATGCCGGGCGTCTTGTAACCCATCGACCGGGCGATTTCACCAACGAATGCGTTGCAGTTATACACTGTCGCTTGCCAGTAATGGGAGCGCTTTTGCAGATCGTGTATAAACGCAACCACCTTGGTGTATTCGGCCTCGCTCAGCGTGACACGCCAGCTTGCGGACCTGTATCTGTCGTCAAGGTCGCCATCGCTCGCCCCGGTTTCCGCCGGCACGGGAATATAGTGGCCAAGCACATAGGGAACGGCACTGTTGGAGGCCGGATGAAGGCCTGCAACCTCGCGATCAAGCACGCGTCCCGACTTGTCGAGCCGCCCGAAGATAACGTAGGTGTGACCGTAGCTAAGTGCGTAACGAGAACGGAACTCGATATAATAAGGCCCTTGGGCCTGCGGTAACGTTCGTGTTGTAGTGCCCTGGGCCGACGTGGAAGGCGGAGCACCCACGGAACCCGTATTATTATAGGACACGACATTCGGCTTAATTGCAGCATCCGGCGCACATCCTGCTACTGCGACAGCAAACAGAACCGCAACCGACAGACGACCACTGTACAGCGTCATATCTTTCCTGAACTCCGAAGAGCGTAGGCATGAAGGCAAAACATGCCTGCTATAATTCTATGTAAGACCGCCTGGAACCGTGAGACGCGTTCAGCCCGAATCACGTGCCGATGGGGAAAGAATCGCGTGAAACTTCCCCCATGCGGACGAGCGAATCAATTACTTGGTAATTACAGCCGGAGCTGGCTCAGGCGGCGGGGCTTTGCCCTTACCGATTGACCCGCAGGCACTCAAACTGGCGACCGTCATCACGGCAACTGCAGTGATCAGAATTCTCTTCATGTGACAATCCTTTCTCCTCAAAGGCGAGTAGGCCAACAATGTCATGCTACCATAAATAGTAATGAACGCTAGGGTAAGGTGCCGGAATCACTGGCATAGTGTCCGATTTGCCACATCAGGGTTAATTTGCCGATTGTCGACATTCCGCAGCATTTGGGACCGCGAAGCATGCAGTCCCAAACATATGCTGTCCATGTCAGAACCCTGATGGAAGCCGCTAGATGATCAGTACCGGCGTACCAACGGGCGTGGCATCGTAGAGATACTCAACGTCCTCATTGGTCAATCTTATGCACCCGTTCGAAACGGCCTGTCCGATCAACCACGGCTCGTTGGTCCCGTGCACGCGGAAGAGCGTGTCCTTGCCGTTCTGGTAGAGATAGAGGGCACGCGAGCCGAGCGGGTTTTCGGGGCCGCCGGGAACACCGCCAGCATATTGGGCGAGGCGCGGCTTGCGCTGGATCATGCTGGCCGTCGGCGTCCATGAGGGCCACTCCTGCTTGCGGCCCACCTCTGCCCGTCCCTTGAGGGTGAGCCCTTCCTGGCCGACGGCAATGCCGTAGCGCATTGCAGATCCGTCGCCCTCGACAGCATAGAGGTAGCGCTCATCCGTATTGATGACCAGCGAACCTGGCGCTTCGCCTCCCGTATAAGCAACGCGCTGGCGCCGGAGACGGGGCTCGAGATAGTAGGAGCCGCCTCCGCCGACCGGGTAGGCAAAGGAAATGGGTGCGCAACCCGTAGCCATCAGTGCCAGGCCGGACATTAACAGTCCCCGGCGAGCAATCTTCACATCGTTCATGTCCACCTGCTTCGAAAGGAGTCGACGCCACTTCTGCAACCTAGCATTCCAGAAACGGGCGGCAAAGTCACCTTGGTTGTGGCTGATAAGAATAGCCGGCTCCTGATGCTGAGAATCAACAGGTCTAGCCAACTTCCTCCCTGTCGCCATTGAAGGTCAGAACCGCTTCGAACCCGTCGCTGCGACCCGTTGCCGGCGACAACAGGTTCAAGGTCGCGTTCATCTGTGCTGCGAGAGCGATAACGATAGCAAGGCCAAGCCCTGAACCGCGGGAGGTTTCGCCGCGACTGAAGCGCTTCTGGATTCGCACAATCTCTTCCTTGCCCAATATGGGGCTGCCATTGGCAATGCGAATCTTGCCGCCCCTTTCGAGATGCACAAGCACAGGCTCGTTCTGATTTCCATGATGAAGCGCGTTTTCGATCAGGTTGCGCAGCGCGATGGCAAAGATATCCTCGTTTATCCGGCGCTTGAGCTTAGCGCCCGCGTCGCGCACATAGTTGATGCGATCTGGCGCTATGCTTGCGCGCTGGAAATCACCGACCACCACGTCAAGGACCTTTGCGAGATCAACCACCTCGTCCGCGGAGCCAAGCCCCGCCTCGGCCCGGGCCAGCTGCATGAGCTTTTCGACAAGTCCGCTCAACTCCTGGAGCGACTGTTCGATGTGCACGGTGCGTGATTTGGCTTCTTCGCTACGAACGTGTTTCTTCAAGAGCTGCGTCTGCGCGAGTGCGCCGGCGAGGGGGGTTCGCAGTTCGTGCGCGCTGTTGGCGGTAAATTCCCGTTCGGCCGCGAGTGTGGAACGCAATCGCGCCAGCAGCCGGTTAACGGAATGGACGATCGGCTGCAGTTCGCGGGGGAGGGCGATCGAAGCAATGGGAGCAAGGTTGCCGCCATCCTTGCTGGCGATGGCCTCGCGCAACTCGTTGACTGGCCGCAACGACAGGCGAACGACCAACCAGACGACGAATATGCCGACCGGAATAAGCACGAGGAGAGGAAGCAACAGGGCAAGCCCGCCCTCGATCGCTGCTTCTTCGCGATGCGCATTGTCATCCGCGACCTGAACGAAAATCGTGTCGTTGACTGCTTGCACGGTATAGAAGCGAGATGCGTCGTTTTCCCAGAATCCTCGCTTGAGCGGGGCCGCAAATGGCGTGGGTGGAATGTCCTCCGAGTGCAGAATCACCCCCCCCTCCGCGTCCCTGACCTGGTAGGTGAGATAACTCGACTCTGGAGACGCCGTCAGATTCTGCAAGCGCCTCGGCACGGTGGTGGTTTTGCTCTGAAGAATATCATCGACGACAAGGGGCGTCAGTCTTTCCGCGGTTTCCTTCAAGGAACTGTCGAATATTTCACCGAATTCATCCTGCATGACGAGGACCCCGGCCGTTACCGCAATGAGCCAGAACGCGATGAGCGTAGCCGTAAGGGACAAGATCAGGCGGCGCGTCATGCCATAGCGTTTCATGTGCGACCTTCAATCCGGTAGCCGACGCCCCGCACAGTTGCCACATATTGCCGCCCGAGCTTCTTGCGCAGGCGGCTGATATAGACTTCGACGGTATTGCTTTCGATTTCCCAGCCGAACGCATAGAGCGTTTCTTCGATCTGCGCTTTTGAAACGATGGCGCCAATGCGGGCAAGCAGCCGTTCGAGCACCGCCCATTCCCGCCCTGAAAGCGTAATCTCCTGGTTGGCCGAGGTCACCCTGCGGTCGGCGATGTGAATGTGCAGCGAGCCGAGCCGTATGACCTCGTCGGGGCGTCCGGAATGGCGCCGCGCCACGGCATGCATGCGCGCCGTCAATTCATCGAGATTGAAGGGTTTGACGAGATAGTCGTCTGCGCCGGCGTTGAGTCCGCGGATACGCTCGGAAATCTGGTCGTGCGCCGTAAGGATTATCACCGGCGTCGCGTCGCCGTTGGCCCTGAGCTCTGTCAGGAAATCGACCCCGTTCCCGTCCGGTAGTCTGATGTCCAGGAGCACGAGATCGTAGTTCGTTACGCGCATCGACACCTTTGCGTCTTCCAGATGCTGCATCCAGTCGACGGCGTGATTGCCGTGCATCACGTGGTCGCGCACGGCCGCCCCGAGAGTCGCGTCGTCTTCAACAAGAAGGACCCGCAAATGCCTCATTCCCTTCTGCGATTTTTCCTGCTCACAGGATCGACCGCGCGGGAAACCTTTTCAAGTCAAGTTTTGGGCTGCTGCCCTCGGTCAACTCGTTCCGCTGCGACAGGGGGCGAGCGTATCGAGGTCGTTGTCATGGACCGACGTCTCGACATGCATCATCCCGAGCACCGTGTGGAAGAGGTTGTCGTGCGATTGCTTCTTCACCGCCTCGCTCTGCAAGCACGCGCCGTCGATCTGCGCCTTCTCGTCCTTGCCGAGCCACAATACGTAGGGAACATGGGTCTGCTGTGACGGCGCGACGATATAGGGCGCGCCGTGCAAATAGAGGCCGAACTCGCCGGTCGATTCGCCATGGTCGGACATGTAGATCATGGACGGTGAAATTTGTGTCTCCCGCGACTTGAGCCGGTCGATCACTGTGGACAGCAAATGATCGGTGTAAAGGATTGAGTTGTCATAGGCATTGATGATTTCTTCGCGCGAGCATGTGGCAAATTCGGCGGTCCTGCAGTCCGGCGTGAAGCGCCGGAACTCATCCGGATAGCGGAGATAGTAGGCGGGGCCGTGGCTGCCCAACTGGTGCATGACGAGCACCGAGTCGGTCTTGACGCTGTCGAGCCACGCATCGAGGCGGTCGAGGAAGATCGCGTCGAGGCATTCGCCGCCCTTGCAGAATTTCGGATCATCCGACTTGAACAATTGTTGGGATTTGATGCGGGCCGCCACGCCCTTGTCGCCCGTATTATTGTCCCACCATTCGACATTGATGCCCGCGTGCGTCAGTACGTCGACAAGGTTCTCGTTCTCGATGCCCTTCTGATGCGTATATTCCTTGCGGGTAAATTGCGAGAACATGCAGGGCAGCGAAACCGACGTAATCGTGCCACAGCTCGACGTATCGCTGAAATAGGTGATGTCCTGCCTGGCGAGTTCCGGATTGGTATCTGGGCCATAGCCGCCAAGCGAAAAGCTCTCGGCGCGCGCGGTTTCGCCGGCAATGACTATGGTGACGCGCGGCTTGCGCGTGCCGGCGGCCGGCCCAACCACGTGCGCGTCCTGGCCAAGCGGCTTGACAATAATGTTGTTGTCCTTGGTTTCCCGGATGGCAAGCTTCACGGTGTTCACGATCGGGGCGAGCGGATTGAGCGTTCCGAACCAATCCCGGTGTTCACGTATCAGCGACATGTAGGTGCTGGCATTGATCAGGGCCGCGACGCCCAGAACGAGGAGCGCAGGCACGATGACCGCAAGGTTCCACTTCAATTTCTGAAGATAGGGTCGATGTACAATACGCGGCCAGGCGATGATTGCCGAGGGGATCAACGCACATGTGATCATATGAACGACAAACGGAATGTTCAGAAAATGGCCGGCCTCCGCATTGGTGGTATCCACGGCGCTTTGCAGCATTTCGACGTCAATTATGACGCCGTAGTGATCCATGAACCAGGCGCCAAGCGCGCTGACGACCACGAAGAAGATCAGGGCAGGCTTGATGACGAACTTGACCGAGAAGGCGAGAAAGAGCGCTACATATCCACAAGCGATGCCAACGACCAGAAATGCGAGGGCGGCCGGCTGACCGTGCAAATAGGCAGCCGATTTCTCCCAGAACGTCCAGTTCGCGGACGCGAGAATAAACACCGCGGTTATGATAGTGAGCGGAACGCTTCCGATTTTCGGACGTGCAAGACGTCTGTCGAATTGACGCGTTGTAACTGACAAGGTGAACTACCCCGCACTCCTGGTTGATGCGCGAGCCGGTTCTGTCCAGGCTCTTCGAAAGGAGGGGCATTCACTGGTTTCCTGACACCAACCTGAACGCAGCAATTAAAAAACCGCGGCGTTGAACCGTTGTCCGATCCGATCAGGCGGTTTGGGGGGCTACAAACATGGCTCCGGTGACGTGCGATCGCAGCGCTGGCCGTTGTTGAACGGCTGTCACATTACTGCAGCATGATACGCACTACGCGCATTTTATTTGGAGAGAGTGAGCGATGGGCGACGATAAAGTATTTCATGTCTTGTTTCTTTCGCATCGCGATTCGGTCAGGGGCGTCGTTGCCGAGACACTGCTCAACCGGCTGGGCAAGCCGCATTTCGTCGCCTACAGCGCCGGAACGGATCCTGATGTCGAAATAAACCCTGAAGCGCGCGAATTGCTCGAGCAGACGGGCTTTTCGGTCGAGGGCCTGCGTCCCAAGCATTATAGCGAGTTTGGGCTGGAAGGAGCCCGTGAACTCGATTTCGTTTTCACCCTGCATGATGGCGCCCATGGCGAAGCCATGCCCGAATGGCCGGGCGTCCCCGTGACTGCGCACTGGGAATGCCCGGACCCGCTCCTGTCCGAGGACGAACCCTGGGAGCGCAAGCAGGCGTTCAGCCGCATGATGAGCGAACTCGACCGGCGCCTGAAGATATTCGTCAATCTTCCGCTTGCGTCACTGGATCGGCTCAGCATCCAGCATCATGTCGATGAGATCGGCAAATCCGTCGGACCGGCCTGAGCCGATCCGACTTTCTCAAGCGCGGGCCTGGCGGACCGCCACGCTCTCGCGCGAGAACATCACGACCGCGAAGATCAGGACACCGAGGAAAGTAACCATCGAACCTATCCCGACCAACGGCTCAAGCTGCATGTTGCCACGCTCCATGAAGTAAAGCGACGGCAGCATCACGATAAGGCCGAGCATGTAAACGGCATAATGGACGAAGGCCAATCGCTTGGCTGCCTTGGCCGGATTGAGTGCGTAGTAACCGCCGAAAATGGCGCTCGTGACCCATCCGAGCAGGTTGATGTGGGCGTGGGCCGCGATCACCGTGTGATTGCCCGACATTCCCATCTGCAGGCCGGCGGCTATGCCAATCAGCAACCAGATGACGGCAGACTTGAAGAAGAGTTGAGAAATATTCGGCATTGTAGTCCCCCATTTTTGTGCAGCGGAGGATACACGCGCCCACAACCTCTTTCCAGCGTGCCGACCTAATCAAAAGGGGTGAAGACGCCTGGTTAGACGGAAGCTGCCCGGATATTCTCCATGGGCGCACGCACTGTCCAGACAATGCGATTGACGGACTGTTCGAGCATGCCTTCGCCGCCCAGCGACAAGGGCGTTATCCGCTCGAGTACCGTCTTGCCAAAGCCGCGCGTGCGGCCGAGCTTGACCGGTGGCCCGCCTGTTTCGGTCCAGGCGAGGTAGAAGGTCTTGCCCTCGTCGCCAACGAACCAGTCCACATTGATCTCACCGGTTTCCGATGAGAAGACGCCGTATTTCGCAGAATTCGTCGCCAGTTCGTGGAATGCAATCCCGAGATACTGGACGGCGTTGGGTTGCAGAACCATGGACGGTCCGGTCATGGTAAGCCGATTTTCGTCGCCGAAAGGCTTGATCTGCTCAAGCAAAAGATCGGAAAGCGTCGCTCCGCGCCACGTCGCGTGAACCAACAAATCGTGAGACCGGGCAAGTGCCATGATCCGCTCGCGGATCTGCTGTTCGAATTCGACGACATCGGTGGTCCGGCTGCTGGTTTCGCGGATCATCGAAAGAATGACGGCGTACTGATTTTTGACGCGGTGATTTACCTCCCGCATCAACATCAAAATCCGCTCTTCGCTCTCCTTCTTGTCGGTAATATCGCGGGCGATTTTCGATGCACCGACCACGCGTCCGGAAGCGTTTTTTACAGGTGATACAGTGAGTGAGACATGGATGCGCGTGCCGTCCTTGCGCTGCCGGACTGTCTCATAGTGATCGATCCTCTGGCCGTTGCGTACGCGCTCTACAATGCCGGGTTCTTCGTATAGCCGATCGGGCGGGATAACTGTCGTGATAGATCGGCCGATCATGTCTTCGGCGGTGTAGCCGAATATCCTCTCGGCCGCCTTGTTCCACGTCGTGACCATGCCCGAAAGATCCTTGCTGATAATCGCATCGTCGGACGATTCAACAATAGCGGCGAGGCGTTCGGCCATCGCTTCATCACGTCTCTGTTCAGTGATATCGCGCAACATATTGAGCGCGCCGACAATCTCCCCTTGCTTGTTGCGCAGCAGCACAGGGAACGGCATGAAAGCGATGCGGCTTCCATCGGGCCTCTCGGCGATGGCATCGACGTCGCGCACCTCGCACTCCTCGCGCAAGGTAGTCGCCAAGGGGCATTCATCGTGCTGCATTGCCGTTCCATCCGGCCAATACAGGCGGAGCGCTCCAGACCAGCGTTCCTTGCCGATTTCAGGCATGCGGCCCCAAAGTTCCGCCGCCGCCTTGTTATAGAATGTAAGGATGCCGGACTTGTCCGTCGTATACACGGCCACCGGCAACTCCATGATGATCGAGTCCCGGCTGTAGCTGTCCAATCCGTGCAGTGCTTCGAGAGAAGCCGCAAAATTGCTTTGTGGAATGTCCACGATTTCCCCAATTCAACATTATGTCTCGTCGCGAAAGCGCATGCTGGAGAGCAGACTTCCGGTCAATCGCGCACATTAAACTATTTATGGTTGCATTGGTTCCATCAATCGTACCGATTAAAATGGTTTATCGCACGTCTGGAGGGCAGCGAAATCGGTCGAGATTCAAATGCGCCGCGGCCTACAAAGCCATACGGGCCAAGTCTCCAAGGAAACCTGACCCGCACAAATTTGTTAGGCGCAATCGACTTGCGCCGCAACGAAAGCCAACCGGACGTTATCCGGAGATCAAATCGCGAGGATGATCGCTGCAACTGCCAAAGCGCCGAACAGGCAGATAGAGCAGGTCATCCAATTGGCGATATCGCCGTTTTCCTTTGTATGCCGCAACATCATCGCCCTGTATCCTCCTGAGCAAAACCGGTTAACCGGCCCGTTCTCAAAAAAATCACGAACAACCACCGCTGATTTTGGCTTCCAGCTTGTATTTCAAATTGTCATGATCATTGCTCAAACCGGCGTGGCAGAAGGCTTAATTCCGTCATTCCGGTCTCAACGTTTCGGATTATAGCGCTTTCAATCTAGGCGTTCAATTTGTGTTGCAATGGCGATAATCACATTTTGATAGCGAATGAAAAGATTCCGATATTGGCGGTTTTCAGGCGGCAGCTGCCTCGGCCAGGCGCGGAAAAACCATGCGCACGAGGGCGCCCCGACCGCCGTGGAAATTAGCCGGCGCATCGAGCATTTCGAGATGCCCACCATGGTCCTCGACGATCTTCTTGACGATGGCGAGCCCGAGGCCGGTCCCTTTTTCGCGCGTCGTCACATAAGGTTCCAAAAGCTGGTGACGGTTCTCGCTGGGCAGGCCCTTGCCATTGTCGAGCACCTCGACGGTGATGGAAGCGCCTGCACTCTTTGCGCGAACGAGAATATAGCCGGTCTCGACAGCGCCGGATTGCAACGCCGCCTCGATGGACTCGGATGCATTCTTGATGATGTTGCCAAATGCCTGGCCGAGCAGGCGGCTGTCGAAATTGCCGACCAGCGGTTCGTCGGCTATCTCATGTTCGAACTTGATCTGATTGTTGCTGATCTCGACGAGGAACGAGGCATCGCGCAATACAGTGCGAATATCTGTTGCCGCCAGCTGCGGCTTGGGCATACGAGCAAACTCGGAGAATTCATCGACCATCCGACCAATATCGCCAACCTGGCGAATGATCGTCTCGGTGCATTGGTCGAATACCGCACGATCCTCGACAATGACTTTGCCGTAGCGACGGCGGATGCGTTCCGCCGAAAGCTGGATGGGCGTCAGCGGATTCTTGATCTCGTGGGCGATCCGGCGCGCTACATCCGCCCAGGCGGACGAGCGGTGCGCGGCGACGAGATCGGTAATGTCATCGACCGTCACCACATATGAGGTGTTCTTGATGTCGGCGTCTTCGCGCGTGATCTGTACGTTCAACGAACGCGCGACGCCGCTGCGGGTAATGCTGATCTGCTTGCGGCTGGATGAACGTCCATTATCCCGCGCCACGTCGAAGACGGCGCCGATTTCCGGCAGGATAAGGCCGAGGCTCTGGCCAACGGCCTGCGATGCGTCGACCGCCAACATCTGTTCGGCCGGACGGTTAAGACCCGCGATGATCCCCTCGCTGTTGACGCTGATGACGCCTGCGGTAACGCCCGATAGGACCGCTTCCGTAAAGCGCCGCCGCTCGTCAATCTCGTCCTTGGCCGAAATCAGGTCGCTGTGTTGCGTTTTCAACTGCTCGACCATCTTGTTGAACGTGTGCGACAGAGAGCCGATATCGCCATCCGAACCGCGTACGGGGACGGAAACGTCGAAATTGCCGGTCGCGACGTCTTCGGCAGCGCCGATCAGCTGGCGGATCGGCAGGACGACGCGATTGGCAACAGCAATGCCGCTCCACACGGCGGTGAGCAGCAAGAGCAGGGTGAGTTCGATGTACAGCAAGGCATAGGCGATCTGGGTAGTGGACCGGTTGCTCGCCAGCGCCTGGTATTCGGCATTATTGTCTGTCATCACCCGCATATTTTCGAGCGCAGAGCGATCGACCGAGCGAATGGTGTAGAGGTAAAGATCGGGCAGGGCATGTGTCTTGATCACCGCGCCGACAAGATTGGTGTCGCCCGGCGGTATCAGAACCGGCTTGTCGCCCGCGGCACTTCGCAGGGCCTCGATCGGGGCGTCCGGCAGGGAATGATCGTTGATGAGGTTGGCCGCGACCACAACCTCCCCATCCGATTTGACCAGGGACGCGCCGAGCAGATTGTTGCGGCCGGCGTCGTAGGTGAGCCAGTCCGAAAAGGCGCCGCGGTCGAGACTGTAGAGCATGCGGCGCTGGTCGAGATCGATCACCATGGAAAGCGTCGTCGTCAGCAGGCTTTGGGCGTTGTCCTCGGTGTAGGACTGCGCCGCCTTGATGGACATGTCGATAATCTGGTTGTTCTGGTTGTTGATCCATGAATCCATTCGCTGGTCGAGGACGATGAGCGAGAAACAGGCGACGATGATCGACGGTATCGAGGCGATCAAGGCGAAGATCATCGCGACATTGGTGTGAAGGTCGTTGTGCTTTGCCTTGCTCTTGAACAGAAAGAGCTTCTTCAGCGTCGCGTAGGACAAATAGATCAGGACGAGAATCGATACCGCATTGGCCGCAATGATCAGCTGGGTCGTCTGTTTGGTGGGCGAAATATTGGTTATGCCCATCATGACCAGGAACGAGACGATCATCGTCGCAAGGACGAGGAGCGTCATGATCACGGCTCCTCGCGGCAGCACCTGCGGCTTGGTTATCGTCTTGCTGGCGGGCATTCAATCGCCTCGTTGGGCCCTCCGCGACAGTGCAGGGATGGCCGCATGGTTTCCTTGTCGATTATCGGTAGCGACGACGCTTGTAAAGCTTGCTTCCTCGGCGGGAATTGAGGCAACAGGATGGACGCGCTGTCGCGTTCGCACATTGGAGCATGTTCATGGCGATTCGGCCAATCCTGACGTTCCCTGATCCAGCCTTGCGAAGGCCCGCCGACCGCATTGCAGATTTCGGCGAGGCAACGCAAGAATTGGCGCAGGACCTTCTCGCTATAATGCGTGCTGCCCCCGGCATTGGCATCACGGCACCGCATGTCGGCGTGCCACTGCGTCTCGTCGTGATCGAGATCGAGTCCGGTCGGCCGCGCTTCTACATCAATCCGGAAATCGAATGGTCGTCAGGCGATCTTGCGCGGCGGGAGGAGGCCAGTGTGTCGATGCCGGGCATCTCGGACGAGATCGAGCGACCAGCCACGATCCGCGCGCGCTATCAGGATCTCGCCGGGAACATGTTGAGCGAAGAGGCGAGTGGTCTGCTTGCCACTTGCCTGCAGCATGAGATCGATCAGTTGGACGGCATGTTCTGGATTTTCCGCCTGTCGCGATTGAAACGCGAGCGGCTCGTCAAGCGGTTCGAGAAGTTGCAGCGGCTTGGCTGATTCAGCCGCTCAGCGATGGATGGGATCGATCCATGCAACCCCTTCCGGTTTTTCCACCGGATCGATGTCGAGATTGACCACGATCGGCTCCTGACCGGAGCGGACCACCACGCACTCCAGCGTTTCGTCCGCGTTCGCATTGATTTCCTGATGCGGCACGTAAGGCGGCACGAAAATGAAATCGCCCGGACCGGCTTCGGCGACATATTCCAGCCGCTCGCCCCAGCGCATGCGCGCACGGCCTTTGACCACGTAGATAATGCTTTCAAGGTCGCCGTGATGATGTGCACCGGTCTTGGCATTGGCGTGAATGGTGACGGTACCCGCCCAGATTTTCTCTGCCCCCGCCCGGGCCCGATCGATCGCTGCAGCGCGGTTCATGCCAGGCGTCTGCGCGGTGTTCGGGTCGAGAGAATCGCCGGGGATAACCTTGACGCCGTGCTCGCGCCAATCGATGGGGTGATCATGTTCGTGGGTGTGATCTGTCGCCATGTTTCTTCTCCGCTCGTGGCAAGCTTAATCATCTTGGCAGCGGTGCACCAGTCGTTGCTCGGTACAATTAATTAACCTCAAATTTCAGTAATTGCCTTGACGGTCTGGCCTTCCGCTCGCCAAGGTAGAGGTGCTGCGAGGCAATCTCGTAGTGGTCGGATACCTGAGTGATGCCAATCAGCAAATCGCGAAACGCACCATTTGACCGAGGCGATGAGCGCGGAAGCGACCGTCTGCTGCAGATCGAAGCAGTCTATGACAAGGTTCCCGTCGGGCTCTGCTATGTCAATCGTCAAGGTTTTCTGGTCACGGTCAACGACCGGTTTTCCCGTATCTTCGGCATTGCCGGCGAAAATGCCGTGGGCCGGTCCGTGGAAGACGTCGTTCCAGACCACGCATCACTGCTGCGCGCAGCCATCAACACTGCGCTCTCCGGCGGTTCGATTTCCGACGCACAGATCGAAGTCACCGGCGAATCGTTCATGGTTGCTGCGGCGACCGTCACCAATGATCTTGGCGAATTCGCCGGCATTTCGGTCGCTTACACCAACATTACCCACCTGAAGGATATTGCGGAACGGCTGCAACAGGTGGAGTTGCGCACCTCCTACGCTCTTGAGAGTGCGGGGCAATGGATATGGGATTTGAACATTGCGACGATGCGGGTATGGCGCTCGCCGCAGTATCGGACGCTGCTCGGCCTCGATCCTGCCGGACATGAGAGCGAAAGCGTGGCGTGGGATATCGTTCATCCCGACGACAAGGAGCGGGCGATCGAGGCGTTTGAAGACGTTCTCAGCGGGCGCAAGGCGCAGTTCGAAGCAACCTATCGGGTGTCGCGTCCGGATGGCGGTGACATCTGGATATTAAGCCGCGGCAAGATCGTCGAATATGGGCCCGACGGTTCCCCGCTGCGACTGCTGGCAACGAGCGTCGATATTACGGCGCAAAAGCGGGTCGAGACGGAACTCTCGGCCATGGTCCAGGAACGCATGGCGCTGGAGCAGAAACTCCTCGAAGCAAACCGCAAGCTCCGTAACCAGTCCGAGCGCGATCATCTGACCAATCTTCCGAATCGGCGCAAATTCAACCACGTGTTGAGGCGTGCATTTCAGCGCGCCAGCGAGACTGGTGAACAATTGGCAGTTCTCATGGTCGATATCGACCATTTCAAAGCCTACAATGATTTCTACGGGCATCTTGCCGGCGACAAATGCCTCATTCAGGTTGGGCGCGCCTTGAACAAGGTCGCCAAGCAGAACGGCGGTTCGGTCGCTCGTTTCGGCGGCGAGGAGTTTGCGACGCTTATTCCCGGACGGGCGCTTCAACCTTCCGCCGAAATCGCCGGCGCCATGCTCGACGCCGTGGCGGCCATGAAACTCGAACACGCCGCAAGTCCTCAGGGCGCAATTTCCGTCAGCATAGGCATGGCGATGTTCGATCCCCCAATGGGCCTGAAGCCGCAGGGGCCGGAAGAGTTGCTAAATCTTGCCGATGGTGCGCTCTACCAATCCAAACATCGTGGCCGCGCGCGATTGACCATCGCCGGGACGTCCGACAGCTAGCCTGGCGTTGGCTCTATCCGTTTCTACGCGTGCCCCTGATGGTTTTCCGCCAGATCAGCGGGGCATGGAGGAAAGCAGAGCGGCTGCTTGCGTCGCCGTTGACCAGCCAGGCAATGCTGTTTCTGACGATCTCGTCGACGGGCTGGGTGAAGGTCGTCAGGGCGTAGGATGACCATCCTGACTGCTCGATATCGTCAAAGCCGACAACGCAAAGATCGTCAGGAATGCGCCGTCCAAATTCATGGCGCGCCGCGTCCATCAAGCCAAACGCCATGAGGTCGTTGACGCAGAACACCGCATCGGGAGGCTCAAGGCCGGAAAACAGCGTCCTGCCGATCGTCCTTCCGCTTTCGTAGACGGTGTTGCCGTGCCGAACGACAGTTACATCAAGGCCAAAGTCCCTCGCCGCTGCCACGAAGCCCTGCTCGCGCGCCATGAGGCTTGGTGTTCCTACGGCCGAGTTTGCAAAAGCCAATCGGCGGCAGCCAGCGCGCAGGAAGGCACTGACCGCGACCCGCGCCGCCACTCCATCATCGAGGTTGATCCGAAACGGCCCTTCGATCTCATCGTCGCGGTTGATCAGGACGATGCGCTGGCCGCTATCGAGGCAGAGTTTGGTGATCGCCTTGTCGGGCAGCCCGGACAGCAGGATCGACGCATCCGCACGATAATGAAGTGTCTGCCGCAAGGCGGTATCGACGCTTCCGTCCGACCGGTCGGTGTTGATTAGCATCGAGATCTTGCCGGCCAACTGCAATTCATGGGTGAGGGCGCGTACGAGGCGGGCACGATAGGGCGTATCCATTTCGGAGACGACGAGGCAGACGATGCCGCTCTCGCTGCGCATGAGGCCGCGCGCCAGCTGGTTGACGTGGTAACCGAGCGCCTCGGCTGCCTGCATGACACGCTGACGCGTTTCTTCCGAGACGCTTGCCCCAGGGGTAAAGGTGCGTGATACAGCCGAGCGGGACACGCCCGCGCGTTTTGCCACATCGTCGGCGCTGACGAACGTCTTGTTCAAGCAAAGGACCCATATTTCAGTTCTGCGGCGCAGTTTGCACGCGATTGCGCGCCTTCGCAATCTCCCTCATTCAAAACATTTAAAGGTTATAATTGATGAGCCGGCTTGACAGATTGGACGCGCTCGTGAAAGTTTTGCACACGCTTGCAAAATGGCGTGCGGCATGGAGGTGCCGCTTTCTAGGGAGGAAAGATATGCGTTCTGTATTCGCCATTGCTGCTGCATTCGCCGTGGGCCTGCAAGTCATGCCAACCGAAGTGCGCGCCGCAGATAATCTCAACCTGATCTGCTCTGCCGACGTCGTCATCTGCGAATTGATGAAGGGCATGTTCGAAAAAGAGACCGGTATCCAGGTCAATATGGTGCGCCTGTCATCGGGCGAGACCTATGCCAAAATTCGTGCCGAAGCGCGCAATCCCAAGACCGACATATGGTGGGCTGGAACCGGCGATCCGCATTTGCAGGCGGCATCCGAAGGGCTGACGTTGGAGTACAAGTCGCCCATGCTCGATCAATTGCAGGATTGGGCTAAGAAACAGGCGGAAAGCTCGGGATACAGGACGGTCGGCGTTTATGCCGGCGCGCTCGGCTGGGGCTACAACACCGATATCGTCAAGAAGAAGGGCCTCAAGGAAGCAAAGTGCTGGTCGGACCTGATCGACCCTGCTTACAAGGGCGAAATTCAGATCGCCAATCCCAATTCGTCAGGCACGGCATACACCGCGCTTGCGTCGCTCGTGCAGATCATGGGCGAGGACCAGGCATACGACTATCTGAAGAAGCTCAACGCCAATGTTTCCCAATATACCAAGTCGGGTTCGGCTCCGGTGAAAGCGGCAGCACGCGGCGAGACAGCGCTCGGCGTGGTCTTCATGCACGATGCCGTCGCACAGATCGCCGAGGGCTTCCCGGTGAAGGCTGTGGCTCCCTGCGAGGGCACGGGCTACGAAATCGGCTCGATGTCGATCATCAAGGGCGCACGAAATCTCGATGCCGCCAAGAAGTGGTATGACTGGGCCCTGACGGCCGATGTGCAGTCGCACATGAAGGATGCCAAGTCCTTCCAGTTGCCATCCAACAAGTCGGCGACGGTCCCACCCGAAGCACCGAAATTCGAAGACATCAAGCTCATCGATTACGACTTCAAGACCTATGGTGACCCGGCCAAGCGCAAGGAACTGCTGGATCGCTGGGATAAGGAGATCGGCGCGAGCGCGAACTGATCTACCTTCGCCTTGTCAACCATATGTCCGGCCTTATCCGGACATATGGTGCATAAAAGTATGAGTTTGGGATGAGCGGGTGGCGTGATGGAGCGTAGCGACCGGAGACTGAACATTGCGCTCGGCATAGGGCTCGCAGGGCTTGTCCTCGTGCCCTGGTACAGGATCGAGGCGGGATTCTATGGGCTGAGTTGGCTCAAGAATTTTCCGACGGGTTCCGCCGAAGCACCCGGCATCTTGCAGGCCTTCGAATTCGGTCGTTGGAACCTGGCGCTGATTGCCTTGATCTTCGCCGTGGCTATTGCCGCGAGGTTTTTGAGGGTCTCGGCGCTTCGTTCGAACCTGTTGATTGCAGCGGGCGGCGCCGGCATCCTTTTCCTTGTCTGGCAAGGCCTTGCGAT
The DNA here is from genome assembly GCF_013327855.1 of Phyllobacterium pellucidum. Taxonomy (GTDB): domain Bacteria; phylum Pseudomonadota; class Alphaproteobacteria; order Rhizobiales; family Rhizobiaceae; genus Phyllobacterium; species Phyllobacterium pellucidum. Next base: position 686,886 of record NZ_JABUMX010000002.1, on the reverse strand, counting down.
TGGATATACGGGCTGGTCGTGGACGATCAACGAGACGCTGTTCGGACCGCTGGCGGACGGTCAGCCATCCATGGGCGCCGGCGCCGGGTTGACGGCTTTGGCCCTTGTTCTCTTTTTCGCCTTTGGCCTTGCCGAACGCGGCGTTCTTCGCGGCGATGCCTTCGTGGTCGCGTCGATTACGCTGCTCGTGTTCCTTGTCGCGATTTTTGTGTTCTATCCGGTCGGCAGCATGTTTGTCGGCGCTTTCCAGAGCTTTGACGGGTCGTTCGATCCTTCGGGCTTTGTCCGAAACATCCAGGATCCATCGATATGGAGCCTCGATTGCCTCGTGGGCGGAAATCGGTGCGGCATTGCCTGGCGCACTTTTTTTCTGGCGGTCCTCACCGCCTCGGGATCCACCATTCTCGGACTGTGCTTCGCACTTGTCGCAACGCGCACCCGCTTTCCCTTCAAGAAGGGCCTGCGCCTGTTGACGATTCTGCCGATTATCACGCCGCCGTTCGTTATCGGCCTCGCGCTTATCCTTCTGTTCGGCCGTGCCGGGGTCGTGACCCAGCAAATCTCGCATATCTTCGGTGTTGAGCCCGGCCGCTGGCTCTACGGCCTGACTGGCATCTGGATCGCGCAGGTCCTTTCGTTTACGCCGATCTCCTTCCTCGTCCTCATCGGCGTCGTCGAAGGGGTCAGTCCTTCCATGGAAGAGGCGTCGCAGACATTGCGCGCCGACCGCTGGCGCACCTTCTGGCGGATTTCGCTGCCGCTTATGAAGCCGGGCCTCGCCAATGCCTTCCTCATTGGCTTCATCGAGAGCATGGCGGATTTCGGCAACCCGCTCGTTCTCGGCGGCAGCCACGGCGTGCTTTCGACGGAAATCTTCTTCGCCGTCGTCGGCTCTCAAAACGATCCTTCACGCGCCGCTGTCCTCGCGATCATCTTGCTGGTCTTTACGCTGTCGGCATTCCTGGCACAGCGTCTCTGGCTCGCGGGCAAGAGTTTCGCCACTGTTACCGGCAAGGCCGACTCCGGTGCGCACATCGCGCTGCCGCGTTCCCTGTCGATCGGGGTCCACGCCATCGTCATCCCATGGGCGCTGTTCACCCTTGTCGTCTATGGCATGATCCTTGTTGGCGGCTTTGTCCGGACCTGGGGTCTCGACAACACCTTGACCTTCGAACATTACCAGCGCGCCTTTTCGTTCGCTTTCGAGAATGGCGCCATCGCCTGGACCGGCGTTGCCTGGAATTCGTTCTGGACGACGATGGAGATCGCGCTGATTTCCGCGCCGCTCACGGCAGCTGTCGGCTTGCTCACGGCCTATCTCATCGTTCGCCAGCGCTTTTTCGGACGCAGCGTCTTTGAATTTGCACTGATGATGAGCTTTGCCATCCCCGGCACCGTCATCGGCATCAGCTATGTCATGGCCTATAATTTGCCGCCGCTTGAGATGACGGGCACCGCCCTGATCCTGATAGCCTGTTTCGTCTTCCGCAACATGCCGGTGGGCGTACGCGGCGGGGTTGCCGCGATGAGCCAGCTCGACAAGAGCCTCGACGAGGCGTCGCTGACCCTGCGGGCGACGAGCTTCCGCACCATCCGCAAGGTCATCCTGCCGCTGCTGCGCCCGGCAATCGTAGCCGCTCTCGTCTATTCGTTCGTGAGGGCCATTACCTCGATCAGCGCGGTCATCTTCCTGGTAAGTGCACAGTACAATATGGCTACGTCCTATATCGTCGGCCTCGTGGAAAACGGCGAGTACGGCGTGGCCGTCGCCTATTCGTCTATGCTTATCGTGGTGATGATCGTCATAATCACCGGTTTCCAACTTCTCGTCGGGGAACGCCGGCTGCGGCGCGAGAATCGTGTCGCCACCGCCTTCGTTCCTGCCGCCGTGCCGCAAGAAAAGGCCACGCCATGAACAATCGTACCGGGTCAGTCGTCTTTACCAACGTCAAGAAGCAATTTGGCAGCTTCACCGCCATTCACGACCTGTCGCTCGATATAGAGCCGGGAACCCTTGTGACGCTGCTGGGACCGTCAGGTTGTGGCAAGACGACGACGCTGCGCATGCTGGCCGGTCTCGAGCACCCGACTTCGGGGCGCATTCTCATCGGCGGCAAGGACGTAACGATGCTCCCCGCCAATGAGCGCGACGTCTCCATGGTCTTCCAATCCTATGCCTTGTTCCCGCATATGTCGGTGCTCGAGAACGTCGCCTACGGGCTCGAGTCATCCGGGATGAAGAAGAGCGAAGCGCGGCAACGGGCGGAAGAGGGGCTGACGCAGGTCGGTCTCGCCGGATACGGCCAGCGCCTGCCGGCAGAGCTTTCGGGCGGACAGCAGCAGCGCGTCGCCGTTGCCCGCGCCCTGGTGCTTGAGCCACAGGTCCTGTTGCTTGACGAGCCGTTGTCCAACCTCGATGCGCGCCTTCGCCGCCGCGTGCGGACGGAGATTCGCGAGCTTCAGCAAAGGCTTGGATTCACTGCCGTCTACGTGACGCACGATCAGGAAGAAGCGCTCGCGGTCTCCGATCGTATCATCGTGATGCAGGATGGCGTCATCGCGCAGCAGGGATCGCCACGCGAACTCTACGAGGCGCCGGCGTCGTCGTTCATCGCCGATTTCATCGGCGAGGCCAATGTGGTGCCTTGCGAGGTGCTGGGCAATGACGGGACAGAGGCGATCATCCGTGTCGCCAGGTTGGAACACAGGGTGCCGGCGCGCAGCGCGCGTCCCGGGCCGGCCAGGATTGCCGTACGCCCCAATGCCATTACACTTGAAGCGGCGGAGGAGGCGGCATTTCCGGGCAGCATCCGCCATGCTGCCTATCTCGGCGACCACGTCGAGTATGAGGTTGAAACCGAAGCCGGAACGCTTTTCGTCGTCGATCCGGCAATCGACAGGAATCTTGCACCGGCGACCAATGTGAGCATCGGCTTCCATCACCGCGGAATCGCCATTATCAACAACTGATCGCTCGTACCGAGGAAAAGACATGACATCGCATACCCAAGCGGAGCTTGAGGCTCGCTTTGCCCTTGCCAAGACAATGGCCGCAGAGGCCGGAGCGAAGGCTCTTGCCTACTTCAATGCGCGGGAACGGCTCGTGATCGAGACCAAGGCCGATCCGCATGACGTTGTTTCGATCGCCGATCGCGAGGTTGAAGATCTCATCCGCCAAAAAATCGCAGCCGCTTTTCCGCAAGATGCGATCCTCGGCGAGGAACATGGCCTGAGCGCGGGAGCCTCCGGTTTCACCTGGGTCGTCGATCCGATCGACGGCACGAGCCCGTTCGTCAACGGCATGCCGACCTGGTGCGTCTCCATCGCCGTCCTTGCAGGAGAAGAGATCGCGATAGGCGTCATTCATGTCCCGTGCAACGACGAATTATACGCTGCGGCTCAGGGGCTCGGCGCTACCCTCAACGGCCGGCCGTTGAAACTCGGCTCCGACCGGACCGTCCGCAATGCGGTGACGGGCATCGGAGCCAACAGTCACGTTGCGCCAGCAGCGCTGGCGGGGATCGTGGAGCGCCTGCTTGATGCCGGGGGAAATTTCATCCGCAACGGTTCGGGTGCGCTGATGCTCGCCTATGTCGCGGCCGGACGCCTCGTCGGCTACTATGAGCCCTATATGCATGCGTGGGATTGCATGGCGGGTTATTGCCTCGTCAAGGAGGCGGGGGGCTGGCATCACCCCTTCCCGGTTCAAGGCGAGGCGTTGACCAAGGGATCGCCGGTGCTTGCCGCCGCCGAGGGCGCCGTGGACGACCTGCGGGCAATCGCCGGGCTTTAGCCCTCGCTCAAAATCCGGCGGGCACTGCAACTCATACGCGAATTCCGCCGAGATCGATTGCAACGATTTTGACACTAATGGATCCTATGCTGCACCGGTCGACATTACCGCCGGGTCGTTGATGGTGCTTCGCTGAACAGGACGAGAAATTCTGGTTCTCCAACTTGCCACAACAAGCACGATCATTGACTTATCGGAGCGAATAACATCGACTAAAGTTTGAAGCTGTAGAGTTGCGTTTTTAAAGCTGGATAGTCATGACAGTCGTGCGGAATCTTTTGTGGGCGCCAACAATTGGCTTGTCCTGGCTATGGGGTCTGGGGTTCTTTTATTCGATCCACGTGACCCTCACCTATGGCTGGCTCGGATTCTTCGGCTTTGCCATCTCCAATGTCGCGGGCCTTTGGCTGTTCGGCTTTATCCTGGGGCGCACCAAGCGCTCGCCGGACCAGATCATGAAGGACATAGAGGGCCGCTACGCGGGGGTTTTCCTCCTCTTCCAGATGGCGGCGCTCGTCGTCACCATTTTCGGCTTCGTGGCCTATCTCTGGCAGCCGATCGTCGGCGAAGGCTCGTCGATCGGTGTTGCGATGCTGTTGCTCTTTGCCTGCGCCATCGGCCACGCGCTGACGTTGCAGCAGATCAAACTCTTGCACATCGTCTATACGGTCGTCGGCGTTTCCGCTGGGATCGTTCTTCTTGTTGGCCTGCGTGAAACGTCCACCTATCCCGGCGTGCCGCTTGCCCAGTTCGATAGCCGCTTTTACGGCCTGGTCCTGCCCACGATCATTGGCTTCCTGCTCGGGCCCTGGCTCGATATCCAGCATTGGCAGCGTGCAGTCACAATCAAGCGTGAAGGCGGGAATGTCGGCCTCGCCTATGGCGTCGGCGCCCTCATATTCTTCGGCTTTCTGTTTCTGAACGCCTTGACGGCGTCGGCAGTCGGCCCGATCGGCAGCATTCTTTCTATCGACGGCTTGCCGAGCGCGCAGGGCGCTGTATCGGCAGCGACGGTACTCGCCGCCGAAAACGGCCAGTCCTATCTCGCCATTGCCTTTGTCATCTGGACGACGATCGCTCTTGCTTCGACTGTCGACAGCTACTACTGCGCGACGGCATGGTTCTTGAAGGGAAAGAACATGCGCAGCAACAGTCCGTTGCTGGCCCTAATCCCCGACGGGATTGCTTCGTCGCCGCTCTGGCTGCTGATCGGTGCTGTCTGGGTTGCCTTTACGGCCGTACCCGCGAACTTCTCGCTCATGTATTTCATGATGCCGTTCGCGACGCTTTTCGTGAGCGCTGCGGCAAATCTCGCCTGTGAGGCATTGGGCGCGAAGCCGAAGTTTGATCCGGTTCTGAGCTTTCTGATCGGCTGCGGATCGGCGGTTATCTTCGTAATCGGTTATGTCCAGCCAATACCGGAATTCCTGGCCCTTTCGCCGTTGATCGGCTTGATCGGCGCGCTACCCGTGATCATCGAAATATTCGGTCCGGCCTCGAAGGCGATACCGGTCGAGATTGTCGATCAGCCAATCCGCATGATGTCGCCTTCGCCGATTGGCACGCCTGTCGCCCAGGGCGATGAGATGTCGCCTTCGCATGGGTTCGACGGCGAATGGTTCGTCATGCAACTCATTCCCACCTATGACGATACGAATTCGGTCGGCAACGTCTACTTCGCCAACTATGTGCGCTGGGTTGGCAAGGCCCGCGAACTTTTCTTCAATGTTTGCATGCCGGATTTCGACCTGGCGACGACACGCTTCTATATCCTGACGCGCTCGTTCACTCATGATTACCGGCGTGAATCGAAGGAGTTCGAGCAGATCAGCGTGCGCATCAAGATCGCCAGACACAATCGCAAGTTCGTCACGCTCGAACATGAGATCCACAGCGCGACGCAGGGCCTGCTCGGCCATGGCGAGCAATCGCTGATGTTCGTCGATCGGGAGAACTACAGCCCACTGGATATTCCGGGCGAAGTGATCAAGGGTTTCCTTGCCTATTGGCCGAAAGACTCGCGCCTGTCACCCAACCACCGGCCGAACATCGCTGACGTCAAGGCAAAGCGGCAGGCTTAACTCAATCATCCCTGCGATAGCCCCAAGGGTCGCATTGCCGGCTTGTTCGTTCCAGTTGAGAGTGCGCAACGACATCAGTGTCCGCACAGAGGCGTCGAGTAGGTTGTTCCTATTCAACCGGGGGAGGGGCGGTCTCGGGCCTCCGGGTTTCCGGCTGGCGTTCTGCAACTTTCCGAGGTGCCTTTGTCCGATGCGTGAACATCGGCTTTGCTGCCTTCCGCGTGGATTGTCTAGCCATCCGGGAAACAGAATTGTTTCTATTTTAACAGGGAATGCTTAGCGGGAAGCTCAACGATCACGCTGCTCAGCTTGCGACCTGATAGCGCTCGCTGTCGAACGTCAGGAGTTCGAAGGTCTTCTCCACCGGCTCGGCGGGGCTGAAGAGGAAGCCCTGTACCTGATCGCAGCCTTCCTTTTGCAGGCAGGCGAGCTGCTCGCGGGTTTCGACGCCCTCGGCGGTGATCTTCATGCCCATGCTGGCGCCAAGGCCCATCACCGCCCGGATGATGGCGAGACTTCCGCGATTGTGCGGTAGATCGCGCACGAAGGACTGGTCGATCTTGATCTTGTCGAACGGCATCTTGCGCAGATAGCTCAAGCTGGAATAGCCGGTACCGAAATCGTCGAGCGCTATGCTGACGCCCATGGCGCGGAACTGGCGCAGCAGCGAGATCGCGGCGACATTGGCTTCGAGAAAGACCGATTCCGTGATTTCAAGCTCAAGACGGTTCGGCTTGAGGTTGTTCTTGCTGAGCGCGTCGCGAACGATCGAGGCGAGATCGGAATGGCGAAACTGGATCGCTGAAATATTGACGGCCACGTGGATATCCTGTGGCCAACCGGCGGCGATGCGGCACGCTTCCTGGATGATCCATTCGCCAAGCGGGATGATATTGCCCGATTCTTCCGCGATCGGAATGAAGATCGTTGGCGAGATGAAGCCATGAACCGGGTGTTTCCAGCGCAAGAGTGTCTCGAAGCCGACTGTCTTCAGCGTCTGGGCCGAAACGATGGGCTGGAAATGCAGGATAAATTCCTGCCGGGCCAACGCCCCGCGCAGATCCATGGCCAGGGCGCGTTTTGCCTCGATGCGTGCATCCATTTCGACTTCGTAGAACCGGTAGCTGTTGCGGCCCTCGTTCTTGGTGCGATAGAGCGCAAGGTCAGCACAGCGCATGATGTCGTTGACGCTGTCGGTCGGCGCTATCGCGATACCGATGCTGATGTGAATGTTGATCTGGATACCATCGATCCAGAAGGGCTGGGAGATGCTCTGCACCAATTGTTCGGCAAGTTCAGTCGCCGCGGCCTGGTCCGCTCCGCGCGCAAGCAGCGCGAATTCATCTCCGGAAAGGCGTGCCACCGTGTAGGTGGCTGGCGAGGTGCCGCGCAGCCGGTCGGCCACCTGCTTTAGCAACTGGTCGCCAATGCCGTGACCGAAACTGTCATTGACAGTCTTGAACTCGTCGAGATCGATGCAGAATACGGCGAAGCTGCGCAGGCCTTTCTCGAGGTCCTTGGTCGCTTGGCCGAGCTGATCGGTAAACAGCGTGCGGTTCGGCAGGTCGGTCAGCACATCGTAGCGGGCAAGATAGGAAAGCTGGTCGTCGGACTGCTTGGCAGCCGTCACATCGGAACCAACGCCGCGGTAGCCGACAAACTTGCCGGCATTATCGAATATGGCCTTGCCAGTCAGTGACCACCAGCGTGTCTCGCCGCGAATATTGACCGGGAGAATATGGTTGCGGAATGTGGTGCGGTTCTCGATGGCCTGCCAGATGGAACCGACCTGCGTCGCTTCTTCCGCATGCGACTGATCGACCTTGAAAAGTTGCGCGAAGGGCATGCCCTGCAATTCCTTCGTCGTCTTGGCGGCGATCTGGGCAAGGCGGGGGGAGGTGTGCTGCAGCTTGAGGTCAGCATCCGTTTCCCAAATCCAGTCGCTGGCATTCTCTTCGAAATCATAGAGCAGGAGACTGATCACTTCCTTCTGCTGTTCAACCTTGATCTGATCCAGCGTGCGCATGACGATGAGGTTGCTCATGTGCACGATCGTGAACAGTATAAAAAGCGCGTAGAACGCGAGCAGGATTGCAATGAAAAGAAAGAAATCTTCGCCGGTAGAGGCGAGGGCGAAGAAGGACCCCGTGATGATCGTGCCGGAATAGGCGATTGCCGCAAGCGGCACGACCGCGACACCGATACCCGTGGCCATGAGACCCGCCGCAGTACAGGCGATCAACAACCGGTGATATGGGTCGGCGTCGAGGAACAGCATAAGCGGTATGCTGGCGAGGCAAATACCGTAGAGCGCCGAGACGATAATAAGGTACTTGATGGCATCGAAGCCAAGCTCTTTCACCTTCGGCAGCTTGTACCATTGCGTGCACGCGAACAGCGAACCAACGGTCAACAGCGCCACCACCGTCGCGACACCGGCGAGATACGGGCGGGGTCCGAGATTCCAGAAGACATAGGCAACGACAAATACCACGCACATCGCAACAAGCACCGTGAATGGCGCCAGTCGCAGGGCGACGTCCATCTGCTCGGCATAAACACGGCGTTTGACTGCCGGATTTATGGCGCCGCGCATTCCGAAGATCGATCGGATCGCGTCAACTGTGTGGAACTTGGACGACACGCAAAGCCCTCAAATACGTGAGTTCGTAATTCCCCATGTTAGATTTTTTACGTTCGGCATTCGTTAATGTACTTAGCATTTTTTTTAATAGTTACCAATGTCTTTATCGCCTCATAGTACATTTTCATTAAGATGATATTTTCAAGTCATGTATGAAAAAATATGTGGTTCCAGTTCTAAAAAGTACTATTTCATATTGATTTGGTATATCTATTAATTATATAAGTATAACATTGTAGAATGTTCCATTTGATTGGATTTGTATTTTCGAAGCGCGTCGATGGGTGGCTGGCGTCGCGACCATGAGATAACACAACTAGCTGTAAGCGTTCGCGTGTACTTCATTAATAATTGGTCATTTGATCGCCGATGAAGTTCGGCCGCCCCAAGGTCTGATAAATTATAGACCTTTGTTCGCAGAAATATCATTTTGTTCAGCGCGGGACCGAGAGAATGGCCCCCAGCAGTCCTGGAAAAGCGCTGTCCAGATCGTCTCGGCGTAGGGTATTCATGTGTGACGTCCCATCATTGCGGGTGTGGACGATGCCCGACTCGCGCAGCACCCGGAAATGGTGCGACATGCTGGATTTGGGGCGCCCGCCGTCAAGAGCCGCGCATGTCGCCTCACCCTCGCGCGCAAGTTGCCGCACTATGGAGAGGCGCACCGGGTCGCTCAGGGCATATAGAACTGACGCGACCTGCAATTCGGAAACTGATGGATGACGGAACTGTCTCATGGCCGATAAAGTACCACAAAATTTTGTGTATTGCTATTGTTCGAATATTATCGAACTATCAAAGAAATTCGGCAAGCCAGATTGGAGAATAATATATGGCATCGCTTTTTGACCCATTCACCCTCAAGGACGTCACGCTGCGCAATCGCATCGCTGCATCGCCCATGTGCCAGTATTCCGCCAATGACGGTCTCGTCAACGATTGGCACAACGTGCATCTCGGGTCGCTCGCGCGCGGTGGCGCAGGTCTCGTTTTGGTCGAGGCAACCGGCGTCTCGCCTGAAGGGCGGATCACCCCGAATTGCGTGGGTCTGTGGAACGACGAACAAGCCGCTGCCCTCGCACCGAATGTGCAGTTGATCAAGGATGCTGGTGCTGTTCCGGGAATCCAGATCGGTCATGCAGGGCGCAAGGCCAGTGCGAACCGGCCCTGGGAAGGCGACGACCATATCCCGGCCGGCGATCCGCGTGGCTGGGAAACAATCGCGCCATCACCGATCGCCTATGGCGGAGGCCTCAGCAAGGTTCCGCATGAAATGACCAAGGCCGATATCGAACGCGTCAAGCAGGCATTCGTCGATAGCGCCAAGCGCGCGTTGGCGAGCGGCTTTCAATGGCTGGTGCTGCATTTCGCCCACGGCTATCTGGCGCAGAGCTTTCTTTCCAAGCACTCGAACCAGCGCACCGACGAATATGGCGGCAGTTTTGAAAACCGCAGCCGCTTCCTGCTTGAGACACTGAAGGCAGTGCGCGCCGTCTGGCCGGAAAACCTGCCGCTCGCTGCGCGTCTCGGCGTCATCGAGTTTGACGGCAATGACGAGGAAACCCTGGGCGAGGCAATTGAGCTGATCAAGCAGATGAAGGCGGAAGGGCTCGATTTCATCGATGTCAGCATCGGCTTCTCCCTAGGCAAGGCCGATATTCCCTGGGGACCGGCGTTCCTCGGTCCGATCGCAGCGCGCGTGCGCCGCGAAACGGCGTTGCCGGCTTCGACCTCCTGGTACATCAGCACGCCGCAACAGGCCGAGGGGCTTGTGCGCGATGGTTCGGTCGATCTCGTCATGCTGGCACGTCCATTGCTCGCCGATCCGCACTGGCCGTACAAGGCGGCGACGGAACTCGGCGTAGAAAAGCCTGCCTGGATTCTGCCAGCGCCCTATGCGCATTGGCTCAATCGCTACCGGGCGGCATAGCCGTTGCGAGCTCTGCGACTAGATCCTGGGATGCTTGGAAACGCAGTGTCGTGACCAGGCTTCGGAGAGAGGAACGAGCTTTCGCCCGTCCCTCTCTTTCTGGAAGTTGCCCGGTTTGTGGCTTGCCGACTCGTCCGGGTTAGAGTGACGCCGAACGGCGAAAACCGAAGCGATGCCCCCAGATTCGAGAACAAGGCCGTTGCCACGGTCGGGGGGCTCTCCCCGACGCAGCTGCTGGCTCTGCGCTTGCGCATTGAAAACCATAAGCTCTTCGGTTGTTTTAGAACGCGAATCCTGAAACCTGCCAAAATATGAAACAGGCTTCGTGTCGTCTGAGGCGGCCTTTGCTTATGTTCGGGCACCGGCAAATGCCGCGCCATCTCATTCCAACCTGCCTGGTCGCTCAACCTGAAATGTTCATGCCCGTGTTCAACCTCTATCGAAAATTGCAGATGGTCTGTATAGACGGTCGCAAACAGGCAACAGGGCGGGTGTGCGAGCACCGCAAATGAACATGGCAATTGTGAAAAACAGGGCTAACGGCCCGGTTGCCGTGGCGGCAAATGATGAGCCGGCCACGCAAGCCACCAAACCGATGGTCGCATTCGAGCAGGTCTCCAAACGCTTCGCGGCCGGCCGCAGCAGCAACGAAGTGGTCGCGCTCGACAATGTTGACCTTGTCGTGCCGCGCGGGTCGGTGACCGGAATCATCGGTCGTTCCGGCGCTGGCAAGTCGACCTTGATCCGCCTCGTCAATGGGCTGGAAAGGCCGACCGCCGGCCGCGTGCTTGTCGACGGCGTTGATGTTGCGGGGTTAGGCGAGAAGGACCTCCGTTCCGTGCGCCGCGCCATCGGCATGGTCTTCCAGCATTTCAATCTGCTGTCGTCGCGCACTGCCTTCGACAACATCGCTTTGCCGCTTGAAATCGCGGGTGTGGACAGGCAAGCCATCGAGAAGCGGGTGACGCCGCTCCTTGAGCTCGTGGGACTCTCCGACAAGCGCGACCGTTATCCATCGGAACTTTCCGGCGGACAGAAGCAGCGCGTCGGCATTGCCAGAGCGCTTGCGACCGAGCCGAAGCTGTTACTCTCCGACGAGGCGACCTCGGCGCTCGATCCGGAAACGACGCGCTCGATTCTCGACCTCCTGCGGAAGATCAACAAGGAGCTCGGCCTGACCGTCCTGTTGATCACTCATGAGATGGAGGTCGTGAAGACGATTGCCGACCATGTCGCAGTGATCGACGGCGGCCGAATCGTCGAGTCAGGGCCGACATTTGACGTCTTTACCGGCCATACCCATGCAACGACCCGGGCATTGCTTGGCGGTCTTGCCGGCATGCGCCTTCCCGAATTTCTGACCAAGCGCATGTCGAGCGAACCGCATGATGGTTCGCGCACGATATTGCGCGTTATCTTCAAGGGCGAAAATGCCACCGAGCCGATGTTGGCGAGGCTCGGAAGCGATCTTGGCATCGAAGTCAACATTCTGGCTGGCGCCGTGGACGAAATCGCCGGGCGTCCGTTCGGCATGCTCGTCGTTTCGCTGCGTGCCGACGCGGCGAAGATCGCCGAGGCGCGGCAATTCCTTGCCGAACATGGCCTGGCATCGGAGGTGGTTGGCTATGTCGCCTGATATTATCGCGCTTATCGTCAAGGCGACGGGCCAGACGCTCTACATGGTTGCGGTTGCCGGTCTCGTCGGCTCGTTGTTTGGCATTCCGCTCGGCGTATTTCTGGCCACGAGCGGGCGGGGCGAACTCTTTCCCGCGCCCTCGGTCAACAAGGTTCTGGGCGCGATCGTCAACGCGACCCGCTCGACGCCGTTCATCATTCTCGTCGTCGCGATCATTCCGTTCACGCGCCTTGTGGCGGGGACTTCCATCGGCACCAGCGCCGCGATCGTTCCCCTGACTATTGCGACCATCCCCTTTGTTGCCCGCCTCGTTGAGACGGCGATCCGCGAAGTCGATCCCGGACTGACGGAAGCTGCCCGCGCCATGGGCGCAAGTCCGATACAGATCGTATTCAAGGTTCTGCTTGCAGAAGCGCGCCCCGGTATCGCCTCGGCCTTGACGCTCACCGTCGTCAGCCTGATCGGCTATTCGGCCATGGTCGGAGCCGTGGGCGGCGGCGGACTTGGCGACCTCGGCATCCGCTATGGCTACCAGCGTTTCATGCCCGATGTGATGGCCGTTGTCGTCGTTGTTCTCATCGTCCTCGTGCAACTCGTCCAAAGCGCCGGCGACAGGCTGGCGCGCCAGTTCGACAAGCGCACGCGTCCGCGCTGAGCTTGTTATTCTTCAAAAGACAGGAGTTAGAAATGTTGAAGAGATTTCTTGCCACCGCTGCTTTCGCGGCTGTTCTGGGTGCATCCAGCGCCTGGGCCGAAACGATCAAGATCGGCGTCACGCCGGGCGAGCACGCGCAGATCATGGAAAAGGTCAAGGAGATCGCCAAGCCGAAGGGTCTCGATATCGAAATCTTCGAGTTTTCAGACTATGTCGTGCCGAACCAGGCGCTCAACGACGGCGAACTCGATGCCAATTCCTTCCAGCATAAGCCCTATCTCGACAACCAGATCGCCGATCGCAAGTTTGACATTGTCGATGTCGCCTACACGGTCAATTTCCCGATGGGCGTTTATTCGAAGAAGGTCAAAAGCTTCGATGAACTCGCCGAAGGCGCGACGATCGCCATTCCGAACGATCCTACCAATGGCGGCCGGGCTCTGCTGATCCTTGCCGACAAGGGTGCGATCAAGCTGAAGGAAGGCGCCGGTCTGAAGGTCACCGTCAACGATATCGCCGAGAACCCGAAGAACTTCAAGTTCGTCGAACTCGACGCCGCGCAATTGCCGCGCTCGATCGACGACGTGGATGCGGCAGCGATCAACACCAATTACGCGCTCGAGGCTGGCCTCGATCCGATGAACGGCACCATCCTCAAGGAAGGTGAAAAGGCGCCTTACGTCAACCTGATCGCGGTTCGCACGGCCGACAAGGATAAGCCCTGGGTGAAGACCCTGATCGAGTCCTACCACTCCGATCCGGTCAAGCAGTTCATCCTCGACAAGTACAAGGGTGCAGCTGTTCCCAGCTGGTAATCCACCAAATAGAGGCATCTCCCAAAAGGAGGCGCCTCGCCTCAGATGCGCTTCCCCTTGGCGTCGAACAGGTGGAGCTTTTCCTTTGGGACGATCACCCGCAAATGATCGCCTGGCTCAACGACGGATCGCCCGGCCACCCGCACAACCACTTTGTCACCGCCTATATCGCCGTAGACGTAGCTCTCCGCACCGACCGGCTCAACGCCGCGAACGGTCAGGTCCAATAGCAACCCGCCGATATGTTGCTGGCTTCCAGCCACAACCTCGAGATCTTCCGGCCGGAAGCCAATCTGCGCTCCCTCAGCTGGAATTGCGAGGCCCTCAGCGCCGATGTGGGTGCCATCCTTCAGGAGAAGACCGGCGCTGTTCGCTGTAACATGAACAAGGTTCATCGGCGGCGCACCGATAAAGCTCGCAACGAAGGTGCTCGCCGGCTTTTCATAGATGTCGAGCGGCGCACCGATCTGCTCAACGACACCGCCATTCATCACGACGAGAATATCGGCGAGCGTCATCGCTTCGAGCTGGTCATGGGTGACATAGACGCTGGTCACGCCGAGTTGCCGCTGCAGGTTCTTGATCTCGACGCGCATCTGGCCGCGCAGCTTCGCGTCTAGGTTGGAAAGCGGCTCGTCGAACAGGAACACTTTCGGATTGCGGACAATCGCGCGGCCCATGGCGACGCGCTGGCGCTGACCACCTGAAAGTTCGCGCGGGCGGCGCTCAAGCAGATGCCCGAGTTCGAGCGTCTGCGCTGCTTCCCGCACGCGCTTGTCGATCTCACCCTTCGGCATGCCGCGATTGCGCAGGCCGTAGGCCATATTGTCGTAGACCTTCATGTGCGGATAAAGCGCGTAGTTCTGGAACACCATGGCGATGTCGCGTTCCGCCGGGCCAAGGTCGTTGACCACGGAATTTTCAATCTTGAGCACGCCTTCGGTGATCGTTTCGAGACCCGCGATCATCCGGAGCAAGGTCGATTTCCCGCAGCCTGACGGCCCGACGAGCACGCAGAGCGCGCCGTCGTCGATGGCGATATTGATGCCCTTCACCGCCTCGACGCCGCCGCCATATACCTTGCGGATGTTGGTCAATTCCACGCTTGCCATTTCATTTCTCCGTTTCGACCAATCCGCGCACGAACCAGCGTTGCATCAGGACGACGACGAGGATCGGGGGGAGAATGGCGAGAATGCAGGTAACCATCACCAGATGCCATTCGGTGTCGGCGTCGGCGAAGGAGATCATCTTGCGAAGACCGACGACGATGGTCGACATGTCGTTGCGATTTGTCATGAGCAGCGGCCAGAGGTACTGCGTCCAGCCGTAGATGAAAAGAATGACGAACAGCGCCGCAATGTTGGTTTTCGACAGCGGCAGCAGAATGTCCTTGAAGAATCGCCAAGGGCCGGCGCCATCAACGCGCGCCGCCTCGACGAGTTCGCCCGGAATGGTCATGAAGAACTGGCGAAACAGGAGCGTCGCGGTCGCCGAGGCCATGAGCGGCAAAGTAAGGCCCGTATAGGTATCGATGAGGCCAAGATCGACCATGACCTTGTAGGTCGGCAGGATGCGTACTTCGACCGGCAGCATCAGTGTGATGAAGATCAGCCAGAAGAAGAACATGCGGCCGGGGAAGCGGAAGAACACGATGGCATATGCCGAAAGAAGCGAGATGATGATCTTGCCGATGGCGATGCCAAGCGCCATGACAACCGTGTTCCAGAGGAGCCGGTCAACGCCGACACCGCCGATGCGCCCGACCCCGCCGAACAGCGCCGAAGAATAATTCTCCCAGAAATGGCCGCCAGGCAGCAGCGAAAGCGGTGGCCGGATAATTTCCTGCAGCGTCTGCGTCGAGGCGACGAATGTATAATAGATCGGGAAAGCGACGACGACGATCCCAAGGATGAGAACGAAGTGTGCAATCAGGCGGCCGATGGGGTTGTTCTGGATCATTGTCACCTCAGCCGTAATGGACTTTGCGTTCGACATAGCGGAACTGGATTGCCGTCAAGGCGATCACGATGATCATGAGGATCACCGACTGCGCCGCTGAATCGCCGAGGATGAGATTGACGAAGCCGTCATTGTAAACCTTGTAGACGAGCGTCTCGGTTGCCTTGCCCGGACCGCCGCCGGTCACGGCGTGAATGATGCCGAACGTGTCGAAGAAGGCGTAGACCGTGTTGACGACGAGAAGAAAGAACGTCGTTGGCGCAAGGAGCGGAA
The DNA here is from genome assembly GCF_013327855.1 of Phyllobacterium pellucidum. Classification (GTDB taxonomy): domain Bacteria; phylum Pseudomonadota; class Alphaproteobacteria; order Rhizobiales; family Rhizobiaceae; genus Phyllobacterium; species Phyllobacterium pellucidum. The sequence goes on along the minus strand of NZ_JABUMX010000002.1, from coordinate 671,097 downwards.
AGACGATGGTCCAGAACCGCTTGTTTTCGCCGGCCCCGTCGATGGCGGCAGCCTCGATAAGCGATTTTGGAATAGATTGCAGCCCGGCAACGAAGAACAAGAAATTGTAGCTGATCTGCTTCCATGCGGCGGCGGAAACAACCAGTACCATCGCCTGGTTGCCGTTTAGCAGCGGGTCCCAGTTATAGCCGGCGGAGCGGGCGAGATAGGCGAGCGTCCCCATCGATGGATTAAAAAGGAACAGCCACAACATGCCGGCGATGGCGGGCGCAACGGCGTAGGGCCAGATGAGCAGCGTGCGGTAGATGTTCTTGCCGCGGATGACCTTGTCGGCCATGACGGCGAGAAGCAACGCGATCGTCATGGCGATCAGCGTCGTGGCGACCGAAAAGACGATCGTGACCTGCAGCGAATTCAGATAGTTGGGATCGCTGATGACCCGCCTGAAATTGCCAAGGCCGACAAATTGTGTCGACAGGCCGAAGGGGTCTTCGCGCAGGACGGACTGATAGATCGCCTGCGATGCCGGCCAGTAGAAAAAGATGAGCGTGATGGCAAGCTGGGGCGCCAGCAGTAAATAGGGCAGCAGCTTGTTGGGAAACGTCACGTTGTTGGACGATGCCATGAATGCCTCACATTAAAGGAAATCCCGGCCGCAAGGGCTTGCGGCCGGGTTTCAGACGGAAGGGCTTATTGGCCGAGCGCCTGCTTGATCGCTGCATTGCCGCGCTTGACGGCATTGTCGAGCGCCTGCTGCGCCGTCTGTTTGCCGGCTAGCATGTTCTCGAACTCTTCATTCTCGATATCGCGTACCTGCGGCAGGTTGACGAGGCGCACGCCCTTGGAATTTTCCGTAGGAGCCTTGCCCAGCATCTGCTTGATCGGGATCTCGCGCGCCGGGTTTTTATCGTAGAAACCGGATTTCTTGGTTGCCTCATAGGCCGCCATCGTCACCGGCAGATAACCCGAGACCTGATGCAGGCGAGCCTGGATATCAGTCTTCGACAGGAAATTGAAGAAAGCGGCTACGCCCTTGTACTGCTCGTCCGACTTGCCGGCGAAGACCCAAAGCGAGGCGCCGCCCGGAATCGTGTTCTGCGGTGCACCTTGCGCACCTGCCTCGTAGGGAAGCTGGCCGGTGCCGAAATTGAGGCCGGATTTTACGACGTCGCCAAGGCCGCCTGACGATTCAGTGAAGATGGCGCATTCGCCTGAGGTGAACAGCTGTTTTGCCTCCGAGGTACGACCGCCATAACGGAAGGTGCCATCCTTGGCGAGGTCGGCAATCTCCTGGAAGTGCTTGACGAAGGTCGGCGCGTTTATCTTCAACTCGACATCGGTGGCAGCGATGCCGTTTTCGTTGGTGCCCCACTGCAGATTATTCCAGGCCGCGTAATTTTCGGTCTGGATCCAGGTGAGCCAGGTCGAGGTGAACCCGCACGATGCTGCACCGCTGGACTTGATCTTCTTGGCGGCGTCCCACACTTCCGTCCAGGTTTTTGGCGGATTGTTCTCATCGAGGCCAGCCTTCTTGAAGGCGTCCTTGTTGTAGTAAAGGATGGGCGAGGAGCTGTTGTAGGGGAAGGACAGCATGGTGCCGTCAGGCTTGGAATAATAGGCGACGATGCCCGGCAGATAGAGGGTCTTGTCGAACTTCGAGCCACCCATCGAAAGAATGTCGGCAACCGGCTTGACCGCGCCTTCCGCGCCCATCATCACGCCAGTACCGGCGTCAAATACTTGAAGAATGTCGGGGGCCTGCTTGGCCCGGAATGCGGCGATGCCGGCATTCAATGCTTCAGGGTAGGTTCCCTTGAAAACTGGAACAACTTTGTAGTCGCCCTGGCTCGCGTTGAATTCCTTAGCCAGCGTCTCGACAACTTCATTGTTGGCGCCGGTCATTGCATGCCACCAGCTGATTTCGGTAACGGCGAAGGATGCGGTGGAGGAGGCAAGGACAAGGCCAAATGCAAGGCTCAACGAGGTAATACGATAGGTCATCTCAATCTCCCATGGACGAAGGCGTCATCTATAGTGCGCTTGATGCCAGTATCTCCATTATGTGACAGACAGACAACAGTAATGTGCCTTGTCCGGTTCCGCCTGTGGAAAAAATGCGCAGCTGTTCATTCGCTGGCGATAGTCGAGGCTGCGGGGCGGTCCCGGGATCGGGGCGCGTCTGCCGATGATTTTATTTGCCGGCTATGGTCAGACGAGGGTGACGCCGGCCTTGCGCATTTCACCGAGCATGGCGGCCAGCGAACCGCCGAGATTGATGCCGCGGCAAGCATCGAGCAGAACATCGGCGGCAAAGCCGTGCTCCACGGCGTCGAGCGCGGAATAGGCCACGCAGTAGTCCGTGGCAAGTCCGGCAAAGGTCACATTGGTGATCCCCCGGTCACGCAAATAGCCGGCGAGGCCAGTTGGGGTCTGGCGATCGTTCTCGTAAAAGGCCGAGTAGCTGTCGATATGATGGCGGAAACCCTTGCGGATGACGAGTTCGGCCTTGGTCCATTCCAGCTCGGCATGAAATTCGGCCCCGACGCTGCCCTGGATGCAGTGATCGGGCCACAGCGTCTGATTGCCGTAAAACATCGGGACCGTCTCGAAAGGTGCCTTCCCCGGATGGGTCGAAGCGAAACTCGAGTGACCGCCGGGATGCCAGTCCTGCGTCAGGATGACATGGTCGAAGCGCATGATCAGCTTGTTGATGATCGGAATGATCTCGTGGCCACCTTCAACGGCGAGGGCGCCGCCCGGGCAAAAATCATTCTGAACATCAACGACGATCAACGCGTCCTTGGCCATATTCATCTCCAATGTCTCGTGAAGAACTCAAGTATGACCAATCGGCGAGCCGCGTCAACGCGCGTAATGCAGATCGCCGTCGATCCATACCTGATTGACGTCGAGCCGATCGTCAAGATGCACGATGTTGGCGATGTAACCGGGCAGAAGGCGACCGTAATGGTGGTCGATGCGCAGGCTCTCCGCCGGATAGAGCGAGGCCATCCGCAAGGCTTCTTCCAGTGGCAGACCAAGCTCGTTGTGCACAAAACGCACCGATGAGATCATGTCGAGGTCGGCGCCCGCAAGCGTTCCGTCGTCGAGTGTCAGACGTCCGCCGGCGCGGGTTATCCGGCGCCCGTTCAGTGTGAACGAGGTGATGTCGGTGCCGATGGTCGACATGGCGTCGGTGACGAGGAAAATGCGCGACGGCCCTTGCTTGGCTCTGATGGCAATTGCCATCGATGCCTTGTCGACGTGGAACCCGTCGGCGATAAGACCGGCGGAAAGCTCGCCCGACTGCAACACAGCACCGACGACTCCGGGGCTGCGATGGCCAAGCTGGCTCATGGCGTTGAACAAATGTGTCGCCATGGTCGCGCCGGCTTCCGTGGCGGCGAGGGCGACTTCGTAGGACGCGCCGCTATGGCCGAGGCTGACAATGACGCCGGCGTCGGTCAAAGCCTTGATCTTGTCGGCGGGAACCGTCTCAGGCGCTACTGTGGTCAGGAGCACAGGCAATTGCTGTGCTGCCTCGATAAGCGCGACAAGATCGGCATCCTCCATGGGCCGGATGAGCTTCGGGTCGTGCGTCCCTTTGTGGGATACCGAAAGGTGGGGCCCTTCGATATGAAGTCCGATGAAGCCCGTCACCTTGTCAAGCGCGGCAGCCTTGCCGGCATTCAGCGCCGCCGCGGTGATTTCGGGCGTGTCGGTAATCAGCGTCGGCAGCAGGGCGGTCGTCCCGAAGGCGAAATGCGCATCGCAGATCGTCCGGATGACGTCAACACTCGGACCGTCGTTGAGAAGGACGCCGCCGCCGCCATTGACCTGGATATCGATAAACCCGGGCACCAGCTTGCCGCCGTCGAGTTCGACACGGCGGATATCGTCCGGCAGGGCGGCGTCGGAAATGCTCGAGACAACGCCCTTGTCGATGACGAGCGCCGCGTCGCTATGCCAGTTCGCGCCGTCGAAGATCTCGGCGCCCGTCAATGCGTAGGCGGTGCTCATATCGTTTCCGTCACCTTGCGCAGATGCGGCGGTTCGTCGGGATTGAGGCCGCGGCTGCGGGCAAATCCTTCCACGAAGGCGTAGAACGAAACGAGCAGGGCGAGCGGGTCGGTGAGCGGGTGCGATGTAGCGACGAAGGGCAACGCAGTTGCCTTCGATGGCTTTGACGAGGTGAGGAACACCGCCGCGCCTTGCTCGGCGAGGCGGTCGGCTGCTTCAACAAGCGAATCTTCGGCAGCATCACGCGCCGCCAGAACCACCACGGGGAAGCCCTTGCCGACAATGGCCTTCGGCCCGTGCATCACTTCCGCGCCGCTGTATGACTCGGCGTGGACCCCGCTCGTCTCCTTGAACTTCAATGCCACCTCATTGGAGATTGCAAGGGAAGGCCCGCGACCAAGCACGAACAGCGAGTTTTCGTCCTTGAGTGCACCGGCAAAGGGCGACCAATCACATTCGACGGCTTTGGCCAGCGCGTCGGGCAGGGCATGGATAGCGGTCAGCAGCTTCTTGTCCTCGGTCCAATGGCCTATGAGCGCCAGACCGGCGACGGCGGAACTGACGAAGGACTTGGTCGCCGCCACGCTGCGCTCGGGACCTGCGAGAATATCGATGGGGAAATCGCTCGCATTGGCAAGGTCGGAATTGATGACGTTGGTGATTGCGATGGTAAGCGCGCCGCTCTCGCTTGCCGCGCGAGTCATGCTGACGATGTCCGGGCTCTTGCCCGATTGCGATATAGAGAGCGTCGCTGCTTTGGCGAGCTTCAGCGTCACGCCATAGATCGAGGCGACGGATGGCCCGAGCGAAGCGACGGGAACCCCGGCGGTCAACTCGCTCGAATATTTGAGAAACGAACAGACATGGTCCGACGAGCCGCGAGCAATCGAGGCGAGGAATGGCGGGTTCTTCTCGCGCAGCTTCGCGCCGGCAGCGGCAAGGGTTTCGCGGGAACTTTTGAGGAACCGTTCTGTCACCGCGGGAATGGAAAGGATTTCCTCCCGCATGAGGGTGGTCGTTTTGGTCGTCAAAGCACTGCTCCTGATATTTCGGAAGAGTCGCCAAGCTTCAGCTCGGCCACAAATTCATAGGCATCCGCACGGTAGATTGATCGGGTGAACTCGATGACCTTGCCCGATTCCAGATAGGATATGCGCTCTATATTCAGGCTGGCGGAGCCGGCCGGAACCTGGAGCAATGTAGCATCATTTTCCTTCAAGATGGCCGCAGAAATGCGCTGGATGGCGCGCACCGGGCGGTTGCCCCCTTCGGCCAGCACCGCATAGAGCGAGACTGTGACCAACTCGGGATTTGGCAGCACGTTGATGGACAGTGCAGCGCGTTCGATGGCCATGGGCGTGTCGTTGGCGACGCGCAGACGGCTGATCCGCGCTACCTTTTCCCCCGAGGAAAGTCCGAGCGTGACCATCTCCTCGGGCGAGGGCGCATAGATACCGCGATCAAGCCAGGTGGAGCGCACCACCATGCCGCGCCGGGCCATGTCCTCTGTGAACGAGGTAAGGTGCGACAGCGATTGCTCGACACGGGCCGAGCGCGGTGCGACGAAGGTGCCCGAGCCATGCCGCTGCACGAGCAGGCCGCTGTTGACGAGGCCCTGCACGGCCTTGCGCACCGTCACGCGTGAAATCTCGGCCATCGCCGCGAGTTCGCGCTCCGGCGGCAAGGCGTCGCCGGGCCGTAGCATGCCGTCGCGAACAGCGTTCTCGATAAGGCGCTGCAGCTTTACATAAAGTGGGCCGCCGCTTGCCTGCTCGTTGAGCGAAGGAAGAATGTCAATCAGACCGTCAGCCATGCATATGCTCCACGCCTGCGCCGGAAAAGTGATGCACGGCGAGCTGGACCGCGCCCGTCAGGGGATCATTGAGCGGCTCCTGCAGCCGGGCCTTGTAACGTGGTGAAAGCAGTGGGCCGTAGAGCGAGCCAAGCCCGCCGAGGAGGGAAAGGCGGCTGTCGTCCGATGGCATCACTGCATCAAGACCTTCTTCGATGTTCCGGACTGAGCGCCCGATCAGCGCGACTGCAACCGGATCGTCCAGCGAAGCATATTCGAACAGCATCGGTGCAAATGTACCGAAATCGCCCGGACTTGCAGAATGGGCGAACTGGACGATCTGGTGCGGATTGCCGCCGAAGCGGCGCATGACTGCGTCGGTCAACGCCGAGGAGGGGTGAAACCCGTCATAGGCGAGCAATGTCTCTTCCAGCAGGTCGCGCCCGAGGCGCGCGCCACCGCCAAGATCGCTGACCTTGAAGCCCCATCCGCCAGCAAAACGTATCTCTTCTCCCGATCGGGTGACATAGACCGAGCCGGTGCCGACAATGACCACCGTCCCATCCGCATCGCCGAGCGCACCCTGCAGTGCAATGACACCGTCGGAATAGACCAGCGCGTTCTTGAAGGGGAGCATTGCCTGGAGCTGAGCGCCATTGCCGCCGACATTTGCACCGGCGAGCCCCAGGACAGCAGACGCAGAAGCGACAAGTGACGTGGACACTCCGGCGGCCGTGAAGGCAGCTTCGGTTGCGCCGAGTATATTAAGCCGGGCGGTGTTCATGTCGGTCATGATATTGGCGGAACCACTTTTGCCCGTGGCCAGAATCCGGCCGCCCGCATCGGCCAGCGCCGCCCTGCAGCTCGTTCCACCACCATCGATTCCCACGAGATAATTCACGTTTCACCGTCCTCCACGAGTAGAATACCAATAAAATACCAATAGCCAAGTGTTAATTCGTGCATTTTGTACATTTCCCATATATCATTGAATGAATTGAACAAAAACCTCGAAAAACTTGACTGAACAGAAAATTTTTAAGATTTGCTGGACAAGTGGTATTTTTTTGGCATTATTTATCACAACGAGGAGAGAGTGGTGGCAGTTTCCCGCACAGAGGAGCGCAATGAGAGGGCATTCGGGCTGGACGAACGTTCGCCGGAAGATGTTCTGGAATTGCTGCATGAAGCGCAAATCGAGGCGGCCGCCTCGGTATCGCAAGCGCTTGGCTCCATTGCCGAAGCCGCCACTCTGGCCGCTCATACACTCGCATCGGGTGGTCGTCTGGCATATGCCGCCGCCGGCAGTTCCGGCCTGATGGCGCTCGCGGATGCACTCGAAATCCCCGGGACCTACGGGATATCCCCTGAACGCATCGTCATCCTTATTGCCGGCGGCATTGCCAGCCTTGGTCGTCTTGCCGGTTCCTATGAGGACGATACCAGCCAGGCGACCGCGGATATCGCCGCCGCCGGACTTGGCGCGGGCGATTGCCTCATTGCAGTCTCGGCGAGCGGTACCACGCCCTACGCGCTCGCTGCCATCGAAGCTGGCAAACAACGCGGGATGACGGTCATCGCCATTGCCAACAATCCGGCCGTCCCGCTGTTCGACAAGGCCGATATTGCGATCACGCTGGAGACCCCGCCGGAAATGGTTGCCGGATCGACGCGCATGGGCGCAGGCACGGCACAGAAGATTGCGCTCAACCTACTGTCGACCCTGATGGCGATCCATCTCGGCCATGTCCATGACGGCTACATGGTCAATCTTACCGCCGACAATCACAAGCTGCGCGACCGCGCAGCGGCAATCGTCGCTGCGGTGGGGGGATGCGAACGCGGCGACGCGGTCAGGCTGCTCGAAGCGAGCGGCGGCTCCGTCAAGGCGGCAATTCTGCTCGCCGCCGGTGCGGAAGGTCCGCAAAAAGCATTGGAAATTCTCGAAAGCAATCAACAGAGGCTTCGCCCGTCGCTTTCGGAAATTGGTCGTAAAGACCTCAAGGAGAGCTTCGGCTCTCGTTAACGGCACAGCTCGCAAGGGGTGCAACAGGAGACTAAAATGGGAAGCACGACTTTAAAATCACTGCTTATGGCGACGAGCATCCTGGCTACGGCCGGTTTTGCCCACGCCGCAGACACCACGCTGACGATCGAAAGCTGGCGCACCGACGATCTTGCCATCTGGCAGGAGAAACTGATCCCGGCATTTGAAGCCAAGAACCCCGGCATCAAGGTCAAGTTCGCGCCGACGCCGCCGACGGAATATGACGCGGCTCTCGGCGCACGCTTCGATGCGGGCAGCGCCGGCGACATCATCACCTGCCGTCCGTTCGACAAGTCGCTCGAGCAGTTCAAGCGCGGCAACCTTGCCAGCCTCAACGACCTCTCGGGCATGAAGAACTTCTCGGATGTCGCCAAGGCCGCATGGACCACCGATGACGGCAAGGACGCTTTCTGCGTGCCGATGGCTTCGGTTATCCATGGTTTTATCTACAACAAGGATGCATTCGACAAGCTCGGCATTGCGATCCCGACCACCGAGGCAGAGTTCTTCGCCGCGCTCGACAAGATCAAGGCTGACGGCACGTATATCCCAATGGCCATGGGCACCAAGGACCTCTGGGAAGCTGCGACCATGGGCTACCAGAACATCGGACCGACCTACTGGAAGGGTGAAGAAGGCCGCGCCAAACTGATCAAGGGCGAGGAAAAGCTGACCGATGCGGATTGGGTCGAGCCCTACAAGGTACTTGCCAAGTGGAAGGATTATCTCGGCGACGGTTTCGAAGCCCAGACCTATCCGGACAGCCAGAACCTCTTCACGCTCGGCCGCGCTGCGATCTATCCGGCCGGCTCATGGGAGATCGGCCTGTTCAACACGCAGGCCCAGTTCAAGATGGGGGCATTCCCGCCGCCGGTTAAGAACGCCGGCGATGCTTGCTACATCTCCGACCACAACGATATCGGTGTCGGCCTCAACGCCAAGAGCGCACATCCTGAAGAATCCAAGAAGTTCCTCGAATGGGTCGCTTCGCCGGAATTCGCTGAAATCTACGCCAATGCGCTGCCGGGCTTCTTCAGCCTGAACTCGACAGCGGTGAAGATGCAGGACCCGCTGGCGCAGGAGTTCGTATCCTGGCGCGAGAAGTGCAAGCCGACGATCCGCTCGACCTATCAGATCCTGTCGCGCGGCACGCCGAACCTCGAAAACGAAACCTGGGTTGAATCGGCCAACGTGATCAACGGCACCGATACGCCGGAAGCTGCCGCCAAGAAGCTGCAGGACGGTCTCGACAGCTGGTACAAGCCGGCCAAGTAAAACAAACGGTAGCCGGAGCGTCCGTGAAGGAGGCTCCGGCTATTTCTTTATCGGAACATCGGGCGTTTCTTGCGCTATCATCCGTTTGAACGGCCGTCATGCGCCGCAAAAGTCGTGACCAAGAATATCAGGGGACTCTGATTTAATGAGCACAGTCGAACAAGCAATCGTTGATCGGGGCGCCGACAGGCGGCCGCGGCGCTGGCACATTCTGGTGTTCCTGGCGCCGGCGGCGCTCGTCTATACCGCCATCATGATCCTGCCGCTCATCGAGACGCTGCGGCTGTCGCTCTTCAATGTGAAAGATGGTCAGAGCGTTTTCGTCGGTCTCGGCAATTTCAATGTGCTCTTCGGCGACCCACGCTGGGCTGCGAGCTTCTGGAACGCGCTGCGCAACAATTTCGTCTTCTTCCTGATCCACATGATCGTGCAAAATCCGATCGGCGTCGCCCTTGCGGCACTGCTCTCGGTGCCGAAGCTGCGTTTTGGCGCTTTCTACCGAACGGCAATGTTCCTGCCGACGCTGCTCTCCTTCGTCATCGTCGGTTTTATCTGGAAGCTAATCCTGTCGCCGATCTGGGGCGTATCGCCATTTCTCCTCGATCTCGTCGGTTTGAAGTCGATCTTCTCGCCCTGGCTCGGCAAGCCCGGCACGGCGCTTATCGCCGTCTCGCTGATCTCCGTCTGGCAATATGTCGGCATACCGATGATGCTGATATACGCGGCGATGCTGAATATTCCCGATGAAGTTCTCGAAGCTGCGGAATGCGATGGCGTTACAGGCTGGAGCCAGTTCTGGAAGATCAAGCTGCCGTTGATCCTGCCGTCGATCGGCATCATTTCGATCCTGACCTTTGTCGGCAATTTCAATGCGTTCGATCTCGTTTACACGGTTCAGGGCGCGCTGGCGGGTCCTGACGGTTCGACGGATATTCTGGGCACTTTGCTTTACCGCACCTTCTTCGGCTTCCAGCTGCAGATCGGTGACAAGTCCATGGGCGCGACGATTGCGACAGTGATGTTCCTCATCATCCTCACGGGCGTTTGCCTCTACCTCTTTGCCATCCAGCGGCGCATGCGCCGGTACCAGTTCTAAGTGAGGCACCAAAATGGCAAAACCAACCGCATCGCCGCTTCGCACGGGCCTCGTCCATCTCGCACTCGGAGCCTATACGCTTATCGCGCTGTTTCCGGTGTTCCTTGTCGTCATCAACTCCTTCAAGGACCGGGCCTCGATCTTCCGCGACCCGCTTGCGATCCCGACACCGTCAACGTTCAGTCTCATCGGTTATAATACGGTGTTGACCCAGGGCGACTTCGTCCTCTATTTCCAGAACAGCTTCATCGTCACAGCCGTATCGATCTTCTTCGTGCTGCTCTTTGGCGCGATGGCGGCTTTCGCCCTCTCCGAGTATCGCTTCAAGGGCAATACGCTCATGGGCCTCTACCTTGCACTCGGAATCATGATCCCAATCCGCCTTGGAACGGTCGCGATCCTGCAGGGCATGGTCGCGGCGGGCCTCGTCAACACGCTGACAGCGCTCATACTTGTCTATACAGCCCAGGGCCTGCCGCTTGCAGTGTTCATCCTCAACGAGTTCATGCGGACCGTCTCCGACGATCTGAAGAATGCCGGCCGTATCGATGGTCTTTCGGAGTATTCGATCTTCTTTCGTCTGGTGTTGCCGCTGGTTAAGCCCGCAATGGCAACGGTGGCCGTCTTCACGATGATTCCGATCTGGAACGATCTCTGGTTCCCGCTCATCCTGGCGCCAAGCGATGCGACGAAGACAGTCACGCTTGGATCGCAGGTGTTCATCGGCCAGTTCGTGACCAACTGGAACGCTGTTCTTGCCGCCCTTACGCTGGCGATCGTGCCGGTGCTGGTCCTCTATCTCATCTTCTCGCGGCAGCTGATCCGCGGCATCACGTCGGGAGCCGTCAAATGACGACAGAAAAGCCAATTCGTGTGCTCGTTGCCGGCCTCGGCAATATGGGCCGCAGCCATGCGCTCGCCTATCACAACAATCCCGGCTTCGAGATCGTCGGCCTGGTAAACCGGTCTGTCGTCCCGTTGCCGGAGGAACTCGCTTCCTACACGATCCATCCGTCCTTCGAGACTGCTCTAGCCGACCTCAAGCCGGATCTCGTATCGATCAATACCTATTCCGACAGCCATGCCGACTATGCGGTTGCGGCCATGGCGGCAGGGGCTGACGTCTTTGTCGAAAAGCCGCTCGCGACAACGGTAGCTGACGCGGAACGGGTCGTAGCAGCGGCGAAGCAATACGGCCGCAAGCTGGTGATCGGTTATATCCTGCGCCACCATCCGTCATGGATGCGATTGATCGGCGAGGCACGCAAGCTTGGCGGGCCCTACGTTTTTCGCATGAACCTCAACCAGCAATCGTCGGGCACGACGTGGGAAACCCATAAGTCGCTGATGAAGACGACGTCGCCCATCGTCGATTGCGGCGTGCACTATCTCGACGTGATGCTGCAGATTACCGATGCAACGCCGACGGAGGTGCGCGGCATGGGCGTGCGGCTCTCCGATGAGATCGATGCCGGAATGTATAATTACGGCCATCTGCAAGTGCTGTTTGATGACAGGTCGGTGGGCTGGTACGAGGCCGGGTGGGGTCCGATGATGTCGGAGACGGCCTTCTTCGTGAAGGATGTGATATCGCCGAATGGCTGTGTTTCGATCGTCATGGACCAGAACGCCAAGTCCGACGATATCGACTCGCATACGAAGACTTCGACCATCAAGCTGCATTCGGCAAAGACCGGCAAGGACGGCCGCTTTGCCGCGCCCGACGAGCTTCTGAACATGGCCGGGGAACCCGGGCACCAGGAACTCTGCGATCTCGAGCAGGCCTTCGTGCTGAAAGCAATCCGCGAAAATCTCGACCTCGACCGGCACATGCGTGACGCCGTGCGCTCGCTGAGCGTCTGCCTTGCTGCGGATGAAAGCGTGCGGACCGGCAGGCCGGTAAAGCTATAATTTAGAATCAACGAACGGGAACAAGACATTGGGTTCTTTGAAGATTGAGAATATCCGCAAGTCGTTCGGCCAGGTCGACGTCCTTAAGGGCATCGACCTTGAGGTTGCGGACGGTGAGTTCGTCATATTTGTCGGCCCCTCGGGCTGCGGCAAGTCCACCTTGCTGCGGGTCATCGCCGGCCTCGAAGACGCGACCTCCGGCGATATTCTGATCGACGGCAAGAAGGTCAACAACACGCCGCCCGCCAAGCGCGGCATCGCCATGGTGTTCCAGACCTATGCGCTCTATCCGCACCTTTCGGTACGGGACAATATGGGTCTCGGGCTGAAGCAGGCAGGCAAGCCGGCCGAAGAGATCAAGGAACGCACCAAGATCGCGTCATCGATGCTTTCCCTCGACGATTATCTGGAGCGGCGCCCGGCAGAGCTTTCGGGCGGTCAGCGCCAGCGCGTCGCCATCGGCCGCGCGATCGTTCGCGAGCCGGAGCTGTTCCTCTTCGATGAGCCGCTTTCCAACCTTGATGCGGCGCTCCGGGTGAACACGCGCCTCGAAATCGCGCGCCTGCATCGCCAGCTCAAGGCGACCATGATCTATGTGACGCATGATCAGGTTGAGGCGATGACCCTTGCCGACAAGATCGTGGTCCTCAACAAGGGCAGGATCGAGCAGGTCGGCTCGCCGATGGAACTCTACAATGCGCCGCAGACGATTTTCGTTGCCGGCTTCATAGGTTCGCCCCAGATGAACCTTATCGATGCCACCAAACTTGGACAGAGCGGCGCCAGGACAATCGGCGTAAGGCCCGAACATATCGATGTCAGCAAGACATCCGGCGAATGGAAAGGCTCGGTCATCCATGTCGAGCATCTCGGCGCCGATACGATCATCTACCTTCAGACCGATTTCGGTCCACTGACGGTACGCCTCTTCGGCGAGCACCAGTATGAGGTCGATAGCACGTTGTTTGCGACGCCGATGCCGGGCCGCACCTATCGTTTCGACAATGACGGGCAGGCCATCAAGGGCTGAGACTCCGGGCCGGGCCGTAGCCCGAAAATTGCGCTTTGGGCGGTAGGGGCACCAAATCCGGCCATGACATCGATGGGGTATTGCGCCATAGTCCGGCTCGCGCGGAATCACGCGCGAGTTGCAATACTTCAGGGCAGGACGACGACGATGGGCTGGACACCGGATACCAAGCGCTACGACACGATGAAATATAATCGCTGCGGCAAGAGCGGTCTGCGGCTGCCGGCCATTTCGCTCGGCCTGTGGCACAATTTCGGCAACGACACCCCGCATCAGCTTAAGCAGGCGATCTGCCGTCAAGCCTTCGATCTCGGCATCACCCATTTCGACCTCGCCAATAATTACGGACCGCCTCCGGGCTCGGCTGAGGAAGCGTTCGGCGAAATCTTGCGAACCGATTTCAAGGGATACCGGGACGAGCTGATCATTTCCTCGAAGGCCGGCTACAATATGTGGCCCGGTCCCTACGGCGAGTGGGGCAGCCGCAAATACATCATCGCGAGCTGCGACCAGAGCCTCAAGCGCCTCGGTCTCGACTATGTCGATATCTTCTATTCGCACCGTTTCGATCCGGATACGCCGCTCGAAGAAACGATGATGGCGCTCGATCACATTGTCCGGTCCGGGCGCGCGCAATATGTCGGTCTTTCCTCGTACAATTCGAAGCGCACGCGCGAGGCGGAGGCCATCCTCGAAGAGCTTGGCACGCCGTGCCTCATCCACCAGCCGAGCTATTCGATGATCAACCGCTGGATCGAAGATGACGGCCTGATCGACACGCTCGAAGAACTTGGCATCGGGTCCATCGTCTTTTCGCCGCTGGCGCAGGGCATGCTGACCGACAAATATCTGAAGGGCGTTCCTGAGGAGAGCCGCGCTGCGCAGGGCAAATCCCTCAATCCGGAATTTTTGAGTGACCGCAATCTCAAGAACATAAGCGCGCTCAACGCCATTGCTTCAAAGCGCGGGCAGACGCTGGCGCAGATGGCGCTGGCGTGGGTTCTGCGCAAGGGACGTATTACCACGGCGCTGATCGGGGCGAGCAAGCCGCAGCAGGTCGTCGATTGCGTCAAGGCGCTGGACAATCTCGAGTTCAGCGATGCGGAGCTCGCGGAAATCGACAGCTACGCCAACGACGCCAATATCAATCTCTGGGCAGCTTCGGCCGAGCGCAAGGGTCCTGAGCGCAAGCCGGTCAAAATGGATTGATGCCTGCCATTTGCAATCGCCTGGGCCGGCAGCGTCACAGGCGATTGGCAGCGCAGCGCTAATATGCGAAATGTCTGCGCCAGAGTTATGCTGATTGGAGCCTTTCAATGAAGATTGCGATGATCGGGACCGGATATGTCGGTCTGGTATCGGGTGTTTGCTTTGCCGAATTCGGCTTCCAGGTGACCTGCGTCGACAAGAACCCCGCGATCATCGAGCGCCTGCAGGCCGGCGAAGTCACGATCTTCGAACCGGGGCTCGACGATCTGCTCGACCGTAATGCCAAGGACGGACGTCTCGTATTCACCACTGATCTTGCGACAACTGTTGCCGATGCGGATGTCATCTTCATCGCCGTGGGCACGCCGTCGCGGCGCGGCGATGGCGAGGCTGACCTTCAATATATCCATGCGGCCGCGGACGAGATCGCGGCTGCGATGAAACCCGATGCCGTGATCGTCATCAAGTCGACCGTCGTCGTCGGCACCAATGCCGATGTGCGGGCGCGCATCGCCAAGGCAAGGCCGGGCGTTGCGTTCTCGATGGTATCGAACCCTGAATTCCTGCGCGAAGGCTCTGCTGTAGAAGACTTCCTTCGGCCGGACCGTGTGGTCGTCGGCGTGCATGATGAGGCGGGTGCGATCGCTATGAGGCGGGTCTACCGCCCGCTTTACCTGCGTGAGACGCCGATGATCGTTACGACGCTCGAAAATGCCGAGATCATCAAATATGCCGCGAACGCTTTCCTTGCCATGAAGGTGACCTTCATCAACGAGGTCGCCGACCTTTGCGAGAAGGCGGGCGGCAATGTTCAGGACGTCGCCCGGGCCATCGGTATGGACAATCGCATCGGCTCGAAATTCCTGCATGCCGGCCCGGGCTTCGGCGGTTCCTGCTTCCCGAAGGATACGCGTGCCTATGCCGCCACGGGCCGCAAGCTTGACGCGCCACAAACGCTGATCGAGCAGGTGGTCTCGATCAATGAGCAGCGCAAGCGCTCTATGGCGGAGCGGGTGATAGAGGCCGCGCAGAAGCATGGCGTGAAGAGCGTCGCGGTCCTCGGCATCGCCTTCAAGCCGAATACCGACGATATTCGCGAGTCTCCGGCACTCGATATCATTCCGCTTTTGCAGAAAGCGGGGCTGACAGTTCGGGCGCATGATCCAGAGGCGCGCACCGCCGCCGAACAGGTGCTGAGCGGCGTCAACTGGTGCAAGTCGGCCTATGAGGCCGTGGAAGGGGCGGGGATTACGCTGCTTCTCACCGAATGGAACGTGTACCGGGCCCTCGACCTGAAGCGGGTCGCAAGCCTGATGGATGGGAACATCCTGTTTGACCTGCGCAACGTCTATAGCGGGCAGGACCTCGATGGCACCGGACTCGAGTACCATTCCGTGGGCCGGCCGCTGATCGGCAGACCAAGTTGAGCCACTTAAGGTTTCAGCCTTGAAGCTCCAGCGGAAACGGTGTTCTCTCCCAGAACTTGCCGATCTTGTACGTTTTGACCGTCGCTGCTTCCCAGTCATGCAGGATTTGTGCGACCTCGACGCGGTCTTCGGCCTGAAGCGCCTTATAGAAACGCGGGGTTAGACCATTTACGTGATCGAGCCAGCGGTCACTGCTTTCGAGCTTCTCACAGGCAGAGGCGAATTCACCCTTCATTGCGTGATTCATGATTGCGCTGAGCTCAATTGAGGGCGATGCGACCCAAGGGAATAAAGGGCCCGAAAGATATGAATGATAGTCGTCGAGCGTTTCGATAGCATATAATTGCGCCAGCATCTCTTCGGTCGTATCGAGCATTTGCGCGACTATCTCCGGAACCCCGGCGTCCCAACCGCTATCGAGCACTTGTCCTTGGTGATCCGTAGGAAAGAATTGGTCCCCCCAGCCCTGCCGGACCTCCGCGGTTGCAGGGACGAGTAACCGAACGGACAAGCGCGATCCGAATATTTTCGGGTCAAGCCGCCTCTCGAAGTGGACACCGCGCAGGATATGCCGCACGGGCTTGATGAAGACAAAGCGCCCCATCGAGAAAAGGTCGTCACGACGCTCGATCAGCGGGCGCACGGCATTTCGTACATCGCGAATTGTTGTCATGGTCGTTCCTAACTGAAGGGTCCAACGGAAGGCCTGATCTCAATGACGAAGAACCGCTTTACTTTCGGAAAGGTTTTGGCGCTTGAATAAGAAAAATCATTCATCCGTCTCGTTCGCAACCTGCGGGCACCAGTCTTGAAGTCATAGATACAAGCTGTTTCATCATCCACAAGTTCGTATACGTCCAGACCTAGAGATCCTGGTTCATGGGAATGAATGCCCTCTTTGTAGTATCCGTCGGCTGCTCCCGCTAGCGGCGCCATCATGAAGAGTTCTGCCAACAACTGGCCGTTCCAACGTTTTCGAACTTCGCCCGCAGCCAGCAGGTGAAACTGATTTCCATAGTTCTGTTGCGATCCATATTGAGCAATAGGACCCATAGTGGCTGCTACATCATTGGCGATATTCTGAACGTCCAGATATCGCGGGCAATATTGCTTAACCGTCTCCATGTCGGCTTGGAGCACACTTGCCCAAAGCCGTCCTTGCGACTCTCCCTTAACGTATTGACGTGCACGCGCCGATACTATCGCAATGGTGTGCGGATCGCCGGCAGCGACAATCGCATTGTATAGCCGAAGTGCTTCTTCAACCGGATACTCGATGGCGGGCTCTTTTAAAGCCGACAGCAGTGTCACCGCAGAACCGATCAAGGGAAGTTTGCGAATCGGAAGTTCGCGGCCGATTTTGCCTCCGATCTTTTGTGCTTCGTGAACTGCGCTCGAGGCGGTGGCCGCAATACCCTGAAAGGTCGTAGTTTCTTGATCTTTCGGAGGTTGCTTGTCCGCCACGGCGGATCCACTTCCGCCCTCGCTTACCCATTGCCCGCCCCCGGAAGTCCCGGCGGGAGCGCGGGGCTGGTCGGGGTCGTACTTGCGACAGAGGTGCTGGTACTCCAGAAGCTCTGCACGGAGAACGCGTTGTTCTGTTGCGACCCGTTGGCAAAGAGCGTCATGACGCCCGTCCTGAGAGGCGAGCCTTGCGGCTTTTAAGAGAACGCCATTCGCGTGTAACTGCCATTGTAAATCCAGGTCTTTGGAATTGTTTCGCGGCGACCGATGCATTTAAAGAAACCCCGTTAATATAGGAATATATTCCTACAAACGCATCAAGGAAATCAATTCGACTCTAGTCGTAGGCTTTTGGACCTACCTAAGCTCTAGCGGAAACGGTGTTCTCTCCCAGAACTTGCCGATCTTGTACGTTTTGACCGTCGCGGCCTCCCAGTCATGCAGGATTTGTGCGACCTCGGCGCGGTCTTCGGCCTGAAGCGCCTTATGGAAACGTGGGGTTAGCGTGTTCAAATGTTTGAGCGAGCGATCACTGCTTTCGAGCTTTTCGCAGGCAGAGGCGAATTCACCCTTCATTGCGTGGTTCATGACTTCGCTGAGTTCTATTGTTGGCGACGCTATCCACGGAACCTGAAGGCCCGAAAGATATGAATGATAGTCGTCGAAGGTGTCGATAGCATGCAATTGCGCCAGTACCTCTTCGGCCGTATCGAGCATTTGCGAGACCATTTCAGGATCGCCAGCGTCCCAACCACTGCCGAGCACTCGTCCTTCCTGGTCAGTAGGATAAAATCGCTCCCCCCAGCCCAGCCCGAACTCCGGGAGTGCCGGCACCAGCGACTGAACGGACAAACGCGATCCGAATATTTTCGGGTCACGGCGGCTTTCGAAGTGGACACCGCGCAAGATGTGCCGCACGGGCTTGATGAAAACAAAGCGCCCCATCGAGAAAAGGTCGTCGCGGCGCTCGATGAGCGGGCGCACGGCATTTCGTACATCGCGTATTGTGGTCATGGTCTTATTCCCCCTCCGCGAACCGGGGAATAGGTTCCTATAAACCGGGCCAGAAAATCAATTCGACTCTAGTCGCAGGCTTTGGGACATGGCTAAGCGATCCCCAGATAAGGGTTGTGGCTAGGGCGCAGCCCTATACAACGTCACCGTGGTCCGGCGGCCCTTGCTGTAGTTGATGCCGGAGACAGTGGCGATGGCGGCGACGGATTTCTCGCCCTCCGGCAGGCTGGCGATGAAGCCGTTGCGCTGTCCTTCATCGACTGCTGCGATCGCGCATTTCGGATCGGCAAGAATATGCTGGGCGGCTCCGGCGCCGTCGGTCAGTACTGTATTCGTGCCGGCAAGGAAGACGAGGCTGGGTTCGGCATAGCTCGCAGAGGCCAGCACGCTGTCCGGGCAGGGCTTTGCTGCCTTGTAGGCATCGGCGATGGCCGGGCTCAGCCACATTGGCGGCAGGGCAGGAACGACGCCCCATGTGAGCAATCCGAGGGTAATTATAGCAAAGGTTGCAGAAGCTTGCAGTGCACCCTTCAAGTTGTGATTCAGGATGAGACCGCTGGCGAAGAGCCCTGCGGCGAACGCTGTAAAGAAGGCGATGATGCCGGGAAGCGAGAAGGAGCCGGTCATCACGTAAGGCAGGACGAGGCCTGCGCCCATAAGCGCCAGCGTGGCGGCGGCAAGGCCGAGCAGGGTCAGCCGTTCGATCCAGATCTGCCATTTGCCCTGATAGGGCCCCGATGCGACCCCGGTGTCGATGGCCCAGGCCATAATCAGGAGGAGCGCGGGGTAGGCGGGCAGGACATAGTGCGGCAGTTTGGTGGGGATCAATTCCGTCACCAGCCAGAACGGCACGTACCAGGCGACTAGAAAGGCGAGGCGCGGATCCTCGCGCAAGCGCCCGAGCGCCTGCAGGCCGCCGCGGACCGCCAGCACGCCGAACGGCCAGATGAAGAAAACGAAGATCAAGGCGAAATAGCCAGGCGGTGCGCCATGGCTTTCCTGCGCGTCACCCACCTTGGAAAGGAAATCCTTGTTAACCGATTCGTTGAAGAAGGCGCCGCCGCTTTTCATGGTGATCATGATCAGCCAGGGCAGGACGATCGCAAGCAGGATGATGATGCCGGCAATGGGCTTCAGCCGCTTCAGCCAGCGCCATTCGCGGTAGTAGAGGCTGAGCGACGCCATTGTGAGCAGGCTGACGAAAGGCGTAATGGGTCCCTTGATCAGTACGCCGACAGCCGTCGCCACCCAGAAGGTGAGCGCGGGCGCCCAGGTCTCGGCCGCTTGCCTGCGGCTCGCCATCCACATGAAGGCGAGCGCCGCCTGTGCAATGACGACCGTTGCGAGCACCGTCGCGTCCGTCTTGGCGACGCGCGCTTCGAAGCCGAGCATGACGATCGAGGCGAGGGCAATCCCGGCGAGAAGACCGGCGCTCTGCCCGAAGAGGAAAGCGCCGAGCGTTGCGGTTGCCAGCACGGCTACGGTCGCGCCAGCCACCGAGACGAGGCGGTAGGCCCAGGCGGGCGCCTTGTCGTCAAAGCCGGTCAGCTTCAAGGCAGCGCTTTGCAGCCAGTAGATGCCGATCGGCTTTTTGTAGCGCGAGGCATCCTGAAAGCGGATATCGACATAGTCGCCGCTTTCCGCCATCTGGTGGGTGGCCTGGATATAGCGCGACTCGTCGCGGTCGAGCGGGGGGATCGAGGCGATGCCCGGCACGAACGAAACGATGCAGATGAAGACCAGCAGCAGATAGTGGCTCAGGCGTAACCGCCGCGGCGTTGTGGCGGCAGGCGTTGTCTCTATGTGGCTCGCCAATGCGCTCACGAGTCTTGCGTCATCGCTTTCTTCTCATTGGCGATCAGCCAGAGATTGCGAACGTAAACGACAAGTCCGAGGCCTTGTCCGGCGATGAAGACGGGGTCCTTGCGCACGATGGCATAGACGAACAGCAGGGCGCCGCCGAACAGCGAGAAGAACCAGAACGTGACGGGCACGACGCTGCGCTTTGCCCGTTCCGATGCCAGCCATTGCAGGACGAAGCGCATGGTAAAGCACGCCTGCGCAAAGAAGCCGAGCACGACCCAGGCATCGAACTGCGCGACGAATACCGAGTGCAGCCAATTTGTTATAGCGTCAGCCATGGCTGATCTCCGTGATAGTTGGGACGGTCTTGCGGCGTTTTCTCAGCCACCAGACACCATATAGATCGAGAATGCCGCGCAGGCCGCGGTCGAGAATGCCGTAGTTGGACTTGCCGTGCCGCCGTTCGCGATCGACAACGTCGACATGGACGACGCCATAGCCTTCGCGAATGACGAGGGCGGGCAGATAGCGGTGCCAGCCGTCGAAGAAGGGCAGTTCGCGAAAGATCTGCGTGTGCAGCGCTTTGAGGCCGCAACCGGAATCGCGCGTATTGTCCTTGAGGATCGCACCGCGCAGGCGATTGGCATATTTCGAGGCGAACTGCTTGAGCTTGGTGTCGGTTCGCTTCAGGCGCTGGCCCGCAGCGATGCCTGTCCTTGGACCGGCTTCAAGAAGAGCATCGGCAAGCTGCGGCAGGTAGGCAGGGTTGTTCTGGCCGTCGCCATCCATGGTCACGACGACATTGCCCTTGGCGGCGAAGACGCCTGAACGAACCGCGGCGCTCTGGCCGGCGGATTTGTCATGGCGCACATGGCGCAGCGGCTTGCCCGCCATGATGCGGCCGGCGAGCACGTCGCCGGTGGTATCCGTCGAGCCGTCATCCACGACGATGACCTCGTAGCTGCGGCCATCCATGGCGGCATCCACTTCATCGAGGAGAAAGGCTAGGTTGGCGGCCTCGTTGCGGCAGGGAATAACGATGGTGATTGCCGGATTGCTCAAGTCAGACGCTTTCGTATTGTCTCATCAGGCGCGCTCCATAACATTGAACGCACCGGCTTGCCATACCTCAATTAACGCATCGCGCGGGCTGATCACCGCTTATCGCGAATGTCTGACAGTGTCCTTGTCGGCGTGATTGCTTCCGGATCGAGGCGGATTTCGATGATGGCGGGCTTGCCGCTGGCAACTGCCCGTTGCCATGCCGCTTCGAAAGCATCCGTCGTTTCGACAGTCTCGCCATGGCTGCCAAAGGCACGGGCAAGCATCGCGAAATCGGGATTGGTGAGTTCGGTCGCCGAGACGCGCCCCGGATATTCGCGCTCCTGGTGCATGCGGATCGTGCCGTAAATGCTGTTGTTGATGACGAGAACAATGATCGGCAGTTCATACTTCACCGCTGTCGCGAAATCCTGGCCGTTCATCAGGAAACATCCGTCGCCGGCAAAACACACCACCATGCGGTCCGGGTGAAGCTGCTTGGCGGCGACAGCGGCCGGCAAACCGTATCCCATCGAGCCGGAAGTCGGGGCAGCTTGCGTGCCGAAGCGGCGGAAACGATGAAAGCGATGCAGCCAGGTGGCGTAGTTGCCCGCGCCGTTGGTCATGATCGCATCTTCCGGAAGTACGCTTTCGAGGTAGGTCATGATCGGCCCCATCGCAACCTTGCCCGGGCCTGTCTGCGGCGGCGTCGACCAGGCGAGATAGGATTGGTGCGCCGTTTCCGCCTCGCCCGGCCAGTTGATGTGCGATGGTGGCGCAAGGTGCTCCACCACGGCCGCGAAGGCATCGGCCGCGGCATTTATGGCAAGGGTTGGGCGATATACTCGTCCGAGTTCCTCCGCATCCGGATGAACGTGGATCAGCGTCTGTTTGGGGTAGGGACTGTCCATCAGCGTATAGCCTGAGGACGGCATTTCACCGAAACGGCTGCCGACGAGGAGCAGAACGTCGGCCTCCTTGACCCGCGCGCCCAGCGCCGGATTGATGCCGATCCCGACATCGCCGGCATAATTGGGATGGAGATGATCAAACAGCATCTGGCGACGAAACGAGCAACCAACCGGAAGCTGCCATTTTTCGGCAAAGCGCGTGATTGAATGAACCGCTTGTTCGCTCCAGCGCGAGCCGCCAAGGATCATGAATGGCTTCCGCGCGCCTTGCAAAAGATCGGCGAGTTTCTCGATGACGGCAGCGGACGGACCGGTTTCAACCGGCTGCCAGCCTTGCGCCGCGACGGCTTCCACCTTGTCGGTGAGCATATCTTCGGGCAGCGCAAGTACGACCGGCCCCGGACGGCCGGAAGTCGCGACGGCGAAGGCGCGGGTGACAAACTCGGGGATACGGCGGGCATCGTCGATCTCGGCAACCCATTTTGCCGTGTCAGCAAAAAAGCGGCGGTATTCGACCTCCTGAAAAGCCTCACGTTCACGGGCGTCGCGCTGTACTTGGCCGATGAAGAGGATGAGCGGCGTCGAATCCTGCATGGCGATGTGGATGCCGGGTGATGCGTTGGTTGCACCTGGACCACGGGTGACGAAGCAGACGCCGGGCTTGCCCGTGAGCTTGCCCCAAGCATCCGCCATCATCGCCGCGCCGCCCTCGGCCCGGCACACCGTCACGCCGATATTGGTGTCGTAGAGCGCGTCGAGCACCGCAAGATAGCTCTCGCCCGGAACACAGAAGAGCCGCTCGGCGCCATTGGCGACCAGAGCTTCAACGATCAGTTCACCGCCGGTTTTCATCGGTAATATCCTTCAATTCGTTCAATATGTCGGCGCTGTGTTCGCCGAGGCGGGGCGAGGGACGCTCGTACTGCAGAGGGGTCTTGGACATGACGATAGGCGTGCGCACGGAAGGGATAGTGCTGCCGTGGCTGTCTTCAAGGTCAAGGCGCAACCGCCGCGCGACGATCTGCGGGTCGTCGAACATTTCGCCAATGCCGTTGATGGGGCCGGCGGGGACGGCATTGCCGGCGCAGGCCTCGAGCAGTTCCGCCCGGCTGCGCTTTGCCGTTTCGGCGCGTATCAATGCGGTCAACTCCGCCCGGTGTTCGAGGCGGGCGCGGTTGGTCAGAAACCGCGGATCGCTTGCCAGCGCATCGAGGCCGACGATCGAGCAGAAGCGGGCAAATTGGCCGTCATTGCCGACGGCAAGGATCATATGCCCATCCGATGTCGGCACCACTTCGTAGGGCGAAATATTCGGATGGGCATTTCCCATCCGGTGCGGGCTCTTGCCGGTCGCAAGATAGTTCATGGCCTGGTTGGCCATGACGGCCGACTGGACGTCAAACAGCGCCATGTCGATCGTCTGGCCTTCGCCGGTCCTGGCGACATGCGCCAGCGCGGCTTGAATGGCGATCACCGAATAAAGTCCGGTGAAGACGTCGGCGACGGCAAGACCTACTTTCTGCGGTTCGCGGTCCGGCTCGCCGGTGACTGACATCAGCCCGGACATGCCCTGGATGATGAAATCATAGCCAGCCTGCGCCGCGTAGGGACCGGTTTGCCCAAAGCCGGTGATCGAACAGAAGACCAGCTTGGGGTTGTCGGCGCTGAGACTTTCATAGTCGAGCCCGTATTTGCGCAGCCCACCCACTTTGAAATTCTCAAGGACGACATCTGCCGTCTGGCAAAGCGCGCGCACGGTCTCCTGTCCCTCCGGCGTCGCGAAATCGGCGGTAATCGAACGCTTGCCGCGATTGCAGGCGTGGAAATAGGCGGCGGAGAGGTTCTCCCCTTCGCTGCTGGTGATAAAGGGTGGTCCCCAGCCGCGCGTCTCATCGCCGCCGGCAGGGTTTTCCACCTTGATCACATCGGCGCCGAGATCCGCGAGGATTTGTCCGGCCCAGGGTCCCGCCAGTACGCGGGCAAGTTCGATGACACGGATACCTTTGAGGGGTGCATCAGGCATGATCAGTTTTGTACCAGTTCTTTCGTTGGATGTTGGGCGACGCGCAGCGCCCAGGACGCAAAATCCTGCATGATCTCGTCACGATTGATTTCGTTGAGGCCCTCATGGCGCGTGTCTTGATAGATCCAGCTTTCGACGTCGGTGAAACCGAGGCGCAGGAGACGCTCTTCGAGCTCCTTGACCGACTTGCCTTTCGCCGTGGCCGGATCCTCGGCGCCGCCGACAAGATTGAATGGCAAGTTGCGGCGCAACGTGGCGAGAAGAGCATCGTTGGTACCGGCGTTCATGAAATCGAAAATGTCGCGCCACATGCTGACCGTCGGGTCCCAGCCCGAAAGCGGATCGGCGAGATAAGCATCCACCTCGTCGGGATCGCGCGATAGCCAGTCGGAAGCCGTGCGGGCATTCTTGACCCTGCGGCCCCAGTCGCGAAAGGTAAGCTTTGGCAGGATCATGCTCGGGACATCGGAACCGAGGAGCATCCGTTCTGCCCGTAAAATACCGAGCGCAAGGCGATTGAGCGACGCCGTTGAAAAGTTGGCGTTCCAGATTGCGGCCCCGCTGACATTCTCGGGGTGCTTCAGGATATAGTTGAGCGCAACCAGCCCGCCCATCGAATGGCCGAAAAGGATGAGTGGCAGTCCGGGATTCCGGTTACGGGCGAGGTGGTTGACGACGTCGACATCGTCGAGCACGTGCTGGCGCCCGGCTTGTTGGGCAAAGCGTCCTGCCGGGGCTCCCGGCGCTTTGGTCAGGCCATGGCCGCGATGGTCATGGGCATAAACGTGAAAGCCCCTTTCGCTTAGAAACTGCGCAAAACGGGCATAGCGCAGGGAGTGCTCGCTGACGCCGTGGCAAATCTGGACAATGCCGCATGGCTCCGCTTCTGCCTGCGAGACCCGAACGGCAAGCGCGGCCCCCGTCGCAGTGCGTATTGTCTCAACCTCTTTAAATGCCATTCGCAGCCTCCCGCCCGCAATTGAAAGGGTGGCGCGCGATTAGTCAATGCGGAATAAGTCCATATCAATATCGCCCAAATTATCGCGGTGCTGCCTATTAAATAAACAGATAAATCTTTGTGCAACTTTCTTTTGCAAAACCACTTGCAATCGATAAAAACATGCCGCAGAACTTCACTCCGAAAGAAACGGGTTCTGACCTTTCGTCGCTGTTGCAGATGATCGAGCTGCCCATCTTGCCAGTTACATGGCCGTTCAAGGGAGAAGAGGACGCTCCCCGAATGCGGCACCAGAGGGGAAACCGGGTGACGGAAATATCCGCGCCCGGTTTCGCTCATTTTGGGACAGGTTTTATCTGAAACCAGTGTTGGGTGCGGGCGGGGCCGCGAAATAAAACGCCCGCGCATTGCCACCGGAGCGCCTTTCCCCTAAATACGGCGCAACTTCATTCACACGAATACGAACATCGGAGTGACGCGCGTTATGGCACGCCAATTCATTTATCATATGGCCGGTCTCAATAAGGCCTATGGCACCAAGAAAGTTCTCGAGAATATTCATCTCTCCTTCTATCCCGACGCTAAGATCGGCATTCTCGGCCCGAACGGCGCCGGCAAGTCGACGATCCTCAAGATCATGGCGGGAACGGACAAGGAGTTCACCGGGGAAGCCTGGCTTGCTGATGGAGCAACCGTTGGCTATCTCGCCCAGGAGCCTGCCCTCGACGCCAGCAAGGACGTCATGGGCAATGTGATGGAGGGTGTCGCCGACAAGAAGGCAATCCTCGACCGCTATAACGAACTAATGATGAACTATTCCGACGAGACCGCCGATGAAGGCGCGAAGCTCCAGGATATCATCGACGCCAAGAACCTCTGGGATCTGGAATCGCAGGTCGAGATGGCGATGGAAGCCTTGCGCTGCCCGCCTGGCGACGCCGATGTCACCAAGCTATCCGGCGGTGAACGCCGCCGCGTCGCGCTGTGCCGGCTTTTGCTGTCGCAACCTGACCTGTTGCTTCTCGACGAACCGACCAACCATCTCGATGCCGAAACGACTGCATGGCTTGAAAAGCACCTGCGGGAATATCCCGGCGCCGTCCTCCTCATCACCCACGATCGCTACTTCCTCGACAATGTGACCGGCTGGATCCTCGAACTCGATCGCGGCCGCGGCATCCCATACGAGGGCAACTACTCGGCCTATCTCGAATCCAAATCGAAGCGCATGCAGCAGGAAGGCCGCGAAGAGGCTTCGCGCCAGAAGGCACTTGAGCGCGAGCGCGAGTGGATCGCCGCAAGCCCGAAGGCACGCCAGGCCAAGTCCAAGGCCCGTATCAAGGCCTATGACGAACTGGTCGATGCGGCCAATGACCAGCGTCCGGGCGACGCCCAGATCATCATTCCAGCAGGCGAGCGCCTTGGGCAGGTGGTGATCGAAGCCGAGAACCTCACCAAGTCTTTCGGCGACCGGGTCCTGATCGAGGACCTTACCTTCAAGCTGCCTCCGGGTGGCATCGTCGGCGTCATAGGTCCGAACGGCGCCGGCAAGACGACGCTGTTCAAGATGATCACTGGCCAGGAGAAGCCGGACTCCGGATCGATCCGCATCGGCGACACAGTCCATCTCGGCTATGTCGATCAGAGCCGCGATCACCTCAAGGGCGACAAGAACGTCTGGGAAGAGATTTCGGGCGGCAACGACATCATCAAGCTTGGCAAGCACGAGATGAATTCGCGTGCCTATGTCTCTGCCTTCAATTTCAAGGGTGGCGACCAGCAGCAGAAAGTCGGCAATCTATCGGGCGGTCAGCGCAATCGCGTGCACCTTGCCAAAATGCTGCAGTCGGGCGGCAATGTCCTGCTTCTCGACGAGCCGACCAACGACCTCGACACCGAAACGCTTTCGGCGCTCGAGGATGCACTTGAGAAGTATGCGGGCTGCGCCGTGATCATCAGCCACGATCGCATGTTCCTCGACCGCCTTGCTACGCATATCCTTGCCTTCGAAGGTGACAGCCACGTCGAATGGTTTGAAGGAAACTTCGAGGAATATGAGAACGACAAGATCCGCCGCCTCGGCCCGGACAGCGTCAATCCGAAGCGTCCGACCTACAAGCGCTTGACGCGGTAAGGCCGCATGTTCGAGCGGCTGAAGGAACGCGGTTTTGATATCCTGGCGCTTCACCACGCCGAAGCCATCGTCACCATGGACATGGCCGGCGCGGAGAACGACCTCGAAACGGTGCTGCTCGATCTGACGATCCCCGTCACCGAAATTGTCGCGGGCGGGGGAGGCGAGGCGCGGCTGACGCAGCGCCTGCGCCGTGGTCTCGCCGAACGGGGCTGGAGCAAGCGCAATATCCGCGTCCGCAAGACCGTGCGCTGGTCCGAATTCGATGAGGAAAGGGAGGTCGCCTCCCTCTCTCATGAAATCGACCACGTGAAGGCATTCGGGCCGCAAAGCTCGGTGTTCGCGCTCGAAATCGAGTGGAACAACAAGGATCCGTTCTTCGACCGCGACCTTGAAAGCTTCAAGCGCCTGCATGCCGAGGGCGCCGTCTCCGTCGGCGGGCTCATTACCCGCGGCGAGAGCCTTCAGAACGATATGCGGACGATCCTGCGCCGCTTTGCAGATGAGAGGGCTGTCGACGAACTCGGCCAGCTCGACAGCTTCAATTACGTTCCGACGCGGCGTCAGCGCGAAATGATCCTGACAAGGGCCGAGCGTACCGGCGACTTCCGGCAAGCATGGGTCGATGCATTTGTCGGCGACAAGTTCGGCGAGGCGACGACCCATTGGCGCAAGCTGCGCGACCGCGTCTTGCGCGGCGTCGGCAACCCGTGCCCGCTTGTCCTTATCGGCATACCTTCATCGGTGGTGACGTTCGATCATTCCGCGGCTTCCGCCGCGGAATTATAGGCGTAGGTCTTCCAGGTCGGCTTGTAGTCTTCGTCGGCCTGATTGCCCCAATAGGTCCAGTTTGGCCGCGTCCCGCGCGCAAAAAGTTCGAGATAAGGACCCTTCGAGCAGCTTTCGATCAGATCGTACTGCTCGTCGGGCTTGCGCGAGTGTTCGCGTTTGCGCGACGAAAGATAGTTCACCTGGCTGCGGCCTGGCGCCAGTGTGCGGGCGTTCTTACCGCGAACCCCGAAGAGCAAGACTTCGGTGACGTTGCGGAAATAGAAGCCGACGCCGCGCCCGTCAGAGCCACCATCCTTGCGCACCTTGTGCCAGATTATGTTCGACTTGTACTCGAATCCCCAGGATTGCATGACCCGCAGCCCCTCCGGCAGCAGCGCATTCGGCACCCACAGGTAGAGATGCGCAGGTTGCGCCGTCAGGTCCGCGATCGGCAGGGCGCAGATATCGTCGGTCGTCATCGTGCCGTAGCGGGACAGGCGCTTGTGCTCCGGAG
Source organism: Phyllobacterium pellucidum (assembly GCF_013327855.1). Classification (GTDB taxonomy): domain Bacteria; phylum Pseudomonadota; class Alphaproteobacteria; order Rhizobiales; family Rhizobiaceae; genus Phyllobacterium; species Phyllobacterium pellucidum. Next base: position 642,657 of record NZ_JABUMX010000002.1, on the reverse strand, counting down.
CGACCTTTCCGGTGCGATTGGTGAAGCGCCACGGCGGATCGGCAAGGACGGTGTGATAACGCTTTCCTGCGGTTCGTTTCGCCAAATCTATGGCTGCGTCCATAACTTCAGCGTTCACGACAAACCTCCGGTGAGAAAAGAACGAAAGCAGAACACATAACGATTGTCAATCGGAGACGATTCGCCTTTCCAGTGGGTTGTAGCATGCCATAGGCGCAAGGTATTGCCGAGCCGCAATAGTTCACCGAATTCTCATGACTCTTTTTGACAGATTCATCAGGGATATTCGCTGGTGTTGCCCGCAGATTTTCATAAAATGCGGCGGCTTTCACGGCGCATATTTTCAGGAGCGTTTATGAACGACCTTTTTTCAAACGGCCCCGAGATATTGCCCGCGCGCAAGCTCAGTGGGCGTGTCAGCGGCCTGTTCGAGGCACGCGCCGGCGATTTCGTCACGGCGCCGTCAGCGGAACTCAAAGTCACTTTCAACGGAATTGTCGGTGATTTCCATGCCGGCCCGACGCGGAAATCCGGCGGTCGCGAGCCTTGGTATCCGCGCGGCACGGAAATGCGCAACGAACGGCAACTCTCGATTCTTGCGCCGGACGAACTCGTACAAGTTGCAGCCGGCATGGGGCTTGCGGAACTCAGGGCCGAGTGGATCGGCGGCAACATGCTGATCGACGGGATCCCGTCGCTTTCGATGCTCCCGCCGCGGACGCTGATATTTTTCGAGGGCGGTGTCACGCTGAAGGTCGACGGCCAGAACGCGCCCTGCAAGATCGCCGGGCGCTCGATCGGCGAACATGCGGGAACGGCCGATCATACCGCGACTGCGCTCGATTTCGTTCGGGTCTCGCGGCGGATGCGCGGCATCGTCGCCTGGGTCGAAAAGCCTGGAACGATCGGCAATGGCGAAAAGGTGGATGTGCGCATTCCCGAACAATGGATTTATCGCCCCTGAGGCTTGCGCGCGCCCGGGAATTGTGGCGAATGATCAGGCAGGTCCGGTGCCTGCGGCAAGCGTTGCGGGAGAATCGGGAAGCCGGTGAAAATCCGGCACGTGCCCAACGCTGTAAGGGGGATGGACGCGCATTTGCCACGGAACTTCCGGAAGGCGCGCGGCTCAGTTGAACCTCAGTCAGAAGACCGGCCGGACCTCATAGCTCGAACCGCGTGGACGGCGGCGAGAGTTTCAAGCGTTGTTGGGAGCAAACAATGCACGATAAATGCCATGGTCCGACTGCCGCCGACAGTTTTTCCAAAGATGAACGCGCGGCGGTCTACAAAGCCATCCATACGCGCCGCGATGTGCGCGACCAGTTTCTTCCCAAGCCCATACCCGACGAGGTGCTCATGCGCCTGCTCGATGCGGCCCACCATGCGCCTTCGGTCGGCTTTATGCAGCCCTGGAATTTCATCCTGATCAGCGATCCCGAGCGCAAGCAGGAGGTGCACCAGGCCTTCACCCGCGCCAATGAGGAAGCGAGGGCAATGTTCACTGACGATCGCCAGGCGCTTTATGCTGCGCTGAAACTCGAAGGCATTCTCAAGGCGCCGCTCAACATCTGCATCACCTGCGATCGCACCCGTGGCGGGCGCGTCGTCCTTGGCCGCACCCATAACCGTCAGATGGACCTCTACAGTACCGTCTGCGCAGTGCAGAATCTCTGGCTTGCAGCGCGCGCCGAGGGCATCGGTGTCGGCTGGGTCAGTATTTACCACGATGCCGACATGCGCCGAATTCTCGGCATTCCCGCGCATGTCGAGATCGTCGCCTATCTCTGCGTCGGCTACGTGGATGAGCTCTACCAGGCGCCGGAGCTTGAGCAGCGCGGATGGCGCAAGCGACTGCCGCTCGATGAACTCATATTCCGGGACCGGTGGAGTGGATGCGATGATCCAGAAACGCTCAGCTCGGATCATCCTCATCCGGATCAAGCAGGCGTGTCGCCCGCCACTCCGTCAGTTTCCGGTTGATCGCTTCCAGAACGAAGAAACGCGCCGACTCCTTGTCGTAACCGTCGTCACGAAGCTCATCGTAATCCGTGTGCTGGTGCCGGACATGCGCGACCGTCGCCAGCCACACCGCAATCTGCGGCGGCAGCGTCTTCATATGCGGGGCATTTGCGGCGGCGCGGATCGGCTCGGAATCCGAATAGGGTACGGCCGGTAGCAGAAGTGTCAAAGCCTTGTTGATGGCGCGCTGGCGGTTCGTTCCGATGCTCATGCCGCTATCCTAGCCGATTCTCGTCCTATTTCAGGCGCGGCAAAAAATGTCGTCAACGGCAAAAACAACTTGCTTATGTGGCGTTTGTCACATAAACATATCTTTATGTCTTTTGAGGATTGGAAGCATGGACAAGCGTGATCTCAACCTGGACCTGATGGTCGATACGCTGAAAGCGGCGGCCGAGCCGAGCCGCCTGCGCATCCTCGCGCTCCTGTCACGGGGCGACCTGACCGTTTCCGATCTTACCTCCATTCTTGGTCAGTCGCAGCCGCGCGTGTCGCGGCATTTGAAGCTGCTGTTCGAGGCCAGCCTCATCAATCGCTACCAGGAGGGTTCCTGGGCCTATTTCCGCCTGGCCGACTCGCTGATCGTCGGTGACATCGCCCGGTCGCTGCTCGACCGCCTCGACTTTTCCGATCCTTTGCTTGAACGCGACCTCGAGCGGCTTTCCTCAGTGAAGTTGCAGCGGCGCGAACGCGCAGCCGCCTATTTCAGCGCCAATGCAACGAGCTGGGATATGATCCGGTCGTTGCACGCGCCGGATGGCGCGGTGGAAGCAGCGCTCCTCAAGATCGTCGGCCGCAAGCCGTTTCAGGCGATGCTCGATGTCGGCACGGGGACGGGCCGCCTGCTTGAACTCTTTTCGCCACTCTATATTCGCGGCGTCGGCATCGACATAAACCGCGATATGCTGACGGTTGCTCGCTCCAATCTCGATCGCGACGGGATTACCAATGCGCAGGTACGCCATGGCGATGTCTATTCCCTGCCGGTGGATCGCGAATCCTTCGATCTTGTTACCGTCCACCAGGTTCTGCACTTCCTCGATAACCCCGCCGAAGCAATCCGCGAAGCGGCACGTGCATTGCGGGCAGGCGGGCGCATGCTCATCGTCGATTTTGCTCCGCACGAACTTGAGTTCCTGCGCGACAACCATGCCCATATGCGTCTCGGCTTCAGCGATGCGCAGATGCGCGAATGGCTTACGGAAGCCGGTTTGATGCTCGAAGAGAGCACGGAACTTGAACCGAAAGACAAGAACAAACTAACCGTCAAACTGTGGCTGGCACGCGACCCGCGCCTGCTGATTGCAGATCCCGATTTAACCTCCCGCGTCACGGAGAGTGTCTGATGAGTTTCTTTCGCCAATCGCGCCGCCCCGATATCGGTCACAATATCCGTGTGTCCTTCGAGTTCTTCCCGCCGAAGACGGAAGTCATGGAGGAACGGCTTTGGGAGACGGTGACGCGCCTTGCGCCGCTCAATCCCGAATTCGTCTCGGTGACCTACGGTGCCGGCGGGTCGACGCGCGAGCGGACCGCCCGCACGATCAACCGCATCCTGACCGAAACAGACGTCAATGCCGCTGCGCATCTTACCTGCGTCGATGCGACGAAGGAGGAAGTCGATACGGTGGTGCGCGAGTTTGCCGCCATGGGCGTCAAGCGCTTCGTTGCTCTGCGGGGCGATCCGGCAAGCGGCGTCGGTTCGCACTACAAGCCGACACCCGGCGGCTATGAGAACGGCGCTGATCTCGTTGCCGGGCTGAAAGCCTTTGCCGATTTCGATATCTCGGTTTCGGCCTATCCGGAAAAGCATCCGGAAAGCCCGGACTTCGCCACCGACATCGACATGCTCAAGCGCAAGGTCGACAATGGCGCGACACGGGCGATCACTCAGTTCTTCTTCGAGAACGATCTCTATGAGCGCTATGTCGAAAAGGTTCGCCGTGCCGGTATCTATATTCCGATCCTTCCGGGCATCCTGCCGATCCACAATTTCACGCAGGTGACGAATTTCTGCTCGAAGGCGGGCACGCACATTCCCAACTGGCTGGCCGAGCGCTTCGAGGGTCTCGAGAACGACCCGCAGACGCACCAGCTCGTCGCTTCGGCAGTCGCCGCCGAACAGGTGCTCGACCTCGTCGAAAGGGGTGCGCAGGATTTCCACTTCTATACGATGAACCGGGCCGACCTTGCTTTTGCCATCTGCCATCTCATCGGAATTCGGCCGGGCAGCAATGTCGTTGAGGCCAATTTGGCCGGGGCCGCGGCATAAGACCCGCCTCTGAAATGGGAAACGGCCCGACTGCCATGATCGGGCCGCTCCATGTTTCACCTACTTAACGGTCAGAGACCATCTACGTAGCGCTCTTATATTTACTCAGGGGATGAGTCCTACGACCATTGCACCGATAAATGCGAACGCTGCACAGATCATAAGGACATTCATCGATCGAGTTAGTCCCATCGTTTGTCTCCTGCAGTTAACCGATTTAGCATAGCGCAAATTTGCCACAGAAAAAGCCCAAATATTACGGTCTCATGACGCCGGGGAGAGAAAATTTTTGCCTGATAAACCTAAGTTTCTGAAATGAAACACATTTGACAGGGCAAAAAAATTTCGAGATCACGATAAAATGTTCCGAAATGAGGCATATATTTGCACTGCAGCATTTTTGCCACTAAAGGGCGCCGAGGCCCGTTTCAGCCACAATTGAGCCATAATTGGCCGTTCGTGGATATGTCGCTTTATTGAAAACTTTAGGTTTTTTACCGTTTTCGCATTGCGGTTATCAGGCGGCCGTCGATAGTCAACAGGCCGAGCGCGATGAGCCCCATCCCGAGAAAATCATGCGCGGCCAGCCGTTCGCCAAGAAAAATTGTTCCAAGCAGGATGGCGCTGACGGGGACGATCAGCGTCACGAGCGAAGCGTTCGTCGCGCCTGCCGTCTGCACGATGGAAAAATAAAGGATATAGGCACAGGCAGTGGACAGGAGACCAAGGCCGAGGATCGCGGCCCAAACTCCGCCATCGATCGTAGCGACCTGCGGGACGCCGTCCCAGAACAGGACAATAGGTATCATGATCAACGTCGCCGCGGTCATCTGGCCAGTGGAGGTGACGGTTGGCGGGACGCCTTTGAAGCGCTTGGCGAGGATGCCGGCAAAGGCGTAGGACAGCGTTGCCGCGATCACCAGCATTTCCGCCCATAGCGGTCCGCCCAACCCGGTCAGCGCCCCTGGACCAATGAGAGTAACGATGCCGGCAATGCCGAGCAGGATGCCGGCTATCTTGTTGACGGTGACCTTTTCATCGACGGTCAGAAATGCGGCAACAACGACAGTCCAGATCGGAGTCGTTGCGTTGAGGATGGCCTCCACTCCAGCGCCAAGGGCCGTCTGGCCGATGAACAACAATGAAAACGGTATGACGTTCATCAGCAGGCCGAGCCCGGCAAATTTGAGCGCGTGTTGCCGGTAGCTCCAGAAATTGATGCCGCGTGCAAGCAAATAGAGATGAAGAGCAAGGGCGGCTATGGCGACGCGAAAGAGCACAAGGGTAAGCGGCGGGACGACCTGAACTGCGATGCGGGCGAAGAAAAACGAGCCGCCCCAGATAGCGCCGAGAAGAAACAATTGCGCCCAGGCGAAGCCTGTCATGGCAAGGGGTCTTGGTGCGATGGTTTGGGATGACAAGGTTTCAATTCCTCCAGAAGCCTGCCCGGCGTTCCACATTCACGGCAAAACAGGATCAAGGCCACCCGATTCCTGCCGGACAAGAAGCGACTTTCGTCCGTCACGTTCGCTTGCTAAGAGTTTCGTATGACGCAGAACGACAAGATGCAACGATTCGCCTCGGCCCGTGAAGCAGCGCTTACCTTACGGCCCGATCAACCCGTCTACTGCTTTCGTCCCCATGTCCTCATCAAGGATGCGGACCGGTTCATGAAAATGTTCCCGGGCGAGACAGCCTATGCGGTGAAGACAAATGGCGAAGATCTCGTTCTCGATACGCTGGCGCGCAATGGCGTCAGCACATTCGATGTGGCTTCCCCCGGCGAATTCGCGGCCGTTCGCAAGGTCGCCCCGAATGCGCAGATGCTCTACATGCATCCGATCAAGGCGCAATCTGACATTCGCCTTGCTCTCGAAACCTATGGCATCCGCGTCCTTGCCGTCGATCATGAGGACGAGATCGCCAAGATCACGCGCATCGTCCGCGCGCTCGATATCGATCCGGCCAGTATTACGCTTTATGTTCGTCTGCAAACCAAGGGCCATGCCGCCTATGAACTCTCGAAGAAGTTCGGCGCGGCGCCGGCACATGCCATCGAACTCCTGCAGCGCTCGGACAAAATTGGCTACAAGGTCGGCTTGTGTTTTCACGTCGGCAGCCAGATCGAGGATCCCGATACCTATGAGAATGCGTTGCGCTCCGCCGACTGGGTGCGCAATCGCGCCGGCGTACCACTCGCGGGGCTAGATATTGGCGGCGGCTTTCCGGCCGAATATGGCAACGATCCGAAGCGCAAGCATGTGGAAATGCCCTCGCTCGGGCAACTGATGTCGCGCCTGCGCGGCGACATCAAGGAATACGGCTTTGGCGATCTGCCGCTTGTGGCCGAACCCGGCCGTGTCATTGTCGCTCGCGCCTTCTCGCTCATCGTGCGGGTGCTCCTGCGCAAGGGCAGGCGCCTCTATATCAATGACGGTATCTGGGCATCGCTGTCGGATTCATGGACGGGCAAGATCACGCTGCCGGCGCGCTTCATCCCCGATCCTGCCAAGAAGCTGCGGCACGGGGATGTGGAGGAGATCGTACCGTTCCGCGTCTGCGGTGCTACGTGCGATTCCGTCGATATCCTGTCGCGGCCATTCTGGTTGCCGGCAACCGTCGAAACGGGCGACTGGATCGAGATCGGCCATATCGGCGCCTATTCCCTATCGCTTCGCACGCGCTTCAACGGATTTTATCCGGACACGTTTGTCGAAGTCGGTACGGCTTTCGATGAAGGCAGCGAGCCGGAAGGCTTCGCATCCCTCGAAACGATGGCTCCGCCGCAATAGCGCTTCGTTTTTAGAGCTTGCCGAGCAATTCCGGCGTCGGCCAGGAATCCGCGGGCATGCCGAGGCGGATCTGCTCATCTCTCACCGCATCGCGCGTCAGGATGCCAAAGACGCCGTCGATCTTCGGCCCCATGTCGTGGCCGCGCGCCGCAAGCTTGTTCTGCAGTTCCTTCATCTGGTCGGGGTTGAGCCCGACTTCAGGTGTCGTCGCCTGCAGCGGTCCGGCTCCCGCCAGGCGCGTGGCGAAATAGGCCGCCGTGGTCGCGTAGATGATGGATTTGTTCCATTCGACGAACACGTCGAAATTGGAATAGGAAAGGAATGCTGGTCCCTTGCGGCCCATCGGCAGCAAAAGGGAAGCATCGCCATCATCCGGCCCGAGAGGACCATTCATGCCGGTCACGCCCCACTCCGACCATTTGGAATGCGGCAGCCGGTTGGTGCGGATGGCGTTTTCCCAGGGCAGATCCTTGGTAAGCTTGACCTCTTCGAGCCAGGGTTCACCGCGCTTCCAGCCGAGATCGCGCAGGACGCGGGCCGCGGTCATGATCGCGTCCGGCGCACTATGCTTCAGATCGACCTTGCCGTCGTCGTCGCCATCGACGCCGCGTTCCAGATAGTCGGTGGGGAGCATTTGCATCTGCCCGATTTCGCCGGCCCAGGCGCCGGTCGTCTTGGCATCGACGACGCCGTTGTCGAAGAGCTTCAACAGCGCAATCAATTGCGGCCGGAAGAGCTCGGGCCTGCGGCAATCGAATGAGAGCGTAAGCAGTGCATTCAGTGTGTCGAAATCGCCCTGGACTGCCCCGAAATCCGTCTCGAGACCCCAGAATGCGGCGATGACCGGACCGGGCACGCCATATTCCTGCTCGGCTTCGGCGAAGGTCGAGGCATATTTCTTGAGGTTGGCTGCGCCCTGCTTCAACCGGTAATCGGAGACCATGCGCGAGGAGAAGGTCAGGAATGTCTGGCTGAAGACACCCTGTGCGCGATCGCGCTCCAGGACCTTGTCATCGAGCGAAGCCTTCAACAGCTCGTTCAGCCCACGTTCCCCGACGCCGGCACTGCGGGCTTCGGCAATAAGGCCGTTGAACCAGGGTTCGAGTTCGCCGCCGCAAGCAGGCTTTTCAGCCGGTGTCTGCGCAGGCGCTACCTGATCCAGAGCATAGGACGCGCTCGATGTCAGAAGAAGGCCGGCAGCGGCAAGGGCAGTCGAAAGTCTGTTCATCAGGGAAATCTCGTTCTAACGGGCACGCCCAAGCGCGCAGATGCCCTGCTAATGCACGAATATGCAGTTGAGGTGAAGTCAAAGAATCGCGAAACAGGGCGGGGGCCTTGCCCTTTATTGCACCTTGTTGCGCACCAGCCACTCTTTCCAGGATTTTTCGCTTCCGGCAAAGACATTGATGTCCGCATCGCCGCGCATTCCGGGGATGGAGCCGGTGCCGGTATACTGCCAGAAGGTCCAGGGGTGCGATCCGTATTTCTCGTCGGGATGTCCGGCTACCGAGCGCAACCAGAAAGGATAGCCCACGAATTGGCGCAGGTCATTGTCGTCAAAGAAATCGACCGTCGTATAAATGATCGGACGCTTGCCGTAGTAGCGTTCGACGATATCCATGAAGGTCTTCATCTCGCTGCGCACGATCGCGGCATTGGGCCGGAGCTTGCAGGTTGGCGAGGCCGCATTCCATTCCATGTCGAGGACCGGCGGCAAGGCGCTTGGGTCCTTCGGGACGTGCTGGATATACCACTTGGCCTGGTCCTTGGCCGTGCGGCAGAAATAATAGAAGTGATAGGCGCCGCGCGGAACGCCGGCTGCGCGCGTCGCGGCCCAATTCTGGGCGAAGCGGTCATCCACCCGGTCGCCGCCTTCGGTCGCCTTGATGAAGGCGAAGGAAATGCCATTGGCCCGGACGATCTGCCAATCAACCGTAGATTGATATTTCGATATGTCCGTCCCGTGGATCGGATAGTGCCAGGGCGTCTTCCCGGTCCAGTCATGCGGATCGCGGTCGCCGAAGCGCGGCGCCTTTACGTTGCCGGTCGGCGCGGCGATCTGCTGGACAGGCCTTGTCTGCTTGGCGTCGGAAAAATCATAGTCGACGGTCGTGCAGCCGGTCAGAAGAACAGTCAGCAAACCTGCTGCAAGTCGTTTCATATATTTACGGTCCATCATCGAATCGTGGCGGGATCAGTGCTCATGCACTAGAGATGCGCGATTATGCTTAACAGATGATGAGCATGAGCGCGCCTTGTCGATGCTGTTCCCATTGCATATTTTTGCATGCTGCATCGAATCTTAAGCCGTGTTACTCGTTGCAAACAGCGTTTGGTGCGAGGGGCGGGACGATGAGAAAACTTGGTTTGCTGGTTTTTCTTGTCGCGCTGGTTGCGCTGGCCAATGCCTTTTTCGCGTCGTGGGTTACCATCAACAGGGATGATCTGGCGATATCCGTCAGCCAGTCCGGCAGTTGCGTTCGTCCGGCAATACCGAGTTTCTGGCGCAACTATAGAGGGTACCCCGATTACGACAACGAGCTGATTTCCGACTATTTCGGCATTTATGCCGCTTTCGCTTCCAACGTCTACGCGCCATCGAACCGAGACCGTTTCAATCTCAAACCAGAAATATTCGGCTGGGCTCCGCAGGGCGGGCCGATCATCCGGCCGGGTGGGTTCTACGCTGAGCTTTTCTACAAGCGCAGCCCGGTGCGGCTTTCGGTAATGCTCGTCATCAGAGGCAAGGACAGTGCGTTCAACCTGCCGGATCTGATCAGCGAGAACACCTTGTTTACCCAGATGATCAATCCGTGGGATCAATACAGGACTGTGCGCAAGGAGTTTTCGCGTATCCGCCGTGAGGCGCAAAGCGGATCGGCGGGCCTGCCGGTCGAATATATCGTCGTCGGGCATGGGCTTGGCGGTGGACTTGCGCGCCACCTTGCGGCAGCGTTCCCGTGCACTGCGGCGGTTACCTTCGATTCGACCTTCGTCTCCAACAATCGACGTCTGGCCGAGCCCTATGACGGCCAGGTCGTCGATCTCTTCGCCGACAATGATTTGCGCTCGCGGCTCGCAGTCCTGCCAAATCCGCGCGCCTTCTTTCGCATTTCGCGGGTCCACCAGTGGTACCGCGTGCGCAATGCCGGAGATTTCTCCGGTCCCGCCGGCATGCAGAGGGCTGCCGTTGCCATGGCACGGATCCCGGTCATGTGCCTGCTGCGCGATGATTGCGAGTTGAAGCGACCGACAAGCGGCGATAGCGGCGAAGAGAACCCGCAAAGCGGGCGTTCGGCCGCGGAAATGTCGATGCTCTTTTGCCTCGCGGGCCCAGGTTCAGCCGGCCCCAAAGCCGACCTTTGCCAGTAGGTCAGGCGTGACGGCGGATTACTGAAATCCAGGCAAAGCCGCGATAAAGCCTATGGATTTCGGCCTGCGCATTGGCGGCCAGGGCAATCTCGCCTGCAACATCGAACAGGTCGTTGCGAGGCGTCACGTGGTACCATTCGAGCCATTTATAAAGCCCGCGCCGCGCGAATGCAGGCAGATCGCGCAGATCGCCGAAATCGACAACATGCAGCGCGCCACCCGGCGTGAGATGGTTGATCGCTTCGCGCATTACTGCCTGCCATTGCGGGATCATCGACACGGCATAGGAGATGAAAATCCGGTCGAACTCGCGCCGCCCGAGGATCGCTTCAGGTTCGAACTTTGCCGCGTCGGCGTAGGCGAGCGTCGCGCGATCACCAATTCCTGCAGCAGCTATCTTCTTGCGTGCCGTTGCCAGCATTTCATTGGAAATATCAATGCCGTAGAGCGAGGTCTTAGGATAAGCCCGCCCGGCAAGCACGAGGTTGCGGCCCGTACCGCAGCCGATCTCCAGGATGCTGCCACTCGTTGGCGGGGTGAGCCCGGCAAGCATCGGGTCGCGGCCAAGCAGGTAGTATTTGCGGGTAGCGTCATAGAAGTGACGCTGATGCCGGTACACCCGGTCCATCAGCGGGCCGTGTTCAATCTTGGCAAACATCAGGCGCGGTCCTTAAGAAGGTAGAGATGAAAGCCGCCATAGATCGACGAGCGATCGCGCTCGTGCAGTGCGCGGGAGAGTTCTTCCTGATAGTCCCAGCTATTAAGCAACGTATCGGCGATGCGGCCAGGCAGGATCGTAGGCTCGGCGGCCGTGCGGAAAATGACGCGTGCGCCCGGCGCGGCAGTGCGGGTAATCTCCGCCCATAATTCATTGAGCTGGGTGTCGTTCATCCAGTCCTGCGCATCCAGAAGAATGAAGCGATCTACCGAGGCGTCGGGTTTTGCCGCGAGGAATTCGGTGAAGGAGGCATTGACGACGTTCATCCGGCTGGCGCGGTCGCGCACGGTGGCAAAATTGCTGCGGGAAAGGTAGGGCGGCAGCGGGCCGGTCTCGGCATTGTCGCTGTAGCCGCGGCCAAAGGCCTGCCAGGCAAAATAGTTTTCCGAGAGCGGAAAGCCGCAAGCGAGCTTTTCCAGCCTGCCGCGTAGCACCTGCGCCATATTGCCGTCACCGGCGGTGGCGAGCGCATCATATTGCTGCGGAGGAATGCCTAGTCCGAACAGCGACGACTTCCGCTTCGTCGCCCAGCGGATCATGCGCTTGTCGAAGAGCGGGGCGAGGGCCGTATCGAAATAGGCGCGCTGCTCCTCCATGGTGGATGCCTTGAGCAGATCGCGCGGGTCGATGCCGTACAGCCCGGCAATTCGATGCCCCATGCCGATGAAGAGCCCGAGCAGCCCGTGCCGATAGAGGTCGCGCGAGAAGATGGTGATCCGACGCCGGCCGGAAAGCATGCGCTTTTCCCAATAGGCGCGGCTCGTCGCGTCGAGATGCGGCTGGATGAAACGCTCATAGGCAGCAAGGTTGGCCCTGTCGTCAGCCGTGCCATAGAAGCGGTAGAAGGCGTCGTAATTGGGCAGGCGGGCAACTGCTGCAAGCTTGAGGCGGTTGAAGGCGACATGCGCGGTGTTGAGGTCGACGGCTTCGACGCTGGCCGGATCGGCCGTCAGATAGGACATGGCGTTGCAGCCGCCAGAGGCGATGGTGACAATCCGGTGGCCAGGCAGAATCTGCAGTGCCTCCATGTCCACTTCCGGGTCTTCCCAGATTTGCGGATAGACCAGCCCCTTGAAGACATAGGCGAAGAGGCGTTCCGAAAGGCCGGCCTTCGAAAGGAGCCTGTTTTGCCGGACCGCCTTGTTGAGTTTCTCGTTGCGCGGGGACAGTGCGTTGGATTGTCTAGCAAGCGGCATCTAATCGAATCCCCTTTATTGGAAATTCCTGCCCGCCTAGCATCCCGATGTAACAAATGGGTGACGCACGCCCTTATAGCGACTTGCCAAGTTGATTCAATTTAAGCGGGCAAGTAATTGAGCTTGCACGGCTAGGAAGTGTGACAGCCGGTCAAAGGCAATTTAACAAGTGCCGTCATTTCCGTGTTTTATCGACGTTTCGTTGACGCCGCTGCGCCAAGCCAGTTTCAGCGCAAATCCAGGCGCCTATGACGCCTAACAGGGCACGTAGACATCAGGATCGCGCTTGTCGGTGCGTGCCGACTGGCCTAAAGAAATTATATGCAAATTCACCGATTCGTGGCTGCCCGGTCGGCCCGCATTGTATCCGGAAGTGACGTAGAATGAGTTGCCACGATTACTCCGCCCGGTCGCAGGCTGATCGGCCAGATTACTCCTCCTGGCTCGAAGTCGATCACAAACAGGGCTCTGCTGCTGGCGGCAATGGCGCCTGGCAATAGCCTTATCCGCGGCGCGCTGAAGAGCGACGACACACGCTATATGTCCGCGGCTATGCGCGACATGGGCGTGATGGTCAGCGAGCCTGACGAAACCAGTTTTACATTGACCAGCAGCGGCCGCCTTTCTTCACCTGCGGTTCCGCTATTTCTAGGGAATGCCGGCACCGCTACCCGCTTTATCACGGCAGCGGCGGCGGTCGTGGACGGAACGGTCATCGTCGATGGCGACGATTATATGCGCCTCCGACCGATCGAACCGCTCGTTGTAGCGCTGCGCGCTGCGGGCATCGACATCTTCAGCCAAGCTGGCTATCCGCCAGTGACCGTGCGCGGCACTGGCCGCCTGAAAACCAGCCGGATCGAAATCGATGGCGCGCTATCGAGCCAATATGTCTCAGCTGTGCTGATGATCGCGCCGTTTGGCGAGGGGCCGATCGACATCATACTATCTGGCCCCGCTATCGGGGCGCGCGGCTATGTCGATCTGACACTTGCGGCAATGGAGAAGTTCGGCGCAATGGTGGAGCAGACATCAGATGCAAGTTGGCGCGTCCAGCCGACCGGCTATATCGCCACCGATTTCATAGTCGAACCTGATGCGTCTGCAGCTACTTATCTGTGGGCGGCGGAAGCGATCACGAATGGTTCAATTGACCTAGGCATGCCGGTGGAGGCATTCACCCAACCCGATGCCAGAGCAATGGCCACCATCCGACAGTTTCCGCGGTTGCCGGCTGTCATCAACGGCGCGCAGATGCAAGACGCGATACCTACGATCGCGGTCTTGGCGGCGTTCAACGAAACACCGGTGCGATTCAGCGGGCTATCCAATCTGCGCGTCAAGGAATGCGACCGCGTGTCGGCGCTAGCTGCGGGGCTCAACGCAATTCGCCCAGGCCTCGGCATTGAGGAGGGAGACGATCTGCTTGTCGCCTCGGACCCGGGTTTGCAGTCAAGCTTTTCCGAGGTCGACATCGATACCCATTCTGACCACCGCATCGCGATGAGCTTCGCGCTGGCCGGCCTCAAACTGCCAGGCATCAACATCCTTGATTCCGGCTGCGTGGCGAAAACCTATCCAGGTTACTGGAACGCCCTGCGTTCGCTAGGGGTCGCGGTCAAGGAAACGTCCCCCTCATAGTATCTTGGCGAGTATCGTTCAGGAGACCGGATTCTCAGGTATCTGGGCATCTGGACCGCCGGTGTCGAGCGCGCTTGGCTTTCGCGATGCCAGCGCGGCGTCGTCGACGTGTTCCTTGAGTGAAAGCTTTTTGCAAAGGTGAACTCGGCCGCAGTCAATCGTCTGCCCAAGTCATGACCTCGCCAGGCGGGATCGACGAAGACACCCCATAGCAGGCCTACATGACGCTTCTTGGCTTTGGGACTGACGGCAAAGCCGGCAAGGCCAACGAGCTGGTCGCCGGCGAAGGCGCCAAACACCGCATTGGGCTGCGCCTCCAGCATCGAGCGTATTTCGGCGATGTCGCGGCCGCACTCTTCCTCATAGCTCGAACCAAATGCTTCGGGTGCAGTCTGCAGGCAATGCAGCCGCAGGGCCTGGAAACGCTCCGCATCGTCGCGGGTGAGGCGCCTGACTGCAATCTGCATCGGTTCAACCATCATTCTTTCCATAACCGCCGGGGGTGGGCGTCGTGAGTATTACAGCTTCACCGGAGTCGAGAACGGTCTGGTCGCAAGCTTTGAGCGTTTCGGTTGTTCTATTGTTGCGACGCACTTGCGTCTTGCCTGTCTCGCCATCGCCCCCGCCGTCGAGGCCTTCGGGCGGCCGGCTGCGATGCGACGACAGGATGGCGCAATCCATCCGTTCGAGGAAACGGATCGTCCGCTGCGTGCCGTTGCCGCCCGGGAACGTCCCGGTGCCGCCGGAACCATCGCGGATATGAAAATCCTCGAGCAGGACCGGGAAGCGCATTTCGAGGATTTCGGGATCCGTGAGGCGTGAATTGGTCATGTGTGTATGGACGGCGGCGGTTCCGGCAAAGCCGGTGCCGTCGTTGAAATGGCCTGCGGGCGATCCCGAGCAGATCGTCTCGTAATATTGATAGCGATCGTTGCCGAAGGTCAGATTATTCATCGTCCCTTGCGAATTCGCCATCGCGCCCAAGGCGCCAAACAGGGCGTTGGTGACATGCTGCGATGTTTCAACATTGCCGGCAACGACGGCCGCCGGGTAGGTGGGCTTCAGCATCGACCCATCTGGGATGATGATGTCGATAGGACGCAGACAGCCGGCATTCATCGGTATCGTGCCTTCGACCATGACACGGAATACGTAGAGCACTGCTGCGCGCGCCACAGGCTCCGGCGCATTGAAGTTGTTTTTCATGACCGGTGACGTGCCGGTAAAATCCACCTTTGCCCGGCGCTCGTTGCGATCGACGGTAATCTTCACCGCAATCGTCTGGCCGGTGTCGGTCTCGTAGCTGTATTCGGATTGCTCCGGCAGCCGGTCGAGCACGGCCCGCACACTCTCCGCCGCATTGTCCTGGACATGGCCCATATAGGCTTCGACCACGCCGAGCCCGAACTGGCCTATCATCTTCTTAAGCTCAGCAACGCCTTTTTCGTTGGCCGCGATCTGCGCCTTCAGGTCGGCGATGTTCTGATGGACATTGCGCACAGGGAAAGGGTGATCGGTGAGAAGCGCAGTCAATTCCCGTTCACGAAAGCGGCCACGCTCGACGAGACGGAAATTGTCGATGAGAACACCTTCTTCATCGACGGTCGTCGCGAGCGGCGTCATCGATCCCGGCGCGGAACCGCCAATATCGGCATGATGGCCACGTGAGGCGGCGTAGAAGAGAATGTTTTTTCCCGCATCGTCGAAGACCGGTGTCACCACAGTGATATCCGGGAGGTGCGTGCCGCCATTATACGGAGCATTGAGGGCAAAGACATCGCCCGGATGGATATCGCCGGCATTGAGCTTGATGATCGTCTCGACCGAGCGGTCCATGGAGCCGAGATGCACGGGCATGTGCGGTGCGTTGGCGACGAGGGCGCCGCTGCCGTCGAACACGGCGCAGGAAAAATCGAGACGTTCCTTGATGTTGACCGAATAGGCGGTGTTCTGCAGCGTCACGCCCATCTGTTCGGCGATCGACATGAAGAGATTATTGAAAACCTCGAGCATGATCGGATCGGCTTCGGTGCCGAGCGCGGCCGTGCGAAGCTTCTTTTCGGCCCGGCGCATGAGGACATGGTTCAAGTCCGTGATCTGCGCGCGCCAGCCGGGCTCGACGACAATGGTCTGATGCGGCTCGATGATCAGGGCCGGACCCTTGATCTCATGCCCGGGCGCGAGGCTTTCCCGCCGGAACGCCGGAGCGTCGTGAAACGCACCGCCGGAAAAAATCCGGCACGTGTTTTCGTGCTGCGGTTCTTCCGCAACCCGAGCCTGCTTCTTTTCGACTTGCGTCTGCTCGCGGGAATCCATGCCCTCGACGCCGACAGCTTCGACCACGATGCCCTTATTGTCGTATATGAAGCCGAACTGGGCCTTGTGAGCAGCTTCGAAGGCAGCGCGCGCTCCATCAATTGCAAAGGCGCTGAAATCGATGGGGATCGTCGTATCGGTTCCGTCATAGCGCAGATGCACGATGGGACGCGCCGCAATTGCCTCGGCCGGAACACTCTGGCCTGCAAGTTCGGTCGTTACGGCAGCCGACAGGCGCGCAACGAGTTCGCGAATTTCCTTAAGGTTTTCAGAAGAAAGCGGTTTGACCAGCGCCTGTTGCCGTGACGCGAATATCGAGGAAAGGCCGATACCGTAGGCTGAGAGCAGGCCGGAGAAGGGATGGATAAGCACCGCTTCCATGCCGAGCGCGTCGGCAACAAGGCAGGCATGTTGCCCGCCCGCGCCGCCGAAGCAATTCAGGAGATAGCCGGTGACGTCGTATCCGCGCTGCACCGATATCTTCTTGATCGCATTCGCCATATTCTCGACTGCGATCGTCACGAAACCTTCGGCAACCTCTTCCGGCGTCTTGCCGTCGCCGATATCTGCCGCAAGCTTCGCAAATTTTCTCGCAACGATCTCAGCATCGAGCCGCTTGTCTTGGCCGGGGCCGAAGATCGCCGGAAAATATTCGGGCCGCAGCTTGCCGAGCATGACATTGGCGTCCGTAACCGCAAGCGGCCCACCGCGCCGGTAGCAGGCGGGGCCTGGATTAGCACCGGCCGAATCGGGACCGGCCTGGAAGCGCCCCGCGCTGTAGTGCAAAATGGAACCGCCGCCTGCGGCGACCGTATGAATGCGCATCATCGGCGCGCGGATGCGCACTCCAGCGACTTCCGTATCGAAGGCGCGCTCATAATCCCCATCGTAGTGGGCGACATCCGTGCTGGTCCCGCCCATGTCGAAGCCGATCACCCGGCCGAACCCCGCAAGCCGTGCCGTCTCGACCATGCCGACGACGCCGCCCGCAGGACCGGACAAAATGGCGTCCTTGCCCTGAAAAAGATCGGCTGCCGTCAGCCCGCCTGACGACATCATGAAGGAGAGGCGCGGCCCCTGTTCCGCCCCGTCGCCCGCGCCAAGCTCACCGGCAACCCGATCAACGTAGCGGCGCAGGATTGGAGACAGATAGGCGTCGACAACGGTGGTGTCGCCACGCCCGACGAGCTTGGCGAGCGGCGAAACTTCATGGCTGACCGACACCTGTCCGAACCCGAGGTCCCGCGCCACCCGGGCTGCAAGCTGTTCGTGTGCCGGATAGTTCCAGGCATGCATGAAGACGATGGCGACGGCATTGATCCCTTCCGCCTTGGCCTCGCTCAACAAGTCGCGTATCTGCGCGGCATCCGGCGCAACTTCCACTGTGCCGTCCGTTCGCACGCGCTCATCGATCTCGACGACGCGCTCGTAGAGCTGTTCGGGAAGAATGATTTCCTTCGCAAAGATGTCGGGCCGCGCCTGGTAGGCAATCCTCAGGGCATCGCGGAAACCGCGTGTTATGACGAGCAAGGTCCGGTCGCCCATGCGCTCAAGCAGCGCATTGGTCGCGACCGTCGTCCCCATCTTCACCTCGCCGATGCGTTCGGACGGAATGTGATCGCCCGGCTCGACGCCGAGGAGTTCGCGAATGCCCTGGATGGCGGCGTCCTTATAGGCTTCGGGATTCTCGGAGAGGAGCTTATGGGCATGAAGCTGCCCAGCCGGATCGCGCGCAATCACATCGGTGAACGTGCCACCGCGATCGATCCAGAAATCCCATCTGTCCTTCACGGGCAGCCTCCGTCTTCAGGTGATTCGGCGGCGCGGAAAAAACCTCGCACATGCCCCAAGTGAGAATAAGCCAAACGGCAACAAGCGCAATCATGGAAGATTCTACGTTAAGATTCGCGCGAAACCGTTGATATCCACGGGAAAATTAACTGAATGCGCAAACAAACCGCCGCCAGCCGCCAATTCGTTTTAAGCTAAGGCGAGGGGCCAGTTTTAGCGATGGAGAGGAAACGATGAAGAACAGACTTTTTGTGGCGATGGCGACAGCCTCACTTCTTGTGCTTGCCGGTTGCGGCGAGAGCGAACAGAAATCGGAACAGGCTCCGGCTAAAACCGAAGAGCCAGCTCCGGCTCCCGCCCCGGCACCAGCGCCTGCGCCTGCTGCCCCGGCGGCAACCGAGACGCCCGCGGCTCCCGCAGCCCCTGCCGCGACACCCGCAACGCCGATGAATGCTCAAGACACCTTGAACAAGCTGAAAGAGCAGGCAGCGACGATGACGCCTGAGCAGAAGCAGTCAGCGGTAGCGACGGCGCGCAAGGCTGCGGAAGACGCTGCCAAATCGGCTGGCCAGACCGACGACCAGGCCAAGGTCGCTGCGGACGAGGCAGAGAAGGCCATCAAGGACGCGCTCGGCATGCAATAGCGCTTGCCGTTCGGCCGGGCGCTCCGCCGTCCGGCCGAACGTGGTGCGCGCCATGCGGCAACGCGTCCACCGCCGCGACATTGATATGGCTCTCGCATTTGCGAATGAATTTGAATAAAACGAAGTCATGTCGATTTGGCGCCGCATCAGCGATTTCATTACCAGCACTGCGATCGATGCATTCTCGAGCATCATCGAAGCCGTCCGAACCACGTTTGAGGGCGATCCGGAGACGCGCCGGCGCGTGGCTTTCTCCATTGCCATGATTGCGCTTTCGGCGAAGATGGCGAAGGCTGACGGTATCGTGACGCAGGCCGAGGTGAACGCGTTTCACGAGATATTCCACGTCCCGCCGCAGTATCAGGAGCAGGTTACAAGCCTTTACAATCTCGCAAAGCAGGACGTAGCCGGCTATGAGGCCTATGCGACGCAATTGTCCGGGCTTTGTGGGACCGGCAAGCCCAATTGCAAGATGCTCGAAGACATTCTGGATGGGCTCTTTCACATCGCCAAGGCTGACGGCGCCCTGCATGACAAGGAACTCGTTTTCCTCGGAACCGTGGCTGAAATCTTTCAGCTCGACGAAGAACAGTTCGACCGGATACTCGCGCGCCATGTCGGTCTAGGGCAGACGGACCCTTACCGGGTCCTTGGCCTTTCGCACGGCGTCAGTTTCGAAGAGGCCCGCAAGCAGTACCGCGCGCTGGTGCGTGAGAACCACCCGGACGTTCTGATCGCTCGCGGCGTGCCGGAAGAATTCATCGCCATCGCCAACCAGCGCATCGCAGCGATCAATGCCGCCTGGGACCGGGTTGAAAAAGACCTGAAGGCGTATGAGCGGGTTTAAGCCGGACCACCTTTCCGCCGACGTCCATGCCTCGCCCAATTTCGGGCCGCGCAAGGATGGCAAGCGACCGTCATATCTCATATTGCACTATACGGGCATGGAGACCGGCGAGGCCGCACAGAACTGGCTCGCCAATCCCCAAAGCGAAGTCTCCGCTCACTACGTCGTCCACGAGGATGGGCGGATCGTGCAGATGGTGCCCGAGAGCGAACGGGCGTGGCATGCAGGCCAGAGCTTCTGGAAGGGCGAGACAGACATCAACTCCTGCTCGGTGGGTATCGAGATCGTGAACGGCGGTCCGCTTCTCGGCTTTCCCGATTTCGAACCCGTCCAGATCGATGCCGTCATAGACCTTTGCAAGGGCATCGTATCCCGCCATGGCATCCGGCCCGAGGCGGTGCTTGCCCATTCCGACATCGCTCCGGCGCGCAAGATCGATCCCGGCGAGAAGTTTCCCTGGCCTGTCCTTTACGATGCCGGCGTCGGTCACTGGGTGAAAGCGTCGCCGATCAGAGGCGGGCGTTTCTTCACGCTCGGCGATCAGGGCCAGCCGGTCGAGGCTTTGCAGTCCATGCTGGCACTTTACGGCTATGGCGTCCCCATCGACGGGGTCTTCGGAAACGCGACACAATTGGGCATTTTAGCGTTCCAGCGCCATTTTCGCGCCGAAAAAGTCGATGGAGTCGCCGACATGTCAACTATCGAGACCCTGCATCGACTACTTTATTCGCTGCCTGCTCTCTCTGCGTAAGCGTTTGAACCAAAAAAACTTTTCCGGCTCGTTTTGTGCAATGCAACCTATATATATCAATGGGTTACATTTTGTTATTTGGCCGATCAATATTCGGCTGCATTGGACCGTCAAATCCTTGGCCAGTGTTCCGGCTCTGCCCTTTTGATTTTTGGCACGGAACGATCCCGGTGTGCACATTCGTGTCGCCCAAGCTTCTAGACGGAAAACGATGAACAAAAAATTTGGTATGATTCTCGCCCTTTTCGGGGCGATGGCCTTCTATGGCTCAAATTCAGCACTCAGCAGCCCGGCAGAGCCGAACAGTATCGCTGATTACATCAAGTTGAAGCGTGAACGGGAAGCCCAGGCAAAGGCCAAGGCAGCTCCGGCCGCAAAAATCACCCAGTCGAAGGAAAAGGGTAAACGCGTCGCCAAGGCGCCGGCAACGAAAAAGGCAGCTGCCAAGCAGCAGCGCGTCAGCAAGAAATCCGCCTCGCACAAGCGGCCCGTCGTTCAGGCCAAGGCCCGCATCAAGACCACTGTCGTCAACGAGACCATTGCCAGCGTCGATACGATGACGACGGGGAGCATCGCGTCTGCCGGCGCTTCGGCGATCGGCGGGACCAAGTATTCGACGATCATCAATTCCTACGCCGCCTCCTATGGCGTACCGGTCGCGCTTGCCAATGCCGTCATTCGCGTTGAAAGCAATTACCAGCCGAACATGACCGGCAGCGCCGGCGAAATCGGCTTGATGCAGATCAAGTATGAGACGGCCCGTGGCCTCGGCTATACCGGTACGCGCCAGGCGCTCTACAACCCGGAGGAAAATATCCGCTGGGGGATGAAGTATCTTGCCGGTGCCCATAAGCTCGGCAACGGCACCACCTGCGGGACGATCCTGCGCTACAATGCCGGTCATGGCGCGACGCGCATGAACCCGGTTTCGGCCAATTACTGCGCCAAGGTGAAGCTGGAGATGGCATCCAACTAGGCTTTGGGTGTAATCACCGCATGATTTGAAAGGCCGGGCCGGACGCCCGGCCTTTTTTCGTTTGCGTTTTTCGCGCGAAACGCCTTTATACGCGTCGCCAGCTGGCTGGGCAGCCGCGCATGTCAAAAGCCGAAAGGCGGCATGTGAGGAAAGTCCGGGCTCCAGGGAACACGGTGCCGGATAACGTCCGGCGGGGGCGACCCCAGGGAAAGTGCCACAGAAAGGAAACCGCCCCGCCTGTATTTCGGCTGCGACCACGCAACGCTGGTCCGAGCCAAAATACTGGCGGGGTAAGGGTGAAAGGGTGGGGTAAGAGCCCACCGCGCAACTGGTAACAGGGGCGGCACGGCAAACCCCACCGGGAGCAAAACCGAATAGGGACGGCGTGCCGGGCGCAAGCCTGGCGATCAGTTTCCGGGTCAGTCGTCCGGGTGGGTTGCAGGAGGCGGGCGGCAACGTCCGTCCAAGATGAATGGCTGCCGCGTCGGGCGCGAGCCCGGCCATACAGAACCCGGCTTACAGGCCAGCTGGCACTTCAATTTCCATGGGATGATCGATCACTGTGATGCCGCTTGGCGAGCGGCTTCACAGTGGTGCGAACGCGTGAATGTGGCCTTTCCTAACGCTTCATTAAGCTTAATGAGCGATAAATTTCAGAATCGCCGGTAGTGCGCCGAATTGACGGCTCATTCCCTATCCGTGTCCGCTGGTCCCATTGACGCCCATAGTGCCCCATGATACCGATTGATTTCATCAGTAGCGTTCATTCGACACGGTGTCCCCCGCATTACGAACACGCATGCCAGGGCTGGCCATGGGCTGACCATGCCGATGCCTTGTCCGAACCATCGGAAGTTACAACCATTGGCACCCCGAGAAATGCGGACGGGGCGGAAACGGCGGTGTTACGTCTTGAACCGGTTCCTCGGAAATATAACGAACAGGATCGACGCCAAGGGGCGGGTCTCGGTGCCGGCGCACTTCCGTTCGATTATCCAGAAGGCCGGTCACGCAGAGCTCTATGCGCTGCGTTCTCTGCATCTGCCTGCCCTCGATGTGGGCGGGCCGGAGCTCCTGAGCCGGTTCGACAAGCGTTTGGAGAACGAGGATCCTTTCGCGGAGACGGCGGACGACATGTCCTTTTACCTGCACGCCGACGGCGGCTTTCTGAAGCTCGACGGGGAGGGGCGGATTACGATCACGGATTTCATCCGGGAGCATACGGGCGTCTCGTCGGATGTGACCTTTGCGGGCGCCAACACCCACTTTCAGATGTGGCATCCGGATCGTTTCGAAGCGCATCGGACAACGGTGCGGGAACGCCTCGCGGAAAAGCGTCAACTCGAGACGCTGAACGGGGGCAGTCGATGACGGCATCCGACGACCGGCACATTCCCGTCCTGCTCGAGGAAGTCATCACGGCGTTGCAGCCGCAGACCGGCGAATTGATCATCGACGGCACGTTCGGCGCGGGCGGCTATACGCGCCGCATTCTCGAAACAGGCGCGTCGGTTACGGCAATCGATCGCGATCCCTCCGCGATCGAGGTAGGCCGCGCCATGGAGAAGGAATTTGCCGGGCGTCTCACGCTTGTCCAGGGCACGTTCTCGACGCTCGATCAGGTTGCCTTGCTGGGCGGCGCGCCCGATGGTGTCGTTCTCGATATCGGCGTCTCCTCCATGCAGATCGACGAAGCGGAGCGCGGTTTTTCCTTCCAAAAGGACGGGCCGCTCGACATGCGCATGTCAAGTTCCGGACCAAGCGCCGCCGATGTCGTCAATCGCCTGAAAGCGGGCGACCTTGCGCGCATCTTCAATTTCCTCGGCGAGGAGCGCCATGCCGGACGTATTGCGCGCATGATCGAAAAGCGCCGCGCGAGCGAGCCGTTCATCCGCACACGCGATCTCGCCAACGCGATCGAAGCGCTGGTCGGGCGCAATCCGAAGGTGCCGATCCATCCGGCGACGCGCGTGTTCCAGGCGCTGCGCATCTTCCT
Source organism: Phyllobacterium pellucidum (assembly GCF_013327855.1). Lineage (GTDB taxonomy): Bacteria > Pseudomonadota > Alphaproteobacteria > Rhizobiales > Rhizobiaceae > Phyllobacterium > Phyllobacterium pellucidum. The sequence continues at coordinate 619,326 of NZ_JABUMX010000002.1, read as the reverse complement.
CAATGACGAGCTGGGCGAGCTCGTGCGCGCGCTCCACGCGGCCGAAAGAGTGCTGAAGCCGGGCGGGCGTCTTGTCGTTGTCACGTTTCATTCGCTGGAAGACCGTATAGTCAAGCGATTCTTCGCCGATCGTTCGGCAAGCGGCGGCGGATCGAGGCATCTGCCGCAGGTCGAACAGCGGCTGGCAAGCTTCACGCCGATCGGCAAGGGCATTGTTGCGCCGAGTGAGGCCGAGGCCGAGCGCAATCCGCGCGCCCGGTCCGCAAAGCTGCGTGGCGGAGTCCGCACAACCAATCCACCGCTTGCCGAGGACCATTCCATTTACGGCCTGCCCAACCTGCCCCCATTCCAAGATAAGGCGAGGAACTGATCCGTGCTGCGCACCTTCGATATCATATTGATAGGACTGATGATCGCGGCGGCCGCCGTGACCTACAAGATAAAGCACGATGCGGAAAAGCAGATGGCGCAGGTCAGCAAGCTCGAACGCATGATTGCCGATGAGCGCGATACGATCGACCTGCTCAAGGCCGACTGGAGCCTGCTCACCCAGCCCAATCGCCTGCAGAAGCTGGTGGAGACGTTCCAGGGCCAGCTCGACCTGCAGCAGATGGAAGCGCAGCAGATCGTCAACATCGACGAACTGCCGCAGCCAAAGCCGGCATCGGACGGGCTTGATGATGTCGCCAACATCATCACCGAGGCGAATGCGGGCAATACGATAAAGACGGACGCGACGCTGACCGGCAGCGTCAAGAAAAGCAGCGCAGCCGTTCCAGGCGCAAAGCCGAAGGGGCATTGATGATGGCAGCGCTGTGGATCAAACGGAAAAAGAACCTTCTCGAAACGGGCGCTTCGCCGGCCTTCGCGCTTGACGCGAAAAAGAAGAAATCCGGCAACCGTGCGCGCAATCGCGTTGTCATGGCCATTGCCGGCTTCATGGGAATATACGGCATTATCAGCGGCCGCCTGATCTATTACGGCATGCAGGAAGATACGACCGGTTATAATGGACCGACTGGCGCCGTGCTGGCCTCGCGTCCCGATATTCTCGATCGCAATGGCGAGGTACTGGCGACCGACATCAAGACCGCGTCCCTCTACGCCGAGCCGCGCAAGATCATCGATCCCGACGAGGCGATCGAACTTCTATCGACCGTGCTGCCGGATTTGAACTTCGAGCAGACCTATAATCGCCTGAAGAGCAATGCGGGCTTCGCCTGGCTGAAGCGCGGTTTGACGCCCCAGCAGAAGAGCCAGATCATGGCGCTCGGCATCCCCGGCATTGGCTTCAGGACCGAGAAATCACGCTTCTACCCGGGGGGGCCGACCGCTTCGCATATTCTCGGCCTCGTCAATATCGACAATCAGGGCATTGCCGGTATGGAGAAATACATCGACGAGCAGGGTCTTTCGGACCTGCGCGATGTCGGGCTTGCGGACAGCCGTTCGCTCGAGCCGGTGAAGCTGTCGATCGATCTTCGCGTCCAGCACGTCGTCCGCGATGTCGTCGTCAATGCGATGCAACGCTACCGCGCCATTGCCGCGGGCGCGGTTGTCCTTAATGTTCATACGGGCGAAGTCCTGGCGATGGCCTCTGCTCCGGATTTCGATCCGAACAACCCGTTCAACGCGCTCGACAAGGACAGGCTCAACCGCATGTCCGCCGGCACCTTCGAAATGGGCTCGACGATCAAGAGCTTCACGACCGCGATGGCGCTCGATTCCGGCAAGGTCAATATCAACAGCACCTTCGACGCCAGCCGTCCGATCACGATCGGCCACCAGACCATTCGCGACTTTCACGGCAAGCATCGCGTGCTGACCTTGCCTGAAGTCTTCATTTATTCGTCGAACATCGGTTCGGCAAAGGAAGCCGACGTCGTCGGCATCGAGGGGCACAGGGCGTTTCTGCATCGTCTCGGTCTGCTCGACCGCATGCAGACGGAGTTGCCCGAAGTAGCGCGCCCGATGGAACCGAAAGTCTGGAAGAAGGTTCACTCGATCACCATCGCGTTCGGTCACGGCATGGCGACAACCCCGCTGCAGACAGCCGTTGGCGCCGCAGCCCTGATGAACGGCGGCAAACTGATAGAGCCGACATTCCTGCCGCGCACGGAGGAGGAAGCCACCAAGGTTGCCAAGCAGGTCGTCAGCGAGAAGACGAGCGAGGACATGCGCTATCTCTATCGCCTGAACAGCGAGAAGGGCTCCGGCGGTTCAGGCGCGCGGGCGAATGTTCCGGGCTATCGCGTCGGCGGCAAAACCGGAACGGCGGAAAAAGTCGTCAACGGCCGCTATTCGAGCGATGTCAGGTTCAATGCGTTTGTGGCCGCGTTCCCGATCGACAAGCCCGAATATGTGGTGTTGACCATCATCGACGAGCCGAAGCCCGAAGAGGGCAAGGTTGCGGCAACTGCCGGCTTGAACGCGGCGCCGATGGTTGCGGACATTATTCGCCGTTCGGCATCGTTCCTCGGCGTCAAGCCGGATTTCAAGGAAGAGAACATGGCAGCGCCAACGATGGTGTCGTTCGATGAATAGCCACAGCTTCGCTCGCGAATGCCCCAGAAACGACTCAAAACGATGCGTTTTGCGAGCAGAATCGATGATTCTTGACCTTATGAGATGAAAAGTTTTTGAAAATGGGTTCCACTGCGGCCATGCAACTTAAAGATCTGAACGGAATTCCTGAAATCGCTATCTCCGAACTCGGCGATAAGACGATAACGGGATTGACGTCGGATTCGCGCAAAGTGGAACGCGGTTTCCTGTTTGCCGCGCTGAAAGGCTCCAAAGCCGATGGCGCCACCTACGCGGCGGACGCGGCGTCTCGCGGGGCCGCGATCATTGTTACCTCCAAGGGTGCGAAGCTTGGCAAGATTGCCGTTCCGATCGTTTATGTCGACGATCCACGCCGCACCCTCGCGCTTGCTGCGGCAAGCTTTTACAAGCTTCAACCGGATGTGATGGTGGCGATCACCGGCACGAGCGGCAAAACGTCGGTCGCATCCTTCACCCGCCAGATCTGGGCGCAGGCGGGCTTTGCCTCCGCCAGCATCGGCACCACCGGTGTCGTATCGCCCAAGCGCGACGATTATGGTTCGCTGACGACGCCCGACCCGGTCGAACTCCACAAGCTGCTCAGCGAGCTCGTCGATGAGGGCGTTACCCATGCCGCCATGGAGGCATCCTCGCATGGTCTCGACCAGCGCCGCCTCGACGGCGTGCGTCTCTCGGCCGGCGCCTTCACCAATCTCGGCCGCGACCACATGGACTACCATGCGACGGTCGAGGAATATCACGCCGCCAAGCTGCGGCTCTTCACGGAACTGCTGCCGAAGGGTGCGCCGGCGGTCATTTTTGCCGATGACGCCTTTTCCAAGCCGACGATCGCTGCTGCGACTGACGCTGGCTGCAAGGTGCTCACCGTCGGCCGCAAAGGCGATTTCATCACCTTGAAACGCGTCGAGCACGAGCGCTTCCGCCAACACGTCGAGATGCACATCGCCGGGGAAATCTTCGAGATTACCCTGCCGCTCGCCGGCGACTTCCAGGTGGCGAACGGCCTTGTCGCGGCGGGCCTTGCTATTGCCACCGGCGTTCCGCCCGCAGCGGCCGTGCGCGGCCTCGAGCGCCTAAAGGGCGCGCCGGGGCGGCTCGACCTCGTCGGTGCGACAGAGGAGGGTGCGCCCGCCTATGTCGATTACGCCCACAAGCCCGACGCGTTGGAAAACGTCCTCGCGTCGGTGCGTCCGTTCACGACCGGCCGCGTCATCGTCGTCTTTGGCTGCGGCGGCGACCGCGACAAAGGCAAGCGCCCGATGATGGGCGAGATCGCGACGCGCCTCGCCGACGTGGTCATCGTCACCGACGACAATCCGCGTTCAGAAGTGCCCGCCACCATTCGCGCCGAAATCCTTGCGGCAGCGCCGGGCGCCATAGAAATCCCCGACCGCCGCGAAGCGATCCGCCATGCGGTTTCGATGATGAAATCCGGCGACACGCTGATCGTGGCCGGCAAGGGCCATGAAGAAGGCCAGACAGTCGGCGATGTCGTTCTGCCGTTCTCCGATCATGCAGAAGTCGGCTCGGCGCTGAAAGACCGTCTGGCACGGGAGAGCGGCGCATGAGCCTGCTCTGGACCTCCGATGCCATGACCGAAGCGATGAACGGGCGGCCCGTCGGCAAGTTGCCAGAGGGCATCACCGGCATTTCCATCGATACCCGTAGCCTGAAGCAGGGCGAGGCATTCTTCGCCATCAAGGGTGACGCGCTCGACGGACACGATTTCGCCACCGCAGCGGTCGCTGCGGGCGCGGCGCTGCTTGTCGTTGCGGAAGCGAAACTGCCGGCGCTCGGCAAATTGAAGGCGCCAATGATCGTCGTCGATGACGTGCTCGCGGCCATGACCCGGCTCGGCATTGCTTCACGCGCGCGCTCTAATGCGCAGATTATCGCGGTGACCGGTTCGGTTGGAAAGACTACGACCAAGGAAGCGCTGCGGCATGTGCTTGCCACCAGCGGGAAGGTTCATGCCTCGGCGGCGTCCTTCAACAACCACTGGGGTGTACCGCTGACGCTTGCCCGCATGCCGGCCGATACCGATTACGGTGTGTTCGAGATCGGCATGAACCATCCCGACGAAATCCGCCCGCTGGTCAAGATGGTGCGCCCCCACGTCGCGCTGATCACGCTCATTGCGGCGGCGCACCTCGGTCATTTCAAGAATCTTCAGGAAATCGCCGCCGCCAAGGCGGAGATTTTCGAAGGCGTCGTTCCCGGCGGCTACGCCCTTCTCAACCGTGACGACAAGCATTTCAAACCGCTCGAGAAAATGGCGAAGGATGCGGGTGTCGAGCACATCAAGACCTTTGGTGAGAACGCCCGGGCAGATTACAGACTGATCAAATTGAAACTCCTTGGCGATTGTTCCTGCATGACAGCGCGGCTCGCCGGCGAAGAAGCCGTGGTCAAGATCGGAGCGCCCGGCCGACATATTGTGCAGAACGTTCTTGGCGTCCTCGGCGCGGCGCATCTGGCCGGTGCAGACATGGCCAAGGCGACGCTTGCTCTTGCCTCGCTGCGCCCGGAAAGCGGGCGCGGCGCGCGCCATACGCTGGAAGTGGCAAAGGGTACGTTCACGCTGATCGACGAGAGCTACAATGCCAACCCGGCCTCCATGCGCGCCGCGATAGAACTGCTTGCGGCGGCAACGCCGACCGGACGCGGGCGGCGCATCGCGGTGCTCGGCGACATGCTCGAACTCGGCAAGCAGGCGCCGAAACTTCATGCGGAACTCGCTTCAGTGATTGCCGACAACCATATCAACATGGTTTTTCTCGGCGGTCCTGAAATGGCGGCGCTCAAGGCGGCCATGCCGGTTGAATTTCATGCCGAATACAGGCAGAGCGTAGAGGAACTGCAACCGCAATTGCTGAAGACGATCCGGGCTGGTGACGTGATCATGATCAAGTCATCCAAGGGGACTGGATTCTCCCAGATCGTGAAAACGCTCTTGCAGAAATACAATTCCATCGAGCCTGCCGGTCCAGCCGAGTAAGCTGCGGGGATGGGGAAAGGGCTCTAGCCACATGCTTTATTATCTCGCCGGTCTGGCGGAACATATCCAGGCGCTGAACGTGTTCCGCTATATTACGTTTCGGACCGGCGGTGCGCTGATTACCTCGGCGCTCATCGTTTTTCTGTTCGGACCCCGCATCATCGACTCGCTGCGCATCAGGCAGGGCCGCGGCCAGCCGATCCGCGCCGACGGCCCGCAGACGCACTTCAAGAAGGCCGGCACGCCAACCATGGGCGGCCTCATGATCATGACCGGGATTCTCCTGTCGTCGCTGCTCTGGGCCAACTGGTCGAATGTCTATGTGTGGATTGTTTTGCTCGTCGCGCTGTGCTTCGGCGCCATCGGCTTTTACGACGATTACCTCAAGGTCAGCAAACAATCGTTCAAGGGGTTTTCGGCCCGTGGGCGTCTCGGCATCGAGTTCCTGATCGCGGGCCTCGCCGGTCTCGGTATCATGTGGGCGGGACAGGAACCTTTTTCGTCGTCGCTGACCTTCCCCTTTGCCAAGCAGTTCATCATCAATCTCGGCATCTTCTTCATCCCGTTTGCTGCCTTTGTGATGGTCGGCGCGGGCAACGCGGTCAACTTTACCGATGGTCTCGATGGTCTTGCAACCGTCCCGGTGATGATCGCAGCAGCTTCGTTCGGCGTCATTGCGTACCTTTCCGGTAACGCGATTTTCGCCGACTATCTGCAAATTCACTTCGTGCCCGGCACCGGCGAGCTCGCCGTCGTCCTTGGCTCCGTCATCGGCGCGGGCCTTGGGTTCCTCTGGTTCAACGCGCCCCCCGCCGCCATCTTCATGGGCGACACCGGCTCGCTGGCGCTTGGCGGTCTCATCGGGGCTGTTGCCGTCGCAACCAAGCACGAGATCGTTCTTGCCATCATCGGCGGCGTCTTCGTCATGGAAGCCATGTCCGTGATCATCCAGGTGGCGTCGTTCAAGATGACCGGCAAGCGCGTTTTCTTGATGGCGCCGATCCACCATCATTTCGAAAAGAAGGGCTGGACCGAGAGCCAGGTCGTGATCCGCTTCTGGATCATCGCCGTCATTCTCGCGCTGATCGGCCTTTCGACGCTCAAGCTCCGGTAGGCCGCATGATCCCCGCCCATTCCATGAAGGACAAGACCATCGCGCTCTTCGGGCTCGGTGGATCGGGCATTGCGACCGCGCAGGCGATCGCTGCGGGCGGAGCCAAAATTGTTGCATGGGACGACAACCCGGAAAGCGTCAGGAAGGCGCAAGGCGCCGGCATCGAAACCGGCGATCTTCGGAACGTCGACTGGAAGCAGTTTTCCTCCTTCGTCCTGTCGCCCGGCGTACCGCTGACACATCCGCGCCCGCACTGGAGCGTCGATCTTGCGAAAGCAGCCGGCGTTGAGATCATCGGCGACGTCGAGCTTTTCGTGCGCGAGCGCAATCGCGCCGGCAAGAAAAGCCCGTTTATCGCCATCACCGGCACCAACGGCAAGTCGACGACAACTGCCCTCATCGCCCATATCATCAAGGCTTCGGGCCGGGACGTACAACTTGGCGGCAACATCGGCACGGCGGTCATGACGCTGGAGCCGCCGGCGGATAATCGCTTTTATGTCGTCGAATGCTCGTCCTACCAGATCGACCTTGCGCCATCCCTCAATCCGACGGCAGGCATACTCCTCAATCTGACCCCGGATCACCTCGACCGGCACGGCACGATGCAGCACTACGCCGAGATCAAGGAACGTCTGGTGGCAGGAAGCGAAACGGCGATTGTCGGTGTCGATGACAGCTACTGCGCGGCGATAGCGCAGCGGCTGGAGCGGACCGGCAAGCATGTGATTCGCATCTCCAAGCGCATGCCCATCGAGAACGGCTATTTCGCCAAGGGCTCCGATCTCGTCCGCGCCAGGAACGGCGATGCGTCGGTAGTCGCCACTCTTGCCGGCATCGGTTCGCTCAGGGGCGAGCACAATGCGCAGAATGCGCTTGCCGCGCTTGCTGCCTGCCTCTCAGTCGGGCTGTCGATAGAAGAGATCAATGCGGGCCTGCGCACCTTCCCGGGTCTTGCGCACCGCATGGAGCAGGTGGCCAAGCTCGGCAATACCCTGTTCGTAAACGATTCCAAGGCCACCAATGCCGACGCGGCGGCGCCGGCACTGTCGTCGTTTCCACGCATCTACTGGATCGCCGGCGGCCTGCCCAAGGAGGGCGGCATTGCCTCGCTAGCGGGCTTCTTTCCGCGCATTGCCAAGGCCTATCTTATTGGAGAAGCCGCTCCGCAATTTGCCGCGACGCTCGGCGATGCAGCGCCCTTCGAGATTTCCGGCACGATCGCAGCTGCCGTCGAACATGCGGCCCGCGATGCCGCAAGCGACAGCTCCGGCGAACCTGTCGTGCTGCTTTCGCCGGCCTGCGCCAGCTTCGACCAGTTTCAGAACTTCGAAAAACGCGGCGAGGCATTTCGCTCCGCCGTTCTCGCGCTTGCGGGCGCATCACCAGTTGGAGGCATAGATGGTTAGTCGTATTGACCGTGGTCCCGTCGCCGACTGGTGGTGGACAATAGACCGATTTCTGCTGGCGGCCTGCCTGGCGCTGATGGGCCTCGGGATTCTTCTGTCTTTTGCCGCAAGCCCCGCCGTTGCCGAACGCATCGGCCTTGAGAGCTTCTACTTCGTCAAGCACCAGTCGATGTTCATGGTGCCGGCAGTTGTCGTGATGTTCGCCGTATCGTTCATGGCGCCGCGCACCATCCGCCGCTTCGCCATCATCTTGCTCGGCGTTTCACTCGTCGCGATGGTAGGGGCGCTGTTCTTCGGCATCGAGGTCAAGGGCGCGCGGCGCTGGGTTTCGCTTGCCGGCGTTTCGATCCAGCCGTCGGAATTCATGAAGCCGGCGTTCGTCATCGTCTGTGCCTGGCTCTTCGCCGAGAACGAGCGCCACAAGGATATTCCCGGCAATCTCTTCTCCATGATGCTCTTCGGCGTGGTGGCCGCGCTTCTGGTGGCGCAGCCCGATCTTGGACAAACGATCCTTACGGCAGGCACCTGGGGCGCCATGTTCTTCATGGCAGGGGTCCCGTGGCTTTGGATCATCAGCCTCGGCGTGCTCGGCATGGTCGGGTTCTTCGGCGCCTATACGGTGTTTCCGCACGTCGCCGGTCGTATCGACCGATTTTTGACCGGTGAAGGCGACACGTTCCAGGTCGATGCTGGCCGCGAGGCGATCATACGCGGCGGCTGGTTCGGGCAGGGACCAGGTGAAGGCACGATCAAGCGCATCATCCCTGACAGCCATACGGACTTCATCTTCTCGGTGACAGCTGAAGAGTACGGCATTGCCTTGTGCCTGCTCATTGTGGCGATCTTCGCCTTCATCGTCATTCGCGGCCTGACGATCGCACTCAAGGAGCGGGATGACTTTACCCGCCTTGCAGTGTCGGGTCTCGTCATTCTCTTCGGCTTCCAGTCGATTATCAATATCTCCGTCAATCTCCACCTGATGCCGGCCAAGGGCATGACCCTGCCATTCATTTCCTATGGCGGCTCGTCGCTTATCTCGGTTGCCATATCCACCGGGCTGCTGCTTGCTCTGACGCGGCGCAGGCCTGAAGCGCGGCGGTCGGCCACGCTCGGCAGCGCGAACATGCCTTCCATGGCCGGCGCACGCTGAGGGGTCATGGCAAAGGGGATTATCTTTCTTGCCGCCGGCGGAACCGGCGGTCATCTTTTCCCGGCTCAGGCGCTCGCGCATGAGTTGATCGCCCGCGATTGGGAAGTTCATCTTGCCACGGACGACCGGGCGGAGCGGTTTACCGGTGCATTTCCGGCAAAAGCAATTCACGTCGTACGTTCGGCCACCATTGGTGGGCGCAATCCCTTTTCGCTCGCCAGGACTTTCTGGTCCCTGTGGCAGGGCAATCTCGATTCACGCAAGCTGTTTCGGGCGATGAAGCCGAAGCTCGTCGCCGGCTTTGGCGGCTACCCGACGCTGCCTCCGCTCTATGCGGCAACATCGCTGCATATTCCGACGCTCATTCACGAGCAGAATGCGGTCATGGGCCGCGCCAACAAGGCGCTTGCGGCGCGCGTGACCGCAATTGCCGGTGGCTTCCTGCCCGACAATGGCGGCCCATTCGCGCAGAAGACGGTGTTGACGGGCAATCCCGTGCGCCCCGAGGTTCTGGCCGAGGTCGGGAAAACCTATGAGCCAGCGCAGGTATCGGGGCCGTTCCGTTTCCTCGTCTTTGGCGGCAGTCAGGGCGCGCAATATTTCTCGGCGGCGGTCCCCGCGGCGATCGAACTGCTGTCGCGCGAGAACCGGGCGCGTCTGGTGGTGACGCAGCAAGCCCGCCCCGAAGACGAAGCGAAGGTTCGCGCCGCCTACGATGCGCTCGGCATCAGGGCGGAGGTCGCTCCCTTCTTCAAGGATATGCCCCACCGCATCGCCGAGGCGCATTTCGTCCTCTCGCGGTCGGGGGCGTCGACGGTTTCGGAGATCGCAGCCATTGGACGGCCGGCGGTACTCGTGCCGTTTCCGCATGCGCTCGACCATGACCAGGCGGCCAATGCCGCGGCGCTCGCGGCGGCCGGCGGCGCGGAAGTGATCAAGCAGTCGGAACTCTCGCCGGAACGCATCGCCTCGATCCTTGCCAATGCCATGAACGAGCCCGACCGGCTGGCAATGACCGCAGAGAAAGCCCGAAGCACCGGCAAGCCGGAGGCGACAAGGTTGCTTGCAGACCTCGCAGAGGCTATTGCAACCGGCCAAAGCGTCGAAAAATTCAAAAAAGGAGTGCGTCCATGAAGATGCCGCTCAACATAGGTCTCGTTCATTTCATCGGTATCGGCGGTATCGGCATGAGCGGCATTGCCGAGGTCCTGCATAATCTCGGCTACAAGGTGCAGGGATCGGACCAGTCCGACAGCGCCAATGTGCAGCGTCTGCGCGAGAAAGGCATCGAGGTCTTCGTCGGTCACGCGGCCGACAATCTCGGCGACGCAGAAGTGGTGGTCGTCTCGACGGCGATCCGAAAATCCAACCCGGAACTCGTCGCGGCGCGCGAAAAGCTGCTGCCCGTCGTTCGCCGCGCTGAAATGCTCGCCGAATTGATGCGTTTCCGTCAGGCGGTTGCCATTGGCGGCACACATGGCAAGACCACGACCACCTCGATGGTTGCAACGCTGCTCGACGCCGGCAATCTCGATCCGACTGTGATCAATGGCGGCATCATTAACGCCTACGGTACGAATGCACGCATGGGTGAGGGCGACTGGATGGTCGTCGAGGCGGACGAAAGCGACGGCACGTTTCTGAAGCTTCCCGCCGACATTGCAGTCGTGACCAATATCGATCCGGAGCATCTCGATCATTACGGGACCTTCGACCGCGTGCGGGAGGCTTTCCGCCAGTTCGTCGAGAACGTGCCGTTCTATGGCTTCGGCGTCATGTGCCTCGACCATCCGGAGGTGCAGTCCCTGGTCTCGCGCATCGAGGACCGCCGGGTCATCACCTATGGTGAAAATCCGCAGGCCGATGTGCGCTTCGTCAATCTTGCCGTCAATGGCGCAAGCTCTACATTCGATGTCCAGATCGCCAAGCGCAAGACCGGCGATACAACGGTGATCGAAGGTCTGCATCTGCCAATGCCCGGCCGGCACAATGTGTCGAACGCCACGGCTGCGATCGCCGTCGCCAATGAGCTCGGCATTTCGGCCGAGGACATCAAGAAGGGGCTCGCATCGTTCGGCGGCGTCAAGCGTCGGTTCACCCATACGGGCTCGTGGCAGGGCGTCGAGATTTTCGACGACTACGGCCATCACCCGGTCGAGATAAAGGCCGTGCTGCGGGCGGCGCGCGATTCCGCCAAGGGCAGGGTCATCGCCATCATGCAGCCGCATCGCTTTACCCGGCTCGCCAGCCTTTTTGACGACTTTGCCGCCTGCTTCAACGATGCCGATACGGTTATCGTGGCGCCGGTCTATACGGCGGGCGAGGATCCGATCGAGGGCGTCAATTCCGAAGCTCTGGTTTCGCGCATCCGCACCGCCGCTCACAGAGACGCGCGCTATATCAGCGGGCCCCAGGAAATCGCGCCGCTGATTGCCCAGATTGCCAAGCCTGACGATTTCGTCATTTTTTTGGGTGCCGGCAATATCACGCAATGGGCCTATGCCTTGCCAAAGGAACTGGCGGCGATCTAGATTTGGCGGTTGCGCCGCCAGCGGGATGTGCGGCGCTAGAACCGTTGGAAGGATAATATGTACTCACTGGTTGACGGCGAGGCCCTGCTGAAGAAGCTGGGCGATCGATTTTCGAAGCTGCGTGGCCGCTTGACGCCCAATATGGGCATGGAGAAAGTCACCTGGTTTCGCGCGGGGGGGCCGGCCGAGGTCATGTTCCAGCCAGCGGATGAAGAAGATCTTGCCGAATTCTTGAAAGCAGTACCTGCTGAGTATCCTATCCTCACGGTCGGCATCGGTTCCAACCTTCTGGTGCGCGATGGCGGTATCCCTGGGTTCGTCGTTCGCCTCTCCGCCAAAGGGTTTGGCGAGGTCGAGCGGGCCGGTGACGTGCAATTGCGCGCAGGCGCAGCAACGCCAGACAAGCGCGTTGCTGCCGCAGCGCTTGAAGCCGGAATTGCCGGCTTTCATTTCTACCATGGCATCCCCGGCGGTATCGGTGGAGCCTTGCGCATGAATGCGGGTGCGAACGGCGTCGAAACGCGCGAACGCGTCGTCGAGGTGCGTGCGCTCGACCGCAAGGGCGAGCTTCATGTGCTTTCCAATGCCGACATGGGCTACGCCTACCGCCATTCGGGTGCGGCGAGCGATCTGATCTTCACCTCGGCGCTATTCGAAGGCACGCCCGGCGACAGGGCTGAGATTCAGGCGGCGATGGACGCGGTTCAGCACCATCGCGAGACCGTCCAGCCGATACGCGAAAAAACCGGCGGCTCGACCTTCAAGAACCCGGAAGGTTCATCGGCCTGGAAGGAAATAGACAAGGCCGGCGGACGCGGATTGATGATCGGCGGCGCCCAGATGTCGCCCATGCACTGCAATTTCATGATCAACACCGGCACCGCGAGCGGACACGATCTCGAGACCCTGGGCGAGACGATCCGCGCCAATGTCCTGAAGAATTCCGGCATCCGTCTCCATTGGGAGATCAAGCGGTTGGGCCGGTTCCGTACCGGCCAGGATGTGCAGGAATTCATGGGGCAGTTGTTGTAGGACCGACGTTTTTTTAATTAGCTTTTACAATCCTTTGCCAAAAAATCAATTTTCAGCGGTACTTAAATATGGTACTAAATCTAAAGCGTCGCCATCGCGTGACCCTGCAGCAAATATTTGCGCGGCCGGCCAGCGGCTCCATTCGCTGGTCGGATGTCGAGGCTCTATTGCTGGGTTTGGGCGCTGAAATCACGGAGCGCGAAGGGTCGCGTTTTGGCGTCTTTTTGTTCGGTGAAATCAGGGTATTCCACCGTCCGCATCCTTCACCGGATACCGACAAGGGCGCCATTGCAAGCATTCGAAAATGGTTGGAGAGCCACGGTATAAGGCCATGAAGAACGTTATCCAGATTGAAGGCCACAAGGCAGTCGTTTCCTACGACCCGGATATCGAGATGATCCGGGGCGAGTTTCTCGGTCTGTCCGGAGGGGCCGATTTCTATGCGGATAGTGTTGAAGGGTTGATGGAGGAAGGCCGCCGGTCGCTAAAGGTCTACCTCGATATGTGCGCGGAAAAGGGTATCGCCCCGTTCCGTGAGTACTCGGGACGTTTCAATGTCAGGCTCCCTGCGGAAATCCACGAGGCTGCCGTTTTGGCCGCGGCATCTGAAAACAAGAGCCTCAATGAGTGGGTGGCGGAAGCCATCGAAGCCGCCGCACGCGCTGCCTGAGTACCCGCATTTTTTTACGCCGAATTTCATTGTTGAATCATTGAGGGCTTGTCAGCGAATCAACTCTCTGATTCTTTAGGGACAAGCGTTAACTGATTTGAGTCGGCTGCTTTTTTTGCCAGCCTTGGGTGTCTGCGGTCCCGGCCGCCGGACGTGCCCGGACTCATGTCTTTTTTCGCGTTGATGGGGAAATTCGAGGGGATGCCTTGATGGCGAAAAAGCATGTTGCAGTGCTGATGGGCGGCTTTTCATCGGAGCGTCCGGTGAGCCTTTCGTCCGGCAATTCCTGCGCCGATGCTTTGGAGGCCGAAGGCTATTCCGTCACCCGCGTCGACGTCGACCGCAACATCGCCAGCGTCCTGAACGATCTTCGGCCCGACGTCGCCTTCAATGCCCTTCACGGCCCCTTCGGCGAGGACGGTACGATCCAGGGCATCCTCGAATTTCTTGAAATTCCCTATACCCATTCTGGCGTGTTGGCCTCGGCGCTTGCTATGGACAAGCAGCAGGCGAAAATCGTTGCCAGGGCGGCAGGCGTGCCTGTCGCGGAAGCGAAGGTGATGAACCGGTTTGACTTCACGTCGGCGCATCCGATGAAGCCACCCTATGTCGTTAAGCCGGTCAACGAAGGTTCGAGCTTTGGCGTCGTTATCGTCAAGGAGGATCAATCGCATCCGCCGCAGGTCATCACATCGCCGGACTGGAAATATGGCGATACGGTCATGGTCGAGCGCTACATTCACGGCCGCGAATTGACCTGCGCTGTCATGGGCGATGTCGCCATCGGCGTGTGCGAAATCATCCCCGTTGGCCACCAGTTCTACGATTATGATTCAAAATACGTTGCCGGCGGATCAAATCATGTAGTGCCGGCTAAAATTTCACTAAAAATTTACCAAAAAGTACAAACACTGGCACTCAAGGCGCATCAGGCAATTGGATGTAAAGGAATTAGCCGGTCGGACTTCCGTTATGACGACCGTTTTTCCGAAGATGGCGAGCTTATCTGGCTGGAAGTGAACACCCAGCCCGGCATGACGCCAACATCCCTTGTACCGGATATCGCCAAAGCTGCGGGGCATACCTTCGGTGAATTGTTGAGTTGGATGGTGGAGGACGCATCGTGTTTGCGTTGAAGGCTAAAAATGCGCATCCGCGCGCTGCAGTGACGGTCGGTTCGGACCGCACGGCGGGTTTTGGCCGCTTCCGCGTCGTCCTGCCGAAATTCCTGCGCAAGCCGGTCCGCGTCTTCTCGCGCCTCGTCGAGGGCGAGCTCACGATCCCCAATCATGTTGGCACCATCGGCGCGGTTGCCTTCTTTGCCTTGACCGGCGCCTATGGTGCGATCCTCGGCGGGCATGCCCCGGAGGTCGTGAAAGTAACGACTTCGACCTTCGGCTTTGCCATCGAAGACGTGAAGGTGGTTGGAAATAGCGAAACCTCGGAGATCGATGTCCTCGGTGCGCTCGGGCTCGACGGGGAGACCTCGCTGGTCGGACTGAGCGCAGCGGATGCGCAAAAGGCGGTTGCGACGCTGCCCTGGGTCGAATCCGTCGATGTTTTCAAGGTCTATCCCAACACCATCCAGATCTCGATCCACGAGCGCACCGCGCTGGCGGTCTGGCAAAACGGCTCCGAGCTTTCGGTGATCGATGCGGATGGCCGCGTGATCGTCCCCTATACGGGCGGACGCAGCGCCTCGCTGCCGCTGGTTATCGGCGCCGGTGCTGAAAAGCAGGCGAAGCTGCTGTTTGCGCAGATGGCGGCGTACCCGCAGATCGCAGCTGAGGCAAAAGCCTATGCGCGCGTTGGCGATCGTCGCTGGGACCTGTTCCTGAAGAATGGCGTGACGGTGATGCTGCCCGAGGGGCAGATCAAGCAGGCTCTCGCCGACATCGTCGAAATGGACAACAAGTCCGGCATCCTGTCGCGCGACATCGCTTCGGTGGACATGCGTTTGACAGACCGCGTGGTTGTGCGGCTGACGCCCGACGCGATGATGCAGCGTGTTGAGTATTTGAAGGCGCGGGACAAGGCGCCAAAGCGTTCGGAGAAGCGTGTATGAGTATTCTGAACGGAAAGAGCACCTCGAATGGAGCGCCATCCGCCAAGCGGACGCGCTCCTTGACGGTTCTCGACATCGGATCGAGCAAGGTCTGCTGCATTATTGCGCGGTTGCGTCCGCGCGAGGAAAGCGCGCTTCTGCCTGGCCGAACCCATCGCATTGAAGTGCTTGGCATCGGTCACCAGAAGTCGCGTGGCATCAAGTCCGGTGTCATCGTCAATCTCGATGCGGCCGAACAGGCGATCCGCCTTGCCGTCGATGCGGCGGAGCGCATGGCAGGCCTCACGGTCGACTCGATGATCGTCAATATTTCGTCGGGCCGGCTCAAGAGCGAGACGTTCTCCGCCAGCATCAATCTTGGTGGTCATGAAGTCGACCAGGCCGACATCCGCCGCGTTCTTGCCGCCGGCGCCAAGCAGGCGCTTGCCACCGAACGGCATCTCGTACACTCCCTGCCGGTCGCCTACGGTCTCGATGGCGAGCGCGGTATTCGCGATCCGCTCGGCATGATCGGCGATACGCTCGGTGTCGATATGCATGTGCTGACGGCTGATGCCGCTCCGCTGCGCAACCTCGAGCTTTGTGTCAATCGCTGCCATCTCTCGGTCGAGGCGATGATCGCAACACCCTATGCCAGCGGCCTTTCTGCCCTGGTCGACGACGAAGCCGAGATGGGTGCCGCCTGCATCGACATGGGCGGCGGCACGACCACCATCTCCGTCTTCTCCGAGGGCAAGTTCATTCATGCCGATGCCATCGCCATCGGCGGCAACCACGTGACGATGGACGTCGCACGCGGCCTCTCCGCGCATATGGACGATGCCGAAAGGCTGAAGGTCATGCATGGTTCGGCCCTGCCGAGCGCGGCCGACGATCGCGATCTCATCAGCGTGTCGCCGCTCGGCAACGATGCTCGGGATGTCCCCAATCAATATCCGCGTGCCGTGCTCACGCGCATCATCCGCGCCCGCGTCGAGGAGACGCTGGAGCTTGCGCGCGACCGTCTCAATCAGTCAGGTTATGGGCAGATCGTCGGCAAGCGCGTCGTACTTACAGGTGGAGCCAGTCAGTTGGCAGGGCTGCCGGAAGTCGCCCGCCGCATCCTGGCTCGCAATGTGCGCATAGGTCGTCCTCTCGGCGTTACGGGGCTTCCCGAAGCAGCCAAGGGTCCGGCCTTCTCCGCAGCGGTCGGTCTTTTGATCTATCCGCAGGTAGCAGGCATCGAGGAGCGTTCTGTAAAGGCCGGTTCATCATCGCTGATGACAGGTACAGGTGGGCGTTTTCAGCGTATCGGCCAGTGGCTGAGAGAGAGTTTTTGATCAATCGGGGAAACCCAAAAGAAAATGCCGCAGCGGCGAGGCGGTAAGGACGAAAAGGAACGAGACACATGAGCATCAATCTGCAAAAGCCGGATATTACCGAGCTTAAGCCCCGCATCACCGTGTTCGGTGTTGGCGGTGGCGGTGGCAACGCGGTCAATAACATGATCAATGCCGGCTTGCGCGGTGTTGAGTTTGTTGTGGCCAATACCGACGCACAGGCGCTGTCGCAATCGAAGGCGGAACGCCTCATTCAGCTGGGCGCTGCCGTTACCGAAGGCCTCGGCGCTGGATCGCAGCCGGAAGTCGGCCGCGCAGCCGCCGAAGAGTGCATCGACGAGATCATTGATCATCTGTCGGGCACACATATGTGCTTCGTCACCGCCGGTATGGGCGGCGGTACGGGTACGGGCGCTGCACCGGTCGTTGCCCGTGCGGCGCGCGAAAAAGGCATCCTCACCGTCGGCGTCGTCACCAAGCCGTTCCATTTCGAAGGTCAGCGCCGCATGCGCACCGCCGACATGGGCATTGCCGACCTGCAGAAGAATGTCGATACGCTCATCGTCATTCCGAACCAGAACCTCTTCCGCATCGCCAATGACAAGACGACCTTTGCCGACGCTTTCGCGATGGCCGATCAGGTCCTCTATTCGGGCGTTGCCTGCATTACCGACCTCATGGTCAAGGAAGGCCTCATCAATCTCGATTTCGCCGACGTTCGCTCGGTGATGCGTGAGATGGGCAAGGCAATGATGGGCACCGGCGAAGCTTCGGGCGATGGCCGCGCAATGGCCGCCGCGGAGGCTGCGATCGCCAACCCGCTCCTCGACGAAACCTCGATGCGCGGCGCCAAGGGCCTCCTGATCTCGATCACCGGCGGCCGTGACATGACGCTGTTCGAGGTGGACGAGGCGGCAACGCGTATCCGCGAAGAAGTCGACCAGGATGCCAACATCATCCTCGGCGCCACGTTCGATGAAAGCCTCGAAGGCATCATCCGCGTTTCGGTCGTCGCTACCGGCATCGACAAGCAGGTCGGGGAATCGGCGCCTGCGCCGATCGAATTTCGCCAGCCCATGAAGCCTGTGGCGAAGCCCGCGCCGCAGCCGGCGGCAAGGGTCGAGACCGTGACCCGTCCGGTTGTCCAGCAGCCGGCCGCCCGCACCGCCGATCCGGTCGCCGATGTGATCCGCGCCGCCGAACACGACGTTCCGCAGCGCGCACCGCAGCCAATCGAGCAGGAGTTCCGTCCGCAAAGCCGGATCTTCCAGGCTCCTGCACCGGAAGTCTTCGATGCACCGATCGCTGCCGCACCGGTTCAACCCGTGCATCAGCCGGCACCGCAGCCGCAAATGCAGGCCGCGCCCTTGCAGCCTGCTGCGCCACGCATGCCCAACGTCGCCGATTTCCCGCCTGTCGTTCAGGCTGAACTCAGCGCACGGGATATGGCGTCGCGCGATCATGGCCGCGAGCAGGCCGCTTACGAGCCGCAGGAAGACCGCGGACCGATGGGTCTTCTCAAGCGCCTGACCGCTGGCCTGACCCGCCGCGAAGACGAGACCGCACGCCTCGAGCCGGCACAGCCGCGCGAACCGGCAATGCGCCCGGCCGAGCCGCGCCGCCCGCTGTCGCAGGATGCGTCGATCTACGCGCCACGCCGCGGACAGCTCGACGATCAGGGCCGCGTCCAGCCGCAGTCGCGTCAGGCTTCCGAAGACGACCAGTTGGAAATCCCGGCCTTCCTGCGCCGGCAGGCCAACTGATCTGATCACGGATTATTAACGAATATGAATTCCGCCACTCAAACCGTGGCGGAATTTCTCTTTAAAACCATTGAATTGGCATGAAAACGACTTAGCTGCACGCATGGCGGTTTCGTTACAAATGTCCCGAAACCGTGATTTTGCTTCGCAAGGCGCCATCTGTATCTTGCGCTGCAATATGACAGGGTGGTTGATTCCGCGGCAACGCCGCGCGTCAATCAGAAGTCCAGACCGGATATCGATCCGGCAAGTTCACAGGCAAGGGGTTCAATGCGCGATTTCCAGACGACGATTGCAGGACGCATCACGCTTTCCGGAGCGGGCGTTCATAGCGGCGCCCCCGTCAGCCTAACCTTCCTGCCCGCCGATCCAGATACCGGCATCGTGTTCCACCGGGGGGACGGCAAGGGCGATACACACCCGATCAAGGCGCTGGTGTCGCAAGTCGGGACGACCGATCTTTCGACGACACTGACGAATGGCGCCGGTCTCACCATCAGCACTGTCGAGCATGTCATGGCTGCAATCGCCGGCGCGGGCATCGACAACATGACAATCGAAATCGATGGGCCGGAAGTGCCGATCCTCGACGGAACGTCGCTCGCCTTTCTCGATGCCTTCGAAGAGGCCGGATTTGTGCGCCAGGCGGCCAAGCGCCGTTTCATCCGCATTCTCAAGCCGACGCGGATCGAGTCGGGCGCTTCCTGGGCCGAGTTTCGGCCCCATGACGGCACGCGCTACGAGGTTGAGATCGATTTCGAGACGCCGGTTATCGGCCGCCAGAAATTTGCCGCCGATATGGACGAGAGGACCTTCCGCAAGGAGATCGCACGGGCGCGCACCTTCGGGTTCATGCGCGATGTCGAAAAGCTCTGGGCCGCCGGGCTGGCGCTCGGTTCCTCGCTCGACAACTCGCTCGTCATCGGCGACGACAATTCGGTGATCAATCCGGGCGGACTGCGCTACAAGGATGAATTCGTGCGTCACAAGACGCTCGATGCCATCGGCGACCTTGCGCTTGCGGGTGCGCCGTTTATCGGTTGTTTCCGTTCCTATCGGGGCGGGCACCGGCTCAATGCGGCTATGCTGCGCGGGCTTCTGTCGGATCATTCGGCTTTCGAGATCGTGGAAATGGCCGGAAAGCGCAGCCAATCGCGCGGGGCGACGCTTGTCGCGGTCAACGCGCCGGTATTCGCGCCCTGGGTCCTGTAGTCCGATGATTGAAACCGGCTGCGCCGGCGTCGCCACGTAGAAACAGCGTTTCTATTGCTCATCGGATTCGGTCGCCGGATGGCAGACTAACACTAGCACGGCCGCTGGAACGCTATTCTTACCCTGGGGTCTGCTCCTACGGGTCGACAGCAACAGCGCTGCGTACTGCCTCGGTCATGATGGCGGCGAGGCGAAGGGTTGCCGGTTCGGCATGTGCTTGCGAGCGATGCAGGAGGAGACTGAGCGACGGAAGCCCGGGAAGGCCGCTTTCGGCCGGCGCCAGAGGCTGGACGCTGGCGGGCAGTCCAACCGGTGTTCGAACAGTTACGCCCAGTCCTGCCGCCGTTGCGGCCCACAGGCCGGCAAGGCTGGGGCTGGTAAAGGCGAGGCGCCAGGCGATGCCGGCATGATCAAGGGCGTTGGTGGCGGCAGTGCGCAGCAGGCAAGGCGCTTCGAGGCATGCCAAGGGCAGAGGATCGTCAGCAACCGCCAACTGTTCAATTGACGCGTTGGCCGGACCTACCCAGCACATCGGCACCTCGGCAATGCGCTCGCAATAGGGCGTAACCGCCCCGTCGCTCCAGGCGAGCGCGAGGTCGAGCTTCCCGGAGGTGACCCGATCGATCAATTCGGCGTTGCGCGCAACACGGGCTTCGATGCGGACCTTTGGATGGGCGCGTGCAAACTGGCCCAGTACCTGTGGCAAAATGGTCTCGCCGAAATCCTCCTGCAGGCCAAGCCGCACCCAGCCTTCGAGTTCGCTGCCGTGGATCGCTACAATAGCCTCGTCATTGAGATCGAGCAGGCGGCGCGCATAAGCCAGCATGGTTTCTCCGGCATCCGTCAACGCAAGACCGCGACCTTGCTTGACGAAGATATCCGTGCCGGCCTGCTGCTCCAATTTTCTCAATTGCGAACTGACCGCAGAGGTCGACCGCCCAAGCTTCTCAGCAGCCTTTGCGAAGCTGCCAAGCTCGACGCCAGCGACGAATGTCCTCAGCACCTCGAGATCCAGTGTGATCTGCCGCATTTTAACTATCCTATATTTTAGGATGAATTGTCCACATTATTCCAATTTTAAGGATTATGATGAGCGCGTATAGTCGCTGCGTCAAGCAAAGTTGCGCAAGAATCAAAGGACGATAACGATGCCATTCACTCGGATCACACTACTAGGGGGAAAGTCGCCGGAGTATTTGAAGGGGCTTTCCGACAGCCTGCATCAGGCAATGGTGGAAACATTCGACGTGCCGGCGGCAGATCGGTTCCAGGCGATCCACCAGTTGCGCCCCGGCGAACTCATATTCGATCGCACCTATTTCGGCGGGCCGCGCTCCGACGATTTTGTCGTCTTTACCATCACTACCGGCAAGCCACGGGACACGGCGACCAAGAGAGCGTTCTACAAGCGGCTCGTGGCATTGCTTGCAGAGTCCCCGGGGGTAAGACCCGAGGACGTCATGATCATCGTCAGCACATCGAGCCGGGACGAGTGGTCGTTCAGCAATGGCGAAACCCAGATGCTGGATGGCGCTGCCGTCGAGGAGGCCCGGACATGATCGCCATGCAATATAGCTTCACGCTGCCCGCCGACTACGACATGTCGATCATCGACAGACGGATCGCCGAAAAGGGGCCGCTTCTCGATAACCTGCCCGGCCTTAAGTTCAAAGCTTACCTGACAGCGCGTAAAGGCAGCAGAAGTACCGAAAATCTCTACGCGCCCTTCTACGTCTGGGACGATGAATCCGGCATGATGGACTTTATCTGCGGAGATGGTTTCGCCAACCTGACACAGTCGTTCGGCTGGCCCGCAGTCCGGACCTGGTTCGTCTGGGAGGCGCAGATCGCGCGGAACGTCCGGGAAGCAGTCGCAGCAACGCGCCAACTTCGCGAAACGCCGGCCTATGCACCGCTTGCGGATTTGCGCAGGCGCGAGAGCGCCGAAGTGTTCGAGGATGTCGAGCAGAACGGCGCGTTGGCGTCGATTTCTGCTTTCGAGCCGACGACCTGGACGCGCGTGCGCTTTCAGCTATGGGGCGAGAGAAATTCAGGCAGACCAGGTGAGGGGTTCGATGTCGGGCACGTTTCCTTTCCGGAAGGGGCACAATCCGATTAGACTTTAGTAGGGCTTTTAACGGCCGTATGTCCATGCAACGAGTAACGCTGTCGGCATCCGCAGGTCCAGCGCGACCGACCTCGTGGAGCCGGTCGTGAATTCGGAACTGAAGACATCGCTAGCCAGCCGTTCGCTCATTGCACTTGCCATGCTGAACTTCTTCTTGGCCGATGCGCGCGATGGGCTTGGTCCGTTTCTTGACGGGTTTCCGGCAACGCGCGGATGGACGCCGGTAACGCTCGGCTTCATAGCGATGATTGGCGGCATACTCGGAATGGTCGCGACGCCCTTGTTTGGAGCCATGGTGGACGCGTCGCGGCATAAGCGACTGCTGATCATTGTGCCTGTCGTGCTGGTCAATGCCGGCGCGCTTTGGACACTTGTCAGCCCCGATAACCTGTCGGTGTTCGGTGGCCAGTCTGCGACCGCTATTGTCGGCGCGATTATCGGCCCGGCGCTCATGGGCCTCACGCTTGGCCTCGTGGGCGAGAAGAAGTTTCCAGGACAGGTGGCCAGCAACGAATTCTGGAACCACGCCGGAAATGTCGTTTCCATGGCCGGAACATTCGGGGCCATCCTTATGTTCGGCGAAATTGGCGTGGTCGTTCTCATGCTGATCACCGCCGTCGCCAGCATCGTTGCCGTACTGGCAATCGACCCGGATGAAATCGACAATGACGTCGCGCGCGGCCTTGTTCCTGAACGCGATAATGACAACGGCCCGTCCGGCTTTGCCGTGCTCTTCGACAATAAGGGCTTGATCTTTCTTGCCGTGACGCTGCTGATCTTTCATTTTGGCAATGCACCCATCACCCGGTTAGTAGCGCAGAATTTTTCGGTCCAGCTTGGGACGCCGTTTCGGACGACGGCGATTACGATAGGGGTCGCGCAGCTGGCGATGATCGTTGCCGCGCTCGCCGCGCCAATGTTGATCAGGCGCTTTGGCCTCGCCTCCGTGTTCATTATCGCGCTTGCTGCGTTGCCCATACGGGGCGCGATTGCCGGAACGCTGACAAGTTTTGTATCGATCTTCCCTGTCCAGATCCTTGACGGCGTTGGCGCAGGTCTGATCGGCATTGCGACGCCGATCGCGGCGGAACGGATTCTGTCGGGAACCGGACGCTTCAATGTCGGCCTTGCCGCAGTCATGACAGTGCAGGGCATCGGCGCTTCACTCAGCAATGCGGTCGCCGGCTGGCTCACTCAAATCGGCGGTTACGCCCTGGCCTATTGGGTGCATGGCGGCGTCGCGGTGCTGGCGCTTCTCTTGTTTCTTGCCACAAGAACCTCCATTGCGCCGGACAGCCCAAGATCGTGAGTACGTGGGCCAAAAGCGCCTGCAGAATCGCCTTAGGCATTCATAAGATGGCGGAGCGGTGAAATTACCGAGCTTCAAGGCTTTGCGGAACCTGCATTCAACAACTGCCTCAACCTTATGATTTGAAGCATATTATCCGGTTTCGAAGTAATCTTTCCTGCTTATTCCGCCACCTTTTTGAGCTCCGCCACAAAATTGGACGATTGGATGGCAATAAGATTGCTGATTCTTTCGGCTTGTGGTTTATGAACGCCCAACCGACGGTAAGATTGACTTTGTTTGAGCATGAGTCGCAAGCGTGGCCAACAGGTTTGCGAGTGATGCTCTTGAATTATGTGTGGGGCCGGAGAGAGCATGGCGAACTGCAGAATGTCGATGAATAAGCGGTTTGGCGGCAAGGCCAGACTGACCCTTCTCCTTGTTCCGATCGCCGGCGCATTGGCAATTACAGGTTGTGCATCCAAGGATGACGATATCGATCTCAACGCCTATGTCGACACGATCGAGCCCGCCGACGTTCTTTACAATCAGGCGCTCGCCAATCTGAATTCTGGCCGTCTCGACGAGGCCGCCAAGAAGTTCGACGCGGTCGACCGCCAGCATCCCTATTCGGAATTTGCGCGCAAGTCGCTGGTCATGGGCGCCTTCGCCAATTACCGCGCCGGCAAGTATGACGAAGCGGTCAACATGACCAAGCGCTACATCGCGCTCTATCCGAACCAGCCGGAAGCGGCTTACGCCTATTACATCACCGGCCTTGCCTACTATCGCCAGATCCCGGACGTGACGCGCGAACAGAGCATGACGCGCCGTTCGATCGCCGCCTTCAACGAGGTGGTCGAGCGTTTCCCGGATTCCGAATATGTTGAAGACTCGCGTGCGAAGATACGCTTCGGCCGCGACCAGCTCGCCGGCAAGGAAATGCAGGTGGGCCGCTACTATCTGGAGCGGAAGGATTATGTCGCCGCCATCAAGCGCTTCCGCGGCGTTGTCGAGCAATATTCGAACACCCGCCACGTTGAAGAAGCTTTGGCGCGGCTAACCGAGGCTTATTATGCCTTGGGCGTAACCAACGAAGCGCAGGCGGCGGCCGCTGTGCTCGGCCAGAACTATCCGGACAGCCAGTGGTACAAGGACAGCTACAAGCTCTTGCAAAGCGGTGGATTGCAGCCGCGTGAAAGCGCTGGATCGTGGCTTTCCAAGGCCGCAGCGGCTATTACTGGTGGCAAAGACGGCGTCTGACCCTAACCTGAGCGATCCATGCTTTCGCATTTGTCGATCCGCGATATTGTTCTGATTGAACGTCTCGACATCGAGTTTCGCGATGGCCTGTCGGTGCTGACCGGCGAGACCGGTGCCGGCAAATCCATTCTTCTCGACGCGCTGTCGCTGGCTCTCGGAGCGCGCGGCGACGCCTCGCTCGTTCGCCATGGTGCCGACCAAGGCCAGGTAACGGCGGTATTCGATGTGAGAGGCGGTCATCCGGCCCGTGCCTTGCTGCGCGACAACGATATCGATGACGACGGCGACATCATCCTGCGCCGTGTTCAGACCGCTGACGGCCGCAGCCGCGTGTTCATCAATGATCAGGCGGCAAGCGTGACCCTGCTGCGCGAGCTCGGGAAACGGCTTGTCGAAATTCACGGACAGCACGATGATCGGGCTCTTGTCGATATCGACATTCATCGCACGCTGCTCGACGCCTTCGGGGCGCTGGAAGTCAAGGCGGCGCAAGTTCGCGACCTGTACAAGGCATGGCGCGACGCGGAGCATTCGCTCGTACGCCACCGGGCCAAGGTGGAGGCCGCCGCGCGCGAGGCCGACTATTTGCGCGCCTCCGTCGAAGAACTCGCCAAGCTCGATCCTGAGCCGCAAGAAGAAGAGACGCTGGCGATCAAGCGGACGGATATGATGCGATCCGAAAAGATTGCGGGCGATGTCAACGATGCCAATGAGGTGCTTTCGGGCAACGGGTCGCCAGTGCCGTCGCTGGCGAGCCTGGTGCGCCGGCTCGAACGCAAGGTTCCCGAAGCGCCGCAACTGCTCGAACCGGTCGTCAAGGCGATCGATGAAGCGCTCAATGCACTCGCCGAAGCGCAAAATGGCGTCGAACATGCAATTCGTGCCATCGATTTTGACCCGCGCGTCCTCGAACAGACGGAGGAGCGACTTTTTGCTCTGCGTGCGGCTGCCCGTAAGTATTCCGTCCCGGTCGACGATCTTGCCGCGCTGCGCGATAGGATGGATGCCGATCTCACCGACATCGACGCGGGCGCCGAGCGGCTTGCCGCGCTAGAACTTGAGGCAACTGCAGCGCGCGATGCCTATGATCGTGCAGCGGCTTTGCTTTCGGCCGATCGCCGCGAAACCGCTGATCATCTCAAGCAGGCGGTGATGGCCGAACTGCCGGCGCTCAAGCTCGAGCGCGCCGAGTTCATCGTTGAAATCAAGACGGACCCGGCAATCCGCAGCGCCGATGGCATCGACACGATCGAATACTGGGTGCGGACAAACCCCGGCACGCGTGCCGGGCCCATGATGAAGGTTGCGTCCGGCGGCGAACTTTCGCGCTTTCTGCTTGCGCTCAAGGTGGCTCTCGCCGATCGTGGTTCGGCCCCGACCCTCGTCTTTGACGAAATCGACACGGGCGTCGGCGGCGCTGTCGCCGATGCAATCGGTCAACGGCTGCGGCGCCTTGCCGGTCAGGTGCAGGTGCTTTCGGTAACGCACGCGCCGCAGGTGGCCGCGAGGGCGCAGACACACTTTCTCATTGCGAAAGCGGCAGCCGGAAATGACCGGGTTGCGACATCCATCCGGGCGATGGAAACGAACGACCGGCAGGAGGAAATCGCCCGCATGCTTGCTGGCGCCAGCGTCACCGACGAGGCCCGCGCCGCGGCGGTACGACTTTTGCGCGAGAACGCCGCCGCCATTTCCTGAGTTGTGGCAGGAGGTGGCGGCTGCTCTGCAAACGCGCAGATTGCACGATGCTTTTCGCTATATGTTAGGCTAATCTCCCGTCCGAATCCGTATATTCAGCGTCGGACAGGCCATGGCAGACACCCCCGTAGAAAAACTGACTGAGCCGGAAGCGGCCGAGGAACTTGGCCGGCTGGCAGCGGAGATCGCCCAGCACGACTATCGCTATAACACGGAGGATGCGCCGATCATCTCGGATGCCGAGTATGACGCCCTGCGCCGACGCAACCTTGCCATCGAGCAGCGCTTCCCGCACCTGAAGCGCGAAGACTCGCCCTCCAACAAGGTCGGCGCCAGCGTCTCGGAAAAGTTCGGCAAGGTTACGCATGCCATTCCGATGCTGTCGTTGGACAACGCTTTTTCCGACAGCGACGTTGCGGATTTTGTCGGCCGTATCCGCCGCTTCCTCAAGCTTGGCGCGGATGCCCCGGTAGCCATCACTGCCGAGCCGAAGATCGATGGCCTGTCGCTGTCCCTGCGCTATGAACTCGGGCGGCTCGTGACGGCGGCGACGCGCGGCGACGGAGCGACCGGCGAGAATGTCACGCTCAATGCCCGTACCGTTGCGAGCATTCCGAACGTCCTCAGCGGCAAGCCGCCAGAGGTGCTCGAGGTGCGCGGCGAGGTTTATATGAGCCATGCGGATTTTGCCGCACTCAATGAACGCCAGGCCAAGGAAGGCAAGCAAATCTTTGCCAACCCGCGCAATGCCGCGGCAGGATCGCTGCGCCAGCTTGATGCCACGATCACGGCGTCGCGCCCGCTGCAGTTCTTTGCCTACGCCTGGGGCGAAATCAGCGAGATGCCGGCGAAGACCCAAATGGGGATGGTTGGGGCCTTCAAGGACTATGGTTTCCGCGTCAACCCGCTGATGAAGCGCTTCGAGACGGTGGAGGGGCTGGTCAAGCACTACCACGAGATCGAGGAACAGCGCGCGCTTCTCGGCTACGACATCGACGGGGTGGTCTACAAGGTCGACGAGCTTGCCCTGCAGCAGCGTCTCGGCTTCGTTTCGCGCAGCCCGCGCTGGGCCATCGCCCACAAGTTCCCGGCGGAACGGGCGATGACCATACTGCGCGGCATCGATATTCAGGTCGGCCGCACGGGTGCGCTGACGCCGGTTGCGCGGCTGGAACCGGTCACGGTAGGCGGCGTTGTCGTCACCAACGTCACCCTGCACAATGAAGATTACATCAAGGGTATTGGTCAGAATGGGCAGCCGATCAGGGAAGGTCGCGACTTGCGCATCGGCGATACGGTCGTCGTGCAACGCGCCGGTGACGTCATTCCGCAGATCGTCGATATCGTGGCCGACAAGCCGCGCGGATCGGCTCCTTACGTCTTTCCCGACACATGCCCGGCTTGCGGCTCCCATGCCGTGCGCGAGGAAGGCGAGGCGGTGCGTCGCTGCACCGGCGGGCTGATCTGCCCCGCCCAGGCCGTGGAGCGGATACGGCATTTCGTCTCGCGCAACGCGTTCGACATTGAGGGACTTGGCGAAAAGCAGGTCGAGTTTTTCTTCAAATCGGACGATCCCGCGCTTCATATCGGTACGCCAGCCGACATCTTCACGTTGAAGAAGCGGCAAGCCAAGTCGTTGGCAAAGCTGGAAAATATCGACGGCTTTGGCACCCTGTCGGTCAAAAAGCTCTATGACGCCATCGACGACAGGCGGGAAGTGTCATTGAGCCGCTTCATCTACGGCCTTGGCATACGCCATGTCGGCGAAGTCAATGCGAAGCGGCTGGCGAAAGCCTTTCGCTCGTACGCTCGGCTGGCCGAGACAGCCATGGCGGCCGAGATGCCGAAGGACAGATCCGACAAGGGCAACGATGCCTGGCGCGAACTCAACGACGTTGAAGGTATCGGCAGCATCGTCGCCGAGGCGCTCGTCGGTTTTTACGCGGAGGAACATAATCGCGAGGCGCTTGCGGCGCTTCTTGCCGAAGTGACACCGCTCGACGAGGAAGTAAAGACAGTCAACGACTCGCCCGTGGCGGGCAAGACGATCGTCTTCACAGGGTCGCTCGAGCGCATGTCGCGTGATGAGGCAAAGGCGATGGCCGAACGCTACGGTGCGAAGACCGCAGGGTCCGTCTCCAAGAAAACCGATCTTGTCGTTGCTGGGCCCGGCGCCGGCTCGAAGCTCGCGCAGGCGCAAACGCTCGGCATCGAAGTCATTGACGAGGATTCGTGGTTTACGTTGGTGGGGGCATGAGCGAGCCGCTGTTCAAGGGCTTCGGCGACAAGGCCTTGCCCTTCCTCAAAGCGCTGGATTTCCATCAGAATCGGGAGTGGTTTCTCGAAAACAAGGAGCTTTTCGAGGCCCATCTCTACGAACCGCTCGGCGATCTCGTCGAAGACCTGATCGCCCGCTTCGAAAAGGCGGGCCTCCCGTTTAAAGGTGATCGCAAGAAGTCGCAGTTTCGGATAAAGCGCGACACGCGCTTCGCCAAGGACAAGAGCCCCTATAACCGGCATCTTTCGGCATTGCTTTCTCCGGACGGCAGTAAATGGACCGAAACCGGATGCTTTTACGTTTGCGTCGGGCTCGAAGATTATCGCGGCTGCTATGCGGCGGTGGCCTGGTGGCAGCCGAAGGGCGAACTCCTCACCGCCATGCGCAAATCGATTGTCACGAAGCCGGAGAAATACCGTGCGATGGTCGAGGCCCTGCGCAGGAACGGCCTTGAATTGCGCGATAGCGACCGGTTGAAGCGAACGCCGCGCGGCTTTGACGACGTGACGGATGCGGATCTGATCGAAGCGCTGCGCAACCGGAGTTTCGTCGTGCGCCATGCGATTGACCCGGGGGCGATTACCGCGCCGGAGCTTGCCGATGATCTGTTTGATTTCGCCTTGCGATCCAGACCGCTGATCGACTGGGGTCGATCCATCGAGGGCACGCTCGTGACTGAAGTTGCTACATTGTAAACGTATCAGCAGGGGCACCGGACAGGGTTCACTGCAGCAACATTGATCTTATCCATCAACAAATCTCGCGTGACACACTCGCGCGTATAGCCTAGAGCACGGCGATGGACGAACAAATATATCAGCGGACGGCCACCGGCGAGACGAGTTCCCGCACGCAGTTTTGGGAAGGCTTTGTAAAGGGCCTGCCGATCATGGTCGCGTCGGCGCCGTTCGGGCTGCTGTTCGGCGCCCTTGCCATCGACAACGGTTTTACTGTCGGCGAAGCGGTGTTCATGAGCGCCTCGATTTTCGGCGGCGCCAGCCAGATGGTCGGCATCGAACTCTTTGGCCATAATGTCCCTGCCTGGCTGATTGTATTTTCGATCTTTGCGGTCAATTTCCGGCACGTGCTCTATTCGGCAGCCGTCGGACGGCGTATCGGCCATTTCAAGCCGCTGCAGGGCCTATTGAGCTATTTCCTGCTCACCGATCCGCAATATGCGGAAACCGAGAAGCGGGCTGAATCCGGCAAGCCTGTAACCTTTATCTGGTACCTCGGGGTTGCGACGCCGATCTATGTCATGTGGGTGCTGGAGGCCTGGATCGGCGGCCTCTTCGGCAATCTCATTTCAGATCCGCATGCGCTTGGCATCGACATGCTGCTGCCGATCTATTTTCTCGGTCTCGTCATGGGGTTCCGCAAGCGCGATAATTGGGGGCCCATCGTCATCGCCAGTGGCGTCGTATCGATCATCGCCTACAAGACCATCGGCTCGCCTTGGCATGTGAGTATTGGCGCACTTGCCGGCATCCTCGTCGCCGTCATCGTCGCCAAACCTGAAAAAGCGCAAGGGAAGGACTGAGATGTCGTCGATCTTCTGGATTACGGTTGCCGGCGCGATCCTGACATTCCTGACCCGTATCGGCGGGCACCTCGTACTCTCGCGCTTTGAGCGCATTCACCCGCGCGTCGAGGTTGCCCTCAATGCCGTTCCCGCGGCGGTATTGACGACGCTTGTCGCGCCTGCCATCGCAACCGCCGATTGGCGCGGGCTGGTTGCGCTCGTCTTCGCCGGGCTGGTTTCGCTGCGCTTCAATGCTCTGACGATGTTTCTTGCCGGCGCAGCAATGATCATCCTGCTGCGCCAGTTTTCCTGAGCCGATCTCAGCCCTTCGGTTCGTGGCTGAAGGGTTCCGTCGCCGCGATCAGCCACTCGCGTTCCTCGCCGCTGACATGCGGCAGCAGGGTTTCGCGCACGCGGGCGTGATAATCATCAAGCCAGACGAGTTCATCGCGCACGAGAAGATCGGTGTCGATGAGGCGCTTGTCAATCGGGCACAGGGTGATCGTCTCGAAACCCATCATCGGCAAGTCGCCGCCCTCCGGCACCGAAGGCTCGGTGACGATCAGCAGGTTCTCGGTACGGATACCGTAGCCGCCGGGCTTGTAATAGCCGGGCTCGTTCGAAAGGATCATGCCCGGAAGCAGCTCATGGACACCGCGCTTCGAGATGCTCTGCGGCCCCTCATGAACGGAGAGGAACGAGCCGACGCCGTGGCCGGTGCCATGGCCATAGTCGTAACCCTGCTTCCACAAGGCAATACGGGCGAGAACGTCGATATCCATGCCGCGTGTCCCCTTCGGAAAGCGCGCCGTGGAAATGGCGATCATGCCCTTGAGCACAAGGGTGAACTTGCGCTTCATATCCTCGGTCGGCGTGCCGACCGGCAAGGTGCGAGTGATATCGGTGGTGCCGTCGCGGTATTGGCCGCCGCTATCGATCAGATAAAGTTCGCCGTCCTGGAGCACTCGGTTCGACTGGGTGCTGACGCGGTAGTGGGCGAAAGCGCCGTTCGGACCGGCGCCGGAAATGCTGTCGAAGGACAGGTTTTCGAGCGGCATCTGGAAACCTTCGGCCACCTTGCGCCGCGTTTCTTCAAGCCTGGTCGCCGCCTTGATCTCGTCGATCGTGCCGGGTGCCTGCGCGTCGATCCACGACAGGAATGACACCATGGCGACGCCGTCGCGCTCATGCGATTTGCGGGCGCCCTGAAGTTCCACAGCATTCTTCACCGCGCGTGGCAGGCGTGCGGGATCAAGACCATCGGCCACCTTGCCGCCTGCCTGCTCGATGATCAGGCGCAGTTTTTCTGCTGCAAGCGCCGGGTCGAGCATCACCGTCTTGCCTCCAGCGGCAAAGGCAGCAACGTCGCCTTCGAGGGTCGACGGCGCGCGCAGCGTCGAAAGCTGGGTGAGGTATGCTTCGGTCTCGATCGGCAGCTTGCGCTTGTCGATGAAGAGAAGCGGCTCCCCGCTTGCCGGGATGAGGGCAAAGGCGAGGGGGAGCGGCGTATTGCTGACATCGTTGCCGCGAATGTTGAAAGCCCAGGCGATCGATGACGGATCGGTGAGGATAGTCGCATCGGCCTTGGCCTTGGCGACCGTCTCGGCCATCTCGTGTAGTTTCTCGCTGGCAAGCTTGCCCGCATATTTTTCGGGCTGGATCGTGACCTGTTCAAGCGGCGCCGAAGGCTGGTCGTCCCAGATCAAATCAACGAGATTATCCTTCACCGCAACGAGCGAGCCGCCATTTTTCTCGAGCGCCTCGCGCAGCGCCTTGGTTTCGCTTATCGTATGAAGCCAGGGGTCGAAGCCGATCGTGAATTTCCGTTCGGCGTTGCGCAACCATACCGGCGGCGGCGTATCGACCAGGCTTTCCACGGTGAAAACGTTCGGATCGGTCTGTTCGGCCGCCTGCAATGTGTAGCGGCCATCGACAAAGAGATAGGCCTTGTCCTTCATGATCAAGGCGACGCCGGCCGATCCGGTGAAGCCGGTCAGCCATGCGAGCCGGCGCGCGCGGGCGGGCACGTATTCGCCCTGATGCTCGTCGGCGCGCGGTACCAGAAATCCGTCGAGACCAAGGGATTCGAGTTCGGCGCGCAGTTTTGCAACGCGGGGGCCGCCGGTAGCTGGATTGCTGACGACCTCAAACGACTGGAACATGATTAATCTGACCTCTTTTGTTGGAGGCCAAACCTATCGCCACGACCGCGCTCACGCAATGGAAGAGGCGATGCGCAGAGCGAATTTTGCCGGGGGAATCAGCAGCCGCACAGGTAGATTGCAGAATTATTGCGGGGCGCATGTGTGAGGTGCATCACTGCCATGCGTGAACCGCGCTGGCGGGAGGCGGGCAAAATCAGCTAGATTCGAAGCGGGAGGATCGGTCTGCCACCATAATCACGGAGATGAGACATGGCCCAGAAGATCCGCGGATTTTTCAAGACAGCCCTTGAAAACCTGGTTTCCTGTCGCACGGCCCAAATGAGCCGCTTTGCCGTGCGCGCCATCGACGCGCCGCGCGAAAGATACCGGCACAGGATCTATTCCGTTTGACGCTTCAGTAGGTTGCCCGGGACTTGAGGTGCAGCGTGACCCAGCCTTCGCGGTGCAGCGTCTTCTGGTGGAATAGCCCCTGGATACGATAGGCGGCCAAAACCTTTTCGCGCTGTGACTCCAGTATTCCGGAAAGGATCAGCGAGCCGCCATAGGCAAGGTGCCTGCGCATTTCGGGCGCTAACTGCATCAGCGGTCGCGCCAGGATATTGGCAACGATCAGATCGAATGGCGCCGCAAGACGCATTGCCGGATGGTGGAACCCGGTCGCCGTTTCGGTTTTGACGCGAGCGGCGACACCGTTCTTGACGACATTTTCGCGGGCGACCGCCACCGCAACAGGATCGATATCGGTCGCGAGCACCGGGATCGGTGCGAGCTTGGCGATGCCGATGGCAAGGACTGCACTGCCTGTGCCGAGATCAAGCGCGTTTTGCGGATGATCCCTGCGGATCACTTCGCCGATCATGTCGAGACAGCCGGACGTCGTGCCGTGGTGGCCGGTACCGAAAGCTTGGCCGGCGTCGATCTCGATAGCGAGATCGTTGATCCGCCGCTTGGCTCGATCATGCGAGCCATGGACGAAGAAGCGTCCGGCGCGCACAGGTTTCAGTCCTTCGAGCGAATGCGCCACCCAATCGATATCCGGCACCTGTTCGCGATGGAGCTCAAGGCCGAACATATCGCTGCCGAGTGCGTCGCGCATGCGCGCCTCTATCTCGTCGGGCTCGAACGTGTAGACCGATACTTCGAAGATTTCGCGATCTTCATCGATTTCCGAGGAAGATATTGGCAGGCCGTCCTCTTCGAATGCGCGCTCCAGCATGGCGAAGACGCGGCCGGCCTCGATCTTGCCGGCGGTGAGGAAAAGACGGGTCTGCGTGGTCATCAGGGAACTTTCAGCTCTTGGCGAGGCGTTGCAATTTCTCGACAGCCGTATCAGGATTTTCGCCATAGGCAATGGTGCCGAAGAAGCCGCCCTTGCTGTCGAGCAGATAGATCGACGCAGTGTGGTCCATGGTATAGCCGTCACCACCCTCCACGGGAACCTTGCGGGCGTAGACGCTGTAGCCCTTGAGCATGGCAGCAAGCTTATCGGGCTCGCCGGTGACGCCGACGATGCGATCGGAAACATTGCCGACATAGGCTTTCAGCGTTGCCGCGTCATCCCGTTCCGGATCGACCGTCACGAAATAGGCGTTGACGCCGTCCGCCTCGGGTCCGAGTTTTTTCAGCCAGCCGTCAAGTTCGAACAAGGTCGTCGGGCATATTTCCGGGCAGTGGGTGAAGCCGAAGAAGATTGCCGAGGGCTTTTGCCGGAAAGCTGCTTCGGTGATCGGCTCGCCATTCATCGTCGTCAGTCGAAACGCTGAACCGAACGCGCCTTGCGCCCCGCCTGCGCTCTTGCGCGACGCCTCAAAAGTGACCCATCCGGCCGCGGCCACAACAAGCAAGGTCGCCGCGATAAGAAGAGGCAGCAGGCGTCTATTCATGGATGAAGGCTCCGGGACGGCGTGGCGGCTACATGCACCAGGCAAGACCCGCATTAATGAGAGACAGAAAGATCGAATCGCTATTGTTAAACCATGCGGCAAAGGTCAGTCCCGTTGCGACTGACGCGCCAAGCGCGAGCGCTGCGTAGAGCATCAATCTGGGCGTGCTGACCGACGGCGATGTTTTCATGACGCGAATATAGGATTTGCCCGCGGTTTATGCAAAAGAAATGCCGTGGGCCCGATGCCCGCCAATCAGTTTCGAGAAAATGCCATGGCTGAGACCAACGATCCCCGTCTTATGAACGAGCAGCCGCGAATCCATCCGACCGCGCAGCTCAAGGGCGTCAAGCTCGGCAAATATGCGGAAGTCGGTGAAAGAGTGATCCTGCGCGACGTGACGGTCGGCGATTTCTCCTATCTGGAACGGCACAGCGAGGGTATCTACGCCGACATCGGGCGCTTCTGTTCGATCGCCGCCAATGTTCGCATCAACGCGCTCGAACATCCCATGGAGCGGCTGACGATGCACAAGGTCAGCTATCGCCCGAATGAATATTTCCGCTTCCAGGGCATCGATAACGGGTTTCGCGCCCGCAGACAGGCGAAGCGGGTCCGCATCGGCCACGATGTCTGGATTGGCCACGGCGCGGTGATCATGCCCGCTGTCGAGATCGGGCACGGCGCCGTCATCGGCGCCAATGCCGTGGTCACGCGCAGTGTCGAGCCCTATATGATCGTAGCCGGCAGCCCGGCAAGGATGATACGGCCGCGTTTCCCGCAGGCTATCGCGACACGCCTCCTCGAACTTGCGTGGTGGGACTGGCCGCTCGACAGCATCTTCGAGGCAATTCCCGACATCCAGTCGCTTTCCATCGAAGACTTCCTGGCAAAGTGGGAAGGGCATCGCCCCGGCTCATAATGGCTTGCAATCGCCGCCTTAAATCGCCAACTGTCTCTGGCGAACGTTTTTGAACCTCCGGAGATTTGAATGAAGAAGACATTGATTGCACTCATGCTTTTTGGCGCCGCGGCATTCCAGCCGGCAACAGCCGAGGAGGTCGGCAAGGTGGGCGTCGACTGGTTCGGCAATGATATCGTCATCGATGCGGTCCATGATCCGAAAGTGGAGGGCGTGACCTGCCACCTTGCTTCTTTCTCCCGCGGGGTTATCGATCGGCTGCAAAAGGGCAACTGGTTCGAAGACCCGTCCAATGCGTCGATTTCGTGCCAGCAGACGGGCCCGGTGACCATTGGCGATATCGAACTTGGCGAAGGCGGGGAACGCGTATTCTCCGAGCGCACCAGCCTTATCTGGAAGAAGCTCGTCATCACCCGCATCTACGACAAACCCAACAATTCGCTGATCTATCTGGCGCACGCGACGCAGGTTCAGGACGGCTCGGCCAAGACCTCGATCTCGACCATCCCGCTTTTTGCCGGCAATGTGACCTGGACCAAGGGCAAGCCCTAATAGAGGTCTGTGGCCTGCGATGGCGAAAAATAGTAGCCCGTTCGTCTAATAGGAATTTATTCTTATAACGTATAGGTTAGGACCAGTTCTACATCAAGGAAACTGGTCATGAAGTTCACGATTAAAAATCATAGGCTTGCTCCGATTGGTTCCCAGCTTCCGTTCGTTGCTTCTCCCAATGTCGGCGGCGCGCTGGCCCCGAAATTCATCGCCATTCACTATACGGCAAGTGGGCCGGACGCCGATATCGCCCGATATTTTTCGCAAAAGTCCGCCAACGTCGCGGCTCACCTCGTCGTACCGCGCGATGGCTCCATCTGTCAGTGCGTGCCCTTCGACAAGGTCGCATGGCACGCGGGTCAAAGCCGCTGGACCGGCAAGGGCGGCCGGCAATATTCCGGTCTTAACAATTCTGCGATCGGCATCGAGATCGAGAACTGGGGACCTTTGAAGAAGAGCGGCGCCGGCTGGGTATCGTGGACGGGTGCGCCGGTCGAAGGTCAAAAGGTTATCGAAGCAAGGCACAAGTTCGGCGCGCCCGATTGCGGGTGGGAGGTTTTCACTACGGCGCAGCTCGAGACCGTGATCGCGGCGGTCCAGGCGATCTGCGCCGAATATGCCATCGAGGATATTCTCGGCCACGACGATATCGCGCCCGGCCGCAAGTCCGATCCCGGCCCGGCCTGGGACATGGCGACGTTCAAGGCCAAGGTGAAAGGCGAGGCCGAAGATGGCGATGCGGTGATGGTCGTGCATTGCCCGAGCGGGCTCAACATCCGCTCCGGTGCCGGGGCGTCGTTCCCGCTGGTTCATAATATGCTGCCCGATGGTACGAAGGTCTTGGTGCACGAAGCCAGCGGCAAATGGCGCTACGTTTCGGTGCTCGAGGCTTCAGGAAAGCCAGACTTTTCGGGTTGGGTTCACGGCGATTGGCTGGTTTAATCCAGCCAGTCAAATCGCCTGAACGAAACTGTCGAGCACGCGCTTCTGGCCGGCCTTGTCGAAATCGATCGTCAGCTTGTTGCCTTCGATCGAGGAGACGTTGCCGTTGCCGAATTTGATATGGAAGACGCGGTCGCCCACGTCGAAGTTGGAGGGCGTTTCGCTGACGGATTTTGCCACGAGTTCCCCATCTATGGTGCGGCCCTTGACCGAGCCGCGTCCGGCGCCGAAGCCCGAATCCGTCTCGCCATAGCCGATCCGCTCCACCTTCGCGCCCGAGCGTGAGCCCCAATTGTTGCGCGTGGCATCAGAGCGATGCTGCTGCGCCCGCTGCCAGCCTGGGGTCGAATAGCTGTTCTCGAACGGGTCGGCGCGGTCGAAACGCGACTGGCCATAACCGCCGCGTCCGCCATAGCCTCCATAGGAATCGCCACCCGCGACAACGTCCACATGCGCTTCCGGCAGTTCTTCGAGGAAGCGCGAGGGAATAGTCGATTGCCACAGACCATGGATGCGCCGGTTGGAGACGAACCAGATGTGAAGGTTCTTCTTGGCGCGGGTCAGCCCGACATAGGCGAGGCGGCGCTCCTCTTCGAGGCCGGACCTTCCGCCTTCGTCAAGCGCCCGCTGGTTCGGAAAGAGACCTTCCTCCCAACCGGGGAGAAATACCGTCTCGAACTCCAGTCCCTTGGCCGAATGCAGCGTCATGATGTTGACGGAGTCAAGGTTCTCGTTCCGCTCGGCATCCATGACCAGCGCGACATGTTCGAGGAACGAGCGCAGCGACTCGTATTCCTCCATCGAGCGAATCAGTTCCTTGAGGTTTTCCAACCGGCCAGGCGCTTCGGCCGACCGATCCGCCTGCCACATCGCGGTATAACCGGATTCGTCGAGGATTTGCTCGGCGAGTTCCGTATGCGGCGTATTGTCGATGAGCGCCTGCCAGCGCTTGAAGTTCTCGATGACTTCGCGCAACGCTGAACGCGGCTTCGGCTTCAGCTCTTCGGTTTCGACAAGGTCGACGGCGGCATCGAACATGCTGATGTCGCGAGCGCGGGCATAATCATGCAATTGGCGGATCGCTGCCTCGCCAAGCCCGCGCTTCGGCGTGTTGACGATGCGCTCCAGGGCAAGATCGTCGGAAGTCTGCGCCACGACACGCAGATAGGCGAGGGCATCGCGTATCTCAAGGCGTTCGTAAAAACGCGGTCCGCCTACAACCCGGTAGTTCAGTCCGAGCGTGACGAAGCGGTCTTCGAATTCGCGCATCTGGTGGGAGGCGCGCACGAGGATCGCCATGTCGTTGAGATTGTGCCCGCGACGCTGCGCCTGCTCGATTTCTTCGCCGACAGCACGGGCTTCCTCTTCGGAATCCCAGGCGGCGTGGACATTCACCTTGGCATCGTCTGGGTTTGCCGCATCGGTGAAGAGCGTTTTGCCGAGCCGGCCTTCATTGTGCGAGATGAGGTAGGAGGCAGCACCGAGAATATGTGCGGTCGAGCGATAGTTGCGCTCGAGGCGGATGACCTTGGCGCCGGGGAAATCCTTCTCGAAGCGCAGGATATTGTCCACCTCCGCGCCGCGCCAGCCATAAATGGACTGGTCGTCGTCGCCGACGCAACAGACATTCTTCGACCCCTGCGAAATCAGGCGCAGCCACATATATTGGGCGGTGTTGGTGTCCTGATACTCGTCGACCAGAATGTAGCGGAACTTTGCGTGATATTCCTTCAGAACATCCGGGTTGGCGCGGAACATGCGGATCGGATGACATAAAAGATCGCCGAAATCGCAGGCATTGAGCGTCTTCAAGCGGTTTTGATAGGCCGTATAGAGTTCGCGCCCCTTGCCGTTGGCAAATGACCGCGCATCGCCTTCCGGTATTTCGGCCGGACCGAGGCCCTTGTTTTTCCAGCTGTCGATCATCAGCGCGAATTGCTTGGCCGGCCAGCGCTTGTCGTCAATTCCCTCGGCCTGGATGATCTGCTTGATGAGGCGGATCACATCGTCCGTATCGAGAATGGTGAA
This sequence comes from Phyllobacterium pellucidum, assembly GCF_013327855.1. Lineage (GTDB taxonomy): Bacteria > Pseudomonadota > Alphaproteobacteria > Rhizobiales > Rhizobiaceae > Phyllobacterium > Phyllobacterium pellucidum. The sequence continues at coordinate 580,829 of NZ_JABUMX010000002.1, read as the reverse complement.
ATCGGATTTGAGCCCGACAAGTTCGGCGTGCCGGCGCAGTAGCTTGACACCGATCGAGTGAAACGTGCCAAGCCAGGGCATGCCTTCGACGGCGCCGCCGACAAGGACCCCGATGCGCTCTTTCATCTCGCGCGCGGCCTTGTTTGTGAAGGTCACGGCGAGTATCTGGCTCGGATAGGCTTTACCAAGTGAAAGGATATGCGCGATGCGGGAGGTCAGAACGCGGGTCTTGCCCGTGCCGGCACCGGCGAGGACGAGGACCGGTCCCTCCGTCGTCTCCACGGCAAGGCGTTGCTCGGGATTAAGGCCATTGAGGTAAGGCGGTGCGCCGCGCGCCTGCATGGCGCGCGCAGCTATGCCCGATGGACGCCGCGGCGCCTCAGGTTCATCGAAGAATGGAATATCGTCAGGCAATCCGGCCATTTGAACCCAATGTAATGATTCGGGATCGAAAAACCAGATAAAAGCGATACAAAAAGAGAACGGGCGCGCGCTGAGAGGGCTTGAGCGGTGTATATCTCCGGTTGCATTGTTCCTTAGTCGATATTGCTTCAAGCAATTTAAAGGCTTACCCATTTTGACCAGAGCCGACTCTGGCAGCCGCCGGCGCATTCGCAGCCGCATGCCAAGGCCACCGAACCGAACTTGATTGAGCCTGGAAAGGACCCCCACCATGGCAATCACTCTGACGGCGCTCATCTTCTTCATCTTTGCAGCGGTGCTTGGCGTCGGCGGGATCTGGCTCATTATTCTCGGCGGCAGCTGGTACTATCTCATCGCTGGCATCCTCTTCCTTGCCACGTCGATCCAGCTTTTTCGCAAGCGCAGTTCCGCCCTCATCATCTACGCTGTTCTGGTCATAGGCACATTGGCCTGGGCGATCTGGGAGATCGGGTTCGACTGGTGGCAGCTCGCGCCGCGCGGCGGCGTGATCATGCTTTTCGCGCTCTGGTTGCTGACCCCATGGATCCGGCGTGAGCTCAACGAGGAGGAGGGGAGGTCGCCCTCTGATTTTCTGCCGGCACTGCCATTGGGCATTGCGGCAATCGTCGGGCTCGGCGTTGCTGGCTACGCGATGACAGGCGATCCGCTTGAGATCGTGGGCGAACTCAGCAAGGAAGTCATCGTTGCCACGCCTGACCTTGGCGGCAATGTGCCGGACAATGAATGGCACCAATATGGCCGCACGCCCTACGGCCAGCGCTATTCGCCGCTGAAGCAAATCACGACCGAGAATGTCGGCAACCTGCAGCTCGCCTGGCAATATCAGACCGGCGATGTGAAGCTGCCGCAGGACGTTGGGGAAACCACCTATCAGGTCACGCCGCTCAAGGTCCACGATACGCTCTACCTGTGCACGCCGCACAATTGGGCGATCGCTATCGATGCGGCGACGGGCAAGGAGAAATGGAAGTTCGATCCGAATGTCGGTCTCAACCCGGATCGCCAGCATCAGACGTGTCGCGGCGTCTCCTATTATGCCGATCCGAATGTGACGGCGGGGCAACCCTGCGCCGAGCGCGTGTATCTGCCGACATCTGACGCCCGTCTGATTGCCCTCGATGCGGCCAATGGCCAAATCTGCCCATCCTTCGGCGACAAAGGCACAGTCCATCTTGAAAAGGGCATGCCTTACAATCCCGCCGGCTATTACTACTCGACATCGCCGCCGGTCATAGCGGCTGGCAAGATCATTGTTGGCGGCGCCGTCAATGACAATTACTCGGTCCACGAACAATCCGGGGTCATCCGCGCCTTCGACATCAATACCGGCGCCCTGATCTGGAACTGGGATTCCGGCAATCCGGACATAACGGCGCCGTTGCCCGAAGGACAGACTTATACGCATAACTCACCGAACAGCTGGTCGGTATCCAGCGTCGATGAGAAGCTTGGCCTCCTCTTCGTGCCGCTCGGCAACCAGACGCCCGATCAGCTGGGAGCCGGGCGCAGCGAGAATGTCGAGAAATTCTCCTCATCCATCGTTGCCCTCGATCTGAACTCCGGACAGTTGCGCTGGGTGCGCCAGACCGTGCATCACGACCTCTGGGACATGGACATTCCGGCCCAGCCGGTGCTTGTCGACATCAATACGGCTACGGGCTCGGTGCCAGCCCTGGTCGGCCCCACCAAGCAGGGCGACATCTATGTTCTTAACCGGCGCACGGGCGAACCGATCATACCGGTCAACGAGGTGCCGGCGCCAACGGGCGCCATAGAAGGCGATTCCACGTCACCGACGCAGCCGGTTTCGGACCTTACCTTTATGCCGCAGCGTCTGACAGGCAAGGACATGTGGGGCGTGTCGATGTTCGACCAACTCGCCTGCCGCGTCGAGTTTCTTCGCCTGCGCTATGACGGGCGCTATACGCCGCCCTCGCTGCAAGGCTCGCTGATCTATCCGGGCAATTTCGGTGTGTTCAACTGGGGCAGTGTCGCGGTTGATCCGGCGCGCCAGGTGATGTTCGGCATGCCGACCTATCTCGCCTTCACCTCGCGGCTGGTGCCACGTGCCGAAGTGCCGCCGCCCGGCGCGGGTACGAAAGGCAGCGAGCAGGGCCTCAACCGCAATGAAGGCGCCCCCTATGCGGTCTATATGGGGCCGTTCGTCTCGCCGCTTGGCTTGCCTTGCCAGGCGCCGCCGTGGGGCTATGTCGCCGGCGCGGATCTGCGCACCGGCAAAATCGCCTATAAGCGCCGCAACGGCACTGTCCGCGATTCTTCGCCGCTGCCCTTGCCCTTCAAGGTCGGGGTGCCGGGCATCGGCGGACCGATGATCACGGCAGGCGGCGTCGCCTTCCTCGGCGCGGCTGTCGATGATTATCTCAGGGCCTACGATCTCACGAGCGGCAAGCAATTGTGGGAGACGCGGTTGCCAGCCGGCGGTCAGTCGACGCCGATGACCTATGCGCTCGCCGACGGCAAGCAATATGTCGTCATCGTCGCCGGCGGTCACGGTTCGGTCGGAACCAAGCCCGGCGATTACGTCATGGCCTATGCATTGCCGAAGTGAGCATCATCGCTGCGGCAATTTCAGCGGCGCGCCGGTCTTTACCGTCCGAATGGCGAAGTTGGAGCGTATATCGGCGACGCCGGGCAGAAGGAGCAACTTGTCGGTGAGGAATCGTTCATAGGCGCTGAGGTCTTCGACCACCACTTCGGCCAGAAAATCTGCCGTGCCTGAAATGAGGAAAGCGGCCGCAACCTCAGGCATCGCCAGGAGCGCGGCCTGCTGCGCTTCCGAGTTTTCGCGGCTGTGGTGCCCGACCTTTATTTCCACGAAAACCGTCAAGCCGAGGCCTACGGCCTTGCGGTCGATGTCGGCGCGGTAGCCGCGGATCACGCCAGATTTTTCGAGGTTGCGGATGCGGCGCAGGCAGGGGGACGGGGAGAGGTTCACCTTCTCGGCGATCTCCACATTGGTTGCACGCGCATCCTCCTGCAACGCCTCAAGAATGCCGATATCGAAATTATCCATATTTGGCATAAATGACCTCTTACAGGGTTTGAATTTCCCGAAAGTTGCTGAAAGCATAAGTAGAGCGGCATCAACTTGCAAGGACATGCTTCGACCGTTTGCCCTATTGTTCTCTCAACCGAACGATGTTTCGGACGAAACGAAAGGACATTCCGATGGTTGCTCTTGCCCCCGAAATGAAGAAGTCCAATTCACTGGGAGCCGGTTACGCCGGCGCATTGATTACCATCCTTATCTGGGCGACGTGGATCATCGCCACCCGGCACAGCAGCGCAACACACCTTGGCACCATCGATCTCGGCTTGATCCGCTATGGTGTTCCGGCGCTGGTCCTTACGCCGGTCTGGCTCAGAACCGGGCTCATTCCGCGCGGCGTGCCAGTCAAGCTTGTCGCCATCATGGTCTGCGGGGCAGGGGCACTCTTCTTCCAGATCACCACCTTTGCCATCCATTCCACGCCTGCTTCGGCGGTGGGCGTATTGCTCGGCGGATCGATGCCGCTTGCTGCCGCACTGATCGGCGTGGTCGTCTTCGGCGAGCGGCCGGATTTCACCCGCTGGCTCGGCCTTGCCGCAATCGTGGCCGGTCTTGCGATACTTCTCACCATCGCGCTCGGCAGCCACGCGATCGGGTGGATCAGCTTTACCTTTCTGCCGCTGGGAGCTCTCCTGTGGGCCGGCTATACGCATGCGTTCAAGCGCTCCGGCCTCACGGCGCTTGAAGGCGGCGCGTTGATTGCGGTCTGGTCTTTCATCATCCACATTGGCCTCGCGCTTGTCTTCGGTACGGCCATCACCAGCGTTCCCCTGGCGGAGATCGCGTTGCAGTTTCTCAGCCAGGGCATCCTGTCGGGCCTCGCCGCCATGCTCGCCTATGGGATCGCTGTGCGTGTGCTGGGCGGCAGCCAGGCAGCGGCCTTCAGCGCCCTCACGCCGGTTCTTGCCGCGCTTGGCGGCGCCATCTTCCTTGACGAACCGGTCGGCGTCTGGGAGATTGCGGCAGCATTGATAACCGGGCTTGGCGTTGCCCTCTCAACCGGCATCCTTTCACACCGCTGCAAGCGCTGATGTGAAAGGTCGGCGCCTCGCCCCCCAACAAGGGTGAGGCTGTCATGAACGATCCTAACGCTACTCCGAAAATCACGCAGGCCATGGTCGATGCCTATGACGAGTATACGCACCTGACGCTTGACCGGCGCTCTTTCATGGACAAATTGACCAAGCTTGCCGGCTCGGGTGCTGCTGCAGCCATGATCGCCCCGCTGCTGGCGGCAAATTCCGCGAGAGCGGCCATCGTCGCTGCCGACGACAAGCGCCTGCTCACGAAGGATGTCGTGTTTCCCGGATCCAAAGGCGAGATCAAGGGCTATAGGGCAAGCCCTGCCGATGCGTCCGGCAAGCTTCCCGGCGTTGTCGTCATTCATGAAAATCGTGGCTTGAACGATCATATCCGCGATGTCGCGCGGCGCGTGGCGCTCGAAGGCTTTGTTGCGCTCGCGCCTGACCTGTTGTCCGTTTCGGGAGGAACGCCGCCGGATGAGGACAAGGCCCGCGACATGATCGGGGCGCTCGATGCCAGCATGGCGATTGCCGAAGGTGTCGCGACCATCGAATATCTGAAGAACGATAAGGCCACCAACGGCAAGGTCGGGGTCGTCGGCTTCTGCTGGGGCGGCGGGCTTGTCAATGACCTTGCCGTCAATGCGCCCGATCTTGGCGCAGGCGTCGCCTATTACGGGCGCCAGCCCAAGGCTGAAGACGTGCAGAAGATCAAGGCGCCGCTCCTCCTGCAATATGCTGGGCTCGATACGCGCATCAATGCGGGCATCGACGCCTACAAGAAGGCGCTCGAGGCGAACGGCAAGACCTTCGAAATCTTTGTCTATGATGGCGCCAATCACGCTTTCAACAATGATACCTCGGAGGCGCGTTACGACAAGAAGGCCGCCGAGCTTGCCTGGGGCCGGACAATCGGCTTCTTCAAGAAGAACCTGAGCTAGCGCGAAACAGCGAACGAGGCCAACAGCTTGCGGGAACCGTCGCGGAGCACTACTTCTGGATGACGTTCACGCAAGGAACCGCCAATGCGCCTGGTCACAATTGCCCTAAGCTTTCTGATGTTGCTGCTCGCCGGCATTGGGGCAAGCCGCGCTGATGATGTCGTATTTCCGGGCGGATCGAGCATAGGGCTCGTCCCGCCGCCCGGGCTGGTGCTTTCCACCAATTTCAGCGGTTTCGAAGACGCAGCCAAGGGCACCTCCGTCGTCGTCACCGAAATGCCCGCCGACGCCTATGCGGCACTGGCGGCCAAATTCAATCCCGAGGGCCTGCGCGAGACGGGCATCGAAACTGTGGGCCAGCCTGAAAACTGGCCGGTTCAGGGCGCGGTCGTCTCCAAGCTCATGCGCGGGAGCCAGATGGCGGCCGGCATAAAATATCGCAAATGGATCGTGCTCGTCGGTGCACAGTCGACGACAGCCATGGTCACGGTGCAGATTCCCGATGGCGTCGAAGGCGGCCTGTCCGATGCCGATGTCGATCAGGCGCTGCGCAGCATCGTCGTTCGCCCGCCGCCGAGCCTCGATGAACAGATCGCATCGCTCCCCTTCAAGCTGACCGACATGGCGGGCTTTCGTCCTGTGCGCGTCATCGCCGGCGCGACGTTTCTTTTGACCGAAGGAGCAAATGACGTTGCGACCAACTCCATACAGCCGATGGTAATCATTGCCTCAAATCTCAATACGGCGCCCGAGCCGTCCACGCGCATGGACTTTGCCAGGCAAGCGTTTGCGTCGCTGACCGGCATCAAGGATGTCAGTTCCGACAATGAATCGAGTTCCGAAGCCGACGGCGCCGAATGGGTCGAAATCGACGGCAGCGCCAAGGATGCGGCGAGCGGGGATCCTCTCTATGTCGCTCAAATCGCCCGTTTCGAGGCCAGTCGATACGTCCGTGCCATCCTGATCGTTCGCGACAGTGAGAAGGCCAAATATGCCGATCGCTTCCGTAAACTAGCCAAATCCATGACGATCAATTAAAATTGGCCATGGAAAAGAGCTATCGACTCAGTGAAGACCAGATACGGCCATTGATTCGCAATTATGGTGGCTGCATCGCTACGGACACGATAACGATCGATGGTTTTCCGGTGCGTTTCATGTACCGCGAAGACCCCGACAACGAGTTCGACAGTGGCTGGCGCTTCCTTTCCGGCTTTGAGAGCGACGACTACATGGAAGATCCGGAGAACAGCGGCATCTTTGACGTCAATACGATCGCCAATTACGATCCGAGCATTATTCCCTTGCTGGACGCTCCGGTCGGCAGTGTCTTCGAGAAGACCGGCCAGCAGGAACGCTTCGTCGCGGTGACCGATTGGCATCCGGACGACGATGACGACGAAGAAGACTGACGCGCGGCGTTGCGACGCGCTGGGCCGGCAACTTTCACACTGAGTTACAACTGGACAAGTCACGTGCATTCCCCGAAAATGCGGTGATAATCGATGAATCCTCGATTGTTGTGCCCAGCCCTCGCTTGTGCGCGGGTGGTGGTCAAAAAGAGTGTGCGAACGCGCATGCATGAGCTTGTGGCCGTTTCGGCCGTAAACGATGCGCGGAAGGGTGGAGACTGAAATGGCACTGGCAGACGCAGAGGCATTGCTGCGCAACGAGAACGGAATTGCAACTGTCGTATCGATTCTCAAGAAGCGCTTCGGCGATAATGCCCAAACCGGCAAATCCATTCGCGAACAGCATGCCCACACCACGAGCTACGTTCCGAACCAGGCTCCCGATCTCGTCGTTTTCGCCGAATCCGTCGAGGACGTGCAGGAGGTCGTGCGCCTTTGCGGAGAGTGGCAGGTACCGGTCATCGCGTTTGGAACAGGCACTTCCCTCGAAGGCCATGTGAACGCGCCGGCCGGCGGCATATCGATCGATCTGTCGCGCATGAACCGCATTCTGAAAGTCTATAGCGAAGACCTGAATGTCGTTGTCGAACCTGGGGTTACGCGCAAGGAGCTTAACGAATATCTGCGCGATACCGGGCTGTTCTTCCCGATCGATCCCGGCGCCAATGCGAGCCTCGGCGGAATGGCGGCGACGCGCGCCTCGGGAACGAATGCAGTGCGCTACGGCACAATGCGCGAGAACGTTCTGGCTGTGAAAGCCGTGATGCCCGACGGTCGTCTCATCACCACGTCGAAACGGGTGAAGAAGACATCCGCGGGCTATGACCTGACGCGGCTTCTCATAGGTTCCGAAGGCACGCTCGGCATCATTGTCGAACTGACGCTCAAGCTCTACGGCATTCCGCAGGCGATTTCTGGCGGTATCTGTGCGTTTCCCGATCTCGAGAGCGCCTGCAACACGGTGATCGAAACCATCCAGATGGGCATTCCCGTGGCGCGTATCGAACTCGTCAACCAGCTCGAAATGCAGGCAATGATCGCCTATTCAAAGCTCGACTACGAACCGGCGCCCTACCTGTTCCTGGAGTTTCACGGCAGTGAAACCGGGGTGGCGGAACAGGCGGAGCTCTTCGGCGAAATCGCTGCGGCCAATGGCGGCGGCGCATTCAAATGGACCGCCAATGTTGAGGAGCGGGAGAAACTCTGGTCGGCGCGGCACAACTCGTACTTTGCCTGCATGACGCTCGCTCCGGGCAAGCAGTCGCTGTCAACGGATGTCTGCGTGCCGATCTCGCGATTGGCGGAATGCATTGTGGAGACGGAAACCGATATCGAGAGCAGCGGCCTCATCGCGCCGATCGTCGGCCATGCGGGAGACGGCAACTTCCATGTGCTCGTGCTGTTCGATGAAAAGAACCCCGAGGAGATACAAAAGGTCGAAGCCTTCGTCGAGCGCCTCAATTTGCGGGCCATCGCAATGGATGGTACCTGCACCGGCGAGCACGGCATAGGGCAGGGCAAGATCAAGTTCCTGAGAGCCGAGCTTGGCGGTGCGGTCGATGTCATGGAAACGATTAAGCGCGCCATCGATCCGGGCAATATCATGAATCCCGGCAAGATCTTACGGCTTTGAGCTTGCAAGTTGATTCGGGGCGCTGAACCTTTTTCTGAGGATTGCGTGCGAGCGAGGCGCTCGTCACGCCCGCGTGCGCAATCTTCTGCTATAGCGCCCAAGATAGAGTGATCGGAGCAGGAACCTGGCACGCCTTTTTGTTTTCATTGGTGGACTCCTCGTCCTGGTGCTGACTGCAGCACTGATCGTGCCTTATTTCGTCGACTGGGCCGGTTATCGTTCGTCGTTCGAGCGGGAGGCGTCGGCGCTTCTGGGCCGGCCCGTTACGGTTGCGGGCAGCGCGAGCGCGCGTCTCCTGCCGTTTCCTTCGGTAACATTCTCCGATGTGCGGGTCGGCGATCCCGGCACCGAGCCCGTCATGACGATCGACAAGTTCTCAATGGATGCCGAGCTTGCGCCCTTTATACGCGGCGAAATCCTGATTTTCGACATGCGCATCGAGAATCCGCGGGCCACCGTTCGGATCGACAAGGACGGGGCGTTCGACTGGGCGATCCGTCCGCGTACGCCGTTTCATTCCGCGCAGGTACGGCTTGAAGACATGCGCATCACGGACGGATCGATCATCATCCGCGATGCTTCGACGGGAACCACGCGTACGGTTACCAATCTGGATGCCACGCTTGCAGCGAACGATCTGTCCGGACCCTGGAGCTTCGATGGCACGCTGTTCTTCAACGGCAAGAAGACCGCCGTTACTGCATCGACAGGCGCGGTCAAACCGGATGGTACGATGAACCTGCGCACCCGCTTCACTCCTGACAATGTTCCGGCCTCGTTCGAAACCGACGGTCTCGTTTCGCTTCAGAACAGCGGCCTCAAATATACCGGCAGTATCGCCATCCGCTCGGCCGATGAAGTCGCTGCGGCTACGGGCGCCAAAGTCGAGCAGAAAAAAGCAAAGCCGCTATTGTCCAGCCTGCGGGTGACAGGCCGCTTCGAGGCCGACCACGCCAAGGTGACAATCCCCGAGTTCCGCATGGAGCAGGGGCCCGTGGACGATCCTTATGTGGTCAATGGCACCGCCCTGTTCGATTATGGCAAGACCCCCCACTTCGAAGTGACGGCAGATGGCCAGCAGGTCACCTTCGCGGAGCAGGCTCAGCCGGCGAAAGGCGCAACGCCGACCCCGATAACGGCGGCCGAGCGTCTGGCGGTGTTCCGCCGCCTCATGGACCAGCTGCCAATTCCAACAGTGCCGGGCAGGATCGACCTCAAACTGCCCGCGATCGTTGCGGGCGATACGACCATCCGCTCCGTCACCATCGACGCTGCGCCATCCGCAGCCGGCTGGACGATCAACCAGTTGCGGGCCGAACTGCCGGGACGCACGCAATTCGAGGCAAAGGGTACCTTAAGGGTCGGCGATGATTTCGGCTTCGACGGCCGGTTGCTCGTCGCTTCTCGGCAGCCCTCCGGGCTCGCAGCATGGCTGACCAATTCGGTCGACGAAGCCATCCGGCGTCTGCCTGGCGCGGGCTTTTCCGGCGATGTAAGCCTGCGCGATGACCTGCAGAAGATCGACAATCTCGAGGTTGCCCTTGGCGGGGCCTCGCTGAAGGGTTCGCTTCTGCGAAGCGCCAAGGGCGAATCCCTGCCGCTGACGCAATTGGTGCTCGAGGGCGGCGCGCTTGACGCGGATGCGCTTGAAGCATTCGCCGCCATCTTCGGCAATAATAACCAGCCTTCGGACGATGGCTCACCGCAATTGCGCGGACAGGACCTCGATGTGCATCTCAAAGCTGGACCCGTCACCCATGGCGGCCTTGTCGCAGAAACGCTCGACACCTCATTCCGCCTGCGCGACGGCGTCTTCGATATTGATCGCCTGACGATCGGCAATGTCGCCGGGGCAACCATTACCGCAACCGGCAAGCTCGAACCCTTCAAGGCGGAACCATCCGGCTCAATCGATTCGACCGTGCTTTCCGACAACCTTGCTCCCTTCGTGACGGCTATGGCGCGAAGGTTTCCCGACTTCCCATTCATAACGTCGCTCAGCCAGCATGCGGTAAGCTATCCCGGCCTTTTCGAGGAAACCAAGCTTAACGTTCTCGCCAATAGCCTGCAGGGAAAAAGCGGTGCCAACGAGTTCTCCTTAAGCGCGGCCGGCAAGACCGGCGGGATGGACGTCACGCTTTCAGGTACGACCTCGAAGAACAGCGAGGGTTTGCGAAGCCTCGAACTCACCATGGATTCGCGCAGCGAACAGGCGGAAGCCCTGATGGCGTTCATCGGCCTGCCGGCGCTGCCTCTTGGGCTTGCTGGCGGGCTTGAAGCGGATCTTGCCTTGAAGGGCAACGAGAAGGACGGGCTGCAGACGCAACTTTCGCTTAAAGCATCGGACGGACAGGCGCTCGTCGATGGCGTGTTTCGCAATATCGGCGATATTCTCAGTGGCGAAGGTAGGGCCTCGATCAAGGCAGCGGACCTCGAACCCTATATCGCGACGGCAGGCTACACGCTTCCAGGCTTTGGCGATGGCATGCCCGTGGATCTTGCCAGCAGCTTTCAACTGGGCAAGGGCAGGCTTAACCTTCCCGATCTTGCGGGCCAGGTGAGCGGTACCAAGGTCGGCGGACGGCTCGGAATAGAAATCGCCAACCAGGTCCCCGACGTTCAAGGCGATTTGAATTTGGCGCATCTCGATCTTGCGACTCTCGGTGACTTCATGCTCGGGACCAGCGCGCTCCAAGCGGAGGCACTCGGGCCATGGCCGACGACGACGTTTTCGGGCACACAGCTATTTCCCCTGAATGTCAAGCTGAAGCTTAATGCAAACGAGGCGGATGCCGGTTTCCTCGGGACGATCGGCAAATTTCAGGCAAACACGGCGCTGAAAGACGGATCGCTACGCTTCGATGACGCGAAGGGGGATATTCTCGGCGGCAATTTCAACGGCATGTTCGAACTGCGCAATACCAGCGGAACGGGACTGGCAACAGGTCAGTTCACCCTGGACGGTACGGCGCTCGATACGCTTTACAAGCCCGATGAGGACGTAATCCCCTTCGTGCCGCTTCGCGGCAAGACAAAAATTTCGGCATCGGTCAATGCAACCGGCACGTCAGTGGCCGAGATGATGCAATCGGTGGCGGGTTCCGGTGTCATTTCTGTCGCCGATCTTGCGATCAATGCTCTCAATCCAGCGGCATTGACGCCGATTGTGACGGATACGGATGCGGCCGACGGGCCGGTTACCCCGGCAATGATCGACGCCACGATCGGCAAATATCTCAACACTGGCGAGTTCAAGGCGGGCGCTGCCGAGTTCGCCTTCACCATCGCCGGCGGCATGGCGCGCACGTCGACGTTCCAGTTGGCGAGCGAGGGAGCGACGCTTGGCGCCGATCTTAGGGTCAACTTTCCGGATCTCACCGTCGCGTCGCAGGGACGTTTCGTTTTCGATCCCGGAAAGTCGATCGTGGCCGGGGCCGATCCCGTCGTCGAGTTCAGCCTCTATGGACCTTGGGCAGCACCGAAGGTGACGCTCAACCAGCAGCCATTGGAGCAATTTCTGACGCAGCGGGCGCTTGAGCGCGAGCAACAGCGGGTCGACGCCATGCAGGCGGCGCTTGTCGAAAAGCAGCGGCTGCGCCGCGAGGCTCAACTCTTCCAGGCGCGTGCGGACGAAAGGCAGCGTCTTGCCGAAGAGGCGCGGTTGAAGGCTGAACAAGAGGCAAAGGAAGCGGCTGAACGCGCCGAGGCGGAAAAACGCGCCGCCGAGGAGCGGGCGGCTGCAGCAAAGAGAGCTGCGGACGAAGCTGCGGCCCAGAAGGCCCTTGAACAGGGCCAAACGCCGCCCGCGCAAGGGCAGGGCGGCGCAGCTGTGGCCCCGTCACAGGGATCGGGTACGATAAACAAGCAGTCCGTCGACGAGTTTTTGAAGACGCTCGAACCAAAATTTTAGGTCGGGGAGAATTCCGTCGATGAGCGCTGCCTATCCGGCGTCATAGGCCCGTTGCAGCTCGGCGATTTCAAGCTTGTGCATATCCATCAATGCATTCATGACGCGCGTCGACCGGTCCACGTCCTTGTCCTGCAGCATTTCCATGATCAGCGATGGAACGATCTGCCATGACAGGCCAAACTTGTCCTTTAGCCAGCCGCATGGTCCGGGTTCGCCGCCATCGGCTGTCAGTTTTTCCCAGTAGTAATCGATTTCTTCCTGGTTGGCGCAGTCGACGGTGAGTGAGACAGCCTCGGTGAATCTGAACTGCGGGCCGCCATTAAGGGCGAGATATTCCTCGCCTGCCAACTGGAACTTGGCGATCAAGACCTTGCCTTCCTTTTCTGGGTCGCTCTTGCCCCAGTGGGTAATTTCAAGAACCTTCGAATCCTTGAAAACCGACAAATAGAACTCAATCGCGTCCTCAGCATTTCCGTCGAACCAAAGGCATGGCGTAATCTTCTGGTTGGCTGGCATCTATCCTTCCTTTCGATTTGAATTCAACCGCTCCGAGGACGAACGAGCATGGGCCGGGCCGACACCGCGCCTATATTTTTTTGCAGAGTCGCAACAGCTATTTACGGACGATTGTTGCCGGCGTTTCTCACCCAACCGAGAACATGAAGCCTTAACGCCGACGAAAGATTGGAATTGCGGTCGCGGGTCTCATCCACTTCGGCAATGAGGCCGGCGATGGTCAGATTGCGGGCTTTGGCGATGTCGAGCAGAAGGTCGTAGAAAGCGTCTTCGAGCGAAAAGCTCGTGCGGTGGCCATGAATGGAAACCGAGCGCTTGCGGACGGCGCTCACGTCTTGTCCGTAGGCACGTCAGCCGGGTCGGCGGCGTCGGGCTTTTCCAGCCTATTGACGTCGAGAAAGCGCGCGGCCTTGTTGGTCTCATCGCGCTCGAATTGCTTTTCAACCTTGGTGCGACCGTACCGGATGCGGTTCTCGGCGGCGTGCTTGTCCTTTGCGTCCTTGGCCCTGCGCTTCTTGACCAGGCGAAGGTTGACGATCTCGCCCACAGCTATTTTTTCTTGCGGAAGGAGTCCAGCGATACGACGGAAGCCGATGATTTCTCGCCGTTTTCCTCAGCAGCTTCACCGCCTGCCTTTGCAGGCTTCTTCGCTGCCTTGACGGGCGGCTTCGGCTTGGCGCTCGGCGTTGCGACCTTGGGCTTTTCGGGCTGGGCAGGCGCGATGCTGGTGACGCCCTGATCATTGTCCCCGACCGTTTCGGCAATCTCGACGTCGAATTCGAGTTCGAAATTGACCGAAGGATCATAAAAGCCGCGAATGGCCGAGAACGGCACGACGAGGCGCTCCGGCACGTCGCCGAAGGAGAGGCCAACCTCGAACTGCGTGTCGGTCACCTGCATGTCCCAGAACTGATGCTGCAACACGATCGTCATCTGCTCGGGATATTTCTCGTGCAGCCGGGTCGAGATTCGCACGCCGGGCGCGCCAGTCAGGAAGGTGACGAAGAAATGATGATTGCCCGGGAGACCTGCCTTGGCAACTTCGCCGAGCACTTTGCGGATGACGCCCCGAAGCGCTTCCTGGGCAAGTATATCGTAGCGGATCATATCTTGTGGCATGCATTCTTATCCCATGGATTCACCCCTGCCTGTCAAGCGAAAGGGTGACCGAATTTCGACCATTATGGCGCATGGCTAAAGGAATTGCGACCGCTTGTCAGCACTGCGCTTAAATTTAACGTGATGGGCTGGGCGGATCGTTAAGCGCAGTGAGCGGAGAGGGAAAATGGCGCGCCAATAATGATCAGCCGACAACGGAAAGCGCCGGGCTCGGGCGGTTCGAATCGTTGCCCTGGGGGGCATAGGCGCGAAGGAACGTGCGGACCGCGTTGCGCGACGCGCTCTCCATCTGTTCCTGGCTCGGCGTTTCTCCGAACAGCGTTACCATCTGCAGGTCGGCGTTGACGAGCGCAAGAAACTGGCGCGCGGCGACATCGACATCGTCGATGTCGAGGATAGCTTTGTGGTTGAGGCGGGCGAACAGCGCGGCGAGGGCCATGGTAATCTTGCCCGGCCCATGCTGGCGCCAGGCCTCGAACAGATGCGGATAACGTTCGCCCTCGCTTTGGACAAGCTTGCGCAAAAAGCGCCCGTCCTGATTGCAAAGGCAATTCTGGGTCAAACGTATTGCAAACCCGGTCAGTTCGTTCTCCAGATTGTCACTTTTCTCGGGAAAGGTCGCAAGGACCGAAAAGAGCGCGGCATTGGCCCGGTCCATGACGTCGGCGACGACGGCGGTAAACAGCGTTTCCTTCTCGCGGTAGTGGTTGTAGATGGTCTGGCGGGAAACGTTGGCCTCGACGGCAATTTCGTCGATACTCGCTCCGGAAAAGCCTTCGCGGCAAAACACGTTGGCAGCGGCGTCAAGGATGGAAAGGCGTTTGGCACATTGGCCACGCATGGTGGGCCCCGCGGATTTCAGGGCAACGTCACGATTTGTCATGAATGAAAGATAAGGCGTCTTGACGTTTTAGACAATGGTGTCTAATTTGACACTCGTGTCCAAAATTGTTGACACGCCAATTAACGCGGTACGTGTACTTCCTCCCAAGACTGTGCGCTCCGTCAAACCTCATCCTGATCGCAAGGCACCGCGGAAACAATCCGGTTTCTGCGCCGCAGCTTTTGAAAGATTTGGCATCATGACGACATCCTTCTTTCGCAACGCTCTCATCCTCGGTCTTCTCACTGCGATCGGCCCATTTGCCATCGACACGTACTTGCCGGCCATGCCATCGATCGGCAGGGAACTCGGGGCAGAAAACAGCGCCGTACAGCTGAGCCTACTGGCATTCTTCATTTCCTTTGCAATTTTCCAGTTGCTGTACGGTCCCTTGTCCGACATGTGGGGCCGCAAGGCGCCCCTCTACATAGGCATCGGCCTCTTTGCCGTCGCCAGCATCGGCTGCGCCCTTGCGCAGGATATCGAGACGCTCGTCGCCTTCCGCTTCCTGCAGGGAATTGGCGGCGCCGCCGGGATGGTCATTCCGCGGGCGATCGTCCGTGACATGCACACGGGCGTCCAGGCGGCCCGCCTGATGTCGCTGCTGATGCTGGTCTTTAGCATTTCGCCGATCCTGGCGCCGCTGACGGGCAGTGCCGTCATCGAATTTTACGGTTGGCGCGGTGTTTTCTGGGCGGTGATGATCGCCGCCTTCATCGGCCTTATCCTGCTATCGACTCAGCTCAAGGAAACGCGCCCATCCGAGGCGCGTGCCGAAAGCGGCCTTGGCAGCGCCATGTCGGCCTACCGCCTGCTTCTTGGCGACCGGAATTTCCTGACGCTCACCTTTATCGGCGGCCTCG
This sequence comes from Phyllobacterium pellucidum, assembly GCF_013327855.1. Classification (GTDB taxonomy): domain Bacteria; phylum Pseudomonadota; class Alphaproteobacteria; order Rhizobiales; family Rhizobiaceae; genus Phyllobacterium; species Phyllobacterium pellucidum. The sequence continues at coordinate 565,016 of NZ_JABUMX010000002.1, read as the reverse complement.
GCATTTCCAGTTTCCTTGTCTATCTCGCGAACTCGCCATTCGTGCTGATCGATCACTATGGGCTGACGCCAACCCAATACAGCATAGCGTTCTCGACAATGCCGTGTCGTTCTTTGCTGTATCGCAATTGACCGGCTGGCTCGGCGACCGCTTTGGCCTCGTCCGCGTCATGCGCATGGCGGTCACGGCGTTCGCGCTCACCATGGCGGCGATGGTCGTGGTCATGAGCCTTGGTATCAATCAACTGCCGGTGATGGCGGCGTTCCTCTTTGTTGGATACGGCTTCCTCGGCCTCGTCATCCCGACAACCTCGGTTCTGGCGCTCGAGGACCACGGCGAAATCGCCGGTACGGCGTCGGCGCTGATGGGTACGCTGCATTTCGTCACCTCGGCGATAGCGATGGTCATTGCCGGCGTGTTTTTCGACGGCACGGCCCTGCCGATGGCCATAGGCATCGCTCTTTGTGCGGTTGGCGCTTTCGTTCTTACCCAGGCAACAATCGGCAGGCGCCGCGTCGTTGAGGCGGGAGCCGCTGCCGAATAATTCTGATCCTCCGTCAGAAGCATGCGAAGGCTCCCGGAACGCGCGTTCCGGGAGCCTTTGTCGTCAGGTGACGGCGCCTATGGTTTCGATAAGGAAGGCGACCCGCTCCGAAATCGGCACGCGTGGAACCTCGACGAGCGCATAGCCGCAATCGCTGTAGGCCGAAACCATTGCGTGAAAGGTCCGCTCGGCCTCTTCAAGCGTTTGTTTGCGCTCTGTATCCTGTGTGAATATCTCCGACCACGGCGGCAGAATGAAAACCGTCGGGTTGTAGCGGAATATCCCTGCTGCCTTGCGGACATGTGCGGGAACTTCAAGGCCGCTAAGCTCCAGATAGCCGACAATGTCGGGCACGCCGCGATCGAAGAAGACGAGGTCGGCGTTGTCGGCTGCGCTATCGTAGGATCGCATCTCCCACGACAGCATCAGTTCCGCGAAGATGGCGGGGTCCTTCCATGGCACGGCAGGGCCATCCACTATCTGATTATGGCGGATGATTGCGCGCCCGGCCTCGGTCGAGGTTGCGTATCCGCGCTGGCCAAGGGCTGAGATCAGGCTCGTCTTGCCCGAGCCCGGACCGCCGGTGAGAATGATGAAATTGTTCTGGATGTGTTGCTGCATAAAATGCTCCGGCTCGACGGTTGCGGAAAGACCGTGGCCCGTCACGCGTTGACGTCAGGCACAGACTGTAAGTTCCGGGCCGATTGAAATTTGGGAATTTGGGGAGTGCGCATGGGCTAGCGCGGGGAGGGTGCACCGAATCGAATGCCATCGCTATCATAAGGGCGGCGACGAACCATCGCCACCCCGATTTGCAGTCCGAATTATTCGCGTGCGAGCAGAGCTTCGAGGCGGTCGAAGGCGCTGTTCCAGCCGGTGACATGGCCGTCGCAACTTTCCGCCGTCTCGAAAACGCTCTGGCGGAATGTCATCAGCGTCTTCGCCGCCTGATCTTCAAAGGTGATGTGGACAAGGGTCTCGTTTCCAGGCTTACCGTCCTCCTGGTCCCAGGCAAAGGTGAAGGCCAGTGTTCGATTGGGTACAATCTGCTGGTAGACGCCGCCGTGCCAGAGTTTTTTCCCCGTCGCTGCCGAATCGAGGCACGCGCGCCACTTGCCGCCAACGCGAAAGTCCGCTTCCACCTGGGTTGCCGGATAATCACGCGGACCGAGCCACTGCATCATCCGTTTCGGGTTGGCGAAGGCCGTGAAGACGATGGCAGGCGGCGCATTGAACAGTCGTGTGATGGTAAGGATGCGTCCCGCAGTGTCATTCGTCACGTGGGCCCTATTGGTATCAGCCATCTTGCTCTCCGTTGTTTTGTACTTCGTGCAGATAGTCTTCCAGTCGGTCGAAGCTGCTTTCCCAGAACTGGCGGTAGCGTTCGAGCCAGTCGGTCGCTTCCTTCAAAGGCTTGGCATCGAGGCTGCAGGGTCGCCACTGCGCTTCACGGCTTCGGATCACAAGGCCCGCCCGTTCAAGCACCTTCAGATGTTTGGTAATTGCAGGTCCTGACATGTCGAACGGCTGCGCGAGTTCAGTGACCGAGGTCGTTCCAAGCGACAAGCGTGCCAGGATTGCACGGCGCGTTGGGTCAGCGAGCGCTGAAAATATTGTGTCGAGTCGATCAGGCGTCATCTTAACGGAACCGAATGGTTATTTAACTTGTGAGTTTAATACACCTTGCGTTAACGGCGGTCAAGCGGTCGTCGACAAATGCAGACGTCCATCGGGCGAGGTCCGAGGCGAATTTTGTTAAAAAGAAGCAGAGAGGGAAGTGGAGGCTTCTGTTGCCAGGTGCCTCCGAACCCCGCCTAGAAGTGCGAACCCCTAGGACTTGATTTGAAGCTATCGCACCGCATTAAGCGGCGAGACGTGCTTCCGCATAGTTGTCGTTTGCAACTACTGAGTTAGCCCGATAACGGTGGTACAATGCCGGGCAAAAGAGCGATCTTTACACCCTTGTCGATCCTGTGTCGCCCCCGCCACAAGGCAGCGCCTCGGCTGCATTGTGGTGGAGGCGCCGGGTACTGCCCCCGGGTCCAATGGGCTTATTGCATCGTCCGTTTATCACCATAGCCGACCGAAGCCGGCACGACTTATATAGGGCCTGATTTGTTGAATTGAAAGAGTGCATTGACTTCAAATCGTTGCTGGGGAATGTTTCGACTCGTATACAGAGTCACCGCCTCATGCGTCGGCCAGTCGCGAGGCGTCTTCAGGTTTCAGGGAGGCTGCAATGCGGGGCATTGCACCCAGCAAGCAGGGGAATTTCCATGACTGACTATTTGAAGGATGTACGCCATTACGACGCAGCTGCCGATGAGGCGACTGTTGCCAAGATCGTCAAGCACCTCGGCATTGCCCTGCGCAACCGCGACTCGTCGCTGGTATCCTGCACGGACCCTGATGAACTTAAGCGGGTACGTACCAACTGGGTAGAAAAGAAACTTGGCCTCACCGACACCGCCAAGGCAGAAGCCGCCATCGAGTCGGTTTGTGCCGCCATGAAGGCTGACAACACCAAGAGCCGTGTCACCTTCTACTATTTGACGGCGAAAGCACTCGGCGCCCTCGGAAGCCTCTGATCCACGCTTTCCTGATCGATGTGAAATCCCTGGCCGTGCGCCGGGGATTTTGCGTCAGGAGGCCGCGCGGCCGGCGACTTCAAATCGCTCCAGCCTATAAGGCGCGAGGCGTTCATCTACAGCCTGCGTCATGATTTCGCCGCCGACCATGGTTCCTACCAAGGGGGCGAGGGTGACACCTGAATGCATGACGGCAATGTAAAGGCCGTCGCAACCTTCTGGCCGGCCAATGACGGGAAATCCGTCCGCAGGCGTCGGGCGATATCCTATCGTGTGAAACTCAAGGGCAAGATCGTCCGCATCCCGAAACATTGCCTTGACCTTGGCGAAGAGAGCTTCCGCGGTTTGGCCAGGATCAACGCCGGGCTCGCTTCCCGCGAAATCGCTGCCGGCAATGATACGCCCGGCCGCCGTCTGGCGCATGTGGACTTCGGGCGCAATCACCAATCCATTCAAACGCTGCCGTGTTGGCTTGGAATGAACAATCAAACCGGGCGGCGTCTCAAGCGGCACTGTAACGCCGACAGACGCCGCAAGCTTGGTAACAGCGGCTCCGGCGGCGAGCACCACCATGTCGGCCGTCATTTCACCGGAAGAGGTCCGGACGCCGGTAATACGCCCACCTTCCTCGCGCAGGGCGGTGACGGTCACATTGTCGATCAACGTTGCGCCGTGGGCTCGCGCATCAGCAAACAGTATGCGCGCGGCGTCGACCGGCTCGACTGCGCCTTCCTCCGCAACGGCAACCGCGAAGTCCGGATGTTCTGCGAGGTTTGGCTCCAGATTGGAAGCCTCAGCACGGCCAACGTGCCTGATATCGTAGCCCCAGCGTCCGTGCTCGGTCAGATAGGCATGCAATTCATCAGGCGCGAGGTCCCAGCACAGGCTGCCGCACCAGCGCAGCGGCATGTCCGGCAATTGCGATGCAAGCTGCCGCCACTCAGCCATCGCGCTACGTCGCAGCCGGAAATAGGGTTCCGGATTGCCCCAGCTCGCGTTGATCCAGGCAAAAGAAGCAGTGGTCGCAACGCCGCCCGCGTGCTCGGCGAGCACGGTGACTTCAGCGCCGGCTTTCGCCAGCGAGCGGGCAATTGATGCGCCGATAATGCCGGCGCCGACGACGATAATTTTCATGGACCTCATTTGCTCTCGAAATTGCGACGGCTGGGATCCGTCCTGTGGAGAAAACCGGCAAAGACATCGCCGGATGCCGCATCCGACACTTGGGGTAGCAGCCGGCCCACTTCACCGCGATGTTAGCTGCCATGGGTAATCACATGCGCTCTTGCTATTCAATCAAATTCAAAATGGCGGGTCATCAAAAGGCAAATGTCGAACGACTTCAGACAGATCGAAGCGATCAGAGCTTGATGCTCATACGCGAGGCTTATGCCCTCATGCGCTCTGAAGCCGGGATACTGTGGATTGGCGAAAGCGATGGTTTTTCGCCGGTCGAATCTGCTAAGAAGGAGGCATGCGCACTTATCTCGATCTTCTCCAGCATGTCCTGGACACAGGCGTCGACCGCGGCGACCGGACCGGTACCGGGACACGTTCCGTGTTCGGCTACCAGATGCGGTTTGATCTTTCGGCAGGCTTCCCGCTGCTGACGACGAAGAAGCTCCACCTCAAGTCCATTATCCATGAGTTGCTGTGGTTTCTCGAGGGCGATACCAACATCGCCTATTTGAATGAGCACGGTGTCACCATCTGGGATGAGTGGGCCGATGAGAACGGCGACCTTGGGCCGGTATACGGCTACCAGTGGCGTTCCTGGCCGGCCGCCGATGGGCGGCACATCGACCAGATTGCCAATGTGGTCGAGGCGATAAAGACCAACCCGCATTCGCGGCGCCTGATTGTTTCGGCGTGGAATCCGGCGCTTGTCGACGAGATGGCCCTGCCGCCATGCCATTGCCTGTTCCAGTTTTACGTTTCGGATGGAAAGCTTTCCTGCCAGCTCTACCAGCGCTCGGCCGATATTTTCCTGGGCGTACCCTTCAACATCGCCTCCTACGCGCTGCTGACGATGATGGTGGCGCAGGTAACAGGCCTGAAGCCCGGCGATTTTGTCCACACGCTTGGCGATGCGCATCTCTATTCGAACCATTTCGAACAGGCCAGGTTGCAGCTTGGCCGAACGCCCGGTCCCCTGCCGAAGATGCACATCAATCCGGCGGTAACGGACCTCTTTGCCTTCAAATATGACGATTTCCGTCTGATAGATTACGTCGCCGAATCCAGCATAAAGGCGCCGATCGCCGTTTAGGTTTTTTCGTCGCGGGTGCTCATTAAGAACGGACGATGTCAGCATGATCAGTTTCGTGGTTGCAATTGCCGAAAACGGCGTCATCGGACGAGAGAACGGCCTGCCTTGGCGGCTGTCCTCGGATCTGAAGCGCTTCAAGGCGACGACAATGGGCAAGCCTATCATCATGGGCCGCAAGACCTGGGATTCGCTCGGCCGCCCGTTGCCCGGACGCACCAATATCGTCGTAACGCGCGACGCTGCCTTCGGAGTCGATGGCGTCATTGCGGTTCGCTCCGTCGATGAAGCGCTGGTCGTGGCCGGCAGTCATGCCTCTGCCGACAAGGTCGACGAGATCTGCATCATTGGTGGGGGCGAAATCTTTCGCCAGACCTTGAACCGCGTCGACCGGCTCTACGTGACCTGGGTGCTCGCTGACATCGATGGCGACGTGCACTTTCCGCCGATCGATCCCAAGATCTGGGCCGAGGTTTCCAGCGAGGAATTCCCGGCTGGCGAGAAGGACAATTATCCGACGCGGTTTGCCGTCTACGAGCGCCGCTGAGTGCGCGTATAAACTGCGCGCGATATGAAAATATCGTGATAAGGAACCATAATCGTTCGGCTTTTTACCAAATTCGCGCGAAATCCGGCCGCGCGCGTTGAAAGCGTGCCCTGCCATCCCTATAAACGGGACATCGTGACAGTGGGAGGAAGCCAAGGGGTTGGCGTTTTCCTTCAAAATATGAGGTAGGAATGCCCTGGAGTAATCAGAACGGCGGCGGCGGCCCATGGGGTGGCGGCGGTAACAATAGTGGTGGTGGGGGTCCATGGGGCCAGAAGCCGCAAGGGGGCGGTGGCGGTAATCCGCCGGACCTCGAAGACATACTCCGTCGCGGTCAGGATCGTTTGCGTCAGGCTCTGCCTGGGGGTTCCGGCGGCAGCCCTGCTTTTTGGGGGATTGCAGCCCTCGTTCTCGTTGCTTTCTGGCTTTTCCAGTCGGTCTATACGGTGCAGCCGGATGAGCGCGCCGTTGAACTGCGCTTCGGCAAGCCGAAGCCCGATATCGCCGAACCTGGCCTGCATTTCCATTTCTGGCCGATCGAATCCTATGAAAAGGTCGAGATCGTCGAAAAACAGAAGAACATCGGCGGTCAGGGCGCACGCGGCGCCAAGGAAGGCCTGATGCTATCGGGCGACCAGAATATCGTCGACGTCCAGTTCTCCGTGCTCTACCGCGTTTCCGATCCTGTCGCCTATCTCTTCCATGTCGAAAACCCGGAGAATCTGGTGCAGCAGGTGTCCGAGAGCGCCATGCGCGAGATCGTCGGCCGCAGTCCGGCGCAGGACATTTTCCGTGACAATCGTGCGGGCATTGCCAACGACGTGCGCGGTATTATCCAGAAGACGCTCGACGATTATGGCGCTGGCATGCAGATCAATGCCGTATCGATCGAGGATGCGGCACCGCCGCGCGAGGTTGCGGATGCCTTCGACGAAGTACAGCGCGCCGAGCAGGACGAAGACCGTTTTGTCGAAGAATCGAACCAGTATTCCAACCAGAAACTCGGTCAGGCCCGCGGTGAGGGCGCACAGATCCGCGAAGATGCGGCCGCCTACAAGAACCGTATCGTGCAGGAAGCTCAGGGTGAGGCGCAGCGCTTTACCTCTGTCTACGATCAATATGTGAAGGCGCCGGAGGTTACCCGCAAGCGTCTTTTCCTCGAAACAATGGAGCGTGTCCTGAAGGACTCCAATAAAGTGATTGTCGATCAGAGCGGCCAGGGCGTCGTTCCTTATCTGCCTCTGACGGAACTGACCAAGCAGCAGCAGCGTCCGGCAGCCGAGGGGGCGAAGCAATGACCCAGAACCGCCTCCCCATCATCGTCGGCCTCATCGCACTAGTCGCCTTGCTGGTCTATTCGTCGATCTTCGTCGTTCGCGCCGGTCAGCAAGCCATCGTTCTGCGCTTCGGCCAGATCGTCGATGTGAAATCCGATCCTGGCATCTATTTCAAATTGCCGTTCGGCTTCCTCGAGGCCGACAATGTCCAGATGATCGAAGATCGTCTCCTGAGCTTCGAACTCGACAATATCCGCGTGCAGGTCTCCGGCGGCAAGTTCTACGAAGTCGATGCCTTCCTCGTTTACCAGATCACCGACCCGCGTAAGTTCCGGCAGACCGTGTCGGGTGACGTTACACTGGCGGAAGCCCGCCTGCGTACCCGTCTCGATGCCTCGTTGCGTGGTGTCTATGGTTTGCGCGGTTTCGAGGCTGCGCTGTCTGATGAGCGCGCCGGCATGATGCATGAGGTACGTGAACAGCTGCGTCCCGATGCGGAATCGCTTGGCCTTAAGATCACCGACGTACGTATACGACGGACTGATCTCACCCAGGAAGTCTCGCAGCAGACCTTCGACCGGATGAAGGCGGAGCGCCTTGCGGAAGCCGAACGCCTGCGCGCCCGCGGCCGTGAAGCAGCCCAGCGAATCAAGGCGATCGCCGACCGCCAGGTGGTCGAGATCATCGCCGAAGCCCGCAAGGAATCGGAAATCATGCGAGGCGAGGGCGAAGGTGAGCGCAGCCGCGTCTTTGCCGAAGTGTTCTCCAAGGATCCGGATTTCTTCTCGTTCTACCGGTCGATGACGGCCTATGGCACCGCTCTCGACAATACTGGAACGACGATGGTGCTTTCGCCCAATTCCGAGTTCTTCCGCTATTTCCAGAACTCGAATGGAAACCTTCCTCCGGTGAGCGGCGCCACCTCGCCGGCGCCGGCCGCTCCTGCGCCTGCCCCGCAATAGGGGCAGGCTCTCATGGTAGACTTTCTCGATGCCGTAGGGCTGTTCCTCGTGTTCGAGGGCGTGCTCTACGGCTGTTTTCCCGTGGTAGCCAAGCGCGTCGCACGCGACGTCAGCGAGCAGCCTGACGGGTTCCTGCGGATCGCCGGCGTGGCGGCGGTGGCGATCGGTGTTGCCATCGTCTGGCTTGCACGCAGATAAGTGGTCAAGGCCGCCGTTCATCAAACCTTTGTGTCGGCGGCCATATTTTTGTCTACTCTCACCGTTCTGTTGTATTATTTCCACGTTAACCGATAGGGGACCGAACGCATGGTTCTAAACACTGGTCGCACCTTCTTCCGTTCCACCACGGCAGCAGCGGCGCTGATTGCATTGGTTGCAGCGGGCACTACTCCCTTGTCGGTCAATCACGCATTTGCGCAGGCGCAGGCGGCGCCGGTACCGAACAGCCTGCAGCCGCGGGCTCAAGGTCCAGCTTCCGTCGCTGATCTTGCCGAAGGGCTTCTTGACGCCGTGGTCAACATTTCGACCTCCCAGACCGTCAAGGGTCAGGATGGCGAGTCAGGTCCGGTACCCATGCCGAAGGTTCCGGAAGGCTCGCCCTTCCAGGAATTCTTCGATGAGTATTTCGGCAAGCAGAAGCCCGGACAGAACAATCCCTCGCATCAGGTCCAGTCGCTTGGCTCCGGCTTTGTGGTCGATGCGGCGCAAGGCATCGTCGTCACCAACAACCACGTGATCGCCGACGCCGACGAGATTGAAGTCAATTTCAACGACGGCTCGAAGCTCAAGGCAGAACTCGTCGGCAAGGATACGAAGACTGATCTTGCCGTGCTGAAGGTCGATCCGGAGAAGCACAAGCTCGTTGCTGTCAAGTTCGGCGATTCCGCCAAGACGCGGATCGGCGACTGGGTTATGGCCATCGGCAATCCGTTCGGCCTCGGTGGCACGGTTACGCTCGGCATTGTCTCGGCGCGCAATCGCGATATCAATTCCGGACCCTATGACAACTTCATTCAGACGGATGCGGCCATCAACCGGGGCAATTCCGGTGGCCCGCTGTTTGACATGTACGGTGAGGTGATCGGCATCAACACTGCGATCATTTCGCCGACCGGCGGGTCTATCGGCATCGGCTTTGCCATTCCGGCAGAGCTTGCCTCCGGCGTCATCGCCCAGTTGCGCGAGTTCGGTGAAACCCGCCGTGGCTGGCTTGGCGTGCGCATTCAGCCGGTTACCGACGAGATTGCCGAAAGCCTCGGTATGCCGTCGAGCAAGGGCGCGCTCGTCGCCGGAATCATCGATGGCGGCCCCGTCGCCGATGGTTCGATTCTTGCCGGCGACGTGATCACGCGTTTCGACGGCAGGGAGGTCAACAATGTCAAGGACCTGCCGCGCGTGGTCGCGGAGAGCCCGGTTGGCAAGGAAGTCGATGTCGTCGTCATCCGCAAGGGCAAGGAGCAGACCGTCAAGGTCAAGCTCGGCAGGCTCGAAGATACCGATCAGCAGGCCAAGAAGGATGATCAATCCAGTCAGGGCGAGGACAACAATGCCCTGCACGGCGTCGATGTCCTCGGCATGACCCTCGGGTCGCTCGACGATGACAGCCGGAAGTCGTTCGGCATCGCCAAGGAAGTGCAGGGTGTTCTCGTCACCGAAGTGCAGAAAGACTCGATTGCCGCCAACAAGCGTATCGAAGCCGGCGACGTCATAGTCGATATCGCGCAGGAAACGGTTTCGACGCCTGAGGACGTCGCGGCACGCATCGAAAAGCTGCGCGACGAGGGCCGCAAGAACGCGCTGCTCATGCTGGCTTCAAAAACCGGCGAGTTGCGGTTCGTTACACTGCAGATGGATTGATGGAGCGCGGCGGGCTAGCCCGCCGCCTCAAATTACGAAATCTGTCTTGCGGTAACCTTGCACGTAAAGCAGGGCTGTCAGGTCACCGTGGTCGATGCGAACGCGTGCCTGCTCGGCAACGACAGGCTTGGCGTGAAGCGCCACGCCGGTTCCGGCAAGCTGCAGCATGCCGAGGTCATTGGCTCCGTCGCCCACGGCAATCGCTTCACTTGGCGACAGGTTGAAACGGTCGCAGATCGATTTCAAGGCGGCGACCTTCGCCTCGCGGCCAAGAATGGGCTCCCGGACTTCGCCGGTCAGCATCTTTCCGTCGTCAAGCAATGTATTGGCGCTGTTTTCGTGAAAGCCGATCATATCGGCTATGCGCTGGGTGAACACCGTGAAGCCGCCGGAAACGAGGGCGGTATAGGCGCCGAATTTCTTCATCGTCCGCACCAGTTCAGGACCGCCCGGCATCAGCGTGATGCGGCTGGCAATGACCTTGTCGATGACACTGTAGGGGAGGCCCTTCAAGAGCAAAACACGTTCGCGCAAGGCTGGCTCGAAGGCGATCTCCCCGTTCATTGCCCTTGCCGTGATGGCCGCAACCTTGTCGCGCAGGCCTGCTTCCTCGGCGAGTTCGTCGATGCATTCCTGCTGGATCATGGTGGAGTCCATGTCAGCAATCAGGATCTTCTTGCGCCGTACATCCTGGTCCTGCACGATGATATCGATGGGGCTGCCGCCGAGCGCATCCGCAAGCAGCGCATGGGCCTCAGTCGGGTCGGTGCCATCTTTCAGCGCAATATCGCAGGCGATTCCATCGGCCAGCCAATAAACACCTGTTGCATTGACCGCCGCCGAGGCTTTAATCCCGAGCGAAGGCGAAAGGCCCGCCATGGCGGGATTTGCGATGAGGGTGGCCATCAAAGGCATGGGACAATTTCCGATCGGGCGGTTGATGTGACAAGACAGGCGATCCTGATAGCTGGACCGACGGCAAGCGGCAAGTCGGCGCTTGCGCTTCGTTTGGCAAGGGAAGCGGGCGGGGTGATCGTCAACACCGACTCAATGCAGGTCTACGACATATTGAACCTTCTGACCGCGCGGCCGAGTGCCCACGACCTCGAGATCGCGCCACATTATCTCTACGGCCATGTTCCGCCTGCATTTTCCTATTCGACCGGCCGCTGGCTTGCAGATGTCGAAGCGCTGCTGGGGCGTGCGGAACTGTCAGACAAGCCTGTCGTATTTGTGGGCGGCACAGGACTTTATTTCCGGGCGCTTTTGGGCGGGCTCTCGGCCATGCCGGATATTCCCGCAGAAATCAGAGCGCACTGGCGGCGTCATGACGCGGAGCACGGAGCCAACAAATTGCATGCGATCCTTGCCGGGAAGGACCCACTGGCTGCATCGATCTTGCGGCCCTCGGACAGCCAAAGGATTGTGCGTGCGCTGGAGGTTATCGATGCATCGGGCCGTTCTATCGTGGATTGGCAAAAGGAGACCGGACGCCCGCTGATCGATCCCCGGACGACGCGCAAGATCGTCATCGATCCGGACCGGGCGTGGCTCGGCGAGCGCATTGCCATGCGCTTTCAAACCATGATGACATCGGGCGCGATCGAGGAGGTCTCCCAACTGCTGGCCCTGCAACTGCCAAACGAATTGCCTGCGATGCGGGCGATCGGTGTCAAGGAGATAGCGGAAGTCATTGAAGGCAGGTCGAGCGCCGAGGAAGCGGCCAATCGCGCCATTGTCGCCACGCGCCAATATGCCAAGCGGCAAATGACGTGGTTTCGCAACCAGCTCGGCGACGATTGGGAGCGCCTGGCCTATCCTTGATCAGGGCTTGTCGGTGCGGAAGGTGCGGATGAGATCGCTGGCCCGGAAACGTTCGCTACTTTCCTGCTGCGGCTTGGCTTGCTCGTCATTGCGCATCGCCGCATCGAGCGTCCGCCATTGCGCGCGCACGGGATCTGTCGCGACTGGTGGTTGAGGACGTGGCGCTGCAAACGATTGCGGCGTCGCGTGAGCCATTATCCCATCCAGATCGTCGAAGTCGCTGTCGTCGCCACTGTTGTTTTCCGCGGCATTGAGCTGGCGCATGCGCGTCAGGATCATGTCGAGCGAAACATGTGTATCGCCAAGCCGGGACGATTGCTGGGTCCTTGCCATGTGCGCGGCAGGCAATTGATCCGGCGCAATCGTCTCGAACATCATGCGCATCGGGGTCGGAACAGCTTCCCCAAAGGCTATGGCCTCGCGATTGGCGATGGACGAAAGAAACCCGATCGTACTCTGCGACGCGCCTGTAATGGCGCCGCGAATGATTTCCTGGTCGCGCTCATTGCCGAGCCGCATGGCGAAGACCGTGCTGCACTGAGACAGGATCGTCGGGTCGAGTTCGCCCGGGCGCTGCGTGATGACGGCAAGATAGACGCCGTATTTGCGTCCCTCCTTGGCAATGCGGGCAACGGCCTGGCGCGTCGGCCAGAAACCGCCATTTGGATCGGCAGGAATATAGCGGTGTGCTTCTTCGCACACGACAAGGGTCTGCACGCGCCCGTCGCTCGAAAGTGCAAGGTCAAACGCCAGGCGGCATAGTACCGACGCAACGGAGTTCACGACTTCGGATGGCAGGCCGGCCAATTGGAAAACGCAGATCGGCCGGTCGTTCTTCGGTATGCGGAATATGTGGCCGATCGTCTGGCGCATCGTGTCCATGGTCGTCGGCGCCGAGAACATGAAGCGGTAGCGCGGATCGGCGACAAGCGCCTGCAAGCGCTGCTTCAGCGCTTTCATCGTCGGCCGGTCCGGCTTGCCTTCGAGCTGGCCGATACGCTCATCAATAAGCTTTATCAGGTCGGTGATCCGGTACGGCGAGGGCGTATCGGCCGTCATGGAAGAATAATCGCGGTCCTTTTTGAGGAGCGATGCGCTGGTAGTTCCTTCCGCGCTGGCAAAGCGCTCCTTGGCGAGCGGGATCAGATCACGCAATATATCGACTTCCGCTGCAACCGATGGGCGCCCGCGGAAGACTGCCTCGGCGAATTCCTCCAGCCGGAACAGCCAGTACGGCAGGTCGAATGTGGTGTAATCGATCGAAATGGCGTGCTCGGGAAACGCACTTGAAAATTCATTGTGCGGATCGAGGATCAGGACGCGCAGATCGGGACGCTGGGCGATAATCTTGCGCAGGAGCAGCGAGACCGCACTAGACTTGCCGACGCCGGTGCTGCCGAGGACGGCAAAATGGCGCGATACGAGGCTGTCGATGGAGATCAGGGCGGGAATATCGGCATTTTGCGACAGGTGACCGACCGACACGGTGTTGGTCATCGTAGCGTTATAGATTGCGGCGAGGTCTTCCGAGCGAATACGGTGCCCCACCGCTCCCATATAGGGATAGGTGGCGATGCCGGAGGAGAACCGCAGCGTCCCGTCGCTGAGCGTATCGACCTGCCCGACGAGTTCGATGTGGACGTGAATGATCTGGTCTTCGCCAGGTTCCCATTGGGCGTTGGGAAGATCGACCTTGTAGACAAGGCCGACAACGCGGCTGTGAGCGACCTGTATCGAGATGAGCTGGCCTACCGTCCAGTAGTCCTCCGACGCAGAGACGGATGGTCCGGACTTTGCATGGATGATCGCCTTTTCGCCGTTGCACTCGATGACATGACCGTCGGTTCGATTGCGAAGGAAGGGACGGGGCTGCTGGGAAGGCAAAGCTTCTGAACTCATTGGCGGCGTTCAATCCTGGGCGAGGAGGAATACTGATATCGTTCACAACAACCCTAAGCTGAGACGCATTGAGATTATGTTAGCCCGGTAGTTTGCATTTGAACGATTTGCGCAGGCGCCTTGCCTCAATCGCGATTCATTTGCCAAATCCCTGCATTTTTGCCGTTGACGGATGGAAAATGCCAAATTATCGTCCGCGACCATGAAAACAGTTCTTATCGTCGTGGGATCGCGCATGGGCAGGGTGTTGTAAGCACCCGGCGAAAGCTCCCATGCGCGAAACACAGGCTCCTTCGGGGGCCTTTTTTATTACCAGCATCTCAGTTAAACGAAATCATCTTCTGAAGGGCCGAGAGCCACAGGATCGAACGGGAAGAGACCGATGACCGCAGAAAAACAGGATAGTGACAGCCACGCATCGAAACGACGCGAAATGACCGGCGCCGAAATGGTCGTCCAGGCGCTTATCGACCAGGGCGTCAAGGATATTTTCGGTTATCCGGGCGGTGCTGTCCTTCCGATCTATGACGAGCTCTTCCAGCAGGACAAGATCAATCACATCCTCGTGCGTCATGAGCAGGGCGCGGGCCATGCGGCCGAAGGTTACGCCCGCTCGACGGGCACGGTCGGCGTCATGCTGGTAACCTCGGGTCCCGGCGCGACGAATGCGGTGACGCCGCTGCAGGATGCGCTGATGGACTCGATCCCGCTTGTCTGCATCAGCGGCCAGGTTCCAACCAGCCTGATCGGCTCCGACGCGTTCCAGGAATGCGATACGGTCGGCATCACGCGCCCCTGCACCAAGCACAATTGGCTGATCAAGGACGTCAACGATCTGGCGCGCGTACTGCACGAAGCCTTCCACGTCGCCAAGACCGGGCGGCCCGGTCCGGTTCTCGTCGACATTCCGAAGGACGTCCAGTTCGCGACCGGCATGTATACGCCGCCGGAAACCGCGCCGCGCACCAGCTACAACCCTAAGGTCCAGGGCGATATCGAGGCGATCAAGCAGGCGGTTGCGCTGCTCGCCTCCGCGAAGCGTCCGGTCATCTATTCGGGCGGCGGCGTCGTCAACTCCGGCGATGAAGCCAGCAGGCTTTTGCGCGAACTCGTGGAGATCAGCAATTTCCCGATCACATCGACGCTGATGGGCCTTGGCGCCTATCCGGCATCGGGCAAGAACTGGCTCGGCATGCTCGGCATGCATGGCACCTACGAAGCCAACATGGTCATGCACGATTGCGATGTCATGCTGAATATCGGCGCGCGTTTCGACGACCGCATCACCGGCAGGCTCAATGCCTTTTCGCCGAACTCGAAGAAGATTCATATCGATATCGATCCGTCTTCGATCAACAAGTCCGTTCGCGTCGATATTCCGATCATCGGCGATGTCGCCAACGTCCTTGAAGACATGGTGCGCCTGATGCGCGCCTCGTCGGTCCAGCCGGACAAGAAGGCGATCGGCGAATGGTGGTCACAGATCGACAAGTGGCGCGCGCGCAAATCGCTGTCCTATACGCGAAACAAGGACGTGATCATGCCGCAACATGCGCTGGAGCGTCTCTACGCGCTGACGAAGGATCACGACACCTACATCACGACCGAGGTCGGCCAGCACCAGATGTGGGCGGCGCAGTTTTACGGCTTCGAAAAACCCAACCGCTGGATGACGTCCGGCGGGCTTGGGACGATGGGTTATGGCCTGCCGGCAGCGCTCGGCGTGCAGATCGCGCATCCGAATTCGCTGGTCATCGATATTGCCGGCGATGCTTCGGTGCAGATGACGATGCAGGAGATGAGCGCGGCGGTGCAGTACAATGCGCCGATCAAGATCTTTATCCTCAACAACCAGTACATGGGCATGGTGCGTCAATGGCAGCAACTGCTGCACGGCAACCGCCTGTCGCATTCCTATACGGAAGCCTTGCCCGATTTCGTCAAGCTGGCGGAGGCCTATGGCGGGCACGGGATACGCTGCGAGAAGCCGGGCGACCTCGACGATGCGATCCAGGAAATGCTCGACGTCAAGAAGCCGGTCCTCTTCGATTGCCGCGTCGCCAATCTTGCCAACTGCTTCCCGATGATCCCGTCCGGCAAGGCGCACAATGAAATGCTGCTGCCCGATGAAGCAACGGACGAAGCGGTCGCCAATGCCATCGATGCCAAGGGCAGGCAGCTCGTTTAACCGAACCGGAGAAAGAAATATCATGAACGCGCAAAACCTTGCCTCCGGCTCGGCCTACTTCATCGCCAAGGAGACCGAACTACCGGTAACGACGGTCCTATCGGTACTCGTCGACAATGAGCCGGGCGTCCTTGCCCGGGTGATCGGCCTCTTCTCCGGACGGGGCTACAACATTGAGAGCCTTACGGTTTCGGAGACGGAGCACGAGCAGCACCTGTCGCGCATCACCATCGTGACGCGCGGCACGCCGCATGTGCTCGACCAGATTCGCCACCAGCTCGAGCGCATCGTGCCGGTGCATCGTGTCGTCGACCTGTCGGTACGTGCAGGCGAGCTTGGCAATGAAAAGCCGATCCAGCGCGAACTCGCCCTGGTCAAGGTTGCCGGTTTCGGCGACAACCGCAATGAGGCGCTGCGCCTCGCGGAAGCATTTCACGCCAAGGTCGTGGACGCCACTGTCGAGCACTTCATTTTTGAGATAACCGGCAAAGGCTCGAAGCTTGACCAGTTCATCGCCATCATGAAGCCGATCGGCCTTGTCGAGATCTGCCGCACGGGTGTGGCTGCGATGAATCGCGGCGCACAGGGCATGTAATCTCCAATGGAATGGCGCCAGAGGTCAGGGATGCGCAATTGTATCCCTGACAAGATACGCGTTGAGCCGGATATCGAGCGGCCATATAGTTTGGGCCATTCATTTATACTCCATTTATACATGGTTAGATCATGACGCTCGAAATTTTCCTGACGCTGCTCGTCTTTGCCTTTGTCACCTCCATAACCCCCGGTCCGAACAATCTGATGCTGCTGACATCGGGTGTGAATTTCGGTTTCAGGCGAACGATTCCGCACATGTTCGGGATCGGCAGCGGGTTCTTCACCCTGCTTATCGCGGTAGGGCTGGGCCTCGGCGCGCTCATCCACAATTTTCCGCTGGTATACACTGCCCTCAAGTTCGCCGGCGGGGCCTACCTCGTCTACCTTGCCTACAAGATCGCGACATCGCGGTCGCTTGGCACGGTCGACAGCAATGCACGGCCGATGACGTTTTTCGAAGCCGCTGCGTTCCAATGGATCAACCCTAAAGCCTGGGTCATGGCCGTTACCGCCATGGCGACCTACACCTCGTCGGATGCCTATCTGCTGACGGTTCTCATCGTCGGTATCGCTTTTGCCATCGTCAACGTCCCTTCGGTGTCGAGCTGGGCAGCGTTCGGCCAGATGATGCGGGGATGGCTCGCCGATCCCGTCCGGCTTAAATGGTTCAACATCACGATGGCGCTTCTCCTCATTGCGAGCCTCTGGCCAATGCTGAAGTGAGCTTGCACCGGGGCAGGAAAAGGTCTTAAGATTTTTCCATGGCACACGATCACCCCGAGCATCACCACGACAACGAACTCGATCCCATGGCCGCGCGCGTGCGGGCGCTCGAGACGATCCTGACAGAGAAGGGGCTCGTCGATCCGAAGGCCATCGATGCGATTGTTGATACCTACGAAACGAAAGTCGGCCCGCGCAATGGCGCAAGGGTGGTTGCCAAGGCCTGGTCCGACCCGGAATTTTCCGGTTGGCTGCAACGCGACGCCACCGAAGCGATTTCCTCGCTCGGCTATACCGGGCGCCAGGGCGAACATATGCAAGCGGTGTTCAATACCTCCGATACGCATAACCTTGTGGTCTGCACCTTGTGCTCCTGTTATCCGTGGTCGGTGCTCGGCTTGCCGCCAGTATGGTACAAGGCGCCGCCCTATCGCTCGCGGGCAGTGATCGATCCGCGCGGCGTGCTTGCGGAGTTCGATCTCGTTCTCCCCGAGACGACAAAGATCCGCGTTTGGGATTCGACTGCCGAGCTGCGCTACCTCGTTGTCCCCCTGCGTCCGGCGGGTACCGAGGGTTTCAGCGAGGAACAGCTCGCCGAACTCGTCACACGGGATTCGATGATCGGCACCGGGCTGGCACTGACCCCGGAGGCGGCATGAACGGCCCGCAGGATCTCGGTGGGCAAATGGGATTCGGCCCGGTTGCGCCGGAAAAGGACGAGCCGCTGTTTCATGCGGAGTGGGAAAAGCGTGCGCTCGGCCTGACCATAGCCGCCGGGGCAATGGGGCATTGGAACATCGATGAAAGCCGGCACACGCGCGAAAGCCTGCACCCTGCGGATTATTATTCGTCCACCTATTATGAAATCTGGATCAAGGCGCTCGAGCGATTGCTGCAGCGTCATGGTTTCGTATCGCCCGAGGAACTTGGCAAGGGTCATGCCACAGGCAAGGGCACGGAGCCGAAACGCGTCCTCAAGGCGGAAAACGTCGCCGCGGCCCTGGCGAAGGGTGGACCCTGCGACCGGCCGATGACTGCGCCGCCGCGCTTTTCGGCGGGTGACAGGGTGCGAACACATAATTTCAATCCGCAGACGCATACGCGGCTGCCGCGCTACGCCCGCGGCAAGGCAGGAATCGTCGAGGCTGTGCGGGAGGGCTTCGTCTTTCCGGACACCAACGCCCACGGCAAGGGCGAGAATCCGCAATTCGTTTATACAGTGACCTTTCCCGCTGCTGAGATTTGGGGTGACGGGGCCGACCCGACGCTGACAGTCAGCATCGATGCCTGGGAGAGCTATCTTGAGCCTGCGTGACCTGATCACGCACTCCAAGGGTCTGCCGTCGCAGGGCGGCAGTCCTGCCTTTGTCGAGCCATGGCAGGCCGAGGCATTTGCCATGGTTGTTGCCTTGCACGACAGGGGCCTGTTTACCTGGGATGAATGGGCGCATGCGCTCTCGGCTGAATTGAAGCGCCCTGGCGCGCTGGAGGACGCCAGCGATTACTATCATTGCTGGCTTGAGGCCCTGGAAACCCTTGTCGTCACGAAGAATGTTGCGGCAAGAAGCGAAGTAGAAGCGCTTGCCGCATCCTGGCAACGCGCCGCCCACGCGACGCCGCACGGCGAGCCCATCAGACTTGAAAACGACCCGGATCGATCCTGAAATGATGATTTCCCTGAACCTGCGCCGGAAGGCGTTTCTCCTTCTTGCGTGCGCAATGCTTGTTCTTGGGGGCGCCGCCATGGCGCAGGAAGACAATTGGCCAACGTCCAGCGAAGACGATTTGCGCAAGCTTATCACTGGGGCGACGCTGACGGGCGAAGTGAAGGCCGAGCCGCCGTTCAATTTCAGTGAATTCCTTGCCTCCGACGGAAAGTCGCGCGGCAAGATGATCGAATGCTGCAAGCCGGAGCAGGTCGTCAGCAACGGCATGTCCTATGCGGGCGAGTGGACGCTGGAGAAGGACAATCTGTGCGTTACCTATGAAGGTGAAGCGGACAAGATCTGCTGGCGCCTCCAGGTGAAGGGCGACCGGTTTCGCATGACCGACCAGAAATTCGGTCGGGTCGGCGAGGGGCAGATCCGGGCGGGAAATCCCGATAATCTATAGTATAAGCCGATACCGCGGCATTTTCCTTGCCCTTTGGCGGCGAATCCTGTCAGTCAGACCCATGCAATTATCTCCGCAACAGGACGAAGCGCTACGAGCGGTTTCGACATGGCTGAAGGAAGGGCGACGGCCGATCTTTCGCCTGTTCGGCTATGCCGGCACCGGCAAGACAACGCTCGCCCGCTATTTCGCCGAACATATCGATGGCGACGTCCAGTTTGCAGCCTTTACCGGTAAAGCGGCGCAGGTGCTGCGCTCGAAAGGCGCGGCCAATGCACGGACGTTGCATTCGCTGATTTACCGGCCGCGCGGCGAAGAGGCTGTCGAAGACCAGACGACGGGTAAGACCAGTATCGCGCCGACTTTTTCGTTGAACCGGCAAAGCCCCGTCGCCAAGGCCAAGCTCATCGTCGTCGACGAATGCTCGATGGTTGATGAACAGCTTGGCAAGGATCTGCTGAGTTTCGGCACGCCCATTCTTGTTCTCGGCGATCCCGGGCAGTTGCCGCCGATCTCCGGCGGCGGCTTCTTCACCGAGCACGAGCCGGATTTTCTCTTGAGCGAGATTCACCGGCAGGCGCGGGATAATCCCATCATCCGGCTCGCACTCGACGTGCGCGAGGGTCGCGAATTCGGCTATGGCGACTATGGCGCGGCCAAGGTCATCTCCAAGACCGACGTGACCCAGGACCTCGTGCTTGGCGCCGACCAGGTGCTGGTCGGAACGAACCGCACGCGCCGCCGCTACAACCAGCGCCTGCGCGAACTCAAGGGCTTTTCCGCCGCCTTTCCGCAGGCTGGCGACAAACTGGTTTGCCTGCGCAACGACCCGGCCAAGGGATTGCTCAATGGCTCGCTGTGGAAGGTTATGACCTCGTCGCGCGAGACCGTGAAGCCGGGCATCAACCTTCTCGTTTCACCCGAAGACGAGGAACCGGGCAGGGGCGTTGCCAAGATCAAGCTCCTTAAGGCGCAGTTCGATGACCCCGACGCCGAAATTCCATGGCAGACGAAAAAGCGCTTCGACGACTTCGACTATGGCTATGCGCTGACGACCCACAAGGCGCAGGGTTCGCAATGGGACGATGTCGTGCTCTTCGACGAAAGCTTTGCATTCCGCGATACCCGCGAGCGCTGGCTCTATACGGCCATCACCCGCGCTGCCGAGCGGTTGACGGTTGTCCGGTAGGGCCGACCATGCGTCCGTGACATGGATCGTTCAAATTTCGATCGGGCCTTGAACGAATTACCAATGTCTTATGTCGTATTTCTCAGATAGAACTGTGTGAGACGTTCCTGCGTGGAAATTCGACGATGACTGCAACACTTTCCGTCAACCTCAACGCTATTGCGATGCTGCGCAACCGCCGCGACCTGCCGTGGCCGAGCGTGACCGGCCTCGGGCGCATAGCGCTGGCGGCCGGAGCGTCCGGCCTGACGGTTCACCCCCGACCGGACGAGCGCCATATACGTTTCTCGGATCTGCCCGAGATTCGTGCGCTCATCGACGATGAGTTTCCCGATGCGGAATTCAACATAGAAGGCTATCCGACGGCGGAGTTTCTCGAACTCGTCGCCAGGAACGAGCCGGAACAAGTGACCCTCGTTCCCGACGATCCATCGCAATCGACCTCAGATCACGGTTGGGATGTCGTCGCGAAGGCAGATTATCTGCGCCCGATCATCGCCGGGCTGAAAGAGCGCGGCGCGCGCGTTTCCCTGTTCATCGATCCCGATCCGGAAGCGCCGGCCGGCGCGCAGGCACTGGGGGCTGACCGCGTCGAACTCTACACTGGTCCCTATGGCGGCGCCTTCGACGATCCGCGCCGTGCGGCCGAAGAGCTTTCGAAGCTGGAAGTCACCGCCGCGGCAGCTGCGAAGGCGGGAATAGCGGTCAATGCGGGACACGACCTGACCGTCGCCAACCTGCCGCCTCTGGTCAAGAAAGTGCCAAATCTGGTTGAAGTTTCAATAGGTCATGGCCTGACCGCCGACGCTTTGACCCACGGAATGTCGCGCTCTGTGGAAAGATTCCTCGATGCGCTACGAGCTTAGCCCCTTGATAAGGGTGCGCGATTTGATTTGCCATGCGTTTTTGCATACCGTGAGTCTAGAGCTATGAAGAAATGGCGATTGATATTGCGATGCAACACGGCTAACTCGTCCGCCCACGCTGTCAGAGCGAGGAAAAAATTGCATGAGTGACCAGCAATTGGCTGACGAGAACTACTACAAAGATCCCGTCACCCATGACCCGGATATGCATCACCACAAAGAGACGTTTCCGGTACTTGTGCTTGGGGCACTCGGCGTCGTCTATGGTGATATCGGCACGAGCCCGATCTATGCTTTCCGCGAGGCGCTTCATGCTGCTTCCCTTGATGGAAGCCTGAGCCGGACTGACGTGCTCGGCGTCGTCTCGATGATCTTCTGGGCCCTCACGGTCATTGTCACCATAAAATATGTGCTTTTCGTGCTGCGCGCCGACAATGACGGCGAAGGCGGCATTCTTTCCTTGATGGCCTTGGCACGGGCGAGCTTCAAGACTCGCCCGCAACTTATTCTGGCCCTCGGGATTATCGGCGCGTCGCTGTTTTACGGCGATGCGGTGATCACGCCGGCGATTTCCGTGCTTTCGGCGGTGGAAGGCCTTGAGATCGTCACGCCCACGTTGGAGCCGTTCATCGTCCCGATCACGCTGGTCATTCTGCTGACGCTGTTTTCCATCCAGCGCTTCGGTACGGCGCGTGTCGCGACCGTTTTCGGTCCGATTACCTTGCTCTGGTTCCTTGCCCTCGGCTTCTTCGGTCTTTGGCATCTCGCCGATGATCTGAGCGTCTTTGCCGCAGCCAATCCGGTCTATGCCTTCGAATACATCATCGACAATCCGGCTACCGCCTTCCCAACCATCGGTACGGTATTTCTGGCCGTCACCGGTGCGGAGGCGCTTTACGCCGACCTCGGGCATTTCGGTCGCAAACCCATAGCCACGGCGTGGATGTGGGTCGTTTTTCCGTGCTTGCTCTTGAACTATTTCGGTCAGGGCGCCTTCATTCTCGCGCATGGCGATGCGGCCAAGAATCCGTTCTTCGAAATGTTTCCGAACTGGGCGCTTCTGCCCATGGTCATTCTCGCCACGATGGCGACGGTCATCGCCAGCCAGGCGGTCATCTCGGGTGCCTATTCTCTGTCGCGCCAGGCCGTGCAACTCAATCTCCTGCCGCGTCTGAATATCGAGCACACCTCGGAGAAACAGTCTGGCCAGGTCTATTTGCCACGGGTCAATGTACTCCTCGGCCTCGTCGTCATCTTGCTGGTTCTGGGCTTCGAGCGCTCGTCCAATCTTGCATCGGCCTATGGCATTGCCGTCACCGGCAACATGCTGGTCACGACGACCCTGCTTTTCATCGTCATGCTCCGCATCTGGAAGTGGCGTCTTTGGGTCGCAATCTGCCTGACGCTTTCCTTCCTTATCATCGATCTGACCTTCGTCAGCGCCAATCTGATCAAGGTCGTCGATGGTGGCTGGGCTTCGCTCGTCGTCGCCTTCCTGATCATCCTCGTCATGTTCACCTGGGTGCGCGGCAGCCGCCAACTTTTCGAAAAGACCCGCAAGGGCGAAGTGCCGCTTGATCTGATCTCGCGCAAGATGGCCGAAAACCCGCCGACGCTGGTTCCCGGTACGGCCGTCTTCCTCACCGGCGATCCAAAGAGCACGCCGACGGCACTGATGCACAGCCTCAAGCACTACAAGGTCTTGCATCAGAACAATGTCATCCTCACCGTCATCACCGCGCCGACGCCGCTGGTAAAGAAGAGCGAGCGCGTGCGGATCGAGCCGATCAACGACCTGTTCATGCGGGTGACGCTGACCTTCGGCTACATGGAGCGTCCCAATATTCCCCGCACCCTCGCCATCTGCCGCAAGCAGGGCTGGAAGTTCGACATCATGACGACGTCCTTCTTCCTGTCGCGGCGCTCGCTGAAAGCTTCGGCGCGGTCCGAAATGCCGCGCTGGCAGGATCGGCTTTTTATTGCCCTTGCTCGCACCGCAAGCGACGCGACGGAGTATTTCCAGATCCCGACCGGGCGCGTCGTCGAGATCGGTACGCAGGTGAATATTTAGAACCTGTTTAGTCTAGGACATGATCGAGGCGGAGTCCGGCCGGGGTCACCCCGGCCGCCAACGCCTCGCCGATACATTCTTTATCGAAAAATAATTGCGCCATCGCGCTTGCCAAATACCCTGCATCGTATTAGAAACCCGCCGTAACGTACGGTACGGTACGGCAGGGAGTTAACGCGTGCACCCCACAGTCGATGTCAGCGAAAGCGGATTGACCGAGCGTCAGAAGGACGTGCTCGATGCGGCGCTCGCGCTTCTCGTTGAGGCGGGCGACACGCTGACGATGACAAGCGTCGCGCGTCGTGCCAGTTGCTCGAAGGAAAGCCTCTACAAGTGGTTCGGCGACCGCGACGGTCTTTTGACCGCAACGGTGCAATGGCAGGCCCTGAAGGTGAGGGGCGTGCCGGTCGATCCCGAGGCATTCAACCTTGCCTCGCTGACCGCGGGGCTCGAAGGCTTCGCTGCCGATTGGCTGCGTGTGTTGTCGGGCAATATTTCGGTCGCGCTCAACCGGGTCGCCGTTGGCCATGCCGGTAGCGACAAGCACGATCTTGGCGCGATCGTGCTCGAAAACGGCCCATTCGCCATGGCGCGGCGCTTGAAGCCCCTGCTGCAGCTTGGGCGGGAGACCGGCCTTTTGGAATTTCAGGAAACGGACGAGGCGTTTCGCACTTTCTTCGGACTTGTCGTCCGGGATGTGCAAATCCGGTTGCTGCTCGGCGACCGGCTCGGATTGAACGAGACGGCGATCGACCGTGACGCAAGGCGAGCGACACAGCAGTTTCTGGCTCTCTACGGAATTAACACCAACCAGGCCCGGAACGGCCACCAATCCTAACCAAGGGAAGGAATAGATCGATGCGCGTATATTATGACCGCGATGCGGACATCAACCTCATCAAGTCGAAGAAGGTTGCCATTATTGGCTATGGTTCGCAGGGCCGCGCCCATGCGCTGAACCTCAAGGACTCCGGCGCCAAGGACGTGCGCATTGCGCTTCGCCCCGGCTCCGCCACCGCCAAGAAGGCCGAGGCTGACGGCTTCCAGGTCGTCAGCGTTGCCGAGGCTGCAAAATGGGCCGATCTGATGATGATGGCAACGCCGGACGAGCTCCAGGCCGACATCTACAAGGAACATATCGCCGACAACATCCGCGATGGCGCTGCGATCGCCTTCGCGCACGGCCTCAACGTTCATTTCGGCCTTATCGAGCCGAAGAAGAGCGTCGACGTCGTCATGATCGCCCCGAAGGGCCCGGGCCACACGGTACGCGGCGAATACCAGAAGGGCGGCGGCGTTCCCTGCCTCATCGCCATCCATCAGGATGCTTCCGGCAATGCGCATGATCTCGCGCTTTCCTATGCTTGCGGCGTTGGCGGCGGGCGTTCGGGTGTCATCGAGACCAATTTCCGCGAAGAGTGCGAAACCGACCTCTTCGGCGAGCAGGTAGTCCTGTGCGGCGGTCTGGTCGAACTGATCCGCGCCGGCTTTGAAACGCTGGTCGAGGCTGGCTATGCGCCGGAAATGGCCTATTTCGAGTGCTTGCACGAAGTGAAGCTGATCGTCGACCTCATCTATGAGGGCGGCATTGCCAACATGAACTATTCGATCTCGAATACGGCCGAATGGGGCGAATATGTCTCGGGTCCGCGCATCATCACCGCCGAGACCAAGGCCGAGATGAAGCGCGTTCTGAAGGATATCCAGACCGGCAAGTTCACGTCCGACTGGATGCAGGAATACAAGGCCGGCGCATCGCGCTTCAAGGGCATCCGCCGCATGAACGACGCCCACCAGATCGAGGAAGTCGGCGAAAAGCTGCGCGGCATGATGCCGTGGATCGGCAAGAACAAGCTGGTCGACAAGGCCAAGAACTAAGACATTATCGTCTGAAGCAGGAAGGCCGGCGGAGCGATCCGCCGGCCTTTCTTGTCTTGCTACATGTGTGGATCAGAACCTGACGGTCAAATCGGCCTTGACGGCATTGTCGCTCGCCGCCTTCGAGAACTGCCCGACATAGCTCAAGCCAAGCGTGGTGTTCTCTCCGATGCCGACATCAAAGCCGGCTTCGACGATGCCGGTGTCCTTGGCGATCGGCAGGCCCTCGACGCTGAACGCCTGCCCGGATGCAAAGGCAAGGCTTGCCTCCGGGGTCAGGTTGCCGACAACATGGTTCCAGCCGAGCATGCCGCGGGCGGTCAGAACCGTGGTTCCGGTCAATTCAAAAGCACGGGCGGCGCGGATACCCAGCGTCGTCGTGCCGATGTCGGTGGCGTCGGCCCCGCCGGAAAGGCCGCTGATGTCGCCATCCTCGGCAAAATCGCCGCCAGTCACATGCACGTAGCTTGCCCCGGCAAAAGGCTCGAACGATGCATGGGCAGTATCAAGACGATAACCGAGTTCGCCAAAGGCGACGAAGGTTTGCGCGTCATAATCGGCGTCGTGCTCGTTCGAAAGTCCCATGAAACGGGCGTCACGACTGGTCTCAATCTCGTTCTGGGCAAAGGCTGTACCCAATCGCAGACCGAGCCGGTCCCATTGCGTTCCGCCGTAGAGCCCGATCTGGTAGCTGTCGACATCCGCCGAGCCGGAGGCCGCATTGAGCGAGGTATTGCCATAGCCGGCAAGAACGCCAAGCCGCCAGCTGTCGGCGACGATGCCGTCAAGCCCGGTCACGAAGCCGCCAATGTTGCGGCTATAGCCATCGGCATTGCCATTGCCGTCAGCATCGGCCCAACTGCCATAGGCTTCGGCCCATAGCGCCGTCGTTGCAGGACCTGGCATTGCCGCAGCAATCGCCTCGCTGCTCCCGCGCTTTTCGCCCGGCCCATAGGCCAGGGGTGCGGCCACGGCCTGATCCTTGGTGCTGACACCACCGAAGGCGGTGCGCACGCGGCTTGTCGCGGCATTGCTGATAAAGTCGGCATCCTTGGCAAGAACGCCGGAAAGTGTTGCATGCACTTCGCCGGACAGGGCGTCGTAATCGGGGATTTCGTTCGCCGCCGTGAACAGGACAAGGTTATAAAGTGGGTCCCCTTTGTCCATGGCGTTGATCGCACCCGCTACCGCCTTCTGGTTTGTGGTGACCGCGTCGAAGCCGACATCGATATGATGATTGAGCGTTATCGCCTCGGAAACCGTGGGCTGCACTGTCGGCACCAGCACATCCGGGGTGATTTCGGGCTTCGGCTTCTCGACAAACCGGACAGTACGGTCATAGGCGCTATCGGAACCGGTGACGGCGGAAAGATATTTGTATTCGGGTTTGGCCGCCTCGAAATCGCCGGTGATACCGCCACCGGAGGTCAGGATCACATGCGATTTGCCGAGAAGATCAGTCATTTCCGCTTCGTTGAGCAGCGCGGGGCTGCCTTCGAGCCGCACCGAAACGACGCCGCCAAGGAGCGTCGTCTTGCCGCTGACGGCAAGAAGATCGGCATTGGCGCCATCGGCGCTGATCTCGACATCGAAATTGCTGCCCTTGTCGAAGGTCGCATCGCCGGCGACGCTGAGCGTACCGATCGAGTTGCCCGGGGAGACGGTGCCGCCGCTGTGGGCGGCGAGGCTGGCGATCGTGCCAGCGCCGCCGAGCGTGCCGCCGGCATTGATCGTGACGCCGGCCGCCGTGCCATCGACGCTTAGCATGCCGGTATTATTGACGATCGAGGCCGATGTAATCGAGCCTTCCTTGCTGATGCCAAGCAGGCCGCCATCGACAATCGTCGCGCCGGAGTAGGTGTTTTTCCCGGTCAGCCACAGGCTGCCTGCACCGGATTTGGTCAGGCCGCCGTCATAGACCTTTCCGGAAATCGCGGAGATGCGGGCTTCGTTGACGGCGAATTCGGAGCGAAGCATCGAGAATTTCTCGGAGGCTGCTGCGGCGGCCAAACTGGCGTCACTGGGATAGGCAGCGATGAATTGCTCGAAGTCCGTCGGTGCGCTGAAGGTTTGGTACCAAGGGTAGTGATTTGACGCCCAATTCGGATTCGCCTTGTCGTAGATGGAGAGGAGCTGAGCCCCTACTGGATGCTCTTTGAGAGAGGCCAAGGCGGCTGCCAATTTGGCGGCGGTGTAGTTGTCTTTGACATTGGCGCTGATTGCGGCCTTGAGTAAGTCCTTGGCCGTTGTGACTTCTGGCAAAAAAGCCGTCGCCGTCTTGCTCTCGATGTCGGCGGGGAGGCCATCAGGATAGCCGAGTGCCTTCTTGCGCTCCGGCCAGGCACGAAGCGCGGTTGCGAGTTCGGCCTTTTCCTCGAGCTCGCGCTGCTTCAGTGCCGCGTCGGAGATATCGTTGTTCCACACGTCGCCGGTACCGCCCGGCAGGTTGGCGTTGAAGCGGCCAAGAAACTGACCGGGGCCTTTCATCGCCTTGTCGAGATCGGGCGTGCCCCAGCCATAGACCTCGTTGGGCTGGTCGACCGGGCCGTCGCCGAGATGCTGCGCCGTGGTCAACAGCACGTCGCGCGCCTGTGCGTTGGTCATGTAGGAATATCGCTGCATCACCAGCGCGAGCGAGGCGGCGGCAGTTGGCGCCGACATCGAGGTGCCGGAGGAGCCCCCGAAGACCGGGACACCAGCGTAGGGGGAGAAAGTCGTGCTGTAGGCCGATATCGGGGTGCTGATGCAAAAGTATTTCGCGAGGCCGCACTTGTTGCCGCTTTGCCCCTGTTCTCCATTCTTGAAGGAAGTGCCGCTCACGGCGAGCCAATAGGGCTCGAGTTCAGGACGGAAATAGGGCAGGGCGGCGCGGATCGACGGGTTGGCGGCGCCGGCATTGCCTGAAGCCCAGACTTGAATCAAACCGTATTGCTGGGCGACTTCGGCGGCGCCGTCAAGCCAGGATTTCTGGGCGGACAGTCTCCCGTAAGAGGCAAATAGCCCTTCCTTGCTGTCGTAATTATCAATCGCAGGTGGATTGCCCCAGCTACTGTTGATGATTCTCACGCCCTGTGCGCCGAGATTGCCGTAGGCGGCTTTGAAGTAATTGTAGTCGGCGTTCGGACCGTAATAGGAACTGCCGTCGTTGCCGCCACTGTTGCTGACATATAGCGTGCTATCGAACGCGATGCCCATCATGCCCTTGCCGTTGCGCTGTGCAGCGATCTCGCCGCCGACATGAGTTCCGTGATTGTCGTTGATATTCTTGTCGTAGACGCCCGGTACTGAGAACGGAGTCCCTGCCTGGAATGGGCCTGTTGAGAGCGAGCCGTTCGCAGCATAAACCCCCTCCGTCAGGACGGGGATGACGGCGCTGAGATCGGGATGGATGGCCAGAAAGCCGGAATCCACCATGCCGATCTTTATGCCTTTGCCCGTGATCCCCCGCGCATAGGCATACTGGGCCTTCAACGCCGCTAGATGCGTGGCTTGAGGCAAATCGCTTTTTTTCACCCCAACCTCCGGATGGAGCTTCTTGTCTTCAGGTGTGCCCCCCGGATCGGCAGTCCATCTGGCGTTAAATTCGCGATCGTCAGCCCAACTCTGGACGGCAGCGTCGAAATCGTCGGTCTTGGTCCCGTCGGCGTTGAAATACTTCCCCGTCTGCTGGGCAAAGCTGCCGGAGCATGTGGCGGTGAGCACCACTGCGATGAGAGCGGTGCTAGTCAAACATTTGCGAAAGATGATGTTCCGACGTGCGGAAAAGGCCGCACCGAGCGCATGAAAAGACATTAAATAGTTCCCATTCTTATTATTGAATAATCAGAAATTAAGCATGCAACGATAGCTCCAGTAGAAATTCAACCATTGCTTCCGTCAAGGGAGAAATGTGCGAATGAAAGCACATGTGACAGAATAATCACAAGAGTATAGTCGTATAGCTAAAGTATAATAAGAGGGGTATCACCCTCTGCAACTACAAATCGCATTGCCGCCGCGGTGCGTTATATGGCTGGAACGTGTTGTCGGAAGGGCGGTACGACTGGTAGCGCGCGCGGCACCGTTCGACCTGGCTCGGTCCGGACGGCCCGACCGGACGGCGAACGCGAAAATCGTAGCAGCGCGACGAACCGGTACAATCAGGCGAGGCAATATTCGCAGGCGAACCATTCTTGAGGATGATCGGCTGGCGCGGGATGACGTCGAGGCCACGCGGCGCCGGGCGATAGGTCTGCACTTCCTGTGCTGATGCGACGCTCATCGAGATCGGCGCGGCGAGGCAGATGGCAAGGGCAATTGCGAGGTTTTTCATTTGTCCGGTCTTTCCATTCGCATAACAATATAGGAGCGAAGCGCCACGATAGCCACTGGTGGTCATCGCCGAACCCGATTAGGTTTCCTAAAAAGCAACGTTGCTTTGTACCGAATGGTTTCAACCTGGACCCCTCCGCATGCCCGTCCGCATCGCTACCTTCAATGTCGAGAACCTGATGAGCCGGTTCGATTTTTCCGGCTTCCGCAACAATCTCAACATGGATCGTTCGCTCCAGCTCTTTCAGATTCAGGACGAGGCGCAGTTCAGGCAGCTCGAACAGGCCCGCGCCATTGCCCATGCGGACGATACGCGCCAATTGACGGCGCTGGCGATTGCCGAAACCCATGCCGACATATTGTGCCTGCAGGAGGTCGACAATATCGGCGCACTGAATGCTTTCGAGTTCGGCTACCTGTTCAAGATGGTGGGCGAGGGCTACCGCCACAAATACATGGTCGAAGGCAATGACAGCCGCGGCATCGATGTCGCCGTGCTCCTGCGCGACCAGACCCGCTATGGCGAACCGATAGAATTCGTTTCCATGACCAGCCACGCGCATGTGACCTATGACGATTTCGGGCTTTACGATCCGCAGCTCGGCCTCGTCGGGATCACCGCCAATGAGCGCATTTTCAAGCGCGACTGCCTGGAGATCGATGTGCGCATCGCCGGCAAGCCGCTCAGCCTCTTCGTCTGCCATTTCAAGTCGATGGGATCGCCGCGCAATGGTCTCGACGGGCGAACCTCGACCATGCCGGTGCGTCTTGCAGAGGCGAAGGCCGTGCGGCGCATCATCAGTGACAAGTTTGCGGCAAGCGGCGGCCCGGCGGACAAGCACTGGTTGATCTGCGGCGATTTCAACGATTATCGCGAGCGGGTGGTGATCGGCGGCGATTCCATGAGCGGCTATACGTTTGCTCCGGTCAACGACCCGGCCAGCTGTGTCGATGTCCTGCTCGAAGGCGGCTTCTGCGAAAACCTGGTGGAGAGGCGGCCGATCATGGACCGCTGGACGCTTTATCATACGCGCGGCCCGCAGGAACGGCATCTTTGCCAGCTCGACTATATCCTGGCCTCGCCGGAGCTTGCCCGTTCCAACGGCAAGGTTCTCCCCGACATCATCCGCAACGGCCAGCCGCACCGGACAATCTTTCCGCCCGGCCAAGAGGTCGATCGCTTTCCACGCACTGGCTGGGACCGGCCCAAGGCCAGTGATCATTGCCCGGTGGCAGTTACTCTCGATATGGTTTGAACGATGCTGGATATTCCGGAAGGTGCGGTCATTCCGCTGAAGAGCGCGACCGTGCGCATCGACGGCGCACCCCTTGCCTATGAATTGCAGAACAGCGCGGATATTGCGGCAAACTGGTCGCGCGCGACCGCCGACAACCCGGCCTTGTTCAATGGTCCTTTCTTCATGGCGGAGGAGGCGTCAGTTGCGGGTGGCGATTTCCGCGCACGATATCACCGCACGCGCTTTGCAACGATGATGCACTGGAAGGGCAATGCGTCTGTCGAAAAGCCCTGGCACATTTTTGGCGTGGGCGTCATCGTTTCCAGCGACAACAGGTTGATCGCCGGCCGTATGGCGCCTTCGACGTCGGCCGCGGGCCGCATCTATTTTCCAGCCGGATCCTTCGACGAGGACGATGTCGTCGGCGACCATATCGATATTGACGGCAATATGATGCGTGAAGTCGAAGAGGAAACCGGCATTGATCTTTCGCGGGCGGCAAGCAGGGACAATGCCATTTATCTCGTAACCGTGAACCGCAGCATTGCGCTGTTCCGCCGCCACTTTTTCGATCTGACCGCCGCGACCATTCTCGATCGCATCCGCGCGCACATTGCCTCGGAAAACGATCCGGAACTCGATGATATCGTTGCGATTTCCGGCGCCGGTGCAATGCGCGAGGCGACGCCGCCGACATTCCGCGCCTTTGCAGACTGGCACTTCGACCGGTCTTGAGCTTGCGCCGCAAGAGCGTAAGCTTTCAGGCCTCGGACCCGCCCAGAATGTAACCGTCACAAGCTTTGGCTTGAATGGGCGGGACCATCCACTAATTTCTGCGCATTCACGCGGGGAGAACGCAAATGGCTGGTCGGAGCTACGAAGTCTACGACGTCTTTACGGACAAGGTACTGGCGGGAAATCCCTTGGCTATCGTCCACGATACCGATGGACTCGACAGCGAGGCGATGCAGAAGATTGCGCGGGAGTTCAACCTTTCCGAAACGGTGTTCGTGCTTGCGGCCAGGAACCCGGCACATACGGCCTGGGCGCGTATCTTCACACCGGACTATGAGATGCCGTTTGCCGGTCATCCGACCGTGGGCACGGCGATTTCGCTGGCGCAACGACGCTTTGGCGCCGTCGAGGAGGATCAGGACGCGCTGATCATTCTTGAGGAGCAGGTTGGCCCGGTGCGCTGCGGCGTCCGCCTTACCGCGAGCGGTGCTTTTGCGGAGTTCGACCTGCCGAAGCTTCCCGTGCAGATACCCTACAATTACGACAGGATCGCAATTGCCAACGCGCTGCGGCTCGAACCGCGGGAGATCGGCTTCGAAAATCATGTGCCGAGCATCTGGGACGCGGGCGTGCCATTCATGATGGTCCCGGTCCATGGTCTCGAATCGGCTGGCCGCATCCGTATCAACCAGACGGCTATGAAGGATGTTGCCCCGACCATCGGGCATCGCCAGTTGCCGGTCTACTGCTATTGCCGCGAAACTATCCTGCACGATAGCCATTTTCATTCGCGCATGTTCGTCAGCGATGACGGCACCTACGAGGATCCTGCGACAGGCTCGGCGACGGCTGCCTTTGCCGGCGCCATCCACGCCTTCGACAGGCCGCTCGACGGAGTGCTGCGGCTCTCGATCGAACAAGGCTACGAGATGGGCAGGCCGTCGCGCCTGCAACTGGAACTAGATATTGCCGAGGAGAAGCTCCTCGGCGCGCGTATTGGCGGTTCGGCGGTCAAGATCGCGGAGGGCCGTCTTTTTGCTTGATATGCTGCCTTGCGCTGTTCCTGTGCGCGGCCGTCATAAAGTTTTCAAGAAGGGCTGGACAGGCAGGAAATGCCCCGTTATAGAGCCCTCACTTTCGGTCGTCACAGCGGCTGACGGGCACATAGCTCAGTTGGTAGAGCAGCTGACTCTTAATCAGCGGGTCGTAGGTTCGATCCCTACTGTGCCCACCATTCTTTCGAAAAAAGGGCCGCATGGCCCTTTTTTCATGCACGCGAGGCAGGCTCAACCTGCCGGCAAACGCTAGAGGAGACTTCCCATGAGCATCCGTCGTATTGAAGTTGGTCCACGCATGAGCCAGGCCGTTATCCATGGCAACACGGTATATCTCGCCGGCCAGGTCGGTGGCCCGGGCAAGAGTGTTACCGAGCAGACCAAGGATGTGCTTGCGGCCGTCGATCGCCTGCTCAAGGAAGCCGGCACCGACAAGTCGAAGCTGCTCCAGGCCATTATCTGGCTCGACGACATGAAGGACTTCAGCGAGATGAACGCCGTGTGGGATAGCTGGGTCGATCCGGCCAATACGCCCGCGCGCGCGACCGGCGAAGCCAAGCTCGCAACGCCCGAATACAAGGTCGAGATCATCGTCACCGCCGCTCTCTGATTCGGTTTGGCGCACGTCAAAGTGCGTTATTCTTGAAGCGGTTGTCACCATCCTGCCGTAAAAGGCGGTTTCTTTGCAGCAAAGCCCGAGTAAATTGCTCGGGCAGGCTGGATTTTTGGCGCGGAAATGCATAAAGTCCGCGCTTCTCCGGATTGCCACAGGGGCAATTCTTCAAACGCTTGTCTGATTGTAGCCAATTGCTATTGCGCAAGACGAGGCAAGCATGGGTAAGGAAAACGATTGCAAGTACTCGTTCGAGACAACAATGTTGAACAGGCCCTCCGGGTCCTGAAGAAAAAGATGCAGCGGGAGGGTCTCTTCCGCGAAATGAAGGCGCGCCAGGCATTCGAAAAGCCGTCCGAGCGCCGTGTCCGTGAAAAAGCTGAAGCCGTCAGCCGCGCCCGCAAGGCAGCGCGCAAGCAGGCACAGCGCGAAGGTCTCCTGCCAGGACCGAAGAAGAAGGAACGCCCGCCGCGTCCGAATGGCAATAGCGGTGGCGACTTCAACCGATAGTCGGTGACCGCCCGTCCGGTCATTTTTATAGCGAGAAAACCCGCACGGCCTTGCCGGGGCGGGTTTCGTTTTTCCTGGCCCTGAATGGTCGGCCGGGATCATCCCTTGGGCGGTTTCCAGAAAGTGCCTCCTTGCGCGGCCTAATAGCCTGCCTATTCATGCGGGCATTCAGTCATGCATCATGGAGACAAGCATATGGCGCTCAAGCTCAACATTATCATTGCCAGCACACGCCCCGGTCGTGGCGGTCCGGCAGTCGCAAAGTGGTTTCATGAATTTGCCAGCTTGGATGCCCGGTTCGAAACCGCGCTGATCGACCTTGCCGAGATAAACCTGCCTCTCCTTGATGAACCGCATCATCCCCGCATGCAGAAATATGAAAAGGCTCATACCAAGCGTTGGAGCAGCCTCGTCGATGCGGCAGACGCAACCGTTTTCGTTACGCCGGAGTATGATTATTTCGCTCCGCCATCGCTCATCAACGCTTTGATTTACCTGTCGAAGGAGTGGAATTACAAACCGGCCGGATTTGTCAGCTATGGCGGCGTATCCGGCGGCATGCGCTCGGTCGAGTCGGTAAAAGGGCTGGTTGCGGGCTTGCGCATGATGCCGATTCCCGATGGCGTTGCAGTGCATTCGTATCAGCAGTTCATCGATGATGAGGGCGTCTTCCAGCCCACCGAATCGATGACGGGCAGCGCGGCAACAATGCTGGCGGAGCTTGCCAAGTGGGCAGAGGCCCTGAAGCCGCTGCGCACCTGACCTGACGTATTGACCCGCTTGACAACAGCGTTGCAGGCGGGTCTCTTAGAGACATTCACCAGGGGGGTCCCGACAAGGGGCTGAGATACTGCTGGCCATCGGCAAGCGCAGTGACCCGTTGAACCTGATCCAGTTCATACTGGCGTAGGGACGGTGCAAAAGTCTGCGCGGGCCAGGGATCTCCTGTTGTAGTTCGCACAAGCCTTTCATCCTTCCGGCACAGAACTGGGTTTCGCGCCTGCATGGCCATAATGGCGTGCGGGCAATTTGAACTGGCGGGCGTTTTTGAGCGTTCGCGGAGCAAAGGAACCTGATGATGACCGCAATTACTCCAATCGTTTCGACCGGCGCGCTCCCGGCATCGACCAAGGTCTACAAGGCCGGGCGCATATACGCTGATTTGCGCGTACCGATGCGCGAAATTGCCGTGCATCCGACGGCGGGCGAGCCCAATATCACCGTCTATGATGCGTCCGGCCCCTATAGCGATCCGCTCGTGACGATCGATATTGCGCAGGGCCTGCCACGCATGCGGGAGGCCTGGCTTGAGGCGAGGGGCGACACGATTGTTTATGACGGCCGCCACGTTCTCCCCGCCGATAATGGCTTTGCGACCGGTGAGCGTCTGACGCCGGCTTTCTCCGGCCTCAGCAGGCCACGCAGGTCCAGGGACGGCCGTGCGGTTACCCAACTCGCCTATGCGCGGGCAGGGATCGTTACGCCGGAGATGGAGTTTGTCGCCATTCGCGAAAACCTTGGCCGCGAGGCGGCGAGGAGCGCGTTGGTACGCGACGGCGAATCCTTCGGAGCGGCAATACCGGACTATGTGACGCCCGAATTCGTGCGCGACGAGATCGCGCGGGGCAGGGCGATCATCCCTGCCAATATCAACCACCCCGAACTCGAGCCGATGATCATCGGCCGCAATTTCCTCGTCAAGATCAATGCCAATATCGGCAATTCCGCTGTCACCTCTTCGATGGCCGAGGAGGTCGAGAAAATGGTCTGGGCGACGCGCTGGGGCGCGGATACGGTCATGGACCTTTCGACCGGGCGCAATATTCACAATATCCGCGAGTGGATCATCCGCAACGCGCCAGTGCCGATCGGCACGGTTCCGCTCTATCAGGCGCTGGAAAAGGTGGGCGGTATCGCCGAGGATCTGAGCTGGGAGATTTTCCGCGATACGCTGATCGAACAGGCGGAACAGGGCGTCGACTATTTCACCATCCATGCCGGGGTGCGGCTTCATTACATCCCGCTCACCGTCAACCGGGTGACCGGCATTGTCTCGCGCGGCGGCTCGATCATGGCGAAGTGGTGCCTGCATCACCACAGGGAAAACTTCCTTTACGAGCATTTCGCGGAAATCTGCGATATTTGCCGCGCCTATGATGTTTCCTTCTCCCTGGGTGACGGGCTGCGGCCTGGCTCGATCGCCGATGCCAACGATGCGGCGCAATTTGCCGAGCTCGAGACGCTCGGCGAACTCACCCGGATCGCCTGGGCCAAGGATTGCCAGGTGATGATCGAAGGGCCCGGCCACGTGCCGATGCACAAGATCAAGGAGAACATGGACAAGCAGCTCGCCGTTTGCGGCGAGGCTCCATTTTATACGCTCGGACCGCTTACGACAGACATCGCACCCGGCTACGATCACATCACCTCCGGCATCGGCGCAGCAATGATCGGCTGGTTCGGCACAGCAATGCTCTGCTACGTCACACCCAAGGAGCATCTCGGCCTGCCCAATCGGGACGACGTCAAGGTCGGCGTCATCACCTACAAGATCGCCGCCCATGCGGCCGACCTTGCCAAGGGTCATCCGGCGGCGAAACTACGCGACGACGCGCTGTCGCGGGCGCGTTTCGAGTTCCGCTGGGAAGACCAGTTCAACCTGTCGCTCGATCCCGAAACCGCGCGCCTCTACCACGATGAGACACTTCCGAAAGAAGCGCACAAAGTGGCGCATTTCTGCTCGATGTGCGGGCCGAAATTCTGCTCGATGCGCATTTCGCACGACATCAGGGCGGAGGCGCAGAAGGAAGGCATGGCGGCGATGGCGGCGAAATTCCGCGAGGGCGGCGATCTCTATATGCCGCTGGAAAATGGCGGCTGATTCATGGCGGTGCTTGTCAAAGGCGCTGGCGTTGCCGGCCTGGCGGTTGCGCATGAACTGATGGTGCGCGGTATCGAGGTGACCGTGGTCGATCCTGCGCCCGGAGGCCTAAGGGCCGCATCCTGGTATGCCGGCGGCATGCTCGCGCCCTATTGCGAAAGGGAAAGCGCCGAGCAGGCTGTCGTCGAGCTTGGACGAGGGGCAGCCGATTGGTGGGAGGAGGCACTGCCCGGCAGCGTGACCCGGAACGGCACGCTGGTCCTCGCCCCGGCACGCGACCATAAGGAACTCGACCGTTTTGGGGCGCGCACGTCCGGCTTCGAAATGATCGATGAAGGAGAGATTGCGGCGCTTGAGCCCGACCTTTCCGGCCGCTTTCGCAAGGGGCTTCACTTTCCCAGCGAAGCGCATCTCGATCCTCGCCACGCGCTGGTCGTTCTTGCGGCAAAGCTTGCCGCCTGCGGTGTCTGTTTCGAAACCGATCTGTCGGCCCCGTCGGACTTCGATTGGACCATAGAATGTGTCGGACGCGCGACGCAGGACGAGAACATTCGCGGCGTGCGCGGCGAAATGCTGCTGTTGCGCACGCCGGATGTTGCCCTGTCACGGCCGATACGGCTCATTCATCCACGCTTTCCCGTCTACATTGTGCCAAGGGCAGGACAGACCTTCATGGTCGGCGCAACGATGATCGAAAGCGATGCGACCGGGCCGATTACGGCGCGCTCGATGATGGAACTGCTGAATGCTGCCTATAGCCTCCATCCAGCCTTTGGCGAGGCTGAGATCGTGGAGACTGGAACCGGTATCCGGCCGGCCTATGCCGACAACCTGCCGCGCGTCGTCCGCAACGGCAATGCAATCAGCATCAATGGACTTTTCCGCCACGGTTTCCTGCTTGCTCCCGCCATGGCGCGGCAGGCTGCGGACATGATTTTCGATGAAAGGAACAAGGCGCAATGAAACTCATCGTCAATGGTGAAACGCGTGAGGTCGGGGCGCAATTCCTCAACGCGCTGCTGAGCGAGCTGGAGTTCGAGGGTGAATGGCTGGCGACAGCGCTGAATGGCGAACTCGTCCGCTCGGCCGAGCGCGCGGACTGCGCGCTCCGGGAGGGGGACCGCGTCGAAATTCTGACGCCGCAGCAGGGAGGCTGACCATGCTTACGCTTTACGGCACCGAACTTCATTCACATTTGCTGCTCGGAACCGCGCAATACCCATCGCCGGCAATTCTGCTCGACGCCATTAAGGCCTCAGGCACCGGGGTCGTCACGGTTTCCTTGCGCCGCGAAACGGCGGGTGGCAGTTCCGGTGAAAGGTTCTGGTCGTTGATCCGCTCGTCCGGCGTGCGCGTGCTGCCGAATACGGCCGGCTGCCATTCGGCGAAGGAAGCGGTGCTGACGGCGCAAATGGCGCGTGATCTCTTCGCCACGGATTGGATCAAGCTCGAAGTCATCGGCAACCACGACACGCTGCAACCGGATGTTTTCGCCCTGGTCGAGGCCGCGGGTATCCTCAGCAACGAGGGATTCAAGGTCTTTCCCTATACGACCGACGACCTTGTCGTCGCCGGGAGGCTGATCGATGCCGGCTGCGAGGTGCTGATGCCGTGGTGCGCTCCGATCGGCTCGGCGCAAGGCCCGCTGAACCTGCATGCGCTGCGCTCGCTGCGCGGTCATTTTCCGGAGGTCCCGTTGATTGTCGATGCCGGCCTCGGCCGTCCGTCGCATGCGGCGACCGTGATGGAACTCGGCTTTGATGCGATTCTGCTCAACACGGCCGTGGCGAAGGCAGGTGATCCGGTGGCGATGGCCGGCGCCTTCGCCAAGGCGACGGAGGCCGGCTACGCCGCATTTCGCGCCGGCATGCTCGAGCCGCGCGATGTTGCCGTGCCGTCAACGCCGGTGATCGGCAAGGCAGTTTTTGGCTAGCAAACGCCTCGGCCAGTCAGCTATCGAGCAAGGCTGCGACGTTGTGGTTTTCGCCGTAGACGAGGCAATCGGCAATGGTTGTCTTGTCGAGGACGCCCCGCGTCACATTGGCCACCTCGTTGAAGACATGGCGAATCTCGCAGGTCGCTTCGCTGGCGCAATCCTCGCAGCGGCGATAGGCGATCTTGCTGAGGCAGGGGAGTGGCGCAATCGGTCCGTCGATGAGCCTCAGCACTTCGCCGAATGTGATGTCCTCCGCGGATTTCAGTAGCAGATACCCGCCCATCTTGCCGCGACGGCTCATGACGATGCCCTGACGCTTCAGATCGAGAAGAATCTGCTCGAGGAACTTCTTTGGGATGTTCTGTTCTTCGGCGATGTCGGAGATAAAGAGCGCTTTCTCAGCATCCGCCCTGGCGAGCACGACAAGAGCCCGCAGTGCGTATTTGGCTTTTTGCGATATCATTTTCTCTGCCTGACCACCGTTTCAGCTGCAGTCATAGTCCGTCGCATACCATTTTCCAGTGTAGAAGTGTTAAAAATCTTAAGTTTTTTTGCGGCGGAGGAATGGCTTAAAAATGGCGTGTAAGGCGCTGAAAAATAAGAATTCATTAAGATATTTGCCTCTTTGCCGAAGACAGCTTCACACGATTGATACACGATTGAACCGGTAGAGATTATTGACAAATGATTTCAAGCCGTCATCATCAGCTATCGGTTGACCCCAAAAGGCAACTGCACTCTGCAACCGAAACCATTCTCGGAGGTCGCGATGTACAGTGAAGTATCGAGCATTTTCAATCGGGCCGAACGCTTGTGGCGCGACGTATTTACAGCAGAAACGCTGGAGCTGGATACCGGCGACTCCAAGAAGCGCGACTGCGATGAAGCGTCCGCCAAGCGCCATCGCAATTGGACGGAAGAAGACTTTCTCTGGTGCTGGCAGCATCGCGGTTTCTGGTAATCGCGGGCATATCCGGCGGTCGGAGCGACGCGCTGCAGGCAGTTGCTCCGCGCCACAATAGTTGTAGAATTTGGTTTCATTTATTGCATTAACAATAGAACAAAAGTCCTTCCGCGTCGGGCCCGCTCCGGCCATTCTGGCAAAAATTGCCCATCTTGAACCAGTGTGGCAATGGTCATCATTGCCGGTGCGTTCGCTCCCGGCCTGTGCGGGAGTTTTCCATGAAAAGACTATTGGTTTTGACGGCTGTGGCGCTCGGCCTCAGCCTTAATGCGGTGAAAGCGGCTGACGAGCCGAGCGAAATCCTCAACGTTTCCTACGATATTTCGCGCGAACTCTACGAGCAGATCGACAAGGCGTTTTCCGCTGCCTACAAGAGCGAGAAGGGCAAGGACATCACCGTCAACCAGTCGCATGCCGGTTCGTCCAAGCAGGCGCGCTCGATCCTTGAAGGGCTCGACGCCGATGTCGTGACCTTCAACCAGGTCACCGACGTTCAGGTCCTGCACGACAAGGGCAACTTCATTCCTGCCGACTGGCAGTCCCGCCTGCCGAATAATTCCTCGCCCTATTACTCGCTTCCCGCCTTCCTCGTTCGGGCGGGAAATCCCAAGAACATCAAGAACTGGGATGATCTTGTGCGCGACGACGTCAAGGTCGTGTTTCCCAACCCCAAGACATCGGGCAATGCGCGTTATACCTATCTGGCTGCCTACGCCTATGCGCTCGAAGCCAACAACAAGGATGAAGCGAAAGCGCAGGAGTTCGTCAAGAAGCTGTTCGCCAATGTGCCGGTTTTCGACACGGGCGGCCGCGCGGCAACGACGACCTTTGCCGAGCGCGGCATTGGCGATGTGCTGATTACATTCGAGGCGGAAGTGCTCGGAACGCGCAAACAGCTTGGCGAGGACAAGTACGAAGCCGTGGTGCCGCCGGTCAGCCTCCTTGCCGAATTCCCGGTGACCGTCGTCGACAAGGTGGTCGACAAGCGCGGCTCGCGTGCCATTGCCGAGGATTATCTGAAGTTCCTTTACACACCCAAGGGCCAGGACATCCTTGCCCAAAACTTCAACCGTGTGAACGACGCATCGGTGAAGGCGAAATATGCCGCGCAGTTTCCGGAAACACGGCTCCTGACGGTGGAAGATGTCTTCGGCGGCTGGGACAAGCTTTCGAAGGAGCATTTCTCCGAAGGCGGCATTCTCGACAAGGTGTTCACCAAGCGTTAACCGGACCGGCCAGCATGGCATATGGCGCAGCGGCGATGCTGCGCCATTCTATTTTTAACCACGACTTGCATTCGGACATGCACAGGCTAGAAAGCTGGAATGTCATTGTTTTCAAGGTCTTCTTCGCGCGGAATTCTGCCAGGCTTCGGTCTCACCCTTGGTGTGACCTTGCTCTATTTCGTGGTGATCGTAGCGCTGCCGCTTGTTGCCATGCTCTACAAGTCGGCCAATCTCGGCTTTGCGGACTTCTGGACGATCGTCACCTCGGAAAGAGCGCTTGCCACCTATCGCATCACGGTATCGACGGCTGCGCTGGCAACCCTTCTCAATGCGATGTTCGGCATGCTGCTCGCCTGGGTGCTGGTGCGTTATGAGTTTCCGGGTCGCCGGTTGCTCGATGCCATTGTCGATTTGCCTTTCGCGCTGCCGACTGCGGTCGCAGGTCTTGCCCTGGTCACCGTATTTTCGGCCAATGGCTGGTTTGGGCGCTATCTCGAGCCGCTCGGTATCAAGGTCGCCTATGCGCCTCTCGGCATCGCGCTCGCCATGATGTTCACCAGCATCCCCTTCGTCATCCGTACGGTGCAGCCGGTGCTGGAAGATCTTGCCAGTGACGTCGAAGAGGCGGCGAGATCCCTCGGCGCCTCCAATTGGCAAATATTCACAAGGGTCATCTGGCCGGCAATTTTGCCCGCATTTATAGCGGGTTGTAGTCTGTCCTTCGCGCGCAGCCTCGGCGAGTTCGGGGCGATCGTCTTCATCTCCGGCAACCTGCCTTTTGAAACCGAGGTGATGTCGTTGCTCGTTTTCATCCGGCTCGATGAATATGACTATCCGGCCGCCGCAGCGCTGGCGACAGTGATGCTGGTCACCGCCTTTCTCATGCTCGTCATAACCAACTCGATCCAGTCCTGGCATTTGAGATATGCAGAACGCAACTGAATCCGCGCTGCCCGCGCCGGCCGTCACGGCCTATTCTTCACCCCGGCGCGGCAAGCCAGCGGCGAGCGCAGTCCATCGCGTTCTCATCGGCGCCGCGTTCATCCTTTCGGCGCTTTTCATCGGCGTCCCGATGCTGGTGATCTTCACCTATGCGTTCCGCGAAGGTATGGGCGTCTATTTCTCGCAGATCACGCAGCCGGCGACGCTGCATGCAATCTGGCTGACGGTGCTTACCGCGATCGTGGTCGTGCCTATCAACATGGTGTTCGGCATCTGCGCCGCGTGGCTGGTGACACGGTATCGCTTCCCGGGTCGCCAGCTTCTGATCAGCCTTATCGAGATTCCATTTTCGGTCTCGCCGATCGTTGCCGGCGTGACATATCTGTTTCTCTACGGCAGCCAGGGACTGCTCGGGCCGCTACTCGAAAGTTACGACATCAAGATCATGTTCACCGTGCCGGCGATCTTTCTCGTCAGCCTGTTCGTGACCAGCCCTTTCGTCGCCCGTGAACTCATTCCGCTGATGCAGGCGCAGGGCAGCGAAGACGAAGAGGCAGCCATCACGCTGGGCGCCACCGGATTGCAGACGTTCCGCTATGTGACGCTGCCGAACATCAAATGGGCGCTGCTCTATGGCGCGGTGCTGTGCAATGCCCGCGTCATGGGCGAGTTCGGTGCGGTATCCGTCGTGTCCGGCGCCATTCGCGGTCAGACCAATACATTGCCGCTGCAGATCGAATTGCTGTTCAACGATTACAACGTTACCGGCGCCTTTGCCGCTTCATCGACATTGGCGTTGATCGCAATCGTGACGCTAGTGTTGAAGTACGTGCTCGAACGCAAGCAAAGAGCCGGCTGAGCAAGCCAGGCTCAGGCGGCGCGCTGTGGCCGGTAGTCTCGCTGCGGGCGTCGCAGAGAGTTGGCAAGGACATGGCCGTCGGGCCACGTGCCGAACCCAGCTTCTACATTGATATGGCCGGCATATTGCAGGTCGACAAAACCCGAACCCCAGACGCCGGCAAGGGCTTCCGCCTTCTTGAAGGACATGTAGGGGTCATTGCGGCTGGCAACGACGATCGACGGGAAACCGAGATTGTAGCGGGGCAGGGGCGCGAAACTCGCAAACTTCAAATCCTGCGATGCCATGCGCTCAGCGTCGGCGGGCGCAACGAGTACGGCTCCCGCAATGTGAGCCGCCGAGGGCCGGCTTGCGAGGTGAGAGACGAGAACGCAGCCGAGGCTGTGCGCAACGAGAACCGCATCCGGGGTTTCGGCAAGCTTTGCTTCCAGCACGTGCAGCCACTGTGACAGTACCGGGTTTTCCCAATCGTCCTGCTCGACGAGATGGGCGGTATCATCCTCGGCAAGCCATTGCCTTTGCCAATGGCCGCTTTCGGATCCGCGATATCCCGGAATGATCAATGTCGTCATCGGTGCCACAACTCCCTTGATGCAAAATCGCCTGAAGGAACTCTGATGTGGCCCAAAAATAAGGTTGCCGCGGCAATTCTTGAAGAAACAGCCCACTAAAGAGCCGGCATAATGGGAAAATCTGGCCCTGCAAAACCGCGCTTGTGTGGAAAGCGCCGCTTACGTTTCTCCGTCTTTCTTGTACCAGCGGATGAGAAGCTGGGAGCGTTCGAAATAGAGCACTACGAGCAGCGACAGGGCAAACGGGATCAGGAGATAGAACAGACGGAAGATGATAAGCGCGGCGAGAACGTCGGCATGGTTCATGTCGGGCAAGCCGGTCAGGAATACGAGTTCAAGGACGCCGAGACCGCCAGGCGCATGGGAGATGAGGGCTGCTGAAAACGACACGAGAAAAATGCCGAGGATGATCAGAAACCCGGGATTTCCTTCGGCGGGCAGCGTGAAATAGATGATAGCCGCAGCGCCAATGAGCTCCAGCGGTCCGACGATCAGCTGCTGCGCGACAACCGAGAGACGCGGATATTCGAGCGTGAACTGGCGAATCCGCAAGGGTTTGAATTGCAGCCAGCTGCCAAAGACATAAAGGAGGACGATGGCCAGCGAGCCGTAACCGAGGACATAGCCCACGGAAATCGGCAAATCCGCGTTGAACCGCTGAAGTATTTCCGGCTCGATCAAA
This sequence comes from Phyllobacterium pellucidum, assembly GCF_013327855.1. Lineage (GTDB taxonomy): Bacteria > Pseudomonadota > Alphaproteobacteria > Rhizobiales > Rhizobiaceae > Phyllobacterium > Phyllobacterium pellucidum. The sequence goes on along the minus strand of NZ_JABUMX010000002.1, from coordinate 521,104 downwards.
AGCACGAAAGCACTGAGCGTCAGTATGCCGAGCATGAAAGTGAAGGAGCAGAAGGCAATCAGCAATGCGATTTCAGACCCGCTCATCCCTTGCGAGGAATAGGCGCGATAGCGAACGACGGCTCCTGAAAGCACCGACGCGCCGATATTGTGAGACAGCGCATAGGTTGTGAAGGAACATAGCGCGATAAAGAGCCACGAAATCTTGCGGCGAAGATGCAGGAGCGCCACGCGGTCGTAGCCGGCGAGGGCCGCGTAGGCGGCAAGCGAGGACAGCGCGGCGAGGACCCAGCGATGCGGAGGAATTGCGTATATGCTGTCGATTACGTCATCCAGCGAGATGCTCCGCAACTCCTTATAGAGGAGCCATACGGAAATCCCGACGGCAGCCAGTCCGACAACCGGCCATACATAATCCTTCAGCTTCATACTCGGTCCTGCCCACTCATGCCGGTCGCTTTTATTGTTGTCTTTATTCAGTCAATGGTGCGGGCAACGGCTCATCGAGACCGAGAATCTGGGAAACCAGACCGCGCGCGATCTCGCGTTCGCCCATGATCACCGTATCGGCGCCGAGGTCCTGCAAGTGCTGCACTTCGGCGTCCGAATGGGCGCGCGCCAGAATGTTGATCGTCGGGTTCGCAGCGCGTGCCTTGACGACGACCTGTCCGGCCTCGAAAGCATTTGGTATCGCCAGAATCAACTGCCGGGCTCCAACCAGATTGGCCGCCGCGAGTACGTCGCCATTGGCGGCGTTGCCGACGATGGTCTCGATATTGTCATCCCGCAACCTGGCGACGGTCTTGTCGGCATCTTCAATAACGAGGAACGGCTTGCCTCGTTCCTTGAGCGCCTCGCCAACGAGACTGCCCACCCGGCCGTAGCCGACGAGCACCGCATGATCCGTCAGCGTAGTGGGTTGCACTTCCTCCACGGCCTCTGCCTCGACAGCGGAAGGTTCGGCCGGATCCGCAACAGGCTCGGTTGCTGCCGCCCGCTTTTCCAGCCGGGGTTTGAGATATGTCACCGCGGCAAATACCAGCGGATTGACGAGGATCGACAGGATGGCGCCGCCAAGGATGAGGTCGCGTCCCTCCTGCGGCAGCATGCCAAGATCGACGCCAAGCTCGGCGAGAATGAAGGAGAATTCACCAATCTGCGCCAGACTTGCGGAAATAATGAGCGCCGTGCCGGACGGATAACCGAAGGCGCGCACGATGAAGAAAGCAGCGAGCGACTTGCCGATGACGATGATCGCCAGCGTTGCCAGTAGCGGCAGCGGATCCTGGACGATTGTCATCGGATCGAACAGCATGCCAACCGAAACGAAGAACAGTACCGCGAAAGCATCGCGCAGCGGCAGCGATTCTTCGGCAGCGCGGTGGCTGAGCTCGGATTCGCTCATGATCATGCCGGCAAAGAAGGCGCCAAGCGCCAGCGATACGCCGAAGAGCTTTGCCGCACCGAAGGCGACGCCAAGCGCGATGGCGAGTACGGCGAGGCGGAACAGTTCGCGGGAGCCCGTATGCGCAATGGCGTGCAGCGTCCAGGGAATGACGCGTCGGCCGACGATGAGCATGACGGCCACAAAGGCGGCTACCTTGCCGAGGGTCAAAAGGATGACGCCGAGGACGCCGAGGTTGAAATAGTTGACGATCGGATCGCTGAGCGCGCGCATGGCCTGCTCGCCGTCACCGCCGCTATTGAGCGCACCGGCAATTGCCGGTAGCAGGACGAGCGCGAGGACCATGGCAAGGTCTTCTACAATCAGCCAGCCGACGGCGATGCGGCCGCGCTCGGTCTCGATAAGGCGGCGCTCTTGCATGGCGCGAAGCAATACGACGGTACTTGCTACGGACAGGGCCAGACCGAAGACGAGGCCTGCCTGCAGACCCCAGCCAAGGATCCAGGCGAGACCGGCGCCGAGGATTGTAGCCGCGACGATCTGTACGACTGCGCCCGGAATAGCAATGGCGCGGACCGAGAGAAGGTCTTTCAGGGAAAAATGCAGGCCGACGCCGAACATCAGCAGGATGACGCCGATTTCGGCAAGTTCCGCCGCGAGCTTCTGGTCGGCGACGAAACCGGGGGTATGGGAGCCGGCGAGCACGCCGGCGAGGAGATATCCGACAAGGGGAGGAACTCGCAACCGATTGGCAATCGCACCAAAAATAAAGGCCAGAACCAGACCAATGACGATTGTCGCAATCAGCGGCGTTTCATGAGGCATATGTCGGCATCTCCTCCGTGGGATCGTTGAAAAATGAAATTTGATGAACCTGCAAACAGCGTCCTGTCGCAGCAGTATTGCGTACCGGGGAAGTCTTGCAAACCGCTTTCGTCAATTCTGCGGCACATGAAAGGCATTTTTTCCATGTGCCGCAAATATTTAGGCTTTGTGCTGGTCGCGCGGCATCAACTTTGCGCGACCGGCTTTTCACCGATGCGGTGCTGGTGGTTCTTCTCCCACCAGGTTCCGAGCAAGAGCAGGATGGGTGCTGCGATAAAGAGCGAGGAACTTGTCGCGATAATGACGCCGAAGAGCATCGGCAGCGCAAAGTTCTCGACCGCCTTGCCGCCCCAGATCGCCATGGGAAGCATGGCGAGGAAGACGGTCAACGAGGTGTAGATACAGCGCGCCAGCGTCTGGTTGATACTGAGGTCGATGATCTGGCGCAGCGGCATTTTCTTGTGGATGCGCAGGTTCTCGCGCATCCGGTCATAGACCACAACCTTGTCGTTGACCGAGTAGCCGATGATCGTCAGCAGTGCGGCGATGGCGGTCAGGTTGAAGTCGAGGCCCATCAGCGCAAAGAAGCCGACGGTCTTGGTGGTATCGAGAATGAGGGTTGCAATGGCGCCCAGCGCGAAGTGCCACTCGAACCGCCACCAGATGTAGAACAGCATGGCAAGGCTGGCGAGGACGACGGCAAGGATGCCGGACCGCGCAAGCTCGCCGCTGACCTTAGGCCCGACGACTTCCGAGCTTTCGAACTTGACGGCGGGGTCAAGCTTTTGCACGGCATCCTTGACCTTGGTGACAGCAACGGTCTGCGCCTCTTCGCCGCCTTCCTGACGCTGGACGCGGATGAGAACGCGATTGTCGCCGCCGCCCTGCTGCAGGGCGACTTCGCCAAGGCCGAGACCTTCGAGCGTCGAGCGCATGGTGGCCAGATCCGCCGGCTGCGATGTCGTCACATCCACCTGGATACCGCCCTTGAAGTCGATGCCGTAGTTGAGGCCCGGATGGATGAACAGGATCACCGATGCGATCGACAGGAAGATCGACACGCCGATACCGAAGAAGCGGGCATTCATGAACGAGATGTTCGTGTTCTCCGGAACGAGCTTGAACAGGTGCTCGATGCGGATCGTCTTCATCTTGCGGCGACGCACGATCGCCATCATGATGATGCGAACGACGGTCACGGCGGTGAACATCGAGACGAGAGCGCCGATGATCATGGTGATCGCGAAGCCGCGTACCGGGCCGGTGCCGAAAAGGAACAGCAGGAACGTCGCGATAAGGTGCGTGGCGTTGGCGTCGACAATGGTCGAATAGGCGAGCCTGAAACCACGATCGACCGCGGCCATCGCGCCGATACCCTTGCGCGCTTCTTCCCGGATACGTTCATTGATGAGAATATTCGCGTCGACCGCAAAGCCGATGCCGAGGATGATGGCGGCGATGCCCGGCAGTGTCAGCGTCGCTCCGAGCAAGCTCAATATGCCGAAGGTCAGGGCAACGTTGAGAGCAAGGGCAAGGTTCGCGATGAGACCCCAGCCGCTATAGAGGATGAAGATAAAGGCAACGACGAGGGCGAAGCCGATGAAACCGGTCAAAAGGCCCATCTTGATGACGTCACCGCCAAGATCAGGACCGACCGTCCGCTCTTCGATGACGGTAAGCGGAGCCGGCAGCGCGCCGGCGCGCAGCAGCGCGGCCGTCGTCACCGTATCCTGTACGGTGAAATTGCCGGTGATCTGGCCTGAGCCGCCGGTGATCGGCACCTGGATGACCGGTGCGGTCAAAACCTTGCCGTCGAGCACGATGGCGAACGGCCGTCCGACATTCTGGCTGGTGATGTCCGCGAACTGACGTGCGCCGACATTATCGAAGCGGAACGTGATGATCGGCTGGTTGGTCTGCTGGTCGAAGGCGGCGCGGGCGTCGGTCAACCGTTCGCCGCTGATCGCAACGCGATCCTCGACCGGGAATGTGACGCCGGGAGTCTTGGCGTCGGGAAGGATCGAGACGCCGGGAGGCGGGTTGGTGCCGGCATCATGGTCGGCGACCATATGGAACGTCATTTTGGCCGTGCTGCCGAGCAGGGCACGCAGCTGGCTCGGATCCTGGAGGCCGGGCAGCTGGACCACGATACGGTCGGAACCGACACGCTGGATCGATGGTTCGGCGACACCGACCTGGTCGACGCGGCGGCGGACGATTTCAAGACTCTGCTGCAAGGCATTGTCGAGCTTGTCCTTCATGCCGGCCTCGGTGAGCGTCAGGCGGATCTGATTGTCGGTCGAGGTGATGTCGATATCGCTGACAGGGGCGGCGAAACCGACTTGGGCAACCTGCGAGGACAATTCGCGCAAGGCAGCAACCGCGGCATCGCGCTGCGACGGATCGGAAAGCGTCACGATAACGGAATCGCCGGCAACACGCACCGACTGCGGCTGGATCTTCGCCGTGCGCAGATGGCCGCGCGCGTCATCGAGAATCGAGCGGATACGGTCCTTCTTCAGGGCCGCGGCATCAACTTCGAGAACGAGATAGGAACCGCCGCGCAGGTCGAGGCCGAGCGCAACCTGCTTCTTGGGGAACCAGCCCGGCATCGCATCAAGCTGTGCCTTGGTGAAAAGATTGGGTAGCGCGAGCGTAATACCCGCCAGAATGATGAAAATATAGGTCCAGAGGACCCACCTCGAAGTACGCATGGTCGTTTTCCGTTATGAGATGGGGGCGCTGCCGGGAACTGCTTACGCGTCTGCCTGGCGAGCGCCGAAGTTGTTCGTCATTTCCTGCCGGAAATGGTGATATCAGCCAAGGGCGCGCGGCGGCGCGCGGGCGCTGAATAGCGGATCGTGGCCGAGAAGCAATGTGGCGCTCGGCGCAAAAATCCGGAAACCCGTCTGGTCGGCGAGCGTAAGCCGCGATCCATCCGGAAGCAACGCATCCTGGGGACCACTGTCGGCGCCGAGCCCGCTCTTGATTTTCAGATGCAGCGCTTCGAGTGCGATGACGCGCATGGGCCGCTCGACCGGAGTCGAGTGGTTGTCGGTTTCGTGGGCGACACGTGTTTCGTGCGACTTGGCCGCGCCGATCGCCCGTTCAGCCAGATTGCGGTCCGGCCCCGACATATAAGAAGCGCCAAGGGCCGCGCCGATCGTGGAGACAAGCCAGAAAACAGAGATCAGGAGCGGAGCAGCGCTGCGCTTTCCTGTCCTGCTATTTCCATGCTTGTCCATGCCGCTACCCAATATCAATCTCCCGCGGCGCAAAGCGCCTCGTTGGTTCCTGTATTATGAAGTCTTGTCGGCTGAGTCACTTAAAATCGACGTGTTTGGCCGGCTCGGCCAAGAAAAAAGCACTGCCGCGCAGGAAACGGGTGGAACCCAGTCAAGGTAAGCGCACTCTAAGCCCGACAGAAAATTGCATGGAGGCCATGACATGACTGACAGCGTTACGCCACTTGCCACCACACGGTGGAACGACATTGCGACAAGTCTCGACAATATCGGCTATGCGATCTTGAAAGAGGTGCTGTCGCGACAGGCGTGCGAACAGCTGGCAGCGGGTTATGGGGACGACGACCAGTTCCGCAAGCGGATCGTCATGGCCAAACATGGCTTCGGGCGCGGCGAATACAAATATTTCAGCTATCCGCTGCCGCCGCTGGTGAACGATCTTCGCCAATCGCTTTACGGGCCGCTGGCCGGGATCGCCAATCGTTTGAATGAATTGATGAGCATCGATGTGCGCTATCCGGACGAGCACGCCGCGTTCATAGAACGCTGCCATGCAGCCGGCCAGAACCGGCCGACGCCGCTTCTGCTCGAATACAAGGAAGGCGACTACAATTGCCTGCACCAGGATATCTATGGCGAGCATGTTTTCCCGCTCCAGGCCGCCTTTCTCCTGTCGCGTCCGGGCGAGGATTTCAGCGGCGGCGAATTCGTTCTGACCGAGCAGCGGCCCCGCATGCAGTCACGCGTCGAAGTTGTGCCGCTCAGGCAAGGCGATGCCGTGATCTTTCCGGTAAGCAATCGTCCGGTCAAGGGTTCGCGAGGTTATTACCGGGTCAATATGCGCCACGGTGTCAGCCGCCTGCGCAGCGGCAAGCGTCACACGCTCGGCATTATCTTTCACGATTCGAAATAGTTGCATCGACCCGCGAACGACCGCATTGTAGCGCGGCAATCTCGTGGGGCGTCGATGGATTATCTCATTTTCTGGGAATGGCTGAGCTTCGCCGCACGCTGGCTGCATGTCATCACCGCAATCGCCTGGATCGGATCGTCCTTCTATTTCATCGCGCTCGATCTCGGCCTGCGCCGCCACGCCGCTCTGCCTGCAGGCGTCAACGGCGAGGAGTGGCAGGTGCACGGCGGCGGCTTCTACCACATTCAGAAATATATGGTGGCGCCGGCGCACATGCCCGAGCACCTTATCTGGTTCAAGTGGGAATCCTATGCGACCTGGCTCTCCGGCTTTGCGCTGCTTTGCATCGTCTACTATGCCGGCGCCGACCTTTATCTCATCGACCGCAACGTGCTCGATGTCTCGACGTGGGTCGCGATCCTCATTTCACTCGCCTCGATCTCGATCGGCTGGCTGATCTACGACCTCCTCTGCAAATCACCGCTCGCGGCGAACGACACGGCGCTTATGCTCATCCTCTATGGTGTCATCGTCTTCATGGCCTGGGGCTACACGCATCTCTTCACGGGCCGCGCCGCCTTCCTGCATCTCGGTGCATTCACGGCGACCATCATGTCGGCGAATGTGTTTCTGCTGATAATCCCCAACCAGAAGAAGGTCGTCGCCGACCTCATCGCCGGAAAATCGCCCGATCCCAAGCTCGGCAAGCAGGCAAAACAACGCTCGACACATAATAACTACCTGACTTTACCCGTCATTTTCCTGATGTTGTCTAACCACTATCCGCTGGCAACGTCCACGGCGTTCAACTGGATCATCGCGTCGCTCGTGTTCATCATCGGCGTTCTGATCCGCCACTATTTCAATTCGCGCCACGCCGGAACGGGCAATCCGCACTGGACCTGGCTTGCGAGCGCCATACTGTTCATTGTCATCATCTGGCTCTCGACAGTCCCCAGGATTTTGACCGGGGAAGCAAAGGTTTCGCGGGCAGCCGAACCATTCCTGACCGGGGCACATTTCGAACAGGTGCGCGACACGGTGTTGGGCCGCTGCTCGATGTGCCATTCCGCCGAGCCGTCGTGGGAGGGTATCATGCTGCCGCCGAAGGGCGTCAGGCTCGACACGGATGGCCTTATCGCCGCGCATGCCAGCGAGATCTATATCCAGGCCGGCGCCAGTCATGCGATGCCGCCGGGCAATGTCACGCAGGTGACCGACGCCGAACGCGCCTTGCTCGTCGCCTGGTATCGCAGCGCGACCGCTGGAAAGCCGGTGCAATGACCGAAGTTCTGCTACGCGGCCGCCTTTTGACCTTCCATGATGAGCCGATGGGAGGCGAGGCGAGCGCCGACGCCTTCACCTACATCGAGGATGGCGGCCTCTTGCTGCGTGACGGCATGATTGCAGCAATGGACGAGTTTTCGGCGCTGCGGGCGGGCGAGGGCCGTAACCTCGAGGTCATCGATCATCGCCCGCACCTGATTATGCCTGGGTTCATCGACACCCATATCCATTTTCCGCAGATGCAGGTGGTCGGCTCCTATGCGGGTGCGTTGCTCGAGTGGCTCAACAAGTACACCTTCGTCGAGGAACAGAAATTCTCGAACCAGGGCCACCCGGAACGCATCGCCTCGGCATTTTTCGATGAACTGATCCGCCACGGAACCACGACCGCGGCCGCCTATTGTTCGGTGCACAAGGCATCGGTCCAGGCCTTTTTCGCCGAATCGCACCGGCGCAATACGCGGATGGTGGCGGGCAAGGTGATGATGGACCGCAATGCGCCGCCGGGTCTCCTTGATACGGCTCAGTCGGGCTATGACGATAGCGCGGCGCTCATCGCCGAATGGCATGGCAAGGGCCGGCAGCACTACGCCATCACGCCACGCTTTGCGCCGACATCGACGCCGGAGCAACTGGAGATGAGCGGCGCGCTTGCCAGCGAACATCCGGATCTGCACATTCAGACGCATCTATGCGAAAATACTGCCGAAATCGCCTTCGTCGCCGAACTCTTCCCGTGGAGCCGCGACTATACGCACGTCTACGAACACTATGGGCTGCTGGGGCCGAAAACGCTTCTTGGGCATTGCATTCACCTGACGGACGCCGAAATCCGCGCCATTGCGGAGAGCCGTTCCGTTGCGGTTTTCTGCCCAACGTCAAATCTCTTCATCGGCAGCGGTTTGTTCGATCTTGCCCGGCTGCGCGCTTCGGAGCCCTCCGTCCGCAACGCCATTGCGACGGATATCGGCGGCGGGACATCCTACTCCATGCTGCGCACGCTCGATGAAGGCTACAAGATCCTCAATATTCAGGGGCAGCGTTACCATCCGCTGCGCTCCTTCTATCAAGCGACGCTTGGCAATGCCCGGGCGCTGTCGCTGGAAGATCTCATCGGTTCGCTAAAAGTGGGGGCAGAGGCGGATTGCATCGTTCTCGATGCGGGCGCCACGCCGGCCATGCGGCTTCGCATGGAAACGGTCGAGACGCTGGTCGAGGAACTCTTCCTTCTCCAGACCATGGGCGATGACCGGTCCATCGTCGAGGTCTATGTCGCGGGCCGACCGGCCAAATCGACGCTGTAGGGAACCGCAACAGCATTCGCACCGTTTGGCAGCAGTCACTTCCTCGCACCTGCGAAAGCCTTATGATCACACAACATCGCGATTTGCGAACCGGCCAGCCGATCTGGCTCGCCCGACGGGCACCCCGTATCGAAACGCAACTTCTGGTCGAAGATATCCGAACGGATGTTGCGATCATCGGGGCGGGCATCAGCGGCGCGCTGATGGCCGAAAGCCTTACGGAGGCTGGTTTCAGTGTCTGCGTCTTCGACAGGCGCAAACCGGTTACGGGGTCCACGCCGGCGAGCACGGCCCTTTTGCAATTTGAAGTTGACACGCCTCTGCATCAACTCGCGCGCAAGATCGGTATCAATGATGCCGAGCGTGCGTGGCGCCGATCGAAGCTTGCCGTCGATGCCCTGCGCGAGCGGACGCGGCGACTGCAGATCAATTGCGAAATGGAAAATCGCGATTCGCTTTATCTCGCAGGCGATCTCCTCGACAAGAACGGTCTGGAAAAGGAGCTTGCCGCGCGACGCCGCGCCGGTTTTGAAACGCAGTTGCTTGGCCGCGAAGAACTGAAGACGGTGTTCTATATCAACCGCGAAGCGGCATTGATGAGCTTCGACAATATAGAGGCAAATCCGCGCAAGCTTGCAGCAGGCTATTTGAAAACGGCGATAGGGCGCGGCGCGAAGGTCTTCGCGCCCGCCGACATCGTGGCTGTCGAACCGGCCGACCGCGGGGTTCGGGCCATGACTGCGACCGGACAGACGATCCGTTGCAAGCACCTGATCTTCGCGACCGGGTACGAAATACCAAAGCAGGTGCCGCAAAAGGGGCATTCGATCATCTCGACCTGGGCCGTTGCGACGGTTCCGCAAAAGCAGACGCCGTGGCCGCAACGCTGCCTGATCTGGGAAGCCTCCGACCCTTACCTCTATATGCGCACGACGGCGGACGGGCGCATTATCGTCGGCGGCGAGGATGAGGAGTTCGAGGACGAGGACAAACGCGACGGCAAGCTGCCGGCGAAAACGAAAGCTATCCTTGCCAAGCTCAAGAAGTTGTTCCCCGACGTTAGCGCCGAGGCAGACTATGCATGGACCGGAAGCTTTGGTGCGAGCGAGACGGGTCTGCCATCAATCGGGCCGGTACCCGGCATGAACCGCTGTTATGCCGTTCTCGGCTATGGCGGCAACGGAATTACGTTCTCGATGGTCGCCGCGCAGATCATTCGCGGACAGATCACCGGCACTGGTGATCCTGACGCGGATGTGTTCGCCTTCAAATAGCGATCATTCGACCTTGTACCCAACTTCTTCTGCCGCATGGCCGAGCGTTTTCCAGAACGACCGCGCAAAGGTGCGGAAGACATAAAGGTCGAAGGTCTCGTCGTCGATATGCTGGATATTGGCGTGGATGTCGTGATGCAGGGTCGCCCGCCCATAGGCGATAGGAAAGGCGTGCTCCGAAAAATCGATGGCGAAGAGCTTGGACAGCACCCATTCGGCATCAGGGCCACTGACCCGGATAACCGTCCGCCCGTGCGTGAGGTCGATGATCGTCGCAAGGTCGGCGGAAATGACGGACCGCAGGCGCAGCTCAAGTTCGGGCGTTGCGGCGACGACAAAATAGCGTCCGGGCGCAAAGCCGAACACTGACTTCTCACCGGCAACGCGGCCGAGCCCCGGCTTGTTCTGCAAGACGAGCCCCGTCGCGCTGCCTATGGCGGTCAGCACTTCTGGAATGGTGTCGCTCCAGGCGGTGATCTGGATAATCGAAAGTCCGATCCGCTCGCGGATCGTCACGCCGACCCCGCCGGCGGCATTGCCATGATCGCCCGTCACGTAGGCAGAGCCGATTGGCGATTGAAGCTCAGCCATGCATGCGGCTCCCTTCTGGATCATACATATGGTGGCTGACGATCTCGACCGGGCAGTGCCTGCCGCGCAAAAGGTCGGTGGCGAAGGCGCGGTTGCCGATCATCGACGTTCCGTGCTTGACCAGCGCCAGCGCGATATATTTGCCGAGCGCCGGCGAATAGCAGGCAGCGGTGACATGGCCAAAGCTGTCGGCGGGCTCGCGCGGCCTTGCATCGGTGACGATGTGGCTGCCGCCGGTAATCGCCTGATTGTCGAGCGAGACGAGGCCGACGAGCGAAAGCCGGTTCTCGTCCTTGAGCCCCTCGCGGCCAAGCATGGCGGAGCCGATGAATGGCTTTTTCTTCGACAGCATCCAGTCGAGGTGAAGATCATGGGCGCTGGCGCGTCCGTCGATCTCGGCGCCGGTCACGTGTCCCTTCTCGATGCGCAGCGTTCCAAGCGCCTCAAGGCCGTAGGGCATGACGTCGAACGGTTTACCGGCCGTGAGCAGGGCTTCCCAGACCCTCGTCCCGTAGCCCGAACCGCAATAGACTTCATAGGCGAGTTCGCCCGAGAACGAGAGGCGGCAGACCATGACTGGTACGCCCTCGATCTTGCTATGGACGATGCCCATGAACGGCAGAGTGTCATTGTCGACCTTTGTGCCGGTAACGCAGGCTTCCAGCAGCGCGCGTGCCTTTGGTCCGGCAACGGCCGTACCCGCCCATACGTCGGTGACCGAGGTCAGATGGACGCGCAGTTCCGGCCAGATGCAGTCGAGGTAATATTCCAGATGCTGCATCACCGGGCCGGCATTCGCGGTCGTGGTCGTCATCAGGAACTGCGTCTCGCCGAGGCGCCAGGTGGTGCCGTCATCGAAGGCAAGCCCGTCCTCGCGCAACATCAGGCCGTAGCGCGCCTTGCCGACCGGCAGGGTCGAGAACATGTTGGTGTAGACGCGGTCGAGAAGCTCCGCCGCATCCGGTCCTTGAATATCTATCTTGCCAAGTGTCGAAACATCGACAATGCCGACGCTCTGGCGCACGGCGCGCGCCTCGCGCACATAGGCCTGCTCGACCGTTTCGCCATGGCTGCCGTAGATCATCGGACGGTGCCAAAGACCGGCCTCGTACATCTTGGCGCCGTTGGCGAGGTGCCAGTCATGCATCGGGGTCAGCCGATGCGGACGCAGGTCGCCGTAGCGTTCGCCGGCGAGAGCGCCAAACGACACAGGCGTGAATGGTGGGCGGAAGCGCGTCGTGCCAGCTTCGGGTATCGAGATGCCGCGGGCATCCGCCATGATCGCGAGGCCGGGGACATTCGAAGTTTTGCCCTGATCCGTCGCCATGCCGAGGGTCGTATAGCGCTTGAGATGCTCGACAGAATGGAAGCCTTCCCGATAGGCGAGGCGAACATCGTCGGCGGTCACATCATGCTGGAAGTCGACGAATGCCTTTTGCGATTTTGCCGAAGGCTCGATCTGGAACACAGGCGCAGGCGAGGCGTCGAGCATGGGCGCTTCGACCGGCGGCAAGATCAGCCGGCTCTTGGCCGAACCCTTGGTCGCCGCATCGGAGAGCACGCTGATCGTATCCATGTAACCGGCGGCAGCACCCGTCACCACCCAGTTCTGGTTCGGTTCGGGCGGCAGGAATGCCTGCAGGTCCTCGTCCCATTCCGGCTTGCCGCCGGCCTGGCTCGCAAGGTGAATGGCCGGTGACCAGCCGCCGGAAACGCCAAGACAGTCGGTGCGGATTTCGCGGGGCGCACCTGAGACCCGGCATGTTTCGGCATTGAAATGCTGGACCGTGATCGAACTCAACGTCTTGCCGGCGTGGGTTCCAGTCACGGCATGGCCGGTCAGAAGCTCGGCGTTTGCCGCAGTGGCGATATCGCGGCAGGCACCCGACACATCGGCGCGAACATCGACGATGGCGACGATGTTGACGCCCGCAAGGGAAAGCGCCCGCGCGGCTTCGTAGGCGCTGTCATTGTTGGTGAAGAGCGTGACGTTGCTGCCGGCGGCGACACCATATTCCAAAGCAAAGCGGCGCACTGCGTCGGCGAGCATGACGCCTGGACAGTCATTGCCTGGAAAGACCATGGGCCGCTCGAAGGCGCCGGTTGCAAGAATGGTCTTGCCGGTACGAATGATCCAGTGGCGCTGGCGGGGCTGTCCCTTGGTGCGGTTGGGCTTGAAGTCGGAGACGTGTTCGATGGCAGTCAGCACATTGCCGTCGTAATAGCCCCAAACCGACGTCCGGGTCAGAAAGCGTACATTCGGCATGGCTGCCAGAGCCGCCGCCTTTTCACGTGCCCAAACCGACGGGTCGCGGCCGTCGATCGTCTCGGCCGAGGCGAGCAGCGAACCTCCCGGAAGCGGCCTTTCTTCGGCAATGATAACGCGCGCGCCAGTGCCGGCCGCTGCTTCCGCCGCAATGAGGCCAGCAGGACCACTGCCGACGACGAGCACGTCGCACCAGGCGTTCATGCGTTCGTAGCGATCCGGATCGGGCGCGGTGCCGGCCTTGCCGAGGCCGGCTGCGCGGCGAATGAATTTTTCGCAGAACATCCAGAACCGCGTGCCACGCAGCGGGCCGATGGCCGGGCCCATGAACGTTTTGTAGTAAAATCCGGCGGAAAACAGCGGTCCGGCCAGCTGGTTGATGGCCATGAAATCATGGTCGAGCGAGGGAAAGCGGTTCTGGCTTTGGGTTACCAGCCCGTCATGGATCTCAAGCTCGGTTGCGCGCACGTTCGGTTCGCGGACGTCGCCGGAAAGCACGGTGACAAGCGCATTCGGCTCGTCGCTTCCCGCGGCAAACACGCCCCGCGGCCGGTGATACTTGAACGACCGGCCAAAAAGGGTGATGCCGCTCGCAAGCAGCGCCGAAGCGAGCGTGTCGCCGGGATGACCGCTGTAAGCCTTGCCGTCGAAGGTGAAGCGAACCGATTTCGAGCGCTCGACGCGCCCACCCCTGGGAAGCCTTGAACTCGTCATGCCTGTCCACCGCTCGCAATGTCGCGCGCAAAAGCCACGGATGAAATGGCATGGGTGGTCATATCGCGAGTGACGACCAGATGCTGCCGGCAGCCGCCGCTGTGCAGCCAGAACTCACGGTGCAATCCCGATGGATTGCTGCGGTCGTAGACATAGGCGTTCCAGACGTCCGGATCGTTGGACAAGGGCTCCGGGCGCTTTCGCGTCGCATCGCCCTGATAGGTAAATTCGATGACGTCGCGCGGTCCGCAATAGGGGCATTTGATGATCATGATCTCATTGTCTCGAAGGCGAATCGTTTGGACGTTGATGGCGGCGTTGGTATCGGGAAGCCCAATCCAGCAGAAACTCAAGGGACGGGTCAAGACGAGCCCGGTTGTATTCGGGCAAAATGCACGATCGAATTGTGATCCGGCTCTTCATGGTATTCCCCAGATTATGCTACTGTCCGAAGCAAAGCTCGATCACCACGATTGCGGCGGGCACTGTCGCTGCGCCGACCATCCAGGCAATGAAATCAACAACAGCCTTGATTGTGCCGAGATCCGTATGCTTATGCGCAACGAAGACAGTTCACAGGTGGATATGAAATCGTGATTTTCCGCATGATCCGGCAGTTCGTATCGATGATTGTCGCGGTAATGCTTCTGGCAGCCGTGGTTCCATATGCAAGCGCGCAGCAAGCGCCGGACGCCGTACCGGACGTCGAGTCGGCAGTTGTCGCCGAACAGCGCCCTGCGATCGATGCCGTGAAGAAGCAAATCTCGAACTACGACCAGCAGAAGCTGAAGGCCGATACGGACGCCACGCTCGCCGACCTTCGCCTCAACCTTGAAGGCACATCGAAGAAACTCCTCGACATCGGCGTGTCGTTTCGCCCGCGCATCACCGAAATCAACGCTCGTCTCGATCAGCTCGGACCTCCTCCGCCGCAGGGCCAACCGCCTGAGGCCCAGATCGTCACCGACGAGCGTATACGGCTGACGACGGAGAAGGCGGAAATCAATGCGGTTCTCGGCGAGACCGAGGATCTCCTGATCCAGGTCAACCGGATGATCGATGCCATTGGCGAGGCGCGGCGCGAGCTCTTCACCAACACTTTGTCGCAGCGGGTCGATATCAACTATTCGCTCGGCAGCGAGATCGTCACCGCCTATGGCCAGGAACTTCAGACGATGAACCGGCTCGTCTCGTCCTGGTGGAGGTTTGTTGTCACTTTCAAATGGCAATCGATGCTGGCTGCCACCTTCTTTGCCGGTATTGCCGCATTGGTACTGCTGATCGGCGGCCGGCGTACGATCGGCCACCTCTATTTCCGCGACCCGGGCATCGAGGCGCCGTCCTATCTCAGCCGCCTCGCGGTGGCATTCTGGTCGACGCTGATGCGCTCGCTCACCGTGATCGTGTTCCTGGCGACGACTTACCTTTTCCTGGGCTATTTCAATGTGATGCGGCCGGACATTGCGTCGCTGATCTACATGCTCTTCTGCGTGATCGGCATCGTCTTCTTTGTGCATGCGCTGGCGCAGGCGGTAATCTGTCCCGGGGCGCCGAACTGGCGGCTGGTGCGGGTCGCACCGCGGCCCGGCCGTATTCTCATGGTGCTGATCACGGCGACGGCGACGATCACCGGACTTGATTACATTGCCGATACGATCAACCAGATCGCCGCATCGGCGCTGTCGCTGACTGTTGCCAAGAGCCTCTTCGCCACAGTCCTTGTCGGCCTGCTGATCATTGCAATGGCCTTCCTGAAGCCGCTCGAGGACGCCGAGAGCGGGGCGACCAAACCTTGGCCGCGCGCCATGCGGATATTCCTTTTTACGATTGGCCTCGTTCCTATCATCGCGGCGTTCTTCGGCTATATCGGGCTTGCCCGCTTCGTTTCGCAGCAGATCATCATCAACGGCGCCGTGCTGGTGACGATGTATCTCGGCTTCCTGACGGCGCGGGCGGTGTCGGACGAAAATGCGCTGGCCGGCACCAAGCTCGGCCAGGCAATACAGAAGCGGTTCGGGCTTGACGAGACGACGATGGACCAGCTCGGTCTCGTTGCCAGCATCGTCATCAACGTCTTTGTCGTCATCCTCGGCATCCCGGTCATCTTGCTGCTCTGGGGCTTCCAGTGGAGCGAGATGTCGGCATGGTTCCTGACGATCGCCACCGGCTTCCAGATTGGCTCGTTCAACATTTCGCTGATCGCGATCGCCACCGGCGTCCTTCTGTTCGCGCTGTTCTATTTCTTCACACGCTGGTTCCAGGGCTGGCTCGACACGCGCGTCATGGCGCGTGGCAAGCTCGATTCAGGCGTGCGCAACTCGATCAGAACCGCAGTCGGTTATCTCGGCCTGGGCGTTGCTGCCGTCATCGGCGTCTCCGCGGCGGGCATAAACCTCTCCAGCCTTGCGCTCGTTGCCGGTGGTCTCTCGCTCGGCATCGGTTTCGGCATGCAGGCAATCGTATCGAACTTCGTCTCGGGCCTCATTCTTCTCGCCGAACGGCCGTTCAAGGTCGGCGACTGGATCGAGACCGGCGGCGTCGGCGGCATCGTCAAGAAGATCAGCGTGCGCGCAACGGAGGTCGAAACCTTCCAGCGCCAGTCGCTCATCATTCCGAACTCGTCGTTCATAAATGGTAGCGTCGGCAATTGGACGCATCGCAACAAGCTTGGGCGCGTTGATATTGCCATCGGCGTTTCTCACAAGGTCGATCCTCGTCGCGTTCATGACCTGTTGATGGAGATCGCCCGCAGCCATCCTCTGGTGCTCAAGAACCCGGAACCCTTCGTGGCGTTCTCGGCAATTCTCGATTCGACCATGCAATTCGAAGTAAGGGTTCACCTTGCCGATCTGTCCAATTCCGGCTCGGTTCAAAATGATGTCCGATTTGCCATCATCGATCGCTTCTCAGAAGAAGGAATTGAAATTCCCTATCCGCAGCGCGACGTGAACCTGCATTTGGAGGATGCGGATTCGATCGTCGAACTCCTGACCAAACGCGTGCGCGACGAACTTGCGGCAGATGGCAAGAAGTTCAAACAATAGTCGCGTGCGCCCGGGGTCCAGTGTTCAGTTGCCGTTCACGTTGATGCCGTTATAAATGTGGGTGACAAAGGGCCTGGCGGGGCCCTGCAACAGGGGCGGTGGCTGCCACCGGGTATGGAATGAAGAAGTTTGTGATTGCCGTTGCGGCGAGTGCGATTTCGATCGGATCAGCTTATGCGGCGAGCGTAAAGAACAATGACACGAATGCGCAGACGCTTGTCGTGACCGAAGGTTCGACCAAGACCCAGTTGCAGGTTGGCGCCGGTGAGACTGTGGAGTTCTGCAGCGGCGGTTGCTTCGTCACCTTTCCGAACGGCGACCGCGAGGCACTGACTGGTGGCGAGACCGTCGAAATGACCGGCGGCAAGATCTCGATCAAATAGCCTGACGAAAAGCTTGAAGGAACGGTGGCTGGCTGGATTGATTTTCAGCCGGCCATTGGTTTTTCAGCGACCGGATGACCTAGCAAGTCCTTGACTGTTTGCCACGCGTCGCGGCGTGTTTTCGCCATGTCGCAAACAGGCCTTAGCGATGGACATGCTGGGCGGCATAGTGCAAAAAACCGGCGCAAGCTTTTCGCCCATCGATCGATATCAAAGGATAAAGTGCAATGAAGACTGAGGCGCGTGTTGTCGTTATCGGCGGTGGTGTGGTGGGCGTCTCGACGCTCTATCACCTTGCCAAGAAAGGCTGGAGCGACGTTGTCCTGATCGAGCGCAAGGAACTCACCTCGGGCTCAACCTGGCATGCGGCCGGATTGCTGCCGCTGTTCAACATGAGCTACTCGGTCGGCCAGATCCATAAGTACTCGGTCAAATTCTATCAGGAATTGCAGAAGGAAACCGGCATGAATGTCGGCTTCACCAACTGCTCCAATATTCGTCTCGCCCGCACCAAGGACCGCTGGGACGAGTACATGTATTATGCAGGCGTCGCCGAGACGATCGGCGTCCCGGTCAAGGTTCTGACGCCGCAGCAGGTCAAGGAAATTTGGCCGCTCGCCGAAATCGACGGCATTCTCGGCGCGATCCAGCATCCGGACGATGGCTACATCCAGCCGGCGGACCTTACGCAGGCGCTGGCCAAGGGCGCGCGCGATCGTGGCGCAACCATCTATCGCTACACGACCGTGCTCGGCATCGAGCAACTGCCCTCCGGCCAGTGGCTGGTGAAGACGGACAAGGGTGACATCACCGCCGAACACGTCGTATCGGCAACCGGCAACTTCGCCCGCAAGACCGGCAAGATGGTCGGGCTCGATGTTCCGGTCATTCCGGTGGAACACCAGTACATCGTCACCGAGCCGCATCCGGCGATCCTGGAGCGCAAGGCCAAGGGCCTGCCGGAAATGGGCGTGCTGCGCGAGAGCGATTCGTCCTGGTATATGCGCGAGGAAAATGGCGGCCTGCTGCTCGGACCTTACGAGAAAGGCGCGCCGGTCTGTTATGTCGATGGTCCGTCGGACGAGAGCGAGTACGAACTCTTCCAAGAGGATCTCGACCGGCTCGAACCGCACATCGAAACCGCGATTGCTCGCGTTCCTGCCTTTGCCGAGGTCGGCATCAAAAAGGTCTATAACGGCGCGATCGCCTATACGCCTGACGGCTCCCCGATCATTGGACCTGCGCCGCGCCTGAAGAATTTCTGGCTCAACGAAGGTCACTCCTTCGGCGTGACAGCCGCAGGCGGCGCCGGCTGGCAGTTGGCCGAATGGATCGTCGAGGGCGAACCCTCAATCGACATGATGGGCGTCGATCCGCGCCGCTTCGGTCCCTATGCGACCGAAGGCTATCTCAAGGAGAAGAACGAGGAAGCCTATGCCGAGGTCTTTTCGGTGCACTACCCGGACGAAGAACGCGGTGCTGCGCGGCCGCTCAAGCGTTCGCCGTCCTACGACCGCCAGAAGAAGCTCGGCGCCGTATTCGGAACCGTCTATGGCTGGGAACGGGCCAACTGGTTTGCGCCTGAGGGTTATGGGCTCGACGTCGCCAAGCTTGAAAAGCCCGATGTTCTCATGAACCAGAACCATCCGAAGCCGGATGCCGAAGGCAAGGTGAAGGAACTCTGGTCGTTCCGCCGCTCCAACTATTTCGAGCATGTCGGCAACGAGATCAAGAATGTCACCAACAATGTCGGCCTGCTCGACATGTCGGCCTTCGCCAAGATGGAAGTTACCGGACCCGGTGCGCGCGCCTGGCTCGACTCAATCCTTGCCAATCGCATCCCCAAGAAGCAGGGCCGAATTGCCCTTTGCCATCTTCTGACAACGCGCGGCGGCGTGCGTTCAGAGTTCACCGTTTATGAATGGGCGCCCGGCAAGTTCTACCTTGTCTCGGCCGGCGCCTATGAAAACCACGACCACGATTATCTGCACAAGCTGCTGCCCGACGATGGCTCGGTGACGCTGCGCCCGATTACCCAGATGTACGGGGTCCTCGTGCTTGCGGGTCCGAAGAGCCGGCAGGTTCTGGAAAAGCTCACCCGCGCCGATCTTTCCAACGAAGCTTTCCCCTGGCTTTCGGGCAAGGAGATCAGCGTCGGAACGGCAACAGCACATGCGCTGCGCGTCAACTTCGTTGGCGAGCTTGGCTGGGAACTGCACCATCCGATCGAGCAACAGAATACGCTCTACGATCTCCTGCTCGAGGCCGGTGCCGAATTCGGTATCAAGCCGTTCGGCATCCGCGCGATGACGGCTATGGCCGTCGAGAAGTCGTACCGTCTGATCCCGCGCGAATTGTCGATCGAATACAATGCCTTCGAAAGCGGTCTTGATCGTTTCGTGCACCCGAACAAGGACGAGTTCATTGGCCGCGACGCGGTGGTGAAGGCTCGCGAAGTCGGCTTGAAATGGAATTTTGTCACGCTTGAAGTGCATGTGCCGGGCGTCTCTGACGTTGATGCCCGCGGCAGCGAACCGATCTATGTGAAAGGCGAACTCGTCGGCCGCGCCACCCATGGCGGCTATGGCTGGCGCCTCGGCAAGAGCATTGCGCTTGCCATGGTCAAGCCGGAATATTCGGCGCTTGGCACACAGCTCGAGATCAAGATCCTCGACAAGATGCACAAGGTCACCGTCATTCCAGAATCGCCGTTCGACACCGAGAACGAACGGCTAAAGGCGTAGCGTCTTCGCAATAGCCAAACTGAAATGCTGGACGGCGCCGTGGAGGCGCCGTTTCTGCGTTTGAACCTGTGGTTGTTCAACAGAATGTGAACGCACTGGAAGTTGCTTTGCGTTGCAACGTTTTGCGCTACACTTTGCTTCATGTCATCGCGAAGGAAAGCTCTCTGCAGTTTTCTGTCACTGGCGGCACTGATCGCCAGCTTTGAAACGCGCGCGCTTGCCGCCGATCTCGATGTGGACGTCGAACTTGTTCTTGCCGTCGATGCTTCGCGCTCAATGGAGCCTTTCGAGCAGAAGATTCAGCGCGAGGGCTATATCGCTGCGTTTCGGCGCAAGGAAGTTATTGATGCCATTCGCGAAGGGGTGAACGGACGCGTCGCGATCACCTATGTCGAATGGGCCGGCTCGACCGTCCAGCGGATCATCATTCCCTGGACACTGGTCGACAGTGCGGAAGCATCGCAGAAACTGGCGGATGCGCTGGATCAGCCGATACCTTCGACCCAAAGCCGCACATCGATTTCCGGCGCCATCGATTTCGGCAGTTCGCTGTTCGACAATAACGGCTTCAAGGGCATGCGCAAGGTCATCGATATTTCCGGCGACGGCGCCAACAATAATGGCCGTCCGGTAGCCGATGCACGCAATGAGGCGGTGGCCAAGGGCATCGTCGTCAATGGGTTGCCGCTGATGACGCGGGGCGATTTCTATTCAGACTGGGCCGTTGCCGATCTCGATATCTATTACAGCAACTGCGTGATCGGCGGTCCCGGCGCCTTCATGATCCCCGTCAATTCATGGGATCAGTTCCCGGAGGCGGTCCGGCGCAAGCTGGTGCTGGAACTCGCTGGCAAGACGCCGGCAGTTCAGAAGGCCGATTGGCGGGATGCGGGGAAACTGCCCGTCATACTCGCTGAGGACAAGCCCATGTATGATTGCCTTTCCGGCGAGCGCATATGGCAGCGTCGCATGCAGGATTGGGAATCCCGGTAAATCAGGCGGCCATCAATTGCTTGCGGTCCGCGCGCTCCTGTTGCGGCGAGCGGCCGTAGAGTTCGCGGTAGCATTTGGAGAAATGCGAAGCGGAGACGAAACCGCAGGCAACGGCGACCTCGACAATTGGCATTGACGACTGGATCAGCAGGTGGCGCGCGCGGTCGAGGCGGATTTCAAGATAGTAGCGGGCAGGGGATCGACCCATTTCCTGGCGGAAGAGGCGCTCGATCTGCCGGCGCGACAGGCCGACATGATCGGCGATCTCGATCAGCGACAGGGGTTCGGAGAGGCGCGCTTCCATGAGTTCAATAATCGTCAGCACTTTTGAGTTCTGAACGCCGAGGCGCGCCCGCAGCGGCAGGCGCTGGCGGTCGTGCGGGCTGCGAACACGGTCGGTGAGGGCCTGCTCGCAGACGCGGTTGACGATATTGTCGCCGAAATCATCACCGATGAGCTTGAGCATCATGTCGAGCGCCGCGGTGCCGCCGGCGCAGGTATAGATGTTGCCGTCAACCTCAAAGAGATCGGCGTAGACATCTGCCTTGGGGAATGCTTCGGCAAAGCCCGGGAGGTTTTCCCAGTGGATGGCGCAGCGCTTGCCCGAAAGCAGACCGGCCGCCGCCAGGATGTGTGCGCCGGTGCAAAGCCCGCCTACCGCGACGCCGCGGTTGAACTCTTCGCGGAGCCACGCGAACACGGATTTGTTCTGGAATTTCTCGACGTGGACGCCCGAGCAGACAAAGACCATGGACGGTCGATCTCCGCCGGTGAGGTAGCGACGTTCGTCTTCCAGGGAGGCGGATGCGGCGCATTCGACGCCGTTCGATGCCGTCACCGGCTTTCCATCCACGGAAGCAAGGCGCCAGCGATAGGCTTCGTATCCAAGCATTCTATTGGCAATGCGCAGCGGCTCGATCGCTGTCGCAAATGCGATCATCGAAAAGTTCGGTACGAGGAAAAATACGAAAGACCGCTTGGTCAGACCAACATGATCCATTTGATTCTGTGTTCCCGCTATTGGCTTCAAGGCCATGTCGCAACTGAAGCAGTGGCTTCAGATTACTGCTGTGGTCTTTTGAGCTTTTTTGCAGATAGAAACATAGAATTATTCTAAATGGAAGGGTCTTGCCCTGTGTCGCAAAAGCGCAGGGATCACATATGATAAAAGGGAGCGGATACGCCGTTATCCGCTCCCCTTACAAGGCTAGTCTCATAATCTTAGCGCCGGGTAGGCTTGATTTCGTTGTAGTCCCTGATCTGTCGTTCATAGAGGTCCGGCCAGCCAATGTCGCAACGGATGCTATCGGGGAGCGAATCAAGCGCCAATTCCGTTTCGCGCAGCCGGCGACGGCGAGCAATGAGCTGGCGAGCACAGTTCATGCCTTCAGCCCAGCGGTGCAACTGATCGGTTGCAAATGAGGCGAGACGCTCGGCCACGCTTGCATTGCGATGATAGAGTTCGTCACAGGTAGACATTGTCTTCTCCTCTCTAGGGATACGGTGGCAATTTCAACGCCGTCCGTTTCTATGATCTTGACTATCTGCCCAAGTTGATGTTCAATCAAACGAAATTACGGAACACTATGCTTAAGAAAAATTGATGGAGGATTTGGCGATATGTCAGCACCAATGCATCATCCCATCCCGATCCTGGATCTCGACGTCTTGCGCACGTTCGCGATGATTGCGGAGACGGGTAGTTTTTCGAGTGCGGCGAATGCGGTGTTCCGCACGCCCTCAGCCGTTTCGATGCAGATCAAGAAGCTTGAGGAAACGCTTGGTCACGTATTGCTCGAACGCGATGCGCGTTCAGTAAAATTGACGCCGAGCGGCGAGGTCCTGCTCGGCTATGCGCGGCGTATGCTGGCGCTCAATCGCGAGACGGTGGCAAAGTTCATTGCGCCCACCGTGTCGGGCGTGGTGCGCCTCGGCGCGCCAGACGATATCGGCGAGCGGGTTCTTCCCTTCGTGTTGAAGCGATTCGCCGAAACCCATCCCGATGTCACGGTGGATGTTGTCATCGATCAGAGCAACGGTCTGCGCAAGCGGCTCGATGAGCAGCGCCTCGACGTAACGTTGGTCAATGTCAACGAAACGCTGGCCAAGGTCGATGAGATCGAAATCCTCATGACCGAGGAGATCATCTGGGCCGGTGCCAAGTGCGGCACCGCGCATGAGCGTAATCCGTTGCCGCTTTCCATGTGGGAAGAGGGGTGCATATGGCGCGCCAATGCGATCAGCGCGCTCGAAAGCGCGGGCCGCGACTATCGTGTGGCCTATATGAGTGCGCACACGATGGGCCAGCGCGCCGCCATTCTCGCCGATCTCGCCGTTGCCCCGTTCTCGAAGTTCCTGTTGGACGATAATATGGTGCAACTCGGATCCGAGCATGGCCTGCCGCGGCTCGGCGAATCGAAGCTTGGAATGCTGGTCGCCAAGAATGCGGGCGCCCATGTGAAGGCGGTCGCCCAGCATCTCAGGGTTTATTTCGAAGGGTACGAGCGGACCGGCAGGCTCTGAGTCAAGGCTTTTACGCCCGCAGGCAGAATTCCTTCAAGGCGCGCACGCGCTCGACGCTCGTCATTTTCTGCGTCGGCGTCTCGAAACCGAGGCGCCGCGCCCCTTCGCTCAATGGCGGCGCATCGACAGACCCGGACGAGTGAATCTCAGTGAACGGTATACGCTTGAGCAACGTCTCGACATTGCCGATGTTGACACCCGAGCCGGGCATGACCTTGATCCGGCCGTCGGCGCGAGCAAACGTTCGTTCCAGATCGTCGATGCCCTCAATCCCGGTCAGGGCGCGGCCGGACGTCAATATGCGCTCGAAGCCGAGTTCAATCACTGTTTCCACCGCTTCATCGAGATCGGGGACAAGGTCGAAGGCGCGGTGCAAGGTGACGCCGAACCCATCGCATTGCCGGATCAGCCGTTCGAGCGTCGTATGGTCCAGTGTCCCATCCGCATGGTTGGCGCCGAAGACGACGCCGGCGAGACCGGCGCTGCGCATGGCATCGATCTCGCGCAACATGGCGTCGATGTCGGCTTCCCCATAGACAAAGTGCCCGGGCCGCGGGCGGATCATCGCATAGATCGGTATCGGTGCAACCGCGGCCTGTCCGATCAGCCCGGGGGTTGGCGTAAGGCCGCCGACTTCGAGCGCCGAACAAAGTTCGATACGGTCTGCGCCTCCAGCGATAGCCGCCGCAAGTCCCTCGGGGCTGTCGACGCATATTTCGAGAAGAACACTCATTTGGCAGCTTCCATCAATCCCAGGACCCCAGCACCGATCAGGCCGGGCTCAATTTTCAATTCGCCCGGGATTACCAGCGGCTTGTCAGTCTTCCGCAGGATTCGCGCGCGCACCGCTTCATCGAGCCGGCGGATCAGGTTTACCGAATTGGCAAGTCCGCCGCCGACCGGGACGATCGAAGCGCCGACGACATTGAGGGTCATCGCCAGAGGACCGCTGACGATATCGATATAGCAATCGATTGTGCGCTCCGCTGCCGCGTCGCCCCTATCCCAGGCCGCGATGATATCGGTGCTCGGCAGGTTCACGCCATGAAGATGCGCATGGAGCTTTTCCATGCCCCGCGCCGCGCCGATGGCATCGACGCAGCCGATCTGGCCGCAGCCGCAGGGAAAACGCGGTATGGCGACCGGCGGATTGCCGGCGAGGGTCGCCGCGACGGGGCCATGGCCCCATTCCCCGGCAAAACCGCCCGCGCCCTCATGGATCTTGCCGTCGATGACGATGCCGCCGCCGACGCCGGTGCCGAGGATGATGCCGAAGACGACGCGGTGACCGCGCCCGGCGCCGACGACAGCCTCCGACAGCGCGAAACAGTCGGCATCATTGGCAATGAGCACGCGCCGCTGCAGTTTCTCGCTCAGGTCGGCTTCGAGCCTGCGCTGGTGAACGCAAGGAATATTAGCGCAGGTGATCCTGCCCGTATCCGCATCGACCACCCCGGCAATGGAAATGGCGATGAGGCTTTGCGGATCCGCGCCGCCATCCGCGGCAATCTTTTGGATTACGCCCGCAAACGCGTCGAAATCATGGAGCGGCGTCGCCACCTTGGGCACCGGTCTTATATCCTCGGGCGAATAGGCGATCGCACCCTTGATCGCAGATCCGCCAATATCGAAGCAGGCTATCATGGAAAATCGTATCCGGAATCAAACATCATTGATGCTTGATAGCGGAAAACCGCGACAAGGACAAAGCGGCCGAAGCCTATTCGCGGTTGCGCCTTGCCGCGCGATCCTCGCGCGAGCGGCGGCGCGGCGTGGCATCTCCGGCAACCCCGTCCTCGCTGACATTCTTGCGCGCGGGCAAGGTCACGGCGTGGGAGAGTTTCGGGAAGGGATCAATCTTGTTCGGCATCGCCATGGCGTGGACGAAATGCTCCTGGAACTTCGGCTCGAGGGCGGTCTCGATCTTTTCGATCCGAGTCACTGTATCCTCGATCTCGCGCCGATAATTGCGGTTGAGGAGCGCCATGCGCGCGCCGGTGCCTGCGGCATTGCCGACCGCCTTGACCTTGTCGAGATCGCAATCGGGGATAAGGCCGAGCACCATTGCATATTTCGGATCGATGAACGAGCCGAAGGCGCCGGCAAAGCTGATCTGGTCGACATGGTCGATGCCAAGCTTGTCCATCAGGAGCTTGACGCCGGCATAGAGCGCGGCCTTGGCAAGCTGGATGGCGCGCACATCGTTCTGCGTGATCGTAATCGTCGGCGAGCCTTCGTGCAGGAGATATGAGAATGTCCGGCCATTGGCCCTGACACGCGGCGAACGGGCGGCGAGGCTGCCGTCAACGACGCCATCCTCGGAAATGATGCCCGAGAGGTACATTTCGGCAATGACCTCAATGATTGCCGAGCCGCAAATTCCGGTAATGCCGCTTGTCTGAACCGCTTCGTCGAAGCCCGGTTCGTCGGACCATTGTTCGGTGCCGATGACGCGGAAGCGCGGCTCGAGTGTCAACGGATCGATGCGCACGCGTTCGATAGCGCCCGGGGCTGCACGCTGGCCACCGGAAATTTCCGCGCCTTCGAAGGCCGGCCCGGTGGGCGAAGAGGCCGCGACCGTGCGATGCTTGTTGCCGAGCACGATTTCGGCGTTGGTGCCGACATCGACGAGCAGCATCATTTCGTCCTGGCGGTGCGGACCTTCAGCAAGCGTTGCGGCCGCAGCGTCGGCGCCGACATGGCCGGCAATGCAAGGCAGCATATAGACGCGGGTTCCGGCATTCATCGGCAGGCCGATATCCGACGCCTTCAGATGCACGGCGCCGGATACGGCGAGCGCGAACGGCGCGCCGCCAAGTTCCGTCGGGTCGATCCCGAGAAAGAGGTGGTGCATGATCGGATTTCCGACGAACACCGCATCGAGAATATCCTCGCGCGCGACCTCGCCTTCGGCGCAAACCTTGTCGATCAGCCCGTTGATCGCCTCGCGCACGGCCGCAGTCATCGCTTCACGTCCGTCGGGGTTCATCATGACGTAGGATACGCGGCTCATCAGATCTTCGCCGAATCTGATCTGCGGATTGGACGCGCCTGCCGAAGCAATGGTGCGCACCGAAAGCAGCGACGAAAGATGCATGGCGATCGTCGTCGAGCCGATATCGCAGGCGATGCCGTAGGCCTCGTTCTTGAGACCCGGCCAGAGGCCGACCATGGCGGGACGCGAGTTTTCCTCGTCGTGGTAGATGGCGGCAGTGACGCCCCAATTGCCCTTGCGCAGGATCTTCTGCACGTTCGGCAGGATGTGCGTATCCACCTGAAGGTTGCGAATGCCCCATTCCTTTTCCAGCGCAGCCTTCAGGCGATCGAGATCGCCGAGCGGCTTGTGCATGTCCGGCTCTTCGACCTCGACATAGCACATGTGGATCGCAGGGTTGCGCTCGATGATGCGCGTATCGGCGGCCTTGCGCACGACCTGCGCATTGACCTGCACGTCCTGGGGAACATCGACGACGAGATCGCCGAGGATCGTGGCGGAGCAGGAAAGGCGGCGGCCTTCCTTGAGGTCGCGCTTTTCGGCATAGCGCTGCTCCTTGGGGCCGAATTCCGAGATGTGGTCATTGGATGACGTAATGCCATGCTTGGCGAAACGGCCTTCCTGAACTTCGACCTGGCAACGTCCGCAAATGCCACGGCCGCCGCAGACGCTCTCGACATACACGCCGAGGGTGCGGGCCGCTTCGAGTATTGGCGTTCCAACGGCAAATCGTCCGCGCTTTCCCGACGGCATAAAGAGAACCAGCGCTTCCTTTGCCGATGTCTCAGGTGCTTTGACGGGTGCGTTCAAGATCGATGCTCCAAAACTTGCGGGGCGAGGGGCAGCATTTGCCACCCACCGCCTTGTTAGACCGGGCTGTCCGGCTGAGGCAAATGCTCAGCCTGCGGCGCCGCGCCGCGCCTCGCGTCCGCCACGGCGGCGACCGCCACCGGCGCCATCGGCAGGAACCGAGGGTGTGGCTGCGGGCGCAGCTCCGGCCGCTGCCGGCTGATGGTCGCGATACTTCTTGATCCAGTAGGTGCAATTCGGATCCGTGCCGTTGAGGACGTTGGCGGCGTGCACTGCCTCCATTTCCTGCGGGCGGCATGGGTTCATGATCGCGGAGGTCATGCCTGCACCGATCACCATCGGGATGAAGCCGGCATTGATGCCATGGCGATGCGGCAGGCCGAAGGAAATGTTGGAAAGGCCGCAGGTCGTGTTGACCTTGAGCTCCTCGCGCAGGCGGCGCAACAGCGCAAATACCTGGCGTCCCGCATCGCCGAGCGCACCGATCGGCATCACCAGCGGATCAACAACGATATCATGCGCCGGAATGCCGAAATCGGCAGCGCGTTCGACGATCTTCTTGGCAACGGCAAAGCGCACGTCTGGATCCATCGAAATGCCGGTCTCGTCATTCGAGATGGCGACAACCGGCACGTTGTACTTCTTGATGAGCGGGAGGATCGCCTCAAGCTTTTCTTCTTCGCCTGTCACCGAATTGACGAGCGGACGGCCCTTGGCGACCTTCAGAGCCGCCTCGATGGCGGCCGTTACAGAGCTGTCGATGGAGAGCGGCACGTCGACGAGGCCCTGGACGATCTCCAGCGTCTGCACGAGCAGGCCAGGCTCCGTGGCATTAGGATCGACGGCAGTTACGCCGGCATTGACGTCGAGCATCGTGGCGCCGGCCGCAACCTGCTCCAGTGCGTCCTTGATCACCGTGTCGAAGTTGCCTGCGACCATTTCGGCAGCGAGTTTCTTGCGGCCGGTCGGATTGATCCGCTCGCCGATCACGCAGAAAGGCTGGTCAAATCCGATGATGATTTCTTTGGTCGCCGAGGCAACGATCGTACGGGTCATGCAGGGAACCTCAGTTTGCGGCTGCGTTTGCGGAAGAGTACTGCGCGTTGTTTACGTTCCAGGAGCCACGTTCGACAAGCCACTCGGAGGTCTTTTTCAGGCCGCCAAACGGGAAGAGGTGGATCTGCTTGATCGCCGACATCGGATTGGCAATGACATGCTGCTCGATCGGGCCGACAACGCCTTCCGGCGAATGGCTCGTGGCGAGAGCGGTCAAGGAGAGCGCGTTCTTCTTCAGGAAGCTGATCGAATTGCCGACGCCGCACATGGCCGCGTATTTAATGAGCGTGGTGATCTTGGCGGGACCGGCAACACCGAGATGGACCGGTAGGTCGATGCCATGCTCGCGCAGCGATTCGGCGTAGCGGATGAAGCGCTCGGCATCGAATCCGAACTGGGTGACGACGCGCAGCTTAGCGCCGGTGCGCTCGCCGAAGTTTTTCTTGAGACGAAGCGCCTGGAGGGCGACCGCTTCGGAAAACTCAGGGCTGCCCTCAGGATGGCCGGCAACGCCCATTTCGTTGATGCCGTATCTGTCGAAGAAGCCGGTTTCGAGCACCTGCATGGTCGAGGAGAATTCGCCCGCCTGGCGCTCCAGCCCGCCGCCGATAACCAATATGTCGGTCACGCCTGCTTCTTCGGCAGCGCGGCGGATGCGCGTTTCAAGCGCAGCCTTCGTTGACAAGCGCCGCGAGGCGAAGTGCGGTACCGGCTTGTAGCCGAGATCATGAACGCGCTTGGCCGCGGCCGTCAGCGTATCGACGCTGTCGGTGCCCATGTCGGTAATGTAGACGCGGGTACCGGCTGGAAACAGACCAGGCAGGTCCTGCGATTCGATAGCCTGGCGTGCCGCCACTTCGATGGATGCTGCGATCTTTGTCATTGGCTTCGCTTTCAATTCATGAATTGTCATGTCCACCTGCCTTTACAAGCGCCACAAGGCGTTCCCGATCATATTCATTTTCAATGCGGGCAAGGGCTGCGTCAGCCTCGCCGTCAAGATCATCACTCACCGGCACCGGGGTGCCGCGACGCCACTCCGCGAGATAGGCGTCGGAATCCCTGGCGCCTATGCGCATCGCGCACATGTCGATAGCCTCGGTAAATCGAAGGGAAAGCTCGCGCTTGGCTGCCTGGCGGCCTTTCTTGACGGTCACTTGAGCGGGAATGTCCCGCCAATAAACGACAATAAGATCAGCCATGCAATTCAACCTCCGATAACGACCCTTTTGCCGGAATATCAGGGGTTAAGCTTGCTATCTCACGACGCGCGACCACTCAAATGCGACGTCATTCATTTGCGCTTTTGCGACAGGCAAATCAGAAGGGCCAGAACGTCGCGGCGTAGCTGACTGCGCTTGCCGCAGCAAAGGCGACGCCGAACACAATGCTCATCGAGATGAGGCCAAGGGCGAGGCCGGCAACCATCAGCCTGCCGTCGCGCTCACACAGCGCAATGCCGATGATGACGGTGGCCAGCGCCGGCAGCCAGTTCGACAACGGCATGGGAATAACGACCGACATGCCGAGAATGGTGGTGAATACGCCAAGCCAGCGATCGCCCTGACGACGGCCGAACGGCCAGTTGCGTGGCCGGATAAAGCGCTCCAGCCACTGCAGCCAGGGAACGACCTTGTCGGAAACAAGCCGGAAACGCTCGGGCGAAATGGTCTTGTCGCGCATGAATGAAGGTAGCCACACGGATTCGCGGCCCATGACCATCTGCACGGAAAGAAGAACCAGCGGGATACCAGTGATGACGCCGGTTCCAGGGGGCAGCGGCAGCAGGTTCAAGATGGCGAAGAAGGTGAGGAGCGCGGCGAAGCTGCGATCGGTGAAGGCGTCTTCCAGTTCGGCGAACGAAACCGGCTCCGTTGCCGACCGCGCCAGGTCCTCGAAGACCTGGGACAGGGAGCGGGGATCGTTATCGGCCGCATGCAAATCAGGCTTGTGCGGCTTTATTTCGTTGTTAGCGTCGATGGCTGCCATCTTATTGTCGTAGGTTCAAGTTTCGACGCATATGGCGCGGCAATGGTGACATTGCAATGACGAAAGTGTCTCAGCGCCTGAGTTCGATGATGTCCATGAGGGATTCGAGGGCGGGGGCTGGAAACTCGATTCGGAACTCGTTTTTGCCCGTGCGATAGGCGTAGCCGACCTGATCGGTATCGGGCCCGGCGCCATAGCGTTTTGGCTTTTCGCCTGCAACATAGCCGGCGCCGAGATAGGTCAGGCGCTTGTCGCTCTCTGTGTAGAAGCGGCCCTTGGTGCGCTGCGAACCGCTGGTTTTCTCGAGCATCCAGCCGGATCCGTCATCAGTAACGCGGCATTTGAACCAACCATAGATGGTCAGCGGCGGTTGCTTGCCAAGCTTGATGGTGCGGCATTGCCAATTGCCCACCATATCGAAGCCTTCATTGAAGGCGAGCGTCGGCTTGGCGAGAACCCCATCGAGCTGCGCCACATCGCCTGAAGTGCCGCCCTTCCTCGCCGCATCGACAGCGGCGGTTCGCGTCGCTTCATATTTATCGAGCCGCGCCTGGTCCGATTTGGTGATCAGCCGTGTGATCTCGCCATCTGCAAGCGCACTGGCAGGCAACAACAGGCAGAAGATCGCGGCGAGGGCGGCGCGGCAGGTCATGAGGGCTCCTTGGAGGCGTGGGGTTTGCGGTGCGTGTCTAAAGGGTTGCGGCTGCGGTCAGGGCCGGGATGAGATCGCCATAGCCGGTGAGGCGGCGCTCATAGTCAAGACCCAGAAAAGCTGCGGCGGCCTCGGCCTTGCGGCTGAGCGCCGGATCATCGGTTTGCGCCATGTAGATCATCTTGGTGTAATTGCTGAAATACATGTCGCGCAGTTCGGGGTGACGGTCGAGGCCGAGCGGCTTCACCATGAAGGCCTCGAAATGTCTTGCGAGGAAATCGGTCATGAAGAACGATGTCATGTCATCTTCCCACTGCGCTCCGAAGGCTGCATTGCCGGCGTAGAAGGAAAAACAGTGCGGACCTTCGATCCGCTCGACGCCATGCTTCTCACACACACGGTCGAGCAGGCCTCCGGTGCCGCAATCCGCATAGCCAACGAAAATACGGGAAATGCCCGCCGCCTTGGCCTTGACTATGGCGCGATCCACAGCAGGAGCAATCTTGTCCGGGTAATGGTGATAGATCGCCGGCAGGCATTTCAAGTCGATATGGTGGAGGCCGAATTGCTCCTGGATGGCAAGAATTTCACGCGCAATCATGCCGCAGGCGATGACGCGCACGGTCTGTGTTGATTTCGTTGACTTTTGTTGAAGAGTCATGGAACCGATGATGCTCTATCGCGTTATCCGACCGTTGAATTTCATTTTAGCAGAACGGGAGACACAATCCATGAAACTATCACATATCGTTCCGATTGCCGCTGTACTTGCAGTTGTTGCACTTGCAGGTTGCGCAAATACCATACGCGGCGTGGGCGCCGATGCGGCCAACACCGTTAATGCTACGCAGAACGCCGGCCATCGCGTCGCCAAGGCTGCCAACTAATCTGTTGATTCGGATTAATTTTATTACTTAGTAGTCTATTCTTTATAGATGTTCTGAAAACGGCCGCGTCTGACGCGGCCGTTTTCATATGCGTCAGGCCGAAAGCTGGTTGTGCTTGCGCTTCATGTAGGATTTGGCTGTTTCAACCGCGACGGCCGCATCGCGGCAATAGGCGTCAGCGCCGACAGCCTTGCCGAATTCCTCATTGAGCGGCGCGCCGCCGACGAGAACGACATAGTCGTCGCGAATACCCTTTTCCTTCATCGTGTCAATGACGACCTTCATATAGGGCATGGTGGTCGTCAGCAGCGCCGACATGCCGAGAATGTCTGGCTGATGCTCTTCGATGGCGGCGAGGTAGTTCTCGACAGGATTGTTGATCCCAAGGTCGATCACGTCAAAGCCGGCGCCTTCCATCATCATGCCGACGAGGTTCTTGCCGATGTCGTGAATGTCGCCCTTGACGGTACCGATGACGAGCTTGCCCTGTTTTGGCGCTCCGGTCGCTGCCAGGAGCGGGCGCAGAATGAACATGCCGGCTTTCATCGCATTGGCCGAGAGCAGGACTTCGGGGACGAACAGGATGCCGTCGCGGAAATCCTCACCGACGATGCGCATGCCTTCGACGAGCGCCTCGGTGAGGACCCTGTAAGGTGCCCAGCCGCGCTCGAGCAGAATATTCGTGCCTTCCTCGATCTCTTCCTTCAACCCGTCATACAGATCGTCATGCATTTGCTCGACGAGTTCATCGTCCGAAAGCTCCGAAAGAATGATTTCATCATCGGCCATGGGTCTGCTTCCTTTCAAGCGTTATGCACAGGTCCGTAGCACAGAGCGACACTGGATAATATGGGTGCTTTGTCGCCCGCTGGCATTCGTTTAACATATCGGGCAAGTTGCTGAAAACGCATTGCTTAAAAGCGACCTTGTAAATGACGAAAACGACCGGATGTTTGTCTCCGATGCGCCATCACGTGCCGCACACGGAAACGCCCCCGCAGGCATGACGGTTAGGATTTGGTCTGATTGATTGGAAGTCTGCGCTTCGTGCGCCTGGAGAAAGACAATGATTGAGGAAACACCCGTCGATGCACCCGCGGAAACCGACACCGGCGGCGGACGCCGCAGTCGTGGCGCCAGTGGTGGCGCCGCCGCCCGTCGTGCGGCACGTTCCGGCGGTGGTCCCGGCAAGTCGCTGACCTATATCACGCGCAAGATTCGCACCTACGAAGTGCTCGATGAAGAAGGACTGGCGCTGATCGAGGCCAATGCCGATACGGTGCTTGAAGAGACCGGCATCGAATTTCGCGACGACGCGGAAGCTCTGGCGCTGTGGAAGGAAGCTGGCGCCGACATCAAGGGCGAGCGCGTCCATTTTCCCAAAGGGCTGCCGCGGTCGCTTTTAAAGACTGCGCCCTCGATCTACACGCAGCACGCGCGCAATCCCGAGCGTTCGGTCCAGATCGGCGGCGACGCGACGGTATTTGCACCCGTCTACGGTCCGCCTTTCGTGCGCGACCTCGACGGCAATCGCCGCTATGCGACGATCGAGGATTTCAATAATTTCGTGAAACTCGCCTATATGGCGCCGTCGATCCATCATTCGGGCGGCACGGTGTGCGAACCGGTCGACGTGCCGGTCAACAAGCGCCATCTCGATATGATCTATGCCCATATCAAATATTCCGACAAGCCGTTCATGGGCTCGGTGACTGCGCCCGAGCGCGCCGAAGATACGATCGCCATGTGCAAGCTCGTATTCGGCGAGAACTATCTCGACGAAAACACGGTTCTGACCAGCCTGATCAATGCGAACTCGCCGATGGTGTTCGACGAGACGATGCTCGGTGCCCTGAAGGTCTATGCTCGCAACAACCAGGCGTGCATCGTTACGCCGTTCATTCTTGCCGGTGCGATGAGCCCGGTGACTGTTGCCGGCACGCTTACCCAGATCCTGGCCGAAGTGCTGGCCGGCGCGGCCCTGACGCAGCTCATCCGGCCGGGCGCGCCGGTCATTTTCGGCACGTTCGCTTCGTCGATTTCCATGCAGTCGGGCGCGCCGACCTTCGGCACTCCGGAGCCGTCGCTGGTCTCCTACGGCGCCGCACAGCTTGCACGCCGCCTTGGCCTGCCATTCCGTACAGGCGGCTCGCTTTGCGCTTCCAAGGTTTCGGACGCGCAGGCCGCCTATGAAAGCGCCAATACGCTGAATTCGACGTTGCTTGCCGGCACGAACTTCGTCCTCCACTCGGCCGGCTGGCTCGAAGGCGGTCTGGTATCGTCCTATGAGAAGTTCATGATGGATATCGACCAGCTGGGCATGGCGCAGAAGTTTGCGGCCGGCGTCGATCTTTCGGAGAACGGCCAGGCGATGGACGCCATCCGTCAGGTTGGACCCGGAAGCCACTATCTCGGCTGCGACCATACGCAGGCGAATTTCCAGACGGCCTTCTACCGCTCGAACATCGCCGACAACAACTCTTACGAGCAGTGGCTGGCCGAGGGCGAAAAGCGCGCCGATCAGCGCGCCAACGAACTCGCCCGGCGCTGGCTCGATACCTATGAGGCCCCGTATCTCGATCCGGCAATCGATGAATCGCTGAACGAGTACATCGCCAAGAAGAAGGCATCGATGCCCGACGCTTTCACTTGAAAGAAGCCCGAGGACGGCCGGGCTAAAGTGGCCAATCTGATCCATAAGGAAGTCTGGGCCTCCGCAATCAAGGGTTCTGGCGAGGGATGAGCTTTACATTTTTGGCAAGGGGCGGTGACGCCGATGCTTGACACGATCACCGCCGCGCTGGAACCTCACGGGCTTGTTCCACGCGGCGGCTTCGTATTCGGCGCAGCAGATGACATCCCGGTCCTGCCTGATGGCACGCGAGCCCGAAGCGTCGTTCTTGTCGGTCATTTCGGCTCGTCGATCTGGCAAGCTTTCACCGCCTGGCGTCGGGACAATCCGGGGGTAGCCAGTCCGCTCGATAGCTGGTCGAAGCAGGTCCTTAACGCGATTGCCAGCGAATTTGGCGGGTATGCCGTCTTCCCCTCGGACCGACCTTATCTGCCGTTCCAGCAATGGGCGATGCGCGCGGAAGGGTTGCGGCCGTCACCGCTCGGCCTGTTGATCCACCCGCAATATGGTCTCTGGCAGGCATTTCGCGGCGCACTCCTGTTTCCGCAATCCATCGCTTTTGCGCCGCTCCGTGAGAACGGGCATCCATGCGACGCATGTGCTTCAAAACCGTGTCTCAGCGCATGTCCCGTCGATGCCTTTGACGGCGAAACTTATGCCGTGGCACGCTGCCGCGATTATCTCGCAACGGAGCCAGGCCAGACCTGCATGGAAGGCGGCTGTCTTGCCCGGCTCGCGTGCCCGGTCGGACGGCATTACGCCTACCTTGGCGATCAGCAGCGCTTCCATATAACCGCCTTCGCGCGTTCGTAAGCATTATCTCGATCAGAAATTTCTTCTTCTTTTCAAGGCTTTGACCACATTTACTGTCAAAAGATATATCTTTGACTTGAATAAAGATATATCGTTTGTTAGATATAACGCATTGAAGTGCTAACTAGGAGAAATTCCCATGCATAATCATTGCAGACACAATCACGGCCATGACGGCGATCACTGGTCGCGGATGGACAGGATGGCAGGCTCTCACGAAGGCGGCGGACGTTTCGGCGGTCGCGGTCGCGGCGGGCCTTTCGGCCGGCATCGTGGCGGCCCCTTTGGCGGACGCGGTCCGCGCATGTTCGATCCGGGCGCACTGCGTCTCGTCGTTCTTGGCCTGATCGCAGAAGAGCCGCGTCACGGCTACGACGTCATCAAGGCGCTCGAGGCGCGGTTCCAGGGCGCTTATAGCCCAAGCCCGGGTGCGATCTATCCGATGCTGCAGATGATGGAGGAGGCCGATCTCGTTACCTCCAGCACCAACGGCAACAAGCGACTGTATACGATAACCGACCAGGGCCTGGCTTATCTCGAAGAGAACCGCCCCGAACTCGACAAGATCAACGCGCAGCTCGACGACGCTTCCGGCGAAATACGCGGAGCGGCACTCGGCGAGGAGATGCACGCCTTGCGCTTTGCGCTCCATTCAAAGCTGCGCAGTGGTTCGCTTAACGCGGAAAAGGCCGAGCAGCTGCGCGAAATCCTCAAGAGGGTCCGTCGTGAGATCGAAGATCTCTGACACCTGTAAAAGCCAACAAAAAACCGGCAGCCTCCGCTGCCGGTTTTTTCTTCAAAGTCCGTTGATTATCCGCGGCGTCCGCGACGCTCACGCTTCGGCGTATCGTCCGCATGGGCAGCGAGCTTGTTGCGCATCGGTCCAATAGTCTCGATGATCGTATCGACAGTCGGGCGCGGACCACTGGTGTGGCTGTCGAGCGCCTTGCGCATGGCGGCGAGATGCTCGAACGAGGTTCCGCAGCAGCCGCCGACAATCTTGGCGCCGCCGTCAATTGCGAGGCGAGCATAGTTTGCCATCAGATCGGGCGTGCCCGAATAGAAGATTTCCGAGCCGCGGAATTCGGGGATGCCGCAATTGCCCTTGATGACGATCGTCGCTTCAGGATTTGCTTCGCTCATATCGAGAAGCGAGGCAAGGATATCGGATGCGCCGACGCCGCAATTGGCGCCAACTGCAACGGGCTTTGCTTCCAGGCCTTCGGCAACGCCGTGGATTTCCTTGGGCGGCAGGCCCATCATCGTCTTGCCGGCCGTGTCGAAAGAGCCGGTATAGACATAAGGCAATCCGACCTTGACCGCAGCTTCGGCAGCGGCGCGAATTTCGCCCGGCGCCGACATTGTCTCGATCCAGGCGACATCGACGCCGCCGGCCTTGAGGCCTTCCAGTTGCTCGGTAAAGGCTGCAACGGCATCTTCCTCGGTGAGCGCGCCAAGCGGGACGAGCAGTTCGCCGGTCGGACCGACCGAGCCCGCGACAATGACCTTGCGGCCGGCATTGTCTGCGACTTCGCGCGCCAGTTCGGCCGCCTTCTTGTTGAGTTCGAAGACGCGGTCCTGGGCATGATGCAGTTTCAGGCGATGCCGTGTCCCGCCGAAGGAATTGGTAAGGATGATATCGGCGCCGGCATCGACAAAGCCCTGGTGCAGGGCAGTGATCTTTTCAGGCTTGGCTTCGTTCCAGAGCTCCGGAGCCTCACCTGCTTCCAGGCCAGATGCAAACAGGTTCGTGCCTGTCGCGCCATCGGCAAGGAGAACACCCTTTTCGGCAATAAGGTCGGCAAGCGGATTGTGAATGGTCATGGGAACGTCTCTTAAAACAAGTTAGATAACCATATAAGGAAGTCTTTATATGTGGTCAATGCTTCTTTGCGACATCGGCGCTCGCGAGCGGTCGCAAACCGCAAAGCGCTAGGTGACCTTGAGCGATGAAATATAGGTCGCAACCTCGTGAGCGTTGACCTTGGCGACGCGGATCAGCCCGTCAAAGTGTCGCTGCATGGTGAGCACCGCCTCGGTCGTATAGAGCACGAGGTACATCTCGCCGACGAAGATGGCGGCGCGGTAGGGTCCGAATACCGTATAGGGCACCGAATAGCGCTCGCGCCCATCGTAGAGATAGAGGCGAAACGAGGGATAGAGTTCGTCCACCAGCGACGCCATATGTTCAAGTTGCTCGACACGGACCTTGCGCGGCAGGTCACCCCAAAGGCTGCAGCCTGCCGCGAAATCATGCAAGGTCTGGAACGGCATGCATACTTCCATGTCCGTACCGGGCTGGCGGTTATAGTCGAGGCGGAACGCTGTCTCGCTCATCTGTATGGCTGGATCGCGATGGACCATCAGGGTTTCATAGGCGATCACCGCTTGCGTGCGCAGAAGATCGGGGATACGGGCTGGCACATAACGTATCTTCGTGCCTGTGGCCTCCGCATGCCATTTGACCAGCAAGGTCTGGTTGTCGAACCCTTCTTCGATTTCAAGACTAGGACGCAGTTCGCCGGTAATACCTTCGTCCTGGCTGAGGCCAAGCAGCCAGTCAAGCGATACGGAATGCCGTTCGGCGATGTTGAGCAGCGTTTCCACGCGGGGCAGGCGGGTCGATTGCCCGGAGAGCAACTGGGAGAGCGCAGAGCGGTCTATGCCAACGGAAGCCGCGAATGCGGATTGGTTTTCTCCGCTGCGGGTAAGCAGGCTCTTGATCCGCTCCTGAAAAAGCCGCGCAAGGTCGCGCTTGTCCATGAAAACACCCGATTGTTTATTATATACAACAAGTGCGTCATTTGGTGACCAAAATCAACACTTTCTCACAATAATCGCATTGCTGACAGTTCCTGACAATGAGACCATGAAAATCATGGAATCAGAAAGACATACCGAAATACCCGCCTCCCGATCTCAACACCCGCGAAAACACCCCGGCATTGAGTGGCCAACCATTGCGCTTCTCACAGCATGCTATGGAATGTGGTTCGTAGGGGGATATTATCTCTATCCGAGCCTGCCGATCGTCGCGCTGGCCCTCATGGGGCTTGCTGTCGCGTTCCATTCATCCTTGCAGCATGAAGCCCTTCACGGTCATCCGACGCGCAGTGGCATGATCAACGAACTCCTCGTTTCGCTGCCGCTCGGCCTTGTCTTTCCCTATCGCCGCTACAAGCATCTGCATCTCAAGCACCATGCGGACGAGCGCTTGACCGATCCCTACGATGATCCCGAAAGCTACTACCGTGCGCTCGGTGACTGGGAAAAACTGCCGGGCTTTGTGAAAGCGTTGCTCAACTTCAACAATTCGCTGGTCGGCCGCGTTGTCATCGGCCC
Source organism: Phyllobacterium pellucidum (assembly GCF_013327855.1). Taxonomy (GTDB): domain Bacteria; phylum Pseudomonadota; class Alphaproteobacteria; order Rhizobiales; family Rhizobiaceae; genus Phyllobacterium; species Phyllobacterium pellucidum. The sequence continues at coordinate 482,418 of NZ_JABUMX010000002.1, read as the reverse complement.
GTTTCTCATGGTGGTCGGTTTCGCCATCACCGAGATCAAACTCGTAAGGGGCGGCGACAAGAAAACGCAAACGGCATGGGTGCTACATGGCCTTGGCCTCGTCCCGATGCTCGCGATCGTTTGGTTTATCTTCGGAATTCCCGTTTGGCTCTACGCGTTGACGTCCGTCTATCTGGGCTTGGCGATCATCTCGATCCGCAGCTATTGCGAACACCAGTGGTCGGAACGCCCGGACGGGCGGACGGTTATCGTCGAAAAATCGCCCTTGGCGTTGATCTTCCTTAACAACAATCTTCACTTCGTCCATCATAAGCGTCCGACTGTACCTTGGTACGATCTGCCGGGGCTTTACAGCGAACAGCGTGATGAATGGCTGAGGATGAATGGCGGCTATGTCTTCCGCAATTACTTCGAGATTCTGCGTGCCTATGCATTCAGACAGAAGCAGGATGTTGTTCACCCGGTGCTGCGCCGCGAACTGGCTCCCGGCCGCGCTTTCCGGCCTCGGGCACATGGCATCAGTCTGCAGGGCGGTTCGACCGTTCCCATTCCAGCCGAGCCTCCCAAAGAGTAGCTGCGCATGACGTTGATTGCGGCGTTGCCGATGTATGACTGGCCGGAAATGCAATCGGAGCTTCGTGCGCAATGGCAAAGAATGCGCGGCGTGCTGCTTGACAATGGCTATGACGCGCCGGAAAAGCTCGTTTCCCGCAATGGCGACCTTCCGGCGGTTCCAGGCGGCATCAGAGACCGGGCAGGCAATTTGATTGCGCCTGACCCAGCTACGCTGCCTCCCGACGAACTCGACCTGCCGACCTTGTGGCTCCATCCGGCATTGCTGATCACACAGACATGCTGGGGGCCGATGGAACTCGGGATTCAATCCCACGTTCACCTTGCCGGGCAGGATGACTATTCGGGCATTGAGGGTGGGGACGGCGCGCTTTACTCGAGTGCGCTCGTCATGCGGCGCGGCGAGGGGCGGGCGGCAGTCGCTGCGCCGGAAAACGGCAAGCCCATACTGCCGTTGGAACTGCTTCGCGGCAAATGCTTCGCCTTCAACAGCCACGATTCGATGTCGGGCTACCTGGCGCTGCAACGCGACCTGGTGGCGTCGGGTGAATCACTTGCGATATTTGCCGGCGAACTTCAGACCGGCGGACACCGCGCCTCGGTGGCTGCTGTGGCGTCCGGCAGAGCGGACGTAGCCGCCATCGACTGCAAATCCTGGGCAAGAAGCCAACGCTTCGACGCGGCAGCAGCCACCCTTGCCGTTGTCGGCTGGACCGGCAGGCGCAAGGGCCTGCCGTTTATTTCCGCACTGCCGCTACCCGCGCATCTTTTCGCCTGAGGGATCGAACGGCGGCTCGAGATTGATGCGGGCGGGGCGCCGCACACCGAGAATCTCTACCTCGAACAGGCCATTGGATTCGTTTGATGCGAGTTCCGCCGGCACGTAACCCTGCGCCATCGAATGCTGGACGAAATGGGCGTAGCCACCGGACGTGACCCAGCCGACAACGCGCCAGTCGCCCTGTACGGCGCCCTTGTCACTCGCGTCCGAGACCACAGCACCGGACGCATCGAAGCGGGGAGCGCCGACGCCATGGCCTGCCTGGACCGTACCGTAGTCCTTGGAGACCTTGGCCCAGATCGGCTCGTCGCCCATCACGTCGGCGGCGCCTTCGCCGTGCGGAACATCGATGAGGAAGGAAACCCGGCGCAGCTTCGTGCTGGTGCCGGCGTCAAACTCAGCCTTTTCCCTGGCGGCATGTTCGCGGCCGATGAAATCGTTCTTCGACAGCTTGATGAAGCGATCCATCGATCCCTCATAGCCGCCATAGATGGGGCGAAGCTCGCGGAACCACGTGGGGAAGTTCTTTTCGAGCCGCATGGAAAGGAGGGCTCGCATGCCGAAATCGACAATGCCGAACGCCGCCCCCTCGTCCTTGATCGCCGTGTAGACGCGGCGCTGATAGGCGGGTTCCATCCAGATCTCGTAGCCAAGGTCACCCGTATAGGAAATGCGGTTAACCTTGCACGGCGCGCCGCCAACGGCCACTTCGCGGAAATCCATGAACCGGAAGGCGGCATTCGACACGTCTTCGTCGACGAGCTTGGCAAGGAGGTCGCGCGACTTCGGCCCGGCAATCGCAAGACCGACCAGTGTCTGGTCGAAGCGATGGATATGCACTGAGCCATCCTTCGGCTGCTGCTTCTGGAACCAGCGCATGTGATAGCGCTGGGCGGCAGACGAACCCCAGATCAGGAAGCGGTCATCGGCCGCCTTGGCGATGGTGAAGTCGCCGATGAGCTTGCCCTCTTCGTTGAGCATGGGCGTCAGGACGAGCCGTCCAACTTTCGGCATCGTATTCGTCATCAGGCGCGACAAAAATGCTTCGGCGCCGCTGCCGGTTACTTCATACTTGGCGAAGTTGGCAATCTCGGTGACGCCGGCGCCAGCGCGTGTCGCCCTTACCTCGTTACCGATATGCTCGAAATCGTTGGAGCGATGATAGGAGACGATGTCGCGCGCTTCAGTGCCCTTCGGCGCGAACCAGAGCGGGGTCTCAAGGCCCCAGGAATCGCCCATGACGGCATTCTGCGCCAGCATCGTGTCGTAGAGCGGCGTGGTTTGTTGCGGCCGCGCTGCGGGCAGTTCCTCGTTGGGGAAGCGGATCGAGAAGCGCCGCGAATAGTTCTCGCGCACCTTGGCGTTGGTGTAGCGCAGCGTCGCCCATTCGCCGAAACGCGCCACGTCCATGCCCCAGACGTCGAAGCCGGGTTCGCCATGAACCATCCAGTTGGAGAGCGCGAGCCCGACGCCGCCGCCCTGGCTGAAACCGGCCATGACGGCGCACGCTGTCCAGTAATTGGTAAGGCCGGGTACTGGGCCGACCAGAGGATTGCCATCCGGCGCAAAGGTGAAGGGGCCGTTGATGATCTGCTTGATACCCGCTTTTTCGATGCCGGGGAAATGCTTGAAGCCGACTTCGAGGGAAGGGGCGATGCGGTCGAGATCGGGCGCCAGAAGCTCGTGGCCGAAATCCCATGGCGTGTTGACCGGAGACCAGGGCTTTGCGGCCTTCTCATAGGTGCCGAGCAGGATGCCGTTCCGCTCCTGGCGGGTATAGATCTCGCCCTTGAAATCCATGACGCCGATGAGTTCGCGGCCCGTGGACTTATTGAATTCCATAACCTCCGGAACATCCTCGGTGAGAAGGTACATGTGCTCCATCGCAAGGACCGGCAGTTCGAGCCCGACCATGCGCCCAACTTCGCGGGCCCAGAGACCGCCGCAGTTGACGACATGTTCGGCCTTCACGGTGCCCTGTTCGGTGACGACGTTCCATGTGCCGTCGCTATCCTGCGTGAGTTCGACGACGCGGTTACGCAGGGTGATTTCAGCACCGAGCTTGCGCGCGGCCTTGGCATAGGCATGGGTGGTTCCGGAAGGGTCGAGATGGCCCTCGACCGGGTCCCACATGGCGCCGACGAAATTCGTCTCGTCCATGAGCGGGAACATGGCCTTGGCCTCCGATGGCGTGATCAGCTCCGTGTCCATGCCGAGATAGCGACCGCGCGCATGGGCGAGCCGCAGGAAATCCATGCGCTCCGGCGAATCCGCCATCATGACGCCGCCTGTCAAATGCAGGCCGCACGATTGTCCGGAAAGCTCCTCGATTTCCTTGTAGAGACTGACCGTATAGGCCTGGAGCTTCGCAACGTTGGGATCGCCATTGAGCGTATGGAAACCGCCGGCGGCGTGCCAGGAAGAGCCGGACGTCAGCTCCGAGCGTTCGATCAGCATCACATCGGTCCAGCCGGCGCGCGCAAGGTGGTAAAGCACCGAACACCCAACGACGCCACCGCCGATGACAACTGCTTTAACGTGCGATTTCATACTCTTATGCCTCGTATGTGGAAAAGTGATTCAATGCGTTGAGACTTCGATTCAAGCGATCAGAAATCCGTGGGCGCGCCGCCTTCGGATTTGCGGCGGGCCACGAAGGCGTTGATGGCCTCTTCGACCGCGGGGTCGATTTCGGGTTTCTGGTAGGTTGCAAGGCGCTCCTTCCAGATGCGGTTGGCCTTCTCAATCGCAATCGGCGAGCCAGCCTCCTGCCAGGTTTCATAATTGCGCCAGTCGGAGATGATCGGTGCGTAGAAGGCGGTCTTGTAGCGCGACTGTGTATGAGCGGTGCCGAAGAAATGACCGCCGGGGCCGACGTCGCGCATGGCATCGATGCCGAGCGCGTCTTCGGAAAGATCGAGCGGGGTCAAGAACTCGGCCACCATCTGCAGGAGGTCGAAATCGAGGATCATCTTCTCATAGGAGCAGCAAAGGCCGCCTTCGAGCCAGCCGGCGGAATGCAGCATGAAGTTGCCACCGCCCTGGATGGCGCCCCAGAGTGAGAAGACCGATTCGTAGGCGGCTTGCGCGTCCACGGTGTTGGCGGCGCAGACATTGGAGGTGCGATAGGGAATTCGGTAGCGGCGGGCAAGCTGGCCGCCGACCAATTGCGCCTTCATGTATTCGGGCGTCCCGAAGGCCGGTGCACCCGACTTCATGTCGACATTGGACGTAAAGCCGCCATAGCCGACGGGCGCGCCTTTCTTCACCATCTGCGTGAACGAGATGCCGGCAAGCGCTTCCGCGTTCTGCTGCACGAGGGCGCCGGCAATCGTCACCGGAGCCATGGCGCCGGCGAGGGTAAAGGGCGTTACGATGACGATCTGGCCATTGCTCGACATCTGGATGATGCCTTCCATCATTGGTATGTCGAGCTTGAGCGGGGAATTGGTATTGATGATCGTATAGCAGGAAGGCTCCTGCTGAAGCTGTTCGTGGCTGACACCGCGCGCGAGGCGGGCGATCTCGATGCCGTCCTGATTGCGCTCCTTGCCGAGCGAATAGATGTGGAACGCCTTGTCGCTGAGCGTCGCAAGGTCGCGGATGCATTCGAGATGCCGCACGGACGGGTGAATATCGATCGGCTCGACCGGATAACCGCCGGTCGTGTTGATGATATTGTGCATCTGGGCGAGCTTGATGAAATTACGGAAGTCGGCCTGGTTGCCGGAGCGCCGACCATTGTCGGTATCCGAGCAGTTCGGCGCCGAACCCATCTGCGCGAAGATGAGATTATTGCCGCCAAAGCGGACATTGTGGGCCGGGTTGCGGGCATGCAGCGTAAATTCGGATGGCGCATGGCCGACATATTCAAGAATCATGTCCTTGTCGAAGCGAACCCGCATCGATCCGGGGCGAACGTCAGCACCGGCGCTCTTCATGATTTCGCGGGCGCCGTCATGCAGAACCTCGACGCCGATTTCCTGCAGGACCCGCAGCGACGCGTCGTGGATCGATTCAAGTTCGTCGTCCGAGACGATCTTGGTCGGCGTGAACGGAATTTTCAGCTGGCGAAACGGCGGCTGGTCGAAGGCTCCACTCTCGGTGCTGCGCGGCCGCGCTCGTCCGCCCCGTCGTCCGTGATCCCGCGCTGACGTGTTGGTTTCGATCTCGATTGCCGGTTCGCTCATTGCCCATGCCCTTCGCTTGCACGTCTTGCGTGCGCTGTTGCCACTATCGCCAGAGCGGCATTGTGCGTGCGCGGCGTGAGCGACGCTGAGCGCAAAGGAAGCGACATGGTGTGGGGTGGGTCGCTGGGGCCAGAGTTGGGCAAATCAAGGGCGGTTCTTGGAGTTTTTGCACCCCCCTCTGTCCTGCCGGGCAAAGGGGGGTGAAACGACCCCACATATAGCAACTACAAAATGCCTACTCCGCAGCGGCCTTCGACGTCAGGTGGCTGATTGGCGTAACCATCGCCTGGATCAGGTTGTTCATGCTGATGACGCCGGTCGGCTTGCCATTGTCATCGATTATCGTCGCATATTGCTGGTTGGCGTCGGTCATCGTCTTGGCGGCTTCCTCGAGGATCGTGCCGGTGCGCACGGTGACCCCGCCGCTCGTGGCCGGAGCGCCCGCTGGCGTTGCGATCGTATCGACCATGATGACCCGGCCGCGATTCACTTCCTTGACGAAGTTGGAAATGTATTCGTCCGCGGGCTGCAGCACGATGTCCTGGCCGGTGCCCTGCTGCACCACTTCACCGTCGCGCAGGATGGCGATACGATCGCCGAGGCGCAGCGCCTCATCGAGATCGTGAGTGATGAAGACGATGGTCTTGCGAATTTCCTTCTGCAGGTCGAGGAGCACCGACTGCATGTCCATACGAATGAGCGGATCGAGCGCCGAGAAGGCTTCGTCCATCAGGAGGATCGGTGCGTCGTTGGTCAGCGCACGGGCAAGACCCACACGCTGCTGCATGCCGCCCGACAACTGGTTGGGGTAGTGGCCCTCAAATCCCTTGAGGCCGACACGCTCGATCCAGCGACGCGCCTGTGCTTCCTGCTTGTCGCGGGGAAGCCCCTGGATTTCGAGGCCATAGACCGTATTGTCGAGGACGGTGCGGTGAGGAAGCAGCGCGAACTTCTGGAATACCATCGCGGTCTTGTGGCGACGAAATTCGCGCAGATCGTTCTGGTTCATCTTGCAGACATCGGCGCCGTCGATGATCACCTCGCCGGAAGTCGGGTCGATAAGCCGGTTGATGTGGCGGATAAGGGTCGATTTACCCGACCCTGAAAGCCCCATGACAACTTGTATGCAGCCCGCCGGCATGTCGATGTTGATGTCCCTGAGGCCGAGTACGTGCCCATGCTGTTCGTTGAGCTCGGTCTTGGACATGCCCTTCTTGACGGCTTCGACGTAACTGACGGGTCTCTGTCCAAAAATCTTGTAGAGATTCTTGATTTTGATGCCTGCACCCTGGACCGAACGATCAGCCATGGACCACCTCCTGATGCTTCTGAAGACGCTTGCCATAGGCCTGACTAACGCGGTCGAAAATGATGGCGATGCCGACAATGGCAAGGCCGTTGAAAAGCCCGAGTGAGAAGAACTGCCCGTTGACGGAGCGCAGCACCGGCTGCCCAAGGCCCTGGACGCCGATCATCGAAGCAATAACCACCATTGCCAGAGCCATCATGATCGTCTGGTTGATACCGGCCATGATTGTCGGGAGGGCAAGGGGAATCTGCACGTTCTTAAGGCGTTGCCAACTCGATGAACCGAACGCATCTGCGGCTTCGAGGACGTCCTTGTCGACGAGCCGGATACCGAGATTGGTGAGGCGGATCATTGGCGGGATGGCGTAGATCACCACCGCTATGAGGCCCGGCACCTTGCCGATGCCGAGAAGCATGACCACGGGGATAAGGTAGACGAAGCTCGGCATCGTCTGCATCACGTCGAGAATGGGATTGACCACGCGCTGGAAACTGTCTGACCGGGCCATGATGATGCCGATCGGAATGCCGACGAAGATCGAAACGACGGTGCCGACGAAGATCATGGCGATGGTCTTCATCGCATCGCTCCACATGTCGAAATAACCGATGAGGAGGAGCGTGATGATGGTGCCGGCAACGATCTTCCAGTTACGGCTGGCAATCCAGGCGATGCCTCCGATCAACAGCAGCATGATCGGCCACGGCGTCGTCGTCATGAAGCGCTCGGCTTCAATGAGGAAATACTGCAGCGGCTGAAAGAACGATTCGATGATGTCGCCATATTCGCGGGTGAAGGCCTTGAAGCCTTCGTCCATGGCCTTCTTGAGGTTGCGCAGCGTGTCATCATTCATGTTCGGGAATGAATAGAACCAATCCATGTTGGTATCCCCTTCATTGGGCCATCGAGGCTCGTTCTCTCTAATGACCGAAGCGCTGGACGATTATACGTTCAGCCTGTTCCAGCGAGGTAATGGATTGCGGCAGGACCAGTGCCCTGCCGCAAAACATTATTATTGTACGGCAGCCTTGATCTTCTCGGCGGCTTCCGGAGAGACCCACTTGGACCAGGTCGCCTCGTTGTTTTTCAGATAGTACTTGGCGCCATCTTCGCCCGTCGCCTGGTTGTCGACCATCCAGGCAAGAAGCTTGTTGGCTTCCTCGGTCGAGATCTGGCGCTTCTTCAGGTATTCGAAGGCATCACCGGCGCTGTCGGCAAACTTCTTGGTGACGATGGTGTAGATATCAGCCTTCGGCCAGCCATTCGGCTTTGGATCCGGGCAATCCGCGATGGCGTTGCAGCGGTTCCATTCCTTTTCATCCCATGCCACGCCGTTGTCGAGCTTGACCATCGGATACTTGCCGAGAATGGCGGTCGGACCCCAATAATAGCCGAGCCAGGGTTCCTTGCGCTCATAGGCCTTGGCGATCGAGCCATCGAGGCCCGCAGCCGAACCCGTATCGACAAGGGTGAAGCCGTGCTTGTCGCCCTCAAAAGCCTTGTAGAAGTTCGTCGTCGTGATCTGGCAAGCCCAGCCTGACGGGCAGTTGAAGACGGCGCCCTTCTTCGGATCTTCCGGAGCAGGGAACAGTTCTGGATGCTTCATGGCATCGGCGATGGTCTTGATATCGGGGTGGGCATCCGCGAAATATTTGGGGATCCACCAGCTTTCCGTGCCGCCTTCGGTGATCGCCGGTGCAGCGTAGACGAGTTTGTTTTCCTTGACCGCCTTTTCAAGCGGCTCGCGGACGGCATTGAGCCAGCCCTCGGGGGCGATGTCCGGCTGACCCTTTTCGATCATCGACGTGAAGGTTGGGACAGTATCGCCGGCTACGAGCTCGGCGTCGCATCCATAGCCTTCGCTCAGGATGATCTTATCGAGATTGGCAAGTGCCTCGGCCGATTGCCAGTTCATGTTGGCAATAGTAACGGTGCCGCATTCCGCAGCCGAAGCCGACGCGGAGTAGCCGAAAAACCCAGCGGCAATCAGAAAAGTTGAAGCAAGCAGCTTCTTCATGTTCTTTATCTCCCACTCTTTGACAGTTCACCCGGTAACGAATTCTAACTTGGTACTGCCTTACCTAGTCGTTCGCTTATGTGCCATTTGGCATTCTTATCCTGTCAGAATGCAATGGAATCATCGAATTAATGCGGTGTATCGCGACAAGCCCTGTCGATATAGCGACGCCGGGATAAAGGATGCGACACCAAACGGCACATGGCTCCATCAGGTATCGTAACAAGGGTTTAGACGAAAGATCAACGCTTTAGACGATCTGCCTGCACGATCTGCGGATTTGACTGCCCGGATCCGGCACCCACCGATATTTTCCGCACGGCATGAAACCATTTTGCCCGCCGAAGGTTTGCAATGGGCCTGCCAAAGAAAAGGAACTCCCGATGAAATCTGCGCTGAAGACCGGACGCCAAACCCGTGACCTGCAACTGGCATCCATGGTAATTGCCATGCGCGTGCCAATGATGATGTTGGAGGCGATGAGCGAGAAGGGTCGCGGCGCAGAAACGCACCGCGCCGTTTCAGAAAAAGTCGCAGCGTCCGTGGATGGTGTCGTTTCCGCGCAGATTTCGCTCATGAACTCCGCAGCGACGTTCTGGTTTGACGTCATGCGCGGCAGGTCGCCCGCAAGCCTCGTTTCCGAAGCCGCCAATAAGGCTGCCGCAGCGGCATTGCGGCCGGGCCGAAAGACGTTGCAGGCGAACTACAAACGACTTGTTCCGGGAAGCTAAACAGCTTTTCCGTTAGCGTCACGCTTAATTTTCGAGAGTGATTTTATAAAACTTACCTTTCTGTAAGGGCGAGGTATGCGCTTCCGGCATGGTGACCATGCAAAAATGCAAGGGTTCCTGCTGTAAATGCGACATGCCATGGCGAAATTTCGTGATCAAACTTTGAGCAAAAAGCGCATTTGAGCGGCAACAACTCATTTCCTTTCGAGGTCGCCAAAATGCTCTACATTTTCAATCGCAATAACCGCGTGCACATTTCGTGGAATGCAACCGAAAAGCGCAACGCTCCGTCCAGCAATGCAAAGAGCGGTATCGGCTCCGCATTGTCCTTCATCTGGACCCGTTCGGCCGGCTAATCGATCAACGAGACGGCATGTGAACCGCTGCCTTTGAGGTGGCGGTTTTTCTTTGCTCTGAATTTTCTAAGGATACAAAAAAACCGCCCCGTTCACGAGGGAACAGCGCGGTTTTTGCCAAGTTACGCATGGCAGTTCTGCCGAACTCAACGCGGGCAGAAAATTACAGCTCCGGTACGCGGTACCTGATCCGGAGCGGGGAACAGGTTTGACCCTGCTCGCCCGTAAAGTTTTAGCCGGACATCGTTACCGCGAGGTTATCGAGAACTTAAGCAAATCTAAATTTGCGACTTTTCCGCCAGGATTGTGGTCAGCCTTCGCGCTTGGCGTCGCGCAGATAATTGATAATGCCGGAGAAATCCGATCCTTCATTGCCCGCTTCCCCAAACTCGGCATAAAGCGCCTCGGCATGGGCGCCGAGCGGCGTCGCTGCGCCAACACTTGTCGCCGCCTCCTGCGACAATTTAAGGTCCTTGAGCATGAGCGCGGCGGCAAAGCCCGGCTTATAGCCATTGTTGGCCGGAGAGGTCGGCACCGGTCCCGGTACCGGGCAATAGGTCGTCAGCGACCAGCATTGGCCGGAAGATGTGGAGGCGACGTCGAACAGCGCCTTGTGCGAAAGCCCAAGCTTTTCGGCCAGAGTGAAAGCTTCGCTGACACCGATCATCGAAATGCCGAGGATCATGTTGTTGCAGATTTTGGCCGCCTGGCCGTTGCCCGCTTCGCCGCAATGAACGATCCGTCCGGCCATCGGTTTCAAGATCGGTTCGGCTTTGACGAAGGCTTCATCGGAACCGCCCACCATGAAGGTGAGGGTGCCCGCTGCCGCGCCGCCAATGCCGCCTGAGACAGGTGCATCGACGGACAGCAGTCCGTTCTCCGCGGCGATTGCATGCGCCTTGCGGGCGGAGTCGACGTCGATCGTCGATGAATCGATGAAAAGCGCGCCGCTTCGTGCTCCCTTGGCAACCGCCTCGTAGACCGAAAGCACATGCTTGCCGGCCGGGAGCATCGTGATGACGACATCGGCCCCAGCGACGGCGGCCTCGGCATTATCTGCAATCGTTACGCCGTTGCCTCGCGCGGTATCGAGGTTTTCGGGCACGAGATCGAACCCGAATACCTTATGGCCGGCCTTGACGAGATTGGCGGCCATCGGATTGCCCATATGTCCAAGGCCGATAAAAGCGACAGTCGTCATCGCACTTCTCCCTCAATTTGAAATTTCAACGGCCCGTCATGTGCCGCGCGATGATAACTCGCATGATTTCATTCGTGCCTTCCAAGATCTGGTGCACCCGCAAGTCACGTACCAGTTTCTCCACGCCATAGTCGTGCAGGTAGCCATAGCCGCCATGGATCTGCAGAGCGTCGTTGGCGATATCGAACCCCTTGTCGGTGACGAAGCGCTTGGCCATGGCGGACCATTTGGAAGCGTCATGGGCTTTGCGGTCAAGCTTCGATGCCGCTGTGTAGAGCAGCATGCGGGCAGCCGAAAGCTCTGTCTCCATATCGGCAAGCTTGAACTGAAGCGCCTGGAACTGATTGATCGCCTTGCCGAACGCCTTGCGCTCACTCGCATAGACCAGCGCCTTGTCGAGGGCCGATTGCGCGCCGCCAAGCGAGCATGCCGCAATGTTGAGCCGCCCGCCGTCGAGCCCGCCCATGGCAATGCGGAAGCCGTCACCTTCCTCGCCGAGCCGGTCGGCAACTGGGATACGGCAGTTCTCGAAGATGACCTGGCGGGTGGATTGGGCGTTCCAGCCCATCTTGTATTCATTGGCGCCAAATGAAAGGCCGGGCGCATCTTTAGGCACGACCAGCGCAGAGATGCCCTTCGGTCCGTCCTCGCCGGTGCGCACCATCGTCACGTAAAGGTCGGAATCGCCGGCGCCCGAAATGAACTGCTTGGCGCCGTTGAGGATGTAGTGATCGCCCTCACGCACCGCGCGGGTCTTCAGGGCGGCGGCATCGGAACCGGAGTTCGGCTCGGTCAGGCAATAGCTTGCAAGCCACTCCATCGATGTCAGGCGCGGCACGAAGCGTTGACGTTGCTCCTCGCTGCCGAACGTGTCGATCATCCACGCGCCCATGTTGTGGATGGAGATGAATGCCGAGAACGCCGGACAGGCGGCAGCGAGCGCTTCGAAGATCAGCACGGCATCGAGCCGTTTCAGGCCTGAACCGCCGACATCCTCGCGCACGTAGATGCCGCCCATGCCGAGCGGTCCAGTCTCGCGGATGACATCGGCGGGAAAGTGCTTGTCGCGATCCCACGCCAGCGCGTTCGGCGCGACGCGGTCGGCGGCGAAGGCACGCGCCATGTCCTGGATCGCCAGTTGATCCTCATTGAGTTCGAACTGGCCAGCGGTCGAATCAACGCTACCGTCCATGGCACCCTCCCTGCATTTCTTATTGCCTGCCACTCTATCCCAAGCTTCCCGGGGCGCAACGTCCAAGGCAGGACTAGGAAGAGAAAGACATATCCGCTACTCAAAGCCCATGACGCGCGCAATCATGTTGCAGGGAACCGGTTCAGATGTTGGGAAATCCGTCCTGGTGGCGGGTCTGTGCCGGCTTGCGCACAAGCGCGGGCTGGTTGTCCGGCCGTTCAAGCCGCAGAACATGTCGAACAATGCGGCGGTCAGCGATGACGGCGGCGAGATAGGTCGCGCGCAATGGCTGCAGGCGCTGGCCTGCGGTGTGCCGTCCTCCATCCATATGAATCCCGTACTCCTGAAGCCGCAGTCGGAAACCGGCAGCCAGATCATCGTGCAAGGCAAGGTCTGGGGCCAGGCGAAGGGCCGGGACTACCAGAAGCTCAAGGGGCAACTGCTCGATGCCGTGATGCAGTCCTTTGACATCGTTTGCGATGGTGCCGATCTCGTCATCGTCGAGGGCGCGGGCTCGCCTGCCGAAATCAATCTGCGGGCTGGCGATATCGCCAATATGGGCTTTGCAACCCGCGCCAATGTGCCGGTCGTTCTCGTCGGCGATATCGACCGCGGCGGCGTCATCGCATCGATTGTCGGCACCCATGCGATCCTGCCGCCGGAGGATCGCGCCGCGATCATCGGCTATATCATCAATAAGTTTCGCGGCGACGTCTCGCTCTTCGACGAGGGGTTGGAAGCAATCACCCGGTTCACCGGTTGGCCTTCATTTGGCGTCGTGCCATGGCTGAAGGATGCTACCCGGCTTCCCGCGGAAGATTCCGTCGTGCTGGAGCGATTGGTAAAGGGGAACGGCCGCGCGCTGAAAGTCGCGGTGCCAGTGCTTGACCGCATTGCCAATTTCGACGACCTCGATCCGCTGATGGCCGAGGCTGATGTCGATGTCGTGTTTGTCCGAAGCGGGGAGCAACTGCCCGTCGATGCCGGTCTCGTCATCATCCCCGGGTCGAAATCGACGATCGGTGATCTTATACGCTTCCGGGAAAACGGCTGGGACAAGGACCTCAACCTTCACCGGCGTCGCGGCGGCTCGATCATGGGCATATGCGGTGGATATCAGATGCTCGGGCGCACGGTGCGCGACCCTGAGGGCATCGAAGGTGCAGCGACGGAAAGCGAGGGCCTCGGGCATCTCGATATCGAAACGGTGATGGAGCCGGAAAAGACCGTTCGCAATGTTGCGGCTCATTCGCTGCAATACGACGTGCCGCTGAGCGGCTATGAAATCCATCTTGGCAAGACGACCGGCCCGGATTGCAGCCGCCCGACGGCGATGATCAACGGCGTCGAGGATGGCGCGATTTCTGCCGACGGTAAGGTCTTTGGGACCTATATGCACGGGCTGTTCGGCACCGATGCCTATCGCTCCGCCTTGCTGCGTTCGCTGGGAATCAACGCCAATGCCTTCGACTACAGGGCGGGCGTCGATGCCGCGCTCGATTCGATAGCCGACCAACTGGCTGAAGTCCTCGATCTCAAGGCGTTGATCGCACGTTGAGTATGTAGACCTGTGCGAAACATTATTGGGTGCCAATCCTGGCGACGGATGACGAATACAGGAACACCGATCTCGAAGTTGTCCCTTGACCATACTAAAGCGAAAAACGTCGCGCGGTTTCGTTTGACATTCTCGGTGCTTGGTGAATAACGTTCAACCCATGATTGGTTCCCGTTCGGCCAAAGGCCATGGGATCAAAAGGGAATGCGACGGCCGTACCCATCAGGGCGACCCTACCGCAGCCGACCCCGCGACTGTAGAGCGGCGAGGATTCATGCCAAGGCCTGAGGCGCAAGCCGAGGGCAGCCACTGGGAAACCGGGAAGGCGGCATTGATCCTGCGACCCGCGAGCCAGGAGACCTGCCAGTCATAGGGCAATGGTGCCCAAGACCGAAGGGGAATGTCCCTTCTGGCCCTGCACGGAGGTTGTTATGGCTGCACGTACTTCGACTACGATATCTCTCCCGCTTGCATCGCGTCTGACGACGGCGGTGGTTTCAATGCTGCTCGGCGTGTTCATCGTTTATGGCGTGGGACTTTCCCATTCCGAAACGCTGCACGATACGGCGCACGATACCCGCCATTCCTACGGATTCCCCTGCCACTGAGGTTGGAGCCCGGCTGGATGTAATGATTCGGCCGCCACCGCTTAAGCATTGAAAACTGAGGGTTTATCTGGTCCGGGTGTCGTTTCGACAGCCCGGTGTCTTGATATGGGAATTCGGAGAGATATCGATGTTGGTTAAATATCTTCTGGCTACGATCGTGGCCGGTCTGTTTGCTGGTATTCTGTTGACGCCAGCCATGTATGTGCGCAGCGTGCCACTTATCCTGCACGCGGAAGAATATGAGAACGCCGCAGGCGGCCACGAGCACGAGCATGCCGCAGCGCCTGCCGCCGCCGGCGAGACAGCACCTGCCGTGGCGCCGCACACTCACGAAGAGGAAGAGGTAAGCCCGGCCCTGCCGTTCGGCCGCTTTGGTAACACCTTGCTGATCAATCTTGTCGCCGGAGCGGGTTTCGCTCTGATCACGGGCGCGGCCGCCCTGTTTCTTGGACGTAAGATCACCGTGCAGAACGGCATTTATTGGGGCCTGGCCGGGTTCTTCATCTTCAACCTCGCGCCATCGTTCAGTCTTGCCCCGGAACTGCCAGCCATGCCCGCCGCCGATCTCGCGACACGGCAAGCCTGGTGGCTCATCACGGTGCTGCTGACTGCGGGCGGCGTCTACTTCATCGTTCTGCGTGAGGAAATCTGGGCGAGGGTACTCGGCCTCGTGCTCATTGTTGCGCCGCATATCTATGGCGCTCCGGAAGCGGACGATCTTACTTCCGCCGTGCCGCCGACACTGGCATCCGAGTTCGCGGTATCGACGCTCGCGACCAATCTCTTCTTCTGGGTGGTGCTCGGCACTGCGCTCGGCTTTGCCATCCAGAGCTACGCGGCCTCGGAGCTTGAGGCCTGATGGCCGTGCTGGAGCGCGGGGTCACCTTTGTGCTCGGCGGCGCGCGCTCCGGTAAATCCTCCTTTGCCGAAGGACTGATCGAGTCATCCGGCAAGGAGGCGATCTATCTTGCGACGGGCAGGGCGTGGGACGATGAGATGTCCGCTCGCATCGACCACCACAAGGCGCGGCGCGGCGTATTGTGGACGACGGTCGAAGAACCGCTCGATCTGGTTTCCGCGCTGGAAGTGCATGCGGCCGTGGGCACAGCGGTTCTTGTCGACTGCCTGACACTTTGGGTCACCAACCTCATGATGGCCGAGCGTGATGTCATGGCGGAAACGGCAAGGTTTGCCGCAGCTCTGCCGCATCTCAAAGGTGCGGTCGTTTGCGTCTCCAACGAGGTTGGCCTCGGCATCGTTCCGGAGAACCGCATGGCACGCGACTTTCGCGATCATGCCGGTCGTCTCCATCAAGCTGTGGCTGGCGCCGCGGCAACAGTCTATTTCGTGGCAGCAGGTCTGCCGCTCAAAATGAAGGGATAACAACATGCAGGGTCAGAAGATTCCGGCAACGGTCATCACCGGCTTCCTTGGTTCGGGCAAGACGACGATGATCCGCAATCTGCTCGAGAATGCCGATGGCAAGCGCATTGCGCTGATCATCAATGAATTCGGCGATCTCGGTGTCGATGGCGGGTTGCTCAAGGGCTGCGGTATCGAGGCTTGTCGCGACGAGGATGTGATCGAACTCAACAATGGCTGCATCTGCTGCACCGTGGCTGATGATTTCATCCCGACCATGACGAAACTGCTCGATCGTCCCGATCGTCCTGATCATATCGTCATCGAAACTTCGGGCCTTGCGCTCCCGCAACCGCTGGTGGCGGCATTCAACTGGCCGGAAATCAAGACGCAGGTGACTGTCGACGGCGTCGTGACCGTGATCGATGCCGCCGCAGTTTCGGAAGGTCGCTTTGCCGACGATCACGACAAGGTCGACGCGCAGCGGTCGCAGGACGAATCGCTCGACCATGAGAGCCCGCTCGAAGAACTCTTCGAGGACCAGATCCGTGCAGCGGACCTCATCATTCTCAACAAGACCGATCTCATCAGCGGCGATGAACTCGACGGGGTGAAGGGCGACGTACAAAGCCGTTCGGTGCGTGCCCTCAACATGATCCCCGCAAGCTTCGGCAGGATCAGCAACCAACTGCTGCTTGGCCTTGGCGTCGGTACCGAGCAGGATATTGCCAACCGCAAGTCGCATCATGAGATGGAGCATGAAGCCGGCGAGGAACACAGCCATGACGAATTCGAGAGCTTCGTCGTTGGCCTCGGGCCGGTTTCCGAGCCGAAGTCTTTTGTCGAGAAGCTGAAAGGCGTGATCGCCGATCATGACGTTCTGCGCCTCAAGGGCTTCGTCGATGTTCCGGGCAAGCCGATGCGCCTCGTTGTCCAGGCGGTAGGCTCGCGCATCGAGCATTATTTCGATCGCAGCTGGCATCCGGGCGAGGAGCGGCAGACACGGCTCGTCGTCATCGGCCTTCACGATATCGACGCGGTAGCCATCGAATCGGCGATGAACGCGGCGGCTGCCTGATAAGGAAGACTGATGCATCTCCTGCTTGCCCAGAAAGGCACGATAGCCGAAGGCACCGAGGCAATCGATCTCGGCCAGACGCCGGGAGATGTGCTTTTTCTTTCGGCGGCCGACACGGAGCTGGCCAGCCTTGCCTCGGCCCATCGCCACAATGGCGAAGGGCTCTCCTTGCGCCTCGCCAACATGATGGCGCTGGCGCATCCGATGTCGGTCGATGCTTATGTCGAACGCACCGCGCGTCACGCCAAACTGATTGTCGTGCGCATCATCGGCGGCGAGAGCTACTGGCCTTATGGTCTCGAAGCGCTCCACGCCTGCGCGATCAATCACAAGGTGCGGCTGGCGGTTCTTCCGGGCGACGACAAACCCGATCCCGGCCTTGATCGCTTTTCGACGGTGCTGCGGCAAGATCGAGACGCGCTCTGGCACTATCTGCTTGAGGGCGGCGCGCAAAACGCGAGCCGTTTTCTCGACTATTGCGGCGCGATTGTCGATGGAGCCGAGAAACCGCAGGAGGCGGCGCCACTGCTGAAGGCGGGCGTGTGGTGGCCCGGCGAGCCGGCGCCATCGCTCGACCTGTTGCGGTCGCATTGGCAGGCGGACGCATCGATCGTTGCCATCTGCTTTTACCGCGCGCTGGTGCAGAGCGGACAGACCCAACCGGTCGAGGCGCTGGTCGATGCCTTGAGGCTCAAGGGTCTCAATCCCTTGCCCGTGTTTGTATCGAGCCTGAAAGACCCGGTTTCCGTGGCGACGCTTGAAAGCATATTCGGTGAGGCGGCACCCGTCGTTGTTCTCAATGCCACGGGATTTGCCGTTTCGGCGCCCGGCGTTGCGCGCAAGCCCACCGTGCTCGAACATGATGGCGCGGTCGTTCTACAGGTAATTTTTTCAGGATCGAGCGCCGAGCAGTGGCGCGCTTCGGATCAAGGTTTGTCTGCCCGCGATCTCGCCATGAATGTCGCGTTGCCGGAAGTGGACGGGCGGGTTCTCACCCGCGCCGTCTCGTTCAAGTCGGCACGGACGTTCGATGAGGCTGTCGAAGCCAATATCGTCACGCATGAGCCCATGCCGGACCGCATCGGATTCGTGGCTGAACTTACGGCGAACTGGTCGGCGCTCAGGCGCGCGGCGGCGGGGGAGAGGCGTGTGGCGCTGGTGATGGCCAACTATCCCAATCGCGATGGACGGCTCGGCAATGGCGTCGGCCTCGATACGCCAGCCGGGACCTGGGGTGTACTTACCGAGATGATGAAGCAAGGCTATGCGGTCGCGGACATTCCGGCGGATGGCGATGCACTTATAAAACACCTGATGGCCGGGCCGACCAATGCGGCGAGCGACGGCCGCGAGATTCGCGAAACCATTTCTCTGAATCATTACAATCGTTTCCTGGCATCCCTTCCGATCCCGATTCAGCGAGCCGCTACCGAACGCTGGGGCAAGCCTGAAGCCGATCCGTTTTTCCTTGAGGGAAGACAAGCATTCGCGCTGCCGCTTGCCCGCTTTGGCGAAACCCTCGTCGGGATCCAGCCGGCGCGCGGCTACAATATCGATCCTAAGGATAGCTATCACTCTCCTGATCTCGTTCCGCCGCACGGCTATCTCGCTTTTTACGCCTATCTGCGCGAAGTCTATGGAGCGCATGCGATCGTCCATGTCGGCAAGCACGGCAACCTTGAATGGCTGCCCGGCAAATCGCTGGCACTTTCCGAAACCTGTTACCCGGAAGCGGTGCTTGGGCCGATCCCGCACATCTACCCGTTCATCGTCAACGACCCGGGCGAGGGCACGCAGGCGAAGCGCCGGTCCTCGGCCGTCATCATCGACCATCTGACGCCGCCGCTGACGCGCGCCGAGAGTTATGGGCCGCTCAAGGATCTAGAAGCGCTTGTCGATGAATATTATGAAGCGTCCGGCGTCGATCCGCGCCGGTTGGTGCGGCTCAAGGTGCAGATCCTCGATCTGGTGCGCGATATCGGGCTCGACCACGATGCCGGTATCCATGACCACGATGCCGACGACCTCGCGCTGCAGAAGCTCGATGCCTATCTCTGCGATCTCAAGGAAATGCAGATTCGCGACGGCCTCCATATATTCGGGCAATCGCCGCAGGGGCGGCTTTTGACGGATCTCGTAGTCGCGCTCGCCCGCGTGCCGCGCGGCTCCGGCATCGGCGCAGACCAAAGCCTGCAGCGCGCGATCGCCCGCGATCTCGGGCTCGACGGCTTTGACCCGCTGGATTGCGATATGGCAGCGGTCTGGCACGGACCGCGACCGGAATGTCTGGCGCTGCAATCGGACGCCAATTGGCGTATCGCCGGTGATACGGTGGAACGCATCGAGTTGCTCGCCGCACGGCTTGTTGCCGAGGAGACGCCGTGTCCACCCGATTGGGCTGCGACTAACGCCGTGCTTGAGGGCATACGGGCGACACTCGGGCCGGCCGTGGCGGACTGCGGCGAGGCCGAAATGGACGGCCTGTTCCGGGCACTTGATGGCCGGTTTGTCGCGCCGGGACCCTCCGGCGCGCCGACGCGGGGCCGGCCGGACGTATTGCCCACGGGCCGCAATTTCTTTTCGATCGACAGCCGCGCCGTGCCGACACCGGCCGCGTGGGAACTTGGGCAGAAGTCGGCCGATCTCCTTATCCGCCGTTATACGCAGGACCATGGCGAGTGGCCGACATCGTTTGGTCTGACGGCCTGGGGCACCTCCAACATGCGCACCGGCGGCGACGATATTGCGCAGGCCCTGGCCCTGATCGGCGTCAAGCCAGTTTGGGACATGGCATCGCGCCGGGTCACCGGCTACGAAATAGTGCCTGTTGCAACGCTCGGCCGCCCGCGCGTCGATGTCACCTTGCGCATTTCCGGTTTCTTCCGCGATGCGTTTCCCGATCAGATCGCGCTGTTCGACACCGCAGTGCGGGCGGTTGGCGGACTTGACGAGGACGCTGCGGACAATCCGATCGCGGCGCGCATGCGCAGCGAACGCGAACGGATGCTTGGCGAGGGAATCGATGAGAAGACGGCCCGGCAGCGTGCCGGATTTCGCGTCTTCGGTTCGAAGCCCGGCGCCTACGGGGCGGGTTTGCAAACCCTGATCGACGAAAAGCACTGGGACAGGCGCGATGACCTCGCTGAGGCATGGCTTGTCTGGGGCGGTTATGCCTATGGCGCGGGCGAGGAGGGACGCTCCGAACGCGGACTGCTCGAAGAGCGCTTGCGTTCGGTCGAGGCCGTGGTGCAAAACCAGGATAACCGCGAGCACGACCTTCTCGATTCTGACGACTATTATCAGTTCGAGGGCGGCATGTCGGCGGCGGTCGAGCGCCTTTCGGGCGCGCAGCCGACGATCTACCATAATGACCATTCGCGTCCTGAAAAGCCGATCATCCGCACGCTGGACGAGGAAATCGCCCGGACAGTGCGCGGCCGTGTCACCAACCCGAAATGGATCAGCGGCGTAATGCGCCATGGCTACAAGGGCGCATTCGAGATGGCGGCGACGGTAGACTATCTTTTCGCTTTTGCCGCCACGACCGGCGCTGTCGGCAATCACCACTTCGAGGCCGTGTACCAGGCATTCCTGGTCGATGACAATGTGCGCGCCTTCCTCAATGAAAAGAACCCGCATGCCTTGCGCGAGATGGCCGAGAAACTCGAAGAAGCGGTCGAACGCGGTTTCTGGACGCCGCGTTCCAATTCGGCACGCTTTGAGCTGAGCCGGCTCGCGGCCTGATAAAAAGAATCTGAAGGAAACGCCAAATGTCTGAAAAATCACAGAAACTTCTGAACATGACCGAAGAGGAAATCAACGAGCGCCACGCGGACAAGATGCGCAAGAAGAAAGCGGTGCGCGACAAGATTCTCGCCACCAAGACGGACGAGAAGGGCCTCGTCATCGTCAATACGGGGAAGGGCAAGGGCAAATCGACCGCAGGTTTCGGCGTCGTCTTCCGCGCACTCGGTCATGGCATGAAGATCGGCGTCGTCCAGTTCGTCAAAGGCTCCTGGGATACGGGAGAGCGCTGGGTTCTGGAGAAATTTCCAGACCAGGTGACGATCTCGGCCATGGGCGAAGGCTTCACCTGGGAAACCCAGGATCGCGCCCGCGATATCGCCATGGCGCGCAATGCCTGGGAGCAGGCCAAGACAATGATCCTCGATGACGAGACCGAACTCGTCCTGTGTGACGAACTCAACATCGCGCTGCGCTACGACTATCTTCCCGTCGAAGAGATCATCGACGTCCTGAAGCAGAAGCCCCACATGAAACACGTGATCATTACCGGACGGAACGCCAAGGACGAGCTTATCGAGTTCGCCGATCTCGTTACCGAGATGGAGATGATCAAGCATCCTTTCCGCTCCGGCATCAAGGCGCAGAAGGGCATCGAGTTCTAGGCCGTAGCTGTTGGCTCAATTCCATGAGTTGGTATGTCAGGCCGATGGTGCGTTGATCGCATATTGCGCGGCAAAAGCGCGTCTATAGGCGGGCCGGGCTTCCCCGCGAGCCACATAGGCGGCGAGGTTTTCATATTCGTCCAGAATGCCCGAAATTCTCAGTCGCAGCAGAACTGAAACCATCAACAGATCACCCGCGCTGAACCTGTCATCAAGCCACTCGTCGGCGCCCAGGTGAGCGGAGAGCTTGTGCAGTGGAGCGCGGACACGGTCCTTTACCAATGGCAGGCGCTCGGCGCTCCAGGGTCTGTCACTTTCGAATATTCTTGCCGTCGTCAATTCGAGGATCGGCGGCTCGACGGTGTTAAGTGCGGCAAACATCCACGTGATGGCACGCGCGCGGGCATTCTTTTCCTTCGGTAGAAGGCTTTCATGCTGATCAGCAAGATGCAAGATGATCGAGCCAGTCTCGAACAGCGACAGTGGGCCTTCCTCATAGGTTGGGATCTGGCCGAAGGGATGAAGGGCCAGATGGGCGGGCTTCTTCATCTCGGCGAAGGAAACGAGACGAACCTCATAGGGTTGCCCCACCTCTTCGAGCGCCCAACGAACGCGCGTATCGCGCGCCAATCCCTTGCCGCCATCGGGCGATCGTTCAAACGCTGTGATAGTGATTGTCATCGCATTCGTTTCCTTGCCTGGGCGAATTCTTTCGCTTCCCTTCGTGACGAATGAGTTTGCCGGAAATCGACACCGGTCGTGAACTATTTTCATTCGTTGCACGAAGGCCGCGAACTCCCGAGGAACGTCCGACCAATCTCAGCCGTTCGTGAGCCAGACGCGCAGCGGATTGTCAGCATCGAGCAAGAGTTTTGCGGCGAGCGCCAAGCACACGATGATAAGCAAGGGCTTGATGATCCTTGCGCCGATCTGCATGGCCAGGCCCGCGCCGACGCGGGCACCGGCAAACTGGGCAATGCCCATCAGCAATCCGACTTTCCAGTTGATCACTCCAAGGAAGGCGAAGGTGACGAAGCCGCCGAGATTGGAGGCGAAGTTGAGAAGCTTGGTATTGGCCGTCGCCTTCAAAATCCCGAAGCCGGCCAGAGAAACAAAGCTCAACATGAAAAACGATCCCGTCCCCGGACCGAACAGGCCGTCATAGAAGCCGATGAGCGGCACGACGGCTATGCCGAACATGAAAGGCGTGATGCGCTGGGCACGATCGACGTCCCCCATGTTCGGCTTTACGGCGAAATAGATGGCGATGGCGACCAGCAGGATAGGCAGGAAAGCGCGCAATACGTCGCCCGGCAGGAACCCGGCGAGAAGTGCACCCGCCACGCCGCCGATCGCCGACATCAATGCCGAGGGGAGTTGCTTGCTCGGATGCACAAAACCCTTCTGCGCATAGGCAATCGTTGCCGATGCCGATCCGAACAGCGATTGCAACTTGTTGGTGCCGAGCGATTCTACCGGCGAAAAGCCTGCAAGGAGCAGCGCAGGCACGGTGATCAACCCGCCGCCGCCGGCGATCGAGTCGATGAAGCCTGCGGCAAAGGCGGCAATGATCAGAAGGATGGGTATGTTTTCGAAGAAGGCGGACATCTGGATTCTCGCTGCGACGCGGCGGGACCATAGACGGATCTGCTTCGTTGGCGAGCAATTTTCACGCCGGGTCGCGCAACCGTGTTCGAATCGGCCGACAGTGTGTTGTTTCGGCACTTGAATTCGGCGCGCTGCACTGCAATCGTTTTGCGACAGAACGCGGGGATACGATGAGCGAAAGTATTTTTGACCGGATCAGTGAATTTTTTGGGGCGAAAAGCGCGGTACAGAAGGTCGCCGACGACCCGGTGCTGACCGCCGAACTGTTGCTGCTGTTGCACGTCGCGCTGGCCGACGGCAAGACCGACAAAACCGAATATGCGGCGATCCTCGGCATTGCCGAGACCGATTTCGGCATACCGCGCGATGAATTCGCCGAGGTCGCGGAATATCTCAAGGATTTTGGTTACGAAACGACGAGCAAGCAGGCGGTGCTGGCATTTTCGGACGTGCCATTCGAGCGCAAGGTGCAACTCTTGCGCCATCTTCTTACGATCGCCAACGCCGACAACGATCTTGACCCGAAGGAAGCAAACCTGATCCGCACGACGGCCGGGCTGCTTGGCGTTACCCCGGAAGAACTGCACAAGAACCGCGGATGACGTCGCGGGGCTACGCGCTTGGCCTCGGGTGCGAACGGGGCTGTGCACCCGAGGAAGTTTCGGCACTGGCGAGGAAGGTGCTGGAGCAGGCAGGGATTGCCGCAAAGGATCTGAAGGGTGTCTATTCGATCGACCAGCGCGCAGGCGAGCCGGCCCTCGTCTTGGCGGCACACGGACTAGGTCTCCGGCTCGAATGTTTCGGTGCGCAATTGCTAGAGGAACAGACGCCGCGCCTCCTCAACCCATCCGAAAGGGTATTTGCGCTCATGGGCTGTCATGGAGTGGCAGAGGCAGCGGCGCTTGTCGGCGCCGGTCCGGATAGCATATTGCTGGTCGGCAAGACCAAATCGGCGCATGCCACCGCAGCGCTTGCGGCGAAGAATTAGGCGACAGGTTCATCATGACAGTTCATTTCATCGGCGCCGGACCAGGGGCGCCAGACCTTATCACAGTTCGCGGGCTGAAACTCATCCAGTCCTGCCCGGTCTGTCTTTATGCGGGATCGCTCGTGCCGCCGGAAATGGTGGCGGAGGCGCCATCCGGGGCGAAGGTGGTCGACACGTCTTCGCTCACGCTCGATGAGATCGTCGCCGAGTTCGAGAAAGCCCATGCGGATGGCAAGGATGTTGCGCGCGTCCACTCCGGCGATCCGTCGATTTACGGGGCGGTGGCCGAGCAGATGCGCCGGCTCGATGCGCTCGGCATCGATTATGATGTCACGCCGGGCGTGCCGGCATTTGCCGCAGCCGCCGCCGCGCTCAAGAAAGAGCTGACCGTACCGGAGGTTTGCCAGACGATCATCCTCACGCGCACGTCGATGAAATCTTCGGCCATGCCGGAGGGGGAGGATCTGCAGACGCTTGGCAAATCCGGCGCGACGCTCGTGATCCATCTGTCGATCCGCAACCTCCAGCGTATCGAGACCGAATTGACGCCGCTTTATGGCGCAGATTGCCCGGTCATTGTTGCTTATCGGGTGGGCTGGCCGGACGAGCAGTTCATTCACGGGAACCTTGACGATATCGGCGGCAAGATCGCTGCCTCCGGTCTCACCCGTTCCGCGATGATCTTTGTCGGTCGCGGCCTCGCGGCCGATGCATTTCGCGACTCAGCCCTCTACAACAAGGGCCACAGCCACAGCTTGCGCCAGCGCTCAGAATGAGAGATTTGCCTCGACGAACTCGATAACGCCGTCGATGTCCGGGACCGTATTGGCGCCCGGGCGATGCGGTCGCTCGATCATGATCACTGGCAAGCCGAGTTCGCGTGCGGCCCTTATCTTCGCGTAGGATGCCGTGCCGCCGGAATTGCGGCACACGATGTGCGACAACCGTTTTGCTTTAAGGATGGCTGTTTCCTCCTCAAGACTGCCGGGTTTGGACAACTCCAGTTCGTAGTCGATGAGGCCGAGGGGCACTTCCGGCGGATCGATCATCCTGACGACGAAATGCACGTCACCGCGGCGCGCAAACGGCGCGATGTGCTGCCGGCCGAGCGCAAGCAGCACGCGTGCCCGGGTTGGGATCGCCGCTACCGCCTCTTCGAGCGTCATGGCGGTCGTCCACGCGTCGCCCGGCCGTTGCAGCCAGGCTGGCCTCTCCAATCGCACGAAAGGCACATCCGTCGCAGCGGCGGCTGCGATCGCGTTGTCCGAAATCTGCGTCGCAAAGGGATGCGTGGCGTCTATGAGGAGGGCGACGTGCTGGCGGGCGATATAGTCGCAAAGGCCCGCCACACCGCCAAATCCGCCGATCCGCACTTCGCCCTCGGGCCTCGCCGGGTCCTTCGTGCGTCCGGCGAGCGAAGATATGACGCGGTAGCCGCTCTCCATGAGGCGGGTTGCAAGTTTGGAGGCTTCAGCCGTTCCCCCAAGAATGAGGATCGGCCGATCAGACGCGGGCAAGGATTGCTCCCTTGCGGTCCGTCACGATGACTTCGACATCTACCGGGGCCCCCTTGAGGGCGGCGATGGCAGTTTCCCTGGCCTTCACCGCAATGGGTGCGGCGAGGTCGATACCAAGTTCTTGAGTCAATTCAAGCACTTCCTGCGCGGTATTTGCATCGAGAATCCGCTGCCTCATGTCAGGATTCAAGCCGAGCCTGGTCGCCTCATCGGCGAGAAATTCCATGCTGACCTGGCTGCGGGCGGAGTGAAGATCAAGCGCCCCCTGCGCAAGTTTCGTAAGCTTGGCAAAACCGCCGGCAATCGTCAGCCGGTCGATGGGGTGGACGCGCAGATATTTGAGCAAGCCGCCGGCAAAATCCCCCATGTCGAGCAGCGCTGTTTCGGGCAGGTGGTAAATTGCCTGCGCCGCATCTTCGGAGGTGGAACCAGTTGCCGCGAGCACATGGGTAAGGCCAGCCGCACGCGAGACGTCGATGCCGCGATGGATCGAGTGGATCCATGACGAGCACGAGAAGGGGTGAACGACCCCGGTGGTGCCGAGGATCGAAATGCCGCCGACGATGCCGAGGCGAGGATTCCAGGTCTTCTTGGCGAGGTCCTCGCCCTCCGGCACCGAAATGGTAATCACGAGGTCTGTGGGCAATTCGTATTGGGCACAAATCTCCTCGCAGATTTTCGTCATCATCTCCCGCGGAACCGGATTGATCGCGGCCTCGCCGGGCGGAATCGGAAGGCCGGGCAGGGTGACCGTGCCCACGCCTTCGCCGGCGACAAACTGGATGCCGCTTCCGGGCGGAGCCGGGAAGACGGTGGAGATTATCGTCGCACCATGCGTGACATCAGGATCATCACCCGCGTCCTTTACAATGCCGGCCATGGCGTAGCCGTCGCCGATCGATTCGATCGCGAGTTGGAAGTGCGGCACCTCGCCCTTCGGAAGAATGATGGCGACTGGATCGGGGAACTCGCCGGTGATCAAGGCGATCAGCGCTGCCTTCGTGGCCGCCGTGGCGCAGGCGCCCGTGGTCCATCCGCGCCGCAATGGCCGTTCCTTGGTCTCGTCCGGTTTGCGCAGCCCGGCATCGGGTTCGTCGTTCATGGGCTCCTTATAGCGGGCTCCATCGCCCGTTGCATGATTTTTCCGATAAGTTCATGCTTGCTCTCGGAAAAATTGTGCTATGCGCAAAAGACTGGAGTAAGCGATGGGCACAATGAAATCTAGGCTGCCGAAATTCGAGCCCGGGCACGTGTGGCTCGTCGGAGCGGGCCCCGGCGATCCGGGTCTCTTGACCCTGCACGCGGTCAATGCGCTCGAGCAGGCAGACGTGATCGTCTATGACGCCCTCGTCAATGAAGACTGCCTTTCCTATGCCCATGCCGGCGCGACGCTCGAATATGCCGGCAAGCGCGGCGGCAAGCCGTCCCCGCAACAGCGCGATATTTCGCTCCGCCTCGTTGAGCTTGCCAATGCGGGCAAGAGGGTGCTGCGGCTGAAGGGAGGAGACCCTTTCGTCTTCGGGCGCGGCGGTGAAGAGGCGCTGACCCTCGTCGAACATGGGGTGCCCTTCCGCATTGTCCCCGGCATAACCGCGGGCATTGGCGGCCTTGCCTATGCGGGCATTCCGGTCACCCACCGGGAGACCAACCAGAGCGTCACATTCCTCACCGGTCATGACGCGACCGGACTCGTGCCAGATTCGATGGATTGGACCAGTATTTCAAAGGGTTCCTCTGTCATCGTCATGTACATGGCGATGAAGCATATCGGTCTGATTGCCTCGCGGCTGATAGCCGCCGGACGCAAGACGAGCGAGCCGATCGCCTTCGTCTGCAACGCGACGACAGGCGAACAGCAGGTTCTGGAAACGACGCTCGAATATGCGCAGGCCGAAGTCGAACGAGCCGGCCTTCGCCCCCCGGCAATTGTCGTCGTGGGTGAAGTGGTGCGCCTTCGTGCGGCGCTCGACTGGCTCGGCGCGATCGAGGGCCGGGTCCTGACCCAGGATCCGCTTGGGACCCGCCGGGAAAAGGATGCGGGATGAGAGGCTTGCTTATTGCCGCGCCGGCGTCCGGGAGCGGCAAGACCACCGTTACGCTCGGTCTCCTGCGTGCACTTCGCGATCTCGGTGTCGGGATCGCTCCGGCAAAAGCCGGGCCGGACTATATCGATCCTGCCTATCATGCGGTGGCAAGCGGCGCGCCTTGCCTCAATCTCGATCCCTGGGCCATGCGGCCCGATCTGATCAGCGCCTTGGCCGCGCGCCATACGGAAGGCGCCAAATTGCTTGTCGTCGAGGGCATGATGGGCCTCTTCGACGGGGCGATCGACGGGCGCGGCTCTGCCGCCGATCTTGCAATGCATTTGTCGCTGCCGGTCATCCTCGTTGTCGATTGCGCGCGGCAGTCACACTCGATTGCGGCGCTTGTCAGCGGCTTTCGTAATTTCCGCCGCAACGTGATGATAGCGGGGCTGATCCTCAACCGCGTCGGCAGTGCGCGTCACGAGGCGATGTTGCGGTCGGCGCTCGAACCGGTTGGCATTCCCGTAATCGGCGTCCTGCCGCGTGACCCGCGCCTGCAGCTTCCGGAACGGCATCTCGGACTGGTGCAGGCAGGCGAACATGCTGACCTTGACGCCTTTATCGACTATGCCGCTGCGCTTATCGGCAAGAGCGTCGACCTTAAGCGTCTTGAGCAGATCGCGGGAAGCTATGGTCCGAGCGCCTCCATGGCCAATGTCGCGCGCGTTCCGCCGCTCGGTCAGCGCATCGCGGTCGCCTACGACAACGCCTTTGCTTTCTCCTACCTGCATCTGCTCGACGGCTGGCGACGTCGCGGCGCTGAAATCCACTTCTTTTCGCCACTTGCCGACGAAGCGCCGCCAACTGGGTGTGATGCGGTCTATCTGCCCGGCGGCTATCCCGAGTTGCACGCCGGCAAGCTTGCTTCGGCGTCCGCTTTCACCGCCGGAATGTGCGAGGCGGCGTTGAGCGGGATGCCGATCTATGGCGAGTGCGGCGGCTACATGGTGCTTGGGACCAGTATAGAGGACGCCGAGGGCGTCGCCCACAGGATGCTTGGCCTTTTGCCGGTCGAGACGAGCTTCGCCAGGCGCAAGCTCCACCTCGGTTATCGCCGCCTGACGCCTCTGGCGGCATCGCCTTTTGCTGCGTCCTTGACTGCGCATGAATTCCACTATGCGAGCATCGTGCACGAAGGCGATGCGCCGCGGCTTTTCCGCGTCAGCGATGCGCTAGGCGAAGACCTTGGCGAAGCTGGCTTGCGCGTAAGTTCGGTGAGCGGTTCTTATATGCATATCATTGATTTGGCAGGGTAGGTCGATGCGGATCGAACATGGAGGCGCACTCGACCGCGCCATCGAGCGTTTTGGCGGCGCGCGTGAAGACTGGATCGACCTGTCGACCGGGATCAATCCAGAGATATTCGCGTTGCCTGCCATTGCGCCTGAGATCTGGAACAGGCTTCCCGACGAGAAGCTGCTCGCGGCCACGCTTGCCGCAGCAAGGGATTATTACGGCGCGGGAACGGCAGCGCAGATCGTCGCGGCGCCGGGTACGCAGGCGCTTATACAGCTGCTCCCCGATATTGCCGGCAAAGGCGAGGTTGCGATTCTCGGCCCGACCTATCAGGAACATCAGGTTTCGTTTCTCGATGCAGGCTGGATGATTTCGGATTGCCGCAATGTCGAGGACGTTCCGCAATCGGCGAGTGTCGCCGTGATCGTCAACCCCAACAATCCTGACGGCCGGGTGATCGCCGCCGATGTCCTGCTCGAACTCGCACGTCGCCTGGATTCAAAGGGCGGGTTTCTGATCGTCGACGAAGCCTTTGCCGATCCGCATCCCGAAACGAGCGTTGCCCGGCATGCCGGCATGGCTGGTTTGGTCGTGCTCAAATCCTTCGGCAAGTTTTTCGGCCTCGGTGGCTTGCGGCTCGGGTTTGCGCTGACCAATGGCGACGTCGCGGGCGCTTTGACGCGCCGCCTAGGCCCGTGGGCGGCATCGGGGCCGGCGCTTGCGATTGCAACCCACGCCTTTTCAAATCGCCAATTGCTCAATGCCTATACGGATCGGCTGCGCCTGCGCCGGCGGTTGCTTTCCGACGTGCTTGGCGATGCGGGCCTTGCGGAATTTGGTGGAACGATGTTGTTCTCGCTGGTCGAGTTCAGACAGGCACAGCGGCTGCACGAAGCGATGTGCCATGAACATGTCCTCACAAGAAAATTTCTCTATGCGCCACAATGGTTGCGTTTTGGTCTGCCATTGGATGACAAAGCGGCGTACAAGCTGCGGCAGCGTCTTGATGCGGCGCTCGCGCGAGTCGGCGGCTGACATTTTGATTCAACAGGATCGATTCACTTATGGAAATCAATCTTTTGATCTTGTTTCTTGCACTCCTTGCAGACCGCTACTTTGGCGATCCGGAATGGCTCTGGGAGCGCGTGCCGCACCCGATCGTGCTCTTCGGGAAGGCCATCGAATTTGCGGACAAGCGATTCAACACGTCTTCGAAATCCGATGAGGAGCGCCGGCGCGACGGTTTTGTCGTCACGCTCGGTCTGCTGGTAATTGCCGCTGTCGCGGGTCTGGTGATCCACCTTGCACTGCGGACAATCCCGCCCTTTGGCGAACTGATCGAAGCGCTTATCGTCGCCGTGTTCCTTGCCCAGAAGAGCCTTGCCGATCATGTGAGCCGGGTCGCCGTTGCGCTGCGTGAGGAAGGCATCGTCGGTGCCCGGCGCGCCGTTTCCATGATCGTCGGCCGCGATCCTGAAACGCTTGACGATGCCGCCGTCAGCCGCGCGGCGATCGAAAGTCTCGCCGAGAACACGTCGGACGGCATCGTCGCGCCGGCTTTCTGGTTCGCGCTGCTCGGGCTCCCCGGCCTGCTGGCTTATAAAATGCTCAATACCGCCGATTCCATGATCGGCCATCTCAATGACCGCCATCGCGATTTCGGGCGGTTTGCCGCAAAGCTCGACGATGTTGCCAACTGGATTCCGGCAAGGCTGACGGGCCTGCTGATTTCGGGGGCGGCCTGGATCGTCCATGGTTACGACGCGGCACTGCGCTCCTTCAACGTCATGATGCGGGACGCGCGCCTCCACCGCTCGCCCAATGCCGGCTGGCCCGAGGCGGCGATGGCCGGGGCGATCGAGGTCGCACTGGCGGGGCCCCGGGTCTATGGCGGCGAAGTCGCCAATGAGCCCATGCTCAATGGGGCCGGCCGCCGCGATGCCGGCGCCGACAATATCGAAGATGCGCTGGATATTTTCGGCGTTGCGACCGCCGCGTTGACCGGCGTCGTCCTGGTGCTTTTCCTTTTCGGTTTGCTGCTTTAGCGGCTCATCGCGAAACGTCGACCCGGCCTGCCGGCGTTATCCCTGTTCGCCAATGCGGCGGGCCAGCGACCTGTGCAAATCGGGGGAGGCATCCACCAATGCCCGCCCGGCGTCGGACTGCGGATGGCGCAGCACCTCGTCCGTCCGACCTCGTTCCACGATCCTGCCATCAGCCATCACCATGACACTATCCGTTATCGCGCGTGCCACGGCGAGATCGTGGGTAATGAACAGATAGGCGATGCCGAGGCGGCCGTTCAAATCGGCGAAAAGGTCGAGGATCTGGGCGCGGATAGAAACGTCGAGGGCCGAAACCGGTTCGTCCGCCACCACCAGCTTCGGCTCGGTGATGATGGCGCGGGCGATGGCGAGGCGCTGCCGCTGGCCGCCAGAGAATTCATGTGGGTACTTGTCGCGATCTTTCGGCGCGATCCCGACGCGTTCGAGTGCGGTGTCGATCCGTTCACGTGTCTCGCTCTGCGAGAGTGGTGTATCGAAGAGAAAGAGGGGTTCGGCCACCAGCCGCCCGGCTTTGTGACGTGGGTTAAACGACCCGTAAGGATCCTGAAACACGACCTGCATGTGCCGCCGCGCCGGGCGCAGCGCTGCTTCGCCGAGATTGTCGATCCGCCGTCCTGACAGGGCGATATCGCCGTGCGTCGGCTTGTCCAAGGCCAGGACCATGCGTGCCAGCGTGGACTTGCCGCAACCGGAGCGCCCAACAAGGGCCATGGATTGGCCGGGCTCGAGTTCGAAACTTACATCGTCGACCGCAATCGTCGGCTCGCTTCTTGCGAGCAACCCCGTGCGCGTGCCGGGGTAGATGCGCGCGACATTACGGACTGAAAGCAGCGGTCCGTCGTCTTGCGCGATGCGGGGACGCGACCGATCCGGCACGTGCATCGAGGCTTGCGCCAGTTGGCGCGTATAGGGATGGGCCTGTTCCGTCAGGATTTGCGTGGTCTCGCCGCGATCCATGACTTCGCCGTGCCGGAGAATGGTGACGCTATCGGCGACATCGGCGACGACCGCCAGGTCGTGGCTGATGAGGAGCAGCCCCATTTTCTCGTCCCGGACGAGGTCCTGCAACAGCTGCAGAATCTGTGCCTGCAGCACGACGTCCAGTGCAGTTGTCGGTTCGTCGGCGATCAGCAGCTTCGGCTTCAGCGCGCAGGCGATGGCAATGACCACGCGTTGGCGCTGACCGCCAGAAAGCTCGTGCGGATAACGGCCGAGCGGAAATTTCGCAACCGGCAGGCCGACGCGGTCAAGGATGGCGCGCGTTCGCTCTTCCGCCACGGCACGGCTCGCGCCTGTATGCAATCTGATGCCTTCGGCGACCTGTTCTCCAATCGTCTTCATCGGGTTGAGCGCCGTCATGGGTTCCTGGAAAACCATGCCGATGTCATCACCGCGCAAGCGGCACATTTCGGTCTCGCTCGCAGCGAGAATGTCGGTGCCGTTGAAGCGGATTTGGCCCCCGGCGCGGGCGCCATTGGGCAGAAGCTTCATGACGCTAAGCGCGGTCATCGACTTGCCGGAGCCGGATTCGCCGACCAGCGCGCGGATTTCTCCAGGTTCGATAGCGAGGTCGATGCCGTTCAGCACAGGGACGCCACCAATCGTCAGCCGCAGATCCTTGATGTTCAGGAGGGGAGCCATCAGCGCTCCCGCCGCAACCGCGGATCGAGTACATCGCGCAGCCCGTCACCAAGGAGGTTGAGGCCAAGCACCGTAATGACGAT
The DNA here is from genome assembly GCF_013327855.1 of Phyllobacterium pellucidum. Lineage (GTDB taxonomy): Bacteria > Pseudomonadota > Alphaproteobacteria > Rhizobiales > Rhizobiaceae > Phyllobacterium > Phyllobacterium pellucidum. The sequence goes on along the minus strand of NZ_JABUMX010000002.1, from coordinate 449,830 downwards.
GGCAAGACCCGGAAACAGCGCCATGTGCGGCGCAAGGCCGATCATGGTCTGGGCCTCGAACAGCATGCGACCCCAGCTTGGCATCGGCGGTTGCGAACCGAGGCCGACATAGGAGAGCCCGGCCTCGGCGAGAATGCCCAGCGAGAACTGTATCGTCGCCTGGACCACAAGGAGATTGGCGATGTTGGGCAGGACATGCTCGATCGTAATGCGCGCCGCGCCCTTGCCGCAGGCACGCGCGCCGAGAATAAATTCGCGCGGCCAAAGCGACAGCGCCGCACCGCGGGCGACGCGGGCGAAGACCGGGATGTTGAATATGCCGATGGCGATAATGGCGTTGATCGCGCCGGGTCCGAAGACCGCGGTTATCATCACCGCTGAAAGCAGTGCGGGAAAAGCAAACACCAGGTCGTTGAGCCGCATGAGCAGTTCGTCGATCCAGCCGCCTCGCGCTGCGGCCCAAAGCCCAAGCGGCACGCCGATCGCGAGGCCGATCGCAACCGAGACGAAGGCGACCGCAATCGAGTTGCGGCTGCCGACCATGATCATAGACAGGATGTCGCGGCCATAATGGTCGGTGCCGAGCCAGTGGCTCCAGGAGGGCGGCTTCAACTTGCCGGCAATGTCGAGCGTCCCTACGGCGTAGGGAGTCCATACGAAGGAGAGGACGGCCATTATGGCGACGATGCCGGTGATCGTCAGACCTACGACGAACGACCGGTTGCCGATCGCCTTGGACATCCCTTCAGGCCATGGGGAGGCGGTCATGGGCGGTTCCGCAGACGCGGATCGACGATGGCATAGGAAAGATCGACGACGAGGTTGATGAGGATGACCGTCGCGACCAGCAACATCACAACGCCTTCAACGACGATGAGGTCGCGCTGGGTAATGGCCTGAAACACCAGCCGCCCTAATCCGGGAAGGTAGAAGACGTTCTCGATGATGATTGTTCCGGCGAGCAGAAAGGCGAATTGCAGCCCGACAATGGTCAGGATCGGGATGAGTGCATTGCGCAGCGCATGGCGGTAGAGAACGCCGGGTCTGCTGAGGCCCTTGGCCCGCGCCGTGCGGATGTAGTCTTCGCCAAGCACATCGAGAAGGGCGGAGCGGGCGACGCGCGCGAGGATCGCCGCCTGCGGCAATGCGAGTGCAATGGATGGCAATATGAGCGCCTTCAATGCCTGCCAGATGCCGGCATTCCAGCCGGGAAAACCGCCCGCAGGCAGAAGCCGCAGTGTCACGGCAAAAACATAAACGAGGAGGAGGGCAAACCAGAAGTTCGGTATGGCGACGCCAATCTGGGCGACGCCCATGCTGGCGGTATCTGCAACTGTCCCGCGCCGCGAGGCTGAATAGAGGGCGACGGGCAATGCGATTGCCGTCGAGAGCACGAGCGAGATGAGGGCGAGCGGCAGGGATACTGCGACGCGCTCGACAATGAGATCGACCACCGGGACCGAATAGGTATAGGACCGGCCGAGGTCGCCTGTCAGGAGGCCGCCCAGCCAATGGAAGTAGCGCGCTAGAAGCGGCTGGTTGAGACCCATCTGCTCTTGCAGGGCGTGAACCGCATCTTCTGTCGCATTCATGCCGAGCATGAGCCGCGCGGGGTCGCCCGGAACGATTTCCAGCATGGCGAAGACGACGATCGACGCGGCGAGAACTGTCGCTAGGCCAATCAGAATGCGCTTTACGGCGTAGTTCAGCATAAGGAGCGCGGGTGGCGATCGATCACACCCCCCTCCGTCAGGTGCAAACTCAATCCGCCCATTTCACAGCGGTCAGGTCGTTGGCCTGGATCGGGCCGTTTTCCCAAAGGCCCTCGATCTTGGCATCCCAGACGCCGGTCTTGGGCAGCTGAAAAAGAAAAGCCGCGGGAACATCGGTCGCGAGTATCTTCTGCGCCTCTTGGTAAAGCTCCGTTCGCTTGGCGTCGTCGGACGTCGCCTCGATCTGCTTGATGAGATCCTTGAAAGCCGGATTGTCGTAGTTGAAGTAATAGTCGTCGCGGGCAAAAATATTCAGATCGTTCGGCTCGGTGTGCGACACGATGGTCATGTCGTAATCCTTGTTCTTGAACACCTGATCGAGCCATTGCGCCCATTCGAGCGGCACGATTTCAGCCTGGATTCCGACGTCGCGCAGTTCAGCCGCGATAATCTCCCCGCCGCGCCGCGCATAGGTCGGCGGTGGCAGCTTCAGCGTGGTTTTGAACCCATCGGGGTGACCGGCCTCCGCAAGAAGCTTCTTCGACAATTCAGGGTCGAAAGCGGTTTGCGATGTCAGGTCGATATAGGCAGGGTGGTGCGGCGGAAAGAACGAACCGATGGGGGTTCCGAGCCCGAACATCGCACCGTCGATGAGCGCCTTGCGGTCGATCGCATGGGCGATGGCCTGACGCACTTTCAAATTGTCGAAAGGCGGCTTCTTGTTGTTCATGCCGAGGATGGTTTCGCCCTCGGTGGTGCCGATGACGACCTTGAAACGTGGATCGGCCTCGAACTGCGCGATGGTTTCATAGCTCGGGAACACCGGAAAGGCCTGGACATCGCCCGCCAGCAGCGCCGCGGTCGCGGCGGCAGGATCGGGGATGATGCGAAATGTCGCCTTGTCGAGCAGGGCTGGCTTGCCCCAATAGGCCGCATTCTTCGATATAACAATCTGCGATCCCTTGGCCCAACTATCGAATTTGAATGGCCCGGTGCCGATCGGCTTTTCCTTGTTGGTTTGGGCGCTTTCCGGCGCGACGATGACGGCGTCACCCCAGCCCATATTATAGAGGAAATCGCCGCTCGGCTGCTTCAGCGTGACCTTGACCGTCAACGGATCGACAACCTCGACTGTATCGATTGCTGCAAACAGGCCCTTTTGCGCATTGGTGGAGTCGCCGCCGCGTGCCCTGTCCAGCGAGAATTTCACGTCTTCCGCGTCGAAGCTGGTGCCGTCGTGGAATTTCACGTCCTTGTGTAGCTTGAACGTATATGTCTTGCCGTCGTCGGAAAGCGTCCAGCTTTCCGCCAGCGCCGGCAACACTTCGCCCTTCGGCCCGATACGGGTCAACCCTTCGAAGATATTGGCGTAGACGATTTCGTCGATGGCAGCAGCCGCGCCTGCTGTCGGATCGATATGCGGCGGCTCGAGGACGATGCCGAGCACGAGATCGGCGCGCGCAGCAAAGGCTGCGCTCGAGGTGAGCAGCGCCAGGGCCGCGCCCACCAGTGCCGATTTTGCGAAATTGTTCATTCAACCACTCCCAACAGGTCAGACCGATCCGGACAAGAGAATCTTGAGCCCAAGCGCCATGACATTAGCGGATTCGAGCATGTCGTCGATGCCCACATATTCGTCCGGCCGGTGTGCAAGATCGAGAATGCCGGGCCCATAGGCGATGCAATCGTGCAGGAGCCCGATGCGGGCTATATGCTTCTGGTCATAGGTGCCGGGCGAAATCACATAGGCGGGCTCGCGTCCGAATACGGACCGGATGCCCTCCGCCACTGCTGTCACCACCGGCGCGTCGCGCTCGGTCATGGTAGGCTGTACCTCCATGATGTCCCGAATCTCGTAGTGAAATTTCGGCCGTTCCCATTGCAACCGGTCGAGGATCGAGGTGACCTCGCGTTTCACTTCGGCAATATCTTCCTCAAGCAGGAAGCGGCGATCGATCGTCAGCCGGCAGGAATCTGGCACGTTGGGCGAGGGCAGGCCGGAATAGTCGTCGGTTTGGCCGCCATGGATGGCGTTGATGTTCATGGTCGAGCGTCGCGCGCCTTCCGGTACGACCGGCATCCGGGTTTGCTTCCTGTCGAGTGCCGGGAACAACTCATTCTCGAAGGCGTCGAGCACCGCGCTCATATGCCGGATCGCGCAGTCGCCGAGGAACGGCATCGAACCGTGGGCGATTTCGCCCTTGGTCTCGATTTCGGCCCACCACACCCCGCGATGTCCGAGACAGATACGGTCTTTGTTCAGCGGTTCGGGAATGATGACGTGGTCGACACGCGGCTTCGAGAAAAAGCCTTTGCTCGCAAGAAAAGCGACGCCGCCAAATCCGCCCGACTCTTCGTCGACGGTGCCGGAAATCTCGATTGCGCCGGCGAAATCCGGATAGACCTCGAGAAAGGCTTCGGCGGCAATGACCGATGCCGCCAGTCCGCCTTTCATGTCGCAGGCGCCGCGACCATAAATCTTGCCGTCCTTAACCACGGCCTCGAACGGGTCGACCGTCCAGCCCTCACCGGTATCGACGACATCGATATGCGAGTTGAAATGCACGGTCTGGCCATGGGTGCGGCCGTCGAAGCGGGCGATAACATTGGTGCGCGGATAGCGGTCAGTATCACCCGGCGTGCCGACGCCCCGAATCAGTTGCGTTTCGAATCCGGATTTTTGCAGGCGCTTCGCCAGATATTCGGCGCAGGGCGTGTAGGCTTCGCCGGGCGGATTGATCGTCGGAAAGCGGATGAGATCACGCGTCAGCGCGACCAGGTCGTCACGGCGTCTATCAATGGCCCGGCGCAGCTTTTCGTCCATGCGCGCATCAAATCAGGGGACCCGCTGATTTGGCAAGAGGCAAGTGCTGCGCCAAGGCGCCATTGCAACAGGTTCACGAATGCATTGCACTACTTTGCACTTTCTTTGACGGATGCCCGGCAAACGTAAGTAAGCGTTACAAAGTGGTCTTTCGCAGCAAGTAAATTGCGCATTTGTACAGTTTTGTCGCACCCGATTGAACTTGAACTCGACAAGGGCCATCTGGTCAATCGCCGCAATGTAACGGCAACTTTTTCACCAAACAGGACCACGACGATGCTCCGCGAAGAACGAGTAGCAGAGACTGAATATGCACGCATGGAACAAGAGCACGAAGGCAGCTCCGACGAGCGCCGCGGCTCCTGTGCTATTGGTGTCCTCTGCGTTATTGGCCTTATCCTTGCGCTGGCGCTGCTTGCGCCATCCCATGCTGACGTGCCGATGCCCCATTCGGCTGTAGAACTCGTAAAATGACACGCTGGACTCTGGCGGAATATCGCCGCCAACGACGTATTGACGAGGCTTTCGACCCCGAAGCCGCAGGTTATGACCCTTGTGCCGTCATGTTTGAAGGTGTCGTGATGACCAGGCACGAAAAGACTGAACTGATGCGCGAGCGCCGGCTCAAGGCCGACCGCGACGCCGTCGTCGAAACCTGGTTTCGCCGCCTCATCCCGGTTCTCGTCATCCTTATAGCCGTCGGTATCTCGATGGTCTGGAACGTAGGCGCCGGCCTCTTGATCGCGGCGCTGGCAGCAGTGCTTTTCCTCAAGGCGAGGCGCCGCATGGTTCGCCAGGGCGCCTGGACCGCCGACACGATGGGCCTTTGGGAATGACGCCGCTTTTCGATCGGCGCGAACGGCTCATCGATTTGATATGCGTGGAGCGGCCCAAGGCTGGGTCGCTCGCGGACATTGTGCCGCTGGCCAGGATCGTTGATCCCCAGATGCCGTTGCGGGAGATCCGCGATGCCTGGACCATGTATAAGCGGCGGCGTGCCGATCGGTCCTGATTCGCGCCACGGTTGCGATTTGTCTGCACAAATAAAGCCATGTGCCGCTTTCCCTACAATACGCCGCTGCAAAACCGCTAAGATGCCTCCGAGTCGGGCAGGCTCTCGCAGTCGAGGCTGAAACGCTTCGCCAAACTGCAACTGATCGACTGTTACAGGATTGTTTTCACTACGCATTGTGAAACAATCGGGTATGCAAACAGCGGGGCGACTCAAGAGATGAATTCAGAACCAGACCTTGCCCTGTCGGAGCCGGTTGGTGATGAAGTTCGCAAGACCACCTGCTACATGTGCGCATGTCGCTGCGGCATCGATGTCCATCTGAAGGATGGCAAGGTCCGCTATATCGAGGGCAATCGCGATCATCCCATCAACAAGGGTGTGCTCTGTGCCAAGGGCTCTGCCGGTATCATGCAGCACTATTCGCCTGCGCGCCTGCGGGCGCCGCTCCTGCGCACCGGGCCGCGCGGCTCCGGCCAATTCAGGGAAATCAGCTGGGACGAGGCGCTGTCGCTCGCCGTCGATTGGCTGCAACCGGTACGAGAAACTGCGCCGCAGAAGCTGGCTTTCTTTACCGGGCGCGACCAGTCGCAGGCCTTGACCAGCTACTGGGCGCAGAATTTCGGCACGCCGAATTATGCGGCCCATGGCGGCTTCTGCTCGGTCAACATGGCGGCCGCCGGCATCTATACGATAGGCGGTGCGTTCTGGGAATTCGGTGCACCGGATTGGGACAAGACCAAGCTTTTCGTTCTCTTCGGCGTTGCCGAGGATCACGATTCCAACCCGATCAAGATAGGCATTTCCAAGCTGAAAAAGCGAGGCGCGCGCTTTGTTTCGGTCAATCCCGTCCGCACCGGCTATTCCGCCATCGCCGACAACTGGATCGGCATCCGGCCTGGCACCGATGGCCTGCTGATCCTGTCCATTATCCATGAACTCTTTCGCACCGGCCGCATCGATCTCGACTATCTGCGCCGCTACACCAACGCCCCCTGGCTGGTGATCGACGATCCGGGTCATGAGGATCATGGGCTCTTCCTGCGTGATGATCTCGGCAAGGCGCTGGTGCGCGACCGCGCCACCGGGGCACTCGTTCGATTTGACGAGCCCGGACATGTCGCCGATCTCAACGCGGATTTCATGACTGCCGACAATCGCAACGTGCGCAGTGTCCTTCGCCTGATGGCTGAAAAATATCTCGATCCGAAATATGCGCCGGAGGCAGTGGCGGCCGAAACCGGGATCGACGCAAAGACCATTCGCGGCCTTGCCTCCGAGATCGCGCGGGTCGCCTTCGAGGAAGAGATCGTCATTGCGCAGCCGTGGACGGACATGAAGGGCGAGCAGCACGAGGTGATGATCGGACGCCCGGTCAGCTTTCACGCCATGCGCGGAATCTCCGCCCATTCCAACGGGTTCCAGTCTGCCCGTGCGCTGCACGTGCTGCAGACCATCATCGGCTCGATCGACTGCCCCGGCGGTTATCGCTACAAGCCGCCATATCCGAAGCCCGCCACGGCTCATCCTCGCCCGCACGGTAAATCTGAGCATGTGAGGCCGGGCCAACCGCTGGCAGGACCCCATCTCGGTTATCCGCTGGGGCCGGAGGACCTACTGGTCGACGCAGACGGCAAGCCGCAACGGATCGACAAGGCCTTTTCATGGGAGGCGCCGCTTTCGGCCCATGGCATGATGCATATGGTGATCGCCAATGCCTCGGCGGGCGACCCTTATCCCGTCGACGTGCTCTTTCTCTACATGGCCAACATGGCCTGGAACTCGTCGATGAACACGCGCGGCACGATCAGGATGCTCGAGGAGCGCGATCCTGCGACAGGCGAGTACAGGATACCCAAGATAATCTATTCCGACGCCTATTCGTCAGAAATGGTGGCCTATGCCGATCTTGTTCTGCCGGATACGACGTATCTCGAACGCCATGACTGTATTTCGCTGCTCGATCGTCCGATCTCGGAGCCGGAAGCGGCTTGCGACGCAATCCGGTGGCCGGTCCTGAAACCCGACCGCGACGTGCGCGGCTTCCAGTCGGTGCTGATCGATCTTGGTGCGCGCCTGAAATTGCCGGGCTTCGTCGATGCGGATGGCAAAGCGCTCTACAAGGATTACGCCGATTACATCGTCAATCACCAGCGCAAGCCCGGCATCGGACCGCTTTCCGGCTTTCGCGGCGAGGCTGGCGAGGATGAGGGCAGGGGCGCGCCAAACAAGGATCAGCTCAAGCAATATATCGAACACGGCGCCTTCTGGGTGAAGCACATTCCGGAGGAAGCGCTCTACTTCAAGCATCATAACGCGGCCTACCAGCAATTTGCCATCGACATGGGCTTCTTCGACGCCCCGCAGCCGGTCACGATCCAGCTTTATGTCGAGACGCTGCAGAAGTTCCGTCTGTCCGCCGAGGGCGTGCGCCAGCCGGTTGCGCCGCAAGCGTACAGGCAGCGCCTCATCGATTGCTTCGATCCGCTGCCGGACTGGTACCGGCCGTTCGAGGAACAGGGCATCGACTCGAACGCCTTTCCCTATCACGCGCTGACGCAGCGACCGATGGCGATGTACCATTCCTGGGGGTCGCAAAATGCCTGGCTCCGGCAAATCCATACGCGCAACCCGCTCTATGTTCCGGGCGGGATTTGCGACGAGCTTGGGCTCAAGGACGGCGATTGGGCGTGGGTAATCTCGCATCATGGCCGCATCAAATGCGAGATTGCGCGAACAGAGGCGGTAAACGGGCGCACCATGTGGACATGGAACGCCATCGGCAAGCGCAAGGGGGCTTGGGCACTCGCGCCCGATGCGCCGGAGGCGACGAAGGGCTTCCTGCTCAACCACCTTATCCATGAACTCCTGCCGCCCAAGGCCGACGGCATGCGCTGGTCGAATTCCGACCCGATCACCGGACAGGCGGCCTGGTATGATTTGCGCGTCCGCATCGAAAAGGCCGAGGAAGGCGATGCGATGAGCGAGCCGCAATTTGGTGCGATTGAACGGCCCGGCAGCCAGAAGCTTGGCGCAGATGAGATTCGCTACGGTGAGGAGTGGGCGCGCAAATGACCAGCCTGCCGCAAAACCGCACCTCCACGAAGCTCGGCCTTGTCATCGATCTCGATGTCTGCGTCGGCTGCCATGCCTGTGTCATCAGCTGCAAGGAATGGAACACGGGCGGCTACGGCAATGCACTCTCGGACCAGCATCCTTACGGCGACGACGTGTCGGGCACGTTTCTCAACCGCATTCACAGTTTCGAAGTGGTGCCGGAGGGTGGTGAAGTCATCGGGGAAGCAGGCGATGCGCGCATCGTTCATTTTCCGAAATCCTGCCTGCATTGCGAGGATGCGCCCTGCGTTACGGTCTGCCCGACCGGCGCTTCCTACAAGCGCGCCGAAGATGGGATTGTGCTTGTCGACGAGGACAAATGCATCGGCTGCGGGCTCTGCGCCTGGGCCTGCGCCTATGGCGCACGCGAGATGGATCTCGCCGCCGGCGTCATGAAGAAATGCACTCTGTGCGTCGATCGCATCTACAACGAGACGTTTCAGCAGGAGGACCGGATACCATCCTGCGTTCGCACATGTCCCGCCAACGCGCGCCACTTCGGCGATCTCGGCGATCCGGCATCCGAGGTGTCGATCATGGTGGCGGAGCGCGGTGGTTTCGATCTGATGCCGGAGCAGGGGACCCGGCCGACCAACAAATACTTGCCGCCGCGCCCGCGAAAGGCACTGAGCGAGAGTGCGCCATTGGTGCCGCTTGCCGAGAACAGCGAAGGTGCGACCGGTTTCTTTGCCTGGCTCGACAGAGCGCTCGATCGGATGTGAGTTAGCATGTCAGGGTTGCATTCCTACGATACCCCCCTCTGTCCTGTCGGACATCTCCCCCACAAGGGGGGAGATCGATCGGCAGCGGACCGTCTCCCAAATCAACAAAGCCTTGGGCTCGGCGGATTCCGTGCTTCCCTCCCCCTTGTGGGGAGGGTCGGACCGAAAGTCCGGGGCGGGGTCGTTACGACCGCGAAGCGATTTGTTTCCTATCAAGAAGGCCCCTCCCGGCTGCTGCGCAGCCACCCTCCCCGCAAGGGGGTGGGAAAGGCGGCGCCCTGCATTCGAAAGAAATTGACCGATGATCCACTCACCTCCCTCTGTCCTGCCGGGCATCTCCCCCACAAGGGGGGAGATCAGCCTGCTTCACGGGTTTGCCTAACTACCGCCGTACCAATTGGAACACAGGCTTGCGGCCATCCGATCTCCCCCCTTGTGTGGGAGATGTCCGGCAGGACAGAGGGGGGTGAAGCTCAACACCTCCGCGTCCCCGCAATGTCGAGGCCGCAATAAATGCATCCAGCCTATTCGATCATCGTCTTCACGACCCTGTCCGGCCTTGGCTACGGTCTTGCAGTCGTCCTCGGGCTTGGCTTTCTCGATCCCGCCTCGCTCTCGACGAAGATCACCTATGTCGTTTCGATTGGGCAGATCGGCATCGGGTTGTCCTCGTCGCTTCTCCATCTCGGCAATCCCCAGCGCGCGTGGAGGGCGGTCAGCCAATGGCAATCGAGCTGGCTGTCGCGCGAGGGGGTGATGGCGATCGCAACCTTCGTGCCGCTGACCTTGAGCGCCGCACTGGCTGTCTTCCATGATCGCCACGATGTGATGCTTGGCCTGATCACCGTCGCGGGCGCGCTGATCACCGTCTATTGCACATCGATGATCTACGCGTCGCTCAAGACCGTCGGCAACTGGAATACCCCGCTGACGCCGCTTTGCTTCCTGCTGTTTTCGCTGGCCGGCGGGTTTCTGCTTGCGGCGAGTTTTGCCGGAGGCGCGCTCGGTCTCGAGCTTCTGGCGCTGTTATTCATTCTGCTTGCCCTTGTCGCCAAGATGATCTGGCGCAAGCGGGCAATGACGCTCGTACCCCTGTCGACGCCGGAGACGGCAACCGGGCTCGGACATATCGGCAAGGTGCGGTTGTTCGAGCGTCCGCACGCGCTGGAGAATTACTTGACACGCGAAATGGGCTTTCGCGTTGCCCGCAAGCATGCGGCCAAGCTCTGGATGATAGCGTTTCTAAGCGGCATCGTGCTGCCGGTCGTTGCCTTGCTTGCTGCCATGGCGATTGGCGGCGGCCTCTTGGCACAATTCGTCCTTGCCGTAGGCGTCCTCGCGCATCTTCTCGGCCTTTTTACCGAGCGATGGCTCTTCTTCGCCGAGGCCCGGCATGCGGTGATGAACTATTACTAGGTGATCAGTTCCAGCGCTTGTGGAACCACATCCACTGGCCGGGATATTCGCGCACCCAGCTTTCAACCTTGTCATTCAAAGCTTGCACGGTGGCGGAAAGGTCTACCGCACCCTTTTCATCGCGCGGCAGTTCCATCTTTTCCTCGAGCTCGAGGCGGAAGCGGCCGCCGGGCAGGCGGATGCAACGGGCCGGATAGACATCGCAATCATATTGACGCGCGAGCTTGGCCAGAAGCGGGTTGGTCTTGCAGGGGCGGTTGAAGAAGGTCGAGGGGATGCCGCGGCGGAATTTCTGGTCGACCAGCATGCCGACATTGCCGTTGGCATTAAGAACAGTCGCGAGCGACCATGCCGCCCCGGCCTTCGATGGAACGAGGTGCCCCATATTGGTGCGGCGGGCGCCCAGGATGCGCTTGGCGACATAGGGATTGTTCGGCGGGCGAAACAGCGCTGTGACATTCAAGTCGAATGTCGCGGCGCAGATCGGCAAGAGTTCGAAATTGCCCGTATGCCCGGTGAAGAATATGTGTGGCCGGTCATTTTCCCCGAGCAGGCGCTCGAAGATTTCCCGGCCATGCACTTCAATGATCCCGGTCTTGTCGCTGTGCGGATCGTAGTCGAAGATGGCGTCGAGGAAGACATATTCGGCTGTGAGGCGCGCCATGTTGCCCCACATGTCGCGCGCGATATCCTGCAGTTCTTGCTCGGACTTTTCCGGATAGGCCTTGCGCAGGTTGTTCATGGCGACGCGATGGCGTCCCATCAGCGGACCGATCTTACGCGCCGCGGCGTCCATGAAATCCATTGCTGCCCGTGCGGGCAGGCGGCGCAACAGCCACAAAATGCCGAAGACGACATTCGCCGTCAGCCAGTAGTTAAACGACTTGAGCCTCTGGCTCCACCGGAACAGAGCAAGTTTCGTATTGAGCTTCATCGGAAATCAGTTGATGCGCAGGATGATCTTGCCGAAAACGTCCCGGCCTTCCATCCGTTTCAACGCCGTGTCGATTTCATCGAAACCGACTTGCGTATCGATGACCGGATGAACGAGGCCGCGCGCCATCTTCTGCATCGCATCCGCCATGTTCTCCATGCGGCAGCCGAAGGAGCCGAGCAGCTTCAACTGCTGCTGGAACAGCATCATCAGGTTCATGTTCGTCGATACGCCGGATGTCGAGCCGCACGTGACAAGACGCCCGCCGCGTCGCAGCGACAGCATGGAACCCGCCCAGGTGTCCGCGCCGACATGTTCAAAGACAACGTCCACGCCCTTCTTCTTCGTCAGCTTGCGCACGACACCTTCGAAGCGATCTTCGCGGTAGTTGATGACGTGGTCGGCGCCCAGCGCCTTCGCCTTCTCGATCTTGTTGTCGGAACCGACAGTCGTGATGACCGTGCAGCCGATCTTCTTGGCAAGCTGGATCGCGGCCGAGCCAATGCCCGACCCTCCGGCGTGCACGAGGATCGTCTCGCCGGGCTCGAGCTTGGCGTTGTCAAAGAGCATGTGCTCGACCGTACCGAAGGTAACGGGCGCGACCGCAGCGCCGATCTCGTCGATGCCGGGAGGCGCCGGGACGAGGAGGCGCGCCGGCAGGTTGACTTTTTCCTGGGCAAAGCCGTCAAGGTGAAAGCCATGGACCCCGGATACGTGTTCGCAGAGATTGTCGCGGCCTTCGCGGCAGGGCCGGCAAAGACCGCAGGTCTGCGCACCGTAAATCGAGACAAGCTGGCCGGGCAGCACCGAACTGACGCCGGGGCCGATCGCATCGACAACGCCGGATGCTTCCGCGCCGATCGTCAGCGGCATCTTGCGCTTGGCGAAGGCCATGCCGCGCCAGCCCCAGACGTCAATGTGATTGAGCGCAACGGCCCTGATATTCACCGTGACCTCGCCGACTCCAGGCGGGGGCGGAGGGGCAATATCGACCAATTCGAGCTTGCGGTCGTCGATCAGCTGTAGTGCACGCATATCCGTTTCCTTGTTCAGGCCACGGATTAGTTCGGTTCTGCGGTCATGACAAGACAGGTATTTTGTCCACCGAACCCGAATGAGCTGGAAAGCACCGATGAAACGTTCGCCTCACGCTTCACATTGGGCACCACGTCGAGATCGATGGCCGGATCGGGATTGTCGTAGTTGATCGTCGGCGGGATAGTGCCGGTCTGGATCGTCAGCATCGAGAATACCGCCTCGATGGCACCGGCCGCCGTCAATGTGTGGCCGATCATCGACTTGTTGGACGACGTCGGCAGCTTCGAGATGCGCTCCCCGAACACGGTCGACAGGGCGAGATATTCCATCTTGTCATTCTCCGGCGTGGAGGTGCCGTGGGCGTTGATATAGTCGATCGCATCCTCTGCGATGCCGGCATCGTCGAGCGCTGCACGGACCGCTCCGATGGCGGGCGATCCATCCGGCTTCGAACGGGTGCGGTGGAAGTCGTCGGCCTTTTCGCCGCAGCCGCGCATGATCCCGAGAATGTTGGCGCCGCGGGCGACGGCTGCTTCCAGCGATTCCATCACCATCGCCCCGGAACCCTCGGCCATGACGAAGCCATCGCGATCCTTGGAGAATGGTTTTGCAGCCTTGTGAGCGGGCTCGTTCTGGGTGGAGAGGGCAGAGAGCAGCGAGAAGCGGATCAGTGCTTCAGCGGAAACCGAACCATCGGTGCCGATTGACAGCACCTTGTCGCTTTCGCCGCGGCGGATCGCCTCGACGCCGAGCTGGATCGCTGTCGCGCCAGACGCGCAGGCCGTCGACAGCGTCACCGGCAGGCCGCGCGTTCCGAACTTCTCGGCGAGCTGTTCGGCGATGTAGCCGAACTCAACAGTATTGAACATGTCGACCTGCGGCGCGCGGCGGCAGGCCGCGAGAAGGAGATCGTAGCCCGGCTCGCCTTCATTGCGGACCAGCGCATCGAGCGCGAAGCGGTTGCGCCAGTCGAGTTCGACCGGTGGCGCTGCCAGAAACAGTGGACCGCCGAAATCATCGACGGAGAGGCCGGCCTGTTTGATCGCTTCCTCGCCGGCGAGAGAACCGAGATTCTGCGACAGCGCGACAGCGCCCTTGTTGCTTTCTTCGAGGAAATCAACGGTGCCGGCGATCTGCGTGCGCAGTCCATCGACGGGAAAACGGGTGATCCTGTGGATGCCGGACGTACCGGATGTCAGCGCTGCCCAGTTTTCCTCCTTGCCCTGACCGAGCGAGGAAACAACGCCGAGGCCGGTAATCGCAACAAGCGGGCGGCCCTGATGATCAGTATATTTGGACATGCGGCATATCCTTAAACTTTGACGAGACGGGCAACGCCTTCGCCGCGCGAGCCGCCGATCGAGGTAGCCAGCGCCGTGTCGACACGCTCGGGGCCGGCCTTTTCATTGTCGGGATCGATGGGGGGAAAAGCGGTGCCGTGATAGATGCTGAGCGCGGCAAGGCCAACGACCAGGGGGAACTGCGCCTCGCGGAAATGACCGAGCTTGCCGGCGATACCGCGTATGGACGAACTCGAGAATGCGTCGAGCGCCGCCTTCTCGGCAGCGGTGATGCGCTTGGCGCCGGATGCCCCGGAAATGATGACGTCAGCCGGCGAGTCGGCCGTTGCCGCGCCGAGAAGCTTGGCGATCGTTTCTTTCAGGTCGTCGCGGCTGCGGCGGATCTGCGTGCTGTAAACGCCGTCGATCGCCGCATATGCGCGGGCGCCGCGCTTCTTCGCGTGTTCCTCGCTTTCGAGGACCAGGAATGCGCCGCCCGAACCGGTAACGATGCCGCCGCCGGCCGCGTCTTCACGTTGCCACAGCGGCGCCCAGCCATTCTGCAGCAGCATGTTGTTCAGCTCATAACCGAGCAGCATGTCCGGGTGTTCAGCGTTATATGCGCCGCCGACGAGAGCGTGGGTGCTCTGGCCCGAACGGATACGCGCAACTGTTGTATCTATCGCAGAAATGCCGGAGCCCTCTTCACCCATGAAAGTGCGCGAGGAACCGGTGACCTTGTGGACGATCGAAATATTGCCGGCAAGGAGATTGGAAAGCTGGGCGAGGAACAGCGTCGGGCGCAGTTCCGTCGATAGTTTTTCGTTGAGCATCGTGCCGAGGTCATTGCGCACGCGCGCTTCGGCAAGGATCTGCAGATCAACCGCAACATCGCGTTCGCCGCCGCCGGCACCAACGACCATATCCATGGTGGCGCAAAGCGCCTCGTCATCCTTGATGCCCGCATCCTGCAGCGCGAGGCCGGCGGTATAGGTGCCGATGCGCTGCCAGGTTTCCATCTGCCGCTGGTCGCCGCGCTTCGGTATCTGATTGTTCCAGTCAACCTCGCCGAGCGGGTGGACCGTATATGGCTGGAAGGTTTCACTGTCGGTGCGCGGTTCAGCCTTGCCGCTGAACGCCTGCCAATGGGCATCGGCGCCTTCGCCCAGCGATGAGATCAGTCCAATCCCAGTGATGACGACGGTGTTGTTCTGCATTGTCTCGCAACACCGTCCACGCGGTGCACCCCGTTAGGTGGAAGTTGACTCGGTCCGAATCGTTGCTCGGAAATCAGGCCTTTTTGGCGGCGACGAGTTCGTCGATCTTGGCGCACAGGTTCTTCAACACGAAGTATTCTTCGGTCGGGACCTTGCCGTCATTGACTTCCTGCGTCCACTGTTCGAGCGGGATCTTGATACCGAAGGCCTTGTCGATTGCAAAAACAATATCAAGGAAATCAAGGCTATCGATGCCGAGATCGTCAATCGTATGGCTTTCCGGCGTAATGGAGTCGCGATCGATCTCACTGGTTTCGGCAATGATATCGGCAACCTTGTCGAATGTTTCGGACAATTGATTTTCCTTTTTTCTTCCGGTGCCCCTCGAAGGCACTGATGTCTGATGAGCCGGTATCTAACGTTTTTCAAGGTCTATGGAAAGACCCAAGGTTGTGCGCCGTCTAGTCGAATATAATTCGTCCAGCCACATGAACAGCTTCACCCTCTTCATTGGCGATAACCACTACGGCTTCCGTGGGCCGCGGAGTTACGCCCGTCAGAGCCGTTATATTGGCGCGATCGGTCAGCATTACCAGATTTCCGGACCCCTTGAAGCCTGTGATCAGAACGCGGATCTTTTCGAGTTCAGCGGCCTTGGCGGCGTCATCGGCGGGGAGCGGATCGAGCGGCTTGAAAATCTCGGCGGGAATGGAGCCGAACGACAGGCGCGCAGTCTCACGCGCATTGCAGGTGGAACTGGTCAGGATGCGATCGATGCGCACGCCGCGCGCCGCAAACCGCGCGCCCAATTTCTGCGCAAGCTGGCGGCCGCGATCAGAAAGCGTCTGCGTCGCCGAGCAGTCGACGGAGTGATCGACGGTTGGACTTAGCGTTCCCGAAACGTCGGCGCCCTGCATGAGGATCGTATATCCACCCCGCTGGACGCGCGCCCATGCCGCATCCGTCGCTTCGGCGGTAGAAAGAAATGCGAGCGCGCTCAACGCCAACGCGAGCATATGGACACGTAAGGGATGGATAAGCAGCCTCGACATCTGGCCTCCTTATCAGGCGAAATGGTGATTTGGCGAAGAAAAATAAAGTGAAGTCCTGGAACTGCTTGCGCGGCATGGCGCGCCCGCCTATTGCGGAATGTAATGGGTCTCGTTGAAACAATCCTTGTCGTCTTCGGTGTGATCGCCATCGCCTATGCTGCAGCCCAGTTCAAGCTGCTTGATGAGCGGGTGGGCGACGGATTGTCGGACTTCGTCTTTGTCGTCGCTGCGCCGCTTCTCTTGTTCCGCACCATGGTGACGGCCGATTTCCATGGGGCTGCCCCATGGCAATTGTGGATCAGCTACTTCATTGGTGTGGTCGTTGCCTGGATTGCATCGGATCTGGCAATCAAGGTGCTGTTCGGCCGTGACAATCGCGCCGGCGTCGTCGCCGGGGTTTCGGGCGCCTTTTCCAATCTCGTGTTCCTGGGCATGCCGCTGATGCTCGGTGTCTTTGGCCAAGGGGGGTTCGCCATCCTGTCGCTGATCGTCGCCGTTCACATGCCGATCATGATGGCCGCATCCATTACCCTGCACGAGTTTGCCCTGCGCCGCGACGGGGTGTTCGATGGCGAGACTCATTTGTCCGCGGTGGTCGCCTCATTCTTCAAAAGCCTGCTGCGCAACCCCTTCGTCATCGGTATCCTCGCCGGCTGGCTATGGCGGCTGACTGGCCTGCGCATGCCCGTCGTTGCTGATTCGCTTATTCAGACGTTGGCAAGCGTCGCCGGCCCGGTCGCGCTTTTCGCTATGGGCATGGGGCTCAAGAAATTCGGTGTGTCGGGCCACATCGCCGCTTCGCTTGTCATGTCGTCAATCAAGCTCCTTTTGATGCCGGCTGTTGTCCTTGCTGCGGCTTTGCTGATTGGCCTGCCGCCCTTTACCGCCAAGATTGCCGTCACCGCTGCCGCGCTCCCTGCCGGCGTCAACTCCTATCTGATTGCGACGCGCTTCGGCACCGGGCAGGCGCTCGCCTCGAATTCCATGGTCATGGCAACGGCGCTGTCGGCCCTCACGCTCGCGTTCTGGGTTTCCGTCGTCACGCATATTTTCGGCTAGGCAAGGCAGTTGCAGCTTTTGGCAAAAAGGAGCAGGGTAGCCGCATCGTCTTCACGAGACGCACATTGCCAAAGGCGATGCAGGGTTATCCTTCACGGAACTCACGGACAACAATAACCCTTCGAACACAGGGAGAAATATGATGTTGCAGAAATCCAGCCCGTTCATGAAGCAGGCAAACCTGATCAATGGTGAGTGGGTGGGCGCCGATTCCGGCAAGACGATCGACGTCATCAACCCTGCAACCGGCCTGAAGATTGGCACGGTTCCGAATTCCGGCAAGGCCGAAACGCGGCGCGCCATCGACGCTGCCGCCGAGGCCTTCAAGACTTGGCGCAAGACATCGGTGCTCGAGCGCGCCAAGATGATGCGCAAGCTGCACGACGCCATCCTCGACAACCAGGACGCCCTGGCCGAACTCCTCACATTGGAGCAGGGGAAGTCGCTGTTCGAGTCCAGGGGCGAGGTCGGCATGTCGGCGGCCTATATTCTCTGGTACGCCGAAGAGGCGCGGCGGACCTATGGCGATATCGTTCCATCGCCCTGGGCCGATCGCCGCATCCTCGTGACGAAGGAGCCAGTTGGCGTCATCGGCGCCATCACGCCGTGGAATTTCCCGTCCTCGATGCTAGCACGCAAGATCGGTCCGGCGCTCGCTGCAGGCTGCACGGCGGTCGTCAAGCCAGCCACGCAGACACCCTATTCCGGGCTTGTATGGGGTGCGCTTTGCGAGGAGGCCGGCATTCCGAAGGGCGTCGTCAACATCCTCACCGGTTCTGCCTCTGAGATCGGCGGCGAAATCACCAGCAATCCCCTCGTGCGCAAGATCACTTTCACCGGCTCGACCGAGATCGGCAAGATCCTGATCAAGCAGGCGGCGGACACCGTAAAGAAGGTGTCCATGGAGCTTGGCGGCAATGCCCCCTTCATCGTGTTCGACGATGCGGATGTCGATCGCGCCGTCCAGGGTGCGATGATCGCGAAATTCCGCAATTCCGGCCAGACCTGCGTGTGTACAAACCGCTTCCTGGTTCAATCGGGTATCTACGACACGTTCATTGAGAAGTTCGCTGCGGCGACCCAGAAACTCAAGGTCGGCGACGGTCTCGAAACCGGTACAGAACAGGGTCCGCTGATCGACGAGAAGGCAGTCGCCAAGGTTGAGGAATTCGTCGCCGATGCCAAGCAGAAGGGCGGCAAGGTCGTGACCGGCGGCAAGCGCCATGCGCTCGGCGGCAGCTTCTACGAGCCGACGATCATAAGCGACGCCAAGGAAGACATGCTTTTCACCAAGGAAGAGATTTTCGGCCCCGTGGCGCCGGTCTACAAATTCGAGACCGAGCAGGAAGCGATCGACCTTGCGAACAACACCGAGTTCGGCCTTGCGAGCTATTTCTATACGCGGGACCTTGGCCGCGTGTTCCGCGTTTCCGAGGGGCTCAAATACGGCATGGTGGGCGTCAACGAAGGCATGATCACCACGGTCGAGGCACCCTTTGGCGGCGTCAAGGAATCGGGGCTCGGCAAGGAGGGCGGACATCAGGGCATTGAAGACTATCTCGATACGAAATATGTCTGCGTCGGAGGTCTCGGCCTCTAAATGAACACTGAGTTATTCGGCCACACGCCTGAGGGCGAAGCAGTCCACCGCATCACGATCTCCGGCGGGGGGCTGACCGCCAAGGTTCTGACCTGGGGCGCAGTCATCCAGGACCTGCGCCTCAAGGGCCACGAACCGCCGCTGGTCCTGGGCTACCAGGACTTCGCCGACTATCCGGCACACTCGCCCTATCTCGGCGCGACGGTCGGCCGTTCGATCAACCGCATTCGTGGCGGCGAACTCACGATCGACGGCGAGACCTATGCGCTGGAGCGGAATTTTCACGATCGGCACAATATTCACGGTGGAAGCCGGGGTGCCGGCAAGCGTAACTGGGACGTCGTCGCCGTCGGCTCGGATTATGTGACGCTGACCATCCAGCTTGGTGATGGCGAAATGGGATTTCCCGGCAATCTCAACATCACCTGCACCTATATGCTGGAATCAAAGGGCACACTCGCAATCCGAATGGATGCCGTGACCGACAAACCCACCATCTGCAATCTTGCCCATCACAGCTACTTCAATCTCGATGATGGCGGTGCAACCGATGCGCTTGACCATCAAGTGCGCATCGATGCGGCGGCCTATCTGCCGGTCGATGCCGATCTCATTCCCGACGGGCGGGTTCTCCCGGTGGCGGGCACGACGCATGATTTTCGGGATTACCGGTCGATCCGCCGCGAAGAACGTGGCGCCCAGGTGGTCTATGACAATAATTTCTGCCTGTCGAGCCAGCGCCAGCCCCTGCGGCGGGTCGCATCGGCCAAGGGCGCGAAGTCGGGCGTCGAGATGAACGTTCTGACCACGGAACCCGGCGTGCAGTTCTATGCCGGCAATACGCTGGGCGGGCGTCCACCGATCGGGCTGACAGGAAACACCTACGATAATTATGCGGGCATCTGTTTTGAGGCGCAGGTCTGGCCGGACTCAACCCATTTCCCGTATTTCCCGCAGGCAATCCTTCGGCCGCAGGAGACCTACAGCCAGATGACCAAGTACAGCTTCAACAAGGCAAAGCAGGCTTAAGCATCAAAGGCCTTGCGCGCTTCGCCCATCGGGGCAAGCGCGCCGTGAAATTCGACGACGCGCGCCGCCACCTTATGCGCCCGTTTTGCGGCCGCAACCGGATCGAGGTCGGCGAGGCGGGCAGCAATATAGCCGCCATTGAAGCTGTCGCCAGCGCCGGTCGTGTCGATGGCATTGGCTTTGGCGGCCTGTACGTTGGTGCTGACTCCTCCCGAAACGACCAGCGCCGGTTCCGTTCCATCCTTGACGACGATTTCCTTGACGCCATAGCTCGCAAGGCGGGCAGCCGTATCGGCCGGCGTGACGTCGCCGAAGAGCGCGTTTTCATCCGGGAATGTCGGCAAGGCGATATCGCTGACATGGAACGCGTTGCTCAATACCTGCTTCGCCGTCTCGGCATTTTCCCACAGACGCGGACGATAGTTGGCATCGAATACGATGAGCGAACCGTGACGCCGCGCATTGCTGACGGCGTTGAGCACAGTCTGGCGGCTCTTTGGGCTCAAAATGCCCATGGTGATGCCGGAGAAATAGATGATACGGCGGCCTTCAAGACTCCTGGCGAGCGCATCAGCGTCATCGGCCAACTGCCGCGCAGCGGCGTCATTACGCCAATAGGTGAAGGACCGCTCGGCACCGGTCAGGGTAATTGCGTAAAGCCCGGGCCGGGCGCCGACAATCGTCGGGCTGTGGGCCGTGTTTATCCCATTGTCGCGCAAGAATGCCTTTTGCCTGACGGAAAAGGGATCGTCGCCAAAGGCAGTCACGTAGTCGACGGCGAGGTCTGGATCGGCGAGGGCCCGAACATACCAGGTGGTGTTCAGCGTATCGCCGGCAAAGCCCATGCGCCACTGGTCGCCATTGGCGCCCGAGAGTTCGATCATGCACTCGCCGATAGCCGCAAATCCGTTCATGAATTCCTCCGCAATTCCGGTCGGTTGCGACTGATATACGAGTGGACGGCCGCTGTCATGGGAAAGTTCCGGGGGCAGGGGCTGTCATATTTGCTTAATAATGCAATGGTAGCCGCGCCATATTTGCACGGAGAATCGAATGTCGCGCATCACGTCGATCGAACAACTCGAGGCGATCTACAGCGGTGTTGCCGAGGCATCGACGGCGAAGGTCACCGACCGAATCACGCCGGAGTATCGCCGCCTCATCGAAGGCTCGCCGTTCGTGGCCCTGGCGACATCCGGCCCGGAGGGGCTCGATTGCTCGCCGCGCGGCGATCTGGCGGGATTTGTCCGCATCCATGACGATCGTACCTTGATGATCCCCGACCGCCGAGGCAACAACCGGGTCGACTCGCTGCGCAATATCGTCCGCGACCCGCGCGTCGCGCTGCTCTTCCTGATCCCGGGGGTCAACACGACGTTCCGCGTCAATGGCCGCGCCTTCCTCGATACGGACAGGACGTTGCTCGACAGCTTCGCCGTAGAAGAAAAAGCGCCGCGATCGGTGATGGTCGTCGAGGTGGAGGAGGCCTATTTCCAGTGCGCCCGCGCCTTGATCCGCTCCGAACTTTGGAATTCGAAGAATCATCGCTCGCCGAAAGAGTTTCCGACCCCCGGCCAGGTGCTCGCCGCTCTCAGCGAAGACCGTGTCGGCGGCGAGGCCTATGACCGCGAATGGCCGCAGCGTGCAGCCAAGACCATGTGGTAGATCAAAGCGCCTTGTTGTCGATCGCAATTTCCATGCGGTCGGCGGCGAAGCGGGTCTTGGCATATTCGACCGGACGGCCATCCATATCGACATTGATCGCAGTCGCAACGAGCACGATCGCCCCCGGCGACAGTTGCAGGTGGCGCAGGTCGTCGGCATCGGCATGTCTTGCCGCGATAATCGTCGACTTGCGCAGATAATCGTCTATTCCCGCAGCCTTTAGCGCAAATGTTATCGATCCGGATGAACGGTAGTCCTCGGCGGCGTTCGGCACGCGCGCGGCATCGAACCAGGCCGTCGAGCAGGTGACAGGGTTGCCATCCGCCGTGTGCAGCGTGTCGATACGAACGACGTCTCCTGCCGGCATGCCAAGCGCCGCGGCAATTTCGGGCGTCGCCGCTTCGGTGCGGTAAGAGAGCAATACGCCCTTGGTCTCGCGCACCTGCGTTGCGAGGATCTGCGAGAACCGCGTGCGCTCGCCGATGCGGTAGATCAGCTTGCGGCTGTTGGCGACAAATGTGCCTCGCCCCTGCTCGGCGCGCAGCACGCCTTCCTTCGTAAGCGCGGCAATTGCGCTTCGGATGGTGTGGCGATTGACGGAAAATCGCGCGGCCAGTTCGATTTCGGGCGGCATGCGTGCGCCACTCGCCATTCTCCCCGCCGTGATGTCGCCGCGGATCTGGTCGGCAATCTGCCGCCAGATGGCGACACCGCTGTTTCGCGTAATGAATCGCGCTGAAGTCACGCTTTGTCATGCTCCTGTCATTGACCATCCCTATAGATGGATTTATTGTCTAGTTGTATAGACGAATAGACAAGTTTGAGCGAGGTGTCAATGACCAGAGATTTTCAGGAAATGTCGGCGACCGCCGATGCCGGGCGCAAGGCCGCCATGGCCTTGCTCGCCCAGGCGACCGCCGATGAGATGACCCGCTTCTGGTCCGTCTGGACCGACAAGCCGGAAGTCGAGACCTTGCGCGGGCCCGAAACGGGCCTCGTCATGGTTCGCGGACGCATCGGCGGGTCGGGAGCTCCGTTCAATCTCGGGGAAGCGACTGTGACCCGCGCGACCGTGCGGCTCGGCAGCGGCGCCGTCGGCCACGCTTATGCGCTCGGTCGCCAGGGCGAAAAGGTCCGCCTTGCCGCCGTCTTTGATGCGCTTTGGCAAGACGATGCCAAGCGCGACGTGGTCGAAAAGACCGTCCTTGCGCCAATCGCGCAGCGGCTCGACGAGGAACTCAGGACCAAGCGCGCCGAGACGGCAGCGACCAAGGTCGATTTCTTCACAATGGTGCGAGGGGAAGACTGATGAGCACGAATACTCAGGTTTTTGAGGGCGGCTTCGCCAATCCGGTCATGGGAGCGCAGCAGATTTTCCGGGCGCTGATGGATGCCATGGCCAATCCCGGCCGCGTCTTTGACGTGCCGGAACTCGTCGCAGCGCCGGCCCCGTTGACGCCGGTAATGGCGGCGATCGCCGCCACGCTGTTCGACCACGATGCCACGGTCTGGTGCGACAAGTCGATCAGCGCCTCGAAGGAAGCCATCGGCTGGCTGAAATTTCATACCGGTCTCGAACTCGTCTCCGATCCGGCGGCTGCGCAATTCGCGCTGGTGAAAGACGTCGCCGCAATGCCGTCCTTCGAAGCCTTTGCCAAGGGAACGTCGGAATATCCCGACCGGTCGACGACGGTGATCTTGCAGCTCGATGGATTTGAGGGCGAGAACGTCCTCACCCTCCGTGGACCCGGTATCAAGGATACGCAGGACTTCGCGCCGAGCCAGCTGCCGAAAATGTTCATCGATCAATGGACGGGCAATCGCGCCGCCTTTCCGCGCGGCATCGATCTGATCTTCGCCGGACGGGAAGCGCTCGCCGCCCTGCCGCGCACGACACGCGTTGCGAAGAAGGAGGCGTAAGTCCATGTATGTTGCAGTCAAAGGCGGCGAAACCGCCATCCGCAATGCCCACAAGCTTCTTGCCGACAAGCGCAGGGGTGATCGCTCCGTGCCGTCGATACGGCTCGACCAGATCGTCGAACAACTGGCACTCGGCGTCGACCGCGTCATGGCCGAGGGATCGCTTTACGATCTCGAACTTGCGGCCCTCGCCATCAAGCAGGCGCGGGGCGACATGATCGAGGCAATCTTCCTCGTCCGCGCCTATCGCACGACGCTGCCGCGTTTTGGCTATACGCTCCCCGTCGAAACCGCGGCAATGGCGATAGAACGGCGCATCTCCGCAACGTTCAAGGACCTGCCGGGTGGACAGTTGCTCGGGCCGACATTCGATTATACGCACCGCCTGCTCGATCCCGAGCTCGCCGCCGATGCCGCGGTCGAAGCGCCGGAGGAGCGGGTGGAGGAAACGCACGAGCCTGCACCGCGCGTCACCGACATTCTCGGCCATCACGGCATGATCGAGACGGATGGCGAGTTGCCGGAAGGGACAGCGCCTGGCGATCTGACCCGCGAGCCGCTCGCCTTTCCGCTTGAGCGCGATCTGCGCCTACAAGCGCTTGCCCGCGGCGACGAGGGTTTTCTGCTCGGTCTCGCCTATTCCACACAGCGGGGCTATGCCCGCAGCCATCCCTTCGTTGGCGAAATCCGCATCGGCGAAGTCGAGGTCGAACTTGAAGTCGCGGAACTCGATTTCCCGCTGACCCTCGGGCGCATCCGCCTGACCGAATGCCAGATGGTCAACCAGTTCAAGGGTTCGGCCAAGCAGCCGCCGCAGTTCACCCGCGGCTATGGCCTGGTGTTCGGCCAGAGCGAGCGCAAGGCGATGTCGATGTCGCTCTGCGATCGCGCATTGCGGGCGAGGGAGCTCGGCGAGGATGTTACCGCCGCCGCCCAGGACGAGGAATTCGTCATTTCCCACAGCGATAATGTCCAGTCGACCGGCTTTGTCGAGCATTTGAAGCTGCCGCATTACGTGGATTTCCAGGCCGAACTCGACCTGGTGCGCCGGATGCGGGCCGAACACGAACGCCGCGACGTCCAGGAGACAGCAGAATGACCGAACTCGCAACATACAACTTTGCCTATCTCGACGAGCAGACGAAGCGGATGATCCGCCGCGCCATCCTGAAGGCCATTGCCATTCCGGGCTACCAGGTGCCTTTCGCCTCGCGCGAAATGCCGATGCCCTACGGCTGGGGCACGGGCGGCGTGCAGGTGACCGCGGCAGTCATCGGACCCGATGACAGGCTGAAGGTTATCGACCAGGGCGCCGACGACACCACCAACGCCGTATCGATCCGCGCCTTTTTCCAGAAGACCGCAAATGTCCGTGTCACGACCAGCACAACGGAAGCAACGATCATCCAGACGCGGCACCGCATTCCGGAAACACCGCTCACCGCGGGCCAAATCCTCGTTTATCAGGTGCCGATTCCTGAGCCCCTGCGCTTCCTCGAGCCGCGCGAGACGGAAACCCGGAAAATGCATGCGCTCGAAGAATACGGCCTGATGCATGTGAAGCTCTACGAGGACATCGCCCGCCACGGCCACATAGCGACGACCTATGCCTACCCGGTAAAGGTCGAAGGGCGCTATGTCATGGACCCGTCGCCGACGCCGAAGTTCGACAATCCGAAGATGCATCGCTCGCCGGCGCTGCAACTATTCGGTGCAGGACGCGAAAAGCGCATCTATGCGGTTCCGCCCTACACGGAAGTCGTCAGCCTCGACTTCGAAGATCATCCATTTGAAATCCAGAGCTTTTCCGAGCCCTGCGCGCTGTGCGGCGCCAGGGGTACCTACCTCGACGAGGTGATCCTCGACGACAAGGGCGGCAGCATGTTCGTGTGCTCGGATACGGATTTTTGTGAAGACCGGCAGGCGCATGGCCATTGCGGCCATCTTTCGGCCAATCCGGCGGAGGCAGCAGAATGAGCGATACACCACTTCTCAAAGTCAATGCAGTCTCGAAATTCTATGGAAGCCGGATCGGCTGCCAGAATGTCTCGTTCGAACTGTGGCCGGGCGAAGTGCTGGCCATCGTCGGCGAATCCGGTTCCGGCAAGACCACGCTTCTGAACTGTCTGGCGACCCGGCTTGCGCCTTCGGCAGGTTCTGTCGAATACCGCATGAGGGAGGGCCAGTTCCGCGATCTTTACCGCCTCAGCGAAGCCGAGCGGCGGTTGTTAATGCGCACCGACTGGGGATTCGTGCACCAGAACCCGGCCGATGGCTTGCGCATGACCGTCTCGGCCGGCGCCAATGTCGGCGAGCGGCTGATGGCGGTCGGCGACCGGCACTATGGCCGCATCCGCTCGACGGCGACCGATTGGCTCGGGCGGGTGGAAATCGCCGCCGACCGCATCGATGACGAGCCGCGCGCCTTCTCCGGCGGTATGCGCCAGCGCCTGCAGATCGCGCGCAACCTCGTAACCAACCCGCGCCTGATCTTCATGGACGAGCCGACCGGTGGACTGGACGTGTCGGTGCAGGCGAGGTTGCTCGACCTTTTGCGGGGCCTCGTCAGCGACCTTGGCCTTGCGGCAATCGTCGTCACCCATGATCTTGCCGTCGCGCGGCTGCTTTCGCACCGCATGATGGTGATGAAGGACGGCCATATCGTCGAAACCGGCCTCACCGATCGGGTCCTCGACGATCCGCAAGCGCCTTACACCCAGCTTCTCGTTTCATCCATCCTGCAGGTCTAGGAGAAGATCATGCCAACGCCTCTCGTTGTCTCCGATGTCGCCAAGAGTTTCACCATGCACCTGCGTGACGGCATCCGCTTGCCGGTGGTCACCAACGTGTCATTCTCGATCAAGGCCGGCGAGTGCGCCGTTCTTGGCGGCCCTTCCGGCGCCGGGAAGAGTTCGATCCTGAAAATGATCTACGGCAATTATGCCGTGGATCAGGGCCAGATCATCGTTCCCTACCGCGACCGCCTTGTGGATATTGCCTCGGCCGATCCGCGAACCATGCTCGGTATCCGCCGCGAAATGGTCGGCTATGTCAGCCAGTTCCTGCGCACCGTGCCACGCGTTTCGGCGCTTGACGTTGTCGCCGAGCCGCTCGTTGCTCGCGGCGTCAAGCGCGGCGAAGCCCGCGAAAAGGCGGCGGTGCTGCTCTCGGGACTCAATCTCCCCGAACGGCTGTGGGCGCTGCCGCCCGCCACCTTCTCCGGCGGCGAGCAGCAGCGCGTCAACATTGCGCGCGGCTTCATTACCGATCATCCGGTCCTGCTGCTCGACGAGCCGACAGCATCGCTCGACGCCAGGAACCGCAGCGTCGTTGTGTCTATGATCGAGGCCAAGAAGGCCGCGGGCGTCGCCATGCTCGGCATCTTTCACGACGAGGACGTGCGCGAGGCCGTTGCCGACCGGATCATCGATGTCACGGCCTTTTCGACCGCAGGCGGAGTTGCGGCATGACGAACTCTCGGAAACGCCACTGATCCATCCGACGGCGAGCGTCGAAGCCTGCGCGTTCGGCCGCTATACGGAAGTTGCCGAGCGCTGCCGCCTCAGCGAATCGAGCTTCGGCGACTAGTCCTACATCATGCAGGACGGATCTGCCTGGTGCGCCAAGGTCGGCAAATTCGCCAATATAGCTTCGAGCGTTCGCCTCAACGCTCCCAACCATCCGACGTGGCGGCCGACGCTGCACCATTTCACCTATCGTTCGGGCGACTATTGGGACGATGGCACGGTTGACGAGCAATTTTTCGACTGGCGGCGCACCAATACGGTCACGATCGGCCATGATGTCTGGATCGGCCATGGCGCGACCGTGCTGCCGGGCGTCACCGTTGGCGACGGCGCGGTAATCGGGGCAGGGGCGGTGGTCACGAAGGACGTGGACCCCTACACGATCGTTGGCGGCGTTCCGGCACACAAAATTCGTGATCGTTTCGACCGAAAAACGGCTGAACAACTGCAGGTCGTTGCCTGGTGGGATTGGGACCACGCTAAGTTGCGCTCTGCGCTCGATGATTTTCGCTCGCTCTCCATCGAGGCGTTCCTTGAGAAACACGCGGTCTAAATCGAACGAGCGATAGGGTTAACGGACTGACATCAAGTTGTCATTCGGCTGCAACAAAAACGACATCGCACGTTCACATCCGTGTCCTAGGACAGTGCAGCGCCAATAGGGACCTGCTTATGCTGAAGATTGAAAACGTGACGCGCCGCTTTGGCAAGTTCACTGCCATCGACGATGTCAGCCTGGAGATTCCCCAGGGTCAGATGGTAGGCATCATCGGCCGTTCCGGCGCCGGCAAGTCGACGTTGCTTCGTATGATCAACCGTCTCGTTGATCCCTCGGAAGGTGCGATCCTCTTTGAAGGCACCAATGTTGCGCAGTTGAAGGGCGCCGCCTTGCGCAACTGGCAGCGCGATTGCGCCATGATCTTCCAGCAGTTCAATCTGGTGCCGCGCCTCGACGTTCTGACCAATGTTTTGCTCGGTCGCCTCAATCATCGCTCGACGATCAAGAGCCTGCTCGGCATGTTTTCGCGCGAGGAGCGTGCGATGGCGATTGCGGCGCTGGAGCGCCTCGACATCGCGAAGACCGCGCTGCAGCGGGCCGGAACGCTCTCCGGGGGTCAGCAGCAGCGCGTCGCGATAGCCCGCGCGCTGATGCAGAATCCCAAAGTTGTTCTTGCCGACGAGCCGATCGCCTCGCTCGACCCGCGCAATGCTCAGGTGGTGATGGAGTCGTTGCGCGACATCAATGAGCGCGAGGGCCTGACGGTCATCACCAATCTGCACACACTCGATACGGCCCGCCATTTCTGCCAGCGTATCATCGGCATGCAGGGAGGCAAGGTTGTCTTTGACGGCGGACCCGACGATCTCACCGAACTTGCCGCGCGCCGCATCTACGGCGCAGACGGCATGAAGGATGCTTTTTCGGAGGCAATCACTTCCACAAGTATCAGCCGCGGCACACCCAAGCCGATTTCAGAGCTGGAGGCCGTTCTGGCCGCGCGTTGAGCGCACCGAGATCGGCTCGCCCACGATACGGGCCACTAATGAAACTGATCGCAAACTCATATCGACGTTTGACAGGAGAGAACCATGTTCAAGAAAGCCCTTCTTAGTGCAATCGCAATCGGCGCCATGCTGGCCGGTTCGATGGCGCGTGCCGAAAACCTCGAAACATTCCGCATCGGTCTGATCGGCGGCGAAAACGAAGCAGACCGCCTGCGCAACTACCAGTGCGTGGTCGACCAGTTGCCCAAGGTCCTCGGTGTCAAGGAAGTCAAGCTCTTCCCGGCAACCGACTATGACGGCGTCATTCAGGGTCTCCTCGGCGGCACGCTCGATGCTGCTGAACTCGGTGCATCCGGATATGCCAAGATCTATCTGACCAATCCGAAGGCAGTCGAACCGATCCTGACCGACGTCCAGACCGACGGTTCGACCGGCTATTATTCGATCATGATTGCCCGCAAGGACAGCGGCATCAAGACTCTTGCCGACATGAAGGGCAAGAAGCTCGGCTTTGCCGATCCGGATTCCACCTCTGGCTACCTCATCCCCGTTACCTCGCTGCCGAAGGACATCAACGCTTCGGTCAAGGATTACTTCGGTGAAACCGGCTTCGGCGGCGGTCATGAAAACCTCGTTCTCGCCGTCAAGGACGGCAAGTTCGACGCCGGCACGACCTTTGGCTCGGGCGTAGGCAAGTTCGAAGAGGGATACTCTTCCGGCAATCTGCGCAAGATGGTCGACAAGGGCCTGATCGACATGAAGGATTTTGTCGAACTGTGGAAGTCGCCGCTTATTCCGAACGGTCCGACCGTTGTTCGTTCATCAATGAACAAGGACACGATCGCCAAGTACAAGGAATATCTGATGAACCTTCCGAAGACCGATCCGGCCTGCTTCGCCGCGGCTTCTTCGACCGGTGGCGACCGCAAGGGCTACACGGAAGTTAACGCGCAGTTCTACCAGCCGATCATCGACGCCCGCAAGGCGCAGATCGGCGGCTGATAGCCATCCAACGATCACGGCCAGTTCCCTCAAGGTTCTGGCCGTGAATTTTTGTGCTCACTAAGGATCGGTTGATGAGCCAGGCTACGACCACCACCCTGTCGCCCGACGGTATCGAGATAGAACGCCACTGGCTGGAGCTTGCGACGCGCCGGCGTGCCTATTCATGGCTGATCGGCATTGGTCTGCTCGTGGCGGTCGCCGGGTCCCTGTGGTTCGCCAACGACTCAAACGCCGGCAAGTTCTTCGACCGTCTGCCGCACTTCTTCGAGTTTGCGGGCGATCTCGTTCCGCGCGACGGCTGGGAAGTGTGGCGGGCCTTGTTCGATCTGCCGTCACCATATTACGACGGCAGCCTTAAATACGATTATCCGGAAGGCCGGGTCTATCTGTTCGGCGGGTTCTACTTCCCGGAATATTTCTACAAGATGCTGCAGACCCTCAATATCGCGATCCTTTCGACGCTTGTCGGCTTCATCTTCGGCTTCCTGCTCTGCTTCCTTGCCGCCAAGAACCTCGTCAAGAACCGGCTCATCCGCGGCGTCGTGCGCCGGACGATGGAGATCCTGCGCGCGTTCCCAGAGATCGTTATCGCCGGCTTCTTCGCCGCAATCCTCTCGCTCGGCGCCATACCCGCCATGTTCGCCGTGGCCATCCATACGATCGGCGCGCTCGGCAAGCTTTTCTTCGAAGTCGTCGAGAATGCCGACATGAAACCGGATGAGGGTTTGCGCGCCGCCGGCGCCAACTGGTTCGAACGGGTCGGTTTCGGCATCGTGCCGCAAGTGATGCCCAATTTCATGTCCTATGCGCTGCTTCGCCTTGAAATCAATGTGCGTGCCTCGACGATCATCGGCGCGGTCGGCGGCGGCGGCATCGGCGAGGAACTGCGCCTGTCGATCGGCCGCGGCCACCAGGCAAAGACGCTTGCCATCGTCCTTCTGCTGCTGGTGACGATCATCGCCGTCGATCAGTTTTCCGCCTGGCTGCGCCGCCGTCTCGTCGGCAAGCAGGCCTTCGCCTTTGGAGGCAAACAGTCATGACCGCCCTGTCCGCTGCCGCCATTGCCGATTACGAAAGCCGTCACCCGGAGGTCTTCAACCCGCCCGTGTGGAAGCGCTTCCTGCCGCTGTTCATCGCTGCCGGCATCGTTCTTTACGTCGTCTACTGCTGGTGGTTCTTTTCGATCGGCACCGTGCTCGCGAGCGGGCAGTGGCAGCGCGCCGAAATTTATGCGCGCGACTGGGTCTCCTACGCGGTCAGGGCGACCGTCAAGATGAGCCCGGAGGCGACAACAGTTTCCTATCCGCGTTTTTCCGAGCTTGGCAACAATCCCAATCCGGATTGGGTGATCAAGAACGGCAATGACGTGTCGATCCGCTTCGGCTCCAGCAAGTCGCTCGATATCAACGCCCAGCGTGTGATTGCGACGCGGGGAAGCGAAAGCCTGACGATCCTGCTCGAACCGAACGGCGCCAAGCCGCAAGGGACCTTGCCGAAATGGGCACAGCTGAAGGAGGACCAGGTTACGGTGAATTTCGGCTTTGCCGGGCAGGCGGATATCATTCCCGAGCGTGTCGTGGTGAGCCGGCGCTTCCTCGGATGGGCCAATTTCGTCTTCGATACCGCCTCGCCATTCTGGGGCAAGTCGTTCGGCGAAGTGATGTCGATGATCACCAGCGGCGAGCGCATCAAGCCTGAGATGTCGAATGCAGCGCTTGCCTTCGATAACATCTGGTACAATTCATCGTGGCAGCATGGCGACGTTTGGACCAAGCTCCTGCAGACAATCGTCATGGCCTTCATCGGCACCTTGCTTGCAACGATCATCGCGTTTCCGCTCGCGTTTGTTGCGGCTCGCAACATCATGCCGAATTTCTTCGCCAACCAGATTACCAAGCGCTTCTTCGATTTCCTGCGCTCGGTGGACATGCTGATCTGGGCACTTTTCTTCACCCGCGCCTTCGGTCCGGGGCCGCTTGCCGGTATCGCCGCGATCTTCTTCACCGATACGGGCACGCTCGGCAAGGTCTATTCGGAGACGCTGGAAAACATCGATGACAAGCAGCGCGAGGGTGTCAAATCCGTGGGTGCATCGCCGGTGAACGTGCAACGCTATGGCGTCGTGCCGCAGGTCCTGCCGGTATTCGCCAGCCAGGCGCTCTACTTCTGGGAATCGAACACGCGCTCGGCGACGATCATCGGCGCCGTCGGTGCGGGCGGCATCGGCCTCAAGCTGTGGGAGGCGATGCGCACCAACACCAACTGGCATAATGTCGCCTATATGGTCGTGCTCATTCTCATCGTCATCTTCATCTTCGACAATATTTCCAACGCACTGCGCTCGCGCCTGACTGGAAAGCAGCACTAGATTGTCGATCCGCAGATCCCAAGTGATACAAAGCTTGTCATAATTGGAGTGTAACGCGAGACTGTTTTTAGGGAATCACACTGACATGCGCTATGCGATCTACTTCACGCCGCCGGCCAGCGACCCGCTTCTCAAAGTCGCGGCGAATTGGCTCGGCCGCAATGCCTTCAGCGGGCAAGCGGTGAAGGTCCCGCATATTCGCGGGCTCGATCCGGCGGACTTCGCGCAGCTTACCGACTCGCCACGCCGCTACGGTTTCCATGCGACGCTGAAAGCGCCTTTCCGTCTGGCGGAGGGGCTTGAAGAGCGCGAACTGCTTTCCGCCATGATGCATTTTGCCTCCTCGGTCGATCCGGTCGAAATTCCAAAACTTGAAATTCGCTGCCTTGGCGGTTTCTTCGCGCTTGTTCCGAGCGAGCCGCTTGACCGCCTCAACCAGTTGGCAAACGATATTGTCGTCGCCTTCGATCGCTTCCGCGCCGCTCCAAGCGAGCAGGAGATCAAGCGGCGCAATCCCGATGCGCTTTCGGTATCAGAGCAACGCAATCTCGAACAGTGGGGCTATCCCTACGTGTTCGAGGAGTTCCGTTTTCACATGACCCTGACCGGTCCGGTACCGGAGGCCGACCAGCCAAGAATTGAGCGCATCCTCGGTGAATTCCTCGAGCCGGTTCTCGAAGAGCCGGTCGAGATCAACAATCTTGCTCTATTTACCGAGGCCCAACCCGGATCTCCTTTTGAAATCAACTCACTGCACCCGCTTGCTGGAACGAACCGTAGAAAGTCTGCCTGAAATGTCCGCCGAACTGATCTTGAATAATGCGAAAATCGTCCTCGAAAACGAAGTCATCACCGGTTCCGTCCTGGTGCGTGACGGCAAGATAGCCGACATTGCGGAAGGAACGGCATCCGGCGGCGAGGATTTCGGCGGCGACTATCTCATACCCGGCCTGGTGGAACTCCATACCGATCACCTCGAGGGGCATTATCTCCCGCGCCCGCGGGTACGCTGGAACCCGATCGCGGCTGTCCTTGCCCACGATGCGCAGATCGCCACCTCCGGCATTACGACTGTTCTCGATGCGCTGCGCGTCGGCATGGATGAGGATGCGGACCTTTCGGCGCCGGAAATGCGCAAGCTCGGCGACGCAATAGAGAACAGCGTTCATGAGGGCCGGTTGAGAGCCGATCACTATCTGCATCTGCGCTGTGAAGTATCGGCGCCGGATTGCCTTGAAAGTTTTCAACTGTTCGAGAATGACAGCCGTGTGCGGCTCGCATCGTTGATGGACCATGCGCCGGGGCAGCGCCAGTTCGTCGATCTCGAAACCTACGCCTATTATTACCAGCGCAAGCTGAAGCTCAGCGACCGCGATTTCGAGTTGTATTGCGAGAAACGCATGGGCGAGTCCGCGCAGTATTCGGGCCCGCAGCGCGAGGCGCTGGCAGAAAAATGCCGCGCGCGTGGCATCGTTCTCGCCAGCCACGACGATGCGACGCAAGCGCACGTGGACGAGGCCATCGAGCAGGGCATCCACGTTGCCGAGTTTCCAACGACGCTCCAGGCGGCGGCTGCGTCCAAGCGCGCCGGCCTTGCCGTCCTGATGGGTGCGCCCAATGTCGTGCGCGGCGGCTCGCATTCCGGCAACGTCTCGGCGCGCGAACTCGTGGAGCACGGTTATCTCGACATTTTGTCGTCCGACTACATTCCGTTCAGCCTGATCCAGTCGACCTTCATGCTGAGCGAGACCGCGGACAGCATATCGCTGCCGGATTCGGTGCGCCTCGTCACCAAGAACCCGGCTGAGGCGGTTGGTTTTGACGACCGCGGCGTCATCGAGATCGGCAAGCGCGCCGACCTCGTGCGCGTTCGCGTCGATGAGCACATTCCCGTGGTCCGCACTGTCTGGCGCGAAGGCCGCCGGGTCGTATGATGGCCGCCGCAATGATCGAACGCGCACTCGAAGTGGGGCCCGCGCCTTTGCGCAACGGCGCCTTCGTTGCGGTTGTCGGGCCGAGCGGGGCCGGCAAGGATACGATTATCGACTATGCCCGCGCTGCGCTCGCCAATGAGCCGGGATTCCATTTCGTCCGCCGCGTGGTCACCCGGCCTTCGGCGGTCGATGCGGAGGACCACGATACACTGAGCGAGGACGCGTTTTTGACGGCCAAGCGCGAAGGAGCGTTCTGCCACGACTGGTTCGCCCATGGGCTTTACTACGGCTTGCCGAAATCAGTCGATCACGAGATCGAACGGGGCGGGGTCGCGATCGCCAATGTATCGCGCGGCATTCTCCCCGATCTGAAATCGGCCTACGCCAATTTCCTGGTGGTCCATATTACGGCTTCGCCTGAGGTTCTGGCGCACCGCCTTGCGGCGCGCGGGCGCGAAAGCGCCGAGGAGATCGAGCGTCGCTTGATGCGGGCCGCGCCCAATCCATGCGATCCGGAAAATGCCGTTATGATCGACAATTCAGGTCCGGTCGCCGACGCGGGCGATGAACTCGTGGCGCTTTTGCGAAAATCGGCAGCAGTCGCTGCGGTTTCGGACCAGATTTGATTGCAGCTTTGTCGTAGAGGTATCCGGAGGCGTTTGCCTCCGGATTTTTTGTGTCAGGCGATCAGAAATTCCGCTGGAAGCGGACGATGCCACCGAGGGCATCGTCGTTGACGAGTGTGCCGTCGCCCTGACGGAAGTCCTCGAACTTGGTGTAGTTGATTTCCGGCGTGATCGTGAAACCAGGTACAAGTTCGTAGGCAACATTGAGGGCAAAGGCGTAGGTCCCCTCAGATGCGTACGCACCCTGACCGTTGACCGTCGCCTTGTCGGAAAGCTTTGCAGCAAAACCGGCCCAGGCGGCCCAGTCGCCCTGCCACGGCGTCAGGAAGTTGCGTTCCTCGCGCGTGGAGTCGTAGTCGGACTGGTAGGCCCCCATGCCCCAGACCTTGAACGTATCGGTGAGGTTAACATCGAGGCGCGCCTTGGCGGCAAAGGCCTCGACGTTGGAATCGTAGCCGACGATACCGGACAGCGTTCCCCAACCCTGCTCGTACTTGGCGCCGGCCATGACATGCGGCATGTAGTTGTCGATGACGTAGTCGGGATAATCGTCGTGCACCGAGCCCTGTTCAGCGGCGACGATGGCCGAGAAACCGTCTGCCCCTGTGAACGTGTAGCTCACCTGGTTGCTCTGCCAGCTGTTGTAGTTGATCACGTCGTCATTGATGATATCGCCGGCGTAGCCGTTCCAAGCGCCGAAGATTTCATCGGCAACGCCGACACGAAAGCCGCCGAGCTCGATGAACGCCTGCGGGAGGCTGGCGCCGTCATCCGAACCATCGGTAAAGTCGAAGCGCGACTGGATGTAGGAACGCAAGGTGCCGAGTTCTGTCTCGGAACGGGCGTCGAAGCGAACCTCGGCGCGCGTGTGCTTGGCCCAGGTGCCGAGCGGGCCGCCATTATAGACGTCGTCACCCCCCTGTGCGTCATAGCGGACATAGCCGCTTACCTTGAGGCAGGTTTCCGTTCCCGGAATATAGAAGAAGCCCGTGCCATAAGCATCGCAAACCCGCACATATTCGACGGGTTCGGGTTCCGCCACGACAACCGCGTCGGCGGCGCGTGCTCCTGAAACTGCAACCAGCGCTGCAGCGGAACCAAGGAGGAAGCTCTTTATTCGCATTATCGGTTCTCCGATCAAGTTGATACCAAAGCTCGTGTCCCCGCAGCAGGGATATTCCTGTTCGTTTGATCACGCAAAATCGATATGCAATCGAACCGCCGGTTCGGAAATCGCTGTTGCGGTTTTGACACGCGGGGTAATGACTTGGTTTCGTCGGGGCGCAATTGCCCAAACAATAGGGCTTTGCGTAACACGATAAAGAATTAGGCAAAATTAGACTTTAGTCTCTGAATTGGATGTCCCGGAGTGCATTAACGGCTAAATCCGCCTGGTTTTCATACATGTTCATTGTATATCGATGTATTAAGACGATCAGTCTTAACGAATTCAGGTTGATTCAACCGAGGGAAAAACTTTGCTGTTCCATGGTCTGTCCGCATTTCCGATTACGCCTGCAGATGAGAGCGGGCACGTTAACGTCGAATCGCTTTGCAGGCTGCTGGAGCGGCTGGAGCGCGCCGGCGTCGATTCTGTCGGCCTTCTCGGCAGTACCGGTTCCTACATGTACCTTTCGCGTGCTGAAAGACGCCGGACGATCGAGGCGGCGAGGGAATGTCTCGGCGGGCGGGTGCCCGTGATCGTCAGCGCCGGCGCCTTGAGGACGGGCGACGCCGAGGATCTCGCGCGCGACGCCAAGCGTGCGGGTGCAGACGGCCTTCTTCTCGCCCCGGTCTCCTATACCCCGCTGACCGATGACGAAGTGCTTCAGCATTATAGTGGCGTCGCCGGCGCCACCGATCTTCCCCTGTGCGTCTACAACAATCCGGGCACCACGCATTTTACGATCAGCAATGCCCTGCTCGCACGCATGGCCGCGGTACCGAATATCGTGGCAGTGAAAAATCCCGCGCAGCCTTTACCGGAGATGCGAGCGGTGCACCAAGCGCTTGAGGCCCAACTCCCTGTCGGGTTTGCCATTGGCTATAGCGGCGACTGGAATGCGCCGGGGGCGCTGCTTGCCGGCGGGGCCGCGTGGTACAGCGTGGTTGCCGGGCTGCTGCCGGTACCATCGCTGAAACTGGCGCGTGCCGCAAAGGTCGGTAATGTCGCCGAGGTCGAGCGCATAGATGGCCTATTCGCGCCCCTCTTTGCCTTGTTCAAGGAGCTTTCGAGCTATCGGGTGGTTCATGCCGCGGCAAATGCCATGGGGCTTGCGACCACAAAGCCGCCGCTGCCCATCTTGCCGCTTTCCACCGCCGATCAGGACCGCATCATGACGGCAATCAGCGCATTGGATACGGTTTGAGCCTTGTCCAGCGCTGATCCTGCGCTAAATAGCCGGTGATGGACCTTGCGCTGCAGGGCGTGGTAAAGAGCCGCGAAGGCGCAAGGCCCTAAAAGGCGTGCGCTCAACTTAACGACCTGGATGAATTTGATGGCAAACCTCTATGCCAGCGGAGAAAATATCTTCGCCGTGGCCCCGATGATCGACTGGACCGATCGGCATTGCAGAATGCTGCATCGCCAGTTCACGCGCCGCGCGCTGCTCTATACCGAAATGGTCGTCGCTGATGCTGCCATCCACGGCAAGCGCGAAAAAATCCTCGGTTTCGACGCCGAGGAGCATCCTGTTGCGCTGCAGCTTGGCGGATCGGACCCGTCGAAGCTGGCGCAGGCGGCAGCCATCGGCGAGGCCATGGGCTACAAGGAAATCAACCTCAATGTCGGTTGCCCGTCGGACCGCGTGCAGTCGGGTGCGTTCGGCGCCTGCCTGATGCAAACGCCTGAGATCGTCGCGGCTTGCATCGACGCGATGAAACAGGCAGTGGCGATACCAGTGACCGTCAAGTGCCGGATCGGCGTCGATGACCAGGACACGCAAGCCGCCCTCGACGATCTGACGGGCCGTGTCTTTGCGGCAGGGGCGGATGCCTTGTGGGTGCATGCGCGCAAAGCCTGGCTCAAGGGCCTTTCGCCAAAGGAAAATCGCGAGATTCCACCGCTCGACTACGACCGCGTCTATCGCCTGAAGCAGGACAATCCTGCGAAATTCATTGGCATCAATGGCGGTATCCAGTCGCTCGCAGAGGCTGAACGGCACCTGCAGCACGTTGATGGTGTGATGGTCGGGCGCGCGGCCTATCAGGATCCGCTGCTTCTCCTCGATGTCGACCGCAGGATCTATGGCGAGCCGACGGTTTCGCCGACGATCGAAGGCATCATCGACCACATGTGCGCCTATTCCGATACGCATATTGCCCGTGGTGGACGGCTCTCGCACGTCACACGGCACATGGTCGGTATGTTCCATGGCGCTCCCGGCGCGCGCCGGTGGCGTCAAATGCTTTCCACGGAGGCCAATCGCGTTGATGCCGACAGCTCGGTGATCCGCCGCGCCTATGAGGGCATCGGCAACGCTGCCGCCGAGGCGGCGTGACCGGGAGGAGGCGATCGCCGTCGTCATCGGGCTCTTTTCTCAGGACCCACTCGTCCTTCAGAATTCACCAGTGTACTTGCGGACGGCAGTGAGACTAATCCGAAAGTACCAGCCGGTCGCCGCGCATCGAAAAGCCGCTGAGTGAGTTGAGAAAGTTCATCCCGAGCAGGCTGCCGTCCATGCGGCCGTCCTGAATCACCATGGCGCGGACGTTGCGCCGCTCGATAGCGCCGATCTTGACCTCGTCCAGGGTGACGTTGGCGGTCTTCGCCATGCCGTTTGCGGTCAGCACGGACGTGGCATAGGCGAGCTTGTCAGGATCGAGGCCGGCACGGCGTGCATCCCCGGCCGAAAGGACGATGGAGGAAGCGCCGGTATCGACCATGAACGGCACCGTCGCGCCGTTGACCTCGCCGCGCACCTCGAAATGACCGCTTTCCGATTTCGCCAGCGTCACGGTGATCAAACCATCGGCATCACGGTTGGAGATCGGGCTGCCCGGAATAAGGCCGGCCGTGATGCGATGGCCGACATCCTGCAATTCATAGCGATATTGATAACCGGCAACGAGGGCGAGGATGATAACGATCCAGATTGCCATGCTGCGCAGGAAATGGCCGAGCCGGATACCTGAGCCGAGAAGCGCAGAGGCGAGCACGATGCCCCAGATGCCCATATAGGCAAAGCGGGCAAAATCGTCATTGGCCATGCCGAAGGTCGAGCCGGCGTCACTGTTGGCCATCAGAAGGAGCAAGGCTGCGCCGACCAGTGCAATGATAATCCAGAATAGCCGGCCCATGCTGGTCAGGCCTCCTCTTCGCGCTCGCGCGCCATGCGGCTGCGGCGGGTTTCGCGGCGGGGACGCCGCTCGACAGTTTCGAGGCGGGACGGCAGGACCGCCATGATCGCGCGCCGGACTTCCGGCGAAGAGGTCGACCATGCCCCGATTTCCTCGCGCGTGCGACCGCAACCGAAGCAGTACCCGGTCTTCATGTCGATGGCGCAAACGAGGATGCACGGTGACTCGATGATGCTCATGTTTCAACAATTGGTATTATCAGAGGACAATGACAAGCCCAAGCAGCAGGGAAATAGAGACGAACTGCTGCAGGGCTCCCAGTGTATCGCCGGTCTGGCCGCCGATCTTTGCGCGGCAGAGAGCGGCAAAGCCGAAATACGCAAGGGTGGCCAAGGCGCCGGCGGCGATGACTGCGAGCACGCCGGCTGCAAAGCCATAGCCTACCGCAAGCACGAAGCCGCCTATGGCGAGGGCGGAATTGGCGGCATTTGTGGTCGGAACGCCAGCCTGGTCGGCAACGCCGCCAGAACGGGCCGAGGGCAGGCTCTGCCAGAACTTTGCAAGTGCAGCGCGGCTCGCGGCCTCGGTTCCAATAAGAACGGCGAGCGCCTGCAAAGATCCGACTTCGCCGATGACCGTTGCAAGCAATGCAGTACGCAGGAGCACACTGAAGATAAGGGCGAGGGTGCCATAGGAGCCGATTGCCGAATCCTTCATAATTTCCAGCCGGCGCTGCGGCGAGTTTCCGCCATAAAAGCCGTCGGCCACGTCGGCGAGGCCGTCTTCATGCAAAGCGCCTGTCGTCACGACCAAGACAGCGGTGACGAGCAGCGCGCTTGCAAAGGCCGACAGCGACCATGTCACCAACAACACAAGCGCCGCGGGCAGGGCGATGATCATCCCGGCGAGGGGAAAGCCGCGCACCGAACTTGCCAGCGCGCCGTCATAATCGCGGAACCAGCGCGACGAAACCGGCAGTCGCGACAGGAAAGCGAGCGCCCGCATCGTCTCGTTGAGCAAATCCATGCCGCACACCTCTCAATATGGAAGCCGCGACACTCTGTGGCGCGTGTTGACCTTTGCCTTTTTCGATCCAGCGCTTATAGGACGTGGACTTCTAATTTGCCATGAAGACTTGACCGCAAGGGACCATCATGACCACTGGCCTGCCGTTTGACGATTTTCGCACGCTGATCGAGACATTGCCCGGACCCGACGAAGCCGCCGTCGCGGCCGTGCGCAAACGCGATGCGACGCTGACGAAACCGCCTGGCGCGCTTGGCCGCATGGAAGAGATCGTTGAGTGGCTCGCAGCATGGACCGGCCGTTCGCGCCCGCAGGTCACGCGTCCGCTGGTCGCGGTCTTTGCCGGTAATCATGGCGTCACCGCCAAGGGGGTTTCGCCATATCCGTCGTCGGTCACCGCACAGATGGTCGAGAATTTTGCCGCGGGCGGCGCTGCAATCAACCAGATTTGCATCGCCTACGATCTCGGCCTGAAGGTCTTCGACCTCGCACTCGAATATCCGACCGCGGACATCACCGAGGAAGCGGCAATGGATGAGAAGACCTGCGCGGCGACGATGGCGTTCGGCATGGAGTCGATTGCCGGCGGCACCGATCTTCTTTGCATCGGTGAGATGGGCATTGGCAATACGACCATTGCCGCCGCGATCTTCCATGGCCTCTATGGCGGCACGGCTGAAGAATGGGTCGGCCCGGGCACGGGCGCCGATGGTGAGGGCCTGCGTCGCAAGATCGAAGCTGTCCGCACGGCAGTTGCCTTGCATGCCTCACATCTCAAGGATCCGCTCGAACTCCTGCGCCGGCTCGGCGGGCGCGAGATTGCTGCCATGGTCGGCGCCATCCTCGCAGCGCGCGTCGAGAAAATCCCCGTTATCATCGACGGCTATGTTGCGACTGCCGCCGCTGCGATCCTCCACCGCGCCAATCCGCAGGCGATCGATCATTGCCTTTTCGGGCATGTCTCGGCGGAGCCGGGCCATCGCAAGGTTCTCGAACAACTCGGCAAGAAGCCGCTGCTCGACCTCGGGATGCGGCTCGGCGAAGGCACCGGCGCGGCGCTTGCCGCCGGCATCGTCAAGGCCGCAGCGCTTTGCCACTCCGGCATGGCGACCTTCGACCAGGCGGGCGTCAGCAACCGCGATTGACATAGGCCCGCGCAAGCGGGCCTTCGTTTTTTAGAATTCCTTGCCAATCCTCGCGTCGAGCGAGTGACGGCTTGCGCCTCGAATGACGAAGAAAAACAGGATAGCCGTCCAGAGGATCGACTTTTCCGAGCCGCCCCAACCCTGTCCCTGCACGATCCAGTGGTAGTAGATGGTGACGAGAAGAACGATCGTCGTTGCGAAGGCGGCGGGGCGCGTCAGTAGCCCGAGCACGAGCAGAATGCCCCCGAAGAACTCTGTGGCAGCCAGGAGAGGCGACCAGAAGACGCCGGGGTAGAAGCCGAGCCCCTCGACCATGCCGACTGCGCCGAGAGGATTGGCGATCTTGCCCGATCCGTGGACGATAAGCGCCGCACCGGCGACGACACGCAGGATCGTCTCGGAAAGGTCACCGAGCGACTGGTAGATGCGGCCGAGCGCCGGGATGATGAGAGGGCGGTCATTGCCGTTGGCGTTCATTGGTTACCCGTTGATTTCGTTGCGTTAACGCCAGCAATGCAGACGCTCTCACGCCAGGGCAAATGACAATAAATTGAAGTGGAGTATTCTAAGCAGCTTTTCGCTGCGGGTGGCCCCTGTGCCTGGCCTCGTCAGCAATGACACGGCTGCGCGGGAATGTTGCAAGGGCCTCGGTGCCCTCCCGCAGTTTCGAGAACAGGTGGAACTGGCCATCGTGCAGGTTGACGAGGGCCTGGACGATCGGAAGGCCGAGGCCGGTTCCCTGTTCGGCATTCTTGATGGCGATCGAGCCCTGACCGAACGTCGAGAGGACGACGGGAATTTCCTCCGGCGGAATGCCCGGACCATTGTCGCGGATCGTCAGATATTGACCGCCGCCCGCTGTCCAGCCAACCTTGATGTGGACGCGCCCGCCGGTCGGGGTGAACTTGATCGCATTGGCCATGAGATTGAGCACGATCTGGCGGATCGAACGTTCGTCGGCCTTGATGCGCAGCATGCCCTTCTCGAACTGCGGAACGATAGTGATATCCTTGTTGCGCGCCTTGAGCTTCATCATGTGGATGCATTCATTGGCGATATCGGCGAGAAGCAAAGGCTCCTCGTTGATCGTGTACCGGCCAGCCTCGATGCGGCTCAGATCGAGAATCTCGTTGATCAAATTGAGGAGATGCTCACCGGATGCATGAATGTCGCTTGCATATTCGCGGTAGGTGCCGTTCTCGATCGGCCCAAGCACTTCCTTGGCCATCACTTCGGAAAAACCGAGAATGGCATTGAGCGGCGTGCGCAGTTCGTGGCTCATCGAGGCGAGGAAGCGTGATTTCGCAAGGTTGGCTTCTTCGGCGCGCCTGCGCCCTTCGTCGGACATGGCATTGGCTGTTTCAAGTTCAGCGATCAGCGCGTCCTTTTCCGCCTGGAGAGCCAGCGTTATGGCGACGGACTGGTTAAGCCGGAGCGCTACGAGGTAGAAGAAGATGAGGCCGGCAAACAGCATGACCACCATGATGGCCGATAGCGGACTGCCGAGTTGCTTGGCCGCAAGCAGCGTATAGGCAACGACAGGCAGCGTGAAAGCGGCAAGGATCGCGGCGCGCAAGGCGGAGGTGACGATGGCCGTTATCGCCATTGCGAGGATGATCACCACGGCCTTGACGACCGGGTAGTAGCTGATGCCGCATGGCGCGCAATCGAGAACGGCGAAATAGGCCCAGCCAATGCTGGTCATGAAGTGACCGCCGAGAAAAATCATCTGCCATTTGTGGACGTGGCGATTGGCGATGCCGCGCTTTGCCAGCCTGCGCGCCAGCAAGCCGAGAAGCATGTAAAGGCCCATGGTGACCAGGGCCCAGACGATGATGCTGCCGCCAAAACCCGAGAAGACGCCGACACCGGCGATCATGACGATCAGGAGCGGGAAGGTTGCCGTGTTCACGATCAGGGCGCGCGTGTGCATGAAGAGCAATTCGCGCTCGAGATGGTTGCCGCCGGCGCGTTCCATCAACTGGTCACGCGCACCGCGCATGACGGCCGACAGGTCCTTGTTGCGCGGCAGCTTGCGCCGGTCAACAATGTTCTTGTCTGCTGAGATTGCGTCGAGCGATGCCATATGCCTCGTTCCAGATGGCCCAAATCTGCACTTGTCGGCAGCATTGCATCGCAACCCTATTCAGAAATGATTAATAGAGAATCAAACCCATTGCTGCGATTCGAATGATTGAAGCCAGGCACGAGCGCCAGATGCCGAAAACTCTTACGGTTCGCC
The DNA here is from genome assembly GCF_013327855.1 of Phyllobacterium pellucidum. Classification (GTDB taxonomy): domain Bacteria; phylum Pseudomonadota; class Alphaproteobacteria; order Rhizobiales; family Rhizobiaceae; genus Phyllobacterium; species Phyllobacterium pellucidum. The sequence goes on along the minus strand of NZ_JABUMX010000002.1, from coordinate 406,555 downwards.
AATGAGCAGCTATCGCAGGTATCGCCGCCGATGGCCGCTGCCTGCCCGGGCGCAGCGCCCGCCTTGGCGCCGTGCGTTCGATTTCGCGCTGATGATTGTCTTCTTCGCGCTTGTGGCACTGCTTGCGGCGCGGCTGAACGTGCGTCCGCCTGCGGAATTGTTAGCCGGACGGGCATACGTCATCGATGGCGACACAGTCTCGATTGCCGGCAATCGCATCCGTCTCAAGGGGATCGATGCGCCGGAGCTTGCGCAGGATTGCGGGAATGGGCAGGCTGCGACGGGCTGCGGGCATGCTTCGCGTCAGGCGCTGATAGGCTTCGTCGGTGGACGGGATGTCCGCTGCGAGGCATCCGGGAAAGACAAATACGACCGGACGCTCGCCACCTGTTATTCAGGTGGCATCAATCTCAATCGCGCTATGGTCGAGGCTGGACAGGCAGTCGCTTATGGCGATTATCATGACGTTGAAGCGAGCGCGATACGGGCGAGGCGGGGTCTATGGGCCATTGAATTCGAGACTCCGCAGGATTGGCGCAGGGAACATGAGGCGGCTGCCAACGAACAAGCGCCGAAATCCTTGCCAGGTCCCGTCGATCAGCTTTTTGCCTGGCTCGGCCGGCTATTGGGAGGACTGTGGTGAAACTCTATGATGGAGGGCGAGCGCCCAACCCGCGCCGATTGCGGATTTTCCTTGCCGAGAAGGGCATCGAGGTGCCGCTGGTTCCAATCGATATGGGAGCGATGGAGCACAAGTCCGCCAGGATCACAGCGCTCAATCCGCTGCAGCGCCTGCCGATCCTCGAACTCGATGACGGCACGATCCTGACCGAGTCAGTGGCGATTTCCCGCTATTTCGAGGAGATGCACCCGGAGCCTCCGCTCTTCGGCGTCGGCGCACTTGGCAAGGCCATGGTGGAAATGTGGAACCGGCGTGTCGAGCTCTATCTCATGGCGGCGATCACCGCCGCCTTCCGCCATACCCACCCCGCCATGATCGAATGGGAGGTGCCACAGGTTCCCGCGTGGGGCGAAGCAAACCGGCCCAAGGCCTTGCAATATATGAAGATCATGGATGACCAACTGGGACGGAACGAGTTCATTGCCGGGAGCCGATTCTCCATTGCCGACATCACCTTGCTCGTTGCAACAGACTTCCTGAAGCCGGCCAAGTTGCAGATACCAGAGGAGTTGGAGCATTTGCGCCGTTGGCATGTTGCGGTATCCGGCCGGCCAAGCGCCAAGGCGTGACAATGTCCGCCGTAGACCTTGGCGCGCTTTCGGCCGAGATCAAGACGTGCCGGATTTGCCGGGATGCTCCGCGCTACGGCCCGGCGCTGCCGCATGAGCCAAACCCGGTCTGCATTCTTTCATCCACGGCGCGCATTGCCATTTGCGGGCAGGCGCCCGGCATTCGCGTGCACAATTCTGGAATCCCGTTCAATGACCCTTCGGGTGACCGGCTGCGCGAGTGGCTGGGTGTCGACCGGACGACTTTCTATGATCCCGGCAAATTCGCCATCGTGCCGATGGGCTTTTGCTTTCCCGGCTATGATGCGCATGGCAGCGACCTGCCGCCAAGGCGCGAGTGCAGGGAAACCTGGCACGAGCGCGTTTTCCGCTCGATGCCGCAACTCGAACTGATCTTGACGATCGGCCAATATGCTCAGGCCTATCACCTTCGTGACCGGCGCCGGCGCGGCATGACGGCGACGGTTCTGAACTGGCAGGATTACTTCGTCGCAAGCACCAGTCCGGCAATTTTGCCGCTGCCGCATCCATCCTGGCGCAATAGCGGGTGGCTGAAGAAAAACCCATGGTTCGCAGATAACGTTCTTCCGGCGCTGCGGGAGAAGGTCAGGATTCTAACTTAGTGAATATATGCACGAAATTTTTTTGAGAATTGCAAAGATTGGAATAATTTTCTTGTACGCTCGATGATTATCAGACCATAAAGTATCTCATTCCAGAGCATGAGCCAAAACCGAACGGTTTGTGCGCAAATTCAAACAATACTGCGTTGTTTGTGCGGCCAGCGGGCAGCGCGCAGTAAGGGGAACACGCAATGGACAGACTCGACCGGAAGATCCTTCGCCTTTTGCAGGAAGACGCAACGCTCGCGGTGGCGGATGTCGCCAAGAAGGTGGGGCTTTCGACGACGCCGTGCTGGCGGCGCATCCAGAAGCTCGAGGAAGACGGCGTGATCCAGCGCCGCGTCGCCATCCTCGATCCCGTGCGCGTCAATACGCGGGTGACTGTTTTCGTCTCGATTCGGACCGGCTCGCACTCGAACGAGTGGCTGAAACGCTTTTCGGAGGTGGTGCAGGACTTCCCCGAAGTCGTTGAATTTTATCGCATGAGCGGCGACGTCGATTATCTCCTGCGCGTGGTCGTGCCGGATATTGCCGCCTATGACGCCGTTTATAAGCGCCTGATCACCAAGATCGACATTCGCGACGTTTCCTCGGCTTTCGCCATGGAGCAGATCAAATACACGACGGAATTGCCGCTCGACTATATGAGCATCGAGAAGGAGCCGGCCTGAGTTCAGGCCGGGTTCTCGCCTATTTCTCGAGCCGCGCCAGGAGCGATGACGTATCCCAGCGGCTGCCTCCGATTTCCTGCACGTCCTTGTAGAACTGGTCGACCAGCGCAGTAACCGGCAGCTTGGCCTTGTTGCGTTCGGCTTCCGCCAGGCAGATGCCAAGATCCTTGCGCATCCAGTCCACGGCGAAGCCGAAATCATACGTGCCGGCATTCATGGTCTTGTGGCGGTTTTCCATCTGCCAGGATCCGGCCGCGCCCTTGGAAATGACCTCGATCACCTTTTCGATGTCGAGACCGGCCTTCTTGCCGAAGTGAATTCCCTCGGCGAGGCCCTGGACGAGGCCGGCGATGCAGATTTGGTTGATCATCTTGGTGAGTTGCCCCGCACCGGCAGAACCCATGAGGCCGACCATCTTTGCAAATGATTCAATGACCGGCTTTGCCTGCTCGAAGGCGTCCGCTTCGCCGCCGACCATCACCGTCAGAGCACCGTTTTCCGCGCCTGCCTGTCCGCCCGAAACCGGCGCATCGAGAAAGTGGAAGCCTCGCTTGCGCGCTTCCGCATCGAGTTCACGGGCGACTTCAGCTGAGGCCGTCGTATTGTCGATAAAGATTGCGCCCTGCTTCATCCCATGAAAGGCGCCGTTTTCGCCGATTGTCACGGAGCGCAAATCGTCATCATTACCGACGCAGGAGAAGACGAAATCCTTGCCTTCTGCGGCTGCCGCAGGCGTCGGCGCGTGACTGCCGCCAAATGCGTCGGCCCATTTCTCCGCCTTCGCATTGTTGCGGTTGAAGACAGTAACATCATGGCCGCCGCGTGATTTCAGGTGACCGGCCATCGGGTAGCCCATGACGCCGAGGCCAATAAAAGCGACTGTTGCCATTGCGTAAATTCCTCTGTCAGATAGGTCGTTGTGTAAGTGTGCTTCGGGGGACGTTAGGACAATGCGGCGTATCATCAAAGGCCTATTGTGGATTGTCTTCTCGCTCATCCCCATAGCATTGCTTGCTTCAGTCCTCGCCTATGTCTGGTTTGCCCGCTCGGTTACGCCGGCCGCAGGCGAAGCGACACTTGCGGGCCTGTCAGCGCCCGTCAGCGTTACCCGCGACAGGAATGCCGTTCCGCACATAAGCGGCAGCTCGGTCGAGGATGTGCTGATGGCGCTCGGTTTCGTCCATGCCCAGGAGCGCATGTGGCAGATGGAAATGAACCGCATGGCGGGGCAGGGCCGGCTTTCCGAGATATTCGGCGACAAGACCATTTTCACTGATCGCTTCATCCGGTCGATTGGTCTTTACGAATCGGCTAAAAGCTCGGTCGCATCTCTGGACGCGGCGGATCGTGGCAAGATCGACGCCTATGTGCACGGAATCAATGCGTTTATCGATAGCGCGCCGCCGACGTTCGGCTCCAAATACTCACCGGAATTCGTAATCCTTGGTCACAAGCCGGAGAAATGGACGGCTGCGGACGTCATCGTAATCCTGAAGCTGATGTCGGTGTCGCTCGGCGCCAATATCGATGACGAAGTCCTGCGCCTGAAATTCGCCCGGCTCGGGATGAGCGATGCGGAGATCACCGATCTCGAGCCGCCGGTCGAGGGCGATACGCCGCCGCCGCTCCCGGATGTGCGGCAGATACTCGGCCTTCAAACCGGAACGTTGAAAGCCGGAGCATCGGAAGCCGAACGCCGCTACGCCGCGCTCAACGACGTCGTCTCCACTGGAGCATCGAACAACTGGGTCGTTGGCGGTGCACGCACCGAGACCGGCAAGCCGATTCTCGCCAATGATCCGCATCTTGGCTTGAGCGCGCCCGCCATCTGGTATCTCGCTCATCTGCAGGTGAAGGCGGGCGACGGCACGGTGAAGAATCTCGTCGGCGTTACATTGCCCGGCGCGCCGCTTGTCCTCCTTGGGCGTAATGACAAGCTGGCATGGGGTTTCACCAATGCCGGCGCCGACGTACAGGACCTCTTCGTTGAAAGGATCAATCCAGCCAATCCGGACGAGTACCAGACACCGCAAGGTTTTCAGGCCTTCGACAAGAGACGGGTCGACATCAAGGTAAAGGGCGGAGAGAGCGTCAGCTTCGACCGCCTCGCGACGCGCCACGGCCCCGTCCTCCCCGCCGATTATCGCGGCCTCGACCATTACATGCCGGAAGGCACGGTCGCGGCCCTGTCATGGACCGCGCTATCGGGCGACGACAAGACGATCGCGGCGGGCTTCAAGCTGTGGGATTTTGCAACGGTCAGCGACTTCCAGAATGGCATGCAGGATTTCATCACACCGATGCAATCGATCGTTATCGCCGATGTCGACGGCAATATCGGGATGATTGCGCCCGGAAGGGTGCCGGTGCGCGATCCCGCCAACCAGATCATGGGGCGAACTCCATCGCCGGGCTGGGATGCTACCTACGATTGGAAGGGCTTCATTCCCTATGGCGAACTGCCACGCGTCGACAGTCCAGCCGATAATGTGCTCGCCACCGCCAACACCAAGATCGTCGATTCGAGCTATCCGCATTTCCTCACCTTCGACTGGGATGAGCCCTGGCGACTCAATCGCATCAAGACCCTAGTGTATGGCGCAGACGGACAAACGCTGGAGAGCAATCGCAAGGTGCAGGGCGACGCCCGCAGCGATGGCTTTGCAGTGCTCCTGCCGGTGATGCTAAAGGCCCTGGAAGGCCGCAGCGACGTTGATCAGGATGCTTTGGCAAGGCTCAAGGGTTGGGACTTCGTCGAGGATCGCGCCAAAATAGAACCGTTGCTCTTCAATGCCTGGCTGCGCATTGCGATCAAGCGGATTCTCGAGGACGATCTCGGCGATGCGCTGCCCTCCTATTGGCAGGCCCATGTCACCGCCATGCTGCGCTGGCTTGGACCAGGGGCGGCACGCGACTGGTGCGATGACCGGCGGACCCCGGAGAAGGAAAGCTGCGGCGATATTCTGGCGCTGTCGCTCAAGGATGCGCTCAAGGATCTCGAAACGCGGCTTGGATCGGATCGCAGGGCGTGGACCTATGGCGCGCTGCATTATGCCTATGGGGCGCATCGGCCGTTTTCGCAGGTCAGCCCGCTCGACCGGATATTCAATGTGACCGTCCCAGCTTCCGGCGGGGCCTTCACGCTCGACCGCGGCAAGTCTGCCTACACCGACGAGAGCAATCCCTACCGGGTGACCCACGGCACGAGTTACCGTGGATTGTTCGATCTAGCCGATCTTGACCGCTCGACGTACATCCAGACGACAGGTCAGTCAGGTAACGTGTTCTCGTCAAACTATCGCGACTTTGCCGAGACATGGGCAAACACCGGAGCAATTACCATCCCGACCGACGAGACCGCCTATCAGGATGGTTTGCTGGGTGTTTGGAGCCTGAAGCCGGGGAAGTGAGAACGGTTCAAGTCAGAGGCGTCATCACGGACTTCTGATAGGCCGGGCGCTGTTTCAGCCGTTCATACCAGGCGGCAAGGTTGGGATGGTCGGGCCTTTCGATCGGCATTTCGAACCAGGCATAGGCAACGCAACCGAGCGGAATATCGCCGACGCCGAGCGTCTCGCCTGACAGGTAGGGGCTGCGCGCCAGCGCTGCGTCGACAATGGCGAAGAGCCGTGAGCACTCTTCAACGCCCTTGGCTTTTGCCGCGTGATCCTGTTCCTCGGGCCGCAGGCGAACCGTGTTCCAGAAAACGGGCCGGAATGGTCCGGCCAGCGTCGATATCTGCCAGTCCATCCAGCGCTCGGCAAGCGCCCTTGCCGCTGGATCGGCCGTTAAGAGCGACGATTGACCGTACTTGGCGGCAAGATAGCGAACGATGCTATTGCTTTCCCAAAGCACCAGGTCGTCATCCTCAAGCGTCGGAACGAGGCTGTTGGGGTTCTTTGCCCGATATTCGGGATCGGCGACTATTCCGTAGGCGCCGCCGGCGGGGATGTTCTCATAGGCGACGCCGACTTCTTCGGCGGCCCATAGCGCTTTCTTGACATTGGTCGAGTTTATGCGACCCCAAATCTTCAACATGGCCGGAAATCACTTCTGCAGGGGAGTTTATCGGATGAGATGGCGCGTGATGCGTCGCTCCATCCAATCCCATACGTGGCGCAGGATTTCCACCAAAATAAGATAGATGATGGCTGCCCAGAGATAGGCCTGAAAGTCGAAGGTGCGGGAATAGGCAAGGCGGGTATAGCCCATCAGGTCGTAGACCGTGATCAGCGCGACGATAGCCGAGCCCTTGATCATCAGGATCACTTCATTGCCATAGGGACGCAAGGCGACGATCAGTGCTTGCGGCAGGATCACCTTGCGGAAGGTGACGAACTTCGAGACGCCGAGTGATGCGGCACCTTCCCATTGGCCAAGTGGGACGCTTCTGATGGCGCCGCGCAGGATTTCCGCCTGGTAGGCTGCAGTGTTCAGCGAGAAGGCGAGCAAAGCGCAGTACCAGGCCTCACGCAGGAAGACCCAGAGGCCGATCGCCTCCAGAAACGGCTTGAATGAACCGAGGCCGTAATAGATCAAAAACACCTGCGCTATCAGCGGCGTGCCACGGAAGAAATAAACATAGCCATAGGCAATCGACGCGATAATGCGGTTTTTGCTCAACCGGCCTAGGACAACCGGTACCGACAGAATCGCGCCAAGGATGATCGACGCCGTGACAAGGCCGATCGTTGTTTTCAGACCGGCCCAGTAGCTCGGCGCATATTTCCCGATGACCTCCGGATCCCAGGCCGTATAGAGGTAAAATACAAGGCCGAGGATCAGAGCGGCCCACAGCGCCACCAGCCCGTTACCGATGATACGTGGTTTCGTCCAGCGCCGGGGTGGGGCAGGCGGGCGCATCGTTGTCGGCGCCGGCGCGTTGATAAAGGTCTGGGTCATCGCTTCACCCCGCTCTTGGCAGCCCAGCGCTCAATGCCGTCGATGAAGAAGGAAGAGACGACAGCGAGGACAAGATAGATCATGCAGGCTGTGCCGAAGAACAGGAAAGCATGCTTGGTTACCCGAGCCGCAACGCCGGTCTGGCGCAGTATGTCGGCAAGGCCGATTGCGGAAACGAGTGCTGTATCCTTGAGAAGGATCATCCAGAGGTTGGCAAGGCCAGGCAGCGCGATACGGATCAACTGCGGCAGGATGACCTTGCGCATCGTCTGGCCGTTTGAAAGGCCGATGGCATAGCCGCCCTCATATTGGCCTTTCGGGATTGCCCGGAACGACGAGAGGAACACCTCGCTGGCGTAGGACGAAAACACCACGCCAAGCGCGAACATGCCGGCGATAAACGAATTGATTTCAACGGTACCGGTATAGCCGACAAGCACCGCGAGTTTCTGGATACCGATCTGCGCACCGAAATAGACGACGAACAGCGTGAGCAATTCGGGCAGGCCGCGGAATATTGTCGTGTACATGTTGGAGGCAAGCCTGACCGACGGTTCGGGCGATTGCTTGCCAAGCGCAACAAAGAAACCGATCACCAGCCCCACGGGCAGTGTCGCCAGCGCCAAACTTACCGTCACGAGGACACCGCTGGCAATGCTCGGGCCCCATCCGCCCTCGCCAAAACCGAGTAATGCTATTGAGCCTTCCATAGGCGACTTTCTTTTTCGCGGGCAATTCCCCAAGGCCCTTTAGTCCGGCCTGCCCGTCATTCTTGAAAGATCGGCGAATGGCGGCTGACCGCCATTCACCCTTTTAGGTCAGATCAAACGGCTCAGTTCTCGCCGCCGTAGACGTCGATCTTGAAGTACTTGTCGTTGATTTCCTTGTACTTGCCATTCGCGCGAATGGCTGCGATCGCGGCAGTGAACTTGTCGGCGAGGGCGGTGTTGCCCTTCTTGACGGTTACGCCGGCACCTGGGCCGTGGATCGCCGGGTCAGGCGTGACCGTGCCAAGGAGCTTGCAGCATGCGCCCGCATCGCTATCGAGCCACTGGCCGAGAACGACCACGTCATCCATGACCGCATCGACACGGCCGTTGGAAATGTCGAGCTTGTACTCATCGGCAGTCGGATACATCTTCACTTCCGAACCGGCATATTTGGACTGCGCATAGTTCGAATGGCTGGTCGAAGCCTGAACGCCGAGGGTCTTGCCCTTCAGTGCTTCCGGAGTGATGTCCTTGACGTCGGAATCCTTCGGAACTGCAATGCCGGGGGGCGTATTGTAGTACTTCTTGGAGAAATCTACCTTCTGAAGGCGTTCGGGCGTGATCGACATGGACGCGATGATCGCGTCGAACTTGCCGGCCTGCAGAGCCGGGATCATGCCGTCCCAATCCTGTGATACCCAGGTGCACTGCGCCTTCATCTCTTCGCACAGCGCATTGCCGATATCGATGTCGAAGCCTACGAGCTTGCCATCTGGGGTGAGGTTGTTGAAGGGCGGATAAGCGCCTTCGGAAGCAATCGTCAGTTTCAGGGCGTCCTCTGCGTGGGCCGCACCCATTGTGAAAGCAATGGCTGCAGCGGAAAACGCAAGTGCCAGACGCTTGGTGATACGCATATATTTGAACCTCTCTATTATGGCCCGGCTGTTCCCCTGTTTCTTTTTGAACAGCCTTCCGGGCAAGTCGCAGCTGTTACTGCTCCTGGCGCGATATTCCCACTAGTTTTTGAAGAATTGCAACCGGGAATCGTTCGCTGGCGCGCAAATCCGGCGAGCCCAATCGCATTAAAATTGGCATCTGATACTTTTGTTGCGCGCGTTTCGGTTGAAACGGCATTTTCTAACTCGGATCGCGCGAAAGTTGCATTTCGCGTTCGATCATATCGGCAAGGCCGGCAATGTCATCGAGATCAAAAACGGGGATCGTCTCGCCGCTGATCGCATGATCGCTGGCAATTGCCACGATGGTCGGGTCGTCGGTCGACAAGGGATCCGTCGATCGGGCATCGAGCCTTCTCGCTTCGATTTTCTTGTGGTGCTCACGCTTGTACCCTTCAACAAGGACAAGATCGCAGGGGGCGAAGCGGGCGATGATTTCAGCGAGGGTGGGTTCCGCTTCTTCCGACAATTCATGCATCAGCGCCCAGCGCCGGTCGGAAACGATAGCGACCTCTCCGGCGCCCGCTTTCCGGTGGCGCCACGAGTCGGTGCCCTCCTTGTCGATATCGAAATCATGGTGAGCATGTTTTACCGTCGACACTTTCCAGCCGCGCCTGGCAAGTTCGCTGACGAGCTTGACCGCCAACGTCGTCTTGCCGGAATTCTTCCAGCCGGTAATGCCGAAAATGCGGTGATCGCTAGGGTTCATTCCGCTGTCTTCCAATGCTGTCGCGCATCCGCGATATCTGCTGGCGTATTGATATTGAAGAACGGGTCGAATGGATCGCCTGTCCGCGCCTTGACGAGCGGAAATTCCACAACCCGGTGCGGATGCCGTTGCAGCCAAGTGGTAACCCTGCGATTGGCAGGATCGTCGAGCCAGTGCTTTAGATCGGATCGCAGCGACACCGGCCAAAGGCCAAAGGTAGGGTGAACCCGGCCGCCCGAGGCTGCAATGCCTATGTGGCCGTCTGCATCAAGGATCGTCTGACTGATCCCGGCCAAGAGCTCCTCGGGGAAGAAAGGCGTATCCGTCGCGACCGAAAGTATATGCGAGAACGGGAGCGGCTGTGCTGCCGCCCATTCCATGCCCGCATGGATGCCGGCGAGAGGGCCGGCGAACCCGTGAATGTCGTCGGCAATCACCGGAACGTTGAGGTTGGCGAAGCCCCCGGCATCGGCGTTGCTGTTGAGGGCGATCGTTTCGACCTGGCGTGACAAGCGCTGATGAACGTGGTCGATGAGCCGGCGATCGCCGAATGGCAGCATGGCCTTATCCCGCCCATCCATGCGGCGCGACTGGCCCCCGGCGAGAATGATGCCTGCAATGCGCACCGCTAAACTCCATCTGGCGATGTTCTTGCCGCAGCCGCCGCAATTTCGACTGGTTTCATTCGGCCGACGATCTGCTCACGGTAGAGCGTATAGAGTCCGCTGCCAATGACAATGAGCGAGCCGACAATCATCGGGACATCGGGCAGGTCGTCAAAGAACAGGAAGCCGAGGAGGATCGCCCAGAGCAGGCTGGTATATCGAAACGGGGCGATGAACGAGATCTCGCCTTCACGCATGGCTAGGATGAGAAAATGATAGGCGACGATGACACAGCAGGCCGCAAGCGTCAGCAGCATCGTATTCATCAATGACATCGGCTTCCAGCCGCCGAGCGGCCCGATCATGGCAACGCCAGCAAGCGATACGCCGATGGATGTCAGCGCCGAAATCATGAGCACCGGGATGGTCTTCGGCACCTTGCGCGTGGCAAGGTCGCGCAGCGCCGCGAAAATGACTGTGACGACGATGAGCAGGATATAGGGGCTGACGCCTTCGCCGCCTGGACGCACAATGATCAGCACCCCACAGAAACCGACAGCGATGGCGACCCAGCGGCGCCAGCCCACCGGCTCGCCGAAGAAAATCGCCGCGCCCATGGTAACGGCAAGCGGCAGCGCCTGCAGGATTGCGGAGGTCAGCGCCAGCGGAACGTGAACGAGCGCGACGAGGAAGCTGACGGTTCCAACGACTTCGCCGATCACCCTGACAATGGTCATCCTGTGCAGCGCCTCGCGCAGCGGAATGAGCATGCCCTTGTGCCATGCGAGCGCCAGGATGAGCACGGTGGCGATCGAGCCGCGCACCAGCATGACCTGGCCCATATTCATGTGTTCGCCGACATATTTCACCGTCGCGTCGTTGAAGGTGAAGCTGGCCATGCCGATGGCCATGTAAATCGCGCCGCGCAGATTGGGAGATAATGCCAAGACTTTTATCCGAAATTGCAGCGATCCTCCTCCGGAATCGCAAGGATTGATATATCAGCCTATATCAGTCCGCGCATTCGGAATTATCAGCCGCCGGTAACGCTCATATGGCGGGAGACCGCAGGGCGGTTGTGGCGGCGATCGATGATGAAGTCGTGACCCTTGGGCTTGCGGCCGATGGCCTCGTCGATGACATCGTTGAGAAGGCCGTTGCCTTCGGATGCCCGCAGCGGCGCACGCAAATCTGCCGCATCTTCCTGACCGAGGCACATATAGAGCGTGCCGGTACAGGTGAGGCGGACACGATTGCAGCTCTCGCAGAAATTGTGGGTCATCGGCGTGATGAAGCCTATGCGGCCGCCGGTTTCCTCGACCTGCGCATAGCGCGCCGGACCGCCGGTCTTGTAGGCGATGTCATGCAGCGTGAATTCTTCGGCAAGTTTCGAACGCACCAGCGACAGTGGCAGATATTGGTCCGTTCGGTCGAGATCGATCTCGCCCATAGGCATCGTCTCGATCAATGTCAGATCCATGCCGCGGCCATGGGCCCAGCGGATCATCTCAGGTATTTCGTGATCGTTGAAACCTTTGAGTGCAACCGCGTTCAGCTTGATTTTGATGCCGGCAGCCTGTGCCGCATCGATACCCTCCATGACGCGGCCCAAATCGCCCCAGCGGGTGATTTGACGAAACTTGTCCGGATGGAGTGTATCGAGCGATACGTTGATGCGCCTGACGCCGTGATCGGCGAGCTCGGCGGCAAAGCGCGCCAGCTGCGAGCCGTTCGTCGTCAAGGTCAATTCTTCGAGCGCGCCGGAGCGAAGGTGGCGCGACAGTTCGCCGATCAAATGCATGATGTTCTTGCGGACAAGCGGCTCGCCGCCGGTCAGCCGCAGCTTCCTGACGCCACGCTCGATGAAGGCCGTGCACAAGCGATCGAGTTCCTCGAGCGTCAGCAGATCCCGCTTCGGCAGGAATGTCATGTGCTCGGACATGCAATAAGTGCAGCGAAAATCGCAGCGGTCCGTCACCGAAACCCGCAAATAGCTGATCGTTCGACCGAATGGGTCGACCATTGGTGCCTGAATGCCGGGTCTTTCGAGCAGTGATACGTGATCCACGAGCTTCCTCCTGAAGGAGAGATAAGGTGCGGCCGCTTGCTTGTCCAGTCATCGCCGCTAGCATGCTGTTTCAAGGAAAACTATACGCCGACTTGCAGGCCGCCTTGCGCATGCTACACAAGGGTGGCGAATGTTGAGGATTATACACCATGACGAGTGCCTGGCCGAAAGAATTGCGTGTTGCCAAGGACCGCCGGTCGCTGACGGTCAGCTTCGACAATGGCGAGACTTACATTCTTTCCGCCGAATTTCTGCGGGTTGCTTCGCCGTCGGCCGAAGTGCAGGGGCACTCGGCTGAGCAGCGCGTTACGGTGCCCGGCAAGATCAATGTCGCGATCATGAAAATGGAGCCCGTCGGCAATTATGCCGTACGAATCATTTTCGATGACATGCATGACACAGGTCTGTTCAGCTGGGATTACCTGATCGAACTCGGGCGCAACAAGGACGACCGCTGGCAGTCCTATCTAGACGAACTTGCTGAAAAGGGCTTGAGCCGCGAGCCGGCAATTCGCCCGCACTGACACCACCATACGCCGTGTCGCGCGGGTTATTTCTGCTTCGCCACCGTGAAAAATCGCCTGTGTCGAAATCGGCACACGGGGCAAAATTGTGCCGTCCAAGAATAATCAAACGATCGATGGGCATTGTTAAAAGATTCTAAATAGGATGCGATGAAACTGGCCGAACACCAAATCAGAGGCCGGCCCATGATAAACCCGTGGGCAAGTACCATCCGGGCGGACATCATGAATTCCTATTCCAAAAAACGTGCGATCTTTTTGGCTGCGATGCTTTCGGCAACAGCCATTCCGCTGTCGCCCGCATCTGCCGCAAACAATCTGATGGAGCTGTTGTTCGGCCAGCGCCGCGTCGAGTCGCAGCCAGTCGTCCAGCCGCGCGCGCTTCGCCCGGGCGAGGCGCCAGGCGAGGCAAGGCGCCCATCCGTACCGATCAAGCGCGTGACTGTTACGGCCCCGACAAATTACGATTATAAGCCGGAGCAGGTAACTCAGATCGACTTCTCTAAGGTTGATCCGCAACTGACGGCGTCCGCCGATCACGGCATTGTGTCGCCACCGCAGATGGAGCGTTTCGGGCTAAAGCTCGACCACTTCAAGGAAGCGAATGTCCTGGCGGAAAAGAACATTGCCGATGCTGTCGTCTCCTATTATGCCGCCAAGCAGCAGCCGATCTGGACCGCTTCCTATGATGTCAGCCCCAAGGCAAAGGCCGTCATGGCGCTGTTTGCCAAGGCGGGCGAAGAGGGGCTCGATCCGGCCGACTATGCCGTCAAGATGCCCTCAGACGACTATGACCGCAGCGATATCCCGGCCCGGCTGAAAGAACTCGCGGATTTCGAGCTGACGCTGTCGGCGCGCGCACTTCGCTATGCGATGGATCAGGGCGAGGGCCGCATCAATCCGAACCGCCTCAGCGGATTTCATGATTTTGCTGTCGACCGCGTGCAACCCCGCGACGTGATGAATCAGCTTGCCACCGCCAGCGATCCGGCCGTGGTGCTCGCCGGCTTTGCACCACAGAGCAAATGGTACGCCGAACTGAAACAGAGCCTCGCCGCGCTTGGCGATGCGTCGGAGCCGACCGTCCGCGTCGCACCCGGCACCAAGATCCGTCCGGGCGACGACAATCCGGAATTGCGCAATGTGGTGACGTTGATCAAGGCGAAGGCGCCGAAATCTTATCTTCTCACGCACGAGGCCGTCCTCGATGCCCACGAGAATGCCAGCGTCTACGACGAGAGCCTCGTCGAGGCCATCAAGGATTTCCAGCGTGATCAGGGACGCAAGCCGGATGGCGTGATCGGCACCAGCACGATCGGAGCGCTTCAGGCTGAATCGAACACTTCGAAGCGCGACCGCATCGTCTATTCCATGGAGAGGTTGCGCTGGCTGCCGCATGATTTCGGCCACCGTTATGTATTCGTCAATCAGCCGGCCTTTCGCGCCCAGTATTTCGATGGCGGCACCGAGAAGCTGGCGATGAATATCGTCGTCGGATCGCCGACCAACCAGACCTACTTCTTCAACGACACCATCGAAACTGTTGTTTTCAATCCTTCCTGGGGCGTGCCGCGCTCGATCATCCTCAACGAGATGATGCCGAAAATCCTCAACAATCCGTCCTATCTCGAAAGCAGCGGCTACGAGGTCTACGACAAGTCGGGACGCGTCATTCCGTCAAGTGCGGTGAACTGGTCGCAGGTTGCCGCCAACGGTGGCGGCGTCGGCATTCGCCAGAAGCCGAGCCTCGACAATGCTCTCGGCGAACTCAAGATCCTGTTCCCCAACAGCCACGATATCTACATGCACGATACGCCGGCGAAGTCCTATTTCAAGCGGGACATGCGCGCGCTCAGCCATGGCTGCATCCGTCTCGAGCACCCGCGCGACATGGCAGCAGCCGTGCTCGGCATGTCGGTCGCGGACCTGACGCCGTATTTCGGCAAGAACGAGCGCAGCGTAAAGGTAGCCAACCCGCTGCCGGTCTATGTCTCGTACTTCACCGCCTGGCCGGATGCGGCAACGGGCGAAATCAAGTTCTACGACGATGTCTATGAGCGCGACGCCTATCTGCAGAAGGCGATCGACAAGACGCGGGCGGTGCGTGAGTCAAGTCCGGTCACCGCGCAGACGGCGAAGCTCTGACCTAATGTCACCTGGGCTCGATTTCGAAGGGCGGCAGGCTTTGCAGCGCAAGCTTCAAGGCCTGCGACCAGCCATCTGAAATCATTTCATAATAGGGATCGTGACGTTCCACGCGTCGTTCGAAACCAAGCCTGAAACTGTCGGCCTGGTAGAATTGCAGATCGAGCGGCAGGCCAACGGAAAGATTGGATTTCAGCGTCGAATCGAAAGAGACCAAAAGCAGCTTGGTCGCTTCCTCGAAGGTCATGGCCGGATCATAGGAGCGGACGATGATCGGCTTGCCGTATTTGTGCTCGCCGATCTGGAAAAATGGCGTATCCGGCGTCGATTCGATGAAGTTTCCTTCGGGGTAGATGAGAAACAGGCGCGGATCGCCGCCCTTGATCTGGCCGCCGAGGATAATCGAGGCGCCGAAGGAATCGGCGCGCTGCCCACTGGCGCCCACCTCGTCGATGACGTGGCGGATCGTATCGCCGACAAGGCGGGCGGTCTGGAACATTGACGGCATGTCATAGATGCTGGGCGCCCGTTCGGACGGCATCTTGGTGCGTTCGTTGAGAATGCTGATGACGGCCTGCGTGGTGGCAAGATTGCCGGCCGATAGCAAGGTGATGACCCGATCGCCAGTCTTGGCCCAGGTGTACATTTTCTTGAATGTCGAAATATTGTCGACACCCGCATTGGTTCTCGTGTCGGACATGAACACGAGGCCGCGGTCTAGTTTGAGCCCCACGCAATAGGTCATAATCAATCCCAGATTCTAAAAGCCAGAGCCGATTACTGCTCCACATTAACCTCGACGGCAAGTGATTCAATGCCGGGTCCCATGCGTATACCTGAAATCGGCGCCGCCTCGCGATAATCCAGCCCGCAGGCGATGCGCACATAGGTCTCATTCGGGCACAGATCGTTGGCGGCGTCGAAACCGACCCAGCCAAGCCCGTCGATATGCACCTCCGCCCAAGCGTGGCTCGCCGTCTGTTCAATCGTGTGATTGAGCATCAGGTAGCCAGAGACGTAGCGGGCGGGGATGCCGAGCAGGCGCGCCGTCGCAAGAAAGATGTGCGTATGATCCTGGCACACGCCCTTGCCGTTAAGCAGCGCTTCTTCTGCCGTCGTCGTGATCGTCGTCGAACCCGGCGTGTAGGCAACCCGTTGGTTCAGCAGACCCATGAGTTGATGCATGAGAGGCAGCCGCTCGAGGCTGCTGTCGAGATCCGCGGCGAGAGCGCGGATCGCATCTCCGGCCTTGGTCAGCGCGGTATCGCGTTCGTAGAGCCAGATCGGCATGAAGTTATAGACCTTGCCGAGCACGCCAGCTTTATCCTCGGTCTCGACCTGGCCCATGGCACGGATGACGAGGCGTTCTGTATCGCGCTGCAGGCGGATCAGCATGGTGCGGTTGCCGTAACCGTCGCGGTAATTTGCCTCTTGTGTCGCTCCCTCCACTTGCACAGACCAGTCGATGACTTTCTGGCCCGGTCCGCTTTGGGGGTGCATACGCAGCCGTAAAACCGAATAGTGTACGGGAGCGTCATAATGATAGCTGGAAATGTGCTGGATGTTGAGAAGCATGATCTTCAATCGAAGTTGTAGGCTTCAGCAATTTTCGTGCTCAAGCTGTTCGTTTGATAGATGAGGTCGCTCAGGAACTCGTGCAGGCCGCTGTCGAATATGGTCCGGATATCATTGTCCTGCAACAGCGTCATGATGCCTTCCGCCATGTCGTGGCAGGCGTGGCGGCGGCCGTAGTCATTGGCCAGAAATCTCAGATTGTCGACGATGTTTGAATAGCAGAAGTTGAGCGAGCGCGGCATGCGCGAGTTGAGGATCAGGTAATCGGCAATGTTCACGGGGTTGTATTCGACGTCATAGACCCAGCGGTAGGAACGGTGCGCCGAGACCGAGCGCAGGATCGATTCCCACTGAAAATTGTCAAGGGTCGTGCCGACATAGGAGATCGAAGGCAGGAGCACGTAATATTTGACGTCAAGGATGCGGGCGGTGTTGTCGCCGCGCTCTATGAACGTTCCAATACGGGCGAAATTGAAGATTTCGTTGCGCAGCATCGTCCCATGAAACGCGCCGCGGATGATCGCTGTCTCGCGCTTGATCTGGTCGAGGACGCGCGGCAGGTCGGTTTCCGGTATCGGGTTGGCGAGCGTGGATTTCAGGATCATCCACGTCTCGTTGACGCTCTCCCAGGCTTCGCGCGTCAGGGCGGTGCGCACCATGCGAGCGTTAAGCCGGGCCGTCTCCACGCAAGACATCACGCTCGAGGGATTGTTGAGGTCACGCAGCAGGAAGTCGGACACGAGGCCGGCATTGTATTCGGCGTACTTGCTGTCATAGCCGATCTTCACGCCGGCGCTCATCAGTACGGAGGACCATTCTTCAGGGGCATCGGAGGTCTTGGTCAGGGCCATGCGCAAACCGGCGTCGATCAGCCGAGCCATGTTTTCCGCCCGCTCGATATAGCGGAACATCCAGTAAAGACCATTTGCGGTTCGGCCGAGCAGCATTTTCCAGTATCATCCCTCGTTCTTGTGGAACCGTCTTCGGCGGCTCTTGATCAAAATGCTAGTCGTCGAGCACCCATGTGTCTTTCGTTCCGCCGCCCTGGCTGGAGTTGACGACGAGCGAACCTTCCTTGAGCGCGACGCGGGTCAAGCCTCCCGGCGTGATCCTTATGCGGTCGGAGACCAGGACGAAGGGGCGCAAATCCACGTGGCGCGGGGCGAGGCCCTTTTCGGTCATGATCGGCGTCGTCGAAAGCGCCAGCGTCGGCTGGGCGATGTAGTTCTTCGGATTGGCGCTGAGCTTGGCGGCGAAGACCTCACGTTCCTTCTTCGTGGAAGCCGGACCGACCAGCATGCCGTAACCGCCCGAGCCATGCACTTCCTTGACGACGAGATCGGCAAGATTTTCGAGTACATATTTAAGGGTGTCGGGCTCGGAGCAGCGATGCGTCGGCACGTTTTCGAGAATTGCCTTGCGACCCGTATAGAACTCGACGATCTCCGGCATATAAGAATAGAGCGCCTTGTCGTCGGCGATTCCGGTCCCGGGCGCGTTGGCGATCGTGATGTTTCCCGAGCGGTACACATCCATGATGCCGGGCACGCCAAGCGCGGAATCCCTGCGGAAGGTGAGGGGATCGAGGAAGGAATCGTCCACGCGCCGGTAAAGCACGTCGATGGCGCGATTGCCTTCGGTGGTCCGCATGACCACCTTGCCGTCTTCTACCTTGAGATCGCTGCCTTCGACGAGCTCAACGCCCATCTGATCGGCTAGGAACGCATGTTCGAAATAGGCTGAATTAAAAATACCAGGAGTGAGGACTGCGATCGTGGGCGGGCCCTTGCATCCGGGCGGCGCTACTGCGGCCAGCGATTGCCTGAGCAGCTTTGGGTAGGTCTCGACGGGGCGAACCTTGATCTGCTGGAAGAGCTCCGGGAACAACTGCATCATGGTTTCGCGGTTTTCCAGCATATAGGAAACGCCCGAAGGCGTGCGGGCATTGTCTTCGAGAACGTAGAACTGGTTCTCCTGTGTCCTGACGATGTCGACGCCGATAATGTGCGTGTAGACGTTGCCGGGCGGACGAAATCCGACCATTTCCGGAAGGTAGGCATCGTTGTGCGTGAAGAGTTCGCGCGGGATGCGTCCGGCACGGATAATCTCCTGGCGATGATAAATATCGTCGAGGAAGGCGTTGAGCGCCATCACACGCTGTTCGATGCCTTGTGACAGGCGACGCCATTCATTGCCGGTGATGATGCGCGGGATGATATCGAAGGGTATGATGCGCTCGGCTGCCTCTTCATCGCCGTAGACGGCGAAAGTGATACCCGTTTTGCGGAAAACGTTTTCAGCATCAAGGGCTTTTTGTGCCAACCGCTCGGGGTTCTGGGTGTCGAGCCAGCATTTCAGTTGTTCATAGGGCGGTCGAACGTCGCCGCCTGTTTTGATCATCTCGTCAAATGCCTTCACTCAAAATCCCCTTCATATAAGGGACATTCAAGCGGGTTCATCGAAAAAAGCAAGCACAATCCATCGTTTAAGGCTGTGGCCGGGCGGCCGGATTAAAAATTAGGCATCTGCATCACGGCAGAGGCAAGCGCAAGACAACTTTCGTCTAATGCATGGGCTAGAGATATGGATAACCGAAAGAAAGCCCGGGATTTTGGTCCCGGGCCCTGATAAATCAACCCGATTCATTTGTTCAGTAAGGCGAAACGCACTGGCGGCGCGGCCCGGAATAGGGCTGAAAACTATTGTCGTAGGCGCGATATGAGCGGTAGCGGTCATAGCACCACCGCACGTGAGATCCGCCAGTCCTATAGACAGGTCCACCGTAGCGATAGACAGGCGGCGCGCTGAGAGCATTGCCTATGATGAGGCCGGTGCCAAAGGCTGCAAGCGGAAACCATGCCCCGTTGTAGTATCTGTAGCCTGGACGATAGTAATTGTAGCCGCGATAGCCTCCCCAATAGCCGCCGCCACCGCGCCAATACGGGCGTCCGCCCCAGCCGCGGTCACCATACCATCCGCGGTTGCCGTTCCAGCCACCGCCGCGCCAATGGCGCCGGTACTGGACCTGATCGATGTTGGCGTTGCCGGTTTCAATCGCCACTGGCGCAAGCGGCGCAGAGTAAGCAGGAACGCTTGTGGCCGTCGCCATGCCCCCAACCATTGCCAAGGCAGAAAGTACTGAGGTCAGTTTCTTCAATTTCTCCTCCTTGCGAGACGCAGTGCCTCGCACACGTTTCATAGAAGTAAGAAATACGCAGATTTCGGCCAAAACGGCCTTTTATCTCGGAAACTTAAACGTGCCCGGTCTTCATTTGTTCCGGCAGGCTGCTTGCCTCATGCATCCACCGACCCGATCAACTCATTTGCGAGTTCCACCTTCAATTCGCGAAAATGCGAAATGATACGGCTCGGATCATAAGCAGAAACCGGCAAGTCCGAATAACCGAAGTCGACGGCAACGACAGGAATGCCTGCCGCCTTGGCCGTATCGATGTCCGTGCGGCTGTCGCCTATCATGACGGCGCGCTCCGGATCACCGCCCGCCTTGCGGATGGTTTCGATGAGATGGCGCGGATCGGGCTTGCGGAAGGCGAATGAATCCCCGCCGCAAATAGCGCCGAAGCGGGAGGTCTGGCCAAGCCCGTCCAGAAGCTTGACCGACAACCCCTCGAACTTGTTGGTGCAGACGGCGAGGAGATAGCCGGCTTCGGCCAACTGCTCCATCGCCTGTTCTGCGCCTTCATAAAGCGCCGAGCGACCCGGCATGTGCATGCCGTAGTGTTCGATGAAGATGTCGACCAGCCGGTCGAGTTCTTCCGTGCTTAAATGCTTCTGCTGCGCCTCGAAGGCGCGCTCGATCATGACGCGGCCGCCATGGCCGACATAGCGGCGCAGCGCGACCGGATCGATTTTCTCCATATCCTTGGCCTCAAGGCAATGATTGAGGCTGTCGAGTAGATCAGGGGCCGTATCCACCAGGGTTCCGTCTAGGTCGAAAACAACGATTGGCTGAGGCATATTTTTTCCTGTGGCATTCGCGGTTCGGAGCGAAGGTTGCGATAAATTGTGTGTTCGGTGCCCTGATGCATGCATGTACGATAATCAGGCCGGGATAAATCCGGCAATGAGCCTTGACCCGATCGTCTGACGTGTTAGGGAGCCCAGTGTCAAGGCAAAGCCATATCAAGTCAAAGCTACAAGAAGGCGCACCACCGATGGATGCCAAAACATTGAAGATCAAGGCCGCGGCCGAGGCGCTGACCTATGTCGAGGACGGCATGCGGCTCGGCATCGGCACGGGCTCGACCGCGGACGAATTCGTGCGGCTGCTCGCGGTGCGGGTCAAGGACGGTCTTGATGTCATTGGCGTGCCGACGTCGGAGCGCACGGCCGCGCTTTGCCGCGAACTTGGCGTCAGGCTCACGACGCTCGAAGAGACGCCGGAACTTGACCTGACGATAGACGGCGCGGACGAGGTTGATCCCGAGCTGACCCTCATCAAGGGCGGCGGCGGGGCCCTGCTGCGTGAGAAGATCGTTGCTGCCGCCTCCAAGCGGATGGTGGTTATTGCCGACGAAACCAAGCTTGTCGAAGCACTCGGCGCGTTTCCTCTGCCTGTCGAGGTTAATCGTTTCGGGCTAGCGGCGACGAAGATTGCCATCGAGCGCGCTGCCTCGTCACTCGATCTGTCGGGGCCGCTTACATTGAGGATGACGGGAGCCGAACCATTTGTTACAGACGGCGGGCATTTGATCCTGGATGCATCTTTTGGCCGCATTCCGGATACAAGAGCCTTATCACTCGCTTTGCACGCCATTCCCGGCGTGGTGGAGCATGGACTTTTTCTGGATCTGGCGCGCGTGGCCATTCTGGCTGGCGCTGACGGCATCCGCACACTGACAACGAAAACGGAGCGATAAACTCATGAACCTTGCATCTGGCTTTCGCCGCTTGATTGCACCCTTGTCTGTTGCGATCGTGCTGGGCGGTCTCTGCTCGGCACAAGCGCAGGAAATCACCCCTTCGCATCTCGCAGCTGCCCGTGCAGCGGTGGCCGCCATCAAGGCGACTGACATGTTCGACTCGATCCTTCCCGATGCTGCCCGCGGTCTCAAGGCTGAGCTTATCCAGAAAGATCCCAATCTCGAATCGGTGATCAGCTCTGCCGTCGACGAGCAGGCGATCAAGCTCGCAGCGCGCCGTGCCGACCTTGAGAACGAAGCCGCCCGTGCCTATGCGGTTTCCTTCACTGAAGAGGAACTTAACGCCATCACCGGTTTCTACACGTCCCCGGCCGGCCTCAAGCTCCTTTCGGAAGGGCCGATCGTGACGCGTGAGGTGAACAAGGCCGCCTCGATCTGGCAGCGCGGTGTCGCTCGCGACCTCGCGCAGGCTGTCGCCGAGAAGATTGCGGCAACCGCTGCGACGATGGCGCCAGCCAATGCGCCGGCGCCTGCCAAGGCCGAGACGCCGGCAAAGCCGAAGCAGTAACGGCGTCGCCCCGTTTGAAACTTTCCACAGAGCCCGGCCCCAGCGCCGGGCTTTGTTCTTTCAAGACACCGCGATAGAACCCATATGCAATGAACCTCAGCAGATTCGGAGTGCCTTGCCATGACAGGCTTTGACTATGACCTCTTCGTTATCGGAGGCGGATCGGGCGGCGTGCGCGCCGGTAGGCTTGCGGGCGCCATGGGCAAAAAAGTCGGCCTTGCCGAAGAATACCGGATGGGCGGCACCTGCGTCATCCGCGGCTGCGTGCCGAAAAAGCTCTTCGTCTACGCGTCACAATTTCCGGAACATTTCGAGGCGTCGGCCGGCTATGGCTGGAGCGTCGGGGAGGCGAGCTTCGACTGGCCGACGCTCATTGCCAATAAGGACCGCGAAATTGCCCGCCTCGAAGGCCTTTACCGGCTGGGGCTCGACAATTCCCACGTCGAGATCCATGACAGCCGGGCAGTGCTCATCGATGACCACACGATCGAGATCCTCAAGACCGGCAAGCGGGTGACAGCGGATCAAATTCTCGTGGCGACGGGCGGTCATCCCAATCCGCATGCGGCGTTGCCGGGACATGATCTTTGCATCAGTTCCAACGAGGCGTTCCATCTTGCCGAACTGCCGAAAGCCATCGTCATCGAAGGCGGCGGCTATATTGCCGTGGAGTTTGCGAATATTTTCCATGGCCTCGGCGTTGAAACGACCCTCATCTACCGCGGCAAGGAAATCCTTTCGCGCTTCGACCATGATTTGCGGCAATTGCTGCATGCGTCGATGACCGAGAAGGGTATTCGCATTCGCTGCGTCGAGATGATCAAGGAGGTCAGGCGTTCGGGTGACGGAAGGCTCGCCGTGCAGCTCGGCTCGGGCGACAGCATCGAAGCCGACCAGGTGATGCTCGCCATCGGGCGCGTGCCGAACACAAAGTCGCTTGGCCTTGAAGCAGCCGGTGTCGAGGTCGACGAACTTGGCGCGATCAAGGTCGATGCCTATTCGCGCACGACCAAAGACAATATCTGGGCCGTGGGCGACGTGACCAACCGCGTGCAGCTTACGCCGGTCGCCATCCACGAGGCGATGTGCTTCCTCGAGACGGCATTCAAGAACAATCCGACCAAACCCGACCACAAATACATTGCGACGGCGGTCTTCTCGCAGCCGGAGATCGGCACGGTCGGGCTTTGCGAGGCGGACGCTGCAAGGGAATACAAGGAGCTCGAAGTCTATCGAGCCCTGTTCCGCCCGATGCGCAACACGCTATCCGGCGCCAAGGACAAGATGCTGACCAAGCTGATCGTCGATGCAGCGACACGCCGGGTCATCGGCGCGCACATACTCGGGCCGGACGCCGGTGAAATGGCGCAGCTCCTCGCCATTCCGATCAAGGCCGGCTGCACCAAGGATGATTTCGACAGGACGATGGCGGTGCATCCGACAGCTTCCGAAGAACTGGTGACGATGTACAGGCCGAGCTACCGCGTGGTCGATGGGAAACGTGTCGATTGACCGCACTCGGGCTGCGGCGGCTCGCGTCAAAAGGCAGGCCTAGGCGGCGCGCATTTCCGGCCGCAACGCCGCCCCATCCGGAACCTTGGCGTTAAGCAGCCAATCCGTCACGGCCGGCCACAACTTATTGGCCTGGTGTTTGCGGAAGAAACCGAGATGACCGATCGGCGCGCCGTCCGAACTTGCCGGGGAATACCACATCTCGTGCAGAACGGATGCATTGTCGAAGCGGCGCAGCAGGCTTTCGACCGCGCGCGGCGTTCCCCAGACATCGTCGGTGATGCCAACCGAGAGGAGAGGGATCGTCACCTTCTGGAAGTTTTGCGCTTCAGGAACCGCAGGGTCGGAGAACAGGAAATTCGGATTGCGGCACCAGCGGGCCCAGTCACGGAATATCGTGCCCGGCACGGCTTCACCGAGCCCGCCCCATTTGGGCAATTTGCCGAAGGGAATTGTAAGCGGCACTCCGACAAGGTTCATCTTGGCGTACATGGCGCAGGGCTGCGCCGTATTGCGATAGTACCCGGACAACGACGCCAGCAGTGCATAACGCTCGAAGCTCGCAGAACGATTGCTGAGACCGAGGGCGACGCCGCCATAGGAATGGCCGATACCGACCATGGGGCGCGATCCCGAGAGGCGCCTGAGTTCATCAACAGCGGCCGGAAAGTCGAGAACGCCCCAATCCTTGAGGTTGAGGCGGGATTTCCAGTGGCTGGGAGCCTCGGAGCGGGCGACGCCGCGGTAGTCGTAGGTAAGAACCTTGGATGCGCCGAGATCGATGAGATGGGCGGCAAAATGCCGGTAGATTGCGTCAGGGACGGCGGCTGCAGACGAAATCAGGACGGCCGGCCCTTCGCCGCCGCCTTCATACAGATGACCGTGCAGCGGAAAGCCGTCCGCCGCCAGAAAACGTATATCCTTCATCGATCCTCCCAGATCTTACCTTGACGTTAACGTAAATCAAAACGGCGCTGCCGACAATGGTGATTTTCGCAACTGGCAACACGCGAACTTAAAAACTAATGTCTCTCGGCTCTAGAGCCACGCCGCACTCATTGATGTAAAAGCGAAAATCAAACGGTACGCTGACGTTGGTACACTCAAGACCTGTTTGACCCTGAAACCGGCGGGCTAAGGGCAGCAGCACGATGAAATCGATGCCGTAAATGGATGGAATATTATGGATAACAGAACAGGCGCGGTTAGACTTTCTGGCTTCCTGCGATGCGCATCGATGCACGATGTTGCGCTTGTCATCGATTATCTTCCCGACCACCTTCGACTTACCAGGGCCGAGCCAGGCTGCATCTCTTTTGATGTGTTGCAGACCGATGATGCTCTGGTGTGGCGGGTGGAGGAGCTTTTTGTAGATCGCGCTGCCTTTGATTTTCATCAGCAAAGAACCTGCGCGTCGGAGTGGTTCACTGCGACGTCCACCATCCCCCGAGAATACACTGTCGAGGAACTTGAGTAGAGATTGCAGGAACCGCTTCATCGTGTAATAGATCGCGTCTTCACTTTGCCCATAGGCCATAATCAACACGTTATGGCAGACGCTATAACGACCCTCCGAACGCTCAAATGTCGGTTCCTGAGAGGGGCGCCCTGCGTGTCCATGGGCATGTTCGCTTGATATTGTCCCCTGTTGCCGACGGGACTGGTATATCTGCAGCAATTGGACTATATGAGCGCCTCCGGCAAAGCCCGGGAAAACACAATCAATTACAACCGATATTGAAGGTCATAACAGGGTGCAATAATGACGAAGAACTGGACACCGACTTCCTGGAGAGGCAAACCGGTAAAGCAGATGCCTTTTTATCCGGACGCTCAGGCTTTGAGCGATGTCGAGGCCCGTCTTCGTACCTATCCGCCGCTCGTTTTTGCAGGTGAAGCGCGCAAGCTGAAAAAGCAGCTGGCCGCAGTCTCGCGCGGCGAGGGATTTTTGCTCCAGGGCGGCGATTGCGCCGAAAGCTTTGCCGAGCATGGCGCCGACAATATTCGCGACTTCTTCCGCGTCTTCCTGCAGATGGCCGTTGTCCTGACCTTCGGCGCGTCGCAGCCGGTGGTGAAGATCGGCCGTATCGCCGGCCAGTTCGCCAAGCCGCGCTCGGCCGACACGGAGACGAAGGATGGCATTGAGCTGCCCGTTTACCGCGGCGATATCATCAACGGCACCGAATTCACCGAGCAGGCCCGTATCCCGGACCCGGCGCGTCAGGAGATGGCTTATCGCCAGTCTGCCGCTACGCTGAACCTGCTGCGCGCTTTCGCGCAGGGCGGCTATGCCAATCTCGAAAACGTCAACCAGTGGATGCTCGGCTTTGTTTCCGACAGCCCGCAGGGCGAGCGTTATGGCAAGCTGGCCCGCCGCATTGCCGATACGATGGACTTCATGCGCGCCGTCGGGATCACCTCGGAAACCAACGCCCAACTGCGCGAGACGGATTTCTACACCAGCCATGAGGCCTTGCTGCTCGGCTATGAGGAAGCGCTGACCCGCGTCGATTCGACCTCCGGCGACTGGTACGGCACGTCCGGCCACATGATCTGGATCGGCGATCGCACGCGTCAGGCAGATCACGCGCATGTGGAGTACTGCCGGGGCATCAAGAATCCGCTCGGCCTGAAATGCGGCCCGACGCTTGAGCCAGATGACCTGATCCGCCTGATCGACCTGCTCAATCCGGCCAACGAAGCAGGGCGCCTTACCCTCATCGCCCGGTTCGGCCATGACAAGGTCGGCGACCATCTGCCCAAGCTGATCCGCGCGGTACAAAAGGAAGGCCGCAACGTGGTCTGGTCCTGCGATCCGATGCATGGCAACACGATCACCGCCAATGGCTACAAGACGCGGCCCTTTGACCGTATCCTCAAGGAGGTCGAGAGCTTTTTTGCAGTTCATCATGCCGAAGGGACCTATCCCGGCGGCATCCATATCGAGATGACCGGAAAGAACGTCACGGAGTGCACTGGCGGCGCCCGCGCCATATCGGCGGACGACCTCTCGGATCGTTATCACACGCACTGCGATCCGCGTCTCAATGCCGACCAGGCATTGGAGCTGGCATTCCTCGTCGCCGAGCTTCTGAAGAAGGAGCGCGACAGCCACCCGCAGAAGCTGGCAGTCAACGCCTGAGCGACGCACTGTCTGCCACTATTCCCAAAGGGCGGTCTTTATGGCCGCCCTTTGTTTATATAACGTACGTCACGGCAGGCTGGCGATTTTGGCCTGGCCAATACTGACGATTTCCATTCCAAATATTTCCAGAAAAGGAATTCAGCCATGAACAACTATATTGTTGTTGCCTTCGCTGCATTGACGATCGGACTGCCAGCTCAAGCACATGCAGAAGATCCCGCAAAGGCTGCGGAGAAGGCTCTTCCCGCCCTCATGGAAGAACTCGCCAAATATCAGAATGCCGAGAAGACGACGGACACCAATCTGAAAACATTCGATACGCTCGACTTCGATGTCTATACGAACCAGAAATGGGATCGTCTGGGTGAAAGCCACGCTGCCGATATTCTCGTCCACTATCCCGATGGTCACACGACGAAGGGGCTTCACGATCACGTCGAGGAATTGAAGGCGATATTCGTCTATGCGCCGGATACGCATATCAATGTGCACCCGGTGCGGTTCGGCCAAGGGCAATGGACCGGCGTGATTGGAGTGATGGAAGGCACGTTCACCAAACCGATGCCGACACCCGATGGAAAGTCCATCGCGCCCACCGGCAAGCCGTTCAAGCTGACGATGGCGACGCTTGGCCATTGGACGCCTGCCGGCGTGATGGACGAGGAATATCTCTTCTGGGACAATTTGAGTTTCATGAAGCAGATCGGGCTGGCGCAATAGCCCGCCACGCAACCAACGCGGGAAAGGCGGATTTCGGGACTGGAGTTTTCCGTTTCAGGATTCTATCAAGTTTGCATGGACATAAAACCCACGCGCCGAATCCGCCTGACTGCGTCGTTCCGTTCGTTCATGGAGAATGAGGCTGCTGGCGGCATCATTTTGATGGCGGTTGCGGCTCTTGCCCTGATCATCGCCAATTCACCGCTCAGCGAAGATTATTTCGGTTTTCTCAAGACTTACGTCGGCGGGCTCAGCATCCTCCATTGGATCAATGACGCCCTGATGGCGATTTTCTTCCTGCTTGTCGGGCTTGAAATAAAGCGCGAAATGATCAGCGGACAATTGTCCACCTGGTCGCGGCGCGCTTTGCCAGGCTTTGCGGCAGTCGGCGGGATGATGGTCCCCGCGCTGATCTTTCTGTTCTTCAATGAGGGCGCCACCATTCGCGGCTGGGCAATTCCTTCGGCGACGGATATCGCCTTTTCGCTAGGCGTTCTCTCGCTGCTCGGCGCGCGCGTGCCGCTCTCGCTCAAGGTTTTCCTGACCGCCCTTGCCATCATCGATGATCTCGGTGCGGTCATCATCATCGCGCTGTTCTACTCCGAAGGCCTGAATGTTCCGGCGCTCGCCGGCATGGCGGCGGTATTCGCCATTCTCGTCGCCATGAATTATCTCGGCATGGTGCGGCTCTGGGCCTATCTCGTTCTCGGCGTCATCCTCTGGATTCTGGTGTTCAAGTCCGGCATCCACGCAACGATCGCCGGTGTTCTCCTCGCGCTGACAATTCCGATGAAAGGCAAGCGCGGCGAGGCTGATTCGCCGCTGGTCGAACTCGAACATGCCATCCAGCCCTGGGTAGGCTTCATCATCGTGCCGATCTTCGGTTTCGCCAATGCCGGTGTCTCGTTCAGCGGTGTATCGCTGTCAAACCTTGCCGATCCCGTGCCGATCGGCGTTGCGGCTGGCCTCTTCATCGGCAAGCAGCTTGGCGTCTTCGCCTTTGCCTGGTTGGCGATCAAGCTTCGTCTTGCCGAACGCCCGCCTGGAGCGACATGGGTGCAGATCTATGGCGTCGCGATCCTGTGCGGCATCGGCTTCACCATGAGCCTGTTCATCGGCCTTCTCGCCTATGACAAGTCGCCGCTGCTGCAGGACGAGACGAAGCTCGGCGTGCTCCTTGGCTCGCTCTTGTCGGCGGTGTTCGGCGCCTTCGTACTTGCTGTGGCGGCTGCCCGCTCAAAGAAGCCCGAGCCGAAAAAATAACTGGAATCCGCCAATCATCGGGAGGTATGGGCATGAGGGAAACGCATAAAGGATCGTGCCTTTGCGGCAGGGTCCATTTTGAGGCGAGGGGGGAACTGCGCGGGGTCGTCTATTGCCATTGCTCGCAATGCCGCAAGCAGTCCGGACATTTTTATGCTGCGACCAATGTTGAGAACGATGCGATCAGCATTTCGGGCGAAGAGAACGTCAGCTGGTACGAGGCGAGCGCTTTCGCGCGGCGGGGCTTTTGCAGGAATTGCGGTTCGGCGCTGTTCTGGAAGCATCGCGATCTCGATCATATTTCCGTCATGGCCGGCGCATTCGAGGAGCCAACCAGTC
Source organism: Phyllobacterium pellucidum (assembly GCF_013327855.1). Lineage (GTDB taxonomy): Bacteria > Pseudomonadota > Alphaproteobacteria > Rhizobiales > Rhizobiaceae > Phyllobacterium > Phyllobacterium pellucidum. The sequence goes on along the minus strand of NZ_JABUMX010000002.1, from coordinate 377,386 downwards.
TGCGAGGCGCATGCCATATCTTCGTCGCCGATAAGGGCGATTACTATGCCATCGAGGATCATCTGCCCCAATACGAGAAGAGCGGCGGGGGCGTTGTCGTAGCCGTCAATGAAACGCCCGGGGATTGACCTTAGCCGAACTCGCTCTAAAGCTTGTGCAGACAAATGAGGGTGGGCATGCATCGGCTGGTACTGGCATTCATCAATTCCATGCGGGCTTTGAAACATTTGGCCATGCATGAAAAGGCGGTTCAACAGGAACTCGCTCTCTTCTTCATCTCGATACCGGTTGCCGCCTTCATTGCGCCTTCGGGACTTGCCTTTCTGCTATTGACCGGATCGGTGCTGTTCCTGATCCTGATCGAGGTGCTCAATACCGGCATCGAGGCTGCCTGCGATGCCGTTTCGCTTGATTTTCACAGGGAGATCCAGATCGCCAAGGATTGTGGATCGCTCGCCGTGCTCATCTCGGTTATCCTTGTGGCCGCCGTCTGGCTCTATACGCTCTGGAGCGTGTTTTTTGCCTAGGAAGAGCGCGCTCGCCTTGTCTTGCCTGCAACGAAACGATATATGTTCACTATGAGCAAAAATACTGACGTTCTCCGCATCGCTATCGCTCAGCTCAACCCCGTGCTCGGCGATATCAAAGGGAATCTTGCCAAAGCCCGTGAGGCGCGGGCCGATGCAGCGCGGCAGAGCGCCGATCTGATCCTCTTCACCGAGCTATTTATCTCAGGCTATCCGCCGGAAGACCTTGTTCTGAAGCGTTCGTTCATTGATGCCTGCGAGAAGGCGGTGAACGAATTTGCCGCCGATACGGCGGATGGCGGTCCGGGTGTGATTATGGGGATTCCGTTGAAACGACCATCGGGCCTGCACAATGCCGTCATGGTGCTGGATGAGGGCAGGGTCATCGCCGAGCGTTTCAAGGTGGACCTGCCGAATTATGGCGAGTTCGACGAGAAGCGCGTGTTCCAGGCCGGTCCGATGCCGGGGCCGGTGAACTTCCGCGGCGTGCGGATCGGCGTTCCGATCTGCGAGGATATCTGGGGTGATCTCGGTGTCTGCGAAACGCTGGCGGAGAGCGGCGCGGAGATACTCTGCGTTCCCAATGGCTCGCCCTATTATCGCGGCAAGGTCGACGTTCGCTATCAGGTGGCGCTGCGCCAGGTGATCGAGACGGGGTTGCCCCTTATCTTCGCCAATCAGCTCGGCGGCCAGGATGATCTCATTTTCGACGGCGCCTCCTTTGCCTTCAATTCCGACAAGAATCTGGCCTTCCAGATGTCGCAGTTCGAAGAGCAACTGATGGTGACGACCTGGAAGCGGGGCGCGGACGGCTGGTCGTGCGGCGAAGGTCCAATGTCGCGCATCCCAGAAGGCGAAGAGGCCAATTACCGCGCCTGCATGCTCGGCCTGCGCGACTACGTCAACAAGAACGGCTTCAAGGATGTCGTGCTCGGGCTTTCCGGCGGCATCGATTCGGCGATCTGCGCCGCGCTTGCCGTCGATGCCCTGGGCGAAGAACGCTTGCGCGCGGTGATGATGCCTTATGCCTATACGTCGAAGGATTCGCTGAAGGATGCCGAGGATTGTGCCCGCATGCTCGGCTGCCGCTACGACATCGTGCCGATCTTCGAGCCGGTGGAGGGTTTTCTCAAGGCGCTGGGCCCGATTTTCGCAGGCACCAAGGAAGGGATCACCGAGGAAAACCTGCAAAGCCGCGCCCGCGGTACAATCCTGATGGCGATCTCCAACAAGTTCGGCTCGATGGTGGTGACGACGGGCAACAAGTCGGAGATGTCGGTCGGCTATGCCACGCTCTATGGCGACATGAACGGCGGCTATAATCCAATCAAGGACCTCTACAAGATGCAGGTCTACGCCATGTCAGAGTGGCGCAACAAGAACGTTCCCGCCGGTGGCCTCGGGCCATCGGGCGAGGTCATTCCGGTCAACATCATCAGCAAGGCGCCGTCGGCCGAACTGCGTGAAAACCAGACCGACCAGGACTCGCTGCCGCCCTATCCCGTTCTCGACGATATTCTGGAATCGCTGGTCGAGAACGAGATGAGCGTCGATGAAATCGTGGAGCGCGGTCACGATCGGGCGACAGTCGAGCGGATCGAGCACCTTCTCTACATCGCCGAATACAAGCGCCGGCAATCGGCTCCGGGTGTGAAGGTCACCAGGAAGAATTTCGGCCGCGACCGCCGCTATCCGATCACCAATCGATTTCGGGATCGCTGAGGCGCGCGTCAAATCAGCGTGACAATTGCCCGGGGATTACCCATATTGGGATCGAAGGAGTGAACGATGGGGCTGATGGCATTTAGACAGGAATTTGCCGGCGTGATTGCGGAGCTGCCGACATCTCCTCAATTTGCTGTCCAATCGCCTACGTACACGCCTGACGTGATGATTGAGTTCAATGCGGCCGTGCAGCGATATGAGCGCCAGGTATCCGTATGGCAAAAGTCGTTTCTGGCAGCACTCGAGAAGATCCGAGCGGCCTTCGACCAAATCCCCGACGATCAGATCGAGCCTGCGATTTCCTATTTCGCTGAGGATGCCCTGCCCGAAGTTTTCAGGAATTTGGATGATCGGCTGGTCGATTTAAGGTCGGCCCAAACGAGGCTGCAAGAAATTTCTCCATCTGCTCACGAAAGTGAAGTCGTGAGCACTGGCCTTGCCCGGGCTCTGGCGGCGATCGAAAAGCATACCGAGATCCTCCAGCATTTTAAAGAAAGCGTCGGGCTCATTCCCGAGGAGTATCACCCGGACAACCGCCCGGTTGGTGATGTACTGAGTTCAATCGAAGATTTTGATAATTGGTTTGATCGCATTTTGAAGCATTAATGATTCAGCTGGACTATACCAACCGATTCAAAAAATCCCTGTCTAAACTCTCGAACGACCAACGGCAGTTGGTACGGGAGGCATTGCGGTTGTTTGTGATGCATCCGCAGCACACAGAATTGGATTTCAAACGCCGCACAGGGTCGAAATACTATACCATCAGGGCCGACATACGGTTGCGCGTGGCGATGTCAAAGATCGACGAGGAATATTATCTGCTCGAATTGGTCGGCAACCACGATGATGTGAACTCACTCGACCGACAGGGCCGATAGTCGAGGCAACTGTTGCAAGCGCGCCTCACCTATGTCGCAAACACGCGAAGTTGAAAAAATTGGTGCTTGGCGCGCGAAAGCGATTCACCTATAAGCCCAAGTCCGGCAATGAAGACCGGGAGGTTTTCGAATGACAGTTTTCCATATGTCCCCGCGGGGCGGCGTTCGTTCCTGACACGTGATGCGGAAAAGCCCACGAGGCTTTTCAATTACCTTCACATGTCAAGGTAACCCATCGCCGACATTGGCCTTTCCCGTATTCGGGCAAGTCGCCAAATCACTTCTGCCGTACTGATTCCTATCCACTACACGGCAAGCTCGTTCCTGATTATCTGTGAGGCCGGTGCAATTGGGCGCCGGACATTGTCATGAATTTTTTGCGTTTCAACCTGCGCGGGGGAGCATTCCGCGCCGTTCTCGGATTCACCTGGCACCACTGGCAAAAACAGCCGGTGCGCGTGGGCATTATCGCCGGGGCGGTCATGCTTTCGACCCTTGCCGACGTATTGACGCCGCTCTATTCTGGCCGCCTCGTCGATGCCGTCGTCAATGGGCACGCCCGTGAGGAAATTGTCTGGAATGCCGCAATGGCGGCGTTCGGGGCGCTGCTTGCCCTGTCGCTCGGGGCGATCATTCTCAGGCACGTCACCTTCGTTGCCGTGACGCACCTGACCTTGAAGATGATGACCGACATCGCTTCCGGCGCATTCTTTCGCATCCAGCGTTTCTCGACCGACTGGCACGCGAACAGCTTTGCCGGATCGACCGTGCGCAAGGTAACGCGCGGCATGTGGGCGCTCGACCTGCTTAACGATACGCTGCTGCTGGCCTTGTTCCCATCGATCATCATGCTCGCAGGATCGACGATCCTGATGGCCTGGTACTGGCCGCTGATGGGCGTCATTATCGGCATAGGTTCGCTGGTTTTCGTCACTGTCACGGTGATGATGTCGCTCGGCTTCGTCGCGCCGATGGCAAGCCTTGCCAATCGCTGGGATACGAAGCTCGGCGGTTCGCTTGCGGACGCCGTCAGCTGCAACATGGTGGTTAAGGGCTTTGGCGCGGAAAGCCGCGAGGATGCGCGTCTCGTCAAGGTTCTGGACAAGTGGAAGGACCGGACGGCGCGCACCTGGATCAGGGGGACGTGGAACGGGACGACACAAGGCACGATGCTGCTCTTTCTGCGGGCGGCGGTGATCGGTTTTGCGCTTATCCTCTGGGCAGACGGAAATGCCAGCGCCGGTGACATCACTTTCGTGCTGACGTCGTTCTTCATCCTGCAGGGATATTTGCGCGAAGTCGGGATGCACATCCGCAACTTGCAGCGCTCGATCAACGACATGGAGGAACTGGTTGATATTCAGAGTCAACGCCTCGGCATCGAGGATCGTCCAGGTGCAAAGCCGATTGTCATCACCGAAGGCAGGATTGAATTCGACAACGTCACCTTCCTCTACGGTGCGCACCGCCTGCCGCTCTATGACCGGTTCTCGGTGACGATCCGGGCGGGCGAGCGGGTGGGACTCGTCGGTCATTCCGGGTCAGGCAAGACGACATTCGTCAAGCTGATCCAGCGGCTGCACGACGTGAAGGCGGGCCGGATTCTGATCGACGGTCAGGATATCGCCGAGGTGCGGCAGGCGTCGCTGCGCCAGCAGATCGCCATCGTGCAGCAGGAGCCGATCCTGTTTCACCGGACGCTGGCGGAGAACATCGCCTATGCCCGTCCCGGCGCCTCACAGGAGGAGATCGAGGAAGCGGCGCGGCAGGCAAGCGCGCACGAGTTCATCTCGGCGTTGCCCAAGGGCTACAGCACGCTCGTCGGCGAACGTGGTGTCAAGCTTTCGGGCGGTGAGCGGCAACGTGTGGCGATCGCCAGGGCGTTCCTTGCGGATGCACCGATCCTCATTCTGGACGAGGCGACATCGAGCCTCGATTCAGAATCCGAAGTGCTGATCCAGCAGGCGATGGAGCGGCTGATGCAAGGACGGACGACGCTCGTGATTGCGCATCGTCTTTCCACGGTGCGCTCGCTTGACCGGCTGCTGGTCTTCGACCACGGCAAGATCGTCGAGGAGGGGAACCATGAGGCGCTGATCCGGCTCGGGGGCGGGATCTACCGCAGTCTGTTTGAACGGCAGGCGCTGGAGTTGACGAAGGGCCTCGTCCTCAACGACGACTAAAGAAATATGGGCCGCGCGCAATCGCGGCCCATATTGCCATTGCAGGCGCCATCCGATATGCCCCACCAATGACCACCATCGTCCGTTTTGCACCGTCTCCTACCGGCTTCATCCATATCGGCAACACACGCATAGCCTTGTTCAACTGGCTGTTCGCGCTGCAGAACAAGGGGCAATTCATCCTGCGCTTCGACGATACGGATACCTTGCGTTCGAAGACGGAATATGCCGAGGCAACGATCGCCGATCTTGAATGGCTCGGCATCGAGCCAGTGCGCATCGAATATCAGTCGAAGCGCATCCCGCTCTATGACGCTGCTGCCGAAAAGCTCACGGCAGCAGGCGTCCTTTATCCGTGCTACGAGACCGCCGAGGAACTCGAGCGCAAGCGCAAGCTGCGGCTGGCGCGCCGGCTGCCGCCGATCTATGGCCGCGAGGCGTTAAAGCTGACCGCTGCCGATCGGGAGAAGCTCGAGGCCGAGGGTCGCCGGCCGCACTGGCGTTTTCTGCTGCCGAATTTCAAGGACGATCCGTTTGCGATAGCACGCACCGAGGTTCATTGGGACGATCTGGTGCGCGGCCGCGAAACCGTCGATCTCTCCTCGCTGTCCGATCCGGTCCTGGTGCGAGAAGACGGGACCTATCTTTATACCTTCACTTCAGTGGTCGACGATATCGACATGGACATTACCCATATCATCCGCGGCAATGACCACATCACCAATAGCGGCGTCCAGATCTCGATTATCGAGGCGCTGGGCGCGAAGGTTCCGGCGCTCGGCCATATCAATCTCCTGACTACGGCATCTGGCGAAGGTATTTCCAAGCGCACCGGGGCATTGTCGATCGGCAGCCTGCGCCGCGATGGCTACGAGCCGATGGCGGTGGCAAGCCTTGCCGTGCTGATCGGCACATCGGAAAATGTTACGGCCCTACCGGACATGGCTTCGCTGGCCGCGATTTTCGATCCGGCTGCGACATCGAAATCCGCTTCGAAATTCGATCCTGCCGATCTCGATGCGCTCAACCGTGCCCTGATCCATGCGATGCCTTTCGAGGAAGTCAGTGAACGGCTCGCAGCGCTTGGCATTAAGGGCGACCGGGCGGGAGCCTTCTGGCTCGCCGTGCGCGGCAACCTTTCGAAGGTTTCAGATGCCGCCGCCTGGTGGACGATCGTGAACGAGGGGCCCGCAACGGATGTGGCTGTGGCCGCGGAGGATATTGATTTCGTGCGCGCCGCCTTCGACCTGCTGCCGGCCGAGCCCTGGAGCCGCGAGACCTGGAAACAGTGGACCGATGCGGTCAAGGATCAAAGCGGGCGCAAGGGCAAGGGCCTGTTCATGCCGCTGCGCATCGCGCTTACCGGGCTGACTTCTGGTCCGGAACTTGCGGATCTGCTGCCCCTTTTTGGTCGGGAAGGAACGTTGGCCCGACGACCCTGACCTTGCGGTTGGGATCGATCGGCTTGTCTTCGGTGAGCGGCTTCGGTTTCTCCACCTCGGTTTTTTTCGCCTCTGGTTCCCCGAGCTGAATAATCGAGGAGGCCTGCGTCGCGGGCTCGCCGGCGGTAACGGCAGGCTCGGTCTTCGTCTCTTGCGGTTGGGCTGATGGCTTTGCAGCCTCGGCAGGCGTCGCGGTCTCGACCCGTGGTACGGCCGGCTTGGCCGGCTCGGCTATAGCAGGTTTGGGCGTTGGCGCTGCCACTTTCCTCGGATCGCCGAGTGCCTTGAAGTCGCCGGCCGTCTTTTGACAGCTGCATTGCGGCGTTCCATTGGCGCCGACCTTGCGGAATTTGAAGGCGTTCGGCGTGCTCCGGTAGGCATCGCCGCGCAGCGAAATCATCGCGGCGGGGTCCTGGTTCTCGGTCGGCCGATAAAACAGTTTCGCACCGGTACATTGAGACTGGCATTGCGCCTGATCGCGCGCGAAATTTTCCGCACCCGTATCGTAGGAGATCGGGAAATAATAGCCGTCGCAACTGCGCACGCAGAGGGTCTGGTAACGTCCGCCGAAGACGGGGGCCGTGCTCATTTCCGGCTCGACAGGTTCCGGCTCGGTTCCATAAATCTCATAGGAAGGCGCGGCAGTCGCACGCCGTGGCGTGTCACGCAGCGGGTAATCGCGCTGGGGTGCCTCGTGCACCGGATAATCCGGTACCGGTTGATCGCGCAGCGGCATGTCGTAACGCGGCTCATCGTGAATGGGCGAGTCAATGATGGGGCAGTCATTGGCATCGAGCGCAGCCACCACGCGGTCGCGGCGCAGTTGCAACTCGTAGTCGTCGACATCGGCATTGCTGTTCAATTGGTCGAGACGTTCCTGCATCCGGACACAATTGTCGGAATTGGCATAAGCAAGCGGGGCCGTCGCGAGAATTGCGGCAGCGGCGATGATGGCAGATTGGAGTGTCCGATGCATGAGGCGGTCCGGAAAGTTCAGGGGCATTCGACGGGTGCGAATGCGCCTGAACCATCCACGGCCATGCGGCAGCAATAAGACGGTCCCTGTCTCAATCAACGCGCTGTGATGCCTCCACCACGGCAAGTGCAGTCATGTTGACGATGCCGCGCGATGTCACGGAAGGCGTCAGGATATGGGCCGGCTTGGCAGCGCCGAGCAGGATCGGCCCGACATGGAGCGCGTCGGTAACGCTCTTGACCACATTGAGCGTGATGTTCGCAGCATCGAGATTGGGGAAGACGAGGAGATTGGCCTCGCCGTTCAGCCGCGAATGCGGCAGCACGCGTTCGCGAAGCACCTGCGACAGCGCCGAATCGCCATGCATTTCGCCGTCCTGCTCGAGATGCGGTGCCTTGGCACGGAGCAGTTCGGATGCATGGCGCATCTTTGCGGCGCTTTCGGAATCGCGCGAGCCGAAATTCGAATGCGACAGCAAGGCCGCCTTTGGCTCGATGCCGAAGCGGCTGATTTCGCTCGCCGCGAGCACGGTCTTTTCGGCGATCTCCTCGGCGGTCGGATCGATGCTCACATAGGTGTCGGTGAGGAAGAGAACGCCGCGCTGCGAAATAAGCAGGCTGAGCGCCGAGAAATTGCGGATGCCTTCAAGCTTGCCGATGATCTGGTCGACATTGCGCAAATGCCGCTCGAAACGTCCTTCAAGCCCGCAGATCATGGCGTCGGCCTCGCCGCGCACGATGGCGAGCGCCGCAATGACGGTGCTGCTGGCGCGAACCATGGTGCGCGCCACTTCCGGGGTGGTGCCGCGCCGCCCGGTGAGCTTGACCAGAAGATCGACGTAATCGCGGTAGCGCGGATCGTCCTCGGGGTTGATGATATCGAAGTCCTTGCCGACCTTGATCTTCAGGCCGTAGCGCTTGAGGCGCGTCTCGATCACCTGCGGGCGTCCGATCAGCGTCGGCAGCGCAATCCCTTCCTCGAGCACGACCTGTGCGGCGCGCAGGACGCGTTCGTCCTCGCCATCGGCATAGATCACGCGCTTCTTCTCGGCCGTTTTCGCCTTCGTGAAGATCGGCTTCATGATCAGTCCGGACCGGAAGACGAAGCGGTTCAAGCGGTCAAGATAAGCATCGAAGTCGTCGATCGGACGCTCGGCGACGCCGGTATCCATGGCTGCCTTGGCGACGGCCGGGGCGATGCGCAAGATGAGGCGGGGGTCGAAGGGCGAGGGAATGAGGTAATTCGGTCCGAAGGTCGGCGTCTCGCCCGAATAGGCGCGGGCAGCAACGTCGGATGGTTCTTCGCGGGCGAGCGCCGCGATGGCCTGGACGGCGGCCATCTTCATCTCTTCGTTGATCGCTCTCGCGCCGCAATCGAGCGCGCCGCGGAAGATATAGGGGAAGCAAAGGACGTTGTTGACCTGGTTGGGGAAATCGGAGCGGCCGGTGCAGATCATCGCGTCGGCTCGCGCGGCGCGGGCCTCCTCCGGCATGATCTCCGGTGTCGGATTGGCGAGCGCCATGATCAGCGGGTTCGGCGCCATCTGCTTGAGAAGCTCTGGCTTGAGCACGCCTGCAGCAGAAAGGCCGAGGAAGACGTCGGCCCCGCCGATGACATCGGCTAGGACGCGCGCATCGGTCTTTTGCACATAGACCGATTTCCAGCGGTCCATCAGCGTATTGCGGCCCTCGTAAACAACGCCGTCAATGTCGCAGACCCAGATGTTCTTGCGGTCCGCACCAAGCTTCACGAGAAGATTGAGGCAGGCGAGGGCGGCAGCGCCGGCGCCCGAGGCAACGATCTTGATCTTGGAAAGGTCCTTGCCGGCAAGCTCCATGCCGTTGAGGATTGCAGCGGCGACGATGATGGCGGTGCCGTGCTGGTCGTCATGGAAGACGGGGATGTTCATCTTGGCGCGCAGCTGTTCCTCGACCTCAAAACATTCCGGCGCCTTGATGTCTTCGAGATTGATGCCGCCGAAGGTCGGTTCGAGCGCGGAGACGACGTCGACAATGCGGGTGATTTCCTTGGCGTCGATCTCGATGTCGAAGACGTCGATATTGGCAAACTTCTTGAAGAGCACCGCCTTGCCTTCCATGACCGGCTTGGAGGCGAGGGGGCCGATATTGCCAAGGCCAAGCACCGCCGTTCCGTTGGAAACCACGGCGACGAGGTTGGCGCGGCTCGTATAGTCAGCGGCGGTCGCCGGGTCTTCGTGAATGGCAAGACATGGAGCGGCAACGCCGGGGGAATAGGCGAGCGCGAGATCGCGCTGGTTGCCGAGCGTCTTGGTGGCCTGGATTTCCAGCTTACCCGGCTGAGGAAAGCGGTGGTAGAACAGCGCGCTTTCATCGAGGTCAGAGCTGCTGGGCGTTTTGTCGTTGGCCATGGAGCGGGTCCTTCCGGAAAATTGGTGCGGCGCGTTCACAAATCATCAGTTCAGGCATTTCTAGCATGCTTGAATAACATCCAGACGCATAAATGAAGTCCATTTTGTTACAAGTGTTTATCATCCGAAAACATGCAGTTTTCCGCACCGTCATATGATTGTGACATGAATCGGGTTTGTGTCAGCGCAACCGGACGCCCTGCGTCAGCGCTGAACGGAGATCAGCATCATGGTCGAGAACGAGGCCCGCAAATTCCGCACACTTTTTCTTTCCGATGTCCATCTCGGTTCGAAAGGTGCGAAAGCCAGTTTTCTTCTGGATTTCCTGAAGTATCATGATGCCGATACGATCTATCTCGTCGGCGATATCGTCGATGGCTGGCGCCTGCGCCGCAGCTGGCACTGGCCGCAGGAGCACAATGATATCGTGCAAAAGCTGCTGCGCAAGAGCCGCAAGGGCGCGCGCATCCTCTACATCGCCGGCAACCATGACGAGTTCCTGCGCGATTTCCAGGGCACCCATTTCGGTGGCATCGAGGTCATGGACCGGACGATGCACGAGACCGCGGATGGACGAAAGTTCCTCGTCATTCATGGCGACCAGTTCGATGTAGTGGTGCGCAACGCCCGCCACATCGCCTATCTCGGCGACTGGGCCTATGACGCGGCCCTCGCGATCAACACCATCATGAACAAGGTGCGGCGCATGCTCGGCCTGCGCTACTGGTCGTTCTCGGCCTGGGCGAAATTCCGGGTCAAGAAGGCGGTCAATTTCATCGGCTCGTTCCAGACCGTCGTTTCCGATGAAGCGCGCCGCATCGGCGCCGACGGTGTCATCTGCGGGCACATTCACCACGCAACCATCGAGCAGATCGACGGTATCGAATATATCAATACCGGCGACTGGGTGGAGAGCTGCACGGCCATCGTCGAGCATTTTGACGGCCGCATGGAACTCCTGTCGTGGACGCACCTGATCGGTGAACAGGCAGGATTTGCACCGGTCATCCGCCTCGATGACAAGCGCCCCAAGGCGGCGAATGCGGCCTGAGCCAAGCGTGCAGCCCAAACGGCTCGTTATCGTTTCGGACGCCTGGCATCCCCAGGTCAATGGGGTCGTACGTACCCTGACGAAGTTGCGCGAGCAAATGGAGGCGCGCGGCTTCGAGGTCACGATCATCTCGCCGGCCGACTACCGTTCGGCTCCGTGCCCGACCTACCCGGAAATTCGCCTGGCGCTGACGCTGCCGCATGCCGTGAAAGCGCGCATCGAGGCGCTGCAGCCGGCTTTCGTCCATATCGCGACGGAAGGTCCACTGGGCATCATGGCGCGACGTGCCTGCCTCAGGAATAGTTGGCGGTTCACGACCAGCTTCCACACGCGCTTTCCCGAATATCTGCGCGAGCGCCTGCCGGTGCCGCTGGCCTGGACCTATGCCTTCCTGCGCCGCTTTCACAATGCCGCGGAAACCTGTCTGGTGCCGACGCAATCGATCAACGACGAACTTTCCGCGCGCGGTTTCAAGACGCTGAAGGTCTGGACCCGCGGCGTCGATCGCAAGCTCTTCCGTCCGCAGCCGGAGGTCGATCTCAAACTTAACCGGCCGATCTTCCTGTGCGTCGGGCGGGTCGCGCCGGAGAAGAACCTCGAAGCCTTTCTGACGCTCGAACTGCCAGGAACGAAACTCGTCGTCGGTGACGGGCCGAGTTTGCCGGAGCTCAAACGCAAATATCCGGATGCGGTTTTTGCCGGCAAGAAGGAGGGTGAGGAACTGGCGCGCTACTACGCGGGTTCGGACGTGTTCGTCTTCCCGAGCCGCACTGACACGTTCGGGCTCGTGCTGCTCGAAGCGATCGCCTGTGGCGTGCCCGTGGCTGGCTATCCAGTCCCAGGTCCGAAGGATGTAATTGGCGTCTCGGGCGCCGGCGTCCTTTCCGATGATCTCAACGAAGCCGCGCTTGGCGCGCTGGCGATGGGCAAGGTCGATCCCGATGATCGGCTCAGGAGCTTCAGCTGGGAAGCTTGCGCCGATATCTTCGAAAGCGCCCTGACGGAGATCGTTCCTTCGCGCGAAGCAGTCGCCAGATGGATAGGCCGCAAGCGCGCGGTCCCGGCGCGGCAACCGTCGGACCTATAGAACTCCCACAATTATCGCGAGCATTTCTAGGCGGGTGCAGTATTTCGTGATAGGTGCGTGGCGCGGGCGGATCATGATTGCGATTCTCCCCAGCCGTCTTCGTTCTTCCGAAAGTCCTGCAATGATCACCGCCTCTGCGGATCCGGGTCTCGACAAGCCGCCTCGCTTCGAGCTGCGGGTGGCTCTCGCTTATTTCGCCATCTTCGCCTCGAGCGGCCTGCACCTGCCGTATTTTCCCTTGTGGCTCGAATACCGGGCGCTGACACCGACCGAGATTTCGATCGTCCTTTCCATGCCGCTTTTCGTGCGCGTCATCGCCGCGCCGCTTGTTTCAATGCTCGCCGACCGGTCCAACGACCGGGCGCATATCCTGACGACAGCAACTGTTATTGCGGTCATCGTCGCCGCCTTCTATTTCGTTCCCTTCGGCTTTGCCGGCATATTGATCGTATCGCTGATGCTGGCGCCGCCATGGACATCGCAAGTGCCGCTCGCCGATACGATTGCGCTCTCCGGCGTGCGCCGTTATGGAGCGGATTTTGCGAAAATGCGGGTTTGGGGATCGATTTCCTTTCTGCTTGCCTCCTTCGCCGGCGGCGTCTTCATCCAGTATTTCGGCGAGTGGATCATCCCCTCGGCTCTGCTGGCCACACTCATTGCCGCATGCGCCATGAGCTTCGTCGTCCCGCGCATCGGCAAGCCGCGCCGGCTCTCGCCGCTTTCGGATGTCGATATTGCCGATGCGGGCAGGGCGCTGCGGCGTCCCGCCTTCGTCACCTTCTTGATCGCAACCGGTATCACGCAGGCGAGCCATGCTTATGGCTACAGTTTCTCTGCGATCTACTGGAAGTCGATCGGAATTGACGAAACGGTGATCGGCGCATTATGGTCGATCTCGGTTGTTGCCGAAGTGATCATGTTCACGATGTTTCGACGCTTGTTCGGAAAGCTTCACCCTGCGCGGGTGCTGATGATCGGCTCGGCCTTTGCCATTTTTCGATGGGCCGCGTTTCCGCTGGTCGCCCCTTCGGGATTGGGTGTCGCGGGCTTCTTTCTCATCCAGAGCCTCCACGCTTTCTCATTCGCGCTCTCATTTCTCGGCATGCAGAAGATGATTGCGCTGACGATCCCCGAGGAACGCGGCGGCACCGCCCAAGGCCTTTCGACATTCTTCATCGGAACCTCGCTGGCCATCGCCACGATGGTTTCGGGGCCGCTCTATGCCAGGACGGAAATTTACGGCTTCTATGTGATGGTTGCGCTGGCCGCCTGCGGTCTTGTGCTTGCGGGCGTGTCGCTGCGGCTGGAACAGAGGCAAAATTAGCCCCAGAGATCGCGGCTCGGCGGGAAAACCCGGCTGCCCTCGAACACCAGGCCCGGCGCTCGATCCTCCTTGAGAATCAACGGACCGTCCAGATCGACAAAATCCGCGTCCTGGGCGACCAGCATCGCCGGAGCCATCGCGAGCGAGGTTCCGACCATGCAGCCGACCATGACGCCAAATCCAAGCGCGCGGGCGGTTCTTTGCATGTGCAGCGCTTCCGTCAGGCCGCCGGTCTTGTCGAGCTTGATGTTGATGCTGTCATAACGGCCGATCAGGGCCGGAAGATCGTCGGTGCCGTGCGCACTTTCATCGGCGCAGATCGGAACAGGGTGCGGTATCCTGGAAAGGATCGCATCCTTTCCAGCGGGCAGCGGTTGCTCGATCAGCACGGCGCCGGCCTTCGCCGCCGCCAGCATGTTTTCGATGATATTTGCATCGGTCCAGCCCTCGTTGGCGTCGAGGATAATGCGGCTTGCCGGCGCTGCCGCCGCCACCGCCGCAATGCGCGCCGCATCGTTATCGCCCCCGACTTTGACCTTGATCACGGGCCTGTCGGCGAAATTCCTGGCCGAGGCTGCCATCGCTTCGGCTTCGCCGAACGACACCGTAACCGCCGTCGTTAGTTCCTGGAGAGGAGCGAGACCGGCAAGGGCCACAACGGAGGTTCCGCTGCGCTTGGCTTCGAGGTCCCACAATGCGCAATCGACCGCGTTGCGGGCGGCACCGGCCTTGAGCAGGGCCGGCAGGTCATCGCGTGTCGCGCCGTTTATCAGTGCGCCGCGCAGGGCTTCGATCTCGGCGCACACCGATTCGAGGCTCTCGCCATAGCGCGCATAGGGCACGCATTCGCCTCTTCCAATGAATGGGCCGTCGGTCAATGTGCAGATGACCACGGCTGCCTCGGTCTTCGATCCACGCGAGATCGTGAAGGTTCCGGCAATGGGCCAGCGTTCAACCGAAATCGAAATTTCCAGCGCCATTGTTTGGGCCCTATCCGAAACTATTGTTCAAGTGACATCGGTCGAGAGACTCGATATGTGTGTGTGATGTTGACCGATAGAGCAAACAATTCAAGTGCTTCTACCGCCGCGCCGCCCCACGTCGAATTCCAGAAGGAAGGCGACGGCGCGACTGTTGCGCTATCGGGTGCGTGGACAACCCGCAATGTCAGGCGTGTCGACGAGCGCATGCGCGAAATCGAGCGCGATACCAGCATTTCCAAGCTTGTGATCGACCTTTCCGGCATTGAGCTCCTCGATACGGCAGGAACGTGGCTGATCGAGCGCCTGCGTACGACGCTGCAGGAGGCCGGCAAGGACGTCAAGATCGAGGGTCAATCGGAAAGCTGGGGCGCGCTCTTCGATGCCGTCGGCGAAGTTGCGACCACGCCTGATGATTCGCCGCCGCCCGAGCATGTATCCCTCACGGTGCGTTTCTTTGCCGCAATCGGACGCAACGTGTATGCGTTTGGCGACGACTTCGTCAAATCGATGCACATACTCGGCGCTACCGTTCGCGGCGCGCAAATGAAGGGCAGTCGCCGGGGCAGCATTCGCCCGGCGGCGATCGTGCACCAGATCGACAGCATGGGCATTGGGGCCATTCCGGTGGTCGTGCTGATGTCGACGATCATCGGGGCGATCATCGCGCAGCAGGGTGCATTCCAGCTCCGCTATTTCGGCGCGGAGATTTTCGTCGTCGATCTCGTCGGCATCCTGGTTTTGCGCGAGATCGGCGTGCTTCTGACCGCGATCATGATCGCCGGCCGCTCCGGCAGCGCGATCACTGCCGAAATCGGTTCGATGAAAATGCGCGAGGAGACCGATGCGCTGACGGTCATCGGCCTCAACCCGGTCGGCGTGCTGGTATTTCCCCGCTTGGTCGCGCTGGTCATTTCGCTGCCGCTTTTGACCATCATCGCTGATTTTGCCGCGCTTGCCGGCGCCATGACCATTACCTGGGCCTATTCGGGAATTCCGCCAGATGCCTTTATTCAGCGTCTGCGCGATGCCATTGATATTTCGAGCTATCTTGCGGGCTTGATCAAGGCGCCGTTCATGGCCATGATCATCGGCGTCATGGCCTCGGTCGAGGGCATGAAAGTCGGTGGCAGCGCCGAGTCGCTTGGCCAGCGCGTGACCGCATCTGTTGTTAAATCCATTTTCGTCGTGATCGTGGTCGATGGCATTTTTGCCGTATTCTACGCATCGATCAATTTTTAAAGCCGGAGATTTAAGAAGACCCAATGACGCCGACAGCGCAGCAGGAAAACGGCAACACCGAAGAACGAGACATCATCCTGTCGGTCAAGGATGTGAGCGTTTCCTTTGGTCGGTCCAAAGTGCTCGATAATCTCTCACTCGATGTCTATCGCGGCGAAATTCTCGGCTTCGTCGGCGCGTCCGGCACGGGCAAGTCCGTGCTCATGCGCACGATCCTGGGGCTCAACCAGAAGCAATCGGGCACGATCAGCATTTTCGGCCACGACATCGACAGCGCGAATGATCAGGAGAAACTCAGCGTCGACATGCGCATGGGCGTCCTGTTCCAGCATGGCGCGTTGTTCTCGTCCTTGACTGTGCTTGAAAACATCCAGGTGCCCATGCGCGAATATCTCGATATTCCCGAAAGGCTGATGGACGAACTCGCGCGGCTCAAGATCGAACTCGTCGGGTTGAAGCCCGATACAGCCGAGAAATTTCCGTCCGAACTCTCCGGCGGCATGATCAAGCGCGCGGCGCTGGCGCGGGCGCTGTCGCTCGACCCCGAGATCGTCTTCCTCGACGAACCGACGTCCGGCCTTGATCCCATCGGCGCTGCCGATTTCGACGAACTCATCGCCAACCTGCGCGATACGATGGGTCTCACCGTCTACATGGTGACCCACGATCTCGACAGCCTGTTCGCGGTGTGCGACCGAATCGCTGTATTGGGAAAGAAGAAGGTTCTTGTCGAAGGAACCATCGAAGACATGTTGGCGTTTGACGATCCGTGGGTTCAGGAATATTTCCGCGGCAAGCGTGCGCGCCAGATCGTCAATGACGGCAAGACAAAGCGCAGATCAGAAGGCGTCCGAGCGGCGGCGGTATCTGAGCAAGGGCAAAAGGGTCAGGTAAGCTAACGCATGGAAACGAAAGCCAACTATGTTCTGGTCGGTGTTTTCACGCTTGTGATCTGCGCCCTTGCGTTCGCGTTCGTATACTGGATTGCGCGCTATGGCGATCGCAGCGAGACAGCGACCCTCGAAATCCGTATTCTCGGCTCGGTTACAGGTCTTTCCGAAGGCAGCCAGGTGCTGTTCAACGGCATCAAGGTCGGCACGGTCAAGAAGCTCTCGATCGACGACAATAATCCCGACGCCGTGATTGCGCAGACGGAAGTCAATGCGACGACGCCGATAACACGGTCCACGCAGGCGACGCTCGGCTTTGCCGGCTTGACCGGCCAGGCCTTCATCGAACTCAAGGGCGGCAAGCTCAACGAGCCGAACCTCCTCGAGGAAGCGGCCAAGGACGAGCAGATTGCCCGCATGGACGCCGACCCCTCCGTGGTCAACAACCTTCTGCAAAAGGCGCAAACCATTCTCGAGCGCGTAGACGGGGCGGTCAGTTCGATCGAAAGCTTCATCACCGAGGTCAAGGGACCGCTGGTCGACACGGTCAACAACACCAAGAAGTTCACAGATGCGCTCGCCAAGAATTCCGAGGTCATCGACAAGTTCAGCCAGAGCGCCGAGGATGTGCAGGCGGTCGTCAAGGAAGCGCGCGAGATGATGGCCAAGCTCAACACTGCTTCGACGCGCGTCGATGGCGTGCTTGCCAAGCTCGACACGCAATTGTCCGATCAGGACGGCAGCGTGGTCCGCGAGGCGCGTGAGACGATGAAGTCATATCGCGCGGTTGCCGATAATTTGAATGCCCGGCTTGGACCGATCACCGACAATATCAACCGCTTTTCGGGTCAGGGCCTGCGTGACGTTCAGTCCCTCGTCAATGAGAGCCGCCAGTCGGTGCAGCGCATCGAGCGCGCGATCACCGATCTTGAGAAAAATCCGCAGCGGGTCATTTTCGGCGGTAGCGGCAGCGTTCCTGAGTATGACGGACGCACACGCCGTTGACTTTGGTCGATTCGCAAAGCATGAAGGTTAATAGATATTTACAGTTCGTTTTGCTTCGTTGGGGGGCATTGGTGAGTTTCAGGACCGTTCCCGCGTTACTTATTGCCTTGTCCGTTTCTGGCTGCGCCAGCAGCAAGAAACTTGACACGTTTGATCTCTCCAGCCCGTCGCCTGCCGTATCGGCCTCGCGCAAGCAAGGCAGGCAAATTCTCATCGCTGCGCCATCGGCGCTGAAAGCGCTTGATGGCGAGAATGTCGTCGTGCGCTCAGGCCCGCATTCGATTTCCTATTTGAAGGGCGCGCAATGGGCAGACCGGCTGCCGAGCATCGTCCAGTCGCGCTTTGTCCAGGCTTTTGAAAGCACGCACCGTCTAGGCGGCGTCGGCCGCCCGGGCGACGGACTTGCTATCGACTATCAGGTGCTCAGCGAAGTGCGCACCTTCGATATCGATGTCGAGCGCGGCAACAATGCCGTGGTGGAAATCGCCATCAGAATCCTGAACGACAAGAATGGCACTGTGCGCGCATCACGGGTTTTCCGGTCGTCCTCGCCCGTCAGCGGACCGGGCAACGATGCCTATATCTCTGCCCTCGACCGCGCCTTTGATAATGTGACGTCCGATGTTGTCTCATGGACGCTGTCGGTCATTTAATTTTTCGAACTTACGAATGCATTTGCCCAGCAGTTGTTTTTAAGTTGGATTGCCGATGTATCGCCAGCAATCGTTTCTGCAAATTGTCAGGCATCTATCCGTAACGCAGATGGTATTTCTGGCGGTTGCGGGATCGACGGCGATAACCTGCTCGTTCTTCGCGGGCCGTACCGCCGGCAAGACCGAAATACACGCCGAAAGCCGCGAACTGATTGCCGGCTTTGAACGGAAGGTTGCCGACCTGCAGCACAGTCTCGATAGCGAGCGGGAGCGGGTGGGGCGGTTTTCCGATGCGAACCGAAGGCTCTCGGGCGACGCCGATGCCTTGCGCGAAAAGCTTGGTTCAGTAGTGCAGAAATTGCACAATAAAGATCGGACGCTCCAATAAAAAACGCGGCCCGAGAGCCGCGTTTTTTCACTTGCACGTTATCCCCACCTTAGCGCAGGCGGTTACTCGCATGCGCCAGCATCGTATAGACCTTGCCGGTATCGGACGTCAGGTAATTCTGCGTTGTGACATTGTCGCGGTCGTTGCGGCTGACATCTTCGAGCAGGCGCTCGAAATCATCCATGTAACGATCAACGGCACGGCGGAACTCGCTGTCGGCCTGATACTTGCGCTTGATCTCGTCAAAGGTCTGCTGGCCCTTCAGCGTATAGAGGCGGCGGGTAAAGACGTTGCGCTCGCCAGCACGGTAACGCTGCCAGAGTTCCACGGACGCTTCGTGGTCGATGGCGCGCGTAATATCGATGGACAACGAGTTCAGCGATTCCACAACCTGGCCGGGGGAACGCGTCTCCGTTGCCTTGGCCTTTGGCTCGGACGGGCCTTCATCGCTCGAAGCGCGGCGAAGGAGATCCGAAACCCAGCCATTGCCGGCAGGGCGGGGAGCAGCAGCGCGCGCGTCGAGGCTGCCGCGCAGAGGCGGTGCGGCAGGGGCAGGCGCCGGCTGTGCCGCGGGTGCCGGAGGCGTGCGCTGCGGCTGCGGGGCGACGGTTGCCGTTGTCCGGCCGGCGGTGGCCGTGCGTGCGGCGCGGCCTTCACCAACATCGGTCAGGCGACCCGACTTCTGAACGATTTCAGAGAGTTCCTTGAGCGCGTTGATCTGTTCGGAAACGGCCTTGCGCATCTGGGCGGTCGATTGCTTTGCCTCTTCCGGCATATCCATGACGCCGCGCTGCAGTTCGGAGCGGGTCTCTTCGAGTTCCGCGCGGATTGCCGCGGAGGAGCGGCGGATTTCGTCCGTTGCGGTCGCAAACTTCTGCGATGCCTGTTCCACCACTTCGGAAATCGAATTGCGGATTTGCTCGGTGGTCTGCGAGGCGCGGCCTTCGGCCCGGTCGAAGGCCGAGGAGACGAGCGTTTCAAACGAACGCATGGTCTTCTCGATGCTTTCCGACTTGGAGATGAGGCCGGCGGCAAGCTTCTGCAATGCGTCCTGGCGCTCGTCGAAGGTCGAGGCGAGGTTTGACTGCGACGCATTGATCAAGTCGGAAGCCGAGTTCAGCATCTTGCCATGTTCGTCAAAGCGCTTGGCGATCGAGGCGATGTCGGTGAGCGTCGACTCCGAGAGGTTCGAGAGCTTGCCGAGATTGCCGTCGATAAGGCGTGTCGACGTCTGGAAGGACTCGGCGGCCTTGGTCGCGTTTTCGGCAAAGGCCGTGGTCGTGTCGAGCAAGCGGCCGTCGATATCGCCCAGGTTCTTGGTAGCCATGTCGATGAGTTCGCCAAGCTTCGCGTTGGAAGCGGAGAGACGGTCGATGAGGTTGCTTACGTCGTCGGTAAGGCCGGCCTTGGCGGCCTGTACCGCCGTGATCGTTTCGGCCGTGCGGCTGGCGATCGCATTGATAAGCGCGGCATTCTCGACGCGCAGGCGTTCCGTTGCCGCAGTTGTCGCTTCGACAAGCTGCGAGGCAAGGGTGCGGCCATTGTCGGCAAGGCTGTCGACGAGCGGCTGAGCCGTATTGTCGAGGATGCCGAGGATCTCCTGCGAACGGGCGGCGAGAACCTCGTTAAGTTCGCGGGTGCTTTCGGCGAGCTTCGATGCGGTCGAATCCGTTGCTGCCGAGAAGCGGGCTTCCAGAGCTTCGAGATTGGCCGCAGCTTCGCGGGCCCGCTCCCCAAGACGACGCTCGGTTTCTGCAAGGCTCTCATTCATGCGCTGGCTGAAGGCCTCGCCATGACCGTCGAGAGCCTCTCCAGCCTTCTGGGCCTCGCCGGTGAGCGATGCAGCGGCGTCGGTGATCTTGTCACGCAGCGTGCGTGCCACGACCGAGGCACTCTGTTCGAGCGACTTGCGAACGTTCTCCACACCCATGGAAAGTGCGTTCTCCATGGTGTTGGTGCGCTCGTCGATGGTTCCGCCGTGCGTTTCGAAGGCCTTGGCGAGAACGTCCGCGCTGTCCTGCAAGACAGCCTGCAGCGCAACCGTGCGGTCACTGATCGTGCTCGCCTTGTCGTCCAGGGTCTGGCCGAGCAGCGAATTGCCCTGTTCCATGGCTGCCCGGATTGAGGCGATGCGGTCATCGAGCATGCCTGCATGGGCATTCAACGTATCGCCGATG
The DNA here is from genome assembly GCF_013327855.1 of Phyllobacterium pellucidum. GTDB lineage: Bacteria > Pseudomonadota > Alphaproteobacteria > Rhizobiales > Rhizobiaceae > Phyllobacterium > Phyllobacterium pellucidum. The sequence goes on along the minus strand of NZ_JABUMX010000002.1, from coordinate 356,466 downwards.
CGCGAGTCGCTGTCGGCGAGAAGCGCGCGGATCGCCGCCGCCCGCTCTTCAAGCGCGCCGACATGCGAGGCAAGCGTTTCGTTGATCTGGCCGTTGCTGCCGTCGAGCACGGAACGGATATCGGCCGTACGTGCCTCGAGGGCGCCGATATGCGACGAGAGCGTGTTGCCGATTGCGTTGTTGCTGTTGTCGAGCACCGAGCGGATATCGGAGGTGCGCGCCTCGAGAGCGCCGATATGCGAGGCAAGCGTATCGCCGATGGAATTGTTGCTGCTGTCGAGCAGCGAGCGGATATCCGATGCGCGTTCTTCGAGCGAGGCGATGTGCGAGGAGAGGGTGTTGCCGATGGCATTGTTGCTGCCGTCGAGCACCGAACGGATACGGACGGTACGCTCTTCGATATCGCTGGCATGATTGGCAAGCGTATCGCCAATGCGCGAATGCGTGCTGTCCAGCGCGGCCTGGATGTCCGCGGCGCGGGCATCGAGGGACGAGGCGTGGGAGGCAAGCGTGCGGTTGATGCGCTCGTCGCTATGGCTCAGAGCCTGCTCGATACCGGACGTGCGGTCCTCGATCGCGCTCGCATGGGTATTGAGCACATCGCTGATCCGCGCATCGCTGTTGACGAGGGCAGATTCGATACGATTGGTGCGATCGTCGACAGAGTCGATGAAGCCGCCGAGCGTATCGTCGATGCGTGCACCGCTATTGAGCAGGGTGGTCTGGATCTCGGCATTGCGTGCATCGATCGCTTGGGTATGCGCTGCCAGCGTGTCGCCGAGCTTGATATCGCTGCTCGATAGGGCGATCTGGATTTCCCGGTTGCGCTCATCGAGGCTCTTGGCGTGATGGTCGAGGGTCTGCGCGATCTTCGAATGCGTGTCGACGAAGGCAGCGCGCATGCCGGATGTGCGATCGTCGATGATCTTGGCATGGGCGTCGAGCGTCTGGCCGATACGGGAATCGTTGGCGTTGATCGCGGCCTCGATGGTTGAACTGCGCAGGTCGATGGTGCGTGCGTGTTCTTCGAGGGTCTCCCGGATCTTGGCATCCGTATCCGAGAAGGCGGCATGCATGCCAGACGTGCGGTCCTCGATCGCCTTGGCGTGCTGTTCGAGCGTTGCGCCGATACGGGCGTCATTGTCGTCGAGGGCCGCGCGCAGGCCGGAGGTGCGCTCTTCGAGGGAGCCAGCGTGACTGTCGATGATCTGGCCGATGGCGGCGGTGCTCGTTTCGAGGATCGAACGTAGATTGGACGTGTGGTCGCCGATCTGGCCCGCCTGTTCGCGGATGATCGAAGCTGCGCGTTCGGTTTCGCCCGAAAGCGTGGCAGCGAGCGCTTCGCGATTTTCCGCGAGGCGGTCCGCAAAGGCATTTGCATTGGTCGAGAGCAGGCTGCCGACCGATTCCGAAAGGCTCGACAGGTCGTTGCCGATCTTCGCCTTGGTTTCGTCGACGATGCCGTCGATGGAGGCGCGCCCATCCGTGAAGGTCTTGGCGATGTCGCGCGTGCGCTCGATCAACTGTTCGTTGATCTGGCGGGCACGCGCCTCGAGCGCGGAATTGAGGCGTTCGGTGCTCGTATCGAGCGACTGGGCGCGGGTTTCGAACTCAGCCAACAGCGAGCGGCCGCGTTCGTTGATGGTCGCGTCGAGACCGGCAAGGCGATTGTCGAATTCGCCGACCAGCGTCTGCGTTGCGTCGCCGAGCAGCGACAACATGCTGCTGGTCCGCCCATCCAGGGTGTCGGCGAGCTTGAGGCTTACCGCGTCGGTCTGCTCCGAAAGGGCAGCGATGCGCATTTCCAGAAGATTCGCAAAGGCTTCGCCGGATGTGCTGATCTTGTGCGAGATATCGTCGGAGCGTGAAACGATGGACTCGGTGATCGCCTGGCCGCTCTGGGTAAGCCGATCGATAAGGCCTTCGCCGGACTGGCTGATCGACATTGTGAGGTTTGTCGAAGCATTGGCGATATTGTCGCGCAGCGCGTCGCCGGCGAGCGACAACTCTTCCTTGAGCTGTTCGTGCGCGCTCGAAATCGAGGCACGTACGCGCTCGGCATGGCCAATAACGGATTCGCGTTCGCCGCCGAGACGGTCGACGAGGGTGCGGATGCGATATTCATTATCCGTATAGACGCGTTCGAGCTGGTTGACCTCGGTCTGGACCAGCGTCTCAAGTTCGACGGCGCGTGCCAAGGTGCGCTCGACGCCTTCGCTCATCGCGGCAACTTCGCGGCGTACAGCCTGACCGAGTGACGCGACGCGATCGGATGAGAGCATTTCCGGCTCTGACAGGCGCATGGCGGCTTCTGCCATCGAGCGCGCTGCATACTGCATTTCCTGCGCGCGGCGCACCATGAGAGCAAAGGCCCAGAACAGCATGATCGGCACTATGATCGCGACGGCAAGGCCGATTGCATATGGAGCAGCGGCAAAGTCGGACAATGAGCGGATCGAGCGCAGCCCCGGGAAGAACGCATTGCCTACGGCGAGCACGCCTGCAGCCCACAATACGCTGACGATTGTGGTTGGCAGCGCATAAGAGCGCGGCATCTGTGCGGCGGGCGTCGAGGCGCGGGCAGCTGTTGCCTTTTGCAACAGGTCGTCGTTTGCCGGCTTGAAAGTCTGCGACGGCACGGCAGGCGCCTTGGGCGGGGCCGGCGGCGCTGCGGGAATGGGGTTCGCGGCCTTGATCTGCGGCTTTGGTGCAGGAAGCGGTGCAACATTTGCGGCAGGGGCAACGGGAGCAGGGGCAGGTTTGGTTTCAGCCACCAGCACAGGTTCGGCATCCGGCGTCAAATTGTGCTTTTCAGCCGCCAATTCCTGCGCCGCCTGCGAAATCTGGGCTTCGAGGTCGCTCAAGGACAAAAGATCATCGTCGATCGGCGACAGATCCATATCCATGCCGAGCGTCGATTCGTCGAAATCGATTTCTAGCGCCTTTTCAAGAGCTTGGCCGAGTTCGTCTTCGGTCTTGGCTGCTTTGCTTCTAGGGGCTGTGGCCATGTTTACCTCACAATATTGGGCGGTTGACCACATGCGAAGTCCCCCGCGCCATACTCATTACGCCGCTACTTTATCGTACTGACACATGGATTGGAAAGAAACAACGGATTCGGCAAATGCTTAAAAGTTTAAACACAAGGTTAACGGGAGGCGGCGTCGGTAAAAATTTAGGTGCTATCGCCAAAGCCAGCCCGCCTCTCTGTGCCCTGCCTTTGTTTAGATGGCTTCAAGAAGGCGCAACAGGGGTTGATTTATCGTTGCAAGCGTTCGTCCCAATTAAAAACGGCGCGCCCCGTTCTGGCACGAAAATTGCTGACTATGGATACACGGAAAAGAGTCTGCTGCCGGATGCTTTATCGGCAAACTACGTGTTTTGAGTCATTTTTAAGCGCAAACGCCACATATTGGGTGAAACTGGATGATTTATAGAACAAAGCATATTGCACAAAAAACATGCATGGCTGGCATGATGATGATATTTTTATCGGCGTGCGATCAAAGTGATACGGAAGGGCGGGTCACGGCGGCGCCAACGGTCGAACCCGCAGCGGTGGCTTCGACATTCGAAACACCGAGCGATTTGAAGGAAACGGCGCCTGCAAATCCCAGCCCGACGGAAGGACCTGTTGTAGGAACGGTCACCCCCGTTCCGGGAACGGAGCCACACGATCCGCAATTGGGTGGCGGCGAGACAGTTCCGCTCACCGGGCCCACCGACACACAAATCGTAATGCCCGCTGCGGAAGAAAAAGTGGTGCGATTCACCGAAATCGCCCCCGACACTATCGGCGGCGCAACATTTAAACCTTCGCCCGCCCTTGAATATGATCTCGGCAATCTGGTGGCGTCGACAGCCGGCCTTGAAAGCGAGGATACTGATTATAACCCCGCCACTTCCAGCGACGATCGAGTTTTCATCACCCCCATCAAGGGCTCCATCCGCTATCCCACGCCGCTGAATTCAACCGCAACGGCAGGACGCTTTCCGCTCATCATGTTGCTGCATGGGAACTATTCAAACGCGGATCCGAGCTATAAAGGTTATGATTATATCGCTCAGGATCTGGCTGCGCACGGTTATGTCGTGGCTTCGATCGACGCCAACTGGATCAATTTCGGCAGTGCGATTGATGGAGACGGCTCCAGCCAGTCGCGTGCGCAGCTCATATTGGGCACGCTCGATCGGCTGCGCCAGATCGATGCATCGGGCCAGATCGGCGCAGACAATCAGCCAGGTCCACTCGACGTGCTGAAAAACAAGTTTGATTTCGGCCGTATCGGCCTCATGGGCCATTCCCGCGACGGACAGGGTGTCTCCTACGCCATCAAATTCAACCAGACACGCCTCGGGCTGACCGAGGCTGATCTGCGCACCGCATTGATCGCCGATCCTCGTCTCTTTGTATGGGAATATCGTGGCCTGCTTGAAGCGGTCATACCGGCAACCGAGGCTATACCGGCCACTCCAAGAAGCCCAGCGGTCGCGGCAGAGCCGGCCAGGATTGACGACGACAAATTCGCGGCGGCCGTCAAGGAATACAATATTTTCTATGCCGCCGGGCGCGAGACGGTAAAGCCCTATGACTTCAAGGCCGCCTTCATGCTGGCCCCGACTGATTTCGATGGCAATCTCGGTATCAACAATGTGCCGCTAGCCGTCCTGCTGCCCGGTTGCGATGGCGATATGAGCAATCTTCAAGGAGCGGTTGCCTATGATCACAATCGCTTCGGCCCGATAAGCGATATGGCGCCGCGCTATCAGATCATGGTCAAGGGCGCCAACCATGATTACTACAATACCATATGGCTAGAAGACGACTTTGGCGCCGCTCCGACAAAATATTGCGGGGCAGCCAGGCAGGATGGGATTCGTTTGAGCCAGGACGATCAGCGCCGCAGCGGCAACTTCCTGATCAGTTCCTTCATGCGTTATCATGTCGGCGGCGAACAGAAATTTGCCGCCTACTGGAACGCGGCCGCTCGCCTGCCGAACGCCGCCTGCCCCTCCACCGACGGTCCGTGCGATGAATGGGTTGCCCTGAGCGTGCAGAAGGGCGCTGACAAGCGCAAGCTCATCCAGCGTTTCGAGCGCAGCGACAGTATGGAGCGCAACGAACTTGGCGGCAGCTACAGCTTGAGCGGTTTTGATGACGCAGCCTTCTGCACGATGGGGCTGGGCAGCACAGGAGTATCGGACTGTAAACCAGGCCGCTTGGAGCATTTTGATTATGGTGACGGGATTCGCCCACAGGGATTCCTTTCAATTGCCGATCATCTCGAGCTTGCCTGGAGCAAGTCCCATGCTTCGATTGCCACGGATCTGAAGGGTCTTTCCGCCAAGTCGTACGATACGCTGACATTCCGTATTGCTGTCGTGCGACCTACAGGACAGGAAGTCAACGTGACGCTGACCGACAAAAGCGGCAAGGCAGCCACCGTTGCAGCAAGCGCTTTTACCGACGCCCTCTATAATGTCCCGCGCAAAATGGAAAACGGGCTGCCGATGACCGACGATCCCCGCGATGCGCCGTTCGCCGATCGAAAAATGGCTTCGTTGCTCAACATGGTTGCAATCCCGCTCAAGGCGTTCGGCGGCATTGATATGACCGGGCTGAAGGAGTTGAAGCTCAGCTTCCCCAAGGAAAGCGGCAAGGTGGCGGTTCAGCCGGGAAGCACCGCTCTCAACCGTTGCCCGCAAGTAGCGCATATTAAAATCCCGCATCCCGCTTCTGGCATAGTCCGAGGCGGGATGCGCATCTTCAATCGCATATCTATAAGACTAGGCGCGGGCAGCCGCATCAAGCCGAAGAACTAGAGCGGCCCAAATTTCAGCAAAACATCAAAATTTACCGAACGTTCACCATAATCCTTAAAACGCCCGGCGATTGCCAAGTTTTAACCTTGAATCAGCGCAATTTGATGAAACTTGTTCGTTCATTCGTAAACGTGTTCTGGAGAGTAGCAATGGCACAACAGGCGGCATCGATGGCATTCGCATTGCCGGGCGGAGAGCAATCGCTCCCTTCGCGCAAACGACCGATCGACCTCGTTCACCTGACCCGCGAGACTTTCGGCGACCGCACGCTCGAAACTGAAATTCTCGGCCTCTTTTCCCGCCAGACCAGCAGCATTGTCGACCGGCTCGCCCATGCGACACCTGACGAGCGTGCGCGGCTTGCAAAGTCGCTCAAGGGTTCGGCCCGCATCATCGGCGCTTTCGGCGTTGCCGACGTGGCTGAAGCCATCGAATATGCGCCGGCCGACCTGAGCAAGCTCAAGGAACTGCGGCCCATCATCGACGACGTGCGCGACTATATCGCTGCCATTACCCGTTGAGGCGTAGCTTCCGACATAACGTAGCCCGGTGCCGCGCGTGCTCGGGCTGCGTCAGGGAGTGCAATTGACTTCCCGCCCCAAATCCCTATGTCAGCGATAAAATTTCCTGCTTGGGGCATGCTATGGCGAAAATCACGTTTGTCACTTTTGATGGCGCACGGTTCGAAACGGACGCAGAAAACGGCTCGACCGTGATGGAGAATGCGATCCGCAATGCGGTGCCGGGCATCGATGCGGAATGCGGTGGCGCCTGTGCCTGCGCCACGTGCCACGTCTATGTCGATGAAGAGTGGACGGCCGTTGCGGGCGAACCGGAAGCCATGGAAGAAGACATGCTCGACTTCGCCTATGACGTGCGTCCCAATTCGCGCCTGTCCTGCCAGATCCGCGTATCCGACGATCTCGACGGTCTCGTGGTGCATGTTCCCGAGCGGCAGGCCTGATATTTTCTCATCGATGGATTAAAATCGCCGATCGGCGCGCCATTTTACGGGTGGGCGAGGATGCACTCACTTGACCTTGGTGAATGCAGTCGCTACGCGCTGTGCAGCCCGTGCGTCCCGTATGCACCAGCCAAGATCCCAATTTCGTCTGCACGGCATACAGACCTTCTGGCATAAGGAATTTTCGATGAGCGAAGTTATCAAAACCGATATTGTCATCATTGGCGCCGGCCCCGTCGGTCTTTTCGCGGTGTTCGAGCTTGGCCTTTATGACCTGAAATGCCACCTCATCGACATTCTCGATCGTCCGGGCGGCCAGTGCGCCGAGCTCTATCCGGAAAAGCCGATCTATGACATCCCGGCCTGGCCTATCATCAGCGGCCATGATCTCACCGAAAAGCTCATGGAGCAGATCAAGCCCTTCTCGCCGCAATTCCATTTCAACCGGATGGTTACGAAGCTGGAGCGTCAGGCCGACGGCGGTTTTCATGTCGAAACCGACGAGGGCGAGGTCTTCGAGGCCAAGGTGGTCGTGATCGCGGCCGGTGGTGGCTCATTCCAGCCCAAGCGCCCGCCAGTTCCCGGCATCGAAGCCTATGAGGGCAAGAGCGTGTTCTATTCGGTGCGCCGGATGGAGGAGTTCCGCGACCAGGATATCCTCATCGTCGGCGGCGGCGACTCCGCGCTCGACTGGGCGCTCAACCTGCAGCCGATCGCGCGCAGCCTGACCGTCGTGCATCGCCGCGCGGAATTTCGCGCAGCGCCCGACAGCGTCAAGAAGATGTTCGAACTCGTCGAAAGCGGCAGCGTCCGCTTTGAGCTTGGGCAGGTATCAGGGCTCAAGGGCGAGGACGGGCAACTCAGTCATGCGACGATCAAGGGCAGCGAAGGCGAAATCGATATTCCGGTCACGCGCATGCTGCCGTTCTTCGGACTGACGATGAAACTCGGACCGATTGCCGATTGGGGGCTTAATCTGCATGAGAATCTCATTCCGGTGAATGTAGAGAACTTCGAAACGTCGGAACCGGGCATCTTCGCCATCGGCGATATCAACTGGTATCCGGGCAAGCTGAAGCTCATCCTTTCCGGCTTCCACGAAGCCGCCCTGATGACACAGGCGGCAAAGCACATTGTCAGCCCGGGCGAGCGGATCGTCTTCCAGTACACGACGTCTTCGACAAGTCTGCAAAAGAAACTCGGCGTCGCCAACTAGGCCCGGTTACGGCGTCTTGCCGAACTCGCGGATCAGGCGGTAGCTCAATAGCCGCCCGAAGCGGTCCTCGAAATTGAGGGCCTCGACCTTGTCGAACTGCACCTGGGCAAGGTCGTGCTGCTTCATAAGTTTCGCGGTCAGCGTGCTGATATCGTTCTTCAATGTTGCGCAGTCGCTGCGCCAGGGTAGCGCTTCGATCTGGCGTTCCATATTGCCTGCCGCGGTGCGGGCAATGGAGATGTGGCTTTCCTCGTGCCGCTTGATATCGGCTGACAGTGTGTCCCAGATCATCGCAAGATCGGCCGGCGCGGTGCGCCGCTGCGCCCAGCGGGGCAGGTAGACATGCGCGTGGACGATGATCGTCGCATCGACCACACGACAGGTCTTGCCATTGGAGCCGTACTTGATGCGGCTTTCGAAGCGCATCTTGGTCATCCCCGGATGGCGCTGCCCGGTTTTCTGCAGGACCGGTCCGCGGCGGTATAGCTCGCGGTCGAGATCCGCCGCCGTCTTGCCGTTAAGGTTGAAGTATTCATAGCTGCGCAGGACGGTCGCTGCGTTGGCAGGCTGTGCTGCAAGGACGATCGCTGTGGCAAACGCTGCAGCTTTAGCAAAAATACGCATGATCTGTTCCTGTGTTCCGGCCAAGTCTGCCCGATCCAGACCCTATCGTCAAAAACATTGCGGATGAATTGACGCCGTGCGCGTTCTGTTCAAAAACAGGGGAATGTGAAGGGAGTAAGGCGATGGATTGGAATTGGAAGCTCGGGCATGGCCGCACGCTAACGCTTGGGAACCGCGCGCTGATCATGGGCGTCCTCAACGTTACGCCGGATTCCTTTTCCGATGGCGGCCAGCACTATTCCCTGGACCAGGCGCTGGCCGGAGCCCGGCAGATGATTGCCGAAGGCGCCGATATCATCGATGTCGGCGGCGAATCGACCCGCCCGGGCGCAACGCGAGTAGAACCTCACGTGGAACAGTCGCGGGTTCTGCCGGTCATCGAGGCCCTCGTGAAGGAGAGCGACGTCATCATCTCCGTCGATACCTATCGCGAAGAGACCGCGCGGCTCGCCGTTCGCGCCGGCGCCCATATTGTCAACGATGTGTGGGGAGTCCAGCGGGAGCCTGCCATCGCCGACCTTGCCGCCGAGACGGGCGCGGGGCTCGTCATCATGCATACAGGGCGCGAACGCGAGCGCGATCCGGACGTCATCGTCGACCAGTTCGCGTTTCTCAATCGCTCGCTCGAAATCGCCAAGCTTGCCGGCGTTGCCCGCGAGCAGATCGTCCTTGATCCCGGTTTCGGCTTTGCCAAGGACACTGCGGAAAACATCGCGCTTATGGACCGGTTCGCCGAACTTGCGGCATTCGGCTATCCGTTCCTTGCCGGAACGTCGCGCAAGCGCTTCCTCGGCGCAACGTCGGGCGGCGATGGGGAGCAGCGCGACGTTGCGACGGCGGCATCCTCGGCTATGCTTCGTCTCGCCGGCGCCGATATTTTCCGCGTGCACAACGTTGCAATGAACCGTAGCGCCCTTGCACTCGCCGATGCAATGCTTGCTGCCCGGCGGGAACGCCAATGAAGCAACCCATGCACAAGGCCTGGCTTGGCCTCGGCGGCAATATCGGCGACCCTGTGGCGGCCATGGCGCAGGCGCTGCGTGCGCTTGATGGACGCGAGGATACGGATGTCGTCGCTGTTTCGCCGGTTTACAAAACGCCGCCCTGGGGCAAGACCGACCAGGCCTCGTTCCATAATGCCTGCGCCGAGGTTTTGACCGCGCTGGAGCCAGAGGCGCTGCTTGCGACCTGCCTCGACATCGAGAAAGAGATGAAGCGCGAACGCATCGAGCGCTGGGGACCGCGCATCATCGATATTGACGTGCTTGCCTATGCCGGATTCGAGACTTTCGCGAGTCCGACCCTGGTTCTGCCGCATCCGCGCATGACCGAGCGGGCCTTCGTGCTCGTCCCGCTCGCCGATATCGCCCCGGGTCTGGTGGTTGCTGGCAAGCCGATGTCGCATTGGCTAGCCCGTTGCGACAAGGCCGGGGTGGAGGAAGCGCTGGGCGATTCCGGCTGGTGGCGCGAAGGGATTTGAGGCGCCACCATTGATCCTGGGTCAGCCCGCGGCAAACGCGAGGTGATGGAGAAGGGGAGGTTCTGGGTACGCGAAAGGGGGCCGAAGGTTCAGTTCTTTGCGATACTTCCGACAGCCACCGAATCGACGCGCTTCAAGGAAACCCCGACAACGGGGATAAGCTGGTCTTCAAGGCGAACGGATATCGTCACGTTCATCGTGTTGTCGCTGGTGAATTTTGCCTGCATCGCGCCGGTGAGCTGCTTTCGGCTGATCGAAAGGACGACGCGGTCGCCGGCGACATTGCCGCCGGTGATATCGAGGCCTTTGCCGGCGGAGCCGTCAAGGAAGGTGCCCTTATAGCTATTGCCGGAGCGGATGACCGTCGCCTTCATCGGCTGGTTGAAGATGCCGACGCGGCAGCTGCCGTCGAGCGTCATGCCCGGCTTCTCTGCCGGCGTTGTTCCGTCAAGGGTGCAGGTGAATTTCGTGCCCTTGTATTTACCGGCGACGATCTCGCCCGGTCCGGTCCATTGACCCTCGACCGTGCGGAAGAACTCGGCATCGTTGTCCCTTGCATGCGCCGGCGGCGCGAGAAGCGCGCAGGCGAACAGGGACAGGGCAGCGGCTGTTGCGCTTCTCTTCATCGGCGGGACTCAACACAAATCATTGGAATAGGTACGTGGGGCGATCATGGTCCGGAATGGTTAACGGAAAGTTGCCGCCCACAGAAAACGTGTCGCGACGAAGATTGCAACCAATAATTGGCGAACGCGGCACTATTCCTTTTTCGTTCCGCCGATACGGGCCAAATCTCCGATGAAATCGCCGATATTCGGGCGCCGTTCGGCATTGAAGGGAAATGGCCGCACCAGATCCATCGCAGAAATGCCGATGCGCGCCGTCATCAGGCCGTTGATCACACCTTCGCCGAGGCGTGCGGAAAGTTTAGCGGCAAGCCCATGGCCGACCAATTGCTGGATGATCGAATCGCCCATGGCAACGGTACCGGTGACGGCAAGATGCGCGATCACATTGCGCGTCAGTCGCAGAAAGCCGAGCGTGCCGGGCCTGCCGCCATAAAGTTCCGACAGGCGCCGGATTAACCTCGCGGATTCGAACACGACGTAGCCGATATCGACCAGAGCGCGCGGACTGACCGCGGTGACGATGGAGACGCGCTTGGCAGCAGCAAGGATCATGTCGCGTGCCTGCCGGTCGAGCGGGCGCAGCAACTCGGTTTCGCTAAGGCGGATCAGGTCGCGACCATCGATGACCTCGTCGCGCAGATCGTGGAGCAGCGCGCGGCCCTTGGCCGTGGGCGGCAATGTCTCGGCGATCGCGACGAGCTTGCCGACGACGGCCTTTGCTGCGCGGCTGTCATTGCCCTCGGAAGCTCTCGCTGCCTCTTCGCGCAAATGTTGCACGGACGCCAGCCGGCGCAGGGCGAGCCCCTCGCGCAGCACGATTCCCACAAGCGCAAAGGCTGCAAGGAAAGCAACGGCAAGCGCCAGCCAGCCGAGCCAGGGCGCTCGTTCAAACAAGGTGCGGATAAGATTGTCGGCCCATAACCCCAGAGCAAGCGATACCAGGATGCCGAGTGCGCCGGTGAAGAGCGATGCGAAAGAAAAGCGCGACTTGCGGGCAAGGGCAGGCGGAGGCGTCAGCGCGTCGAGTTCATTGGCAACGGCGTCATCGGCGTCGAAAACATCGACGGCCGGTGTGATCACCGCAACATCCTTGATCGCTGTCGGGCGGCGCACCTGTGATTTCGGCGCGCTGGCAGCGTGCCGCGTTTCCGCTGCAGGTGCTGGGTCGAGGCGAAAGGCTGCGGGCTTGCGCGAGTTCTGGTCCGTCATGCGAGGCGATCTCCGATGAGGAACTGTAGGGCGCGATCGAGCCGGATATGCGGCAGTGATAGTGTTATACCCTCGGCGGTGCGTTCAAGCTTGGGGGGCCGGAAGCGAACGAAGCGAATGGCCGGATCGTCGGTGGGGCGGTCCGGAACTTCAAAGATCGAATCCGGTTTTGCCGGCAAGTCACCGGGAAATATGGCAGTTTCAGTCTTGCCGTCGAATGTCTCGTCATTGATCGTCTCGCCCTTCAAGGGCGTACCGACGATCACGGGCAATACCTCCCTGCCTTGGGTCACGGTTGCCTCGCGCGTCGTGCGAACGGCGGCCATGGCGAGCACATCGACGCTTGCACCCGAAAAATCGGCCCGGCTCACCGCGCGGTCGACGAGGCGGCGCACGATGGCCTGAAGCCGGTCGTGGCTTTCATGGTGGAGATGGTCGGCCTTGGTTGCGGCAACCAGGATGCGGCTGATGCGCCGCTGCACCAGTCCTGTCAGGAAGTTTGTGCTGCCAGGGCGAAAGCATGAGAGAATTTCCGTCAACGCCCTTTCGAGATCCGCGACCGCGGCCGCACCGGCATTCATGGCCTGCATGGCATCGACGAGAACGATCTGGCGGTCGAGGCGGGCGATATGCTCGCGGAAGAACGGCTTGACGACATGGGTCTTGTAGGCCTCGTAGCGGCGCTCCATCATGGCGGCGAGTGTCCCGGGTCGATGCTTGCCATCGGAAAGGCCGGGAAGCGGCGCGAAGGTAAGTGCAGGCGAACCGTCGAGATCGCCCGGCATCAGGAAACGGCCGGGCGGCAGGGTCGAAAGCGCCCGTTCGTCCGCCTTGCCGGCCTTTAGATAGGCGGTGAAGCTTTTCGCCAGCTTCTGCGCCAGCATTTCGTCGGCCGGGCCATCGGCCTCGGCGCCGGCTGCCTCCTGAAGCCAGTCGGTCGCGACATCGCGGTGGCTGGCGAGTTGAGCCAACTCAAAGGAATCCCTCGAAAACTCGCTGTAGGATTTACCGAGAAGCGGCAGGTCGAGCAGCCACTCGCCCGGGTAGTCGACGATATCGACGGAGAGCTTGCCGCCCGAAAACATGCGATTCCACATCGAGGCGGATTCAAATTCGATCGTCAAACGGAGTTCAGAAATGGCTCGCGTCGATTCCGGCCATATGCGGTCGTCGATCAGCGCCTTCAAGTGTTCTTCATATTGGAAGCGCGGCACGGCATCATCCGGCTGCTGCTCCAGATAGGCGCGCGCGATGCGTCCGGATTTCTGCGCTTCGAACAGCGGCAACCGGCCGCCATGGATCAGATTGTGGACGAGGGCGGTGATGAAGACTGTCTTCCCGGCACGCGAAAGGCCGGTTACGCCGAGGCGGAGCGACGGCGAAACGAGCGCACTGGTCCGGTCGGCCAATGTATCGAGCGCAATTTTGGCTTCGTCGGTAAATGTCGTCAGTGTACCCAATTCTATCGTCCCATGGCGCGGTCACAGTTTCAGCCATATGGGACGAAGCCCGGTCGATGGCAAGGAATTGACGTCTTAGAGGTGATGTTCGGCGGGTGAGAAGAACGCCTGAAGCATACCGGTTCCCGGGTTAATTTCGGCGAGAGGGGCTTCGAAACTGATGACGGCGAGGCCAGCGGTGGGGAAACCCGATACGAGGTCAGGGTGTGCCGGTGATTTTGCCTGGTCTATGAGCGCGATCGCAAGCTCCTCCATCATGGGATTGTGGCCGACAAGCATGACGGAATTGGCGGTTTCGTGTTCGAGGCCGGCCATGCGCACGCTCAAAAGGTAGCCATCGGCGCCGCCCGAGTAGAGCTTTTCGGCGTCTTCAAGGATAAACGGTAGTTCGAGACCGATATATTCAAGGGTTTGCCGGGCCCGGATTGCAGGTGAACACAGGACGATTTCGGGCCGAAATCCAGACCTCTTGAACTCCTCGCCGACGACCTTGGCAGCTTCGATGCCGGCAATATCGAGTGCACGGTCAAAGTCCTTCTGACCGGCCGAGGGCCAGAGCGCTTTTGCATGCCGCAACAAAAAGACCTGACTCATCTATCGATTTCCCAGCGCTAAGATGCCCTTTAGAAGTGGTTGCACGCTTCTTCGAAAGACGCAATTGCTGGATTCAGCTGTGGCGCAAATGTCAAAATAATCAAATAATTGTGCAAAAGGCGCCTGCGGAAATTCTGTGCTGCATGCGTTTTGGGAGTGCAAGCTACAACTCCCAGTAGAGTGTAAGAGCTATAAAAGGCCGCGTTTGGCCCCGAAAACCAATCATTTCGGTGCAGAAAATTCGAACATCCTGCCAATTTTGCCAATAAATTGAGCAAATTCCTGCCATTTGTTTCTGCGATTTACATGTCTTTTTGTAGTTGTGTGCCCATGTGACACGACCTATATAGGCCTCCTCGCGTCTCATAGGTGCAGGGTGATTCAAAGATGAATGAACTGATCGATCTTGACTATAAGCCCACGGATGACGAGCCCTTCATGAGTGATCGGCAGAAATCCTATTTTCGTGAAAAACTCATCAACTGGAAAAACGACATTCTGCGGGAGGCGCGCGAAACGCTTGAGATCCTGCAGCAGGAAAACGCCAACCTGCCGGACATAGCCGATCGCGCCTCGTCCGAAACTGACCGCGCCATCGAGTTGCGCGCCCGTGACCGCCAGCGCAAACTCATCTCGAAGATCGACGCCGCTTTGCAGCGTATCGACGACGGAACCTACGGCTTTTGCGAGGAGACCGGGGATCCGATCAGCCTGAAGCGTCTTGATGCACGGCCGATCGCAACGCTTTCTATCGAAGCTCAGGAACGTCACGAACGACGCGAGAAAGTTTACCGCGACGACTGAGCGGAGAAAATCAAAGCACCAGAGAAAGGCCCGGTTTTCCGGGCCTTCAGACTGCTGACGAACCCGCCAATTTTTCCGGCGGTTTTTTTGTTTTGTGGTGATGCGCTTTTCTGTCGGTGTTTTGAGGGGCGGTGCGGTGTTGTCGGTATTGACCTGATGGGCCTCACGCCCAGGCCGGTTTGGGCGCTTTCGCCAGTGCCATTGCGATCTTCTTGATATTCTGGGCACTGGCCGCCAGCAGACATTGCCATCTGACCTTGATCAGGCCGCGAAAGCGGGCATAGCGGTGGCCATGCAGTTGCTTGGCGTCGGCAAACGAGCGCTCCACCGTCTCCTTTCGCCGTTTGTAGATCGCCTTGCCCCAGAGCGTCTTGCGATGGCCGTCGGTCCTGTCGCGTGCATCCTGCCAGACATGACGGGTGATCGTTCGCTCTGCCTTGGCATTTGACGTGCAAGAGGCCAGAAACGGGCAGCTTTGGCAGATTGCCGGGTCCGAGCGATAGTGCCTGTACCGTTGCGGTCAGTGGTGGCATAAGAGAGCAACTGACCCTCAGGGCACCGATAGCCATCGGCATCAGGCTCGTAGACGAACGTCGACTTGCGCATCATGCCGTCTTTGGGCGGGGTCGGATTGCGGTAACCCGTCACGCCAAGGATCGCGCGTTCCTCCAGCCCCCTGGCGATGCCGGCCGTCGCATAACCGGCATCCAGACCGACGGCGCCGACGTTCAGGTCGAAGCGGTGCCGCTGCCGGTCCAGCCGCTTGAGATAGACAATGCTGTCATGGACGTTGGCGGGCGTCACATGGGTGTCGGTGATGATCGCATGGCGGCCATCCACCGTGCGATGATCGAGATAGAAGAAGCCCTTCGGCTTGCCGTCGCGCACCATGTAGCCGCTGTCGGGATCGGTGCGCGAGACCTTGGTTTGCCTGGTCCCGGGCGCACGCGCCTTCTCCTTCAACGGCCTCTGGCCGTGGGCTGTCCGCTCCGCTTCGATGGCCCGGTCGAGATCGGCCCAGTAATCGGCCCGCGACTTGTGCAGCATCTCAACATCATACTTGCCCTTGTTGGCATTGGCCTTCAGGTGGGTCGAATCCGTGTAGAGCACCGTGCCGTCCACAAGGCCCCTGGCGATGGCCTGTTCGACGATCGCGTCGAAGATGTCCTGGGCAACGGATGTATCGTTGAAGCGGCGGCGGCGGTTCTGCGACAGCGTCGAGGCATCGAAAACCGCATCGGTCAGCTTCATGCGCAAAAACCAGCGATAGGCGACGTTCACCTCGATCTCGCGCACCTATTGCCGCTCCGAGCGGATACCGAACAGGTAGCCGATGAACAACGCCTTGAACATCAAGGTCGGGTCGAGCGGCGGACGGCCGTTGTCGGCGCAGTACAAGCCGGCAACCCGGTCGTGAATGAAGGAAAAGTCGATCACCGCATCGATCTTGCGAAGCAGGTGGTCTTTCGGCACCAGGCTGTCGAGCGTCACCATCTCGAGCGCCGTCTGTTCGGGAGCAGGTTTCTTCAACATGGCCCACTGAATCACAAACCCCCGGTCGTGACCAGGGGTTTGTCAGCAGTCTGAGGCCCGGTTTTCCGGGCCTTTCGTTTTTATACGGTCTATCGTTTTTCCGGCTTGGAGAGTTCGCCAAGGAGACGCTCCATCTCGTCCTCGATATTGTCGGCTTTCCTGGGCGCCTCGTCCTTGCCGGGTGCAATGTTGAGCTCGCTTTCAAGATCCGCCTCGAAGGCCTCGGAGAAGTCGATCTCGCCGAGGGTCACGTCGGGCTCCACCGTCTCGGCAGGGCCGACGTTTTCGAGCGTCGGTTCCTTATAGGTCGAAGGTGCAGGCGCAGCCGAGGCGGGTTCATTGCGCACGGCAAAGGGAAAAGCTGCGGCGGTGGTCGTGCGCGGTTCCGAAGGGCGCTCGCTTACGGGTGCGGGCGAAGGCGATTCCATCTTCGGTGCTGGCGGTTGCGGGGCGGATGCCTGCCGCATGACGCGAGGCCAGACGCCGTTTTCGGCCGCAGGCTCACTAACGGCTGGCGTCTCGACGGCTGGTGCGGCGAAGGAAGGGGCCTCTACTGCCGTCGCAACCGTTGCGACGCGTGCGGCTCCAGCTGCTGCGGGCAGCGGAGGAACGGGAACGGCGGCCGGCGCATGCTTTGGTGGTTCGGCGAGACGCAAATCCCGCTGCGGCGCGACCGGACGCTGTTGGGGCGGTGCAGGGCGCAAAGGGATTTGCGGCGCGGCCTGGGCGGTTTGCGCAGGACGTGACGGGGCGGGTGCCGCGACGGGCGCGACCGGTTCCGGGGCGGCGATCGGAGCAATCGGCTCCGGCTGCGGTTCTTCCACCGCGACTGGTCGCTTCGCCTCGGCTGCGGGCGCGGAAACGGGCGGTGCTATTGTTTCGTTGCGCGAGGGCTGCTTTGCGAACTGGCGGATATTCTGCTCGATGACCACGTCGCTCGGGCCGCCGATCAGGATGAGATGTTCCACATCGTCGCGCCGAACGAGCACGAGACGCCGGCGATTGTCGACGGCTGCTGCGTCAGTGACGGAGAGGCGCACCTGCCTGTTGCGGCCGCCGGCGACGAAGGTTCCGCCGGTTGCGCGCCGCAAGATGGCGAAAACGATCAGCAACAGCAGGATCACCAGGAGGAACAGCAGGACAAAACCGACAATGGGGGCGGCTGTGTCACCGACGATAGGGGCGAGCCAAGCGTTCATGACGAACTCTCCTTTAAGGTCTGCGAGCCCAAAACCTGTTCCCCGACATGGGCTTCCACGCAATACTTTGCGTGACACTAGTGCGAGCCAATGCTGGCCGCAACCCTGATGCCGTCAGTCTACCCTGGGATAAATCATCAGCCGGAAGCATTCGCCCGGCGGCGATATGGAATCGGCAGTCAGCCAACGAGTAGTGGACGAACGCCCTGCATTTGAAAGATAGGGTTTATAGCGCCGAAAAGATATGATCCAAACGATTCGAAGCGAGACAGCGCAGCCAGGGTTGTGGCGGCGATTGTGAGGTAAAAAGGGGTTTGAGACGCATGTCTCAAGAAACGAACAGCGATCTTTATCCAGAACCGATCATTGCGAATACCAAGTCGAACAAGGCGGGTCTGCGCCTCGTCATCCTCGGTGTGCTGCTCGTCGGCGTTTCGATCCTCTACTTCATTTACCGGGACCAGTTGGGGCAACAGTTCCTTCTTGGACTGCTCGGCACGCTGGCCATGACCGGCGTTTTCTATCTTTTCGGCTCGGCGATCAACGTAATCCAGTTTACCCCGCGTGGCACGAGCGACGAACTGACACGCGCCTTTGTCGATACGCTGCCCGAAGGCACCGTCGTTTGCGACCAGAAGGGGCGCATCGTCTACGCAAACCGCGCCTATGCGCAATTGACGGGTGTCACCAACTCCAATGATGTCCGCCCGATCGAACATATTCTTTCCGGGGAAGCTGCCGCCTCAGATCCCATCTACCGTCTCGCCAATGCCGTGCGCGACGGGATTTCCGGGCAGGAAGAACTCAGGCTGTCGCGTCCTCTCGATCCGTCGCGCGAACCGGTCCCGACCTGGTACCGCATCAAGGCGCGCCCCGTCGCCGGCATTCCTGACCAGACCGCTCCGGTCTATGCCTGGCAGATCGCCGATATTTCGGCCGAGCGCGCCGAGCAGGAACGCTATTTCCAGGACATTCAGGAAGCGATCGACCATCTCGACCATGCGCCTGCCGGTTTCTTCTCGGCCGATCCTGACGGGCGCATCATCTACATCAACGCGACGCTCGCCGAATGGCTCGGCGTCGATCTGACGCGGTTCACACCGGGATCGATGATGGTTCGCGAGATCGTCGCCGGCAACGGCATGGCGCTGATCAATGCGGTCAAGACCGAGCCCGGCACCAGCCGCAATACAGTGATTGACCTCGACCTTGCCAAGGCCAACGGCCAGAGTCTCGCCGTGCGCTTTTATCACCGCGTACAGGTGCAGCGCGACGGAAGGCGGGGCCCGAGCCGCACCATCGTTCTCAACCGCGCCGAAGGCGAGGACAACTCGGCCGCGTTGCGCGCAGCGGAAGTGCGGTTCACGCGCTTCTTCAATTCCGCGTCGATGGCAATTGCCGCCGTCGATGCCACAGGCAAGATCCTGCGTACCAATGCGCGGTTCCTCGGTCTGTTCGCGCCAATCGTCGACCGTGACGACATCGACCGGCGCATCCCGCTGGAGACTGTGGTGCACGAGCGCGACCGCGAAGCCTTTGACCGGGCACTTGCGGCTGCATTTGCCGGTCAGGCCGAGATTTCGCCTGTCGATACGGTCGTTCCAGGCAATGAGGAACGCCATTTGCGTTTCTACATCAGCCCGGTGTTCGATGCGGGATCGGAGGACGGCGCCGAGGAAGCCGCCATCGTTTCGGTCGTCGAGACGACGGAACAAAAGGCACTCGAGGCCACAATGGCCCAGAGCCAGAAAATGCAGGCCGTAGGCCAGCTTGCCGGCGGCATCGCCCACGATTTCAACAATGTGTTGACCGCCATCATCATGTCGTCGGACCTGCTCCTGTCCAATCACCGCGCGTCCGATCCGTCCTTCGCCGACATCATGAACATCAAGCAGAATGCCAACCGCGCCGCATCGCTGGTGCGCCAGCTTCTCGCTTTCTCGCGCCGTCAGACCCTGCGGCCGGAGGTTCTCAACCTCACCGACGTGATTGCCGATGTGCGCATGCTGCTGACGCGGCTTGCCGGCACGCAAGTAAACCTCAAGATCGAGCACGGCCGAGACCTTTGGCCGGTACGGGCCGATCTTGGCCAGTTCGAGCAGGTGGTCGTCAACCTGACGGTCAATGCACGCGATGCGATGCCGGATGGCGGCGACCTTATCATCCGCACCCGCAATGTCGGCGAGGCCGAATCCGCCGAGCTCAATTACCGTGATCTCATTCCGGGGGACTACGTGCTGGTCGAGGTTGCCGACAGCGGCACCGGCATGCCGCCGGAGGTGATCGCCAAGATCTTCGAGCCGTTCTTCACCACAAAAGAGGTGGGCAAGGGGACGGGCCTCGGCCTTTCCATGGTCTACGGCATCATCAAGCAGACCGGCGGTTCGATCCACTGCGAATCCGAACCCGGCAAGGGCACGATCTTCCGCATATTCCTGCCGCGCTATGTGGAGGAGAAGCAGGCCGCGACCGTCAATGCCGATGGCGAGGTGATCGCCGCCGAAGCGCCGAAGCGCGAGAAGAAGGCGGAGAAGGCGACCGACCTTTCAGGCTCTGCCACGGTTCTCCTCGTCGAGGACGAGGATGCGGTGCGCATGGGCGGGCTGCGTGCGCTGCAGTCGCGCGGCTATACGGTGCACGAGGCTTCCAGCGGCGTCGAGGCGCTGGAAGTAATGAAGGAACTGGGCGGCAAGGTCGATATTATCGTGTCGGACGTGGTGATGCCGGAAATGGACGGGCCGACGCTGTTGCGCGAACTGCGCAAGGAATATGGCGACATAAAATTCATCTTCGTGTCGGGATATGCCGAGGATGCCTTTGCCCGCAATCTGCCCGAGGATGCAAAGTTCGGATTCCTGCCGAAGCCGTTCTCATTGAAACAGCTCGCGACGGCCGTCAAGGAGATGCTGGAGGGCGAGTAGGGAAGTAGGGAAGTGGGGACCCCCCTTCCTGGTCAGTCGACAGCGGGGCTTAAACCACGCACCAACGTCATTCTGCCCCGTCCTTATTCTCGAATTACTACCGTCACCCTGGGCCACGTCCGCCAGCCGCCTAGGGCCATAATTCGCACACCGCCTGCGTCATCCTTGTCCCGAGGACCCACCTTGCCTCGTTTCCCGCTGGATAATCGATCCTCGGGATGAGCCAAAGTAGACAGTCGCGCGGATGCGCGAATCCTAGCTTTCCAATCCGTCGAACAACGCCGTGGAAAGATAACGTTCGGCGAAAGACGGGATGATCACAACGATGTTCTTGCCCGCATTTTCCGGGCGCTTGCCGATCTCGATCGCCGCCGTCAGCGCGGCGCCGGAGGAGATACCGACCGGGACGCCCTCAAGCCGGGCCACGAGACGCGCATTGGCAAAGGAATCCTCATTGGAGACCTGGATCACCTCGTCGTAGATATGCGTGTCAAGCACAGCAGGGGCAAACCCTGCGCCGATGCCCTGGATCTTGTGCGGACCGGGATTGCCGCCGGAAAGCACCGGCGAATCCTTTGGCTCGACCGCAACAATCCGGACTTCCGGCTTGCGCTGCTTCAGCACCTGGCCGACTCCCGTGATCGTGCCGCCCGTGCCGATGCCGGCGACGAAGATATCGACCTTGCCTTCGGTATCGTTCCAGATTTCTTCGGCGGTGGTGCGACGATGGATTTCAGGGTTGGCCGGATTGTCGAACTGCCCCGGAATAATCGCATCGGGCGTCGTTTCGACGAGCTCATTGGCCTTGGCAATCGCGCCCTTCATCCCCTTGGCACCTTCGGTAAGCACAAGCTCGGCGCCAAGCAGCTTCAACATCTTGCGCCGCTCGACCGACATGGTTTCCGGCATGGTCAGGATCAGGCGGTACCCCTTCGCGGCGGCGGCAAAGGCAAGCGCAATGCCGGTATTGCCGGATGTAGGCTCGACGAATGTCGTCTTGCCCGGCGTCGCTTTGCCTTGCGCCTCAAGCGCTTCAATGAGCGCGACGCCGATACGATCCTTGACGCTGGCGATGGGGTTGAAGAATTCGAGCTTGGCGAGAAGATTGGCGCCCACGCCCTTTTCCTTGGCGAGCTTGTCGAGCCGGATGATGGGTGTATCGCCAATCGTATCCACGATCGAATTGTAGATGCGGCCACGGCCCGGCTTGCGCGCGTCATTGTTGCTCATTGATGAACTCCCATCCTGGATTGCGTCGTTGGGCCGATCTTATGGGGCAGCGGCGGAATTTCCTAGTCGAAGCCGTTCGGTCGACGCATCCTCATTGGAAAATCCTGCCATTATCGCGCGAAAACTGGAAAATCATTCCAGTCAGGAAGCGCGCCCGGCGATCGCAAGCGCTGCTCCGGCCATGAAGGCGGCGGCAGTCCGGTTTAGCCGCTTCAACGCACGGGGCGATGCAAGGAGGCCGCGCGCCCTTGCTGCAAGGGCGAGGTAAGGAATCAGCACGACCAGCAACACCAGGACGGTAATCGTCGCCAATATCGAATAATCGGCGAGGGTGACAGCGTGAAGATCAACCAGCGTCGGCGTCAGGGCGATATAGAACAGCATCGTCTTTGGATTGCCGAGCGTGACGGTAAGTCCCGAAAGAACGCTTGCAGCCGGCCCGCCGCGGCTTTTCTTCGCCTCGATCTTTTCTGCGGAAATACCTGCGGACCAGAGACCCCAAGCAAGATAGGCGAGGTAGGCAACGCCGGCCCATTTGATGATGAGGAAGACTGTTCCAAAAGTCTGCGCCACCATGGCGAGGCCTAGGACCACTGCGGTAAGGTAGGTAAGGTCCCCGATAATGAGCCCGATCGACATGAACAGCGCGGAGCGAAAGCCGGAACCGAGCGCCCGTGCGATCAGTGCGGTGAGGCCCGGGCCGGGTATGGCCGCGGCGATGGCAAGAGCGCCCGAATAGGCGACAAAACCGGCAAGCGTCATGTTAAGTCCTGGGTGATTGCGACCGAACGGACCATATCCGTGTGGTTTCTCTCTGTCCATTGAAAGGCCCGCGCGGACTTGAACAATGACGCTGGAAACTATAGTTTAGAATTATTCTAAATTAGGATGTTGTCATGCTCAGCCGGTTCTTCTCCCATCGCCGCCATTCGCTCGAATCGCTCACCGAACAGGAGATTCTCGCGCTTGCCATTTCGTCAGAAGAGGACGATGCGCGAATTTACCTCGCCTATGCGGATGGGTTGCGCGAGAATTTTCCCGACAGCGCCAAAGTGTTTGAAGACATGGCCGAGGAGGAAAACCGTCACCGGCAAGTGCTGATCGAGCTGCATCAGGAGCGCTTCGGCAACCAGATCCCGCTCATTCGCCGGGAGCATGTGCGCGGTTATATCGAGCGCCGGCCCGATTGGCTGATGCGTCCGCTTGGCATCGACAAGGTGCGCGAGATGGCCGAGAAAATGGAGGAGCAAGCCTACAGATTTTATACCGAGGCGATCAAACTTGTCAGCGATGCCTCGACCCGCAAGCTGCTTGGCGATCTTGCCATTGCGGAAAAGGCCCATGAATCGCTGGCGCACCGGCTTGGTCTGAGACATACGCCCGACGCGGTTCAGGACGCGGAAAAGCAAACGGAGCGCCGCCAGTTCATACTGACCTATATCCAACCCGGGCTTGCCGGTCTGATGGATGGTTCCGTTTCAACCCTGGCGCCGATCTTCGCGGCGGCCTTTGCCACGCAGGACACCTGGCAGACCTTTCTGGTCGGTCTCTCGGCCTCGCTTGGCGCCGGCATTTCCATGGGGTTCACCGAGGCCGCCCATGATGACGGCAAGCTCTCCGGTCGCGGATCGCCGCTGAAACGCGGCCTTGCCAATGGGTTGATGACGGCGATCGGCGGTCTCGGTCATGCCTTGCCTTACCTGATCCCCGATTTCTGGACAGCCACCACTGTCGCTGCCCTCGTCGTCTTCGTTGAGCTTTGGGCCATTGCCTATATCCAGCATCGCTTCATGGAGACGCCCTTCTTCCGCGCGGCGATCCAGGTAGTCCTTGGAGGCAGCCTTGTGCTCGCGACGGGTATCTTGATCGGCAATGCGTGATCGAACGTAGGGACAAGCCCGAAGCGGTCGCAATGCTTTAAAAGGGGCATTCTCGCGGCAATATCCGTTGCAAAAACGTCTTTTTGCCCAAGTGGTTAAGGCTAATAATTGATGAATTTATCGGTCTTTAACCAATGGCATTCAGGAGCTGTTCATATTTATGAGTTAAATTTTAGCTAATTGATCGCTACCGGTTCGCCCGGCAGCCAAAATGCAAGAGACCAGACATGATGACCATGATTATCCAGCTGCGCGATACGCTTCGCGTCGTCCGCGAGTTCATTGTGCCGAGCTACCGGCCCGAACGCCACTATATGCGTGGTCCAGGACCGGCATGCGCCGAGCGCAATCACGGACAACGGGCCTAGGCATGATGGTAAGCCCGCGCATCAGACGGAGCCTCATCACGGGCTCTGAGGCCGTAGTCACGCACAACGGACGCAATCCGCAGCCGATAGTCGGCAAAGATCCCACCACGGCCGTCGCGTTGGGCAAGGCGATGTTCCTCGGTCTGGCGCCAAGCCGCCACTGACGCTTCGTCGCGCCAGAAGGAAAGGGAAAGGTAGCGGTTCGCGTTGGCAAGGCTGCGAAAACGTTCCACAGAGATGAACCCGTCCATCGTCTCCAGCAGCGGACGCAGATCCGCTGCCCGATCAAAATAATCCCCGGAGCGGCCCTCTGCCGGTTCGACCTCGAAAATCACTGCAATCATCGGATCAGTTCCTTCCCGTTCAATCCGGAAACGTGAGTGAGAAACGTGCGATCCTCGCGGCGGATGAATTTCCTCTCCATTGAGAACGCATAGTTCGCACGGCCGACCGGATCGTCCCGCAGCCTGGCACGGTAGGCCTCGTAGGCTGCGAGGCTTTCAATATTGTAGATACCGTAGGCCAGGGTAGCAGAACCTTCATGCGGGGCGAAATAACCGATCAGGTCGGCGCCGCAGCGCGGGATCGCCTCATTCCAGTTGCGGGCATATTCTTCGAATGCACCCCTTTGATAGGGATCGATTTCGTATTTGATAATGCAGGTGATCGCCATTTCTCTCGCTCCATCGCGTTTCTAACCGGCCATCAACATAGGCCGCGAAGGCGGCTTGATACTTCGGCCGTTTTCGAAGCATTGTCGTCAGGGGCAAAGCAAATTAGGGCAAGATGGCGTAAGGAAGATGCGATGTCGAACAACGCGAAATTTGCCGAAATTGCAGCGCTGGCGGGAGATCCCGGGCGCGCAAGCATGCTGAACGGCTTGATGGACGGACGCGCGCTGACGGCATCGGAACTCGCGCAACTCGCCGGGATCACCGCGCAGACCGCGAGCAGCCACCTGACACGCATGACCGACGCCGGATTGCTGGCGGTGGAAAAGCAGGGACGGCATCGCTACCACCGCCTGGCATCGCCCGCCGTGGCGCAGATGATCGAGAGCATCATGCGCATTGCGGCGCCGGGCGTCGCTGCCAAGCCCGTTCGAACAGGGCCGCGCGACGCAGCCTTGCGGGCAGGGCGAACGTGTTACGATCATCTGGCCGGCCATCTCGGCGTCGCAATCACCGACGCGCTGGTTGACGCGGGTCACCTCGAGCTCGGCCTCGACGCCGGCGAGGTGACGGAGAGCGGGCGCGCGCTGCTTGACCGCGCCGGTATCGACATTGCGGCCTTGACCGCAGCCCGTGGCCGTATTCTCTGCCGGCCCTGCCTCGACTGGAGCGAAAGACGCCCGCATCTAGCCGGGGCCATCGGCGCGGCTCTCTGCAGCCATTGCTTCGAACGCGGCTGGATCAGGCGCGTGGACGGGACGCGGGCCGTAACCGTCACGCCGAACGGGCAAAGGCAGCTGCGTGAGACGTTCGGCGTCAGCCTTTCCTAGATGTGACGCGTAATCCCGCCATCGACACGGATATTCTGCCCGGTGATATAGCCAGCATCGTCCGATAGCAGGAAAGCGGCCGTCTTGGCGATTTCGTTCATCGTGCCGACGCGCTTCATCGGGACCTTTTCGGCAGTCTCCGGCTTGTGGTCCAGACTGTCGATGAAGCCCGGGAGCAACGCGTTCATACGGATATTATCGGCGGCATAACGGTCCGAATAAAGCTTGGTATAGGCGCCTACCGCGGCGCGATAGGCGCAGGATACTGGAAAGACCAGGCTTGGCTCGAAGGCCGCGAAAGTCGTGATGTTCACGAAGGCCCCCTTGCCTTGCTTGAGCATGTAGGGCGTCACCAGCCGCGCCATGCGCACGACGCTCAGCACCATCAGGTCGTTGCCAATCGCCCATTTATCGTCGGTGATGTCGAGAAGATCGCCCTTCGGCGGATGTCCCGTGTGATTGACCACGGCATCGACACGGCCGTATGCCTCCACGGTTTGTGCGACCAGCGCCTCGAGATCGCTGGCTTCGCCAGCGGACCCTTTCAGACCGATCGCGCCAAGTTCGCCTGCAAGCTCGACGGCGCTGCCTGAGGGCGACATCAGGCCGAGGCGGTAGCCGCGGCCATGCAGTTCGCGCGCGATGGCGGCGCCCATGCCGCGTCCTCCGCCGGTGATGATTGCAACAGGAGCTTCTTGTGATTGCGTCATGGTTCTCGCCTTTATTCTCGAATGGTGGCGAGCATCATTGATTGTCCTCATGGACGCAATTGAATTCAGGATGCAAAGGCTGTCAAATTTTTTGAAGAACGTTGAGAAAATGAGTCAAAAGTCGAATTGAAATCTGACGACATATAGCGAGAGATGTCACTACTTCTTAAGTTAGTCCGGCCATTCCTCGGCCAACCAATCCCGCGATGTGTGGATGACCCGCAAGACGGCTATAACCTCTTGCCCGCCGTGGCTCTTGATCTCATAGGCTATGATGTAGGGCAGGCGGGCAACGGACTTTTCATAGCTACCTGTGACCCGGCCCGGCCTTCCGGTCGCAAACTCGCCAAGTCCGTTGCCCACCTGCTCGATCGCATCCGCTACCCTTTCAACAGCAAGCGGGTTGTCAGCGGCCACGAATTGCAGAATGTCGAGGTAATCGTGCCGTGCGTCGGCCGACCAGATGACCCGCCTCATTCTTACGAGGCTTTTTTACGCTTCGCGTCCGCGATGATCTGGCGGGCTTCCGCCATCACCTGTTCATGGGGCACGACACGGCCGGCCGCAACATCGGCCATGCCGCGCTTGATGCCGTCGATGATTTCAAGCTCGCGATCAACATAGGCGGCGACAGCTTCGCCGGCGAGGAACGATTTGCTCCGTTGCGTGTCGGCCGCTATCCGGTCGAGCTTTTCTTTCACATCGGGCCGAACCCGAATCGTCATGGTAGTGCTGGTGGTCATGAAACTTGCCTCCCTCATGTGTTGGATTGTGTACACCCTAGCACGTTTTCTTAGGCGCTGCCATCGTGCTTTCTAGTGTATCGATGCGGCCTGGCTTTAAGCCCCACGCGCCGTCATGCCGTGCCTTCACAAAATCAGTTCGACCTTAGTCTAAAGGCCGCCAGCCAAGTCGCGAGGATGGCTGTATAGGTGCGTCCATCACGCATTTTTGGCCTCCCATATTTTGCCCGAATCGCTTGTATAGTCCGCGCCACATCCAAACGGGGACTTGATTCGATGATGAAGAAATTTGCCATCAGCTGCCTGGCAGCGACCTTTCTGGCGGGCTGCACGACGACGGACCCCTATACGGGTGACCAGAAGATGTCGAACACCGCCGGCGGCGCCTTGATCGGAACGGCAGCAGGTGCGCTCGCCGGTTTTGCCATTGGCGGCGGCAGCGGCAAGTCGGGTCGAAATGGCGCGCTGATCGGTGCAGGCATCGGTGCGCTCAGTGGCGGCGCGATCGGCAACTACATGGACCGCCAGGAAGCGGAGTTGCGCGCGCAGCTTCAAGGGACCGGCGTCTCGGTGACCCGGAATGGCGACCGGATCATTTTGAACATGCCGTCGAACATTACCTTCAACACCGACCAGGATCAGGTGAAGCCGGAGTTCTACCCGACGCTCAGTTCCGTCGCTGTGGTCCTGCGCAAATTCAACCAGACTATCGTCGATGTCGCCGGCCATACGGATTCCACCGGTAGCCTGCAGCATAACGAGCTTCTCTCTGAGCGCCGGGCGCTTTCCGTATCCAACTACCTGACCCAGCAGGGCATCGACAACCGCCGCTTCGACGTACGCGGCTTCGGCCCCTCGCAGCCGGTCGCAACGAACGCGACCGAAGCCGGGCGCGCCCAGAATCGCCGCGTCGAAATTCAGATCGCGCCGCTTACCTGATAGCGAGCGCCACGGCGATCCTCGCGGCAAAGCGCGCATTGTTCTCGACGAGTGCGATGTTCGCCTTGAGGCTCTCACCCTTGGTGATGTCGAGAATTTCGGAAAGTAGATATGGCGTCACGGCCTTGCCGGTGACGCCATCTTTCGTGGCGCGTGCGATCGCCTCGCTGATATAGCCCGCCATTCTCTCCGCTGGAATTTCGTCCGCTGCCGGAATGGGATTGGCGATCAGCATGCCGCCGTTGACGCCGATGGCTTCGCGTGCCCGCTGAAACCCGGCGATTGCCTCGGCTGAGTCGAGCCGCAGCGGCGCCTTGATCGGCGATTGGCGCGACCAGAAGGCGGGAAGCACATCGGCGCCATGGACGACGACAGGAACGCCCTTGGTTTCAAGCACTTCCAGCGTCTTTTCGATATCGAGAATGGCCTTGGCCCCGGCGGAGACGACGATGACCGAGGTTCGACCGAGTTCTTCAAGGTCGGCCGATATATCGAAACTCAATTCTGCGCCCTTGTGCACGCCGCCGATGCCGCCCGTGGCAAAAACCTTGATGCCAGCAAGATGCGCGGCAAGCATGGTGGCTGCAACCGTCGTGCCACCAGTGCGTCCTTCGGCGAGCGCGAAGGCAAGGTCGGCGCGCGACAGCTTCATGGCGCCCTTCACCTGCGCGAGCGCTTCACGTTCATTGGCGGAGAGCCCGATCTTGAGCCGGCCGTCGACAATGGCAATCGTCGCTGGAACAGCGCCTTCTTCCGCAATGATGGCCTCGACATCCGCGGCCATGCGGCTGTTGTCGGGATAGGGCATGCCATGAGTGATGATTGTGCTTTCCAGCGCGACAACCGGCTTGCCCGCATCAAGTGCCTGCTCGACCTCGGGGGCAATATCGGTAAAGGGATTGAGGGTCATGTCGGCTCCTTTGATCAACGCAGCAGGGTCGCATCGGGTATCAAGGAAAGCGCTGCGTCGAATTCCTCGGGGGTAAAGATCGGGCTGGCGGAATGTGTCTTCAATGTCAGCATCGACGCGGTCATACCTTGACGGACTGCCTCGTGAAACGCGACACCTTGCATCAGCCCGGCAATCGTTCCGCCGGCAAGCGCGTCACCTGCGCCGGTCACATCAGCAATCCCGTCGACGCCAGGCGGTTCGAGTGTATAGGCTAGATCGTTATGGTAGGCGAGGGTGGGACCGGCGCCATTGCTGATGACGGCGACTTGAAGGCCCGCCGCGCGCAACGCTGCGCAGATTTCCTTTAGCTCCGCCGATTGGCCAAGGCCGGTCAGGGCCAATGCTTCACGGCGGTTCATGAAAAGGCAGTTGAGATTGCCAAGGATCGTGCGCAGGCGCACCGCCTTTGCCGGGGATATCGCCAGGGCATAGATCGGCCGATGTTCCGCAAGGCCCGCAAGCCTTTCCAGCGCATCGGCCGGAAGGTTGGCATCACAAAATATGGCGTCGGCCGCTGCCACGGCATCGCGCACCTTCCGCCGGCGCAGTTGCCGGGGGAGCGCGACTTCATAAAGCGCCATGTCGGCGATTGCGGCGACGACATCGCCATGTTCGTCGAGGATTGCCGTATAGCTCGGCGTCGCCCGGTCCATGAAGACGACGGAGCTATCGATGATGCCGGCTGACTCGATCGCTGCGCTAATCGTCTCGCCGATACGGTCGCCGCCGCGTATGGACAGGAGTTCAGCTGCGATGCCGCGCTGCATCGCCAGCCTTAACGCATTGAAGACACCGCCGCCCGGCTCTTCGCGCATGATACCGGGGTTTGAAGCGCCGGGCACAAACGGTACTGTGCTTTGGCCGCGCCGGTCGAGATGGGCGCCGCCAACAGCAAAGAGCAGCGGTTTGTTGCCTGACGTCATGGGTGATTGCTTGTCCGATTTAAAACCACGGATTGAAGGGCTGGCGTTGCGCTACTTCTCTAAAGTGTCAGTCGGACAGGCGCAATAATCCGGCCGATTCGATTTTCGCAACTTCGGTTTGTCCGGCAACGCCTGGAAACAGCGGAAAGCTTGCCTGACAGCATGTCTGCCCGTACAAGAACATTTTACGAACATTTTGAAGTTATGTGTTTATTTCAATAACTTATGTCTATTGCAAAATGAGAACAAAACAGATACAAATAAGTTCATCAGAAGCGACATCCGGACTTCATGCACAACACAGGGGTAGTGTAACATGGCTCAAAATTCATTGCGGTTGGTTGAGGGTAATTCGGTGGATAAAACGAAAGCGCTGGATGCGGCATTGTCCCAGATCGAGAGGGCCTTTGGAAAGGGCTCGATCATGCGGCTTGGCCGCAACGAGCAGGTTGTGGAGATCGAAACGGTTCCGACCGGCTCGCTGTCGCTCGATATTGCCCTTGGCGTCGGCGGATTGCCGAAAGGCCGCATCGTCGAGATTTACGGGCCTGAAAGCTCAGGTAAGACCACGCTTGCCCTGCATACGATCGCCGAAGCCCAGAAGAAGGGCGGCATTTGCGCCTTTGTCGACGCTGAGCACGCGCTCGACCCCGTCTATGCCCGCAAGCTTGGCGTTGATCTTGAGAACCTTCTGATCTCGCAGCCGGATACGGGCGAGCAGGCGCTTGAAATTACCGATACGCTGGTGCGATCCGGCGCCATCGACGTTCTCGTCGTCGATTCCGTTGCGGCGCTGACGCCCCGGGCGGAAATCGAGGGCGAGATGGGCGATTCCCTGCCGGGTCTGCAGGCCCGCCTGATGAGCCAGGCGCTGCGCAAGCTCACCGCATCGATTTCCCGTTCCAATTGCATGGTCATCTTCATCAACCAGATCCGTATGAAAATCGGTGTGATGTTCGGTTCGCCAGAAACGACGACGGGCGGCAATGCGCTGAAGTTCTATGCATCTGTTCGCCTCGATATCCGCCGCATCGGATCGCTCAAGGAGCGTGACGAGGTCGTTGGCAACCAGACGCGCGTCAAGGTCGTCAAGAACAAGCTGGCGCCGCCCTTCAAGCAGGTCGAGTTCGACATCATGTATGGCGAGGGCGTCTCCAAGACGGGCGAGCTGGTCGATCTTGGCGTCAAGGCCGGCATTGTCGAAAAATCTGGTTCATGGTTCTCCTATAATTCGCAGCGCCTCGGCCAGGGCCGCGACAACGCGAAACTGTTCCTGAAGGAGAATCCGGAAATAGCCAATGAGATCGAACTGGCGTTGCGCCAGAATGCCGGTCTCATTGCCGAGCAGATGCTCGACAAGAATGTCGGAGAAGTAGAGGACGACGAACCCGACGCCGCCGAAGGCTGAGCCGCCTCTAGATATTGACTGAGGATTTGAGACCCGCGGCCGGTGACGGCTGCGGGTCTTATCATTTTGCCTTGGCCAATTCCCTGGCCGGTCGCGCTTTGGCTTGGCCAATTCCCTGGCCGGTCGCACCTCGCGGCAATAGGGATTTTCTGGACAGCACGCAGCCCTGTCGCTACAAGCGTTTCGTTCCGCTCCTTCGCTAAGAATGGGGCTAATTCCATTTGGATATAAGAAGTCAGAAGGCAAGCAGCATGAGTGGCGTCAACGAGATCCGGTCGACATTTCTGAACTATTTCAAGAAGAACGGCCATGAGATCGTGGCGTCGAGCCCGCTCGTGCCGCGCAATGACCCGACGCTGATGTTCACCAATGCGGGCATGGTGCAATTCAAGAATGTTTTCACCGGCATCGAGCACCGTCCCTATAACCGGGCGACGACATCGCAGAAATGCGTGCGCGCCGGTGGCAAGCACAATGACCTCGACAATGTCGGCTATACGGCGCGTCACCACACCTTCTTTGAAATGCTCGGCAATTTTTCCTTTGGCGATTACTTTAAGGAAGAGGCGATCTCGCTTGCGTGGAACCTGATCACCAAGGAGTTCGGGCTTCCAAAGGACAAGCTGACGGTCACCGTCTACCACACCGACGATGCAGCAGCCGGATTCTGGAAGAAGATCGCCGGGCTTCCGGAAGAGAAAATCATCCGCATCGCTACGAGCGATAATTTCTGGGCGATGGGCGATACGGGTCCATGCGGTCCGTGCTCGGAAATCTTCTACGATCACGGTTCTGAAATCTGGGGCGGCCCTCCCGGCAGCGCCGATGAGGATGGCGACCGTTTCATCGAAATCTGGAACCTCGTCTTCATGCAGTTCGAGCAGGTGACGAAGGAGCAGCGCATCGATCTGCCGCGCCCATCGATCGATACCGGCATGGGCCTCGAGCGCCTTGCCGCTGTGCTTCAGGGCAAGCACGACAATTACGACATCGATCTATTCCAGACGCTGATCCACGCATCCGAGGAGGCAACGGGAGTAAAGGCCGAGGGTAAGTTCCGCGCCAGCCACCGGGTTATTGCCGATCACCTGCGCTCCTCAAGCTTTCTTATCGCTGATGGCGTGTTGCCGTCGAACGAGGGTCGCGGCTATGTGCTGCGCCGCATCATGCGCCGCGCCATGCGTCATGCGCAGCTCCTTGGCGCACGCGAGCCTCTGATGTGGCGGCTGTTGCCGGCGCTGGTGCGCGAAATGGGCCAAGCCTATCCCGAACTCGTGCGTGCCGAAGCATTGATCTCGGAAACGCTCAAGCTTGAAGAAAAGCGCTTCCGCAAGACCCTCGATCGCGGGCTCGGCCTCCTCGGCGAAGCGACCGAATCCCTCGGTGAGGGCGACAAGCTCGATGGCGAGACCGCGTTCAAGCTTTACGACACCTATGGTTTCCCGCTCGACCTGACGCAGGATGCGCTGCGCCAGCGCGGCATCGGCGTCGACACGGAAGCCTTCGATGCGGCCATGGAAAGGCAGAAAGCCGAGGCGCGCGCGAGCTGGGCGGGTTCCGGGGATGCGGCGACCGAGACCGTATGGTTCTCGGTTCGCGACAAGGTCGGTGCCACTGAATTTCTCGGTTATGAGACCGAGCAGGCTGAAGGCGTCATAACCGCGCTCGTTGAGAACGGTGCCAGCGTCGAAACGGCGGGCGAAGGCGATGCTGTGGCCGTCGTTGTCAACCAGACGCCTTTTTATGGCGAATCCGGCGGACAGCAGGGCGATACCGGAACGATCACCGGCGACGGCCTTGTCATCGAGATCAGCGATACGCAGAAGAAGAATGACGGCGTCTTCGTCCATATCGGCAAGGTGATGAAGGGAACGGCGAAGGTCGGTGCCCCGGTCGAACTTATCGTCGACAAGGCGCGCCGCACCCGTATCCGCTCCAACCATTCGGCAACCCACCTGTTGCATGAGGCGCTGCGCGAAACGCTCGGAACCCATGTTGCCCAGAAGGGCTCGCTTGTTGCCCCCGACCGGCTGCGTTTCGATTTTTCGCACCCGAAGCCGATTTCCGACAAGGAACTCGCGGCAATCGAAGACATTGCCAATGAGATCGTGTTGCAGAACGCGCCGGTATCGACGCGCCTCATGGCGGTCGACGATGCGATTGCCGAAGGCGCTATGGCGCTCTTCGGTGAAAAATACGGCGATGAGGTTCGCGTCGTCTCCATGGGCACGGCTGTGCGAGGCGACAAGGCCGGAAAAAGCTACTCCACCGAGCTTTGCGGCGGCACGCATGTACGCGCCACGGGTGATATCGGGCTTATTCGCGTGGTCTCTGAAGGCGCTGTCGCTGCTGGCGTGCGCCGCCTCGAGGCGCTGACCGGAGAAGCTGCGCGGCGCTATCTCGAGGAGCAGGACGACCGCGTCAAGGCGATCGCGTCGGTTCTGAAGGCGACGCCGGCTGATGCGCTGGCCCGGGTGACGGCGCTGGTCGATGAACGCCGCAAGCTCGAACGCGAGCTTACCGAAGCCCGTAAGCAATTGGCTCTTGGAAGCGGTTCTTCCGGAGCCGCAGGCGGCGCGCCGGAGACGGTCAACGGTGTAGGCTTCATCGGCAAGGTGGTGAGCGGCGTCAATCCGCGCGACCTGAAGCCGCTCGCCGATGATGCCAAGAAGAGCGTCGGCTCGGGGGTCGTCACCTTCGTCGGCGTCTCCGAAGATGGCAAGGCGAGTGCGGTTGTCGGGGTCACCGAGGATTTGATCGGCAAGTACAGCGCCGTCGATCTTGTCCGCATTGCATCCGCCGCTCTTGGCGGCGCGGGCGGCGGCGGCCGTCCCGACATGGCCCAGGCCGGGGGCCCGGATGGCGGAAAAGCCGAAGACGCGATTTCGGCCGTCCGCCAGGCGCTCGGCGCCTAGATTCGCGTACCCGGTCATGCTGCTGTATGACCGGGCCAACTCGCCGCTATGCGTATTATACTTATTGGAAATAGTACTGCGTTGGAACGTACTTGTTCTTTCAAGCGTTGCGTGATGTAATGCTTGAATAGTATTTTGATTATTAAGTTTTTGGCTTGGTATAGACACTAAATTCGAGTGACTATTGCGGAAGCGCCGACCGATCTTGGCCGGTATTGAAGTTTTATTATTTGTTGTGACGGTCGACCGTTGCTTTACGTCTGACACATGGTTTGAGGCGGGTCCCTATGAAACGGGGGTGTCGCGTTTGTGTTGACGGCCGTGCTTGTCGCACTAAACGGATGCCAGTCGGCGGGCGTTGTTAAGGACGTGCGTATGGGGGCGGTTACCCTCATCGGTTTGGAGATGTCTGCCGCGCATATCGTGTTTGAAAGAGTTCAAAGATTGTATGCAAAATATCCGCAGCGGTCTTTCAGAAGGTGCTGGAGCACAAGAGCAGGTTCGCTGCGGTTGCTGCCGCTTTGACCTTTACTGCCGCTCCAACTCTGCCGCAGCGGCGGCTAGTCCACCTCGGCAAAACGCGGTCGGGACCGGGGAAGCGGGTTCAGGCAACGAAAGCTAGCGCCGTGCTTACTCCTCGCGCGGCGCCTGTGCAGCCGCGATATGCATGGGCGCTATCGTATAGCTGTTGAGGCCGGCGAGTACGGTCGGGTCGTTGTCGCCGAAGCGGACCGCTTCCGCATGATCATTTACCTCAAGAAGAGCGAGCCCGAAGCTGCCGTCGGGCTCATGCACCGGGCCATAGGCAAGGACAAAGCCCTCGTTGAAACATTCCTGCACATAGCTTGCGTGCTGGCGCATCAGCTCTTGCTCGTCATCGTCCATGTCGTCCGCAAAGGTCGGCCGTGGCGGGATCAGGCGGAAAAAGAACTGCTGCTTGCTCATCTTCGGTCCCCTCGGGTGATCATAGCATCACGCATAATACCCAAAACAGCGCTTTTTGGCGCGCCATTTTCGCATCGCTCATTCGCGAAGCGCACAAACAAAAAGAGCTCCGGTTTTCACCGGAGCTCTTAGCATTGATGCTTTCAGATGGCTTAGGCAGCCATCGCCTTCGACAGGTTTTCATTGATCTTGTCGAGGAAGCCGGTGGTCGACAGCCAGGGCTGATCCGGACCGATCAGGAGCGCGAGGTCCTTGGTCATGTAACCGGCTTCGACTGTGTCGACGCAGACCTTCTCCAGCGTGTGGCTGAAGCGCTCGAGCTCGGCATTGCCATCGAGCTTGGCGCGATGCGCAAGGCCGCGGGTCCAGGCAAAGATCGAAGCGATCGAGTTGGTCGATGTTTCTTCACCCTTCTGGTGCTGGCGATAGTGGCGGGTCACGGTGCCGTGGGCAGCTTCCGCTTCCACCGTCTTGCCATCCGGCGTCATCAGAACCGAGGTCATCAGGCCGAGCGAGCCGAAGCCCTGCGCGACGATATCGGACTGCACGTCGCCGTCATAGTTCTTGCAGGCCCAGACATAGCCGCCGGACCACTTCAGCGCGGAAGCAACCATGTCGTCGATCAGGCGATGCTCGTAGAAGATCTTCTTTTCGGCAAACTTCGCCTTGAATTCTGCCTCGTAAACTTCCTGGAAGATGTCCTTGAAGCGGCCGTCATAGGCCTTGAGGATGGTGTTCTTGGTCGACAGATAGCAGGGAACGCCGCGATTATAGGCATAGTTGAACGAAGCGTGGGCGAAATCACGGATCGATTCGTCGAGATTGTACATCGCCATCGCAACACCGGCGCCGGGCGCGTCATAGACCTCGTGCTCGATCGTCTGGCCGTCTTCGCCGACAAATTTGATCGTCAGCTTGCCCTTGCCCGGGAACTTGAAGTCGGTCGCGCGGTACTGGTCGCCGAAGGCATGACGGCCGACGATGATCGGCTGCGTCCAGCCCGGAACGAGGCGCGGAACGTTCTTGGCAATGATCGGCTCGCGGAAGATGACGCCGCCGAGAATGTTGCGGATCGTGCCGTTGGGCGATTTCCACATCTTCTTCAGGCCGAATTCCTCGACTCGCTGCTCATCCGGCGTGATCGTCGCGCACTTGACGCCGACACCATACTCCTTGATGGCATTGGCCGCATCGACCGTCACCTGATCATTGGTGGCATCGCGGTGCTCGATCCCGAGGTCGTAATATTTCAGATCGATATCCAGGTAAGGATGGATCAGCTTTTCCTTGATATATTGCCAGATGATGCGGGTCATCTCGTCGCCGTCAAGCTCGACGACCGGATTTGCAACCTTGATCTTTGCCATGGATAGTCAGCCTCTATTTTGCTGGGTGTGGGAATGTCAGCATCGGTTTTCAGTGAGGGTTCGCGCCCCTATAGCATCGGGATCGCCGAACGCAAAGCTGCCGACCAGCCATGCCGTTATTTTAAGTCAGGATTGCCCATCAAAAGATCGCGCGTTATGACGGCGGCAATATCAGCAGGAACAAGAGATGGCCGGTACAGATAGACAACGCACGCTTATTGCCGAAGGCCCGGCAATTATTCTCGTTGAACCGCAATTGCCCGAGAACATCGGCATGGTGGCGCGCGCCATGGCCAATTTTGGCCTGGCCGAACTGCGGCTCGTCAAGCCGCGCGAGGAATTTCCCAACGAGAAGGCGCGCTCCGCGGCGAGCAGGGCGGACCACATCATCGATGCGGCGCAGGTTTTCGAGGATCTGCCTTCTGCCATCAAGGATCTGAATTTCGTCTATGCAACGACGGCGCGCGAGCGTGATGCGTTCAAGCAGGTGCGGGGGCCGGTGGAAGCGGGCGTGGTGCTGCGCCAGCGCTTCAACCGCGGCGAGCGAACCGGAATTCTTTTCGGGCGCGAGCGCATCGGCCTCAATAATGACGAAGTCAGCCTTGCCGATGAATTGGTGACGTTTCCGGTCAATCCGGCATTCTCGTCGCTCAACATTGCCCAGGCGGTCCTGCTCATGTCCTATGAATGGATGAAATCCGGCCTCGAGAAACATACCGATACCGCCTTTCGCGGCCCCGAGCTTGCGCCGGCGCCCAAGGATCAGTTGCAGGGCTTCTTCAATCATCTGGAAGAAGCGCTGCAGGCGAGGGGATATTTCCGGCCGATGGCCCGCAAGGAGATCATGGTCAATAACCTGCGCGGCGTCCTCACCCGGCCGGGTTTTTCGGATTCGGAGCTGAAGCTCCTGCGCGGCGTCCTTGTCTCTCTCGACTTCTTCAGCCCCGATACGCCGCGCGGCGCCGGAGCGCCGGAAGGGCGCAAGCGGGCAAAGCCGATCGATGAGCCGGCTAATGAAAGGCCGACTGACGATGAATGAGCGGGTCGCCGACCGACCGATCCTTGTCTTCGACAGCGGCATTGGCGGCCTCACCGTTCTGCGCGAGGCGAGGGTTCTGATGCCAGACCGGCGCTTTGTCTATATCGCGGATGATGCCGGCTTTCCCTACGGCGATTGGGAGGAGGCGGCCTTATGCGAGCGCATCGTTGAACTCTTCGGTGGACTGATCGCGAAATTCGACCCCGAAATCGCAATCATCGCCTGCAATACGGCATCGACGCTCGTGCTCGACGATCTGCGCAGAGCCTATCCGGGCGTCCCCTTTGTCGGAACGGTACCGGCCATCAAGCCAGCCGCCGAGCGGACTTCGTCGGGCCTCGTGAGCGTCCTTGCAACACCCGGAACGGTTCGGCGCGCCTATACACGCGACCTTATCCAGTCGTTTGCCTCGCAATGCCACGTGCGTCTTGTTGGCAGCCAGAGCCTGGCCCGCCTGGCGGAAGCCCATATTCGCGGGGAATTCGTCGACGATGCCGAAATCAGGCAGGAGATTGCCCCCTGCTTCTACGAACGGGACGGCAAGCGGACGGACATCGTCGTCCTCGCCTGCACCCATTATCCTTTCCTCGCAAACGTCTTTCGCCGGCTCGCTCCATGGCCGGTCGACTGGCTCGATCCCGCCGAGGCCATTGCTCGCCGTGGTCTTTCATTGCTCAAGGTCAACGGTACCGGCGAAGAACCCGAACACGGCGACGATTTTGCCATGTTCACATCGGGCAATCCAGATTTCTCCACGCGCCGCCTGATGCAGGGGTTCGGTCTCGACACCAATCTTGGATTGCAATTGGTTTCGGACGGCAACTCCGCCACTTTCGCCTAAAGCATAGGCCATGTTGCGCGGCGTTGAAAAAACGGGCGTGTTGAACTTTCGAATAATTGACCAGGCGTTACTGCGCTCCTAGGCTCGCGTTTATCGAGTTGCCATTGGTGATACCATTTGGGCGAAACATAACCGCGCCCATCTATTGCATTGGACTGGGAGTATTTTATGCGATCTGTCGAACTTCTATCGGGGATGATGTTGGCAATTGCCGCCAGCATCCTATTCTTCTCGCCTGCGAGTGCGGGCGAGAAACTGGGCTTCCCACCGCCCGATTCGCCTGGCACGGTGCGTACGCCGATGACGCCGCAGAACATTCAGAAGGAACTCGATCAGCGGTTGAAGAGGCAGTTCGAGGCGGCGGCCGGCCCCTCGGGCCGCTTGACCGCACAACAGGCAAAGGATGCCGGTTGGGGCTTCATCGCCGACCACTTTGATGAAATCAGCCGAGGCAATGGCGATACGGTCGGTCTCAACGAAATCCAATCGTTCATGGATGCCCGCTCCCCCGTGGCGCGGACTGCAGAGCCGAGCGTTGCCCCGAAGAAAAAAGGGAAAACCACCGAGCCACCAAAACCGGTGGACAATTCGCCAATCCAGATCATCGAATAAACAGGGCTGCCAATGAGGCGGCCCCTCTTCAATTCTCACTCTGCCTGAAAATGGTGGCGATAAAAGTGGAAGTGGTGGCGATAGTCCGTGCCGGACGGCATGACCCTCCGCGACACCTTCCAGTTCCATCGGTCGCTGCGCGCCGATCCTTCATTTGCAATATTCATAGCACCTGCGTGCCGGCGGGTTTTTTCACAGCGCTCCGCGCCCCCGCCGCCGAGACTGCCGATCAGATACAACGCTTTCCAATATCGCCGAGGGCTTTCGTGAGCATTATTCTGGGACTCGTCCTCTCTCGCCAAGAAAAGATCAAATCTTCAAAGCAGCGGCCAAGCGCCAAGGATCTCGCCCGCAAGTTTTGCCTGTTGGCGCGCAAGGAGCCGACTTTGGGACCGCTGGCTGTCATCACTGCCGAGGGTGATGACGGCAAGGCGAGGTCAAGTTGCTCGATCTTGCCGACGGACGAGGATGTGCATTTCTACCAAGACGGCGCCCGGGTTAATTTCTCGGCGGCGACGGTGGCAACCGGCCCGGGTTATCATGATTATCTCGTGGCCTTGCTGGACGAATTGGTCGAACAGGAAAAACTTGTTGTCACGCAGGATGAGGAATTCAGCGACGACACCCAGTATTGGATGGACCGAAATTACGATGTCCTCCAGACCCACATGAGCGTTTATTTCAACTCGGTCTCGAAAGTCGTCGTTGAGCGCAGCAGCGCCAGCAAGCACGGCCCGCTGTCGCTTTCCCTGTCAGCACGCGAAGCGCTTGATGTTTTCAAGGACCGGATCATGACAGTTCGCGGCCCACGCGACGTGGATTTCTTTGGCTTCAAGGGCGAGGCTGACAACTTTTTTCCCTGGTGGGATTTCGGCCTGCCCGCGCGGGCTGCTTTTGGACTGGCGGAGGCGATGTTGTGGCGCTCGTTCCCCTGGCGTGGCCCGATCGACCAGTATGAAGCGCTTTTCATTCAAGTGCTCTCGGAACTCATCAAGATCGCAAGGGAAGAACCACGCCTCGAGACAGACAAGAAGTTGAATGTCGCCGCATTTGAGACTGCGAGCCGGTCGAAGACGTGGCCGAGGCCGCCCGGCATGGGCTATCTGCGCTATCCACGACCGCAACCCTTTGACGATAATTGGTGGATAAGGCTGCCCGGACATTTCATTCTGGGCTGGAACGATCGTTTCAAACAGAATGTGTTCAAGAGTATCGGCTGCATCGTCGTGCCGGCCGCGACGACCATCGAACATGATGACCGCCGCCCGCCGGAGGGGTTTACCGGCAAGCTCGATGTTTCAGTCGTCAAGGACAAGCTCAGCTTTTACGGCATATGGAACTACAAGAAACAAGAAGACGGCAAGACCGATCAATGGCTCGAGGGCTGCGCCGTTGCGAGGGACGGTGTGACCTACCTTTTTATCCTGATGGACGACCCCGGTTTAAAGCAATGGGCGGTTGATACGCT
Organism: Phyllobacterium pellucidum; assembly: GCF_013327855.1. Taxonomy (GTDB): domain Bacteria; phylum Pseudomonadota; class Alphaproteobacteria; order Rhizobiales; family Rhizobiaceae; genus Phyllobacterium; species Phyllobacterium pellucidum. The sequence goes on along the minus strand of NZ_JABUMX010000002.1, from coordinate 316,169 downwards.
GCTGTCGATCGAGCATCGCTAATGCAACCTCCTCAAGATGGCTTCGCGCCGCCAAGCTCCTTGCGGATGACCGGTGCGACTTCGGTCCCGTAAAGTTCGATAGCCTTCAGGGTGTTTATGTGTGGCAGGCTGCCGAGATCGATCTGCAGCATGAAGCGGTCATGCCTGAAATAGGTATGCTGCAGCATGATCTTGTCGATCACTTCCTGAGGCGAGCCGACAAGCAAGGCACCGCGCATGGTGCGGCCGGCTTCATACTGGGCGCGATTGCTCGGCGGCCAGCCGCGTTCGCGGCCGATCTTGTTCATCACGACTTCATAGGACGGCCAGTACTCGTCGGAGGCAGCCTGCGATGTCGCGGCAACATAACCGTGCGAGTTGATGCTGACCTTGAGTTTGTCCGGGGAATGGCCGGCCTTGGCTCCCGCCTCGCGGTAGAGTTCGACCAGCGGCGCAAAACGATGCGGCTCGCCGCCGATGATAGCGACGGCAAGCGGGAGACCGAGCGTTCCCGCGCGGATCACCGATTGCGGCGTCCCGCCCACGGCAATCCACACGGGCAGGGGATTTTGCAATGGGCGCGGATAGACGCCGAGATCGTTCAGAGAAGCGCGCAAATTGCCCTTCCAAGTTACACGCTCGCTGCCCCGCAGCTTGAGCAGAAGGTCGAGTTTCTCCGCAAAGAGTTCATCGTAGTCATTGAGATCATAACCGAAGAGCGGAAAGGATTCGATGAAGGAGCCCCGGCCGGCCATGATCTCGGCGCGCCCGGAGGAAATCAGATCGAGCGTCGCATACTCCTGAAATACCCGCACCGGGTCGTCGGAACTCAGCACCGTGACGGCACTCGTCAGGCGGATGTTCCGGGTGCGCGCCGCACCGGCTGCGAGAGCCACGGCCGGTGTCGAGATGACGAAGTCCGGCCGATGATGTTCGCCGATGCTAAAGACGTCGAGCCCTACCTGGTCGGCCAGTTCCATCTCCTCGAGGAGATTCTGCATGCGCTGGTGCGCGCTGATGGCGACGCCGGTTGCAGGGTCGGGACTCATCCCGGCAAATGTATAAATACCAAGTTCCATTTTTGACGCCTCGTTCAAACCTTGTCGCACAGGTAAGCACAGAAAGTGGTTCTGTGAAGAACGCACATCACGGTGTCCGAGGCACAAAAAGGATACTGGCGGGGCGCGTGGCGCCTGAAAGCAACGCCACGCACGCCGCGTGCGGTCAATAGCCGACGGTAAAGCGCTCGTGCGCGTGCGCCGGCTTTTCAGCCTCGTCGAGAATTGCCACCGCCAGGTCGCTGGTGCTGATCGTGCTCTTGCCGTCGGCTCCAAAGACAGGCTCGTCCTTGCCTTGGCGGTATTTGCCGGTCCGCTCGCCGGGAACAAGCGTGAAGGGCGGCGAGACAAAGGTCCAGTCAAGTGCGGTTTCGCTGCGAAGATCCTCGAGTGCCTGGCGTGCACCCAAAGCGCCCTCCTTGTACTCTGCCGGGAACGCCGCGCCATCGACGAACTGGGAACCGTCTGGCGCACGCAGGCTACCGGCACCACCGACCACGATCAGTCGCTTGATGCCGGCCTGTTTCGTCGCTTCGGTGATCGATTTGCTGCCAGCGATATGGACGGCCTTGATATCGGGATTGTCCCAGCCGGGATTATAGGCTGATATGACGATGTCGTTTCCCTTCAGCTTGGCTGCGAGATCGGCGGTGTTGAGCGCGTCCGCTTCCACAGCCTTGATGCCATCGCGCTTCTCTACCTTGTCGACGTTGCGTACCAGCGCCGTCACGACATGACCGCGCGACGAAGCCTCTTTCAGGATCTGCGTGCCGACGAAACCGGTGGCGCCAATCAATGCGATTTTCATGGGATGCTCCTTTGATGCGGGTACGCATCGTTTTGTAGTTACGATTGATAACTACCTATGCTAGGAAACATGAATTGGGAAGAACGCACTTTTTCCGTTTCAGGGCACATCCAGGTAACCGCCCGCCACAGCAAGGACATCGAGCGCATGAGCATTCACGCGAAAACCGAAGGCAAGACGCCGCTTCTCGCTTCCATGGCGGCAATGGAATCGGACGGCAGCGGTTCATGTCCGATGCGCGAGGTGCTGGATATTATCGGCGATTCGTGGAGCCTGCTAACAATCATCAATCTCCAGGCAGGACCGCGTCGCTTCAATGTGCTGCGGCGAATGATCGAGGGTATTTCGCAGCGCATGCTGACGGTAACGTTGCGTTCGCTCGAGCGCGAAGGGCTTGTGTTGCGGACGGTCAAGCCAACCTCGCCGCCGGAAGTTACCTACGCGCTGACGCCGATGGGCCATTCGATTGCGGTGCCGATCGGGGCGCTTGGCGAATGGGCGGTAAAAAACCGTGACAATCTCAGGGACGCGCGCAAGGTGTTCGACGCGGCGCCAATAGGCTGACACACGGCAATTGCTGCGCCAATTGCGAAATTGGTTGCACGGCCGCCGGAACCATCCAATCATGTGAACGTTTAAGGCAGCCCTCGGGATTTTCCGGGGAATGGTTCATTGAGGCGCGTCATGTGCCGATAGTGATTTCATTAAGATCAACGGAGAAAGACAATTATGGTACGATTCATTCCGGCGCTCATTGTGGCGGCGACCGCCCTTACCGGTGGCACCATCGCAGCAACTGCCAAGACGACGAAAGCCGAAACACCAGCGAAAGCAACCCATATCGGAATCCTGTCGTGCCAGGTCGATGGCGGCGTCGGGCTGGTTTTCGGGTCGAACAAGGCGATCAACTGTGCCTACAAGCATCGCGACGGTTCGGTTGAAAACTACAAGGGCCGCCTCGGTAAACTCGGCCTTGACCTCGGCATAACGCAAAAAACGTATCTGAGCTGGACCGTTGTGACGACAGCGGACAATAAGCCGGGTGCCAATGCGCTTGCCGGCAAGTATGTCGGCGTGTCGGCGGGTGCTTCCGTCGGGCTCGGCCTTGGCGCCAATGCCCTTATCGGCGGATCCAACAAGAATATCGGCCTGCAGCCGTTCAGCACCGAAGGAACGCAAGGTTTCAACGTTGCTGTCGGCGTCAGCAGTCTGTCGCTGGAGCCGGTGGAAGGAGCCAAGCCGGTCAAGAAGCAAAAGCATCGCAGCTAACCGATTAGCCAGAGGTGAACGAAGGGGGCCAGCGTGCCCCCTTCATACTTTCCAAGTCAGCGGAAATGTGAACGTGGAACCGAGCCATAGCGCTTGCGTTTCTTTCCTTGTGCAACCACCCACAGGGAGAAATCCGATGCCCGCAAAATCCCAAGCCCAGCAAAAGGCCGCTGGTGCTGCGCTTTCGGCAAAGCGCGGAGAAACCAAGAAGAGCGAACTCCAGGGTGCCTCGAAGAGCATGTATGACTCGATGAGCGAAAAGCAGCTGGAAGAATTTGCCGAAACCAAGCGCAAGGGTCTGCCGAAGAAGAAAACCAGCGAGTGATAGATCGAGGCGCGTTTCTTACTGACAGATGCGCGCCTCGCACTTCTTTCCGTGACAGCCCTGATCGAGGTGCAGATTGCCCTGGTGTGCGGCATCACCGTCGGGGCCGATGACGGTCATGAAGCGCTCGCAGCTTGCCTTGTGCAAGGCGCGCCAGAATGTCTGTTCCTCGGGCGATCCCTTCCAGCCTGTACCGAGTTCCGTCTTTTTCCCATTCTTGAACTTGAACGCGACGATATCGAGGGCATTGGCAAAGGCATGCTCCGAAACACGGCCCTTATGCCCGTTGTTTACCTTGCGGCACTGATAGTCTGAGCCGGTGGTGATGCTTTCGATTTCCGCTCCGAAATCCTTCTGGGCTTCCGCCTGCACCTCGATGATCCAATTCGCCAGCGAACCGGCCATTGCGCAGTTGGTGGTGATGGCGGCCGCAAATTTCACCGGATTGTCCTTGCCGATCGCCGTAATCTTCAAAGGCGAACGTTCGCCGCAGATGCCCTCCGACAATGGCGGTATGAGTGAGCCCTCGACTTCCCCGTTCATCAACGCTGGACAGGCGTTCTGGTAGACACGGTCCGGCGAGATGGAGGGATCGACTTTTTCAACACTCTCTTCCTGATCGCCCTTCTCGGTGTTTTTGCCGGTTTCTTCCGGTTTTGGCAGCGGATTGGGCCCCAGTTGCTCTCCAGCTTTCACGTCGGGCTTCGACGCTGGTTCGGGCTTGCTTTCCCCTGCAGCAGGTTTTTGCGAAGGAACCGGCGTTTCGGGATCCGCTTTCTGGATTTCCTCCTTGGGCTTCTCTTCCGGTTTAGGCGCTTCGGTCGATTGTGCCGCCCGGGGATTGGATTCAGGGATTGGCGGTACGACAGGCAGTGGCGCTGCCGTTGTGACCGCACGGGGCGGACGCCGGCGCCGTGCATCGGCGTCGTCGGACGTCGTGATGATCATTGTGCTTGCGATAAGGGCGGTGAAGGATAAAAGAAGTACGGACCTGCGAGAATGCTGCGAGAATAGGGTCATTATCGGCTCTACTCCTGTTGAGCGTCTAACCTAACGCCTCAACCGGGCCATGGGTTTCAAATAATGTGAGCCGCTGAAACAGGCGCGCCCCCGCTTGACATCCCTGGCCCTTCCCACTAGAAGCCACCCCAGCGCAGGGCCCAACGGCTCTGCGTTTCATTTGACGTGTCCCGTGAGTGATTTCGCAATGCGTGCGTGAATCATTCTGTCAGTCTTCACACAAAGGAGGCAGAGGAGGGCGCGTTTCCTTGAACCGGCGCGTGAGCTTCGGTTCGTATTTGTTGAAAGGAAATGCGATGAGCAAGCGCGAATCGTCCAAGTATAAAATTGACCGCCGTCTTGGCGAAAACATCTGGGGCCGTCCGAAGTCCCCGGTAAACCGCCGCGAATACGGCCCGGGCCAGCATGGCCAGCGCCGCAAGAGCAAGCTTTCCGACTTCGGTGTGCAGCTGCGCGCCAAGCAGAAGCTGAAGGGTTTCTACGGCGACATTTCGGAAAAGCAGTTCCGCAAGACCTATGAGGAAGCTGCACGCCGCAAGGGCGATACCGGCGAACAGCTGATCGGTTTGCTCGAGTCGCGTCTTGACGCGATCGTTTACCGCGCCAAGTTCGTTCCGACGATCTTCGCCGCGCGCCAGTTCGTCAACCACGGCCACGTCAACGTCAACGGCCGCCGCACGAACATCCAGTCCTATATCTGCAAGGCTGGCGACGTCATTGAAGTTCGCGAAAAGTCGAAGCAGCTCGTGATCGTTCTGGAATCGGTTCAGCTCGCTGAACGCGATGTTCCCGAGTATCTCGAAGTCGATCACAACAAGATGGTTGCCAAGTACAGCCGCGTTCCGGCTTTCTCCGACGTGCCATACGCTGTACAGATGGAACCGAACCTGGTCGTCGAATTCTATTCGCGTTAATCAGTTCTGAATTTCAGAAAAAGCCGCCCGGAGAAATCTCGGCGGCTTTTTTTTCAACCGGAGTCCGGCCATGACCGACCTTCAGGCTATCGTCGACAGTGTCTACAGCGACCTTTCCGGCCGCATCGGTGAGGGCAAACTTGCCGATTACATTCCGGAACTCGCGACGGTGGACCCGAAACAGTTCGGCATCGCCATGATAACGGTTGACGGGAAAGTCCATGTCGCGGGCGATGCCGAAACCAATTTCTCGATACAGAGCATTTCCAAGGTTTTCACGCTAACGCTTGCGCTCGGCAAGATCGGCGACGGGCTGTGGAAGAGGGTTGGGCGTGAGCCTTCCGGCAATGCCTTCAACTCCATCGTCCAGCTGGAGCAGGAGAAGGGGAAGCCGCGCAATCCCTTTATCAATGCGGGCGCTATCGCGGTTGCGGACGTGGTTCTTGCCGGGCATCAACCGCGGGAGGCGATCGGCGAAATCGTGCAGTTCATTCGCCACGTCGCCGATGATGAAACCATCGCGATCGACGAGAACGTTGCGCGTTCCGAAACGCAGACCGGCTACCGCAACATTGCGCTTGCCAATTTCATGCGCGCTTTCGGCAATCTCAATCATCCCGTCGAGCATGTCCTCGGGGTCTATTTCCACCATTGCGCTATCGCCATGTCGTGCCGCCAGCTTGCCCATGCCGGACTTTATCTCGCGTCGGCCGGCCGCAATCCGCTCAATGGCGGCAGCGTCGTTTCACCGGGCCGGGCGCGGCGCATCAACGCGCTGATGCTGATGTGCGGGCATTATGACGGCTCCGGCGATTTCGCCTATCGCGTCGGCCTGCCGGGCAAGAGCGGTGTTGGCGGCGGGATTCTTGCCGTGGCGCCGGGCAAAGCCTCGATTGCGGTCTGGTCGCCGGGATTGAACGAGAACGGCAACTCGCTGCTCGGGTCGGCCGCGCTCGAATTGCTCGCCCAGCGCACCGGCTGGTCCGTCTTCGGACAATGAAGGACTTGCCTTCGGCGATCCTGCGATGCAATTAAGGCGACGAACCGGATCGTAGCGGGATATTTCCATGACCATCCATGAGCTTGACCTCACCGACGCAAGCGGCTGCCATCCGATGTTTCTCGGCGTGCCGTCCTCCGTCGAGTTCAACAAGTTGCGCAAGCGGCTCCTGCGCCAAACGCGCCAGTCGCTCGAGGATTTCGCCATGGTCAAGCCCGGCGAGCGCTGGCTGATCGGACTTTCGGGCGGCAAGGACTCCTATGGTCTCCTGGCCTTGTTGCTCGACCTAAAATGGCGCGGTCTGCTCCCGGTCGAACTCCTCGCCTGCAATCTCGACCAGGGACAGCCGAATTTTCCCAAGCATATCCTGCCGGATTTCCTGAAGGCGAACGGTATCGAGCACCGCATCGAATATCAGGACACTTATTCGGTGGTCACGGATAAGATCGCCGAAAACCAGACCTATTGTTCGCTGTGCTCGCGCCTGCGTCGCGGACATCTCTACCGCGTCGCCCGGGAAGAGGGTTGCGCTGCGCTCGTCCTCGGCCATCACCGCGAGGACATTCTCGAAACCTTCTTCATGAACCTCTTCCACGGCGGACGGCTCGCAGCAATGCCGCCAAAGCTTCTCAACGACGAAGGCGACCTGATGGTGCTGCGGCCGTTGAGTTATTGCGCGGAAGATGATCTGGAAAAGTTTGCGGGCGCCATGCAGTTTCCGATTATTCCTTGCGATCTATGCGGCAGCCAGGAGGGCCTGCAGCGTAACGCCATGAAGGCCATGCTGGCCGACATCGAAAGGCGCATGCCGGGCCGCAAGGAAACGATGATCCGCGCCCTCGCCAACACCCGGCCGAGCCATCTGCTCGACCGCAAGATCTTCGATTTTGCCGGGCTGGTGGCGGGTTGAAGGTGGGATCCTCGGGCTATGCCCAGAGGGATGACCGCCACACCACCGCCGTCATGCGCGGAAAGCACCCATCATTCGAAGGGCGAGGATTATACAGTCACGCACGCACCGACAGGTGTCCACCTACCTACCCAAAGACGCCCTCGCTTAACTACTCACTCGCTCACTACTCACTTCACGAATAGCTATCGTAGCTCGCGTTGTCGGACTCCATCAGGCGGCGCAACACCGACAGACCCTGGCCGAGCTCCTGTCGGGTCGTCGGGACGGTCAGGCCGACGCGAACACGGTGAAATACCTTTTCGCTTCGTCCGGCCTTGAACTCGTCCTCGTCGTCAATCATGACGCCCTCATTGAGCGCGGCATTCTTGAACGTGCCGGACAGCCATGGATCAGGCAGTTTCATCCACAGGAATGGAGAATGCGGCTGCGACGCGAATTCCATACCGGTGAAGACGGAGCGCGCCAAAGCCTCGCGTGCGTTCACTTCCGCGCATACCTCGTTGCGGATGCTGTCAGCTTCGCCGGTATTGACCAGTTGGGCGCTGAGCTCCATCATCATGAAGGGAACGCCGCCGCTGACCATCTTGTGGGCCGTGAGGACGCGGGCCGAGAGGTGAGGCGGGCAGGCGACCCAGCCGCTGCGAATGCCGGCGGCCACGGATTTCGACAGCCCGCCGATATGAAATGTCCGCTCCGGCGCGAGTTCGGCAAGATTGACATGATCGTGGCGGGTGAGCGAACCGTAGATCTCGTCTTCGATGAGCCAGACATTGTAGCGCCGCGCAATATCGACAATCGCGCGCCGGTCGTCTTCCGGCATGGTGGCGGCCGTTGGATTGTGCAACGAAGGCATCAGGAAGACGAGCTTCGGGTGCTGCTGGGCGCAATGCCGTTCGAAATCGCCAGGGGTGAGCGAGCCGCTCTCAGCATGTATGATGATGCTTCGCCGTCCCATGAGGTTGGCGCTGCGGGCAGCCGAGCAATAGGTAAGTTCCTCGAAAGCGATGCGGTCGCCGGGAACCGTTACGGCGGCGATGATTGCGAGAATCGCGGAGTGAGCACCAAGGGTCGGAACAATCGAAGCGGGCTCCGGCGCCCATCCCGCTGCTGAAAGCCAGCGGCTGCCTGCTGCCTGCCAAGAGGCGGGCAGGGTGCGGCAATAGCTTGCGACCTCCGAGGGATATTGCTTGGTGATGCCAGCCAGCAACCCTGCCATCGCTTCCGATTGGCCGACGTCGATGGCGGCCGTACTATCGAGCCGTATTCTGCCCGGTTCGACCGCCTGGTTGCGCGTACCGCCAAACGTCTCGGTGCGTGGGGAGGGCTGTTCAAGTGCCGGCTCCCTGCGCTCGGTGACGTATGTCCCACGACCGACTTCGCCGCTGACGAGGCCTCGCTCCCGAATGAGATTGTAAGCACGGCCGACGGTGCCAATCGTGACACCGATATCGAAGGCAAGGTTGCGCTGCGGCGGAAGCTTCGTGCCGGGGGCAAGCACGCCCTCGGCGATGTCGGATTCAATACGTTCGGCCAACTGCAAATAAAGCGGGCCTTTGCCAGGTTCAAGATTCGGAAGCCAATTTGTCATGGTGACAATTAATATATTGCGCTTCCAATTGAGTCAATACATAGAGACAATCATACAATAAGAGTCAATGATGGGCTTAAAGGAGCCAATTATGAGCACAATAGAGACAATAGGCGCGGATCGCGCTGGCACGAGCGAAATTCGTCGGTCATCGACACCCTCGCGGACCGTGACAATTGTTGCGCTCGTCAATTGGTTTGGTCGCGCAATGTTGAAGCGGCGCACGCGCATGCATCTTAGCGAGCTGAGCAACGAACTACTCGAAGACATTGGCATTGCACCTGCCGAAGCGCGACGCGAGGTGAAGCGCTTCTTCTGGGATTGATGCAACGTGCGGGCGCCGCGCGCTCTTGTTCGGCGCAACGCTTATGACGAGATATTACGCAAGTGATGACATTTGGAGGCAGTAATGGGTACGACCTATATCGATCCCGCCAGGCCCGTTCATCCAGGCTTGGCAGTACATGCGCAGAGCAACCGTTTCGGCCGTCTGTTTGGCTGGGTGGGAAATGCAATCGACCGGCGGCGGTCGCGGCTTGAGCTTGGCTCCCTCGGCGAAGACGGGCTTAAGGACCTCGGCCTAACGCGCGATCACTTCGAAGCCGATCTCGGTAACTACTTCTCGGGATAATCCCCGCTATCAGTCCTACCGACGTTATCTTCGGGCTGTAGGTCCGAGGATCCGCCTGGAAACCATTTCCGCGGTATATTTTACCCCCTTTGCGTCATCCTCGGGGACTTGGCCCGAGGATCCACTTGGAAGCTGTTGACCGTCGAAAGGAAAAATGGGTCCTCGGGTCAAGGGCCCGAGGATGACGGTGGAGAGGGGGCGCCTGCATGACGGTGGAGAGGGGGCGCCTGCATGACGGTGGCGAGGGGGCGCCTGCATGACGGCGGCGAGGAGGCGCGTGCAACGCCGAGAGGATCGGTGGTGCAGAGCCTGTCGCCAGAATAGGGTTTCTCGGCACGAGACGCTCGTGGCGAATATTCACCGCCCTTTCCGTCATCCACGAGCCCTTGGCCCGAATCCACCTGGAAGCTGTTGACCGTCGAAAGGAAAAATGGGTCCTCGGGTCAAGGGCCCGAGGATGACGGTGGATAGGGAGGCGTGCACGACGGTGGAGAGGGAGGCCCGGGCAACGCTAACGATGATCGCGACTCTAACCGCTCGCTGCGCAGGACGACTGCCCGCTGGCCCAGCGGCGAACGTCTGCTGCAATGCGATTGCCGGAAGAATGCATCATCAGCGGACCAAACGCCTCGACCTTTGCAGGGTTGCCCTCGGCATGAACGACGAGCAAAGGCCGTCCTCCGGGATTGCTCGCCGGTACGACGAGGATGCGCGGCCTTCCCGAATAGGAATCGAGTTCGGGGGCGAGACGGTAGGGCTTGAATGTTGCATCGCCGGATTTGAACCAGCAGGCATTGGCGGCAAGCGCAACGCGTTCCATCGTTGGCAGCGCGGCCTTCTCAGAATTGAAGGCAAGGCTGCCCGGTCCAGGCTTGCTCTTGGATTGGCATCCGGCGAGTGCAGCGAGCGAAATCATCAGGGCAATACCGATCGTCGGCGTCTTCATGCGGCGTTCTCCACGACTGCGCCACTTCGCGTGGGCGCAGAGGACATCTATGCATAAGCTATCCGGAGCCACTGTTCGGCACCGGGATTATGCGGGAAAGGGGATCAGGCGGTTTCGAGCTCCCCGAGGAATATTTTCAGGCCGTCCACCATCTCGTACCAGACGAGCGATAGCACCGGATCCTGAACAATCCGTTGCTCCAGCGCGTCGAACCTCGGGTAGGGAGCGAGCAGGTCGGGCCGGTCTGCCAATTGGCGGAAGGGGTTCATGACAAATCGGGTCGGCGTCAGCCATGCATCGGCGAGCGTCATCTCTTCACCGAGCGCATAAGGTCCATGGCCGAGCCGGTTTTCTACTTCCGCAAGACCGATCTCCAACTGCTTGAACAATTTGCTGATGCGCGCCTCGTCCTTCGACTTCATGAACAGCAGTTCAAGGAGTTCCATGGTGGGCACGAGCACCTCGAGCTCCGCCGCGCGCGCCAGCATCCGCACAATAGCGCGGTCGCGCGAGTCGGCCGGCAAAAGTGGCGGTTCGGGAAAATGCTCTTCCAGATACTCGGCAATGACGGTGGCTTCGATCACCGTAAGGCCAGAGCCGGTAATCAGGACCGGGATACGATTGAAAGGCGAAATCGCGCGAAATTCCTCCGGGATGGGCGAGCCGGGCGGCGGTGCAACGATCTTGATCGGCGCCTGCTTGTAATAGGCAATGCAACGGATGATGGAGGAATAGGGAGATAGCGGCCGGGAATATAGCTTCATTGAACTTTCCTCCAATTGAGCCGGCTATTTCTATGATTTGCCGGGCTCCTGCAGGAGCCTAACGAAATGGCGGGCGATATCAAGGACGACCAAACGGATTGCTGATTGTCAGGCGATCTATGGTCATTCCATCCCCCATATCTTCGGACCAGAGCACCGAACTGCCGCTGTTGATGGCGCAAGCGACAACGAGGGAATCGAAGAGCTGAAGATTATAACGACGCGCAATCCTGATCGCTGCGTCGTGCGTGGGTAGGTCGAGTGTGACACGACGGTGGGGCACAGACGGCGTATAAGTGAAAGCGCCTCCTCGGTTTCTGTCCAATCCATGCGCAGCTTGCGGCGGGCGACATGCGTGAACTCGTTCAGAATCTGGACGCTGATGACTTTGTTCAGAAGTTCTTAGGCAGCCACTCCGAGGATACCGGCAAAAAGGGCGCGTCCGTCAGTGCCGCCATGCGCAGCTTCGATAAGGTTTTCCGGATGGGGCATGAGACCGAGCACATTGCCCGCTTCGTTGACGACCCCGGCAATATCGTTGATCGAGCCGTTGGGATTGGTGCCCTCGGCGTAGCGGAAGACCACCTGGCCGTTGCCTTCGAGACGGGCAAGCGTTTCCGCGTCGGCAAAATAGTTGCCATCATGATGGGCGACGGGGGTGCGGATGATCTGGCCCTGCGAATAGCCGCGCGTAAATGCGGTGTTGGCATTGGTGACTTCGAGCTTCACCTGGCGGCAGACGAATTTCAGCGACGCATTGCGCATCAGCGCGCCAGGCAGCAGGCCAGCCTCGACGAGAATCTGGAAGCCGTTGCAAACGCCCATGACCATGACGCCCTTGTTCGCCTTCTCGCGAATTGCCTGCATGACCGGCATACGCGCCGCGATAGCGCCGCAGCGCAGATAATCGCCATAGGAGAACCCGCCAGGAATGACGATAAGGTCGACATCGGGGATCTCGGTGTCCGTCTGCCACACCGTTTCGGGCGCGACTCCGGAGACGTCGGTCAAGGCCGCGATCATGTCGCGGTCACGATTGAGGCCGGGGAGAAGAACGACTGCTGATTTCATGGGTGTGGTTCAAACCTTGCTTGTGCTTCCGCGAGTTCCCGAAGTTCGAGACGGTTTTCGATGCGATCGAGACGGTCCTCATGCTGATGAAGCATGGTATAGACATTGTTGATGTCGCTTTGACAGGCCTGGGTCAGAAGACGAATAGCGCTTGTTTCGTGCCGCAAGTCCCGAATGCTGGCGTCGGCCTTGTCGACCCGCTGATGAAAACGACGCAGAAGTTCGTGCACGAAATCCTGTGTTGCGTCAGCCATGTGCAACCATCTCGGCGCTTTGGAAACGATTGCCAAACAGCTTTTGCTTCAGCGCGTCGTTGCGGGCTTGTCCCTCGGCGAGCACTTTGCGGGTCTCGCGCATTTCAAAGGTCAATCCCTGCATTTCTTCAACGAGTTCCTGCAGGCGACGGTCGAGCTCAAGCAATTCCAAATAGATCTTCTCGGTCGTGGCAGCGTCCATGGCGAATCCTCAAAAGTGATCAATCAATCGCCACACTATAATCTTCGATCACCGTATTTGCGAGGAGCTTCTCGCACATCGCCTTGAGATTGGCTTCGGCCGCGGCGCGGTCGGACGTGTTGAGTTCGACGTCGAACACCTTGCCCTGGCGCACGGAACCAACGCCATCAAAACCGAGACTGCCCAATGCGCCGACAATTGCCTTGCCCTGCGGATCGAGAACGCCATTCTTCAGGGTTACAGTGACACGTGCCTTCATCGACTTGTCTTCTCCGAGCTGATTGGATGAGTGCTTATTTGACCAGAACCGGTCCCGCGGGGCGGGTCGGCTCGTTTTCATTCATGATGCCGAGACGGCGCGCGACTTCCTGGTAGGCTTCGATAAGCCCGCCCATGTCGCGGCGGAACCGGTCCTTGTCGAGTTTCTCAGCGGTCTGGCTGTCCCAAAGCCGTGCCGAATCCGGCGAGAATTCGTCGGCGAGAACGATCCGCATGAGATCGCCTTCGTAGAGACGGCCGCATTCGATCTTGAAATCGACGAGCTGGATGCCGACACCGAGGAAAAGGCCGCTCAGGAAATCATTGACGCGGATGGCAAGCGCCATGATGTCGTCAATTTCCTGGGGTGCAGCCCAGCCGAACGCCGTGATGTGCTCTTCCGAAACCATAGGATCGTCGAGCTCGTCATTCTTGTAGTAGAACTCGATGATCGACCGCGGAAGTACGGTGCCTTCCTCGATGCCGAGACGCTTGGCCAGCGAACCGGCGGCGATATTGCGCACGACGACCTGGAGCGGAATGATCTCGACTTCCTTGATCAGCTGTTCGCGCATGTTGAGCCGGCGGATGAAATGCGTCGGGATGCCCATGCGGTTGAGCTGGCTGAAGATATACTCGGAAATGCGGTTGTTGAGGACGCCCTTGCCGTCGATCACTTCCGATTTCTTGGGATGCAGCACGGTGGTGTCGTCTTTGAAGTGCTGGACGAGTGTGCCTGGCTCTGGTCCTTCATAAAGGATTTTGGCTTTGCCTTCGTAGACACGGCGGCGACGGTTCATTGCAAATCTCGGTATTGGAGTTATCGGTCGGCCCCGGTTCTTAGCAGCGCCGTCATGTTGGCGCGCTAACTATCGTAAAAGCAAGCATTCTACAATGATCCTTTGTTAAGGTGCGCTGATTTGTGGAATATAGGTGCTCCATGAACGATCTACGACAAATTGATTCCAGCGGTTCATTTCGGTCTTTCGATTTCGTGCAGAATGGCTATATGAACCCAAGAAGCGAAAACATTGGGGAACTGCCTGAAAAACGCCCAAGGCCCGGATGTAGTTTAAGCATTGAACCAACCGATCATATTGCGGGAGCAACTGAGGATGACAATGGAAGATCGCAAAAACGCCTTTGAAAACAAGTATGCGCATGACGCAGAACTGCGTTTCAGGGCGGAGGCCCGCCGCAACAAGCTCCTCGGTCAATGGGCGGCCGAAAAGCTTGGCAAGAGCGGTGACGAAGCGGATGCCTATGTAAAGGAAGTCATCAAGGCGGATTTCCAGGAAGCTGGTGACGACGATGTCTTCCGCAAGATCCGCGCTGATTTCGACACGGCGGGTATCGACACGTCCGACCATCGTATCCGCCGCACCATGGAAGAACTGATGGTCGAGGCGATCCGCCAGATCGAAGGTTCCTGATCCGAGCCTTATGAACCCAAAAGCCCGGCCACAGCGCCGGGCTTTTTTCATGGCGGTGACTTGACCCGCCGTGGCGGCGTTTCCCATACTCCGCCGCGAAATCGAAGAAGGATGAGAAACATGTCATTTGCGTCGCGCCTGAGGGCTGGGGAGACACTCTATTCCGGCTGGTCGAGCGTGACCGATCCACTGGTCATGGAAGCCCTGTGCCGAACCCCGCTCGATGCGGTGCTTCTCGATATGCAGCACGGCGCCCACGACACGGCGAGCGTCGTCGCGCTGACCGGCGTCCTGCGCGCAAACCAGAAGCCGGCATTGGTGCGTATCCCGGTCGGACGTTTCGACATGGCCAGCCGCGCGCTCGACATCGGGGTCGATGCCGTGGTGGCGCCCATGATCAATAGCGTCGAGGATGCGCGGCTTTTAGCTGCTTCGATGAAATATCCGCCGCTGGGCGAACGGTCATGGGGACAATTGCGCGGTCGGCCCGCGAGCTATGGGGAGGGCGGCTCCGGCGCGTATCTGCGCGAGTCCAATGAGTCGACGCTGGCCTTTGCAATGATAGAAACCATCGCCGCCTACGAGGTATTGGACGACATTCTGGGCGTCGAAGGCATTGACGGCATTTTCGTCGGCCCGTCGGATTTTTCCATCGCCTGGAGCAGGGGCGCCGAGGTCAATGCAGCTTCGGACGCAATCATTGAGCCACTGACAAAAATTGCCGCCAAAACCAAGGCCGCTGGCAAGTTCGCCGCGATCTATGCGGCGAACGCCGACATGGCCAATCGCTTCAGTGCGCTCGGCTATACTTACCTGGCGCTTGCCGTTGATACGGGCTACCTGACACTCGGCGTGCAAAGCATCCTTGATGGGCTGAAGAAAGCCTAAAGCCGCGACAGGAACTGCGCGAAGACCATCGAGCCTTCCGGCCAGGGGCCATGGCCGGATTCGGCGTTGAGGTGGCCGGATTCGCCTGCATCGATGAAAAGCGATCCCCAGGCGGCGGCAAGGTCCTCGGCGACCGCATAGTCGCAATAGTGATCGTTGCGGCTGGCAACGACAATCGAAGGAAAGGTGAAAGGTTCGCGCGGGTAGGGGCCGAACGTCATCAGGTGCTTTGGCCTGATCTTCGGGTTCGAAACGTCGGGCGGGGTGACGAGAAACGCGCCCTTCACCTTGTCGCCGATCTCGGGAATTGCATGGACGAACGTCGGAACGCCAAGCGAATGGGCGACGATCACCACGGGTTTTGTCGCCGCATCGACCGCCTTGACGACCGCGGCCACCCAGTCCTCGCGCACCGGTTTCGTCCACTCCGCCTGCTCGACGCGGCGCGCCGTCGATAGCTTGGCTTCCCAGCGGGTCTGCCAGTGATCGGGGCCGGAATTGGTGTAACCGGGAACGATGAGAATATCGACGTCTTTGACTTTCATGCGGCGTATTTAGGAGAATCACTTCGGGATCGCAACATTCCAAAAGTGTAGCACGCTCAGGGAAGTGGCAGGAATGAGGGCGCCTTCACCGGGCTCGCATTGTTAGTAAACAATCATGCCTTTTAAGTTCATTATCTGTGAACAAGCTGTTCGCTGCTTTCGGCTTGTATCAAGCGCCGATAAATCCGACCTTACTGCGAACGAGATTTTTTCGAGGAAAGCATGGCGATCACACGCCGGGAACTGGTTGGTGGGTCTATTGCTTTCGTCGCAACAGCGGGAACTGCCCGCGCGGAGACGAGAATGGAAAACACATCTTTTGCGGCAACGGCGCCGGTCCACGTGTCGAAGGTCGGCATCAAGGCCAAGGACGCCGACACGCTGGCAAAATATTACCAGGAGGTCGTGGGCCTGCGCGAGATTTCGCGCAAAGGTCAATCGGTCACTCTCGGAACGGGGGAAACGCCCTTGCTTGAGATCGAGCAGGCAGATGCGGTGCGCGCGGACGATCCTCACAGCGCCGGCCTTTACCACACCGCATTCCTTCTACCGGCCCGCGCTGATCTTGCCCGCTGGGCCAAGCGCGCCATCGAAAAGCGCACGCCTATCGTCGGTGCTTCCGATCATCTTGTCAGCGAGGCGATCTACCTGACCGATCCCGAGGGCAACGGCATCGAGATATATGCGGACCGCCCGCATGAGAGCTGGACCTGGAACGGTTCGTCGGTGGCAATGGGCACAGAGGCGCTCAATGTAGGCAGCCTGGTTGCGGAACCCGGCAGCGAGACGCCCTGGTCGTCGGCTCCATACGGCACAATGGTTGGACACCTGCATTTGCGCGTCGGCAATGCCAAGGACGCGGAGGCATGGTGGCACAAGGAGCTTGGTCTCGAAACCGTGGCGGGCTTCGGCGGCAGCGCCGTGTTCATGTCGACGGGCGGCTATCACCACCACGTCGCGGCAAATTCATGGCAAAGCCGCGGCGCGGGGCGGCGGGACAATGACCGCTCGGGGCTTGCCTGGGCGGAATTCAGCTCGGCTACGGCCAATGACGAACGCGAAATCGTCGACCCCTGGGGCAATGTGATCCGCATCGTTCCCGCCAAACGCGGCTGATCGCCATTTGGCAAACGCTCGGCCTTTAAGGTCGAGCGTTTGCTGCATCAGTTTCCGAATACGCGCTTGAAGATCGTATCGACATGCTTGGTATGGTAGCCGAGGTCGAACTTCTCGCGGATTGTCTCTTCGGGGAGGGCCGCACGCACGTCCGCATCGGCCAGAAGCTCTTCGAGAAAATCCTTGCCCTGTTCCCACACCTTCATGGCGTTTCGCTGCACCAGCCGGTATGAATCCTCACGCGACACGCCGGCCTGGGTGAGGGCGAGCAGCACGCGCTGCGAGTGGATGAGGCCCCGGAACCTGTTCATGTTCTTGAGCATGTTGTCCGGGTAGACGAGAAGCTTCTCGATGACGCCGGTGAGACGGGCCAGTGCGAAGTCGAGGGTGATCGTCGCATCCGGACCGATCATGCGCTCGACGGACGAATGCGAGATGTCGCGTTCGTGCCAAAGTGCAACATTTTCCATCGCCGGCAGGGCGAAGGCGCGGACCATGCGGGCAAGGCCGGTCATGTTCTCGGTGAGGACGGGATTGCGCTTGTGCGGCATGGCCGAAGAACCCTTCTGGCCCGGAGAGAAATACTCTTCGGCTTCTAGGACTTCGGTGCGCTGCAGGTGGCGGATTTCAACGGACAGCCGTTCGATCGATGAAGCGATGACGCCAAGGGTGGCAAAGTACATGGCGTGGCGGTCGCGCGGAATGACCTGTGTCGAAACTCGTTCCGGCTGCATTCCCAATGCCTTGGCCACATGTTCTTCAACGTATGGATCGATATTGGCGAATGTCCCCACGGCACCGGATATGGCGCAGGTGGCGATCTCGGCCCGCGCCGCGACGAGGCGGCTGCGGCAGCGTTCGAACTCGGCATAGGCCTGGGCGAGCTTCACGCCGAAGGTGGTCGGCTCGGCATGGATGCCATGGCTGCGCCCGATGGTGACGGTATCCTTGTGCTCGAAGGCGCGGGTCTTCAGGGCGGCGAGAAGCTTGTCAAGGTCGGCGAGAAGGATATCGCTTGCGCGCATGAGCTGCACGTTGAAGCAGGTGTCGAGGACGTCCGAGGACGTCATGCCCTGATGGACGAAGCGCGCATCCGGACCGACAATCTCGGCAAGGTGGGTCAGGAACGCGATAACATCGTGCTTGGTCTCACGCTCGATATCGTCGATGCGGTCGATGTCGAACGTTGCCTTGCCGCCCTTTTCCCAGATGGTTTTCGCCGCTTCCTTGGGGATGACGCCGAGTTCGGCAAGCGCATCGCAGGCATGCGCCTCGATTTCGAACCAGATGCGGAATTTAGTTTCCGGGGACCAGATGGCGACCATTTCCGGCCGCGAATAGCGCGGGATCATATGTGTTCCTGTCGGCGAAGAATTAAAAGTTGAGTGCGGTCTATCAGACCTTTGCCGATCGCTCAACGCAGGTTTTCGTGGTCGGCGCAGCTAGCGGCGCGTGGTCACGGCCATCCAGCGGTGATCGGGACCTTCGAAGCCGAACGCCCTAATGGCGACAAGAACGGCAACAACCGGCGATGCGCCTTGAGGATAGTAGGTTTGCACGGCGCCGATGCTGTAACCGAGCGGGCAGCCCCGGCTTGTCGGTACCGTTTCGTCGGCATGGAGCAACTGCGGCGCAGCGCCGGGCTTGTCATCGGCAAGTGTCAGGCGAAACCCCTTGATATCGCCCATGTTCTGGCACATCTCGCTTGCTGGCGCGGCGATTTCCTCGAGCGTGATGGCGAGGGCTGGATCAAGCGCCGGAAAAATCGGCCGGGGGTTCACCCTTACCTTAAAGGGATCGGCAGAAAGCTCGGTTACCGGATTCGAAGCTACGGTAAAGCCGATGTTTGCCCGCAACTCAACGTCGGTGAGCGATGTCAGGCCCTGCGCATCCCGCGCAGCCTTATCGCGCGCCTCTTCGAGCGAAGAATGCTCATCGTCGAGGCGGACGCGCACCGGCGTCTTTGGCAGGAACTTGTCGCTTGCGGTATCGATGTAGAACCGGTTGGCATAGGGAAAGCCGGAACCGTCCTGAATACCGTATTCCTCGAAGGCGAAAACGCCGCCATCCTTGGAGAAGCCGAGAATATTAAGCTTCGCCGCATCGCCTGCATATGATGCAGTTGCCGCTGGAAACAGACCGAGCAGCAAACCGATGGCAAGTCGGCGATACGGGCTCACGCGCTGTTCACGCAGGCATTGCGAATGAGATCGATGTTACCGCGGTAAGATGCGCCCTTGAATACTGAGGATCCGGCAACCAGGGCATTTGCGCCGGCCGCCGCGGCAAGCGCAGCTGTTTCGGCGGTGACGCCGCCATCGACTTCAAGATCGATCGGCCTATCACCGATCATCGCCTTGATTTTGCGTATCTTTTCCAGCGTCTCGTGGATGAATTTCTGGCCGCCGAAGCCGGGGTTCACCGTCATGACCAGGATGAGATCGATATCGTCCAGGACGTACTCAATAGCCGATTCCGGGGTTGCGGGGTTCAGCGCAACGCCAGCCTTCTTGCCAAGTGCGCGGATCGTTTGCAGCGAACGGTGCAGGTGCGGGCCGGCTTCGGCATGAACGGTGAGGATATCGGAGCCGGCCTTGGCGAAGGCTTCAAGATATGGATCGCAGGGTGCAATCATCAGGTGCGTATCGAAAACCGCGTCCGTCAACGGGCGGATGGCCTTGACCACCTCCGGGCCAAAGGTGATGTTCGGAACGAAGTGCCCGTCCATGACATCGATGTGCACCCAATCGGCGCCCGCGTCGAGGACGCTCGTTACTTCCGCGCCGAGCTTGGAAAAATCCGACGCGAGAATGGATGGGGCAATGACGAGCGGACGGCTCATGTTCAGTCTCCGGAGTTTAAAACTTGCGCGCCGTTACCATGCGCGTTCCGGTGGCACAACCGAAACCGGTCTAGATCAGCGATTTCCACACCGGATAGGGATCGTTCGCGGCTGGCGTCGCGGCGTATATGCCGCGGGCAATCGCCCGTGACATGGTCGAAGCGGCTGCCGCGCAAAGATCGATGAATTCACCAACCTCCGGCATGCGGCCGCTCGTGCCGGTCGCAAGTGCGAATATGAGGTCGCCGTCAAATGGCGTATGGGAAGGCCAGATGGCACGGGCAAATCCGTCATGGGCCGCGATGGCCAGTCGCTTGGCCTGCGCCTTGGTCAGCACAAGATCGGTCGCGATGACGCCGATAGTGGTGTTCGAGCCCGTTGCTTCGCTGAATTTGGTTTTTATTTCACTGGTGTTGGCGGGAAGCGGATGGGGCAGGCCATGACCCCCGAACTCTGCGCCGATTTCAAAAGGCGCGGCCCAGAAATGCTTACCTTGTCCTAGTGTTACCGACCCAAGCGCGTTAACCGCAACGAGCGCGCCGATGGTCGCGCCGCTCGCCAGCATTGAAGAGGCTGAGCCGAGCCCGCCCTTCAACCCGGCCACAGTCGCGCCGGTACCAGCTCCGGCGGTCCCGATTTCGAATGCGGGCGATGCCGACTGGACGGCGGCGTAGCCAAGTTCGCGATAGGGCGGGAAGCGTCCCCAATCCTTGTCGCCCCCATTCATCATGTCGAAGAGGATCGCAGCCGGAACGATCGGAATGCGGTGACCGCCGACCTCGAAGCCGACACCCTTTTCGCGCAGCGCCGCCTGAACGCCCGAGGCTGCGTCGAGCCCAAAAGCAGAGCCACCCGACAGTACAAGCGCGTTGATCGATTCAACCGTGTTGTGCGGTTCGAGAAGGTCGGTTTCACGCGTTCCCGGGGCGCCGCCGAGAACCTGCACGGCGGCGGTCGCCGGCGTATCGCAGAGGATCACGGTCGTGCCGGACTTTACCTTTTCGTCGCTCGCATTGCCGACACGCAGGCCAGCCACATCGGTGATGAGGTTGCGCGCACCTGGCTTGACGCCGGCCATCACTTGGCCTCCAGGACGAATTGCGTTCCGTCGAACTTCTGCACCCAGTAAGTATCCGCGATCCGCTCGCCCAGGGCGTCAAACTGGACGGAGCCCAGCGCTGTCTCAAAAGCATTCTTGTGCAGGAGTTCGCTGAGGGAACCCGGCTGCGCCTGCGCACCGGCAAGAACCTGCAAGGCGATCTCGGTCGCGGCATAGGCCGGTATGACGTAGCCTTCCGGGACTTTCCCGGCAAGCTCGACAGCGTTTTTCGCGTTGCGGGCGCTGTCGAGCTTTTCCGCGTCGCGCGGTGCTATCATCAGGGTTCCGGCGGCAAGGTCGCTCCCGTTGCCGACAGTACCGAGCGCCTCGCCGCTGACGATGGTGAGCGGGTAGGACAGGGCGACGGCGCTGCGCCCGATGGCAGCAACGTCGTCGCGCTCGCCGCCGACGAAAACCTGCGTGGCGCCCGCGCGCTTGAGCCGGCCGACCAGTGCGTTCTGATTGTCGAGGCCAGGGCGATACGTATCGGCAAAAACCGGCTTCAGGCCCTTCTCCTCAAGCCGCGCGCGCACGCCGGAGGCAAGTTCACGGCCGAAGATGGTGCCATCGTCAATGATCGCGAAGGGTGTGGAATGCCATAGCTGCGCAAGAATATCGCCGGTTTCCGTTACCTCGCTCTGTTCGGACGGAGCGAGCCGGAAAACTGCATAAGGTTGCTCGGCTCGCCGTTCGGTCAGTGTTCGCGACCGCACCCCCGGACTTATGACCGGAATGCCCTTCTGGTTGAGGATAGGCAAAGCCGCTTCCAATGCGTCGGCGCAAAGGAAGCCGACGACGATCATGACGTTGGCCTGTACCATCTGCCTCGCAGCGGCCTCGCCACCGGCTGCGTCGCACTTGTCGTCGGCGGTGGTGATCGATATCGCCTGGCCTTTTCCGGCAGTGTTTACCGCCACGGTGCTGCCATCGACCACTTGCATGCCGAGGCGCGCAAAGGGACCCGAAAGCGGCGCAATAACGCCAATCCTGTCCTCCGCATGTGCGACACTCGAGACCAGAAGGCCAAGGAATGTTGCGGCGCGTAGCAAGCGATTCATCAAGAGCGGGCCATTTCGTGTTGTATGGTAACCAGTTACATTATTTCGGTAACTGTTTCCTTCATTCCGCGCAATTGGGGTCTATATAATAATAGGATCGAACAAAAATTTGTCCGCACTCTTTGGTTGTGGCGATTGTTGCGATACTGATGCTGCAGATACGGAATTGAAAATTTGCTTATAGCCAAGGATCAGAAGATCGAGCCGCTCGCGTTCCGCAATGCGATGAGCCATTTCGCGGAAGCCGTGCATATTATCACGACCGATGGTCCGGCCGGACGTCGTGGCGTGACGGTTTCGGCTGTCTGTTCCGTTTCCGACAATCCTGCAACGATGCTCGTCTGCCTCAACCGCGAGCATGAACTCAATCATCTCTTCATCGAAAACCAGGTCTTTGCGCTGAACACCCTCTCGCTTGGCCAGCAGGCTCTGTCCGAAGCCTTTTCCGGCAGGGGCGATCTTGCGCAGCAGGACAGGTTCTCCCTCGGCCACTGGCACACGTTGCAGACAGGTGCGCCCGTTCTCGTCGATGCATTGGCAAGCTTTGACTGCCGCATCGTCGCCACGCACGAGGTCGCCACCCACTACGTGATCTATGGCAAGGTGACGGCGCTCAACATGGGTGATCCGGCCAAATCCCTGATCTATCTCAACCGATCGTACCACTCCGCCGGAGACTAGGACCAGCATGGGCAAGCAAGCCGTTTCGTCCCTGCCGCAATCGATCGAGGCCACCTTGGCCCTGCTCGAATCCGGCGGGTACGTTGCGGACCGGGCCTTGGCGACCGTCTTGTTCCTGAGCTTGCGCATGAAGCGCCCCCTGTTTCTTGAAGGCGAGGCGGGAGTCGGCAAGACAGAGATCGCCAAGGTGCTGGCGACGACCCTCGGCCGTCCGCTTATCCGGCTGCAGTGCTATGAGGGCCTCGACGTATCCTCGGCGGTCTACGAGTGGAACTATGCGGCGCAGATGATCGAGATCCGGCTCGACGAGGCGAGCGGCGTCATCGACAAGAATGCGATCGAGCGGAACGTGTTTTCCGAAAAGTTCCTGATCCGGAGGCCGGTGCTGCAGGCGCTTTCGGGCGAGCAGGGCAAAGCGCCGGTCTTCCTGATTGATGAACTCGACCGCACGGACGAGGCGTTCGAAGCCTTCCTGCTTGAAGTGCTGTCGGATTATCAGGTGACAATTCCGGAGCTTGGCACCATTCGGGCGAATGAGCCGCCGCTTGTTATCATAACCACCAATCGTACACGTGAAATACATGACGCGCTGAAGCGGCGCTGCCTCTACCACTGGGTGGATTACCCCTCGGCGGAACGCGAGCTCGAAATCGTCCGCCGCAAGGTGCCGGCCGCCAATGAGCGCCTCTCGGACGAGATCGTCCGCTATGTCCAAAAGCTGCGCGAAGTCGACCTCTTCAAGTTGCCGGGCGTAGCCGAGACCATCGACTGGGCCGGAGCCCTGACGGAGATGGACAAGCTCGCCCTCGATCCTGAAGCCGTATCCGATACGATCGGCGTGCTCCTGAAATATCAGGACGACATTGCCCGCATCGCCGGCGGCGAGGGGCGCCGCATCCTTGACGAAGTCAAGTTGGAGATACGCCAAGCCAGCTTGAATGCCGTCTGACATGGCGGCGCTCGAACGATCACCGCAGGCGGCGGGTTCGGGCAGTCATCTTGCGGACAATATCGTCTATTTCGCCCGGACCCTGCGCAAGGCAGGCATGCGCGTCGGTCCAGCCTCGGTCCAGGATGCAATCCAGGCGGTGCTCTTCGGTGGCATCGGCTCGAGGGATGATTTCTACTGGACACTGCACAGTGTTTTCGTAACGCGCCGCGAGGACCACGCGACATTTGACGAGGCGTTCCGCCTTTATTGGCGCTCGCGCGAACTGATCGAAAAGATGCTGGCAATGTTCTCCCCGGTCGCGATGGCGCAGGACCGTGAACGGTCAAGGGCTGCCGAAGCGCGGGTCGCCGAGGCGTTGCTCAGGGGAAATGGTCAGCCAGAACCGGGTCAACGGCCGCCAGAGATCGATATCGACGCCCGCTTTACATTTTCCGGCAAGGAAGTCTTGCGGGCCAAGGATTTTGCGCAGATGAGCGCCGCTGAGCTCGTTGAGGCGCGACGCGCCATGAGCGAACTCACCCTGCCGCTCGACCAGGTCGAAACCAGGCGCTACCGCAGCGATCCGCGTGGGAGGCGCATCGACCCGCGGGCCATGATGCGGGCAAGTCTGCGCACGGGAGGCGATCTGATCCTGCCAAAGTTTCGATCGCGCCGCGTCGTGCACCCGCCGCTCGTCGTACTTGCGGATATATCCGGCTCGATGAGCCAGTACACGCGCATCTTTCTGCATTTCATGCATGCGATCATGGAGAGGCGACGGCGAGTCCATTGTTTCGTCTTCGGCACGCGTCTCAGCAACATTACGCGCCCATTGCGCTACCGCGATCCTGACGATGCCATTGCGCGGTGCACCGATGTTGTAAAAGACTGGTCCGGCGGCACGCGCATCGGTGAGACATTGCATGAATTCAACAGGCAATGGTCGCGCCGCGTCCTGACCCAGGGCGCCGTGGTCCTGCTCATTACCGATGGTCTTGAGCGGGAGGATACAAGCGAACTCGAAGCGGAGATGGAGCGGCTGTCGAAATCGTGCCGGCGTCTGATCTGGCTCAATCCCTTGCTGCGCTTTGAAGGCTTCGAGCCGCGCGCCCGGGGCGTTCGGGCAATGCTTCCCTATGTCGATGACTTTCGCGCAGTGCATAACCTTGAAGCGCTGGACGATCTGTGCAAGGCGCTCGGTCGGCCGCACGAGCGCAACGATGATCCGAAACGGTGGCTTGCCCGGGCGACCCCTTCCCATGCGCCGGGATCGCACCCATATTGAGGCTACTGGAGGGCATGACGATGCTGGTATCCAATCAACAAACACTTGATCCGCTGATGACCGCGCAGGATTGGATGTCCGATGGCCGGGATGTCGCCATCGCGACCGTCATCGAGACGTGGGGGTCGGCGCCAAGGCCGGTCGGCAGCCATCTGGTCATCGATCGCTCCGGCAATTTCGAAGGTTCGGTATCGGGCGGCTGCGTCGAAGGCGCGGTTATCGCTGAGGCCATGGAGGTGATCGAGAGCGGCCAGCCGCGCATGCTCGAGTTCGGGGTTGCCGATGAAACGGCATGGCAGGTCGGGCTTTCCTGTGGCGGACGCATCAGGGTTTATGTGGAGCGGCTGGGCTGATCGTGGATCCCTTTTGCCTCAAGAAACTTAACGAAGAGCGCCGCGCACGCCGCGCCGCGATCCTCCTGACTGATATTGGGGATGGCCGGGACCGGGTGATCCGTCAGGGCGATCCTATTGCCGGTGCGCTGGGCCCCGCGGTTCGAACTGCATTCCTGTCGGGCCGGTCCGGAATTGCCGATGTGGATGGCCGGTCCTTTTTTCTGAATGTGCATCTGCCGCCGCCACGCCTCGTTGTCATCGGAGCGGTGCATATCAGCCAAGCATTGGCGCCCATGGCGAAGGTTGCCGGCTATGACATGGAAATCATCGATCCGCGCACGGCCTTTGCGACACAGGAGCGCTTTCCGGATGTCGTGCTTCACGCCGAATGGCCGCAAGACGTGCTGGAAGCCCGCCCGCTCGACCCCTATACAGGCGTGGCCGCAGTGACACATGACCCGAAGATCGACGATCCGGCGCTCGCGGCGGCGTTGACATCCGGCTGCTTTTACGTCGGCGCGCTCGGCAGCCGCAAAACACATGCAAAGCGGGTGGAGCGGCTCAAGCTGCTGGGGCTTGCTGACGAACAGATCAGCCGGATCAGCGCGCCCATAGGGCTTGATATCGGGGCCGCCAGTCCCGCGGAGATCGCCGTGGCGATCATCGCCGAGGTCGTCAAGACATTCCGTGCGCGCGAACTGCAGCCATTGCAGCAATTGGACCGAACCGCATGATATTCGGTGAAATGCCACTCGACGGTGCGTTCGGCGCGATACTCGCCCATTCGACCCATGCGGGCGGGCTCAAACTGAAAAAGGGGCATGTGCTTACAGCCGCGGATATCACGGGGCTACGGGCAGCAGGCGTCAGGCACGTCATTGCAGCGCGGCTGGAAAGCGGCGATCTCGAAGAGAATGCCGCCGCCGAGCAAATCACCAAATCGCTTGAAGTATTCAATGTCCGGCTGGGGACCGCAACGACGGGCCGCGTCAACTGCTACGCCGAAAAAGCCGGGCTTTTTGCTGTCGATGCCGATCTCGTCAATGCCATCAACGCGGTTGATCCGGCCGCAACGATTGCAACCTTGAAACCATTCGAGCGCGTTGAACTCGGCCAGATGGTTGCGACGATCAAGATCATCCCATTCGCAGTTCCGGCGCAAGTCATTGATCGCATTGCAATGCTGGCGCGCGGGCGAGCGGCGATTGGCGTCCATGCCTTTACCGGCGCTCGCGTCGGCCTGGCCCAGACGACCTTGCCGTCGGTGAAGACAAGCGTACTCGACAAGACCCGCCGTGTTATCGAAGCGCGCATTGCCGGAAATCACGGTGAACTGACTGCCGAGCGGCGGACCACCCATTCCGAAAGCGCGCTTGCGGAGGCCATTCGCGAGCTGCATCGATCAAACGACATTGTCATCGCATTCGGCGCATCAGCTGTGGTCGATGCCGGCGACGTTGTGCCGGCGGCCATCAGGCAGGCCGGGGGCGTGGTGCATCATGTCGGCATGCCGGTCGACCCAGGCAATCTCCTGGTGCTTGGCGAACTCGGCGGCAAGCCGGTTATCGGTGCGCCGGGCTGTGCGCGCAGTCCAAAGGAAAATGGCTTCGACTGGGTGCTCGAGCGCCTCATGGCAAATGTGCCCGTCACGAAGAAAGATGTCATCGGCATGGGCGTAGGGGGCTTGCTTATGGAGATAACATCGCGGCCGCAGCCGCGCGATCCGCGACCCGCCGCGTCGCGCGCCGATGTGGCGATCGCGGTGCTTGCGGCGGGACAGTCGACACGCATGAACGGATCAAACAAGCTGCTCGCGACCTTCGCCGGCATGCCTTTGATCCGGCGTTCGACCCTGACTGCGATCAAAGCCGGCGGACATCCGGTCATTGCCGTTCTCGGCCATATGGCCGAGCAATGCAGCGCGGCGCTCGAAGGCCTGAATGTCGTCATCGCGCTCAACAAGGATTACGCGAGCGGCCTGGCATCCTCGCTGCAAACCGCGATCCGGCATGTGCCCGCTTCGGCGGACGGCGTCCTGATGCTGCTTGCCGACATGCCGGCGCTTTCGAGCGAGCACATCGAGACGATGATCAGGCGTTTCAGCGAGGCAGGGGGCCAGTCGATCGTGCGGGCGACCTTTGACGGTAAGCGCGGCAACCCCGTGCTTTTGCCACGCCAATTGTTTGACGAAGTCTTCACGCTTGCCGGTGATGTCGGAGCCCGTCATCTGATCGAGCGAGGCGATTTTCCGCTGATCGATGTTGAACTTGGCGAGGCAGCGGCTATTGATGTCGACACGCCGGACATGCTCAATCGCGCCGGCGGCACGATCGCCCTGCCGAACCCCTAGGACCAACCTTGCTGAAATCCATCCTCTTCGCCGCGTTCGCTCTGCTGTGCCTCGCCGCGCCCGCTTCCGCCGTGCAGCTCGATCCGTACAAGGACGATCTGTTTGCCTATCCCGGTTTTCTCAAAAGCGCGGATGGCGGCGACTATGTGGTTGTGGATTATAATGAACTGCGGGATATCAATGGCCGCGACACGGTGCCGGAACGGCGGGTCAAGCCGAACTATGTGTCCTTGCAGCCGAAACGCTCGCAAAAGGATCTCGTAGTCACGACCGACAGCGGGTCGGTCAAGGTCATGGCAGTCGGCAATCTCGACAGCCCGGCCATCATCACGATCTACCTGCACGGGCAAGGCGGAAATCGGCAGCAGGGGATGAACGATTTCACGTTCGGCGGCAATTTCAATAGGCTGAAGAACCTTATGGACCGGAACAACGGTCTATACCTCACGCCGGATTTCACCGATTTCGGCGAAAAGGGTGCAGCGCAGGTTGCTGGCTTGATTGCTCATTTCAAGGCGCAGTCGCCGCAAGCGAAACTGTTCGTTGCCTGCGGATCGATGGGGGGAATGTTATGCTGGCGGCTTGCGGACGATCCAAAGGCGGCAAAGGATATTTCCGGATTGCTGATCCTAGGATCACTTTGGGACGATCACTTCATCGGCTCCGCTTCGTTCAAGCGCCGCATACCGGTCTTCTTCGGCCACGGTAGCCGTGACCCGGTCTTTGCCATCGACAAGCAGGAAGCCTTCTATCAGCAGATCCGGGCTTCCGCCAAAGGCTATCCCGTGCGCTTTACCCGGTTTGAAAGCGGCAACCACGGCACGCCTATCCGAATGACGGACTGGCGCGGCGCGTTAAACTGGATGCTGTCGGTCGCACCCTGAGTGTCCTGGTGTTGTGGCAATAAAGTCCCATTGTGGCAGTTGTGCCACTAGACAAATGACGAAAAGCGAATAGTTTCCGGCCTATATCCAATACTGCGATGAGACTTTGCGGAGAGACCCATGCGCCTGCCTGAAATACTGAGCCGAATTGCCCCTTTGGCGGTTCTTATTCCCCTGGCAGCATGCTCCACGACCGGCCAGCCTCCACTGGTTCCGATGATCCCCACTTTCGCGCCAGTTCGCCCGCCGGTGGATTCAGCGCTGGCCGAACCCTGCATCCAGGCGGCGGCAGTCAAATACTTCCTCTCCGAAAGCAACATCAAGGCCGTTGAAGCGGAATCGATGGGCGGTGGCGTAAGTCAGGTGCGCCTGAAGGCGGATATTCGCGATGCCATGTGCACCGTAACCGACAAGGGCAAGGTCCGCTCTATCGTCGACACCATGCCGAAGAGCGCCGACCAGGCTGCAGCCGACGAGGCCGCGGCACGCAAGGCAACGAACCCGGCCCCGCCGGCAGCGCCCGCTGCGACGCCGGCAAAAAAGAACAAGAAAACCAGCAGCTAAGCGGTCTTTCCTTTAATAATTTCAGCAGCGCGGCCATCGCCGCGCTGTTTTCATTTCAGGGAAGCTTTGGCGCAAGCACTTTGAGTTCGCCGGCGCGAACGGCAATCTTGACGTCGCGTGGCAACGGGATCAGTTCGCCATCGATCGTGGCCTTGGCGCCGCGCCGCAGGTGCGGGAAGTGAAGCTCGACTTTTCGGGCCACAACTTCATCGACATCCGGGTTGCTGCGCCACGAGCCGGTGAGCACCGTGAAAGCCAGCTTGAGAAGAGCGGCCGGCGTCAATTTTCCAGCAATATAAACGCCGAGCTCGCCGCGGTTGACGACTTCGGGAACCGGCAGGACGCCATGGCCATAGGCGTTGTTGGCGACGGAAATCGCCGAAACGGTTCGCTCGATGGTGGTTCCGTCGACGACCATGCGAACGAGGAATTTAGGCGGGCGACCCATGGCCTTGGCGAAGGCGCGCATGCTGGCGAGCCGCTTGCCCCAGCGCGAGCGATATTCCAGCGTGTTGCGCACCTGAATCATCTGCGGCTGGAAGCCGATCGAGAACTGATGGACGAAACTTTCGTCATTGGCCGTTGAAATATCGACAGCTTCGATCGATCCGGTCGCGAGACTTTCAAGCGCAGCGTTGAGGTCGAGTGGGATCTTCAGCGCCCGGGCGAAGAGGTTCATCGTGCCGGCTGGTAGGACGGCGAGGGGTATTTGCGACTTCCATGCGAAATCCGCGGCCGCGGAGATCGTACCGTCACCGCCGCCGGCCATGAGCACATGGTCGCCCGGCTCGGCGCAGACGCGTTCAAGCGCTTTGATTAGCTTCTTGCCCGGGATGATCTCGCTTTCGAACGTATGCCCATGGCTTTCGAAGATGGACTTTGCCGTCGCTGCGAATGCCTCCATGTCCATCGTGCGAAAGGTGCCGCCATCGCGGTTGAAAACGGCATGGACTTTCATGTCTGATCCTTGTTCAGCGGGAAGCGCGGCGAGGTGAGCGGAAGATGGTCAATTGCCCCACTAAAAACAATCCCTCAGGCGTGTTTTCGTTCCTCGACTTTCGTAGGGCATTGACGGCCATAATGGGCCTACACCTCTGACACGTGCGGGCTGACAAAGCCAAGCTTGCGCAGCCCATCCCTGATTTCCGGCGCGCTCATGAAGAGTTCCCAAAGCAGCCCGCTGCGGTGGTTCTCGATCATGGCGACGATCGGCCCCTGATTGATCGCAAGATAGGTACGGGCATACCAGTTGCGCGCCGGTGCAAAGGCATCGACGAACCCGAAACGCCCGGCCATCCGGCCTTGCGGCAAAGTCATGAAATGGCGCAGCGCCCGCATCGACTCGTAAGGCGTGTAGGGAAGGCTGCTCAGGGCCGCTGTCGGTGCAATCAAACCCATGTCGGAAACCGGTGAACTGACGGCGTAACCCTTGGGCGCGTGGCTCGCAGTCAGCCCCCAGCAGTCGTCGGACTGCGTTTTTTCCACGCTGTGCAGATAGTTGATGCGCGTGTGATTGCAGTTCTGCTCCCAGTAATCGGCGTAGCGATCCTTAAGGCCGCGCGGGTCGAGGCCGCAAAAGGAGTAATGGGCAAAGAATAGGGGGCCGCCATAGTCCGGACCCAGCGGCAGCGTTACTCCATAGTACTCGCGCCCGTTGGCGATTGCGCCGTTGCCAGCAAATCCCTCGTGGTAAATCCGGGGTTCGATCGCGTAGTCGGGGGAGGCGGCGGCGAGAACATAGGTAATCAGCGCTTCGTTCCAGCCGCGAATCGGCACATTGCGCGCCCAGCCATGTTTCGGGCTGTGATGCCAGTAAAGCGCATTCGTTCCGGGCTTTACGTGCGCTCTCCAGTTGACCGCGCGCCAGAGACGATCGATCCGGGCCCTCAGGTTGAAGCTTCCCGAATGTTGCGAGGCGAGGTACTGGCGAACGCAGAGAAGCCCCTGAAACAGCAATGATGTTTCGACGAGATCGCCGCCGTCATCGAGGCGCGAGAAGGGGACCGTCGAGCCGTCGCGGCCGTTGATGAAATGCGGATAGACACCCTGGTAGCGCCTCGCTTGCTCGAGGGTCGATACCATTGCATCGAAACGGGCAAGCGCATCCCGGCGTTTGATCCAGCCGCGTTCGAGGGCGACAATTATCGCCATGAAGGCAAAGCCAGAGCCGCTTATCGAGACGAGGTCATTGTTCGGATCGGCTGTCCGGCCAGACCTGTCGCGGGCAAGACCGCTATGGGGATGCGCGCCATCCCAGAAATAGCCGAAGCTTGCGCGCTGCACCCGCTCAAGCAGCGCTTCATCGCTGTCCTCGCCATGAAACGCTGGGGCCGAGTCAAATCGAAGATGCATGGGAGGCGCAATATCCTTGCCAAGGGCATTATGCCGCTGCATATGCCGGGTTGCATCAGGCGGGCGTCTCGACTCTATAGTACGCATGGCGCCGAGTGAGAAGGCGCAACCGGTAAAACCCGAAAGAGGCGAAGAGATGTTTGAAGCCCGTTTTGTTTTTGACCCGCTTCCGCAACCGGCATTGCCCGTGGCCGGTCTGGACACGCTTTTCCCGGTTCACCGGATATACTGTGTGGGACGCAACTATGCCGACCACGCCATCGAAATGGGACATGACCCGAGCCGCGAGCCGCCATTCTTCTTCCAGAAGAACCCTGATAGCCTCCTGACCGAGGGGCGGGATTTCCCGTATCCCACAGCGACCAACGATGTTCATTTCGAAATGGAGCTCGTTGTGGCGCTTGCCAAGGGCGGCTCCGACATCAGCGTCGAATATGCGCTGGATCATGTCTACGGCTATGCCGTCGGGCTCGACATGACGCGGCGTGATTTGCAAGGCGAGGCCAAGAAGCTCGGCCGCCCCTGGGAGGTCGGAAAGGCGTTCGAGGCATCTGCGCCATGCTCGCCCATTGTGCCGGCGGCGGCGATCGGCCACCCCGTCGCCGGCGCCATCTGGTTGAAGGTGAACGGGACCGAACGCCAGCGCGGCGACCTCGACCAGATGATCTGGAAGGTTCCGGAGACGATTTCTTACCTGTCGACACTCTTCACGCTGCAGCCGGGCGACCTGATCTTTACCGGTACGCCCTCCGGTGTCGGCGCCGTGCAACGCGGCGATGAAATGCATGGCGGCGTTGATGGAATCGGTGAAATTCAGGTTCGGGTCGTCTAGGACGGCCTGCAACCCAACACAATTTTGCCAGCGAACCGAACTTGTTTCTTCCGAGATCGAAAGCGACGGCGAAAATAATTTTTTGCGCAATCTCTCCGGCCGTTGCGGGGATTTCCACGCTATTGGCGCAGCTTAGGCAAATATGTGCCGGCTAAGCGAATTCCCCTCGCATTTCCGTGAAGAGTCGCGGCCTTGTGTTTGAAAATAAATGAGGTATTTGAGATCCATCAACTTCTATTTCGTATCTCAGAGCGCCGATTTTGATGGAACACCGCATTCTCTTTGGCTCCTATCCCATCCCGCGATTCGGCGGGATCGCCAGCCACAACTTTGTGGTCTGGACGGATGAGGCCGGGCGTCCTTTGTTCGAAATCAACGGCGGCGCCGCAAATCCGGACGGAAGTTTCAACTATTGCGCGATTGGCGGCGCGCTGACTGCTGTCGTCACCGACTATGCCAAGCGCGATCTCGTCTATTTCCCGGAATTTTACGTGCGGCCGACTTCGCGCACGACGATGATCCTGGAGGGCAGCTACGCGACGATTGCTGCGCGCTGGCGGGCGGCAATCGATGTAGCCGAGCGTATCCGGCAATCGGATCTGCGCTACTCTTTCCTGATCCAGAACAGCAACTCGGTAGCAACCGCCATTGCCAAGGGAATGGGTCTCAACCCGCCGCGAAAGGCCGTCGGCCGCGTGCGTGCGCCGGGGAGCCATCGGCAACTATTGCTCGACGCGGCATGATCCAAGATTGATCTCCCAGTAAGACTGTAATAACTGATCGCATATCGTCATCCGGGCCACCGGAAGATGAAAGATTATTTAGCCTTTATTCTGGGCTCAATCCCGCCATTATTGCAGGGCTAATGCGCCAACCTTGAAACGGTGCAATTCGCTTCCTTCAGATCCATTCTGATTTTGGAATAACCCATGACGACGGCTGTCGCAGACCACGAAAAACAGATGCAAAGGCTGGAGGCCCGCGCGAAGTCTCGCCTTCCCTGGTGGGGCAAGAAGGCCAGATCGGCGATGTTCGCCGCGCTGGGCATCGGCGTGGCCATCGTCAGCCTGCTCGTCCTCGCCCATTTTTCCAGCGAGATTTCGCTGCATGATGTGAAGCGGTCGCTGCATGCCATTCCGACAAGCACGCTACTGGTCGCGCTTGTTTTCACGATCGTCAGCTTTGCCGCCGTTGCACTCTACGACGTTGTTGCAGTTGAGACGATTGCGCCGAAACGCGTTCCCTATCACATTTCCGCCATGGCGGGCGGCGCCGGTTACGCCATTTCCAACGCACTCGGATTCTCGCTTCTGACCGGCGGAGCGTTGCGCTACAGGGTCTATGCCGCCGAGGGGATCGATATCGCCGATATCGGTCGCATCATCGGCACGTCGTGGCTGGCGATCTGGTTCGCATTCACGATTCTCATCGCCGTTGCCCTCGTTATCGACCCGACACGCATTCCCTGGGTGGTCTCGTTCGGCCCCATCGTCGATCAGGTGATTGGCACGGGAACTCTTATTGCCGTCGCGGTGCTCCTCTATTGGCTTTCGCGCCGCGAGCGTACGCTGCGGATCGGCCGCATGTCGGTGCGCCTCCCGTCGTCGCAGGGCGCGCTGCTGCAGATCATCGCCGGGCTTGTCGATGTCGCCGCCGCTGCTGCAACGCTCTACGTTCTCCTGCCTGCGGGCTCGGTTGGAAGCATTCCGGCCTTCGCGCTCGTATACGTGGTCGCAGTCGCGCTCGGCATCGTCAGCCATGCACCAGGCGGTATCGGCGCTTTCGAAGCGACGATTATTGCCGGCCTTGGCCTTGGCCAGAATCCCGACGCTATCGCCGCGCTGGTCGCCTACCGCCTGATTTATACGCTTATCCCTTTTCTGATCGCGATCGCCGGGTTCGTCGTTTCGGAGATTTTGCGCAAACGCCATCTGCTCGCCGCGCCGACGATGATGGCTGCGCGCATGTTCGAGCCGCTGATACCGCCGCTTTCAGCCGGCATCGCGTTCCTTGGCGGCATCGTTCTCCTGATTTCGGCGGTCATTCCCGGCCTGCACTCCCGCCTCGAAGTGTTGGCAGACATCCTGCCCATGCCATTTCTCGAAATGTCGCATCTTGGCGCGAGCTTCGTTGGCCTCGCGTTGCTCATCGTTGCTCGCGGCCTGGCACGGCGGCTCTGGCGCGCCTGGTTTCTCGCCCTCATTCTGTTCAGCCTTGGCGCCATCTTCGCGCTTACGAAGAGTCTCGCCTGGGAAGAAGCGCTCATATTGACCTTGATGGCGGGAACGCTGCTCCTGTTCCGCGATTCCTTCTATCGCAGGCCGCTCAACGAACGCTTCACACTCACATGGGGCTGGCTCGCCAGCATCGGGACCACTGCTTTTGCGGTGATCTGGCTCGGATTCTTTGCCTATCACCATGTCGAATATGCCAACGAACTCTGGTGGGAGTTCGCCTGGGATGCCCAGGCCTCGCGGTTCTTGCGGGCGACGGTGCTGGTCCTCACCATTCTTGCGGCCGTCACGATCAACACGGTCATCAATGGCGTTGGCCGCAGCAAGCTCAAGGCCCAGCCCATTCCCGATCAGGTCCCCGAGGTTGTCGCCACGTCGCCGCGTGCCTCCGATGCGCTGGCACTGCTCGGTGACAAGCGCTTCCTGATGGATCCGCAGGGCAGGGGTTTCGTCATGTATGCCCGCTCTGGCGGCAGCCTCGTCTCGATGGGCGAGCCCGTGGGCAACGACGGGACCGTCATATCGGATCTCGCCTGGGCATTCCGCGGTCTTGCCGACCGAACGGGATCACGCACGGTGTTCTATGGCGTAGGTCCTGAAAGACTGCCACTTTTCCTCGATATGGGCCTGACGGCGCTGAAGCTTGGTGAAGTTGCACGCG
Source organism: Phyllobacterium pellucidum (assembly GCF_013327855.1). Taxonomy (GTDB): domain Bacteria; phylum Pseudomonadota; class Alphaproteobacteria; order Rhizobiales; family Rhizobiaceae; genus Phyllobacterium; species Phyllobacterium pellucidum. The sequence goes on along the minus strand of NZ_JABUMX010000002.1, from coordinate 281,058 downwards.
TCGACCTGACAGACTTCTCGCTTGAGGGCTCGAAGCGCCAGCCGCTGCGCTACGCGGCGCGCCGCCTCGAAAAAGAAGGCATAACATTCGAGGTCATTGCGAGGGACAATACGCCGGACATCATGGACGAGCTGCGCGAGGTCTCGGACGCCTGGCTCGAGATGAAATCCGGTTCGGAGAAGCGGTTTTCGCTTGGATCGTTCGAAAACGCCTACCTTGCCAATTTCGACGTCGGTGTCCTGCGCAAGGAGGGCAAGATCGTCGCATTCGCCAATATGTGGCGCGGCGCCAACAAGGAAGAAATTGCCGTCGACCTGATGCGCCATGTACCGGATGCCTCCAGCGTCGTCATGGACGGGCTTTTTGCCAATCTGCTGATGGCGGCAAAGAACGAGGGCTATCATTGGTTCAATCTCGGCGCGGCGCCATTGTCGGGCTTGTCCGACAGCCATCTTGCCTCGCGATGGAACCGGATCGGCTCCTTCATCTACCGGCGCGGCGCCGAGTTTTATCGGTTTGACGGATTGCGCGCTTTCAAGGATAAGTTCGGCCCGAAATGGACACCCTATTACCTGATTTGCCCACCGGGCCTCGCGACGCCCCGCTCGCTCATTGATGCGACGAATCTGGTGAGCGGCAGCCCCTTTGAGGTCTTTAAAAGATGAAATTCATGCGCAGGCGCACCCTGCTCGTCATTCTTGCATTGCTGATCGTCAGTATCGGTCTTTCTGCAGCACTTCACTACCTTCCGCGGTTCGGGTTTGGCGGCGGAGGCAAGCGCATTCTTGTTTCGTCCGAACGGCTCACGGACGTGCCGTTGCTGCAGCCGGATGGCAAGCCGTCGGGTATCGCTATCGTCGTTTCGCAAAAAGGTGGCTTGGCTGCCGACGACGAAGCGCTGAGCAAGCTCCTGCTCGACCGCAACTTTCTGGTCTTGACCGTCGATCTTGAGAAGTGGCGCAAGGAACTCGATCAGGATACCGGCGATTGCACTTATTTCGTCTCCGACCTCGAAGGCATTGCCAAGGAGGCGCAGCGCATGATCGCTGTCGATACCTATATGCATCCGGTAGTCGTTGGCATCGGCGAGGGCGGCGTGATGGCCTATGCGTCGGTGGCCGATACGCCGGCGGCAACCCTGGCGGGAGCGGTCGTTGTCGATCCCTCGGTCGGGCTCAAGACCAAGCTTCCGTCGTGCGAGGGCGCCGATTATGAGGCCGTGGGCAATGACGGCTTCAGCTACTCCTACGATGCCGATCTGCCCAATCCGGCAACGATCGTGCGCGAGAAGCCGGATGCCGACCCCAAAGGCCCGCCCAGCACTGGCTTTTTCCTCGCGCAGGAAAAGCTCGGCGCAACGCGTCCCGAGCGGCTGCAGATCGCGGCGGACGCGGCGGTCGAAATCGCCAAGGAAGACGCCTCGGCCGAGTCGCTGCCGATCATCGACGTGCCGGCAACAAACGGCGATCCTAAATATCTCGCCGTCTTTTTCTCGGGCGATGGCGGCTGGCGCGATATCGACAAGTCGGTCGGCGACATCATTGCCAAGGAAGGCGTTCATGTCGTTGGCGTGGATTCGCTTCGCTATTTCTGGACGCTGCGTAAGCCCGAGGACATCGCCAAGGATATCGGCCGGATCGTCGCGAAAGCCGATCCATCTGGCAAGCTGCCGGTGGTTCTCCTCGGCTATTCATTTGGTGCCAACACCATCCCCTTCTCATGGCCATCCATGCCCCAGCAATTGCAGGACCGAGTGCGGATGATCGGCCTGATCGGTACGGAAGAGACGACGCCGTTTCAGGTGTCGGTCGGAGCATGGCTCGGGCTCGGCGGCGACAACGAGGTTGCGCCTGCGGTCGCCAAGCTGCCGCTCGACAAGGTTCTATGCGTTTACGGTTCCGAGGAAGACGATACGGCGTGCAACGATCCATCGCTTGCATCAGTCGAGAAAATCGAACTTCAGGGCGACCACCACTATGACGAGAAGTACGATATGCTGGCCGCAAAGCTGATGCAGGCGATCGCGGCGCGCCAGCCCAAATAGTCTTGGATTTTCCGTCAGGTCTGCGCGGCTGGATGTGCTTCCTTCGCGCGGGCCCGCTTTCCGGCATCCGCATATTTCTGGGCAATGACAGCGCACACCATCAGCTGGATCTGATGAAACAGCATCAGCGGCAAGACTATGCTGCCGATGCTTTGCCCGGCAAAAATGACCGTTGCGATGGGAATGCCGCTGGCAAGGCTCTTCTTCGAGCCGCAGAAAGTTATTGCAATCTCGTCCTCGCGTGAAAATCCGGCCCAGCGGCTGCCGAACATGGTGACCGCAAGGACGATGGCAAGGATTGCAATGTCGAGCAGGATCACGACGGCAAGGTCACGAATCGAGATCGTATGCCACAGGCCCTCGGTCACGGATTCGCTGAACGCCAGGTAGACCACCATCAGGATCGACCCTCGATCGAACGGCATCAGCAGCTTGCGCTGGCTGCGAATGAAATTGCCGATGAATGGCTGGAGGATCTGCCCGAGAACAAAGGGCGCGAGCAATTGCAGGAGAATAGACTGCAGCGCATCAAGCGAAAATCCGCCATGGCCGGCCGCTGTCGAAAAGAGCAGGCCGACCAGAAATGGCGTTAGGAACATGCAGAAAATGTTCGAAGCAGAGGCGGAACAGATGGCGGCCGGCACGTTGCCGCCAGCAATCGAGGTGAATGCGATCGACGATTGCACCGTCGAAGGTAGCACGCACAGGAAAAGAATGCCGGAATAGAGCGCCGGGGGCAGTATCGTGGGCACCAGAATGCCGGCGCAAATACCAAGCAGCGGAAAGAGGACGAAGGTTGCCGCGAGAATCGTCAGGTGCAGCTTCCAGTGCAGGAAGCCGGCGATGACCACATCGCGTGAAAGGCGGGCGCCATGCAGAAAGAACAGCATGCCGATCGCTATCTTGGTCGCGGTGCCGAAATAATCCGCCGCTACGCCGCTGATCGGAAAGAACGAGGCCAGGATCACGGCCCCGACCAGCATCAGTGTGAAATTGTCAGGTAAAAAGCGACGCATTGCGACTTCCATTCGTGAATTCAACGCGTCCGTCTAACATACGCAGCCCACTCCCGAAACGATGAGGACAATCATATTTGTGCACGCATGAGAATCGAAAATATGAGTCGTTCGCTCACATAAATGTCACTGGTCTAAGTTGACGAGTTTTATCATAATTGTTTATCGAGTGAACGGACATCCGGGGGTCCGGATGCTTTTGATAGGGGGATTTTCCATGAAGATGTCATTTTCGCAATTTGCCGGCACGCTGATCGTTGCTGCCGGTGTCGCAAGCGCGACCATGATGGCGTCGGCGCGCGCCGAGGACGGGATCACCGTCTACAATGCTCAGCACGAGAGCCTTACCCAGGCCTGGGCCGATGGATTTACCAAGGAGACCGGTGTCAAGGTTACGATCCGCAACGGCAAGGACATGGAGTTCGCCAACCAGATCGTACAGGAAGGCGCAGCTTCACCGGCGGATGTTTTCCTGACCGAGAATTCGCCGGCCATGGCGCTTGTCGACAATTCGAAGCTCTTTGCACCGCTCAACGCCGATATCCTCGCGCAGGTCCCGGACAACTACCGGCCGGCCAATGGAAATTGGATCGGCGTTGCCGCTCGTTCCACCGTCTTTGCCTATGACAAGAACAAGCTGACCGAAGACAAGCTGCCGAAATCGATGGTCGATCTTGCCGATGAAAGCTGGAAGGGTCGCTGGGGCGCAGCGCCCGCCGGCGCCGATTTCCAGGCCATTGTCAGCGCCTTGCTCGAACTCAAGGGCGAAAAGGTCACGGAAGACTGGCTCAAGGCCATGAAGGAAAACGCCAAGCCGTATAAGGGCAACAGCATTGCCATGAAGGGTGTGAACGCCGGCGAAGTCGATGGCGCGATTATCTACCACTACTATTATTACGGCGATCAGGCCAAGACCGGCGAAAACAGCAAGAACGTCTCCCTGCACTTCTTCAAGAACGAAGATCCCGGCGCGTTTGTCAGCATTTCCGGTGGCGGTGTTCTCGCATCGAGCAAGAACAAGGATCAGGCGCAGGCCTTCCTGAAGTGGGTCACAGGCAAGGGCGGCCAGGCCGTCTTGCGCGACGGCAATTCGTTCGAATACGCCGTGGGCAAGGATGAGGCATCGAATGCCGCTCTCGTTCCGCTGGCGGACCTGAACGCGCCCAAGGTTGAACCTTCGAAGCTGAACAGCAAGAAGGTGACGGATTTGATGACTGCGGCTGGCTTGCTCTAAACGTCAGTCACGTTCATAAGGCGTCGTCCTGGCACCCCGGCATCAATGTCGGGGTGCTGTTTCATTTCCGTGCGGGCGCGCAGGCGTCTGCGCCATAACGAAGAAAGCAATGTCTCCATTGCCGCCAAGCCAATCAGACCAGCCAGGCGCGTTGTTGGTGCAAGCCCCATTTCCCCTGGTGCGCCGCCGCGGACTGCCACGCATGTGGGTCTTCGCTGCGGCGGCGGCAGTTTCGGCGCTTTCGCTGCTACCGGTCGGGTTTGTCATCTGGATTGCCGTTCAGACCGGTTGGGAAACCGTATCGGCATTGATTTTTCGGCCGCGCGTCGGCGAATTGTTGATCAATACGCTTCTGCTGCTCGCCCTCACCATTCCGATCTCGATCGCTCTGTCGGTGACGCTCGCATGGCTTACCGAGCGGACGGACCTTCCCGGCGCCCGTTTCTGGTCCTGGCTGGCGGTTGCGCCGCTCGCCGTTCCCGCCTTCGTCCACAGCTACGCCTGGGTCAGTCTCGTCCCCGGGCTGCAGGGCCTGTTCGGCGGCGTACTCGTTTCGGTTCTCGCCTATTTTCCGTTCCTCTACCTTCCGGTTTCGGCGCAAATCAGGCGCCTTGATCCGGCGATCGAGGATGCTGCGGCCTCGCTTGGCAATGGTCCGTTGCGCGTTTTCTTCTTTGCCGTGCTGCCGCAATTGCGCCTTGCGATCTGCGGCGGGTCGCTGCTGATCGGCCTGCATCTTCTTGCCGAGTACGGCCTCTATGTAATGATTCGGTTTGATACCTTCACCACGGCGATCGTCGACCAGTTCCAATCGGCCTTCAACGGTCCTGCCGCGAACATGCTGGCTGGCGTACTGGTCATCTGCTGCTTCGGCCTGCTGGGCCTCGAAGCCCTCGCTCGCGGCAATGAGCGCTATGCCCGCGTCGGCTCTGGCGCGGCCCGCATCCCTGTCAAGCGGACGCTCGGTTGGATGGCGGTGCCGGGAATGTTGCTTTGCGCGCTGACCGCAGCACTCGCAATCGGCGTTCCGTTCACGACGCTTGGCCGCTGGCTTATCCTTGGCGGCGCCGGCGTCTGGCGTCTCGACCTTATCGGCAACGCTCTTGGGCAAACGATCCTGTTCGCACTCGCGGGTGCAGCCCTGACGACGGCGGTGACCTTGCCGATGGCATGGCTCTCGGTCCGCGCGCCCGGCAGTATCCAGCGCGTTCTTGAGTCGTGCCATTACTATGTGGGATCGCTTCCCGGCGTGGTTGTGGCCCTGGCATTGGTCACGATTACGGTCCGCGTCGCTCTGCCGCTCTACCAGACGGTGGCAACGCTGCTCCTTGCTTATGCCTTGCTGTTCCTGCCGCGATCCCTCGTCGGATTGCGCGCCAGCATCGCCCAGGTTCCCGTCGAACTCGAACAGGCGGCGATGGCGCTGGGGCGCACGCCGATCAACGCCGTGGCGCAGATCACCATGCGGCTCGCCGCGCCGGGTTTTGCCGCCAGCATGGCGCTCGTTGCATTGGGCATAACCAATGAACTGACCGCCACGTTGATGCTGTCGCCCAACGGGACGCGCACGCTCGCAACGCAATTCTGGTCGCTGACCAGTGAGATTGACTACGTTGCCGCTGCGCCATACGCATTGTTGATGGTTCTGTTGTCACTGCCCATGACTTTGCTGCTCTACACACAATCCAAGCGAATGACCGGACAATGACTTTTCTTTCAGTAAACACCGTCACCAAACGCTATGGGCGGGTCACAGCCCTCGAAAATGTTAGCATCGACGTCGTTGCCGGCAGCCGTACGGCCATCGTTGGACCGTCAGGGTCGGGCAAGACAACGCTGCTGCGCTTGATCGCCGGCTTCGAAGTGCCGGATTCGGGCCAGATTGTGCTGGATGGAGAGTTGCTGGCCGAGGGCAGGGCCGCCACACCGCCGTACAAGCGCAGCATCGGCATTGTCGCGCAGGATGGAGCGCTGTTTCCCCATTTGACGGTTGCGGACAATATCGGTTTCGGGCTGGACCGAAAGGCGCCCCATCGCGATCGGCGCATATTGGCGCTGATGGACATGGTAGAACTCGCGCGGGAAATGGGCGACCGGCGGCCGCACCAACTCTCTGGCGGCCAGCAGCAGCGTGTCGCCCTGGCGCGTGCCTTGGCCCGCCAGCCAAAGCTGATGCTGCTTGACGAACCTTTTTCGGCGCTGGACACGGGCTTGCGCGAGGCCATCCGCATGTCCGTTGCCGAGTTGCTGCGGGCGGAGAAGATCATGGCCATTCTGGTTACGCATGATCAGGCAGAGGCGCTGTCATTTGCCGATCAGGTGGCGATCTTGCGCGAAGGGAAGTTGCTCCAGTCGGGACCGCCGCGCGACCTCTACATGAAGCCGTCCGATCCCGGCATCGCCTCGTTCTTTGGCGATGCGATCATCCTGTCGGCGGAGATTGACGATGGATGGGCCGAGTGCGAGCTCGGTCGCGTCGAGGTATCGAGTTCCTATCGCGGCAAGGGGCGGATCATGCTGCGTCCGGAACAGGTGGTCCTCTCCTTGTCCAACGGCGCGCAACCTTGCCAGGGGACCATCATGCGGATCGATTTCAACGGTCCGTCTAGCTTGATCGCGCTGTCGCTGGGGAAAGACGGAGCGCCGCTGATGGTCAAAAGCGCGCGGCTGGACTTGCCGCCTGTGGGCAGCCATGTTCAGATCAGTTTGATTGGCCAGGCGCACGTCTTCGCCTGATCACCCGCGCGGAGAGACGAATGAGCAGGCAATTTACCTGGCTGAATGAACCCGCGGTGCATCGCGGCGATGCCGCAGAACTGCAACTTACGACCGATCTGCAGACCGATTTCTGGCAAGAGACATTCTATGGTTTCAAGCGAGACAACGGTCATGCTTACCTGACACCGGTAGCAGGCGATTTCACCGTGCGGGTCAGGTTCAAGGGCGACTACCGCGAACTTTATGATCAGGCCGGGCTGCTGCTGCGGATTGATCCGGCAAACTGGATCAAGACAGGCATCGAGTTTACGGACGGGCAGATGCATTTCAGCGTCGTCGTCACCAATCGCCAGTCGGACTGGTCGGTCATTCCTTTGCCCTACGCAGGTCCCGACGATGAGGTTGCGGTGCAATTGACCCGGCACGGATCAGCGGTCCGCGTGCAATTCTCTGTCAACGATGCGCCTTGGCAGATGGCCCGCCTTGCCCCGTTTTCTGATGCCGACGCCTCGGTCGGAATGATGGCCTGTTCGCCGGAGCGGGCAGGATTTACGGCGCGTTTCCGTGGTTTCGAACTTGGTGCTGCCATCGACCGCAAGCTGCACGACTAGAGCCTGTCCTGTTTGAGCAGGACTTTTCTAGCTTTTGAACAATTCCGGTCGCTTGTCGCGCAGATGCAGCAACATGCGGCCCATCTGGGAAATATGTGTTTCCATGGTCTTTGCCGCCCGATCGGCATCCCTGTCGGCAATCGCCGCAATGATTGCCTCGTGTTCGACGAGCGTTTCCGCCATCCGCGCTTCGTAATGGAGAAGCAGACGTCGCACCCGGTCGATCTGGCTGCGCTCACGCGAAGCGATCTCGCGCAGGCCCACCAATCCAGCCGCATCGCTGATCATGTCGTGCAACGCCTCATCGAGTTCATAGAAGTGTTCGAATTCCCGGTGGGCCGCGGCGTGGCGCTGTTGCTCGAGGTTCTGCTGCATCCACTCAAGCGTTTCCGGCGTCAGCTGCTCCGTCGTCCGGCGTATTGCGGCTGTTTCGAGTGCGACACGGACGAATTGCGCCGTTTCGATTTTCTCGAGCCACAGGCGCGCGACGAACGTGCCGGTCTGCGGATAAATCTCAACCAGTCCTTCATCGGCCAGACGGTTGATCGCATCACTGACGGGGGTACGGGAGACGCCGAGCTGGGCCGCTACGACTTCCTTGCGGATAGCTTCACCCGGCGCGAGCTGCGATGAAATGATCGCCTGCCGTAATATCGTATAGACCTGGTCCTTGCGTGTGACGGCGACGACCTTCTGTTGCTTGAAGTCCCTGCTCGCAGAGCGAATCTGCACGGTCGAAACTCCCCCATTGTTCGCTGAAACCCGGGGTTCCAGCAATTGACTCCCGTCGCAACATCTAACATGTTACATACCAACGGGGAAGAATGTTTTGGGAGGAGCATTTGGACAGCCAGCCTCCAATTGTGTCGCTGCGCGGGATCAGCAAGACCTTCGCTCACGTGGTTGCCCTGCGCCGTATTGACCTCGATATCCATGCTGGAGAAATCCATGCAATCATGGGCGAGAACGGTGCGGGCAAGTCGACACTTGTCAAGATTTTGAGCGGCGTGCATCGGCGCAGCGGCGGACACATGGAAGTTCGCGGCGATCCGGTCGATTTTGCAACGCCGAAGGAGGCGGAGCGCAACGGCATCGCCATCATCCATCAGGAACTCAACCTCATCCCCACTTTAAGCGTCTCGGAGAACATCTTCCTTGGCCGCGAACCTCTGAAAGCCGGCCTCTTCATCGACTATGCCGAGATTGAAAGACGCAGCGCCGAAATCCTGACGCGCTTCGGTATCGATATCGACCCGCGCGCCGATATCGAGAACCTGCGGGTGGGCGAGCAGCAATTGGTCGAGATAGCACGCGCCCTTTCGCTCAATGCCGATGTGCTGGTGCTGGACGAACCAACGTCGGCCCTGTCCGAGGCCGAGGCGCAAAGGCTTGCGAGTTTCGTGCGCGATCTTGCCCGGCAAGGCGTCGCCATTGTCTACATTTCGCACCGGATGAGCGAGGTCTTTGCACTTGCCGACAAGATCACGGTCCTGCGCGACGGCAATTTCATCGCAACCCGCCGCTCGGGCGAGATCAGCGAGCGCGATGTTATCCGCATGATGGTTGGCCGGGACGTAAAGAAGCAGCTTGCTGCAGCTTCTGTGTCGGAGCGGCCGATTGTACTTTCGGTGCGCAATCTCGGACTCGAAAGACCGAACTCGCGCGGCCGAATTCACAGCGTTGTCAATGATGTAAGCTTCGATCTTCACGAGGGCGAGATACTCGGGATAGGCGGGCTCCTGGGATCGGGCCGTACCGAAGTGCTGGAACTCATTTTCGGCGCTGCCATTGGAAAACGTTCGGGTACGATAGAACGCGGCGGTATCAGGCAGGCGGCGCAGTCGCTAAACCCGCGCCGTTCCGTCGGCAACGGCATCGCTTTCCTGACCGAAGACCGCAAAGGGACGGGTCTGCTGCTTCACGCCGACATCCGCTCCAACGCGGTGCTCCCTTCGCTGCCCTGGCTTGCGCCGCTTGGCTGGATCAGCAAGGCCCGCGAAGACACGGTTGCGGGTCGCATCATCTCGGCCATGCGCGTGCGCTGTCAGGGGCCAGACCAGGGCATCGATGAACTCAGCGGCGGCAACCAGCAGAAGATCGTACTCGGCAAATGGCTGGAGACGCGACCGCGGGTCGTGCTGCTCGACGAGCCGACGCGTGGCATCGACGTCGGCGCGAAGGAGGAGATTTACGACCTTCTCAAAAAACTGGCGGAATCCGGGGTTGCCATCGTGATGGTAAGTTCGGAGCTTCCGGAACTGCTTTCGCTGTCGAATCGCATTCTTGTCATGTGCGAGGGCAGGGCGACAGGCGTCATCGACGCCCAGGAATTTTCAGAAGAGCGGGTCATGGAGCTTGCAACGCCGCAGGGCAATGCCCTGACCGGAGCAGCGGCATGACCGATACAGGCGAGCGGGCAATGGCATCATCGAACACCATGGAATGGCTGAAGGGGATCGTAAAGGCGACGAAGCTCTATTGGGGCCTCGCATTGCTGTTTGCAGTCGGCGTTCTGTCCTCGCCCGTCTCATCGAAGGGACACAACATCTTCCTGTCCTTCGGCAACCTTTCCGACGTTTTCCGGCAAATTTCCGTGACCGGCATCACCGCTGTCGGCATGACGCTTGTGATCCTTATCGCCGGTATCGACCTTTCGGTCGGGTCGGTGCTTGCACTCGGCTCCGTGGTCTGCGCGATGCTCCTGACCAATGAGGGCTGGTCTTCCGCCTATCTGCTCGGTGTTCCAGCTGTGTTTCTTCTGGCCTTCCTTGTCGTCCTCGGCGTCGTATCGTTTGCTGTCAAGGTGCAGCGGCGCGCAACGCAAACCGGAGCGGTTCCCGGACTCTCCAAGATCGCACTGGTTGCCGCCTTGGCCGCCGCGTTTGTCGTCGCCGCCCTGGTCGCGTCGAGTTCCGGAAGCAAGGCCAGCGTCCTGCTTGTTCTGCTTGTCGTGCCCGCTGTTGGCCTGATGCTCGGGGCAATCAACGGTGTCGTGATCGTCGGCGGCAGGCTACAACCCTTCATCGTTACGCTCGCCATGATGGTCGCCGGCCTCGGCATTGCCCGGCTGACTGCTGGCCAGAACACGGCCGTTTGGCCGGTCTATACGGGAAGCAATGCCACCGAGGATTTCGAGGCGCTGCGGGCGCTCATCTTCGGCATCGTTCCGGTACCCGGCGTCATTTTTGCGGGCGTCATACTGCTCTTCTGGATCATTCTCAGATTTACGAAGTTCGGCCGCTATGTCTATGCGATCGGCGGCAATGAGGAAGCGGCCCGGCTTGCCGGTGTCCCGGTCTGGCGCGTCAAGATCACCGTCTACGCGATTTCGGGCTATCTTGCAGCGCTGGCAGGCATCCTCTACGTCGCACAATACCGCCAGGGCAAACCCGATGCCGGCATGGGTCTCGAGCTCGATGCGATCGCTGCCGTTGTCATCGGCGGGACCAGCCTCATGGGCGGCCGCGGATCGATGATCGGCACGCTCGTTGGCGTCCTCATCTTCGGTTTCCTCAGCAATATCCTCCAGCTTAACAATATCGACAGTAATACCCAGCTCGTCTTGAAGGGCATCATCATCATTGTCGCGGTCCTGCTTCAGGAACGCCGCTCAAGTGGTTGGATGTTCTTCCTTTCTCAGCTCAAGGTGCGCGACGCACCCGAGAGATCCGTGTCCAGCCAGCAGACGGAGACAGGCCGGCACGGCGAATAATACGCATAACCACAAAGGGAGAGAGAGAATGAAGATTACCCGCAGGCAGTTTGCCACCTGGGCCCTCGCGACGGCCCTGATCGCTCCAGTCGCCTTCCACGTATCCCTGGCTGAAGCCAAGGATAAATACGTCATCGGCTTCAGCCAGGTGACCACCGTCGAGCCGTGGCGTGTCCAGTTCAACAAGGACCTCGAAGCAGAGGCGAAGAAACACGCCAATGTCGAGCTTCTGGTTGCCGACGGCCAGGACAAGACGGAAAAGCAGGTCGCCGACGTTGAAAACTTCATCCGCCAGGAGGTCGACGCCATCCTGATTTCGCCAAAGGAATCCGCCGGCCTTACCGGCGTCGTCGAAAAGGCGATGGAGGCAGGCATTCCCGTTATTGTTCTCGACCGCAACGTCGATACCGAAAAATATACGCAGTGGATCGGAGGCGACAATGTTGTGATCGGCGAGGCCGCCGGCAAACATGCCGTGGAACTCCTCGGTGGCAAGGGCAAGGCCAAGGGCACCGTCGTCGAAATCTGGGGCGGGCTGGGCACGCAGGCAAGCCATGATCGCAGCGACGGCTTCCACAAATATACGGATGCGGAACCCGGCATCAAATATTTGCTCGACAAGCAATCGGGCGACTGGAAACAGGATCAGGCCTACAACATCATGGCGACCGCCCTGCGCAACCATGAAGATATTACCATGGTCTACGGCCACAACGACCCAATGGCCTATGGTGCCTACCTTGCCGCCAAGGATGCGGGCCGTGAGAAGAATATCCTTTTCCTCGGCGTCGACGGGTTGCCCAATGAGGGCGTCCAATGGGTGAACAAGGGCGAACTGGCTGCGACATTCCTCTATCCGACGCCGGGTGCCGAAGGACTGCGCCAAGCCTTGAAGGTTCTCGCGGGCGAAAAGGTCGAGAAGAAGATCGTGCTTGGAACGGAAACGATCACCAAGGAAAACGCACCTGCGATCCTCAAGGCGAACGGGCTCTAACGCATTGGTCAAGGCGAGCCGCACGTCCACGTGCGGCTCGAATTTCTCCGACATCTTGTTGTTATCGCAGCCTTTTGCGCTATGATTTGGCCCGGCCGCACCTGTTGCGCCGCATGTTGTTGGAGGTACCGTCATGAAAACGCAGGCCATTGCCGCGGCAATTTTCTTCGCCGCGGCTGCCATATGGACAATCAAGGCCTCCGCCGAACCGCTGCAGACGATGGATGACGTCGGCCAGGCGATTGCCGCTTGCTGGAAGCCAGCCTCGGATTGGAAGGGCACGGTAACGCTCAGCTTCAGCTTCAAGCGTGATGGAACGTTGATTGGGCCGCCGAAGCCGACGAACATCGCTGTCGATGGCGATGACAAGGCGCGTCAAAAGTTCGTTGGTTCAGCAATCGAAGCGATCCAGGCCTGCATGCCATTGTCGTTTTCCACCGATCTTGCGGCCGGAATTGGCGGGCAGGTGTTCACGATGCCGTTCACCGCACCAACAAGCGGGCAGGATCAGCCGACGGTCGATACGCAGTAGAATTTTTCAGACGACGACGGAATAGACGGCCGCAAAGTGGATGCCAGCCGCGGTGAGGACGAAGCTGTGCCATATCGCATTGTGAAACGGCAGGCGTTCGAGCACGTGAAAGATGACTCCGCAGGAATAGACAATGCCGCCAGCGAGGATCAGCCACAGCACTGATGCTGACAAAGCCCCTTCAAGCTGGTGATAAGCGGAAACCCCGCTCCATCCAAGCAAGAGATAGAGCCCGATGGCGAGGCGATCAAAGCGTCCTGGCATTACCAGCTTAAGGACGACACCGACGACGGCCGTGGCCCAGACGCCTGCGAGCAGCCACCATGTGCCCGACTTCGCCATGAAGGGCGTATAAGTGCCGGCAATCAGGAGATAGATCGCCGAATGATCGAAACGGCGCAGCAAGTATTTGATCGGCGATTCCGGCCAGATGTTGTAGGTGGCTGACAGGCCCATCGAAAGCACGAGTGTTCCGACATAGATGGCGGTCGCGGCCGAGGTGCCGATCGCTGACTGACCGAGCACGATCGTCAGGAGTATGATCGATCCGACGATGGCGAGAGTGGTGCCCAGAACGTGCACAACGCCATCTGCCCAAAGCTCCGCCACCGAATAGCGCCGGAAGATCGTCACGGGTAGGGCTCGTAGCTTTGGTCCGGTCAAAGGGGCTCCTGCAATCTCGATCATGGCATCCAGCGTATTTCATTCTTTGCTTTTGACAACCCGAAATCCCCTGACCCAGGCATTGCGCATGGCGATCAGGAGAATTCCCGATGCGTATGGCGGGAAAATGTGTAACAATGATGGGCAATTACATTCGTAATTACTTTCCTTTTTACTTGATAGAATTGCAGTATAACAGGGCGGATCCGCTGTGGCGGACGTGGTGACTGGGGACTGGTGTTGAGCATTCTGCGCAGAAGTGGTGATCGATGGGCGCTTGCGGGACTTCCTGCACTCCTGCGCCGCCTTGGCCTGATGGCGCCCGCCGGCAAAGCGCTGAGCGGCAGCGTCCGCTCGCATTCGCGTCCGCTGGAGCTGCTGCCTTACGGACTTCTCCTCTTCCTCAGCGTCGCCGCGATCATTCTCGTCTTCATTATCGGCGTGGGTGAGAGCAGGGACAGGATGATCACCGAATCGACGGTTCAGTTGCGCCAGAAGACGGCGCTGCTTGAAGCCTATGTCAGCAAGATCCTCGAAGCCAATGAAATGGTCTTGCGCAACATTTCTTCTGAAATCGATCCGATGCCCTGGAGCGACATCGTGGCGTCGCCGAAAGTGGCAAGCCTTCTCGCCGATCAAAAGCAATTCCTGAAGCATTCTGGCGTCATTGCCCTCGTCAACAGGGAAGGTTCGCTCGTCGCCTATAGTGAGGGCTTTCCGGCCAAGTCGTTCAGCGTCACCGATCGCGATTATTACCGCTACCTGCACGATAATCCCTTGAGCGAGACATTCATTGGCGAGCCGCTCATAGGCAGGGTCCATGGCAAACTCTCGCTGACCATGAGCAAGGCCCTGCACCGGCAGGATGGCTTGTTCGACGGCTTGATATTGATCACCATGCCGCTCGAGTATTTTTCCAACCTGTTCAATGGGGCGGCTTCGCCGTCCGATGTTGCCCAGCTCCTGCGGAACGATGGCAGGGTCATCGTCAATGTCCCCTTTGCCCAAGGCGGCAACCAGGCGCCCTTGTGGTTCGCGTCTGCCGTGGGAGCCAATCCGGCCGCAGGGGTGGTCAACAGCGTGTCTGCAAGTGACCAGACGAACCGGCTGGTGGCATACCGAAAGGTTGAGGCGTTTCCGTTTTACGTGAGCTACGCCATCGATGAAGGCAAATTGCTGAACGGCTGGTGGCAATCGGTTTTCGTCTATGGCGCGGTTCTCGCGACCGCCCTTGCAGCATTCATGGCGACCGCATGGATGGCACGGCGAAATTCGATAGCGCTGCTTCATTCCAACGAGTCGCTTCGCGAGGTCAGCGAGCGCGTGCTTGTCTCGCAGGATGAGGAGCGCCGTTCGATCGCGCGCGACCTGCACGATTCAACCGGCCAGCACCTGATCGGCGCGGCAATGGAACTCGACAGCGCCCGTTCCCGCGTTTCGGAGACTGACGATGACACGTCGCGGGCATTGCACCGCGCCGCCGCATTGATCATGCAAAGCAATGAGGAATTGCGAACGCTGTCCTACCTGCTTCACCCGCCGATGCTCGACGAGTCCGGGCTGCCCAATGCGCTCGAACTGCTCGTCGTCGGTTTCGAGGAGCGGAGCGGTCTTGAGATCGAGCTGCGAGTGGCGCCCGAAATTGGCACGAAGCGGCCGCCGGCCGGCGTGGAGCTTGCGATATTTCGCATTGTCCAGGAGGCGCTGACAAATATCTACCGCCATGCACGCGCAAGGCACGCCACGATCAGGCTTGTGCGCCAGGGCAGCGATGCATACCCGATGCTGTCTTTGACCGTGAAGGATGACGGCATCGGCATAGAGCGCAGAAATCGCAATACGATCGGCGTCGGACTCTCCGGAATGGAGGCGCGGCTGCGACCCTTCAACGGACTGCTCGATATATCCACCGGCAAGAAGGGAACCACGCTCTCCGTGCGCGTACGGGGTTGATCGCAGCTCATTGCAGTTCTCGGGATTGGCCCCGAGGATGCTGATACAGGACCGGCTAGCTCAACCCTTCTTCTTGCCTTTGTAGTTCGCATAAATCTGGTCGGCCAATTTGCGCAACGACCGCCCGATATTCGCGTATTCGAATTCGTTGAGATTGGCGAGCGAGGCGCGCCCCGAAGGATGCAGGGTACCGAAGCCGCTGCCGGGCAGCAGTACAATGCCGGTGTCGCTGGCAATCCGGAACAGGAGCTCGGTGGGCGCCACATTTTTCTTCACCCAGTCGGCGAATGCATCTCCATAGAGCTTGCGGGCAATATGTTCGAGATCAAGCAGCGTATAGTAATCGACGGCATTGACGTCGTGTTCCGGCGGCAGCCCGAGTTCGCGGTAGAGCGCAGCCTCACGGCGGCGGATGAGCTTCTTCAGCTCCGCCTTGTAGCCGTCGCTCTCGTCCATCAGGGCAAACAGCGAAAACAGCACCATCTGTACCTGCTGCGGCGTGGAAAGCCCGGCCGTGTGGTTCAGGGCAACCGCCCGGCTGTCCGCAACCACCCGGTCGAGGAATTTCAGCTTCGATACGTCAGGAACAAGCGTCGAATAGCGCTCGTCAAGTTCCTTGCGGTCGGACTTGGAGAGCCCCTTGAGCTTGGCGTCGAAGATATTTTCGCGCTGCGTTGCGATGACGCCGAGCCGCCATCCCGTTGCACCGAAATATTTAGAGAAGGAATAGACAAGAAGGGTATTGGCGGGGCAGGTCGCGAACAGCGACTTGAAGTCGTCCGCGAAGGTCCCGTAGACGTCATCGGTAAGGATCATCAGGTCCGGCCGCTTCTCCGCGACCATCTTCGTGATGCGTTCGAGGCTGCGATCATCCATCTTCACCGAGGGGGGATTGCTCGGATTGATGCAGAAGAAGATCTTGATGTCCTTATCAAGAAGCTTGTCGATCTCCTTATCGGGATATTGCCATTCCTGGGTAGGATCGGCGTTTATATGAACCTGCTTCAGGTCGTATTCCTTAAGCTCGGGAATTTCGATGTAGGGCGTGAAGGCGGGCATGCCGATCGCTACCTTGTCGCCAGCCGATATCAGCTTGTTCTGCTTCAGCGAATTGAAGATATAGGTCATGGCCGCGGTGCCGCCCTCTACCGCGAAAAGGTCGATGTCGTCCGAACTGATGAAGCCGCCGATCATCTCCTTGACGATATAGTGCTTCACGATTTCCTCGCTGACGCGAAGCATGCGCGGCGGTACGGGATAATTGCAGCCGAGAATCCCCTCGACAGCTTCATGCAAAAAGTCCGATGCATTGAGCCCGAGCTGGTCGCGGACATAGCTCAAAGCCCGCCCAAGAAACACTACCCCGGGCTGATCGCGATGTTCGTCGACATAGCGGGCAAAGCGCCCCTCGATTCCGGCGATTTTCGGCAGGCCCCCGACACCGTTCTCCATATATGAGAATGAGAGTTCAGCTTCGGCAACCGCAAAGAGCCCGAGGCGGAAAAAGGCGCGTCGCGGCAGGGTGGCGAGAAAGTTCGGGTTGCCGCGTCCGGCATTGAGAATGAGCCGATTTTCCTTGCTGGAGGCAACCTGGATCAACGCATCCTTGAGTTCGAACGGGCTAAGCTTGGCATATTGGCTGTAGTCTGTGCGGGGCATGGAACTCTCCTCAGGCAAATGCCACGACCAAAGGGCCGAGCAGGGTCAGGAATACATTGGCAAGGGCATAGGTAATGGCGAAGGGGGTCGTCGGTATCGTATTGCCTGCCTTGTCGAGGATTTCGCCGAAGGCAGGGTTGGCACTGCGCGAACCGGACAGCGCACCGGCAAAGATCGCCGTGTTGTCATATTTGAGGACATAACGGCCAAAGACCATGGTGATCAGCAGCGGCAGGATGGTCACGACCACGCCGATGAGAAAAATCGAAAGACCGCTTGTGGCGATGGTTTGCACTGCCTGCAGGCCGGATTGAAGTCCGACCACCGCAACGAAGCCTGCTAGACCAAGGTCGCGCAGGAGCGTCGACGCCGCGGTCGGCATGTTGCCGATGGCAAGGTTGCGGCTGCGATACCAGCCGAACAGAAGACCGGAGAGCAGGGCGCCCCCGCCGCTTCCAAGCGTCAGAGGAATCGAGCCGATCCGGATTACGGCGAGGCCGATCAGCAGGCCGGCAACGATGCCAAAGCCGTGGAAGACGAAATCGGTCTTGTCGCTGGGGACGATGACGGTGCCAATGGATTTGGCCACTCTCTGCAAATCCTGGTCAGTGCCGTAAAGGCTGACCACGTCGCCGGTTTCGATGCGCGTGTCAGGCAATAGCGGCAGCGGCTTGTCGGCGCGCTTGATCCCGGTGACATAGATGCCGTGGCGCAGGTCATCGGCGGTCGCCGCCCTGATTTCCGCGACCGTCTTGCCGACCAGCGCCGGACTGTTGATCGTGATATCGCGGGTCACGATGACAAGGTCCATGCCGTCCGACGATTGAAGCTCGGGACCGATGCCTTGTGCTGAAGACACCACGCCCGCACGCCGGCCGACAACCAGGATTACATCGCCGGATTCAAGCCTGAGGTCAGGCTGGACGCCAATCAGCGCGCCGGCGCGCTTGACGCGTTCGATGGTCATCGGCGCGTCCCTCGTCGTCGGCCCTTCTATCTGGGCAATGGTCTTTCCGGCTGCGGACGTCACCCGATAGATGCGGCCGACGAGATCGGGCGCGGCGGGCACTTCGCCCGGCCCGAAGACCTGCGCGCCGGCAAGGAGTTCCGCCTCCGCCTTCATCGCGTCGTCACGAATGCTGCGGCCCATGAACTTCGGCAGAATGTTGACGCAAACGATGATCGCGCCGAACGAGCCGAAGATGTAGGTGACCGCATAGCCAACGGCGACGTTGCCTTGCAGGCGCTGCACTTCATCGGCGGCCAGGCCGAGCTTGCCGATGGCGGCGGAGGCCGTACCGATAATGGCCGATTGCGTAAGGCCGCCCGCGGCGATACCGGCGGCGAGGCCCTTGTCGAGCCCAAACATCCGGGCCAGCACGATGACGGTCAGCAGCCCGCTGAGAGCAAGCACGACGGCCATAGCGATTTCGCGCAGCGATTGACGGCCGAGCGAGCGGAAGAATTGCGGGCCGCTTTCAAAGCCCACGGCATAGATGAACAGCGCGAACAGCACGGATTTTACGCCATTGTCGACGGAGACGCCGACCTGGCTGATCAGCACCGCTACAAGCAGCGATCCGGCAACGCCGCCGAGCTGGAATTTGCCGAATTGAACCTTGCCGATGGCATAGCCGCCCGCAAGCGACAGGAACAAGGCAATTTCGGGCGATTGACGAAAAATCTCATGAAGCCAGACCATCGAGATCCTCCAACGATTGTATCAGCGCGATTGCGGTGTTTGAGCGTCAGGTCGTAGTCGAGCGTTGATCCGAACGCTTGACGCAGCGAAAACCAACGTGACTGGTTGAAGTGTCCTCGGGTTCGGCATGCCGCGCGGCCGGACGGTACCGCCGGCAATAATTCGGTGCGCAAAGATGCGAACCGCCCTTGAGGACGCGCCGGGGAATAAGGATTTGCGGCGTGTGCGGATCATAGCTCGCGTCGATCGGACCGCCGCGCGGGTTAAGCGGGATGCAGCAAGCCTTTGCCGCGGGCTCCTCATGACGTGTGGACCAGAAATCGCCCGTCCACTCCCAGACATTTCCGATCATGTCGTAAACGCCATAACCGTTCGGTGGGAATCTGTGGACGGGCGAGGTCCGGTCGTCGCCTTGGGAGCGAAGGTTGTGATGTGGAAATATGCCTTGCCAGGTATTTGCCATCTGCCGGCCGCCGGGGTTCAGTTCGTCACCCCAGGCAAACTCGGTTTCGTCGAGCCCGCCGCGCGCTGCCAGTTCCCACTCGGCTTCCGTCGGCAGGTCCTTGCCGGCCCAATCCGCGTAGGCCTTGGCATCCTGCCATGCCACATGCACGACGGGATGGTCGAGTTTGCCGCGCAAGTCGCTGCGCCGGCCATAGGGGTGACGCCAGTCAGCCCCGAACTTGTAAGTCCACCACTGGGAAATATCGGGGCTTGTGACCGGGCGGGTCGGCGGATCGAACATCAGCGAGCCCGGCTTCAACATATGTGGCAGCGCACCGGGATAATCCTTTGGATTCGGGGCCTTTTCGGCAACGGTTATATGGCCGGTCGCCTTGACGAATTCCATGAATTGACGGTTTGTGACCGGGGTGGCCTGGATCCAGAATCCGTCGACCTCGACCGGGTGCGCAGGGGACTCCTCCGGATAGTGCTTGTTCGACCCCATCATGAAGGTTCGTCCGGGGATCCAGATGAGGCCGTCCTCCGATTTCAACTGCTCGTTGAAGCCATCTCTTTGGGCTGCGGCGGGCATTCTACCTCTCCGAATGTCAACTTGTGCGAGCATTGCCGCGAATTCGCTGCGACTGAAGTACGTTACAGTTACATACTGTTGTTTCTGGCCGGCCGTTGCCAGTTACCGAGCGGCGGATTAAGCGGGGGAAGCGCTGGCGTAACTGTAAAGGATCGCCGGTCGCGGCGGCGATACTTCACACGCCAGGCCAGTATGGCGGACGCAAGAGTTCGCGCACTGCCTTGTGTCGGTGGATGTGGTGGGCCGAAGAGATCACGTTCAAATCCTGCCAGAGCGTCCTGCACCGACCGGTCATTGCTTGCCTCAGCCCAATCCGTTGCGCTTCGAAATCCCATGGCTTTCGTCCAGAGGTTGAGCGCCGAATAGGCACGCTTCGCGTCGCCCGAGTTGAGCGCTGCCAGGAGTTCACGATAGCGCGTGGGCTCGGATTGGGCCCGGGCCTGCTTGCGCGCATCAACCCAGCGTTTCATGCGGGGCCACAGGCGATGGAGGAGGAAAGCCAGGCCAAGGGCGGCGAGGACGGTGATAGCAATGCCAAGTATTGCGCGGATGGAAAGGCGGTCTGGTGCTTCCTTTGCCTGGGGAAGATCGGGCGCAATAGCGTTGGCCGTCGCTGGCTTTGCCTTTACGACGAGGACGAGGGGCTTCAGTTCGGCCCGCTGCGCCTGCATGTTTCCCGTGTCGAACCAGGTGGCGGTCAGTGCGGGAAGCGTGAACGTCCCCTCCCTATCCATCACGTAGGTGACGCGCTCGGTGCGGCTGCTCCCTCGCTCACGGCCACTGCCATCGACATTGTCCGCCAGTGCCGGGGCCTGGCGATAGAGCTTTACGCCATCCGGCACGTCGAACGATAATTGCGGCAACATCATTGCCCGCGTCCCTGTCGCAAAGAGCGTAACCCTGCGCACAAGCGTGTCGCCGACCTTGAGATTGGCCGGGTCTCCATCGATGGTCTCGCTGAGCTGGGCACGCGCGGCGGAAAACGCTGATGCTTCCGCTCCGGGTGGCAATTCCGCGGCGACAAAGGTGACTGCGGGAAGATTTACTGTTGCTGGGGTGGATTGACCCGGCACCTTGGCATAGGCGAGCGGTACGCTTGCTGTCGGGAGCGTAAATTCGCCGGCGATCTGCGGAATAATGAAATAGGTGCGGCGAATGCCGGAATATTCTTCGCCGCTGACGGATTTGACCAGGTTCTGAGCCCGCTCGTCGGGAAGCGTGACAATTGCGTTCGGGATGTCTAGCAATGGAAACTGCGGCGGCGATGTGAAGAAATTCGGAACGTAGACGTCGACATCTATGCTCACCTGCTGGCCGACCACGATCTTGCCCTGTGTCGCCAGCGACGTTTCGGCGAATGGCTCGGCAGCATAAACCGGCGATGCAAACAGAAGAGCAAGCGCGACAAGCCAGCCAAAATATCTCATTGCTTGCCTCCTCGTGCCTCGATGGCAAACTTGCGGGCAAGAAGATCGGCCGGACTGACCTCGATATTCTTCATCCACAGATCGGCAGTCTGTTCAGAAACGTTGACCTGCCCCTTTTTGCCCTGCTTGCCCTTGGCGTCGAACTGGACCTGGTCAGGTTTGAGATTGGGGTCCTGCTGCTGTTCCTCTTCCTCCTGCTTTTGCAGCGCCACGAGTTTCTCGGCAATGGCGAGATTGGCCTTGGCCTCGGGCCAATCTGTTCGAAGTTGCAGCGCGCGCTTGTAGGCGGCGACCGCCTGATCCAGCCGATTGAGGTGAAGCAAAGCGTTGCCCTGGTTGTACCAGGCTTCTGGCGTATCCCTTGCCGCGAAGGCATCGACCGCTTCGCTGAACTTGCCAGCGCGATAGAGTGCGACGCCGTGCCATTCATTGTCCCTGAAGGCAGCCGCGGCGGCGGGATAATCGCCACGCTCATAGGCGAGACGTCCTTGCTGGTCCGGCGTCAGCCACATATCGGCAAGGCTCAGATCGGCGGCGCATGAAGTGTGAGGGCTGAAAATGAGATGGAAGGCGAAAAGCGCGCCGGCCCAGCGCACGACCCAGCCCCGCCGGAACGACAGCGCGGCAAGCAGCACGATCGGTATGGTCAACCACCAGCCAAAGTCGCGCCAGCGCGTTTCGGCTTCGGCGGCCTTCTGCGCGAAATGCGTCTTGATCCGCTCCACGACCCAGCGCACGTCGCTGTCGTCGCTCGTAAAGGTTGCAACGCTGATGTTTCCGGCGCCTTGCAACCGTTTCAATTCGTCGACGTCAAGCTTGGCGAAGAGGCGACCTCCGGCAGCATCACTGGCGAAACCTCCACCGCTGGTTTTGACCGGACCGCCCTCGGCTGTGCCAATCGCAAAGAGCACGACGTTGTTGCTGCCGCCGAACCGCGCCACTTGATCGAAGGAGGCCGCATCGACACCGTCGGTCATGAGAAGAATCGTTCCGGGCGCTTGAGCACTTTCAAGCGTTTTTTCTGCTGCTGCCAATGCGACAGCAGTATTCTTGCCGGCAACGGGCATAATCCGCGTGGCCAGCGAGTCGACATAGGTGCGCACGAGCGCTGCATCGTCGGTTAACGGAAGAACCAGATGCGCCGAGCCCGCATAGGCAATGATGGCGGTTCGCGCTGCGGGCCGCGCGGCAAGGATGTCGTGAACCTTGAGCTTCGCCCGTTCAAGCCGCGACGGGGTGACGTCGATAGCGTCCATCGTCTGCGACAGGTCGATAGCGATCACCAGCGGCGCTTCGTCCTGAACGAAAGGCGGGAGTTCGCGTTGCCATGTCGGGCCGGCAAGGGCGAGTGCTGCGAGGGCAATGAGAATTGCCGTCAGGTGATAGGGCCGCAGCCGCCCCTTGGATGGATCGTCGGAGACGAGATGATCAAGCAATTGCGGCGCAATCATATCGCGCCAGCGCAGCCTCATGTCGGACTGGCGCGATGCCAGCCACAATATCGCGATCGCTGCGAGGATCGCGAGCAGCCACCATGGCCGGAGGAAGTGGAAATCGGCGATCATCGGTTGGCTGCCGGTTCAAGCGCAGCGCCGCTGCGGTTTCGCAGCCTTGCGAACAGGAGCGCAAGGAGATGATAGGCGATAAGGAGCAAAAGCGCGGCACCGAGAGGATAGTGGAACAATTCGATGCGCGGGCGCCAGGATAGTGTTTTCTGGTTCATGGGCGTGATGCGGTCGAGCGTCGTATAAATGTCCTGAAGCCCGGTCTGGTCCTGGCCGAAGAAATATCGTCCGCCCGTCGTCGCTGCGATTTTTTCGAGTGAGGCAGTGTCGAGCTTCTCTTCACCGGTGGCTTGGGGATTGCCGATGCCGATCGTATGTATCGTGATCTTTGCGTCCCTGGCTATGTCCGACGCCTTGGCCAGCGGCATCTTGCTTGCCGTATCGTTGCCGTCAGTAAGAACGATGAGCACCTTCTCGGGGGCGCTCGTGTCCTTGAACATCTTGATCGCCAGCCCGATGGCATCGCCGAGTGCCGTCCGCGGCCCGGCAATTCCGGGCAGCGCCTCCGCGATCATGGTCTGCACGGTGGGATGATCTATGGTGAAGGGGACGAGCGGGTAGGGTGCGTCGCCAAAGGCGATGAGGCCGATGCGATCAGCGGGGCGCTTCTTGACGAAGTCGCTGACGACGCTGCGAACCGCGTCTATCCGCGAGATGAGGTTGCCGCCGGGATCGCGAAAGTCCTTTGTCTCCATCGACTGCGAAAGGTCGATCGCCAGCATCAGGTCGCGCTGCGGCTCGGTCTTCTCGATCGGCGGTTCGACATATTGCGGACGGGCGAGAGCGATAAGGACAAGAAGCCAGCAGATCGTTCCCACGATCAGCTCCGGCCAGGTTCTACGCGTAACCAGTGAGCCGGTCGATGGGGCTATTCCCGCGGCCTGCGTGACTTCTTCGAAGAATGGAATGCGTACCGAAGCAGATTGCGAGCGATATGGCGGCAGGAGCCACCAGACGAGGACCGGCAATGGCAGCAGCACCAGCAACCACGGGAAATCAAGCTGGTACATGGTGCTTCTCGATCCAGTGGCGTGCGGCTGCGAGCAATTGCTTGGGGTTACCTGAAGGATCGCTCTCCCGTGTGGGGTGATATTCCAGGTCGTCGAGCATATGGACAAGATCTGCGCCGAGGCTTCGATCCGGCAGGGCGTTTTGCAGGAACGCGACCCACGCCCCGCCGCTTTGCGCGGCAACCTCATTGCGCGGCCAGACGGCCAATGCAACGCGCTTGACCAGAATGGGCACCTCCCGGGCGATTGTATCCGCATCACCATCGCTCTCGAGCCGATCGAGAATTTGCAAGGCTTCGCGCCGGTAACGATTGGCTCGTCGCCTCTTGAACCAATGCCAGCAAGCCATTGCCAATGCTGCAAGAAGGAGGATTGCCACCAAGGCCCAACCCCAGGTCTGCGGGAACAGCGCAACGGGGGCGGGGGTTGCGATATCAGCCAGTGATTTCAACGCCTGTTGTGTTGCGAGATCGAGCGGCGTATCGGCCATCATCGCCTCCTTTGCCGCCAGGCGGTCTGCGCCAGCAATCGGCGCAATTGTGGCGCCGTCTCAAGCGCGGTCGATACCGGCAGCATCGGCAGGCCGAGTTCCTGCTGCCAGGCCAACAATTCGCGCCCTCTGCTTCGGGCAAAATCGCCGATCGCGTTGCGTGCCTTTGCCTGCTGGAAAGTGAGTTCTGCTTGCATGGAGCCGCCCCTGATGACTATCTCGCCTTTGGTTGGCAATTCGAGCAGGAACGGGTCATAGACCAGAATGGCGAGCACGTCATTGCGCACGCTGAGGCGCAAAAGGAGATCGCGCGTTTCTGCCGAATGTCCGTCAAAATCGCTGACGATGATCACTAGGTGATCGTGATGCGCGACATTCTCCACGGTCCGCAGCACCGTGTCCAGCTGTCCTGTGGCGCGCTCGCCGGGCGTGCGCGCATTCAGCGCCTGGTTCATGGCGGCAATGCCGTCGCCCAAGGCAATGACGGACTCTCGGCTGCGATGCGGCCGCAGCTGCGTTGTGCCGCTATCGTTGAACACCTGCCCGCCGACCCGGTCGCCCGAGCCGAGAATGCGCCAGGCGCACAGCATGGCGGCTTCCGCAGCCGTGACCGATTTCATGACGCGACGGCTGCCGAAGAACATATTGGTGCGCTGGTCGACGACGATGAGGGCAGGACGTTCCTTTTCCTCGCCGTAGATGCGCACGAAGGGTTTGTTGGTGCGCGCCGTTACCCGCCAGTCGATGGTGCGGATATCATCGCCCGGAAGATATTCGCGCAGTTCCTCGAAGGTCAGTCCGCGTCCGCGCATCCTGGAACTGTGGCGCCCGGTCAGGGGCTGCTGTACCGCGTTCCTCTGGATGAATGTCAGGTCGCGCGCTGTCGATTCGAGTGCGGCGAGCTGTTCGACTGAGACATAAACGCCGTCGGAGATTTCTTGCGTGGACGAGGAAGCGGGCGCCATGGCACTCAGGCCACCGCTACGCGTTCGACAATCCGGTCGATGACTTTGTCGGGACCGATATCCGCGGCATGTGCCTCATAGGACAGGATCAGCCGGTGCCTGAAAACATCATGGACGATCGCCTTGACATCGTCGGGCGTGACATAGTCGCGACCCTTTAGCCACGCATAGGCGCGTGAAACCTTGTCGAGGCCAATGACGCCGCGCGGGCTGACACCGACTTGCAGCCATTTGGCGAGGTCCGCGTCGATCTTGTCGGGGTAGCGTGTGGCGAAAACGAGTGCCACCATGTAGTCCTCGACCGGCTTGGACACGGTGATGGCGGATATTTCGGCCCGGGCATCGAAGACTGCTTTGGGGTCCAGCTTGTCGTCGGATTTGCCGGGTTTGGACTTGGTTGCAGTCTCCTCGCTGCGAACGAGCCGCATGATCGCCGCCTCCGACTGCTCATCTGTGTAGCCCACTTCGACGTGCATGAGAAAGCGGTCAAGCTGAGCTTCGGGGAGCGGATACGTCCCTTCCTGCTCAATTGGGTTTTGCGTCGCCATCACCATGAAAAGGTCAGGCAGGGGATAGCTTTTGCCCCCGACGGTCACCTGGCGTTCCTCCATCGCTTCAAGCAGCGCCGATTGCACCTTCGCCGGCGCACGATTCACCTCGTCGGCAAGGATCAGGTTGGCGAAGATCGGGCCCTGCTGGAATTTGAACTCACCCTTGCCGCCCTCGCTGAAGTAGATTTCGGAGCCGGTGATGTCGGCCGGCAAAAGGTCCGGCGTGAACTGTACGCGCGACAGCTCGGCATCGAGATTTTTCGCCAGACTCTTGATCGCCCGCGTCTTCGCAAGGCCGGGCAAGCCTTCCACCAGCAGATGGCCATTGGCAATAAGGCCAAGCAGCAACCGCTCGACCATCGTGTCCTGGCCGATGATCGACTGGCCGACCCGCTTGCCCAATGCGAGAATGTCGTCACGTGCGCTCATTGTGTGTTCCCCCCTAAAAACCAGGCATAGTAGGCATTGTCGGGTGCATGGTCGCTGACGAATCCGGCGTTGCGCTGCCATGCGTCCCGATCACCGCGATAGGCGCTTAGGCCGGCATTATAGAACGTGTGGAGAATTTCCCGTTCCTGCTTCGTGGATGTGATGAAGGCCGCATCGGCATTGACCAGAGGCGGTTCACTGGCAAGGGCGAGAAGTTTCGGCAGGACTGTCGGAAAGGTGTCGGGTCTCACCCACGCCGCATATTCGATGCGAGGCATATCGTCGGTCACGGGGGCCGCGTCTCCGGCATAGGTTTCAAGTCCCTTGCGATCCATCACGAATGTGGCCATCAATTCAGGAAGTGAATTGACGCCGACTTCGCGCAAGGCCTGCCTCACACCGGGTTGTTCGAACCGCGCACTCATCTGAGCGACATCGAGGTTCATGGGTTCGAACGAGCCGACGAGGAGCATTTCATGCAGTTCGGTTGTCCATAGGGATGCGTGCGGAAAGACATCGATGAAGCTTCGAACGAGCGAGCGCGTATCCTCATCGTTTTGCGTCGGCAACGGGAGCCATTGCGCGACCATGCCACCTGGCCGCAGCCGCGCGGCGGCAAGCCTGTAGAAATCGGTGGAGTAGAGATTGGCGACCCCTGCGGCCGAGGGAGGCGGCGGTTCGAGCGTTACGAGATCGTAGGACTCTTCGCTTCCAAGCAGTTCCCGCCTGCCATCCCGCAGCCGGATATCGAGGTCGGGCGAGGAGGCAGCATTGAAATTGCCGTTGAACAGGTTCGCTGCCCGCTGTACGCCTGGCAGGAGTTCAGCCGCGACGCGCTGGTTGAGCCCGTCATAGGTAAGGAGCGCACCTGCGGTTATGCCGGTTCCGAGGCCTACAACCATCGCCGCCTGCGGCCGCTTTTGCATGGTTATCAGGGGAAGGAGCGCCTGGAGCCGCATGTAGCGCAGGGAGGGCAGGGAGTCTCCCGTATTGGAAACACCCTGGATATAGAGTCGGCGGAACTTGCGGTCGCGGCCCTGTTCGACGACCGCGACGGTTGCGCCAAGGCCTTCCTCGTAGAAGACCAGCCTTCCGGCCTGTGCACCGGGCAGCAGACTGGCGAAGCGATCAGAGGGGACGAGGAAGGCCAGGGCCAGCGTCAGGATGCAGACCGATGCAATGGCAATGCGGTGGAGGCGTACAGCTGCGACGTTGCGAAACACGGCGATCAGGCCAATGACGGTGGCAGCGACAGCGAGGATGCCGAACGAGCCGACGAAGCCGAAAGTGGGAACGAGGACAAAGCCCGTAAGGACCGTCCCAACAATGCTGCCGAGCGTGTTCCAGCCGCTGACGAGCCCGACGCCGCTTCCCGTCCGGCCATCTTCAACCACGAGCTTAAGCGCAAAGGGAAAGGCGGCGCCAAGCAGAAGCGTCGTTGGAAGCACGATGAGGATCGCGGCGACCGCAAAGCGTGCCGACATTCCCGCAAGCTGGTTTCCTGTCAGCTGAAGCAGCCAGTACTCGGCCATGGACTGCAGCATGATGATCCAGTTGCCGAGGAACGCGATGCCGCAAAGACCGACGAGGCCCGCGCCGGCGATTAGCAGGCCGAAAATGCTCCAGTGGTCGCGAACGCGATCGACCCATCTCGAGGCAAGTGCGGAGCCTGCCGCCAAACCAATGAGGTAGGTGGCGAGCACAATGGCGAAGGCAAATGTCCGTGTGCTCATGAACTGGACGATGGATTGGGTCCAGATGACCTCGTAGCCGAGTGCGATGCCGCCCGCCACAGAATACAGAAACAAGGCAAGACGAACATTCCGGTAATTCACATTGGCAGGCGAGATGGTTTGCGCTTGAGCAGGCGACGCAAGGACCAGCGCAAGGGCAGCTGCAAGAAAGCTCAGCGCCGCCGCAGCATAGGCGGTGCCGGAGACACCGAGATAGGGGATGAGGAGGAATGCAGCGGCGAGGGTGCCGGCAATGGCTCCGGCGGTATTTGCCGCATATAGGCGTCCGCCCTTGCGGCCGATGTCGCGGTTCGACGCGGCTACCGATCGCACCACCGCCGGAAGGGTGCCGCCCATGAGGACAGCGGGAACACCGACGAGAGCGAAAACGATCAACCAGGCGACGGGTGCAGCGGAATTCTCGATAATTGCAAAGGACGGCGCAAAATGTGCGAGCGCGACGGTAACTGCAATGCCGCAAAGGGCGACACCCGCCTCGAGCAGCGCATAAAACCGAAAGGGATAATTGCTGCGATCGATTGCGGGCCCGAGCAACAGACTGCCGAGCGCCAACCCTGCCATGAACGCTGCAACGCCAGCCGTCACGGCATAGACGTCGACACCAACGATCAGCGAGAGTTGCCGTACCCAGACGACCTGAAAGACCAGAGCTGAAAAGCCCGAGGCGAAAAGCAGAAGGGCAGGCGGCGCCGTGAGGGTCAATCGTTGGGGCATGGAAACCTCAAACTGTTCGGCACCGGCAGGCTGGTTGGAAAGTTGCGTATCAACGCTCATCTGATGCGCTCCGCAATGGATTGTTCGGCTGGCGCATCTTCTGGGCGCCAGCCGGTTATCGAAATCAAACGGGCGTTATTGCGCCTTGTTCTGCTTTGCCAGTTCCTCGTCGATCTTCTTGTGAACGGCTTCCTCCACCTGGTCGACACTGAAGCTTGCCGGCTTCTGGCTCGGCGGATAATCGACGAAGGTTTGAAGGAACTCCGAAGCTTTCAACGTGGCTATACCCGTCAGATACGCGTTCTTCGCCAGCCAGTCATTGTACTGGTCTGAAGTGATGTCGGCGCGCTCATAGGGGTCCATGCGCAGGTTGAAGATCTTGGGAAGACGCAGGCAGGTAAAGGGCTCCTGCCAGATGTTGAGGTTGCCTGGCGCGCGCTGCTCGCAGAACACCGCTTTCCAGTTGTCCCAACGCATGGCGACGAGTTTACCGTCGTCGTCGAAATAGTAGAACTCGTTGCGCGCACTCTTCGGCTGCTGACCTTCGAGATAGGGCAGCTGATTGTAGCCGTCGAGATGCACCTTGAAGTTCTTGCCGCCGATATCGGTACCCTTCAGCAGCCGGTCCTTGATATCCGTGTCGCCAGCAGCGGCGAGCAGGGTCGGGAACCAGTCGAGGCCCGAGAACATGTCGTTGCTGACGGTATCGGGTTTGATCTTGCCTGGCCAACGGATCATCGCCGGGACGCGGAATGCACCCTCCCAGTTGGAATCCTTTTCGCTGCGGAACGGCGTCATCGCCGCATCCGGCCATGAGAACATGTTGGGCCCGTTGTCGGTCGTGTAGACGACGATCGTGTTGTTGGCGATGCCTTCGTCGTCGAGTGTCTTCAGAAGCTTGCCGACGTCCTGATCGTGTTCCCACATGCCGTCGGCATATTCATTGCCCGGCATGCCGCTCTTGCCGCGATACTCTTCCCGCACATGAGTAAATACGTGCATGCGGGTTGTGTTCATCCAGACGAAGAATGGCTTGTCGCCCTTGCTGTGCTGCTTGATGTAGTCGATCGCGGCACCCGTGGTCTCGTCGTCGATCGTTTCCATCCGCTTCGTCGTCAACGGACCGGAATCCTCGATCTTGCCATCGGCCGTTGCCTTAATCACGCCGCGCGGCGAGAAATTCTTGACAAAGGGATCATTGGGGTCCTTTGGCCAATAGGGTCGTTCCGGCTCTTCCTCCGCATTGAGGTGATAGAGATTGCCGAAAAACTCGTCGAAACCGTGCTTTACGGGCAGATATTCATCTTTGTCGCCAAGGTGGTTCTTGCCGAATTGGGCGGTGTTGTAGCCAAGCGGCTTAAGGGCCTGGGCGATTGTTATGTCGCGGTCCTGGAGCCCGACCGGCGCTCCGGGCGCGCCCACCTTGGAAAGACCGGTGCGCAACGGCGTCTGGCCGGTGATGAAGGAAGAGCGTCCGGCAGTACAGCTGTTCTCGGCATAGTAATCCGTGAACATCATGCCTTCCTTGGCGATGCGGTCGATATTCGGTGTCTGGTAACCGACGAGGCCGCGGGTATAGGCGCTGATATTCGTCTGGCCGATATCGTCGCCGAAAATGACGAGGATGTTGGGTTTGGGAGCGTCCTGCGCCTGCGCGGCCTGAACCCCGGGCCATTGCGCAAAAGCAATCCCTGTCGCTATGGCCGCGCCAGCGAGCAGGGAGGTTCTCGCCTTGGCTCCGCTCGGAACGCAAGCTTGCCAAAGCCTGCTTAAATCAATCTTCCATTCAACTGACATCAGTATCCTCCTGGAGACGGGGGCAAATTTCGTGCTGAAGCATTGTACTCTCGTGTCTGGGCCGAGGCATTATCAGACCCCTGCAACCGCTGCGCGTGTTTCTGCCCTGGATTGGGCTTTTGGACGACCTGCATGCTTTCGGGCTTCGGCTTCCGAAGGAAGTACGTAACTGTAACGCAATGCTTGATTTTACCGGGAACGGGACGAAATTTTATATGCATGTCGCAGAGCGTTCTGTAACAGTTAAGTACTTTGTCTTCGGATGAGATGCGCTCATGATGTCTGCACGTTAGACGCGAAAACGCAGCAGGAGACGTGAATGAAGGCGG
Organism: Phyllobacterium pellucidum; assembly: GCF_013327855.1. Lineage (GTDB taxonomy): Bacteria > Pseudomonadota > Alphaproteobacteria > Rhizobiales > Rhizobiaceae > Phyllobacterium > Phyllobacterium pellucidum. The sequence goes on along the minus strand of NZ_JABUMX010000002.1, from coordinate 250,153 downwards.
TCACCGTGAGGACCCTATGTGCAATGATCATCGCCACCGGTCCATGGATATGGGCTGCGCAGGCGAAGGCTGACGACGTACGGCTTTCGGGCTTTCCATCGCTGATCCTGTCGGGTGGCACAGCCAAATCAACGTCCTATCAAATGCCCAAGCCCTTCAACAATATGCTCAAGGCGGACATGCTCGACATTTCGTTCGGAGCAACGACGCTCGATGCAATCCAGAAGGCGTTTGGCGGCGAGATCAGGACGCGCGGTTCGGGCGCCAATGGTGTCAGCTGGCTCTGCTACCAGGTTGCGCTCGATGGCCATGCGTCGAATCTCTGGTTTATTTCCAATGGTGAAGCAGCGGGTTCGAAACGGCTCCTGACGATGGTATCGGCTGAGGAGAGCGAGACTGCGCGGTCAGGCTGCTCCCAAGGTCCTGAAACCTTGACGGCGTGGATGTTGCCCGTACCAGGTTTGAAGGATGACGAGACGGATCTGCAAAAGGCTTTCGGCATGAGCATTCATGACGGGATTATCCGTTACTCGAATGAACAGGGCCCAAACAGCAATGGCGTGACGACCCTGCAAGCCCTCGTCTATCGGCTCGACGAAGGCAAGATCGACGGCATGTCGTTCAGTCAGGTTACGGCCAAATGATCTCGTCTATTTGCCGAGCGCAAACTGAAAGTTGACGCCTACGAAAACCTGCCACTCGGGGTTGCCGCTGCCGTGATCAAAGACGGTGTATTGCGGCTCGACGAAGCCGTTCATCGTCACCTTGTCGTTGACCTGAAACACCTTGCCGACGCCAAAACCGACCGGAACCGAGTAGTTTCCGCTCTCCAGGTCGAAGTTCCAGATGGCGGATGACCTGAGGTAGAAACCCTTGCTCAAATTGAAATTGACGATAGGCTGGAACGTTGCGAGTGAAACATCATCCCGGTCGCTTTCGCCGGCAAATGACGTCTGGTAGGTGACGAGACCGCCGAGCAGGCCCCAGCTTTGCGGTGCGACCACAACGCCGGCGGCGCCCGCCTGCCATTTGCCGGCGCCAAGGGCATCGTCCGTCGCGGTCGGGAGGACGACGAGCGGGCCGGCGCCGAATGAAATCTCCTTGCCGGGCACGAGGAAAATGTCCATCAGCGTCAGGTCGCCCAGGCCCGTCGTATATCCTGTCGGAAATTCCGGTGCGGTCGCAACTGGCAGGGTAAAGCGGATCATTGCGGTGCGCCGAAAAGGTCCGAAGGCACGAGACCGCGCAGCAGGAACTGGTTTGCGTAGCGGTCGCCCGGCAGTCCGCTCAGTTCGGGAACGTAGTAGTCATGAAAATTGAGCGTGATCTTGGGCGTAAGCGGGTTGTTTGCAGCATTTACATCTGCGTGTTCCTGTGCTGATGCAGCTAGCGTACCCAACGAAATCGCGCTGATGGCCACAATCAATACATCTAATGAATAACTTAAATATCTCATGAACTTCATCCCTTAATTGAAAGCCAACGTGAGCCAGATTCCATCCTCCATGACAAGTTCGTAACTGTAACGTTTACAGCCTTCCGCCCATGCCGGGGTAGAACGACCAAAAAAGGGGGCAATGCAAATTCATCCAAGGCAAAACATTTCGTTTTTTGGGCTCGCGGATTTGCGGCAACGGACCCCCTGTTAACCGTTACGTACTCCCATAAGGCGAGACATCATCCTATGATTGATGACCGAGCGGGGCCTGGGGATATAATTTCTGATTGCGGCCCGACCGGAGCTCGACGGAACAACGAGCAGGGGATGCAATTGAAGCGATGTCGACCGCGTCTGCCCAAAGGGGACTGTGGAAATTGATGCTCAGGCTGCCTGCGATGCGTGGGCAGCTGCAGGTTCTCAGTGCGCGGAATACGACATTGCAAAGCTTGTGCGATGCCTTCGACGAGGCCAGCTCCACGCTTGATCGCTTGCGCCGCAACGGCTCGAAAGATCTCAAGCTGATTGCTGAATATGAAATGCTCTGCGCTGACATCGAGAGTGAAGTCATCGACATCTGCATCGCCACGCGCGGCAGAAGCTACTGACGTAGAGCCTCCCCACTATCGATGGCTGATCTCCTCAACCTGGTCTTGCGTCAGGACAATTCCATCGCAACCTGGGGGATTTCCCGTATGGCGTTGCGTAGCGTTCCGTTCAATTCTACTATCCAGTGAAACTGGGGTGGGGCGCGAACATGGAAGTTGACTTCAATGTCGACATGCCAGACTCGGAGAGGATTTCCGAAGAAGAGGCGCGGGCGGAGCTCGACAGGCTACTTTCGGACTCACAATTCCATTCGACAGAACGTAACCGGAATTTCCTCAGGTTCGTCGCCCAGGAGATGTTCGAGGGCCGGGCAGCCTCGGTAAAAGCCTATACGATTGCCGTCGACGTCTTTGGCCGGCCCTCGAGTTTCGACCCAACGACCGATCCCATCGTCCGCATCGAAGCAACCCGGCTTCGGGCCTCCCTGGCGCAATATTATGAGAGCCGGGCCGAGGAAGGCAGCGTACGCATCGAACTGCCGCGCGGCCGCTACATACCCGTATTCACCAAGGCGCCGCCGCAAGCGGAGGTCGTGGAGGAATGCGAGGAGGCGGAAGAACAGCCCGTCTTGCCCCCGGCGCAGCCTTCCCATAGCTTCATTACCAAGCGGCATCTTGCCGTTGCAGCAGGCGTCGTGTGTATCACAGCGATTTCTCTCGTGGCAGTTGCGGCCAACCGCCGTGTATTTTCCGACAAGCCGGTCGTTGCTGTCGAGATGAAGCTGGCAGGCGATGGCACCGATGCTGAAGCCGGCCTCATCCGCGACTATCTGATGACGGCGCTTTCGCAATTTCAGACTTTGACGCTGGCGGCGGCAGAAATGCCTTCCCCGGTAAAGGCGACGGTTCCAGCGCTTAGCTGGTTCCGTAGCGCCCGGCGTGCTGCGAATCCCTACCATGTCGTCCTAAAGTACCATCCGGACATAAATGGTCGCGCAGTCTGGTGGCAGGTCGTCGATCCGGTGAGCGGCGAAGCCCTGCGGTCGGGGGTGGAGCGTGCTACCCCGGACGACCGGCCGGACACGGAGGTTCGCCGCGAGCTTGTCACCGATCTCGCCACCCGCTTCGCCGGCCCGCAAGGCGTCATCAACAATATCGAGTATACGCGAGAACTCGCAGCGCCCAGTCTCGGCAATGGCTGTATCCTCAGAACCGGGGTGGCGCTCGAGCGGCAAGATGCCGCCGAACTGGACGCCGTTCGCGACTGTCTCGCCGCCACTTTGCAAGCCATGCCGAACAATCCCGATGCCAATGCCGCCATGGCGGTCACCATGATCGAGTCCGCGGCGCCGGAAGTCGTCAACGGCACTGCAGCGCAGGCGCTGCTTCTGGCCAATAAGGCCGTTGCATTGGCGCCGATGTCGGACCGCGCCGGCTATGCGCAAATGCTGGCGCTCTATCACAACGGACAGAGTGAAGCGGCTTTCGTTGCGGGCTATCGGGCGATGGCGCTCAATCCCAACAATAGCTTCATTCCAGCCAAGCTTGGCGCGATGTTCTTCGCCAACGGCAATTGGACGGAGGGCGCAAACCTCGCCTCCAGGGCAGAACAGATCAACGGCACGCAGGATGATGCCGAGTTGATCCTGGCGCTTGATGCCTATCGCAAGGGCGATTTCACCAAGGCCGTGCTTAAGGTTCAGCAGATGGGTCACTCGGGGAACTATCTGGCCGATGTGCTTGAACTCGCAGCCTTCGGCCAATTGGGTGATGCCTCGGGCGTCCGGGAAACCATGGACCGTGTGACCCGCTATCGCGACCGCTTCTGGACGACGTTCCGCGCCGACATGATTGCGCGCCGCTATGCTCCGGCCATGATCGATGGGCTCGAGGCCGGGCTGGCCAAGGCCGGTCTTCCGTTGGCCCAGCCGCTTCCTGCAACCAATTAACAGTTACGTACTTGCAGGGAGTGGTGGTGTCGGTGAAATCTCACCAGCGCACTGCCGTTGCTCATCCGGGATAGAACCTGGGAAACCATAACGACACGGCGCTGCTGGGCGGGGAGGCCCAAAACAAATGAATAAGAGGTGGTTCGTCGGTGCTGTCGCGCTCGCGCTGGCACTCTTGTGCGTCCCTGCAGGCCTGGCGCTGGCGGAAAAAAAATCCCTCGTCCAGTCCCATCTGGATGATCTTGACGGAATGAAGCAGCGGCGTCTGGTCCGTGTCCTCGTTCCTTACAGCAAGACGATCTTTTTCCTGGACAAGGGCCGAGAACTTGGCACAGCCGTGGACTTCGGGCTGGAGCTTGAGACAGCCCTCAACATCGGCAAGAAGCGCGAAGTCGATCGCATTCACGTTGCCTTTATCCCGATGGGACGCGACCGGCTGATACCGGCGTTGAACGAAGGGCTTGGTGACATCATCATGGCCAACCTGACGATCACGCCAGTCCGCCTCAAGCAGGTCGATTTCACCATCCCTATCTATGACAAGGCAAGCGAGGTGCTGGTAACAGGGCCGGCCTCCGAAGAGGTAGTCAACCTTGACGGTCTCTCCGGCAAGGAACTCGCAGTGCGGGAAACGAGCAGCTATTACGAGCATCTTTTGAAGGTAAACGAGGACCTTAAGTCGCGCGGCAAGGAACCGATCAAGCTCAGGATCATGGACGACAATCTGGAGGACGAAGACATCCTCGAAATGGTCAATGCCGGCATTTTGCAGTACACGGTCGTCGACAAGTACAAGGCGGATATCTGGGCGACGATTTTCACCGACATCAAGGTGCATGAGGATATTGCAGTCGCCAAGGACGGCGAGATCGCTTGGGCGATCCGCAAAAACAGCCCGCAACTCAAGAAGGAACTCGACACTTTCGTCGCCGCCCACCGGGTAGGCACTGCGTTCGGCAACATGTTGCGCAGCAAGTATTTCAAGAGCGACAAGATCCTGCAGCGCGCCTATTCGGGCGAAGACGTGGAAAAGTTCAAGCAGCTTGTCGAGATATTCCGCAAGCACGGCAAGACCTATTCGTTCGATTATCTGATGCTGATGGCGCAGGGTTATCAGGAATCAAAACTCGATCAGGCGAAACGCAGCCCGAGGGGCGCCGTCGGAATCATGCAACTGCTGCCCGCCACGGCGCGAGACAAGGCGGTCGGCATAAAAGGCATCGACAAGGACCAGGACCGCAACGTCGAAGCCGGGTCGAAATATTTGCGCTATCTTATCGATACCTACCTCAACGAGCCGGACATGAAGGAACGCGACCGCCAATTGATGGCATTTGCCGCCTATAATGCCGGCCCGGGCAACCTCAACAAGTTCCGGAAAAGGGCCACCCAGATGGGGCTCGATCCGAACATCTGGTTCGGTAACGTAGAGAATTCGGCGGCCGATATCATAGGGCGGGAGACGGTGCAGTACGTCAGCAACATCTTCAAATATTACGTTGCCTATTCGATGCTCGTCGAGCGCCTCGGCGAGCATGCCGACGCGGTCAATGCCGGAGCCAAAGGCGGCTAGAGAAGCAGCAGGCGCTTCAGCACCGGTACGAGTTCCTTGATCGGCAGTTGCGTTATCGCGACGGCCACGAATGGAAGCAAGGCGGCCGCGGACACCGGTACCAGGGTCGAGCGCGTCACCAGCATGGGTGAAAGCTTCTTGGCGGCGTCGTAGAATTTGCCGGGATCGCCGAGTTCATCGTCGGCCATCGCCTTGCCATCATCGGCCACGAGGTTCTTACCGAACGTCTTGCGCTCGACCTGCCGCTGGAAGTCCGTCCCGCGCTCGCTCGCCGCACGCAGTGCGCGCTTCTTGAAGTTGGCGAGAAGCGATATGAAGCCGGCGAGCGGTATGCCGAAATAGGCAAAAATGAGGGCCAGCCACAGCCCCATGACCTGCGCGATTGCAGTAACGGTAAAGCTGCCATGCAGCACCTCGTGGGTCACCGATGCTGCGATCACACAACTGACGGCCACCGTAAAGAGCACATAGGCGTTGGGGTATTGGCCGACGAAACCGAGGCCGGCGTGCCCGTCCGGGTGCGTTGCGACAAGTCGCGTTTCCAGCTTCGAAAGATCAGCAAGCAGCATCGACCAGATGATATGGCGCCAGAATGCGCGGGCAGCGAGGAACCAGAATAGCGTGTTGCTGACGGCAACCGCCCACCAGGCCGCGAGACTCGGTGTCGGACCTTCCGGCCCGACGGTCGCCGCCCAGGAAGCCAGTGGCTGGTCCTGCATGTTGTGGTAGAGGAGGAACGAGGAGACGATCGCCAGAAAGAGACTGACCAAGTCACCGGCCGGCGCGTTCCTCCGCCGAAGCGCCTTGGCAACCGCAGCGCTGGCTGCGGCCCTGGATGCGTCGGGAAGCAATGGGCCCGAAAAGAAGTTCCGCACACCTTGCCGAAGATTATTTTCGATCTGGGTTTCGGCAAGCACCAGCAGGCCGATGGCAACGCAAAAGCGGGCCCAAGGTCCAGGGTCGAGCAGAAAAGGCCGCTCGGCAAGCGGCCCGAAAGCAGTGCCCGCGAGCAAGCTCAAGAGCAGTGGCACACCCCAGCTGAGCGCCACGAAGAGGGCGGCACGCAGTGCGGGCTTAAGGTCTTGGCGACGGACGAGTTTCGCTTGCAGCTGCAGATCATAGAACGGCCCCCCACGCGCAATGAGGAACTGCTGGCCGTCCTTGTGATCTTCGGTCATCGCATCACCCTAGTAGCTCAGTTCCTTCGATGGTGTCGGGCTGCCCAAGGTCGAACCCAGTTCGTCGCTCTTCTTCGGCATGCGCTTCGGCTCTTCAATCACGGTCAGCGGCGCTGCAACGGTTTTGGCGGCGATATTGCCGACGGTGCTGACCGAGCCGGCGACGACTGCCGTGATGCCCTGTCCAAGCGAGACGTTGGAGTCCGTCAGCGTCTGCCCGGTCACGAGGCGCTGGCCGATAAGCTGGACCACTTGCGGGCTCTCGGCGAACTTGCCGTGGTTGAGGCTATCGCCGGCTTTCACCTTGGTAAGGTCGATAACGGTGATGCCAGCGTGTTCCAGCTTGGAGCGGTAGGGCTCCTCCGCCGGATTGATGGCTCCAAGCCGCTGCACATCGCCGGAGATGAAACGCGACGCGGCGAGAGCGCGGTCGTCCTGCGAAACGAAAATCGTGAACTTCGGGCGTTTCTCTCCCATCTCGGTGAATTGCCGCGCGAACACATCGACATCGATATCCGGCGAAGCGAGGATTACATTGTCGATCTTCGGCGCTACGCGTCCGTCGCGAATTGCCATTTGGCGCAGCGACTCCATGGCAAGCCAGGTGCCCATAGAGTGGGCCATGACCGTGATATCCTTGACTTCGGGATCGTTGGCGAGAGTGCGCAAGGTTTGCTCGAAGGCAACGCGCGAATAGTTCGTGCTTTCCTTGTCGTAATTGTAGTCGAAGACGCTAGCGCGCGAAGGCCAGGTGAAGAGGATCGGCGTCACCTGTGCGCCGGAGTCGTGGACGATCTGGGCAAAGCGGAAGACGGAGTCCTCGTAGCGATTGTTGAACCCGTGCACGAAGACCAGCGCATGGCCGCCGACGACATGTTTGCGGAACCAGGCGCGTCCTTCGGCAACCGAATTCAATTCCTTCACGTGGGTAACCGCGAAGTCGGTCTTCGGATTGGGCGGTAGCCGCTTCGGCCACTGTACGGTACCGGGCTTGCGAATCTTGTCGGATGGGATCGAGACTGTAATATCGGTGAGGTAGGGTTTTGGACTACGCTCGCCGGTAAAGAGCGTTGCCGGATCGTCCGAGGGCACACGGCTTGTCACGACCAGCATGTCGACAGACGAGCCACCGGTCGCACCGGTAGTCATGACCGGCGCCATCACGCCTTTGGGGTGCCCTGCGCATCCGGCAAGGGCCAAACCAAGGACAATAATGGCAGGGGAAAATGTGCGGACGGACAGGAACATGCGTGCTTTCGAATATTGACGAACCATGGTCAGGCTTTCAAACAGGCGGATTGCTCCGAACTAAGACAAAACGATACGCGCCGAACGACGACACTGTGTACATGCTGGCTTGAGCTAGTAGTGGACGAAAATGTCAGTTTGTTAAAGCTCATGCGACGGCCATCCGGTCAAGCTTCGATCAGCCGATTGCGAATCGCGTAGCGCACCAGCGAGGCGGTCGACTTCGCATCGAGTTTGCGCATCGAGGCCGCCCTATGGCTTTCCACCGTCTTTTCACTGAGACCGAGGATGGCTGCCGTCTCCTTGTTGCTGTGCCCCTCGGCGATGAGCTTCACCACTGCGGTTTCGCGCGACGTCAGGACGCTCGGGGAAGCGTCCGCCTTGGCGAGATAGGACGAGACCAGGATGTCCGAGACGGTTTTGGTGAAAAACGGCTGGCGATGTTCCAGGGCCTCGACGGCCTGTACGAGATAGAGCGTTGCGTCCGATTTCAGGAGGTAGCCGCGAACGCCGGCCTCCAGGATGCTGCGCAGCAACGCCTCGTTGTCATGCTGGGTGAAGATGAGGACTTCGGTTTTGGGACTGTGCAGCCTGATCTGGCGCGCCGCTTCCACGCCGTTGATGAAAGGCAGGGCATAGTCGAGGATGGCGATGTCAGGCTCGCTGAGGCGCGCCTGTTCGACGGCGTCGCGACCGTCGCCGGCTTCCGCCACGACCTCCCAGCGATCGCGCTTCGACAGGATCGCGCGGACGCCCTGTCTGACGATCTCATGGTCGTCCGCGATCAGAATTCGTGTCATGCCAATCCTCGTATTCATCTGCCACGATCGTCTCGCCGGCACGGTTTACCCCTACACTGGAAACGGCGATGCGGCAAAAATTAACTGTTACGTACTTCCGGTAACGGGCGCGATGTTGGCTAATGCGCGCAACGAAAACAGCGGGAGCGCTGCACATGAGTCAACGATCGTTCGGGAGCCATTTACAATCTGTGGATGAGCGTGGCTTGGGGAGACCGCCGATGCGAATGAGGATGGCACGGCTGGGACAGACCGCAGCGTTGACGTTGCTGCTGGCAATGGCGCAGTCCGGGCTGGCCGCGGCCGCTGATCTTGTAGTCGCCATGCCGAACTGGCCTTCGGGCCAGGTAACGGCCAACATTATCAAGAGCGCCCTGAAAAAGGAACTGAGCCTCGACGTCGAGGTTCGCGAGATGGGTACGATGATCGCCTTTGCCGGCCTTGCGTCGGGCGAGGTCGACGTGCATCCCGAAGTGTGGCTGCCGAACCTCAATTCTCTCGTCACCAGATATGCCGACAAGGTTCAACTCGCCGATACTGGCGTCGATGCGTGGCAGGGAATTTGCACGACCAAGCAGACGGTCGAAAAGACCGGAATTCACTCGGTGACCGATCTCTTGGACGCCAAGAAGACCGCCGCGCTCGATACTGACGGCGATGGCAAGGGCGAGATGTGGGTCGGCGCCGAAACCTGGTCGTCGACGGCCATCGAGCAAATCCGCGCCAAAAGCTATGGTTACGACAAGGACCTGCAGCTTCTGCAAATGCCCGAGGACATGGGCATGGCGTCAGTGGATGCGGCCGAGGCTGCGGACAAGCCCGTGGTCTTCGCCTGCTACAGCCCGCACGTCGTCTTCAAGCTGCATGATATCGTCAAGCTCGACGAGCCGGCCTTCGACCCCGCCAAGTGGCACGTCGTCCTTCCCGCCGACGATCCCGATTGGCTCGCCAAATCGAACGCGCCCGTCGCATGGGACAAGGCGCATTTTCACATCGCCTATGCCAAGGCGTTGGCGACGCGCAAGCCCGAGGTGACCAAGTTCCTCGAAAGCATCGATTTCACGCCCGAGGAAATCACCGACATGAGCTATGCGGTGGAAGTCGACCGCCAGACACCGGAAGACTACGCCGAGGCCTGGGTGGAAAAGAACCCGGATCGTATCGCGAAGTGGGTAAAGGGGGGAGGGCAATGACCATGCACCTGCGTAATCCTTTAAGGGCGAAGCTCGTTGCCGGGGTGGCGGTGGCAAGCCTGGTTCTGGTCGCTCCGTTCGGACTTGGTTTCGCGCAAGTTCCGAAGACCCAGATTTACGATGTGAAGACGCGTACCTGGATACCCTACGACAGCCGCAAGGCGCGCAAATACTACGCCGCCAATGGCCAGGTGCCGGAAGCGTTCCGACGGCAGATGGTCACGTTCCGCACGGCCGAAAAGCCTGGAACGATCATCATCGACGGCAACCAGCATTTCCTTTATCTGGTCAAAGGCGGCGGTCAGGCTGTTCGTTACGGTATCGGTGTCGGCCGTGACGGGTTTGGTTGGGCGGGCATCGTCCGCGTCGGTCGCATTGCCGAGTGGCCGACCTGGATTCCGCCCGCAGAAATGGTGGCGCGCGATCCGAACGCCGTCAAGTTTGCCGGCGGCATGCCCGGCGGTCCCGACAATCCGCTCGGCGCAAGGGCGCTCTATCTCTATGATGGCGACCAGGACACCATCTACCGCATCCACGGCACGCCTGAACCATGGTCGATCGGACTTAACGTCTCGTCGGGCTGCATCAGGATGAACAATGACGATATCGTCGATCTTGCCTCACAGATACAGGTCGGCGCCAAGGTGATCGTGCTCATGCAGGGCGCTTCACTTTACAAAGGTGTTTAAGCAACTGGAGCAGGGGGACACGATGCTTTGGAAGTCTGATCGGGAATACACGAAAACGCTTGTCTGGATGGCGCTTGCCGCTGGCGCCTTCTCGCTCGGGGGATGCGTATCGAATACGCCTGCGCCAGAAAACATGGCGAGAAATACACAGCAGACTGCTCCAGCCGACCTGCAGGTCGCCTGTGCCAACGCCGCGACGCAAAAGTTCGGCGCCGATCACGCTTCGGTGCTGCCGGTCAGTTCGAGCGCGCTCGACGGCGGGAAATACCAGATCATACTCGAGGCCAAGGGTCAGCGCTCGACCTGCCTGATCGACCAGACGGGGCAGGTGCTGTCGCTCGAAAAGATGTGAGTATTCTTACGTAACCATAAGCAAGCAATGAAATTGCCTGTCGCGAAAGCGAACCACCAAGGAGATTCCGGAATGCCATTGCACTACAAGACGATTGCCCTCATTTCATCAGTCGCATTCATTTTATTTTCCGGACCTGATTTAAATTATGCCTTCGCCCAGACCGCCGCCGCACCTGCACCGGCGTCGGCGCCAGCCGCAACGCCTGCAACGCCCACCGCTGAAGCGCCGGTACTGATGACGGCGGACGAACTGCAAATCCTCGTTGCGCGGATCGCGCTCTATCCCGACGATCTTGTCGCATTGGTATTGTCGGCCAGCCTCAACCCGCTGCAGATCGTGCAGGCCGAGCGGTTTATCGAACAGAACAAGCCGAACGCAAAGCCGGACGCTGCATGGGATGGAAGCGTGGTATCGCTTCTCAACTATCCGACGGTCCTGAAGATGATGAGCGACGACCTTGATTGGACGCAGCAGCTCGAAACCGCCGTCGTCAATCAGCAGAAGGACGTGCTCGTCGCCATCCAGGATCTGCGTGACAAGGCGGTTGCAAATGGCACGATCAAGTCCAACGACAAGGTCGTCGTCGAAACCAAGAATGACAATGTGATCATCCGCCCGGCCAAGAAGGAAGTGACCTACGTTCCGACCTATGATCCCGTCATCCTGACGAGCCCTACCTATGTCGCGGCCGCGCCCATTGTCTACGGCGACCCCTATCCGTCCTATTATTATCCTTACGCGCCGTATTGGGCCGGCTTCGTGACCGGGGTCGCGTTCGGTGCGGCCGTCGATTGGGATAACTGGCATTCGTGGGGAGGTAATGACGTCAACATCAACGTCAACAACTTCAACCGCGACGATTTCCATTTCGACAGGAACAACATCAACAATCTCAATTTCGACAACAGCAAGTTCAATTTCGATCGCGATTCGATCACGAACAATCTGCGCGAAAACAATGCGAACCGTCTCGATCTCAAAAACGGCGGCTTGCAGAATCTTGGCGCTGGCGGCGGCCTGGCCGGCGTCGGATCGCGGCTGCAGAGTTCTGATGTGCGGCGCGACGTCCAGAATCAGCTGAAGCAGGGCGGCGGCAATCTGGCCGGCAAGCTGCAGGGGCAGGGTGGCAACCTCGCTGGCAAGCTCCAGGGACAGGCCGGCAGCGGCAATCTTGCTGGAAAGATCCAGAATCAGGCTGGAGGCGGCGATCTCGCAGGCAAGCTGCAAAATCAGGCCGGGAACAGGAATATTGGTCAGAACAAGGGCAATGTGCGTGCCAATGCGCAGAAGGCCGCGGGCCGCGTCGACAATCGCCCAAGGCAGCCGAGCGCCCTCGGCAATTACGGACCGGGTCGCGACGCGCGTTCTGCCTCGCAACGTGGCAATCTAAGCCTCGGCGGCGGTGGCGGCGGACAGCGCTTCCAGGGCGGCGGCGGTGGCTTCCAGGGCGGTGGTGGCCGCTTCCAAGGCGGTGGTGGCGGCGGGTTCCACGGTGGTGGCGGTGGTTTCCACGGCGGCGGTGGTGGTTTTCACGGCGGCGGTGGCCGTTTCCATCGCTGATCGCCATCAACACCAATTGCGCATTCCTTGAAGGGATTTCGATATGTACAGGACAACTTTCAAAATACTGCTTGCCTCCGCCTTCATTGCACTGGCGGCCCCCTCTGCGCCGTCATTTGCGGCGGAACCCTCCTTGCAGCGTTTCGTCGGCGCTGAGCCGCAAACGTTCAAGGAACCGGGCGAAGCGCTCGATGCCTTGAAGAAAGACCTCGATGCAAAGGACGTGGATGCCTTGGCAAAGGTTCTGGGCCTCAACGCAGCGGCTGCGAAGAAATCCGATGATTTTGACGATCGGCTGAGCGATCTCCAGAAGGCATCGAAGGAGCGTGCCGAACTCAAGGATCGCGAGGATGGCTCGAAGACCGTCATCCTTGGCAATCTCGACTGGCCCTTCCCATTTCCGCTGGTCAAGCACGATGCCGGTTGGCAGTTTGATACGCTTGCCGGCCTCGAAGAGGTCCTGGCGCGGAGAATCGGTGAAAACGAACTCGAAGCTATCAAGACCATGCGCAATTACGTCGCCGCGCAGGTGCTTTACGCCCAAAGCGATCACGACGGCGATGGCGTGCTTGAATTTGCCCAAAAGCTCATTAGCGACAAAGGCAAGCAGGATGGACTTTATTGGCCATCGGCAGGCGGCGAGGAGAGCCCTGCCGGCAATTTCGGCGAAGCAAGCAAGATCGAGGGCGCTCCTGCCTCGGATCATGGGTATTTCGGCTATCGCTACAGAATACTCAGGTCACAGGGCGATAACATCGCCGGCGGCAAGTATGATTTCGTCATCAATGGCAACATGATCGCAGGTTACGCGCTGATCGCCTGGCCGGCGGTCTATGACGAAACGGGCGTCAAGACATTTGTTGTGAGCCATCATGGCACCATCTACGAAAAAGACCTTGGCCCGGCTACCGATAAGCGCGCAAAGGAGATAAGGTCATTTAATCCTGACAAGTCATGGGAACCGGTCGAGGATTGAGTGCTTTGCGCAGAACTCGGGGGAATGACATGAAAAATCCTATCGCACTTGTGTCCGTACTGGCTGCGGGTCTGCTTGCCGCCAGCCCGGTACGCGCCGCTGATATTTACTCCGCCATGGCGCCGGAAGTGAACCAGGTCGAGAAGGACGGCTGGACCTTCGCGGTCAGTCCCTACTTCTGGGCTGCGGGAATGTCCGGCGATACTGGCGTCTTCGGCCTCCCGCCCGTACACACGGATATGAGTTTCAGCGATATCTGGGACGAGCTCGACTTTGCCGCGATGACAATCGGGGAAGCGCGCTACGACCGGTACAGCATTTTTGGCGACGTGATCTACAGCAAGATTTCAGACGCATCGGGGACGCCGCGAGGAATATTGGCGGATAGCGTCGGTGTGTCTTCCGAAACGTTCGCCGGCCTGCTCGGCGGCGGCTATTCGGTGCTGCAAAACGACCGAGGCAATCTGGATCTCGTCGCAGCCGCCCGTCTCTGGTACGCCAAGACTGAGATTTCATTCAACGGCGGCATACTTGACGGCGTCGATCGAAGCGACAGTGCTACATGGGTTGATGCGCTTGCCGGCGTGCGCGGCAAATATTCGCTTACCAACAATATCTATCTAACAGGCTGGGGCCTGGTTGGTGGCGGCCAGGCAAACCTTGATTGGGACGTTGCAGGCGGCATCGGCTATTCGTTCAACGAGAAGGTATCGGCCGTAGCCGGCTATCGTGCCCTCGGGGTCGACTACAGTGATGACGGTTTTGTTTTCGACGTTGTCCAGCAGGGCCCGATCCTCGGCGTCGTCTTGCATTTCTGATCAGGAAACGTCAAAGGGCTCGCCGCATTATAGCGGCGAGCCCTTGTCTATTCACATGTCGCACTTCTGGTAGGTGACATACATATTGTCGCCGAACGGATCGTAACGCTGGAATGTCTTTGCGTCGACGATCTTGAACGTGACCGTCATGTCATTCTGGATCATCGAGTCGACGCAGCTGAGATTGGCCGAAACCCGGTCCTTCTGCTTGCGAACGCTCTTTGTTGTGCAGATCGCGTTGGGCCCTGCGACCTTGCTTCCCGTAACCAGCAACCCGGTGGACGTTGACGCCGTTCGGTCCTTGAAGACCGTCGACTTGCCCTTCTTGGTGAAGGTGTCCTCGCATTTGGTGCCGTCCATAGTCCAGGCCCCCTGCAGTTCCTTTATCGTCGCAGCCATCACGCCCGTTGCCATGCAAAGGCTGATCACACTGCTCAAGAGCGTGACCTTGCTCATTCTACCCGTCATCGAGTTCACTCCGATTTGTTTTAGTGGTGGCGCGATAGGGTTCCGAGTTCTTGCCGGACTTGGCGCTGCCAAACGATATACGGCTACGGAACGCCAATTATGTCAACGGCTTCCGGCTCATTTACTGCAAGGAATGGTTGCATATATCGCGATCGAAAAATGCTGTCGGCGCACGTCGCGGGCGGCAAGTAACCGCCCGCGGCATTGGTTCATTTCGACGCAATGAAGTTGCGCAGATCATCCAGTTCTTCGCAACCAGCGGGACACAGCTTGGTCAGCGAGGCAAGCTGCTCCTGCGCCTTGTCCATCTTGCCGGTCTCGACATAGAGCTCGCCGAGATATTCGTGGGCGCCCTTATGATCCGGTTCTAGTTGCAACGCCTTGTCGTAATAGGTGAGGGCGGTGTCGAAGTCGCCGGTCTTGCGCAAGGTGAACCCGAGGAGGTTGTAGACATCAGCCTGCTGGTCGGTCTCGGCCAGATCGCGAAGCTCGGCCAAAGCGCCGGCATAATCCTTCGCATCGATCTTCGAGCGAACCGAGGTAAGGTCAACCGTCGGGTCGGGCTCGATGTTGTCGACCGCGTAGGCCTGCGTTATCGAACCGAGCGGCGTGAAAGCCGTGGTGGCGGCGAATGTCAGCAGGCCGATAAGTACGTGCTTGATCATAATTTCATGCTCCTTTGTTTGGTCAGGCTTGAACGGTCGGGGTAAAGGCATAGGCGTTGCCGTCCTTTACGAATGTTCCCGATCCCGGAAACGGGAAGTGCGACCCGCAGATCTTGATGTTGTCAGCGATGACGCGGTCGATAAGCTTGTGCCGGGTAGCGATCGCCATGGGACCGTCCTGATCATAGCTCCCCTGCCACTCCGGATGCGGCGCCAGCAATGCGGGCACGTACATCGTGTCGGCCGACACCATCAGTTGCTCATTGCCCGAGGTGACGAGGAAGACCGAATGTCCGGGCGTGTGGCCGGGTGCGGCGATCATCTGAATGCCGGGGGTTACCTCGGCTCCATTCTCGACGCGGTTCCAGTTCTTCCAGGTGGGGAACACCGAGGCGATGCGCCGTCCTGCTGCTTTGCGGCCCTCGGCCAGCTTGTCGACCCGGCCGGGGTCCGTCCACCACTGATACTCGGCGTCATTGACGATGATTTCGGCATTGGGGAAGATTGGGGCGTTGGTTTGCTTTTCCATGAGTCCCCAGACGTGGTCGGGATGGAAGTGCGAAATCATCAACGTATCGATCTTGGTATAGTCGATGCCCGCCGCTTTCATATTTGCCGGCAGATGCGTTGCGTTGGCCTGCCACTGGCCGACGCCCGAGCCTGCATCCATCATGATCAGGCGGTCACCCACCTTCAGGACGACGACGGTGAGCGGTATCGGCATGAAATCGGTGGTTAGCCCGGCCTTCGCCAGTGCTTGCTTCGTCTCGTCGACGGAAGCGTTCTTGATGAATGCCGGATCGTGCGGCTTGCGCCAGATGCCGTCATAGATGGCGGTCACTTCAATGGATCCGACCGTGTATTTGTAGAAGCCGGTTGCCGGCTCAACTTGCGCTTCGGCACGCGCGGGCAGGGTGACTTCCAATTTGCGCGCGAGGCCGAAGGCGGCGGCCGAGGCGGCCGCTCCAAGGACTGTACGGCGTGTAATATCAAACATGTGCTCGTCTCCTCGTAAAATGGTTCATTCCGGGCGGAGAACTTGTCCGATCGACTGTTCGATCCGCTGAACAAGGAGACTGAATGGAAGGCGATTTTATTCTCGCACCAAGCCGAAAAATCCAACAAGTCATTGAATTAAAATGAATATATTTGGTTTTCCGCAAGAGGACGGTCACGCTGGCATTTTCGGCCCGTCCCAAAAACGAGGGCGTCTCAAAAAAATCATCGATGTGGAGAATATTTCACGCGGCAGAACGATCTACCTGATGAATGCGGCTTTTGCCGCCCGATGTTCAGTAGGTAAAATGACAACCGTACGAGGCATGCGCATGGCGCTTACATCGACTTTGCTGCCGCAAAATCCGGCCTTCACATGGCTGTCCCGGCTTTTCGATTTCAGGAATGCGGGCGACCGTGGTTTTAAGCCACGGGCGAATACCACGCTGCTTATGGTTTCGTCGGCAGCTGCAAGAACGCCTGTCGTGGACGAGGCCCGTTCGGCCCGCTTCAACCAACTCATGCTTCCGCAACTGGACGCGGCCTATAATTTCGCACGCTATCTCAGCCGCGATAGCGATGCCGCGCAGGATATCGTCCAGGACGCCTTTTTACGGGCTTATCGCAATTTCGACGGCTATCTCGGCGGCGATGCCCGCGCCTGGATATTTGCAATCGTCAGGAACTGCTACTTTGCGTGGCAGCAGGAGCGGGGCCGCAAGCGCCGGTTCGAGGCGCCTCTTGCCGAAAATGCGCATTCCGACGAAGCCGGAGCCGAGGCGTCCGACATAGCGTCGGAGGAAGATACGCCGGAAGACGTGCTTATCCGCGCGTCCGAATCGAAGCGGGTTCGCTCAATCATCAACGCGCTCGCCGACGACCTGCGGGAAATACTGGTTTTGCGCGAACTCGAACAGCTTTCCTACCGCCAGATCGCCGATATCATCGATGTGCCGATTGGAACCGTGATGTCGCGGCTCGCCCGGGCACGACGGGAATTCGGCCGGTGCTGGCGCAACGAGAACGGCGATGAGGAGGCAGCAAAATGAGCAAGACCTCTCACGCCTGCCCGGACTGGTTTGTAATGATGCACGGTTATATCGATGACGAACTCGATGCAGTCCATGCTCTCGCATTCGAAGAGCATCTCCATACCTGCGCGAACTGTGCAAGGGAACTCGACAACGTCCGATCGCTGAAGCACATGATGTCCCGGGACAATGTTCGGTGGGCGATGCCGCCGCAGGTTCGCGAGACAATTCTCGCAGCGATTACGCAGGAGCAAAGCGGGGCGCGCGCGCAAGCCAACCACTGGGCTGCGCGGTTGCTGCAATTCACCAAGCGCTGGAGCTATATTCCTTCCTTTGCCGCCCTGGCGGCGAGCCTCTTCTTGGTCTTCTCGCTGCCGCAGACGCAAACGTCGCTGCAGGATCAAATCCTCGCCAGCCATGTCCGCTCCCTGATGGTCAGCCATCTGACCGACGTGCTGACTTCAGACCAGCACACCGTAAAGCCGTGGTTCAACGGGAAGGTCGATTATTCGCCGCCGGTGGTCGATCTTTCGGCGCATGGCTTTCCCCTCGTCGGCGGCCGGATGGACTACATTGACGGCAAGGTCGTCGCAGCGCTCGTCTACCGACGCAACGCCCATGTTATCAACGTGTTCGTGTGGCCATCCGCACCAGCGGCAGGCAGCGAAAGCGTGCGCGAAGGGTATAATCTGATCAAATGGTATGAGGACGGCCTGACGTTTTGGGCGATTTCCGACGTCAATCCCTCCGACCTTCGAGTGTTTCGCGAGCTATTTGCCAATGCTGTCGCGAAATCGGGCTAGAACGTTCGCCCACTCTTTTTGATGCCCTCAGCGGCGCGTACACGATTGTGACGGCCTTATTGCGGGCCCGGAGAATTTAGCGATACTTTCGAGCGTGACGGGGCATGTTAAGCTGGCTAAGTTCCTGTTGTCACGGAACTTGGCCGGCTTGTCGCCACCTGTCGCAATTTTATCGGGAGAAGCTGCTGGAATCATTGATCATATTCGATTGCGCCCATCTACACCCAATTCAGTAGACTCATAAGGTTTTGGTTTCAGTGTGATTTTCGATTCAGGTGGTTGATGCGGGCCGCCGCAACCCCTGCAACATAACTGTTACAATGCTGTCATATGACTGTAATAAAGCTTCTATAGACCGCAGCCGACGTTAGAGGCGTCACACGAATTAAACCAACAGGAGCTGCTCCTATGAACAAGCTAATTTCCACGGCCGCAGTGCTTGCAATTGCGGTGGCCGCATCGACGGTGGGTGCATCTGCCCGCGACCAGATTCAGGTTTCTGGCTCCTCGACCGTGCTGCCCTATGCCAAGATTGTTGCCGAAACGTTCGGTGAGACCTTCCCGAACTTCAAGACGCCGGTTGTTGAATCCGGTGGTTCTGGCGCAGGCATCAAGGAATTCTGCAAGGGCGTCGGCGAAGACATGATCGACATTGCCAACTCTTCGCGCCCGATCAAGGACACCGAGCTGAAGTCCTGTGTTGACGCTGGCGTCAAGGACGTTGAAGAAATCCGCATCGGCTATGACGGCATCGTTTTCGCCACCGACATCAAGGGTCCGGACTGGAAGATCGTCCCGAAGGACATCTACACCGCTCTCGCCGCTCAGATCGTTGTTGACGGCAAGCTCGTAGACAATCCGAACACCAAATGGAACCAGGTCAACCCGAACCTTCCGGATTGGGACATTGCAGCGTATATCCCCGGCGAAAAGCACGGCACCCGTGAAGTTTTCGAAGAGAAGCTGATGACGGGCGGCTGCAAGGCTTCCGGCGCTGCTGACGCAATCAAGAAGCTCGGCCTCGACGAAAAAGCTTCGGCTGCTGCCTGCGTCAAGATCCGCAAGGACGGCAAGGCCATCGATATCGACGGCGACTATCCTGAGACGCTTGCCCGCATCGACGCCAACAAGACCGGCGTTGGCGTATTCGGCCTCGCTTTTTATGAGAACAATGCCGACAAGCTGAAAGTCGCGACGGTTTCGGACGTTGTGCCGAGCACCGAGACGATAGCTTCGGGCAAGTATCCGGTTTCGCGTCCGCTGTTCTTCTACGTCAAGAAGGCGCATCTCGGTGTTATTCCGGGCCTGAAGGAATATGTCGACTTCTTCCTCAGCGATCAGATGATCGGCGAAGACAGCCCGCTTGCCGAATACGGTCTCGTACCGGCTCCGGAAGCAGAACGTAAGGCCCAGCGCGACGCGTTCGCCGCCGGAACCACGATGAAGAACTAAATTCCTGAGGTACAGGGGCGGCGCGAGCCGCCCCTGTCCCGTTTCGAATTCAAACTGAATTACAGGACAGATCGGGGAAAGCTTGATGTCCACGTCATTGGTGTTTGTCATTGTCCTTGCGATCGGCGTTATCGGATACTTCCTTGGGCGCCAGCGCGCTGTCAGCAAGAATGACGGAAGCGTAAAGCCGCACTCCTTGCCGCATTACCATGCATGGTGGGTATTCCTGGCTTCCGCGTTGCCAGCGATCCTGTTCCTGGTCATTTGGGCCGGCGCGACCAATATCTACCTGGAGCGCTCCGCGATTGCCGAACTGCCGGTCCGCACGGCTGACACCGTCATCGCCAGCCAAAGCCTCGAACTCGGCATGGTCAGCGGCATTGCCCGCGGTCTCGGGAAACTGACAGCCGATGAGGTGACAAATCTGCCGCAGACCTTCGCCGAGTTGCGCCCGCTGCTTTCAGCCAAGGGTGTGGCGCTCGCGCCCGACGGTCAGGACTATATGATCCCGATCGCCGTTGAGTGGAACAAGAACACCCAGCGCGCGAATTATATCGGCGGCATCATGGCCCTCCTTCTGGCGGTCGGCGGCGCACTTTATGGCCTGTCCGGCGTTCATGTTCGGGCGAGGGCGCGCAACAATGTCGAGCGCGTCATCCTCGGTGCTCTGCTCGCTGCCTCCACCATCGCCATTCTGACAACCGTCGGCATTATCCTGTCGATGTTGTTCCAGACGCTCACCTTTTTCCAGTCGGTCTCGCCGGCAAGCTTCTTCTTCGGCACCGTATGGGATCCGCGCTTTGCCGCGGCCGGCTCAGGCGGATCGCAAGGCCAGTTCGGACTGATCCCGCTCCTTGCCGGCACGCTCTACATCGCCTTCGTCGCCATGCTTTTCGCTGTCCCGGTCGGCCTCTTCTCGGCCATCTACATGGCTGAATATGCGAGCCGCGGCGTGCGCTCGGTCGTCAAGCCGCTGCTCGAAGTGCTCGCCGGCATCCCGACCATCGTCTACGGCTTCTTCGCGCTCGTCACCGTCGGACCGTTCCTGCGCGACCTCAGCGCGGCGCTTTCCGGCGGCTATGCCTTCATCCAGGCGCAGAGCGTGCTCACCGCCGGCATCGTCATGGGCGTCATGCTGATCCCGTTCGTCTCGTCGCTTTCCGACGACATCATCACGGCCGTACCGCAGTCGCTGCGTGACGGATCGCTCGGGCTCGGCTCGACCCGTTCGGAAACGATCCGCCGTGTCGTGCTGCCCGCCGCGCTGCCAGGCATTGTCGGCGCGCTGCTCCTGACGGCATCACGCGCCATCGGCGAAACGATGATCGTCGTGCTCGCAGCCGGCGTTGCCGCCAATCTCAACATCAATCCGTTCGAGGCGATGACGACAATCACTGTCAAGATCGTCAACCAGCTGACGGGAGACCTTGAGTTCAATTCGCCGCAAACCCTCGTCGCCTTTGCACTCGGTCTCACGCTCTTTTTCATCACGCTTGGCATGAACATTTTCGCGCTCTACATCGTCCGCAAGTATCGGGAGCAGTACGAATGACCGACATAGCCCTCAATCCCGCTGCTGCATCGGCACGTCCCGCCCGGCGAGACATTGGATTAAAGCGCCGCTACGCTGCCGAACGCAGGTTCAAGCTCTATGGCATCGCAGCGATAGCGATCGGCATCTTCTTCCTCATTGCGCTGCTGTTCTCCGTGTTCTCCAACGGCTACACCGCGTTCTGGCAGACCGAGGTCAATCTTGCGATCAATCTCGATCCGAAGATCATCGATCCGGACAATAAGCGTGCCACCGATCCAAACGTGCTTCTGACCGCCAATTATCCGGTTCTCGCCCGCAATGCGCTGGCGGAAAAGCTGGGGGTCGCCCAAACCGACAAGCCCGGCTTGCGCGAACTCGGCAAGCTTTTCTCCGATGGCGTGCGCGGCCAGTTGCGTGAGCTCGTCGTTGCAAATCCTAATCTCATCGGCACTACGCAGAATGTCTGGGTGCTTACGGGCGCCGACATCGACTCCGCGTTCAAGGGCCAGATCGATCTCAGCGTCGACCAGTCGCGCCGCAAGGTTTCGGACAAGCAGGTCGAATGGATGAACAAGCTGAAGGCCGACGGCGCCATGGCCCAGCGATTCAACACCGGTCTCTTCACCTATGGCGCGTCCAGCCGCCCCGAAACTTCGGGTCTCAGCGTCGCCCTCATCGGTTCGCTCTACATGATGCTGATTGTGCTCGGCCTCTCGCTGCCCATCGGCGTTGCCGCCTCGATCTACCTTGAGGAATACGCCAAGAAGAACCGCCTGACCGATATTATCGAGGTCAACATCAACAATCTTGCGGCGGTCCCGTCGATTGTCTTCGGTCTGCTCGGCCTCGCAGTCTTCATCAACTTCCTGCATATGCCGCGCTCGGCATCGCTGGTCGGCGGTCTCGTGCTGACGCTGATGACGCTGCCGACAATCATTATCGCGACGCGCGCCGCGCTGCGTGCCGTACCCCCGTCCATCCGCGCCGCGGCGCTTGGTATTGGCGCATCGAAGACGCAGATGGTTTTCCATCACGTCCTGCCGCTCGCCGCACCCGGCATTTTGACCGGCACCATCATTGGCCTGGCGCATGCCCTCGGCGAGACCGCGCCGCTGCTTTTGATCGGCATGGTGGCTTTCGTCGCCAACAATCCGGTAACGCCGCTCGATCCTTCGACGGCATTGCCCGTGCAAATCTACATGTGGGCCAACGAAGCGGAGCGCGCCTTCGTCGAGCGGACGTCCGGTGCTATCATCGTGCTGCTTCTCTTCCTCGCGGTCATGAACATCACGGCCATCCTTCTGCGTCGCCGCTTCGAGCGCCGCTGGTAACTGTTCGAGAGAGGACCTAGTTATGAACCTTATGACGGAACGAAATCTCGAAAAGGCGGTAAACGACAAGATGAGCGCCCAGCCCAACGCAATCAAAATGCAAGGCAAGGATGTCACTGTTCACTATGGCGACAAACAGGCCTTGTTCGGTGTCAGCCTCGACGTGCCGGAAAAGATGGTCACGGCGCTGATCGGCCCTTCGGGCTGCGGTAAGTCGACGTTCCTGCGCAGTCTCAACCGCATGAACGACACCATCGAAGGTTGTAAAATCGGCGGCAAGATCACGCTCGATGACGAGGATATCTACAATCCTAAGATAGACGTCGTTGAACTTCGCGCCCGCGTCGGCATGGTGTTCCAGAAGCCCAATCCGTTCCCGAAGTCTATCTTCGAGAACGTCGCCTATGGTCCGCGCATTCACGGGCTCGCGAAGGGTCGCCACGAACTTGATGAAATCGTTGAGAAAAGCCTGCGCCGCGCCAGCCTTTTCGATGAGGTGAAGGATCGCCTGCATGAGGCTGGCACGGGTCTTTCCGGCGGCCAGCAGCAGCGCCTGTGCATTGCCCGCGCCATCGCCGTCAGTCCGGAAGTGATCCTCATGGACGAGCCGTGCTCGGCGCTTGATCCGATCGCCACCGCAAAGGTGGAGGAACTGATCGACGAATTGCGCGAAAACTACACCATCGTCATCGTCACCCACTCGATGCAGCAGGCAGCGCGCGTTTCGCAGCGCACGGCCATGTTCCATCTCGGCAATCTTGTCGAGGTCGGCGATACGGAAATGATGTTCACAAGCCCCACCGAGAAGCGCACCCAGGACTATATCACCGGACGCTTCGGCTGACGCAGGAACGAGGACAAAGCACATGACCGAGTTGCAGCACACTGTGCGCTCTTACGATGACGAACTGAAGTTCCTGACGCACAAGATCGCCGAGATGGGTGGTCATGCCGAACGCATGGTCGAACAGGCGGTCGCCGCCATGGTCAATTCCGACAATGCGCTGGCGCAGCGCGTTATTTCGGACGATCTGATCCTCGACGCCGGTCAGCGTGAGATCGATGAAAAGGCCATCACCATCATCGGCAAGCGCCAGCCGATGGCGATCGACCTGCGTGAAGTCATCGGGACGATCCGCATTTCCTCCGATCTCGAGCGTATCGGCGATCTCGGCAAGAACATTGCCAAGCGCGTCGTTGCCGTGACCGATACCCGCCAGACGCTCTCGGTCTACCGCGGCTTGCAGACAATCGCCGAACTTGCCTTGACGCAGCTGAAGGACGTGCTCGACGCCTATGCGACGCGCTCGGTACAGCAGGTGAACATTGTGCGCGAACGCGACGACGAGATCGACGCGCTCTATACGTCGCTGTTCCGCGAATTGCTGACCTACATGATGGAAGATCCACGCAACATTTCAGCCTGCACGCATCTTTTGTTCTGCGCCAAGAATATCGAGCGCATCGGCGACCACGCCACCAATATTGCCGAGACAGTCTATTACATTGTTACCGGTTCGCAACTGCCGGCGGAACGTCCCAAGGAAGACCAGACGCATACTATTATCGTGGATGAAACGACCGAGTCCTAATTCAACTGAAGGCTTGATATGGCAATAGCTCCCAAAATCACCGTTGTGGAGGACGAGGAAGCCCTGAGCGTCCTCCTCCGGTACAATCTTGAAGCTGAAGGCTATGTTGTCGAGACGATCGCACGTGGCGACGAAGCGGAAATTGCGCTGCGCGAGAACGTTCCGGATCTTCTGATCCTCGACTGGATGCTGCCCGGCCTGTCTGGCATCGAACTCTGCCGCCGCCTGCGGGCGCGGCGCGAGACCGAAATCCTGCCAATCATCATGCTCACCGCCCGCGGCGAGGAGAGCGAACGCGTTCGCGGCCTTTCGACCGGTGCCGACGATTACATGGTCAAGCCGTTTTCGACGCCTGAACTCCTGGCGCGCATCAAGTCCATGCTCCGCCGCGTCAATCCGAGCCTGCTTTCGCACGTGCTGAGCTTCGGCGATCTCAAGCTCGACCGCGAACAGCACCGCGTTTTCCGCAAGGAGCGCGAGCTAAAACTTGGCCCGACGGAGTTTCGGCTGCTCGAATTCCTCATGCAGTCACCCGGACGAGTCTTTTCGCGCGGCCAGTTGCTCGATAATGTCTGGGGTGCGGACATCTATGTCGATGATCGCACAGTTGACGTCCACGTTGGTCGCCTGCGCAAGGCGATCAATATCGGACGTTCCATAGATCCGATCCGCACCGTACGTGGCGCCGGCTATTCGTTCGGCTGATTCTCAATTATTGCGGTTCTAACAAGGGCGTCGCATCAGCGCTAGATGGCTGATGCGACGCCTTTTGGTATTTTGTAGTCCGCCGACAACGCCTTGCTCAAAGTCTCCACAGCCTGGACTTGAAATTCACGCAAATATAGGGTAGGGGGCTATATTATGTCTCACACTACGAAGGAAAAATCAAAACTCCTCGCAAGGATCCGTCGCCTCAAGGGGCAGATGGAGGCCGTCGAGCGTGCGCTCGAAGCGGAAATGCCTTGCGGCGACATTTTGAACCTGGTGGCGTCGGTGCGCGGGGCGGTAAACGGCCTGATGGGTGAACTCATCGAAGATCATATTCGCATGCACGTCGTCGATCCCGGCACCGAGACGGACAGCGAACGCGCCAAGGGCGCCGCGGATCTCATCGACGTTGTAAGGATGTATCTGAAATGAGCCACGATCACGCGATCCATTTGCCTCAAGGCACGCATGCTCATGTGTTTCTGGGTGACGATCACGAGCGCAACGAACGACGCACCTGGTTTGTGATCGCGCTGACCGCGACGATGATGGTTGCGGAGATCGTGGCGGGAACGGTTTTCGGCTCGATGGCGCTTGTCGCCGATGGCTGGCATATGTCGACACATGCTGCCGCGATGTTGATCGCGGCGTTGGCCTATCTCTATGCAAGGAAGAATGCCAGCAATCCGCGTTTCACCTTCGGCACGGGAAAATTCGGCGATCTCGCAGGTTTTGCCAGCGCTGTGATCCTCGCGCTTATTGCACTGCTGATCGGCTGGGAGAGTTTCCTACGCCTTGCCAACCCGATCTCGATCAGTTTTCCGCAGGCGATCTCCGTTGCCGTGCTTGGCCTTGCCGTCAACCTTGTTTGTGCCTGGCTCTTGCGCGACGACCATAGCCATCATCACCACGGTCACCATGGCGATAACCATCATCACCACGGTCACGATCATAATTTGCGTGCCGCCTATCTGCACGTTCTTGCCGATGCGCTGACGTCCGTCCTCGCCATCATCGCCCTTCTCGCGGGCAGCATTTACGGCTGGCTTTGGCTCGATCCGGCCATGGGAATAGTCGGTGCTCTTGTTATCGCCAGATGGTCATGGGGTCTCATCCGCGACGCGGGCGGCGTGTTGCTCGACTATGTCCCTCAGGGTGAAGACCTGCCTGATGAAATACGTGGCGCCATCGAAAAGGAGGGCGACGTGATTACCGACCTGCACGTCTGGCAGCTTGGCCCGGGGCATCACGGTGCCATTGTTTCGCTTTTGAGCGACGATCCGAAAGCGCCGTCGTCCTATCGTGCCAAACTCGCACATATCCATGAGTTGTCGCATGTGACCGTTGAGGTAGAGCCGAAGGCCGCGTAAATATCGATTCTGGTGGGTCACACGCTGAGCTTTGAAGACCCCACGTGCGACGAACGTTCGAATAGCCGGGAGCCCATGTGATGACCGTCACGATTTACCACAACCCGAAATGCGGTACCTCGCGTAATACCCTCGCCATGATCCGCAATGCAGGGATCGAGCCGGTGATCGTGGAATATCTCAAGACGCCGCCGAGCCGGGAAACCCTGAAGGAAATGATCAGCCGGGCTGGTCTTAGCGTGCGCCAGGCCTTGCGCCAAAAAGGTACGCCCTATGCCGAGTTTGGCCTCGACAATGCTTCGTTGGACGACGATGCGCTTCTCGACGCGATGATGGCCAATCCAATCCTCATCGAACGTCCTTTCGTCGTGACCGAAAGAGGCGTGCGGCTCAGCCGCCCTTCAGAAATTGTGCTTGAGATCCTGCCAGATGCGCAGAAGGGCCCGTTTTCCAAGGAGGATGGTGAGGTCGTTATCGACAGCTCGGGCAATCGCGTCCGCTGAGCCTCCATGTTATGGACGAGCAACGCCATCGGCCTGCGAAATTTCGGCGCAGTGGTCGACGCGGCTGGCGCCGCAGGGCTTGGTCGTGGAATCTTGCGGCTCGCCGATCTTGGCCCGCGTGAACTCAGTATCCATCAGGGATTTATCGGCGGCTATCGAGCGGAAAAGCCGCTTTGCAGGCTTTTCGACCCATTCGACCCGTCCGGGGGATGCCGTCGAATAGTGCCATGGCATGGTGATGAAGTGAATATTTTCAGACGAAAGATGCTGGACGGCGAAGGCGAGTTCCCGCATCACGCCGGGACTGAAACCCGGGTCGGTGATGACGGATTTCGTCGCGGCATCCATAAAGCTGAAGAGCCGCACAGGGTTCGCCAATTGCGCTCCGAGCAATTTTTGAGCCATGGCACCAAAGAATTCATGCTGACGATGAATGCGTCCGATATCGGTGCCGTCGCCTATGCTGTAGCGGGCGCGCACGTAGCCTAGCGCTTCTTCGCCATTGAGGGTCTGGCATCCCGCAGCGAGGTCCAGCCCGGCAAGCTTGTCGTGGATTGGTTCGGAAATACAGTATTCGACGCCGCCGATGGCCTCCACAATCCGCCTGAATCCGCTAAAATCAACCTTGATCACGTGATCGATCTTTATGCCCGTCAGGGTTTCGACGGTCTTCCAGGTGCAGCTGATGCCTCCGAACATGAACGATGAGTTGATCATGCCGAGGTGCGCCCGCTGGCCGGGCAGGCCCTCGCGACCGGAACAGGCGGGAAGGGGAACGAGCAGGTCGCGCGGGAAGCTCACGACATTCAACTCGCTGCGATCGGCCGAAAGATGCGCAAGCATGAGGATGTCGCTGCGCTCGCCGGGGTTGGCGACGGAAACGGTTTGCTGGTCCGAACCCACGATCAGGATGTTGAGTGCATCAGGCGATGCCTTGGCCGGGCGGCGATTGCCGAGGTCGGCTTCAGCAACCTCGAAGTGCCGCAGATTGCTCGTGAACTTCCAATACATGCCGCAAATGGCAAGCAGGATTACAAGCATCAGGCAAGTGACGGAAGCGAGCAGCAAATGCAGCCGCCGGCGTCGTTGAGGATCGCCCTCAGGCTTCGGCGCGCTGTTGATCAATCCGTCACTCACAAAATTCTCCAGTAGAACAAGCCAAGGTAATCATTATCCGGGCCAAGCCAACTAACATTTCCGTTTTAACGATGCGCATCGCACAAGCAACAACGCGAATGCCAGAGAATTCGAACAAGACCTTTGCCATGCGCAGAGTGTGCGAACGCCGCAAGGAGATGGCCAAGCCGTTGCGACACACGGCAGAACGACTATGCTAAGGGCGCGAATTGAAGGAAGGCGCTACCGCACTATGACGGACATCAATCAATTTCTCGAAGAAGCGATCGCCCTTGCACTGGACAATGTAAAAAGCGGCGGCCGTCCTTTCGGGGCCGTGGTCGTCAAGGACGGCAAGGTCATCGCGCGCGGCGTCAACCGGATTCAGGCCGACAACGATCCAACAGCACATGCCGAGCTTCTGGCCCTGCGGGCTGCCGGGCTTGCATTGCAATCCCCACGTCTGGACGGCTGCTCGGTCTACGCAAGCGGCCAACCGTGTCCCATGTGCCTTGCAGCGATGCGAATGGCCGGTATTGGCGATATCAAGTTCGCTTATTCCAATGAACAGGCAGAACCGTTCGGCCTCTCTACGGCCGTCATAGCAAAAGAGTTGGCGAAACCAATCGACCAGCAAGCGGGGCTGTCATATGCGCATTCGCCCGTGGGCGATGGTAAACTGTATCAAGTTTGGCAGGACAACCAAAAGCGCTGATATCCGCGTCATCTGCAAGGGCTGCGGGTCTTGTCCTGAGAAGGCGGAATACCCGCAGAGCGACGGTAGCGGGAACCTGGGGCATCACTGAGCGTTTTTCGATGATACACCATCGGAGGACGAGGCCATGACCGCTCGCAGTATGCCAACGAAGGATGACATCGTAGCTCTCGAAAAATCCTATTGGGATGCGATGAAGGCGAAAGACGGCGGCCGCACCGCGGAACTGTCGGCGGATCCGGCACTTGTAACCGGCGCCCAAGGTGTGATGCGCATCGGCAAAAAGAAAATGGGCCAGATGACCGAGGACGGCAACTGGAGCCTGGAATCCTATGAATTCGCAGATGTCGAGGTTTCGACGCCGTCGCCTGATGTCGCGCTTATCGCCTACACGGTCGAGCAGAATGTAACGATGAATGGCAAATCGCAGAAAATGCGGGCCGCAGATAGCTCGGTTTGGATTCGCGGATCAAATGGTTGGGAGTGTCACGCGCACAGCGAGACGTTTCTGAAGTAGCACGAACCTGTTCAGTTGAAAATTTCATCTCCGGCCGTGAAAACGACCGGAGATGAATTTGCTTGTCCAACATTGTCCAGCTGATTGTGCCGGACAATGCGCGCTGCGCTTATCAGCTACAGCCGCTGGTTGCGCCGCATGTGTCGCACTTCAGGCAGGTGCCGTTGCGCACCATCGTGAAGTTCGAGCACTCCGAGCAGTTGTCGCCTGTATAGCCCTGCATCATCGACTTGATGCGCCGGTCCGACATAATTTTCTTTGCTTCGGCCTTGGCTTCCTCGGCGGCAGCTTCTGCATCCTCGTTCTCGAAGAGCGCGGAAGCGGCGCTGGCCTCGGCCTCGCCCTTGGCGCGTTCTTCATAATCGCGCTTGAAGGCCGAGGATTCCTCGCTGACTGCGGCGATGGCCGGTTTGGCAGCGACGGCGACGGCGGAGCGGGCGGCAAGGGTCGTGACATTTGATGACGCAGCTGCCTTCGGAGCGCTTACCGCACCCTGACCCCCTGCATTGCTAAAACCCTTTGGGTCCGCCTTGCCCGGCGAGACCACTTTCAGCGAAGCGCCGCGCGTCAGCCCCTTCGATACCGGTTCCGCCTTGCCTTCGGAAATACCACGCCCGAGCGAAGTGTTCGAGAAGTCGGACTGATCGACATGGGCGAGGTCGTGACGGTCGAGATAGGAAACGGCAAGCTCGCGGAAGACATAATCGAGGATCGATGTTGCGTTCTTGATCGCATCATTGCCCTGAACCATGCCAGCCGGCTCGAACTTGGTGAAAGTGAAGGCTTCCACATATTCCTCGAGCGGCACGCCATATTGCAGGCCGAGCGAGATGGCGATGGCGAAGTTGTTCATCATTGCACGGAAGGCGGCGCCTTCCTTGTGCATGTCGATGAAGATTTCGCCGAGACGGCCATCGTCGAATTCGCCGGTGCGCAGGTAGACCTTGTGGCCGCCGACAACTGCCTTCTGCGTGTAGCCCTTGCGCCGGTTGGGCAGCTTCTCGCGGTCATGGATATATTTCTCGACGATGCGCTCGACGATCTTTTCGGTAACCTGCACGGCGCGTGCCGCGGTTGGTGCCTCGATCAGCGCCTCGACTGCATCGTCCTCATCCTCGTCCTCATCGGCGATAAGCGAGGAATTGAGCGGCTGCGAAAGCTTGGAACCGTCGCGATAGAGTGCGTTTGCCTTGAGCGCCAGCTTCCACGAGAGCATGTAGGCGGACTTGCAATCGTCGACCGTTGCTTCATTCGGCATGTTGATCGTCTTCGAGATCGCGCCGGAAATGAACGGCTGGGCGGCGGCCATCATGCGAATGTGGCTGTCGACCGAGAGGAAACGCTTGCCGACCTTGCCGCAGGGATTGGCGCAATCGAACACCGGATAGTGCTCTTCCTTCAGGAAGGGGGCGCCTTCGAGCGTCATTGCACCGCAGACATGGATATTGGCGGCTTCGATTTCCTTCTTCGAGAAGCCGAGAGCCGGCAGCATCTCAAAGGAAATATCGTTGAGCTGCTCGTCGGTGAAACCGAGAGCGTTCCTGGCAAAATCTTCACCCAGCGTCCACTTGTTGAAGGCGAACTTGATGTCGAAGGCCGACTTCAGCGCAGTGTTCAACGTGGCGATGATCTCGTCGGTAAATCCCTTCGCCCTCAGTGAGCCGGGATTGATGCCGGGCGCCTGGTTGAGATTGCCATGACCAACGGCATAGGCCTCGATCTCGGCAATCTGGCTTTCCGTATAGCCGAGCGTGCGCAGGGCTTCCGGTACGGCGCGGTTGATGATCTTGAAGTAGCCGCCACCGGCAAGCTTCTTGAATTTCACCAGGGCGAAATCGGGCTCGATACCGGTGGTGTCGCAATCCATGACAAGGCCGATCGTGCCGGTCGGTGCGATGACGGTTGCCTGGGCGTTGCGATAGCCATGCTTCTCGCCGAGCGCCAAGGCCTGGTCCCAGGCGGATTTCGCGTGGGCAATCAGGTCCTGGTCAGGGCAGTCGATAGCGATCAGGGCGACCGGGTTTACCGAAAGCGCCTCGTAGCCTTGGGTTTCGCCATGGGCAGCGCGGCGATGGTTGCGAATGACGCGCAGCATGTTGGCGGCATTCGGCGCATAGCCCGGGAAAGTGCCGAGCTCCTTCGCCATTTCGGCTGAGGTCGCATAGGCAACGCCGGTCATGATCGCGGTGAGGGCACCGCCGATGGCGCGACCTTCAGCGCTGTCATAAGGAATGCCGGAGGTCATCAGCAAGCCGCCGATATTGGCATAGCCAAGGCCGAGCGTGCGGTATTCGTAGGAGAGCCGTGCGATTTCCTTTGAAGGGAATTGCGCCATCATCACCGAGATTTCGAGGACGATGGTCCACAGACGGGCTGTATGCTCGTAGCCGACGACGTCGAACTTTCCGTCCTTGCCGCGATAGGTGAGGAGGTTGATCGAGGCGAGATTGCAGGCCGTATCGTCAAGGAACATGTATTCCGAGCACGGATTTGACGCGCGGATCGGCCCTGCCGCAGGGCAGGTATGCCAATCATTCATGGTCGTATTGAAATGCAGGCCCGGATCAGCCGAGGCCCATGCGGCGTAGCCGATCTTTTCCCAGAGGTCGCGGGCTTTCAGCGTCTTCATAACCTTGCCGTCCTTGCGGGCGGTCAGGTTCCAGTTGCCATCACCTTCGACTGCGCGCAGGAACTCATCCTTCAGCGAAACCGAATTGTTGGAGTTCTGGCCGGCAACGGTGAGATAGGCTTCCGAATCCCAATCCGTATCGTAGGTCTTGAAGTCGATGTCCGTGTAACCCTGCCGGGCAAACTGAATGACCCGCTGGATATAGTTTTCCGGAACCTGGTTCTTCTTCGCGGCCTTGATCTCGCGCTTCAACGCCGGATTCTTGGTCGGGTCGTAGCAATCGCCATTGTCGGCCTCGCAATTGACGCAAGCCTTCATGATCGCGGTCAGGTGCTGGCGAACGATCTTCGAGCCGGTTACAAGCGCGGCAACCTTCTGCTCTTCCTTGACCTTCCAGTCGATATATTCCTCGATATCCGGATGATCGACGTCAACGACGACCATCTTAGCGGCGCGGCGCGTCGTGCCGCCCGACTTGATGGCGCCGGCAGCGCGGTCGCCGATTTTCAGGAACGACATCAGGCCGGATGAGCGGCCGCCGCCCGAAAGCTTTTCGCCTTCGCCGCGCAGATAGGAGAAGTTCGAGCCGGTGCCCGAGCCATATTTGAACAGGCGCGCCTCGCGCACCCACAAATCCATGATGCCGCCTTCATTGACGAGATCGTCGGCGACAGACTGGATAAAGCAGGCATGCGGTTGCGGATGCTCGTAGGCGGACTTTGATTTTGTCAGCTTGCCGGTTTCGGGATCGACATAATAATGACCCTGGCCGGGACCATCGATGCCATAGGCCCAATGCAGGCCGGTGTTGAACCATTGCGGGGAATTGGGCGCGACGCGCTGGGTCGCGAGCATGTAGGCAAGTTCGTCACGGAAGGCGAGGGCATCTTCCTCACTGTCGAAGTATTTGCCCTTCCAGCCCCAATAGGTCCAGGTGCCGGCAAGCCGGTCGAAGACCTGGCGTGCGTCCATTTCCGAACCATAGCGCGCATCAGCGGGCAATGCCGCGAGCGCCTCTTCGTCGGCGACCGAACGCCAGAGCCATGACGGAACGTTGTTCTCTTCGACCTTCTTCAGCTTGGCCGGCACGCCGGCCTTGCGGAAATATTTCTGGGCCAGAATATCGGCAGCCACCTGACTGAACTGGGCCGGAACGTCGATATTCTCAAGACGGAACACGACGGATCCATCAGGGTTTTTGATCTCACTCGTCGCTACACGAAATTCGATGTCCGCATAGGCTGACTGATTGTCTTTGGTAAAACGCCGTTCTATCCGCATCTCTCTCGTCCTTGTCTCTATATATAGTGTCCATCGGGCTCTCTGTGAAGAGACGCGCAGCTATGGACACATGTCCGCCCTATCCGGCTCCAGCGGTCTGGAGCCAGCCGAATTTCCTCGACCCGTCATCGGCGCAGTCGCCCGCATGATTTCCGGGCCTGGCGGCCCTTTTTTTGACGCCTGTCGTGTGATTCATCTTTTATGATGTGTTCACACTATCTGGTATTCACTGTACCCTGTAAACACTAAATATAGTGTTAAATTGCCGTTTACCCAAGAAATATCTGCCAGCAGATGCAAAGAAGTTGTCCGTCCGGGCACAGCTTCGCCGACGCCTTGGCACAACAGGCCAAGCTGCGGAAAAACCTGCATAAACTGGTAAGAAGACCGGTAACAGACACGCCGGCCACGCCACCAACGCAACGCCGTCGATCATAAAAAATGACTCGGGCGTGAGCGTCAAGGCATAGTTTTTTACATATTTGTGACCGCAATATCTTGTGTGTCACATATGTGGATAACGGGGAGAACCTTGCGGAAAAAAACGCCTGTGGAAGTCGCGAAAAACGACGACGATCGTCAAGTCAGCGGAATCAGCGAGCTTGAAACTAGTGAAGATCCAGGATTGCAGGATCGAAGCTGGCGATGAGCTCGCGCAATTCCGGCTCGTCGACGCATTCTGCTGCTGCGGCGACGCTCATCCATTCGATGCGGCGCTGGCCGCGCTCCGGCCAGTTCTTTTCCTGCCGGGAAAAATGCATCGGAAAAACGTCGACAATGAAGTCGCCATTCTCGCCGTCGCACATGTCGCTCTTTTTGTAGGTGTAGGTGCCGATGGAGAAGGGCGCGACATCGCCGCGTGCGCCCGCTTCCTCATAGGCTTCGGTGCGTGCGGATTGAGCGAAAGTCTTCCGGACCTGCGGCCAGCCTTTGGGCAACACCCAGCGGCCGGTACCCCGGCTCGTAACCAGCAAGATTTCGGTCTTGCTCTTCTTCGTACGATAGACAAGCGCCGCCACCTGGCGAATTTTGCCGTTTGGCAATTCAATTCGCTTGTCGGTCACGATCTCATCCAGGTAGGTTACGTTCAATGGTCCGCTCGTACTTTAGTCTTACTATTTTCTACTAATGTGGACCGATTCTCCGAATTCACAAGTGTTTCGGCCCAACTACAGGTTGCTTATACGCCACTTGTGACGATTTTTTGAACAGCAGTGCAAAAATCTCACGCTCCACCATTCTAATTGCAGCGCAAACCAATCACACGACCAAGTGATAACTGGAAAGGGATCGCTACACGCGATAATCTGTCGTTCAACGCGATCGGAGGTGCAATGGTTTCCCAACATTCGTCTTTCGAGCACGATTTACCTCATTCGCACACTTCGACCGCGGACACCGGCCGTTCGAGCGTCATTGCCTCGTGTGTTTACGCCAATGGCAAGCGGATTGCGGATATTCCGATCGATGAGGCGGGCAACTGGTCCAAGAAAGACGGACATGTGGTGTGGATCGGGCTGCTCGAGCCTGACGGCGAACTCCTGCACCGGGTACAGAACCAGTTTGGCCTGCATAGCCTTGCGATCGAGGATGCCGAGCACGCACACCAACGGCCGAAGCTCGAGCAATATGGCGATGCCATTTTCGTGGTGGCGCGCACAGCGCAACTCATCGACAACCGGGTGGCTTTCGGCGAGACCCATGTCTTTGTCGGCAAGGGTTATCTCGTCAGCGTCCGTCACGGACCTTCAACGTCCTATACGGCCGTCCGCCAACATTGGGAAACTTCGCCCTATGCCCTGGCCAAGGGCGAGGATTTCATCCTCTACGCCATTCTCGATTTCATCGTGGACAATTACATGCCGGTGCTCGAGTCGATCCATGACGAGGTCGAGTCGATCGAAGATCGCGTCCTGACCAAGCCCATGACCAGCAGCGATCTCGAGCGGCTCTACATGCTTCGGCGCGATCTTTTGCGCCTGCGCAACGCCATTGGTCCGCTGGTCGATGTATGCGGGCGGCTCAGCAATACGGACCTGCCGCAGATACAGACTGCGATGCAGCCCCTGTTTCGCGATGTGACAGACCATGTGCGCACGGTGCAGGAAAAGATCGACGGTTTGCGCGAGGTTCTCGCCTTCGCCTTCGAGGCGAGCTTGCTTGTCGGTCAAAGCCAGGAGACGATTATTTCCAAGCGGCTTGCTGCCTGGGCGGCAATCCTCGCCGTGCCGACTGCAATTGCCGGGATCTACGGCATGAACTTCAAATACATGCCCGAACTCGACTCGCCCAACGGCTATTACTGGATCATGGCGCTGATGCTGTGCGTGTGCCTGATTCTCTTCTGGCGGTTCCGCAAGAGCGGCTGGCTCTAGCGATCAGCCACGGTGTCCCTTGGTTATCGGTTCCTGATATGTCAGGCCCATGTCCCAGGGGAAATATATCCAGGTATCCTGCGAGACTTCCGTAACGAACGTATCGATGAGCGGGCGGCCCTTGGGCTTGGCATAGACAGTGGCGAAATGCGCCTTTGGCATCATCGAGCGGACGATCGCCGCCGTCTTGCCGGTATCGGTGAGGTCGTCGACAACGAGGATGCCTTCGCCCTCGTTTTCGAGGAGCCGCGCATCGACATCCTTCAGCACCTTGAGATCGCCCTGCTCGTCATAATCATGGTAGGAGGCGATGCAGACTGTCTCGATCATCCTTATGCCGAGTTCGCGGCAGATGATCGCTGCTGGCACAAGCCCGCCGCGCGTGATCGCCACCATGGCGCGCCATTCCCGCTGCATCCCGGCAACGCGCCAGGCGAGGGCGCGCGCGTCGCGATGAAACTGGTCCCAGGAGACCGGAAAAGCTTTGTCGGGCAGGGACATGGCGCGCACTCCAATAAGGCTGGATCGATAAAATAGCGGAAATCCGCTCGGAATGCATTTCGCAATAGCGGCAAATGCCGGCCGATGGCAAGCGGCATGCGATGTTGGCCCATCGCGAG
Source organism: Phyllobacterium pellucidum (assembly GCF_013327855.1). Lineage (GTDB taxonomy): Bacteria > Pseudomonadota > Alphaproteobacteria > Rhizobiales > Rhizobiaceae > Phyllobacterium > Phyllobacterium pellucidum. Next base: position 214,122 of record NZ_JABUMX010000002.1, on the reverse strand, counting down.
TACTCGAAATATGTGTATTGCGGGCGCTAGCGCGACATCAGCGTCAGGCAGGGCATGTCCGCCATGATCGAACTTGTCACGCCGCCAAACACCCATTCCTTCAGGCGCGACTGGCTATAGGCACCCATGACGAACAGCGATGCATTGGTCTCGGCAATGCGGCGACGCAACACCTTGTCGGTGGCCTCGCCATGGGAATCGACGATGTGGGGCGTGACGTTGACGCCGTGGCGCCGCAACGCATCGGAAAGCGGCGTGCCCGGGATTTCGAGGCTGGGATCGAGCGGCTTCTTGGGATCGATCCACAGGATATCGACGGAGTGCGCCTTGAGAAGCAGGGGAAGCGCATCGAACGCGGCGCGCGACGCCTCGCGCTTGCCATTGAAGGCGAGCACCACATGGTCGATCCGTTCCGGGATGCTGACCTTGTAGGGAACGAAGAGCACCGGCCGGCCGCTTTCCATCACAAGCGGATCGGTGACGTCGTTGACGCTGTCGGGATCGTTCGGGTCAGGCTGGCCAGCAATGATTATATCGGCGCGCAATGCACTTTGCGTGACGCCGGCGGAAGGACTGCTGCTTTCCGAGCGCACGATGCGAAATTCATGGCTGATCTTGCCGCGCCCCATTTCGGCATTGAAAAGCTTGGTGATCGCCTCGGAATTTTCCTTGTGCCGCTGCTCATGCGCTTCGAACAGCGTCGTATCGGCAAAGCCGGTAGGATCGGCGTAAACGATCGGCGAAGGGATCGTATAGAGACCAATAATGTGGGTTCGCTCGCTCGACGAAGCAATCAGTCTTGCGGCATCGATCACTCTCTTTGCTTCACGTTCGCTGCGAATGAATGCGATGATCGTGCGAAATGCCATGGTGGTCTCCATCATATCTTGCGCCGCCCGGCGCATCTGACAGTATTATACCCCTTAAACACAAGAATTTCTTTGCGTTTTCCGTAGGCTGGCGTCAATTCGATGTGTCTCAGCGTCCAAGCTGCGACGCCGACAGGCCCTCGACCATATTCCTGACCGCGGTTTCCGCAGCGATGAGTTTTTCCTTATCGCGAGCCCGGATGACGAGTTCAGTCGAGAACCTGTCATTTTCATATTTCGGATAGGACCCGATGATCGTATCGGGATGGGCGGCCTGGATATCGCGCAGGGCAGTGGCGATCGTTCCTTCGCCAAACGGGCAATTCACCGAGCGCGACAGCAACTGCTGGCCGACACGCAAAGTCGGCAAGACGTTATCGAGCATGGCCTGGAAAACCGATGGAACGCCCGCCATCACATAGACATTGCCGATATGAAAGCCTGGGGCCGTTGAAACCGGATTGGCGATATGCTCTGATCCGCGCGGCATGCGGGCCATGCGCTGGCGGCTTTCGGTAAACTCGATGCCGCGCGCCGCATAATTGTCGCCCATGATCTTCATGGCCCTGGCATCATGTTCGCACGGCACATCGAATGCCTTGGCGATGGCATCGGCGGTGATGTCGTCATGCGTTGGACCAATGCCGCCGGAGGTGAAGACGTAGTCATAGCGGGCGCGCAGCGCATTCAGCGCCTCGACGATGCGGTCTTGCTCGTCGGGAACGATGCGCACCTCCTCAAGGTCAATGCCGACCGCTGTCAGGATATCGGCGAGATGGCCGATATTCTTGTCCTTTGTCCGGCCGGAGAGCAATTCATCCCCGATGGCAAGCATGGCAGCGGTCACGACTTCGTTCGACATCAGATTCTCCTATCGGACGGCGACGGTAATTGCAGGCGGGGCCTGCGGCAAGCCATTTCCGATGGGCGTCGTTGCTCTTCCCTTGGAAGGCCGGCGAGGGCAAATCAACGATTGACTGAATCGCCTGAACCGTCGAAAAGCAAAGCGCGCGGACGTGGCGAAACTGGTAGACGCAAGGGACTTAAAATACTTCACGCTTATTGATTTAATTACGGTTTTTCCGCCACCCCTAGGGAAAAAGTCGATCAAAAACGATGGAAAACTAGCTGTTTTGCACACCGTTTTTCCGGTCAAAGATGCGGATAAGACTCGCCTCTTTTTCGACATGCCGGGTGTAGTGTGCGCCCATCCTCTCCGACTTATCCCCAAGCGCATCCGCCACCATCCCCTTGTCGTGTCCTCGCCGGCGAATGTCGGCAGCGTATGTCACCCGAAGGCCGTGCAAGGTGCAGCCTTCCCTGATCAGATTTTCTTCCTTCAAGGCTGACAGATAGGCGCTGACAGCCCCTTGGAGAGCCTTCTCGTCCTTCCATGGCTTTCGATCGCTACTCACGCAAATGAAGGTTGATGGACGCGCGACGGCCTCCAAGTGGGACATCATCTCAGGTGTGCAGGGAAACCACGAATCCATTTGATTGTTCTTGCGCAGGTCGACGGAAAACGCGCGCCCAAACTGGTTATCCCTGATGTATGACGCCCATGTCATAGCTGCGATCGTCTGGCCGCGGAATCCCTGGAAGCGGGCGAGCATAAGGGGGGTGATGAGATAATCGGGCGCAAAAGCGAGGGCGACTGCCACCTCTTCCATTCTCCACTCATGATTGGCGTTCGGATCAGCCTTGTGCAGCTTCTCGACACCAGCGGCGGGATTCGTGGCGATCTTCCCCACCTTGGCCGCTTCCTTGAAGATCGTAGAGAGGTGAGTGACGAGTTTGTCCGCAAACCGGCCCCATTTGGCTTTGGCCGCCTTGTTGCGCAATGTGTAGATGTCAGGCGGAGTCAGGTCTTTGACTGCGAACTCGTAGCCCGGTTCCAGATACTTGAAACTCTTCGTGTAGTCCTCTTTGCTCGCTTCGGACAGTTTGTCCCAGCGTGGGCATTCTTCCTGAAACCATTTGATCAGATCACCAAGAGTGCCCTCAGCATAGACGGGGCGCCGATCGCGTGCCTTTGAGGCATTATAGGCCTGAAGGAAAGCCGGCGTGGCCATGGCTTTGTCAAGTTGGTCCCGTGAGCCCTCGAAGCCCTTTAAAAGGCTGTCACCTGTCGCTCTTAGGGACACGTACCATTTACCCCGAGATTGGCGAACGTTAAGCCCGGTAAGCTTCACTCTTACCACCATTGAACATGTCCCCGAACGACTTGACGGGTGACTTTGACTTGTTTGTATCGAGACTGTCCATCCATTCATCGAGCCGGGCGCGAAGATATCGATCGCCGCGTGTGGATTGCGTGAATGAAAGAGGCTTAACGGGGCAGACCTCCTTGAATGTGTCTACGGATAGGCCGCAATATGCCGCCGCCTGGTGCAGTGGCATGGCAGCGGGCCAATATGGTGCTTGTTGGCTCATGCTGCACCCTTTCGATGGGCCGTCCACGCCTCGTCGTGCCATTTACGAAAGTAGGCGCCGTCATCACGAAACTGCCAGAAGCAGGAAGTGCGTTCGCATTTCTCGGGCAGCATCAGCGTCCAGCACTCTCCGGCGGGAAGAGAAATGATCCGGTGGATGTGGGTGGCTTCGATCCTGAAACTATCACCCGGTGGCCGAGCAATGACGTCGACCAAGCCGCTCTCAGGATCGAACACCTCCTCAACGTACCCGCCATGTAGGATGATTGAGCGGAACGCGAAGGGATGATCATGGGGATCTCCTTGATCCGGCTCGGTGAAGCGATGGAAGACCGCGGGGAAGGGTGTGCCTCCGACATGCCACTTGTCAAATATCGGGCTCATTGTTTCATGGCGAAGTTGAATCCTGGTCATGGGCGGGTTTCCAATTTCTTGATGCGGTCAACAATGTCTTCAAGCGCGCGCTCGACCTTTTCTTCAAACGTCTCTGCCTCTGCTGCATCGAAGCCGACGCAATGGCAGTCAGCGCAGTCGCCATGGATGACGCGGTTCCAACATCCGGGGACAAGGAACCTTCCCCCAGGAACCTTTGGATCGCGTATCCATCGGCAGCGGGTCATGACCCTACGCACCTCACAAAAACAGCCAGCAGGACAAGGCCGACGACAACGAGCGGCCCGGCGATAACAGTGAAGTCGGCGAGCCAGCCTTTAAAACGCTGCCCGTACATCATGGTTCGATCCTTTCGAATAAACGGCGAGGCGGGAGGGATTTGGTGTGAGCCGGCTTGGTCTTAACGACCTTGGCGAACCCGGCGGATTTGACCGAGCCCTTCGGCCGAGTGACGCCGGTATGCTTGGCGCGCACCTTGGCGACCTTGGCCTTCTCCTTAACGTCCAACGCTGTCTTGCCGAGGTGACAATGAGAATGGGCCGGCGCGAGGTTGCTCTCGGCGTTCTTTCCGCCATTGATCAGGGCTACGACGTGGTCGGCTTGCCACGTCTCGCCCGTCTTGATCTGCAGTTTGCAGAGATGGCAGACACCTTTGTCCCTGTCATAGATGCGCTGGCGCACGCGGGGCGGGGCCTTCGTGTCATCCGTCTTGCCGATCCACTCGTCGACTTGGCGGGCCATCACTGCTCACCCCGCGGGCCGGGCAACAATGGCTGCATCGAATTGGTTTCGTAGGCGGTCGCGATGCGCGGGCGCACATGCTCCGAGACGGACAATCCATCGGGCATCTGGATATGGGCGAGGAACGCATCTTCGAACGTCTCAATGCCCCCCTCGACACTTTCCAGCTTGGCTTTGATCGATAGCAACAATGCCCGCCAGCGTGATCGGCAAGCCTGTTCCCATGCTAGCAACTGCTGATCCTTGGTTCGCGCCAAGCCTCGACCAGGCGTGAACCGGAATTGCTTTGCATCCTTGTCAGGCAGGGGCAGCTTGAACACGATGCGCCGGCCTTGCATTTCGAAGGCGATCATGGCCGTCACACCGCTTTCGAACGATGCAAAGCTTGTCGCGCCATACTTGCGAATAATCGACTTGATCTCGCCTTCGGTGCGCTCGACAGATACGGATGTGTCTTTGGAGTAGGCCATCAGAATACGAGATCCTCTTCTGGAGCTTTCTTTCCGGACCATTTGTTGCCGTAGAGAACGGCTTGAAACAGCGCGATGCGATCGTCTTTGTTCTGGAGATTGAGCCGCGTGCACACATGCGTTGCGGCTCGATGGCGAGACGCAAAGTCATAGTTTGCGGTGACGATCAGGTTGATGTCGTCGCGCCGCCAGGACATGAAGTCGTTTCGGGCGGCATCCTGATAATGTTCATTGCCTTCCCATCTGAAACCGAAGTCGACGAGAACCATGACAAGTGAGGAAACTATTGCCTCGCCACTTTGGACCTCGACCAGATAATCTTGGTCGGTGTCTATCGGCGCTGGATCGCACGTAACGCGCGAACCGCACGGCTCAACCGAGAACCCCATGTATCGAAGTCGGTCGAAAAGGTTTTCGATCGTCTCCATCAGCGCACCTCGTCGATGTTCTGCTTGAGGACATCAAAGGTGACAGCGACCACCCATGGGTTTGCTTCCCATGATCCCTTGCCGTTGATCTGATCCCAAAGCCAGTGATACCAGGCGACTGGTGACAGGTACGTCCCGGCCGCGATCTTCACCATTTGGCCACCGCTGACCATCGAGAAACCCGATGATAGTTCCGCGCCTTCTGCGATCGCATCCTCCTCGCTGATGTCCTGCAAGCGCTGGATGCGAACACCCGTGACAAGCAGTGTCAGGCGTGAAGCCCAACGCGGCATATGCATAGCTTGGCGATGCTTGCCGAATGCTGCTGGATCGTCTCGATCGCCAGACCAACGCTCACCTTCTCGGGTAACCGCGAGTCCGAAGCCATCCGCAATATAGAGGATGCCGGCCCCATGGCCGCAGTTAGGTGACCACAGATCGCGAGGTGGCGTGACGTCGAGACTGGCAAACGTGCGCCAATGTTCGCGAACATAAAGCCGGTCGCCAACCGCAAATCGGATGCGCTTCCATCCTGCTTCCGTCGAATAGGCTCCTCGCCCGTTGTTCAAGGGTCGGCCACCGTTCAGCATATTTGGCTGCGGCTTCAGGATCCGCCGCGTCTGCGTCTTCCGGCCGGCGAGCAATGCCTGGACCGTAGGCGCGCTGAAAAGGATTGGTCGGTCAGCCATGGTTCACCTCCGGAAATGCATCGTGGGTGACGCCATCGAGCAATCGACCCGTGAACTTCTTTCCGACTTTCTGCATCGGCCATCCGTCATCGGCGCGGTCGCCCATATCGTTGAGGCGAATGAAGGACCCTTCGTCGGTTGGCCATTCACCATCATTGGCTTGCAATGGTGACCACTCGCCATTTTGCTTGTGGTGGTAGGCGAGCCCATGGGCGAGAGCCTGATCGCGGATCGCTCGGAACCAGTCCGGATGTGTCGGTCGCGCTCTATGGCCCCCCTGATCGGTTTCTCCGCCCGTGATCCACCACCCTACGGCTGGCAATGTCGGCCAACCATCTGCGGTGATCTTGAAACCCTTCTCGAAGGTCTCTCCCTCGGCAAGTCGCTGCGGATGGGAGTCACCGGTCATCCACGGCGACAAATCACCAAGGTCGCCGAGTAGCGGCTCGCAACTCGCGAAAAGGAAGAGTGGACGAAGCCCACCAGCGACAATGAGGGCAGGCAGGTTGCTTTCGAGGCGCTGCCTATCCTCGATCGTGGTGCCGAAAGCGATGTTGGAAGGCATGAAGCCAACAAACTTTACCATCTTGACGATGTTTTGCGGACGCTTGGTGAGAAGCAACCAAACCAGATTCGGCGTTGCCCGGATCAGGTCAAACAGATCGCGGCGCCATTCCGCCGGCACCTGGTTGTCGAAGACATCGGCGAGGGAAGCGCAGAACACGAATGGGCGCGTTCCGTCATGCTCTGCCTGGCGGTTCCATTTGATCGGCTGCTTCCAGTTTGCCGGCGCAGTCCGGACGCGCTCGCCATGCGGGCCCCACTGGACCTTGCCGTAGCGCTTGTCCATCAGAGCTTCGGCATAGCAGCCATCGCATGCCGGTGAGACTTTGGTGCATCCCATCCACGGATTGAAGGTATGGGTCGCCCACGAAATTGCTGTGTTCTCGGCCATCAGATCATCCCCAATTCGAGGATGTCGACTTGAGCGATGCCACAAGCCAATTCGATAGCGTCAGCCGCCTCCATCTCCTTGCGGCATACAGCGCGAAAGTACTTGACGATCGACGCCGCTTTGGCCGCGCCAAGGTCAGTGAACTTCTTGCCTTCGGCCGCAAAGCTGTGTCCGGTCGCGAGAACAACCGTCTCGTCGTCGCCGATCGAGGCTTTCAATCGCCGGATGAAGGCGAGGAGATGGTCCCTATCCTCATCGGTTAAAGATGTAGAGCCCGACAACTCCGCGGTGGGAGGAGACGAGGAATCGCCGGGCTCTGTGGCCGCTTGCGCGGAATGGTCGGAAACGACGCTGTTTGGGGCAGCATCGTTTCCTGCATCGGAGGCATGGGGAGTCTCCGACGGTTCGATATTGGGTTCGTCATCACGGCCGAGGTCGCCAATTTGCTTACGCCACTCGTCCGGATCGACTCCAGTGATGCGATGAATAAGCGCCATCATCTGCTCGACGGCTTCCTGCAATTCAGGATCCGTCAATTCGGTGAGGCTCTTCGGATATTGCATGAAAGCGCCGCTGACCGTCTTCGCCAGGTTGACGATGCCGAGCGCAAGCTTGATCGCCTCGCTGGCCTCGTCGCGCGTCTTCCAAGGCGTGTTGCACTCTTTCACGGCTTTCCCAACGATCGTCCACCACTTGCGCACGAGAACGCGGTCTTTCTCCTCGGTAAAGCGAACCTTCACCCTGGTGCCGCGGCGATAGCTGTCGAGGCGTTCGGCATCGTATGGCGTGGCCGGGATTAACCGGCCTGCCTCGATCACCATGTTGAACGGCGGGGCTTCATGCTTGGTCACGTCAGCCTCCGATCCGCTTCAAGGCACGCTTCTTGATCGCGAGTGCGATCGACTGGTTGGTCTCGTCGCCTTCAAAGCGAGCCATTGGGTCTGCTTCGGTCCAGACCTCCTCGATGCTTGCCTCGTCCTGCGCGACGGCCAGATCCTCCTCGAGGCGCTCGAAGAACGCGGTATCGTCGACTATCTCGCCGTCCTCGATAATCTCGCCGTCCTCGGTGATGTGTCCGTTGAAGTCCCGCTCCTCGACCTTGGTCTCGATCTCGGCATCAACGACTGTGGAGGGCTGCTCCTGCTGTTCAATCGCGCGCGGCGCCGGCGGCTTAGGTGGCGTGCGCTGGGCCGTGGCTGGCGTCACGTCGCGAATGGGCTGGTGGTCTTGAACCTCCTCGGCAATGCCAAGGCCGCGAAGCACATCGGCAAATCCGTCGCGGAGCGCAAAGGCTCGGGCGCGCATGGAAAGCATGCGTTTCGGATACTGCTGCCACGGCCCTGACTTACCCCAGAGCCCAGCCTTTTTCGCATCGTCGACCGAGAACCGGCCCTTGAGCGGGTCTGCCTCGCCCTTGCGCTTGGCCTCGCAGATGGCAACCAACTTGTCGCCTTCGCCCTCGATGCGCTCCTTGATCCATTCACACTTGCCGGATCCTCGCACCAGGCCGATCGCCCCATCACCCCATATCGTTGGGCGGCCATTGACGACGGCGATCGACTGCAGAGCGGCCATCGGTGTCATGCCAACTTCCATTCCATGCATGATGGCGACCATTGCCTTCTCTGGCGTGTCGAGCCCTTTCGGCGCCATCCCGGCCTTGCAGACCGCTGTTGCGATGCGCCATGCACCTTCGAAGTCCTGCGGGACGATCGCTCGAACCTGGCCGCCTGACTGCAGCGAGGGAAGTCTCGGGGATTCGTGTTCGACTAACGCGTTCATTTCATTTTTCCTTCCGTAGCTTTGCGGATTGCCCTTTTGAGCGCGATGTTGAGGGCGGTAACTCCCTCCGTTCCCATAGGGCGACGGTCGTAATCATCATTTCCGAGAGCCGCGTTGTAGCCTCGAGCCCAGCAAGCAAGGTCGGACAACTCGCCTTGCAACTGCTCGGCTTGATTGAGGGTCATTGGAACGGTGACGATGGTTTCAGAGCCATCTTGGAAATCGGGGTCGATGATCATTAGACGACGCGCTCCTGTTCCCTAACTTCCATCCCGTCGAAGGGCATCCCGGCCTTGGCGGCACGCTGGGCTAGGGTGTCGATCACCGTCAGGATATCCTTATGGTTCATGGCGACGAGCGCGGCGGCGGCCTTGGCGTAATCAGTGACGGCGCCGACCTTCTCGACCCGCACCGACACACGAGCACCAGTGCGGCCGGCGCTGGCGTTGCGCGTCTCGGCCTGCTTTTCGGCTTGTTCCGCCTTCTGGAGCGCTTCGACGCGTTGTTCCTCGCTCTCGGCCTCGGCCGCCTGCTGGCGCTGCCTCTCGGCCTCCTCGCGGGCCTTGCGCTGCTGTTCCTCCTGCTTGCGCTTCTCGGAGATCAGAAAGGGCTCAACGTGGCGCTTGAGCTTGTTCGCAAAGTCCTTCGCATCGGCGATCGGATCCCGCCATTTATCGTCAACCTCTCGCGATGCGGCGAGGTGCGGCTCCTTCTCGATGACACGGTGGTTGTCGGCACGCTTGGCAAGATCGGTCATCCGTTTCGCCCAGATGCCGGCCTTGTCGGCTTGCGCCTGCGTCTTCACCTCGCTTTTGAGGAAGGACTCGGCCATTTCCTTTTCGCCGGCGAGTTCAATCTTGATCGCCTCGAACGGATCGGCATCGGCGGAATTGTGGCCGACTGGAGCGGCGGCCTGTTGCGGCTCGTCGTCGAACCCGCCGCCGGCCATCGCCTTTTCATAGGCTTCATGGGTGATCGGGTTGCGGCAGCACCACGTCCAAATCTCATCGGCGGGAACGTCGCGGCCATTGCGATATGCCAGCCAGCCGCCGACCTCCTCATCCCACCAGATGGCAACCGGCTCCCATGGGCCATCCTTCTTGCGAGTGCGGAAATAGCCCTGGTTGGGCTCGGAGTGGATTGGGCCGAACCTGCCCTTCAAAGCTTCCTGCCACCACGCCCAGCGCGTGACGACGACAGCCGAAAGGCCACCGATGGATTGAAACGTGTCTGTCATGTTGATTTCCTTTTTCGGCGCGGTGGCTTACGGCATCTTCACCAGCGAGCCGGCGATGAAGCAGAGCCCCATGACCGCAATCGCGATGTGAAAGCACCATGCTACGCGGTGGGCGCGGTTCTCTCTGATTTCGTGGATAAGGATGCGATCGTGCTGCTGCTCGAACCGGCGGTTCATTGGTCGATCTCCATTTTTGTAGCTTCGTAAGCCGCGTCCACGTCGCCTGCGAAAACAACCGCAGGGAACAGACCGGCGAGGGCGATAAGGATTGCGAGGAGTTCCATCAGTGGGTGCTCCTCGATGCGAGTTCGTCAGTCCATTCGAGAAACATGCGGTGCAGATCGACGCGCAGGTTTTTGTCCAATGGATGCTGGAGAAGGACGGCGACCGCCTCGATACGTTCAGCTAGGCCGCTCTGTTCGCTGCTGATGACCTGTTCCATCATTTCGCGTTCGCGTAGAAACCTCTGCATGGCCATCAAAGCGCGCTCCTCTTTTCTTCGAGGTGACGCAGGTGACGGGTCCAACGCTCGATCTCGCGCTGACGCATGTACGGGTCAGACCGACGCTCTGCGATGTAGATACGGGCCTCGGCGTCGGCGATCTGATCTTCCAAGGAAGGCTCAACTGCCGCGTTGATCGCGTGAAACGCCGCATTGGCGAGAAGGGCGCTCATTTCTTCACCCCATCGAGAACCTGGCGCTCGCGATACCAGCCGGGGCAGAGCAATGGCCCGCCGCCGCTATTCGCAGTCGTGTTCCAAACATAGGTCTCGATGCACTTGTCATTGGCGTCGGGCTTGTAGTCGCCGATCGTCGAGCAGCCGCTCAACTGCAGCGAAGCAGTGACAGCGGCGACGATAAACGCCGTTCCTAAGAGGTATTGGTGAGGGTTGGTCATCGTCGGCCCCATGTGAGTTGATGGGCCTACAATAGTGGGAGATTTCCTACTGGTCAACGTAAAAGTGGGAAGTTTCCCATTTTTTTATTGACGCTAAGTCGCAATGGGGTTTATGCCTGCGAAATCACCGAATGCGTTTTGGTGGTCTCCATGGAACGCCTATCCTGAAAGGGACGGCCTCACGGCGAAGCGGACAAGTCTGCAACGCAGGTGCAGTAGGGGAGTGGTTTGCCGGTCCATGGCAGCGTCGAAGGCAAGGGACTCAAGCGGTCAACCGGCAATCAGGTTGAAGGGAAGGCGCGACGACAACGGGAGATCGGTCCCGGCGCATGAGGCTCACCAGCCAATAAAAGCCGACCATGATCCGCAGGTGGGACGGGCCGACATATGGCTTGGCGGGGATGCACGGATACCTCAGAATACTCAATCGAGTCCTGAAGACGTGTAGTTTCCTTGGGTCGGATTATTCCGGCTCCAAGGGATTACTACGCCGTTTCCTTAAAGCCTAATCGTTCCTGAGAAATCCCCTGAAGCGAGAAGAGATAGAAAGGAATGTTATGTGCATAGGTTTCAGAATTACCAAATGCGCGCGTACTCGCATCCGATATCTACAATTTAGAGGAAGAACTCAGATGTTAGGAATTATTCAATCGGCGGCAATGCTATTTTCTGCATCCAGTGCTCTTGTTATAGCGATCGTGGTTCGCCGTTGGACGGCTTCCATTGAAACGAGAGTCAAGCGCATGGACAAAATTCTTGATCGACTGGATGGCTGAACAAAAAGTAGCAGGTCTTGGCGTTGTCGTTCGCCTTCGCCCCACCTGGTACCCTTCGATCCTCTGGGGCCTATTGAAACACTCATCGTGGTATTTCGATCAAATTTACTTCCATCAAGCGCATCAAAATCGACCATCCAATTTCCCATGTCATTGAATGATCCTACCAGGTTTTCAGCGACGAGGGTGGCTTCCTTGGGGGACTTAACCCTTAGAGACTCTGCCTTTAACCCTACATCGGATCGATTCAGAATTATGACGCTGAGTTTTATGATATGGCGATTGATCCGTTCCAGTTGGACTTCAACTGCTGGCCGATCGACCTGACTCTGTGTTCTATATACTCTCCACGCTATTATCGCGGCCGCAACCGCCGCGAGTGCGCTGACGACGGAAGCCCCAAAATTGAAGTACTCCAATTACTCCATCTCCGGCACGTGGCCGGACTGAAATAGTACCGTCGGCGGCCCGTATTCACCTACATCAGGTTGAGCGTCACGCGCCCAGGCGAGAACGCCGTCATGCTTGCCCGCTAACTCGCGAGCGCTGCGCATCGCGCGATCTTCACTGTCGAATTGCATAGCCTCAAAAGCAGGAACGAGGTCTCCCTCATCGGAGCGGTTAAAGGCCATAACGACTATGAGACGAACCGGGTCCATTTAGGCGCGCAGCTTCAATTGGCCTTGGACACCGCCTTGGCGATGCATGGACTTCACCATACGCCGAAGTTGATTGCCCCGAATCGTCACGTAGATTTCGCCAACCCAATCCAATTCTTGATTTTCAATGGGGTGGTCATTCCACGATTCCAACGTATAGCCGTTCTCGCCGCGACGAATAGTTTTGAGAAATCTTCGGCCGTCGCGCGTACGTACTGCAGCCTCTTCGCCGAGGAACGAGTCGGTCCCACGCTTCTGTTCCCGCCAAACAATGATCACGTCGCCCTCGTCATAACGGGGTAACATCGAAACGCCCTTCACTTGGAATGCAATCATGTCGCCAGGAAGCGGGATTTCTATATGGATTTGATCGAGACCTTCCGGAGGTGTCTGTTCAAAGTCAGGCTCGATCACAGCGCCCGCTCCAATGAACCCCATGAGACGTACATAGGAAGCGTGTTCGACCGGCTCGTCATCAGCCAGCAACACGCCTTGCATAAGCGCTTCTGGGTTGAGTTTTAACGCCCGCGCCAACGCCCCCATTTTGTCAGCTCGAACCGATTTCTTTTTGTCATCAACGATATCGCGAATGAAGGTTCGTTCAATGCCTGCAGCAGTGGCGGCCTCTACAGCGCCAACACCGAGTTGTTCCAAGCGGTTAACCACAATCGTTTTGAGATCCATGATGTCGCGACAATAGGAAATTTCCACATATTTTGTGAAATCGGAAATTTCCCCTTGATAGGTGGGAAGTTTCCCACTACGCTTTGGATATGGAAACAGAGCTTTCAAACAATCTTTTGTCACTGGCTTCGGCTTTCGGTGTGTCTCGCAGGATCGAGGAGAGCACCATCGGACGGCTTTGCGCCTCCGATGGCCGGTTCTTCACTCGTATTAGGGAAGGCAAGACCTTCACCGCGAAAAAGTACGACGAAGTTGTCTTGTGGTTCTCCGAGAATTGGCCAGACGGCGCGGAGTGGCCCACGTCTGTTTCTCGACCGGTTACGGAAGCGGCCGCATGAGTGACTCCTCGCAGAAGAAAATGGCGCGTGCCGCTGCAAAAGCGCCGGCCTGGCTCCGAACAGGAGCGGCGGCAAGGTTCGATCCGCAGGGCACGCGCGAGTTTCGTACCAAGCAACTCGGTACGTTCGGAGCGGCTTCTGACGTCCGCAAGATTGATCCTTCCGAATATGAGAATTCCAAATGATGACGTCGATCGCGCTCTATCTTTTAGGCGTTATCGGGGCCGCTTCTGCGGTGGGCAGGGACGCGCCTTACGGCCTGCGTGAAGGGGCAGTTGTCATTTGCTGGCCGCTGGCGGTGGCCGTAGCCACCGTTGCCGGGCTTTTCCATTTTGCTCGGGCGAGGTTCCGCCCGTGAAAACAATTCTAACTGCATCGGCTTTTGAGTTTGGCGACCGTTTGTCCGCTGCAGCTTCATCTCAGTTCCTTCCAAAAGTCCCATCCAGGTACGCCTCAGAACGTATCGAAGGATGGGAAGAATGTACGGCAAAAGAGTTTCCGAAAACGGAAAAAGGATTTCCGAGGACAGCATGAGTACAACCGCGTTAACCGAAGCAAAACAATGGGCTGATGCACTGATGGAAGCCGAATGGCGCGGTCGCAAGGACCGTGACGGGCCCGTCAGATACCGGCTTTCAAAGAAGACGGGCGTTCCCGAAAGCTATCTCTACCGACTTCAATACAAGACTGCAGAGATGAAGGACGTGGCCGGTTCAGTCTACCGGTCACTGATGCTCGCATACGAGGATATGTGCGAGCGAAATGAGAAGGCCGCCGACGCGATGCGCGAGCAGCGGCAGACACTAAGGATCACCAATGAGGCTCATCAAAAGTCTGCTTGAGCGGGCTCGAGAATGGCTGCTGCTCGAATGGGAGAAGCGGCAACAACGTAGAAGGGATTGAGCATGTCGACGACTGGACACAATTCGAAGGAACTCACCGAAACCGAACGGAAGGCTTTGTTCTTCCACCACATGCGCAAGCGCATCGCGCACAATGCAGTCATCGAGGAAGTGAACGCGGCGAAAAAGGCTGACGCCAAGCTCGCGCAGGCTGACAAGATCGTGGTCGGCGATCTCGATTACGCGATCAAGACACTCAACGCCGAAGACAAGATCACTGTTACCGATCGCTTCCTTGCTCACGGCGAGGTGCTGACATGGCTCAATGTCATTCCCGGCTTTCAGTCTGATCTTCTCCGCGATCGGGCGCCGGCGATCGAGCGTATCGAAGGCGAGGGCGAGCTTGCTGGTCTTGCTGGCAAGGATGCGATCAGCCCCTACGACAAGGGATCGAATGAGGATCTCGCCTGGCTGCGCGGCTGGGACAAGGGCCAAGCCATCATGCGCGACAACCTCCAGAGCGCGATGGAGAAAATCAACGCCAAGATGGCCGGCGAAGATGAAGACGACGCCGACGAGGCCGGTGATCCGGACTTCCCTGCTGCAGCCGAGTAATCCCCATGTTGAAATTAGGTTCAAGATTAGAAGCATCGCCCGCGTATCAGCGGGCGGTTGCCGCCCAGAGGGCCAAAGAGAGCGCGAAAGCTGCGCCGGGCTCGACAGGAGCCAAACTCCTCCCCATGCCTTCCGTAATGGGCAGGGTCATCAACCTCCCCATCAAAGCCACCAGCGCCGAGGTCGATGACGCAGCGGAGCGATGGCGGCTTTACACCTGGCTCCTCAATGCGGAGTACAATAGCGACAAGCCCAGCGGCGCAGCGATCGTTGAATTCAATGCTCGCAAGCACGGCCTCAAGGTCGACGACCTCAAAGGCGACCGCCGCATACGCACGATCGTCGAGGCAAAATACGACGCGATCGAGGATCTCCACCGCAAGCGTCCAGATTTGAGCCTCCCCGAGATTGGTCGGCTCTTGAACAAGGATCACACCACGGTCCTCCATGCCCTGCGCAAGCGAGGCCTCAAATACAAGCCTCGGCCTCAGTCATTTGATCCCGACAAGGCGCGCCGTCTCTACCAGTCCGGCCTGACAAACAATGAAGTGGCGATCGCGATGGATTTCGCCGTCGAGACTGTTCGTCGCGCGACGTCACCCATTGCTCGTCGAGGTGGACAATGAACGACAATCGCACGCCAATTCGAGCATGGGAGATTGTCGTTTTGCTGATCGCATCCGCAATTCTCGCCAGTCTTATCCTCCTCCCATATGTCGCGATCGAGATGCAGCTATGAACGCGCCTTCCGCACGCGGCCTGTTTCGCGCCACCGGCAAGAAGTCAAAGCCGGTTGTCCAGCGCAGTCTCGACGGCTCCTATGAAAAGGTTGAGCACCTCGAGCGCGAGACTGAGGATTTCTACCCGACGCCGCCAGAGCCGACCCGGGCACTCCTTCACGCCGAGATCGAGCGACTGCGTGACTTCCGCACCATAGCTGAGCCGGCCGCCGGCGACGGTGCCATGGTCCGCGAGATGGAAGCCCTTGGCCTGGACGTATTTGCGTCCGATCTGGTCGATCGCGGGTTCGGTGCGGTGATCAAAAATTTCTACGACTTCGCCCTCGAGACGTTCCCGTCATACGCGATCGTGACCAATCCACCATTCAACGAGTGTAACAGCCGTGATGGCAAGGGCCGTTGGATTTGGCACGCGCTGGAGACGCTGCAGGTCGAATATATGGCCCTCCTGATGAATTGGTCATGGCCCGGCGCTGGCGGCCACGAACGGCTCTGGGCGCAGCATCCGCCGGCGCGCGTCTACCTGATGCGCTGGAAGATCGATTTCACCGGGCAGGGCGCTCCGCCGATGCTGAATGCCTGGTTTGTCTGGGACGTCAAGCATAAGGGCGCGCCGCCGCAGGATAATGAGAGGGAGATACGCGCTAAGCTGGCTCGCATCGGCGTCGGTCCAGGCAAGACCTTCAACTTCAAGGAGCTGCCAGTGGAGCATAAGCTGGAGCTTGCCCTTGGCATGAAAGAGGGCCAGCGCAAGGTCGACGAGGCGGTCGCCAACGTTGGCAAAACAATCAATGGCTGGCGGGTTAGCGGTCTTCCCGGCGATAGCGCCCACTACAACGGGGACTGGTTAAAGCGCGCTGTCGCAGCGCAGGCCGGTATATATGGTAATGACCCGGAGGAGGCGACATATCCGTTCACCCGCGTCGACAGCGACGGGCAGACGCTCGACGGCAGCAAGCACAACTACACGCTGACGTTTCCGGCAGGACAACTGCCGCCGGTGAATTCATTCTGGTCGCTGACCATGTATGACGGCAAGTCCCAGCTCCTGATCGAAAACCCGATCAACCGCTATCTCATCAACTCGCCCATGCTGCCCGCTATGAAGACCAACGCGGATGGGTCGCTGACACTGCATATCCAGAACAAGTCTCCGGGCGCAGACAAGGAAGCGAACTGGCTGCCTGCTCCTGACGGGCCGATCTATTTGGTTATGCGGCTCTACTGGCCAAAGACAACGCCGCCTTCGGTGCTGCCGGCGGGCGAGGGGACCTGGGCGCCCCCTGGGATCGTAGTGAGTTCCTAAGTTTCAGATCGAAACGGAGTGGTGAGGCAGTCAGAGCGGCCGCGAGTTCATCGCCGGGCCGCCTTGCTTGCCCCATTTCGGGTCCGGCTTTCCGGTATAGGCCGGCCGCAGCGGTTGGGCCTCCATATAGATGCCGGCTTCTCTCGCGGCTTCGATAAAGGCAACACGCGCCACCGCGGCCGAACAACTGCCTTCAAGGCACTTCAGCAATATCTCGCGCGCCATAAGATGCTTCGGGCCAGCCTGATCTGGCCACTGTTCGAGCACGAACCTTGGGGCGTCATAAGCTGACGTACGCTGACCAGCTGGCCTGACTGCCGTCCGAACACCGGCACTCGCTGGGAATATCTTGTAATCCTCGTAATCCATGGCGGAAAATATAGGGCCGGTGTTTCGGGATTCCGAATCAATCAATTTGCTTATTCGGGGGAACTTTACCCTTATCGCTTGCTTTCACAGGCGTGCGACAGGGACAAAGAGGTAAATGCCACTTTTTCAATTCACTTTCCAAGAACAAGGGCAACTGGAAGAAGAGGTCGTACATTTGCCGTTTGCTGACCGCAAAGCAGCACTTGCAGCTGCAGCCGAGTCAGTATGGGACAATCTCACGGATAGAAAATTCAGGTCTCTTGACCCAATCGAGTTTATTGTTCGCGTCCACGATGAAGAGGATACCCTTGTGGGAACCGTTGCTGTGCGTTTCCAATCTACAGAAGAGTGATCTGCTGGTTATTGCTTATGCCTCCCAGGATGCCGGAGGGTCCGATGAAAAGCCCGCCGTTGCAAGTGCTCAACGACGAGCCATCTTGGATCAAGGAGCCGGCAGAGCATTCACCTCAAGCTGCACCGGGGCTTTCCTTTACCCGAAGTACCATCGAAGGCCCATTACGACGGCGACGCCCAAGAGAAGACCCAAGCCAAGCATTATGTTGGTTCGGTCTTTTGGGGGCTCTAATTTGCCATTTTGATCCAGGCGATGTTGCATCAGTCCTTGCGCACGATCTGGCCATCGCTCATTTCGAACACGCCATTCTGCCCGCCCTGACCGTCGAACGATGAGACAAGCTCGCTCCATGTGCCGAGGAGCGCGTCGCAACGGCTGCAGCGGATCAGCGTGAAACTATCGACGTCATGCGGGATGCGAAGGTAAATGGTGCCGCAATTCGGGCACGTCAATTCATGATCCAGGTATTTGGGATTACTGCTCATAGCGCCCCTCCCGACGGGCGACGATCGCCGAGGCCAGCCGTTCCACGCTGGCGGCCGCATATGCCAAGGCGGCCTCGTCACGCAGTCCGCGATCAAAGAACAGTATGACGCGCCGGGCGAGGCGGTCCGCATTTTCGTGTGAAGAAGGACTGCGTCCGAGTGCTTCAGAGGCGGCAAGATGTGCTGCCTGCATCAGGCGCCATTCGTCAGCGGTATAATAGAGTTTTCGCATTCTGTGGGGTATGAGACGGACTCCACTTTGCCGGGTTAGGCGGGAGCACATCGCATCTCTCTAGCACCAGCGGCCATTACATGCCTGGCGACGCCAATAGTCTACGCTCAATTCGGGCATTGGCGAGTCATTTGTAGGTGCGGTTGGGGCAGTGCAAAGGCAATTGAGGCATTATAGGGTGAGGCCCGACACCAGGTTGTACGCCGTAGTGCCGAGCCTCTTTTTCGGTGATGTCACTCCCCGAGTAGATGAAACAAGGCAGGTAGGGAGTTGTTCCGGGAAGCTGATATGAAAAGGGCGATGAACCACATGCCAGAAGCCCACCGCCCAGAATAAGCCCGGGCCTCGGGTGGCCATGAGCACGGACTTTACTGACGTGGATGGACGCCAGCCTACAGAAACCATGTAAAAGGGATGGGGTTCCCAGTCCAAAAGCGGACAATAATGTTGGCTACTAAACTGGAAAGCCCGCCATTGAACATTCAATGGCGGGCTCCCGGGGGTTGCAAGCATATTGGGCGAACTCGCAGTTTCATTTTATACCTGCGGAGGCAATGGGCCAAGCTGATTCCGAGCGCGGCGTCTCTCGCGCTCTTTGGCAAGTATCCGCTCGCGATTTTTGGCATACCACGCGTTTTGCTGCTCCCGATATTTCTCCGGATTTGCATCCCGCCACTGTTTTGCTCGCTCGGCTTCCTTGGCTTTCTTTTCGGGGGAAGCTGGGTTCTTGGCACGCCAGCTCCTCATCTTTTCGGCATTTTTCGCTTTGCGTAGGTCTTGTTCGATGACGCTGCTGCTCATGTCTTTCTCATCCGTCAAAGGACTTTTTTTTACTATCATCAAGAGCTTATCGCTACCGCTAGTTGCAGATCATTTTCTAGGCGTGGGTACGTTAAAACACGGTTCCACCTGTCGCTCTGGCCCTTCGATTGTGTGGGCATTGTCGTCGAAATACCGCCCCAACAATGCCATCGGATCGCGCTTGAGCGCGTGGCAAAGCGCAATCAACGTCGAAACGCTTATGCGGTTTGCGCCCCGCTCGTACTTTTGAATTTGCGTAGCCGAAACGCCGATGGCGCCGCCGAGGCGCTGTTGGCTCATACCGCCGGCTAATCGCAGAGCTTTTAACTTCTGTCCAAGTTCTTGGTCGATGAGGTCGTGATGCATGCTTAGTCGTCTGCCGATTTGCGCTGTAAGCGCTGCCTTTATTGTCACTTGAATATTACGCCAGTTTCTTTCCAGCATCCATGCTGGAACCGCTCTCACGATATCCTCGCGCCATTTGTGCGTACTTCGGCAGCTTGGGTTTTTCAGGAATGATGGTCCTGCGCCGCTCATCCTTTCAGCACTCTTCGCATTCCGCAGGCCTTTATCCATCAGGGATCTCGGTCATGAATAGAATCTGCGGCAAGCGGCCGTTACGGCATGTTCGTGCGGGTCGGCTGCGGAAAATGCGAAAGGTAGCGACTTTCACGTCAACCGACGGGGCCCTGGGAGGCTGTCGGTAAGGCTATCGCGCTCTTCAAACCGCAGGAATGTGCAAACTCCTTCGCGGCATGCGGATATGATCCCTGATAAAGTGGACGTGCTCTAGCTGCTGCTTCACACGCACGTATGTTGAATCTTCGACGACTGTTTCCAACCGGGAATTTACCAAGTAGTTGACGGCAAGGATGGGAACTTGTGGGCTCGATCAGCAGCCGACCAAGTTGCCTGTCGAGCCCCGGCTGACGATAGCATGTCAGTGAATCTGGAGCTGCGTTTAGGAAATAATGTTCCCACTAACGAAGGAGACTTGGCGTCATTGCGTCTTGGAAGAATACCCGCATCCAAATCGCTTTTGCCGAGCTCCTCCGGATCTGTGTACGGTTCGCCATTTTCGGTGAGGTAGGAGCAGGTGCGGAAACCGCGATTGCGATAGTCTGCTCGATGGGGGCATTTCATTTCTTCTCGATGGGTACGGAGCCGCACCGACATCCTCCCTCGATCTCGTCCAGTACCATGGGATTTTCCAATTTTGGTTTACCGACCTCCTAACGTCGCGCGCACAAGTTCCACCACGGCGGTGGAACCATCAGGGTGTTAGGCGGTTATGCGGTAAATTTCACTTTTACCCTTCGAGAACCCGAAGCCGCGGCGCTAGACCGCAGGAGCGCCGTCATTAATGATCTAGTAGCGGTTCCCGTTATGGAGGTGACGATGCTAATGGAGGCCGTGGAAGCTGATGACGCAGACCACAAGGATAATGGTTAAGGAAACCATTGAGATTGGAAGCCCTTGTTTTGGCTGGTTCGCACCCATATTCATGGCTGCTGCCGCCCTCCGCATGCTGGTTAAAAATGCTTCTCTAGTGGGATGGCGACCGTGGCGAGCGGATTAAGATTTGGCCCCATCGATGCAGTGACAGTTCACCTTTGTGTCGACATGCAGGGCATTTTCCGAGGTCACAGTCCATGGGCCATGCCATGGTTCGACCGGGTCTTACCGCACATTGAAGCCTTGGTAGGCAAAGACCCCACGCGGACAGTGTTCACCCGGTTTGTTCCTCCGCGCAATGTACAAGATGCAGGTGGAACTTGGCTGCGCTATTATCAACGCTGGAATAACATGACCCTTGATAAACTTGGCGCCGGCCAGGTTGATATCGTTCCTGAGCTCGCGCGGCATGTTCCGCCCGCGCGGACCTTTGACAAGGTTGTGTATTCGCCTTGGCAATCCGGCGAACTGTTTTTGCACCTCAATCGCGGAGCGGTCCGCACCCTTATCGTAAGTGGCGGCGAAACAGATGTCTGTGTCCTCGCTTCGGTGCTTGGCGCAATTGATCTAGGCTTTCGAGTGATTGTGGCGAGCGACGCGGTTTGCAGTTCGTCGGATGCGGCTCATGACGCCATGCAGTTGTTTTACAGTCAACGCCTCTCGCAGCAAGTTGAGACCGCAGAAACGGAGGAAATCCTGGATTGTTGGAGTGGTTGTCCTCAGTCCCCGGTTTGATCGTTTGGCAACAGGCTATGATTCAGGCGAGCCGTGCGTGAGGTTGCGAGGATACCGATTTTCTCGCCTGGATGTTGATCGAAGTTGGCCATTCCGTACTTCTACAGGAGCCTCGCTCCAGGCTTCCCGCCGCCCAGATCAGATGGCGTTGCCAGATAATCGACGAATGCATGTATTACCTGTTGCTCAGCGACTTTGCGCTTGGCTACGACCCCATTCATTGCACTCGTGCGAAAGGGCGAATGCCCGAGCTGGAAATTGAAATACCAGTCTCCGTGCCGAGGCCCACCATAAATCCGATAGACCCGTCCCACGGCCATGCCACATGCGACTGCTATAAAGTCGTCGGGTCTACCGCGCTCGTCCGAATGCACCGCTTTCCATCTGATATTGACCACTGCGTCGATCAGTTTCATAGAAAATATGCAATGCCGGCCGCGATGGCCACACCAGCGAAAAACAACGCGCCGTACATCAAGGATGTTCGAAAATCAGGAGCGGGTCGCTTCGCGTTATATTCGTCATAGGCTTTTGGCATGGCAATAAGTCCTCCTTTAGCACGAGCCAAGTTCCCCAGGGTTTCGAGCGAGCTCTCGCTCTGGGTGATTAGCGACAACGAAACATAGATTTTATTGTTCCGTGCTGAAGCGGACGAGTGTCGCGCGCTGGCATGTAGCCGCCGGCCCGCTCGAATGAGGGCGGTTTACGCTGCGAGCTTCTCATCCGCATCTGCTTTTCTTGCGGCGGCTTCGCATTGATCCCGAAATCGGTAGACTTCGTCTTCCGTCAAATGTTCAATCCCGATGAACGAATTGAGAGCATCGCTCGTCCGCAAAATTTCATCGAGTTTGGCTTGAATGGCGGCACCGTCGCGGTTCTGGGTGTTTTGAATCAGAAACACCATGAGAAAGGTGATGATGGTGGTGCTGGTATTGATGATGAGCTGCCAAGTTTCAGAGAAGTCAAAAAAAGGCCCGCTGATTGCCCAGACCAAGACTAGAAACAGACACGTAATAAAAGTAAGGGGTCGGCCGGACACATGCGCCACTAAAGTGGCGGCCTTGTTGAACCATTTATGATGCAAGCTCCTCTAGCAACGACCTTCTGAGGATTTTGGTTCCGGTGGAACCTTATGGGCTTGTGCACCTTAAGGGACTGCAACTTGCGGTAATTAACAAAGAGGAGATTTCGCCGTGGCTGACAAGACCCTGGAAACGCTGTTTCATGAAACGCTGAAAGACATCTACTACGCTGAACGAAAAATTCTGAAGGCTTTGCCAAAAATGGCGAAGGCCGCATCTTCTCCCGAGCTCAGAGCTGCGTTCGAAAAACATCGCGAAGAAACCGAAGGCCAAGTGGAACGGTTGCAGGGGGTATTTGAAGCTCTTGGCAAACGCCCGCAGGGTAAAACCTGCGAGGCCATTGAAGGCATTATCGCCGAAGGCGAAGAGATAATGGAAGAATTCAAGGGTCAACCAGCCCTTGATGCAGGCTTGGCTTCGGCCGCCCAGGCCGTTGAACACTACGAAATTGCCCGCTACGGGACTTTGGCGAGATGGGCGGAAGAGCTGGGGCTGGCCGATGCCCAAGCGCTCCTGGTGGCAACGCTCGAAGAAGAAGAAGCCACCGATCAGGCCCTGACGGCCCTTGCCGAAAGCAGCCTCAACGCTGCCGCCAGAGCAGCATAGTTAGAAATTGCGATCTTGACTGCACCTAACAGTCAGGATCGCAGCGGAGCGAAATCCATCGCACCGATTGGGAGAAGGACATGGACCACGCTGCGCCGGAAAACTTTCCGACCTCCAAAAAGGAAATGCTCGCTGCTATTCCGGCGTTGCGCCGATTTTCCCGTACTTTTCACAAATCACAGCCGGCCGCCGACGATCTGGTTCAGGAGACATTGGTGCGCGCCTGGCATGCGCTCGATCGATACCAGCCCGGAACCAGCATGAACGCATGGCTTTTCACCATCATGCGCAACGTCTTCATTACGGATTATAGAATACGCGCCCGGGAGACGACGGGATTTACGACAGATATTGCCGAGTATCAAGGCGCACAAGCTGCGCCGCAGGAGTGGAGACTCCGAGCCCGCGACGTGCAAACGGCCCTCCATAGCCTTCCAACAGAACAGCGCATAGCCATCGTTCTATGCTGCGTCCTCGGTCACAGTTATCAAGAAGTGGCGGATATATGCGCCTGTGAAATCGGGACCATCAAAAGCCGGATCAGTCGGGGTAAACTCACTCTTTTGGCATTACTCGGCGAGGAGAGCCGGCTATCAGTCCTCGAAACCGATTATCGTTCTTCGACTGCAGCAGCCATCAATGCCTTTGCCTAGCATGCCCGGAAAGAAAATGGGCTCGGAAAAGACGGGGGCGCAACTCCGAGGCGTTGCCGACGCGCGATGGCGGAACTATCATTTCTGGCCTCAGTTAGCTTTGATCAAAGGAGGAAGTGAGCATGGTTTTAAATTCATCAAAGCACGGCGTTAAGGGCCCGGATCAATCGCCATCCAAGGACTTTGATGCCAACGGCGAAAGCAACAGCGACCCGGAGGCTAAAAGGGTTTCTGATGTTTTCACGACCAAAGACGCCTGATCTTGTCACAATCAGGAACTTCGCGACCTCGGGCTGAAAATGGCATACTCCCCATGCCAGGGAAAATTGCTCTCGTAATCATTTTCTGCGCGGGCGCCGCGATCACTACCGCGTGGTATGTAACTGCAGCCCGGCCGCCGTTCTCAGAAGGCGATTGGCAGTTCAAGGGCAGCGGAGACGTCGCGCGCGGGCAGCTAATTTTCGCGGCCGGCGATTGCGCTTCCTGCCACGCAACACCGGGGCAATCCGATCGGCTGAAACTCGGCGGCGGCGTGGCGCTTGCCTCGCCATTCGGGACCTTTCGGCCGCCCAATATTTCTCCGGATACGGTGGACGGCATCGGTAGATGGACGGTGGTTGATATGGCGAACGCGCTCGTCGGGGGGGTGTCGCCGCAGCATGAGCACTATTATCCCGCTTTTCCCTACACGAGCTTCACTGGCATGACGATCGCCGACATCAAGGATCTCTATGCCTATCTCATGACCCTCCCTAAAGTCTCAGGACGCGTGCCGCCGCATGACCCGTCGATCCTGTTTCGCATCCGCCGATTCGTCGGGTTTTGGAAGCTCCTGTTTTTTCGCGAGGGCCAGTCAGTTGCACCACTGAGCGGCGACCCGGTCTACGATCGGGGCGCTTATCTTGTTGAGAGCATCTCTCACTGCGCCGAATGCCACTCGAGCCGGAATGTGTTGGGCGCCATCAAATCCGACACCCGGTTCGCCGGGGGTGTCGATCCCCAGGGTACGGGATTCGTGCCGAACATCACGCAGCTGGGCCTTGCTGAGTGGAACGAGCAAGACATTGCAACGATGCTAAAAACTGGCACTACGCCTGACCATGGCCGTGTCGGGTCATCAATGGCCGATGTCGTAACCAACACTGCCATGTTGGCTGAGAGCGACCGCCAGGCGATCGCACATTATATCAAAGCACTTGCGCCGATACCGACTGCACATCCCTGATCTCAGTGGCTGTAGAGATAGGCGGCGAGGTCCCTTGCTTCCTGCTCTGAGATGCCAGTGTTTGGCATCGCCGTCTGCGGCAAAAAGCTCTGCGGCGAAACGATCCATGCAACGAGGTTGTCGGGGCGGTTTTGGAGCACGCCAGCGATATAGACGTGCTTGGATAACCCGGTGAGTGGCGCGCCGGTCTGGCCGTCTGCACCGGGTACGCCTGGAATGGTGTGGCAACCCGTACAGCCATAGCGACGAAAAAGTGCGGGAGCGCGCGCCGGGTCGCCACCGGTCAGGGCGACAGCTGCGGCAACCGTTGTCTCGTGATCACGCACCATATTGGTTATAATCAGCGCGGCCAACCCAGCGAGGACGGCGGCGGCTATTCCGGCCGCTCGATGAAAGGCCGGAGCGAGAGCCTCAGGCATTTTGCGCTCCTTTCTCGCTTGAGCCGTGAATCCAGAGTGCCAGCATCGTCATTGCCGCGGCTGCATAGATGGTGCCGGCCGGCACCCACATGATCATGCCTGCCAATTGCTGATCCTCCAGAGGAGTCAGCCCCCAAGCAGACGCGGTTTGTGTCTGAGCGATATAGAGAACGCGCGGCGCCAGTGCCATCAAGGCCCCGAGAATGCTGGTATGAATCATCGTCAGAAAAAGGTGCCAGGTCGCCGCGCCGTGATTGCTTTTCCAGACGACTGCCCACCAGAAGAGAATTGCTGTTGCGAAAAAGCTGAGGTGCTGGAGGCGATGCATAGCAGTATTGGTCACGGCTGCATCGAACAGCAAGGGGTAATGCCAACCCCATATGGCGACGCCGTGAATTACGGTCGCGTTGATCGGTCCCGTGCACCAGGCCCACGACCGCCGGATGAGAGGAGATTGCATGGCAGCGCCCAAGTCGCGACGCGCCGGCCTCGGCAATCCCCATAGAAGGAACCCGACCGGCCTCGCAAGCACGATCAACGGTGCCGAGACGGCCATGAGGATCTCATGCTCGATCATATGAAAGGTAAAAAGGTGCTCTCCAAGCCAGTGGAGCGGAGTGATGAGAGCACCCGCCAAAGTCAGGATTCCGCCGCAGAAGAACAGGTCCTGCCAGTGCATCGGAAAGGAGCGGTGTGCCCGGCGAGAAAGCCTGATGCGTCCTGTGACATAGAGGAGACTGATCACGATAATCGGCCACACGATCCACGGATCGAACGTCCAGCCCAAGGTTGCCTCATGAGCATCATCACCATGCGCCATTGCCGGCGCCGCTATTATCAGAAAGATCATGGCGCTGATCACCGTTGACATGGATCCAGCAGCATTGAAGCCGCTCCCTGGAGTATCAGCACAAACAGGAATGTTGATGCGATCAGAAATCCCGAATCGACGATAAATCGCTCCGTCCTGCCGATGGGCTTAGGAGACAGACGAGATACAGCCACCCCCGCAATCGAAACGAACAAGAGTGCTGCACAAAAGGCGGGCGTCCAAGCCACCTGTTGTCGGCAATCGATATAGGGGGTGATCTGCCCCAGCTGCATTCCGACGGTCCAGGCCAGCAGTGGGACGGCAAGTCCGCCATGTCGCATTAAAGTTCTGGTCATAGGCGTGGTATCCAATAAAGGCAGACATACATTGGCAACCAAGTGGCCACCACGAAGTTCCAATACATCGCGTTGTCGCTGACATCCCCGTAGCGCCGCGGATTGTCGCCATGCTTGGAAAACATCAGGCAGGTCAGCACCAGCGTCTCGACCAGGTCGGTCAGAATATGCGTCGTATGAAGCCCAAGCATCACCCAGACGATCGAACCATAGGCATTTTGGTCCCACGAGATATGCATTGCTGGAAACTCGAGGACACGCAGAAACAGCGGCGCAACTCCCAGCAGGGACATAATGACCAGGCCGATGCGAACCTTCGCCAAATTCTGCTGACGTGCCCAGCGGGCAATCAGCATGTTGGGAAGCAGGCTGACTATGAGCAACGCCGTCAGACCTGATCCCGGCAGCAAATCAGGTGGCGGCGCATCCAACGGCCAGTGCGGTGCCAGGCTCATGAGGTAGAGGTAGACGACGATCGAAAGCGCGAAGCCGGTGCCCTCGATCAGCATAAAGGCGAGCGTTCCCCACCAGGTCAGGCTTGCGGTGCCAAGCCCGTGCGGGGGAAGCTTCGACAGATCAAGCACGACGGATCGATTCATGTGTCGTCCTCCGGAGTGCCCTTCGGCCAGAACCAGCCGATCAGGGCAATCGACACAGGGATCGATCCCCACACCACTGCCCATGGCGTGAAGATCGACCAGATCAACAACACCGTGGTTGCGAGAGCCGACCAGAGCGGCCAGATCGAATTTCCAGGTGATGACTCGCGCGCCTCCGGAAGCGCTTCGACGACGCTGGTGACGATCAGTTCGCGGCGGTCGACAGACAGGCCACCGGCAACGGAAAGCGTTTCGGAATTATTGGACAACGGTTCAAGGCTGCCGACCACCGGCAGTCGCGCGAAATTATACGGCAGCGGCGGTGACGATGTCGCCCATTCGAGTGTCGACGCGCCCCAGGGATTATCCGGCGCGGCCGGCCCTGAGGCCGCGCTGCGAATGGCGTCGATAAAAAACAGCAGGAAACCGGCCGCTAAGATGACGGCGCTCAGGCTGATGAACATGTTGAGTCCCGACCACGGCATTTCTGGCTGATAAGTATAGATGCGGCGGGGCATGCCCTGCAGCCCGAGGATATGCATCGGAAAGAAAGTCAGATTGAAGCCGGTAAAGATCAGGCCGAATGTCCAGCGACCGAGCGTCTCGCTCATCATCCGGCCGGTAATTTTCGGAAACCAGTAATAGATCGCCCCGAGAAGCGGAAAGACCGCGCCGCCCACCAGAACGTAATGGAAGTGAGCAACCACGAAATAGGTGTCGTGAACCTGCGTGTCGAACGGAACGGACGCCACCATCACGCCTGTCATCCCGCCGATGACGAATATCACCATGAAGCCGATGACGAACAGGAATGGCGTCTTGAACACCGGTCTGCCGGCCCACATCGTTGCCAGCCAGCAGAATATCTGCAGACCAGCGGGAATCGCGATTGCCATGCTCGACGCGGTGAAAAAGCTTTCGCCCAAGCGGGGAAGACCGGCGACGAACATATGATGCACCCAGAGCCCGAATGCCAGGACCCCTGTCGTAACCAAGGCCATCACCATGGCAAGATAGCCGAAGACAGGGCGTCGGGTGAAGGTCGCAACAATCGTCGAGACCATACCGACGGCCGGCAGGAAGATGATGTAGACCTCCGGATGGCCGAAGAACCAGAACAGGTGCTGCCACAGCAATACGTCGCCGCCTTCGGCCGGATTGAAGAAGTGCGTGCCGACCAGTCGGTCGAGGATCAAGGCAGTGCTTGCGATCATGATTGCCGGCATCGCCAGGATGATCAGAAACGATGTGACCAGCATCGACCAGACAAACAACGGGATCCGGTCAAGGGACATGCCCGGCGCCCGTTGTTTTAGCACGGTAACAACGATCTCGACGGCGACGGCCAGCGCGGAGACTTCTGTAAAGGTGATCATCTGCGCCCAGATGTCGGCGCGCTTTCCCGCGGCATATTGCGGCCCCGACAGTGGCACGTAGGCAAACCAGCCGACGTCCGGCCCGGTATCAACCGCAAAGGCGATCCACAACAGCAGTCCGCCGGCGAGATACATCCAGTAGGAAAACGCGTTAAGTCGCGGGAACGCGATGTTGCGGGTGCCAACCATCAGCGGCACGAGGTAGACGGCCATCGCCTCCATCACGGGCACGGCAAACAGGAACATCATGTTCGTGCCGTGCATGGTGAAGATCTGGTTGTAACGATCGGGGCCAATGAACCGGGCTTCGGGCTCGGACAGTTGCAGCCGCATCGCCAGCGCCAGGATCCCGCCGAGCGCCAGAAATATGAAGGCCGTATAGATGTAGCGACGTCCAATGATTTTATGGTCGACGGTCGAAAGTGCACCCCATAACCCCGTAGGCGTCGACCAGGTCTCTGAAAGACGGCGGTCGAGTTGCACCTCGTCCAGTGCCGTATCGCGCAGATCCTCGACTTCATCCCTGACGATCATTTGAGGCTCTCCATATAGGCGGAGATATCCCGCAGCTCGACGCTGGTGAGGGGAACCATCGGCATGTTGTTACCGGGCTTGAGTGTCTGCGGATCGGCAATCCACGCCGCAAGCGATCCGCGTGTGGTTTCGAGAAGTCCGGCCGCGATCGTCTGACGGCTTCCGATATGGGTCAGATCGGGGCCGGTAGTCCCCGCGGCAGACGTTCCGCGAACCGTATGGCAGGCAGCGCACGGCTTTGACAGGAACGCAGCCTTTCCGGCGGCAGCGTCCGCGTAGGTCGGCATCACGCTGTTTTCGCGTTGTGCTGCAATCCACCGCTGATAGTCCGCAGGCTCATCGGCGATGACCATCATTGCCATATGGGTATGCTGAAGTCCGCAAAATTCGGCGCATTGACCGCGATAGGTGCCGGGGCGTTCCGCCCTTAGGAGCAGACTGTTGCTGCGCCCCGGCACGAGGTCCTGTTTGCCGGCAAGGCTCGGCACCCAGAACGAATGCACGACATCGGCGCTTTCGAGCTGGATCTGAACATCCTGACCGACCGGGATATGGATTTCGTTGGCGGTCTGGAAGCTGAACGCCGGATTGGCGTCGGCGTAGATAACCTGCCACCACCATTGCTGCCCTCTGACGGTGATCGTCAGTGCGGTGTTTCCCGGCAGGCCGATGCTGCGGGTGGTGTAAAAGCTCGCGATCGTCAGAGCTGCGATGATGACAACCGTTGCTGCGACGGCACTGGACACGATGGTCGTCAAGGGCCGGTCACGGGGTGGGCCGCTGTCGCTGGACCGTTTTCGCAAGAGTGCCCAGCCGAGCACGATCATAACCAGCAGCCACACGACAGCGCAAACGACGGTTATGCCGATGATCAGATGCTCGACATGGATGGCGGGAGCGCCCTGGGAATTCAGTGCCGATTGGTTGCCGCTGCCGCCCGCGGCCGTAGCGGTGATCGACAGCAGAAGAACGAGCGCGGTTCTCAAGGGGAGGGCCCCTGGTCCGGGTGGACGCCGACCGGTCCTTCATCGAATAGGATTCTTGCTGGTGCCCGGTTCTCAGCCGGTCGCGTCTGACGGTCGTCCTTGCGACCCGTCGCCCCTACCTTGGCCGAATAGGCGCCGATGGTCTGGACATAGCCGGCCAATTGCCAGATCTCCTCGATCGTCATCCGGTCACGAAAGGCCGGCATGCCGTGCGGGCGACCGTCGCGGATTGACGCGACAATGGACACCATCTCAGGGCCGTAAAGCCACCAGCCATCGAGGAAGGAAGGACCTACGTTGCCACGTCCATCTCTGTGGCACGACGGACATCCAAACCAGTCATAGAGGCGCTGGCCCTGGCTGAGATTATAAGCATCGCTTTCGTAGAGTTTCCCTTCAGCAAAATAACTCTCAGGCGGCGCTCCGCTGATACCATTGGGCATCAGCCGCAAGTGGTCAAGATCGGCCGCAATAGGTGGATCGGTGCGGAGTTCCCGCGGCTGCCGAGCCCAGCCGAGAAACGCGCCCGCTACGACCAGCAGAACAAAGGTTGCCAGAAACGGCCATTTTGCTTTGTTTATCCCTCGGAACATAATGCGCCCATTCGGCCCCTTTCAATCACGCGGAATTTCTGCCGATCGGCTGAGACGTACCGGCAGGAGCTTGTAAGATGGCGTTTTTGACCTGGGATCATGGTGAGCCAGCGGAAACAGCGGGTTCGTCTCCGGATAATACGCGCCGCAGCAGCCCTTGGGAATATCGTATTGGACGATCCTCAACGCCGTGACTTTGCGAACTTTGTGCGCATCGATTGCGGTGGTTAGATCGACGCTCTCGCCATCGGCGAAGCCCAATCGGCTGATATCTTCCGGGTTCATGAAGACGATCTTCCGCGCACCCTCCACCCCGCGAAAGCGATCGCTGTACCCATAGATCGTGGTGTTGAATTGGTCGTTGGATCGAAGCGTCGCCAAATGGAGGACGTCAGTGCTCTTCGTTGTCGAAAATTCGGGAAACAGTTTTTCTGGCGTCAGGAAATTCGCCTTGCCGCTCTTAGTCACCCACTTGCGTTCACGCGCCGGAAGCGGCCTGACAAATCCGCCCCGCGTAAACAAGCGCTTGTTGAAATCCTTGAACGTCTCCGGATAGGTTTGCTCGATCGCATCACGGATCTCCGCGTAGTTCCCCACCCAACTATCCCAGGGCACCTTCGTTTCGCCGAGCGTCGCCTTTGCGATGCCGGCCACGATTGCCGGCTCGGAGAGAAGCTCAGGGCTTGCCGGTTTCGTTTTGCCCCGGGAGCCATGGAAATGGGCGATGGAACTCTCAATCGACACGGCCTGCGGACCGCTTGCCTGCTCATCCACTTCGATGCGGCCAAGACAGGGCAGCAGATAGGCAATTTCGCCATGGACGACATGGCTGCGATTGAGCTTGGTGGCGATCTGCACGCTCAGGCGCATCTTGCGCCACCCATCTTCCATAGCGGTGGTGTCGGGGACGGCTCTCAGGAAGTTGCCGCCGAGACTGATGAAGGCTCGCGATTGCCCGCTCATGATCGCCTCACACGTCTCGACCGTTGAGCGGCCCGTCCATCGGGGCGGTTCGAAGCCGTAGAGTTCAGAGAGCTTGTCGAGGGGCGCCAGGCCTGGCTTCTCGGTGATGCCGACGGTCCGCTGTCCCTGGACGTTGGAGTGACCGCGGACGGCACAGATGTTGGCCCCCGGTTTGCCGATATTGCCGCGCAACAGTGCCAGATTGCAGACCATGTGGACGTTCTGGACGCCCATGAGCTGTTGCGTCAGGCCCATGCCATAGACCATCATGACAGCATCGGATTTCGCGTAGGTGGCCGCTGCTTGCGTCATCTGATCCCGGCTGAGGCCCGAAATTCGCTCCAGTTCCTCCCACCGATGGCCGCGTGCGGCGTCGGCGAATTCCTCGAAACCGGTGGTGTGCTCCTTGATGAAGTCGTGATCGAGAACATGCTTCTTGTCGGCTGCGGCCATCGAGGCGGCAAAGGCGACCATCGCAGCGTTTTCCGGATCTTTTGGGCTCCCATCGTCGCCAGCGACACGGCTTTGATGAGAGGCTTTCAACGCATCGTCGGCTTCGATGAGCGCCTTACAAACGCCGAACAGGGCCGCGATATCACCGCCGTTGTTCACCTGGTAATATTCGGAGGAGATTTTCGTCTCCTTGCCCGTGAGCATCTGCGCCGGCGACTGCGGGTTGACGAAGCGTTCGAGGCCGCGTTCCCGCAACAGATTGAAGGTTACGATCTTGACGCCGCGATCGACTGCGTCTTGCAGATCATGGAGAAAACGCGGCGACGATGTGCCGACATTCTGAGCGATGTAGAAGATGCAGTCGGTATTCTGGAAGTCAGACAGAACGGCAGTGCCGACCGACGCGCCGATGCTTTCAGGCAACGCCACCGAAGAGCTCTCATGACACATGTTCGAACTGTCGGGCAAGTTATTGCTGCCGTACATACGGGCGAATAGCTGATACATGTAACTGGTTTCGAGCGATGCTCGGCCGGACGTGTAGAAATCGACCTGATGCGGGTCCAGGGCGCGCACTTCCCGACCGATCTCTGCGAACGCTTCGGCCCAGGCCACCGGGACATATTTATCCATGGCCTCGTCCCAGCGCATCGGATGAGTCAACCGACCCTGTTCCTCAAGGTTGTGGTCCGGCCAGCGTTCGAGTTCTCTAAGTGTATATTTATCGAAGAATTCTCGATCCGCACGTCGTGTTGTCACTTCCCAGGCCGTGGCCTTCGCGCCGTTCTCGCAGAATTCAAGCGGATGGGTTTTCGCAGGTTTTGCCCAGGCGCAACTCACACACATATAGCCTTCCGGCTTGTTTTGCGTCGACAGTAGCTTAGGCCCGCGCAGAGCGACATGCTCTTTCAGGGTGATCTCGGCGACGGATTTCGCAGAGCCCCATCCACCGGCGGGGCCAGAATAAGCTTTGATTTTGGCAGAACGCCTCTTTGATGTCATGGATGCCTCACGCGATACGACGAGGTGAACCATCCCGCTGGCGGCTCCTCGGCACACGATAACCTTCAATGTCGCAACATGTTCCAACCCGCGCCAGGAATGACGCTGGTATGAGGAGATGCTCTATCATCGAACTCGCCCTCGTTCATACCGCTCGTCATAATTGGGGCTCGAGCGGCTGCCTACCCGTTTGGTCCGGTCGAGCCCCTGCTGACGATCAGACGTCAGTCGATTGAGAACCATGTTCAGGTTAGAATGTTCCCACCAGTCGGGGAGACGGAGGAGCCAAGTCTCTACCGGGTGTGGGAAAAGGGCCGTGAGCTTCCCTATGCGAAGTCGCAATTCTCGAGCAACCGTGATGTTTTCGCACTACGACGAAAGCCGTTTTGTAAAGGCAAGCAGGGTGGTCACACAGCTAATTCTAACCGATCGGGAACATTTGGGCTTCCAGGTCCTGCAATTACAGCAATGACGGCTGCGCTGCTTCGGCAGCCGGTTGAGGCAGCAGGATCAACTGCTCGTCGGGCAGCGGACGCTGCAGTAAGCGCCTCCTCGGCGGGAGCATTCATCCAGACGTCGATTTCATCAGTGGTGGTGAGAATAACCGGCATTGCCTTTGGGTGAATGGGCGCAACGACGCTGTTGGCATCGGTAGTCAGGAAAGCAAAGATATCGGCCTGTACCGGGCCTTCCTTGTTCTTGCGGACGCTGTACCAGCTCGTCCAGATGCCGGCGAACCAGAAGAGCGGCTTTTCCTCGTTGAGCGCAAACCAATGAATAGGCTTTTTCTTGGTAGCGGGATCGGCGACCTCGCCATACTCCGAAAAGCTGGTCGCCGGAACGACGCAACGGTTTTCGGGACTAATCCACCGGCGCCAGTGTGAGGACGTCGGGTTGCGATGTTGGTCACCCCGCTATCGACCTCGGATTTCAGGTATTGCCGGGGCGTCGGCATACCCCAACGGGCGAGGGCAAGCTCGCGCTTACCGTCGGCGTTCGTGCGGCCGATCGGCGCGTGGTAGTCGGGGAAAATATCGATCTGCGGCGTCAAGCGGTTGGTAAGGTCGTGGATCGGCAGGAAGAGCTGCCGCATCGCTTCAAACGTGGTCGTGGCATTATAGAGATTGCACATCAGGCTGACTGGTCCCTGCAGATTAATGGACGATATCCGATCAATTACTTGGCGCAAGCATCGTCAGTCGCGCGGCCGATTGCTGGTGCCAAATTCGTTGCCGCGTCGCGTCCCGCACGCCCGCCAAACAAGCCTGCGGGAAATATCCTCGAGGATCACGTCAGCGCCGTAGCGTTTGGACAACGCGGATTTTTCAATCTGACCGATTTTGCCGCACTGAATGCAGTAGCCGAACAAATCATTCCACGCTGCAAGCTCCGAGAGCCGAGTCCTGTCCTTGATTGGCCGAAGATGCCGCTTCCTCATGGTCGCTTCGGTCCGAGGCTGCTCCATGGACGCCAACGGCTCTTCTTGCGGTCCTCGGGCGTGAGCCATTCCGCACACCAGGCAGCCTGAAATAACTCGGCATTCTCGCGGCTCGAAAAACAATAGACGCTGTAGTGGGCGGTTTCTTCATCGAAATAAAAATGATGGCCGAGGGTGGATGCGCCCAGCTGGGAGGCTTTGCCACTAATGGCCCAGAGATGCTTTCGCATCTTCGCATCGTTCTTCAGCATGACCTGGTGAAGACGATACCCTTGTGGGAACCGTTGCTGTACGTTTCCAAAGTACAGAAGAGTGACCTGCTTGTTACTGCTTATGGGCTCCCAGGATGCCGGAAAGGTAGCGGCCGCGGAAGTTGCCCGCGAGCTGGCGGATCAAACGGCCGCCGAGTTAAGGGCTCAAGTGTTGGCGCGGCATAGAGCTGAGTGGAATCCTGTCCGCGCGCTGCTCTATCGCGGCATACACGAGCGCAACGTCGATGTCGTTCGCTTGGCAAAGATCGCCGGGGAAACCCTCCAGCTCGTGCAGGTTGGCGAGACAAGGAGTTGGGGTTTGAACGAAGCCGCTCGAGGCGCCGACGCCGCGGGGGTAATCGTGGTCATCGATCGCGATGACGAGGCCGATGCTACGGGTGATGTATGAAAAGGAGATAAGGCCCGGCAAAGCCGAACTCTGGACCCGGCGGTTTTGTCTGTCAAACACTTGGCCCAGGCTGCGGTTCACGCAAACCTTGGCGCAAAAGCACGAATCCCACGAGCAACATCGCCGCTCCCCAGAGCAGAAAGCCGATATCCCAATAAATCCACTGATCACGGGGAACGGTTTCGTTCACGTGATGCAATCCGAGTACGTGATGGTCGACCACGCCTTCAACCAGGTTGAAGAGCCCGAACCCCATCAGCATCGTCGCGAAAAGCAGTTTGGACGACCACCAGAAATGCGGCTTTCGTGCCTGGTGCCAAAGAACAAGCAGCCCTGAAGCCGTGATGATATAGGTCGCTGCATGGAAGAGCCCGTCCAGCATGGTATTAAGCTCAAGATTTTCAAGCGTGTTGGCAGGGTAGCCGGCGCTCGTTACCATGTGATGCCACTGCAATATCTGATGCAGCACGATACCGTCGAAAAAACCACCCAAGCCCAGCCCCAAAAGGATGCCGGGTGAAGTTGGGAAAGGGCGTTCAGATGGTGGCGTCACAAGAAAACCCTATATTTTAGAGACTACTCAAGTCCAACACGTCCGCATGATCCTCGACCTGGCGGATGCCTTTGAACGAGGGGTGCCGCAGATGTCCATCATGGGTCCAGGCGCTAAAGTTCACTTCGGCCACAAGCGTAGGCTCGACGAAAACGAGGTTTTTGCCTTTGATCGGGACGGCTGGTTTGTCGACGCGCATTCCGTCAAGTTGGACGCGGAGATCACGCGCAAGCTTTGCTGAGAAGCCGGTTCCCACGTTACCGGCATAGACCAGCTCGTCGCCTCTTCGGGCTGCGAGTAGCAAGCTGGCGATCGAGCCGCGCACCTTGATGCTAGGCTCATACCCGATCACGGCGAAGGTCTCGCTGGCGACGCATTTGATCTTGAGCCAGTCGCCGGTGCGGCCTGATCGATATGGAGCGTCCTTGTGCTTGGCGATGATGCCTTCAAGCCCATGCTGGCAGGCGTGGCGCAACATAGCTTCGCCGTCGCTGTCGATCTCTTCTGAAAGGCGGATGGCGCCTGTCTCACCTTCCAACAGTTTGCCAAGCATGTGCCGGCGGGAAGAGAGCTCGAGCGGGGTCAGATCGTGGCCGTCGAAATAGAGAAGATCGAACGCATAGAACACCGCCTCCTTGGCAGCGCGTGTTGCCTTACGGCCACCTAGGGCACGCTGGAGCAAACCAAAGTTGGGAAGGCCCTGCGTATCGAGCACGACAGCTTCCCCGTCGAGGATCATGGTGGAGCCAAGTTCCTTTGCGGCATCGGCGATGGATGGGAAATAGGAGGTCCAGTCGTGACCTCCGCGCGTGATGATGCGGACGCCGGTCGGCTCGACGTGAACAGCGAGCCGGTAGCCATCCCATTTGACTTCAAAAGCCCACTCCGGGCCGCGCGGTGGCTTCGTTTTCAGCAGCGCCAGGCAAGGCTCTATGCGCTCGGGCATGGGATCAAAAGGTAGGTGCGGCGCCTTCTTGTCAAACTTCGGCCTGGGCTTGCCCTTCACTAATTCGGGCCCATCCACGGATAGCCCTATCGACTTTGACGATTTTGCTGCCATTCGAACACCTACTTTGATGCAACTCCAGTCCAAACGACGCGAGACCTTGTTCGTTCCTAAAGAGCCGAGACGCTAATTCTTTATCTTTTGCCGGAACAGTAAGCACCCGACTCTCTTACAGTCATAGCAAGGAACGCACGTGTCAGACGAAACGAAGAAACGCATTCGAAACATCCGAGCTCAAGTCATGCTGCAGGGGTACCAAGACGCCGTGCGCACGGCTAGCGCTTCTGTTCCTACAGACGCAGTATTCAAGAATCTGTTGCGGCGATTGGAAGAGAGCGAGAACGCACAAACTCCGAGTCCGAAGCAACGCGAATAGTGCGAATTCTCACGATCGAACGTGAGCCGAGTATGGCGAGCAGCTTTAAGTCCGTACGCATGATCTGACCGTCACGCAGCTCAAAAATCCCATCTCTGCCGCCTTGGGAAAAGAATTCATCCTTGATATCCGACCATCGGCCCATGAATGCCCCGCAGTCGCTGCAAAAGATCGGACTGTTGCTTAAAGCGGTTTCCGGAATGCTCAGATAGATGGTCTCGCACTCCTCGCACTGCAGTCTTCCGTTGATCGTTTGGGGCATTACGTCCTTGAACGTTAGAGAAATTGAGGCGGCTCCGGTTGATTCAATCCATCCGGAGAATTTGTCCTTCTCGCAGTACGAACACGCCGTGGCTGCCGCCCTGTCGGTAAAAATCGTGTTCAAGCTCGGCCCAAGTGCCCAAATATTGATGACAGGAACTGCACTCGATTGGCGTGCTCCCGGTAGCCTGCTCCGTAAGTGTCAAATAGATAGTGTGGCAGCGCGGGCATTCGAGCTTGTGATCGAGGCGGGTAGGCGGGGTGCTACTCATGGCGTGGCCCCTTGATGGCGCAGCGCCATGACTTGTGCGATCAGTTTCTCCTGGTAAGCCGCTGCGGATGCAATCGCTTCATCGTCGCGCATGCCCTGATCAAACAGGGTCATGACACGGCGGGCCAGTCTCTCTGCAAGTTTTCCCTTTGGGCTGCGGCCAAGCTCCCTTGACGCCTTGAGCAGAGCGGTCTGCATAAGGCTCCAATCCTGTGATGAATAAAAAATGAGGCTCTTTTTTCGGCGATCCACAATGGAGCTCCCCTTTAGAATTGGGCGGGAGCGCATTGCATCTCTCAAACGTCAGCGGCCATAAATGCCTGACGACCTTGAAAGTGTTGACCTATGGATGGGGTTTGTCAATCGAATCCCAAAAGCGCAGGAGCTGCCGCGGTTTGCCGAGTGACCAACTTCAGAAAAAGGTGCCTATTCACTCACGCGTAACGGTCAAGCTGGA
Organism: Phyllobacterium pellucidum; assembly: GCF_013327855.1. Lineage (GTDB taxonomy): Bacteria > Pseudomonadota > Alphaproteobacteria > Rhizobiales > Rhizobiaceae > Phyllobacterium > Phyllobacterium pellucidum. The sequence goes on along the minus strand of NZ_JABUMX010000002.1, from coordinate 176,155 downwards.
ACTTATCTCACGAAGACGTGTTCATGAGGTTCAAGCGAGCGGCGACATATGAGTCCAGACAAAGACAACAAAGATAGGAAATCGGCCAAGTCGCTGCGCAGGAACATGTCCAAGTCCGAATTTCAGGAGGGCGTCCACTCCGGTCACGTGCCTATCCCCTGACGATGTTTTCGCGGAATTGCTTCGCCGCTTGGATGATGCAGAGCGAGACCAGAGTTAGAAGTCGGCTCAAAGGAGCAGGGGCTCTTCTGCCGTGTCAGCGTCAAGCAGAACCAATTTGTCATCAGCAAGTGGCCGCTGCAGCGGTCGACCCGCCCGCTGCGAAGGTCCTCGACGAGCACGGCATGCTGCTTCGGGTTGCTATGCCGCAACAACCAGAGCTGCGCTGATCGTTGGTCATGCGGCCATTCTTGCGGATCGGTCTTGCCCCTCTCGGTCGTCAAGAAGTGCGCCAGGCGCTGCTCAACCATCTGGATGGCATCCAGGCGCGTCCAGCAGGTGTCCGAAGTGGCATCCCCGATTTGCATATTGACCGACCAGATTGAAACCCCGCTCGAGTCTTTGCTGCGGTAGATACGTGCGATCGTGATGTTCTCGACGTAGGCGCAGAAGTCGTAAGGAAGTTCATCGCCACCGATAACCGTTCGTTTCCAAGTGATGTGCATGGCTGAACCTAGCCGATTGGGAACGCTCGGTGAACATCAAATTGCACAACGCTTTTTATGTTGTGCAACCTTGCTTTCTAAGATTGCTCTAAGTAATTGAATTTCTGTCGTGCGGACGTGGCGAAACTGGTAGACGCAAGGGACTTAAAATCCCTCGGCCATAGGTCATGCGGGTTCGATCCCCGCCGTCCGCACCATGCACGCTTGCGTGAGGCGAGGCATGGCGGGTGGATTTGGTATCCAACATCGCATAAAAGCGGCACTTCCAACGCCAAGAGAAGATGATGCCGGCCATTTCAGCACAGACCCCGACCACCAGGATCAAGTCATTCGCCGCGCGCAATCCAGCGATGCTGTTCGTGCTGTGCTATTTCGCCTTCCAGATATTCTTCCTGACGATGATCTCGAATGGCGCAGGGGTCGATGACGCCGAGCAGCTCGCCTATGTCGGTGCCTTGCAGTGGGGCTATGGCGGCTCGCAAGCGCCGCTCTATACGTGGATCAACAGCATTGCCGGCGATGTTCTCGGCATCAGCCTCTTTACGATTTATCTCGTCAAATTCAGCATGCTCGCGAGCCTCTTTGCCAGCGTTTATTTCGGCGCGAGGCTTCTCGGGCTGTCGCGCATGGTCGCCGCCGCAGGTATGCTGGGTATGTTCATGCTGCCGCAAATCTCATGGGAATCGCAGCGCACGCTCACCCACTCCGTCGGCGGAACGACCGGTTGCGCCTGGGCTTTCCTCGCATTTGCCTGGCATATGAAGTCGCGGTCATGGCATTCGGCGGCACTGCTCGGGCTCGGCATCGCCGCCGGCCTTCTAGGCAAATTCAATGCAAGTTTCTTTCTTATCGCTTTGATTTTGGCTGGTCTTTCCATACCGTCCTATCGTGCCGTGCTGCTTTCGCGTTCAACACTCGCTGCGGTCCTCGCCTTCATAGCTTCCGTCATACCGACGGGCCTTTGGGCGCTCGCCCATACCGAAAACCTGCTCGCCCGGACGCACAAATTCGAAATGAACGCGGGCGGCCATTTTCTCCTCAGCCGTCTTCACGGTGAATGGAAGGTGTTCCTCAACAGCGTGCTTTTCTCAGGCGTCGCGCTGGCGTTCTTCGGCATTGCCTGGTGGCGCAGCCGCCGCGACCGGGTGACTGCGCGCTCCAGCGCGACCGATGCGGAAAAGTTTGTTGCGCGGCTCATCTGGTTCGCGCTCGCATGCGTTGCGGTCGGGGTCTTGGTCAGCGGCGCTGCCGAGGTCAAGGATCGCTGGCTGCAGCCGGTCCTGTTCCTGTCGCCCTTGTATCTTGCCGTGCTGCTCGACCGGTTTATCAGATCCGATCTTCCCCTGAAGCGCTTTGCGGTGGTCGGGGCGATCTGCGGCCTCATCGTCATTCCGGGCCTCGCCATCAACATGCTCTACGCCCGCGACGGTGAAGATCCCTATATCGGCGAACTCGACTATGCGAAGCTTTTTGCCACGACGCGCGCCGAGGGCAACTATCAGTCGGTTGTTTCCGACGGCCCGCAATTTCCCGGCAATTTGCGGCTTTATGATACGTCACTAACGCCTGTGCACATGGAAATGCCGAACGCCTCGGCGCGCATCAAGTTTCCTGCGCTCTTCGTCTGGTTCGGCGAGGATCTCAATCCTGGCGTCATGGCCTTGATGAGCGCTGCCGGCGTGCCCACACCGCCCACGGATGTGCGGCACATTTCGCTCAACTTCAGGAATTATCCGGATCGGAACGAGGCCGTCAGCTACGTCCTCGTTCCAGGTCCGGCAAAGCCTTAGGCACCTCAATCCTCGACGAACACCTCGTCGCGCTTCTTGCGGATGCTCGGCAGCAGCACGACGACGAGGACGGCAGCCGCAAGGAGCAGCAGACCGAGGCTCAGCGGCCGCGTCACGAATGTCGTCGGGTCGCCGCGCGACATGATCATGGCGCGGCGAAGGTGTTCTTCCAGCAGCGGTCCGAGCACGAAGCCGAGGAGAAGCGGCGCCGGTTCGCAGCGCAGTTTCGAAAGCCCGTAACCGAGAAGCCCGAAAAAGGCGACGGCGTAGAGATCGAATACATTGGAATTGACGCTGTAAACGCCGATCGAGCAGAACGCGATGATCGCAGGGAAGAGCATGTAATAGGGAATGGTCAGCAGCTTCACCCAAAGACCGATCAGCGGCAGATTGAGCAGGATCAGCATGAGATTGCCGATCCACATGGACGCGATGATGCCCCAGAACAACGCCGGCTGTTCCGTGGCGACATTCGGGCCGGGAACGATGCCTTGAATGATCATCGCGCCGATCATCAGCGCCATGACCGGATTGGCAGGAATACCTAGGGTCAGCATCGGAATGAACGACGTTTGCGCGCCGGCATTATTGGCGGATTCCGGTCCTGCAACGCCGGCAATCGCGCCCTTGCCGAACTCTTCCGGCGTCTTCGAGATACGCTTTTCCACCGTATAGGAGGCGAATGAAGCGAGAATTGCGCCGCCCCCGGGCAGGATGCCCAGTGCCGAACCGATGGCCGTGCCGCGCAGAATCGGCGCAGTCATCGCCTTCCAGTCCTCGCGCGTCGGCCAGAGATTGGTCACTTTCTTGATCATGACGTCGCGCTCATGCTCGTTTTCGAGATTGCGCAGAATCTCGGCGATGCCGAACACACCGACGGCGAGGGCGACGAAATTCAGGCCATCCGAGAGTTCGAGGATCCCGAGGTTGAACCTCGGCGTACCCGTATAAATATCGGTGCCGACAAGTCCAAGCAGGAGCCCGAGAACGACCATTCCGAGCGCCTTGATGACCGAGCCATGGGCAAGCGCGATGGAAGAGACGAGGCCGACGATCATCAGCGAGAAATATTCGGCTGAACCGAATTGCAGCGCCACGGCGGTGAGCGGCGGCGCAAAGACGGCGACAAGTATCGTCGAAACGGTACCGGCGAAGAACGAGCCAATGGCGGCGATAGCGAGCGCTGCGCCGGCGCGGCCCTTGCGCGCCATCTGGTAGCCGTCGATGGCGGTGACGGCCGAGGACGATTCCCCCGGCATGTTGATCAGGATTGCCGTCGTCGAGCCGCCATACTGCGCGCCGTAGTAGATGCCGGCGAGCATGATCAGCGAGGAGACCGGCTCGAGCTGGAATGTGAGCGGCAGAAGCATGGCGATCGTCGCGGTCGCGCCGATGCCCGGCAATACGCCGATCAGCGTGCCGAGAATAACGCCGATCAGGCAGAACAACAGGTTCCACGGGTGTCCCGCGGTAACGAAGCCAAGCGTGAGATTGTCGATCAGTTCCATCTTGGCCTCACTGTCCGAGCCAGGGGCCGAACCGCCGGAAGGGCAGGCCAAGCGCGTAGCTGAAAACGACTACCGAAAAAAGCGTCAGCCCGCTGACGAGGAGAAGGGCGGTTCCAGGCCGCATCTTCGAGCTGGCGAAGGCGGCGAGCAGGCCGGACAAGAACAGGGAAGGCACAAAGCCAAGTCCGCGCACCGTGAGGCCGAAAAGAATGGGAGCTGGCAGGATGAAAAGCATGCCGCGCCAGGCGATCGGGCCCATCGGCTCATGCTCGACCTGCGTGCCCTGGATGATCACGATGATCCCGAAAATGACGAGCAGGCCGGCGAGGACCAGAGGGAAATAGCCCGGACCCATCTTGAAGGCCGTTCCGATATCGAGGCCATAGGCCTGAATTGCGAAGAAGAGACCGACTGCGATGAAAAACAGGCCGCATATCAGGTCGCGCATACTGAAACTTAAGGATTTCATATGTCCCCCGTACCAATAAATTCTTTGTAATGGGCCGGCTCAGGCCATGAGGACCTGAACCGGCGAATAGTTCTAGTCGGCGTACTGGCCCGCGGCCTCGATGATCGGCTTCCAGCGGGAAACTTCGCTTTCAAGCTTCGACTTGAGCCCGTCGGGCGTCGCCTCGGCGTCGGTGACCGGTACGGTGCCGAGTTCGGCAAAGCGAGCTACGACGTTCGGGTCTTTCAGCGCCTTCTGCAGCGATGCTGAGAGCTTCGCGGTGACATCCGCCGGCGTTCCCTTCGGAGCGTAGATGCCGTGCCAGATGCCGACCTGCAAGCCCGGCAAGCCAGCTTCCGCAACCGTCGGCAGATCGGGGAGGGCATCAAGGCGCTTGGCCGAGGTCACGGCATAGGCCTTGACCGTCGCGCCCTTGATCTGCTTGGTCGTGTTCGTGGTCTGGTCGCACATCAAATCGACCTGGCCGCCGAGAAGGTCGGTCATGGCAGGTCCGGTTCCCTTGTAAGGCACCGTTACCAGCGACGTCTTGATCTCGCTCATCAACAGCATGCCGCACAGATGCGAAGCTGCACCGATGCCCGCATTGGCGAGGGTAATCTTGTCAGCGTTGGCCTTCACGTATTCGACGAGGCCCTTCATGTCCGCTGGCTCGAAATCCTTCTTGGCGACAATGGTCATCGGCACGTCGGTGACGAGGCCGACATATTCGAAGGCGTTCAGCGTGTCATAGGGAAGCTTGCGGTACAGCGTGGCGCTCGTTGCCATGCCGATATGGTGCAGGAGGAGGGTGTAGCCGTCCGGATCAGCCTTGGCGACCTGCGAGGCGCCCAGCGTGCCGCCGGCGCCGCCTACGTTCTCAACAACGATCTGCTGGCCGAGATCCTTCGACATCGATTCGGCTACGAGGCGCGTAACGGTATCGGTGGGTCCGCCTGCCGCAAAGGGCACGACCATGGTTATGCTGCGCTCGGGATAGCCAGCGGCATTGGCGCCACCGGCGATAAGGGCGAAGGCAGCCGTGGCAGCCAGCGAAGAGATGAGTTTGTGCATCTTTGTTCCTCCCAGACGATTCTTGAAATTACTCGAAACGAACCATGGCGCCGAAGCTTGCCAATATCTTTCTCCTCCCGATATTGGCAGCGTCGCTTTCGGCGCGTAGCATCCAGTCTATCGGACGAAACCACGGCCGGTATGTCAAGCAATTCATGGGGTTCGTGAATATTTTTGACAGAGCGACTGTGAACAAACCCACTATGCCTTCGGCTTTAGTATAGGTTTGTTCGCACCACCAAGCATCAGAGGCAGTTTCATGGTCAAGCAAGCGAATCATGGCGGAAAGCCAAAGTCCTGGACGGAATCAGCATCCTTGCTGGTCGATGTCGCGATGGGCCGCAAACATGCCGATCTCGTGGTGCGTAATGGTCGCCTCGTCAGCGTTTATTCCGGTGAAATCATTGCAGGCATGGATATAGCCGTCGCCGCCGGCCGGTTCGCGTTTGTCGGGCACGGTGTCGAGCACTGTATCGGACCGAAGACTAAAGTGGTGGATGCGGGCGGGCGCTACCTCGTCCCTGGTCTTTGTGATGCGCACATGCACGTCGAAAGCGGCATGGTGACGGTGACCGAATTCACCCGCGCCGTCATACCCCATGGCACGACCTCGATGTTCATCGATCCGCACGAGATTGCCAATGTGCTCGGGCTCGAAGGCGTGCGCCTCATGCATGACGAAGCGCTCGCGATGCCGATCAACGTCCACGTGCAGATGCCGAGCTGCGTTCCGTCAGCCCCGGGCCTCGAAAATGCCGGCGCCGCCATCAGTCCGCACGATATCGAAGAAGCCATGACCTGGCCGAATATCATCGGTCTCGGCGAGGTAATGAATTTTCCGGGCGTCGCCAGCAACAATGCCACCATGCGCGGCGGCATTGATGCGACCATGAACGCCGGCAAGACGGTGGGCGGTCATTTCGCCTCCCCCGAGCTTGGACGGGCTTTCCACGGCTATGTTGCAGGCGGCCCGGAGGACGATCATGAAGGAACGCGCATGGACGATGCAATTGCGCGCGTCCGCCAGGGCATGCGCGCCATGCTGCGGCTTGGCTCTGCCTGGTATGACGTTGCCAGCCAGATCAAGGCAGTGACCGAGCAGGGGCTCGATCCGCGCAATTTCATTCTTTGCACCGATGACAGCCATTCGGGAACGCTGGTGCATGAAGGTCATATGGACCGCGTCGTTCGCCATGCGATCGCGCAGGGCCTGAAGCCAGTGACCGCCATCCAGATGGCAACGTTAAACACCGCCCAGCATTTCCGCCTTGAGCGCGAGATCGGCTCCATCACCCCGGGACGCCTTGCGGATTTCCTCATCGTTTCGGATCTTGCCAATCTGACCATCGACCGCGTCTATGCGCGTGGCAGGCATGTGGCCGAAAAGGGTAAGCTCCTCGCCGAGATCCCGCCATACAACTATCCGGCGTTCGCCAAGAACACGATCAAGCTGGGCAAGAAGCTTACGGCGAAAGACTTTGACATCAAGGCGCCGAAGCCCGCAAAGCATGTCACGGCCAGGGTGATTGGAGTGATCGAGAACCAGGCGCCGACACGTGCGCTTGAAGCCGATCTTACGGTCTCCGACGGTATCGTGCAGATGGACCGGCGCAACGATGTCTGCCAGATCGCGCTGGTCGAGCGCCATCGCGGTACCGGCGCAGTGGTCAACGGTTTCGTTTCAGGCTTCGGCTATACGCTCGATTGCGCCATGGCATCCACGGTCGCACATGACAGCCACCACATGATCGTTGTCGGCACGAACAAGGAAGACATGGCCAAGGCTGCCAATCGGCTGGGCCAGGTCGGCGGCGGCGTAGTGCTGTTCTCGAAGGGGCGTGAGCTGGCGCTGGTCGAGATGCCGATTGCCGGCCTGATGTCGGATCAGCGGGCCGAGGTCGTTGCCGAGCAGGCGGACAAACTGGTCAAGGCCATGCGCGCCATGGGCTGCAGCCTCAACAACGCCTATATGCAGCATTCCTTGCTCGCTCTCGTCGTGATACCGGAATTGCGCATTTCCGATGTCGGCATTATCGACGTCAGGACATTCGAGAAGGTTGACCTGTTCCTATGACTGCATTCATCAAGGCCGTGGAGCGCGCGGCAGAAAAAATGCGCGCCCTTTTTCCAGAAACGCCGCTGCAACTCAATCACTATCTGTCCCACAAGTATGGTGCGCAGATCTGGCTTAAACGCGAGGACCTGTCGCCGGTTCGCTCCTATAAAATCAGGGGCGCGTTCAATTTTATCGCGCATTACCTGAACGAGCACAAAGGCGAAGACATCAGCTTTGTCTGCGCCTCGGCGGGCAATCATGCGCAGGGTTTCGCTTTCATCTGCCGGAATTTCGGCAAGAAGGGCGTCGTGTTCATGCCGGTGACGACACCGCAGCAGAAGATCGACAAGACGCGTACCTTCGGCGGCGAGTTTATCGAAATCCGTCTTGTCGGCGACATATTCGACCAATGCTATGTCGCCGCGCAGGATTATGCCGCCGAAACGGGTGCCGTCATGGTGCCGCCATTCGACCACAACGACATCATCACCGGACAGGCGACGGTCGCGTTCGAGATTGCCCATCAGCTACCGGACAAGCGTTTGCCGGATTTGATGATCCTCCCCGTCGGCGGGGGTGGCTTATCTGGCGGCGTTACCCGCTATCTCGGCGAACTCGGCTGGGAAACGCGCTTTCGCTTCGTTGAGCCGGCTGGCGCGCCGAGCCTCAAGCGGAGTCTCGAGGCGGGCAAGCGCGTCAAGCTCGACACCGTCGACAATTTTGTCGATGGCGCGGCGGTGGCCGAGATCGGGCGTGAAAATTTCAAGATTCTCAAAGGCTTCACAGCGGACGCTGTGACTTTGATTCCGGAAAACCGCCTGAGTTCGACGATCCTTGAAATGCTCAACATCGAAGGCATCGTACTGGAGCCGGCCGGTGCGCTCGCCATCGACTCGCTCAAGGACTTCAAGAAGAGCGAACTCAAGGGGAAGCGGATCATCCTCGTGGTTTCAGGCAGCAACTTCGATTTCGAGCGGCTTCCGGAACTGAAGGAGCGATCGCTGCGCTATGAAGGTCTGAAGAAGTATTTCATCTTCCGTTTTCCGCAGCGGCCCGGCGCATTGCGCTCGTTTCTCGATCTTCTCGGGCCTGAGGATGACGTCGCGCGCTTCGAATATCTGAAGAAATCGGCGCGAAACTTCGGCTCGGTACTGATTGGCATCGAGACCAAGAACAAGGTCAATTTCGATATTCTGTTCAAACGCTTCGATGAGGCGGGCTGGGCCTATCAGGATATTACCGACAATGAGGCGATTGCCGGACTGATCATCTGATGACGACCTATATCGTCCTGTTCCGTGGCGTGGGCGGAGCAACCTTGTTGCCCGTCAAGCCGCTGAAGGACGCGCTGGTCGATGCCGGCCTCGACAAGGTCGCCACCTATATCAATACGGGCAATGTCGTTTTGGTGTCGGAGCTTCAGCGGCAAACCATCTTGCAAAGAGTGGCGTCTATCGCACTGGAAAACTTTGCGTTCTCCAAGGCAATCATGATCCTCGACCGGCAGGAATGGTCGAGCCTCATTGCCGGCAATCCGTTCCCGCAGCACGCGGCCGAGGGCAACAAACTCCACGCGTTCATTCTGGAGAAGGAGCCTGAAAAGGAGGCGGTCCAGGCCCTTGAGCGGAAGGCGGCGGGGTTGCCGGAACAATTCAAAATTCTGGGCAAGGTCCTTTACTACTATCCGCCGCAGGGGGCATCGCAGTCGAAACTGCATGGCAAAATTGAATCGACGCTGAAGGTTGCCGCGACGGCGCGCAATTGGAATACAGTGTTGAAATTGGGGGATCTGGCCGAGCGGCTGGAGGGGGGAACGCAATGACGGTCTATATCGCGCTGTTTCGCGGGATCAATGTCGGGGGCAACAAGCTTGTCAAAATGGAGACGTTGCGCAGCGCGCTGGAGGAGGCGGGTCTGGCGGACGTGACGACGTATATTCAGAGCGGCAATGTCGTCTTCAAATCGAACCAGACGGCAGCGCGTATCGAAAAGATGATTGCGGATCTCTTTCCAAAGACGTTTGGCTTTGAGTCTCGCGTCTCGCTTCGCAGCATCGACGAATGGAATTGCATGGTCGCGAAGAATCCCTATCCGCAGGCCAAGGAAAACCCGAAATCGCTGCATGCAGTAATCCTTGATAGCGAACCGACAGATGCTGCCCTTACAGAGCTTGAGACGAGGGCAAGCGGTTCCGAGAGCTTCACCGTCAGTAATCGCGTGCTCTATCTCTATACGCCCGACGGTTTCGGCACCTCGGAGCTGGCCGAAGCGCTCGACAAGGTTTTGAAAGTGCCGCTGACGGCGCGCAACTGGCGCACGGTTCTGACGCTTCAGGAGATGGCAGGCGCCATCTGAGCCCGAGCGAGCGAATCCTCCAGCGTCCGGAAAATGCGCGGGTCGGAACATTGCGCAACATTGAAGCGCATGTAGGCATTTGCTCCGGGCGAGGGACTGAACACCTGCCCGGGTGCGAAGATCACGCCTTCGGTTAGCCCGTACTGCGCGACTGCCGCCGCATCCGCACCTTGCGGCAGCTTGCACCACACGAACATGCCGCCGCGCGGTTCGATCCACGGCGTAACGCCCATGGATTTCAACCGGGAGAGGGTTTCACCCATGCTGCGCGCCAGGCGCGTGCGCAATCCATCGATGTGCTTGCGATAGCCGCCATCCTTGAGCATCAGGTAGACCAGTTCCGCGGAAATGCGGCCAGCGCCGAAGGAGGTCGCGACACGCAGGTCCACCAGAGCCTCGACCCAATCACGGCGCGCAGCGACGAAGCCACAGCGCACCGATGCGGATAGCGACTTCGAGAAACTGCCGATGTGGATCACCCGTTCGAGACCGTCGAATGCGGCAAGACGGGGAGCGGACTCGTGCTCGAAATCGGCAAAGATATCGTCCTCGACGATGGTCAGGCCGTATTGCTCGGCAAGCTTCAGCAGGCGGTGGGCGACGACTGGCGAGAGGGTCGCTCCGGTGGGATTGTGCAATGCCGCGTTGGTGATGTAGAGGCGCGGCCTGTTCGCCTCGAGTGCAGCGGCAAAGCGTTCAAGATCGGGACCCGACGGCGTAAAGGGCACGCCTATGATCCTGGCACGGTGCGCTTTGAGCAGGGCGTGAAAGTTGAAGTAGCAGGGATCGTCCACAATAACCGCATCGCCGGGTTCGATGAGGAACCGGCAGATCAAATCGATCGCCTGCGTACCTGACTCTGTCAGCATGATCTGGTCCAGCGCTGCCTCGATCCCATGGTCGGCCATGCGGCGCGAAAGCAGTTGCCGCAGGGGATGCAGCCCGAGAGGCGAGGCGTAATCGGTGATGGCAGAAGTCTCGCCCCGCGCCAGTGTCCGCAAGGCCCTGCGGATGCCGTCCTCGGGCATCCATTCGGCGGGAAGCCAGCCGCAGCCGGGCTTTGCCACGTCCTCGCCAGCCTCAAGCGACAGGCGCGACACCCATAGCGGGTCAATGGCACGGTCGAGGCGCGGGCCAATTTCTGTCAGGCTGAGCGGCGGCAGATGGCCGGCCACGTAGAAGCCCGAGCCTCTCCGCGACTGGATGGCACCTTCCGCGGTGAGCCGGTCATAGGCCTCGACAACTGTCGATTTCGAAACGCCCATTGTGGCTGCAAAGCTGCGAATCGATGGCAGCTTGGCTCCCGGTGCGAGCGTGCGCCGCATTACCCGCTGACGGATCTCGTCCATCACCCGTTCGACCAGCGTGCCCCGCGGGCCCGCAATGTGCGTGGTCACATCCATCTGTACTGCATTTGTATCCATTACAGTTTGACGAAATTGTACCGGACCGTCTCTGGAAAATCCATCCTTCCGACGCCAGAAAGTTCCCACAAATGCAGGCAGTGGGAATTAATATGGACAAGATGGCGAGCGGCTGGATCAACGGCTTCGTGGGCGTACTTATCTTCAGCGGATCGCTGCCGGCGACCCGCGCGGCCATATCCGGGTTCGATCCGATCTTTCTGACGGGGGCCCGGGCGACCATCGCGGCATTCCTCGGCTTGGCGCTGCTTCTCGCCTTTCGCGAAAAGCGTCCGGACAAGGCCGATCTTATTTCGCTTGTCGTGACCGCGCTTGGCGTCGTCGTCGGCTTTCCATTGTTGACCGCGCTGGCGCTCCGTCATGTCACGTCCGCGCATTCGATCGTCTTCATCGGCCTTCTGCCGCTCGCAACCGCCATTTTCGCAGTCTGGCGCGGCGGCGAGCGGGTACGCCCGCTGTTCTGGTTGTTTTCCTGCCTCGGCAGCCTGCTTGTCGTCGGTTTCGCTCTCACTCAGAACGTCAGCGCCTCACTCGTTGGCGACCTTTTGATGTTCACAGCAATTGTCGTGTGCGGTCTTGGCTATGCCGAAGGAGCAAAGCTTTCGCGCCGCCTTGGCGGCTGGCAGGTTATATGCTGGGCGCTTGTCATCTCGCTGCCGGTCATGTTGCCGCTAACGCTATACGTCATGCCCGGCGAGTGGCAGGGCATAAGCGGGCCTGCCTGGTTCGGCCTATTTTATGTCTCCCTGTTCTCGATGCTGATCGGCTTCATCTTCTGGTATCGCGGACTTGCACAGGGCGGCATTGCCGCAGTCGGACAACTGCAACTGCTGCAGCCCTTCTTCGGCCTCGTCCTTGCGGCAACCCTGCTCGGCGAGCATGTCGGCTGGCCGATGATTCTGGCAACGGTCGGCGTGATCGCCTGCGTTGTCGGCGCCAAGCGCTTTGCCCGATAGGTTGGACAGATTTTCTATTCCTGTGGGCCCACGCGCAAACTTATCCTTTGCCAGGGCCGCATCGACCGGTTATCGCCTGACGCACTCCTGTGATGCTGGATGCTGCACCCTCGATGAATGCCCTGGCTGATTACCTGAAGCGATTCCTGCCTCCGCTTGCCCCCGTGAGCGGCATGGAGCGCTTGCGCGCCTGCATCGGCGCGTTCCTCGGCATACTCGCAACCGGCATCGTCAGCGCGGCCGCCCTCGGCCCGACCTCCAGCGTTCCCTTGCTCATCGCGCCAATGGGCGCCTCGGCGGTGCTTCTCTTTGCCGTTCCGTCCAGTCCGCTGGCACAGCCCTGGTCGATCCTTTGCGGTAACATACTCGCCTGCCTGATCGGCGTGACCTGCGCTATCTGGATCCCCGACCCTGTCATTGCATCGGCCGCTGCCATAGGCGCGGCTATTGCCGTCATGATGCTGACGAAATCGCTGCATCCGCCAAGCGGAGCGGTTGCGCTGACTGCCGTATTGGGTGGGCCTGTCGTCCACGATCTCGGCTATAGCTTCGTCATCTGGCCGGTGGGCTTGAACTCGCTTCTGCTGCTCGTTATCGCCATCGCCTACAACAATTTGACGGGCCGGCGCTATCCGCATCTGGCGCCACCGGCGGCCAAGAATATCCACGATACCGCCGATCCAATTCCGTCGGAGCGCATTGGATTTACGCCCGGCGATCTTCGATTTGCGCTAGGCCAGCACGACGAACTGATCGATGTGAGCCCGGACGATCTCGATTCCATCCTGCATCGGGCGCAAATGCATGCCTATCATCGCCGCTTCGGCGAGATACGCTGCGAAGAGATCATGTCAAGCGACGTGGTGAGCGTCGCGCCCGAGACGTCCGTACTGCGTGCCTTTGCCCTGTTGCGCCGGCATCGGATAAAGGCACTGCCCGTCGTCAATACCGAGGGCAGGCTGATCGGTATCGTGACGCAAACGGATTTCATGCAGCGCGCCGCCTGGCCGTCCCGAACCGCGCTAAGACCGGGCATTGTCGGCAAGTTTGGCAGCATTCTTGGTGTCGCCCAAAAACAGCCGCGCGTGGTTGCGGACATCATGACGGCGCCGGTTCAGTTTGTCAGACCCGACACGCTTGTCACGGAACTCGTGCCGGCGATGGCCGATCGCGGCCTCCATCATTTGCCGGTCGCCGATGCGGAAGGGCACGTGTTGGGCATCGTTACCCAATCCGACCTTATCGCTGCGCTCTACGCGCGCAATCTCAACGACAGGCAGAAGCCCGAACCGCTTTCACTTGCCGGCTAACCGGCGCCGCAGACACTGTTTTTGCGCCGCACAATAATTCATTTGCATTTTCGCGCGATAAGGCCCATATGCGGTTCAGGCGCTTGGGCCGGTTTGATCCGGTCTTCCAGAATTTGGACTTGTGGCGTCTTCAGTCCCATCCGCAAAAGGCGATGGGCACGGCTGCGCAAGTCGCTTGGGCCCGCCAATCCGGCGGTGCTTCCCTCCGCGTCTCGTCGTTCATCCATAAATTGTGCATGCAGGTTGCGCCCTGCGATGCGTTTGTGACCCGCGAAGATTCGCGCCGGTCAGTGAAAGAAGATTGAATTGAACACTCCAGAAACAAACGGCTTTGCCGCAATGGGCCTGAACGTGGTCCTTCTCAAGGCCATCGAAGCGGCCGGCATGGCAGAGCCGAAACCAATCCAGGAACAGGCTATTCCGGCACAGGTGTCCGGCAAGGACATTCTCGGCATCGCCCAGACGGGTTCGGGCAAGACGGCTGCCTTCAGCCTGCCGATCCTGCAGAAGATCATGGGTCTTGGCGACAAGCGCAAGGGCAAGACTGCCCGCGCCCTCATTCTCGCCCCGACCCGCGAGCTTGCCGTGCAGATTGAAGAAACGATCCGCAAGCTCTCGAAGGGCGCGCATATTTCGACAGCGCTTGTTCTCGGCGGCGTCTCGCGCATATCCCAGATCAAGAAGATGCAGCCGGGCGTCGACGTCCTTATAGCAACGCCGGGCCGCTTGACCGATCTCGTGCGTGAAAACTGCATCGATCTTTCGGAGACGCGTTGGCTCGTCCTCGATGAAGCCGACCGCATGCTCGACATGGGTTTCATCAACGATGTGAAGCGCATCGCCAAGGGCACGCATCGCGACCGCCAGACCGCGCTTTTCTCGGCAACGATGCCCCAGGAAGTCGCCACGCTGGCCCAGGGCCTGTTGCGCGACCCGGTTCGCGTCGAAGTCGCGCCGCAGGGCACGACCGCGGCCGAGATCAAGCAGGTGGTACACGCCATTCCGACGAAGCAGAAAAAGCAGGTTCTTTCGGCAATGCTGAAGGACGAGGCGCTGGCTTCGGTCATCGTCTTCACCCGTACCAAGCACGGCGCGGATGCGGTAACGCGCGTCCTCGAGAAGGACGGCTATGAAGTTGCCGCCATTCACGGCAACAAGTCGCAGAATGCCCGCCAGCGGGCGTTGAACGGCTTCAAGGACGGTTCCGTTCGCATTCTCGTTGCGACCGATATCGCGGCGCGCGGCATTGACGTCGTCGGCATCAGCCATGTCATCAATTTCGACCTGCCGGATGAGCCCGAGAGCTACGTTCACCGCATTGGCCGTACCGGGCGTAACGGCGCATCGGGTTCGGCGATTACGCTTTACGATCCGGCCGAAGAGAGCGTCAAGCTGAAGGCGGTCGAACGGGTCACTCGCATGCGTTTGCCGATGGCCGATTCGCCGGTTGATCTCTCGAGCCTGCCGGCCCGTGCTGCCAATAGCGACCAGCGTCCGCCGCGCCGCGAAGGCGGCAGCGGTGCTCCGGGCAAGAAGCCGCATCGCGGTCAGGCAGCCAGCAAGCCGCGCGAGGCGCGTGGTGAGAAGATCTGGAGCAATGATGGTGGCGCCCCGGCGCAAAAGCGTCCGTTCCGCCGCAACAAGCGCCGCAGCTTTGGCGCCAAGGCTGCCTGAGCCTAGCGTCTGAAACTTATAAGGGCCGCCGGCATAAACGTGCCGGCGGCCTTTCTTTTTGCTGGCATCCTGCAGCGTAATCAGACAATTCACGTGGCTGATTGAATTCTGCGCTTGAACGGCCCGCCCGGGACAAATAGGTTCAAGCCCTGCAGATTGAAGGACTTGTGCCATGCTGAATTCAGTGATCGACGCGATCGGCAACACGCCGCTCATCCGCCTCAAGAACGCCTCCGATCTCACTGGCTGCGAAATCTACGGCAAGGCGGAATTTCTCAATCCGGGGCAATCGGTGAAGGATCGCGCGGCACTCTACATCATTCGCGACGCGGAAAGGCGCGGCCTGCTTCGTCCGGGCGGCGTGATCGTCGAAGGGACCGCCGGTAATACCGGTATCGGGCTCACCATGGTGGCCAAGGCGCTCGGCTATCGCACAGTCATCGTCATCCCCGAAACGCAAAGCGAGGAAAAGAAGGACGCCCTTCGCCTCCTTGGTGCCGAACTCGTTGAAGTGCCGGCAGTCCCTTACCGCAATCCGAACAATTACGTGAAGGTTTCCGGGCGCTTGGCGGAGCAGATGGCGAAGTCCGAGCCGAACGGTGCGGTCTGGGCCAACCAGTTCGACAATGTGATCAACCGTCAGGCGCACGTGGAAACCACCGCACCGGAAATATGGCGCGACACCAACGGCAAGGTCGACGCATTCATTTGCGCGGTCGGATCAGGTGGCACGCTTGCCGGGGTGGCGGAAGGGCTGAAGGGGCGCGACCCGTCGATCAAGATAGGGCTCGCCGATCCGCTCGGCGCTGCACTGTTCTCCTATTATACCACCGGCGAGTTCAAGGCAGAGGGCAACTCGATTACCGAGGGCATCGGACAGGGGCGGGTGACGGCCAATCTTGAAGGCTTCAAGCCTGATTTTTCCTATCAGATTCCGGATGCAGAAGCTCTCGACGTGGTCTTCGATCTCGTGCAGGAAGAGGGGCTTTGCCTCGGCGGCTCATCGGGGATCAACATTGCCGGCGCCATCCGCATGGCACGCGATCTTGGCCCGGAGCATATCATCGTCACGGTGCTGTGCGACTATGGCAACCGCTATCAGTCGAAGATGTTCAATCCCGAATTCTTGCGATCCAAGGACCTGCCGGTGCCGGCGTGGATGGAGACCAAGTCCGACATTTCCATCCCTTTCGAGAATTCATAATGGCTTACGATACCACGATCCTGTTTCGCGACGATTCCTACCTCAAGGAGATTGAGGCGAGGGTTGTCGGCGTCAACGAGCGCGGCGGCATTCTTACGGATCGGACGGTCTTCTATGCCACCTCGGGCGGCCAGCCCGGAGATACCGGCGCCTTCATCCGGCCCGACGGATCGAGCATCGCCATCGCCGCAACGATAACAGGCGAAACCAAGGAAGAGATCATCCATGTGCCGGCCGCGGAGCAGCCCGTGCCCGCAGTCGGCGAAAAGCTCTTGCTTCGCATCGATTGGGACCGCCGCTACAGGTTGATGCGCATGCATACGGCCTGCCATCTCTTGAGTGTCGTCTGCCCGTTTCCCATCACAGGAGCTGCGGTCAGTGAAGATGACAGCCGCGTCGACTTCGATTTGCCGGAAGCGGGGGTCACGCGCGAGGGCGTAACGGCCAAGTTGATGGAACTGGTGAACGCCAATCATCCGGTATTCACCCGCTGGATTACCGACGAGGAACTGGCGGCAAATCCGGGCCTGATCAAGTCGAAGAATGTCCGTCCGCCCATGGGCACGGGACGTATCCGGCTCGTGTGCATCGGCAAGGACGCGGTGATCGATTCGCAGCCCTGCGGGGGAACCCACGTAGCGACCACCGGCGAGGTCGGAGCAATCCATATCGGCAAAATCGAAAAAAAGGGCAAGGAGAACCGGCGTTTTCGCATCAGGTTCGGCGCCTTGCCGGAGGGAGAGTGAACGTGTCGGAAAAAAGCGCCTTTGTCGTTTCGCCGGACTGGCTTGAGGAGCGCCTCGATCAGCCCGGCTTGAGCATCCTCGATGCGTCCTGGTACTTTCCGTTCCAGAACCGCGATGCCAAGGCCGAGTATGAGGCAGCCCACATTCCGGGCGCTGTTTTCTTCGACCATGAGCAGTTGTCGGATCCCGATTCTGCCCTGCCGCATACTTTCCCGAAGCCGGAAGCCTTTGCGGCTGCCGTCAGCAGCATGGGCATTACCAATGAGGACACGATCGTCGTCTATGATGGGCCCGGCATGTACACGTCGCCCCGGGTGTGGTGGATGTTCCGCACCATGGGCGCGAAGAAAGTCTTCGTGCTCGATGGCGGCTTCGACAATTGGAAGGCTTCGGGCCGCCCGGTCACGGACGCGGTGACCAAGATCGCGCCCTCCGCATTCGTGGAAAAGTTCGATGCAGGCAAGGTTGCAAGTTTCGAGCAGATGCGCCAGATCGTCGATAGCGGCTCGCGTCAGATTGCCGATGCGCGTTCCGCCGGCCGCTTCGTCGGAACCGATCCGGAACCACGCCCGGGCCTACGCTCCGGCCACATGCCGGGCGCCCGCAGCGTACCCTCATCGAGCCTTGCCGATAAGGGTTATCTCAAGGACCTCAGCGGGTTGCGGCATGTCCTTGACGAGGCGGGCGTGGACTTGTCCCGTCCGATCGTGACGAGTTGCGGCTCGGGGATCACCGCAGCCGTTATCACCCTTGCGCTCGAATCGCTCGGCCACAAGGACAATCTGCTTTATGATGGCTCGTGGTCGGAGTGGGGCGCCCACAAGGATACTCCCGTCGTAACGGGCGAAGCGTAAGCCATGGCCGACAATCCCAAGCCCCGCATGCTGAAGACCCGGGTGACGCATCTCGAACTGACCGATCGCCCGACCCAATCCGTTCCGACGCCCGTCAGTTTCAAGCTGGCAATCATGCGGGCGACGAGGATTTCACTACCCTTCTACCGGTTCCTCTATGAGCAGGTGGGCAAGCCGCATCATTGGTCGGTCCACCGCCATCTCGATGACAAGGCGCTCGCCGCGATCATTCACCGCGACAATGTCGATATCCACGTTCTCTACGCGGATGGCTCTCCGGCCGGCTTCTTCGAACTCGTCACTGGCGAGGAAGAAGGCGTCACGGAGATACTCTATTTCGGGCTGATCCCGGAATTTCAGGGTCGCGGCCTTGCCAGGTTCTTTCTCAACGAGGCGATCTCGACGGCGTGGATGAGCGACCCGCAGAAGGTCATCATCGAAACCAACACGCTCGACAGCCCACGTGCCTTGCAGATGTACCAGCGCATGGGATTTCATCCGGTCAGCTTCGCCGAGGCTGAAATCGAGGCGTGGGTTTAAGGCACAGCGTCATTCCGAAATGCTCTCCCTCATCCTCGGGCTCTGGTCTGGGGACTTGGGCTGAAAGCCCGACGCAGGACGAAGAATCCAGGGCTTGCCACGTTCGAATAACGATCTGTGGAGTTCGACGCGCACCGAATAGAGAAAACGCGAATAACCCCCTATGAACGCAAATAGATTCGTTCTGGGAGGTAAAATTATCTTGTCGATGCGCAGTGCCCTTTATTCCATGATCGCCATGGCCTTGCTGTCTGGTTGTGTCCCTTCCGAACTCTCGACGACCAAGGAAGGGTCGGGAAGCGCCAAGGTGTCCGCGAAAGCCGGACAGGAAACCGGACTTGCCGGATTTTACAAAGTGAACGGTGATTGTTCAGGTCGAAACCCGGGCTCGCTGAAAGTCGTCACGGAACCTGCGCACGGAACGGTCAGAATCCAACGCTTCACAGGCAATCCGACCTATGCGTCCGGGCACTTTCTTGCCAAGTGCAATTCGCACAAGGTGCCGCAACTCGGACTGTTCTATAGACCGGCGCCCGGTTTCGTGGGGAGTGATCGGGTCGTCGTTGCAGCCAAGGCCGCGGGCAGCGATGTTTACGGCTACGTCACCTTCCACATCGAGGTCGCGAACTAGCCGGTCAACATCCGCATGAATCGGGTGGCTCGGCTCCCTCGTTCGGTGTCTTCTTGCTCCAACAAAGGAGACACCGATGAACACGATCCGCTATATTGCCATGTCCACCACGCTCGCTCGCCACTACCAGCAGGGCGGAGCCGACGCCAATGGCCAGACACCCGAAACCTACCTATCTGACGGCGATGGCATGCCGTGCCGCCATTGCCTGCAGAACATTGCGGCAGGCGACAAATATCTGATCCTGTCGCATCGACCGTTTCCAGCGCCGCAACCTTACGCGGAAACAGGGCCGATCTTTCTCCATGCTGATCCATGCGAGCGGTACCCGGAAACAGAGGAGATGCCGGCGATGTTTCGCGAGACCAGCGACTACATCTTGCGCGGCTATTCCTGCCAGGACCGTATCGTCTATGGAACGGGCGGGGTAATCCGAACCGAGGCAATTGCCAACCGCGCCGCGGAATTGCTGGCGCGAGACGATGTCGCCTATGTGCATATACGCTCGGCGCGCAACAATTGTTTCCAGTGCCGGATCGAGCTGCCATGAAAAAAGCCCGGACACAGGTCCGGGCTCCTTGATAATGTTGCAGCGATGCGTCAGGCGGCGATGGCGGCCTTGGCTTCGACCATCTCCAGGCCCAGCGCTTCGGCAACGGCCTGGTTGGTGATCCGCCCCTTGTGGACGTTGAGGCCATTGCGCAGATGCGGGTTGTCGACCAGCGCCTTGACGCCACGGTCGGCCAACTGCAGGCCATATTGCAGTGTCGCATTGTTCAGCGCATGGGCTGAAGTTACCGGCACAGCGCCCGGCATGTTGGCGACGCAATAGTGGATGATCCCGTCGACTTCATAGGTCGGTTCGGAATGGGTGGTCGCATGCGATGTCTCGAAGCAGCCGCCCTGGTCGATGGCGACGTCGACAATGACAGCACCCTTTTTCATGCCTGACAGCATTTCGCGGGTGACGAGCTTCGGCGCTGCCGCGCCCGGAATAAGCACGGCGCCGACGACGATATCCGCCGAGAAGACCTCCTCGTCGAGGGCTTCGATAGTCGAATAGCGCGTGTGGATACGGCCGCGGAAAAGGTCGTCCAGCTGGCGCAGGCGCGGAATGGAGCGGTCGAGGATCGTGACATCAGCGCCAAGACCGGTCGCCATCATGGCCGCGTTGATGCCGACGACGCCGCCGCCGATGATCGTTACTTTGCCCGGAAGAACCCCCGGCACGCCGCCGAGAAGAACGCCGCGGCCGCCATTGGCCTTCTGCAGGGCCGTTGCACCCGCCTGTATCGCAAGACGGCCAGCGACCTCCGACATTGGCGCGAGCAGCGGCAGGCCGCCGCGATCATCCGTAACGGTCTCATAGGCTATCGCCGTCACACCGGATGCGAGGAGACCCTTGGTCTGTTCCGGATCGGGAGCGAGATGCAAATATGTGTAGAGAAGCTGACCCTCGCGCAGCTGCGCCCATTCGGAGGGCTGCGGCTCTTTCACTTTCACGATCATGTCGGATTGCTGAAAGACTTCTTCGGCAGTCTTGGCGATCTTCGCGCCTGCCGCCTGGTAGGCCCCGTCGTCGGCGCCTATTCCAATGCCAGCTCCGGACTGGACGATGACCGTGTGGCCATGAGCGATGTATTCGCGTACGGCCCCCGGAGTGAGACCGACGCGATATTCATGGTTTTTGATTTCCTTCGGGCAGCCAACGCGCATAACGCCTCCTGTAAGTATTTTTGAGTTCCCTTTTGAGGCAAATATTTCATCACGAATCCTGTCGCATGTCCTTGCCAAGACGGCTCGACGGAAGGCAAAATTTCGAATATTCTTGCGCAAGATCGGCAATTGAAAGCGGAAAGCGCGAAGAATGACATTGGACAGGATCGATATCGCGATTCTCGACAGCTTGCAGAAGGATGGACGCATGTCGAATGCGACGCTGGCGGAGAAGGTCGGCCTGTCGCAATCGGCCTGCTCGCGCCGGCTCGACCTTCTGGAGAAATCCGGCGTCATCCGCGGCTATCACGCACGGCTCTCCAACAAGATGCTCGGGCATCCGGTCATCGTCATCGTCAATATTTCGCTGTCCGGGCAGGCCGACAAGCAATTGCGGGAGTTCGAAACGGCGGTGAAACGCTGCCCCAATGTTCTTGTCTGCTATCTGATGTCGGGCGAATATGACTATCTGCTGCGGATCGCCGCGAAAGATCTCGAGGACTACGAGCGTATCCACAAATTCTGGCTTTCGGCGATGCCGCATGTAACGAAAATAAATTCGTCCTTTGCGCTGCGCGAAGTCGCGGACCGGACCGGGCTCGGGGTCGAGACCGCGCTGATCGAAATGACAGGCGAGCGCTAAGGCTTTGCTTCTACAGCTTTACGGAGCTTGGCAGGCGCCTTGGCATGCCAGGCCAATTTGATTCGATGGCCAAGTTCCGCATCCGAAATACGGCCGAGACGCATCAGGATATAGGGCCAGCCTTTATAGTGGTCGGTTTCGAAGTAGATTTCAGGGACACTCTCCATAAGGAGCGGCTTTTCCTCGAGCGGACAGTGGATGGCGAAGGTGTCGGCATCCTTGAGCCGACCGATGAACGACGTCTTTACTTTCAGGGAAGGTGTTCCATGCGTGGTGCTCTCAACGAGTTCGGGCAATCCAAGCCCACTCGCCACGTTCCAGATGCGCTCGAACGCCTTATCCAGGCCGCTCTCAGTCATGACTTATAGAAGACCTGGCGCACGTCGATGTATTCGGAGCGGAAGCCGGCCTCGCAATAGAACAGGTAGAACTCCCAGAGCTTTTTGAAACGGCCGTCGAATCCAAGGTGACGCAGACGGTCCCACGAGTCCCAGAAGCGCTGGCGCCATTCAGCGAGCGTTCGCGCATAGTCCTGCGGGAACACATGCTCGCGGTAAAGGTCGAGACCAAAATCCTTGCCGAGCCGTTTCAGCCTTTCCGGCGTCGGCAACATGCCGCCCGGAAAAACATAGCGCTGGATGAAATCCGGCCGCTTGCGGTAGCGATCGAACGATTTGTCGTTGATGGTGATGATCTGCAGGCCGGCGCTGCCGCCCGGCTTCAAACAGTCCTTCACCTTGCCGAAGAATACCGGCCAATATTTTTCGCCCACCGCCTCGAACATCTCGATCGAGGCGACATGGTCGTATTTTCCGGTCTCGTCGCGGTAATCCTGGAACTTGATGTCGACCTTACCGGATAGCTTTGCGCGTTCGATGCGCTGGCGCGCATAGTCGTATTGTTCGCGGCTGATCGTGAGCCCGGTCACATGCGCGCCGATCTCACGCGCGGCAAATTCGGCGAATCCGCCCCAGCCGCAGCCGATTTCCAGCACCCTGCTGCCGGGGGTAATGCCGATATTGCGGGCGAGGGCGCGATACTTGGCGTTCTGGGCGCTTTCGAGGTCGGTGGCGTTTTCCGCAAACAGGGCCGACGAATAGGTCATCGTCGGATCGAGCCATTCGCGATAGAAGGCGTTGCCGAGGTCGTAATGCGCCGAGATATTCTTGCGCGAACGGCTGCGGGTATTGTCATTGAGCCAGTGCCGTAGCCGCTGCACCGTGTTGAGCATAAAATTCGAGCCGCCGGCAAGGTTTTCGCCGACCTCTTCATTGACGACGAAGAGTTCGAGGAAGGTCGCGACATCGGGGCTCTCCCAATCGCCGTCCATATAGGACTCGGCAAGGCCTATCGTACCGCCCGAGAAGGCGCGGCCCGGCAGGTTCCAATTGTGAAGAATGACCGACGCATTTGGCCCGGCCTGCCGGCCGCCAACCTTGAACAATTGACCATTGGGGGTTGTGATCGCCAGCGTTCCGCGGGGCAGATGAACCGCGGCGCGAAGTGCAGCCTGAGCCTTGAGAGGGAGCCCCTTCAGCAATATGCCGACGTTTTCAGGCGTGAGCCACTTGGCATCGGGGGTGGCGATAGATGTTTGCTTCATGCCGTCGATCTTCCAATTGGCGGACTATTGGTTGGCCCATGTTATCAAACGTTTAAGTTGCATCCAGTGGTTCTAAAACGCAAGCGAGTGATGGCGCGTGTGAATGTAGTTCGCAAGCTACTCGTGTTTCGAAAGCGCCAATATCAACTCGCGCTAGCAAGGGATTGGCGCCTTTGAGCATAAAGGCGATGGGCCGCAAGTATTCGACGGCAATTGACGTCATTCGAACGTCTCTTAGCCGACATATGAACGTTGGCTTACGTTCGAATAGATCATCTCAATAGTACAAATGAAATAAAACGCGATTTGTTGTTGTTGATATTAGACTAAAGTATCATAATATTTTGCAATAAAGCTGTGAACTGATCATCTGAACTAATATATTCACCCGGTTTGTCGTTAATTTCTTAATTTTAGTCGCTTCAAATAAAATTGTGACAAAACTATTGCCGTACTCACGTAAACGGTAATTTAACTACCCCAATTAATAGGGGTCAAAATTTTTCATACGAATCTGATTTGAGGACACCACCAATGAGCACTAAAACACTACGCCTCGCTGCTGCCCTGTTCGTGGTCGCAGCCACTTCGTCGACCGGCTCGGCGCTTGCTGCCAGCCAGACTTCGGAACTCAATGTTCGGCTTGAAATCCAATCCGGTTGTACCGCAAATCTGCTCGAGGGCGCGACGCTCGATTTCGGCCAGGTTGCCGGAACGCCGACAAACGACATTCAGCGTTCTGCTCGCGTCAGCGTATCCTGCAGTGGCTACAAGCCGGCAACGGGCCCTGCTGCCGTTGCTCCGACGCTCGGGCTTGGCTACGGTCTCCACGCGGACGGAAACCAGCGCAATGTGCAGAGCGGCACCAACAAGGTTCCTTATTCGCTCTACAAGAATGGCTACTACGGTGATGCCTGGGGTCTTGCCGGCACCGGGTCCGGTGGTCCGCTCACTATCAACAACCTGACCAATGATACGCCGCAGGAAGTGACGATCTATGGTGTGGTCAAGAAGAGCGACATAACCAGCAAACCGGTAGGCGTCTATACCGATACGGTACAGATCGTTCTGACCTACTAATCTCGTAAGCGGGCAGGGGAAATTCTCTTCCTGCTCGCATCGTTCTGTTCGGTCTATATCTCAGTCGCTGCAGTATTTCAGATTACTGAAGAACGCGTTTAATACAACGCATTTAATACATTACATTTGTAGGTTATTTTTATTGATGTTGCGGTATAAGCTGCCATTCTTTTCTTTGATCAGCGTCGTTTGTCTGTGGTTGTCGATGTCAACATGGGCCGCGGCGTCGTCGCTGACGGTCATGCCCATAAAGCTCGATATTTCTTCCCCGCAGGTCGCAAGCAAGCTTACGCTGACCAACGGCGACGATGAGCCGGTCAATATTCAGGTCCGGGTGTTCCGCTGGTCGACCGTCAACGGTGTCGAGAAGCTTGACCCGACACCGGACGTGGTTGCCAGTCCTCCGGCCGCTAAAGTGCCCGCAGGGGGGCAATACGTCCTTCGCGTTGTTCGGGTCAGCAAAGCGCCCGTCATCGGCGAAGAGCGCTACCGTATCCTGATCGACGAGATTCCCGACCCGAGGAAAGCCAAGGCCGGTACGGTTGGTTTTTCGCTGCGTTTCTCGGTTCCCGTCTTTTTTCACAACAAGGATGCGCTTGACGCCAAGCTAAGCTGGAGCGCGAAACAGACCCTTAGGGGCCTGGTCGTGACTGGCTCCAATGCCGGCGATATCACCGCACGCATCTCCGATCTTAAGATTCTCTCGGGCGGCCGCGTGGTTGCCAGCAAGTCGGGCCTTGTCGGCTACGTGCAGGGCGGGTCTACCGCCGACTTCGCGTTGGGGCTGGTGAAGGGTCCGCTGCAGGGCAACTTGCAGATCCGGGCTCAAAGCGATAGGGGCGCAATCGATGCGACGGTTCCTATACGTAACTAGCTTTGCGATAGCCGGAACACTTGTATTTGATGCCATTGCCTCTGCTCAGCAGTCGACGCAAGGGGCGACGCCGGTCATCCCTGCTGCAACCGGTCTGCAACCGGGAATCCTGCAATCGCAAGCGACCCAGGAACTGCAACTCGAAGTCTTTATCAACGACGTTTCCACCGGTTTGCTCGGCGCTTTCGAGCAGGCGCGGGACGGCCATCTCAGTGCCAGGGCCAAAGAACTCAAGGAACTTGGCTTGCGTCCGCCGAACGGCACGAGGCCGGACGATTTAGTCAATCTGAACGAACTCATCGGCGTTTCCTATCACGTCGTGAGCGAGACGCAGATGGTTTACATCGAGGCGGCGGATTCTGCGCGTTTGCCAAAAGTCATCGACGTCAATCCGACAGAAAAGCGGCAGCCTGCGACGGCGAGTACGGGAGCTGTCCTCAACTATTCGTTGTTCTCGAGCACCGACAACATGCTCGATGGTTCGTTCGATGCGTTTCGCGGCGTCTCCGGCGGCTTTGACGGGCGCATATTCAGTCGCTACGGCACGCTCAGCCAGTCTTTTACCGCCAGCCTGTCCGATGGCGAGCTTGGCGGCGTCGAGCGCCTAAATACGCTCTGGAGTTATTCGGACCAGAACCGCCTCGTCACCTACAAGGTTGGCGACTTCGTGTCGGGCGGTCTTTCGTGGACACGCCCCGTCTATCTCGGTGGCATGCAGGTGTCGCGAAACTTCCGCCTGCGTTCGGATCTGGTGACTTTGCCCATGCCGGGGTTCACCGGCTCGGCGGCCGTTCCATCGACACTCGAAGTCTACACGCGCAACGCCAAGACGTTTTCGATGGACGTACCCGCAGGCCCCTTCAGTCTGACCAACCTTCCGGCATATACGGGAAATGGCGACGCGCAGGTCGTGGTGCGTGACACGCTTGGACGTGAAACCCGGACATCTCTGCCATTCTACAGCACCGTCGACATGCTGAAACAAGGTCTCGTCGACTTCTCGGTCGAAGGGGGTTTTCCCCGGCGTAACTTCGGTACCGAATCGAACGACTATTTCGGCGATCCGGTCGGAAGCGCGACGGCGCGCTACGGCGCCACGGACAGACTTACGCTCCAATCCCATGTCGAGGGCGGAGCGGGTCTGATCAATGGTGGCGCCGGCGCTGTGTTTTCGGTAGGAAGCTTTGGTGCGCTTTCCTTGGCGGCTGCCGGTAGCCAGTACGAGGATGGCACAGGCATGCTCCTCAATGGTGGGCTGCAATTCGATATTGGTTCATACGGGCTTTATGGCAGCGTCCAGCAGACCTTTGGAAGCTATGACGACATTGCTTCGATCTCAGCCGATGACGGCGTCGATTTAAGCAGCAACGGCTACATATTTACCGGTTACACGCAAATCTACAGCCCGCGCGTACCGCGCCGGACCATCCAGGCTTCCTTAAGCGTTCCGACGCCGATCGAACGGGCAAGCCTCAACTTGTCCTTCACGCATATCGAGACTGATACGGGCGAGAAAAGCAGTATTGCCGGGATTTCCTACAGCCAAGCGATGTTCAAAAGCACTTCTTTCTATGCTTCGGCCTTCACCGACCTGAACGACAGCGACAGTTTCGGTATTTTCGCCGGCCTGTCGATCCCGTTCGACAATGGCATCGGTCTCAACACGGGCCTCGAGCAATCTCCTGACGGGCTGGCGGTAACGACGGCCCTGACGAAACAGGAGACGCAGCAAGAGGGCAGCTACGGCTGGAGCCTCAGGGACCGCGAGGGCGAGGCGGCAAATCGGTCGGCATCGGCAAGTTATCGATCGAAATATGCGCGAATCGAAGGTCAGGTGAATCAGTACGACGATACCGCACAGGGCAATCTTTGGGTTGATGGTGCGATCGCTGTCGCGGGCGGCGGAGTTTTCGCCACCAATCGTCTCGACGATGCCTTTGCCGTGGTCAAGGTTGGCGCGCCGGACGTCGAGGTTCGCTCGGACAATCGGGTGATCGGACGCACGAACAAGTCCGGCCGCATCATAGTTCCAAACCTGAATTCCTACGAAGAAAACCGTATCGATATCGATACGACCAATCTTCCGGTCGATGCTGCGATCGATTCGACGCGCACTATCGTCGTGCCGGCGCAGCAAAGCGGGGTCGTCGTCGATTTCGGCGTCAAGGAAGACCCCGAAGCGGCTGTCATTTCCTTCGTCGACGCGGCGGGCGAGCCGCTGGAAGCCGGGTTGGCCGGCAGTCTCAACGGAGCAGAAGATGCCTTTGTCGTCGGTTATGACGGACAGGCTTTCATCAAGGGGCTCAAGGCCAATAACGCTGCGTCCATTCATATGGCGGATGGGGCAGTGTGCGCGGCAGAGTTTGAATACCGTCCGACACCAGGGCAACAGGTGCATATCGGAGGTGTTCGATGCCAATAAAGCGCCGTCGTCTGGAGGGCAAAGGAAGCAGTCCGAGGAGACCTGTTTTATGAAAATGCTATTGGTTTGCCTCTTTTTCCTCCTGGGAATGTGGGTGGTTCCGGCTGCAGCCAACGCATCCGCGACGTGCACAAATCGGATGGATACAATAGAACTCGAGGCCATGAGCGGCGAGGCGGCCATTGTGACCTTTCCCCCGGTAAGTATCTCCTGCAATGTGACAGGGGCGAATGTCGGTTCGATTTTTTATGCATGCATCACCCTGGCTGATACCGACGACCAGACCCTGAGATCCGAAAACGGTCACAAACTCGCGTTCGAAGTCTTGACCCACGGCCAGTCCACCGCCAAGGGCGGCTACGACACCTACCGCTACGACGTGCCGGGCACGAAGGGTACAATTGAATACATGTTCGATTATTGGACGGTGAAAATTCCACCTGGTCGTTGGGTCAAGGCAGGTATCTATAAAACAGATCTCCAAGTCGATGTCTGGTATGGCGTGTTGAGCAAGGGGTCTAATCCCTCGTGCTCGGCATCAGTACCCCCACAAATGATTCGTATGGCGACGACGCGTCCACTTAGCGTCGAAATCAAGCCGAGCTGCAAGCTGAACGTCATGGGTGATCTCGATTTCGGTGTTGTCACGCCTGTCACGGATTGGAAAAATATGCGGGCCTCGACCGCGCTGAACGTCCGGTGCTCGCCCGAAGCCAACTACACGATCACGGTCGACAATGGTAAGTCGAGAAGTCCGAAGGTCCGTAAAATGTACATGGCAGGCGAGATGGAGACCTCTGTCGGCTATGAACTTTATAAGGATGCTTCCGCCGGCGTACCGTGGCGAGAAACTGACCCTGAAAAGGGGACCGGCACCGGCTTTCCAATAAAGGTCCCCGTGTACGGCAGAATCAATGAACCGCTAAACAAAAAGCCGGCTGGAAAGTATTCCGACACGGTGCTGGTGACGATCGAATTCTAGCTGCTGGCAGCAGCGGGCGATGAGCTTGACGCGGGTTTCGGCGCGGCAGGAAGATTGAGGCGAAACGGCAGAGAGCGATGAGCTTGACGCGGCAAGCCGCCATCCGGCTGCTGACTTGAGCCGCTTCGGGATGACCTCGCCGTCGCGAGGAGAAAACGTTTAGTCCAGCTGCTGGCAGCAGCGGGCGATGAACTCGACGCGGGTTTCGGCGCGGCAGGAAGATTGAGGCGAAACGGCAGAGAGCGATGAGCTTGACGCGCGTTTTTGGCGCTGCGGTGAGATTAAAGCGAAGCGGGCAGGACGCGGCAAGCCGCCCTCAAGCTGTGACGCGGTGGCGGGTTCCGGAATACCTCGCCGTTGCGACGAGATACGGCTAGCGGCCTGGCGCTGGGCCGCCAACGAACTCGGTTCACGTAATCCAAATATTCGACGCAAATCCACAAAAGCAAAAGGCCGGGAGCGACCCGACCTTCCTAAACTTACCTCTACATCAGTGCCAGTACATCCGTGGTCAAAGACGAAGATAAGCTGTTCGCTTGAGAACGTTCACTACCCTGTTATTACGACAGAATGATGACGTGCATCGATTAAAACGGGAAGCGCGTACGCAACACCTTTTCGCGCTCGGGAACAAGGTGAACGATCAAGGTAAAGACCGGGTTAATGCGG
This sequence comes from Phyllobacterium pellucidum, assembly GCF_013327855.1. Taxonomy (GTDB): domain Bacteria; phylum Pseudomonadota; class Alphaproteobacteria; order Rhizobiales; family Rhizobiaceae; genus Phyllobacterium; species Phyllobacterium pellucidum. Next base: position 146,934 of record NZ_JABUMX010000002.1, on the reverse strand, counting down.
CTATCGAACTATTGGGCCGGTCCCAACAATCGATCCTGGTTGGTTCGCCCGCCCATGCAGGTGTAGCGAACTTCATAGCGCGGATCCATGATCGCGGTCACGTCCTGAGCCGTACAGTTTCGCCCGGTGCTGCGCAGGAACTGTTCGGCGGCGTCGCGGTAGACTACCGGTGGCGTCGCCACCAGACCGCCGGCTACGCCGCCCGCAAGGCCTTTGACGAAGCCTTGCGTCGCTCCACCGCCGCCACCCGGTCCAATCATCAAGCGGTTGCGCTGCGGATTGTCGATGATCTGGAATGACTGGCCGTTGCTCGCCGTAAATTGTTGCTGCGGCAGGCCGCCATAGTTGGATTTTGCGTAGTCGATCCCCGCGCAACCGGTCAAAGCGGCGAGGAGGAGAGGGGCTGTCAGCAGCAGCGAAGGTTTCATACTGTAACTCCATAATTGACGCCTTGAGTGGCGTGGCATTCCTGTCAGGCGCACCGGGATCGGCGCCTCGGGCTCGGTTATTTGCTCTCCTCTGCGGTTTCCATCAGGGAGGCCAAAACGCTTCCGGCTGCCCGTGGCAGATCTTCGGCAATCAGCCCCAAGCCAAGTGCATGGGCCGCCGCGCCGTGGATATGAACCGCCGCGCAGGCCGCCGCAAACGGCGCCATGCCCTGCGCCATCAGTCCTGCGTTGAGCCCCGCAAGCACATCGCCCGACCCTGCGGTCGCCAAAAGGGGCGTGCCGTTGCTGTTGATGACGGCGCGCCCGTCTGGCGCTGCAATGACGGTATCGGCGCCCTTATAGATAATGATCGCGTTGGCGCGCGCAGCTGCAGCGCGTGCCCGCTCCAGCTTTGAGGGCATGGCCTCCGCATCGAGATCAGGGAAGAGGCGCTTGAATTCGCCTTCATGCGGCGTAAGTACCAGGCGCACTTCCGGCAGGCGCCGGGTCGCGGCTAACAGCATATCCGGCTTGTCCTTGAACGATGTGATCGTATCGGCATCAAAGACGAAGTGTCCGGACGCCTTGTCAAGGAGGTCAAGCGCAAGGGTGCGCGTCTTTTCGCCAATACCGAAGCCGGGCCCGATAACGAAGGCGGTTGGCTGGCGCGCTTCGATAAAGTCGGCAAGGTCCTGTCCGTGGTCGCACCGGCTAAGCATGATCGACGTCAGATGCGCTGCGTTGGCCGCAAGTGCCTCACCTGGAGAGAGGACCGTGACCGCCCCCGCGCCGCTGCGGGCGGCAGCCATGGCTGAAAGCCGAGCCGCTCCCGTTGCCGTGGCGCCGCCCGAGAATACGGCGGCATGGCCGCGACGATACTTGTGGGTGTCGACATCAGGCGAGGGGAGTTGGTCCCGCCACAAGCCGGGCGCGTTCTCGAAGCAGCGTGACGCGATCGCGGCGAGCACCTCATCCCTGATGCCAATATCGTGGACGATAAGATCGCCGCACAGCGCCCGGCCCGGATAGAGCAAATGCGCCGGCTTCTTTCTGAAGAACGTGATCGTGCTATCGGCCTGGAAGACAGTGCCGAGCGGCAGGCCGGTGGCGCCGTCGAGCCCCGAAGGCACATCGACGGCAATCCTGCGCACCGGCTCCTGGTTGGCGCGCTCGATTGCCTCGGCATCCTTGCCGGTGACCGGCCGGTCCAGCCCGGCGCCAAACAAGGCATCGACGACGACAGAGCCGGGCTGGGGCGCGAAGCCTTCGATTGAACGCGGACGTAGCGGGCAGTCCGCAAGTGCGCGGGCGGCATCGGTGCCGGCCTTGGGCGCGCCGTTCGACCATACGAAGGCGCTGGCGCCGTTGTCGTTGAGTGCGCGGGAGATCACGTAACCGTCGCCGCCATTATTGCCAGGCCCACAGAGAACGTGAAACGCTGGTGCATCGCCGTGATGAGCAAGGAGATAGTTTGCGATGCCTTCGCCGGCACGGAGCATCAGCGTGTACCCGTCTCCCGGTCCGGCAGCGATGGTGAGCCGGTCGGCCTCGCTCATTTCGGCCGGCGTCAAGATCTCATATGCCATTCGCGCTTTCCCTTGAACATTTCGCTCGAGACTAGAACAAATCCCGGCGAAATGAAGCCGGTTCAAGCGAAGCCGGTGTTGGAAGTACGCTCCGCAGCCTCCAAAACGCGGCAAGGCCGGCAAAGTTCAACAGGCCGCAGCGCCACGCGTATTTGCTGGTCTATGAAGCTCAGTCGGCGCCCAGCCGCACCAGCACCGCGCGCGGGATACCATAGTGGTTTATCGCGTCGTCATGTCTGCGCAGCCCGCAAAGTTCGCGCTGGATGAAATAGGCGTGCACTGCTTTCGCCGCTGCCTTCAGGCGCGCCGCGCGTTCAGTATCCGAGGCCGCGTTCAGTTGCTCCAGCGCCTGTTCGACTTTCTGTCCCGCGCGGCCCAGCGCCGCTGCCATTTCAGCGATGATTTCCATGTCGATCGCGCTCGGCGGCGCTCCGCGATCGAGACCGGATGAAGTGTTTTGTGGCGGTCGAAACGACATGGGCAGCTCGGTATAAGGATCATCGAAAGGCGACGATCATAATTCGAGCATACGAGCCGCCGCATCGCAAGGGTGCATTGTTCACCCCGCACGGCTTGCCGCTGCCACGCAGAATCGGCTAGGAATCGGTACGGCAAAGCCCATGCCTCCCCCCTCCATTCGGGAAAGCATCATTCATGCAGGGTGAACATTTTTGAAACCGACTGTTCGAGCACGACGCATAAGGAGGGACTGCAGCATTTGCTCGCAATAGGAGGTTATTTGAATGAGATTGTCGGCACCAGTTTTTCATTTGAAGCGTCAGGCCAAAAACCTCGCGCGCGAACTTGGCATTCCCCTGTACAAGGCGCTCGATCAGATCGCGGCGAGGGAAGGGTTTACGCGCTGGAGCCTGCTCGCAGCCACAGCGCCTGCAGGATTGCCGGCCAGCGAGTTGTTTTGCCGACTGGATCCGGGCGACCTCGTATTGATCGGTGCGCGCCCCGGGCAAGGCAAGACGCTTATGGGTCTCAGGCTGGCCGTTCAAGCGATGAAGGCAGGTCGTCGCAGCGCGTTCTTTACGCTCGAATATACGGCAAGGGACGTCGTCGATCGCTTGCGCGCTATCGGAGTCAATCCCACGCAATTTGATCAAAGTTTCGAGCTGGACCACTCCAATGCCATTTGCGCCGATTACATCATCGAGCGACTGACACTGGCTCCAAATGGGACATTGGCCGTCATCGATTATCTGCAGATTCTCGATCAAAAGCGCGACAGACCGGATCTTACGACACAGGTGCAAGCGCTGCGAGGGTTTGCACGGCAACGAGGGCTGATCATCGTCTTCATTTCACAGATCGACCGGTCATACGATCCATCGTTGAAACCCTGTCCCGATCTGCGAGATATTCGATTGCCCAATCCGCTCGATCTCGCCTTATTCGACAAGGCAGTGTTTCTGAGCAATGGCGCGGTGCGGTTCCAGACCATAAATGAGTGAACGCCGATGCCGCAGGCCGGTAAACTCATGAATATGGGCCGACACGTAAGTCCGAAGCTTGTCGGCCTTCAAAAAACTGCAATAAAAGTCTGGGATTGTGCTTGGAAGTGGCTCCCCGGGCCGGATTCGAACCAGCGACCAACCGGTTAACAGCCGGTTGCTCTACCGCTGAGCTACCGGGGAACAGCTACTCAGTCATCAGCGATGTGGCCTATAGCAAAAGGGTTTCGCTTTTGCAAAGGACCATTTCGATTTTTTTTCCGCAAATGTGCATAACAGAAGGATGACATGGCCGGCCCGGCTTCTTACATCCGGTCGTAATACGTCCAGATTGATGAGAAAAGTTTTGACTGACCGCCCGGAAGACAACAAGGAACACGGCGAAGAGACGCACAAGGCCCGGGTCAAGCGCCGGCATATGCGGATTCTCGGCCGCCACGTACCCATGCCGCAATCGGTGGCAATGCGTCGCACGCTCGGCGGTGCGCTTGTCGCTGGCGGTACATTGGGGTTTCTCCCGGTTCTCGGGTTCTGGATGATTCCGCTCGGCCTCGTCGTCCTGTCGCATGATTCTGCTCTGGTGCGGCGTAAGCGGCGTCAGCTGGAGGTAAAGCTCGGACGCCGTTGGAAGGGGAATGCCGCGAACAAGAAAGACGGCTCTGGCACGTGATGCCTTCCGCATAAAGTTGGGTATTTAGTCAAATCGCCCCCGTGATAATTGACGTTCCAGAAATCGCGTTGATCGGGGTCGCGGTTCTCTTGATGCGAGCGATGCTGACGACATACCCAAAAGTCGTGACGAGGCACATCGCGCTAATGACTGTTCGTTTTGAGGTGTGGCGAGGCGGCTTACGTCGTTTACCTTTTTTCATTTCATTTGCAGAATGCACGCGTTGCTATTTCAGAACTTGCAAGCGCAAAAAGGGGCCCAGTTTTGCGACTGGCAGATCAGTCCAGACAATTTCCCAGCGGGGCATAAAGGGCCTATGGCCAAGCTTTTCTCCATATTGGGAGCAAGTGCTGCCGAGAAAGACTTGGTTCGCGGTAATCTTCGAATCCATACCCACCACATACGGCGACCCCGGTACGGATGTGTGCGACAATCTTGTGGGATGCTTAGGGAGGATCTGCCAGCGTTTCTAAGACTCGGCAGACCGGACAGCGAGACAACACTGAAATACCTAGAGCATCCCGGGGCCGGCGGCCTGTATTGGGGGCTTCATACCGCGGAAGATGCAGCGTAGAACAGAAATTAACCAATCAGGAACGATGCGAGAACGCCCGTTCGGAATGGGACGAGGAATTTCTTCGGAATGGCTTGACGGAGCGATTTCGGTCTCATAGAGAACAGCACCGGAGTTTCAACGGGTTATTCCGTGCTTCGATTGCAGTTGAGGCCTCGTGGCGGAGTGGTTACGCAGAGGACTGCAAATCCTTGTATCCCGGTTCGATTCCGGGCGAGGCCTCCAACCCTTCTGGGCACCACTACAAGCACTTGATTTAGCTAATCTTTTTCTCAGGTGTGGCACTCTGGGACACCACCCCACCTTCAGGGTGTGGCACTATGTTCCCCATTTCACCCCAATCGATCTTCGAAACGGCCTGTCTCGCCAGGCGCGCGCGCTGCGCATTCCGGGTATAGATTTTCGACGTCTTGGCGTCCTTCCACCCGAACATTCCCTCCAGCATCAGGTCGGTGGCTTCGTTCTCGGCCATGTTCGTGGCAAGACCCTTGCGGACGCTGTGGGCGGTCAGGTGGGGAAGCCCAGCTTGCGTGAACCAATCCGACACACGATTGCCCAATCCCTTGATCGTGAAGGGCTTGCCGTACTCGGTGACCATGTATGTCATGCGCTTTTGCGGGTGCAGAGCCATAACAGCATCGAGAATAGGGTGGATCGGTATTTCCAGCGTCGTCGGGCTCTTGTTGCGATTCTTAAACACCCTGAAAATCAAGGTGTCACCGCGGCGGTGCTGGGGTCCGATAGTCGCAAGGTCAGAAACCCGCATTCCCGTGTACATCAGGATGGCAAGCCCGAGCACGGCCTTTGACTGCTGGCCGTGATGCTCGATGTATTTTGCGATGTCCTCGTTGCGCATGGTCTCATGACCGTCGGTTTTCACGCGAAATGGTTCGACCAGTTTTGCAGTGTTCTGTCGCACCAAGGGCGAGGGCTTGGCGGCTTTGCCGGCTTCGAATATCTGGCGAAGGATTTTCAAACGCTCGTCGGCCGCGAAGGGCGTATCCCGCTTCCGGTCGCGCAAGACCTCGAGATTGGCGACGTCGAGGGCTGCAAGTGGAAGATGTGCGAATAGACGCCTGTCCTTCGCACTCAGCGGCTCGGAGAGCATACTGTCGATGATCGATCGACGCTTTGCCTGGGTGGTGGAGTCGAGTTTGCGGAATGACTGACTGGCGAGATAGTTGGCACAAAGAAATTGAAACGTGCCTGCCTGCGCCACAAGAGGAAGCGTAGTGCTATCCTTCGTAGGAGCCGCGCCAGAGGCTTCGTAGGCGTTTCTGGCCTCCCAGTACTTGGTTGCGAATTCCTCGCTGTGCGGGTTGTCTGGCAGCCTTGCAATGCGCTTCTTGTCGACGCGGAAATAGAACCGCTCCTTGCCGTGACGACTCCGGTTGGTTTCGATATAGGGTAGATCGATTGCGGCCACGTCGCTCACGCCGACGCTCTCCAATTCGATACGTCGACCTCCTGTTCCCCATCTACAGGCCACTCCGCCATTGCCGCTTCCAACTCAGCGATGCGCCAAAACTTGCGGGTGTGCCAACGTCGCGGGCGAGGGAGCATTCCTTCCCGGACCATTTCATCCACCGTATTCGGCGCAACACCGATCGCAAGCGCAACCTCGGTCCTGCTGAGACCAAGGCGCGGCACATTGCGAATGATGTCAACCTTAGCCACGCGGGTTCTCCCCGCTATCCACCGTCTCACGGTCGTACGGCGTCCACTCTTCGTCGTGCCATTTCCGAAAGTACGCACCATCATCGCGGAACTGCCAAAAGCACGACGTGCGCAGCTGACGCTCAGGCAGCATCAGCGTCCAGCATTCACCGCCAGGTAGCGAAACAATCCGGTGGATGTGGGTGGCTTCGATCCGGAAACTGTCGCCCGGCGGCCGCGCAATGACATCGATCAAGCCACGCTCGGGGTGGTAGACCTCCTCAATATAACCGCCGTGGAGGATGATCGAGCGGAAAGCAAAAGGGTGATCGTGGGGATCACCCAAGTCCGGCTCGGTAAAGCGGTGAAAGACCGCGGGAAAGGGTGTGCCTCCAACGTGCCACTTGTCGAATGTCGGGCTCATGGGTTCGTGGCGCAGGTCAATCATTTGCCAGACTCCCGGTGGAGCGAGGCGCGGATGCCCTCGACATCCTCACCATTTCGAGCCGCTTTTTACCATAGTCTACCAACGTCTGATTGCCCGTTTCTTTGCCCTTCGCGAGACAGAGACGTGCTGTGTGTTCAAGCGGGCCATATCGATCCGTCTCGATCGCTCCGTTACGAACCGCCAGGGCGCGTTTGCTCTGGGCAATGTCGAAGTGAACCCAGCTCGCGCCGCGATGCTTACCGAAAGACAGTGTGGGATGGCCTTGTATCCACTTTCGATGCACGCCGATCTTGTCAGCCATCGCAAGCAGTTCTTCGTCGGTATCAGCCCACATGTGGCACATGATCATATTGCCAAACGGAGCGGCCATGTCGTCGACGTACACGCTCATCCGACGCACCTTACAAAAACAGCCAGCAAGACAAGGCCGACGACAACGAACGGCCCGGCAATAACAGTGAAATCGGCAAGCCAACCTTTGAAGCGTTGCCCGTACATCATGGTTCGATCCTTTCGAATAAACGGCGAGGCGGGAGGGATTTGGTGGGAGCCGGCTTGGCCCTGACGACCTTCGCGAAACCGGCGGATTTGACCGAACCCTTCGGCCGAGTGACGCCGGTATGCTTCGCGCGCACTTTGGCGACCTTGGACTTCTCCTTGACGTCCAGCGCGGTCTTGCCGAGGTGGCAATGAGAATGCGCCGGCGCGAGATTGCTCTCCGCATTCTTGCCGCCATTGATCAGGGCTACGACGTGATCGGCTTGCCACGTCTCGCCCGGCTTGATCTGCAGTTTGCAGAGATGGCAGACGCCTTTGTCCCGGTCATAAATGCGCTGGCGCACGCGGGGCGGGGCCTTCGTGTCATCGGTCTTGCCGATCCACTCGTCGACCTGGCGGGCCATCAGAGCAACCTCCCTGCCTGATCGTCGGCGTCAGCCTTGGCGCGATACTCCTGGGCGATGGCTTGCATCACGGCGATCTGCCGGTCGGCGAAGGCTTGCGCCATCCGGCCATCAGCAACCCATCGGGAATAGACACGCTGGCGTTGTTTCACCTCGCGCTCGGCGCACTCGGCTTTGTCTTTGTTGGTGATCTCGGTCACGGCTGCACCGCCAAATCTTGCTCATCGATCTGAGCTAAAGCGCATGTGAAGGCGAGGGCAGCCTGTCGCACCTCATCAGACTTGCCGCACGCATCGCGGAAATGCCCTGTGATTGTCTCGGCTTTTTCCTTAGCCAGCTTGCTCAAGGGGCGTTGTTCAGCTGCAAAGCTGTTGCGCGCCATGCGGACCACATCGGGGTCGGCGCCGACAGCGGCATTCAATCGGACGATGAATTCGCCGAGATTTCGTTTGTCCTCGTCGGTGAGAAAGTTTGAGCCCGACGGTTGATCGGGGGAGGAGGTTTCCGAAGAACCGCCGGGCTCAGTATTGGAAGCTTCGCCGGGGAGGAGGTCGGCTTCGCTTCCATCATCGGACGCATGGGGTACGTCCGATTCTTGTGGCTCTTTGAACTGGACAGGATGTTCCGGATCGGAACCGAACGCATAAATGAGTTCGATCAGATTTCCCATTTCCTCCACGGTCATGGTCGAAGTCTTCATGCCCAGCGGAACGATGGTTCCCTTGTCGATGCCAGGTATGACGTCGGCATGCCGCAATGACGCGGTGAACATATTCTTCCAGTCGTCGATATCGAGCTTGCGGCCGTACCAGACGACTTGCTCCGCCACTTCGCCCAGCATGGCGTGAAGCTTGGCATTCTGCTCGGCGCTGCGCGTCTTCTTGCGGAACTCGACAATGGTTCCGTATTCGACGTTGCGCGCCCATGCCGCAACCATTTCCCGATCGGCTGGCGTGTTGATCACTAGCTGCCGGCGGGTGGTCATGCTGCCTCCAGCATGCCGTAGCGGCGCACGAGTTCGACTGTATCGGCCAGATCGGCGTTGAAGCGATCGACCTCGTCGGCGATTTGCTTGATGTAGACGTCATCCCGGTAGGCGCGCTTAACGAACAGCGGAAGCTTCGGCCAGTAGCAGGCGATATCGACCCACTCACGCTCGCAGACCCAAAGCGCGCCTTGGCACTGAGCGCGATGCTCGGGTGGAAACTGATCTTTCAGCAAGACCTCAATGAGCAAGTGCGGGAGTTTTGTTTTGAACTCGCCAACACCGTTATTTCCAATCAGGCTATCGGGGCTCGCCCCTTTGGCGCCGTTGCGAACAAACCCAACCTGGGTGAGCTCCGCACCAGTCAGGAACGCGTACTGTGAACGCGCTTCCGGCTCCATCTCGTGGCCGCGCTCCATGTGGGCGTTGGTGTAGCCTTCAGATGGTTCGCCGGTCAGGATTTCGCCCGCCAGCTTAAGCAAGTAGGTTCGACGGACCTTGCCTTCGCCCTTCGCCATTATGGTGGCGAAGTTGGAAGCGGTCGGGATGCCACAACGCGCCTGATACCATTCCGGCGAATTCTGGTCGCAGTCGATGATCTCGATCATGCCGCGCTCTCCGACTTCTGCTGTTTGAGCCAAGCCACACGGCGCCGCAGGGAACCGACCACCTCGTTGAACTTGTCCATGGGGATGTCGGTGACGGCTTCAACCTTCCAATGATCGCAGAAGGTCGGCGTCTCGAGCTCGCCCTGTTCGATCAGTTCGCGGATTACCGACGCTTGCGCCTCGGTTATTGGCTTCGCTTCGTCGGTCGTCTGATCTGCGGTACTGCCGTCATCGTCTGCGGCCGCTGCCAAACCAAGCACAGCCTTGAGTGTGTACCGCTGCAAGTATGTGACCGTTGAACCGATTGCCTGGATGCTGTTCTTGTTGCCGCTGTCATCGCGGCCGGCCGTCAGCGTGTTCTCCTCGCTGTGGCCCATGCTGTGCGAAATGATGCACGTCACCGAGATCGGCATGTTGGGTTCGGCCGCGGTGCGGTACCGAACATGAAGACCATGCTTGGACAAAACCGGCGCGACGGCGCTCATGATGCCCGCCAAGTCTTCGTACTGGTAGTTGGTGCGGCCTTTGCCTGACGTGAAATCAACCTTGCGGCTTTTCTTGATTTCGGGGATCTCAGCCTTGGCAGCAGACATGGCGGCTTCAAAGGCCTTTCGCGCCTGGTTCTTTTCCCACCGGTCCTGAAGGTCCATGAGCTTGGTCAGGGTCTCGATGTTCGCACCGGTCTCGACGGCATGGTTGAGCATGTCCATCGGTGTCATCGAACCTCGGATCGGAGTCGTCGAAGTTACATTCTGATTGTCGATTACGGCTGGCGCGCTCATGGCTGCAGCTCCCTCGTATGGTTTGTTGATTTTCTTGGCGACCTCGGCAACGACCGCGTTGGCGGGCTGCCCGATCTGGACAAAGGCGTCGGTATCGATGATCCGTTCAGTGCTCATAGCCAGACGCTCGCTATGAAATTGATCACTTGGATCACGCCGAACAGGGCGATCACGCCGATGCTGAACCACTCGACGAGGCGGACACGCATTCTGTGCTTGCGTGCCTGCATCAGGCGGATGTGTTCGAGTTCGATGAGGGAGATCGGGCTCATAGCGCACCTGCCTTGGCGAGCGCTTCACGACCGTAGATGTCACAGCTTGTGATTACCTTGGCACCCGTGTCGCGCCGTAAGTCGCGTACCGTGCCAAACACATCAGACCGAATTACCTTGCCGTCAGCGACGTACAGGTAATCACCATAAACAGGGTAGTCGTCTGGCAATTCCCGTTCGTTGAGGGGTCTACAGCTCATTGGTCGACCTCATTCATGATCTGGTCGTAGGTCTTGACCAATGTTCCGATGTTGGCGAGGACGATTGCTGTCAGACCGGCAAGGCCGACACATGCGATTGAAAAACTGAGCATCAAACTGCCTCCTCGGTGATATCGTTGTTGAAATCGTCGTCGAATTCTTCGACCTCGATGGGGTCATCGACTTCCCACCAGTCGGTGTCAGGATCATCTTCGCCCATCACGCTGCCTGCCGGCGCTCCAGCGCCTCTTCTAGGGACCGCTTGTTCTGGACCAAGCCGATCAGTCGGTTGCTGTCGTATGCCCAGCTCTTTGCCTGCCGGAGCGACACCTGGCTTTGAATTAGCCGGTCCAGCCAGCGAATGGCGTGGTTGATCTCGGTCTCGGGTGGAATGTTGTAGCCAAACTCCAACGCCTTCTTGACGTGGCGGCCCATTGGCATGTCGGAGCAGATGTCCTCAACGGTGACTGATCGGACGCTCTTCACAACATTGGTGAGTGCGTGAAAGACGCTGTTGGCGGGGTGCGCGCTCATGTTCAATTCCACCTCCCGTTGGCAAACCCGTTCACTGCCTGACCGATGACGGCGTAGCAGTTCGCGAAATCGTGGAACTCGATGCGACCGGCTTTGTAGTCGGCATTGATACGACCATTGATGCGATCAAAGTCGGCGTGAGAAATGCGCTGAAACTTGTTGCGCGGAAGCGCTTTGACTTCTTGGATGATGCTTTGGCGGTAGGAACTGTTCATCGTGCGATCCTCCGGCGCGAGACGGTGCGATTGATCTGGCGCTTGGCCAGTTCGCAGAGGATGACGAGAACGACGGCGCCCGCTGATTGCAGCGCCAGATCGGTGAGTGTGAATGGGTCGAAGGTGTTCATCGTAATGCCCCATGAAGTTCGTTTCATGGAGTTACAATAGTGGGAGATTTCCTACTCGTCAACGTAAAAGTGGGAAGTTTCCTATTTTTTGTTTGACGCGCTGTCGCGACCGGGTTTATGCCATGGCAAATCACCGAGTGCTTTTTGGTGGTCTCCATGGAATGCCTATCCTGAAAGGGACGGCCTCACGGCGAAGCGGACAAGTCTGTAACGCAGGTGCAGTAGGGGAGTGGTTTGCCGGTCCATGGCAGCGTCGAAGGCAAGGGACTCAAGCGGTCAACCGGCAATCAGGTTGAAGGGAAGGCGCGACGACAACGGGAGATCGGTCCCGGCGCATGAGGCTCACCAGCCAATAAAAGCCGACCATGATCCGCAGGTGGGACGGGCCGACATATGGCTTGGCGGGGATGCACGGATACCTCAGAATACTCAATCGAGTCCTGAAGACGTGTAGTTTCCTTGGGTCGGATTATTCCGGCTCCAAGGGATTACTACGCCGTTTCCTTAAAGCCTAATCGTTCCTGAGAAATCCCCTGAAGGAGAGAAGAGATAGAAAGGAAGGTTAAGTGAAAAGGGTTCAGAACTATCAAACACGCGTGCGCAATCAGCGTTCGATATTCACAACAGGAAGGAAAAACCTTGATGGACGCTAGATCAATAGAAGGCGCCTATCCTAGCGGAATTACCATTTCTGGCGCGTTGCTTATTCAGGTAGGCGGTGAACATCAGCGGATTCAGATAGGTTACGAAGGCCTTATGCGTCTGCGATATCTTCTGGACGAATATTTTAGCCTCCCAGATCATTCCATTCATCCAAAGCCGCCGGAACAATCTCGCTGATCTTGAATCCCGCGTCTTTGTCGTAGTTGCCTCGATGGAGATTTTCAGCCGGAATTATCGGCAGGATATCGTCTATTCCGAGCAGGAGGCCATTAAATAAGACCTCGCTAGAGATGCCAGGTGTTTTCGCTCTGATTTTGATGGTTCCACGATTGGTCCAGTGAGTAAACTGCGGTGCATCACCGTCGCCATTCCAGCGCCAGAACCGAACTATTTTCTCACCGACGATTCCCTTCGGCATCGCTCCGAAAATCCGGCATTATTCCATCTCCGGCACTTGACCGGACTGAAAGAGGACCGTCGGCGGCCCGTATTCACCTACATCCGGTTGAGCGTCACGCGCCCAGGCGAGAACGCCATCATGCTTTCTCGCCAACTCGCGAGCGCTGCGCATCGCGCGATCTTCGCTGTCGAATTGCATAGCCTCAAAAGCAGGAACGAGCTCGCCTTCGTCGGAGCGATCAAAGGCCATGACAACTATAAGACGAACGGGATCCATTTAGGCGCGCAACTTCAATTGGCCTTGAACACCGCCTTGGCGGTGCATGGACTTCACCATACGCCGAAGTTGATTGCCCCGAATCGTGACGTAGATTTCGCCAACCCAATCCAATTCTTGATTTTCAATGGGGTGGTCATTCCACGATTCCAACGTATAGCCGTTCTCGCCGCGACGTATAGTTTTGAGAAACCTTCGGCCGTCGCGCGTACGTACTGCGGCCTCTTCGCCAAGGAACGAGTCGGTCCCGCGCTTCTGTTCCCGCCAAACGATGATTACGTCGCCCTCGTCATAGCGAGGCAACATCGAAACGCCCTTCACTTGGAATGCAATCATGTCGCCAGGAAGCGGGATTTCTATATGGATTTGATCGAGACCTTCCGGAGGCGTCTGTTCAAAGTCAGGCTCGATCACAGCGCCAGCTCCAATGAACCCCATGAGACGTACATAGGAAGCGTGGTCGACCGGCTCGTCATCAGCCAGCAATTCGCCTTGCATAAGCGCTTCGGGGTTAAGTTTTAAAGCCCGCGCTAATGCCCCCATTTTATCCGCTCGCACCGATTTCTTTTTGCCATCAACGATATCGCGAATGAAGGTTCGTTCAATGCCTGCAGCAGTGGCGGCCTCTACAGCGCCAACACCAAGTTGTTCCAAGCGGTTAACTACAATCGTTTTGAGATCCATGATCTCGCGACAATAGGAAATTTCCACATATTTTGTGAAATCGGAAATTTCCCCTTGATAAGTGGGAAGTTTCCCACTACCCTTTGTATATGGAAACAGAGCTTTCAAACAATCTTTTGTCACTGGCTTCGGCTTTCGGTGTTTCTCGCAAGATCGAGGAGAGCACCATCGGACGGCTTTGCGCCTCCGATGGCCGGTTCTTCACTCGTATCAGGGAAGGCAAGACCTTCACCGCGAAAAAGTACGACGAAGTTGTCTTGTGGTTCTCCGAGAATTGGCCAGACGGCGCGGAGTGGCCCACGTCTGTCTCTCGACCGGTTACGGAAGCGGCAGCATGAGTAAATCCTCCCAGAAGAAAATGGCGCGTGCCGCTGCGAAAGCGCCGGGCTGGCTCCGAACAGGAGCTGCAGCGACGTTCGATCCGCAGGGCACGCGCGAGTTTCGTACCAAACAGCTTGGTACGTTTGGAGCGGCTTCTGACGTCCGCAAGATTGATCCTTCCGAGTACGAGGTGAAAGCGTGAGTGCTGAGGCATTTCAGAAAATCATTGCTGGCCTCGAGGAGGCCTTGGCGGTTGCGAAATCAGCAGCGTCGGATTGGAACTTCGACATGCAATCGGCGCCCCAAGATCGAAAGATCATCGCAGTGGGTTCTTCTGGCACCGTCACCGTCAGTCGTTGGATATCCAAGCGTGAGGCTTGGGAGATGTTCACGAAGGACTCTCCGCCAGTAGCGTGGATGCCTTGGCCAACCGCACCAGCAGCGGTGGCTTGAATGACCGTCGTCGCGATCAGCCTCTATGTCTTGGGTCTATTTGGGGGTGCTGCCTTCATACGGTGGGATGTAGCCCCGGGCGTCCGCGAATGGATCGTTGTCGCAATCTGGCCTGTAGTTGTTCTTTGGGCCGTAATTTCGGGTCTGGCGACCCCCATTGCGGGGAAGTTTCGCAAATGATCCGAACAATTCCAACTGCACCGGCATCTGCGTCGCCAAACCTTTTGCTCGCTGCAGGTTCATCGTCTTTCCCTTTCAACCCAGAACCGAAGCCTAACGCCCCGGTAGTACGTCTCAACACGTACCGGAAAGGACTTCGGAAATGTCCGAAAAATCATCGGAGAAATCCAAAATGAGTAGCGTTGAATTTGTGCAGTGCGCGCTTCACGAGCGCATTTCTCCGGTGGGGTCGGGCCGGAGCGTCAAGGACCGCATCAGGGCCGCTTCAAGGCTGCTTGGCTGGTCATTCAACAGAACCAAAGACGCTTGGTATGCGGATCCGCGCATATCGATCAGCGCCGACGAAATCAAAGAAATCGAGGAGATAGCCGGTGTCCGATACGGCCAATCAGAACTATCAAAGAATGAACGGATCATTGCCCGGGCCGAAGCTCTCTTGGCTGGCGAAGAGGAGGATATCTCTCGCTCGTTCATTGCTGCTTTCCGCGCGTTCCTTGGCGCTATGGATCGCGCCGGAACTTCGCGGGACTGAAAATTCCACACCCACTGATGAAGGGGATTCACGATGACCGCAGCAGGCCATAACAGCAACGACGACTATATCGAGCAGGTCTTCCACGAGACACTCGGCGTGATCAAGCAGGATAAGAGCGAGATCGCCGGCATCATGTCGGGAATGAAGGACAATTATAAGCGCGCCAGCAACGCCGGGATTCCAAAGTCAGTCTTCAAATGGGCTCAGGAGCTTGAGGACAAAGACATCAACGATGTCATTCGCGATCTGGAATGGAAGATCAGGGTTGCTCGCTGGCTTGGTCATCCACTTGGCCGCCAGCTTGACTTACTCGACGTAGATCGGGCGGACGCCGAGGAGCGCGCCTACGCCGAGGGTCTCGCGGCAGGTAAGGGCCGCAAGGAAAACATCAATCCATATGGCGTCGATAGCCCGATGGGGCAGGCCTGGCAGCGCGGCATGAACGACGGAACGGCCTTTGCAAACAAGGATTTGTCAAAAACCATCAACGGCGAAGATCCGGGTTTCAGCGAGGAGGCTGCGTAAATGGCGTGGGTCAAAGCAGTCATCCAGTTCAAGCCCGCTTCGATCGGCACCGGCATTAAGGCAACGCTTCGCGGCAAGAAGACCGCGATCCTTCTCCTCAACATCGATATGAAGTCGGCCTCAGCACTTGGCGTCTCCGACCAGGATAAGGTCGAGGTCCTGCTCGGCGACGGCCCCCAGCATGGCATGATCCGCCTTCGCAAGAACAACAGTGTCGGCCAGGCGATCGTCGAGAAGAAGGCGACAGGGAAGGGCGACTATTTCCTCATCAAGCTTGGTCACCAGGCGATGTTCGTCAACCGCGTCGAGCCGGCGAAATGGTGCCAGTGGGAAAAGGTCCAGGAGGAAGGCGGATGGTTTGAAATCGTCCTGCCGAAATGGGCCGACGAGACCCGCCAGAAGGTCGAGAGCAAGGTCGCAGCCCTGCCGGCAGCGGCAGCGCCCAAGGGCCCACATGAGCGCGCCAAGGCATTCGGCACGGTCACCTCGCGCCTTATGGGCGACCCAGAACCATCACGCTCGGCGCTGGCGCAGAAAGGGTGAAGCCCATGGAAACGCTCAAAATGCGCGCCCGGCGCATCGTCAAAGAGAGCCCGGCACTGGCAAAGGCGATCGCACTTGAACTGCAGACGGATCGGCCCGGTCTCACGCCGAAGCAGTTGAAAGCGATCGAGTTCATCCGTGAATTCAAAGCCAAAACTGAACTTGCGCCGACTTACGAGGAAACGGCCGAGGCACTGTGCGTCTCGAAAACCGCTGCCTACAACCTGATCGTGCGCCTGCATGAGCGCGGCTTCGTCAGGATCATGCCCAATCGCTCTCGCTCAATCGAGCTCGTCGAGGAGCGCGCAGCATGAGGTCGCTATCAAACTTCGACTGGACGGAAGAGCGGGTGACCCTGCTGCGGGAATTACTCCACGAGGGCAAGAGCGGCAGCATGATCGCCAGGGAACTTGGCACGTCGCGAAACAGTGTCATCGGGAAGGTCCACCGGCTGCAAAAGCAGATGGGCATTGGTCTGGGCGGAAGCATCAGCAAATCCGAGAAGTGCACGAACGCGACCGTCCGGCAAAAGGCAGTGCAAAAGATTGCCCCGCTCGTTGTAAAGCCCACCCAGCACCGTTTCCACTCCGGCAATCTCGCCGCCAAGAAGGCCAGCCGGGTGAACGATCCGGTTCTCGTTGAGGCACCGGTCGTCAGCAAGCTTGCATTTGAAGCCGACAGTTTGCGGGTGCTCCTTCACGAGCTCGAACCGCGTCAGTGCAAATGGGAAGTGAATAACGCCCCGGTCGGCGAAGATCACCTTTTTTGCGGCAAGCGGACCGATGAAGGCAAGTCGTGGTGCCCGTATCACGCGAATCTCGCCTATGTCCCGCGCCCGCCGAAACCCATTCAGGCGAGGGCGGCATGAACGAGCGCCCTGTCAAACTTTGGGAGATCGTCGTTCCAGCCGTCATGGCAGTTCTCCTCGTCGGTCTGATCGCAATCGGGTTTATGAGCGAGGTGCGGCCATGAACGCACCTTCCGCACGCGGTCTGTTTCGTGCCACGGGCAAGAAATCAAAGCCGGTTGTCCAGCTCAATCTCGACGGCTCTTACGAGAAGGTAGAGCACCTCGAGCGCGAGAAAGATGAGTTCTATCCAACACCGCCAGAGCCGACCCGCGCTTTCCTCGCCGCTGAGATTGACCGGCTTCGCGACTTCCGCACTATAGCTGAGCCGGCCGCCGGTGACGGCGCCATGGTCCGAGAGATGGAGGCTATTGGCCTCGACGTAAATGCGTCGGATCTCGTCGATCGCGGGTGCGGCGCGGTGATCAGGGACTTCTACGACTTTACGGAAGCGACCTTCCCATCATATGCCATCGTCACCAACCCGCCTTTTGCAGAATGTGGATGGGGCAACGGTAAGGCTCGCTGGCTAAAGCACGCACTCGACGTCCTCAATGTCGAATACATGGCGCTGCTGATGAATTGGGGTTGGCCGGGTGCCGGTGGGCTTAAGCATTTTTGGGCACAGCATCCGCCGGCGCGAGTCTACCTGATGCGCTGGAAGATCGATTTCACCGGGCAGGGCGCTCCGCCGATGCTCAATGCCTGGTTCGTCTTCGACAAGAAATGGAAAGGCGAGACCGTTCTCCGCATGCTCGATCGCCATTCGGATGCACGTCAATCCAACCTCTTCGCGGAGGATGCAGCATGAACCTCGCTCGCCACATCGTTCGATTGGACAACCCACTGGATCGCAGTTTGCTTTCCTATTTCGAACAGCGTCCCGGCAGATGGATTCGCCGCCAAGCCGTCATGCGGGCTTGTGGCTTCGATGATCCGATCAAGCAACCGGTCGGAGCTTACGCTCAGTTCGCGAGCACGCTCATCCGAGTAAATCGCGAGATTGCACCGCGCGGCCTGCGCATCATGCGCGACGAGGAAGCCCTCGATCTCTTCGCCCTGCAAGACATGAAGGAATATGGAAAAGATGCATAAGCTTGCGCTCGACCCTTCCAAAAAGTTCGGATGGTGCCTCCATCTTGATATCGATCTGTTGCCCGAGCGTGCAGAGCCCTACAAGCGAGAGGATCAGCTTTTCTATGGAACGTGGGATCTTGAAAAAGACATCGACGGCAAGAAGTGCTGCCTCCGCGGACAATTCGCCTGGAATCTCTGGGAAAATTTCAACGCTCTTCGGCGAGAGCGTGGAATTGAAGAAGACGAACTTCAAATAATTCTCGAAGGCGAGTCATACGGTTCGCAAAAGAGTGAGGCGGGGCGCCGCATGGCCGCTATGTGGCTGGTCGTGCTGGAAATGATGTGTGTTCGCAAGAAGCTTCCGCCTCCCATTACGTGTCCGGTGGACAGCTGGCGCGAATCCTTCATCAAGTGCACGAGAGCGCCCAAAGAGGTAGGTGCTGGCCTTAAAGATGATGCCGCGAGGACGGAAGCCCGTCGCAAGTGGCTTAAAGATAAGGTTATGCGCGTATGTTCGGAGCGAGGTCTTCATCCAAAAAACGATAACGAGGCTGATGCACTCGGCATAATGTTCTGGGCTTTGGTTGGCGGCATCGATGCGTTGGAAAGCAGCCGACGTAAGAAGAAAGAACAACGCCTCACCAAAACCAGACAGAAGAAACTCGACCTGGCGGTGGCGGCATGAAAGAGCTTCGCGTTCTCGTCGCCTGCGAGTTTTCCGGCACAGTGCGTCGGGCATTTGCCGCGCGTGGTCATGATGCATGGTCATGCGATCTGCTGCCGGCCGATGATCGCAGCAACAAACATATAGTCGGCGATGCTCGCGACATCCTGAATGATGGCTGGGATTTGCTTATGGTCGCGCACCCGCCATGCACCCGCCTGTGCAATTCCGGCGTTCGCTGGCTTTCAGTACCGCCGCCGGGGAAGACTGCCGATCAGATGCAAGAAGAGCTCCGCGAAGGCGCAGCGCTCTTCTCAACGTTCTGGAACGCGCCGATCGACCGCATATGCGTCGAGAACCCCATAATGCATCGCCATGCCAAGGCACTGATCGAGAACTATCAGGAGCCGGCCCAATCGGTGCAGCCGTGGCAGTTCGGCCATGGCGAGACAAAGCGCACCTGCTTTTGGCTCAAGAACCTACCGACCTTGACGCCCACCAACATCGTCGAGGGCCGCGAGGCGCGCGTTCATCGTGCTTCGCCCGGTCCCGATCGTTGGCGCGAGCGCTCCCGTTTCTTCTCCGGCATTGCCGAGGCGATGGCCGACCAGTGGGGCGGACCATTCCCGACAGACTTGTTTGAGGCAGCAGCATGAGCGAGATTTGCAACATCGAGGTCGAGCAGCTTCTCCTCGGCGCACTCCTGATCAATAACGAGGCGTTCGGTCTTATCTCTGGGCAACTCCTCCCCGAACATTTTTATGAGCCGCTGCATAAGGCGATCTACGACAACGCATCGAAGATGATCCGCGCCGGCAAGATAGCGAGTCCAATAACGATCAAGTCGTACCTTGATGAGAATGCGAAGGTGGGTGGGCTTACAGTCTCCCAATACCTCGCCCGTCTCGCGGCCGAGGCCATGCCGGCAATGATGGCGCCGACCTATGCCAACGAGATTTACGATCTCGCTGTCGATCGATCGCTGATCAATGGTGCAGAGGATCTCATAAGGGCAGTGCGGAATCGCGCGCCCAATGTGAGCCCGAAGGAACTCGGCGAGCAGGCGATCTCGGCAATCACCACCGCTTTGTCGGATGAAGACACGATCTATGGCGCGACTTCGTTCGGTGAAGCGTGTGATGATGCCCTAGCAGCCACCAGTCAGGCGTACAGCGGCAAGAAGACTGTCGGCGTCAGCTACCGCCTTCCACCATTGGAACGCCTCATAGGGCCGCTTTGCGGCGGCCAATTGATCATCCTCGGCGGCGCCACCAAGCAGGGCAAGTCAGCCTTGGCCGGTCAGATTGCCATGGGTGCAGCAATCGACGGGTTCCCGGTGTGGATGTATTCGGGTGAGATGACGGCAATGGAACTCGCCATGCGCGAATCCAGCCGTGACACCAAGATATCGGTCAATCGTCAAAAGCGCGGCAAGGTCGTCGAGGCTGACTATGAAAGGCTGATGCAGTTCCGCAATGCTAACCGGGACAGGCCTTTCTACATCCAAGAGAACCGGTTAACGCTCGATCTGGTGATGGAAAGGGCTCGAGCCTTCGTCCAGCGCAAAGGAAAAGGCCTTATTGTCGTCGACCACATCGGGCTGATCGATCGCACCAAGAGCGAGAAGAGTTTGGCGGATTGGGAATTCGGCCAGGTGGTAACCATGAAGCTAAAGCAGCTCGCGCGCGAACTGGATTGCCCCGTCCTCGGCTGTGCACAGTTGAAGAAGAATGTGTTCAACGAGAACCGTGGGCCGCTCAACGAGAAATTCCTGCAATCCATCCTCAATCGACGCCCCCGCTACACCGATCTGATCGGAGCGGTCGAGCGCGATGCTGACCACGTGATCATTCCGTTCCGTCCCTTCGTATTTCTTAAGGAGCACGAGCCATCCGAGCATTCGGATCTTCACCTACTCTGGGAGGAGATGGTCAACGATCAGAAGAACAAGGCAAAGCTCGTGCTGGCACTCTCGCGTGAAGCCAACTGGCCGGCCGAAGTTGAGATGGGCTGGGACGGTCCGACCACAACCTTCTATGAAACCGGCAGCGCTGGCGAAAGCGAGCTCATCCGCCGCGAAGCAATCTCCAACCCGATGGCACTCCTATGAACTGCGTTGCAGCTTATGTCGTACCGGTCCCGCTTGGATATCATGCCATGTGTCGCTTTTCGCACGATGCAAAGCCATGGCCGATCATGGATGGGAAGAACCCCAAGGTCTACACAGACCGCAACGAGGCCCTGATAGCCGCACAGGCTCACGTCATCAGTCACATCAACGGGACATACCGGCGAGACGGCGAAACGCTCCCCACGGCCATATCTGAGGCAGAGAAGCAGTGGGGCGCGATCTACGTCAAAGGGCGCGAGGTGAAGATCGAGCGGAAGGAAAGGGCAAAGGCATGACCTCCTTCGACATTCTCACATATGCGTTGGTGATCCTTGGGGTTGCATGGTGCTTCCGGAGGCGTGGCAGCAATGACTAAGCCTTTGAAGCACGCCGTCGTACTCGATGCTGCCGACTGCGAATGGCTCGTCAACGAATTGCGCTACCAGCAGGACCGCGAATGCCGGCGCCTACGCACCGCTCGGAACGACGAGTTGCCGCAGATCAACCAGGATATCGATCGCCACTCCAGATTGTTGAAGGCGTTGTCCACATGACAGAACGCGTCGCCTCCATAGCGGCCGAGTACGGCGTGACACTGATCGACGGGCGCAGATATCCGGAGCTCGGTGAAACCCGTGCTGTGGCCACCTTGGAGCGAATTGCTCGGCGCTTCGGCGAGGGGCACTTGCGGCTCGTACTTTCAACGCTGGCCGAGACCGCCAATAACAAGCTGCTGCTCGACGAGGTGGGTCTGTGGATGGCATCCGATATGATCCGAGCTTGCCGCAGTATCGTTGAAAATCGCACGGGCGATTGGCTCGAGACATGGGACGCAATGCCTGTGGGTGAATTGCAGTTCATCACCCATGATTTGTCCGGTGTGGTATCACAGAGGCATGCCTTGGGCGGCATGGTTTATGAACGCCTGTATCGCCGCTTCGGCCCTAATTCCGACCAACTTGACCTACTTGACGACAGACGGAGGATTCCTTGACCGAGGGTGATATCGCAGAGCGCCTGATCGAGGCCTACGAGATCGCGCTGCGCAGTTATGGCAGCGTGGGGCCGACGGCGATGAAATCCATGTCGCTCCCCTATCTCCATGACCAGGTTGACAAGAACGGCTGGGGCAGTGAGCGACTTGCCGAGGAGCGCAAGGAGTTTTGGGACAGCCTTGCCCGCCAGCCCACCGCTCGGCAGGTGTCGGAAGCGGATGAGGCACTGAGTTGGCTCGCGCTGGTCTCAAATGCCAACAATCGCATGAGCCTCTCGGAATGGGCTTTCTGCCATGCGTCGGGTCGTCGGTATTTCAAGGACAGTTGCTTCAAGTGGGGCATCCATCCCGAGACCGGGCGGCGCCGAAAAGACCGCGCTGTCTCAGAAATTATATTCAAACTCTTTCGCAAGCCATTGCAGAATAACGATATGGCTGAATTCGGGGAGTTGCCTGACGACCCCGAAATCGCATACTTTGCAGATAAGATCAGAGAACCCCGCCGAACGAACGGTGTGATCTCCTGGGCCGACGACGAAGCCTTCCAGCCGATCATCGCAGGTGCCAAGAACGATTTCAGTTGGGCCGAAAAGCGCAATGAACAGAGACGCCAGCGCCGGGCAGCAATGCTCAAGAAGCAGGCGGCATAATCAGGACGGCGGCAGCGTCGGTCGAACCCATGGCAGGACGACGCCAGGTCATGGGCCAGTCGGTTAAATGGATGGGAAAAGCCCGCGTAGACATCCTCCCTTGATAAGGGCCGATTACGGTGCGTCTTGATAGCCAATAGCCCCGCCCAGTGCGGGGTTTCTCATTTGGAGAGACAGTATGAACCGACGCGCATTCCTTGCTGCAATCGGCGTGCTGTTGTCTTCCGGCGCGGCTGGAGCATTTCCAAAGCCTGACCGACCCGTTGCAAAGATGCCGGCGAAGGCCAAATAACCATGTACGATCTGGCGCTGGAGTTCATGCACTTCGGTGCTGATCTCCTCAAGTATCCTCGGCCTGAGTTTCTGCCTTTCATCCACATCGATCCTGACATGGAGCCGCGGGGCCGGTTCTCGGTTCAGTGGATGCCGGTGATAACGCTGAAGCGCTGGCGTCAGGGATGCCGATACGACCAGTGTGTTCTGGTGCACGAGCTCGTCCACCATGTGCAGCACAGCAACGGCATCCCGATGAATGGGAACGTGTTCGAGGGCGTCAACGACCTCGAGGTCGAGGCCATCACGGCGCAAGTCAGGTGGTTGCAGTCTGTCGGCGAGAACCCGCGCGATCACATTTCGTATTCGACGATCCTCACATTGACGGGCGATGAGGGTTTCGCCTCGCTCGAATGGATGGTAGGCGGCACGACGACAGCGCACTCCCCGCGCACCGAAGCGCCCGGGGAGCGGCGGGGATGTTCCTTGAAATCAGTTTGGTAAACGGCTATGAGGTTTTGGTCGCAACCAGGCGACTATCCTTCATGAAACGATGCGACTGATTGAATGCAGCCCCAATATCGCCCAGAGATTGACGGACTGCGCGCCGTAGCCGTAGGTATCGTCGTGATTTTTCACGCCTTCCCGGGCGCGTTGCCAGGCGGGTTTGTCGGCGTAGATATTTTCTTTGTCATTTCCGGCTTTCTCATCACCGGAATCATCGTAAAAAGCTTGGAAAGCGGGACATTCAGTCTATCAGCCTTCTACGGCCGACGCGTCAGGAGGATCTACCCGGCACTGTGCCTTGTCCTCGCAGCGACTGCGATCGCGTCTTTGGCTGTCCTATCGACGGCGCAGCTTCAGATGTTGGGCAGGCATGGCGTTGCGGCTGCACTATTCATCCCCAACCTCATCTTTTGGCACGAGGCGGGATATTTTGATGCAGCCTCGGAAACCAAGCCGCTGCTCCACCTCTGGAGCCTGGGCATCGAGGAGCAGTTCTATATCCTCTGGCCCGCTTTGGTCGCGCTCATATTCCGCAAACGAAAGACGATGGTCACCGTATTCTGCGGCATTACGATCATCTCGCTACTCTACAGCGTCTACGCCACCAATTGGTCTCCTACCGCTGCGTTCTTTTCCCCACTGAGCAGGGCATGGGAACTGTCAGCCGGGAGCCTCCTCGCGGTGTTGCCAACCAGAAATCTGAAGCGCGGGGAGATCATTGCCGCTGGAGGATTGCTACTCATAGGCCTTTCAGCCGTTTTTCAGCGCAGCGATTTGTTCTTCCCTGGTCCCGCGGCACTACTCCCGGTAGTCGGCACATGCGCTATTATCGCCGCAGGAAACGGCGCCGCATTCAATCGAACCATCCTATCCAGTCCAGCTTTCGTTGGCCTAGGCCTGATCAGCTACCCGCTGTATCTCTGGCATTGGCCAGTCTTCTCTCTTGCACGGATCGCGATCGGCGCCCCCACCGCGCTCCAAATGGCATACCTTGTTGGGATCAGCGTCGGCTTGGCAGCAGCTACTTATCTGCTCCTCGAGCGTCGCGTTCAGCGGCAGAGCCTGAAAACCGCGTTCTCACACCTATTCCCGACCATGTGCGCCTTGGGCGTTGTCTTCGCGCTGACGTCCTATTTCGACCTGCGCTCGTTATGGTATTCGAGCGACATCAACAAGATCCTCGCCTACTCGAAATACGACTACGTAACGGACGCTCGCGAGGGGTCGTGCTGGTTCATAAAGGCGGACGGCACCAACGACTTTGGCGATGAGTGCGATAGGTTCAGTCCCTTATCGAAGAAGGTCGCGATCTGGGGAGATTCTTACAGCGCCCGCCTTTACCCGGGGCTACGCGCCGAGGCTGGCGCAGGTATCGAAATTGCTCAATTCAGCGTCAGCAACTGCCCGCCCGGAGGAAGTTCCGATCCTTATTGCAATGCGATGACGGCGAAGGTAATCCAGCGCCTTGCCAAATCCCGTCCCGATGTGGTTTTGATCTATGCTCGATGGGCCGGATATTCTAGTGACTGGGCTTCCGGCCAGTACGCCGATGGCCTGCGCGCATCAATCGACGCGCTGCATCAAATCGGCAGCAACGTCGTCCTCATCGGTCAATTCCCCGAGTATCCGAAAAACCTGCCCGATGTTCTCTTCGATCTGTGGAACGCAGATAGATCGCATATCCCAGAGAGGATTGCCGATCTTCCGACGAAGCAGAATGAGCATGTCGACGGGCAGATCAGGCATCTGGCCTCAGAAAATGGCACCCGTTATTTCTCCCTGACTGATGTATTATGCAACGATCAGGGTTGCCTTGCTCGAATACCAGGGAAAGCGTCCGATATCATCTCATGGGATTTCGGACACTTCACCACGGCAGGGGCTCGAATCGTCGCAAGGCCGATCATGGAAAGCGTCACAGCATCATTGGATAGTGCTAGCCAGGCTGCTGTGCTGGCTCGTGCTGGGGTCGTGCCTCACTAGGGCGATTCCGGTTTCGGATTGAAAAAAATCAAAGGTAATCATCGTGGCGCGTGGTGGCAAAAGAATAGGGGCTGGGCGTAAGCCAGGTGCCTCTACAAAGCGAACGCGCGCAATTGCGGATAAGGCATCGGCCGAAGGCTTAACGCCTCTGGAGGTCATGCTGATGGCAATGAACGAATGCGTCAAAAAAGAAGATTTGGCCGGCGCAGCATCGTTCGCCAAGGACGCTGCACCCTACATGCATGCCCGGCTGGCTGCAGTTGCACATACTGGACCCAAGGGCGGACCGGTACAGATTGCCGACATCACCCGCCTCAAGGGCATGACTGAACAGGAGCTTGAAGTTCTTGAACGTGCACTTGTCCAGATTGGAATTGCTGAAGGCGATCAGGACGGAGCGGGAGAGCCGGAAGACTGAGGAAGAGCGCAAGGCTGAGAAGGTCACGCTGCTCGCCTCGCATCTAGCCTTTACGAAGAAGTTCTTTCTGGAGAAGGAAGGACAGCCGTTTTCGATCGCACCTTTCCATCCGGTGTTCTGCGATACGATCGACAAGGTTCTCACCTGCCAGATCAAGCGGCTGATCATCAATATCCCGCCGGGGTATGGCAAGACCGAGCTCGCAGTGGTCAACTTCATCGCCCGCGGCTTTGCCATCAATCCTCGATCGAGGTTCATTCATGCCAGCTACGCGCAAGCGCTGGCGCTGGATAACTCGTCGAAGGTCAAGGATGTCATCGGTCTCGATGGCTACCAGGCCAACTGGCCGATCCGGATGCGGCTGGAGACCAACGCCAAAGGGCTGTGGCGCACCACGGATGGTGGCCATCTGCGCGCCGCGGCTTCTGGCGAGCCGATAACCGGCTTTCGTGCTGGTATCCTTGCTGAACCGGGCTTTACCGGCGCACTGGTGATCGACGATCCGCTCAAGCCGGACGATGCGAGTTCAGACACGACGCGCAAGTTCATCAACGAGCGTTGGGAAAATACTTTCCGGTCTCGTCTCGCACATGAGGATGTGCCGGTCGTCGTGATCATGCAGCGCTTGCATGTCGACGACTTTGCCGCGCACCTGATGGAGAACTCCGGCGAGCACTGGCATGTGCTGCGGCTTCCCGTCCTCATCGATGGAGCGATGGAGCCGCCGCCGGGTGATGTGACCGTCATACCGCACGGGCTGCCCGACGGGCCGCTATGGGGCGAGAAGCACAATCTTGAACAGATCAAGGTTTTGCAGAGCGCGATGCAGGTCTATGCGGGCCAGTACGGTCAGGATCCTGTCGTTGCCGGCGGTAACCTGTTCAAGACCGAAGCGCTCGGCGAATACGATGAACTGCCGAAACTGAAATGGCGGGCCATCTACGTCGATACAGCGCAGAAGACGAAAGAGCGCAACGATTATTCGGTCTTTGAGCACTGGGGAGCCGGGTTCGACAACAAGGCCTACCTGATCGATCTGGTGCGCGGCCGCTTCGAAGCGCCGGAACTGGAAAAGACCGCACTCACCTTCTGGGCCAAGGCCAAGGGCATGGATGCTGCACCGGCGCACTGGTGATCGACGATCCGCTCAAGCCGGACGATGCGAGTTCAGACACGACGCGCAAGTTCATCAACGAGCGTTGGGAAAATACTTTCCGGTCTCGTCTCGCACATGAGGATGTGCCGGTCGTCGTGATCATGCAGCGCTTGCATGTCGACGACTTTGCCGCGCACCTGATGGAGAACTCCGGCGAGCACTGGCATGTGCTGCGGCTTCCCGTCCTCATCGATGGAGCGATGGAGCCGCCGCCGGGTGATGTGACCGTCATACCGCACGGGCTGCCCGACGGGCCGCTATGGGGCGAGAAGCACAATCTTGAACAGATCAAGGTTTTGCAGAGCGCGATGCAGGTCTATGCGGGCCAGTACGGTCAGGATCCTGTCGTTGCCGGCGGTAACCTGTTCAAGACCGAAGCGCTCGGCGAATACGATGAACTGCCGAAACTGAAATGGCGGGCCATCTACGTCGATACAGCGCAGAAGACGAAAGAGCGCAACGATTATTCGGTCTTTGAGCACTGGGGAGCCGGGTTCGACAACAAGGCCTACCTGATCGATCTGGTGCGCGGCCGCTTCGAAGCGCCGGAACTGGAAAAGACCGCACTCACCTTCTGGGCCAAGGCCAAGGGCATGGATGCTGCGAGATACGGCAGCCTGCGCAAGATGGTGGTGGAAGACAAGGTCTCCGGTACCGGACTTATCCAGACCGTGAAGCGGAAGTCGATACCGGTCATCGCCCTGCAGCGTGACAAGGACAAATACACCCGCGCGCTCGACGTGGTGCCCGCGGTCGCCTCCGGCATGGTGGTGCTCCCGAAGTCAGCGCCGTGGAAGCAAACATTCATATCCGAGTACGCCGCGTTTCCAGATGGCTCGTTCGACGATCAGATCGACCCGTTCATCGATGCGGTCGACGAGATATGCGGCGGCTCGAATTACACACTCGACAACCTTTGAGGATGACTGATGGCTTGCTCTTCCTGCGAACAGCGCCGGCGCATGCTGGCAGAGGCGCGCAAGCAAGGACTGAAGGGTGTGGTGAAGACTGCGCCTTCCATCGTCAAGCATGTGATCCAGAACCCGCCGAGCCTCAGAAAGCCAAACCGCAATGGGTGAAGTCGTGAAGCTCAAGACCGATGGTCTGACGTCACTCGTCGCCGGGTTGAATGATCCTCTGCGCGACAAGATGGCTACCGCCTTTTATAGCGGCCAGTGCCTGACTGACCTGGAGTTGCTTAACGCCTATCGCTTCACCTGGCTCGGTCGCAAGATCGTGGATATCCCGGCACAGGACGCTGTCCGCAAGGGCAGGGACTGGCAGGCGGACCAGAAGCAGATCGGAATAATCGAAGCCGAAGAAAAGCGTCTCGGCTTCTGGCAGAAGCTCTATGAGGTCCAGATCAAGGCTCGCCTGTGGGGCGGCGCTGCCCTGTTCATTGGGACCGGCGACCCTGACCTTACCGAGCCTCTCGACATCGAGCGCATCAAGAAGGGTGGCATCAAATACCTGACCGTGCTCAACCGCCGCGATATCACTGCCGGGCCGATCGAGCAGGATGTCACTGCAGAATGGTTTGGCAAGCCTTCATGGTACGAGGTGACCGGCGCGACCACGTTTCTTCGCATCCATCCTTCGCGGCTTTGCATCTTCGTCGGTAATGCCCATCCTGATCCGCTGCTTGCTGGTGTGAATACCGGCTGGGGTGATAGCGCGCTGGATTCGGTCATCACTGCCATGAAACAGGCTGACTCCACCGCGGCGAATATCGCCAGCCTTGTGTTCGAAGCCAACGTGGATGTGTTCAAGACGCCGGATTTCATGTCCAGCCTTGCTGATCCAGACTACGAGGCGCGCATTATCAGGCGCTTTAGCCTCGCGGCCACCATGAAGGGTATCAACCGCGCCCTGGTCATGGATGCCAGTGAGGAATATGAGCGCAAGACGATCAGCTTTTCTACGCTGCCCGAGGTCATGCAGACGTTCCTGCAGATGGTGTCGGGTGCTGCGGATATCCCGGTAACGCGTCTCCTCGGCCAATCTCCGGCCGGCATGAGCGCCACCGGCGAAAGCGATATGAAAAACTATCATGATCGTATCTCGTCGATGCAGAACATGGAGATCACACCGGCCATTCATCGTCTGGACGAGTGCCTGATGCGCTCTGCGCTCGGTGCCCGCCCCGAGGAAGTGTTCTACAGCTGGGCGCCGCTTGAGCAGATGAGCGAGAAGCAGCTCGCCGAGATCGGCAAGATGAACGCCGAGACTGCGAAGACGTTGGTCGACAGTGGCATTTTCATGGGGCAGGAGCTCCGCACGGTTGTTACCACGCAGTTGGTGGAGTCCTCCTTCTATCCGGGTCTTGACCAGGTCGTTGCCGACACTGGCGATGACTTCGATCCTGATTTGGGTGGTGAGGAAGATGACAACACCGATCCGAATAGCCAGCAGACCGACTGATGGTGCGCTATAAGCTGGCGTCGCTGGCCAAACGCCCCAAGGGAGCCTCTGTAACGCTTCCGCCGATAAGCGGCAGTGTTGCGGCCGAGACAGCATACCTCAAGGCCCTACGGGCTTCCTTGCGGGAAATGGCGACACAAGTTCGGGAAATGATCCTGCCGATCGCCGAGCGTGAGGTTGCGGCGGCCAAGCGAATGACGGTCGACATGACCGAGCATGACTTCACGACGCTGGATATCATCACCAGCAGATTGACGGCCAGTGCATCCGCCATGGTGCGCCGGATTCTCAACTTGGAAGCAAGGCGGCATACCGATAACTTCATGGCTTCGGCAAAACGGGTGCTCGGCATCGATCTCGCTGCAGTCGTTCGGCAGGAAGACCTGAGCGATTATCTCGAAGCTGCCACGGCCCGAAATGTCGGGCTGATCAAGGGCCTGCTCGAGGATACTGCGAAGCGGCTCAAGGGCAGTGTGCTGGATGCGGTGATCAACGGCCGCTCAGCGACTGTGCTGCGAAAAGAATTGACCGAGCAGTTCGCATTGTCCGATCGCCGGGCGAAACTGATCGCGCGGGATCAGATATCGAAACTGAACAGCGATCTGAACCGCATTAGACACGTTCAGGCAGGCGTGACGTCCTACGAGTGGATGACTTCGCATGATGAGCGCGTGCGGCCGCTGCATAGGTCGCTGGACGGCCATGAATACAGGTACGGTGAGGCCACGGGGGCTGAGGGCGGATTGCCGCCTGGACAGCCGATCAACTGCCGCTGTGTGGCACGGGGCATCGTCAAGTTCTAGTTCTTGGGGAAGAACTTTCTGACGTCGTCTGGAATGCCGACGTCAAGCGTGCCAGCGATCCGCTCGACCTTGATCTTGTAGTTGTCCGGCGCGCACCATTGGTAGAGTTGGGAATGCCGGTGATCGGCGATTTCGTCCTGACGCCGCAGATGCAATTCGATAGCCTCGACGCGAACGGCGAGGTTCAGAATCAGCTGTTTGAGTTCGCGGAATTGTTCTGCGGTCATACGGTCTGTTGCATTGATGTTGCTGGTTTCAATCAATCTGCGAGGTCGTCATCATCTCGGGTGTCGGCGTCGGGTGCGACATCTACTTCGTCGCGGCCCAAAAACGCTTCTCGAGGATAGAGCTTTCGTAACGCATCGTAAACCTCGCCTCGTCGAGCATACTTTAATAACCGGAAGCGCACTACTATCGTGTCGAAATCTTTAGCAAAATCGTTCAACGCATTGCAGCCGGCAATTAATGCCTCGAAGCTTGTAAATTGACTGCGGATGAGATTGCCCAAATCATCTTTCTCCTTTTCGGAGAGATAGGAGTCGTTCCGGACACGATCTAATGCGCCGTAAATTAAGCGATAGTATGCGCCCAAAGTGCTCTCGTATCTTGAGTGCACATGTTCAGCATAGAATTTTCCCAATGTATCTTTGTTGATTTCCGTTCCGTTTTTATTGGCGAGATATACCCAATAACTCAATTCTTTATACGCCGCCCGAAATGCGTGATTGCCGGAAAGTGTACTTCCATCTTCCTTCGGAAACAGTCCTTGATAGGTCCGCGAGTGTCTGAATCTGATTTGTTCACGGGCCTCTCTTATCATGCGCAGTAACTCAAAAAAAGTTTGCTCAAAACGCTGTTTATGAAGGTCTTTCTGTTGAACGAGTAGAGCCTGACCTTGGAGGAGTAGCGTGGCGAGGACGCCAGTAAAGCCCAAAGCTCCCAACAATGCGTTGAAACCACCAAATGAGTCACCCCATGTCCCGGCTTGGTTCAAAGCATTAATGTGCCCTACCGCGCGATATGCCAAATCGTCCGAGTAAAAAGCCCAATAAAACCAAAAGCAAACGACGAACACAGCGAAAGAAGCTGTGAAGACTACGATTTTCAACATCTGCTAACCCCCGATACCCACT
This sequence comes from Phyllobacterium pellucidum, assembly GCF_013327855.1. Classification (GTDB taxonomy): domain Bacteria; phylum Pseudomonadota; class Alphaproteobacteria; order Rhizobiales; family Rhizobiaceae; genus Phyllobacterium; species Phyllobacterium pellucidum. Next base: position 115,867 of record NZ_JABUMX010000002.1, on the reverse strand, counting down.
CCCCTATAGCGAGATTCCCATGCAATTCACAGATGCTGTGACCGTCGCGGGAACGCGCCGGCGAGATGACGGCTATCTTGTCGCCGACGCACGCATCGCGCGCACTGGTATCCAGACGTATCTCGGCTCCGAGGTCGGCAAGCCGGCAATGCCACTTGTCCGGGTCTATCGGCCGGGCTCAGAGGTGTTCTCTGATGAGACACTTAAGAGCGCGGCCCATCGACCGGTGACGAATGATCATCCGAGCGAACTGGTCACCTCGAAGACCTGGAAGGACGTTGCAGTCGGTCAGACCGGCGACGAAATCGCGGGCGAGGGCATCTTTATCCGTGTCCCGCTGATGGTCAGCGATGAGACAGCGATCAACGACATTGAGGGCGGCAAGCAGGAACTGAGCGCTGGCTACACCTGCGACCTCGATTTCACCGCCGGCACCACGCCAAGCGGCGAGGCCTACGACGCCATTCAGAAGAACATCCGGATCAACCACGTTGCCATCGTGCAGCGCGGCCGCGCCGGCAAGCAGGTTCGCATCGGCGACGGTGCGCACGCATGGGGCATCACCCCGATCACTTCCGACGAAGAAACGAAAGGAAACAGGTCAATGACGACCAGGACCATTACTGTTGACGGCCTCTCGGTCGAGTTGGCCGACAAGGACGCCCAGATCGTGCAGCGCACGATCGACAACCTCAACAAGCAGATTACCGACGCCCATTCGGCTCAGGCAAAGGCAGATTCCGATCATGCCAAGCTCGTTGCCGACAAGGATGCGCAGCTCGCGAAGAAGGACGCCGAGATCGACGACCTCAAGGGCAAGGTGCTCGACGCTGCTGCGCTCGACAAGCGCGTTCAGGACCGTGCGGACCTGATCACCACAGCCAAGGCCATTGCTAAGGACGTCAAGACCGACGGCCTGACCGATGCAGCCATCCGTAAGGCTGTTGTCGCCGCCAAGCTGGGTGACGAAGCCGTCAAGGACAAGGCCGAGGCCTATGTCGACGCCCGCTTCGACATTCTCGCCGAGGATGCCGCCAAGAACCCGGGCGATCCCTTCCGCACTGTCGTGCAGGGCGGTCTCAAGACGGACGGCACCAACGATGCGAGCACAGCTCATGCCGCTATGGAAGCCCGTCTCCGGGATGCATGGAAAACACCCACGAAAGGAGCAGCGTAATGCCCGCAATTCAGACCACTTATAACGCCACACACGCGCGTTGGGTTGAGGGCATGGTCCTCAACATGGAGCCTTCCGACGTCGTCACCCGCCTGGCGGAAGACGTTGAAGGCATCGGTTTCGGCAAGGTCGCGGTTCAGGGTACGGCCGATAATCAGGTCGTGGATTCGGAGATTACCGTCAAGTTCTGCGGTATCGCCGTTCTCGACACGACCCGTCCAACCGGAAAATACGAGCAGTTCGACAACGTCGCCGTCATGAAAAAGGGCGTCATTGTTGCACAGGCCTCGGTCGCGGTCGCCGTCGGCGATCCCGTCTACTACGTCCCGGCAACCGGTGTTCTCACGAACGTCGCTTCCGGAAACACCCTCATCGCGGGCGCTCAATGGGATACCAGCACTTCCGGTGCCGGTCTCGCAGCGCTTCGTCTCGGCTAACAGGAGCGACCTCCAATGAACGCAATTAACATGAACGACGCTCAGCAGGTCGCGATGAGCTTTCTCATCCGTCAGGCCTCGCTGATCGAACCAACCGTCTACGCGATGCAGTATCAGGAGATACAGTATTCTTCCCTGATCCCGGTCGACTACAGTGCACCCGAATGGATTCAGTCCGTCACGTACTTCTCGATGGATTCTGTCGGTCGGGCAGAATGGTTCAATGGCAATGCCCATGACGTGCCAAAGGTTGAACTGACCCGTGACAAATTGGAAACGTCCGTCAGCATGGCTGCCATCGGGTACGGCTATAACCTTGAAGAACTCGGCACAGCCCAGCTTCTTGGCATGAACCTCAATCCCGAAAAGGCTTCTGCGGCACGCCGTATCGCTGAAGAAAAAATCGATGTTGTCAGCTTTGTCGGTGATACCGGCAAGGGCTATTCGGGATTGGTCAACAACGCCACTGTCACGGCAACGACTGCGCCGGCCGACGGTACGGGTTCAACTACAACCTTCTCCACCAAGACCCCTGACCAGATCCTTCGGGATATCAATGGCGTTCTGACGGGTATCTTTACAGGCACGCTCGGCGCTGAAATCGCCGATACGCTGCTTCTGCCCTACTCAGTGTTGTTGGACCTTTCCACCCGCCGGATCGATGCGGTCAATCAGACCACGATCCTCGAATGGATCGAGCGGAACAACATCTACACCCGCACCAGGCGCCAGCCGCTGACCATTAGCGGCCTGTTCGGCTATCTCGATGCGGCTGGTGCCGGCAGCACCAAACGCATGGTTGCTTATCGCCGGTCGCCGGAAGTGCTGAAAATGCACATTCCGATGTCGTTCCGCTTCCTGCCAGTCTGGCAGACCGGGCCGCTGAAGTTCGACGTTCCCGGAATCATGCGTCTGGGTGGCGTCGACGTTCGCCGTCCTAAGTCTGTCCGTTATCTCGACGGCATTTAAGGAGGGTTTGTCATGAAGATCACCAACACCCAGAAGGGCCCGCGCGGTGTCAACACCGTCAATGGCCCAGTGCTCATCGAAGCTGGTGAAACCGTCGAGGTCGACGTCTACGCCCGCGAGAAGGAGCACATCGAGGCCACGCAGTGGTTCGAAGTCTCGGGCTCGTACAAGGCCAATCCGGAGGCATCGAGCACCGTCGCTCCCGACGATGCGCTTGCCGCGCTTAAGGCCGAGCTCGCCGACCGGGACTCGGAAATCGCCCGACTGACGGCGGCCGCGCAGAAGTCGGACTCTTCTCGGGATGATCTCAAGAAGCAGGCCGATGAACTTGGCATCGACTACGCCAAGAACATCTCGACCGACAAGCTGAAAGAGCTGATCGACGCCAAGCTGGCCGAATAATCCCTCGGGCGCGGCGGATCACTTGCCGCGCTCGTCCACTCACGAGGTGTCGTCATGACTGTCATCAAATCCAACCACGATACGGATCTTCGTCTGCCGCAGGGTCCTGTGATCCGCGCCGGCAAGACTGTCGAGGTCAACAACTGGGATATCGTCAGCGGCAATGACGTCGTCAAAGCCTGGCTGCGCGCCGGTGCGATCGAAGAGGTTGCGGCCGAAAAAGAAAGCAAGCCGAAGGGCAAGAAGCCGGACGCGTCCGAAGAATAATCAGGAGCCGATATGCCAACGTCGTCATTCACCAAATATCAGGACTTCGCCGAGCAGCTCGGCAAGAAGAACCACAATTTGAACGCCGATACGCTCAAGATTGCGCTGACGAATGCAGCGCCAAACGCGGCAACGCACGTTCAGCTCTCTGATATCACCCAAATCTCGACGGGCGGCGGTTACACTGGCGGCGCTGGTGGCGGGCTCACTCTTGCTGGGGTAGGCTATACAGAGACCGGAGGCGTGGGTTCCCTTGTCGCCACCGACAATGTCTTCACTGCTTCAGGCGGCTCTGTAGGCCCGTTCCGCTATGCGGTGCTCTACAACGACACCACAACATCGCCGGCCGATGCCCTGATCGGTTATTGGGACTATGGCTCGTCGATCACATTGGCGGACGGCGAAAGCTTCACGCTGGACTTTGGCGCCACTATCCTGACCATCACGTAAGGTCGCATCATGGCGCTTCTCGCTGGCAAGCTTTACGACCCCACGACAGCAGTAAACAAGGTCACCACCGCCGCATTGGCGATGACCGCTCTCGATACCACCAATCTCCGGCTGAACTTCACGGTGCCGGCCAGCGGGAATGTTCTGGTTCGGATGCATGGTGTCTTGCATGGCGCTACGACATTCCCGAGCATCCTGCTGGGTGTCCTCGAAGGCTCCACGGTCAAGGGGCGTGTGGCCCCGACGCAATCTCTCGGAAACACCGCGGTTGCCACCGCCATGGTCAGCGTGGATGCTGAATTTCTCGTCACTGGTCTGACGCCTGGCGCATCGCTTACATGGGATGCAGCATATGGGGTTGAGACGCTCGTCGCCTCAACTGGCTTGAAATACGGCGGACCGAACAACACCACCGCCAACGACGCTTTTGGAGGTTTCGCGTTCGAAATTTGGAGCGTTGATTAATGTCCATTGCGACATATCTCCGGCTCGATCGAGCGACGGGCACGACACCGCGCAATAAAGTCCCCATCACCGCCAACCTTCTGACAACGGGCGGCAGCACCGCTACTGGCACCTCGTACAATACCGCCAGCATCTCGCCAGCGGCCAACAAGGCCATCATCCTTGTCTGCATGTACGTCGGCGATAACAATGCGCCGAGCGGCATTTCAGGCGCTGGCTTGACGTTCACGAAGCTCGCTGAAGGTTCGCTTGAGGGCACTTGGTCCGGCGCAAGCGTCTGGATCGCGAGTGCCGCCAGCCCGTCGAGTGGCGCACTTACGATCACGTTCGGAACTTCGCATCAGGGCTGTGTCTGGCACGTCGCTGAGTTCGATTGCGATGTGAGCCAAGGGCGCAACGGTGCGGTTCAGGCTTCTCCGAGCCACTTCACGACGGTAACGCAAAGCACGACTGTCTTCACTGGCAGTTCATCAGGTTTCCTTGACGACGAGAACGGCACTGTACTTATCGGTGTCCAGAATAACGTCTCGGTATCAACAAATGCTCCAGGTTCGGGACTGACCGAGCTATCGGATAACACCTTTAATCTGCCCGCCGACGGTCGTCAGTTCCACATAGCAATCAACTGGGCGAATGTAGCGATCCCGCTGCCGCAGTACACGAACAGCATCGGCTCAGGCACTCAATTCGCCGGAACGTTCTTCCTCGAACTGGCCGCCAAGGCAGCGTCAACCGGATATAGTTTAACTGCAAACGGTGGATCCGTTGGAGTTGCTGGTACAGCGGCCAATCTCAAGGTTGGGCGCACGCTCGTTGCAAATGCCGGTTCTGGGGCTATTGCCGGCACGTCGGCGGCCCTGAAAGCCGGACGCAAACTAACTTCGAATGGCGGCACAGTCGCAATCGCGGGCACCTCGACCACCATCAAGGTCACGCGCATTCTGACGTGCTCTGCCGGCACTGTGACGATAGCGGGTACAAACGCCAATCTCCGCAAAGGCGCTGCACCGCTGACGGCAAGCGGCGGAGCGATCGTTCTCAGCGGCTCGTCTGCGGGTTTGATCGTCTCAGGCCGCAAGATCAGCGCAAATGCGGGAGCCGTGGCGATCACGGGCGCCGCCGCGGGCTTGAATAAAGGCTACAGGCTGGGCGCATCAGGCGGCAGCGTATCCATCACGGGGACGAATGCTCAACTTCACCGTGGTCGCAAGATTGCTGCTTCTGCGGGTGCTGTTGTCATTGCTGGCACAAGTGCTTCTCTCCGGCGCGCGCGCGTACTGGCGACCACGACTGCGGCGATTGCGATTGCGACGGCCACCGCCAACCTGAAGGTTGCCCATCGGCTCGTTGCATCAGCAGGCGCTGTTGCGATCAACGGCACGGCAGCCACGCTTCTCAAGTCTCAGGCGGGTTCACTGCAAGCACTGGGCGGTGCTCTTACGATCACCGGCTCCTCGGCCACAATGATCGTCACGCGCCGGCTGACTGCATCTGCTGGCTCTTTGGTTGTGTCGGGCACACCTGCCCAGGTCAATCGCAGTCGCCGGGTCACGGCCAACGGCCAGTCGATCATAATTAACACCTCGCCTGCAACGCTGAAGCGCAGTCGAACGCTCATCGGTAACCAGGGCAGCATTGTCGTAACAGGGTCACCTGTGATGATGCGCACGAGCCGGCGCTTGCAGGGCGATACTGGCGCAATTGATATCGCCGGTGCGGTCGCGGCTCTCAATATCGGGCGCCGATTGCTGGCTCTCGATACCGGCATTCTGATTGCAGGGGCACCGGCCGAGCTTTCGAAAGCTGCTGCATCTCCGTTGTTCCGATCGCGGGTGTCGAGCGTAGTGGCCGTTGCCGACCGAGAAGATGCAATTGTCGGGGTGGATCACGATTCGAGTGTTGTGGGTATGGTTCATGCCTCTTCAGTGATTGCTGTTCGGCAGTCGACGACGATCATTGCACGGAGAAACGGGAATGGCTGATATCTCGATTATTGCCGGTGATAGTCGGATCATCAACGTTCAGGCGAAGAATGAAGATGGTACGCCGATCAATCTGACGGGTGCCACCATCACGTGGAAGGCAGCAGCAGCGCCATACGGCACGGCACTGATATCCAAGGCTGGCTCGATCACCGATGCGACGGGGGGCGTGTTCAAGGTCACGCTGACGCCAGGCGATACGTCCGCTCTGGTCGGGAATTTCTATCACAGTGCCCAGATAACATTCCCGGACAGCAGTGTTTCGACGCTGTTCCTGGGGGCGCTTGCGATCTCGCCGCTGACGAACGCCTTGAGCGCTGAAATGTTCAAGGCCCGCTATCCGGAATTCGCACCCGTGTCGGATGCACTGATTTCGCTGGTTCTGGGCGAATCCAGCAGTGTGATCGGTGACGGCTGGCTTCAGCGAGACCGGGCGCAAGCTCAAATGCTGCTGGCCGCGCACAAGCTCGCCATGGAGGGTGAGCCGCAGCGGTCCAAAGGTGGCGGTGTCGGCGGTGGCACGATCTCGGGCGCGGTGAAGCGCATGAAGGTCGGTGACGTCGAGGTCGAGTATGCCGGTGTGGGCGGTGCCGCAGGAATAACCGGTGGATACGCTTCCAGTGTCTACGGGCAGCGCTATCTCGCTCTCATGCGCCTCAGCTTCGGCGGGGTTGTTGCGGTCTGATGTTCACGGTCAAGGCCAAGCGCATCCGACACATGACGTTGAGCGCGCAAGGGCTGTCCGGCCCGTCAAAGGTCAAAGTCGGGCTTCCAAAGGGCGCCGCCGACGGAGAAATCATCAAGATCGGTGTCTGGAACCACTTCGGCACCAAAGGCGGAGCATCAGGTGGCGGTTGGGGCGGACCGATACCGGAACGACCGTTCCTCACCAATGCGATGCGCAACAACCGCTCAAACTACCGCTCGGCGATGCGCAGCGCAGCCAAGGCGGTGTTACTTGGTTCGACCAATATGAAATCTGTCGTCACCAAGCTCGGCATAATGGGGCAGGGCGACGTGCAGAAGGAAATTACGGCGCTTCGATCTCCGCCGAACTCGCCGGTTACAATCGCCCTCAAGGGTTCCGATAATCCGTTGATCGACACCGGCCGCTTGCGCGCCTCGATCACCTACAAGGTAGATGACTGATGCTGCTTGACGTCGGGATTGCGATAGATGCCTTCGCGGTGTCAGTCACGCGTACGCGCAAGGCCACCGGCGCGTACAACGCCGATGGCGTGTGGGTAGCGGGCGCACCGGCCTCGATCGCGATCAGCGCCACGATACAGCCGGTTTCAGGCTGGGAACTGAAGGACATGCCGGAAGGCATCCGGACAGAAGCCAAGTATCTGGCATGGAGCCGTTCGGAGATCCTGATCGACGATGTCATCACCTACAAAGGCAAGGAGCACAGGGTTCTGTTCGTGCGTGATCGCGACGAAGGTGATTTCTATCGCGCCGCGCTTGGGTTGCTGAAATGACCGATGCCCAGGTGACCGTTGCGCTGGTGCACTGGATTGCTTCAATTACCGGCAAGACCGTCATTCAGTCCTATCAGGGCGGAGATGATCCGGCGCTGCCATACATCATGGTCAACCCGACCGGTGTCGCCGAAGTCCGCAAATGGGCGCAGGAAGACGTCTACACGGATACGGGAGTTCCGAACGGCGAAGGCAAGACCAAAATCCTCGCCACGCCTGTCATCGAGGTTGAGTTCAGGTTCTCCGTTCACTCATACGGACCATCGCCGACGGATGTGCTGAGGCCGATTCGCACTGCCTTTCATCTCACCCAGATGAACGAGCCGTTGATGCCCGGTCTGATCCCGCACGAGATCAGCCAGATTCGCGACGTTCCGGACTGGATCAACAACCGTTGGGAGCCACGCGCCCAAATGGATGTCTTCTTGCGTGGGCTGGTCAAGGACGGCTTCGTCATCGACACGATCGAGGAATACTCGTTCGAATTTATCCGGGGCTGATGCCTCAACTTCCTCAAATCGCCCGCTGGGGCTTATCTGAAAGGATCAAGGTATGGCCAAGCTTCCATACTCGCGGGTGGTCAATGTTACGCTGTCCCGCAATGACGCATTCGCCAGCAAGCGCGGCTTCGGTGTCCCGCTGTTTCTGACTGGTACCGCCAAGGCAGGCGTGCTCGACGCATCGCATCGCACGTTTCTTGCCGGGTCGATGGACGAGGTGGCCGCAGCTTTCTCGCCAAGCGATGAGTTCTACAAGGCCGCTCTCGCGGCATTTGCCCAGGAACCGCGCCCGATCCAGATAAAGGCGGGCTTCGTTACCATTGATGTTTCCCCGACCGCGGCAGAGCTTCAGACCCAGTTGGACACGCTCTATGATGCCGACGCCGACTGGTACTGGATCACCATTGACGCCGCTCTTCGCGATACCGCGCAGCTCGACGGGCTCGTGACTTGGGTTCAGGCCAAGAACAAGATGGCCATCATCGGGTCGAATGACGTCGGCCACGAAACGCCGGCGAACACGACCTGCATCTCGGCCCGCCACAAGGGCACTGCCGACCGCACGGCCACATTCTATCACACCGATGCGACCGAATACTGCGACATCGCTTTGGCGGCCGCACTTGGCACCCGCAATTTTGATGAGGCTGACAGCGCCTATACTGCGAAGTTCAAGAGCCTCGCTACCATCGCGCCGATCAACAAGAACTCGGCTGCAGTCCAGTCGATTACTGGCTTCACGCCGGCGCTTGGCCAATCGCTGACGGCCGGCCACATGGCAAACACCTATATCGACATCGGTGGGCGCTTCTTCGTCGTCGAAGGATCAACGCTGACGCCAAACGTATTCATTGACGAGATTCACGCGACGGATTGGTTGATAGCGCGAACCGAGGAAGAAACCCTCAACATCCTGCTGAACAACGATCGCATCCCGTACACGGACGCGGGGCTTGAAACCCTCGTTTCTGGTGCGCGCCAGGTTATGCGTTCCGCCTTCCGCGCCGGGATCATCGCCAATGACCTCGATGCCAACGGCAACTACTCGCCGGCGGTTCGGTTCATCATACCGTCAGTGTTCGATGTTCCCGAGAGCCAGCGCCATGCTCGTGTCGCACCGGAAATCCAGATCATCTTCCGTTATGCGGGCGCCGTCCACTACACCACCATTAACCTGCAGATGACGTTCTAAGGAGACTGAACGATGGCAAAATCCTCCGCATACAGCATGAAGAACGTCTCTGCGACACTCGATGGTCAGCGCGTTGTCGGGCTCTGGGACGGCGACGATCCGATCGTCATCGCGCCCTTGGCAGATGTGGGCACCATGCTGGTGGGCGCCGACGGTTCGAGCATCTTTTCGCAGACCGCCAACAACGGTGCGACCATTACAATTCGCCTGCAGCATACTTCACCGACGCATCGCAACCTGATGCAGAAGTTGCAGCGTCAGCGCGCCGATGGTGTTCGCGTGATCGGTTTCCCGTTTGTCGTCATTGATGTGGACAGCAACGAAGGCGGGTCGACCGACCAATGCTTTATCATGACAGCACCGAATGACGAAAAGGGTGTCAACGCCTCGGCCCGTGAATGGGTACTCGTCACCGGCGATTGGAAGCCCGAGATCCCCGCGGCTTGATCGCGGGTTTCAACATCGCCGCGTAACCAATTGTTCTCAAGGAATAAGAAATGGCCGAGAAGAAGATCAATAAACGTGTCTTTAAGACTGAGCCTATGCTGGCGACGAATGCAATCATCCTTCAGGCGCGCCTCGCAAAGGTGCTGGGTCCGGCCATCGATCGCATCGGCGAAATCTTCGCGGGCAGAGGTGAAAACGCGAGTGAAGAGGCGAAGGCAAAGTCCAATGCCGCTGCAATCGCCGCTTTCTCGGACATTTTCAGCAAGTCTGATCCACGCGAAACGGCAAACCTCGTGAAGGACATAGTCGAGGTGGCCATGATCGCCCGGCCGAACGGCAACTATGAGAACGTGGACTTTGACAATGACTTCACCGGCGAGCTGGGCGATGTAATGCCGGTGGTGATCTTCGTTCTCCGGGAGCAGTTCGGTGATTTTTTTTCCGCACTCCTGGCGAGTGGCGTCCGAAAGTAAGCGGCAAGCAACTATCGGACCACCAGATCGCCCGCATCGCGCCGAACCTCAATCTCTTTCTCTGGCGCCCAATCCTCTCAGAGCCTCCCCTCTATACCATCCATGATTTGCGCGAGTGGGTCACTTTGCGTGACGTCATGGACGCTCATGAAGCATTGGACCTGAAGGGAGCGATGCAGGAGAAGGCCTCCGAGAAGTCCTAATCGGAAAAGACGACCGTATCGGCCGCTATGCCTTCCTGCATGAGCGTGCCAGTGGCGATCTTGCCCTTCACCGTCACCGTGCAGCCATGCTGACATTGGGTGAGCATGGTTTTGCGCTCGTCCCTCGTCAGCTTCTTGGTGTCGACATAGATGTTGTTGGTGCTAAATTTGTCGTCGGGATTTTGCAGAATGGCCATGTCCGCGAACAAGGACAAGCGGCCGGAAACTTCGACCATCTTTCCTTTCATCTCGCCGATATCGAGCTTCAAGTCGGTAAACGAAATCTGCTGATATTTGCTCTTCGTAGCATCGGACTTCGCATCCTTGTAGGGAAGCGCCTTGGTTTCACGGAAAGCCACGTCCGTCGGTTTGAGTTCAGGGCTGGTCTTGCAAGTCTGCAAAACGGCATTCTCGTATCGCAACAGTTTTTCGTCAGTTTGTTCGGACGCGACGTTGCCGGTGGCGACGGCATAGGCACCCATAAGATAGCCCATGGTGATTGTGATTCTCCCGTCAACTTGCGGGTCATCGACCGACTTTCCCGCCCGAATCGCGGATAAGTCGTTGACGAAATTCGAACAGGTGTAGGCGTTGGATTTGGCCGTTGCAGGCAATGTCGCCAATGCAACAAAGCAGCCTAATAAAATTGCTCGCATAATCATCTCCACCTGTCCTGTCGCATTGTATGAAATGGAACGCACACCATGGCAATAGTTGACGAGCTCATAGCCATCCTCGGATATGAAGTAACGGGGGAAGCAGAGCTTAAGCATTACAACAAGAGCCTGGATGCGCTGGAAAAGAAGGTTGAGAATGTCGGCCGCCGTATCGGCCAGGCTGCTGCCTTCGCTGGCGCGGCTGTTGCGGCGGGATTTGCCTTCCTCGGCAAGGGTGTGCTGGACACTTCCGCCAAGTTCGAATCCTACCAGGCCACGCTCGAGACGATCGAGGGGAGTGCTGACAAGGCCAAGGCGGCTTTGGACTGGGTTTCCCAGTTTGCCAAGACCACGCCCTACGAAGTCGATGAGGTAACGCAGGCATTCGTGAAGCTGCGCGCCTACGGCATGGACCCGATGGACGGCACATTGACGTCGCTGGGCGACACGGCCTCGGGTATGGGTAAGAACCTCATGCAAGCGGTCGAAGCGCTTGCTGATGCCGCTACGGGTGAATTTGAGCGTATCAAGGAATTCGGCGTGAAGGCCAAGGTCGCCGGCGATAACGTCACGTTCTCGTGGGTCGACAACGGCAAACAGATGACCAAGACCGTCAAGAAGACGGGCGTCGAAGTTACCAAGACCTTGAAGGAGATTTGGGGCAAGCGCTTCGCGGGTGCCATGATACGCCAGTCCAAGACCTGGAACGGCATGATGTCGAACCTTGGCGATAGCTGGACTGCGTTCCTGCGCAAGATCGGCGATGCAGGCATCTTCGATAAGGTCAAGGGCAAACTGGGCGACTTTATGGACGCCCTCAATACTTGGTTTGATGACGGCACCGTCGATGAGATCGCAAAGGGCATCAGTGGTGCATTCGAGCGGATAGACAACATGATTGGCAGCGCCGTTCAGCGTGTTGTGTTCTATACCAAGAACTTCGAAAAGGTGAAGCCATACCTAGAAGCACTGGGCATCGCTCTCGGTATTCTCGTGGCGGCAACGTTTCCGGTAACGGCGGCCTTTATCGGTTTGGCAATAGCCGTCGACGATGTCGTGAGTTACATGACCGGTGGCGAATCCGTCATTGGTGATTTCGTCAATTGGCTAAATCAACTCTGGGCAGTAGTAGCTGATAATGAAGCCATCAAGGCCCTCGGCGATATCATTCGCGACTTGGTCAACTACTTCACTGATGCTGCCACCTTTGCGGCCGGGTTCTTTTCGGCACTGACAGATTGGGATAGTGGAGCGGTAACCGAAGGCTTCCGCATGTTTGGCGAGGTGATGGGCGGGGTTGTAACCCTGTTCAAGGACCTTATCGGGGCGATGTTTCGGCTACTCGAGTGGGCGATTCCGGATGACTTCTTCGGCGACGCCTTTGAGAACGGCCGGAAGGCGGCACAAACGCTGATTGACGTCCTCAACACCATTATCGGATTGCCAGCCAAGATTGTTGAAGCCTTCGCAGGGCTGGGACAGCGGATTGCTGATCAAATTACAGCCGGATCGGCCGCTGTTCGGGCCGCGATAGCCGGGATGGTGCCTTCGACGATTAACATGCCCGCGTTTGTGGGTGGCGGACTGAGCTCCGGTGCTGGGCTGACACCCGCACAGATCGGCGCGAATGCAGGTTCGAACTTCGGAAGGATGGCCGGAAGCGGACCAACGGTGAACCGGGACGCCAGCCAGAAAACGATCAACTCAAACGTCAACGTTGGTGGCGTCAACGTGACCGTTCAATCGCCGACCCAAGCGCCCGGCGCTGTTGGGGCTGCAGTCGGGCGTGCGGTGGGGCAAGCGGCGACACCTCAAGCCACGCGCATCGAAGCGGAGCCTTCATTCTAATGGCAGCCATTCTGTTTTCCGGTGCGATCGGACCGATACCCGTATCCGTAGTGCTGACGGAGTCGCATCAGTCGACACTCGGCATAACAGAGCAGCCCGTGGAGAACGGCAGCAAGATCACAGATCACGCCTACGTTGAGCCCAAGCGGCTCACGTTGGAGTTTGCTGATGCCAGCGCTGCGCAGACCTACAACACCCTCGTTCGCTTTCAGGAGAGCCGTGTGCCCTTCGTCGTGGTCTCGGGGCTGTATGTCTATTCCAATATGCTGATCAAGGCGCTGAAGGCAGATCGTGACGATACGTTTTCGCGCATTCTGAAAGGGAGCGCTGAACTCCAGGAAGTCATCATTGTCGAGACTGCCTATGCCGCTGCCGAACCCGGCAGCGATCCGACTGATACAGGCAAGCCAGGTGGCACGAAAAGCAGCAAGTCGGCCGCTCCATCGAAGGGGCGGGCAGGTGACGCGGCTACCAAGGCACGGGCTAGCGGTCCCGTGCAGCGCGGCGATTCTCCAGCAAAAACCGCTCCACTGAATACGGCATCGACCCCGAACGCCTCATCTTCAGCGGTGAAGAACACCTCTATGTTAAAGCAGATGTTCCAATGATCGAATTCACAGTCATTGACGAAGCGGACCAGCAATTCGCGGCGGTTCTCAATCAGCGCCGGGTGACGATTCGACTGCGCTATAACCTCACAACGGACCGTTGGGCCATGGACCTGTCGATCGACGACCAACCCGTGCTTCACGGACGGCGGATCGTGACCGGTGTCGATCTCTTGGCCGCATTTAACTTTGGTATCGGCGTTATCTTCGCTTTCGCGACCGCTGCAGGGGAGGCACCCGATCGAGATGGCCTGCCCAGCGGTTTGGTTCGGCTTTACCACACCACCGAGGCGGAAATCGCCGACGCGTTGGCGGCCTGACAATGAGACAGTTCCTGCGCAAGGTGCGACTGACGGCATCGGGCTCCGGTTCGCTTGTCATCAATCCCGGTGGCATCCAGACGCACGAATTGAAGATCAGTTTCGACGTGTCGAAAAGCATTTCGTCGAGCCAGAACAGCGCCAAGATCCAGATATGGAACCTATCAGAAGGCCACCGCAACGCGATCGGTAAGGAGCTCGACGACATCGTGCTCGAGGCCGGCTATATGCCGCCTGGTGAGGGCGGCAACGTCGGCATCATCTTCAAGGGCCAGATGCGCGACGTCGAGCACAAGCGCGATGGTCCTGACATCATTACGACGCTGAGCTGCGGCGAGGGCGATCGAGCATTTCGCAAGGCCACCATCTCGAAAACCTTTCGCGCTGGTACCGAGGTGAAGGAAGTCGTCGACGAGATTTACAAGCAGCTTGAGGCCGAGGGTGTCGATCGCGGCGAATGGAAGTTCCCCGACGACATCAGCGAGAGGAAGTTCAAGCGGCCATACTCAATGTGTGGCGGTTGCAAGCGCGAGATGGATACGCTCGGCCGCGGTAAAGGATTCTACTGGTCCGTCCAGAACGGCACCATGGAGATCATTCCGCACGATGGATACATCGGCGGCATTGTCCTGATCAGTCCTGAGACCGGGATGGTCGACACGCCGACCATCACCGACAACGGTGTCAAGGTTTCCGCACTTCTCAATCCAGAAATCCGGCCCAACCGCCGGGTCCAGATCAAGAGCGAAACCCTCGAAATGAACGCCGAGGGCGGCGAATACCGGGTCAGCCAGTGCGACTACAGCGGCGACAACCGAGACGGTGACTTTGTCGTCCAGGTGCACGGCGAGGCGATCAAGGGTGGCAAAGTCGACGAGGGCAAGAAGAAATGAGCGTCGGATATGTCGGCAAGACCACCAATCTGAGCCGTGAGGTCATCGCTCAGCAGGCCCAGGCAGAGCGGGAAGACCAATGGGGCAACATGCCCGGTGAGATCGTCGATTACGATCACACTAAAGGCACGGCAACAATCAGGCCGCTCTTCAAGAAGCGGAAGGCTGATGGCTCCGATCTTCCGATGCCTGATCTCATGGAAGTGCCGATCGATTTTCCGCGTTCGGGTAATTCTGCGATTACCCATCCGCTGCCAGCCGGCACCAAAGTCAATCTTAGACCGCAGATGCGGTCGATGGAGAATTACGATGTCGACAACGAAGGCACCTTCTCGGACGCCCGATCGAGCAACCTATCGGATATGCGCGCCTCAATATCAGGTGGTGACAGCCTTACAGACCCTCTGCCAAACGTCGATCCTGGCAACGTCCACATCCGTTTCAATGCTGATGGCACACATGGCCTTCGTGGCTCGCCTGACGGGAAATTCAAACTAGAAGGGTCGGAAGGCAACATCTTCGACTTCCTGGTGCAAAACGTCGAGAAGACGGCCGAAGGCTTCACCCTGCTTGGTACGGAACCTGACCTGGTGCACAGGGCCCAGTATGCCGAGATCGGCGAGGACCTTACCGACCTGGCCGAGAAACTGAGGGCGATGGTGCTATGACCTCTCGTATTGGACTGGCGATCGACCAGAACACCAACGATCTCTTTCTGCGCGCGAGCGGTGAGCTAGCGATCGTGAAAGATGCCGAGGCCGTGGGGCAGCATGCCCGGCAGCGGCTCATGACGTTCCAGCGGGAATGGTTTCTCGATACTACTGCCGGCGTCGTTTGGCTCGATGAGATCATGGGCCGGCAATATGATCCGGCGCTCGCTGAAGCCGTCGTCAAGAATGAGATCCTCAACACTGATGGCGTCGATGAGATCACCTCGTTCTCTGTCCGGTTCAATCGCGGCACTCGTCAACTGGCCATTTCGTCGGTGAATGTTCGCACTGATTACGATCAAGAGGTTTCCCTATGACCGTATACGGCATCCAGCCTACTGGATACGTCCGCAAGCCGCTGAACACCATTCTAAGTGAGATTGAAGCTCAGATGGTGACCGAGTTCGGCCCGGGTGTCATCCAGACCTCCCAATCGCCACTCGGCCAGATCAATGGCCTGATGGCTGACCTTATCGCTGAGGTCTGGGAATTGGCTGAGGCTGTCTATCAGGAGAATGATCCGGACCAGGCCGAAGGCGTCAATCTAGAAATCCTTGGCCGCCTTCGACTGCTCAACCGCGGGGCAGAAGATGATGCAGCGTTCCGCCGGTCAATAACTAATCAGGGCCGCGCCCGCATTGACCTTCAGGACATTGCACGCGCGGTCGCGTCGATCCCTGGTGTGGTCTACTCCCAGGTGTTTTCGAACGATACGGCCGCCATCGACGAGAATGGATTGTCGCCGGCCTCTGTGGCGGTTGCGGTCATCGGCGGTGACGATGAGGAGATCGCGTCCACGGTGAGGCTCTACGTCGTGCCGGGCATCAACACCTATGGAAACGTGTTCGTCAGTACGTCTATTGATGGATTCTGCCGAACGATCGGCTTGGTTCGCCCGATCATTGTACCGGTCACTGTCGTAATCAACGTCGCCGTGTTCAAAGATCAATTTGGGTGTCCACCACCTTCGCCCGCGGCGATAAAGGCCGCTTTGATTTCCGATTGGGAAGACACCAACATCAATGGCAAGGATGTCACCAACTTCACCGTGAGATCGCTGGTCGAAGGCCGGTATCCGAATGTGCAAGTGGTTACAATGACGGCGTCTCGTGATGGACTCCCGGCTTCTTCGGGGGCTGATATCGGGTTCATCGAAATGTCTCAGCTATTGCCAGACAATGTAACCGTCAACGTGGTGGCTTGATGTCCTATTGTCGTACACCGGCGGATATGGCCGAGGAGCGGATCGATAGGGTTCTGACCCAATATCGCGAAAGCCCCAATTTGCTTTTCGTGATGCGAACTTATTTGAAGAAAGCCGCTGAGGCTATCAACACGATATGCGATCTGCCGTCATTCTTCGACATCGAGACTGCGGTTGGCGAACAGCTGACGTTCGTTGGTAAGCGACTTGGCTGGCCGCGTTGCCACTGCGTTTGCTCTGTCCAGCCGGTCTTTGGCTTCTCTTGTGACAGCGGCAACATCTTTGAAAATATTGTCGGATTTTGCGAACCGAACTCATCTTGGGACGACTGCGAAAGCCAAGGATTCGCTGATCTTTGCATCAACGACGACGAAATGTATCGCAAATTCCTGAAGGTGCGACGCTACCAGATGTTGTCGTTTTTCGATCTGACCAGTCTGGCAGAAGCGACGAAAGTCTTTTTCGGGCCGCAAGCGAGGGTGCTTGATTCTGGAAACGGCCGCGTAGTCATCGCACCTGGTCGAGAACTCTCCGCGCCGGAGATGGCTCTAATCCAACTCTATCCGCGCGTAATTCCTGTCGCGGCCGGAATCAACATTCGCTTTCACTTCGGCCCACTGCACGTATTCGGGTTCGGAGATGGGTGGGGAGGCTTTTGTGAGCCTTATGACGCTCAAGGCACCCTCGGCACCGAGAACGGCGACGAGATTGGCACCGAGAACGGCGATGTTATCGGCACCGGTGTTCTTACAAGGGACGCTGAATGGATGTGCGAAATTGACGTTAAACCCTACGACTGCATGTGAAGGATTAAAACATGGCTGACTGGTCTCCACCCTTTGCGAATGCCGGTGAAAAGCGGCTTCCCACGCCTGAAGAAGTTGCGAACGGCTTTCCTTGCGGCCCCGCTGACCAGCGACTGTTCAATGCTCTCTTCAATAGACTCGAAGCTGAACTCGGCGATCTCGTCGGGTATGCCGGCATTACGCCTTCTGACGCCGACAACACAACAGTGCGGCAAGCGGTCTTAGCTCTAATCGCTGCGGCGACCGGTGGCAATCCTGCCGGTTATATCCTTATGTCGCAGGCTCGGGCTCGCTTACCAATCTTTCCGGAGGTGCTTAACACTGATGGACGCATTGTTGTCACATCGCCTGGAACTGGACAGGTGCGTCTGCCCGGCGGCGTTGACTTCCTTCACCGCGGCATTTTCACGGTAACTACATCGCAAACGGACTTCGCGACCGACCCGTCAAAGACGTATCATCTTCGCTGGGACCCAACGAACGGCTTCCGCCTCATCGACGTGGCCAATAACGTCTACAACCCTACAGCGCTGGTCGAGACCAACATCAAGTTCGACAGTACCTTTGATGACATCATCTTTGCGCGGGTTATCACCAACAGTTCGAATGTTCCCACTATCACGAACTTGGCCAACAAAAATCTGCTCACGGCCGATGGCTTTGGCGCATCTGCACCATACGGGGATGCGGGATATAACCCGTCCAGCCCCTCTTTCCAGTGGGAAAATGACGTTATGGATCCGAAACTTATTACTCACTACGCCACTCAAAGCGTGAATTTCGCCCGCACACCTCAAGTCTATATTACGGCAGTGCAGGATTTTTGGGTTGGCAATAATCCGGCTTTTGATGCCGCCGGCTTTTCTGAAATATCAATGGGTGCTCGCGCCTTGAGCCGATACAGCATCGCTGTTTGGGCGCAGGGCGATCAAGGTCATGCAACGGCTTGGGCGGCGAGGGCTTAATTATGGCCATCATTGAGATAGAGGATCTCCCGTCAACTGCGTTGCCGAATTTGCTTCATGAATTCGCAGCCCAGAAGGATGGATTGACCGTAAAGTTGCGGGTCCAGCAGGTTTATGACCTGATCCTTGCCGCTATGCAGTCTGGCGCTCCATCGAACATGAATACGTTTGACGAAATCTCCGCTTCACTCGCGGACGATCCAGCGTTCGCCGCGACCATGGCTTCCGCGCTTGGACTGAAGGGGAACAAGGTTTCTGATACATTCACCACTCCGACCATTAATAAACCAACGATCAATGATCCGTCTGGTTTGTTGCTTCACGGGCATATATTTGGATGCATCACATCCAATGATACCGGCGATCTTACCAATGATATTCGTGTCGAGGCGGGTGAGTGTGCAAGTGTTGTTTCTCCATATGCCTTGATGAAGAACACTACCAAGCAGACAAAAAGGTTGGACGCGCTTTGGTCTGTCGGTGATAACAACGGCGGGTTGGATCAAGGATCGATAGCCAACGCTTCGTATCATTTCCATCGCATTTATGATCCGGTGAATGATATTGTCGATCACATATTTTCACTGTCCCACGATGAGGCAATGTCAGCGACGATCACGGTTGCTTCACCAGCAGTCGTGACAGCCTCCAATCATGGCTTGGTCGCTGGTTCGCCAATCAAATTTTCCACCAATGGCAGCCTTCCAACCGGAATTCTAGCGGGAACGCAGTACTATGTGATAGCGTCAGGCCTGACTGACAACGCATTCCAGTTCTCTCTAACTAATGGGGGCTCTGCCGTTAATTCTTCCGGCACGCAGTCAGGTGTGCATACCTTAATGCCCGGGCCAAAGCTTCCAACAGGGTACACGCATTATCGTCGCATAATGTCTATTCGACGCGTTGGGGGAGCTCTTGAACTCTATACGCAAGAAGAGGATGTATTTACCAGGAATTCACCCACTACTGACAGAAATGCCATAAATGCCTTTACGGATACGCTCCACGTTCTGGGTGTCCCTACTGGCGTGAAGGTGTATCCCTTCGGACATAGTAGCGTTGGATGCAATGCTAACGGAAATGTCGTCTTCCAGATTGGTTCAGTAAAGGCAGGTACTGCCGCCATTACATGCTCTCAAACAGCCGCTGGCGCTGGCGGCGGTGCTTTAGTGACGTCGCCATTCCCGCCCATATTTATGACTGATCGATCTGCGCGACTTTACTTTTCTTTCGTCATCAGCGGTGGAACCGCCACGGCAAATATCGAAGTAACAACGGGGTGGGTTGACACAAGAGGAAGGATACGCTGATGCCTTACGTCACCCGAGATGTAGATGGTGTGGTAGATGGACTTTATGCAAATCTGCAGCCTGGGTGGGCCGAGGAGTGGTTGGAAGATGATGCCGCAGAGGTTGTCGCCTTCCTTAACCCTCCTCCACCAATTCCGGGAACCATATCGGACCGCCAGTTCTTCCAGCAGCTTGCTATCATGGGGCTGATTACTGAGGAAGAGGCGCTCGCGTATGTGAGCACCGGAGCATTGCCGAGCGCTTTCAATGACTTAAGACGTATCATCTTCGCTGGGACCCAACGAACGGCTTCCGCCTCATCGACGTGGCCAATAACGTCTACAACCCTACAGCGCTGGTCGAGACCAACATCAAGTTCGACAGTACCTTTGATGACATCATCTTTGCGCGGGTTATCACCAACAGTTCGAATGTTCCCACTATCACGAACTTGGCCAACAAAAATCTGCTCACGGCCGATGGCTTTGGCGCATCTGCACCATACGGGGATGCGGGATATAACCCGTCCAGCCCCTCTTTCCAGTGGGAAAATGACGTTATGGATCCGAAACTTATTACTCACTACGCCACTCAAAGCGTGAATTTCGCCCGCACACCTCAAGTCTATATTACGGCAGTGCAGGATTTTTGGGTTGGCAATAATCCGGCTTTTGATGCCGCCGGCTTTTCTGAAATATCAATGGGTGCTCGCGCCTTGAGCCGATACAGCATCGCTGTTTGGGCGCAGGGCGATCAAGGTCATGCAACGGCTTGGGCGGCGAGGGCTTAATTATGGCCATCATTGAGATAGAGGATCTCCCGTCAACTGCGTTGCCGAATTTGCTTCATGAATTCGCAGCCCAGAAGGATGGATTGACCGTAAAGTTGCGGGTCCAGCAGGTTTATGACCTGATCCTTGCCGCTATGCAGTCTGGCGCTCCATCGAACATGAATACGTTTGACGAAATCTCCGCTTCACTCGCGGACGATCCAGCGTTCGCCGCGACCATGGCTTCCGCGCTTGGACTGAAGGGGAACAAGGTTTCTGATACATTCACCACTCCGACCATTAATAAACCAACGATCAATGATCCGTCTGGTTTGTTGCTTCACGGGCATATATTTGGATGCATCACATCCAATGATACCGGCGATCTTACCAATGATATTCGTGTCGAGGCGGGTGAGTGTGCAAGTGTTGTTTCTCCATATGCCTTGATGAAGAACACTACCAAGCAGACAAAAAGGTTGGACGCGCTTTGGTCTGTCGGTGATAACAACGGCGGGTTGGATCAAGGATCGATAGCCAACGCTTCGTATCATTTCCATCGCATTTATGATCCGGTGAATGATATTGTCGATCACATATTTTCACTGTCCCACGATGAGGCAATGTCAGCGACGATCACGGTTGCTTCACCAGCAGTCGTGACAGCCTCCAATCATGGCTTGGTCGCTGGTTCGCCAATCAAATTTTCCACCAATGGCAGCCTTCCAACCGGAATTCTAGCGGGAACGCAGTACTATGTGATAGCGTCAGGCCTGACTGACAACGCATTCCAGTTCTCTCTAACTAATGGGGGCTCTGCCGTTAATTCTTCCGGCACGCAGTCAGGTGTGCATACCTTAATGCCCGGGCCAAAGCTTCCAACAGGGTACACGCATTATCGTCGCATAATGTCTATTCGACGCGTTGGGGGAGCTCTTGAACTCTATACGCAAGAAGAGGATGTATTTACCAGGAATTCACCCACTACTGACAGAAATGCCATAAATGCCTTTACGGATACGCTCCACGTTCTGGGTGTCCCTACTGGCGTGAAGGTGTATCCCTTCGGACATAGTAGCGTTGGATGCAATGCTAACGGAAATGTCGTCTTTCAGATTGGTTCAGTAAAGGCAGCTACTGCCGCCATTACATCCTCTCAAACAGCCGCTGGCGCTGGCGGCGGTGCTTTAGTGACGTCGCCATTCCCGCCCATATTTATGACTGATCGATCTGCGCGACTTTACTTTTCTTTCGTCATCAGCGGTGGAACCGCCACGGCAAATATCGAAGTAACAACGGGGTGGGTTGACACAAGAGGAAGGATACGCTGATGCCTTACGTCACCCGAGATGTAGATGGTGTGGTAGATGGACTTTATGCAAATCTGCAGCCTGGGTGGGCCGAGGAGTGGTTGGAAGATGATGCCGCAGAGGTTGTCGCCTTCCTTAACCCTCCTCCACCAATTCCGGGAACCATATCGGACCGCCAGTTCTTCCAGCAGCTTGCTATCATGGGGCTGATTACTGAGGAAGAGGCGCTCGCGTATGTGAGCACCGGAGCATTGCCGAGCGCTTTCAATGACTTCATCGGTTCGCTTCCCGAGCCCCAGCGTTTTAATGCCAAGATGCTGATCATTGGCGCGCAGACGTTCCAGAGGTCACATCCGTTGGTAGCTCAGTTCGGGGCTATGAATGGAATGAGTTCGGCTCAGATCGATGATCTCTGGCGCGAGGCTTCAACGCTTTAAATTGGCCAATCTACCTGTGGAGAGCTCGAAACTCCCACGGGTTGATGAAAGTGCCGGTCGAATATCGCGTGTAATCGACAGCATGGCCATTTCGCACCAGCCAGGCGCCAATATCCTTGCCCTCTGCGTTTGAGCAGGTCGCAACCACTCGATTATACCTGTCGATATCGAGCGGCTCGCAGTAAACCGGCTGAGCCTGGGCAATGAAATTGTCGAGCGCAAAACTGCTTTTCTGACCACAACGGTAGGTCTTGCCGTCCGCGTCCTGGCACGTCTGCCGACCCTCCGGAGCATCTACACCGAATAGTCTTATCCGTTGGCCGTGTATCTCGATGGTGTCGGCGTCGATAACGCTTGCGCGCCCAATGATAGTTTCATTGCTGCCAAGCGCAGGAGCTGCAAGGAGAGCAGCGGCGGCCGCCAGTAGAACTCGCTTCAATTTCTCTGATCCCCAGACCCAAACTGACATCATGAGTCCCGAACGGGTCGTTGTCCAGCCACTCAAATAGTTCGAACAGGAAAAACCATGTTTTACATTGGTAAGGCGCTTCGCCTGTCCGATGCCGATTTTGCACGCCTGGCATCGGCATACGGTATTGAAGAGGCAGCGCTGCGCGCGGTAGCGGAGGTGGAAGCAAGAGGTGAGGGGTTCTACTCATCCGGCGCCCTGGTCTGCCTCTATGAGCCGCACATCGCGTACAAATACACCTCCGGCTCCATCCGCAATGCGCTGGTCCTCGCCGGGCTCGCCTATGAGAAGTGGGGAACCAAGCCCTATCCCAAATCGTCACTGCCGAACATCGATCGCTGCGCCAAGATTGCCGGCGAGGAGGTAGCCGCAAAGTCCACCTCTTGGGGGCTTGGCCAGATCATGGGGTTCAATTATCCGGCGCTCGGCCAGCCCAGCGCTGTTGCCATGGTGAAATGGTTTGCTGAAAGCGAAGGCAATCAGCTCGAGGGCATGGTCCTCTTCATCAAAAGCAATCCCGCGATGTTGACCGCACTGAAGGCGAAAGACTGGGCTGGCTTCGCCAAACGCTACAACGGGTCCGCCTACGCCAAAAACAAATACGACACCAAACTGGCCGCAGCATATGCCAAGTGGTCGAAGAAGGTCGCCACAGCGCCAGCGCCGCCGCCCGTGACTGTCCCCGTGTCTCCCGCTCCACCGCCGGCACCGCTTCCCGTTGAGCAATCGCCGGCAGTCTCTCCACCACCATTGCCAACTCAGCCGCAACCTTCACCGCTTGCGGCTCTGATCCAGTTCTTCACGTCACTCTTCACAAAGAAGGCATAGCAAATGGACATCGCACTCTTCATTCCCATCCTCCGTCAGATTCTCCAGGCGCTCGGGGGCCTACTCGTCGGCTACGGCTATTTCGACGAGACCGGCTGGACCGCAGCTTCCGGCCTGATCATCAACCTGGTCACCACCGGTTGGTGGCTCTACGACCGCTGGCAGATCAATCGCGCCAATCGTGCGGTCAAGGAGGTTGCAAAGGATGCCGTCGGCCCGGCGGTGGTCAAACAGGTTGTCAATGAAGCGACAGGGACAACTTCATGAGCACCATCCTCGCTCTGTTCTCGGGCAGCAACGGCATTATCGCCGGCATTGCTACCCTCATCGCTGCGATCGGCGCTGCGTACCTCAAGGGCCGGTCGGCAGAGCGCACCAAACAGAAGGCCAAGGAGAAAGACGCATATGAGCGACACCTCAAAGATATTGCTGATGCTGCTGATGCTCGTAATCACGTCCAACCTTCTGACAGCGTGCAAAACGACAAGTATCGCCGAGACTGAAAAGTCAGTGTGCTCGATCTTCCCGGCGATCACCTATTCCAGCAAGGACACCCCCGAAACCAGTATCCAGGTCCGCAGGCACAACGCTGCGTTCGACAGTTACTGCAAGCGTTAGGTCTGAGTGAGGGCAGGAAAGTTTGATGGTGGATGACATGAGCAACAACAATGACACTGTGGCACGTCAGTATCTGGACGCCGCACATGCTCAGTTGGGTGAACGGGTAACCAACCTCGGGCGGCGGCAGACCGATCTTGAATCGGAGATGCGCTCTGGCTTCAAGCAGATGGAGACGGCGCTCAGCGGCCTCGCCAACGAAACGCGGAATTCCATCTCAGCTTTGTCGACGACCATTGCCGAACGGAACAAGCCACAGTGGCAGGCGCTTGGGGTAGCGCTGACGTTCTGCACTCTGCTGGGTGGTTTGGCCTATTGGCCTATCAACACCGCCACCACCGACTTGAAGAGCGCTGTCTCGGCGCTTTCCGAGAATATGGTCACGCGTCAGGAAATGGACTGGCGCCAGGCGCGAGGGCAGGAAGACCGCGCCCGCATGGAAGCATCGGTCAAGGCGTTGCAGGATGGACAGGTTCCCCGCAAGGAACATGAACGTGTCTGGGCGTCCTACGACACCCAGCTTGCCAGCGAACGGGATTCGCGATTGGCATCCGGCCAGAACCTGCAGCGACAGATTGACGAGATCAAGCAAACCCAATCCGGCTTCTTCGGCCAGCGCGATCTCAACATGCAATTGCTCGATCGGATGGAACGCATAGAGCGCGAGCGGGCCCGGGCCGCGGCCCAATAGTTTATCGGTCCTGCTGGTTAGGGCCGCCGGGGAAGGGGCCCTTGTTCAATCATGGCCCACTGGAAAGGCTTGCCTCTATTTAGCCAGCCCGAGTGATTTATCAGATGATGAAATTCGCCCGCCGCCGGTCATACCGGTTGGCGGGCTCTTTTTTGCGTTGATCGCCATGTAATGTTCGGAAAGGTGTCTGCTATTCGGCTTTAATCCTAGCGAGAAGTGACTCCAGTTCCGGCAAGTCTTTTTGGGCTTTCGTCAATGTTGCTTGGCTAGTTTCCTTCTGCTTCTCACCTTGATGCCAGTCCCACGTCCTTACCTTGCCGCTCTCGATTGCGGCTATTATCTTCTTTAGGTTCGCTATCTCATTTTCTAGCCAGTGCGAGTGCGGGTTCGTCATCGTGCCCTCCGTTATGCCTTTCTAGGCCGCCTATCTCTCGCGAGCGTCTTGCGCTCACCCCACTTCGGATCCGGCTTGCCCGTGTAGGCGGTTCGTAGCGGCTCCGCCTCCATATAGATGCCAGCTTCCCTCGCAGCCTCGATAAAGGCCACACGCGCCACGGCGGCCGAACAATTGCCCTCAAGACACTTCAGCAATATCTCTCGCGCCATGAGATGTTTCGGGCCAGCCTGATCTGGCCACTGCTCGAGCACGAACCTTGCTGCGTCATAGGCTGACGTCACGCTGACCAGCTGGCCCGGCTGCCTTCCGAACACCTGCACTCGCTGAAATGTCTTGTAATCCTCATACACCATGAACGGGAATATAGGACCGGCGTTTCGATATTCCGAATCAATCGATTTATCTATTTGTTGCCAGAGGCTAGCTTCTGCGAAGAAAATCAATCTGTGAAAAGGTGAGTGTTAAATGGAGTTCTATGTGGGTTCCTCGCAAAGTTTCGATGCTGCGCTTTGGAAGGTGCGCGAGGACGAGAACAGGGTCTACATGGCCTACCCCAACCCAGATCATCTAGGATTCGATATTCCAAGGGGATCGGATATTGGGCAATTGCTCGAGGAAAAAAATCCCGAATTTGCGATAAGGAAGTCTCGTGTGGAAGCTTCCAGATATTTTCCGCGGATGACGCGGCCGACCATCCCCTATTCTACTTTAAGCAGAGGAGGCTATCCGGGCTTCGAAAAAGAGAAGTTCGAAATAGCATCCAGCATGATTCAGATGGATGCCTTATATTCGCATTTTCTTGAGATTTGCCGTGTCGTGCAACCCACCGAAGATAACAAGGACGTCTTCGGGCACGAAATCCGAAATCTTTTTATTTTGGCGTGTACGGAGTTTGAGGCTCAGTGCAAGGGCGTGCTCAAGGCCAACGGAGCAAACCCCAAGAGCAAGAACGCAAACTTCAATCTGACAGATTATCAAAGTTTAGTCGATGCGATGCAATTGGATGGCTATGGTGTCACCCTCACCGCATTTCCGTGGTGGGGCGAGATCGAGCCCCTACGAACATGGAAGGCCAAGAAGACCCTGGAGTGGTATCAGAATTATAACAAGGTAAAGCATGATCGGGAGGAGAAATTCAAGCTCGCAACTCTCCAATCTGCCATCTTAGCAGTTAGCGCCTGCGCAATAATGCTAGACGCCCAATATCTCGAGTCAGCTTGGGGACAGTTCGCGTCGCCGTCCTTGCGACGAGCATTCAGCTTTCACCGACCCACGTGGGATATTGCGGATCGATACATCCTTCCTACCGTCAACGACGGAGTGCCAATGACCCCTACGCCATATCCCTTTTGAGTCTTGGAAATAGAAACAAAGCCTCATATTACCGTTTCGAACCAATGCGCTCGACCCGGCCGCTGCGCAGATCCTCGACGAGGACGGCGTATCGCTCCGGATTTTCGTGTCTCATCGATCTGAGCTCCATCGTGCGCTGATCATGCGGCCATTCCTGCGGATCACGCTTGCCGGCCTCGGTTGTTAAGAAGTGGGCGAACCTATGCTCCACCCACTCTATAGCCTCACGCCTGGTCAGGCATGAATCGGTGGCTGCATTTCCGATCTGCATGTTTACAGACCACACACTGAGGTTGTTCGAATCCGTGTTGCGAAAGATACGTGCGATCGTGATGTTCTCGACGTAGGCGCAGAAGTCGTAAGGAAGCTCGTCGCCTCCGATGACCGTTCGTTTCCAGGTGATGTGCATATTAATCTAAAACTTGAAGCCCTCGTTCTCGAATGCCTCGTCTTGCGCTTCGAGGTCATCCTCAGCTTCACTGGGCACGAAAACAAAGGCAAAATCGTCCCTCATCAGATTATTGCACGCGGTTTCGACGTAACGAATAAACTCGCGCGCATCCGAGAAGTAGTTTCGAAAAGCATCTCGCACCTCATCTCCCGTGTCGGCGCGCACAAGTACGACGTCCTTGGTTATGTCGATTTCCTTCTCTAGTGAGAACAGCTTACGCACGGCGTCCGATGAATTCTCGAAAGATATGGTTCGTAGCGGCTCCTTGTCGGAAAAAATCAGGATAACGTTCTTTCGAGCGTCGATGTCCCGATCCACTGCGTGGATGCCCCGCAGCATAGACATGAAATTCAATTCATCATCGAGTTTAAGAAATGCGTCTACCAGCTCTCGATTGGAAAGTTCGGGGACACAAGAGTTACGTTTTTCGTACTCTCGGGCGATCAATTCGCTCGCATACTGCAAAATGGTGCCGTAGCGGTCGTCACCGCGCTCGAACTTTGGTTGGCTCTCCGTGATGAAACCTACGACCTCAACGCAAGTTGCCCAGGCGTGCTGATAAATTGTCCGGTACTGAAGTTCGATGAGGAGGCCTTTGTATGGAGCGCCCAATGTCGATCGGGCATTATATTCATAGACGTCGTGAATTCCTCGGTATCCTGTCGATTTGGGTGACTTGATGTAATCATACTTGTCGACGTCGTTCTTACGGCGATGCTGAATACGTGCCGCGTGGATCTGTTCACGAAATACGTATAGCTCCTCAACAGTGGGAAAAATCAAACGACACCCGGCCACGTCATCCATCCGAGCCAATTGCATCGTGGGAAAACGTTGCAATTTGTCGATGATCGTTTTGAGGCGCTTGTGGCGCTGCGCCACTACGATCTTTGTTCCGCGGGTCCGATTTCGTAAGAATGCTTGGAATGTATTCAAGATATGCCGATGAGCTGCTCGCCAATCATCGATCACCCCCCGCGCTTCCCAAAAGGCGATAACCTTTCCCGGCTCAATTACCCAATCTGGCTCAGTGTTCTTGACCCTATCTCGAACAATGTCGCCTGATCGCGTAACGTTTTTCTTTGACCCGCCCGGGAATGCCATATCTGAACTTGCCACTGTATATTCCTGTCGATGCGTCCGCCGTTGGCGATTGATAGATAAAGGTGTGGCAGGGCCCTTTGCAAGTCATTGAAATCGTGTGACCCGGAAAAGTGCCACACCTCGCCGCAAGTCCCTGATTTTGTTTAGAAGGCCAGTTCCGGGCGAGGCCTCCAACTCTTCTGGCTCCGCTCCAACTGTTTGACATTGCTTGATTTTTTGTCGGGCGTGGCAGCATGGGCCACCACTTCACCTATAGGATGTGGCTTGGCATCCGTTCAGCCGATCATTTCCCTCATGCATCATCAGGTCAGTGACTTCGTCAATTAAGTTGAGCGTCGATGCTTGCAGTCGCTCGAATTTGCTCGACGAGATGCCTGGTGCTCGGAAAGCGCTTCTCCTGAAGGGCTCGAACCAGATCGAGGGTCCATCCCTCGGCTTGGACATAAAGCAGATAGTCATGGACCTGTTGCTCAAATCCGCCATCACTGACTTTCAGTCCAATCGGCCCTTTGTTGAGTTCGTTTGCGAGGAACAAGTCGAAATCCGCGGCCTTAGGAAACGTGCGCACAATCGATTCTCGCAGGACTTTCTGCTGTTTGCCGGAGATATCGTCCCAATTGACCGTCGTATAGTCGATGGGGATCGGGTCGCTGACTGTTTGTGAACGTTTGACGAAGGACGCGGCCCCGCCTTGTGGTAACAAAGGTGTTTTGCGCCGTCGCACGCGTGCGACCAAGACTACGATCCCGCCCATCACTACAAGGGACGCCAGGAGTGGAACCAGCGTCTTGAGAAACACTTCGCCCCAGGACGCAGGCTTCACCTTGACGGAGACTTCTCCGAAATAGCTGTCGATACGCAGGCGTGCTGTAGAATCTCCATCAGGAATGAGCGCATAAAGAGTAGCTTCCAGAATCTGATCTCCCTCGTTAAGCGCCGTTACCTGCCATTTCCAAACGGTTGGAAAATCCCCTTCGGCAATTGGCTGAACCCGCTCGCTGATCGGTACGATACGGAATGAGCTGCCCTCCAGTTGAGCTTCCATTTCTGTCGAAACATGCAACGTCTTTAACGAAGTCTGTTCATCATGGGTCACAGTTCCCATGAGAGCCTCGTCAGATATCTTGACTCCGACGCGAGCACTCACCGTCCGCGTTTCCTGGACCGTCATTTCTCCGGGAGCAATCAAAACAATCTTACCGACGGGGAGGGCTTTGAGGGTTTCGCCACGTTCGTCCAGGCGGGTGCTTACCTGCCCCGAACCGTTGGCATGAAATGCGTCTGGAGGCGGTTTCGCATTCACATCACCGAACGCGCCGTCAGCGTTAGGGAACGTCGTGCCAGTATCGGTTGGTGCTATCTTATCGCGATTGAGCGTTACTTTTTGGCCTTCGGCCCCATCATACCGGAAACTCAAGACAGTGAAGGCCGTGGCTACCGCAAGTAGCGAGATGACGCCTACGCTAATCCAGACTGATCGACGCCACTTGAACACGTGTTCGCGCCCCCTTCCGCTCAATATACTCGATTGCACGAGCGTTGCGGAGCCGGCTTTTTGCGTAACACAGCCGGAGACGCAGACGTCGTGCCGCAATTCATCGCCACCATAAGGCTCGCCAGTGCAAATACGATTGTGGAGAAGTATTTAGCCTGCGCACAATAGAATAGGAAATGGCTCGACTGTTGGCTATGCTCTGCGAAACCAATCAGCGTTCCGTATTGTTGGAGGGGTTGATTGGGGTTGCAGCGTTCGATGCCGAGGGCATTGAACTATTCGATATCCCGTCTGAATGAGGAAGGCGATATGTCTCTAAGCAATCCTTCACCTGCATTGCACAATGAGGATCTGGCACCTGCCACGGAACGAAAGTGGGGTGCCTTCAGTATATTCAACGTGTGGACGTCGGACGTTCACAGTCTTTGGGGCTATTATCTCGCCGCCAGTCTTTTTCTCCTATGCGGCAGCTTCCTCAATTTCATCATCGCCATTGGCCTTGGCTCCCTGGTGATTTTCTTCCTCATGAGCCTCGTCGGCAATGCCGGCGTCAAAACCGGCGTACCGTTCCCCGTGCTCGCCCGAGCATCGTTCGGCACGTTCGGTGCAAACGTGCCGGCGCTGGTGCGGGCGGTGGTTGCATGCTTCTGGTACGGTGCACAGACCGCAGCGGCCTCGGGCGCCATCGTCGCGCTGTTGATCCGCAATGACGCCATGCTCAACTTCCACCAGAACAGCCATATGCTCGGCCATTCGACGCTGGAAGTCATCTGCTATGTAATCATATGGTCGCTGCAACTGATGATCATCCAGCGCGGCATGGAAACGGTCCGCAGGTTTCAGGATTGGGCCGGTCCCGCGGTGTGGATCATGATGCTTTTCCTTGCGATCTATCTGGTCATCAAGGCTGGGACATTTTCGTTCGGCAGCGAAATTCCGCGCGATGTGCTCTTGGAAAAGACCAAGGATGCAGGCGTTCCGGGTGAACCCGGTTCAGTTGCAGCGCTCGCAGCGGTGGCTGCGACATGGATCACCTATTTCGCCGCGCTCTATCTCAATTTCTGTGACTTTTCACGCTATGCGAAGGATGTAAAAACGCTGCGCAAGGGCAACCTCTGGGGCCTGCCGATCAATTTGCTCGCCTTCTGCCTCGTGGCCGGCATCACCACGACGGCCGCATACACGGTGTATGGTGAAGTGCTTCTCCATCCCGATGGCATTTCAGCGAAGTTCGACAACTGGTTCCTGGCGCTGCTGGCCGCTCTCACCTTTGCCGTTGCGACGCTCGGCATCAATGTGGTGGCGAATTTCGTTTCCCCGGCCTTCGATTTTTCCAACGCCTTTCCACGGCAGATCAGCTTCAAGCGCGGCGGTTATATCGCGGCACTGATTGCCCTGTTGCTCTATCCATTCGCGCCGTGGGAGACGGGTGCTGCCCACTTCGTCAACTTCATAGGATCGACCATGGGCCCGATATTCGGCGTTATGATGGTCGATTATTACCTGATACGCAAAGGCGTCCTCGATGTGAACGCGCTTTACCAGGAAAACGGGGAATTCCGTTTCCAGGGTGGGTGGCATGCAAATGCGTTCATTGCCTTCGCGGCCGGGGTCCTGTTTTCTTCGATACTTCCGACCTTCACCAGTATTCTACCGGCCTGGTGGGGAACCTATGGATGGTTCTTCGGCGTGGCGATCGGTGGCGGTGTGTATTTCATGCTGCGCATGGGAGCGCGCGCCAAACCGGCTTTCGCCACCTGAATCGCAGGCTACCGTCGAGGGTTACTGCGAGAAGCGGGTGGGGACTTGCCGGGATCGTTCAACTCGAACGTCGTTCCGAATACCTGCGGTAAACGCCCTTGCCGGCCTTCTTGGCGATGTAGAGCGCTGCGTCGCCACACCAGAGCAGGCTTTCCGGCGTATCGCCGTCGCGCGGCGCCAGCGCTGCTCCAACATTGACGGTGACCGTGACCGGTTCCGCGCGCCCAAGGTCGAGCGGTTCGGATACGGTGCCGATGATGCGGTCGGCGATGTTCGCAACTTCGTTGGCGGTTACTTGCAAAAGGATGATGGCGAATTCGTCGCCGGCAATGCGATAGACGACATCGTTCCTGCGCATGCATGACTGGAGCCGGTCGGCTACCAACCGCAGCAGGGTGTCGCCATCGGCGCGGCCATAGCGCTCATTGAACTTGCCGAAGCCATCGACGTCGATGCACAGGATCGCGAACTGCAGACGATCGTCGAAATCGCTGTCCGCATAGGTGCCGCACAGGCTGTCGAGATGTTCTTCAAGCGCGGCGCGGTCCGCCAGTCCGGTCAACTCGTCCTGCGTGAACGGAACATCGCCGAATCCTTTGACCTCAATCATTTGCCTCGATTTCCTATCGTCCATGTGGACGCATCCTCCGCGTTCCATGTGGACAATGACAGGTGGGCGCCCAACGTTCAATCCCGCATTCAGCCAAGGGTTAAGCAACCGTACCCGAGGCGCGCGCATGGCATCATTTGGCTATGATCTCCGCCCGGCGTTGCGCATGCGCAAGTGGTGCACGAACGCCGCAATCCTCCAACAATTTGGGTCATGCAGTCCGAAGCGCATTAGTCATTCATTGACGCTAACGGAATTTTTTGCCACACCCTTTAAGTAAAATAGTAACTTCTGTGAGAGGGTGATCCTGCGAAGGACCATCAGCTTGACGGACGGCGGGTTTGATGGGGATTCGCCAGAAGCATGTTACGCGCTTGCAAAGCGTAGTGGTTGCAAGCGCCTTGCCAGGAAAGCTTGTAGAGAATGACACCGAATTTCGAAGACCTGCGGATCAAGATGGTCGACAATCAGTTGCGCACGACTGATGTGACCGCAAAGGCCGTTCTGCAGGCTTTTCTAGACGTTCCACGGGAAAAATTCGTGCCGGCTGCGCGTCAGCCGCTGGCCTATATCGACGAGGATGTGCTGCTCGCTTCGGATCGTGCCGGATCGGGCCCGCGTTATCTGATGGAGCCGTCTCCCTTCGCGAAACTTGTACAGCTTTGCAATATCCAGCCCGGCGATGTCGTTCTCGATATTGGCTGCGGCACGGGCTATTCCGCTGCCGTCCTGTCGCGAATCGCAAGCTCGGTGATAGCTCTCGAAAGCGACAAGGAATTGGCTGACAAGGCCGCCGAAACCTTGCCTGCGCTCGGCTTCGACAACGTTGTCCTGGTCAATGCGCCGCTGAAGCAGGGATATCCGGCCGAGGCGCCCTACGATGTAGTCATTATTGAGGGTAGCGTGGACGAGGTTCCTGGTACATTATTCGACCAGTTGAAGGAGGGGGGACGACTCGCGGTGGTCGTGGGGACCGGAAACGCGGGCAAGGCTATGCTCTACGGAAAGAATGAGGGGATTGTTTCCGGGCGCCGTGCCTTCAATGCCGCGGTCAAACCGCTTCCTGGATTTGAGAAGGTTGCTGCGTTCGAGTTCTGACTGCGGGCGATGAGACAAATGTGCAACTGTAGCTGAATTTTGTTGCACATCGGAAGTTGTGCCTGTGGCCATCTTGGCAATTGGCAGTTATTGAACCACATGTTGTCGAACCAATCGGTTCGGTTAAACGTGAGAGTTAGAGAATGAAGGGGCTTATGGTGTTCAAAGCGGGTAAGCGAGTTCTAACCGCAGCGCTATTGTCAGCGACGGTGTTGTCCACAACGCCTTCGATGGCAGAGACGATCTTTGGCGCGATGGCCAAGGCCTATAACAACAATGCTTCGCTGAACGCAGACAGGGCCGGCGTGCGCGTTACCGATGAGGGCGTTGCAGTCGCGAAGTCCGGCTACCGCCCGATCGTTTCTGCGACGGCGGATCTGACGTCTACCAATCGCCGCCTGGATGGCGGCCCAAGCGGCACTTCGAATGTTGGTACATTCGGCGTTTCGGTCAATCAGGTGCTTTTCGACGGTTTTACCGTAAGCAACAACATCAAGGCTGCGAAAACCCAGGTGTTGGCCGCGCGCGAAAACCTGCGCAATAACGAGCAGAACCTGCTTTTCAGCGCTGCGCAGGCCTATATGAACGTCTATCTGACGCGGCAGATCGTCATTTTGCGCCAGAAGAATCTCGAGTTCCTCGATGAACAGTTGCGCGCCGCAAAGGCGCGTTTCGACGTTGGCGAGGGCACCCGGACGGACGTTGCGCAGGCAGAGGCATCAAAGGCTTCCGCGATTGCAACGCTCGATGCTGCAAAGTCCGACGAGAAGACCGCCGAGGCGACCTATATCCAGATCGTCGGTGACACTCCGGGCAGGCTTGCTGCCGCGGCGATGGCAACGAAAGCCGTACCGAAATCTATGGATCAGGCATTCTCCATTGCCACCAACAATCACCCCGCGATCCTTTCCACACAGTACGCCGTTGACTCGGCGGGCTACAATGTGAAGGCCAATGAAGGTCAGCTTCTGCCGCAGATCGGCTTGAATGGCACCATCCAACGCGACGAGATTTTTTCCGGTGGTATCAGTTCGGGAACGACCGACGGAACGTCTGCTTCAGCGGGCATCCAGGTGACGATCCCGATCTATAATGGCGGCCGAACCTCTGCGCTCGTGCGCCAATCAAAGGAAACGTTGGGCCAGCGTCGTATCGAAGTTGACGTCGCTCGCGACAGCGTGCGCCAGGCAATTGCCCAAGCCTATTCGGAGATGGAATCCGCCAAGGCGCAGATTGTTGCTCAGCGTTCGGTTGTTGCCGCCGCCCAGCTTGCCCTGAACGGTGTCATCGAAGAACGCAAGGTCGGACAGCGGACAACGCTCGACGTCTTGAATGCCCAGGCTGATGTTCTGACTGGCCAGATCAATCTCGCGCAAGCGGAGCGCGACAGCGTGGTGACGAGCTATGCGGTTCTTTCCGCCGTGGGTCGCCTGACCGCGATGCAGATTGGACTCCAGGTTGCAGAGTACAAGCCTGAAGAGCATTACGATGCAGTCAAGGACAAGTGGATCGGCTTGCGGACACCAGACGGCCGCTAACTCTTCTCCGTTTCTGATTGATTATTTGCCGTCAGGTCGATCGCCTGGCGGCAAATCCATTTCAGGGCTTCGGGCAATCGCCTCCAGAAAATCTGTGGGTTAGCGCCAAACACCGCGCGCAGGGATTCTCAAACTCAATCCGAGCCTCTACACTGAATACAGATTCGTTGCAGCGCAACGGAACAAGATGTAGTGGGCAAGGGTATTATGGCACAATCATCCAGCGTCGCGCGGGAACCTTCGATGGAGGAGATTCTCGCATCGATACGTCGTATCATTGAAGAAAGCGACACGACGCGGACCGACGATGTGCCGCCCAAAGCGGTCAACACCGACGTCGCTTCGCCTGTAGCGCGCTCCGAGCCCCCCGTCAGCGAAGAAACGGTCCTGCCACCGCGCGAGGGGATCGCAGTACGGCCACCGGTTGCCAGCGCGCGGCCGACCTTTGAAGCGCCCTTGCGCCGGGCTGCGTCACCGGTACAGGCGAAAGCCAGCGAACCGGAGATTGCCCAAGCGAAACCGATGGAACTACCCGCCGAAGATGCGGCAGAGCAGGCAACCGCCAGCTACGCGGCGCAGGCTGAAGCGAACGAAACTGTCGTGTCGGCACCCGTTCTGGATGTTCCGGCCCATCTCCAGCAGCCAGTGACTGAGATGAGTATCGAGGAGGCTCGAGCTCTTCTGCCGGAGTTCGAGCCGATCGCAGATGTCAGGCCACCGGTTGCGCCAAGGGTAGAACCTGCCGCAGTGCCCGAGTACGTGGCCGAGCCAACGAAGGAACAGGAAGACGTGCATAGCGCAAATCCGGACGAGGCGGTCTCGCTCAATCTCGAACAGGCGCTGGAGCCGATTCTTTCCGCAGCAGCGGAGCGCGAGGTCAGTGCCGCTTTCGATAATTTGTCGTTTGCCGTGCGCAATGAGCAGCGCCGCTCCTTTGACGAGATTGCGCAGGAGATCATGCGCCCGCTCTTGCAGGAATGGCTCGATAATAACCTTCCGACGCTGGTAGAGCGCCTTGTGCGCGAGGAGATCGAGCGCGTCGCACGTGGTGGGCGGCGGGCCTAGGCCTTCCAATTCAATTGCGATTTCGGCGAGGCTCTACCGCGCGGGCGAGGATGCGCTCGCTGAACCAAAATGCGCCACATTGCGCATGCCATTGGGTAAGAAGCCCAATGATTCTGCGAGCAGTGCCGGGCACGCGTTCGACAAGCATCATTGACTTATAGGCAGGCATTCGGTTTACACCGTAGCCAATCCTTTCCGCGAAATGACGGACCATTTGCATGCTTGAGAAGACGTATGACGCAGCGGCCATAGAGCCGAAGATCGCAGAAATCTGGGACGAGGCCGGGGCCTTCAAGGCCGGGGCCGGTTCGAGACCGGGCGCCGATCCTTTTGCCGTCGTCATTCCTCCGCCCAATGTCACCGGCTCGTTGCACATGGGCCATGCGCTCAATAATACCATTCAAGATATTCTCGTGCGCTTCGAGCGCATGCGCGGCAAGAACGTTTTGTGGCAGCCCGGCATGGACCATGCCGGCATTGCGACCCAGATGGTTGTCGAGCGCCAGTTGATGGAACGCCAGCTTCCCGGGCGCCGCGCCATGGGACGTGAAAAGTTCGTCGAACGTGTGTGGGAATGGAAAGCGGAGTCCGGCGGCATCATCGCGGGACAGCTCAAGCGCCTGGGGGCTTCCTGCGATTGGTCGCGCGAACGCTTCACCATGGACGAGGGCCTTTCGAAGGCGGTTCTCGAAGTCTTTGTAACGCTTTACAAGGAAGGTCTGATCTACAAGGACAAGCGCCTCGTCAACTGGGATCCGAAGTTGCTCACGGCGATTTCCGACCTCGAAGTCGAGCAGCGGGAGATCAAGGGCAATCTCTGGCATTTCCGCTATCCGCTTGAGAACGTCGCATTCGACCCGGAAAACCCGCACACGTTCATCGTCGTCGCTACCACGCGCCCGGAGACCATGCTTGGCGATACCGGTGTTGCCGTCAATCCGGACGACACGCGGTATCACGCGCTGGTCGACAACAATGTCGTGCTGCCGCTCGTCGGCCGGCATATTCCGATCGTTGCCGACAGCTATGCGGATCCGGAAGCAGGTTCCGGGGCGGTCAAGATCACGCCGGCACATGACTTCAACGATTTCGAAGTCGGCAAGCGCAACGATCTGCGCCAGATCAACATCCTCAATACCGATGCGTCGATACATCTGAAGGACAATGACGATTTCCTGGAAGGCCTCGAGCCTTCGCGAAATCTCACCCAACTTATCCATGTGCTCGACGGCAAGGATCGCTTTGCGGCGCGCAAGCTGGTCGTGACCATGATGGAGGAGGGCGGCTACCTTGAGAAGATCGAGGAACATACGCACATGGTCCCGCATGGTGACCGCGGCGATGTGCCGATTGAACCGTTCCTGACAGACCAGTGGTATGTGAACGCAGCCGAACTCGCCAAGCCGGCGATCGCAAGCGTGCGCGAAGGCAGGACCAATTTCGTTCCGAAGAATTGGGAAAAGACCTATTTCGAATGGATGGAAAATATCCAGCCCTGGACGATTTCCCGCCAGTTGTGGTGGGGTCATCAGATTCCGGCCTGGTATGGTCCCGATGGCCAGGTTTTCGTTGAGCGTACCGAGGAAGAAGCGCTGAGCGCCGCTATCCAGCATTATCTCGCGCATGAAGGCCCGATGAAGGCCTATGTCGAAGACCTCTTGGAAAACCTCAAGCCGGGTGAAATCCTGACGCGCGACGAAGATGTGCTCGACACCTGGTTCTCCTCGGCACTCTGGCCGTTTTCTACGCTTGGCTGGCCGGACAAGACGCCGGAACTTGCCACCTATTACCAGACCGATGTGCTCGTCACCGGTTTCGACATCATCTTCTTCTGGGTCGCCCGGATGATGATGATAGGCCTGCACTTCATGAATGAAGAACCGTTCCATACGGTTTATGTGCACGCTCTCGTCCGCGACAAGAACGGCGCCAAGATGTCAAAGTCGAAGGGCAATGTCATCGACCCGCTCGACCTTATCGACGAGTACGGCGCAGACGCGTTGCGTTTTACCCTCGCCATCATGGCGGCGCAGGGGCGCGACGTGAAGCTCGACCCGAGCCGTATTGCCGGCTACCGCAACTTCGGCACAAAACTGTGGAACTCGACGCGCTTTGCCGAGATGAACGGCGTCAAGCGTGACCCGTCGTTCCGCCCGCAGGATGCCAAGCTCACGGTCAATCGCTGGATCCTGACCGAACTAACCAATGCAGTGCGCGACGTCACCGACGGGATAACCAGCTATCGCTTCAATGAGGCGGCGGGCGCAGCCTACCGCTTCGTCTGGAACCAGTTCTGCGATTGGTACATCGAACTATTGAAGCCG
Organism: Phyllobacterium pellucidum; assembly: GCF_013327855.1. Lineage (GTDB taxonomy): Bacteria > Pseudomonadota > Alphaproteobacteria > Rhizobiales > Rhizobiaceae > Phyllobacterium > Phyllobacterium pellucidum. The sequence continues at coordinate 77,805 of NZ_JABUMX010000002.1, read as the reverse complement.
GTGTTCAATGGCGAGGATGCCGAAGCGAAGGCGGAAGCGCAGGCTTGCGCTGCCTACGTGCTCGACGAGATCTACAAGGTGCTACACCCGTTCATGCCGTTCATGACCGAGGAGCTTTGGGCCCATACGGCGGGAGAGGGCCAGAGCCGCGATACCCTGCTTTGCCATGCTCCATGGCCGCAGCCGGATTTCCTTGATGCGGAAGCCGCTGCCGATATCAACTGGCTGATCGATCTTGTCACCGGCATTCGCTCCGTACGGGCCGAAATGAACGTCCCGGCAGCAGCTGTTGCGCCGCTCGTCGTCGTCGGAGCCAACGAAGCCACGCGCGAGCGGCTGCAGCGGCACGAGGCCTCGATCAAATGGCGGGCGCGCGTCGATTCGATCACGATCGGCGATAATGTGCCGAAGGGCTCAGCGCAATTCGTTATCGGCGAAGCCACTGCTTGCCTTCCGCTTGGCAGCCTTATCGACGTCGATGCCGAGGTGGCGCGGCTCCGCAAGGAAGCCGGCAAGATTGCCGACGAGCTCGAAAAGATCAACAGGAAGCTTGGCAATGAGAAATTCGTTGCCAATGCGAAGCCGGAAATCGTCGCCGCTGAGCGCGAGCGTCTCGCTGAACTCGAAGCTGCGGCTACAAAGATCGAGACTGCAATTCAGCGTGTCCGCGACGTCGAATAACCCATAACGAGGATTCGCTTACCTGAGCGAATCCTCGGTTGTTGCCTCCGGCTTTCCCCGATGGGGGTTGTGGGTAACTTCCTATTTTCGCCTGTCATTTACCCCAATTTCGTCATTTTTCAACGTCGTTGCATTTGCGCAACAACCGCAACTTTGACGCGAAAACCATCCTTTTTGGCCGTAACCCTTTCGGATTAGTTGGGAAAATTGCGAAAAGCGTCGCTTCGAGGCGGCAAATTTCGTGGTTTTGCAAAAACCCGTTAATTTAACCAAAGAGAGTCCTCCCTTAAAGTCGTTGCACGTTCTGCGAGCTTTGTTACCTATTACGTATTAGTAACAATTCTGCTGAACCGTATTGATGTTCAGCGTGCTTTTTGGACTTCGGGAGGGGTTTTATGTCAGGGGCAATATCGAAAATCGTGGGCGGGGCATTGCTCTTGGCAAGTGTGGCCTCCGCTGCTCAGGCCGGGGGGCTCGAGCGCGGAGGTTATAACTGGGATCTGTTGTTCGAACCGGGCCGCTTCGCTTCGGAAGCCGGCGCCATCTATGTGATGCCGGAACGGCGGATCAAGAATGCGGTTGATACCAACCCGCGCGACGGTCTTGGATCGAACGGTATTGGCGGCGGCGCGACGTCCGTGGACGAAACGCCGGACTATACCGTTCCGCGTTTTGGCGTGAAGGTCGGCCTTACCGACGATGCCGACTGTCTTGCCAGCTACGCCGAACCGTGGGGCGTTCACACCGACCCCGGCTATGATTGGGTAGGCGCCAACCAGAACATCGAGACAAAGATCCGCAGCCATGATTATGGCCTGACCTGCTCCTATCGCTTTGACGTTGGCAAAGGCCAACTGCGTGCCATCGGCGGCGTGTCGTACCAGGAAGTCTCCGGCTTCAAGCGCCGCCTCGTTCTTGGGCCGGCCATTATTCAGGGAGCACTTGGACCTGCGGCTGCCGGCTTTGACGGAAGTGGACTTCTTGATCTTGAGGCAGACGGTGTTGGCTGGCGCGTTGGTGCTGCCTACGAAATTCCCGAATACGCGTTTCGCGCCAGCCTGATCTATAATGCCGAGATCGATCTCGGCCAGATCAATGGCACGGTCGACCTGACGGAAATTCCTGGCGTCATGGCCGGCGCGCTACGCAATCCCTTCGTCGGCCGGATCACGGATGTCTACGGCACCGCGACCATGCCGCAGTCGGTCCAGTTCAACTGGCAGACCGGTATTGCTCCGGACTGGCTCGCCTTCGGTACGGTGAAGTGGGTAGACTGGAGCGTTCTCGAAGTCATCGCCTTTTGCCCGACTTCAACCAAGTCGCTTGGTTCGTGCGGTCCGAGCTCACCATTCCGCCTGACCTCGCTTGACCTGATGTTCCAGGATGGCTGGACTGTCTCTGCGGGCCTTGGCCACAAGTTCAACGATCAATGGTCGGCCTCAGCGCAGCTCAGCTGGGACCGCGGCACGTCAACGGGCCTGACCACCCAGACGGATACCTATCTTCTGTCGAGCGGTGTTGCCTACGCTCCCAACAAGAATGTCGAGCTGCGTGTGGGCGGCGCTGTCGGTATGCTTACCTCCGGTTCCTACGGCCCTACGGCATGCCCGGGCAATCAGACCTGCGGCACCGATGTGTCCTATGACTTCGGCGATGACCTTGTAACTGCTCTGTCCATCTCCGGCAAGGTCAAGTTCTGATCAGACCCACGCACCCCCAAGAGCCCGGCCATGTGCCGGGCTTTTTGTTGCGCCATGTGTGCTAGGTCACTGATTTTGTGACGATTCAGCAACACTTGTCCGGCATGATCTTCCGCACGGGTTCGGGGAACAAATTTGCCCATTTTGCGCCACAAACCCAGCGCACCTCGAATGGGCGGCGGAAAAACATCGAGTAATAGTGCTGATGTTCCGCACGGGGAAATGATGGACGCAATACTTATTCCGCATGGCAGTTTTTCAGATCGTCGTCTGACGTTTCGCCATCATTTTACTGACAGCCCCAGTATTGCCGGAAATCTGTCAAATGATTGCTGGAATGATGTGCAGGATATTGAGGTTCCGGCCATGGCTGCCCTGTCAGAGCAGCGCGGCGGGGATTGGGCCCGCAAGGTTGCAATGGCGCGCATTGATGCAGCGACACAACTGATCCGGGCGAAGGAAGATTGCTGCCATGGTCATTGCTGATCGTCTTCGTGCACCCCTGATCGGGATTGGCCTTCTGATGAGCGCCATGACGGCGCCCTGCTTTGCATTCGATACACAGAATGAAGTGAAGGAGGATTCCAGTCCCTTCGCGCTCTTCAAATTCGGTTTTTCAGCCTATAAGAACGGCCACAAGGACGAGGCAGTCAAAGCGTTGCGCTTTGCCGCGGAAAAGGGCCATCAGGGCGCCAACTGGAAACTTGCCCGCATGTATGCCGAGGGCGACGGCGTCAAGGAAGACGACTACCAGGCCTACCAGATGTTCGAGCAGGTCATTCGCGAGGGCGCTGACCAGGGAACGCAGAACGAGAGCTACGTCGCTGACGCCCTTGTGGCGCTTGCAGGCTACCTGAAGCGCGGCATCCCGAACTCACCGGTCGGGGCTAATCCAAGCGCTGCCCGCGATCTTTACATGCAGGCGGCATCCAACTTCGGTGATTCCGACGCCCAGTTCGAACTCGGCAAGATGCTGATGAAGGGCGAGGGCGGACAGTCCAATCCCAACCAGGCCGCCCGCTGGTTCCGTCTCGCCGCGCAGAAAGGCAATGCCGGCGCGCAGGCGATGCTCGGCAATCTTCTGTTCCAGGCCGGCAAGACCGTACGCGGCCTCGCCATGATGACCGCTGCGCTCGAACACGCGAGCAAGCAGGATCGCGCCTGGATCGGCGATATCCAGGAACAGGCATTCTCGATCTCCGACGAAGCCGACCGGCGAACAGCCATGGTGCTTGCCGAAGACATCATCAAGACCGGCGATTTCTGAAACCTGCCCGCACAAAATTGCCCGGGCAGGTCAATTCTCGCCTAAGCCGTCTCCACATTGTTGAAGGTCAGGAACGGGTCGGTGACGCTTGCGGCGCCCGTTTCGACATGACCTGCAAACCGGCGCAGATAGATGCCGTCGGACTTGCCGCTTTCATTGACCAATTCCACCGTAATATCGTACCAGCCTGACCGAGTTTTGATCTCCTCGAACTGCGGAACGCAGGTCAGAAGCTTGAGCGGGCGCATTTTCGTTGAAGGGGTGCGATCGGCCGATCCGATCTTGTCATAAAGAACCGTAATTTTGAGAGTCTGGTCCTTTGTTCCGGCATTGACCAACTTGAGCGTCACGTCACCGTTTACCTGATACAGGATTTCGACTTCAGGATCGACTTCGAGTTCGGCTGTCAGGGCGCCCTTGAACTGGCGCAGATAGCCGTTCGGCCCATGGATGGCGAGGTTATAGCCCTTGTCGGTCACATCCCACGCATCCTGCAACGGTTCCCCCCTGATCACCGAATAGCGGCGCGGCTTTTGATCCTTGAGCACATAGTCGTAGGCGTAGAAACAGCTGCCCGCTTTGCCCGCGTTGACGAAATCGACCACCAGCTGTTTTTTTGCAGCATCCAAATGCCCGTTGACGTGGAACTCGTAGGGGAGTGGCCTGGATTTCCGGGAGAAATCGGGATTGCTGGTATTGTCGGTGCCGAATGTCGTGACCGGGTTTTCCAGTTTCGGCATGGCATTCGTGAGCGGCACGTTCGGAGGAAATTTTCCGCTCTTGTTCACGAATGGTCCGCCTTTCGGATAGGCCACGAAGGCAGCATCATTCTTGGCGAAGTCGAACGCCGAGGTAAGATCGCCGGCGATCGCCCGGCGCCACGGCGTGATATTGCTCTCATAGAGCGGGTTTTCCACGCCCGTCTTGTCGCTCTCCAGGCCGAAACGCGCTTCGAGGAAGCGCAATGTGGAGGTGTGGTCAAATACTTCCGAGCACACCCAGCCGCCCTTGCTCCATGGCGAGACCACCAGCATCGGCACACGCGGTCCGAAGCCGATATATTGACCGACCCATTCTTTCTCGTGGTTATACAGTTCGCGGTCGAGGCCATTCAGCAGCGAGGGCGACATCTTGCCCGGGCCCTTTTCATCGACAGGCATGGGTGGCACGACGTGGTCGAACAGGCCGTCGTTCTCGTCGTAGTTGAGCAGGAAAATCGTCTTGCTCCACACCTCGGGATTGGCGACGAGCGCGCTCAGGACCTCGTTGATATAGTACGCACCGTCTGTGACTGTCGCGGATGGGTGTTCGCAGTTCTTATACGGTGCCACGACCCATGAGATATTGGGCAACCGATTGTTGAGGACATCCTCACGCATCTGCGCGATCGAGCGGTTGGTGACGCCGTTTCGGACGAGCGTCGGAAGATTGTCCAGGCTGCCAGTATATACCTTGCCATCCTTGTAGCAGACGCCATCCACCCAGTAGCACCCCTTCACGGGCTGGTCGTTATAGGCAGCAAAATAGGCAAGGTTGTTTTCCTCGTAGCAATCGGTCGGCTCGCCCGGTTTGCCTGTGCCGCCCTGGTAGGTGCGCCAGGTGATCTTCCGTCCAGGATTGCTCTGCTCCGCATTGAATTTCTCGATGCGCTCGGGATAGGTCGTCCAGTCGGAGACTACGCGCACGGCTGGTGTCTTGTCCCACGACGGCCAGATCACCTTCGGATTTTTCAAGGCAGGATTGGCGGCGGCGCCTGACACCAGAAATTGGCGGTTCGGTATCGTATCGCCATGGCAGGATACGAAGTAATGATCGCAAACGGTGAAGGCGTTGGCGAGATAGCGGTGATAGCTTACGTCCTTGTGGCGCAGGTAGCTCATCGTCAGGACATCGCCTTTAGCGGCGATCCAATTGTCGTAGCGGCCGTGATTCCAGCAGGACTGGCCGCTGTTGACGCCATGGTCAGTGCCGCGCAGGCCTTCGCCGGTCTTGTCGTAATCGATCGGGTAGGGCAGGACTTCGCTCGTCCCCAAGGGCACGCCGCAGCGCTTCCCGTCCTTATTGGAAAGACTATCGGTAATCGGCTGACGGAATACGTCCTTGCCGGTAGTTGGAGAGACCACGGGCCGCGGGTCGGTAAAGCCGCGTACACCGTTATAGGTTCCGAAGTAGTGATTGAACGACCGGTTCTCCTGCATCATGATCACGACATGCTCGACATCCCTGATTGTGCCGGTCGCATTGTTGGGCTCGATTGCCAGCGCCTGCTGGATGGCCGGCGGCAACATGCTCAGCCCCGCGACGCCGCCCGCGCTCACACCCATCATTTCCATGAATTTGCGGCGGCTCATCTGCCTGTGCGTGCGATTATCGCTCAAGTTCAATCTCCAGTCGTCATAAAGTTCAGATGCAAAATGCTTGCTTGAAATGGACGGCGTAAAGATTGCCGCAATTGTGCGCACCCCATACGGAACGTCACGTCAATGCGTCAATGCGACTATAGTTTATGTGGACTTGGAGGCGTGCGTGATGCGGCACGCTTCTAAAAAAATTGTTTCAGAAATATTTCAGGTTTGTTTCAGAAATATTATCCGGCGCGTTACCGATACTTGATGCTAGGCGATTGAAATCGCTACGGGTACGTGGTCGGACGGCTTTTCCCAGGCACGCACATGCTTCTCGATGGTTGCGGATTCGAGGAGATTGGTTGCTTCCGGCGACAGCATCAGGTGATCGATGCGGATGCCGTTATTTTTTTGCCAGGCGCCGGCCTGGTAGTCCCAGAAGGTATAAATGCCCGCTTCTTCACTGACATTGCGAACGGCATCCGTAAATCCGAGGTTTTCGAGGCGGCGGAACGCCTGACGGGTTTCCGGCTGGAACAGCGCATCGTTTACCCAGACTTCGGGGTTTTTTGCATCAATGGGTTCGGGGATGACGTTGTAGTCGCCAGCGAGGATCAGCGGCTCTTCGAGCGCCAGCCTCGCTTCGGCCCAGCGTTCAAGTCGCGCCATCCAGTTCAGCTTGTATGGGAATTTTTCCGTGTTGATGGGATTGCCGTTCGGCAGATAAAGCGAGACGACGCGCAACGCGCCTCGCTCGGTCGAGAACACCGCCTCGATGAACCGGGCCTGTTCGTCACTGTCATCACCCGGAAGTCCGCGCGTCACCTCATCTGGCGATTTCTTGGAGAGAATCGCGACGCCGTTGAAGCCCTTCTGGCCGTGCGTTTCGACATGATAGCCGAGCGCTTCGATCTCGAAGCGTGGAAAGGAATCATCGACAGATTTGATTTCCTGCAGGCAGACGATGTCAGGATTGGATTCCTGCAGCCATGTTGTCAGGACGTCGATGCGCGCCTTGGCGCCGTTGATGTTCCAGGTAACGATTTTCATGAGATCCGCTCTGGGTTGCGACGGCGGCAATAACAGGAATTCAGATTGCGAAACTCGTTCCGCAGCCGCAGGACGCCGTGGCGTTGGGATTGCGTATCTGGAACGACTGACCCATCAGGTCGTCGACGAAGTCGATCTCCGAACCGCCGATATAGGGCAGGGAAATCGCGTCGATCAGCACCTTCGCGCCGAGCTTTTCAATGACGATATCGTCTACATCCTGGGCATCGACCAGATCGTATTTATAGGAGAACCCGGAGCAGCCGCCACCCTCGACCGAGATGCGCAGCGCCGTCTTCTCGGGATCGGATTTCAGGATAGCCGATATGCGCTTTGCAGCGGCATCGGATACGGAAATGTTTACGGCTTCGGTCATTCGCTTAAGCTTCCTTCGCGGATTACTCCGCACCCTGTTTGGCCGGTTCGACATTATCATGTCACACCTTGCCATTCATCATATAGCATAGCTAAGAATTGACGACTGTGAAGTCAACGGCGCGCAGGTTCCTGCCAACTGGAAGCTGCGCGTGAGGGAAGTTCGAGAATGTCCATGCAGGGTATCGGGTTCGGCTATAGGGAAAGGGCGCCCTATGCGTGCGACCCCGAAAAGAGCCGCGGACGGCTGGTAGCTGAAAGCGAAAGCCCGACGCGTACGGTTTTTCAGCGCGATCGCGACCGGATCATTCACTCGACGGCTTTTCGCCGGTTGAAGCACAAGACGCAGGTGTTCATCGCCCATGAGGGCGACCACTACCGCACGCGCCTGACACATACCATAGAGGTTGCGCAGATCGCGCGGGCGCTGGCGCGCTCGATGCGGCTCGACGAGGATCTCGCCGAGGCAATCGCGCTGGTCCACGATTTTGGCCATACGCCGTTCGGCCACACGGGCGAAGATGCGCTCAACGAAAGGATGCGCGATTTTGGCGGTTTCGACCACAATGCCCAGTCACTGCGGATCGTGACGAACCTTGAAAAACGCTATGCCGATTTCGACGGGCTGAACCTCACTTGGGAAACCCTGGAAGGGCTGGTCAAGCACAATGGACCGCTGACGAATGCAAAGGGCGAGGGGCTCGAGCATCCTGTCCCCGCGCCAATTGTGGAGTTCAATGCAAGGTTCGACCTCGAACTTGCGAACTTCACTTCGCTTGAGGCGCAGTGCGCGGCGATTGCCGATGATATCGCCTATAATGCCCACGACATCGATGACGGGTTGCGTTCCGGCCTCCTCTCGCTCGACAGGCTGGAAGATGTCGCCATTACCGGCGGCATCCTGCGGGCGGTCCGGCAGAAATACCCATCGCTTGACGATGTGCGCACGTCGCACGAGATCGTGCGGCGTCAGATCACGATCATGGTTGAAGATGTCATTCGGGCGGCACAGGCAAACCTTGACGCGGTCAGGCCGCGCAATATTGGCGATGTCCACGCCGCGGGTCGTGCCATTGTCGGGTTCTCCGCTTCGATGCGGGAAGAGGAGAAATCGCTGAAGGCATTTCTCTACAAAAATCTCTACTTCCACGACAGCGTCATGCGGGTGCGCAGATCGGCGGACAGGATTGTACGCGAGCTTTTCGATGCCTACCTCGCCGACCCGCAATCGATGCCCGAGGGCTGGCGGGAGGAGGGTGAACAGGGGGATGCGACCATGCGGGCCCGGCTCGTCGCCGATTTTCTTGCGGGCATGACCGACACCTATGCTGTGCGAGAACACCGACGCCTGTTTGACCATACGCCCGATTTAGCTTAATGCGGGCGCAAATTGCGGTAGCTAGCCGCTAGACCCTGCTAAAACCCAAACGAGTATGACGTCATGAACATCTTCGCCGATTTCGACGCGCGGATAAAAAAAGCCCTGCAAGCGCTTGAACTCAAGACTGCGCAAGGCAGCGAAATCGATCTGTCCCGCGTGGGCGTCGAGCCGCCGCGCGATCCGAGCCACGGAGATATCGCGACCAATGCCGCCATGGTTCTTTCCAAGACGGTTGGGCAGAATCCGCGCGAACTCGCCGTGCGGATAGGCGAGGCGCTGAAGAGCGATCCCGATGTCGGCAGCGTCGATGTCGCGGGGCCGGGCTTTATCAACCTGCGATTGAAAGACTCCTATTGGCACCGGCAGTTGGCGATCATGCAAGGCGCCGGCCTCAATTATGGACGCTCGCAGCTTGGCTACGGGCACCGCGTCAATGTCGAGTATGTTTCGGCCAATCCGACGGGACCGATGCATGTCGGCCACTGCCGCGGCGCCGTCGTCGGTGACACCCTGGCGAATCTTCTCAAGTTTGCTGGCTATGACGTCACCAAGGAATATTACGTCAATGATGCCGGGTCGCAGATCGACGTTCTGGCAAACTCGGTGATGTTGCGCTACCGCGAAGCGCTTGGCGAGCAGATCGGCGAAATTCCCGCCGGGCTCTATCCGGGCGACTATCTCGTTCCCGTCGGCCAGGCGCTGGCCAGCGATTTCGGCACCAAACTCCTGGAAATGCCGGAAGAAGAGGCCCTTGCCATCGTCAAGAACCGGACGATCGATGCCATGATGGCGATGATCCGCGATGATCTTGCTTCGCTGAATGTGCATCACGACGTGTTCTTCTCGGAGCGGACGCTGCATGCGAACAATGCGAAGCTGATCCGGTCGGCGATCAACGACCTGACGTTGAAGGGTCATGTCTACAAGGGCAAACTACCGCCGCCGAAGGGCCAGCTTCCGGAAGATTGGGAAGATCGTGAGCAGACTCTGTTCCGTTCGACCGATGTCGGCGATGACATCGACCGGCCGCTGGTAAAGTCTGACGGGCAGTTCACTTACTTCGCCGCCGATGTCGCTTACTTCAAGGACAAGTATGACCGTCATTTCGACGAGATGATCTATGTGCTGGGCGCCGATCATGGCGGCTATATCAAGCGGCTCGAGTCGCTGGCGCGCGCCGTTTCAGGCGGCACGGCCAAGCTTACGGTGCTCATCTGCCAGTTGGTAAAGCTCTTTCGCGATGGCGAACCTGTTCGCATGTCGAAGCGTTCCGGCGAGTTCGTGACACTACGCGATGTCGTCGAGGAGGTGGGACGCGATCCCGTCCGCTTCATGATGCTCTACCGGAAGAACGATGCGCCGCTCGACTTCGATTTTGCCAAGGTGACAGAGCATTCGAAGGACAATCCGGTGTTCTATGTGCAGTACGCCTCGGCCCGCTGCCACTCGGTTTTCCGGCAGGCGATGGAGCAGATGAATATTGGCGAAGAAGCATTGGCGGGCAGTGCAAAGCACTTCGGTTTGCTGACCGACGAGAGCGAAATCGCGCTCATCCGCAAGCTGGCCGAATATCCCCGGCTGATCGAGACAGCGGCGCTGCATCAGGAGCCGCACCGGCTCGCATTCTACCTTTATGACCTTGCCAGCGCGCTGCATACGCAGTGGAACAGAGGCACGGAAAATCCGGACTTACGTTTTATTAAGGTTAACGATCCAAACTTGTCAGAAGCCAGGCTAGGGCTGGTTCAGGTTGTTTCGAAAGTCTTGGCGTCCGGATTGACAATAATAGGTGCGGACGCTCCGACCGAAATGCGCTAAAAGCGGGTATAACACGGTATAAACCGCCGAAAAGCGTAGCAATTCTGACAACTTTTGCCCACATTGCGCTGGTAAGGCCAATGCGAGACGTTTGCGGACGTCCCACAGTTGAGTACAGGATTAACGCTATGGCGGACAATATTATTCAGCGTTCTCACCGGCAGGACGATTCGCGATTCGGCAATGACGATCCTTTGATGGAGCTTTCCCGTATCATGGGAACGCCCGATGAAGGGCATGATGCCGCGTCGAACGACGCCTTTGCCTTGGACCTCGAACGCGAACTCATGGGAGGCTTCGACGAGCCTGCGCCCGTGCAGTCCGCCGCGAAAGTTCCTGATCACCAGCAGCAGGCGGATGACGATCGCCATGCGGTCGACGATTTTCAGGAAGCCATAGAGCGCGAACTCGCGGGCGATCCGAATTACGGCCATCATGAAGCGGCGTCAGGACCCCTCGCAGCCTATGCCGAACCGGACTATGCCGATTACGAGCCCGACCTTTCTTATGCGGACAATGAGGCAGGCGAGGGCCGTTCGGTGGTCGATGCGCCATCGATGAGCCTCGAAGACGAACTTGAGAACCTTCTCGCTGGATCGCCGCAACCCGTGGTGCAGCGTTCGGCAACTGCCTCCTGGGGTTATGGATCGCAGGCGCAGATGACCGGCCGTGCGGAGCATCCCGCCCCGTCGATTGCTCGGGCGATGTCCTATCAGCAGCCGGCCGCTCACCAGCCAGCCCCGGAGCCTGCCGTTTACAGTGCGCCCGAACCGGTCGCCTACAACGCGCCGGAACCGACGCAGCAGAGCTACGAAGCCACCGATGAGCAGCCCCAAGCCGCTGAGGACGAGTTCGACTCTGAGGCATTGATGGCGGCGTTCGACGATTTCGACGTTTCGGCCGAGGCCGAGGAAGAAGTTGCCGAGAGCCAGCCGGTATTCCCGCTCTATCAGGCTGTCGAGCCGGCTGCAGAAGTGGCCCCCGTCCGCGAGCAGATCGAAGTTCCGGTAGCGATGCCGGTCGCGAGCGCTCCGAAGCTTCCCGAAGTTCACGATCTGCATGACTACGCCGATGAACTCGACCGGGCCGCATCGGCGATCGATGCCGCCCCTGACGTCGACACGATCTCGGTAACGGAAAATCGCGTCGATTTCACCGAAGCGCTCGACCTGCCGGAAGTGCACTACGAGGACGATGCTCCCGAACATCATGCGCTCGGCGAGCTCGAGAGTGAATTTGCCGAAGTCTTCGGATCGATCGAGGCCGAAGAGGTGCGTTCGAGCCAGTCAGTCGCTGAGGAACCTGCGGCGAAAGCCGAGCCCGAAGAAGACGAATATGCCGACATCTTTGCCGATGTGTTTGGCAACAAGGCGGAGCAGGGCCAGTATAGTGCGGCTGGTTATGCGGCCGCCGCTGGTGTCGCCGCCATGGGTGCGGCAGCCGCCGGTGCCCGCCAGCATCAAACGCCGGCCTATGGTCCCGAGGACGACAATGACTTCGGCTACGATCCGCGCCGCGACAATGTCGATATCGCCGCAACGCCTTACGGCGAAAAGCAGGCGAAGCGCTGCAGCAGCCTGTTTGTGCCGGGTGTGGCCGCTGCCGTGGTGCTCGTCGCCGTCGCGGGCGCCGTTGCCTATAAATGGACCGGCGGTGCGGGCGGTGACCCGGTCGTGATCATGGCCGACAAGACGCCGATCAAGGTTCAACCCGAGACGACCAGTACTGCAATCGTGCCCAATCAGGACAAGGCAGTCTACGATAAGGATGCAACGGCTGCACCGACGGCGCCGAAGCAGGATCAGCTCGTGACCACGCGTGAAGATCCGGTCGATCTGGCCGCCGATGAAGATGCCGAGGACCCGGCGACCGACAAGGTCGATGCACGGGTCGATCCGGCCGAGCAGGATATCGCCGCCAACGATCAGCAGCCGGCGGCCAATACGAATACGCTGGCGCCGCGCAAGGTCCAGACCATGGTCGTCAAGCCGGACGGAACGATGGTTGCATCCATCCCGCAGAATGATCAGGCGCTCAGCAGCGGTCCAGCCGCTGCCCCGGTCGATCGTCCGGCGGCTGCAGCTGTAGCGAACGACGCTCCGACCGCGTCGCAGATGGCCGATACCTCGGGTGACGATGCCATTGGCGATCTGGTCGAGAGCAATGATGCACCTGCCGCCCCGGCGCAGGCCGCTGCATCGGAGCCGGCAAAGCCCGCCAAGGCACCCGTCGCCGCAAAAGTTGCGCCGAAGGCGGTTGAGACCAAGAAGATCACGCAGGAAACGGTCGCCTCCGTATCGGCGGCGCCTCGGAATGCACCGGTTGTCGATCGCCCCGCCGATCAGCCGGTCGACATCGTCGACCGCGTGCCACCAAAGAATGCCGCAGGACAGCAGGTCGCCTCTGCTGCCCCGGCAGCGGGCAGCTACCTGATCCAGATCGCATCGCAGCCAAACGTCGAGGGCGCGCAGAAGACCTACGCATCGCTCTCGCAGAAATATGCGGGTGTGATCGGCGGTCGCGGCGTTGATATCAAACAGGCCGAGATTGCCGGCAAGGGCACGTTCTTCCGGGTACGCATCCCGGCAGGATCCAAGGCTGACGCGATCAATCTGTGCACGAAATACAAGTCTGCCGGTGGCAGTTGCTTCGTCACGCAGTGATCGGCACTACAACGAATGAGACAAGGCGGCTCCGGCCGCCTTTTCCTTTTTTGGATTGAGGAAGTAGACTTCTCGCATGAGCGAATCAAAAGCATGGATTGCCGGCACTGCCGGTTTGAAACTGACCCCAGACGAAATTGCGTTTTTCCGCGACGAACGCCCGTGGGGTTTTATTCTCTTCGCCCGCAACGTCAGCGAACCGGCGCAGATCGAGGATCTGTGCGCGCACTTGCGCGATCTCGTCGATCGCGAGGATGCGCTCGTGCTGATTGATCAGGAGGGCGGGCGCGTGCAGCGCCTGCGTCCACCGCTGGCGCCCAACTATCCTTCCGGTTCGGCTCTCGGAGCGCTTTATCGCGAGAATGAGGAAGAGGGGCTGCGCGCTGCCTGGCTTTTGTCACGCCTGCACGCCTTCGACCTTCTGAAACGCGGGATCGATGTTGACTGCCTGCCTGTACTCGATGTTCCGGTCGAGGGCGCAAACGAGGTCATCGGCAGCCGTGCCTATGGCAAGGAGCCTGAGATCGTCACGGCAATGGGCCGCGCCGCAGCGGACGGACTGATCGCCGGCGGCATGTTGCCGGTTATGAAGCACATGCCGGGCCACGGCCGCGCGTTTGCCGATACGCATCATGAGCTGCCGACAGTAACGACACCATTCGATGCGTTGGCCGAGCATGATTTCGCCCCGTTCCGCGCTCTTGCGGATTTGCCGATGGCGATGAGCGCGCATGTGATCTTCTCCGCCATAGACCCGAAGAATCCGGCGACGACCTCGGGAAAGGTTGTCGAAGAGGTTATACGTGGCCATATTGGCTTCGACGGGCTGCTGATGAGCGACGACATCTCCATGAACGCACTTTCTGGGGATTATTTCGACCGCACCAAAGCAATCTTTGCCGCCGGACTCGATATCGTGCTTCATTGCCATGGCATCATGGATCAGATGCGGGCAGTTGCATCGTGTACGCCGGAGCTCGAAGGCAAGGCATTCGAGCGCGCAAAGCGGGCAATTGAATACAGGAAGCAGCCGGATACCTCGAATGAGGAGGAACTCCGGGAAGAATTCCAGCGCTATTTCGAGGCGGTGGCATAGAAGCGTGAGAGACTTTTGGCAGCGACGGAACAGAAGCTAAACGGCAATAACGGGGTGCCCATGGAGGCGCTTTGGGAAAGTCCGTCCGATCGCGGCGTCAGTGAACCCTTGCTTGTCATTGATATCAAGGGCTTCGAAGGCCCGCTTGATCTGTTGCTGCATCTGGCGCGCAACCAGCGCGTCGATCTTGCGCGCATTTCCGTGCTCGCACTCGTCGAACAATATCTCGTCTTCATTCGCCAGGCGCAGGCTTTGCGGCTTGAGCTTGCGGCCGATTATCTCGTCATGGCCGCCTGGCTTGCCTATCTGAAATCCAAGCTGCTGATCCCCAAGTCGCCGGGCGATGACGGCGAAAGCGGCGAGGAACTGGCTGCAACCCTGCAGTTCCGGCTGAAGCGCCTCGAAGCGATGCGCGATGCGGCGATGAAGCTCGTCAATCGCCCGCGGCTCGGGCGCGATATCTTTGCGCGCGGCATGCCCGAAGCGGTCATAGTTGACCAGACCAACACTTATGCCGCGACGCTCTACGAGCTTTTGACGGCCTATGCCTCGCAACGGCAGAAGCAGGCAGTGTCGCAGGTGCAGATCGCCCGGCGCAGTGTCTGGTCGCTGAAGGATGCCCGAGAAATCCTCATGCGCCTTGTCGGCGAAATGAAGGACTGGACCGCTCTCGACCAATATCTCCTGGAATTTATCGTCTCGCCGGCAGAACGAGCAACCGCAATCGCGAGTTCCTTTGCGGCAAGCCTTGAAATGGTGCGCGAAGGCCATCTTGAAATTCGCCAGACCGGCGCCTTCAATCCGATCTATCTGCGCAATCGGCAGACCAAGGCGACCGAGCCTTATTTCGAGCCGATGGAGGATGTGGTCAATGGCTGACAACATTCACGATACGCTGGAAGACGACGAAATCATGGAGCCGGGCGCGAACTGGACAGCGCGGATCGGGGTTTCCGAGGCGCTGCGCATGGTGGAAGCGATCCTGTTTGCGTCCGCTGAACCAGTGACCGAGAAGGCGTTGCAGGAGCGGCTGCCATCCGGCGTCGATGTTCCGGCACTCCTCGGCGAGCTTCAGGAGTTCTACGCAAAGCGCGGTATCAACCTGCGTCAGGTCGGCGGCGCCTGGGCGTTTCGGACCGCGGCTGATCTCGCCTTCCTGATGAACCGCGAGGCGGTGCAGCAGAAAAAGCTGTCGCGGGCGGCGCTCGAAGTCTTGGCTATTATTGCCTACCACCAGCCGGTGACGCGAGCGGAGCTCGAAGACATTCGCGGCGTTGAAACGTCGAAGGGAACGCTCGACGTTCTCATGGAAACAGGTTGGATAAAATTCCGCGGCCGCAGACGCACGCCGGGGCGGCCGATCACCTATGGCACTACGGCGTCATTCCTTGATCATTTCGGCCTGCAAGAGGTGCGCGATCTGCCGGGCATCGATGAACTGCGCGGGGCAGGCTTGTTGTCGGCGCGCATGCCGGCAAATTTCGCCGTGCCCGTTCCGACCAATGATCCGGATGAGCTGACCGAGGATGAGGATCCGCTGACGGACATCGATCTTGAGGAGCTTGGTCTTTTGACGCCGCGCGTCGAACATGATTGAGACAAGCTTTGGACTTAAGGATAATGTGGCCTAAACAACCCGTCACGCAAGATTTTGTGCGGGTTTTAAACTTGGGCCTTGCGCGTCGCTTACATGAATGTGAAAGAGCAAGCAGCTCTAGTGTTTGAAAAGCACGGGGAAAAGGCATAGATCAGCCCGAACCATTGGGCGAATGTGAGGAAATTATGGGTAGTTTTTCAATTTGGCACTGGCTTATCGTGCTTGCAGTCGTGCTTCTTCTGTTCGGTCGCGGCAAAATTCCGGAACTGATGGGCGATGTTGCCAAGGGCATCAAGAACTTCAAAAGCGGCATGAGCGATGAAGACGAAGCAACGGCCGACGGCTCGAAGACGATCGACAACCAGACTGGCCAGCCGGTGAACTCGGTCAAGGAAAAGACGACCAAGTCTTGATCGGCAATGATTAGCCTCGTCATGGGCGCGGCGGATTTGCCGCGCTGGAGCATGTTGAATGTTTGAAGTCGGTTGGTCGGAAATCCTGGTTATCGTGATCGTCCTGATCGTGGTGGTCGGTCCGAAGGATTTGCCGAAGATGATACGCGCCTTTGGCAAGGCAACAGCGAAATTTCGTGCAACGGCCGGAGAATTCCGCCGCCAGTTCGACGAGGCGCTCAAGGAAGCGGAGCTTGACGATGTCCGCGACATCATCAACGACGCTAAAAGCCTCGATCCGCGCAGCGATATCCGCAAGGTTTTCGATCCGGTAAGGACGATGGGCGAGGATATTCGCTCAAGTCTCAAGGACGTGGCTGCGTCAGCCAAGGATAACGTTGCCATTCCCGATCCGAGCGCGCCCGGCGCAGCACAGCTTCAGCCGCAGGTGATGGAACCATTGCCGGCAGCGACGCAGGCCGCCGCCTCGACTGTCGCCGAGCCCAAGACTGAATCGCCGGCAAAGAAACCGGCTGTGCGGAAGTCAAAGCCGGCGGCGCCCAAGGCAACTGAAGTGAAGGCCGCACCCGCCAAGACCGCCGCTTCCAAGGCTCCGGTAGCCAAAGCTGCCAAGGCGCCCGCAAAGACAACGGCCAAGCCGCGCGCCAAGACTGGCGATACGGGGAAACAATCTTGAACAAGTCCGACGACGAAATCGACAAGAGCTCAGCGCCTCTGATCGAGCACCTCATTGAATTGCGCCGGCGTCTGATCTGGGCGCTCGTTGCGTTTTTCGTCGCATTCCTCGGCTGTTTCCACTATGGCAAGCAGCTCTTCAATCTTCTCGTTATTCCTTATCAATGGGCCGTGGGCTGGGCGGGTTTCGATCCGGCCAAGGCGCAGCTGATTTATACCGCGCCGCAGGAATTTTTCTTTACGCAGGTGAAGATCGCCATGTTCGGTGGCATCGTCCTGGCATTCCCGGTGATCGCCTCACAGATCTACAAATTCGTCGCGCCTGGCCTTTACCGCAATGAGCGCATGGCATTCCTGCCGTTTCTCGTTGCGTCACCGATCCTCTTCCTCATGGGCGGGGCCCTCGTTTATTTCTTCTTCACACCGATGGTGATGTGGTTCTTCCTCGCCATGCAGCAGCAAGGCGTCGCAGGTGAAGTGCAGATCTCGCTCCTGCCGAAGGTTTCCGAGTATCTCAGCCTGATCATGACGCTGATTTTCGCGTTCGGCCTGGTGTTCCAGCTTCCGGTCGTCGCGACGTTGCTGGCCCGCGTCGGTCTGGTTGGCTATGACGGCATGAAGTCGAAGCGCAAATACGCCATCGTCATCGCCTTCATCGTTGCCGCCGTGATTACGCCGCCGGATCCGGTCAGCCAGATCGGTCTTGCGCTCCCGACGATCATTCTCTACGAGATTTCCATCTGGATGGTGCGTCTGGTCGAGAGGAAGCGTGCAGCGGCCGAAGCCGAAGCGCAATCGGGCTCAAGCGAAGTCTCCTCCTGACACTCTCCGATTTCGCCGGGTCTTCGGGCCCATTTTACCACGCATCCAAGACGGCTTTACTCCCATGCTCGACATCAAATGGATCCGCGAGAATCCGCAAGCGCTTGACGCAGCTCTGGCCAAACGAGGCAACGAGCCGGCGTCATCCCGCCTGATCGAGCTCGACGAGAAGCGCCGCCAGCATATCGGCAAACTGCAGGAGGCGCAGGAGCGCCGCAACGCCGCGTCCAAGGAAATCGGCAAGGCCATGGGCGCCAAGGACCAGGCGACTGCGGATCGGCTGAAGGCCGAGGTCGCCGAAATCAAGCTCTTCCTGCAGTCGGCCGAAGAGGAAGAGCGTCAGCTCGACCGTGCGCTGACCGATGCGCTCTCAGTACTGCCTAACATTCCGCTCGACAGCGTGCCGGTCGGCAAGGACGAGTCCGATAATGTCGAGGTTCACCGCATAGGGCAGCTGAAGAACTTCGCCTTCGAGCCGAAGGAGCATTTCGAGATCGGCGAACAGCTCGGCTACATGGATTTCGAACGCGCCGCGCGTCTTTCCGGCAGCCGTTTCACGGTGCTGAAAAGCCAGCTTGCACGGCTCGAGCGGGCGCTCGGACAGTTCATGCTGGACCTGCACACGCAAGAGCACGGCTACATGGAAGTGAGCCCGCCGCTCCTCGTCAATGACGAGGTTCTGTACGGGACGGGCCAATTGCCGAAATTCGCCGAAGATTTGTTCCAGACGACCGAAGGCCGCTACCTCATCCCGACCGCCGAAGTGCCGCTGACAAATCTTGTACGCGAGGAAATCCTCGACATGCGCGACCTGCCGCTGCGCATGACGGCACTGACCGCGTGCTTCCGTTCGGAAGCCGGGTCGGCCGGGCGCGATACCCGGGGCATGCTGCGCCAGCACCAGTTCATGAAGGTCGAGTTGGTGTCGATCACCGATGCTGATCGTTCGATCGAGGAACATGAGCGCATGACATCCTGCGCCGAGGAGGTGCTGAAGCGTCTCGATCTGTCGTTCCGCACCGTGACGCTGTGCACGGGCGACATGGGCTTTGGCGCGCAGAAAACCTATGACATCGAGGTCTGGCTGCCGGGGCAGAAGAGCTACCGCGAAATTTCGAGCTGCTCTGTCTGCGGCGATTTCCAGGCCCGTCGCATGAATGCGCGCTACCGGCCGGAAGGGGAGAAGTCGACGCGCTTCGTCCATACGCTGAATGGTTCCGGTGTCGCGGTCGGCCGCGCGCTTATCGCGGTTGTCGAAAATTACCAGAATGAGGACGGCAGCGTTACGGTTCCTCAAGCACTCGTGCCCTATATGGGTGGGCTGACACGAATCGAAAGAGCCGTTTAACAGGCAAGGATAGGGCAATGCGCATACTACTGACCAACGATGATGGAATTCATGCGGAAGGTCTGAGTGTGCTCGAAGGCATTGCCCGAAGCCTCTCGGACGATATTTGGGTGATCGCGCCGGAAACCGACCAGAGCGGTCTTGCGCACTCGCTGACGCTCTCCAATCCGCTGCGCTTGCGCAGGATCGACGAGCGGCACTTTGCATTGCGCGGCACGCCGACGGATTGTGTGATCATGGGCGTGAAGCACCTGATGCCGGAGCCGCCTGACCTTATCCTCTCGGGCGTCAATGCGGGATCGAATACCGCCGATGACGTCACCTATTCGGGAACCATCGCCGGTGCCATCGAAGGCACGCTGCTCGGCATCAGGTCGATTGCGCTGTCGCAGGAATATGGGCTTGAGGGCGACGCCCGGGTGCTGCCCTGGGACGTCGTGGCGGCGCACGCGCCGGATCTGTTGAAGAAGTTGCTCGGCGTCGAATTGCCGAAGGGCGTCCTTATCAATCTCAATTTCCCGAACTGCAACGCCGGCGCTGTCGCCGGGACGCGGGTCACCGTGCAGGGCAAGCTTTCCCATGGCCTCGCCATCGAAGAGCGTCATGACGGTCGTGGTCTGCCCTACTACTGGCTGCGCTACGGGCGGGGCAAGGATGTGCCGGCCGAAAACAGTGATGTCGCGGCGATCCGCAAGAATTTTATCTCGATAACGCCCCTCCAGCTCGACCTCACCGCGCACGAAACGCGTGCGGCGCTGGAGGATGCCTTCGCATGAAGCCTGCATTGTCCGAACGGGAGGGGTTTGCCGCGTTCGTTTTGCGCATGCGCTCGCTCGGCAATACCGACCAACGCCTGCTCGGTGCCTTCGAGGCGACGCCGCGCATGGCGTTCGTCAATGGCAATCTTGGTACTCTGGCCTATGGCCAGGGGATGCTGCCAATCGAGTGCGGCGAGTTCATGGAAGGGCTCGACCTTCAGGCGCAGCTCATCAAGTCGCTTGATCTCGAGCCGACCCACCGCGTGCTGGAAGTTGGTACCGGTACTGGCTTCACGGCCGCCGTCATGGCGCGCCTTGCGGGCCGTGTCCTGTCGCTGGAGCGCTACAAAACGCTTGCCGAGCTTGCCCAGCAACGGCTGCAAGCGCTGAAGATCGAGAACACCTTCGTCAAACATGCCGACGGCAGGCACGGCCTTGCCAATGACGGCCCGTTTGACCGGATCATTGTCTGGGGCTCGTTCGAGAGCCTGCCGCGCCAGTTCGTCGACCTCTTGTCGTCGAACGGCGTGATGATCGCGCCGATCGGCGCGCTTGAGGGTAGGCAGGTCATGGCCCGCCTTTCGAAGATCGGCAGCCGTTTCGAGCGCCAGGACATGATGCCGGTGCGTTTCCTGCCGCTTCTCGAAGGCCTATCCGCCGCGCTCTGATCTACGTAATCAACTACGTGCACTCGGCGCAGCTCGTAGCGCCCCCGCGTAGCTATCTCTAAGCCGACGAAGGGCAACCCTTTACGGGTTTGGTGAATTTTTCGCAAATTTTATGAGCACTTTAACCGTCGGGTAACATTAACACGATCTAATGGCGTCAATAAACTTGTATTGAGTACGGGCGGGACATGCGATGCGTTTGAGTACATTAGACAAAGCGTCACGGCGGCTGGCTCTAAATGCCGCTATTCTTACGGTTGCTGGATTGGCTGCAGGTTGCAGCTCAGGCGTGCAGCGCTTCACCAGCGCCGATTTCAGCTCCGGCTACAGCGATAACCAGCGCTCCGTCATGGCGCAGAACAACGGCCCGCAGCCCTATACGCCGCCGGTCGATTCGACGCAGACCGCTTCGGTCGGCAGCGGAAAAGTTCAGCGCGGCAACCTGCCGCCGGTTGGCGCAGCCAGTGCGTCGGCCTTGCCGCCCGTATCGTCGCAGCCCTCGCGTCCTGCGCTTGCTCCGGTTGCCAGCGCTCCGGCGCGCAGCCAGCAGATGGCATCCGCTGAACCGGTCCAGCCCATGCGGGCGGCACCGCTTGGCTCCAGCACAAACACTTTGAAGACCCCCGACGGACGTGAAGCACGCATGCCTGCCCAGCCAGCCCATAATTCTGCCAACAACGTTGCCGTAATGCCGCAAGCGCCGCAGGTAAAGGCAACGCAGCCCAACGCTACGTCTGCAAAGACGCCGGCTAATAATAACGGTGCCTATACGGTGCAGAGCGGCGATACGCTGCATGCGATCTCGCGCAAGACCGGCGCCAATGTCGAGGCCATCAAGCAGGCCAACAACATGACCGACGGTACTGTCCGTATCGGCCAGTCGCTGATCATTCCGCCTTCCAGCGGTTCGCTTGCGCAGAATGTCGCCAATAACATGAAGTCGAAGGGCGCGGTCGACCAGGTCAAGACCGCATCGACGCCGCCCGCCGAACAGCCCAAGGTTGTCGCCAACGCCGCGCCGACTGCAGCAACTCCGGCCAATGCCCAGCCTGACGGCCAGGCCAAGCCGTATACACCGCCGCAGGAGAGCGAGAAGGTCATCGACGATGCGGAGAAGGACGTGGCCGCAGCACCATCGGCGACCGGCGTCACCGGCATGCGCTGGCCGGTGCGTGGACGTGTCGTCGCCAATTACGGGAAGGGTAGCGATGGCATCGATATCTCCGTACCCGAAGGCACGCCGATCAAGGCCGCCGAGAACGGCGTCGTCATTTACTCGGGCGACGGCTTGAAGGAGTTTGGCAATACCGTGCTCGTGCGCCACGACAACGGCCTTGTCACCGTCTACGGCAATGCCAGCAAGCTCAATGTCCAGCGCGGACAGAAGGTCAAGCGCGGCGAGGAACTCGGCAAGTCGGGCATGACCGGCAACGCCACCCAGCCGAAATTGCACTTCGAGGTGCGCAAGAACTCGACGCCGGTTGATCCGTCGAAATATCTCGAATCCTGATCAGGCTTCGACCGCGAGCTCAGAAGCCTTTATGTAATTTGGCCCCCGAAAGTTGGATATCAACCTTCGGGGGTTTTGCATTTTAGATTGACGATTGTGCTAGCATTCAATGCTTGCAAGTAATATATTTTAAAGAGGCATTTTGATGAATAGCAGGCATAGGCGAACCCTGCTCGCTGTCTTTTCTGACCCGGTCGCTGGCTCGATAGCATGGTCGGATATCGAAAGCTTGCTGGTCAGCGTCGGGGCACGGACGATCGAGGGTCGTGGCTCGCGTGTCAAATTTGAAAAGGATGGTGAACTGGAAAGCTTTCACAGGCCCCATCCCACCAAGGAAGCAAAGCGCTATCAAGTCGGCGCCGCCCGGGCCTTTCTGGAAAGAATTGGAATCGAACCATGAACGTCATGCACTACAAGAATTATACTGCGCGGGTAGAGTATGACGACGAAGATGAAATATTTTTCGGCAAAATCGCGGATATAAGCGACGGCGTCGGCTTTCATGCCGATACAGTCGTCGACCTTAAAGCGGCTTTTCATGAAGCGGTGGATGACTATATCGAGGCTTGCGCCAAGATCGGCAAGGAGCCGCAGAAGCCCTACTCGGGCAAGATGATGTTTCGGGTGAAGCCCGAAGTTCATCGCCGCGCAGTCCTGGCTGCAGAACGGGCCGGGAAAAGCCTCAACCAATGGGCCGAAGAGGCTTTGGACAAGGCGGCGAGCTGACTACAGCTTCTTCCCAAGCCGCCCAGCGAGATCCTGAGTGAACTGCCAGGCGACACGCCCCGAGCGCGAGCCGCGCGTCGTTGACCATTCCAGGGCGTCGGCATGGAGCTCGCCCTTTTCGACGCCAAGGTCAAAATGCGCGGCGTAGCCGTCGATCATGGCCAGATAATCGTCCTGGCTGCACTTGTGAAATCCGAGCCACAGGCCGAAACGGTCGGAAAGGGACACTTTTTCCTCCACCGCTTCCGACGGATTGATCGCCGTCGAGCGCTCGTTTTCGATCATGTCGCGCGGCAAGAGGTGCCGCCGGTTGGATGTCGCGTAAAAGATGACATTGTCCGGCCGGCCCTCGACACCGCCTTCGAGCGCAGCTTTCAGCGACTTGTAGGACGTATCGTCATGGTCGAAGGAAAGGTCATCGCAGAACAGGATAAACCGGTAGTCGGTGTCCTTGATCGCCGCCATGAGGGCAGGGAGGCTGTCAATGTCCTCACGGTGGATCTCGACAAGCTTTAGGGGCGCGCCATTATCGCCCGCTGCAGCATTGATCGAGGCGTGTACCGCTTTGACCAGCGAGGATTTGCCCATGCCGCGCGCGCCCCACAGGAGCACATTGTTGGCCTGGAAGCCTTCGGCAAAACGCTTGGTGTTGTCGAAAAGGATATCGCGGACAGTGTCGACGCCGCGGATCAGCGAGATATCGACGCGATTGACCCTGGTTACTGGATCGAAGCAGAGATGGTCCGGATTCCAGACGAAACAGTCGGCGCTATCGAGGTCGACTGCCTGCGGCTCAGGCGGCGCCATTCGCTCCAGCACCTTAATCAAGCGGTCAAGTTTATCCGTCAGCAATTCCCGCGACATTCCCATCCAGCCTTTGCTTTACCTGCGCACCTGCAACTATCATGTTGACGATAAATCGAAAAGCCGCCCTCACGGTTTTGTACGGTTGCTTTTGCCAACGCAAACATTGTATTGCGCAGGCTCAGGTATAATCAAAATATGTCTTCTCTGGAGGTTTGTCTCAATGTTCGTAACTCCTGCATATGCACAGGCCGCCGGCGGCGCACCGGAAATGCTCATGAGCATTCTGCCATTCATCCTCATCTTCGTGATCATGTACTTCCTCATCATCCGTCCGCAGCGCACGGCGGCGAAGAAGCGCGAGGAACAACTGAAGGCAATTCGCCGCGGCGACACGATCGTCACCGGCGGCGGTTTCATCGCCAAGGTCGTGAAGGTGTATGAGGATACGGGCGAACTCGATGTCGAGATCGGCGATGGCGTCAAGGCACGGGTGTTGCGCGGCATGGTCGCCGATGTACGGGTCAAGGGCGAACCGGTTGCCGATAACAAGAAATAAGGCATAGTTACGGGGCGGCCACGGAGCCGCCCTGTTGATTCTATGCCGAAGGTTATTGCCGAATGCTCTATTTCAGCCGCTGGAAGACCGTACTCATTTGGGCCGTTGTTCTGGCAGCCGTCATATTGGCTCTTCCCAATCTGTTCACGCAGGATCAACTGGTAAAGCTGCCGGACTGGCTGCCCAAGAAGCAGCTTGCCCTCGGGCTTGATCTCGAAGGCGGATCGCGCATCGGCCTGCAGGTCGACAAGGACCATCTCCCCGATACGGATGCGACGATGGCGGTGCTGACACGGCGCCTGAGCGAACTCGGCTATACAAATCCGAATGTCGAGGGCCAGCGCAACGGGCGTATCCTTGTCGAGGTGCCGGGCCTCTACGATTCGCAGCTCCTCAAGGACATTTTGAGCCTGACAGGCGAACTCACCTTCCAGATGGTGGATTCGTCGATGCCGGCTCAGAAGGCAGTCGATGGCACACCGCCGGAAGGCGATGAGGTCGTCTATTCCTTCGACGATCCGCCGGTTCCATATCTCGTCAAGACCGAGCCGCTCGTTTCGAACAAGAATTTTGTCGACGCGCAGGCCGGTATCGACACAGCGTCACAGGAGCCTGTGGTGACGTTCCGGCTCGACAGCATCGGCGCCGATCGCTTCTCCAAGGCGACGAAGGCCAATGTCGGGCAATCCTTTGCGATCGTCCTGGACAATCAGGTTCTGTCGGCGCCGGTGATCAGCGAGGCCATTCCCGGCAATACCGGCCAGATTACCGGCAACTTCGACCTCTCCGGCGCGAGCAATCTTGCGCTTGTCATGCGTGCGGGCGCCTTGCCGACCGATGTTACCGTGATCGAAGAGCGCACCATCGGTACCGACCTTGGCGCTGCAGCAGTATCATCCGGCAAGATTGCGGCCCTGATCGGCGCAGCGCTCGTTATCCTGTTCATGTTGCTGACCTATGGCTTCCTCGGCGTCATCGCCAGCGTTGCGCTGGTCGTCAATGTCCTCCTGATCCTTGCAGTGCTGACGCTCTTCGGCGCACCGCTGACCCTTGCCGGCGTTGCCGGTATCGTCCTGACGATCGGCATGGCGGTGGATTCGAACGTCCTTATTTATGAACGCATCCGTGAAGACCGGCGGGCGGGCTTTTCAGTCATCCAGGCCATCGACTCCGGGTTTTCCCGGGCGCTCGCGACAATTGTCGATGCCAACGTGACCACGCTGATTGCAGCGCTCGTACTGTTTATTCTCGGCAGCGGCCCCGTGCACGGCTTCGCCCTCACGGTGACGATCGGCATCGTTACGACGCTGTTCACGACATTTACATTGACCAGGTGGCTCATATCGATCTGGGTGCAACGCTCGAAGCCAAAGGAAGTGCCTGGCGCACCGCTCAAGCTCGTGCCGAACAACACCAGAATCCCGTTCATGAAATTGCGCGGCCTGACCCTCGGTTTCTCGGCGCTTTCGAGCATTGCCGCCATCGTCCTCTTTGCCGTTGTCGGCATGAACTTCGGCATCGATTTCAAGGGCGGTACGCTGGTCGAAATCCAGTCGCGGCAAGGGCCAATCGACCTTGACGATGTTTATAGCCGACTCGATGATCTGAACATCGGCGAGGTCAAAATCGAACCGTTCAAGTCGGACGACCGCGCCTTGATAACGGTTGGAAGCCAGGGCGAGGGCGAGAATGCCGAGCAGACCGTCGGCGTAAAGATCCGCGGCGAACTGCAGGACGACTACGATTTCCGCCGTGTCGATGTCATCGGCCCGTCCGTATCGAGTGGATTGTCGCAGGCGGGTGTGCTCGCCGTGGTCCTGTCGCTCGTCGCCATCCTGGCCTATGTCTGGTTCCGCTTCGAGTGGCATTTTGCTCTCGGCGCTATCCTTGCCACGATCCACGACGTCGTGCTCATCGTCGGCATGTTCGTTATCTTCCAGATGGAATTCAATCTCTGGAGCATCGCGGCGCTTCTTGCCATCGTCGGCTACTCGCTCAACGATACGGTGGTGATTTATGATCGTGTCCGCGAAAACCTCAGGCGCCATGGCAATACCATGTCGCTGTCGGCCGTTCTCGATGCATCGATCAATCAAACCTTGTCGCGCACTATCCTGACTTCACTTGCTACCTTCCTCGCACTCCTTATGCTTTACATCTATGGCGGCGATGACGTGCGTTCCTTCGCGCTGACCATTGCCGTCGGCATCATTGTTGCGACCTATTCATCGATCTTCGTGGCCGGTCCACTATTGATGTTGTTCGGGCTCAAGGGCCGCGACGTTGTCGATGACACCACGAGGGTGGCGTCCGAGCAGAACGGAGTTTAGGGACTTGGCCAAGGGCATTGAAATCCGGGACGCCCATTTTCCGGGGCGCGCGCCGATCGATGCCTATGGCAATGGCGGATTTCGCTTTGCCGACATGTCCCATCGTGGCTCGATCCTGTGTCTTCCATCAGGCATTCATGGCTGGGAGCCGAAAACACCGCCGATCGTGATGGCTGCCGATCTGTCGCTCGTGATCGAGCAGGCGGATGACATCGAGATCCTCTTGGTAGGCACCGGCACGG
Organism: Phyllobacterium pellucidum; assembly: GCF_013327855.1. Lineage (GTDB taxonomy): Bacteria > Pseudomonadota > Alphaproteobacteria > Rhizobiales > Rhizobiaceae > Phyllobacterium > Phyllobacterium pellucidum. The sequence continues at coordinate 50,977 of NZ_JABUMX010000002.1, read as the reverse complement.
AGCTGCGCCGGCTGCCGCAGGAACTGCGCGACGCCTTGCGCAAATACCGCATTTCCGCCGATCCCATGAGCACGGGCGCGGCAGTGCGCACCTATAATGTCTTGCTGGCCGAAGATCGGGCGGTGGCGGCTGCCTTGATCGCCGTCGATTAAGGCGGCATCTCGATGAACGCCAATGAAACCTACTGCATGCAGTTCCTGCGCGATGCGGACCCTGATCGCCATGTCTCGATCCTTTATGCCCCCGAGGACAAGCGCGGCGCGCTGGCGTCGATTTATGCCTTCAATGCGGAGATCGCTCGCATTCGCGACCTGATCCACGATCCCTTGCCCGGCGAAGTACGGCTGCAATGGTGGCGCGATCTGATCAACGGCACCGAACATGGCGCGGTCTCGGCGAATCCGGTGGCCGCCGCGCTCCTCGACACGATCAAGACGCACGACCTGCCGCGGCAGGCTTTCGACAATTATTGCGAGGCCCGGATTTTCGACCTTTATGACGACCCGATGCCCAGCCGCAATGATCTTGAAGGCTATTGCGGCGAGACCGCGTCGGCCTTGATCCAGTTGGCATCGCTGGTGCTCGATGAGGATGCCGCTCTGAAGCACGCGGATACGGCGGGACATGCTGGCGTTGCGCAGGCGATTTCCGGCCTGCTGCGGCTCCTGCCCCTGCACAGGCGGCGCGGCCAGATTTATATCCCGGCCGATATTCTGACAGCGGTCGGCTGCAGCCCGCAGAATCTCCTCGATGGTTCTGATGGAGAAGCGATTGCGCGTGCAGTCGCTGCCATGATAGCGCTTGCGACTGACCATCTGGCAAAGTTTGAAGCTGGAGCGAAGGAGCTGCGCGTCAGCCTGCGTCCTGCCTATCTCCCGGCGCGCCTTACGCGTATCTATCTGAAAAAGCTGAAGGCAAAGGGCGCTGATGCTGCGAACGAAGTTGCCGATATCACGCCGCTGCGCCGGCAGTGGGCGATGCTGAAGGCTTCCGTCAGTTAACATGGACAAGGCTGATCGGGGTCGCAGTTATCCCCCTCTGCACTGCCGGGCATCCCCCCGCAAGCGGAAAGATGGGCGGCAGCCCAGAGTCGTGAGCACCCTTGAGGAACGCAACTCCGAAGTGAAGTAGCTTGCTACTCCGCAGCCTCGGCAATCGCCGGCAATCCGAGCCAGGTGCGACAATCGGCGAGGGCGCGGGCGCTCATGGCGCGCTTCTTGGCATTGGATTTTTCCTTGCCGCGCAGGCGTTTGCCTTCCGACTTCGGTGCCTCGATAGGCGGGAAGAGCCCGTAATTGACGTTCATGGGCTGGAAGGAGCGCTTTCCTGGTTCCTCATCGGTGACAATATGGCCGCCGGTAATGTGGCCGAGGAGCGCCCCAAATGCCGACGTGGCCGGCGGCGGCGTAACGGCTTGGCCCAGTCGTTCGGCGGCGGCAAACCGGCCGGCGAGCAGACCAATCGCGGCCGATTCTACATATCCCTCGCAGCCGGTGATCTGACCGGCAAAGCGCAGTCCTGGCCGGCTTTTCAATTGCAGCGTCGGATCGAGGAGTGTGGGCGAATTCAGGTAGGTATTGCGGTGCAGGCCGCCGAGGCGCGCGAACTCGGCGTTTTCGAGTCCGGGGATCATGCGGAATATTTCAGTCTGCGCTCCATATTTCAGCTTCGTCTGGAAGCCGACCATGTTGTAGAGCGTGCCAAGCGCATTATCCTGGCGCAGTTGAACGACTGCATAAGCCTTGACGGTCGGATTGTGCGCATTGGTGAGCCCCATGGGCTTCATCGGACCGTGACGCAGCGTCTCCGGCCCGCGTTCGGCCATGATTTCGATGGGCAGGCAGCCGTCGAAATAGGGCGTGCCCTCCCACTGCTTGAATTCCGTCTTGTCGCCGGCAATCAGGGCCTGCACGAAGGCCTCGTATTGCTCCTTGGTCATCGGGCAGTTGATGTAATCCTTGCCGGTGCCGCCCGGTCCAACCTTGTCGTAGCGCGACTGGAACCAGCAGACGTTCATGTCGATCGAATCGAAATGCACGATCGGAGCAATCGCATCGAAAAAGGCGAGGGCGTCGGCGCTGGTCTCACGGCCGATGGCCTCGGCAAGCGAAGGAGCCGTCAGCGGTCCGGTCGCTATGATTGCTTTATCCCACTCTGCTGGCGGCAGGCCGGTAATCTCCTCGCGCACGATGGTGATGAGCGGATGCGCTTCGAGGATTGCGGTGACCTTGTCGGAAAAACCGTCGCGATCGACGGCAAGGGCGCTGCCGGCCGGCACCTGGTGGGCGTCTGCCGCGGCCATGATCAGCGAATTGGCAAGCCGCATTTCGGCGTGAAGCACGCCGACCGCATTGGTCTCGGGATCGTCGGAACGGAACGAATTGGAGCAGACCAACTCGGCCAGTCCTTCGGTCTTATGGGCATCCGTGCCGCGCACAGGGCGCATTTCATGCAGGATGACAGGCACACCGGCTTGCGCCAGTTGCCATGAAGCTTCGGAACCGGCGAGACCGCCGCCAATGATGTGTACAGGTTTGATGGACATGGCTTTCCAATAAACGCTTTGACCGCCCGCATCAATGTGCAAAAGCCGCCGCACGGCGCAATGCGGCGGCTTTCGATCCAAGCGATCAGGCGCTGGCCTTGTCGAGTTGGGTAACGTCTTCGGCACTCAGGTTGAGCGAAGCCGCCTTGATCAGGCTGTCCAACTGTTCAAGGGACGTCGCGCTGGCAATCGGGGCGGTAACGCCTTCGCGCTGCATGATCCAGGCGAGGGCGATTTCCGCGGGCTTCGCCTTGTGCTTGGCGGCAATATCGTCAAGCGCGGCAAGAATGCGGAATCCACGCGGATTGAGATAATCCTTGATGCCGCCGCCGCGCGCGCTTTTGCCAAGGTCGGCTTCGCTGCGATACTTGCCGGACAGAAAGCCGCGTGCGAGGCTGAAATAGGTGATGACGCCGATATGTTCGGCCATGCAGAGATCGCGCAGCGGTCCGTCATAGCTCTTGCGGTCGTAGAGATTATACTCCGGCTGCAGCACATCGTAGCGCGGCAGGCCAGTTTCCCTGGATACGTCGAGTGCGGCACGCAGTTGCTGGGCATCGAGATTAGATGCGCCGATTGACTTGACCTTGCCCGCCTTCAGGAGTTCCGCGTGGGCGCCGAGGGTCTCCTCGTAGGGTGTTTCCGGATCCGGCCAGTGCGAAAGATAGAGATCGATCGCATCTACCTGCAGCCGGCGCAAGGAAGCCTCAGCCGCCCTGGCGATATAGGCAGCCGAAAGGTCCTTCTTGCCCTGTCCCATGTCGGAGCCGACTTTGGTGATAATGACAATTTTGTCGCGATTTTTGCGCGATTTCATCCATTCGCCGATGATGGTTTCGGATTCGCCGCCTTCATTGCCGGACACCCAGCGCGAATAGGCATCGGCCGTATCGACAGCGTTGAAGCCGGCATCGACGAAGCGATCAAGCAGGTCGAAGGATGTCTTCTTGTCTGCGGTCCAGCCAAAGACATTCCCGCCAAAGACGAGCGGGGCGATGGAAAGGCCGGTTCGGCCGAGACGGCGTTGTTGCATGATCATTCTCCGATTGGGTGAGGTGCGCCAGGGGTGATTTAGGGTGCGGCGCCGGCGGTTGCCAGGTGAGGATTTCCGGGAGCAACCATATTATGCAAATCTGTTGGGCTTCGGTGAAAACAATTGTTAGTGTTGGCGCATGCAAACAAAAGTTTTAAATAAACTCGTCTTCTGTTTTCTTTTTCTCATTCTTTGCAGTCCCGCATCCATCGCCATGGCGCAGACATTCAGCGTTTGCCACGGTTATGGCTGCTATTTTAAGACCAATGTAACGCTGACCGGCACCGACCGTTCCCGCATTGCCTCCATCATGGCGTCCGGCCGCAAATCGCCGGAGGGCGAGCGCGCGGCGGTTCGCCGGGCGGTTCAAGTATTCGAACAACGCAATACGCAGGTGATTGGCGTCGTCGACCGGCCGAAGATGGACTTTGGCAAGGGACGCGAGCGCGGCCAGATGGATTGCGTGGACGAATCCACGAATACCGATCACTTCCTGCACTATCTGCAGGGTGCAGGCCTGTTGCAGTTCCACACCGTTGCCCGGCGGGATTCGCGCGGAAGCTTTTTCGACGGGCGCTATCCACACTTCACTGCTGTTCTGAAGGACCGCAGCGGTACGCTTTGGGCAGTCGATTCCTGGTATGAGCCGGGAGGCGGCGCTCCAGACGTCATGACGCTCGCAGAATGGAAAAGCAGGGGATATGGCGGCGTCCGCTAGGGCTCAATAGGCTGGAGGCGGCCTGAAACAACAACACCCACCGCGGGAGGAGGTGCGGTGGGTGTCGTTTGATAAAGGCCGATCAGGGAGGCGGAGTATCGGCCTTTGATCGCGGGGGCTTCGGGAGGAGGATAAGCCCCGGCGATATTCTCTATGCGATTAGCGAATTGCGGACTTCTTGGCGACGTACGGGATGTCCGAACGGGCAATGCCGAGATCGCTGAGTTCGCGGGACGACAGGCGGTTCAGTTCGGAAACCGTGTCGCGATAACGACGCCAGTTGCTGTAGGAGCGGATAAGGTTCATTTCAATCACCACTTCGGTTGTTGTTTGCTTGATCACTCTTGATCGTTGAGTGGAAGATAGTGCACGGCCCCTGAAAGTTGCAGAGCCAAGTTTGCAGATCAGCTATGCAATTGCTGCATTGCAACATTAATCGATGTTAATTGTTGCGGCGCACAAATGTCGTGATTGTGGCGCTGCGAGCACGCAGGGATCGCCATAGGAGGATGACCGCCACCTCGCTATACTAAAGACTCGTTGCAGCGATTCAGGAGCAGACCTTGGCGATAACCATTGGCGTGAAGAAACACATTGCGCGCTGGCAGCGGGACGGTCTGATCGATGAGACGACGGCCGAACGCTTGCGCAAGGACATGGACGGCAGGGGACACGGTCTCGGGCTTGGAGGCGTCCTTGCGGTTCTCGGCGCAGTTTTGCTGGGCGCAGCCATCGTCTCCCTCGTCGCGGCCAACTGGGAACTCATGCCGCGCCTTGTTCGGCTCGGACTGATCATATCGGTGATCGGCGCCGGCTATATCGGCGGCGCCTGGCGGGCAAGCCTGGGCGACAGGATATTCAGCGAAGCGCTCTACCTGATCGCCGCCATCACATTCGGTGCCGGTATCGGTCTCGTTGGCCAAATGTACCACCTCTCGGGAGACACCACCGATGCGGCGCTTCTTTGGGTGGCGGGCACGATGGTGGCGGCCCTCCTACTGCGATCAAAGGTACTGACGTCCACGAGCGTCGCAATTACCGGCTTCTACCTGTTCACTTCGCTCGAACCATCGATTCCAGACCACTGGAACTACATCTGGCTGGTGCCTGTACTTGCAATCACCTGCGCGGGACTTGTCTGGTGGACGAAGGCGAAGCAGGCGCGACATTTCATTGCCATTCTCCTCATCGCCTATGTCTTCGTGGTCCGGTTCGATCTGGACGACCAGGCAATCCTTTGGATCGCGGCCGTTCTCGGCGCGGCACTCTTCCTCGCGGATGCACTGCGGAGCAGGGCGACCCAGCAGCTGACCGGCTGGAGCGAGGCCATCGGCGGATATGGCTTCATCATGCTGGTCATCGCCCTCATCTTCTTCCAGTTCGACGAATTCAGCGAAGGAGTTGCCAATCAGGTTGCCATCGGCTTTGCGATTTTGGGATGCTCCGTCGCGGGCCTCGCCTTTTCGGGGCACCGGAACCTTACGGTGCGCTGGGTTTCCTACACTGTCTTTTCGCTTGAGGTGCTGTACCTGGCGTTCAAGACGATCGGTACATTGATAGGCACCGCGGGCTTCTTCCTGACTGCCGGCATCCTCGTCTTGTTGCTGGCGGCCTTCGTCGTCAGAATGGAGCGAAGACTTCAAAGAAAGAATCCGAAAAAGGAAGCAACGGCATGATCCTGAAGGTAAATCGCCTGATCCTGCTCGGCGCCGTTGTGGCAATTTTACAGTCCGGAGCCCTCTACGCCATGGTCGCACAGCGGGCGTCGATCCTGCGCAGCGGCACCAATATCACGCTGCTTACCGAGCCGGTCGATCCACATGATTTCCTGCGCGGCGACTATGTCACACTTGGTTACGGCATCGCGACAATAGAGGCTAACAAGGTGACTGGGACGCCGCCGACGTCAACCGGGTTCGCCGATATCTATGTAGCGTTGAAGCAGGCGGATGACGGTGCTTGGGGCATAAGCAGCGCCTCGTGGCAAAAGCGCGAGGATCTGGCGCCCGGTGAAATACAGCTGCGCGGCCGCACCTCCGGTTACGCCAATGCCGCGATCTATCACGATCTTCACATCCAATACGGGATCGAGCGCTATTATGTGCCGGAGGGGGAAGGACGTGTGATCGAAGACCAGCAGCGGGAACGCAGGATTGAGGCTGTCATCGCGGTTTCGCCGTCGGGAGATGCGCAAATTCGCGCTCTGAAAAATAACGGAGAAGTTCTCTACGAGGAGCCGATCTACTGAAGATCGCAACTATGCGTCAAGCGCCAGTGGTGCGGATGGAGGGACTCGAACCCCCACGGTCTCCCGCCAGAACCTAAATCTGGTGCGTCTACCAATTTCGCCACATCCGCAGATGGAGGCGTTACCGCACCCCAAGCGCCGGTCTCTATAGCATCGTGATTTCTGCCGTCAAAGGAAAAAGGGGTTGTTCCAAAAGAAGATTAGCGAGCCGGGACCATGCGAGGCATGGCCCGCCGATACGGACTTGGGCTGGACAGTATAGGTACGCGCCTACTTGGCGGATGGCCGGCTCTTCGTAATCGAAAAAGCCCCCTTGGAGCGCTTCAAAACGTCCGACAAGCGTTCAGGATTGAATTTTGGCTTTGGCGTCGCCTGCCGAATCGTATCGATGAGATGATCCGAAGCAGTTGGCATCCTGCGCACGAAATGCTGATTGGACGTTCCGCCCATGGTGGTGCTCCTTTTGATTGGTCCCTCAATTATACAACGTCTAAGGGGTATCGTTGGTTGCACCAGTTCGCAGGCCAGGATCACATTCTTCTACCTTATGGAAAAGGGGAATGTGCGAACTTCGTCTAACGCTCCTTGACCGCCTTATGGCCGGTCGTTTCTGTTATAGCGATGCGGAAGTAAACCGGGGCAAGCGGGCGTTCCTGTTCGCGAATGACTGTCTTCACGTAGCCGGGCTCCCACCATTCGGCCTTCTTGTTCAAGAGATCATGGGCCATGTTGCGCTCGTCGCCATGTTCCTTTGTGATCTCCTCGAACCTGCCGGTAACGACCACGCTCTTCCAGCTATTGGTCGAATCGATCTCGTCGAACTCGACGCAGACCTTGTTGTTCTCGCGCATCCACTCGATTTTTCGCCCAACAGTGGTGAAGGAATAGAGGTAGACGGAATTGTAGACGAAGCGAAGCGGGACGATGTAAGGCTGATCATCCTTGGCGCAGGCGAGCCGGCCGATGCTGGCCCGGGTCAGCAGTTCCTTGATTTCCTGCCGCGACATTTCGGTAATAATCATCTCTCGCTCCGCATGAATGATAAGTCAGCGCGCACCAGCATGATGCCCGCCGACCCTTAACGCAAGCCAGTAATGGAGCGGGACTAGAAGCCCCGCGCCGGAGCCTCCACCGCGGGTTTGCGCTTGCGCCCGAATGAACGGAGCGCCACGTAGAACACCGGCGTTAGGAACAACCCGAAGAACGTAACGCCCAGCATGCCCGAGAACACGGCCGTTCCCAGCGACTGGCGCATTTCCGCGCCGGGGCCGGTTGCGATCATCAGCGGAACCACGCCGAAGATGAATGCAAATGCGGTCATCAGGATCGGGCGCAGGCGCAAACGGCTTGCCTCGATTGCGGCTTCGACGGGTGTCGCGCCGTCGTCTTGGTGTTGTCGCGCAAACTCGACGATCAGAATCGCGTTCTTCGCGGCAAGGCCGATCAACACTACAAGCCCGATCTGGGTCAGGATATTGTTGTCCATGCCACGCAGGTGCACGCCGATCAGCGCGGCGAGCACAGCGAGCGGGACGATCAGGATGATGGCAAGGGGGAGGATCCAGCTTTCATACTGAGCGGAAAGCGCCAGGAAGACGAAAATGACCGACAGGGCGAAGATGTAGATCGCCGTATTGCCGGTGCTGCGCTCCTGGAATGCGAGTTCTGTCCAGTTGAACGTCGTTCCCACCGGCAGCGTCTGCGCCGCCAGTTGCTCCATCTTGTCGAGTGCATCACCAGTCGAAATGCCCGGCGCCGGATTGCCCTGCAATGGCACCGAAACATACATGTTGTAGCGCTGCACCAGCGAGGGTCCGGTCGTGTCCCTGATCTCGATCAGCGTTCCGAGCGGCACCAATGCTCCCGTCGCCGAGCGAACCTTCAGCGCCAGAATGTCGGCCCGGTCCATGCGATATTGCTGGTCCGCCTGCGCGCGCACTTGATAAACGCGGCCGAATGCATTGAAATCGTTGACATAAGAGGTGCCGAGGTTGATCGACAGCGTCTCGAAGATGTTGGGGATCGGTACGTTCAATGCCCGCGCCTTGTCGCGGTCGATCTCGAGGAAATATTGCGGGCTCGACGCCGAGAAGGTCGTGAAGACCCCGGTGAGTCCCGGCGTCTTGTTGGCTTCACCCATCATCTGATAGGCAAGAGGCAGGATGCGGCGCATGTCCGGATTGTCGCGGTCGAGAATCTGCATCTTGAAGCCGCCGGAATTGCCGATGCCGCGGATCGACGGCGGCGGCACGGCGATGATGAAGGCCTCCTGGATGCTCTGCATCTTCGTGAAGAGCTGGCCGATGATCGCCTGCGCCGTCTCGCCCTTTGGCAGTCGCTCTTCGAAGGAATTGAACGGCGCGAACACCACGCCTGCATTCGACGCATTGGTAAAGGTGGCGCCGCTGAAGCCAGCAAACGCCACGGCATGGCTTACACCGGGAACGCTGCGGACGATGTCCGAGGCACGCCTGATCACCGCATCGGTGCGCTCCAGCGACGCGCCATCGGGCAATTGGACGACGACGATGGCATAGCCCTGGTCCATGGTCGGAATGAACCCGCGCGGTACGATATTGGCCATGTACCATGTGCCGGCGAGGAGACCCACGAAGACGAGCAGCGAGGCCAGAAGCCCGACGGTCGAGCCGACAAGATGGCGTATGATCCAGGAGTAGCCATGTGCCATTCGGTCGAAGCCCGTGTTGAAGCCGTTGGCGAGGAAGCGGCCGGCGCGCGCAAGCGGGTTTCTCGATTGCGAATGCCCGTGCGGGCGCAGGACGATTGCCGCAAGGGCCGGGGAGAGCGTCAATGAGTTGAGCGCCGAGATCGCGGTGGCGACGGCGATGGTGATGGCAAATTGCAGATAGAACTGGCCGGAAATGCCGGGGATGAAGGCGGTCGGCACGAATACGGCAATGAGTACGAGCGAGATGGCGACGACCGCCGTTCCGACCTCATCCATGGTGACGTGGGCCGCTTGCTTCGGCGTCATGCCGGACGAAAGATTGCGCTCGACGTTTTCGACGACGACGATCGCGTCATCGACGACGATGCCGATGGCGAGGACGAGGCCGAACAGTGTCAACATGTTCAGCGAGAAGCCGAAGGCAAGGAGTATGGCGAGCGTTCCGATCAACGACACCGGAATGGCGACGATGGGAATAATGGCGGTGCGCCAGGACTGCAGGAATACGAGCACGACGAGAGCCACCAGAATGACGGCCTCGATGATGGTCTTGTAGACCTCGTTGATCGATTCGGAGATGAACTCGGTCGGGTTGTAGACAATGTTGTAGGTCAGTCCGTCCGGGAAATCCTTGGCGAGTTCCTTCATCGTCTCCTGAATGGTTTCGGAGGTTGCCAAGGCATTGGTGCCGGGCCGGCTGAAAATGCCGAGCGCCACGGCGGGACTACCGTCGAGGTAACTGTTGGTCACATAGTCCTTGGCGCCGAGCTCGATGCGCGCCACGTCCTGCAACTGGACGAGGCGGCCGGTATCTGAAGCTTTGACAATGACATAGCGGAATTGCCTCGCGTCGCTGAAACGCCCTTCCGTCGTGACGGTGTACTGGAATGCACTGTTGCCCGACGTCGGCGGCCCGCCGATCGAACCGCCCGAAACCTGCACGTTCTGATCGCGCAGCGACTGGACGACGTCGCTCGCCGTCATGCCGTAGGCAGCAAGTTTCTGCGGGTCGAGCCAGATGCGCAGCGAATATTCGCGTTCGCCGAAGATGGTCAGATCGCCAACGCCGTCGAGCCGCAGGAGGACGTCGCGGATACGGGTGCGTGCATAGTTGGACGCATAGAGCTGGTCGTAGCGGTTGTTCGGCGAAAGAACGTGGATGACCATCATCAGGTCGGGCGAGCTTTTCGTCGTGGTCACGCCGAGACGCCGTACCTCCTCGGGCAGGCGCGGTTCGGCGATGGAAACGCGGTTCTGGACCAGCACCTGCGCCTGGTCGAGGTCGGTGCCGAGCTTGAAGGTAATCGTCAGCGCCATTGACCCGTCTGCGGTCGAGTAGGAGGACATGTAGAGCATGTTCTCGACGCCGTTGACTTCCTGCTCGATCGGCGTCGCCACCGTGTCGGCAATGGTTTGCGCATCCGCGCCGGGATAGGAGGTGCGCACCACGATCGTCGGCGGCGCGATTTCCGGATATTGGGCGACGGGAAGCTGCGTGTAGGCAATGCCGCCCACGATCAACAGCACGATCGACAGGACGGATGCAAAGATCGGCCTGTCGACAAAGAAATGCGCGAACCTCATTGGCCGACCCCCGTCGCCTTGGCTTCGGGTGGCAGGGTTATAAGTTCCGGCTTGACCTTTACGCCCGGACGGATGCGCATCAATCCATTGACGACGATCGTCTCGTCCCCGGTCAGACCCTCGCGAATGATGCGATAGCCATATTGCTTGGGCCCAAGCCGCACCGGCTTCGGCGTAACCGTGCCGTCTTCGCTTACTGTGTAGACGATGCGCTCGTTCTGGTCCGCGCCAACTGCATCATCAGGGACGAGGATGCCTTTATAGGTGTTCGAGGCTGAGACTTCGACGCGCCCGAACAGGCCGGGCTGCAAGACGAAATCCGGATTGGCGAAGCGGGCTCGCACCCGCATCGTGCCTGTCTGGGCATCGAGCCGGTTTTCGGAGAAGTCGAGCTTGCCCTTGACCGGTGGTTCCTTCGAGTCCGTCAGCCGAACCGTAACATCCAGCCCGCCACCGCCTTCCTGAAGGTCGCTGCCCCGCTCGCGCGCCGAACGGGCATAGGAAAGCAGGTTGCGCTCATCGACGTCGAAGTAGAAGTCGATAGGATCGAGCGAGACGATCGTCGTCAGGATCGTGTCATTGGCATTGACGAGGTTGCCAACGGAAATCAGCCTTCGATCGATGCGTCCGTCCTGCGGCGCGGTGATTTCGGTGTACATCATGTCGAGCTTCGCCTGAGCGACCGCGGCTTCCGCGCCACGCACGCTCGCCTGGCCGGCGAGATAGGCGCGGCGCTGGTCGTCGAGCGTCGATACCGACAGGGTGCCACTCCCGGTCAGCGATTCAGTGCGCTTGTACTGGGCTTCGGCGTAGGTAAGGGTGGTCTTTGCGACCTCGAGCGCCGCTTGCGCCTGATCGAGTGCAGTCTGGAACGGCCTCTGGTCAATCGTGAACAGCGGATCGCCCTTCTTGACGAGCGCACCGTCCTTGAAGTGGACCGTATCGAGATAGCCCGACACACGCGAGCGCACAGCGACCTGATCGACGGCGTCGAACCGGCCGATGAACTCATCGGCATCGATCACATCGCGAACAATGGGTTTTGCAACCGATACAGGTGGTGGAGGCGGGGCGGCAGCCTCCTGCGCCAAAGCTGAAGTTGCGGTCATAATAGCGGCTGCAAGGCCGAGTTTAACGGCGGAAATGAATGTTCGTGGCAAGGGCAGGCCTCCAAAACAATCGGACACTGAACGACCACGCGGGATGAGACAAATCAACCGGATGGAGCGGCTGAAACTGCAAATCATCGGACGATCGGGTCTAGTTACGCAAAGTCAGAATTCAACGCTCAGGTGGAGTAATTCAACCAGATACGCTCGTGCGCCCAGCCGGGCGACGCGGAGACAACCTGTCTCAAAACCCCACGAATCCAGACTTGCATAGTTCGAATCGGTTGTCACCTTGCAATCGCGACTGGTATTTAAAGGTTAAACGCCTTGCAAAACGGGCATTTTTCTCGAAGCAGCAACCGGGCTGCGCCATTGATTTTTGCCCGCAAGGCAAGTAAAGGGAGCGACCAGTCGGTGAGGGTGCAATCTCTTTCGCAACTTTGTGCCACATTCTGTGCTAGAATTCGTGTCGCAAATCGAGAGTTGCACTGGAATTAGGCAATAAAATCAACGTGGATGGTGAGTAAAGCTCCTCGTCCGCACCGGAAGCCGCAAGGGCAGGCAGTTTTCTCCCGCAATTTAGGCCAACGAGCCGGCAACGGCGGGACAAATGTTAAAAAAGTGAAGGTTTGGACATGCAGGTTACTGAAACGCTCAATCAAGGGCTGAAGCGCGAGATCAAGGTCGTCGTTCCGGCCAAGGATCTGGAAGCAAAGCTTTCCGAACGCCTCAAGGGCGCCAGCGCCAAGGCGCGCATCAATGGCTTCCGCCCTGGCAAAGTGCCGATGACCCATCTGCGCAAGATGTACGGCAAGTCGTTCATGGCTGAAGTCGTAAACGAGATTTTGAGCGATTCCTCGCGGTCCATTCTTGCCGACCGCAACGAAAAGTCCGCTACCCAGCCGGAAGTCGTAATGACTGAGGACGAGAAGGAAGCGGAAAAGGTTCTGAGCGGCGAAGCCGATTTCGAATTCTCGCTCAACTACGAAGTTCTTCCTGCCATCGAGATCAAGGACGCGTCGAACATCAGCGTGACCCGCGAAGTCGTCGATGTCAGCGACGAGGAAGTCGAAGAGCAGGTTAAGCGCGTTGCCAGCTCCGCCCAGACCTTCGAGACGAAGAAGGGCAAGGCCGAGAGCGGCGATCGCGTGACGATGGACTACCTCGGCAAAGTCGACGGCGTTCCGTTTGATGGCGGCGCCGACACCGACGCGACGCTCGTCCTCGGCTCCGGCCAATTCATCCCCGGCTTCGAAGATCAGCTCATCGGCGTCAAGGCTGGCGACGAGAAGCAGATCAACGTGACGTTCCCGGCTGAATATGGTGCTGCGCACCTTGCCGGCAAGGACGCAACCTTCGACGTCACAGTCAAGGAAGTCGCCAAGCCGGGCGAACTCGAAATCAACGACGAGACCGCAAAGAAGCTCGGCATCGAAAGCGCCGACCGCCTGCGCCAGGTCATCCGCGAACAGATCGAGAGCCAGTACGGCACGTTTACGCGCCAGAAGGTCAAGCGCCAGATTCTCGACGCGCTCGACGGTGAATACAAGTTCGAATCGCCGGAGCGCCTGATCGACGCCGAGTTCAACAACATCTGGGCACAGATCGGTCACGACCTCCAGGAAGCCGGCAAGACCTTCGAAGATGAAGACACGACGGAAGAAGAAGCGCGCGAAGAATATCGCAAGCTGGCCGAACGCCGCGTTCGTCTCGGCCTCGTCCTTTCCGAAATCGGCAACAAGGCCGGCATCGAGGTAACGGAAGAAGAGCTGCAGCGCGCCGTCTACGATCAGGTTCGCCGCTATCCGGGCCAGGAGCAGCAGATTTATGAATTCTTCCGTAAGACGCCGGAAGCCGTAAACAATCTGCGCGCGCCGATCTTCGAGGAGAAGGTGGTCGACCATCTCCTTTCGAACATCAAGGTCACCGACAAGAAGGTGACGAAGGAAGAGCTGATGGCCGACGATGAGGCGGATGCCAAGTCGGAAGAGACCAAGAAGCCTGCGAAGAAGGCCGCGCCGAAGAAGGCTGCCAAGAAGAAGACTGACGACGAGGCATAAGCCTCACTATCGATCCGGAAAGGGCGGCGTCAGCCGCCCTTTTCATTTGCGGTACCGAGAAGCGTATCGCCGCCATGCGCCAGGACCACCGCAGCCCGGATCAGGTCGGCATTGTCCTCGGCTTCCTTGCCTTCGGGAAGGAGCTTGCCATCCTCGAGGCCAATGCGTCCATCATAGCCGCGCGCAATTGCCAGGTTGAACATCGGCCAGACACTCGCTTCATCGCCGTGCAGCAGAATGGGAAGCTCGAATTTCGCCTGTTCCAGCACTGATATGATCCCAGTTGCCACCGCCATTGCCTCATCAAAGTCCTGTTCATTGACTTCAATGAGCACTCTCAGGCACTTCTTGGCGTCAGGAAGGGCAATGAAGCGCTCGGCGTCGCTTATCGACCATAGGCCGGCTTCGACGCCGATGCCCTTATCCCAGACAAGCGCCATGATCTCGGCAGCATCCTCTTCAATCAGATTGACCGATACATAGTCAGGAAGCTCCTGCCATTGCGCGATCGGGGCCTGGCGCGCCTTGCCGCCGGGTGGGATGCGCCAATGTGTCGAAACGCCGATCGGTACCTCCGGAACGCTTTCACGTATGGCGCGGATCGCGGCGCTGACATCAGAGGCGGCAAGGCTTTCGTTACCATCCAGATCCCGCGGATGTATGTGAAGCTCGCCGGCGCCTGCCGCCACGACAAGCGCGGCGTCGCGGGCAAGCTCGTCTGCCGTAAAGGGAACGGCAGCGTGAAAATCGCGGTTACGACCGCCGTTGAGGCAGGCTTGCAGCATGTGTCAGCTCCCATCTTGCCAAGGCGGCTGATCTTAGCAAACCTGCTAACAGCCATCTGTCAGCAATAACGGTTGGAGCGGCGCATGGTTGCGGCGGGCCGGCTGCCGCTGGCCCACCAATGAAAACGATCAGGACTTCACAGGTATCCAGATCTCGAGCCCGCCATTTCCGGTTCTCTGATCGAATTGCGGCCCATAGCGCTCGAAATTGGGAGCATCGGCGACCTCATGGCCAGACTCCGGAAGATAGTTGCCCCAGATGGTCATGAAGGTGCTTCGGATCGTCGAGATATGATCCTGATGCGTGAAAACGAGGTACTTCTGGGACGGAATACGGAGGCGGCTGAATGTGTCGGGAATTTCGGAGAAATCCCTGACCTCGACGCCGGCGATGTAATCGAAGTTGTTCTCATCGTCGCTATTGCAGCAAACGCCGTAGGCAATGTCGCCGACCTGACCTGCAATATGCCCGATATGCGGTGCAGACGGGATCGCCTTGCTGCTCTCGCAATTGTAGCGCGCGCCCAATCCTGCGACGAGAAGAGGCTTGCCGGCAACGACACGCGGTACTTCCAGATTTACGAGCAATGTTTCGTCCATTTTGATAGCCTCCACCAGGGGGATGTTGTCGACATGGCCTTGCGCACGAACCTGTTCCGGCGTCATGCCGAACTGATCGCGGAAGGCGCGGGTGAATGCTTCATGGGAATTGTAACCGGCCCCGAGCGCAACGCAGAGAATATCGGGAGCACCTTCGCTGAGAAGCCGGGCGGCCGAGCTGAGCCGGCGGCCCCGGATGTAGCCGCTGACCGAACAGCCAGTCACAGCCGCAAAGGCACGTGACATGTAAAAGCGCGACAGGCCCGCCGAAGCGGCGATGTCATCGAGGGTTATACCCTCGGAAAAATGCCCTTCAATGTACCAGATCGCTTTTTCGACCGTGTTCATTCAAATCTCCATGCAAGCACGATACCTGAATAGGACTTTTCAGAATGGTTCATTTGATCGGGTTTGCTGTCGAACAGGATATTGTCCGGCAATTCTCAGAAAAGTTGCAATCCCTTGAGACTGGCGTGGCTGTTCTTGCCGACGATAATGTGGTCGTGGACGACAATGCCCATCTGCGCGCCGATATTGGCGATGGTCCGTGTCATCTCGATGTCCGCCTTGGAAGGCGTCGGGTCTCCGGACGGATGGTTGTGAACCAGAATGATCGCGCTGGCGGAAAGGTACAGTGCCCGTGCGATCACCTCCCGCGGGTAAACAGGCGTGTGGTCGACAGTGCCGACCTGCTGCACCTCATCGGCAATCAACGCGTTTTTCTTGTCGAGGAACAGGATGCGCAACTGCTCGCGGGGTTCGTGGGCCATCGCGGCGATACAATACTCGATGACCTTGTTCCACGATGT
Organism: Phyllobacterium pellucidum; assembly: GCF_013327855.1. GTDB lineage: Bacteria > Pseudomonadota > Alphaproteobacteria > Rhizobiales > Rhizobiaceae > Phyllobacterium > Phyllobacterium pellucidum. The sequence goes on along the minus strand of NZ_JABUMX010000002.1, from coordinate 34,797 downwards.
CAGCAACGCCTTCTCTCGAATATCGCTGCGGATAACACGATGCGAGAGCGCGGATACCAGCTTGAGGTCGAAAGTGACGGCAGGGCCGCAGCCCTTTACTTCGCGCAGCAGGTGCTCAGGCGCGCCTAGGACTTCCGCCAGTGAACCAAAACGGGCAATGAGCGCCTTGGCAAGCGGCTTGGTGTCGCCCTGTCGGATAGAGCGGTAGAGCAGCATTTCGAGCATTTCATAGTCGGCGAAACCATCGTGGCCGACCTTCTCGAAGCGCTCCTTCATGCGATCGCGATGACCGACATAATGCGGCGTGTCATTGCCCGACTCCTTCGGCTGCGCGTTGTGCGAAGCACCGTAACGCTCAACGACTGGTTGTTTAGGGGTGGATTTTGCGGAGGGTTCGTTGAGGAAGAAAGTCGGTTCCGGCTTTTCTTCGCTCATTGCCTATCCTATCCGAGGTTCAGTCCGGGCGCGAACAGGCCGGCCGGCGATAGAGTGAATATCTCGCAGCCCGTGCTGGTGACGCCGACGGTGTGTTCGTATTGCGCGGTGAGCGAGCGGTCACGTGTCACCGCCGTCCATCCGTCTGCAAGCACCTTCACATGCGGTCGGCCGAGATTGATCATCGGTTCGATCGTGAAGATCATTCCCTCGCGCAGTTCAATACCTTCATTTGGCGTGCCGTAGTGAAGGATGTTGGGTGCGTCGTGGAAGAGCTGGCCAACACCGTGGCCACAGAAGTCGCGCACGACCGAGCAACGCTCGGCTTCGGCATAGCTCTGGATGGCAGCGCCAATGGCCCCGGTGCGCACGCCCGGCCGAACGGCGGCAATGCCGCGCATCAGGCTTTCAAGCGTGACTTCCATCAGGCGTTCAGCAGCGCGCTTGATTTGCCCGACGGGATACATGCGGCTTGAATCGCCGTGCCAGCCATCGAGGATATAGGTGACGTCGATATTGACGATATCGCCTTCGCGCAACGGCTTGTCATCGGGGATGCCATGGCAAACCACGTGGTTGATCGACGTGCAGCTCGATTTGGTGTAGCCGCGATAGTTGAGCGTCGCGGGCAGGGCGCCATGGTCGGCGCCGAACTCGAACACGAACCGGTCGATCGTATTTGTCGTGACGCCGGGCGCCACGATCGATGCCAGTTCGTCGAGGCAGCGGGCCGTCAGCTGGCAAGCCTTGCGCATCGCCTCGAACCCTTCCGGGCCGTGCAGCCGGATCTGGCCGGTATTCTTAAGAGGCGCGTTCTGTGCGTCGAGATAGGTGACCATAGTTAAGTCCGGTTGGCATCAATCGATAATTGGCATCGTGCTTATGGCAGCAATGCCCGTGGGCGTGATGTGGCATTTTACAGCGTATGCTTCAACCCCGCGCTTCATTGCCCGATCAAAAGCCATAGCGTAGACCGGGTCAAGCTCGCCGCAGATCCTCAGTCGTTCGCAATCCCCGCGCTGGACGACATAAAGCATTACACCGCGAAAACCATTTTCAACCATGTTTCCGAGCTCGTCCAGATGTTTTGCGCCGCGCGCCGTTGACGAATCGGGGAATTCGGCAAGGCCGGCTTTTCGGGAGAAATGGACGTTCTTGACCTCGACATAGGCCGGCTGACGACCGGGGCCGCGCAAAAGGAGATCGATACGCGAGTTCGCGCCATATTTCTGCTCGCGTCTCAGCTCGGCATAGCCCGAGAGCGAGGGTATCATCCCGGCAAGGATGGCTTCTTCCGCGATCCGGTTGGGCAGGCCGGTATTGATGCCGACCATCGTGCCGCCAACCTCGACCATCTGCAGCGTGTGCGGATATTTGCGTTTCGCGCCGTCGGAGAGCGAGAGCCAGACCGGAATGCCGGGATCGGTGAGGCCAAGCATCGAACCGGTATTAGGGACCGAACTCGTGATCGCAGCGCCGCCGTCGTCGAGAATGATATCGGCGAGAAAGCGCTTGTAGCGCTGGACCAGCCTGCCGGTAACGAGGGGTGAAGCGAAATTCATGATTTGGGTTTAGCCGAAGCGCAAAAAGACGGCAATCAGCGTGAACGGGTCCAGTGACAACAGATGCCGCATAAAAAAACCTGCCTCTAAAGGCAGGTTAGTTTGCTCTGGGGTGGGAGAATCGGGTCCGAGTGGAGGTAAACCGAACCCTACTGCCGGCAAATGAGTCCCGGCAATAAGGAGATGATAGGTCAGCCGCCGATATCGGTCTCATAACTTTGTCTAACAGTGCGTGATAAAGCTTGAAAATGCCGGGGTGTTCGAACCGCTTTCGCTGACCCATTCTATGTATGGGGACGAAACAAACAGGAGAGAACATGATGAACTTCAAGTTTTTCTTACCCGTCGCAGCCGTCGCCGCGCTCACTTTGGCCGCATGCGACAACAAGCCGAAAGAGGGTGAAACCAGCGCGCCTGCCACGACATCCGAGCCGACCACACCGGATCCGGCGCCAGCGACACCTGCTCCCGAGCCAGCAAAGCCTGCGCCATCCAACTGAGTCGTGTAAACGCCAAATCGTGCGGCCAGCTCGCGCAGGGCTGGCCGTTTGCACGGGATACGCGCCACAAAAGCAAACGAGCTTTGCGCTTTAAGGTTCTGATTTTCCAAGAAGAAAACCTGGTACGCCCAAGGGGAATCGAACCCCTGTTTCCGCCGTGAAAGGGCGGCGTCCTAGACCGCTAGACGATGGGCGCCCCGCAGGTAAGCGGCTTATAGTGAAACAGTTTTTGCGCCGCAACCCCATTGAGCATTCTTTTTTCAAAAAAAATGAAGATTGTTCAACTTGCGCGTTAGCCGACACAGGACAGCGTCTAAGGACGAGGCGGTTTTCGCGGTGCGGCTAGCCACGGCCACGCGAGCAGCGCCAGTTCCAGTCGCGGGTCGGTCCGATGTCCACATGAACCGATTCGGTGTGACAATAAGTTCCAACGCCGCCACGGCCGGGCATGGAGCGGGCAAAATTGGCCAGAACCCACTTGGAAACGCCCGGCACCTGAATATCGGCGGCGGCGCATGACATATGGAGCGAGGCCTTGGCGCCATTTACCAGGCGGTTGTAGGGCGGGCTGCGATAGCCGGAGGTGACGATTACCGCTTTGCCGAAGCGGCGCTCGATCGACTTGAGGAAGCCGACGAGCTGCGGCTTGAGACATGCGACCTGCACATTCTCGCGCTGCACCTTCAAGCCGTTCGGGGCGAGACGCGCGAGGCCGGCAGCGGAAGCGAGGATCACCTGTGCCGGCGCAGCCTCGACGTCATCGTCTTCGTAAAGGCTGTCGCGCTGCATGATCTGAATGCCGGCATTCGGGCGAACGCCGGGCAAGGACGACAGATGCTCGGTCTTGCCTTCGAATGATTCGGCCGAGGGAAGCGCGGCCGATGCCGTCTGGACCGGAGGCTCGGCGGAGCGAAGCTGCGGTTGGGATCTTGGCTGGATGATTGCAACCTGGCGGCTTGCCGCTGGCCTGTTCTGGCTGTTGCCGAAAAGGCGAAGGAGGAGACCGCTGTCCTTGTTCGGGGCGGTGGCAGCCGCCGCCTTGGTCTCGGCGGGCTTGACGTCTGCATTGGCTGCAGCCTCGTCGGGCTTCGCCGTCTCGGCGCTGGCCGGTGCTTCCGCGGCCTCGGCAGGCTTCGGCGCAGCCTTTTGCGGCGCTGGTGCGCCTTCACCGCGCATGCTGTTGCCGAAGAGCGAAGTCTTGGCCGGAGCTGCCGCTGCTGCGGCGCTTGCGACATCTAAGGTGCCTTCCGGCTTTGCCGGCGCGCTCGAACCGAAGAGCGAGGTTTTCTGCTGCGGAGCCGCTTCGACCGGTGCGGTGGCCGCTGCCTGCTGTTCTGTCGACGCGACTGCCGCAGCAGCCTTGGCGTCGGCTGGCTTCGTTGCATCCTTCATGGCTTGCAGGGCATTGGCTTCGGTGTTGCCGGCGAGCGCAAGCGCTTCGGGCGATACTGTCGCCGTGCCGGTGGAGGGCATACCGTGTTCTGAGGTGGACTTGGCTTCGGCAGTTTGTGTCGACTCGGCAGCGCTGGTCAGTGCGGAGGTCACGCTGGGGCTGGTGCCAGTGGTGCAGGAGGTTGCTGCGAATGCGGAGAGCGCAACGACGCATGCGACGGTACTTGCCCGCAAGGCAGAAACTGAGGCTGGCAGTATTTTCAACGATTCCCCCGTCTCGTCTTTCGCGATTTCCGTGGATCGTGGAGACCGCTTTTATAAGAGCAGAAAGCTCGCGAAGTTTTGTCTAAGTGCAAAAACACCGGCGTAGAGTCGCCAGAGTTAAAGACTTTTAGGTATCTGCACAAGTCGTCCAGTATAGATAGAATGAGGCGAAAACGTGATTGGCCGCTTTTTTGCCATTGTCTTCACCTGTGCTTTGGCAGCCGCCGCCGGTTCGAATCAACTCTTTCCTACACCCTGACGCGAACATAGGTTCCTGGTGCTTCGGCCAGAATCTCAACGTTTTGTTCGCCGGGTTTGCGTGCGGAAACGCGTTCTGGAGCCTGTGTTTCGATCCATTTTTCCCAGTGGTTCCACCAGGAACCCGGGTGCTCCCGGGTTTTGGCGACCCAGTCATCAAAATTGCCGATGGGAGCTCCGCCCGTCCAATATTGGTATTTGTTCCTGGCCGGCGGATTGACGACACCGGCAATATGGCCCGAACCGGCGAGGACGTAGGTGACATCCCCACCAAAAAACTTGCACCCGGTAAAGACCGAAAGGGCTGGAGCGATGTGGTCTTCCTTGGCCGCAAGGTTGTAGATCGGAATCTTGACATCGGCGAGGGAGAGATTTTCGCCGGCGAGTTGCATCATGCCGCGCACCAAATTGTTGTCGAGATAGCAATTGCGCAGATAGTAGGAATGGTTGGCTGCGCTCATCCGCGTCGCGTCGGCGTTCCAATAGAGAAGGTCAAAGGGTAGGGGATCGCGGCCGCGCATGTAGTTGTTGACGACATAGGGCCAGATAAGGTCGCCGGAGCGCAGCATGTTGAAGGCCGTCGCCATGCGCGTGCCTTCAAGGTAGCCCTCGGCAGACATCGCCTTTTCCAATGCACTGATCTGGTCTTCATCGACGAAAACCTTCAGATCGCCGGCATGGGTGAAATCCACCTGTGTGGTGAAGAGCGTCGCGCTCTTGATGCGGTCCTCGCCCTCTCTGGCAAAAAGCGCAAGCGCCGCACTCAGCAGCGTACCGCCGACGCAATAGCCGATGGCATTGACACCTTTTTCGCCCGTGGCTTTTTCGATGGTGTCGAGGCCAAAGCGCAGCCCTTCGTTGATATAGGCCGTCCAGTCCTTGTGAGCATGGCGCTCGTCTGGATTGACCCAGGAGATGACGAAGACCGTGTGTCCCCGATCAACTGCCCATTTGATGAATGATTTTTCCGGGTTGAGATCGAGAATGTAAAATTTGTTGATCCAGGGCGGGCAGATGAGAAGTGGGCGCTTGAGCACCTTTTCCGTCGTCGGCTCGTACTGGATGATCTCGGCGACTTCGCTGCGCGCGATGACCTTGCCCGGCGTGGTGGCTACATTCTCGCCAAGCGAGAATTTTGTCGTGTCGGACTGGCGGAGCCTGAGGTCACCGCCGCCGGCGGCGATATCTTCTGCAAGCATCTTCATGCCGCGGACAAGGTTTTCCGCGTTGCTGGCGACTGTTTCCTTATAGAGTTCGGGATTGGTCATGAGAAAATTGCTCGGCGAGGCCGCAGTCGTAATCTGCTTCACGTAGAAGGAGGCCTTATGCCGCGTATGCTCGTCGAGCCCTTCGGTGTTTTCGACGAGCTCGGCGGCCCAGCGGGACGTGACGAGATAGGCCTGCTTGAGAAAATCGAAAAAGGCGTACTTGCCCCAATCCTCGTCGGCAAAGCGTTTGTCGCCTTTGTCGGGCGTGACGACATCCTCCACGTCTTCGCCGCTCATGCGGCGAATGGAGTTCGACCAGATCGCCATATAGCTGGTGAACAGCCTTGTCTGGGCCTCGAGGGCACGCGCCGGTTCGGCGAGCCAATATTCGGAAACCTTGGAGAGTGTCTTGACGACATCGGTCACAGGGTCGGCAAGCGTATCGCGCTTCAGGCCCTTTTCGCGCGGCTCAACCCAGGCGGATGCGGCCTTGCCGGCCTGCTCGATCATGTGGGCGACATTGCGGGCAAACGCCTCTGGATCCTTGATGACATAATTATCAAGGTTCGGCGCTTTGCCTGTCTTGTCCCCTTGATTGTCCATGCAGGCACTTCCTCCCATGTCGCACAATATTGACATCATATCATAAATTGGTGCTATCCCTCTAACGTGCAATTGTTATCGTCATTATGAATTCGTTTTTCGCAATCGGGACATAAAATGAACTTGCCGGTCAAAAACCTCATGCGCCTTTCATTCGGCGCCGTTCTGATTTCGGGGCTCGGCGCCTGCGCAAATAACTCGGCGCAGCCGGTCATGGCGAATTCGCCGCTGACCGGACCCGTCAATACCGGCACCTATCCGCATTTTACGCCGGACCCGAAGGGCGAGACGACGCAATTTACCCCGGAAGAGAAGCAGGCGCTGATCGCCAGGACGACGGCGGCAAAGACAGCCGCGCAATCCGGTCCCTCGGCCGATCCGGCGGCGGCTGCCAAGAAGCAGGCGGATTTGCAGAAGCTGATCAAGCAGCAGCAGGACGATTTGACGGCGATCGAAGGCAAGAAGACAACGCCCTAGTTTTGGCCGCATCTTTCCCACAATGAGGTGGGAGGCTGTCGCGATCGCCGGCGCGAATGCCCGCAATGATTACTCGACCGCTGTAGCGTTTCGTTGTATAGCGCGACGCGCATAATTAACCCTTTTAACCGGACCCAGCCTATGGAAGAATTTCATAAAGTTCGCCGCCTCCCGCCTTACGTTTTCGAACAGGTGAATCGCCTGAAGGCGAGCGCGCGAGCGGCGGGTGCGGATATTGTCGATCTCGGCATGGGCAACCCAGACCTTCCGACGCCCCAGGGCATTGTCGACAAGCTGTGCGAGGCCGTGCAGGACCCGCGCACGCATCGCTATTCGGCATCGAAAGGCATCCCCGGTTTGCGCCGCGCCCAGGCCGCCTATTATGAGCGGCGCTTCGGCGTGAAGCTCAATCCGGATACGCAGGTCGTCGCGACCCTTGGCTCGAAGGAAGGCTTCGCCAACATGGCGCAGGCGATCACCGCTCCGGGCGACGTCGTGCTTTGCCCCGATCCGACCTATCCGATCCATGCTTTCGGCTTCATCATGTCGGGCGGCGTCATTCGCTCGATTCCGGCAAAGCCCGACGATCAGTTCATTCCGGCGTTGGAACGCGGCATTCGCCACTCCATTCCAAAGCCGCTGGCACTTATTCTGAATTATCCGTCCAATCCGACCGCCCATGTGGCGTCGCTCGATTTCTACAAGGATGTCGTCGCTTTCGCCCGCAAGAACGAGATCATCATTCTATCGGATCTCGCCTATTCGGAGATCTATTTTGACGGCGCGCCGCCTCCCTCCGTTTTGCAGGTGCCGGGCGCGATCGATGTCGCGGTCGAGTTCACATCGATGTCGAAGACCTTTTCGATGCCCGGATGGCGCATGGGCTTTGCCGTCGGCAATGAGCGGCTGATAGCGGCGCTGACCCGGGTCAAATCATACCTCGATTACGGCGCGTTCACGCCTATCCAGGTTGCGGCGGCCGCTGCACTCAACGGCGACGGGTCCGACATCGCGGAAGTGCGCGGCATCTATAAGCGCCGGCGTGACGTGCTCGTCGACAGCTTCGGCCGGGCAGGCTGGGATGTACCGCCACCGGCGGCGACCATGTTCGCCTGGGCGCCGATCCCGGAAAAATTCCGCAGCCTCGGCTCGCTCGAATTCTCCAAGCTGCTGATCGAGCACGCTGACGTTGCGGTCGCCCCCGGCATCGGTTTCGGCGAGCATGGCGACGACTACATCCGCATCGCTCTTGTCGAGAACGAGCACCGGATACGTCAGGCCGCACGCAGTCTGAAGCGGTTTCTTGCCACGGCCGACGAAAAACTGCACAACGTCATCCCGTTGAACGTTCGTCGTTGATCTGGCGGCGTTCGCAGTAAAATCGGCGGCGCCATCCGGCGCCGTTTCAGCAAAATTTCAGGGAATTGCATGATGAGTGAAGCGCTGCGCGTGGGTATCGCCGGACTGGGTACTGTTGGTGCCTCCGTTCTGAAAATATTGCGTGACCGGGGCGAAATGCTCACTCGCCAGTGCGGCAAGGAAATCGTGGTTACCGCCGTTTCGGCGCGTGACCGCAAGCGCGATCGTGGCGTCGACTTTTCCTCAGCGAGCTGGTTCGAAGACCCGGTTGCCCTTGCCAAATCAAACGACATCGACGTTTTCATCGAATTGATCGGCGGTGACGAAGGGCCGGCGCGTGCCGCCGTGGAGGCTGCGCTGAAATCCGGCCGGCACGTCATCACCGCCAACAAGGCGCTGCTTGCCAAGCATGGCGTCGCCTTGGCAAAGATCGCGGAGGATAAGGGCGTTCTCCTCAACTTCGAGGCAGCGGTCGCCGGTGGCATCCCGGTTATCAAGGCGCTGCGCGAGTCGCTCACCGGCAATACTGTTTCGCGCGTCTATGGCATCATGAACGGCACCTGCAACTATATCCTCACGCGCATGTGGGAAGAGGGTATCTCGTTCGATGCCTGTCTCGCCGATGCGCAGCGTCTCGGCTATGCGGAAGCGGACCCGACCTTCGACATCGAGGGCAATGATACGGCACACAAGCTCGCAATCCTGACGAGCCTTGCATTCGGCACTCAGATCTCCGCGGACGACATCTATCTTGAGGGTATCAGCAACATCTCGCTCGCCGATATCAAGGCGGCCGACGAACTCGGCTATCGCATCAAGTTGCTGGGCGTGGCCCTGAAAACCGACAGTGGCATAGAGCAGCGCGTTCATCCGACGATGGTGCCGGTCGAATCCGTCATTGCGCAGGTCCACGGCGTCACCAATGCGGTCGCGATTGAAACCGATCTTCTGGGTGAATTGCTGTTGTCAGGACCTGGCGCCGGCGGCGCGGCGACGGCCTCGGCCGTTATTGGCGACCTTGCCGATATTGCCAAAAGCCGGCCGGGTTTCCAGCACGGTCCTGTGTTCGGTACACCGGCAAAGGCGCTGGCGCCTTACAAGCGGGCGCGGATGCGCTCGCACGAGGGCGGCTACTTCATCCGCCTGACGGTGCACGACCGCGCCGGCGTGTTTGCCGCTATCGCCAAGCGCATGGCTGACAACGATATCTCGCTTGAATCCATCGTCCAGCGCCAGAGCGCCGACAACCAGCCGGAAGCGACGAAGACGGTTATTCTTGTCACGCACGAGACCACTGAAGCTGCGGTGAAGAAAGCGCTCGAAGGGATCGTCAAGGATGGCCACGCGACCGACAAACCGCAGATGATCCGTATCGAACGGGCGGGTTGAGACCGCCTCGCGCAGCCGCAACCACTGGAAGAAACTGCGCCTAGGGCGTTTAATCGATTAGCTTTTTTGCGAGCCCTTGCCGCATCGGTGCGACTTTGACAAAAGGTTGCATACCGACGCTAAGGAGAGCTGTGGCGATCCGAAAATACGGCGTCGCCACACCAACGCAGGAAAAACTATGCTGAAAACCTCCGAACAAAATGGTCTCGATCGCATCCTTACCCTCGAATTGGTGCGCGTAACCGAGCGGGCAGCGGTGGCTGCTGCACGCCTGCGCGGCCGGGGTGACGAGATGGCGGCCGATCAGGCGGCTGTGGATGCGATGCGTCAGGAGCTCAACCGGCTCCCGATTGCCGGAACCGTGGTGATCGGCGAGGGTGAGCGCGATGAGGCGCCGATGCTCTACATCGGCGAAGAAGTCGGCACGCGGAACGGTCCCGCCGTCGATATCGCCCTCGACCCGCTTGAAGGGACGACGATCTGCGCCAAGAACCTGCCGAATTCTCTCGCAGTCATCGCGATTGCCGAGAAGGGCAATCTTCTCTATGCGCCCGACGTCTACATGGAAAAGATCGCCGTTGGTCCGGGTTATCCAGCCGGAATCATCAATCTCGACGCGCCTGCCATCGAAAATATCACCGCCGTTGCCAAGGCGAAGGGCGTGCCGCTCAACGAAATCACCGCCTGCATCATGGACCGCCCGCGGCATGCGCGCCTGATCGAGGAGGTGCGTGCGACGGGCGCTGCAATTCGCCTGATCGGTGATGGCGACGTTGCCGGCGTCATCCATACGACGGATCCGGACGAGACCGGTATCGACATCTATCTCGGCATTGGCGGCGCCCCTGAGGGCGTACTTGCCGCGGCGGCGCTTCGCTGCATCGGCGGCCAGATGCAGGGGCGTTTGCAGCTCAACAGCGACGACAAGATCGCACGCGCCGCCAAGATGGGCATCTCCGATCCCAAGAAGGTCTATACGATGGAAGAAATGGCGAAGGGCGACGTGCTCTTTGCCGCCACGGGCGTGACCGACGGCAACATGCTCAGCGGCGTCAAGTTTGCCCGCGACTACATCCAGACGCATACGGTCGTCATGCGTTCGCATTCGCAAACGGTGCGCGAGATCAAGGCCAAGCATCAGGACATGGCCAAGTTTCAGTAACGACGCGCCCGCCTTCACATAAAGCTGCCTGTCTCGTTCAGGACCGGCAGCTTTTTTTTTACGATAATTACTGCTGATTTCACTCTACCCTATTGGGATCACGTGTTTTTTGGTATTTTGTCATATGAGTACCTCTTCGCAACGGGTCAGGCATGAATATCCATTACGGAATTGTCTGCAATATATTGTCGATACTTTTGGTTTTAGTGCCGTTTTCTCCGCTTCATGCGCAGGAAACGGACCTGGATCTCATTCAAGGCTACCGTTCGCGCGACATCCTCGTCGGTCTGCCTGATACCTCCGGCCCCTTCACCGTCATCAGCCGCAATGCCGATCCGCAGAATTTCAGCGCGACTGTCGAATATGGCGGCGTGGATGCGCGAGCGATCGTCTCGGTCAACGGGGTCCGTGCCAGCAATGTCGCCGGCATGTACCCGGTCAAGGACGGCCCCGATGATCCCGTGGTGCGCAGCTTGCTCGACCAGGCATTCCAATACCATTCGAGCCAGCCCAATCAGGTGGCGCAGCGGACCAATATAAGCTACGGCAACCGCGCCATGGCCTGTGTCAGCTCTGACGATCCGCAGAAGAAGGACGATTTTCTCGTCTGCGCCACCGGCGTGCTCGGGCGCTACATGCTTATACAGCCCGTAATGAATTATCGCCTCAGCTCCAAAGAGGTGGTCGACCGGCAACTTGCCGACTTTGCCTCCGCCATGGCCTCCGCCATCAGCGAACTTGCGCTGCCTCCTGCCAGCAACTGACACCCGTTGGCGTGATTGGCGTTGGATAGGCCTTTCGAAGCATTGCTTTCGCAGTCGGCGGGTGATTGAACGATGCAATGACATCGGCACGGCTCTTCCTCGGCGTTGAAAAATCGGCAACCGGCCTGAAATGGGTGGACCGGCTCGCCCAGCGCGAGGCGAACATTGCGCTCGCTATGGCGCAGAACCATGGTTTCCCGGATATCGTGACCCGCGTGCTGGCCGGCAGGGGTGTCGGGCTCGACGAGGCGGTTGCCTTCATGGACCCGACGTTGAAAAGCCTCATGCCCGATCCCACATCGCTGACCGATATGGAAATTGCCGCGGCACGCATCGCAAGGGCAATTGCGGACCGCGAAAAGGTCGCCATCTTCGGCGACTACGACGTTGACGGGGCGGCCTCCTCGGCGATCCTGTCAAGGTTCCTCAGCCATTATGGCATCGCCAACCGCATCTACATCCCTGACCGGATTTTCGAAGGCTACGGTCCCAATCCTGCGGCGATGCAGGAACTCGCGCAGCAGGCGAGCCTGATCGTAACGGTCGACTGCGGAACCAACAGCGCGGCCGCCATCGAGGCGGCGAAGGCTGCGGGCGCCGATGTCGTCGTGCTCGACCATCACCAGCTTGGCGGCGCGTTGCCAGCTGCCGCGCTTGCCGTGGTCAACCCCAATCGCGAGGACGATCTTTCGGGGCAGGGCCACCTTTGTGCTGCAGGCGTCGTGTTCCTGACGCTCGTGCAGACGTTGCGCGCGATGCGCGAACAGGGTGTCGGCGCGAGCGCGCCCCCGTTCGACCTCTTGTCGTTGCTCGACCTTGCCGCGCTTGCGACCGTTTGCGATGTCGTGCCGCTGCAGGGACTCAACCGTGCCTTCGTCGTCAAGGGCATTCTTGTCGCGCGGGCCCAGCAAAATGTCGGCCTCGCGGCCCTCGCGCGCGTTGCACGCATCGGTGAACCGCTCAATGCCTTTCATTTCGCCTATCTGATCGGCCCTCGCATCAATGCCGGCGGGCGTATCGGCGATGCTGGCCTCGGCGCGCGTCTCTTGACGCTGGACGATCCAAACGAAGCGCTGCGCATTGCCGAGGAACTCAACCGCCTCAATCAAGAACGCCAGGCGATGGAAACCGCCATGCTGGAACAGGCTGAAGCGGAGGCAATGACCGAACTTTCAGCGGCCGCCGGCCCCGCCATCGTCGTTACCGCGAATGACGACTGGCATCCGGGGATCGTCGGGCTGATCGCGGCCCGGCTGAAAGAAAAAACCCGGCGTCCGGCTTTTGCCATCGCGTTCAATGCCAATGGCACCGGCGCGGGCTCCGGCCGCTCCATCCACGGGTTCGACCTCGGCAGGCTGGTACGCGGCGCGGTCGAACAGGGCTTTCTCGTCAAGGGCGGCGGGCATGCCATGGCAGCCGGCATAACCGTGGAACGCGGCAAACTCGGCGCCTTGCGGGCCTTTTTCGAAGAAAATGCAGCGGCCATGGTCGGGGAATTGCGCGGCAATGAATCGCTGGAAATCGACGGAGCGCTCAGCGCCGCCGGCGCCACCGTGGCCTTGCACGACCTGATGGAGCGGGCGGGACCCTACGGCTCGGGGCATCCACAACCGGTGCTTGTACTGCCGCATCACCGTCTTACCGATGCGCGGGAAGTGGGAAGCGGCCATGTGCGAGCGACACTCGTCAGTGCCGATGGCTCGCGGATCAATGCCATGGCGTTTCGCGCTGTCGGTGGCCCGCTCGGCGATTTCCTGTTCAAAAATCTCGGCCAAACCATCCACGTTGCGGGCAATCTATCCCTCAACCACTGGAATGGTTCGACAACCACACAGTTTCGCATTCTCGACGCGGCACGTGCTGTCTGACCGGAGCTTCTTCGCAATTGCCAAGATTGCTGTTTTAATTCCGGAGCAAATGTTCTATTTTTGTTCTCAATGTGAGAGCCCCGGAACATGCGCAAGCCGACCCATCCTGAAAAGCTATATCTGGATTTTGACAGTTTCTTTGCGAGCGCCGAGCAGCAACTCAATCCGGCGCTGCAGGGTAGGCCAATAGCGGTCGTTCCGCTCGATTCTCCCTATACCAGCGTGATCGCCGCAAGCCGCGAAGCCAAGCCATTCGGCGTCAAGACGGGCACTTCAGTACGTGAGGCGCGGGAGAAATGTCCGGACATCGTGTTCATCGAGGCGCGGCCTGATGTATACGTGCGCCTGCACAACCGCATTCTTGAAATCATCGAGCGGTGCGTTCCGATCGCCGCGGTGCGCTCGATCGACGAACTGGCCTGCACTCTGCTCGAATCCGAAGCGCGGCAGGCAGCGGAGCTCTCGTCGCGCATCAAGCGATCGTTGCGCCACGAGTTTGGTCCGGTGCTCACCTGTTCGATCGGCATCTCGTTCAATGAACTGCTCGCCAAGGTTGCGGCGGAGATGGATAAGCCGGATGGCTTCGTGGTTCTCGACCACGCCGATCTGCCGGGGAAATTGCTGGGTCTTGCCTTGCGCGATCTGCCGGGTATTTCCAAGGGCATGGAGACGCGTCTCATAGAGGCAGGTGTCACCGATATCGCAGGCCTTTGGGCACTTGCTCCCAAGCACGCGCGGGCGATCTGGAACAGCGTCGAAGGCGAACGTTTCGTTGCCGCCTTGCACGGCTACTCCGTCGAAAAGCCGGAAACGATCACGCGCATGTTCGGCCATGGCCGCAATTTGCCTCCGGACTGGCGGACGCCGCAGAAGGTGCTGCAATGTGCGCGTCTTTTGACAATGAGCGCGGCACGGAGGCTGCGCCGTTCACATCATCGCGCCGGGGCGCTGACCTACACCGTGGGCACGCGCCGCGAAAGCCGCACAAGCATGGACAAGCGGTTCAGGCCGGCGCGCGACGATCATACTTTTCTCAATGCACTCAATGGATTGCACGAGAAATTTGTGATGTCAGGCGAGATGAACAACATCAGTTCCGTCACCGTCGTCCTGCATGAGCTCTCCGAGGAGCAGGAAGCCAGTCGCGACCTGTTCGATACGCGCGACAGCCGTCAAGCGCAGAGTCAGTGGGAGCGGGTGTCGGATGTTCTCGACACGATTAGGGTAAGGCACGGATCCAAGGCGCTGAACCTTGGTCCAGCGAATGGGCCCGGAAACTACATAGGGTCGAAGATCGCATTTGGCCGAATACCTGCCGCCGAAGATTTTTGAGGGACAATTCGTTACGTCTGCGGTGGTTGCGAGATCGAGTGGCGGATCTGCTCCTGGAGGCGCAGAAGCGGGCCGGGGCTCATAGCTGCGGGCGGGCTATAGGGGTTGGAGAAGGCATAAATGAGAAACAGAATAATGCCGGTATAGGCGCCGAACATGGAGATGAGAACGATATTTCGTCGCTGCGGCGGATAGGAATAATAGGCGAGCGCGATGAACACGACGCCGGAGAGAGCCGCGAACCAGAAGATGCCGCTCATCGAGTCGGCGACATTGCTTTCCCGCTTGGTTCGGCTTTCGGCAACTGTGTAGAGACGCTCAAGCATGTGGTTGCGCAGGCTTTCCTCGCGCTTGTTCGTCGGTTCGAGATCAAGCACGGCCGCATAGGCTGCGTCCCACTTCGCCCAGGCCTCCGGAGTCAGGCGGTCGGTGGCGCCGAGGATCGCCCACTCCTTGTCGACCACCACGCTGATATATTCGCCGAGCGGCGTCTGGATCGCCCCGGCATGGCCGCCGCCATAGCGGCCGGCGTCGAAGTAGATATCGGCAATGGCGTTGGATTCGGTGGCGGTTTCATTGCGAAGCTGCTGGTAGTCGATCATCTCCTGCGCAAAGACGAGAGCCAGGATTAGTCCGTGCAAGGCCGATACGCGGAAGATGATCGAACTTGCCAGATCGCGTTCCTGGCCATCGGGATCGCCGCCCGTAATGAGGCGCATCAGGAAATAGGCAATGAGCGTCAGGGTTATCGTTCCGCCAACGAACAGCACCGCGACAAGAAGCTCAAAAGCCATGTATTCCCCCGGGAACAAGCGCAATTGCCTGGTTAATCTACTGTGTTTCCGGAAAAAGGACAGGAGACAAGGTTTGGTCAGGCTGACTGTCGGGCAAAGGCCAGGATGAAGCTGATCAATGCCGCTATGCTGGTGAGCGCGCGGACATGGTTCCACGGCAGCCATTGGGCAAGGTAACGCGTCCAGAGCGCTGCGCTCTCGGGGCTCGCGGGGTTGGCGGTGGCAAGCGCATCATTCAGTGGCACGTTGAAGATCATCGTCACAGCGATCGTGCCGATCAGGAAGAGCAGGCTTCCTGCAACGAGCCAAATCGATCCGGGCTCGGACCAGCGGAGAAATCCGACCACGCCAAGCCCAAGACACAAAATAGTTGTTCCGAAGAAGGCGACGCTAAAGCTGAGGTTGAGAATGGTCACGTTGATCGAGTTCATGGCGGTAATGCCTTGATCGGCGGGAAGGCGAGCGAGCGCCGCCATGACGAAGCTCGAGAACGCGAAGAACAGCCCGGCCATCAGACCGCTGCCAAGGGCGGCAAGAAGAGTGAGGATTGGAATGAGAGCAATCATTTCACCTGCTCCCATACGCGGGCCGCGGCGCCCGCTTGGGCGAATTCGGCAAAATCCCGCGGTGCCCGGCCGAGTGCCCGCTGCACGCCATCGGTGAGATATTCATTGCGTCCATCCAGCACCGAGCTGAAAAGCTCATCGATCAACGCGGCGACATCATCCGGAACGCCATCGGCCGCCAGCCCCTGCATGAAGACGTCGTGAGGGATCGGGGTGAAGTGGATATCCCGGCGGGTCGCCTTGGCGATTTCCGCGGTCGCCTCGGCAAATGTGATCAGGCGCGGGCCGGTGACCTCGTAAAGCTCTCCGATGTGCCTCGCATCCGTCAGCGCGGCGACGACGATGTCGGCAATGTCATCGGCATGGATGAAGGGTTCGCGCACGCCTTGCACCGGCAGCGCAAGATCACCGGCAAGGACCGGTTCGCGAAAGAAGCTCTCGCTGAAGTTCTCCGCAAACCAGCTCGCGCGTATGATCGTCCAGTCCGCCCCCGATGCCTGCAAAGCCTGTTCGGCGCGTTGCGCTTCCGGCTCTCCGCGTCCTGAAAGGAGAACGAGACGCTTCACGCCCTTGCGAACGGCAAGGCGGGCAAGCTCTCCGACGGCATCCGCGGCGCCCGGAACGGCGAGATCCGGGTAGTAGGTGATATAGGCCGCCGATACACCCTCCAGTGCCACGGCCCACGTGTCGGGATTTTCCCAATCGAAGGCCGGGGTGCCTTGGCGCGAACCGATGCGGACGGGAAGGCCGAGGGCGGCAAGGCGCTTGGCCACGCGTCGGCCGGTCTTGCCTGTGCCGCCAACGATCAGAACAGGAAATTGCGAACTATGGAACGTTGTCATTTTCAGCTCCCATTAAATATGAGGAAGTCTCATATTTGCAAATGTGATAAATCCTCATATTATAGGAGTCAAGAAAAATGTGAGGAATACTCATGAATGACACTGGCATCGTGGCAACAGAGACGGGGACGCGGCGTGAACCCACCCAGAAACGCAGCCGCGAACGGGTTGAGCGCATATTGGCGTGCGCCTCGGCGCTCATTGAAAAAAGCGGCAGCGATGCCATGCGCATGAGCGATGTCGCCGAAATGGCAGGCATATCGATCGGTTCGCTCTACCAGTATTTCCCCGACAAGGCGGCAATCATTCGGACGCTGGCGGAGCGCTATAATGTGGCCGGCCAGCAATGCATTGCCGAAGGACTGGAAGGGGTTAGCGACAAGGTGGGTTTGCGCCGGGCGTTCGGCGAATTGATCGATATTTATTATGCTATGTTCCTGGCCGAGCCGGTAATGCGCGATATCTGGTCCGGCATGCAGGCCGACAAGGCGCTGCGCGATATCGATCTTGCCGATAGCCGCATCAATGGCGCGGTACTGGCGAGCGCCCGTGCACGCGTCAATCCCGTTGCCGACCGGACCGAACTCGAACGGTCGAGTTTTCTCATCATGCAGCTTGGCGAAGCAACGATGCGCCTTGCCATCTCGGTCGAGCGGGCGGAGGGCGATGCCTTGGTTGAGCACTTCAAGAACATGGTCTTGCGGGAGATGGATCAAGAATGAGCAAGCCGACGATCGATACCTGCGCCGAAATCTTCCTCAACGGCGAAGCGCTTATCGAGACTATTCCCGATACATACGTGGCAAAAAGCGGGCTGCAGGGGCAGGGGCTTTTCACCAGCCGTGCCTGGGCGAGGGACGAGGTACTTTGTGTTCTCGATGGTCAGTTGGTGGAAGCGAAGCGTTACCCGGTCTTGCTGACGGAAATGGAATGGAATGCGCTGCCGGGCGAAATGCTGCTGGTTCGTCCCTTGCGCACGAGCTACGGCTTTATCAACCACAGTTTCAATCCCAGTATCGAGATCGGCGCGCCGACTATCGCACCATGCGGGCAATACGCTCCATCGCCGCAGGCGAAGAACTGACGCTCGACTATGCGGTGCAGCCGGTACCCGACGGCTACATGCAACGGGACGATACGACGTTCATGCAGGACGACGACTAGATAAAGCCGATCCAGCGTCCCGCAATGACGGCGCATATCCAGACGGTCAACGATATGAGCGCGGCGATGCGCGCTCCGCCGGACACTTGCTTTTCGAACCGCCAGGACCGGCTGCGGCTGAGCAGCAATGCGTTGCCCAGGCCCAGCGCGATCAGGGCAAGTTTGGCAAGGAAGGCAGGGTTGTTGACGTATGCTACCGGCCGCACGGTGAACAGGATGAACCCGGTCATCATGGCAAGCGCGATGCCCGTTGCCGCTACGCGGATGAGAGGCGGCGCAAGCATGTTCACAGGGTACTGCTTGAACAGGCCGAGAATGCGAAGATCAAGCGTGACGATGGCGCCGATGAGCAGGCCGACGGATATGATATGGACGGCGTTGGCGATCAGATATGCAATCTGATAGCGCCGCAGCAGCACGGCGACCGGCCATTCGGAGAGTCCCTGCAGCAGCTCGACGAAACCGCTGCTCACTGCGTTTTTATACGCTCGGGATAAAGATCATAGGTCTTGCCCGCGACCGAAATCCTCACCGCTTTCATACGCTTCTCTTGCGGGTCGGTGGAACGGTTGCCGAGCGCGACGATTTCATCACCCTCTTTTGCCGACCCCTCGATGAAGCCGGCGCGCGTGGTCTGGTTATGATTGGCAAGTTCGATGCGCCAAAGCCCATCGCTCGCGGTTTCGACATCAAGGGTCGGGTGCGGCGGCCCAATATAGATTTCCCGGATAATGCCGCGCAGTTCGATCTGGTCGGCTTCGGCCCAGGACCAGCCGTGATGTGCGAGCGCACCGGTGGCGAATATCGCTGCAACGGCGGCACCACTGAAAATTCGGCCTAGCAGAGTCTGCATGACTGCCTCCCTTTTCAATTGCCTGACAGGTCAAACTATCCCATCGATTAGCGGGAAGGCCAAACAACAGTCTTGTGAAGGCCGGGCAGCGTCACTCGGGCAGCCCGGCCTTGCGATATCCCTCGACAAACAATTGCCGCGTCTCCGGATCGCGGAATGGCTGCGATTCCGCCCACTTTCCGATGGAAAAGTTCGGGTTGTTGGCCATGAAGAGCGCTGCCTCCTGGCGGGCTTCGTTCAGATTCCCGGCCTGCGCAAGGCTTGCCGCAAGAATGCGTCGGGCCCCAGTGCGGTATGCGGGGCCGCGGCGCACGGTTTCGATCGCTTTTTCATATTGACCGGCGACGTAATATACGAGGCTCTGTTCCCAATAATATGAGGCGGTCGGATGCGGATTTAGCCTGAACGCCTGTTCCATGACGTCCATGGCTTCGCTCGCTCGTCCGGCAAAGGCGAGAAGCTCTGCGCGAAAGATCAACGCGTCCGCCGAGTTCCGATCCATTGCGATCGCTGCATCGAACGCCGCGTCCGATTCCGACCATCGCCCTTCATAGGCAAGGAGATAACCCAATATCCAGCGACTTTGAGCGTCATTGGCATCGAGGGCCACTGCCTTTCTAGCCATTTCAAGCGACAGTCTGCGATTGTCCCCGGTAGCATCCATGGCATTTGCCCAGGTGGACCACAGATTGAATGCCAACCAGCCATAGGCTTCGGCGTAAGATGGATCGATTGCGATCGCCTGCTGGAGCAGGACGATGGATTCGTAGATGGCTTCAGGGGATCCGGCGGAATTCCAGCCAAGCGAGCGCGCGCGCACGCAAAGATCATAGGCTTCCATGCTCTTTGGGCGAATGCGCATGGGCGGGACGATAAGTCGTCCAACAAGCGCCTCCACGATCCTTGCGGCCACGTCGTCCTGCACCGCAAAAATATCCTCGATCTCACGGTCGTATCGCTCGGCCCACAGGTAGCCGCCGCCGAGCGTGTCTACGAGCTGAACGTTGACGCGCACTCTCTCTGCGGAACGGCGGGCGCTTCCTTCGAGCAGGTAACGCACGCCAAGCTCGGTGGCGATCTGGCGGACGTCCACTGGTTTTCCCTTGTAGGCAAAGGCTGAATGCTGGGCGATGACGAAAAGGCCGGGCGTGCGCGAAAGCTCGGTAATGAGGTCTTCGGTAAGCCCATCGGCGAAGGCGCCATGCTCGGCATTGGCGCCCATCGTGTTGAACGGCAGTACCGCAATGGACGGCCGCGGCGGCAACGACAATGGCGTGGACTGACCACCATCCGCTCCTGGCGGCTGCTGCGGACACGGCCGGACGCGGTAGGCATGAACCGACTTGGCGAAATTCTTCATCGAAACGGGCCCGAGATCGTCATACTCCGCAACGACCTCACGACAGACCTGATCGAATACGTTGGACGAGATCGTTATGTCGCCGGCGTTGCCATGACTTTCGAGCCTTACGGCGAGATTGACGCCGTTGCCGTAGAGGTCCTTGCCCTCGACGATGACATCGCCGAGGCTGATACCGATGCGCAGCACATACTGGCGCGTCTCGGGCAGTCCTTCATTGGCCGCGGCCATGTCCCGCTGCAGTTCCACGGCGCAGCGAACCGCGCTTGCGGCGCTGGCAAATTCCGCAAGAATTCCATCGCCGAGAATTTTAACGAGACGCCCCTCGTGACGGAGCAGCAGCGGGTCGAGAACATCGCGGCGCCGGGCCTTCAGACGGGAGAGGGTGCCTGCCTCATCCTGCTCCATATGGCGCGTATAGCCTACCACGTCGGCGACGAAAATCGCAGCGAGTCGTCGTTTGACACGTTCATCTGCCATATCAGGTGTCGCCCCCGATCCCCATCTGACGCACTCAGTTAATCACGGTGTTTGGCATGCGCCAAGTCGGTGTATTACTGCGTGTCTGCCCTGCTTGCTATTGCATCAGAGGGATTAGGGCTTGGCTTTCAGCCATTCGCATATGAGAAACACTTGCCTGACCGAGCGGATTGCACTAGCCAATAGAACACACGAATGAGCCAGGAATGACAGGCAGCATGACTTTAGTTGATACCCGTACGCCCGACCCAAAGCGTTTCATATCCGGCGCCACAGGCGATTGGGAAATCGTTGTCGGCATGGAGGTCCATGCCCAGGTAACCTCAAACTCGAAGCTGTTCTCCGGTGCATCGACCGAGTTCGGCGCCGAGCCGAATGCCAACGTGTCGCTGGTCGATGCGGCGATGCCGGGCATGCTGCCGGTGATCAATGAGTGGTGCGTGCGCCAGGCGATCCGGACAGGGCTCGGACTCAAGGCGCAAATCAATCTCAAGTCGGTCTTCGACCGCAAGAACTATTTCTACCCCGACCTGCCGCAGGGCTATCAGATCTCGCAGTACAAGCAGCCCATCGTCGGCGAGGGCACGATGACCATCTCGGTGGGGCCTGACCGCAAAGGCGACTTCGAAGATATAGAAATCGGCATCGAGCGGCTGCACCTCGAACAGGATGCGGGCAAGTCACTGCACGACCAGAACCCGACCATGTCCTATGTCGATCTCAACCGGTCCGGCGTCGCCCTGATGGAGATCGTATCGAAGCCCGATTTGCGTTCCTCGGACGAGGCGAAGGCCTATCTGACGAAGCTGCGCACTATTGTGCGCTATCTCGGCACTTGCGACGGGAACATGGACGAAGGCTCGATGCGCGCCGACGTCAACGTGTCGGTGCGCCGTCCGGGCGGTGAGTTCGGGACGCGCTGCGAGATCAAGAACGTCAACTCGATCCGCTTTGTCGGACAGGCCATCGAATATGAGGCCCGCCGCCAGATCGGTGTCCTCGAGGATGGCGGCGCCATAGACCAGGAAACCCGGCTTTTCGATCCGGTCAAGGGTGAGACACGTTCCATGCGCTCAAAGGAAGAGGCGCATGATTACCGTTATTTCCCCGACCCGGACCTTTTGCCGCTCGAGTTCGAACAGGCTTATGTCGATACGTTGAAGGCCGATCTACCCGAGCTTCCGGACGACAAGAAGTTGCGCCTTGTGAATGAGCAGGGATTGTCGGTCTATGACGCGTCGATCCTCGTTACCGAAAAGGCCATTGCCGACTATTACGAGGCCGTAGCCAAGGGCCGCGACGGCAAGCTTTCCGCCAACTGGGTGATCAACGATCTCCTCGGGGCTTTGAACAAGGCGGGCAAGGGCATCGAGGAATCACCGGTATCGCCCGACCAGCTCGGCGCTGTCCTCGACCTGATCAAGGAAGGCACGATTTCCGGCAAGATCGCCAAGGACCTTTTCGAGATTCTCTGGACCGAAGGCGGCAACCCGCGCGAACTGGTTGAAAGCCGGGGCATGAAGCAGGTTACCGACACCGGCGCGATCGAAAAGGCTGTTGATGACGTCATTGCCGCCAACCCGGACAAGGTGGAACAGGCAAAGGCGAAACCGACGCTCGCCGGATGGTTTGTCGGCCAGGTGATGAAATCAACCGGTGGCAAGGCCAACCCGCAGGCGGTCAGCGATCTCGTCAAGGCGAAATTGGGGATTGTCGAGTAAATGTGGGTTCGCAGCGCCACGAAAGAGGATCTCGACGCCGTCCACGAAATGCTGGTTACAACCTGGCACGCAACATATGACGACGTATATGGAGCCGAGAGGGTAAAGGCGATCACCGGCCGCTATCATTCGCTGGACGCGTTGAAGAAGCAGTTGGCCAAGCCCTATTCGGAGTTCATCATCGCCGATGACGGTGCCGATATTCTCGGCATGGCCTATGCCTCGCAGAAGGATCACAGGCTGTCGATCCTCAACCAGCTCTATGTTCACCCCGAGCGCCAGAAGCAGGGCGTCGGCTCGCTGCTGCTGGCCGAAGTCGAAAGCGCGTTTCCCGGCGTCTTCTCGATGCAGCTTGAAGTTATCGAGGCAAATCAGAAAGCTATCCGCTTTTATGAAAGCAGGGGATTCGAGCGGACAAATAACCGGATCGACAATTGGGGCGAGCCGAATTCAGGTATCTCGGTCGTTGTTTTCGAGAAATCACTGACTGGCTACGAGCTGGCGCCGTGAACGTCGATACTGATGTTACTTTCCGGGAAGCGACGCGCGCCGATCTTCCCGCGCTGATCGCGCTGTTTGCCGACGACACAATCGGCGGTCATGGCGATACGACCGATCCTGCAGCATTGCCTGACTATGTGCGGGCCTTCGCCGCCATCGAGTCCAGTCCCAATGATCTGCTCTTCGTTGGCATTCTGGGCGGCGAGGTGGTCGCCACGGCGCAGGTTACGTTCGTAACATCGATGACTGGCCGTGGTACCCGACGAATGGCGATCGAGGCGGTGCAGACCCGCTCCGACATGCGCGGTAAGGGCATTGGGGCAAAACTGATCAACCACTGTCTCGATGTTGCGCGCGAGCGCGATATCGCGCTCGTGCAACTCACCTCGAATGCCAAGCGCCCGGACGCCCACCGCTTTTACGAGCGGCTCGGATTCGAGAAGAGCCATGCCGGTTTCAAATTGCGGCTGGCACCCGCTCACGCGGCAACTTGACCCTTGCCATTCCTTGGTGATACCGCCATAAACCCTTGAGTTGCCAAAGGCTGAACGAGATCGTTCGAGGATTGCCATGAAGACTTTCATCACCCAATTTTTCACCTGGTGGAACGGGCAGACGCTCGGGACCCGGTTCTTTACCTGGCGCAAGGGTACGAAGGTCGGCGAGGATGAACTCGGCAATATTTATTACGAGGGCCTCAGCACATTCGATTCGGAAGGGCGCAAGCGCCGCTGGGTCGTCTATAATGGCTATGCGGAAGCCTCGGCGATTCCCGCTGGATGGCACGGCTGGATGCACCACCGGGTCGACACGCCCCCGTCGCAGGAAAACTACAAGCCATATGGCTGGGAAAAGAGCCACCAGCCGAATCTGACCGGTTCACCAGCCGCTTATCGCCCCAAGGGCTCCATTGCCCATGGCGACAATCGTCCGACCGTCACCGGCGATTACGATGCCTGGACGCCTGGTGCCTGATCCGATCTTCTTCTGCCACAATTGATCATTATCGACTGGCTGGAATCGAAATCCCCGACACCGCTAACCCCGGAAGTGCAATGATCCGCTCGACCCTGACTGTTCCCTTTCGCGCCAGGTTTGCACGGATGATTGGAGTGATGGCCACAGCCACTGCTGTTGCGGCGGCCACCGCGATTGCTCCGGCGCGGGCAGATGAAAAGATCACCAATCCGATTGCTGTTTTTTCAGGGCTCGACAAGATTACCGGCCGCATCACCACATTCGACGTCTATATCGGTGAAACCGTGCAATTCGGCGCGCTGCAGCTGACACCGCGCGTCTGCTATACGCGCCCGGATACCGAGGCACCAAAAACGGATACGTTTGTCGAGGTCGACGAAATCACCCTCGACCGCAAGATCAGGCGCATCTTCTCGGGCTGGATGTTTGCCGACAGCCCTGGTCTTAATGCCGTCGAGCATCCGGTTTATGATGTCTGGCTGAAGAGCTGCAAGCAGAAGTCGGATGTGCCGGCGCCGGCAAAGAGCTGATTTCGCTCTAGATTTGCGTTCAACCGGCCGACACCAGCGTGCCGGCCGTCCGATGCGATCAGTTACATCGGCTTCGGGCAGTTGACGATCCAGGGTGTCCCGTATTTGTCGGTAAACATCGCAAAGCGCTGAGCCCAGGAGGTTTCACCGAGCGGCATCAGCACGTGTTGCGCGTCTTGTGACAGGGCAGAGAATATGCGCTCCGCTTCCGCAGGCGTGTCGACGTTGATGGCGACCGTCATGCCCTGCGCCTTCTGGAAATAGGGCGGCGGTGCATCTGATGCCATCAGCACGTTGTCGCCGATATGCAATGTCGCGTGCATGATATTCTTGGCAAGTTCCTTCGGCATGTCGTTGCCTTCAGGCATTTCGTCGAAACGAATCATCGCGACGATCTCGCCGCCGAGTACGCCGGCATAGAAGTTGAAAGCCTCTTCGCACTTTCCATCAAAGTTCAGATAAGCATTGATCTTCACGACAATTCTCCTTGTTTGTCGGGTTATTCCCTCCCTAAGACGAACGAGTGCGCACCGGGTCGACATTCTCTTTTAGAAAAAATTGCGCGGCACTCGCCCGCAAGAAGACATACACCGACAATGTGGAAGCGGGATGTCGCCGTTCAGAATTCCGCGGACTGCGCCAGTGCGTTTT
The DNA here is from genome assembly GCF_013327855.1 of Phyllobacterium pellucidum. Classification (GTDB taxonomy): domain Bacteria; phylum Pseudomonadota; class Alphaproteobacteria; order Rhizobiales; family Rhizobiaceae; genus Phyllobacterium; species Phyllobacterium pellucidum. The sequence continues at coordinate 9,784 of NZ_JABUMX010000002.1, read as the reverse complement.
CCAGCATCTTCTGGTACTGGCGGCGCGGCACCTCGACTGCACCGAAGCTCTCGAGATGGTTCGTGGTGAACTGTGTGTCGAGGAGCGTAAAGCCCTTCTCGATCAGGTGACCGACAAGGTGGACGAGGCAGACCTTGGAGGCGTCGCGCTCGCGCGAAAACATGCTTTCCCCGAAGAAGGCCGACCCGAGGGCGATACCGTAGAGCCCACCGACGAGGCGGCCGTCAAGCCAGGCTTCCACGGTATGGCAGTAACCGAGTTCGAACAGCTTGCCATAGGCCTCGCGGATCGGCTGGTTGATCCAGGTGCGGGAACGCTCGCCCGACCCGCTGGCGCATCCGGCGATGACGCTGGCGAAATCGCTGTCGAGCCGGATGGAGAAGCGACCCTGGCGCACGGTCTTGCGCAGACTGCGCGAGACGTGAAAATTCTCAAACGGGATAATGCCGCGCTTTTCCGGGCGCACCCAGAATATTTCCGGATTGTCGGCCTCTTCGGCCATCGGAAAGACCCCGGTCGCGTAGGCACGCAACAGCAACGCGGGGTCGATTTTGAAAGATTCTACCGGGTTATTGCCCGTCATGCCTCTTCTTCTGCGGTATCTCCGGCCAGATATTTCTCCAGCCAGTGAATGTCATAGTCGCCATTGGCGATATCAGGATTGTTGATCAGATCCTGGAAGAGGGGAAGTGTGGTCTTTATCCCGTCGACGACGAATTCATCGAGCGCCCGGCGCAGGCGCATCATGCATTCGACGCGGTTGCGGCCGTGAACGATGAGCTTGCCGATGAGGCTGTCATAATAGGGCGGGATCTTGTAGCCGGAATAGACGCCGGAATCGACGCGAATGCCAAGGCCGCCGGGTGTGTGGAAATGCGTGATTTTGCCCGGCGAGGGCGTGAACGTGCGCGGGTCTTCGGCGTTGATGCGGCATTCGATGGCGTGGCCGGAGAAGCGAATCTCCTCCTGGGTTACCGAAAGCCCGCCGCCCGAGGCGACGCGAATCTGCTCATGTACAAGATCGATGCCGGTAATCGCCTCGGTCACCGGATGCTCGACCTGAAGACGCGTGTTCATTTCGATGAAATAGAATTCGCCATTTTCGTAGAGGAACTCGATCGTGCCGGCCCCGCGATAGCCCATGTCGGCCATGGCGTTCGCGCAGATCATGCCGATGCGCTCGCGCTCGTCGGAGTTCAGGGCTGGTGAGTTGGCCTCTTCCCAGACCTTCTGGTGCCGGCGTTGCAAGGAACAGTCGCGTTCGCCAAGGTGTACCGCCTTGCCATTTCCATCGCCCATGACCTGAACTTCGATATGGCGGGGCTTTTGCAGGTATTTTTCTATGTAGACGGCATCGTCACCAAAAGCGGCACCGGCTTCCGTGCGCGCCGTGGACAGCGCGATCGACAGTTCGTCCTCGTTGAGCGCCACCTTCATGCCGCGGCCGCCGCCGCCGGCGGAGGCTTTGATGATAACCGGATAACCGATCTCCGCCGCAATGCGCGCAGCTTCCTTGTCGTCGGTGACGCCGCCGTCGGAACCCGGTACAACCGGAATACCGAGGCGCTTCGCCGTACGCTTGGCTTCAATCTTGTCGCCCATGACGCGGATATGCGCGGCGGTAGGCCCGATGAAGGTGATATTGTGCGCCTCGAGGATCTCGGCGAATTTGGCATTTTCCGACAGGAAGCCGTAACCGGGGTGAATGGCGTCCGCGCCGGTGATTTCGCAGGCGGCAACGATCTGATGAATGTTCAGATAGCTTTCGCGCGAGGGCGGCGGTCCAATGCAGACGCTTTCGTCGGCGAGCCGTACATGCATGGCATCAGCATCGGCGGTCGAATGGACAGCCACCGTCTGGATGCCGAGTTCCTTGCAGGCCCGCAGGACGCGCAGGGCGATTTCACCGCGGTTGGCTATGAGAATTTTCTGAAACATCACGCTCTCGATTCACCCACGGGGTCCGGCATCACTCAATCACGACCAGCAGCTCGCCATATTCGACGGGCTGGGAATCCGCTACGAGGATTGCGGTGACTGTGCCGGCGCGCGGCGAGGGGATCTGGTTCATGGTCTTCATCGCTTCGATGATCAGAAGCGTCTGGCCTTCTTTCACCTGGGTACCGACCTGGATGAAGTCGCGTGCGCCGGGTGCGGGCGCAAGATAGACGGTCCCGACCATTGGTGAGGGGATGGCATTCTTCGAGGGATCGGCGGCGGGCGCTGCCGCCGGCGCAGACGCTGCGGGCGATGCTGGCTGAGCGGGACCGGCCGCCGGAGCCTGCGCATAGAACGGCTGCGGGGCTGCCGCCTGCACGGTGACCTGGCGCGAAACGCGGATGCGAAGGTCGCCCTGCTCGATTTCGATGTCGGTGAGGTCCGTATCGTTCAGGATTTCCGCGAGATCGCGGATCATGACCTTGTCGATCCCGGTGGTTCTGTTAGCCATGCTTTTTCAAGCCCCTTATTCTGATTGGCACTGCCAGCTACTGCGGCGTTGCCAGCTTGATGAGTGCGCGCAAGCCCATCAGGTAGCCGTCGGCCCCGAAGCCACATATCACCCCTTTGGCCAAAGAGGAAACGTAGGAGTGGTGGCGGAACGACTCGCGTGCGTGGATGTTGGAAAGGTGAACTTCCACCAGCGTTACAGATGCCGCCCTTATAGCGTCATGCAGCGCGATGGAGGTATGCGTATAGGCGGCGGGATTGATCAACACCAATGCCTTCTGCTCGCCTGCCTCCTGTATCCAGCTGACCAGATCACCCTCATGATTGGACTGGCGGAAATCAATCTTGCAGCCGAGTGCCTCGGCTTCGGTCCGGCACATGGCTTCGATGTCGTCCAGAGTCACGGCGCCATAGATACCCGGCTCACGCTTGCCAAGCATGTTGAGGTTTGGGCCGTTGAGGACGAAGATCGTTTGCTTCATGATTACCGGACGGTTCGAAAATGCTGGTCCCATATAGACGGCTTATCGGCAAGCGAAAAGCCTGCAAAGTCACGTTATTGCTTGTCCACAACGGGTTTTCGCAGTCAGAAGTAAATATTCAGACCTATTTGTTGCGAATATGGCTGATCCGCTCGGCCAATGCGTCCGCACCGAGGGCGCCGGGCACTACTTCGGTTCCGACGACATAGGATGGAGTGCCGGTGATGCTGAGGTTATTTGCGAGGTCATAGGTTTCCTGGAAGCTCTTTGTGATCTCAGGCGAATTCATCTTTTCGCGGATCTGCGCTTCATTGGCGCCGAGCTTGACGGCGATCGCCATGGCGGAAGCTTCGGTCGCACGTCCTTCGCCGCCGAGAAGGTCGCGGTGGAATTCGAGATATTTTTCGGGCATGACCGCCTTGAATGCCTTGGCGACGATATGCGCCCGCGTCGAATCGGCCCCGAGGATCGGGAATTCCTTCATGACGAAGCGCAGGTTCGGATCGCTCTTCAGCAACGCGTCCATATCGGGGAGCGCCTTCTTGCAGTAGCCGCAATTATAGTCGAAGAACTCGACGATGGTCACATCGCCCGTGGGATTGCCGAAAACAGCGTCATTGGCGGACTGGAATATCTTGTCCTTGTTTTCGCCGATAACCTGCGTCGAGGCTTCCTTCTGCGCCGCTTCCTGCTTGGTATTGAGCGCGGTCTGAACTTCGAGCATGACCTCGGGATTGTTGATCAGATAGTTGCGCACGATGCCTTCGATCTCGGTGCGATCGGTGGTCGAAGCGGTAACCGCGGTCTTGTCCGGTGCGGAGGCCATGAGATCGGTCCGGCCTGCGTGATAGCCGAGCGCCAATGCGGCGATGCTGACGAGGCCTGCGGCTGCGCCGATCAGAGCGACTTTTGCCATTATGGAGTATCCTTCTTCAAAAACTGTGTCCCTTGAGGGATTGCCGCATCTTACTTGCGCTTGGCGCTGATAATGTCCTGAGCCTGTATCCACTCGGGCGAGCCGCTTTTCAAGCCACGTTGTGCACGGGTCGCGAAGATTTGAGCGTCCTGGATCTTGCCCGAATAGAATTTTTCGTTCGCGCTGGCGAGATCGGAGAGCGCCATGTCACCCATCTGCCCATAGGCCTGGGCCAGATAGGCGTAGCCCGCCGGGGACTCGCGGTCGCGGCCTATGCTCGTCTTGAGTTCGTCGACGGCAATCTTGAGGTTCGCCGGCGTTCCCGTCAGCATTAAGGCGCGGCCGTAGTTCATTCGGATCAGACCGGACTTGCGCGGATCGAGTGAACTTGCTTTCTCGAAGGCGTTGGCAGCATCCTGCACCTTGTTCTGCTTTAACAGCATTTCGCCGCGCATCTCGTAGAAATACGGGTTTTTCGGTTGCTCCTTGATCAGCGGATCAAGCTTCGTCAAGGCCGATTGCGCCGAGCCATTGAGATAGGTGGCGATCGCGTCGCCGTAACGGGCGCCGATATTTTGTGGATCCTTGCGGAAGGTTTGCAGGACGCTGGCGCCCCCGCCGGTATAGGCGGCGATCTTGCCGCGCATCAGATCGTGACGCTGCTGCAGCGCAGGGCTGTCCTTCTTGTCGAAATAGGGGCTTGCCCGGGCCAGCGTCTCGAGGTTGGCAATGCGCTCACGCGGCAGCGGGTGGCTGATGCGGTAGGGATCCATGCGCGTGCCCGTCAGCGACAGGGCGTTGGAGAAACGCTCGAAAGTCGTGAGCATGCCCTTGGCCGATTGTTGGGTTGCGGCAAGGTAGGTTATGGCCGAACGATCCGCCGCCATCTCTTCCGTACGCTGATAATTGAGCAGGCTGCGCATCGCGACTTCCGGCGCGCCCATCGCGATACCGGCTCCTGCCTTCGACAGGCCGCTCGCGCCCGCAGCGGCGCCGCCGACGATAGCGCCGACGCCGAGAAGGCCCGCTACCACGGCCATGGTCTTTGCGTTGGCCAATTGCTCGCGCAACTTGAATTGGTGGCCGCCGGCAAGATGGCCGGTTTCGTGGGCGATGACGCCGATGATTTCGTTGGGCGTTTCGGCTTGCAGCAACGCGCCGGTGTTGATGAAGATGCGGCGCCCGTCAACGAAAGCGTTGAAACTGCTGTTGTTGACGAGGACGACCTTGATCGCACGCTTGCCGAGGCCAGCCGCATTGATGATCGGCGTTGCGTAGTCCGTAACCAGCGCCTCGATCTCGGCATCGCGGACGATTGGCAATGATTGGGACTGGGCAAGAGCGACTGCGCCTTGGGCAACCACCAGCGCGCCCGCGGTCAGGGCGATGAGAGTGGGGCGCATCATGGAGGCGAGCGAGCGGCATGAACGGCGAATTGTCATCATAGTCCCATTGGTATCGAAATCGAACTTCGAATGAAAGGGAGCCCAAGCTCCTCCTACCTTGTGAAATCTGCCCAATTCGGCAAATCTGCGGCGCAACAAGCCAAATACCGGCTTTCATAAAGAAAAACCGGCACGAATGCCGGTTCCTCTTGTCTTCAATTCAATCGATCGCGGCTCAGAAGAAACCCTTCTTCTGCCACCAGCCACGCTTCGGTTGCGCTTCACCTTCGCTCTTCTTTTCCGTAGCAACGGTAGATGTAACGACCGGCTCGCTCGGAACTTTCTCTTGCTTCGGTTCGGCAGCGACCGGCTCTGCTTTCGCTTGCGCAGGCGCTTCGGCTTCGACTGTCTCGGGCTGCGGCGCGGGCGATTCCTCGGCAGTAACCGCCTCTTCGACAACGGCCTTCTTCGTTGACTTGCGCGGTGCACGCTTCGGCTTGGCCGGAGCTTCGGCGACGGTTTCCACTGGCTCGGCGGCGGCCTCCGCCGGTTCGGCGGCAGCCTTTGCTCGCGACTTGCGCTTGGCCGGTTTCTTGGCGGGCGCTTCTTCGATAACCGCAAGCACCCCTTCGGCCACTGACTCGACCGCAGGTGTCTCGACCGCAGCGACGACGGAGGCAGCTTCGGCCTCGTCGGCGACCGTCTCGATCGTCTTTGCCTTGGCAAAGTCCGGAAGCGGTATGGTTACGAACACCGGTTCCGCGTCGGGGACGGCTTTTGCAGCGATGTAATTATCGCCGTCATCGCCGTCGCGACGGTTCTTGCGGCCGCCACGGCGACCACGGCGACGCTTCTTGCGCCGTTCGTTCTCATCTTCGCGTGCTTTCTTCGCTGCGGCATCCTCGCCTGGAACGGGCGGTTGATCTGCATCGTCCGCATCGTCGTCGCTGCGGATTGATTGGCCCGGCTCGCCCGCGGCAGCTTCCTGACGGTCACGTCCGCCACGCCGCCGCCGCTTGCGCCGGCGCTTGCGCGAACCGTCGTCGCCGTCGACGCGGGCCGTGTCGGCCGCCTGAACGTCTTCGACTTCATCAGCTTCTTCGACCGGAATATCGGCATCCTCGAAATCGTCGGCGATGCCGAGCGTCGGGGTCTCTGCCAGCAGAACGATGGGACCGAGTGCGATCGAACCCTTGTCGATGGCGAAGTGCTGCGCACCAACGCTGTCATCGGCCTCGATGCTGATCGTCAGACCAAAACGAGCCTCGAGATCGGCAAGATTCTGGCGCTTGTGATTGAGTACGTAAAGCGCCGTCGGAACGGTGGTACGTACGATGATATTGTTCTGCGAATGGCGCAGCAGGTATTCCTCGATCGAGCGCATGACGTGCAGCGCAATCGACGAGGCCGAGCGCACATGCCCGGTGCCGCCGCACATGGCGCAGACCTGTGTCGTGCTTTCGAGAACACTGGCGCGGATGCGCTGGCGCGACATTTCGAGCAGACCGAAATGCGAAATTCGGCCGACCTGGATGCGCGCGCGGTCATCCTTGAGGCAATCCTTCAGCCGCTTCTCAACTGCACGATTGTTGCGGTTCTCTTCCATATCGATGAAATCGATGACGATGAGGCCGGCAAGGTCGCGCAACCGCAACTGCCGCGCAACTTCGTCAGCGGCCTCGAGGTTGGTCTGCAGCGCGGTGTCTTCGATCGAGTGTTCGCGGGTCGAACGACCCGAGTTCACGTCGATGGCGACGAGCGCTTCGGTCTGATTGATGATGATGTAGCCGCCGGATTTCAGCGTCACCTGCGGCTGCAACATACGGTCGAGCTGCGCCTCGATTCCGTTGCGGGCAAAGATCGGGGTCAATTCGCGATAGGGCTGCACGACCTTGGCATGGCTCGGCATGAGCATGCGCATGAAGTCCTTGGCCTCGCGGTAGCCGTTCTCGCCGGCGACAAGGATCTCGGTGATGTCCTTGTTATAGAGGTCGCGGATCGATCGCTTGATGAGGCTGCCTTCCTCATAGACCAGCGTCGGCGCAGTAGAGGCGAGGGTGAGGCTTCGAACGTTCTCCCACAACCGCATCAGATATTCGTAGTCGCGCTTGACCTCAGGCTTCGTGCGGTTTGCACCGGCGGTGCGCAGGATGACGCCCATTCCTTTCGGAACTTCGAGATCCTTGACGATGTCCTTGAGGCGCTTGCGGTCCTGTACGCTGGTGATCTTGCGCGAAATGCCGCCGCCACGGGCAGTGTTTGGCATCAACACGGAATATCGTCCAGCGAGCGAGAGATACGTCGTCAGCGCTGCGCCCTTGTTGCCGCGCTCTTCCTTGACGACCTGAACGAGCAGGATCTGCCGGCGCTTGATGACGTCCTGAATGTTGTACTGGCGGCGCTGAAAGCGCTGGTGCGTAGGCACCTCTTCCATCGCATCCTCGGCACCAACCGATTCGACTTCATCGAGTTCGTCGTGCGCATCATCCTTGTCGTCGCCAGAGCGGCGACCGGACTTCTTCGAACGCGGGGTCTCGTTGTCCTCTGTGTCTTCCGGATCGCCGTCGACGACGACAGCTTCGGAAATCACGTCGGCATCAATCGAAGCCGCGCGGGTCTGGCTGCCCGATTCGTCAGACTGGGATTCGCTCGCCTCTTCGGCTGCGACTTCCACGACGGCTTCGTCCTCAGAGGATTCGTCCGTGACGGCACTCTCCTCGGCGTTCTCTTCCGAAGAGGCATCAAGCTTCGACGATTCTTCGCCTGAACGCGGGCCACGACGGCCGCGCCGGCGATTGCGCGAGCTGCGATCATTGCGATCACGGCTGCGCTGCTCGCTTGCATGTTCCTCGTGATCTTCGTCCTGGCTTGCAGCTTCCGCTTCCGCTTCGATCAGCGCCTGACGGTCAGCAACCGGGATCTGATAGTAATCAGGATGAATTTCGCTGAATGCGAGGAAGCCGTGGCGATTGCCGCCATACTCGACGAAAGCAGCCTGGAGGGATGGTTCTACGCGTGTGACACGCGCCAGATAGATATTGCCTTTGATCTGTTTCTTGTGTTCCGACTCAAAGTCAAATTCTTCAATCCGGTTGCCGCGAACCACGACAACCCGTGTTTCCTCCTGGTGGGAGGCGTCGATTAGCATCTTGTCCGACATTATAATTCTTCTCCCCGGCTGCAACGCTAACAACGCGAGACAGCCCGGATACCCTCAAGGTATCTGGAGCCGCGTCTTCACATCTGCCGGATATATTAAAGTTCGCAGAAACAGACAGACGCGGCAACGCGCGGACCTGCCTTGAGGCAGCCGCGGCTTGTAAGCCGGTTATGGTCACATCTGTACCAAACATTGTTGTTCCTGACGAAACGACCTCACGAATGGCACGCTTTTCAGCTGTGCCGCCACTGTTATCACCCCGCTAGGGGCTGGCCCGATGCGCCTTGTCTGCGCGATCTGCCGTTCACAAAGCGCTGCCGACAATCCCTGTCCGCGCGCGCCAAATCCTTTTGTCGGTTACCTACAGCGAAGCTTCGCCATCGCGCCGCCATGTCTGTGCTCCGCTTGTCTTTCCGGCATTTGCGGTGACATCGAAGAGCTGATTCCGGAGGGCGGAAAGTAACTCACCTTTGCTTTTAGGAGGTGTGTCGCTTAATGACAAGGCCTTCTTCATAATCGTGTCATCAACGGCTGCAACGAAATAACCTTGAATAAGAGATTATTAACCATGGCTCCTTACCTAATAGTCATAGATAATAGGCCCTGAGCAGACTTCCAGTGCGTGTTTGGTCGGCCGAGAGGTGCTTGCGGGGATTGCCTGCCCGCTCAGTTTCAAAGGTGTGAATGTGTTCCGTCGGATAATCATGGCTGCATTTCTTGGCCTTGTTGTCTCATTGCAGGGCGGCGCTGTCGCGCATGCGGCGGGCGATCTCGCCGCTTTGACCTATCAGGCAGCCGGCGACGAACTGCGCACACGCGTCGTCATCAATTTCGACCAGGAGCCGGACATTTCGACAATGCTGCTCGGCGATCCGCATCGCCTGGCGATCGACATGCCGAAGACGGTTTTTGGCTTCGACAAGAAATCGACCGAGGCGCGGGGTCTCATCACCGATGTGCGCTATGGGATGATCGACGCAACGCGTTCGCGACTCATCTTTACCTTGAAGGGACCATTTTCGGTCGAACGGATCGATGTCCTTAAGAACGATAACAGTCCCGGCTACCGGCTCGTTGCCGATCTCGTCGCGTCGTCCGACCGTGCCTTTGCGGAAGCATTGAAGACGCAGAACCAGACGACGGCCTCGACGACATCGACGCCAACCGGCGATCGATTGGCGTCCGCCGCTCCCGGTGAAGCAAGCCAGGCGCCGAAACCGTTCACCGTGGTCGTCGATGCCGGCCATGGCGGGATCGACAGCGGCCCGGAGAGTGCCGGCGGAAGCCTGGAAAAGAATGTGACGCTGATGTTCGCGCAGCAGTTGCGGGACGAATTGCAGAAGATCTCCGGCATCCGTGTCGAGATGACACGCAACGACGATACGTTCCTGCG
>NZ_JABUMX010000001.1 GCF_013327855.1 Phyllobacterium pellucidum | reverse complement strand
TGGTTGGGCCTTTCCCCCCACCCCGGATCTTCGATCCGACCCTCCCCACGCCGGGGGAGGGTGGGGCTGCGGCCTTACTTCCCAATGGAGGGCGTGGACTTACACGCGGACGAAAAAAAAGACCGACCAACGCTCGCCGCCGTTCTTACCCTCCCCCGACGTGGGGAGGGTCGCCGCGCAGCGGCGGGGTGGGGGGCGAACCCGCAACCATGTTCCACAACCGGGGTGCGGACATGAAGCGGTCGCCTCTCGCCATTCTCGCCTTCCTGCTTGCGGCTGCATCGCTGGTACTGCCGACCGGCGCGGATGGTCCGGGCGCCCTTTTCTTCGTAGCACCCGCCATCCTCTTCGCAACAGCAGCGGTTGGGCTCTTCGTGGTCCCGTCTCTAACCTCACTGGTTGCCTTGCTGGTCCTCGTTCACATCGCGGCGGCATGCCTCATCGCGCTGCTCGGCTCTTTCACGATAAGCGGTCCGGCGATTGGCTATGGCTGCATGGTGGTATCCGCCTGGCTGCTTGCCTGGCTCGCCGTCCAGCGACTTGCGGCGCTACGCCTCAAATCTGCCGGTGCGCAACGTTTCGTCAACCTCGCGCTGCCCGTCCTCTTCGGCGCCTGGCTGCTGATCCTCTGGGAGATCGTGGTGCGCGGCTTCGGCGTCCCGACCATACTGCTGCCGCCGCCCTCCATGATCGCCGGGCGCATTGCCGGCTCCATACCGACCCTTTGGGCAGACTTCCAGCAGACATTCCTCAAGGCCGCGATCGCTGGCTATGCCATTGGCTGCGGTTCCGGGTTCATTGCCGCCATCATCGTCGATCGCGTGCCGTTCCTGCGCAAAGGGCTCTTGCCGATCGGCAATCTGGTCGCCGCCCTTCCCGTCGTCGGCATCGCGCCCATCATGGTCATGTGGTTCGGTTCATATTGGCAGTCGAAGGCTGCGGTCGTCGTCATCATGACGTTCTTTCCGATGCTCGTGAATACTGTCGCGGGTCTCGCCGCCTCTGGCGCGATGGAACGCGATCTGATGCGCACCTATGGCTCCAATTATTGGCAGACCCTCGTCAAGCTGCGCCTGCCCGCGGCGATGCCTTTCATTTTCAATGCGTTGAAGATCAATTCGACCCTTGCGTTGATCGGCGCTATCGTTGCCGAATTCTTCGGCTCGCCCATCGTCGGCATGGGCTTTCGCATATCGGCCGAGGTTGGCCGCATGAATGTCGATATGGTGTGGGCCGAAATCTTCGTTGCGGCGCTCGCCGGATCGCTATCCTACGGACTGATTACACTTATCGAACGGGCCGTCACCTTCTGGCACCCGTCCTATCGCGCATAACAAACAAGAACAGAGGAGAACTGAAGCATGAAGAAAACGTTGGCACTCTCACTCGGCCTCGCCATGACCCTGATGGCCAGCTCGGCGCTTGCCGCGGACAAGCTCGTCCTGCAGCTGAAATGGGTCACGCAGGGCCAGTTTGCCGGCTACTACGTCGCCAAGGATAAGGGCTTCTACGAGGAGGCCGGCCTCGACGTCGAGATCAAGCCGGGCGGACCCGATGTGGCGCCGCCCCAGGTCATCGCCGGCGGCGGCGCCGACGTGGTCGTCGATTGGATGCCTTCGGCGCTCGCAACCCGCGAGAAGGGTCTGCCTCTCGTCAATATCGCCCAGCCGTTCAAGCGCTCGGGCATGATGCTGACCTGCCGCAAGGAAACAGGGATCACCAAGCCGGAGGATTTCAAGGGCAAGACGCTCGGCGTCTGGTTTGGCGGCAACGAATATCCGTTCCTCTCCTGGATGAACCATCTCGGGCTCAAGACCGATGGTGGACCCGATGGGGTGACTGTTCTCAAGCAAGGTTTCAATGTCGATCCGCTGATCCAGAAGCAGGCAGACTGCATCTCGACGATGACTTACAACGAATATTGGCAGGTAATCGATGCCGGCATCCCGGCGGACCAGCTCGTCACGTTCAAGTATGAGGATGAAAAGGTCGCCACGCTGGAAGATGGTCTCTACGTGCTGCAGAAGAGCCTCGACGATCCGAAGATGGTCGACAAGCTTGCGCGTTTCGTCAAGGCTTCGATGAAGGGCTGGGAGTATGCCCGCGCCAATCCGGATGAGGCTGCGACCATCGTCCTCGACAATGATGCAAGCGGTGCGCAGACCGAAAAGCATCAGAAGCGAATGGTCGCGGAGATCAACAAGCTGACGGAAGGCTCGACGGGTGTTCTCGACGTGGCTGCGGCAGAGCGGACGGTCGAAACGCTGCTCGGCGGCGGTTCAGATCCGGTCATCACCAAGAAGCCCGAAGGCGCCTGGACCTCGAAGATTACCGACGCTGCGAAGTAACGTTTACCGCTTAGTTCCAATCGTCGGGAATTTGCCGAACCGCACCGCGGGCAGCACTTGTCGCCATGGTGCCATAGGCGCGTAGCGCGGTCGTTACCTTGCGCTTGCGCTTTTCTGCAGGCTTCCAGGCGGCGGCGCCCTTGGCTTCCATATGGGCGCGGCGATCGGCAAGTACAGCATCGTCCACCGCGAGGTGGATCTTGCGGTTCGGAATATCGATATCGATCATATCGCCCTCCTCGACGAGGCCGATCAATCCGCCCTCGGCGGCCTCCGGCGACACGTGTCCGATCGAAAGGCCGGAAGAACCGCCGGAGAAACGCCCGTCGGTGATCAGGGCGCAGGCTTTGCCGAGACCCTTCGATTTCAGGTAGCTCGTCGGATAGAGCATTTCCTGCATGCCAGGTCCGCCGCGCGGGCCTTCATAGCGGATCAGCACAATGTCGCCGGGCTTGACGCCGCCATTCAGGATGCCGAGCACTGCGCTGTCCTGGCTTTCGAATATGCGGGCCGGGCCGGAGAATTTCAGGATCGAATCGTCGACGCCCGCGGTCTTCACGATGCATCCGTCCTCGGCGAGGTTGCCGTAGAGAACCGCAAGGCCGCCGTCCTTGGAATAGGCATGCTCGGCGCTGCGGATCACACCCTTCTCGCGGTCGAGATCGACCGTTTCGAAGCGGCGATCCTGGCTGAACGCGACTTGCGTCGGCACGCCGCCCGGCGCTGCCCGGAAGAAGTCGTGCACCGACTTGTTCGAGGTGCGGGCAATGTCCCAGCGGTCGAGCGCTGCGGCGAGATTGGCCGAATGCACGGAATAGACCGACGTGTCGAGGAGGCCCGCGCGATCGAGTTCTCCGAGAATGCCCATGATACCGCCGGCATGGTGCACGTCCTCCATGTGGACGTTGGCAACGGCAGGGGCGACCTTGCAAAGCACCGGCACGCGGCGCGAGAGCCGGTCGATGTCGCTCATGGTGAAATCCACCTCGGCCTCATGCGCCGCAGCAAGCAGGTGCAGAACCGTGTTGGTGGAACCGCCCATGGCGATATCGAGCGTCATCGCATTTTCGAAAGCGGCAAACGAGGCAACCGCGCGCGGCAAGACGGTTTCGTCGTCCTGTTCGTAGTAGCGACGAGCGAGATCGACGACGAGATGGCCGGCCTCGACGAAGAGGCGGCGGCGGTCCGCATGGGTGGCAAGCGTCGAACCATTGCCGGGCAGCGACAGGCCCAGCGCCTCGGTGAGGCAGTTCATCGAATTGGCGGTGAACATGCCGGAGCACGAACCGCAGGTCGGGCAGGCCGAGCGCTCGATGACCTGGACTTCCTCGTCGGAAATGCGCTCGTCGGCCGCCGCTACCATCGCATCGACGAGATCGAGCTTCTTTTCCTTGTCTCCCCAGACGACCTTGCCGGCTTCCATCGGGCCGCCGGAAACAAAGACGACCGGTATGTTGAGGCGCAGTGCGGCCATCAGCATGCCGGGGGTGATCTTGTCGCAATTGGAGATGCATACCATCGCATCGGCGCAATGGGCGTTGACCATATATTCGACGCTGTCGGCGATGATCTCGCGCGAAGGCAGCGAGTAGAGCATGCCGTCATGGCCCATGGCGATGCCGTCATCGACAGCGATCGTATTGAATTCCTTGGCGACGCCGCCCGCACTTTCGATCTCGCGCGCAACGAGCTGGCCGAGATCCTTGAGATGGACGTGGCCGGGAACGAACTGTGTAAAGGAATTGACCACTGCAATAATCGGCTTGCCGAAATCCTCGTCCTTCATTCCGGTCGCGCGCCAGAGCCCGCGGGCACCAGCCATGTTGCGGCCATGTGTGGTTGTGCGTGAACGATACGGAGGCATTTGGGATCATCCTGATGGTCGTGGTCGAAAAAGCATCTCTACAGACAAACAGAGCCAATGGCAAAATGGCGTTTGTTTCCTGCGGGGCGTGCAAATTGTTGCATTTATTTCATAGTGGACTTCATCTCTGCCCGAAACGGGACGTAATGTCTCGGGGCTTGCGTTCAAAACGCCGTGAAAGTCATCGTCGTCAAGGAACGGGCAATTCCCGGAATTCCGAGCACGTTGTCGTTGATGAACTTGCCGACGTCCTTGTCCTCGGCGATGTAGATCTTTGCCAGGAGGTCATAATCGCCGCTTGTCGAATAAAGCTCCGATACGATTTCACGCTCGTAGAGGGCAGCTGCGACCTCATAGGTCTTGCCGGGGAAGCACTGCAGCTGCAGGAAGACGGGTTTCATTTATCTGCTCCGGTGGTCTGAACTGGTGCAATCAACATAATGGGTCCGGCCTTCGTTAGCCAGTTGTTCTCTTCTCACGGTTGCGATATAAGCAGCCCGTTCGCACAGGCTATCTGGGAGAGACCGGTAAAACCGGCGCCGATGGAGCAACCGCCCCGGAAACTCTCAGGCAAAAGGACCAGACTAGCGTCGGACATCTGGAGAGTGGCGTGGCTTCGAAGGCTTCGCCCACCGAAGGAGAAAGCCCTGACCGGCGCAAACCGGTAACGCAGCCGAGACAAGGGATGGCAAACATCCGGCAGGTGCGTAAGGGCCAAACTCTCAGGTCCCGTGACAGATGGGGTTTCGTGCCGCTCGCGGCGAAGCTGGAACCATTTGTGCTGAAGGACTAACTGCCATGACCTCGATCGCCATTATCGGCGCTGGTATTACCGGCGTCACCACCGCCTATGCGCTTGCCCGCCAGGGGCACACCGTTACCGTTTTCGACCGCAACCGATACGCCGCGATGGAGACGTCGTTTGCCAATGGCGGCCAGCTTTCGGCGTCGAACGCCGAAGTCTGGAACAGTTGGGGCACGGTGCTCAAGGGCATGAAGTGGATGCTGCGCAAGGATGCGCCGCTGCTCATGAATCCAAAGCCATCGTGGCACAAATATTCGTGGATGGCGGAGTTCGTCATGAACATTCCGCACTATGAGAAGAACACGATAGCGACAACCAGGCTCGCCATCGAGGCGCGCAAGCGCATGTTCGAAATCGCTGCCGAAGAGAAGATCGATTTCGATCTCGAGAAGCGCGGCATCCTGCATATCTATCGTTCGAAATATGGTTACGACCATGCCGTCAAGGTCAACAAGCTGCTTGAAGCAGGGGGCCTAGACCGCCGCTCGGTCACGAACGAAGAAATTCACCACATCGAACCAGCGCTCGACGGCACGTTCCATGGCGGCTTTTTCACGCCCTCAGATTCGACGGGCGACATCCACAAGTTCACCCGGGGCCTTGCCGAAGCATCTGCGCGCCGCGGCGTTCGCTTCGTAGGCGACGCCAATGTGCAGACCCTCAGGCATGGGAAGGATGGCATAGTTGTTGCCTGGAACAGCGCCTCACAGACGCTTTCGCCGGTCGAGAGCGAGCGCTTCGATGCGATCGTCATCTGTGCCGGCATTGCCAGCCGCAAATTTGCTGCGCAGCTTGGCGACAGGGTCAACATCTATCCGGTCAAGGGATACTCGATCACCATCAACCTCGGCGACGAGGCAAGCCGTACGGCAGCACCGTGGGTAAGTTTGCTTGATGACGATGCCAAAATCGTCACCAGCCGCCTCGGCGCGGGACGGCTGCGGGTCGCCGGCACCGCCGAATACAATGGCGAAAACCGTGACATCCGTCATGACCGCGTCAAGCCGCTGGTCGATTGGAGCCGCGATCTCTTCCCGGGCATGGATACGTCGAATGTGGTGCCGTGGGCTGGCCTTCGCCCGATGATGCCGAACATGCTGCCGCGCGTCGGCAGCGGCAAGCGGTCGGGTGTCTTCTACAATACGGGGCATGGCCATCTCGGCTGGACACTGTCGGCCGCAACCGCGGAGATCGTTGCCGGTCATATCAGCGCGGCGATGCCGGCGGAAAAAGCCGGGCAATCGGAGTGGCTGGCCGCCGCGGAATAATTAAACTTGAGAAGCGCCGGCCTGACCGGCGCTTCGTCGTTTCAAGCCGGTCTGTTGCATTGCTCTAACAAAAAGTGATCCGCACCCGGCAGAGTTCTGTGGCGATATGGCCACAAGAAAACCCCTAGGCGACCAGAGCTTGGTCTTAGCGGGTTGGCCCACCCTGACCGGCATGTTATCAATTTCTTAAGCTCGGGAGAGGATTTTTAACAATCCGTGGGGATGTGTCTCCGTGCCTGCGGCGTAATGTGTGTCATTTTTTGAGTAAGGATTTTGCTGGTTGATGGAATTGAGGCGCCCACAGGCCAAGCTTTTCGGCGCAGCTTTGCTGGCCTTCACCGCGCTTGTTTCGCCGGCGCAGGCGTTTGACCTCTTCGGCATTCATCTTTGGGGCGAGCGCAAGACCGATGATGCGGATGCCGTCATTGCCGACCCGCACCGCTACAGCGTCGAAAATGCGCAAGGCGAGGACAAGGCGACAACCAAGCTCGTCGCGGGGGCATCGAGCCTTGTCGAGGATGAGGACAAGCCTGCCTCCGGCGCGGCGGGCCTGATCGCCAAGGCACGGGGAGACTACCGCCGCATTCTGGGCGCGCTTTATGCCGATGGCCGCTATGGCGGCACGATCAGCATCAAGATCGACGGTAGGGAGGCCGCGGATATTCCGCCGGATGCCGATTTGCCCAATCCTTCCACGGTCGTGATCGCCGTCGATCCCGGACCGCAATTTCTGTTTGCATCGACGCGCATAAAGAATATGGCGCCGCTGCCTATAGACCCCAAGGACGTCGTTGACAGGCCCGAAGATCAAGGCTTCGCACCCGGCGATGTCGCTACATCGACGGCGATCCTCAAGGCCGAACGCCTTGCCGTTGACGCATGGCGCGAACAGGGCCACCCCAAGGCCCGGATCGTATCGCGCGACGTCGTCGCCAATCACGATGACAACAGGATCGATGCCACCATTGATGTCGAGCCCGATCGCCGGGCCGCCTTCGGTCCTGTGACCGTAAGGGGCACCGAACGGATGGATCCGGAGTTCGTAGCCTTCATCACCGGATTGCAGCCGGGCGTGGAGTATGATCCGGACGAAATCGAGCGCGCCAAGAAGCGGCTCTCCCGTCTTGAAGTGTTCCGCTCCGCCCGCATTGAAGAAGCCGACGCGATCACACCGAACGGGCTGCTGCCGATCACCGTCGCCGTGCAGGAACAGAAGCTGCGCCGGTTCGGCCTCGGCGGCAGCTATTCGACGCTCGACGGCGCCGGTTTCGAGGCCTATTGGCTGCACCGCAATCTCTTCGGTCACGCCGAACGATTGCGCTTCGATGCGAAGATTGGCGGCATTGGTGGCCAGTCGTTCAATCCGCAGGACTATAATTATCTTCTTGGCGTGACCTTCACCAAGCCGGGCGTTTTCAATCCGGATACTGATTTCGTCACGTCGCTCATCGGCGAGCGCCAGGTTCTCGATGCCTATACGCAGACGTCGATTACGGCGCAGGGCGGGTTCACGCGGATTTTCTCCGATGAACTGACCGGCAAGATCATGGCCAACGTCGCGAAATCCCGTTTCGACGACGATTTTTTCGGCAAGCGCGATTTTCTGACGGCGGGCTTCATCGGTGGACTTACCTATGACAGCCGTGACAACAAGGTCGATCCTTCGAAGGGATATTACCTCGAAGGCCTGATCACGCCCTTCTACGAGTTCGAGTACGGCAATTTCGCCAGCAAATTCACCGCTGAAGGCCGCACCTATCACAGTTTCGATGCCGACAAGCGCTTCATCCTGGCGGGACGCTTGAAGCTCGGCAGCATTGTAGGAGCCGACATCGCCGAATTGCCGCCAGATCAGTTGTTCTTTGCCGGCGGCGGCGGCTCGATTCGCGGCTATGCCTACCGCAATGTAGGCGTGAACGTGACGCGCGACGGCGAGGATTTCGTCATTGGCGGGCGTTCGCTCGTCGAAAGCTCGGTCGAAGCGCGGGTACGCATGACCGATACGATCGGTGTCGTCGGCTTCGTCGATGCGGGCTATGTCGGCGAACAGTCCTATCCGGACTTTTCCGAACAGCTCCGTGTCGGCGTTGGCGCAGGCTTGCGCTACAATACCGGCCTTGGACCGATCCGCCTCGACTTTGCGGTACCGCTCGACCGTACCCACGACGACCCCGATTTTGCTCTCTATGTTGGCATAGGACAAGCGTTTTGACCCGGTTCCTCGTAAGTCTCTTCCTGCTGCTTTTTGCAGCACCGGCCCTGGCGCAGGATAGCGCCGAGGCGGAGAAATCCTACTTCCTGAGCTTCGTTCAGAACCAGCTTTCAACTCCCAACCGGCAGATCGTCATTTCGGACATCCAGGGCGTGCTTTCCTCCGAAGCGAGCATCGGCAGCATAACGGTGGCTGACCGCGAAGGGGTCTGGCTCAAGATCACCAATGCCCGCATTGTCTGGAGCCGCCTTGCGCTTCTGAGAGGCCGGCTCGATATCAACACGCTTGCCGCCGACCGAATCGACGTCTTCCGCAAGCCGCTTCCCGACGACAGCTTGCCTTCGCCGGAAGCCAAGGGTTTCAGCCTGCCGGAACTACCGCTAGCTGTCATCCTCCAGGATCTGCAGGTGGCGCGCATTGCCTTCGGCGACGGTGTATTCGGGCTTCGGTCGGAAATCTCCATCGCGGGCAACCTGAAGCTTGAAAGTGGATCGCTTGATACGACGCTTGCCGTCAAACGCCTGGATGGGCCCGGCGGCGAGTTTAACATCAAGGCGGCGTATGCCAATCAGAGCCAGCAACTCGACCTCGATCTGACCCTGAACGAGCCGCAGAACGGCATCGTTGCCAACCTTCTTAATATTGAAGGCAGGCCCCCCGTCGCGCTGGCGCTGAAGGGATCGGGGCCGGTAAGCGACCTTGCCCTGCAGTTGACGCTCGACGCGGCCGGCAAGCGCGTTCTCACCGGCGATACCAAATTCGACCGCCAGCCGGATGGCCTCGCCTTCAAGGCAACGATGAACGGCGAAATCGCTACGCTGGTGCCCCCCATCTTCCGTGATTTCTTCGGCAACGAGACCGCACTCGTCGTCAATGGCGTCGCCCGTGACGGTGGCGGTGTCGCGCTCGATCAGCTCAGCATCAGGAGCAATTCGCTCACGCTCAACGCCACTGGCGATACGACCGACGATCTCTTCCCGCGCCGCCTGAAGATCGATGGCACTATTGCCGATCCGTCCGGCAAGAAGGTGATCCTTCCGGTCAAAGGCGGGCAGACCACCGTCGACAAGGCCGTGCTTGCCGTCTCGTTCGGCGCCAGCGCCACCAACGACTGGACGAGCAGCATCGAGATCACCAATCTGACGACGGAGAGCTTTGCCGCCCGTAACGTCAATCTTCTTGGCAAGGGCATTGCCGAAAATCTCGACAGCCCGACCGCTCGCTCGCTCACCTTTGACGTAACGGGCGACGTTTCCGGCATTACCGCGACGCGCGCCGATATTGCCGAAGCGCTCGGCGATAAGATCCAGCTCAAGATCTATGGCGACTGGAAGGCAGGTACCCCCGTTAACCTAAGCCAGGCTCTCATCGCGGCGAATGGATTCAGCGCTGGCCTTGAAGGCACGATCCAGAATTTCGCCTACCAGGGCGATATTCTGGTCAAGGCATCGAGCCTTGCACCGTTCTCCGCCCTTGCTGGGCGCGACCTTGCCGGCTCGCTCGACCTCAAGGCCAATGGCTTGATCGAGATGCTGAAGGGCGGGTTCGATCTCATGCTCGACGGGCAGGCAACTGGCATGAAGCTCGGCATCGACGCTGCCGACAAGGTGCTTGCCGGCGAGACGCGCCTCACCGGTGGTCTTGCCCGCGGCGAAGCCGGTCTTAGCGCCAGGAACTTCCGCGTGGAGAATCCACAAACGCTTCTAACGGCCAACGGAACCTTCGCGACTGGCGCAGCGAACTTCGATTTCGGCCTCGATCTAAGCGATCTCGCCCTGCTTTCCGAAAAGGCAAAGGGCGCTCTCAAGGTGAAGGGCAGCGCCCGCGGCCAGGACAATATCATAGCGCTCGCCTTCAATGCCGGCGTGCCGCAAGGCGCGCTCTCGGGGCGCAAGCTGACCGATGGGGCCCTGACCTTCAATGGCACGCTGTTCAATGGCAATGTCGACGGCAGGGTTTCCGGTCTCGCCTTCCTCGACGACAAGCGGGCAGACCTCAGCACGAATATCGCAATCCGTGCTGACGAGAAGCGCTTGAGCGATATCCAGTTCATCGCCGGCGGGACCAGGCTGCGCGGCGATGTCACGCAGAACCTGAAAGGGCTGCTGCAGGGCAATTTTACCCTTGCTTCGACGGATCTTTCGACGGCGGCGGCCCTGTTCCTCGTCAATGCCACGGGTAAGGCGGATGCAACGATTGCGCTTACCCACGATGACGAGAAACAGAATGTCGAGGTCAAGGGGCAGGTCAACGGCCTGAAGGCCAATGATATCCGTGTCGGCAAGGCAGCGATCGCCCTGACGGCGCAGGACATCTTCAAAGTTCCTTCCGCCAATGGTTCGGTGACCGCGACTGATGTATCGGCGGCCGGTATCGACATCACCGTGGCCGAAGCGCGCGCCATGCAGTCGGGCCGAACGACCAATTTCGTTGTTGGCGCAAGTCTCGCCAACAGCGCGCACATCGCCACGACCGGCGCACTGCAACCCACGGACAACGGTTTCCAGTTGTCGCTTGCCAAGGCTGAGCTGACACGCGGCGACGTCGCCGCGAGGCTGACCGCACCGGCCGCGATCAATGTGGCTGGCAGCAATATTTCCTTTGGCGATATCCTGCTCGATATTGACGGGGGCAAGGTCACCGTCAGCGGTGATGTTGCCGAAACGCTGAGCTTGACCGTCGCCGCACAGCGATTGCCGCTCAGCATCGCCAATCTGATCAAGCCCGACCTTGGGCTCGGTGGCGAGATCAACGGCCAGGCCCGGATCGGCGGAACACGCCAGAAACCGGACGTGAATTTCGATGTGCAGGCACGCGGCATTACCGCTGCCGCGCTGAAGCAGGCGGGTGTCGACGCCGTCAATGTCGATGCCAAGGGGACCTCGACCACCGACCAGCTGAACGTCGACGCACATGTGACCGGCGCCGGCGGTATCGATGCGTCGGCAAAAGGCTCCGTTCCGCTTGCCGGTGGCCAGCTCGGCGTTGATTTCAACCTGCGCAGCCTGCCGCTGCGGGCGCTCAACGGCGTCGTCCGGGACCAGAATCTTGGCGGCGATATCTCGGGCAGCGGCCGTGTCACCGGCACATTGAGCCGGCCCGATGTGGAGTTCAACCTGAAGGGTGCCGGCCTTACCGCACGTCCCCTGCAGGACAACGGACTGGCGCCATTGCAGCTTGCCGCCGCGGGCCGTTTTGCCAACAACGTGCTGAACCTTTCTTCCGCCAAGGTGGACGGGCCGCAAGGACTGACCGTATCGGCCGACGGCAATGTTCCGCTGTCCGGATCTGGTCTCGGCGTCAACGTCACCGGCCGGATTCCGCTTTCGCTGGTCAATCGCTCACTCGCCGAGCGCGGGACGCAGGCCAAGGGCACCATTGAAGTGTCCGCCGCTGTTTCGGGAAGCTTCAGCCAGCCGCAGATTCGCGGCAACTTCTCCGCCAATGGCGCTGAGGTGCTCGACCCGCAGACGAATCTTCGGCTGCAACGCATTACGTTGCTTGGCGATATGGCGGGAACGACGGTGACGATCCGCACCTTCAACGCCGCGCTTTCGACCGGCGGCTCTATCAGCGCCAGCGGCACGATTTCGACGGACGCTGCGGCAAACTTCCCCGCCAATATCGATATCCGGCTGAATAAGGCGCGCTATGTCGACGACGACCTGCTCGTTGCGACCGTTACGGGCGCGCTTACAGTCCGCGGTCCGCTCACCCGCGATCCGGTCATTGCCGGCAACATCGATGTCAATCGTGCCGAGATCACCGTGCCGGAAAACTTCGGCGGTTCTGCCGCAATGATCGATGTGCGCCACAAGGACCCGTCGAAGGCGGTGGTGAAAACGTTGCGCCGCGCCGGTGTCGATGGAACGAGGAAGGCTGGCGCATCGACTGCGCGGCCGAGCATCGTTCGTCTCGATATCAACGTGAACGCGCCGAACAAGATCTTCATTCGCGGTCGCGGGCTCGATGCCGAGATCGGCGGTTCGGTGCGCCTGACTGGTCCTGCCACCGATATCCAGCCGGTCGGCGCCTTCGATCTCATCCGCGGCCGGCTTGGCATTCTTGGCCAGCGCATCACCTTTACCGAGGGCCAGGTCACGCTCGTCGGCGACCTCGACCCCGAAATAAACTTTGTTGCAACGACTCAAGGGTCCGACATTACCGTCAATGTCATGGTGAGGGGCCGGGTATCCGACCTCAAGATCACCTTCTCGTCGCAGCCGGAACTGCCGCAGGACGAGGTTCTTGCCCGTTTGATATTCAAGCGCTCCATCGGCGAATTGTCGCCGCTGCAGGTGGCGCGCCTCGCTGCTGCTGCAGCGGAACTCGCCGGCGGCCAGCGTTCGTCGCTGCTCGATAATCTGCGCAAGAGTACGGGCCTTGATGATCTCGACGTCGTTACTGACGCCAAGGGCAATACAGGCGTGCGCGCCGGGCGCTATATCCGCGACAATGTCTACCTCGGTGTTGAGGCGGGTTCGGGTGGATCGAGCAAGGGTACTGTCAATCTCGACATCACGCCGAACCTGAAGGCACGAGGCTCCGTCGGTGCCGACGGCGATTCGGGCGCAGGCCTGTTCTACGAAAAGGATTATTGAGGGCCCGCCGCCCGGAGAGGACGGCGGCGAGGCTACCGTCTGGCGGGTGAGTGTGGCGGCCAGGAAATCAAGAAACGCGTCCCGGCATCCGTTGCCACTTGAATGCAGTCGGGAATGGCGGCTGACAGGCCTCTCCGGGCTGCGAAGCTACGCCAAACTCGGCGCCTGGCCTCACCTACTCACCGCCAGCACCACTGCCGTTGCCATCCTTGTTCACAACGGTCAGCATCATGCTAGTCCACAAACTTCCGCCATCCTCCCCGCCATGCTCGCCACCATGCTGCCGTCATCCTCGCCAGCCCACTGCCTCATCCTCGGGCCCTTGTCCCGAGGATCCATGCCACTAGGCTGAACGACGATGCAAAGAGGGGATCCTCGGGACAAGAGCACGAGGATCCACGCGATAAGCGACGATCCGCCGGACTAACCCTGGACGACCTTCTGGCGCTGTTCGCCGAGGCCTTCGATCCCGAGCGCAATCACGTCTCCGGCCTTGAGAAACACGTTCGGCTTCTGGCCGAGACCGACGCCGGGCGGCGTGCCGGTCGAAATGATGTCGCCCGGATGCAGGCTCATGAACTGCGACAGGTACGAGACGAGGTATTTGACGCCGTATACCATCGTCGCCGAGGAACCGTCCTGGTAGCGGTGGCCGTTGACATCGAGCCACATCTTGAGGTTCTGCGGATCGGCGACTTCGTCCTTGGTGACGAGCCAGGGACCCGTCGGACCGAACGTGTCGCAGCTCTTGCCCTTCGTCCACTGGCCCTGACGCTCGGCCTGGAATGCCCGCTCGGACACGTCGTTGATCAGGCAGTAGCCTGCAACGTAATCGAGAGCCTCAACCTCACTCACATATTTTGCGTGCTTGCCGATGACGACGCCAAGCTCGACCTCCCAGTCGGTCTTTTCCGAGCCGCGCGGAATCTCGACATCGTCGTTCGGACCGACGATCGCCGACGTCGCCTTCATGAAGATGATCGGTTCGGGCGGCACCTTGGCGCCGGTCTCGGCAGCGTGATCGGAATAGTTGAGACCGATGCAGATGAATTTGCCCGTCCCCGCCACACAAGGGCCGTAGCGGTCGGCCTCGACCAACGGCAGCGACGCCGGATCAATTGCGGCAAGCTTCTTCAAGCCTTCAGGCGATATGGCATCGCCGGCGATATCCTTCACGTGGGCAGAAAGATCGCGGACGTTGCCGTCCTTGTCGACAAGGCCCGGCTTTTCCTGGCCCGCAGGACCATAGCGCAAGAGTTTCATGGTTTTACCTTTTCCTGACTGGGGGGCGTCAATAGGTGGCGCGGCCACCCGAAATATCGAATACGGCGCCCGTGGTGAATGAGCATTCCTCGCTGGCGATCCATGTGATCAGCGAGGCAAGTTCATCGACCTTGCCAAAACGCTGCATCGGGATCTTCGAAAGCATATAGTCGATGAAACTCGGTTGCAGCTGCTGGAGGATTGGCGTGTCGACCGTCGCTGGCGTGATCGCATTGACCGTAATGCCATCCTGGACCAATTCCTTGCCAAGCGATTTGGTGAGACCAATCACAGCCGCCTTGGAAGCGCTGTAGGCGGAGGCATTGGGATTGCCCTCCTTGCCGGCGATCGAGGCGACATTGACGATGCGACCATAGCCGTTCTTCTGCATGATCGGAACGACGAAGCGGTTGCAATAGAAGAGCCCGTTGACGTTGATGTCGAAGACACGCTTCCATGCGTCGATCGGGTAATCGGCGACCTTGGCATTGGGACCGGTAATGCCGGCAGAGCAGATCAACACGTCAATCTTGCCGAACTTCTCTGCCGTCGACTTTGCAGCCGCTGCCACTTCGTCTGGAGCCGAGACGTCCACCCTGATACCGTGGGCGCCATCGCCGAGCGCCGCCCGGGCTTCTTCTATCTTGCCGGCGTCGACATCCCACAGGCTGACCGTGCCGCCCTCCGAGACAATGCGCGCGGCCGTGGTCAAGCCTATGCCCGAAGCTCCGCCGGTAATGACCGCATGCCGCCCTTCATAGCGCCTTATTGCATTCGCCATGGTGTCCTCCCTGGACGCTCAGTGGTTGTCGCGCGGCAACCCCTTCGTCTGGGCAATGCGCTGGTAATTGACCGCGGGCTTCAGCACCATGCCTTCATCGAGCTGACCGACCATGCCGCGCTGGATTTCCTGCCAGGGCGTCTGGCTCGCCGGATATTTGTATCCGCCGGCCGCCTTCAGGTCGTCCTTGCGCTTCTGCAGTTCCTCGTCGTCGATAAGGATATCGGCCGTGCCCTTGAGGAGATCGATACGTAGATGATCGCCGGAGCGTACCAGTGCGAGCCCGCCATTGACCGCGGCTTCCGGGGAAGCATTGAGGATGGATGGCGAGCCGGACGTTCCGGACTGGCGGCCATCGCCAAGACACGGGAGCGCGTGAATTCCCTTTTTCAACAGATAGGCCGGTGGCTGCATGTTCACGACTTCAGCCGCTCCCGGATAGCCGATAGGCCCGGTACCGCGCATGATCAGGATGCTGTGCTCGTTGAGCGCGAGCTTCGGATCGTCGATGCGATGGTGATAGTCCTCGGGACCTTCGAATACCTCGGCGATGCCTTCGAAAGCTTCCGGATCATCCGGATTGGATAGATAGCGCTCACGAAATTCTTCCGAGATCACACTGGTCTTCATGATGGCGCTGTCGAAGAGATTGCCCTTGAGATTAATGAACCCGGCCTTCTTCTTGAGCGGCGCTTCGAACGGCTTGATCACCTCGGTATTCAGGTTCTCGGCATTCTCGCAATTGCTGCCGATGCTCTTGCCGTTGACGGTCAGCGCGCCGGGATGCGGCAGCTTGCCCGCCTTCATCAGCTCGGCGACGACTGCCGGGACGCCCCCCGCCCTGTGGTAGTCCTCGCCGAGATATTCACCGGCTGGCTGCAGGTTGACGAGCAGCGGAACGTCGTGGCCGAGTGTCTGCCAGTCGTCATTGTCGAGCGGAACGTCGAGGTGGCGGGCAATTGCGTTCAAGTGGATCGGGGCATTGGTGGAACCGCCGATGGCCGAGTTGATGACGATGGCATTCTCGAAAGCCTGACGCGTCATGATATCGGAGGGCTTCAGGTCCTCGCGCACCATTTCAACGATGCGTTTGCCGGTATCGTAGGAGATCTGGCCGCGCTCGCGATATGGCGCGGGAATTGCCGCACAGCCGGGCAATTCCATACCGAGCGCCTCGGCGAGCGAGTTCATCGTGGTCGCCGTGCCCATCGTATTGCAATAACCAACGGATGGCGCCGACGAGGCGACGATATCCATGAACTCGTTGTAGTCGATTTCGCCTTCGGCGAGCTTCTCGCGCGATTTCCAGACGATGGTTCCAGAGCCTGTGCGCTCGCCGCGATGCCAGCCGTTGAGCATGGGGCCAACGGACAGCGCAATCGCAGGAATGTTGACCGTTGCGGCGCCCATCAGCATGGCGGGCGTGGTCTTGTCGCAGCCGATGGTAAGGACGACGCCATCGAGCGGGTAGCCGAAAAGCACTTCGACGAGGCCGAGATAGGCGAGGTTGCGGTCGAGCGCAGCGCCCGGACGCTTGCCGGTCTCCTGAATCGGATGCACCGGAAATTCGAAGGGAATGCCGCCGGCCGCAATGATGCCGTCGCGCACGCGCTTGGCGAGTTCGATATGGTGGCGGTTACAGGGCGAAAGATCGGAGCCAGTCTGGGCAATGCCGATGATCGGCTTGCCCGACTGCAGTTCCTCGCGGGTCAGGCCATAGTTCAAATAGCGTTCGAGATAGAGCGCGGTCATCCCCGGATTGTCGGGATTATCCCACCATTCCTGCGAACGGAGCTTTTTCGGGGTGCTGGACGTCGTCATTTTGAAAGAACTCCTGGTGAGTTACTCCTTGACCGCGCCGGTCATGGAGGAAACGTAATAGTCAACGAAGAACGAGTAGAGAATGACGACGGGCAGCGACCCGAAAAGGGCGCCCGCCATCAGTGATCCCCACTCGAAGACATCGCCTCGAACCAGCTCCGTCAGGACACCGACTGGGACAGTCTTGTTTTCCGAGGATTGGATGAAGGTGAGTGCATAGATGAACTCATTCCACGACAATGTGAAGGCAAAAATGCCCGCCGAGATCATTCCCGGCACCGCCAGCGGCAATATGACCCTGACGAGGATCTGCCAGCGGGACGCGCCATCGACGAGCGCACTCTCTTCGAGCTCGAAGGGTATGGAGCGGAAATAGCCCATGAGCAGCCAGGTGCAGAAAGGAATGAGGAACGTCGGATAGGTGAAGATCAAGGCCCAGCGCGTGTCGTAGATGCCGAACTTGAAGACGATAACGGCAAGGGGAATGAAGAGGATCGAAGGCGGAACCAGGTAGGCGAGGAAGATCATCAGGCCGACCGAGCGCGACCCCGAAAACCGGATGCGTTCGATGGCATAGGCTGCAAAGACCGAAGCGGCGAGTGAAAGGAAGGTTGCGCATACAGAAATCACCACCGTGTTCCACAGCCAGCCTGGATAGGAGGTCTCGAACAAAAGGTACTTGATGTGGTCGAGCGTCGGGCCGACCACCCAGAACGGGCTGAAATTGCTGTAGTCGGTCAGCTGCGAATTCGGCTTCACCGCGGTGATCGCCATCCAGTAGAACGGAAAAAGCAGCACGAAGACGAAGACCGCAAGCGGCAGGTACAGCACCACAATGCGTCGCGGCAGGCGATTGAGATAGCTCATGCCCTGCGCATCGTCGGTAAGCGGTTGGGCGTTGCTCTGTTCGGTAATGCTCATGATGCTGTCCTCCTTGTTCCGCTCAATCCTGTCCGCCCTGTTGCCACTTGCGGCGCTGCAGGCCGAAGAAGCTGAACAGGATCGAAGCAAGCAGGAACGGGATCATGGCAACCGCAATCGCGGCTCCCTCGCCGAGCTGGCCGCCGGGGATGCCGCGCTGGAACGACAGCGTTGCCATGAGGTGCGTGGCATTGACCGGGCCGCCCTTGGTCAGAACGTAGATCAGCTGAAAATCGGTGAAGGTAAAGAGTACCGAGAAGGTCATCACCACCGCGATGATCGGCGTCAGCATGGGCAGTGTGATGAAGCGGAAACGCTGCCACGGTGTTGCCCCATCGAGCGAAGCCGCCTCATGCAGCGACTGCGGGATCGTCTGCAAGCCGGCAAGCAGCGAGATGGCGACGAAGGGAATGCCGCGCCAGACATTGGCGGCGATCACGGAAGCGCGCGCATTGTTGGGTTCGCCGAGGAAGTTGATCGGGGTGTCGATCCAGCCGAGCTGTATGAGCGACCAGGAGATGATCGAGAACTGCGCATCATAGATCCACCAGAAGGCGAGGGCGGAAAGGACGGTCGGCACGACCCAGGGCAGAAGGATGATCGCCCGGAAGAACGACTTGAACGGCAGGTTCTCGTTGAGAATGAGCGCGAGCCACAGGCCAAGGATGAATTTCAGGATCGAGGCGAAGAGCGTGTAGAAGACGGTGTTGCTGACGGCCATCCAGAACACCGAGTCGCCCGCCAGCGCCTCGTAGTTTTCGAGGCCGATGAAGACGCCGTCGCGCCCGATCTTCGCATCGGTGAAGCCGAGCCAGACCCCGAGGCCGAGCGGATAGGTCAGAAAGCACAGGAGAAAGACCGCTGCAGGCAGCATGAACAGTGCGCCGATGGCGGTATTGCTGCGCGCGAAGGAGCGGAAGGCGGATTCCTGCTTTGCGGTTTGCGTCATTGTCATCGGAAGTCTCCGGTTTCCTCGTCAGCGCTGGAGGATCTTCCGGCGCGCTGGCGGCGGAAGATCGTTCGCATGCCTAAAGCGTGTAGTAGCGGTTGGCGCGCTTTTCCGCCTGGGCGATGGCGTCTTCCGGTGACATCTGGCCGGTAACGGCCGTCGCATACATGTCGACGAGCACGTAGTCGGCCATCACGCCGGCCGAAGCGGTTCCGAGCGGACCGGCATAGCCGTTCGGCCGCAGCGTCTCGGATGCCTTGGCATAGGCGGCATGGATCGGGTTCGATGTCCAAACCGGATTTGCTGCAAATTCCTTCAGCGGCTGGCAGCAATAGGCACTGGCCCCCGTGATCCAGGCGTTCATGTTGTCGGCCTGATACATGAACTGCAGATAGGCTTTTGCTGCTTCCGGATATTTGGTGTGCTTGAAGATCGAGATCGTCGAAGTCTGGTGCAACTCGACCGACTGTCCGACCGGACCGATCGGCAGGTTGACCGAGCGCATGTCGTCGGCAATCGCCTTCATGGCCGGATCCTTGATCGCGGCATAATACACCGAAACGCCGTTGGCGGTCAGCGATACCTGGCCGGCAAGGAATGCACGGTTGTTGTTGACGTCCTGCCAGCTTTCGGTGCCCGGAATGAAGGTCTTGTATAGCTCCTGCGCGTACTTGACCGATGCAAGCGTCTCGGGGCTGTTGATGACAACCTTGCCGCTCTCGTCGACCATCTTGCCGCCATGGCTCCACAGCAGCCAGTGAGCGTAGTTGTTGCCGTCGCCGACAGCCTTGCCGTGCGGGAAGCCGGCGGGCGTTCCCTTGGCATGCAGGGCCTTGCAGAGCTCGAGGAAGCCCGCCGTGTCTTTCGGAAACTCGCTGAAACCCGCAGCCTTCATGTGGCTGTCGCGATAAACGACGGCATTGCCGATGGCGCAGAGCGGCAGCGCGATGAACTTGCCATCGCGCTTGGCATAGCCTTCAAGACCCGGATACCAGCCGCCATGCGCCGAGCCGAGATATTCGCCAAGCTCCGTCACGTCGACGAGCTTGTCAGGATATTGCTGCGGATCGTCGAACCAGCTCATGACCATGTCGGGACCGGAGCCGACATTGGCGGCGACAGCCGCCTTCGGGCGAACGTCTTCCCAGCTTTCCTTGTCGATGCGCACCTGAACGCCGGTGGCGTCGGTGAACTTCTTGGTGTTTGCGAGCCAGGCCGCCTCTTCGGCCGGAACGAACGGCACCCAGCGCAACAGACGCAGCGTGGCGCCTTCCTCCGGCTTGTATGCCGGCGCCGACTGGGCGAAGGCTGGGGTGAGGCCGAAGCGATTGAGCCCGGCAGCCGCGACGAGCCCTGCTGACGCGCCAAGAAGATGTCTTCTATTGATGGTCATTGATTCTCCTCCATGGTTTAAGTCCTCTCCCGGAACGCTCCCACGTTCCCGGCAAATTGCATTCGGGGACAATCATGCACGGCGCCTGCTGCCCCGAACGGCAGGCAGCCGCTTGTCAAACCAGGCGCTGGCCCGTTTCCGCGTCGAACAGATACGTGGCTTCCGCGTGGATGGAGAGCCCGATTGTTTCGCCGGGCTTGGCGCTGACGCGCTGGTGAAAGACGCCGGTAATATCATCGCCGCCAATACGCATAATCATCTGGGTTTCCGAGCCGGTCGGCTCGATGACCACGACCTCTGCCGGGATGCCACCACTGCTGATGGTCATGTGTTCGGGGCGCAGCCCATAGATCAACGCGCGTCCCTTGGCGCTCTCCGGCGCCTTCGCGACGGGGAGGACGATGCCCTTGTCGGTCACGAACTTGGCATTGTCGTTCGGATCGAGCTTGCCCTTGATCATGTTCATTGCAGGCGAGCCGATGAAGCTTGCCACAAACAGATTAGCCGGCTGATCGTAGAGTTCGAGCGGCGCACCGATCTGCTCGACGATACCGTCGTGCATGACCACGATCTTGTCGGCCATGGTCATGGCTTCGATCTGGTCGTGCGTCACATAGACTGTCGTGGTCTTCAGGCGCTGGTGCAGTTCCTTGATTTCCGCCCGCATGGCAACGCGCAGCTTCGCGTCGAGGTTCGACAGGGGCTCGTCGAAAAGAAAGACCTGCGGGTCGCGAACGATGGCGCGCCCCATCGCGACACGCTGGCGCTGGCCGCCCGAAAGCTGCCGCGGAAAACGTTCGAGAAGATGCGACAGGCCGAGGATTTCCGCAGCGGGCTTCACACGCTTGTCGATCTCCGACTTTGGTGCGCCCTTGAGCTTGAGCGAGAAAGCCATGTTGTCGGCAACCGTCATATGCGGATAGAGCGCATAATTCTGGAATACCATGGCGATATCGCGCTCTTTAGGCGCGAGACCGTTGACGACCTGGCCGCCAATGCGGATTTCGCCGGCCGAGATGTTTTCAAGTCCGGCCAGCATGCGCAGCAACGTGGACTTGCCGCAGCCTGACGGGCCGACAAGAATAACGAATTCGCCATCGGCAATCTCGATATCGACGCCCTTGATGACCGGGTGCGTCCCGAATGATTTTCGTACGTTGGCGAATTCAACCGATGCCATGCGTTCTCCTCCAAATACTGTCCATGTGGCGGCGATTCTCCCGACCGCTGCCGTCGATGTCGAATTAGCCGCGTCCGACGAGCGGCATCTTCGTTGCCATGATCGTCATTGTCAGCACGTTTGCTTCCAGAGGCAGGCTCGCCATGTGCACGACGGCGTCACCAATATGGTGGGCAGGGATCGTCGGCTCGCTTGCCGTCTCGCCGTTCGCCTGCAGGACACCGCTGGACATTTTCGACGTCATTTCCGTGCCGGCATTGCCGATATCGATCTGCCCGCAGGCAATGTCGAACGGACGGCCGTCGAGCGCGGTCGATTTGGTAAGACCGGTCACGGCGTGCTTTGTTGCGGTATAGGGCGCGGAATGGGGCCTGGGCGTCTGCGCGGAAATCGAGCCATTGTTGATGATACGTCCGCCGCGCGGCGTCTGCGCCTTCATCAGTTTCATGGCTTGCTGCGTGCAGAGGAACACACCGGTCAGGTTTGCCCCGACAATGGCGTTCCAATGATCGAAAGTGAGTTCTTCCATCGGAATGTTCGGCACATTCACGCCGGCATTGTTGACGAGGAGATCAAGACGTCCGAACTCTGATTTGATCGCATCGAAGAGACCTGAAACCGATTGGGGGTCGCTGACATCCGCAGTGATCGCCTTGACTTTGCCGCCTGTCTCGGCGGCGAGCGCCTTTGCCGTATCCTCAAGCACATCCTCGCGCCGCCCGGAGATGACGACCGTATAGCCCGCACCGAGAAGCGCTGCCGAAATTGCTCGGCCAACACCTGTGCCACCGCCGGTGACGAGGGCAATCTTGCCCTTGCCGGATTCCTGATTGTAAGCCATGCCCTAAATGTTCCCGCCGAGTTCGTCTTCGATATGCGCCTTGATGATGTCATCGAAGGCGGTTTCAGCCTTGAAGCCTAATGCTGTGGCCCGTTTCGTATCGAAATCCGTGGCCCAGCCTGCAACGATCTTCTGGATTGTTGCATCCGGCTCGCGCCGGATCAACCTTACAGCTTTTTCCCCGGCAACGCGTTGCAGAGCCGCAATTTCCTCGCCTACCAGGGCGGAGAGGCCAGGCATGGAAAGATTGCGCCGGTCGCCGACCTTTTCGAGATCAAGGTTTGCAGCGTGAAGAAAGAACCCGACGGCCGAACGCGGGCTTGTGAACCAGTGGCGAACGTTTTCGTCCACGGGCAATACCGCTACCTGGCCGACAAGCGGTTCGCGTAGAATATTGGAAAAGAAGCCGGACGCCGCCTTGTTGGGCTTGCCCGGGCGGATGCAGATTGTCGGCAGGCGTATGCCTATGCCATCGAAGAAGCCGCGGCGGCTATAGTCGGAGAGCAGAAGTTCGCAAATGGCCTTCTGCGTGCCATAGCTCGTCAGCGGTGTCGTGAAGAACTCGTCGCCGATCTTTTCCGGGAAGGGCTGTCCAAAAACCGCGATGGACGAAGCAAAGACGACGCGTGGCTTGTAGGGCGACTTGGCGCTCTCGAGCCTGATCGCTTCGAACAACTGCCGGGTGCCATCAAGGTTTACCTTGTAGCCTTTTTCGAAATCGGCTTCGGCTTCGCCAGAAACGATCGCAGCGAGATGAAAGATGAGGTCGGGGCGGCTCGCAATCAGTGATTCGGCGACGCCGGGTTCCGAAAGGTCGGCAGCACGCGAGGTCGAAATGCTTGCGAGCGAAGCTGGAGCATCAGGCTTGATGACATCGACGAGAATGAGCTTTTCAATGTCCCTGCCAAGCGCGCCCGGCTGCGATGCGATCTTGTCGAGCAATTTGCGGCCAACCATTCCGGCTGCACCGATGACCAGTACGTGCATGGGCAAGAATCCTCCGAAGGGCCTCTCCCAAGACCCGAAACACTTAACGATGACAGCGCTGTCATAAAGTTATGCACACTGACTAGCATTCATCAAGCGTTTTATGGTAGCGCTGTCATAAAATAAATTTCGTCAGCCGTCCGGATTGACATGCCGCGCAAACGCAACGCTCATCGCAGCCCTGACCTGCCGACCCTGGCGGATGTCGCGCGTCTTGCCGGCGTCAGCGAAATCACGGCATCGCGTGTCGTTCGCGATCGTGGACCAATCGCCGATTCCACCCGCACGCGCGTCCTCACCGCGATCGCCGAGCTTGGCTATATTCCAAACCGCGCCGCCGGCAGCCTCGCCTCTGCCGGCTCGACACTGATGAGCGTGCTGCTGCCGTCCCTCTCCAACATCGTCTTTCCAGACGTTCTGCGCGGAATTCATTCGGCGCTGACACATACGGCCTACCAGCCCGTCATCGGCGTGACAGACTACGATCCGCTGATCGAAGAGCGCATCCTGCTATCGTTTCTAGCCTGGCAGCCTGCGGCAGTGATCCTCGCGGGGTTGCACCATACCCCGACCGCGCGCCGTCACCTCGAACATGGTCGGTTTCGCGTCGCCGAACTCATGGACATAGACGGCGACCCTGTCGATATCGCCGTCGGCATGTCACACCGGCAGGCGGGCTATGAAACCGGCCGCCACCTGGTTCAGCGCGGCTATCGCCGGTTTGGCTATGCCGGTCATAGCGTCGCTACGGATGATCGCGCCAGCGCGCGCTACGAAGGGCTTTGCACCTCTTTGCGGGAGGCCGGGCTTTCGCTTATTGCCGAGCACAGGCAGCCTGGTCCGAGTTCGACGAAGGCGGGGCGGGAGTCGCTGGAAATTCTCCTTGGTGCCGAGCCTTCCCTCGACGTTGTGGTCTTCCCCAACGACGATATGGCGATGGGCGGCATTTTCCATTGCATGCACAGCGGGATCGCAGTCAGGGAAAAGCTCGGTATCTTTGGCTTCAACGGGCTCGACATAGGGCAGGCCATGCCGATGCCACTTTCGACCATTCTGTCCCGGCGTTTTCTCATCGGGCTCACGGCGGCCGAGAAGCTCATTGAAAGCCGTGAAAGGCCGCAGGAAAAGACGATTATCAACACCGGCTTCGATATTATCGAGGGCGCCACCGCCTGAAAAAGGCGCAGTTTCGCATTGCGCTCGATTGACATGTGATCATTTTCGTTTTCGTATGATGCGTGAAAAAACGAAAATGAAAGTCCACGTCCATGTTCCTGTCCTCCCGGCACGCCGAAATCATCGAAATGGCCAAGGAACATGGGCGCGTCCTCGTTGACGATCTCGCGCTTCATTTCAATGTGACCCCGCAGACGATCCGTAAAGATCTGAACGACCTCTGCGACCAGCGCCTGCTCAACCGTATCCATGGCGGCGCTCTTTTTCCGTCAGGCATTCAGAACCTGGAATATGAATCGCGCCGCCTGATTGCCGCAGCGGAGAAGGAAGCAATCGGACGCGCCGCCGCCGGCCTGATACCTGACAATGCATCGCTCTTCGTCAACATCGGAACGACCACGGAAGCGGTTGGACAGGCCCTGCTTGATCGCAAGGGTCTCATGATAATCACCAATAATATCAATGTTGCCAATAAGTTACGTGTCTACCCCGATATCGAGGTGGTCATCGCTGGCGGCGTCGTCCGGGGCTCGGATGGCGGCATTGTCGGTGAGGCGGCGGTCGATTTCATCCGCCAGTTCAAGGTGGATTTTGCCGTCATCGGCACCTCCGCCATCGATGCCGACGGCGCGCTTCTCGACTTCGATTTTCGTGAGGTGAAGGTGGCGCAGGCAATCATGGCGAATGCGCGCCATGTGATTCTCGTTTCCGATTCCACCAAGTTCGAGCGCACCGCGCCGGTACGGATCGGGCATCTTTCGCAGGTCCACACCTTCATCACCGATCGATGCGAGAGCGAGGCCATCCGCAGAATTTGTGCCGATGCCGACGTACGCCTGATTGAAACATCGGCTTGATTGGGGCTCTTGTGCGGGGCGAAGTTGCGCTATATAGTTCATTTCAGTTTCGTATTGCTTTCGTAATCGCCTCATGTATGTTTCGCAATTGCGAACAAATGGTGCGCTGCGAAATCATGGGTGGGGATTGCTGGGCTTGGCTGAACAGATCTACGATATCTTCGTGATCGGCGGTGGCATCAATGGATGCGGCATAGCCCGTGATGCCGTCGGGCGTGGCTTTTCAGTGTTCCTCGCGGAGATGAACGATCTTGCCAGCGGCACGTCCTCCGGTTCGACCAAGCTCATCCACGGCGGCCTGCGTTACCTTGAATATTATGAATTCCGGCTCGTACGTGAATCATTGATGGAACGCGAGGTGCTTTGGGCCAACGCGCCGCATATCATCTGGCCGATGCGTTTCGTCTTGCCGCACCATGCGGGCCTTCGCCCTGCCTGGCTGTTGCGCCTGGGCCTCTTCCTCTACGACCATATTGGCGGGCGCAAGAAACTGCCGGCAACGCGCACACTCGACATGACCCGCGACCCGGCAGCCAAGCCGCTTAAATCGCTTTATACCCGGGCCTTCGAATATTCGGATTGCTGGGTCAATGATGCGCGCTTCGTTGCGCTCAATGCGCGCGATGCCGCGGATCGCGGCGCTGTCGTGCGTACCCGCACCCGCGTCGTCAGCGCCCGGCGCGACGCCGAGACTTGGACCTTGACCCTGAAGGACGGTTTGACCGGCGAGACGGAGGAGGTTCGCGCCCGTCTCGTCGTCAATGCCGCGGGACCCTGGGTCGATGAGGTGTTGACGGGCGTCGTCGGCGCCAATGACGCCCACAATGTGCGGCTCGTGCAGGGTAGCCATATCGTCGTGCGCAAGAAGTTCGACGATCCGCGCGCTTATTTCTTCCAGAACACCGATGGCCGCATCATATTCGCCATTCCCTACGAGCAGGATTTTACCCTTATCGGCACCACCGACCAGGATTATCACGGCAATCCCGCCGAGGTGAAAATCAGCGACGCCGAGATCGATTATCTTTGCGCCGCGGCGAGCGAGTACTTCGTCGAACCGGTCAAGCGCGAACATGTCGTGTGGACCTATTCCGGCGTGCGCCCGCTTTATGACGACGGTGCGTCCAAGGCGCAGGAAGCGACCCGCGACTACGTCCTCAAGGCCGACGCGGTGGAAGGCAAGGCGCCGCTTCTCAACATCTTTGGCGGCAAGATCACGACCTACCGCCGGCTGTCGGAACATATGCTGGAAAAGATCGAAGCGTTTCTCGGAAAGCGCGGCCAGCCCTGGACCGCTGCCGGCAAACTGCCCGGCGGTGATTTTGCCGCGACGACGTTCGACGCTGAATTGCAGAAACTGAAAACCGAATACCCATTTCTTGATGCGGCGCATGCGCGGCGGCTGTTCCGCCTCTACGGCACCAAGGCACGCACGCTGCTTGGCCAGGCCACGTCGATCGAGGATCTGGGCAAGAATTTCGGTTCCGATCTCTACGAGGCCGAAGTACGCTACCAGATTGCACATGAATGGGCGGTCACGGCGCAGGACGTGCTGTGGCGCCGCACCAAGAAGGGTTTGCACCTGACTGCCGACGAGGCTGCCGCGCTCGACCGCTTCATGGAAGATGCGGTGGACCGGCGGCGCAGGCTGGCGGCCGAATAGACTGGAATGAAATCGGGCGATGGGACGGAGGGTCCACATCGCCTGGGCGGCGAGCGTCGCTCAAAGGGAGGACCACGAATGCTTGAATTGCGCGATGTATCGAAGGTGGTGGGCGGCAAGCACCATCTCAGCGATATTTCGCTGACTTTGCAGCACGCCACGCTGAACGTGCTGCTGGGGCCGACGTTGTCGGGCAAGACCAGCCTGATGCGCATCATGGCCGGCCTTGACGTGCCGACCTCGGGTTCGGTGTGGTTCGATGGCAAGGATGTGACGGGTATTCCGGTGCAAAAGCGCTCGGTTGCGATGGTCTATCAACAGTTCATCAATTATCCGGCCTTCACCGTCTATGAGAACATTGCCTCGCCGATGCGCGTTGCAGGTCTGGACGCCAAGACCATCGATCGCGAAGTGCGCAAGGCGGCCGAGCTGTTGAAGCTGACGCCATATCTCGACCGCACGCCGCTCAATCTTTCGGGCGGCCAGCAGCAGCGCACCGCGCTCGCGCGTGCCATCGTCAAGAACGCCAAGCTCGTGCTCCTTGATGAACCGCTGGCCAATCTCGACTACAAGCTGCGCGAGGAACTGCGGCAGGAACTGCCGAAGATTTTCGCGGAGTCGGGCACGATCTTCGTCTACGCGACAACCGAACCGCATGAGGCGCTCCTGCTTGGCGGAAATACGGCAACGCTGGCTGAAGGCCGCATCACCCAGTTCGGGCCGACTATCGACGTCTTCCGCCGCCCGGATGATTTGATCACCGCCCAGACTTTTGCCGACCCGCCGCTCAACACCATCGCGCTGGCAAAGTTCGGTAAGGCCTTCCAGCTAGAGGGCGGGGTGACACTGCCGGTGCCGCCGCATCTCGCTGATTTCGCCGACGGGACCTATACAATCGGTTTCCAGCCGCACCATGTCGAGACAACACGGGCTCATCCCGATGAGATCGCCCTGAAGGCAACGGTCACGGCGACAGAGATCACCGGTTCTGAAAGTTTCGTGCACCTATCCTTCGCCGATGCGCGCTGGACCATGCTGACCCATGGCATTCATATCTACGCACCCGATGAGCAGATCGACATTTTCATCGACCCACGCAACCTGATGATTTTTGACGCGGCCGGCAATTCCGTCACCCGCGGTCAGAAACGCGCGGCATAGGGGCTGGCCATGGCACGCATCGACCTCAATCATATTCGCCACGCCTACGTCCCCAACCCGAAGTCGGACAAGGATTATGCACTGAAGGAAGTGCACCACAGCTGGGAGGACGGCGGCGCCTATGCCCTGCTCGGTCCCTCCGGCTGCGGCAAGACCACGCTCCTCAACATTATCTCGGGTCTCCTCCATCCGTCGCACGGGCAATTGCTGTTCGATGGCGAGGACGTCACCAACCTTTCGACCCAGGAACGCAATATCGCGCAGGTGTTCCAGTTTCCGGTCATCTACGACACGATGACCGTATACGATAACCTCGCCTTTCCCTTGCGCAACCGCGGCGTTCCAGCAGCCGAAGTCGACCGCAAGGTCAAGGAAACGCTGGAGATGATCGATCTGGCAAGCTGGGCCAACAAGAAGGCGCGTGGCCTGACGGCGGACCAGAAGCAGAAGATTTCGCTCGGCCGCGGCCTCGTCCGCTCCGACGTCAATGCCATCCTCTTTGACGAGCCGCTCACGGTCATCGATCCGCACATGAAGTGGGTGCTGCGCTCCCAGTTGAAGGTGCTGCACCAGCGCTTCGGCTATACCATGGTCTATGTCACCCACGATCAGACCGAAGCCCTCACCTTCGCCCAGAAGGTGGTGGTTATGTATGACGGCGAGATCGTGCAGATCGGCACGCCGGAAGAATTGTTCGAGCGGCCAAAACACACTTTCGTCGGCTATTTTATCGGCTCTCCCGGCATGAATGTGATGCCGGTCGAGATCGAGTCCGGCGCCGCCCGCATTGGCGAGCATCAGATTCAGCTGCCGTCGCCAGCGGCTCCCATAGGCGGCAAGGTCGAACTCGGCATCCGCCCGGAATATGTGCGGCTCGGCCGCCTCGGCATGCCCGTTCAAATCGCCAAGGTCGAGGATATTGGCCGCCACAAGATCGTGCGCACCCGCCTCGGCACGCAGGAGATCGCCGTTATTGTCGGCGAAGGCCAGGAAATTCCGGCCGAACCGCACATCGCCTTCGATCCGAAGGGCATCAATATCTACGCCGATTCCTGGCGCGTGGGAGGGAACTGATAATGCATGGTATGACCTTTTGGTCCGCGACCCTCCGCACACTGGCAGGAGGCAACAGCCATGGATAAGACCTGGAACAACAAGGCCTGGTTCATGGTGCTGCCGGTGCTGTTGCTGGTGGCGTTTTCGGCCGTCATTCCGTTGATGACCGTCGTCAACTATTCGGTGCAGGATACGTTCGGCAACAATCAGTTCTTCTGGGCCGGCACAGAATGGTACGAGGAAATCCTGCATTCGGACCGCTTTCACGCAGCGCTCGGTCGCAATCTCGTCTTCTCTTTCATCATCCTCGCCATCGAGGTGCCGCTCGGCATCGTCATCGCCCTGAATATGCCTCGCCGTGGCTGGGGCGTTCCCGTCTGCCTCGTCCTGATGGCGCTGCCGCTGCTCATTCCCTGGAATGTCGTCGGAACGATCTGGCAGGTTTTCGGCCGCAACGATATCGGCCTTCTCGGCCATACGCTGGAAAGCCTCGGCATCAAGTACAATTATGTGCAGAACCCGCTGCACGCCTGGTTCACGGTCATTATCATGGACGTGTGGCACTGGACGAGCCTCGTCGTACTCCTTTGCTATGCCGGTCTCGTCTCGATCCCCGATGCTTTCTACCAGGCTGCCAAGATCGATGGCGCGTCGCGCTGGGCGGTCTTCCGCTACATCCAGCTGCCGAAGATGAACCGCGTGCTGCTCATCGCCGTGCTCCTGCGCTTCATGGACAGTTTCATGATCTACACCGAGCCCTTCGTCGTCACCGGCGGCGGTCCCGGCAATTCCACGACATTCCTGTCGATCGACCTCGTCAAGATCGCCATTGGCCAGTTCGACCTGGGGCCGGCAGCAGCAATGTCGATCATCTACTTCCTGATCATCCTTCTCCTGTCATGGATATTCTATACCGTCATGACCAACTACGATGCGGAGCGCTGACATGTCGGTGCAGAACGAAACCCTTGCACGCACAAGCGGACGGCCTGCCGCTGAGCAGCGGCAGATCGACAAGGCGCTGGCCCGCAGGATGCGGCGGCGTGGCGACGAGTCGAAATTCTGGTGGCTGGTCCCGACGCTGTACATCATCTTCCTGCTGCTTCCGATCTATTGGCTCGTCAACATGAGCTTCAAGACCAACCAGGAGATTTTGACCACTTTCACGCTGTGGCCGCAAAATCCGACACTTCACAATTACGCGGTGATTTTCACCGACCCGTCATGGTATCGCGGCTACATCAATTCGATCATCTATGTCGTCATGAACATGGTGATTTCGGTGCTGGTTGCCCTGCCTGCGGCCTATGCCTTCTCGCGCTATCGCTTCCTTGGCGACAAGCACCTGTTCTTCTGGCTGCTGACCAACCGCATGGCGCCGCCAGCAGTGTTTGCGCTGCCGTTTTTCCAGCTCTATTCGGCATTCGGCCTCATTGATACACATATCGCGGTGGCGCTGGCGCACTGCCTGTTCAACGTACCGCTCGCCGTCTGGATCCTCGAGGGTTTCATGTCGGGCGTGCCGAAGGAGATCGACGAGACCGCCTATATCGATGGCTATTCGTTCCCGCGCTTTTTCGTGAAGATCTTTGTGCCGCTTATCGCGAGCGGTATCGGCGTCGCCGCCTTCTTCTGCTTTATGTTTTCTTGGGTGGAGCTCCTGATCGCCCGTACGCTGACGACAACCGATGCCAAGCCGATTGCGGCAACGATGACACGTACGGTTTCAGCGTCAGGCATGGATTGGGGACTGTTGGCCGCCGCCGGCGTGTTGACCCTGATCCCGGGCGCCATCGTCATCTACTTCGTCCGCAACTATATCGCCAAGGGCTTCGCCCTGGGGAGGGTGTAATGACGGGCTGGGAGAAGCGTGCGCTGAGGATAGCGGAGGCGCGCGTGCTCGGGAATGCGCCAAGGCCAGCATCCTGTTCTGACTTTAGATTTGCACGGAAGGAGGCCTGACATGGACCTTTCATGGATGGCATGGACCGTGCCGACCGCGCTGTTCTTCATGACGATCTTCCTTCTGCTGATCGGCATGGCGGTGTGGGAATACTTCTCGCCGGGCGGCAATCCCCGCATCGGCATATTGCGCTTTGAAACGACGCGGGGCGACCGGCTTTTCGTGTCGCTGCTCGGCGCCGCCTATATCCATCTTGCCTGGCTTGGCCTCGTTGGTCCCAACCTCTGGTGGGCTCTGGCAATTTCGGTGGTCTACGCCGTAGGCGTGTTCCGCTTCGTCTGACTTATGAAATTGAGACAGGGCATTCCGCCCTGTCCCAACAATGCAATCGCAGCAACTCTGGGAGGACAACCATGCGAACGCGATTATTGACGACAACGACAGCAATGGTGCTGTTGTTCGGCGCAGGCAGTGCCTGGGCCGGAATCGATGAGGCCAAGGCGTTCCTCGACAAGGAAATCGGCGACATGTCGACCCTTGATCGCGCTGCTCAGGAAAAGGAGATGCAGTGGTTCATCGATGCCGCCAAGCCCTTCGCGGGCATGGAAATCAAGGTGGTGTCGGAGTCACTGACGACCCACAGCTATGAATCGCAGACGCTGGCCCCGGCCTTCACCGCGATCACCGGCATCAAGGTCACTCACGACATCATCCAGGAAGGTGACGTCGTCGAAAAGATCCAGACGCAGATGCAGACGGGCCAGAACCTCTACGACGCCTGGGTCAACGACTCGGATCTGATCGGCACGCACTGGCGCTACCAGCAGGTGCGCAACCTGACCGACTGGATGGCCAATGAAGGCAAGGACGTGACCAATCCCGGTCTCGACGTTGACGACTTCATCGGCACCAAGTTCACGACTGCGCCCGACAAGAAGCTCTATCAGCTTCCCGATCAGCAGTTCGCCAACCTTTATTGGTTCCGCTACGACTGGTTCAACGACGAGAAGAACAAGGCCGATTTCAAGGCGAAATACGGCTACGATCTCGGCGTTCCGGTCAACTGGTCGGCCTATGAGGACATTGCCGAATTCTTCAACGGTCGCGAGATCGACGGCAAGAAGGTCTATGGTCACATGGACTACGGCAAGAAGGACCCGTCGCTCGGCTGGCGCTTTACCGATGCCTGGCTTTCTATGGCTGGCAATGGTGACAAGGGCCTGCCGAACGGTCTCCCGGTCGATGAATGGGGCATCAAGGTCGATGCGCAGTCACGCCCGGTCGGCTCGTGCGTCGCCCGGGGCGGCGATACCAACGGACCGGCTGCGGTCTATTCTATCCAGAAATATCTCGACTGGCTGAAGGCTTATGCACCGCCAGAAGCTCAGGGCATGACCTTCTCCGAATCGGGTCCGGTTCCGGCCCAGGGCAATATCGCTCAGCAGATTTTCTGGTACACCGCCTTCACCGCCGACATGGTCAAGCCAGGCCTTCCCGTCGTCAATGCAGATGGCACCCCGAGATGGCGCATGGCGCCCTCGCCGCATGGTGTCTACTGGAAAGACGGCATGAAGCTCGGCTACCAGGACGTCGGCTCGTGGACGCTGATGAAGTCGACGCCAGAGGA
This sequence comes from Phyllobacterium pellucidum, assembly GCF_013327855.1. Taxonomy (GTDB): domain Bacteria; phylum Pseudomonadota; class Alphaproteobacteria; order Rhizobiales; family Rhizobiaceae; genus Phyllobacterium; species Phyllobacterium pellucidum. Next base: position 1,576,487 of record NZ_JABUMX010000001.1, on the reverse strand, counting down.
TCGCGCCAAGGCCGCATGGCTCTATGCGCAGTTCGTAACCTCGAAGACCGTGGACGTGAAGAAGAGCCATGTCGGCCTCACCTTCATCCGCGAATCCACCATCCAGGACAAGAGCTTCACCAAGCGTGCGCCTGAACTCGGCGGTCTGATCGAGTTCTATCGTTCACCGGCTCGCGTGCAGTGGTCGCCGACGGGCACCAACGTTCCCGACTATCCAAAGCTGGCACAGCTCTGGTGGCAGGCCGTGGGTGACGCATCTTCCGGCGCCAAGACCGCTCAGGAAGCCATGGACTCGCTTTGCGAGGAGCAGGAAAAGGTGCTCGGCCGCCTCGAGAAATCAGGCGTCCAGGGTGATATCGGTCCGAAGCTGGCCGAGGAGCATGACCTTGCCTACTGGAACGCGGAAGCGGTCAAGGCTGGCAATCTCGCGCCGCAGCTGAAGATCGAAAACGAAAAGGAAAAGCCGCAGACCGTCAACTACGACGAACTGGTCAAGAGCTGGAACAAATAAGCTTCAAAGATTGGAGCGGGGAGGGGACGGTGCTCCGGCACCGTCCCTTTTTCTATCGGGAGAGAGGCCCTCAGGCTTAGCCCGAGGAACCCATAAGGAAGTGCATTACACTCCATAAACCTGCAAAAGGCTCTTCATCCGGGCTACCGCAAGATCAGGCTTGTCGAGCACATGGGCCGCATCCGCAAGCCGGAAGATGTCGGCGTAGTGCACGATGCCACGCGCAGACTGCATACCGGCCGGCATGACGAAGTGGCTTTGGTGGCCATTGAGCCAGGCGAGGAAGACGACACCGGCTTTGTAGTACTGCGTCGGTGCCTCGAATATCTTGCGCGAGAGCGGCACGGTCGGCTCGATCGTCTCTCGAAATGCCTCGGCATCGCCCGCTGCGAGGTGCGCGAGCGCTTTTGATGCCGATGGGGCAACGGCGTCGAAAATGCCGAGAAGAGCGTGGCTGTAGCGCTCTCCGTCGCCCTCGATCAACTCGGCATAGTTGAAGTCGTCGCCGGTAAAGCAGAGGACGTCGTCGGGCAGGCGCTTGCGCAGCTCAATCTCCTTCGCATTGTCGAGCAGCGAAATCTTGATGCCTTCCACCTTGGCTCTATTGTCGTTGATGACGGCAAGGACAGTTTCGAGCGCGTCTTCAAAACTTGCCGAACCCCAATAGCCGGCAAGATGGGGATCGAACATGTCGCCAAGCCAATGCAGGGTCACCTTTTCCCGCGTCTGCGAGAGGATGGCGTTATAGACGGTGCGGTAGTCATCGGCAGAGCGGGCGACACGAGCAAGCGCCCGGCTCGCCATCATCACCGAACGTCCGCCTTCGCCTTCAATGAAGCCGATCTGGGTCTCGTAGGCGTCGATGACATCCTGAAGCGTTTTCGCATCCTGGGGCAACAGCTGGTCCGTTCCGCCACCGCAGGCAAGATCGGCCCCCGAAACGGTCCGCGCGTCGGCGAGCGAGCGGCGGATCAGCTCCTGCGCGGTAGCCCAGTCGACGCCCATGCCGCGCTGCGCCGTGTCCATCGCCTCGGCAATCTTGAAGCCGAGCGACCACAGGTGATGGCGAAATGCCATCGTCGCATCCCAGTCGATCGCGGGCGAGGTCCAGGGATTGGCATCGCGGAGCGGATCGGAAACGACATGCGCCGCGGCATAGGCGATGCGGTTGAACGAGGGCGGGGACGATGGTTTGGCAAGCGGCTCGCCGCGCAGGCTATAGGCAGCGCTTGCTCCATCTGAAGTCGGCAGGTTGAGGCTTATTGTCATGCGTTCGCTCCCATACTGACGTCGGGCTTTTTAATTTGGAACGTTCCAAAACACAAGTGGCAAGCCGAAAAATTATCGGAATAGCCAGACTAACCCCCAGAAAGAGGTGCGGTGAGGGCAAAACCCGCGTAGAACAGCGCCTTTGCGGCATCATGAAGAAATCTCTTGACATATTTGGAACGTTCCAATTAACTGTGCGGCGACTGGGAGAGATCACCTTGAGCAAGGCACGGACAAGTATTGTGGACATTGCGCGCGCCGCCGGCGTGTCGAAATCCACCGTGTCGCTGGTCCTTCAGGGCAGTCCGCTCGTTAATGAAAAGACCCGCGAAAAGGTCAGCGCGCTCATCAATGACCTGGGCTATGTCTACAATCGCGGGGCTGCCAATCTGCGCCAGTCGAAATCGAAAATCATCGGCATCGTCGTCAACGATCTGACCAATAGTTTCTTTGCGGAACTGGCTGTCGGCGTCGACATGGTGGTTCAGTCGGCAGGCTACGTACAATTCCTCGCCCATAGCGGCGAAAGCGTCGACAGGCAGCGCCAGGTCATCGCCTCGATGCGTGAAAACGGCATCGCCGGCCTTATCCTGTCACCGGCGCGCGGAACCGAGGCAAGTGACGTCAAGCCGCTCGCCGACAGCGGCATCCCTGTTGTGGTCGTCGTGCGCAATCTGCCGGGTGCGAAGGTTTCAACGCTGCTTTCCGACAATTACGGCGGCGCTAAATCGGCAGTCCGTCACCTCATCAATCTCGGGCACCGTCGCATCGCCTTCATGGGCGGCTTTGCTGACACGGCCGTGTCATCCGACCGGGTGCGGGGTTATCGCGATGCCCTGATGGAAGCCGGTATTGCCCTCAACCAAAACTTCGTCATTCATTCCGCGCCCTCGCGCGCCGGCGGCGCTACAGCGGCAGAACGCATGATGTTCTTTGACGAGCGTCCCACTGCGGCGCTGTGCTTCAACGATGCAGTCGCCTTCGGCGTGTGCGATGGCCTTCGCTCCAACGATATCGAGCCGGGCAAGGGCTTTGCAGTCATCGGGTTCGACGATGTCATCGAGGCAAAGACAGCGGTTCCCGCCCTGACGACCGTCTCGGTCGATCCGCAGGGCATGGGCCAGCGGGCGGCACAACTTTTGATGAAGCAGATCAATGCCGGGCAGGTCGACCAGGAAACACTGGTTACGTCGGTGCGTCTCGTCGTGCGCCAAAGCTGCGGCGCGCCTGTCAGGCAAACGGAGGAATTGGCATGATACGCTGGGGTCTGATTGGTGCGAGCACCATCGCGCATGAATGGGTCATCGATGCGATCCGCGTCAGTGGCGGCGAGATTGTATCGGTCATGAGCACCAATGCCGAGCGCGGGCGCAAATATGCCGACGAACACGCAATTCCCCATTCGGTCACAACGCTCGATGCGTCGTTCAGCGAACAGCCGATCGATGCGGTCTATATTTCGACGACCAATGAACTGCACAAGGACCAGGTGCTCGCCGCAGCGAAGGCAGGAAAGCATGTACTGTGCGAAAAGCCGCTTGCAACGAGCCTCGAGGATGCGCGGGCCATGGTCGAGGCCTGCCGCGCCGCCAATATCGTTTTTGCCACCAACCACCACCTGCGCAACGCGGCAAGCCATACGGCGATGCGCGATGCCATTGCTGCGGGCAAGATCGGCAAGCCGCTCGCCGCCAAGGTCTTCCACGCCGTTTATCTTCCGCCGCATCTGCAGGGCTGGCGCCTGGATCGCCCGGAGGCTGGCGGCGGCGTGATACTCGATATTACGGTCCACGACACCGATACGCTCCGCTACGTGCTTGGCGACGACCCGGTCGAGGCCGTTGCCTTCGGCCAGAAGAGCGGACTTGCCAAAGAGGGCCTCGAGGACGGTGTGATGGGCGTCATGCGCTTCAAGTCGGGGCTGATTGCTCTGTTTCATGACGGCTTCACCACGAAATACTCCGAAACGGGCTTCGAAGTGCACGGCACGGAAGGCTCGCTTGTCGGGCACAATGTCATGACGCAAAAGCCGGTGGGCACGGTCATACTCCGCAATGCCGACGGCGAAAGCGAACTCAAGCTCGACCACAAGAATCTCTACGAGACGGGCCTTGCCAAATTCCACGCCGCCATTGCCGGCGACGGCAGACCTGCAGCGTCGGGCGAGGACGGTGTCTGGTCGCTTGCCGCCGGCATCGCCGTTACGGAAGCTGCGCGGACCGGAACCGCCCAAAAGATCAATCCAGGCCTTTGAAAGCACGATCCAAGAGCATGAACAAGCACATAACCCCCGAAGAGGCCGCGAACCTCATTCCTGACGAAGCCATCGTCTCCGTCTCATCGTCGAGCGGGCTCGGTTGCCCCGACCTGATGCTGAAGGCGATCGGAGCGCGCTTCGAGGCTACGGGTCACCCGCGTGATCTGACGACCCTGCACCCGATAGCCGCCGGCGACATGAGCGGGATCAAGGGCGTCGACTACATTGCCAGGAAGGGCCTTTTGAAGAAGATCGTCGGCGGCTCCTACCCGTCGGGTCCGTCCAGCGCCGAACCTCCATTGATCTGGCAGATGATCGGCAATGACGAGGTTGCCGCATATAATGTGCCCTCAGGCATTCTCTTCGACATGCACCGTGAGGCTGCCGCCAAGCGTCCGGGCGTTTTGACCAAGGTCGGGCTCGACACATTCGTCGATCCCGACCGCCAGGGTTGCGCCATGAATGCATCCGCCGCGAAGGAACCGTTGGTGCGCAAGATCGAATTCGATGGCGAAGAATGGTTGTTCTTCAAGCCGATCGTGCCGCAGGTCGCCATCATCCGTGCAACGACCGCCGACGAGCGGGGCAACCTCACCTACGAGCATGAAGGCGCCTATCTCGGCGGCTTCGACCAGGCGCTCGCGGTGCGCAACAATGGCGGCATCGTCATTGCACAGGTCAAGCGGATCACCAAGAGCGGCTCGATGAAGCCGCACGACGTGCGCGTTCCCGGCATCCTTGTCGATTATGTCGTGGTCGATCCGGAACAGAAGCAGACAACACAGACGCTTTATGATCCGGCCATTTCCGGCGAGATATTCCATCCGCTCGAAGATTTCGAACTGCCGGATTTCAATATCCAGAAGGTCATCGCGCGACGGGTCGCGACGGAACTCGAGGCGGGCAGCGCCGTCAATCTCGGCTTCGGCATTTCGGCAAACGTGCCGCGCATCCTGCTCGAAGAGGGTTTGCACGGGGCCGTCACCTGGGTCATCGAGCAGGGTCCGGTCGGCGGCATTCCGCTCCTCGACTTTGCCTTCGGTTGCGCCTCGAATGCCGAGGCTTTCGTGCCGTCGCCGCACCAGTTCACCTATTTCCAGGGCGCTGGTTTCGATGCGTCGCTGCTCTCGTTCCTGGAAATCGACAAGAGCGGTTCTGTCAACGTATCGAAACTGAGTTTCCGCCCGCATGTGACTGCTGGCGCCGGCGGCTTCGTCGATATCACGGCGCGCGCTCGCAAGATCGTCTTCTCGGGCATGTTGAATGCCGGGGCGAAAGTACATGTCGAAGGCGGAAAGCTGGTTATCGAAAAGGAAGGCAAGCTCAAGAAGCTAGTCAACGAGGTTGAACACGTCACTTTCTCCGGTCGCCGCGCCATCGAGCAGGGACAGGACATCACCTATGTGACCGAGCGCTGCGTCATGGCGCTGCGTCCCGAAGGCGTCGTGCTGACTGAAATCGCCCCCGGCGTCGATCTGCAGGCGCATATTCTCGACCAGTCCGAGTTCCCGCTGGTTGTCGCGCGCGACCTGAAACAGATGGATGCCCGCCTCTTCCAGCCGCAGCCGCTCGGCCTCGAATTGCCGCACAAGCCACAGAGGACGATCCATGGCTGACCCGCGCATCACCGTCACTTTCGCCGGTCACGTCGCCACGATCACCGTGTCGCGCCCGGAAAAGCTCAATGCCTTCGATCTCGATATGCTGAAGGAACTGGGCGCGGCCTGCGACGCTGTCGAAGCCAATGCCGAAACGCGCGTCGCGATCCTGACCGGCGCCGGCAAGGCGTTCTCGGCCGGCGGCGATATCAAGGCTTGGGCAGCGATGACGCCGAACGAGTTCGGCCATGCCTGGGTGCGCTTCGGTCACCGCGTGTTCGAGCGCCTTGCGACCTTGCGCGTGCCGCTTATCGCCGCGCTCAATGGTCATGCGCTGGGCGGCGGGCTTGAGCTTGCCGCAACTGCTGATATCCGCATCGCGGAAGCCCAGATAAAGCTTGGCCTGCCGGAAACCGGCCTCGGCATGGTGCCGGGCTGGTCGGGAACGCAGCGCCTTGTCCGGCGCTTCGGCGCGCAGGTCGTGCGCCGCATGGCGCTCGGCGGCGAAATCTTCAGTGCAGGGGAGGGCCTGGGCCTCGGCCTTGTCGACCACGTCGTTGAAACGGGCGCGGCGGTTGCAACGGCAACGACCTATGCGGAACGTATTGCCAAGCGCGGACCGGCTGCCGTCGAAGTGGCCAAACTCATGATTGCCTCGGCCAATGGCGAAGACAACGGAACGGCGGTCGAAGCGCTGGGCTCGATCCTCGTCGCAAAGACAGCGGACCTTAAGGAAGGTGTTTCGGCCTTTGCCGAAAAGCGCGAGCCCGCATTCAAAGGAGAATGGTAATGACGATTCTGGTGCGCCCACGGGCGCTCGAAGATTTCAAGGTGCGCGAATTTCAGCTGCTGATCGATGGCCGGTGGGTCGATGGTTCCGGCGGCGCTGCCATCGAGCGCAAGAGCCCGGGACATGGTGTCGTCGTCTCCCGCTATCAGGCCGCAACGAAAGCCGACGCGGAACGAGCCATCGCCGCAGCGCGCCGCGCCTTCGATACGGGTACCTGGTCCCGCATGACCGGCGCAGAGCGCTCGAACATTTTGCTCAAGGCTGCCGAACTGATTGCCGCGCGTTCCGATGAACTCGCCTATCTCGATTGCATCGAGTCGGGCAAGCCGATCAGCCAGGCCAAGGCCGAACTCGGCGGCGCCGTGGATATCTGGCGCTATGCCGCTGCGCTCGGCCGGGATCTCCATGGCGAGAGCTATAATACGCTCGGTGAAGGCACGCTCGGGGTGGTCCTGCGCGAAGCGATCGGCGTCGTTTCGATCATAACGCCGTGGAATTTCCCGTTCCTTATCGTCAGCCAGAAACTGCCTTTCGCCCTGGCGGCTGGTTGCACGGCCGTGGTCAAGCCATCGGAGCTTACTTCCGGCTCGACGCTTGTGCTTGGCGAGATCCTGATGGAAGCCGGTGTTCCTGCCGGTGTCGTCAATATCGTGACGGGAACCGGCGCGGAAGTCGGTGCGCCCATGACCGTCCATCCTGACGTCGACATGGTGTCCTTCACCGGCTCCACGCTGGTCGGCAAGCTCACCATGGCCAATGCCGCGCAGACCTTGAAAAAGGTCTCGCTGGAACTCGGCGGCAAGAACCCGCAGATCGTGTTTCCCGACGCGGAACTCGATGATTTCATCGACGCGGCGGTCTTCGGCGCCTATTTCAACGCCGGCGAATGCTGCAATGCCGGTTCGCGCCTTATCGTCCACCGCGATATCGCTGACGACGTCGTCGCCCGCATCGCCGCTCATTCCGCCAAGGTAAAGGTCGGCGATCCGCTTGATCCGCAGACCAAGGTCGGCGCCATCATCACGCCCGAGCACCTGGCGAAGATCGACGGCTGTGTACGTAATGCAGCAACCGGCGGAGCCAATATCAGCCATGGCGGCGAGCCACTGGAACTTGGCATGGGACAGTTCATGTCGCCGACCATCCTGTCGGCCGTGCAGCCGGACATGGCAGTTGCACGTGAGGAGGTTTTTGGCCCGGTTCTCTCCGTCCTGACCTTCGAAACACTCGATGAAGCGGTTCGCATCGCCAATTCCATCGATTATGGCCTGTCGGCCGGCGTTTGGAGCCGCGATTTCGATACGTGCCTGACGATCGGGCGCCAAGTTCGTGCCGGGACGATCTGGATGAACACCTTCATGGACGGCGCTTCGGAATTGCCGTTCGGCGGCTACAAGCAGTCCGGTCTCGGCCGGGAACTGGGCAGGCATGCGGTTGAGGATTACACGGAAACGAAGACACTCAACATGCATCTGGGTAGGAGGAAAGTCGTATGGACGAGCTGATTAAATCGATTGTAAAGCCCCTTCCGCCTATTGTAAGAATGCTCCGGACTTGAGGAATCTCAGTCGGATATTTTGGATATTTTCTTTTTTCAAATGGGAGGCCTGAAATGAAAAAGTGGATGAATACGGTCGCCGCCGCAGCGATGCTGCTCGGGACTGCAACGGCGGCCCGCGCTGCTGAGAACGTCGAGGTTCTGCATTGGTGGACTTCCGGCGGTGAAGCAACGGCGCTCGAAGTCCTGAAGAAGGATCTCGAGACCAAGGGCATCACCTGGTCCGACATGCCCGTCGCCGGTGGTGGCGGTTCAGAAGCCATGACCGTGCTGCGCGCTCGTGTTACCGCCGGCAATCCTCCGACGTCGGTGCAGTCGCTCGGTTTCGACATCACCGACTGGGCAAAGCAGGGCGCACTGACCAATGTCGATGACGTTGCTGACAAGGAAAAGTGGGGCGACGTCATTCCGGAGGCACTGCAGAAGTTCTCCAAGTATGACGGCCACTGGATCGCCGCGCCGGTCAATGTTCACTCGACCAACTGGGTATGGATCAACAAGGCGGCCCTCGACAAGGCTGGCGGCAAGGAACCTGCCAATTGGGACGAACTGATCGCTCTGCTCGACAAGTTCAAGGAACAGGGCATCACGCCGATCGCCCATGGCGGCCAGCCCTGGCAGGACGCGACCATCTTTGATGCCGTCGTTCTTTCCCTCGGCAATGACTTCTACAAGGCAGCATTCATCGATCTCGACCCCAAGGCCTTGGGCGGCGACAAGATGAAGGAAGCTTTCGACCGCATGACCAAGCTGCGCAGCTATGTCGACGACAATTTCTCCGGTCGCGACTGGAACCTTGCTTCGACCATGGTTATCGAAGGCAAGGCCGGCATGCAGTTCATGGGTGACTGGGCCAAGGGTGAATTTGTGAAGGCAAAGAAGGAGCCCGGCGTGGACTTCGTCTGCATGCGCTTCCCGGGCACCCAGGGGTCGGTAACCTTCAACTCCGACCAGTTCCTCTTCTTCAAGAAGAGCGATGCTGACCACAAGAACCAGCTGGTAATGGCATCGGCCATCGAGAGCCCGAGCTTCCAGTCGGCGTTCAACGTGGTCAAGGGTTCGGCTCCGGCTCGCACGGACGTTCCGGATACCGCTTTTGACGCTTGCGGCAAGAAGGCCATCAAGGATCTTGCCGAAGCCAGCAAGGGCGGCACGCTCTACGGCTCCATGGCCCATGGCTATGCGGTTCCTGCTGCCGTGAAGAACGCGATCTATGACGTCGTCACACGTGAATTCAACGGTGAACTGAGCTCCGAAGACGCGGTGAAGGAACTCGTTTCCGCCGTTGACGCTGCGAAATAAGCTTAGTCCTCTATCCGGGGCAGCACATGCCCCGGATAGAATTCTCCGCCCCGTCGCGGCAACGATATAAAACGATATTGATTTAAGAGGTGAGGCTATGGATACCCGCAGCCGCATACAGGACCTTATACCCAAGCTGGTTCTCGGACCGAGCTTTTTGATCGTCCTGATCTTCGTCTATGGCTTTATCATCTATACCGGCATTCTGTCGTTCACGGACAGCAAGATGTTGCCGTCCTATGGATTTGTCGGCTTTGAAAACTACCGCAAGCTGTGGGCGCTGCCGCACTGGTGGCGGGCTATTACCAACCTTGGCATATTTGCCTCGCTCTACATCGTCATCTGCACGGTGCTCGGCCTGGGCCTCGCCATCCTTCTCGACCAGAAGATCCGCATCGAAGGTGTCCTGCGTCCCATCTATCTCTATCCCATGGCGCTGTCGTTCATCGTCACCGGCGTCGCCTGGAAATGGTTTCTCGATCCCGGCATCGGTCTTGAAAACACCATGCACCAGTGGGGCTGGGAAAGCTTTCAGTTCAACTGGATCAAGGACTCGAAGATGGCGATCTATACGGTCGTTATCGCTGCGGTCTGGCAATCCTCCGGCTTCGTCATGGCCATGTTTCTTGCCGGCTTGCGCGGCGTCGACAATGAGATCATCAAGGCGGCGCAGATCGACGGCGCATCGACCGGCATGATCTACCGGCGCATCATCATTCCACTGATGCGGCCCGTGTTTCTTTCCGCCTTCGTCGTTCTCGCGCACCTTGCGATCAAGGCATACGATCTGGTCATCGCCCTGACCGGCGGCGGGCCTGGCCAGGCAACCGAATTGCCGGCGACGTTCATGTATTCCTATACGTTCACCCGCAATTCCATGGGCATCGGCGCCTCATCGGCCATCATCATGCTGATCACGATCTTCGCGATCATCATCCCCTACCTTTATTCCGAAATCAGGGGAGGCAACAAATGAGCGCTCCAAGCCCCGACAATGTAATCAACAGCGGCAAACTCACCCGCGTCGTCATCTATATCGCCCTTCTGGTTTTCGCGTTTTACTACCTGCTGCCACTCTACGTAATGGTGGTGAACTCGCTTAAGACGCTCGATGAAATTCGTCAGGGCGGCATGCTGTCGCCACCGCATGAATGGACGATCCAGCCCTGGCTCTCGGCCTGGTCGACCGCGCAGATCGGCGTGCAGCCCACGGGCCTGCGCCCCTATTTCATCAACTCGATCCTGATGGTCATTCCCGCAGTCGCCATCTCGACGGTGATCGGCGCGCTTAACGGCTATGTCCTGACAAAATGGCGCTTCCGCGGCTCGAACGTCATGTTCGGCATGCTGCTGCTCGGCTGTTTCATCCCGTTCCAGATCGTGCTCATACCGATGGCGCGTGTCCTCGGCTTTCTCGGCATGGCCGGAACCATCCAGGGCCTGATCCTCGTCCATATCGTCTATGGCCTCGGCTTCACGACGCTTTATTTCCGTAATTACTACGAGGCATTTCCGACCGAACTGGTGCGCGCGGCGCAGATCGATGGCGCGAACTTCTTCCAGATTTTCTGGCGTATTCTCCTGCCGTCGTCTGGGCCGATCATCGTCGTATCTGTGATCTGGCAGTTCACCAATATCTGGAACGACTTCCTTTTCGGCGCATCGTTCTCCGGCTTCAGCAGTACGCCCATGACGGTTGCGCTCAACAATCTCGTCAACTCGTCGACGGGCGTGAAGGAATATAACGTGCATTTCGCCGGCGCCATTCTCGCCGCCCTGCCAACTCTCATCGTCTACATCGTTTCCGGGCGGTATTTCGTCCGCGGCCTCATGTCCGGCGCCGTGAAGGGATAAATCAATGTCATTTCTCAAGATCCAAGACCTGCATAAGTCCTACGGCAACGTGCCGATCCTGAAGGACATCAATATCGAGATCGATGAAGGCGGCTTCCTCGTCCTCGTCGGACCCTCCGGATGCGGCAAGTCGACCCTGCTCAACACCATTGCCGGGCTGGAACCGATCACGTCAGGCGACATCTCGATCAAGGGCAAGTCGATCAGCGGATTGCACCCCTCCAAGCGCGACATCGCGATGGTGTTCCAGTCCTATGCGCTCTACCCGAACATGACCGTGGCCGGAAACATCGCCTTCGGTATGGAAATTCGCGGCATCGCCAAGGAGGAGCGAGAAAAGGCCATCAAGCAGGTCGCCGACATGCTGCAGATCGGGCATCTGCTCAACCGCAAGCCGAGCCAGCTTTCCGGCGGGCAACGCCAGCGCGTGGCGATGGGGCGTGCGCTCGTGCGCAATCCGCAGGTGTTCCTCTTCGACGAGCCGCTCTCCAACCTCGATGCCAAGCTGCGCGTCGATATGCGTACCGAGATCAAGCGCCTGCATCAGCGCATGAAGACTACGATCGTCTATGTGACCCACGACCAGATCGAGGCGATGACGCTGGCAACAAAGATCGCAGTCCTGAAAGACGGCGTATTGCAGCAGTTCGGTACACCGGCGGAAATCTACAACAATCCTACCAACATCTTCGTCGCCGACTTCATGGGCTCACCGGCCATGAACCTGCTCAAGGCCAAGATCGAAGGTGGCGCCAACGATCTCGCGGTCGTGCTCGAGCGCCCCGACATGGAACCGTTGCGCCTGCCGATCAAGACCAATAGCGCCCTCGTTGCATTCACGGGCAAGGATGTGATTTTCGGCATCCGCCCGGAAGCGTTGACCGATCCGGATGGCGCGGATCGTAACGCGGGTTCACTCGTCGAAGGCGAATGCTTCATCGAAGTGGTTGAGCCTGCAGGCTCCGACACTTTCGCGGTCACCAAGCTCGGCGGCAAGGAGGTCGTCGCGCGCCTGCGTGCGGATGCGCCAATATCCGCCGGCACGAGAACGGCGCTCGCTTTCAATCTCGACAAGGCGGTTTTCTTCGATCCGCAATCGCAATTGCGCATCGGGGCCTGATCGACCGGCGTCATGACCACCACTCCCACACCGAACGCGGCCGCAGATATCGTTATCATCGGCTCAGGCATCGGCGGCGCCACGATCGCCGCCGGGCTCGCCGGTTCGGGAGCAAATATCATCATTCTGGAAGCGGGCGATCATCTGGCGGACCGGCCGGAGAACCGCGATCCGCGCGCCATCTTCCAGCGTGGTTTCTTTCGGCCGAAGGAAAGCTGGTACGACGAGTTCGGCAAACCCTTCAACCCCGGCAATTACTACAATGTCGGCGGCAATTCGAAATTCTATGGAGCGGTGCTGACGCGTTACCGCGCCGAGGATTTCGCGGAGATGCAGCATCTCGAAGGTGTCTCGCCAGCATGGCCATTTCCTTACGAGGAACTCGAGCCCTGGTACAGCAAGGCCGAACAATTGTTCGAGGTGCGAGGAACACTCGGCGAAGACCCGACCGAGCCGTTTCATTCAATACCCTACAACTTCCCACCCGTGCCAGACGAAGCGCCCATCGCCGCGCTTCGCTCCCGGTTGAAGAAGGTGGGCGTTCATCCGGCATCGCTGCCATTGGGCGTCGATATCGATACCTGGCTCAAGCACGGCAAAACGCCTTGGGATGCCCATCCGAACAGCTTCAATGGCAAGATGGACGCGGAAACGATCGCGCTCGCCGCCGCCCTGAAACACGAGAATGTCCGGCTGGAAACCAATGCACGGGTCACTCGCCTCGAGACCGCGGCGGATGGCAAGTCAATCGCAGCGGTGCATTACGAGCAGAATAGAGCAAGGCATATCGCGCGACCGAAGCTCGTCGTGCTCTCGGCCGGAGCGGTCCAGTCCGCCGTGCTCCTCTTGCGCTCGGCCGACGCTGCCAATCCTGCCGGGCTCGCCAATCGCTCGGATCAGGTTGGCCGCAACTTTATGAACCACAACCTTTCGGCCGTCATCGGGTTCGATCCGCGCTTCAAAAATGACAGCGTCTACCAGAAGACATTCGGCTTCAACGATTTCTATCTGTCCGATGGCGATGGCGGCGCGCCGCTCGGCAATGTCCAGTTGCTCGGGCGGATCAGCGGCGCGGTTTTGAAATCCGATCTTCGGATGGTGCCGGAATGGGGGCTTGACCGATTCTGCGCGCATACGGTGGATTTCCTTGCCATGAGCGAGGATGTGCCAAAGCCCGAAAGCCGGGTGCGCATTGATGGCGACAAGATCATTCTCGAGTGGATCCGCAGCAACTGGCCGGCCCATTTGAGGCTGGTGGCCCGGATCAAGTCCACTCTGCGCGCGGCCGGCTTCCCGCTTGTGCTTTCCAAGGCCTTCGACCGCAAGACGCCGTCGCATCAGTGTGGCACCGTCCGAATGGGTAGCGACCCCGCGACCGCGCCGCTCGATATTTATTGCCGTGCCTTTGACCACCCTAACCTGTTCGTTGTCGATGCCGCGTTCCTGCCGACGTCGGCAGCGGTCAACCCGGCGCTCACAATCGCGGCCCAGGCCCTGCGCGTCGCGGATCATATCGTCGGAAAGGAATTGTCATGAAGCCGGTCGCCCTCGTCACCGGAGCGCGCCGTGGAATCGGCCTTGGAATCGCCAGGGCGCTAGCGGGCAAGGGTTTCGACCTCGCCATCACGGATATCGCCAATGACGAAACGGCCGAGGCGGCGGTCGCAACACTGGCCGGACTCGGCGCCAAAGTCTCGTTTCACACGGCCGACATTGCCGATCTCGCCGGCCATGCCGCGACGATTGAGGGCGTGCTCGACACCCATGGCCGCATCGACTGTCTCGTCAACAATGCCGGGATCGGTTCGAAGGTTCGGGGTGACTTCCTAGACCTTGAGCCGGCTAATTTCGACGCTATCGTCTCCGTCAATCTGCGCGGCACCGTTTTCTTCACGCAAGCCGCCTTGCGCGCCATGCTGGCGCAACAGGAAAGCGCCACATCGCGCACCATCATCAACGTTACCTCGGTTTCCGCCGAGATGACTTCGCCCGAACGTCTCGACTATTGCCTGACGAAGGCGGCGCTCGCGTCCTTCACGCAGGGGCTCGCGGTGCGTCTTGCCGATCAGGGAATCAGCGTTTTCGATGTGCGTCCCGGGATCATCCGTTCCGACATGACCGCCATTGCCGCTGCAAAATACGACAAGCTTATTGCCGAGGGCCTTGTTCCGATGAAGCGCTGGGGCGAGCCGGACGATCTCGGCCGTATCGTGGCCGCTCTTGCCAGCGGCGATTTCAACTTTGCCACGGGCTCGATCATCAATGCCGATGGCGCCCTTTCGATAAGCAGGCTCTAGAATGACCTATGATTACATCATAACCGGCGCCGGACCCGCAGGCTGCGTTCTCGCCAATCGCCTGAGCGAAGATCCGGACGTTTCGGTACTGCTGCTCGAAGCCGGGGGCGGGGACTGGAACCCGCTTTTCCATATGCCAGCCGGCTTCGCCAAGATGACCAAGGGTGTCGCCAGCTGGGGCTGGTCGACGGTGCCACAGAAGCACATGAACAACCGCGTCTTGCGTTATACGCAAGCAAAAGTCATTGGTGGCGGATCAAGCATCAATGCCCAGCTTTATACGCGCGGAAATGCAACCGACTACGACCTGTGGGCCCGGGATGATGGTTGTGCCGGGTGGAGTTATCGCGACGTTCTGCCTTATTTCAAGCGCGCCGAGGACAATCAGCGCTACGCCGACGATTATCATGCCTATGGCGGGCCGCTCGGCGTCTCAATGCCCGCGGCCACCCTGCCGATCTGCGATGCCTATATCCGGGCAGGACAGGAACTCGGCATTCCCTATAACCACGATTTCAACGGCCAGCAGCAAGCGGGCGTCGGGTTCTACCAATTGACGCAGCGCAATCGCCGCCGCTCATCGGCGTCGATGGCCTATCTCGCTCCAATCAGCGAGCGCAAAAACCTGACGATCCGCTTGGGCGCGCAGGTAACCCGGGTCCTTGTCGAGAAGGGGAGGGCGGTCGGCGTAGAGATCATCAAGGGCAATGCGCGCGAGACAATCCGCGCCGAACGCGAGGTTCTCGTCAGTTCGGGTGCAATCGGATCGCCGAAACTGCTCCTCCAGTCCGGCATCGGCCCGGCCGATCATCTGAAGAGCGTCGGCGTGCCGGTAACGCATGATCTGCCCGGCGTGGGCGAGAACATGCAGGACCACCTTGACCTTTTCGTCATTTGCGAATGCACGGGCGACCATACCTATGATGGCGTGGCCAAGCTGCACCGAACACTGTGGGCGGGCATCCAGTACGTGCTGTTCCGTACCGGTCCGGTTGCGTCGAGCCTGTTTGAAACGGGCGGCTTCTGGTATGCGGATCCCGATGCGCGCTCTCCGGACATCCAGTTCCATCTCGGACTGGGCTCGGGTATCGAAGCTGGCGTCGAGCGGCTCAAGAACGCCGGCGTCACCCTGAACTCCGCCTATCTTCATCCCCGATCGCGCGGGACGGTGCGGTTGCAGTCTTCCGATCCGAATGCCGCTCCCCTGATCGACCCCAATTACTGGAGCGATCCGCATGACCGGAAAATGTCGATCGAAGGCCTGAAGATCGCCCGTGAGATCATGAGCCAGGCGGCCCTGAAACCCTATGTGATGGCGGAACGCCTGCCGGGGCCGAAGTATAATTCCGACGAGGAACTCTTCGAATATGGTTGCGCCAATGCGAAGACCGACCATCACCCTGTCGGCACCTGCAAGATGGGTTCGGACAACATGGCTGTGGTCGATCTCGAACTGAAAGTCCGCGGCATCGAGGGCCTGCGCGTGTGCGACAGTTCGGTGATGCCGCGCGTTCCCTCGTGCAATACCAATGCGCCGACGATCATGATGGGCGAGAAGGGTTCAGACATTATCCGCCAGCGCACGCCATTGCCGCCGGCGATCTTCAGCCATGAAATGAATGAAAGGCGTCCGCGGGCGCGGGCAGATATTCGCTGAACGGGAGTCGGGCGGCCGATGCCGCCCGCATTTATCGGCTCGAACGCCTTATCAATGCAAATGTGGGTCGAGGAAAACGCCGGCTTCACGCGCGGCGCTGATGAAGGCATGCCGCGCCTTGTGCGCAGGCTTCCAGCCGTCGAGTGCGTCGAGGCAGGCTTGCAATGCCCGCCTGTAACTTGGTCCCTTTTTCGTGGGCCAATACGTTCGCAGGCATTCTATCGCTTCCCATACCGTGGACACGGCGCGTTGTCCGGCCGCTCCAACTGTGATCATGACGGGGATGGGAAACCGCTTGTCGTTCATTACTTCCTCCATGGAATGTAGGACAGTCTAGTTGCAACAAGTTGCAGGCTAAACTGACCACCGTAATGCGTCGGGAGTCAGTCTGGTTCCATGACAATCTGGCGAATTTTTCGTGATCGTCATCGCTTACGAATCACTCGGTACTTCGGCGAGCGTATCACCGTTCTTTGGGGCGTACCAACCAGCCATAGACGGCCGCACCGGCGAGGAGCAAACTCGTGCCGAGGAATACCGCGCGCATGCCGATGTGACCGCCGACGAAGCCACCAGCCAGTGGTCCCACAACCTGTCCGACATATTGCGAGGAGGTGGCATAGCCGAGGATGCTGCCGGCCGCATTATCGGGGACATTATGGCGGATCACCGCGGTGATGCACGGCAACAATCCGCCCAGGGAAAGTCCCATCAGGAACCGCAGCACGATCAACTGCCAGCTCTCGGTTACGAAGGCCTGAGGAACGAGAAGCAGCGCCGATACGCCGAGCGCCCCGACGATGATGTTCCAATGGCCCACCCGGTCGGCCAGTTTGCCGAGCCTCGACGCCGAAAGGATGCTGCCGAGCGCCGCCGCCGACATGACGACGCCGGAGACGAGGGTGATCTTGGCCGGATCGGCAACCAGCTGCGCCACGTAGACGGTGATGATCGGTTCGATCGACATATTGGCGAGCATCAGCAGCATGCCGGCAAGCAGCATCACGACAACTGGCCGCTTGTCGGGAATGGCACTCCATCCGCCAAGCCGTTTCTCTGACCGGACCTTGGCCGGGCGCCACTCTTCCTTGATGAAGAAGCTTGTGGCGAGGAAGGTAATGAAAATCACCCCGCCAGCCAGCCAGAAAGTCTGGCGAATGCCGATGAGCGGAGGCAGCGCGCCGCCGATGAGCGGACCGACGAGATTGCCTGCCATGATGCCGGCGGAAAGCGTGCCAAGGGCCCAGGCGGTGCGGGCCTTTGGTGTTTGCGTCGCAACCAGGACCGTCGAGCCCGAGGCATAGCCGCCGAGCAGACCCGTGAGCAGGCGCAGGAACACAAGCATCCAGATGTTTGTTGCCATCCCGATCAGCGACATGGCGATCGCCATGCCAAGACTGGCACGGATGAGCATCAGCTTGCGTCCATAGAGATCGGCGAGCCGGCCCCACAGCGGCGCAACGAGGGCGGCGGTGAAGAACGTCGCGCCATAGGCGATGCCGGACCATTGCACGATCGCCGCGTGGTCGCTGACACCGAGCTCTTCGACATAGAGCGGCAGAAACGGCAGGATGAGCGTCATCGCAACGATAGTGGTGAACGAGCCAAGCAGGCAGACAACGAGGTTCTGCCGCCAATAACGCGATTCCGTTACGCTTTGGCCCGAGGCCGGGCGATTGTCAGTCATGATCTGTGAAGGGGCTTTGTGCGCGTGGGCATGGAGAAACAAGTTCGCGCCGGGAGCCTGGCGCGCCTCTCATTGCAAGAGCGTGATTGTGGGCGTAGTTTTTCACCACTGCGCCGCAAATTGCAATCGCAGTTGGCGACCTCGGCGGCAACAAATCGCACGACCGGCATCGGCAATGATCCGGCACCGCCGCGCATCTACTTGAAGTGGCACTGGGATGTAAGAAGGAGACCATGATGATCAGGGCATTCGGGATTAGCGCGGCTTTATGCGCTGCTCTTGTCCTTGCCGGACCGCTGCGGGCGGAGGAACCCGTCGATTCGGCGCAGCTCATCATCAGGAACCAGATCGCCGCCTTCCTCAGCAACGATGCCGCTACCGCCTATTCGTTTGCGTCACCCACGATCCAGGAGAAGTTCCTCAACCAGAACCTCTTCTTCGATATGGTGAAGCGCGCTTACCAGCCGGTTTTCCGGCCGGGAAACTTCGCGTTTGGACGCAGCAGGATCGAGGGCGAACAGGTCATACAGGAAGTCTTGATCACTGGCCCGGACGGCAAGGACTGGACCGCCATCTATCAGCTGGTGAAGCAACCGGATGGCGGCTACAAGATCAACGGGGTGCAGATCCTTCAATCCGCACCAGGCCCTGCTATTTGATGCTGGCGGTGGTGGTGTAGTCGAGTTTGACCTTGGCGGTGGTCGTCACAGGAATTGCTCTCCCAATACGTTCCCAGCCTGCCGATGTCTGCGACTGGCGCGCATAGTAGCGATAGGACGTGCTTGACCAGTCACGCACCGAATTGCTGCGGCTGTCGAGAATAAGATCGCCGTCGGAGGTGCGTGCTGTCAGGACGACATGGCCTTCATTGCTGAATGGCAGCCGCGCGACGGTCAGCAGCAACGAGGCCGCGGGCCAACCGCGCCGCATCAGCTCGCGCTTCTTCAGGATGGCGAAATCCTCGCAATCACCCGCCTTGGTCGGGATCGTCCAGACATCGTCGACGCCGTTCGTCTGCATGTCGCTCTGTTGTCGGATCGAGGAGTTGACGCTCATGTTTACGGCTTGCAACTGCTTACGCTTTTCACCTGTAAGTTGCACCACCTTGGCGCCTGAGCGCGTGTTGCAAAGGCTCGCATAATGATTGCAGAACGATTGGAAGGCAGGCGGACCAAATCCCTTGCCCTTGAGCTCCATTTCGGTCCCGTCGGCACGGGCGGGTATTGAAGCAAAGACCCCCAGGCACCAGCCTGCGGACAGGATCACGAGCGAAAATATGCGCAACATGCTGTGTTCTCCCAAAGATCGGCAGGGACGAATTGGCGCGTCAGGGCGGTAAAATCGTGTCTAAGATCCTGAATTTGTGAATCAACGGTTAACACGGCGTTACGCACTGATCGTCGCGACTTTGACGCCGTCTTTTTCTTAAACGTACTTATTTATGGTTACGAAAGTATGTACTGGAACACAGGACGCCTCATTACCCGGCGCTTACTCCCGGGTTAGATAATACGGTATAACCCCCCGTTTTGCATCAATCTTTTTACATCGTTTATAAGCAGCATTGTTATGTATCAATACCACAACCTTAAGTTTACATATTTGGCAAGCAATAAAGCCATCAATGGCTAGGTGATAGATAACAACATTACCCTGATGTGTGGAGTTGCTTAATAACAATAACACTTGGGGAAATGTCACATGCGTATAACAAACAACAATAAAAACCAGAGCAGACGCAGCGTTTTATTCGCCGTTATGACGATTTCAACCTTGGGTCTGGTTTCAACTCTCCTTCAGACGGCGCCAAGCTATGCTGAGGGCCGGCGCGCATTGTTTGCGAGCGCCGCACAGTGCAGGCAGCTCAACGACGGTAATGTTGGGCTTTGCTGCTATGCCTTGAATAAACGGTCAATCCTCAGCAAGCAGCAACTTGACATGTGCCCGCCCATGACCACGGCGGCCATCAGCCAGCCATCGAGCTGGACCCATGACAATGGCAACGTATCGGACAATAGCCGCAGCGGTCGTTCAAAGGGCGGCGCGGGCAAGGGCGGTTCAGGCACGTCCGGCGGCACCAATTCGGCAAGCAATAATGGTGGCGGTACGGGTGGTAGCCCGAGCGGTACCGGTGGAACAGGTGGCACCGGCGGTGCTGGTACTGGCGGAACTGGTGGCGCTGGCGCCGGCGGAACAGGCGGCACTGGCACCGGCGGTACTGGCGGTACTGACGGAACGGGCAGCACTGGCGGAACGGGCGGCACTGGTGGTACGGGCGGAACGGGCGGCACTGGTGGTACGGGCGGAACCGGCGGCACTGGTGGTACGGGAGGCACGGGTGGCACGGGTGGTGACGGTGGCACTGGCGGTACTGGCGGAACCGGTGGTACCGGCGGCGACAATGGCGGCGATCCAGGCAATTGCGGACCGGGCGAACACGGCGGCAAGCATGGTCACGGCAAGGGCGATAAGGGCGACCATGGCGATCGTGGTCATAAGGGCGACCGAGGCGACAAGGGCGGCTGGGGCGACAAAGACCACAAGGGTGACGACAAGGGTCACAAGGGCGATGATCGTGACCACAAGGGCGACAAGGACAAGGACAACCACGACAAGAACGATAAGAACGATAAGAACGATAAGGATAAAGACGATCGCGGCAAAGGCGATAACGGCAAGAGTGACAACGGCCGAGGCGACAACAATGGCCGCGGCGGCAACAGCGGTGGTGGCGGCCACGGCAATGGCGGTCACTGATTGCTAATCCAGTCGGTCCATAAGGCATGAAAATAGAAAAGCCCCGTTCTTGCGACGGGGCTTTTTACTGCAACTATCAAACACGGAAATCGACACAATGGATTTGCAGCCGGCACACCCTACGGGCGAAGCATCCAACCTGCGGAGATGACGAGCGTCGTTGTTATGATGAAGACGATGACGTAGGGAAGCACCGGCGTAAGGTAGGGTTCGTACTCCGCCCTTGGCGGAGTGGGATCATCCGGTTCCATCTCCACTACCTCGAAAAGAATGAAAGAGGCCCGGCCAGGCAAATATTCAGGGGGTATGGGAAACCGGGCCCCTGCTGGGGTCAATCAGCCGTTTGAGTGTGCACGCATGTCGGGGCCCCTTCAATTAATCGCCGTCTCGCTATAATTTCTTAGGACCGAGCTAACGTGGACTGGGAGAGACAGATGAGCGACGACGAGCAGGCGATTCGCACCCTCGTGGAAACCTGGTTTTCCGCAAGCAAATCTGGCGATAGCGCGACGATTCTCGATCTCATGACCGACGATGTTATCTTCATGGTCTCCGGGCAAAAGCCCTTTGGCAAAGCGGCATTTGCTGCGACGATGAAATCGATGAAGCAGGTTCGCATGGACGGCGCCTATCACATTCAGGAAGTCAATGTGCTGGGCGAATGGGCATACTTGCGTAACTATATCAGGCTGGAAGTTACGCCCGCCGACGGTGCCACCGTCCATCGTTCTGGCTATACGCTGACCATCCTGCGCAAGGAAAGCGATGGCCGGTGGCGTTTGGCGCGCGACGCCAATCTGCTCAGCCGCGAGGAGGCCTATTCCACCTTCGCGTGATAGTGGATGGGCTCAGCGATGCGTTCTCCTATCTGCGCTGGCGCTGGTCGCGGGCTATCTGGCGCAACATGCTTTGGCTTGCTGTCAGAATTTCGAACAGGAATGCGATAAGCGCGCCGACCAGGGCGAAGACGGCTCCGGCAAAAAGCCAGTACAGCACGTGTTCGCGAAAGCCCGAGCGGCCGATGGCACCGCCGAGCAGCGATACAATCGCAAGGCAGGTCAACACGCCCGCGAGAGTGCCAAACACCACGGCGATTTCCAGCGCGAGCGTGCGGAAGCGCAGGTAACTGAGTTGTGTCAGCCGTGCTGTATTGAGCTCGTGGTCGGTGCCGATCAAGTCCGAGATCTGATTGACGCGATCGGAGAGCCGGGCGAGGCGGGAGACGAAGGCATTGAGGAAGCCCGCGGTACCGGCCAGCAGGAAGACCGGCGTCAGTGCCGTCTCCAGCGTATTGACGATTGATACGATGACCGGCGACGACGTGGCATCCATAAGCATTCCCCCCAATGTATACATCGTTGCCGCCGCACCTTACATTATTCCAGTCAAGATGGCTTGGGCAACACGGACGAGGTTCTTATGTCGCCGGAGGATCCATTCAACCTCGCGCGATTTGTAACAGCGCAGGCCCCCGTCTATCAGCAGGTGCTGCTCGAATTGCGTGCGGGACTAAAGCAGAGCCACTGGATGTGGTTCATCTTCCCGCAACTGCGCGAACTTGGCCGTTCATCGACTGCGAAATTCTATGGCATCGCTTCGCCTGATGAGGCGCGCTCCTATCTCGACCACCCGCTCCTGGGCGGCCGGCTCGCAGAATGTACCAACAAGGTTCTGGCTATCCGCGGGACGACCTTGTACGGGATATTCGGTTCGCCCGACGACATAAAGTTTCGCTCGAGCATGACATTGTTTTCGCTGGCAGGGCCCGACACCGACAGTCCCTACCAACGGGCCCTTGACTATTGGTGCGACGGTGTACCTGATAAAAACACGCTGGCGTTGATCGACAACGGCAACGGCGGATAGCCCGCCTTTACATCTAGCCGAGGGGTATAGCGGAATGAATTCAAGGTTGATCTTCGGGATTTGCGGGCTTGCTCTGGCGTTCATGCCGGTAGCGGCGCTTGCAAAGGACGTGAAATACAAGTGTGCCGACGGCTCCCGCCTGACCGCCAGCTTTACGCCACCGGGCGATGGCTTCGGCACGGTCGATCTCGTCTTCTCCGGCAGCGGCGATACCTATACCCTGCCGCAGGCCCTCTCGGCCGATGGCGGGCGCTATGCCGATGAAAATACCGAGTTCTGGACCAAGGGTAGGGAAGCGAAACTGACGCGCAATGGCAGCAGCACGACCTGCCAGGAGGAGTAGACCGCGTGGAGTCTTCCCCATGAACTGGAAAGACCCCACTTATCCGATCTATTGCATGAACCAGCCGTGGCTCACGACCAGCGATTGTCCGGTCAACGCATTTGTCCTGGAGCCGGCAAAGTAAAGTACGGCGTCCGCCACGTCGTCGGTGGTCGTAAATTCGCCGTCGACCGTATCCTTCAGCATGACATTCTTGATGACTTGCTCCTCGGTTATGCCGAGTTCCTTGGCCTGTTCGGGTATCTGCTTCTCGACCAGCGGCGTGCGCACGAAACCGGGGCATACGACATTGGCACTGACATTGTGCTCGGCACCCTCCTTGGCCACCACCTTGGCAAGACCGATAAGGCCGTGTTTGGCCGTGACGTAAGGCGCCTTGAGTTTGGAGGCTTCCTTGGAATGGACGGAACCCATGTAGATGACCCGGCCATAATTGGCTGCGTACATGTGCTTGAGACAGGCTCTTGTCGTCAGGAAAGCACCGTCGAGATGGATCGACAGCAGCTTCTTCCAGTCGGCAAATGGAAAATCGACAATCGGCTTGACGATCTGGATGCCGGCATTGCTGACGAGGATGTCGATCTTGCCATATTTGGCGATGACGTCGGCAACGCCCTTTTCCACTTCCGCTTCGTCGGTCACATTCATTGCCACTGCAAAAGCCTCACCGCCATCTGCCTTGAACTCATCGGCGGCGGCGTTGGCGGCGTCAATGTTGAGATCGGCAATCACCGGAGTGCCGCCCTCAGCGGCAAAGCGCAGCGCGATCTCCTTGCCAATGCCGCTTGCGGCACCCGTTATGATTGCAACTCTTCCTGTAAAGCGAGACATGCTCCACCTCTTTGCTGTTCGGAAATCAATCCTGTTTCAGATAATCGAAAACGACTTCGCCAAGGCCAAGCGTCAGGTCGGCAACGTAGTGGCTCGCCGAGATCACTTCGCGCACCGGAAGCCGGGCGACGTCGCACATCGCGTGTTCGTAGAGCTGCAGGGCAGCAGGGCCAGACCATGCGCCTTTCAAGGTCACATCCTCGAAATAGTAGCGCACCAGTTCGCAAATGCGCGGCGTGCAATCGACATGCGGAATGATCTTGATCATGAAGGCCGGTTTTGTGAGCGCCTTCCTTAAGGGCTCGTGATCGAGCTCCCTGTGTTTGTAGCCCATCGTTGCCGTGACGCAGAGGACGCTGCCATAGTGCAGCGTGCCGACGATTGTCTCTTGTTCATGGCTGAGCTTTGGCGATGCGAGTTTTTTCGGAAAACCCCATATCTCGCGCCCGCCGGCAATCGGCGAGTTGTCGTCGAGATACATGGCGTGAACATAGCCGCCTTCCTGCACCTCGCCTGATGGCGTCCTGAAACGAACAGGAATGACCTGGCCGGTTTCCGTGTAGTCGCCGAAGCCGGTCGAGTCCGGCATGCGGATAAATTCATAGGCGACAGTATCGCCGATGACTTCAAGCGGTTGGGGCACCACGGCGCGCAAGGCGTCGGGATCAGTCCTGTAATTGATGACCACGAACTCGCGGTTGTAGAATTTGTAAGGCGGCTTAGGATATGCCGGATCGTTGAGCGGCATGGCGAAGGCTTTGGCGCGGACATCTTCGATATTCATGGGTGTGCTCGCTGCTCGTTGGGGGCGGGTTTGATAGTCTAGGCTAAGTCAAACGTGGCGACACCGTCCGGCGTATCGGGGCGTTCCAGCACTTCGGGGTGCCGCAGCGTGCGAACCGCGTCATTGTACCCCGAAGCCCAGTGCTCCTCCATCGTCAGGCGGGAAAATTCATAGTCCTTGGAAGTTCCCTCATAGGATCGTGCGCGATAGATCAGTTGCACGATGTTGTAGACGGTTTCATCGGCCTGCTCGATCAGAAGCTTGGTCTCGTCATCGGCCGCGGCCAGCGTTTCCTTGGGCACCATCTTGAGCAGATGCTTGAGCGCCCGACGTAGGCGCTGGCCCCGCTTGAACTGGTCCGTGGCGGCGCGGGTACGGCTCGAAAAGCGTATTTCCTTCTGGCGCAGCTCTATGCCTACGAGGTCGCGCGGGATTTCACCACGTGCGCTCCAGAGGTCGACCTGGAAAGCCAATGTATCCTTGCGCGGATAGCTCTCAAGCACCCATTGCAGGGGCGTGTTGGAGATCAGCCCGCCATCCCAATAGTATTCCCCTTCGATCCGCGTCGCCGGGAAGCCCGGCGGCAGCGCGCCGCTCGCCATGATATGGTCGGGCGTGATGTGGTGGGTCGTGCTGTCGAAATATTCGAAGTTTCCCGAGCGAACATTGACCGCACCGACGCTGAAGCGTGTTCCCCCTTCATTGATCCGGTCGAAATCGACCAGCTCTTCCAGCGTTGCCTTGAGTGGCGCGACATCATAGAAGCTCTCGGCCTCCATGCTGCCAGCTGGCGAGATGAAGGGTGGCAGCGGCCGCGGTATGAAAAAGCCCGGCGCGCCGCCCACCATGGTGACAAAGGCCTGTGCCTGGTTGACGAAGCCATGGGCCATGTCGCCTCTTGCAGCAAGCTTGCCGAGCCAGGCCGAAGCCAGTGACGCGACGCCAAGCGGCGGCTCGGTGACCGCTTCCCAGAATTTGCGCAGCGCATCGACGCGCCGCTCGGGCGCATTGCCGGCAATGAGAGCCGAATTGATGGCGCCAATCGATATGCCGGCGACCCAGTCGGGGTGGAGGTCCGATTCGGCAAGCGCCTGATAGACGCCGGCCTGATAGGAGCCGAGCGCGCCCCCGCCCTGGAGGAGAAGGGCGATCCGCTCGAAGGGTGGACGATTACTAGTATGATGGGTCTTTTTTCTCGGCGTGCGATTGACGGTCATGCGGGCCAATCCGGTTTATGAGAGGTCGCTTCGATCACGCAGAAAGGATTGCGGCTGGCGTGATGACAGCCGGCATCGATCCCACAAGACTTTTGTCCGGACTATATACAGGAATTCAAAAGCCGAACAGGCCACATCGATGCGACCTGTTCGCTACTATCGGCCCGCGACGGTCAAAACTTGCCGGCGTGGATTTCCTCCTTGCGCCTTGCCACATAGGCTTCCAGCGCTTCATCCACACCGGCATCGAGCGGCGGCTGCTCATAGGTGCGCAAAAGGTCTTTCCAGATCGCATTGGCGCGGTCCGTGCCGCTGCGCCCCCCGCTTTCCGACCAGTTCTCGAAATTGCGCCAGTCCGAGAGCATCGGCTCGTAGAACGCGTTCTCGAAGCGCGCGAGCGTATGGCCCGTGCCGAAGAAGTGACCACCGGGTCCAACCTCGCTGATGGCATCGACCGCAAGACTGTCCTCATCGACGAGAATAGGATCGAGGAAGCTGCGCATCATCTGCAGCATTTCAGCATCGAGAATGAGCTTCTCGAACGAAGCCGTCAGCCCGCCTTCGAGCCATCCGGCGGCGTGTTCGATCAGGCTTACTCCGCCCATGATCGTACTCCATAGTGACATCCCGCTCTCATAGGCGGCCTGTACGTCCACCAGATTTGAGGCCGTCACATTCGATGAGCGGAAGGGCACGTTGTAGCGCCGCGCCAGCTGGCCAGACGCAATCTGCGCCTTGGCATATTCCGGCGTACCGAACGCCGGTGAACCGGTGCGCATGTCGACATTGGAGGTGAAACCGCCGTAAAGCACGGGCGCGCCTGGTGCGACGACCTGCGACAAGGTCATCAGGGCAAGGGCTTCGGCATTTTGCTGGGTCAGGGCGCCGGCGATCGTCACTGGACTCATGGCACCCGAAAGGGTGAAAGGTGTGAGCGCCACCGGCTGGCCGGCGCGGGCCATGGCGCAGAGGCCCTCGCCCATTGGAATATCGAGGCGCAATGGCGAGTTGGAGTTGACGACGGTGAGCGCCGCCGGATTTGCCCGCAGTTCCTCGCGCGTCTGGCCGAGCGTGATGCAGAGCATTTCGATCGCATCCTCGACGCGGTAGCCGCCAAGCGCCCAGCACTGCCAGTTCTTGTCGGTGAGCCGGATCGCGGCAAGGTAGAAATCGAGATGACGCGAATCAGGCGGCAGATCGGTCGGCTCGCACGGACATCCGCCCTCCTGATGGATCACATTCAGTTGCTGAACGACCCGGATATAATCGCACATGTCCGCATAATTGCCGGCGCGCCGCCCCCGGTCGGTATCGTGGACGAAGGCCGGACCGCCGGTCGCGGCAAAGATGAGGCTGCCATCGCCGACGGTCAGATTGCGTGCCGGATTGCGCGCCTGCAGCGTAAAGCTGGAAGGCACGGTCCGGATTTTTTCCTCGACCATCGCCGGATCGAACCGCACCCGCAGATTGGACATATCGATGTCCGCTCCCGCCGCCTTGAGAAGCGTGCGGCTTTCGTCGTGCAGGATCTCGATACCGGTCTCCGACAGAAGCCGCAATGACGCGCGGTGGATCGCTTCGATCTCGTCCGTACTCATGATCGCAATCGGCGGATAGCGGTTGGTAACACCGCCAAACGGCATCTGCCGCACCGACCCCGCGCTCGCAAGGCGGCGCTCGCGCCTGTTCAACATGCTTCGGGCCATGATGGCCTCCTTTTCATGCCGGGTTGCCCCGAACCCTGGGGGATCAGCTCTTGCCGAACCGCGTTACATCGAGATAGCCGTCAGCCATGATGCAGGGCTTCAACCCCTTGCGCACGACCGCAGCAAACGTCTCGTGCGTGAGAAAAATGAAGCCGCCGGATTGCTCCATGATGGCCTGCATCTTCTTGTAGATGACGGAGCGCTTGTCCTTGTCGGTTTCTTTCATGCCGTCGAGGTAAAGCTGTTCGAACTCCGGGCTGTCGAACTGCGACCAGTTGTACACGCCGATCTGCGACGGGCGGAACCAGGTCAGGTTCTCGGATGGATCGACGCCGCCGGCAAAACTCATCAGCACCATCTCGAGCGTCTTGTAGGTATCGCCCGAACTCTTGTCGCCGAGTGTCCAGTAGACGCCGTCATCATAGGTCTTGATGTCGACGGTAACGCCCACGGCACCGAACACCGCCTGGATAATCTGGCACGTCAGCTGGCTGGTCTTGTCGTTTTGCGCCGCGAGCTCGATCTTCAGGTCAGAAACGCCGGCTTCTTCGAGCAGCGCCTGCGCCTTGGCGGCGTCGGCCGGGAAGAGTATCGCCTCCCGATGGCCTATCATCGAAGGCGGCACGACACCCGTCGCCGGGGCCGCCAGCCCGGAATAGGAACCATCCATGATCTGGTTGACGTCGAGGGCATATTGCAGGGCGCGCCGAACCTTTTCGTCGGCAAACTTCGGGTTGCCGAGATTGATCGCGAGCCAGACGAAGCGGTTGCCGTTCATCTCGATGAGTTCCGTATCGGCCGGAAGCTTTTCGCGATAGTTGGCGAGCGTATTGAGGCTGATCTTCGTGTATTGCAGCGACTTCGATTCATAGGCGAGGGCGGCAGAGTCGTCGTCCGTCACGATCTCGAAGCGCACCTTCGGGAATGTCGGAGCAGGCCCTTTCCACTTCGGGTTGGGCGCGAGCGTGATATTCTGTTTCGGTACCCATTTCTCGATGATGTAAGGACCGGCGGTGGCAGGAGCTTCGGTGGTGAACTTGCCGCCTGCCGCCTCGACAGCCTTCTTGCAGACGATATGGCCCATGTAATAGGGCAATGTCGTAACGAAGAACGGCGCTGACGGCGCTTTCAGGTGGATGATGCCGGACCGCTCGCCTGTCACCTCCACCTTGTCCAGCGCATCGAAGGCGTAGGCCCAGGCGGATTTGTTTTCAGGGTTGGCGACACGCTCGAACGAGAACTTGACGTCTTCCGCCGTCACCGGACCGAAATCGCCGGTCCATTCCAGCCAGTCGTTGAGCTTGAACTCGATCTCGGTCGGGGACTTCTGGTTGAGTTCGCTTGCGCCATAAAGCGTCCAGTTCGCCGCGCCCGAGCGCACATCATCAAGGCGGTTGAGCGAGACGAAGAGGCAACGGCCGATCTCCTCCTCAAGCAGCCCGTTCTGGAACGCCGGGTCAAGAACTTCGATGTCCGAGGCGCCGCGTACGACGAGCGTGTCACCCTCCACGGCATAGGAAAGACCCGGCCGCATGGCGAGGGCGGACATGCCCGCCGCGGCGCCGAGAAGGAAGTGTCTGCGATTGAGCGAAATTGCATGCATTGTTCTGATCCCTCTTTTGTTATGCTTGATTTTATCTGTTTGCGGTCTTCGGCAGGCGTTGTGGCGGCGGACCGACGACGGTCAGCCGCGGCGTCAGCGGATAGTGGCAAGCCACTTCGTGCTCTGCCGATATTGCCGTCTGGAGCGGCCGTTCATGGCGGCAGCGATCCTGCGCGAAGGCACAGCGGGTGTGAAATTCGCAGCCGCTTGGACGTGCCGCGAGACCAGGCACCTCGCCGATCACCGGGGGCGCTTCGCGCCGCTTCGCCGGGTTGGGTATCGGCTCGGAGTCGAGCAGTGCGCGGGTATAGGGATGGCGCGGCGCGCGAAAGATCTCGCGGGCCGGCCCGCTTTCGAGCACGCGGCCGAGATAGAGAATGACGATGCGGTCCGAGACGTGGCGGGCGATGGAAAGGTTGTGCGTGATGATAAGAAATGACGTGCGAAATTCTTCGCGAATGTCGAGGAAGAGGTTGAGGACGCCGCCCTGAACCGAAACGTCGAGCCCGGCCGTGGGCTCATCGGCAACGATCAGTCGCGGCACGACCGAAAGGGCCCGTGCCACCGCCGCGCGCCTTGCCTGGCCGCCGCTCAGTGCATGCGGAAATTTCGATAGAAGCGGGCTCACAAGCCCGGCCTTGCGCGCCAGCTCCTCAATCTCCGATCGCGCCACGCTTCCGCTGCGGGCGATGCGGCGTGGTTCCGCGAGGATCGACGCGATGCGCTGGCGCGGATCGAACGAGGTCACGGGGTCTTGGAACAAGAGTGAAGCCTCGCGCCGGATGCGCTTGAAACTTGGCGGCGAGAAATCCGGCAGAGGTGTGCCGTCGAAGACAATCTGTCCCGCCGAGGGACGCACGAGACCGAGCAACGCCCGGCCGAAAGTCGTCTTGCCCGAGCCGCTCTCGCCAACCATGCAAACGATCTCACCGGGTTTTACCGCAACCGAAACGTCGACCAGAATGTCGAGGTCCGGCTTTCTCGAGGGGAACCAGCGCGATGATCGCGGCACCGCGACCGAAAGATTGTTGGCCTCGATCAGTGCCGTCTCCCGCATCATGGCGCACTCCGATGGCAGCGTGAGAAGTGGGAGACGTTGCCGGCGCCGACAGCGACCCATGGAGGCGTCGCGTTGCAACAGCATTCGAGCACCTGCGGGCAGCGCCCCGCAAAACCACACCCGATCCGAACGGGGCGGGGCACTTCGCCACCGATTACCGGAAGCCGCGTCGCCCCAGTTTCAATGAGCGCCGGCTCGCAGGCAAACAGCGCCTTCGTGTACGGATGGCGCGGATCGGCGAAAATGACATCGACCGGACCCTCTTCGACGATGCGTCCGGCATACATTACCGCGACGCGGTCGCAGATTTCGGCAATGACGCCGAGATGATGCGAAATCATCAGGATGGAAACGCCGGCGTTGCGGCGAATCTCGTGCATGAGATGCAGGATTTGGGCTTCCATGGTCACGTCGAGGGCGGTGGTCGGCTCATCGGCAACAAGCAGCGAAGGGCGCATGAGCAACGCCGCGGCAATCGCAACACGCTGGAGCATGCCGCCGGAGAGCTGGAACGGATAGGCTTCAAGCCGCGCGGCCGGGTCAGGAAGGCCGACATCCTGCAAGGCCTTCAAAATCTTCTGGCGTTTTTCCTTATTTGAAAGGCCGCGCTCGCGCCAGAGCAGATCCATGAGCTGGCGACCGAGTTTATGCATGGGGCTGAAGGTCGTCATCGGATTCTGGAATATCATCGCCGCCGCCGGGCCGCGCAACTGGCGCATGGCTTGTTCCGACGCGCCGAGCATGTCGATGCCGTTCAATGAAAGTGTCTTACCGGAGATCTGGGCGGAGTCTGGCAGGAGGCCAAGGACCGAATGCGCCAGCGTCGACTTGCCAGAGCCGCTTTCGCCGATGATGCCGACGATTTCACCGGGCATGACCATGAGATCGACGCCGACGACGGCAGGTACGATGCCGCTGTAGCTGATTGAGACATCGGCAAGCTCGAGCACGGGCGCCGGGTTGACGGGCGTTGCGGTTGCAGGGCCAGGGGTCATGGCTTGCGCTCCCGGGCAAGCTTCGGATCAAGCGCATCGCGCAGCGCCTCGCCAAAGAAGGTGAAGCCGATCGTCGCGAGGATAAGCGGTGCGCCGCCGGCAATGACCGGGAGCGCGGTCGAGCGTATGACCGAGAACCCATCGCTCAGGATGTTGCCCCAGCTTGGCACCTGCGGCTTGACGCCAAGACCGAGGAACGAGAGCCCTGCCTCCAGCGTGATGACAGTGGAAATATCGAGGCAAGCGAGAATGAGCAGCGGCCCGATGACATTCGGCAGGAGATGATTGAACAGGATGCGCGGCGTCGAGGCATTCATGGCCTGCTCCGCCTTGATGAAATCGCGCGACTTGAGGCTCAGCGTCTGCGTGCGCACGAGGCGCGCATAGCTCGGAACGGAATATAGTACGATTACGAGGATGACGGTCGGGATGCCGGGCCCGAGAAGAACGACGATGGCAAGCCCGAGCATGATCATCGGCAGCGAACTCAGACTGTCGAAGACGAGGATCAGCGCGGCGTCGAGCCAGCGTGGTCCATAGCCGGCGATGAGCCCGAGCGGCAACGCGGCGACAAGGGCGATGGAAAGCGCCGATATCGCAACCATCATCGCCGTTTGCGTGCCGACGATAACCCGTGAGAAGAGGTCGCGTCCCAATTGATCGGTGCCGAGAAGGTGGGTGAAGGACGGACCGGCGAGGCGTTCCTTGACGCTGATTGCAGTCGGATTATAGGGCGCGATCCACTGGGCAAAGACCGCGACGACAAGGATCAGGACGACGAGGGTGATACCGATGCCGCCAAGCGGCGTGTGGAAAATGTCCGAGACAACGCGGCCCGATCGGCGCAGCCAGCCGGGCTCTCTGGTTTGCGATTGGAGAGGGTTCGTATCTATGCCGATGACCGCCATGTCAGAGCGCGCTCCTGACGCGAGGGTCGATCCAGGCAGTAACGACGTCGGCAATGATCATGCAGGTGACGTAAAGGCCGGAGGTCACGAGTACGGTGCCCATGACCAGCGGATAATTGCGCGACATCACCGCGTCATAGGTCATCTTGCCGAGCCCGGGCCTCGAAAAGACGATCTCGGCAAATACGGAGCCTGTCAGCAGGCCGCCAAATCCGATCGCGATAACCGAAAGCACGGCAATCAGCGCTTGCCGCAAGGCGTAGCGGAAAATGATCCGGCGTTCGGAAACGCCGAACGAACGCAGCGTGCGGGTATAGTTTTCGCCCATGGCTTCGATCATCGCAGCGCGCACCAGCCGCGCAACGTAGCCAACCCAGCCGAGGCCTATGGCGAAGGAGGGCAGGACGAGCGCCTTCAATTGGCTTATGAAATCGCCAGGCGTGCCGGCGCCGATTGCCGGGAGCCAGTTGAGGCTGACGGCGAAGATCAGCAGCGAATAGAGCGCGACGACGAAGGAGGGAACGGCGACGAAACCGACGGAAAGGATGCCGATCAGCCAGTCCGGCCATTTGCCGTGATGGACGACGGCGAAGCAGCCGAGCAATATGCCGAGCGTTACCGCCCACAGGAAGCTCGCCACGGCAAGTGTCGCCGTATAGGGCAGGACCTCGAAGATCATGGTCAGCACCGGCCGCTTGCTCCAGACGTCTTCACCGAGATTGCCTTCCGCGAGCCGGCCGAGGAAGAGTGCGAGCTGTTTGAGGATGGGCTGGTCGAGACCCATCATCTCGCGAAAAGCCTCGCGCATTTCCGGTGTCGAGCGGGGCCCGAGCGCGACCACGGTTGGATCGCCGGGAATAAGGTGCATCATCGAAAACAGAAGTATTGCCACGATCAGCAGGATGATGGCGGCAAGGCCAATGCGACGCATGATGAAGCTCGTCACCGGCGGACCCTCCGCCAAGGCGCGGATCTGGAAACGCGCCCTACGGGATAGGAAGCTACAGGTGATCGCGGTCGATCCATTCGTCCCCCTCCCGTTCAAAAATCAGCTCGTTGCGCTCATAGGCTTCGAGCCGCCACTGCAGGCGGAAGCGTTCGGCATCCGCCGTAAGCGTCACCGAGGAGCGTGTTTCCGTATCGGCATCGCTGCTTTTGAAACCAAGGACCCAGCCGGTATCGAGCCGTGCCGAGAGTGGATCGCCGTCCACGATTTCCATCCTGTCGACAACACAGGCCGATGTGACAATGGCGCGGTCGGTCAATTGCTGGCTACCGAAGTCGCTTGTCAGCGTGATCGTTTCCCTGCGTGCGCCGACATCGATGGCAATGTCGCGGCGATGCGCTTCGCTGCTGAGTTCGATCATCTGCACCGGCGTCGCAATCTCTGCCGGCGCAAAGGTCGGATGCACATCGTTTGCCGGCGCATGACGCAAAGGCAGGCTGAGCGTCGAGATGCCGGCGTCGATGGTAAATGTCGGCATCGTCGGCGATGGCCACAGGATCGGCCAGTGCTGGTTGGATAGAATGAGGCGAATGCGGCTGCCCGCGGCAAAGCGACGGCCGACATGATTGAGTTCGAGCCTCACCGTTAGCGGCTCGCCCGGAACAACCGCTTGCGGATGCTCATGTCCGTTGCGGTGCGCGAGGTTCAGAACGCCCCAGGTGACAAGGGTCGATGCTCCGTCGGGGGCGACATCGCAAAGCCGTGCCACGACAAAGCCTTGCGGCGCGTCGGAAGTCAGAACGAGTGAAACGCTTGGCGCGCCGAGGAGATCGATATCCTGCATCAACGGCGCGGTCTCGAACTGTAGTCCAATCCCGTCCTCGCGCCGCTGGTCGACGGCAAGATCCGGGACGATGCCGCCGTAGCCGCCATAGCGTCCGCAATCCCGACCGGCGGTCACCGGCGAGCGCAGGATCATGCTCGTCCCGACCTCGGCAACCTCCTCGAGGGCGCCGCGATTGAGATAGAGGCGGTTTTCCCTGATGTTTGGCGAGGGCCACGACGGCTCGGCAACGAAATGTCCGGGGTGTTCCTCGTAAAATGGCGCCGGCGCGTGCGGGTCGTTGATCCATGCCGTGTATTTCGGCTCGTCCATGATGCCGGTGTCGATGCCTTCGAGCCAATGGCGCCACCAGCGTATTGCTTCCTGCAGATAGTTGATGGCAGGGCCTGGTTCGCCGAGGAACGGATAGGCGTGCGTCCATGGACCCACCAGTCCCTTGCACGGCGCGCTAACACCTTCAAGCAGCCGTGGCACCGCATTCGAATACGTGTCGTCCCAACCGCTGATTGCATAGACCGGGATGTCGATGGCGGAAAAATCCTCGCAGACCGAGCCGCGCTTCCAATAGGCGTCGCGGCGCTGATGCCGCATCCACTCGGACGACCAGCATGTGGTTGCGTCGAGTCGTCCCTGCCACATCTCGCGCCAGCGATCACCGACGATCTGCGGGTCCGGCGGCAATGCGCCCAGTCCGAGGATAAACGAGGACCACATGGCGTCCTCGGTCAAAAGACAGCCGCCGAAATAGTGCACATCGTCGGCAAAGCGGTCGTCGGAACAACAGAGCGCGATGATCGCTTTCAGCGCCGGGGGGCGGCGTGCAGCCACCTGCAGCGCGTTGAACCCGCCCCACGAAATGCCGGTCATGCCTACCGCGCCGGTTGACCAGGATTGATGTGCCAGCCAATCGATGATCGCACAGGCGTCGTCAAACTCCTGTTCGGTGTATTCGTCGGCAAGCAGCCCTTCCGAATCGCCGGACCCGCGAATATCGACCCTGCAGCAGGCAAAGCCGTGGCCGGCAAGATAGGGATGCATCTTGAGGTCGCGAAACACCGTGCCGTCGCGACGACGGTAGGGAATGAGTTCGAGGATTGCCGGAACCTTGTTCGTCTCGGCGTCCTCGGGCAGCCAGATCGTCGCTGCGAGCCGCGTTCCGTCCGGCATCGGTATGAAGACAGGGTCGATGCAGCGCACCTTGTGCGGGAATGTCTCGATAACGCGCGTCATGGTTTTGATGTCTCGCTGGATTCTGGGGTATCCGTTTCGGCAGGGGACCCGATCTCCTTGCGCGGCACCCACTCGTAGACCGCCGGCGATGTCTGGGGATAGGTGACGAACTCATCGCGCGTGCCGACGATTGGCTGGCGGAACTGCCGCCAGAGGGCGAAGGATGCGAAAGTGAGCGAGAGTCCAATCCCGTACCAGAAGAAGGAATGCGCGCCGAGATGTTCGACGCCGGTCGCGGCGATGGCCGGCCCGATGGTGCCACCAAAGGCCCAGATCAGCAGAAGGTTCGATGAGAGCGTAACGAATTGCGACGACGAAGCGCGGTCATTGGCGTGCGCCACGCCGAGAGGGTAAAATATTTCCGAAATGCCGCCGAAAACCGAGAACAGGATGAGGAAGGCCCAAAGCGGCGTGTTGCTGTCGACGAGCAGGAACATACCGCAGACGCCGGCGAGGATGAGCGCAAGCCACAACATCATGCCGCGCCGGTCGAGCCGGTCGGAAAGGTAGCCGAGGGGGAACTGGAGAAAGAGAGCGCCAAGGGCGACGGCCGCCATCAGGATGACGATCCTGTCCTGGCTGAAGCCGAGTTCCAGCCCGTAGAGCGGGCCGATGCTCGAGAAGGTCGATGATACGAGACCGGTCAGCAGGCAGGCGAGGGCTCCGAGCGGCGAGGTGCGAAAGGCGCCGAGGAGATCGATGCCCAACGGGGCATGGAGTTGCGGCTCCCCGACCCATATCGCCGTTACCGGGACCAGCGCCAGGGCATAGAATGCCGCGGTAATCATCAACATGGCATTGCCGGCAGGCGCGATATCGCGGGCAAGCAACTGACCGAGACCGTAGAAGAGACCGAGCACCAGCACATAGAGGGTGAGCGCACGGCCGCGGCCCTCATTGGGCACCATCGCATTGAGCCAGCTTTCGATCACGACCGACTGGCCGGCATTGGCGAAGCCGACGACCGCCTGTATTGCCATCATCACGGCGAGTTCCGGCCCGGCTCCCAGGGCAAGCACAAGTACGGAGGATGAAGCGGAGAGCGCGGCATAGGCGCGGACCTCGCCGACCGAGCGAATGAGCCGCACCGAGCCGATGCAGCCGATGAGAAAGCCGGCACCCTCGGCCATGACCACGAGACCGACAGCGTCGGCGCCGTAGCCGTTCTCGATCAGGCGCAACGGCAGCAACGTGTGGAACAACCCTGACCCCGCGGCATGCAGCGCCCCGCCGGCAAGCGGCGAAGCGATCGACCAGGGGGAAAGGGCGGGACGCTCGCTCATGGCCGCCTATTCCGCCGCTGCGCGTGATTTGAATTCGGGCTCGGCATCGACGATCGGCGTATCGCGCCGATATGGAGCGTATTGCTTGCCACCAAGTTCTTGGGCGCAGGTATGGCCGCTATGGACCGCATGCGCGATAGCGCCGGGCGCAAGGCCGTCGCCGATGCGGCGAATGCTTTTGATACCTGCCGCCGAAACGTCTTCGCTGCGCGCGGTCAGGGCCTCGAAGAGTTCTTTGCGCGGCATGCGCAGACCGACGACAAGGACCGACCGGCATTTGATGCGAAACGTTTCGCCGGTGAAGAGGTGGGTAAGCGTTGCCATCGCACCGTCGAAGGCGGTGAGCATGTGCAGCGTCGTGACCCGGACATTGCGCCGCGCCAGCGCCCGATGCACCAATGGCAATTCGTTGGTCATTATCGTCCACGCCGATGCCTGGCCGGCGGGCGTCACATAGGTGACCTCATTGCCCTGCTGGGCAAGGTACTCGGTGAGAACACCGCCCATGTAGTAACTGTCGAAATCAAAGACCAGCGTCGGCCCTTCCGGCAGGCGCCCCGCCGCGATGTCATCGGGTGTATAGACGCGCGGATGATCGAGCTCACCGACGGGTATTTCCATGGATGAGTAGAGCATGCGGGTCCAGCGCGCGCCGGTTGCCAGAACGACGTGATCAGGCGCGAGATCGATGATTTCGTCGACGCCAATATCGCTCTCGAGATACATCGACACGTTGGTCATTTCGTTGAGACGGCCGAGCCGGTATTCTGCGACGCGGTTCCAGGTGGAGAGGCCCGGAAGCCGTGTTTCGAATGTGAGCCGGCCACCGAAGCTGGTGCCCTTGTCGGCGAGCGTCACCTCGTGGCCGCGACGGCCGAGGGTGAGCGCACATTCAAGGCCGGCAGGCCCCCCGCCGACGATCAATACCTTTCCCGGCTTCTTGGCTGCGTCCACCCGTTCGGGATGCCAGCCGCGCCGCCACTCCTCGCCCGCTGTCGGGTTCTGGGTACAGCGCACCGGTACGCCGTCATGCCAGCTCGAAATGCAGATATTGCAGCCGATGCATTCGCGGATCTCGTCGTGGCGGCCTTCCTTGATCTTCACCGGCAGGAAGGGATCGGCGATCGATGGCCGTGCCCCGCCGATGAGGTCGAGGACGCCGCGCCGAATCTGCGAGACCATCGTATCGGGCGACGTAAAGCGTCCTACCCCGACGACAGGCTTCTTGGTCAGCGACTTGACGAAATCGATCACCGGTTCGTGGCTGCCTTCGCCGGTGAAACGGGATGCGGAGCAGTCAGTCGGGCTCGAATCCATCTTGACGTCGAAGAGATCGGCGTAGTCGGCGAGGAGTTCGATCACCTCGTGCGCCTCGGAGGGCTGGTGTGTGCCCGGACGGCCCCGCAGCTCTTCAAGGCTGATGCGCAGAGCAACGCCGCAATCCTTGCCAACGGCATCGCGCGTCACGTCCAGAAGCTCGCGGACGAAGCGCACACGGTTTTCAAGCGTACCGCCATATTCGTCGGTGCGATGATTATATTCGGGCAGCAGGAATTCATAACCGAGATAGCCCATGCCGGCATAGACATAGACGATGTCGAAGCCGGCGGTGCGCGACTTCCGCGCGCCTTCGGCCTGCCAACGCAGGACATCGCGAATGTCCGACTTATCCATCGTCTTCGGCCGCGCATTGCCCATGAAACCCACATGCGTCGCCATCCACGGAATGCCGGAGGGCGATAGGGGCGGAATGCGGCTGGTGCGGTTCATCACCGAGGCACCGCCATGCCAGAGTTCGACACCGGCGAGAGAGCCGTGGCGGTGGACAGCCTCCGTCATCATCGCGTGGGCGCGGATATCATTCGTGTCCCACATGGTGGCGAAGGGAAGCGGAGAATCGTCGGAACTCGGATCGGTGGAGCATGCGCCCGTGCATATGACACCCCAGCCGCCCTCGGCCTTGGTTTCACGAAATGCAGCGCGAACGCGGGGCAGCGCATTGGTCATGCCACTGGCATGCGGCACCTGGTAGAAACGGTTGGGCGCGGTGACCGGCCCGATCTTCACCGGCTCAAATAGGACGTCGTATCGGGGATCCCGCTTCATGCCAAACCTCGTTCCCATTGTCCGCATCCGGGGCGGATCGTTGGAAAAAGGATATGCAGGAATTGCGTGTTTCGCAAGAGAAATTATATGATCGTATAATTTCTCTATTAGTATTTGAATCAGTTATGTTATTTTGATAATAAGCGTGAACAAAGTGAGTCGGTTGGCTAAGATTTTCGCCTCTTCGCCCCTGATTCCTCGATGTGATTAAGCAACGGGAAAATGATCTTGGCCAAGTCCAAATCAGGTGTGAGAATGCGGGCCGGGTTCCGCCGTGAAGCTCCGGAGGATCGCCGCCGGCAATTGGCCGAGGCGGCTCTGCGCTGCATCGTCCGGCATGGAAATGCCGGGGTATCGGCGCGGCAGATCGCCATGGAGGCCGGCGTCACGCAAGGGCTGATCACACAT
Organism: Phyllobacterium pellucidum; assembly: GCF_013327855.1. Taxonomy (GTDB): domain Bacteria; phylum Pseudomonadota; class Alphaproteobacteria; order Rhizobiales; family Rhizobiaceae; genus Phyllobacterium; species Phyllobacterium pellucidum. The sequence continues at coordinate 1,537,700 of NZ_JABUMX010000001.1, read as the reverse complement.
CATTTCGGCGAGATAAACGAATTGGTGGCCCATGCCTTCGACATGATGTCCGATGGCATGCTCGATACGGTCATGACGGCCGTTGACAGCGCTTTGCCCGAGCCCAAGGCGAGGCTGGAGGCCTTTGTCGAGAACTCATTCTCGCCGGCGCTGTTCGATCGCGACGTGCTCGGCGTTTGGGTCGTTTTCTGGGGCCTGATCCTGCACTCGCCGCGCATGAGCGCCTCGCAGAAGGGCGAATATACCGCCTATGTCGTCACGGTGGAGAAACTGATAACGGACTATGCCGAGGCGGAGGGCTGCGCGATAGCCAGTCCGCGTCTTGCCGCGATTGGCTTCACGGCGCTGATGGACGGCCTCTGGCTCGCTTGGTGCTTGAATCCTGAAGCATTCCAGCCCGAGGAAGGCATCAGGATCGGCAAGAACTGGATCGAGGGATTGCGGCTCGGCGCCTTCGCCTGACCGTCTCTAGGCCGATTTCACACCTCCATGCTATGGTCTGCCTTGGGAGAACGAGGAGGATAAATCGTGGCACAGCCGAGCGAACATGCACCCAACTTCAGTCTGGACGGCAAGGTAACGCTGGTCACCGGCGCATCGCGCGGCATAGGCAAAGCCTGCGCACTTGCCTGTGCTGCCGCTGGCTCCGACATAGTCCTCGGCTTGCGCGACATTTCGGGTTCATCCGATCTGATCGCTGAAATCGAAGCCATGGGACGCAAGGTCCTGCCGGTACGACTCGATATTTCGCAGCGCGCGGACATAGAAAGCGCTGTCGAGGCCGCTCTGAACCAATTCGGGCGCATCGATGTGCTCGTCAACAATGTCGGCGTTGCGCCGGGCGATCTTGCCGAACGCGTCTCGGAAGCGGCGGTCGACGAGATTCTGCAGGTCAATATCAAGGGCACGTTCTTGATGACCCAGACTGTTGCCCGGCACATGATCGACCGCAAGGCAGGCCGCATCATCAGCATCAGTTCGCAGGCGGGAACCGTTACGCTGCGCGGCGAGGCGATCTATTGCATGAGCAAGGCCGCGATCAACCATCTGAGCCGGTGCCTTGCCGCTGAATGGGCGCCCTATGGGATAACCGTCAACACGGTCGCACCCACCTTCATCTGGACAGACGGGACCAGGCCCGCGCTTGCCGACAAGGATTTCCATGACCAGACGCTCGCCCACATCCCACTCGGACGGATCGGCGAAACCCGCGATGTGGTGGGCGCGGTCGTTTTCCTGGCATCACCGGCCGCATCGATGATCACAGGGTTGAACCTGCTCATCGACGGGGGCTGGTCAATTGCCTGAAACGACCTAACGTTTCAGGCTCTCCGCCCAGCCCGCCACTGCGGCGGCCAAGGTCTTCAGGTGATCGGCGGCCGAAAAGCCGGATATGCTCTTGCGCGGCTTGAGATCGTGGTCGCCATCTTCAAGCCAGAGGATTTCGATTTTGTCGGAAAGGTCGTAGCCCGCGACCTCCTCCCTGGTGCCGAATTCGTCGCGCGTTCCCTGGCAGATCAAGGTCGGCGTCATCAATCCTGCAAGATGCTTCGTACGCAATTGGTGCGGTTTGGCCGGCGGGTGGAATGGATAGCCGAGGCAGAGCAATCCGCTGATCGCGCCAGCAGCATGGAGTTCATCGGCGATCATGCTGGCAACCCTGCCGCCCATCGATTTACCGCCGATAATCAGGCGCTGCGGTTTGCCGAGCGCGGCGATGGCATCGACATACTCGGGTTTGAGCGTCTCGGCACGCGGTGGCGGCTTGCGTCCTGCCGAGGTGCGTCGGGCCGCCATATAGGCAAACTCGAACCGCGCCACCCGAAAGCCCGCTTCGGCGAGAGCATTGGCCGTTGCGGTCATCGAGGCTGAGTCCATCGGCGCGCCGGCGCCATGTGCAAGCAGAATGGTGACAGGCGCATCGTCACTGCCGTCGAAGAGGAACCTGTCCTGCATTTCAGTCTGCCTATTTGGTGGTGACGAGAAGGATGAAGGCGACGAATACAACGAGATGAACGAGACCCGTCAACACGTTGGTTCGTCCGGTCCCGAAACTGTGGATGCTGATGCCGAGAATAAGGGCAAGCAACACCGCGTCGCCCCCGGGCAAGCCCAGCGTCAGTTCGCGGCCGGTAATGACGCTGGCAATGCCGATGGACGGGATTGTCAGGCCGATCGTCGCGAGCGCCGATCCGAGCGCAATGTTGAGACTGCGCTGCAATTCGTTGTTCATGGCGGCGCGGATTGCCGACAGGGCCTCGGGCAAGAGGACAAGCGTTGCAATGAGCGCGCCGACTATGGCGTCAGCTTGTTGGACTCCGATCGCATCGAGACCGTTCTCGACGCCGATTGCCACCCGTTCGGCGAGGAGGACAATTCCGAAAAGCCCGATCATCAAAAGGACGGCGTTGATCCACGAACCTTCGCCGGGATGTGCGTGCCCGGCATGTGTGCCTTCGGCGTCACCGATGTCATCGACGAAATCATCGCGGTGCCGAACCGTCTGCGCGAAGACGAAGCTTCCGTAGAGCAAGGCAGAGCAAATGCTCACGAAGGTGAGCTGCAAACGCGAAAATGTGCCTGGTGCGTCATGCAGGGTGAAATTCGGCAGGATCAACGTCAGGACGGCAAGCGCCGTAAGCACGGAAAGAATCGCGCTCGTGCCTTGCCGTTTCATCTCCTGCTGGCGGTGCTGCATACTGCCAAGCGTAAGGCAAAGACCCACGACGCCGGCACAAACGATCATGACCGTCGAGAACACCGATTCCCGCGCCAGCGTCGGGTTATTTTCCCCATGCAGCATCATGGCGAGGATGATCGAAACTTCCACAGTGGTAACGGCAAAGGTGAGGAGCAATGTGCCGTAAGGTTGGCCGAGGCGTAGCGCCAGGCCTTCCGCATGCTGCAGGACGACAAACACGGTGGCGAGGAGCAAGGCGATTGCAAGCGCGGAAACGACAATGCCGATGCCGTGACGCCCGGCGCCTACCGGCACCTTCGCCACTTGAATGCCGACCGCAAGGGCAAGGCAGGCAATCGGGATAAGATAGCGATGGATTGAAATGGGTCGTGGGGCCATGAACGATCCGGGTCAAGCGAGTGCACGCTATTCCTACCACTCCTCCCGGAACAGGCCTAGCCCGACCTGCATCCAGAGATTGCATTTCGTATTTTGCCAAGCCGTGCGAAGATCGAGTTGCGTATTAGGGGAATCGCGCGGGGGAAACATGAAGCGCTTGCTCATCGGGGTTGCAGTCGTGGTCGCGGTTTACCTCCTGCTGGCCTATGTGATTCTGCCAGCCGCCTGGACCCACTACGAGCGCCAGCCCGGTCTTGCACGTCGCGCCATGGTGACGATGACGGCGGGCGGCATGCCTGGCGATCCCTTGAATGTTGGCCTGATCGGCAGCCGCGAGGATGTCGTGCGCGTCATGCACGCTGCTGGATGGTATCCTGCCGATCCGGTCACCCTGCGCTCGAGCATCGATATCATCGGCAGCGTCGTCTTCGACCGGGCATATAAGAGCGCGCCCGTAAGCCCGCTGTTCTACGATGGGCGCCATGAGGACCTTGCCTACGAAAAACCCGTAGGTGACAGCGCTCGCCATCGCCACCATGTCCGCCTGTGGGAAGTGCTGCAATCAGGCGAGGAAGGACGCCCGGTGTGGCTGGGTTCTGCGACGTATGATGCGCATGTTGGCGTCAGCGAATATACGGGCCAGGTGACGCATGACATTTCACCCGATGTCGACCGGGAGCGGGACTTTTTCGCGGGCAGTCTCAGTGAGGCGGGGATGGTCAACGCCATCTACGAGGTTTCCGGGGTCGGCCCGACGCTGAATGGGCGCAATGGCGAAGGAAGCCGATATTTCACAGACGGTGAAATTCACATGCTGGACCTGGTCAAGGACGGGCAGAAGCGCAGCGCGCCGCCGCAGGTGCTGCCGCCTCCGCCTTTTATCGAGGCGAAGGACCAGGCCTGGCACGGCGTCAAGAACATGCTCGGCTTTTGATGCGCGTTGTTGCGCTTTTCGAATTAAATTAGCGCAGCTTATCAACGCGATGCCTTCAAATTGACCCAATAGAGGAGGTACCCTCAAGTGTCTGAAATTTGCGCATCCAAACATGCTGTTACATCATCCGTTCCAATTGTCCCAATTGGAACCGTTCTGCGTGGAAACCGTTGCCCCAACCGTAGCCGACGATCAAATACCCAAGGTCCGCAGGCCGAATCTTAAGGAGAAAATCATGAAAAAGACCTTTGCAATGGTGCTTACTGGAGCTTTGCTGGCAGGCGTTGGAGCGGGCTCCGCCAATGCCGCTGATATGGCGCGCTACCAGAGCCCGGATGCGCGCGGCGGCGTCAGGATCGGCTATCTCGACTGCACGATCGGCGGCGGTGTCGGCTATCTTTTAGGGTCGGCGAAAGAGATCGACTGCATTTTCCGTTCCAGCCTGACGGGTGATCGTTCGGAGCGCTACTCCGGTGCGATCAGGAAACTCGGCGTCGATGTCGGGTTCACGACACAAAGCCGCCTGCTGTGGGCGGTGTTCGCACCAACGGCCGGCTATCACCGCGGTTCGCTGGCTGGCGTCTACAGCGGCGCGACAGCGGAGGCCACGATCGGTGCGGGCATCGGGACCAATGTGCTCTTTGGCGGCACGGCAGGTTCAATTCACCTGCAGGCAATCAGCGTGACCGGGCAGATTGGGTTGAACTTGGCCGCAACCGGAACGTCGATGACCCTCGCTTCGGCGAACTGACTTCAGTTGCCCCTTCCGCTCGCTGGAAGGGGCATTTCCATCGATATCGAATTGAGCGGGGGCTCACGTGAACAGGATCGTCCAGCGCGCGCTCGTTGCCGTGTGCTTTATTGTGCTTCCAGCAACGGCCAACGCTGACTGGCAAGCGGTCGAACAGGTCGAAACCTATGCAATCAGGGGCAAGTCGGGCGCCGAACTCTACGCCTCTATTGGAGAGCGCGGTCCGCAACTTGGGGGTGGCAAGGTCCGCACCATCGCCCATACTAACTTCAAGCTGACATGGCGGCGAAACTACCAAAATCAGGGCACCGCCTGCACGCTGGTGTCGGCGCAGCCGAAGCTGATCATCACCTATACGCTTCCCAAGCCTGCCGAACCTCTGCCGCCATCGGTTCGAGCCGGTTGGGAAACCTTTATAAGCGGCATCGAGACCCATGAAAGGGTCCATGGCGATACGATCAAGGAGATGGTCAAGGCAATCGAGGCTTCTACGGTCGGACTGTCCATGCCCGGTGATCCCAAATGCCAGAAGATCAGGTCCGAGATGACCAGTCGTCTCTCCGCATTGTCTCTGGCGCAGCGGCAGAAGAGCCGGGATTTCGACAAGGACGAAATGAGCGAGGGCGGCAATGTTCACCGTCTCATCCTGCAACTCGTAAACGGGTCCTGAGACGCGAGGCGCGTCATTCCACCCTGCCCAAAGGGATGCCCTGACGGCACTTTACCGGCGTGATATTCTGAGCCTGATCAGTTTTGATCGGGGGACACACGAATGAAAGCCTTTGCCTTGACGCTTGCAGCGCTCGCGCTCGTCGGCTGCATGGGAAACAAGATCGAACCGCCCTATATCACGCCGCAATCATCGATCTATGGGGCACCGCAGGCAACGCTGGCGGGACGTTGCTTGCCGGCAGTCAACGGCAATGGGAAGGCTGCTGCCTGCATCAAAAAGTACCCGTGACAAGGTACGCGGGGGCGCGCTTCGGGTGTAGCCTACCGTAAGTTACCTGTCTGGCCTTCCTTATTGCAGTAACCTTTCCGTGCGCGTGACCCATCATAGCCAAAGCCTCTGCCCGGCAGCGTGGGCCCGCCGCCAACGGAGGTTACGGTCATGGGTTCAAGTAGGCTCAAATACTTTGCCGCGGCAGTGGCATTGACTGGTACGTTTCTATCGCCGGTCGCAAATACGGCGCACGCTCAAAACAGCAAGCCCAATATTGTCGTCATCATGGGCGACGATGTCGGCTGGTTCAATATCGGCGCCTATCACCGGGGCATCATGTCCGGAAAAACGCCCAACCTCGACAAGTTGGCGTCCGAGGGCATGATGTTCACCGACTACTACGCCGAAGCGAGTTGCACGGCCGGCCGGGCAAGTTTCATTACCGGTGAAATACCGTTGCGTACCGGGCTGACGACGGTTGGCCAGGCCGGGGCAGATGTCGGGATGCCCGACAAGGCCGCGACCATTGCTGCCGCCCTCAAGACGGAAGGTTATGCAACGGGTCAATTCGGGAAGAACCATCTCGGCGATCTGAACAAGTTCCTGCCGACGCTGCATGGCTTCGATGAGTTCTTCGGCTATCTTTATCACCTTGATGCCATGTCTGATCCCTACTGGTATTCCTTTCCCGACGATCAGTCATACCGCGATAAGGTCGGGCCCCGTAATCTCGTACACAGCTTTGCGACGGACACCGATGACGCGACCGAACAGCCGCGTTGGGGCAAGGTCGGCAAGCAGCGCATCGTCGACGAGGGTCCACTGGCGCCTTACCCGGACATGTCCAATGTACCGAACATGCACGACATAACGCCTAAGGCGAAGTACGACATGGGAACGTTTGACGAAGTGCTGGTCAAGGCTTCCTGCGACTTCATGGACAAGGCCAAGACGGAAAACAAACCGTTCTTTGTTTGGCACAACACGACGCGCATGCATGTCTGGACGTTTCTTTCGCCAAAATACCAGGCGCTCATGAACAGCACGTCCAACTATGGGCTCGAAGAAGCCGGGATGGCGCAGCTGGATGACAGCGTCGGCGCCATCCTGAAATGCATCCAGGATTCGGGCGAGGCAGACAATACCATCGTCCTCTTTACGACTGACAATGGTGCTGAAGTATTTACCTGGCCTGATGGGGGCATGACGCCTTTCAAAGGCACGAAAGGCACCGTGATGGAAGGCGGCTTCCGGGCGCCGGCCATTATTCGTTGGCCGGGGAAGGTCAAGCCCGGGACGGTCGAAAACGGCATCTATTCCGCGCTTGATTGGTTCCCGACGCTGGTGGCGGCAGCGGGAAACCCCGATATCACCGACCAGTTGCTCAAGGGTGTGAAACTGGGTGAAACCACCTTTAAGAACCATCTCGACGGCTACAATCAGATGGACCTCTTGCTGGGCAAAGGCCCGTCCGCACGCCACGAATTCTTCTATTTCGGCGGACCCCAGCTCGGTGCAGTACGCATCGATGATTTCAAGTTCCAGTTCTTCCAGCAGCCACAAGGTTGGCCCGGTGCAAAGGTTACGACCGACATGCCGACCATGGTCAATATCCGCCAGGACCCGTTCGAGCGGACACCATCGATTGGCGAGCAGAGCCTCAACGATCTCGGCGGCGGTTATATGAACGACTTCTTCGCTCGCGAGTTCTGGAGGTTCGTCAGTGTCCAGCAGGAGGTCGGGAAACTCGCGCTGACGGCGGTCGACTACCCGCCTATGCAGGACCCGGCGTCATTCAACCTCGATGCTGTCAAGCGGCAGATCGATGCCGCAATCAAGAACAAGCCCGGCAACTAGGCCGGTCTGGATTGTATGAAGCGGGCGGCTCAAAAGGCCGCCCGTTTGCCTGTGCACGCAGTAGCCTATTCGTCGTTGGAAGGTCGTCCTCGCATTCGCCGCCGGACGATGAAAAAGGCCCAGACGAGCACGATCAAGAACATTGCGCCGAATGCGTAGCTCAGAATATTCGTTGAGAAAACATTGGCTGAATAAGTCATCATTGTTTTTACAATCTTGAAAAAAGCGCGCCATTTCAGAATGTTTTATGATTATGCTCTTGAATTCGGCGCATGTCATATTTCAAACTGAGCAATCAGACTTTTGTTCCGCACCGCCTTACAAGTAAAATCGAAATCGCGTCCACAATATTTGGTTTATTATTCAATCTTTTGGCCACGAACCGCAATTAAAGCGCATTTGACGCTCAAGCTCCTGTTCTCGTCTTTTGGCCACAATCTGGCTCTTCGCGCAAATCCTCGACCCGCCATGGCTATCCAAATCGCGAGTGCTGCTTGTGATGGAGGAATTGGCATGAATCCGCGTACCAAACGTTTGATTGCTCATTTCTTGGAACCCTTCGCCTTGCGCGGATTGGACGGGGTTCAGCCCCCCGGCGAATACGATGTCGATGTAGACGAGGAAATGATCGAAGGCCTGTCCCGGCTCGCTTATCAGCGCGTGGCGACCTTTATCCACGTTCCGGCAAGGGGCATAAAAGCCCATCGAACGCAGCTTGTTGCGATCGACTATGACGAACTCGAAATGGCACTCAAAAGAGAACAGGAAACAAACAAATGAATATCCACCGACGCTACAAGTTGCCGGTAACTCCGCCGCATCGATTTGCAATCGGCCAGCACGTCCGCCTGCGCAGCGGCGGCGGCGCAGCGATGAAGAGCACTGCAACCTTCGAGATTCTGGCGAGGCTTCCGCCCCTGGGTGGCTCGTTCCAGTATCGTATCCGCGACGCAGAAGAGAAACACGAACGGATGGCCACTGAAGATAGTCTTGAAGCCATCGATATCTGGAGCAGCGGCGACCGCGACAGTCTGCGGGCACTTGTAGACGTGCATTCATGAATGGCCCAACAGCAGGAATTTAAAGAGCCGATGCGCGGACACTGCTGCGCGGTTTATCCAGCCCGGAGATTATGGCGAAAGGACTAGTATTGTGGCGAGGAATACCGTGCGGACAGCCCGCCACGCCTTCATCGAAAACCTCAAGCTTGTCATTGCCGAGTATCAGGCAACAATGGAGCGCCTTATTGCCGGAACCGATCAGGTGTTCAGTACCGGAAAGTACGGAGGCGAAGACATTTCCGTCGAAACGGCGGCACACTATAAGCAGCTCATATCGCACTATAAGGCCGTCGTCCTGCGCTTCGAGAACGAGCAGACACGCAAAGTCCAGCCAAAACTTTGAGTTGGTATGCCTATGCGCGCGGTCACTTGAAACCCAAAGACAGCAATGTGATCGAAGCATGATTGACTTAACGGTGATTTGAGCGCGTTAGTCAGTGGTCGTCAGGCATGCAATGGCCGCTGACGCTTGAGAGTATCTGCTCCCGCCTTTTAACCGCGAGGAGACAGACATGTTGCCTATCGATCATTCCATAACCAGCCCGCATCTCCTGCGCGCCGCCGACTGGCTTGTGCTGCAGGCTGCCCATGAAAGCGCATCGAAGAACCTGGGTCGATCGCCGAACGGTCACCGCTACTCGGACCGCTTGGCCAGGCAGGTTTTACGCCTGTTTGAATTGGGGCATCGCGACATAGCCATCATCGCGGCAGTCGCCGCACAGACGGAACGGGCCCAGGCCCAGCATTCGTACAGCCTGAACAAGATTCTGACGCTCGTTCCCACGAATGAACAGGCGCGGCAATACCGGTTGTCCGGCTGCGGGCAGAGCCTTGACGGTTACCACTGACTGTTCCGGTTTTTACTGGTCGCTGGCGGCAGCCGCCCACTTCTAAAGAAGTGGGCTAGGCCCGCGTGATCACGGTGTTAGAGGCGCATCATGGCCCAAAAAATTGACGGGAAACTCCAGTGCGAGGAATGCCGGACGATTTATCTGAGCATCCCCCGAATAGACAACGATGACGGCCCGGTCTTTTGCAGCGAATGCGGAGCGTATATGGGCCGTTGGCGGGATGTCCGATCGGAATTTTCCGCGCAAGGCGGCCAAAACGGCGTGTTCGAATTGTCGAATGGTCAAATCATCCGCATCGAGTTCTATGGCAAGACACCGCGACGCGGACCCTAGTCGCCGAGGCTGCAAACGGGATGTTCGGGAAGTAATGGGAGAGTGGCGTTCCTAGGTCTCAGTGAAACTGGCGGAGAGAGCGGGATTCGAACCCGCGTTACGCTTTTGACGTAAACACACTTTCCAGGCGTGCGCCTTCAACCACTCGGCCACCTCTCCGCAGAACGTCCGGCATCTGCCAGGCGGGTCGATAATATCGGCCGCAAATGCCGGCCGTGAGCACCGTCAAACCACCGGTCACTCTTTTTTGAAGCATGCACGGCGCTGTCGATGGTTAGCCGACAGCGACCCCGTGCGGCGCGCAATATAGTCAGAACAGGCACTTGTTCAACACCTATTTCAGTTTTATCTCGCTTTGCCGCAATTTCTCAAATTTGACGCTGATTTTACTGGGAGTTTTCGCGAAAATTTCAGCACGTGCCGTCAAAATGCCGGTAAGGTCGCGTTCATTCGTGTCCTCTTATGATCGCCGGCGATGCCTGTCGGCCCGATCGCGATCAGGGCGCAAGATTCTGGAGTGGTTGAGTGATCCGTGCGTTTCTAAGGCTGCTTGCCTATATTTCCCTGAGCTTGGCGATTATCGCCGCAGTCCTGGACGCTGCCCGTTCCGTCGGGGCGTCGCGTCTGGTCATGACGTCGCTGCGCGACAGCTGGCAGTCCTTCTCGCCTTCAACCCTTGTCCCAGCCGAAGACTATATCCGCTCGCATCTCTATCCCATGCTATGGGATCCCCTGATGCTCTGGATCTTCGAAACGCCGACCTTCATCATCTTCGCGGCGCTGGCTTTTGTGCTTTACGCGCTCGGTCACCGTCGCGAGCAGCGGGCAGGGCGCTTTGCAGCCCGCTGATCCGATCTAACCAACTGACATAACTCGATATTTGCGCAATATTTGACCGGTCAGCAAAATTCCGCGTGAATTTTGCCTGCGGGCATGCCAGATTGAATTTTGGGGCGGGGGCCATCCTAGGTTGCCGCCACGATTTCGAGGATCGACGGCAGGTTGGTTCTTTCAACAAAAATCCAGAGGGTTGGTTCAAATGAAGCGCATTCTTCTCGGTCTCATGGCCGCTACAGCATTGTCAGTCTCGGCTTTTGCCGCCGATGACAAGCCGGCCGTGATCTATGATCTGGGCGGCAAGTTCGACAAATCATTCAACGAGGCCGCGTTCAACGGCGCCGAGAAGTACAAGACGGACTCGGGCGTCAAATATCGCGAGTTCGAAATCCAGAACGAGGCACAGCGCGAACAGGCCCTGCGCAAGTTTGCTTCTGACGGCAACTCGCCGATCGTCATCGCCGGTTTCTCGGCCGCTGCCGCGATCGAAAAGGTCGCAACGGAATTTCCTGACACCAAGTTCGTCATCATCGACGCGGTCGTCGAGAAGCCCAATGTTCGCTCCGTGGTCTTCAACGACAATGAGGGCTCCTACCTCGTCGGTGTGATCGCCGCCAAGGCTTCGAAGACCGGGACGGTCAGCTTCATCGGCGGCATGGACGTTCCGCTCATCCGCAATTTCGCCTGCGGCTATGTCGGCGGCGTCAAGGCCACGAACCCGGATGCAAAGGTCATCCAGAACATGACCGGTGATACCCCGGCTGCATGGAACGATCCGGCCAAGGGCGGCGAAATCGCCAAGTCACAGATCGACCAGGGCTCGGATGTGGTCTTTGCTGCCGCTGGCGGCACCGGCATCGGTGTGCTGCAGGCCGCCGCTGATGCGGACAAGCTCGCAATTGGTGTCGATTCCAACCAAAACGGCCTGCATCCCGGCAAAGTTCTGACATCGATGATGAAGCGCGTCGACGTTGCTACCTATAATGCCTTCAAGGACGGCGCTGACGGCAAATTCACCGCGGGTGTCAATGTCCTTGGTGTCAAGGAAGGCGGCGTCGATTATGCGGCGGATGAAAACAACGCCAAGCTTTTGACCGATGACGTCAAGACGGCGGTTGAGGCGGCCAAGGCCGATATCATCTCCGGCAAGATCAAGGTTCACAACTACAACACGGACAATGCCTGCCCCTACAAGTAAGCGTTAATCCATAAGCACTTGAGAAGCCGCCGATAGTGACATCCGGCGGCTTCGTCGTTAGTACTGGGCGCATTCAAACCAAGGAGCTCGCCGTGACTGCTTTTGCCGTACTCCTCAGCATTCTCGCCGCCATCGCCATCGGCGCAATGAGCCCGGGCCCCAGTTTTGTCCTCGTCTCGCGCATTTCCGTCGCATCATCGCGAAGCCATGGGCTCGCATCGGCGCTCGGCATGGGGGTCGGGGGCGCGTTCTTTGCGGCGCTCGCCGTCCTTGGACTAACCGCGCTGCTGCTCAAGTTCGAATGGCTTTACGTGGTATTGAAGCTTCTCGGTGGGGCCTATCTTGTCTACCTTGCCATCAAGATTTGGCGCGGCGCATCCGAACCGCTCGCTGTGACGGGTCCGAGCGGCGAGGGCAGAGGTCTTTCCGTGCGGCGGGCATTTCTCGTCGGCCTTTTCACCCAGCTCAGCAATCCGAAGACGTCGATCGTCTATGCCAGCATCTTTGCCGCTCTCATGCCGCAATCGCCGCCTCTCTGGCTGCTTCTCGCACTTCCGCCCATGCTCTTTTGCGTCGAGGCCGGATGGTACACGATCGTGGCACTCGCCTTTTCGGGTACGCGCGCCCGCCTCGTCTATATGCGCTTGAAACGCTGGATCGACCGCGGCGCGGGCGCAGTCATGGGCGCCCTCGGCGTGAAGCTGATGGCGGAAGCGATCAAGGCCAAAGCCTGATTGTCCATCTCAATAATGCGGTGGTTTGGTAATTGGGATATCCGGTGTCGCCTGTTCTTCGAGAACAAGGAAGCGGTCGGTCAACGCCCCGAGCTGGCGGCGCATGGCTTCGATTGTCTTCCACTGCTCGGTGATCTGGCCGGAAAGTTCCTCAATGGTCTTCTCCTGCTCGGTGACGATAATTTCGAGGCGCGTCAAACGATCTGGCCGGTCTTCCGTCGTCATTGCTCGTCTCCATTGCCGTGCGGTTTACTCTCTAGGCGGAGGGCGATCCTGGTGCAAGGCTCGTCGCCCCATGGCTGTTGAATCTTGCGTTTCTTGACTGGAAAGAAAAAAATCCCGTGTTAGGGTCGAAACGCGAAAAGACGATAAAAGCTGCAAAACAGCGGATGGGGATATGGCCGAACCGGCAATCGAACTTGTTGGAATTGATAAGCGCTTTGGTGCCGTACACGCCAATCGCGACATCCATATGCTTGTCGAAAAGGGCACGATCCACGGCATTATCGGCGAGAACGGCGCCGGCAAATCGACGCTGATGTCGATTCTCTATGGTTTTTACCAGGCTGACAGTGGCGAGATCCGCATTAACGGCGTGCCGGTGAAGATTCCCGATCCGAATGCCGCCATCGGCCTTGGTATTGGCATGGTGCATCAACACTTCATGCTGGTCGAGAACTTCACAGTCCTCGAAAATGTCATGCTGGGCGTCGAGGGCGCGCCGCTCCTGAAGAACGGCATTGCCAAGGCAAGGGCGGAACTGAAGCGGCTCGAGCGCGAATATCAGCTCGACGTCGATCCGGACGCGCTGATCGAGGAACTGCCCGTTGGCTTGCAGCAGCGCGTGGAAATTTTGAAGGCACTCTATCGCGGCGCGGAAATTCTGGTTCTCGACGAGCCGACTGGGGTTCTGACGCCGCCCGAGGCGGATCACCTCTTTCGCATTCTCGAACAATTGAAGGACCAGGGCAAAACCATCGTGCTGATCACGCACAAGCTGCGCGAGATCATGGCGGTGACGGATAATGTGTCGGTCATGCGCCAGGGCTCCGTCGTGGCAACGCGAAAGACCGACGAGACGACGGTGGAGGAACTCGCTGAACTGATGGTTGGCCGCCGCGTGCTCCTGCGCGTCAAGAAGGGCGAGGCAAAGCCGGGCGAGATCAAGCTTTCGGTCGAGCACCTTACCGTGCGCGACAGCCGCGGCGTGGTCATGGTGGACGACGCATCCTTTTCCGTGCGCGCCGGCGAGATCGTCGGCATTGCCGGCGTCGCCGGCAACGGCCAGTCGCAGCTTATCGAAACCATCGCCGGGATTCGAACGGCAGTTTCGGGCCGCGTGCTGCTTGACGGCCAGGTCATCGATATCACCGGCGCTGCCGACCCTGGCGAACTGCGCGATCGCGGCCTCGCGCATGTGCCGGAAGACCGGCACCATATGGGTCTCGTCCTTGCCTTTGAAGAATATGAAAACTCGATCCTCGGCTACCATGACGACCCGCTTTATCTTCGCGGACCGTTTCTCGATATCGAGGCGATCCAGGCGGACGCGCGCAAGAAGATCGAGAAATACGATATCCGTCCCGGCGATCCGCGCCTGAAGACGGCGAACTTCTCCGGCGGCAACCAGCAGAAGATTGTGCTTGCGCGTGAGATGGAGCGCGATCCCGGTGTGCTCATTATCGGCCAGCCGACGCGGGGCGTCGATGTCGGCGCCATCGAATTCATCCACAAGCGCATCATCGAAATGCGCGACGCCGGCAAGGCGGTGCTCCTTGTTTCCGTCGAGCTCGACGAGATACGTTCCCTCTCGGACCGCATTCTTGTGATGTTCGCCGGCCGTATTGTCGGCGAAAGGGATTCCGATGCCAGCGAAGGCGAGCTCGGACTGTTGATGGCTGGTGTCGAAGCGAAGGAAGCAGCCGAATGACGACCCAGGCACTCCTCATCATCGACGTTCAAAAAGCGATTGATGATCCGAAATGGGGCCGGCGCGGCCAACCCGGTGCGGAGGAAGCGATAGCACGTTTGCTCGCCGCCTGGCGCGAGCGACGTTTGCCGGTCATCCACATCCGCCACGATTCCACCGATCCGCAGTCCCCCTACCGGCCCGGCACTGACGGCAATGACTTCAAGCCGGAGGCCGAACCGCAATTGGGCGAGCCCGTCGTCGACAAACGCACCAACAATGCCTTCATCGGCACCGATCTGATGGATGTGCTGGACGAATTGCAGGTCCGCAGCCTGGTCATTGCCGGCGTGCTTCTCGAAAACTCTGTCGATGCCACGGTGCGCATGGCCAGCAATCTCGGGTTCGAGGTAACGATCCCCGAGGATGCGGTCGCAAGCATCGACCGCAAGGATCGGAGCGGCAAGCTATGGAGCGCCGAAGACGTGCATGCGCTGTCACTGGCCATTCTCGATGGCGAATATGCCCGCATTTCAATGACTGACGCGATCATCGAGACCTTGCCATGAGCCAGCCCTTCGCCAAATTGCCTGCCTGGGCCGATTACGGGCTTCTGCCACTGATCAATCTGATCGTTGCATTTCTTGTGGCAGGCCTCGTTGTGATGCTTGTCGGCGAAAGCCCGATCGACGCCGCGGTTCTGATGGTAAAGGGGGCCTTCGGCTCCGGCGACGGTGTCGGCTACACGCTCTACTACGCCACCAACTTCATCTTTACCGGGCTCTGCGTCGCGGTCGCGTTTCATTGCGGCCTCTTCAATATCGGCGGCGAGGGCCAGGCCTACATTGGCGGGCTGGGCGTGACCATTGTCGGTCTCGGACTTGGCAATTCCCTGCCCTGGTGGCTGGTATTTCCGCTCGCGATCCTCGCCTCGGCACTGGTCGGCGCTCTCTGGGCCCTGATCCCGGCATGGCTGCAGGCAAAGCGCGGCTCGCATGTCGTCATCACCACGATCATGTTCAACTTCATTGCCGCCAGCATCATGGTCTACCTTCTGGTCGGCGTTCTGAAGCCGCTCGGCAGCCAGGCTCCGGAAACCCGCGTCTTCGGCGACGGCGGGCAATTGCCGGGCCTCGGCTGGCTGCTCAATATCATCGGCCTCGACATGCGCTCGGCCCCTCTCAACATCAGTTTCCTGCTCGCGCTTCTGGCCGCCTTCCTGGTCTGGCTGCTGATCTGGCGCACCAAGCTCGGCTATGAAATTCGCACCATGGGCTTCAGCCCGAAGGCGGCCCGCTATGCAGGCATCAGCGAGTTACGGATCATCATCATCACCATGATGATTTCCGGCGCCCTCGCCGGAATGATGGCGCTGAACCCGATCATGGGCGCCCAGCACCGCATGCAGCTCGATTTCGTGCAAGGCGCGGGTTTCGTCGGCATCGCCGTCGCGCTGATGGGGCGTTCCCATCCGGTCGGCATCGTGCTCGCGGCAATTCTCTTCGGTATGCTCTATCAGGGCGGCGCGGAAATCGCCTTCGACATGCCGAATATCTCGCGCGACATGATCGTCATCATCCAGGGTCTCGTCATTCTTTTTGCCGGCGCGCTCGAGCATATGTTCCGCCCGTCGCTGCAGCGCATTTTCCAGCGCGTGGGCCGGGTGAAGCGGGAGACTGCATCGGTGGTCACAGCTGGGGGTGGGCAATAATGGATTTTCTGATCACCCTGCTGCAGCTCTTTGATTCAACGATCCGCCTCTCTGTGCCGCTGCTGCTCGCCTGCCTGGCGGGTCTCTATTCCGAGCGATCAGGGATCTTCGATATCGGGCTTGAGGGCAAGATGCTGGCCGGAGCCTTTGCGGCCGGCACGGTTGCGGCCTGGTACGGCTCCGCCTGGGCGGGGCTTCTCGCTGCCGTCCTTGTATCCGTGGCGCTCGGTCTCGTGCATGGCTTTGCCTCGATCACCCATCGCGGCAACCAGATTGTCTCGGGCGTTGCCATCAACTTCATCGCGGCGGGAACCACCGTCATCCTCGGACAGGCATGGTTCAGCCAGGGCGGGCGCACGCCGTCCTTGCCCAATACGGCACGTTTCAATCCGATCAATCTTCCGGGCGCCGAGGCAATGCGAGGTGTCCCGATCATCGGCCCGATCTATTACGAACTGATCTCGGGTCATTCGATCCTGGTCTATCTCGCCTTCTTGCTCGTCCCGTTCACCTGGTGGGTGCTCTACCGCACGCGATTCGGCCTGCGTTTGCGTGCCGTGGGCGAGAACCCGGCGGCGGTCGATACCGCGGGCGTATCGGTGCCCTGGCTGCGCTATCGTGCCGTCATCTGCTGCGGCGTGCTTTGCGGCGTTGCCGGTGCCTATCTTGCCACCGCCCAGGGCGCCGGCTTCGTCAAGGACATGACAGCCGGCAAGGGCTACATAGCGCTTGCGGCATTGATCTTCGCCAAATGGCGTCCGGTGCAGGCAATGTTCGCTTGCCTGCTCTTCGGCTTTCTCGATGCCGTTGCCATTCGCATGCAGGGCCATCCCATGCCCCTGATCGGCGAGGTGCCCGTGCAATTGATGCAGGCGCTTCCCTATATTTTGACCATCGTGCTGCTCGCCGGCTTTATCGGCAAGGCGATCCCGCCCAAGGCCGGGGGCGTTGCCTACGTGAAAGAAAGATGATGACCAACAGCAAGGACCTTTTCGACGCGGCCTATGCCGCGATGCAGAAGACGCATTCGCCCTATTCGCAGTTTCCGGTTGGCGCCGCGATTCGCACCAGCGACGGGCGCATTTATTCGGGTTGCAATATCGAGGTTGTCTCCTATCCGGAAGGCTGGTGCGCCGAAACGACGGCGCTCTCACACTTCGTCATGGGCGGCGGCGGCACGATCACCGAAATCGCTGTCGTCGCCGAGAAGAAGGCGAAATGCACCCCCTGTGGGGGCTGCCGCCAGCGGCTAGCGGAATTTGCCGGCCCCGATGTGCTGCTCCACCTTTGCGACAATGACGGGATTGTCGAGACCTTGACGATGAAGGAGATTTTCCCCTTCGGCTTCGAAGCGGAAGTCCTCGGAGGAGCAAAGGGATGATGAACATCCATCACGTTGCTCTCGCCCCTGTGGGTGCCGCATGATCGCACCTGCAACCGGCGCTCTCATCAAGAAGCTCAATGGCCTTGCGCCGCGCGTGGCACTGGTGCTCGGTTCGGGGCTTGGCTCGTTGGTCGATGCCGTCGAAAATCCGGTCCGTATCCCCTATGCCGACCTGCCGGGCTTCCCGCATAGCGGCGTCTCCGGCCATGCCGGAGAAGTCGTTGCCGGTTATCTGTCCGGCAAGCCGGTCCTTATGCTGGCTGGGCGATCGCATTATTACGAGAAGGGCGATGCATCGGTCATGCGCCCGGTAATTGCAGCGCTTGCGGACCTCGGCATCGAGATGTTGATCCTCACCAATGCCGCAGGTTCGGTGCGCCACGATATTGCGCCGGGCAGCGTCATGCTGATCGACGATCACATCAACTATTCGGGGCTCAATCCGCTGATCGGCGAACCCTCGGATCAACGCTTTGTCGGCATGACCACCGCCTATGACCAGAAGCTCAGGGACGCCATCATCCTTGCCGCCAGCGAGGCGGGAGAGAAGATCACCTCCGGCGTCTATATGTGGTTTTCCGGCCCATCCTTCGAAACGCCGGCCGAAATTCGCATGGCCCGCACGCTCGGCGCCGATGCGGTCGGCATGTCGACAGTGCCCGAAGTCATTCTCGCCCGGTTCTTCGGCCTGCGCGTTGCGGCCTGCTCGGTCGTCACCAATTACGGTGCCGGCATGACCGGCGCTGAACTCTCGCACGAGGAAACCAAGGACATCGCACCGATGGGTGGCGCGCGCCTGCAGAAGATTATCCGGGTGCTGATCCGGGAGATTGGCTGACCCATGCTGTTGCCCCAGGAAATCATTCGCCGCAAGCGCGATGGCGAGACACTCGACGCCGCCGACATCACCGCTTTCGTCAATGCCATGAGTTCGGGCTCAATCACCGAGGGCCAGGTCGCTGCATTCGCCATGGCCGTTTTCTTCAACGGCATGAAGCGCGACGAAGCTGTGGCGTTGACCCTCGCCATGCGCGATTCCGGCGATATCCTCGATTGGTCCGATTTGCCCGGACCCGCCGTCGACAAGCACTCCACCGGCGGCGTCGGCGACAATGTCTCGCTGATGCTGGCGCCGATTGCTGCGGCCTGCGGCGCCTATGTGCCGATGATCTCCGGCCGTGGGCTTGGTCACACGGGCGGCACTCTCGACAAGATGGATGCGATCCCCGGTTATCGCAGCCAGCCGGACAATGCCTTGTTTCGCCGGGTGGTGCACAGCGTGGGCTGCGCCATCATTGGCCAGACGGCAAACCTGGCGCCCGCCGACAAGCGCTTTTATTCGATCCGCGACGTCACCGCGACGGTGGAATCGATCCCGCTGATCACCGCCTCGATCCTATCGAAGAAACTGTCGGCTGGGCTCAACGCGCTGGTGCTGGACGTCAAGGCTGGCAATGGTGCGTTCATGGCGAAGACCCGCGACGCCGTCGCTCTCGCGGAAAGCATCGTGGGGGTGGCGCAGGGCGCCGGGCTCATGACGACGGCGTTGCTCACCGATATGAACGAGCCGCTGGCTCTCGCGGCCGGAAATGCCGTTGAGGTCAAGATTGCCGTCGATTTCCTGACCGGCGACAAGCGCGACAGCAGGCTTGAGGATGTGACCCTTGCGCTTGCCGCCGAAATGCTGGTTTCGGGCAAACTGGCTGCCAACCACAAGCTGGCAATGGAGAAGGCCCGCGAAGCGCTTCACAGCGGCAAGGCGGCGGAGATCTTCGGGCGCATGGTGGCTGCCCTCGGCGGTCCAACCGATTTGATGGCGCGGCCCCGCCACTATTTGCCGGTTGCGCCCATTACCCGTGAAGTGAAAGCGCCGGCCCTGGGCTTCGTCTCGTCAATCGATACGCGCGGCATCGGCGTCGCTGTGGTCGCGCTCGGTGGCGGGCGCATCCGCCCCCAGGATCCCATCGACCATGCCGTCGGCATCACCGACCTGCAGCCGATTGGTGCCAGAATGGAAGCGGGCGAGCCGATTGCATTGGTCCATGCGCGCAGCGACGACGATGCGGCAGCAGGCGTTCGCGCCATCGAGCAGGCGTTCAGCTTTTCGGAACGCAAGCCACGCACCGTAAGCCCCGTCCTGCGGCGCGTCGGCGGTTAAGCACCAAACTTTCAGAGGTTTGTGATCTCACGTCCCCCTTGCAGGGGCGAGGTTCCCCGGAAGGCTATTTCGTCCCGTACATGCGATCGCCGGCATCGCCGAGACCCGGCACGATATAGCCCTTTTCGTTCAAATGATCGTCGATCGCCGCGGTAAAGACCTGCACGTCGGGATGCGCCGTAGTGAAGCGCTCGATACCTTCGGGGGCCGCGAGGAGGCACAGGAAGCGGATGTTGCTCGCGCCGCGGTCCTTCAGCTTCTGAATCGCGGCAATGGCGGAGTTTGCCGTTGCGAGCATCGGATCGACGACAATAATAAGCCGGTTAACGATGTCTTCCGGCGCTTTGAAGTAATATTCGACCGGCTGCAGCGTTTCGTGATCGCGGTAGAGCCCGATATGTGCAACGCGCGCCGCCGGGACCAGATCGAGCATGCCTTCGAGAAGGCCGTTGCCGGCGCGCAGGATGGAGGCGAAGACCAGTTTCTTGCCCTCGATCACCGGCGCATCCATCTCGGCCAGCGGCGTCTGGATCTTGATCGTGGTCAATTGCAGGTCGCGCGTCACTTCATAGCAGAGCAGCAGGGAAATTTCCTTCAGGAGCCGCCGGAAGCCGGCGGTCGAGGTATCCTTGTCGCGCATGATGGTTAGCTTGTGCTGGACAAGCGGATGAGAAACGAGCGTCACGCCCATGGAAATCCCCTTCACTCTTTTACGCGGCGATCTTAGCCTTTCGGCGCCGGTCCCGCAAAGATCTCAACCGAAGCGCGCACAGTTTTGTCCGCTGCGAGACGTTGGATCAATGAACGCCTCGTATCCTCGTCGATGAATGCCGCCTTGAGGGCCGTCTCGGTCACGGCGACGAGGCCCGCGTCGTCATAGCCAAAATTGTTGGCCGCGATGGCATATTCGCGGGCAAGATCCGTATGGAAATAGGGCGGATCGTCGGCATTGAGCGTTACCGGGACGCCGGCGCGAGCCAGCACCGGCAAGGGATGGGCGGCAAAGTCAGGATAGACGCCGAGCGCAACGTTCGATCCCGGGCAGCATTCAAGGACGATCTGATCGGCGGCAAGGCGCTGGACGAGGTTCGGGTTCTCGATGGCCCGCACTCCATGGCCGATGCGCGTGGGCTTGATGGCATCGAGCGCGGCGGCCACGCTTTCCCAGCCGCAAAGTTCGCCCGCATGCACTGTTATGCCGAGGCCTGCGTCGCGGGCGAGATTGAACGCGGCGGCAAAATCACCCGGGCGATGCATGCGTTCGTCTCCGGCCATGCCGAAACCGGTGACCAGCGGATGCGGGTTCTCCACGATATAGCGGGCCGCCGCCAATACGGCTTCGGGACCCTTGTGGCGCAGGCCCGTCGCGATCAGGCGCCCCTCAATCCCGGTTGCTGCCTTGGCGCGGCTCATGCCCCCGGCAAGGCCCTCGATGTAGGCGCGCGGATCGAGACCGGCGCTGATCGCATGATCAGTGGAAATGAACACTTCGGAATAGATGCAATCGTGCCGGCTCAGCGCCAGAAGGTAATCTTCGGCGAGGTCGGCATAATCTTCTTCCGTGCGAAACAGCATGGATGCCTGGTCATAGGCATGAAGGAAAGACGTGAAATCGCCCCAAACGAATTTCTCGTCCTGAATGAAGCCGGAAACATCGACGCCGTATTTTGCCGCCTTCCGCTGCACCAGCGGCACGGATGCGGCGCCTTCTATATGGCAGTGCAACTCAGCTTTCAGAACCATCAAGTCACCCGACAACAAACGCGTCGCTTCATCGCGCAAGAGGACAATAGCGTTGCGCGAACTAATCTTCTATGGTTCGCCGCAAATAGAGTAGATCAGGTAATCGAGATGAGCCAGCAACGCACCGGCGCCCATGGCGGCATGGAAACTTCATTCGGGTTTCAGGACATCAGCGACGGCGAAAAGCAGTCGCGTGTCAACGATGTATTTCACCGCGTTGCCAAGCGCTACGACGTGATGAACGATCTCATGTCGGGCGGCATGCACCGGGTCTGGAAGGACTCGATGATTGCCTGGCTGTCCCCCTCGCGCACGGCCAACTGGAAAGTCCTTGACGTTGCCGGCGGTACCGGAGACATCGCGTTCCGGATCGTGGAAGCCTCCGGCCGCAACGCCCATGCAACCGTGCTCGACATCAATGGTTCCATGCTCGGCGTCGGGCGCGATCGAGCCGAAAAGAAAGGCCTCGCGGAGAATCTCGAGTTTGTCGAAGCCAATGCGGAAGAGCTTCCCTTTGCCGATGTGAGCTTCGATGCCTATACGATCGCCTTCGGTATCCGCAACGTTCCGCATATCGATCGTGCCCTGGCCGAAGCCTTCCGTGTCCTGAAGCCGGGCGGGCGCTTCATGTGCCTCGAGTTTTCCGAGGTGGAACTGCCGATCCTCGACAAGGTCTATGATGCGTGGTCGTTCAACGCCATTCCGAAGATCGGCAAGGCGGTGACCGGCGATGCCGACAGCTACCAGTATCTTGTCGAATCGATCCGCAAGTTTCCGCGCCAGGCCGATTTCGGCGAAATGATCCGCAAGGCAGGATTTGAGCGCGTTACCTGGCGCAATTTCACCGGTGGAGTGGCCGCCCTGCATTCCGGCTGGAAGTTGTGAATTCTGAATGAGTAAGCTAGCAGCGACATTCCGCCTGATGCGGGCCGGATGGATCATGACGCGTGAAGGCGTGATTTCCGCATTGCCCGCGGACGGCCTCAGCGGTCTTCCCGCCTTTGGCCATCGCGTCGCCGGCCTTCTGGCGCGCCGGCGCGCCATGACCGCGCGTCGTTCGGAGCGCATGTCACGGGCCATCAATAAGCTTGGACCATCTTACGTAAAGCTCGGGCAATTTCTGGCCACGCGTCCCGATGTGGTCGGCACGGAAGTCGCAGACGATCTGGCGTTGCTGCAGGACCAGCTGGATTTCTTCCCGATGGAAGCCTCGGTCAAGGCCATCGAAGGTTCACTCGGCCGGAGGCTCGACGATCTTTATGTAAGCTTTGACGCACCAATAGCGGCGGCATCGATTGCGCAGGTTCACCCTGCATATGTCAATGTTGCTGGCTCGGTTGAGAAGGTGGCGGTCAAGGTGGTACGACCGGGCGTGCGACAGCGCTTCAACAACGATCTTGAGAGCTTTTTCCTGGTCGCGCAGTGGCAGGAACGCTACGTGCCGGCGACGCGCCGCCTGCGGCCCATCGAGGTCACTCGCACGCTCGCCCAGACCACGCGCATAGAAATGGACCTGCGTCTCGAAGCCGCCGCCCTTTCGGAGATCGGCGAGAACACCAAGGATGATCCTGGCTTCCGCGTGCCGAAGGTTGACTGGGAGCGGACAGGCAGGGATGTGCTGACGCTCGAATGGATCGACGGCATCAAGATGTCGGATATCGAGGGGCTGCGGGCGGCCGGTCACAATCTGATCGGCCTCGCTGAAACGCTGATCCAGTCCTTTCTGCGCCACACGCTGCGCGACGGCTTCTTTCATGCCGACATGCATCCGGGAAACCTTTTCGTCGATGACGAAGGCCATATCGTCGCCGTGGATTTCGGCATTACCGGCCGGCTCGGCAAGAAGGAACGGCGGTTTCTCGCCGAAATCCTCTATGGCTTCATCACCCGCGATTATGCCCGCGTCGCCGAAGTTCATTTTGAGGCCGGCTACGTCCCGCACCACCATGACGTTGCGAGCTTCGCACAGGCAATCCGCGCCATTGGCGAGCCGATCCACGGCCAGCCGGCCGAGACGATCTCCATGGCGAAGCTCTTGACCTTGCTCTTCGAGGTTACGGAACTCTTCGACATGGAAACCCGTCCAGAACTCGTCATGTTGCAGAAAACAATGGTGGTGGTGGAGGGCGTTTCGCGCACACTCGACCCGCATTTCAACATGTGGAAGGCGTCGGAGCCGGTTGTCGGAGGCTGGATAAGACAGAATCTCGGGCCGCAAGGCATCCTTATCGATGCGCGGGATGGCGCCCACGCGATCCTGCACCTTGCCCGGCAGGCGCCGGATCTGGTGGCGCGTGCCGATCGCCTTTCGCGCGAACTCGATACGATGGCGGCAAATGGCCTTCGCTTTGACGAGCAGACCGCCAAGGCAATCGGCAAGGCCGAGGCGCGTCACACGCGGTCTGGGAGAATCGCGCTTTGGGTGATTGCACTGTGTTTTGTTTTGATCACCTACAAGCTCTTTGCTTGAGCTTTTACGACGTTTTGTGCTAGCAATGGTTGCATATTATATCCCTGCGATCCATTGAGTGCAATCAAATGGCCAGTATCACCATTCGCAATCTGGATGATTCCATCAAGGAAAGATTGCGGGTGCGCGCCGCAGCCCATGGCCGTTCCATGGAAGAGGAGGCGCGGATTATCCTCGGCGATCTGGTGGAGTACGCTCCCACGCCAGTGGCTGCGAAGACGCCGATCCAGCGTGGTTCGCTTTCGGAAAGGCGAATCCTCCTCATTATCGGCGGTGGTATTGCCGCTTATAAATGCCTTGATCTGATCCGTCGGCTTCGGGAACGCGGTGCACGCGTCCGGCCGGTGCTTACCAAGGCGGCGGAGGAATTTGTCACCCCGCTTGCTATCGGCGCGCTTGCCGCCGACAAGGTTTTCACCGAGCTTTTTTCGCGCGAGGACGAACACGATGTCGGTCATATCCGCCTGTCACGTGAGGCGGACCTTATTGTGGTCGCGCCTGCAACCGCGGATCTCATGGCGAAGATGGCCAATGGTCTGGCAAATGATCTGGCGTCGGCTGTGCTGATGGCGACCGACAAACGCGTGCTGATTGCGCCGGCGATGAACCCGAAGATGTGGGACCATCCGGCAACCAGGCGCAACCGTGCAACGCTCGCAAAAGACGGCATCCACTTTGTCGGACCCGGAACAGGAGAAATGGCGGAAAGCGGCGAGAGCGGCGCCGGACGCATGGCCGAAGCGCTGGAAATCGTGACGGCAATCGAGACGCTGCTGGACAGGAGGCCGAAGCCACTCGCCGGCAAGACGATTGTCATGACATCGGGTCCGACGCATGAGCCCATCGATCCCGTTCGCTACATCGCCAACCGGTCTTCGGGCAAGCAGGGCCACGCCATAGCCGCGGCGCTTGCGCGGCTTGGAGCCACCGTGCGTCTGGTCTCCGGTCCCGTCGCCATTCCGGATCCGGAAAGCGTTAGCGTCGTTCATGTCGAATCGGCGCGCGAAATGCGCGATGCGGTTGAGCAGTTTTTGCCTGCCGATGCGGCGGTCATGGTTGCGGCAGTTGCCGATTGGCGGACGGCCAACGAGGCTGGCGAAAAGATCAAAAAGAAGCCTGGTGAAACCGCGCCGGCGCTGCAGATGGTCGAGAACCCCGACATTCTGGCCGGCATTGGTCATAGCAAGTTGCGACCGCGCCTCGTCGTCGGATTTGCCGCTGAAACGCAGGATTTGCTCAACAATGCGCGCGTGAAACTTGACAAGAAGGGGGCGGACTGGATCGTCGCCAATGATGTCAGCCACGAAACCGGCATCATGGGCGGCGACCGCAATGCTGTGCGCATTGTCACCCGCACGGGCGTCGAAGAATGGCCCAACATGAGCAAGGATGAAGTCGCAGAACGGCTGGCCGCAAGGATCGCAGCCGCCTTGCAAACGGTGGAAGTGTGAGCTCCACTATCCGCCCGGCGGGGAGGTCCGATGCGTTGAATCTCGCCGCCCTGTCAATTCAGGTCTGGCTTCACACCTACGCGTCAGCCGGCATACGAGACGTTTTCGCCCATTATGTCTTCAGTCAGTTCAATGAAGAACGTCTGGCCAGCGAGTTGGGGGATGAATCGAAGGTTTTTCTCGTCAGTGAAGTTAAGGGCCATCTCGTCGGCTACGCCAAGCTCGCATTGAATGCCCGATGCCCAAACCGCGGAATCTCCATGCCGGAAGTCGAAACGCTCTACGTACAGGAGCATTTTGTTGGCCGTGGCATCGGCAGCGCCTTACTGGACGCAGTGACGGAAGCGTGCCTTTCATCGGGGCATCAGGAAATCTGGCTAACGGTCAACCAGGAAAATCTCAGGGCAAAAGCTTTTTATGAACGCAAGTCGTTCAGGAAGGTTGGCATTTATAATTTCGAACTCGATAATGAGCAGTATGCCAACGACGTACTTACTAAGATTCTTTGACAGGAGTTAGCTTGTCTCCGACCAATAATCTCGTTCCCATCCTCGAAACCGATCGTATCATCCTGCGCGCGCACCGCAGCGAGGATTTCGACGCAGTGCATGCCATGTGGCAGCATCCGGCGATCTACGAACAGATCACGGGCAAGCCATCGACCCGCGAGCAATCCTGGGCGCGGCTTCTGCGCTATGGCGGGCTGTGGAACATGATCGGTTTTGGCTTCTGGGCCATGGAAGACAAGGCGAGCGGGGAATTCATCGGTGAGATGGGCTATGCCGATTTCAGGCGCGAGATTACCCCCGGTTTCGGCGACGCACCGGAAATGGGCTGGGTTCTCGCGCCCAACGCACACGGCAAGGGCTATGCGAGCGAAGCGCTGTCACGCGTCGTGGCGTGGGGCGACACGTTCTTCCAGCAGGAGCGCGCGGTCTGCATCATTTCACCGAAAAATACTGCCTCTCAGCGGCTCGCGGCGAAGAATGGATTTGTGAAGGTTCTGGAGACGACCTATACCGAAGAGCCGGTCATCCTTCTGGAGCGCAAGTTCCAGTTTGTGAATGGAGCAGAAGCCGGCCTGTCACCGGCTCCTGCGGCCAGGTAAGTCGTAGCTAACGCAACTAATCTTTGATGACCTGGCTGTATTCGTCGCGAACGCGCTGGTAATTGCTCCAGAAACCGGCTGGTGCTTTGCCCTCAAGGTGGTCGATCAGGACACCGAGATGTGCGTGCCATCCGCTTGCGACGCTGACCATCGAATCGGTGCTGGCGAGGCGCGTATGCGTAAGTTTCAAAAGCGTATCGCTGCCACTTGCCGAAAGTTCGAACGTCACTTCAGAATCCTGGCCACCATCGGGCCAGGTGATGACAAGCAGATGCGGCGGCTCATAGCGCAGCACCTTGCTCTCAAAGCCCGAGCCTTCATATTTCTGAAATTCTGCCGGCGTCTTTTCGTCCGACAAATGCGAATGTTGGAAGGTCAGCTTGACTGGCCCACCGACAAAGTCGGCCATGGGGCCGCTCGCCAGCCATTTGGCGCGCTTGTCGGATTCGGTTAGATAGGCCCAAACTCGCTCCACCGGGCCGGGTAGCAGGCGTTCGAGGCGAAGCGTTCGCGGTGCGGTGACAACGCCGAGACGATCATTTCCAATATGCTGGTCCATTTCGTTCTCCTTTGATTTCAAGGTTTTGCCGGTTTGGTCGGCGTTGGTCCAATTGCTCCCGCCGATGTGCGATCTTCGTCGCGAAGCAGCTTTTCGAGATCGTCGAGGCGCGTCGTCCAGAACCGCTCGTAATGCCGCAGCCATTCCTGCGCTTCGGCGAGCCGCGCCGCCTGAAGCTCGCATATATGGGTGCGGCCCCGGACATTGCGGCGCACGAGCCCGGCCGATTCCAACACGCGGATATGTTTCGACGCTCCGGCCAGCGACATGTTGAATGGCGTGGCGAGTTCACTGACCGTGTGTTCGCCATTTGAAAGCCGGTGCAGCATTGCCCGCCGTGTTGGATCGGAAAGAGCGTGGAATACAGCGTCGAGATGGGGTGTCTGAAATTCAACCATACGGTTTAATATCAGTGGAGAAAATTATAGTCAACCAGTTGGTTTAATAATATTGATACTTCGTTAAAGAACGAGGAATCCTTGCCCAAGCGGATCGTCCGCCTCGACAAGGAATTCGGCCTTGCCGCTGTAATAGGCGTGGCCGGAGACGCGAGCGGTGATGGCATCAAAATTGCCCGCCTTTGTCTGCGAGGCGACAAACCCGGCAAAGCGCGATCCGACGATGCTTTCGAAGATGCGTGCATTGCCCTCGCGGACTTGACCCTTGGCGTGCATGGCGGCAAGCCGGGCCGTCACGCCCGAACCCGTGGGCGAGCGATCGAGCTGCGCATCGGCAAAGATGCAGACATTCTTCGTCGGCGCCTCATTCCACATATCGTTGCCATCGGTGAGGATCGAGCCATAAAGAAAAGCAAGGTCCTTGTGATCGGGATGATCGAGCGGGACGGCTTCCTTGACAGCTTCGGTCAAGGCGGTCGCCGCATCGATGAACCTGCGTGCCGGGTCGCGTCCGAATTCGAGGCCGAACTGGGTCGCATCGGCAAGCGCGTAAAACGCGCCGCCATAAGCGACGTCGAATTTTACGGGTCCGAAGGCTGGCAGGTCCACCTCCTGGTCGGCGGCAAAAAGGAAGGCCGGAACGCTTTCGAAGGAAACCCCGCCGGACTTGCCGTCGTTTACTTCTACGGAAGCAACCACCATACCGCAGGGACATTCGATATGGACGGTCGTCACCGGTTCGACCTTGGGCACCAGGCCGTAATCGACAGCATAGCGGCCGAGCGCGATGATCGCGTGGCCGCACATGGTTGAATAGCCCTCATTGTGCATGAACAGGACCGCAAGGTCCGCCCCCGGCAGGTTTGGTTCCACGAGAACGGCGCCATACATGTCGAAGTGACCGCGCGGTTCGAAAATCAGGATCTTGCGCAAATTGTCGTAGCTGTCGCGGACCTGGGCGCGCTTTTCGAGGATGGTGCTCTTCGGCAAGGCGGGATAGCCCGACGTCACGATCCGCAAGGGTTCGCCGCCGGTGTGCATGTCGATGACTTTGAGGAGGTCCGCCATCAGGCAATCCCCAGGAGCGCCGGCAATTTTCGCATATCGTCAAACAGAATGCCGCCAGCCGCTGCCAGCCCCTCATGGTCGGCATGCTCGTCGCCGCAATAGGAGAATACCCGCATGCCCGCCGCCGTGCCGGCGGTGGTCCCGGCGACACTGTCCTCGATCACGACCGCACGGCCGGGTTCGACACCCATTTCGCTCGCAGCATGCAGGAAGAGATCGGGAAAAGGCTTGCCGCGCGCCACCATGGAGGCGCTGTAGAGGACGTCTGCAAAATGCGCGATCAGCCCGCTCTTGCCAAGCGTAAGGTGCATCTTTTCGACATTGGCGGATGAGGCGACGCAGTAGGAAAGATCGGCCTTCTTGACGGCGGTTATGACGGTCTCAATATGCGGGATGGCTTCGACGCCCGCTTCGAAGATGATCGGCATGGCTCCGTACCAGCGATCGACGAAATCATCGCCGAGAAGATGGCCTTCGGCTTCAACCCTGTCCTTGACTGCGCGCATTGGCATGCCGCACAGGTTCTTGCGCGCTTCCTCGAAAGTAATGCCATAGCCGCAAGCGTTAAGCATTTTAACGAGGTGTCGGTTTGCAAGCGTTTCTGTATCGACCAGAACCCCGTCACAGTCGAAAATCACCAGATCGGGGCGCGTCATTCAGTTGTCCTTGTCCATGCCTTGAGAGAAGAGCCCCTGCAGGTCGCCAAATGGCACCCCCGCTTGCGAGAAACCGAATGTGCCCTTGTCGAGAACTTCGCGCACGGCATCCCGGATCGCGGTGAAGGCGGCAGTCGTCAGGCGCGGTCCGAGCGATATGCGCCGCACGCCGATGGATGCGAGTTCGCTGACCGACAAGGGTGCCGGGGCAAGCACGCTCACCGGCTTCGAGACGGATTTGCATATCGTTTCTATGCTTTCACGGTCGGAAATGCCGGGCGCGAAGAGCACGTCGGCGCCGGCCGCTTCGAATGCCTGTAGCCGCCTGATCGTATCGTCGAGATCGTTGCGCCCGTGCAGGAAGTTTTCGGCCCGCGCGGTGAAGACGAAATCACCCTTCAGGGCGCGCGCGGCTTCCGCGGCGGCGGCCACACGTTCGACCGCATGGGAAAACTCGTAGATCGGCTGTGCCGGATCGCCGGAAAAATCTTCGAGCGAGCAACCGGCGAGCCCAGCGGCCTCCGCCGCAAATATGGTTTCTCCAGCGCTGTCGGCACTGTCGCCCTTGCCTTTTTCAAGGTCGCCGGAAATGGGCAGGTCAGTTGCCGCCACGAGATCGCGGCAATGCTGCATCATCACATCGAAGGTGATCCCCCCATCGGGGAGGCCGCGCGAGAAGGCGAACCCGGCGCTGCTGGTCGCCAGCGCCTTGAATCCCATGGAGGCAAGGAATTTAGCGGTTCCCGGATCCCATGGATTGGGCATGATGAAGGTCTCGGGACTTTCATGCAGCTGACGGAAAACCAAACCCTTGTCCATAACGGCCTCCAATTGGACGCTGAGAGTCTCGTCCTGTTATGATGTTCCCGTTGATCCGAAGCCGCCGGCACCCCGTGCCGTCTCGCTGGCATGTTGCCGCTCTTCGATCGCAAGCTGCACCACCGGCGCCACGACGACCTGCGCAATGCGCATGCCGCGCTCCACATAGAAGTCGTCTTCGCCGAGGTTGATCAGGATTACTTTTACCTCACCACGATAGTCGGAATCAATCGTCCCCGGGGTGTTGAGGCAGGTAATTCCATGCTTGAGGGCAAGGCCCGATCGCGGGCGCACCTGCGCCTCGAAGCCCTGCGGTACCTCGAAGATCAGCCCGGTCGGCACCAGGGCCCTCCGCCCCGGCAAGAGCAGGAGCGGACGATCGGCCGGAACCGCTGCGCGCAGATCCATTCCCGCAGATCCCGACGTTTCATAGGCGGGCAGGTCTATATCCTGACCGTGCGGCAGCCTGACCAGGCCGAGAGCAGGATTTCTTGGGCGAACGGAATCGTTTTCTTGGGACATGAGAGACCTTTTTCACCAGTGGGCGGCACGCGTCAACTCACAAGATTTGCAGCATCCATCCTTTGCACACAATCCCCTTCTACCGAGCTACTCCAATCGAGGCGATTCACAATGGCGCAATTGCAGGCTATTGTGAGCCGACTTGCTCTTAACCAGGTGATTCATGTGTCGTTGGGCAGCCTATCTTGGACCGCAGCTCTATCTTGAAGATGTCATTGCTTCTCCCTGCCATTCCCTGATCGCACAGAGCCATGATGCGCACGAAGCCAAGACCCGCACCAATGGCGACGGTTTCGGTGTTGCCTGGTATGGCGAACGCGACGAGCCAGGCCTCTACCGCGACATCCTTCCAGCCTGGTCGGACCAGAACCTGAAAAGCCTGTCGCGGCAGATCCGGTCGCACCTTTTCCTCGCCCACGTGCGTGCCTCGACCGGCGGGGCGACGAGCCGCGCCAATTGCCATCCCTTCGTGTCGGGTCGATGGAGCTTCATGCACAATGGCCAGATCGGCCATTTCGATAAGCTTCGGCGCGGGTTGGAGGCGCGTCTCGACGATGGCCTCTATGCGCAAAAGCTGGGTTCCACGGATTCGGAACTGATCTTCCTGCTCATGCTGCAGCACGGTCTCGACAATGACGCCCCGACGGCCCTGACGGGCACGGTCAATGCCATCACTGCCGAAGCCGAGCGGGCGGGCGTGCCTGCCTTCATTCGACTGACGGCAGCCTTTTCCGACGGCCGGCAGCTTTACGCCGTGCGCTATGCCACGGACCGCTTCGCTCCTTCGCTTTATACCGCAAGCCTTGCGCCAAGCGCCGGGCTCTGCGTTGTCTCCGAGCCGCTCGACGGCGAGGCCGGCAACTGGATGCCGGTGCCACCCAACAGTTTCGTGACTGTGCGAAACACGAAACGCATCGCCATCGAGCCATTCATGGCCGAAGAAGCGGCAGCGAGGCGTGTCGAGGTCGTATAGCGCTGCCAAGGCAGGAGACGGCAGTTTAAGCGCATTCGAGCGGGCGGGAGCACCTTGCGGCTTTTCTTGTAGTACCTCTGGAGCACACACGCGGTCGGGGCTCGGCCCTCTCCACTGTTATCCTCCGCTCCACCTCGCCGTCATATTCGGCTATTGTCCGAGGAACTACCTTCTTGCAGCTCCCTTAGTGGCCAGAGCCTCTGTGCCACCCTTAACCAAATCCAAGTGTCGACGTGGAAGGCATTGGCTGATAGAAGGCGCGCAATCCTTTCACTACAAAGTTCGAGCCTTCCTCATGTCTTCTGCCGACCATCCTGTCACCAAGCGCCGTACCTTCGCGATTATTGCGCACCCTGACGCCGGTAAAACGACCCTCACCGAAAAGCTGCTGCTGTTCGGCGGGGCGATCCAGCTTGCCGGCGAGGTGAAGGCCAAGAAGGACCGCATGCAGACGCGCTCCGACTGGATGAATATCGAACGCGACCGCGGCATTTCCGTCGTTACCTCGGTGATGACCTTCGAGTACAAGGATTGCATCTTCAACCTCCTGGATACGCCAGGCCACGAGGATTTCGCCGACGACACCTACCGCACGCTGACGGCTGTCGACAGCGCCGTCATGGTCATCGATGCCGCCAAGGGTATCGAGTCGCGGACCTTGAAGCTCTTCGAGGTCTGCCGCATGCGCGACATTCCGATCGTGACTTTTATCAACAAGATGGACCGCGAGAGCCGCGATCCGTATGAAATTCTCGATGAGATCGAGCAGAAGCTTGCGCTCGACACGGCGCCGATCACCTGGCCGATCGGGCGCGGCAAGAGCTTTGCCGGCACCTATAATCTCAAGGACAATACGGTGCGCCGCCGCGACGAGGAAGAAGTGCCGACGCCGGTCAACGGCCCTGAAGCCGACGCGGCCTCGGGGCTCTTGCCCGAAAACGAGCGCCGGGACTGGATCGACGAGGTGACGCTGGCTCGCGACGCCTGCAATCCCTTCGATCTCCAGGCCTTTCGCGAAGGCCATCTGACCCCGGTCTATTTCGGCTCGGCGCTGCGCAACTACGGCGTACGCGATTTGATCGAAGCCTTCTGCGATTTCGGTCCAAGCCCGCGCGACCAGGACGCCGATACGCGCAAGGTCGCGGCCGAAGAAGAGAAGATGACCGGCTTCGTCTTCAAGATTCAGGCAAATATGGACCCGAACCATCGCGACCGCATCGCGTTCCTGCGCGTGTGTTCGGGCAAGCTTTCTCGTGGCATGAAGGCGAAGCTCGTGCGCACCGGCAAGCCGATGAGCTTGTCTGCGCCGCAATTCTTCTTTGCGCGCAGCCGCCAGATCGCCGACGAGGCCTGGGCCGGCGATGTCGTCGGCATTCCCAATCACGGCACGCTGCGCATCGGCGATACCCTCACGGAAGGCGAGGATCTACTTTTCCGTGGCGTGCCCAACTTTGCGCCGGAGATCCTGCGCCGCGTGCGGCTCGACGATGCGATGAAGGCCAAGAAATTGCGCGAAGCTTTGCAGCAGATGGCGGAAGAAGGCGTCGTGCAGCTGTTCCTGCCAGATGACGGCTCGCCGGCGATCGTCGGCGTGGTCGGGGCGTTGCAGATCGATGTCCTTACTGAGCGGCTGAAGGTGGAGTACACCTTGCCTGTCGGATTCGAGCCGGCACGCTTTACCGTTGCGCGCTGGATATCGGCCGATGATCCCGCCGAGTTGCAGCGCTTCATCAATGCGCACCGCGCCGATATCGCCCATGATCTGGATAATGATCCCGTGTTCCTCGCCCAAAACAGCTTCTCGCTGTCCTATGAGGCAGAACGCTGGAAGGCGATCCGCTTCACGGCGATCAAGGACTATCAGGTGCGCGAGAAGGCGGCCTGACCGGCCGCCGGGGGCTCTAGCCGCGCAGTTCCCGCCGCAAAATCTTGCCGACATTGCTCTTCGGCAATTCGTCGCGAAATTCGACGGAGCGCGGGCGCTTGTAGTTGGTCAGCCGCTCGGCGCAGAAGGCGCGCACGGCTTCCTCGGTGAGGGCCGGGTCCTTGCGCACGATGAAGAGCTTTACGCTTTCGCCGGAATGATCATTGGGAACGCCGATCGCCGCCGCTTCGCGGATACCGGGATGCTCCATCGCAACTTCCTCGATCTCGTTCGGGTAAACATTGAACCCGGAAACCAGGATCATATCCTTCTTGCGGTCGACGATCTTGGTGAAGCCGCGCTCATCCATGAAACCCATGTCACCTGAGCGGAAGAAACCGTCCGTCGTCATCACCTTTGCGGTTTCGTCAGGCCGGTTCCAGTAGCCGGCCATCACCTGCGGGCCGCGAATACAGATCTCGCCGACCTCGTGCAGGGCGAGTTCCTTGCCGTCGTCATTGCGGATCGAAATATCGGTGGAAGGGACGGGGAGGCCGATCGTCCCGGAAAATTCCGTGGCATCGAGCCGGTTAGCCGAGGCGACGGGCGAGGTTTCCGAAAGGCCATAGCCCTCGGTGATCACGCATCCGGTAATCTCTTTCCAGCGATCGGCAACGGGCTTTTGCACAGCCATGCCGCCGCCGAGCGAAAGGATAAGCTCCTTGAAGTCGAGCTTGCGGAAGTCCTCATTGTTCATGAGGCCGTTAAAGAGCGTGTTGAGGCCGGGAAAGATGTGCATCTTGTGCTTGCGCAGCTCCTTGACGAAGCCCGGTATGTCACGCGGATTGGGAATGAGAATGTTGACCGCGCCATGCTGCATGCCCATCATCGCGTTCACCGTCAGCGCGAAGATGTGGTAAAGGGGCAGCGCACAGATGAAGGTGAGATCCTTCGGACGGCCCTTGAGGCGATAGGCAACGTCGCACCAGACGTTCATCTGCGCCACGTTGGCGACGATATTGCCATGGGTGAGGATCGCGCCTTTTGAGATGCCGGTCGTGCCGCCGGTATATTGCAGGAAGGCAATATCCGTCGCCTTGAGTTCCACATGCCGCATGCTTTGGGCGCCGCCCTTGGCGAGCGCTGTCTTGAACGGTACATGCCCCGGCAGCGACCAGGCCGGCACCATCTTCTTTACCCGGCGCACGACGAGATTAACGACGTGCCCCTTGAGACCCATCATGTCGCCCATGGCGGCGACAACGACGTGCTGCACCGGCGTTTTGGTGATGACTTTCTGCAGCGTTGCCGCGAAATTTTCGAGAATGACGATCGCCTTGGCGCCGCTGTCCTTGAGCTGGTGTTCGAGTTCGCGCGGCGTGTAGAGCGGATTGATATTGACCACCGTATAGCCCGCCCGAAGTATGGCGGCGATGGTGATCGGGTATTGCAGGATGTTGGGCATCATCACCGCGATGCGGTCGCCCTTTTCGAGCCCGCGTGACTGAAACCATGCCCCAAGCGCACGGGAATAATTCTTTAGCTGCGTGTAGGTGATGCTCACGCCCATGCAGTTGAAAGCAGGCCTTTCGGCATAGTCGCTGAATACGCGCGTGAAAAGATCGGCGATGGATTCGTACGGCGAGGTCACTTCGGCCGGAACGCCGTCCGGATAATTGCTCACCCAGAACTTGGGTGTCGGCTGGGCCGAGGCGTGGGCGACTGGCTGCGCAGCCTGCTTTGCCCTTTTCGGCTGCATTGCCGGCTTGGCGTTAACAGGTTTTGGCGCGGCTATCGTGGCCGCCTTCTTTGTGGCCGTGCCAGGCTTGGCAGCAGCCTTCGGCTTTGTCGTATTGGCGGCAGCCTTGGTCCTCGCTGCCGGTTTGCCCGCGGCCTTCGCCACACCATCGGCACTCGCCTTCGCGGCGGTTCCGGACGTCCTTTTGACGGGCGCCGGAGCAGTCTTCGCTGCTTCACGGTCCGTGGACGGCGCGGATTTGCTCCTGCGTGTTGTCTCTTTGGCCACACTAAACCTCCCTGCTTGCTTCCCAAACCCGAACGCAATCTCCCCACCGCGTTCGATGCTACCCAACTCTGCTATCTATTGCGAGAGGCGCGGCGCTGGCAAGTATTTACATTAACGTAAACGTAAAAACTGGATGTCCGGCATTTTTACCCAAGTCTGGCGATTCATCGATTTGGTGACATCCGGGCACAAAGTTGCCAAGGTTCGTCTCGACAAAGCAGTGGCAACCTGAAATCACCGGATCGAATCGGATCAACTGTGGAAACCATTACCGTCATCCTGTTGATGCTCCTTGCCGTTGTGGTCAGCGACTCCATCGTGCGCGCGCTGCCCCTGCCAGTGCCGCTGCCGCTGGTGCAGATCGGGCTCGGTGCACTCATCGCCTCGGTGACGACCATACGCGTGGAACTCGATCCGGATATCTTCTTCCTCCTGTTTCTGCCGCCGCTGCTCTTCCTCGATGGCTGGCGCATCCCGAAGGAGGGGCTCTTTCGCGACAAGGGCATTATCCTCGAAATGGCGCTCGGCCTCGTTGTCTTCACGGTGGTAGGCCTCGGCTATCTCATTTACTGGATGATTCCCTCGATCCCGCTTCCCGTCGCCTTTGCGCTCGCGGCGATCGTATCGCCCACGGATCCGATCGCCGTATCGGGCATTGCCGCGCGGGTACCGATACCGTCGCGCATGATGCACATTCTCGAGGGCGAATCGCTGTTGAACGATGCGTCCGGCCTCGTCTGCATGCGCTTTGCCGTCGCGGCTATGCTGACGGGTGCTTTCTCGATTTCGGACGCATTCTTCACCTTCCTTTGGCTGGCAATCGGCGGCATAGCCATTGGCGTCGGCGTCACGCTCGGCGTAACGAGGGGCAAGGCCTTCCTCGCCCGCCATCTTGGTGAAGAAAGCGGCTCGCAGATCCTGATCAGCTTGCTCATTCCATTCGGCGCCTATCTTCTCGCCGAGCATGTCCATGCCTCGGGCATCCTCGCCGCCGTCGCCGCCGGCATCACCATGAGCTATGCCGAGATCACCGGTCAGGCGCTGGCCGTCACGCGCGTGCGCCGCACGGCAGTCTGGGATACCGTGCAGTTCGCCGCCAATGGCGCAATCTTTGTCCTGCTCGGCGAACAGCTTCCCGGCATCTTTTCCGGAGCGGTCGAGAACATCGCCGCGGGTCGCTCGTCGCCCTGGTGGCTGGTCGTGTATATCGTGGTCATCACGCTTGCGCTCGGCGCGCTGCGCTTTGCCTGGGTCTGGGCGTCTTGGAGCATTACCCTCTCACGAACGGCAGGAACGCGCGAGCAGATCCTCGTGCGGCCGAGCTGGCGACTTGTCGCCACCATGTCGGTTGCCGGCGTACGCGGCGCCATAACGCTTGCCGGCATACTGACGTTGCCGCTTTTCCTCTATGATGGCAGCCTGTTTCCGGCGCGTGATCTCGTTATTTTCCTTGCGGCCGGCGTCATCATCCTCTCGCTTGTGGTTGCCAGCATCGCCCTTCCACGCCTGCTGAACAATATCGAGGTTCCTGTCGAGGCCTCGCATCGCAAGGAGGAAGATTACGCCCGTATCGCCGCCGCAGAAGCGGCCATCATGGCGGTCGAGCGCGCGCAGCACGATCTCGCCGCTGGCCGCCCGGACGCCGATCTCTACGCGGATGTGGCGGCGCAGATCATGGAACTCTACCGCAAGCGCATTGACGGCCGCATGCGTCTCGGTGAAGAGCGTGAGCAGACCGCGCAGACCGACGAAGTCGAGAAAGTGCTGTTCACGACGGCGCTGAAAGCGGAGCGTCAGGAGATCTATCGGCT
Organism: Phyllobacterium pellucidum; assembly: GCF_013327855.1. Classification (GTDB taxonomy): domain Bacteria; phylum Pseudomonadota; class Alphaproteobacteria; order Rhizobiales; family Rhizobiaceae; genus Phyllobacterium; species Phyllobacterium pellucidum. The sequence continues at coordinate 1,500,492 of NZ_JABUMX010000001.1, read as the reverse complement.
GGTGCGCGCCCGGCGGCTAGAGACTGCCGTCGCAACGAAGATGGTGCGCGATATCGATCTGCTCGAGGCGCGGTACGGGTAGACGATTCACTGCAAATCCTCGAGCACCAGCGCCGCGCCCTTGGCGCCAACCATCATCGCGGCGGCGTTGGTGTTGCCGCTAATGATGTTCGGAAAGATTGAGCAGTCGATGATCCTGAGGCCATCCACGCCATGCACTTTCAGCCGCGGATCGACGACCGACTGGGCCGGATCCGGCCCCATGCGGCAGGTCGACACCGGATGGTAGACCGTGCCGCTGCGCTTGCGAAAATCGGCGATCAACTCCTCGTCGCTTCGGCAGCCGGGTCCCGGCAATAATTCCTCGACGATCAGCTTCGACATGGTAGGCGTCGCCGCCACCTTGCGCAGGAATTTGACCGCGTCGAGCATTTCGGCAACGTCATGCTCGGTCGAGAAGGCATTCGCCACGATCTGCGGCGCTTGCAGCGGATCGGCCGAACGGATGTGGATCGAGCCGGTGCTGGTCGGGCGGCAGTTCGACAGGCCAATGGAAAATCCGGGCCAGGGGTCTGGCGTCAGGATAGGACGCTCGCCATTTTTCGGCACAATCGTCGAGAACGCCTGAAAATAGAGCTGCATATTCGCACGCGTCCGTGACGGATCGGTGCGGAAGAAACCGCCCCCCTGGTTCATGCTGATCGAAAGCGGTCCCGTGCGCAGCAAAAGATATTCGATGCCGGCAATCGCCTTGCCCCACCATGGCCTCAGCACCTGATTGAGCGAGGGAATATTGGCGCGATAGGTATAATTTATGCCGAGATGGTCCTGAAGGTTTTCGCCGACATTCGGGTTTGCGTAAACGACGTCGATGCCGAGTTGCGAAAGCCGCGCCGGATCGCCGATGCCGGAAATTTCGAGCAGTTGCGGCGTGTTCACCGACCCGCCGGCAAGAACGACTTCGCGGCCCGCCTTCACCGTTTCGCTGCGCCCATTCCTCGTAAATGCCACGCCCACGGCTTGCTTGCCCTCGAAGAGGATGCGGGTCACCATGGCGCCGGTCAGTACCGTCACATTGGGCCGTTTCATCGCTGGACGCAAAAAGGCCCGCGCCGCCGACATGCGACGACCACCCTTCGTCGTCAGTCGAAAGGCGCCGACGCCCTCCTGGCTCGCGCCGTTGAAATCGGGATTGTAGGCGAGGCCTGCTTCCTGAGCCGCGATAATCAGCTTGTTGGCAAGCGGGTGAAACAATTTGGAGCAATCGCTGACATGCAGCGGCCCGCCACGGCCAAGACTGTCCGACGGGCCGTCATGGTCCTCCAATGCCTTGAAGATGGGCCAGACATCGGCAGCGCCCCAACCCGGATTGCCGCGGTCGCGCCACTCGTCGAAATCCTCGCGGGCGCCCCGGACATAAACCATGGCATTGATCGAACTCGATCCGCCGAGCACCTTGCCGCGTGGCCAGTAGTCGGCATTGCCTGCGAGGCCGGGGTCCGGTTCGGCGCGGTACATCCAGTTGACGGATTTGTCATAGAAGGTCTTGCCGTAGCCGAGCGGCATGGCGATGAAGAATCGCCGATCGGAGCCGCCCGCCTCGAGCACGAGCACGGAGTAGCGCCCGTTCTCAGAGAGGCGATTGGCAACGACTGAGCCGGCCGAACCGGAACCGACGATGATGAAGTCAAAGGAGCGCATAGATGCCTTGCCCGAATGCGAATATGTCCGGAAAAGATACCCGCCTTCGATCCCCTAAACCCAAACGGCTTTCCGTCACGGCCTATGGAAAATGCGACAGGAAGAAGGATCCGCGCATTTCTTGCCTTCTCTACCCGCCGCTCACCGCCGCATTGAAGTTCTCGAAGAACTGCGTCGCGAGCTTTTTCGAAGTCGATGCGATCAGGCGGCTGCCGAGCTGGGCAATCTTGCCGCCGACATCGGCATTGACGACGTAGGCGAGCACGGTCTCCGCGCCCTCGTCGATAAGCGTTACGTCGGCTCCGCCCTTGGCAAAACCCGCAATCCCGCCGGTGCCTTCGCCGGAGATCGTATAGGACTGGGGCGGATTGAGATTGGAAAGCTCGACCTTGCCTTTGAAGCGTGCCTTGACCGGTCCCATCTTGACGCCGACAACTGCTGCAAGCTCGGTATCTGAGATCCTCTCCAGACTTTCACAGCCCGGGATACACGCTTTCAAAATCTCCGGATCGTTCAGCGCTTTCCATACGGTATCGCGCGGTGCGACGATCCGTTCCTCTCCAGTCAAATCCATGATTGGCTCCTCCCGAAGCGGAGGCTAGATGGTTTTGCGGTGAAAATGAAGCGGCGCGTGCCGCAGTTTTCCCGCAATTGGCAAGGCATGTTCGCCGCAGCGAAGAAAGCATGAGATTCTCCCCTCGATGAATTGAATTCAATCCGTTTGAGTGGCAGTTTGCCCACGCCCGAAGCATTGTTGCAGGAGACGAAAATGGCGTCAGAACAAGCGAACGAAGTAAAACGTTCGGTCAAGGCTCTCAAGGATCACTGGAAAAACGGCGCCCCGCGCAACATGCGCAGCGCCTTCGCCGAGGATCCGAAGCGCTTTTCCCGCTATTCCCTCGAACTCGATGATCTCCTGCTCGATTGGTCGAAGTGCCTCGTCAATGACGATACCATGGCTCTGCTTGCTGACGTGGCCAGGGCGGCGAAGGTCGAGGAGCGTCGCGACGCGATGTTTGCCGGCAAACCAATAAACAATACCGAGGGCCGCGCGGTGCTGCATGTCGCCCTGCGCAACCGGTCCGACAAGCCGATCAAGGTCGACGGTGAAGACGTCATGCCCGGCGTCAAGGACGTGCTTGACCGCATGGGCGCGTTTGCCGAGGGCTTGCGTTCGGGTGCGATCAAGGGTTCGAAGGGCAAGCCGATCACCGATATCGTCAATATCGGCATAGGCGGGTCGGATCTCGGCCCCGCCATGGCGACGCTTGCGCTATCGCCCTATCATGACGGCCCCCGCGCCCATTTCGTCTCCAACGTCGATGGCGCCCATATTGCCGATACGCTCGCCAAACTCGACCCCGCAACGACCCTGATCATTGTTGCGTCGAAAACCTTCACGACCATCGAAACCATGACCAACGCCAAGGCGGCACGCAAATGGATCGCCGATGCGCTTGGCGAAGAGGCTGTCGGACAGCATTTTGCGGCCGTCTCGACAGCGCTCGACAAGGTCGACGCTTTCGGCATTCCGGCCGATCGCATCTTCGGTTTCTGGGATTGGGTCGGCGGCCGCTATTCGATCTGGTCGGCAATCGGCCTGCCGCTGATGATCGCGATAGGACCGGAGAATTTCGGCCGTTTCCTCGATGGCGCCCACGCCATGGACGAGCATTTCCGCAAGACACCCTTGAAGAAAAACCTGCCGATCATGCTCGGCCTTGTCGGCTACTGGCATCGCGCCATATCCGGCTATATGAGCCGCGCGGTCATTCCCTACGATCAACGCCTCGCCCGGCTCCCGGCCTACTTGCAGCAGCTCGACATGGAATCGAACGGCAAGGGTGTGACGATCGACGGCAAACCGGTCGCCGGTCCGACCGGCCCTGTGGTGTGGGGCGAGCCCGGCACGAATGGACAGCATGCCTTCTTCCAGCTTCTGCACCAGGGAACCGATACGATTCCGGTGGAATTTATCGTTGCGGCCACGGGGCACGAGCCCAATCTCGACAACCAGCATGAGATGTTGATGGCGAACTGCCTTGCCCAGTCGGAAGCGCTGATGAAGGGACGCACGTTGGAGGAGGCGGCAGCGCAGCTTGCCGCCAAGAACCTATCGAAATCCGAGGTTAAGCGGCTTGCGCCGCACCGAGTTTTTACCGGCAACCGGCCTTCGATCACCATCATTCACGACAAGCTCGATCCCTATACGCTTGGCCGGCTGATCGCGCTCTACGAGCACCGCGTTTTTGTCGAGGCGCAGATTTTCGGGATCAACGCCTTCGATCAATGGGGCGTTGAGCTCGGCAAGGAACTGGCGACGGAGCTGCTGCCGGTGGTCTCCGGAGCGGAAACGGCAAAGGACAAGGACGCTTCGACGCAAGGTCTTGTCGCCCACCTGCGCAAGCGGCGTGGCAAATAGGCCTAAGTTCCAACAATCATACCAAGCATACTCGGGAGAGAACGATGAAGACCGAAACGATCACGCTGGCCGGCGATGTGCCGGGCAACAGCATTGAATTGCGCGTCCTGCGCTTTGAGGGCAAGGACGACAAGGCCGTCACTGCCTATCTGCAATCATCATTGCACGGCTCCGAGCTTCCCGGTCAGGCTGCCTTGCATTTTCTCATTCCGATGCTGGAGAAGGCTGAGCGCGAGGGCCGCCTTGCTGGCAATATCACGGTCGTCCCCCAAGCCAATCCGATCGCCTCGGCACAATGGCTGGCGCACGAACATCTTGGCCGCTTCGACTATTTCTCGAGCGTGAATTTCAACCGGTCCTTTCCCTTGCTTGAAGGCTTCGACACGTCGGGTCTTCCGGGCGTGGATGCGCCAAAATCTCTGGCTGAAAGGTTGAAAGCCCAGCTTCTGCGCCTCGCCCTGCCGCATGAAATCGTCCTCGATCTTCATTGCGATGACGAAAGCGAAAGCTATGTCTATATCCATCAGGCATTCCTGCCTGAAATGTACGATCTGGCGTCGGCGCTCGGATCGACCGCTATCCTTTCCTGGAGCAGCACCGCAGATGCCGCATTCGAGGAGGCCTGCGCCCATCCGGTGATCCAGCTGTCAAAAGAGGAACGCAATGTGAATCGCCGGGCGGTGACGACCGTAGAGTTTCGCGGCATTGCCGATGTTGGCGTTGAGACGGGCAGGTCGGATGCGCTTGGTCTCTACCGTTTCCTCGTGCACCGCGGCGTCATTACCGATGCGGCAGTGAAACTCGATATCGATTTCAAAGGGCCGGTGACCCCGCTCGAAAATGTCGAAATGATCCGCGCCCCGCAGGGCGGCATGATTCTCTTCCACGTCGAGATCGGCGCAGAGGTCAAGGAGGGCGACAAGCTCGTGACGGTTGTCACTATTCCGGGCGATGCAGGCGGCGACATTGTCCTGACCGCACCGCAGGCCGGGCGGATCCTGACGCGGCGTAGCCACCGCTATACCCGCCGCGGCGATGACCTGCTGAAACTCCTCGGCTCGAAGCGCTCGGAGACGGCGCGTCCGGGCTCGCTGGAGGCATGATGGCAACCACCCGCTCGGCGCAGATTCGTGGAATTCTGTTCGACAAGGACGGAACGCTTGTCGATTTCAACCGCACCTGGTTCGGCATCACCATGGAGATTGCCCGCGAGGCGGCTGCAGGCGATGAAGCAAAGGCGCGGGCGCTCGTCGAGGCGGGCGGGTACGATTGGGAGATGGAAAAGTTCCGCGGCGGCTCTGTTGTCGCTGCCGGAACGATTCACGATATCGTCGACCTTTGGCATCCCGAACTGACGCTTGAGGAAAAGCGCGAACGCATTCGCGCCTACGACGATTATGCGGTGAGCGAAGGCTCCCGCCGCGCTGTCGGCATTGACGGCTTGCGCGAAACTCTGGAAGCGCTGGTGGCGCAAGGCTACGTGCTCGGCATCGCCACCAATGATTCCGAGGCCGGCGCACGCGCAACAGCCGAGGCACTCGGGCTGACTGCCCTGTTTACCCTTATAATCGGTTACGATTCTGTCGCCCGCGCCAAACCCCATGCCGATCAGCTGCATCTCTTCGCCGAGCGTACCGGTATCGCTCCCGCCGCCATCGCCATGGTTGGCGACAATGCACATGATCTCGAGATGGCGCATGCCGCAGACGCGGGCCTCGCCATTGGCGTTCTCTCGGGCAACAGCACGCTTGACGATCTCGGTCCGTTGAGCGACGCCATTCTCGGTTCCATCGCCGAACTGCCGGCGTTTCTTGCGCGTCGGGCTGAAGCCGATCGGGCTTGAGAAGCCCCGGCGCGCCAGCGCCGATCCTGCTACAATGATGACAATGATTTGGGTGCTGTGAACCGATCGCAGTGCTATGAATTCGCCATTGCCATTAATCGCCAGCGAGGGCTTCATGGACAGTCAGGATTTTGCCGTTGGTATAGAAGATGTAAAGGCCGCCGCCGGGCGGCTTCAGGGACAGTTGGCTTCGACGCGCCTTGTCGAATCGGAAGCGCTCAATGCTAAATACAAGGCGCGCATCCTGTTCAAGCCGGAATGCCTGCAACGAACCGGTTCGTTCAAGTTTCGCGGGGCCTATAATCGCATAAGCCAGTTTAACGAAGCCGAGCGCGAACGGGGCATCATCGCCTATTCGTCCGGCAATCACGCGCAGGGCGTTGCGAGCTCCGCAAAGCTCTTTGGCATCAACGCAGTAATCATCATGCCAAGCGATGCGCCACAGACCAAGATCGCCAATACGCGCTCCTACGGTGCGGAAGTCGTCCTCTACGACCGCTACAACCAGAACCGCGACGATGTCGCGACACCCTTCATCGAGGACCGTGGGATGATACTCGTGCCGCCCTATGACGACCCCTCAATCATGGCGGGGCAGGGCACCATAGGCCTCGAACTCGTGGCGGAAGCGAAGGAGCGTGGCTTCGAAATCGATGACCTCTTCGTGCCGACCGGGGGCGGTGGTCTGATCAGCGGCATCTCGGTCGCGGTCAAGGCCGGTTCGCCGAGGACGCGAATCTGGGGCGCGGAACCGGAGCATTTCGATGATTTGCGCCGCTCGCTGATTGCTGGAGAGCGCGTCACCAACGAGGCTGGCCACCGTTCGATCTGCGACGCCATCCTGACGCCGCAGCCGGGCGAACTCACCTTCCCGATCAACAAGCACAATCTAGCCGGCGCCATCGCAGTGTCGGACAGCGCGGTGCGCGGAGCCATGCGCGACGCCGCCAATCACCTGAAACTGATCGTCGAACCGGGCGGCTGTGCGGCCTTCGCGGCGCTCGCCAGCGGCGAGGTCGATATCGAAGGCAGAACCGTCGTCGTCGTCCTTTCGGGCGGAAATGTCGATCTCGACATCTATGGCGGGATGATCGCAGCGGCTTGAGGCAAAAGACCGCTGCGGTTGTTACCTGGTCGTCACAAGAGGGCGGTAGGCTCGGGTCTCGTCCCCCCAGCCAGATAGCCAGAGGTGAGCCATGAACGACCAATCCCAACCGTTTCGCACCAGCCTGCTCGAAGAAAACGACGGGCCGGGCCATAACCCGACCAACAACCCGACGATGGGCGAGATCATCGCTTCGCGCTTTTCGCGCCGCGGTTTCCTGAAGGGCTCGCTCGCCGTTTCCGCCATCGCCGCAACCGTCAGCCCGATGGCCCTCATGCTTGCTGACGATGCCCGCGCCGAGGAAAAATCGGCTTTCGTCTTTGAGGAAGTCGAGGCCGGCATCGACCAGAAACACCACGTGGCTTCCGGTTACGATGCGGATGTGCTGCTGCGCTGGGGCGACGCCCTCTTCCCCGATTCGCCGGAGTTCGACCCGAAGAACCAGAGTCCCGAAGCCCAGGCGAAGCAGTTCGGCTACAATAACGACTATGTCGGGTTTATCCCGATCGACGGTTCTTCCGAGCACGGCCTGCTTGTGGTCAACCACGAATATACGAACGAGCATTTGATGTTCCCAGGCATCGTCAAGGTTGTCGAGGGCAAGATCGAAGTCGCGCCGGCCGACCAGAAACGCGTCGATATCGAAATGGCGGCCCATGGCGGCACCATTGTCGAAATCAAGAAAGTCGACGGCAAGTGGCAGGTGGTGAAGGATGGCAAGCTGAACCGCCGCATCACGGCCAATACCGAAATGCAGCTTACCGGACCCGTCGCCGGCCATGACCGTGTCAAGACCAACGCCGATCCCTCCGGTACCAAGGTCTTCGGCACGATGAACAACTGCGCCGGCGGCGTCACGCCCTGGGGCACCTATGTGATGTCGGAGGAGAATTTCAACGGCTACTTCAGCGGTGAACTGCCGAAGGACAGCAAGGAAGCTGAAAACTACAAGCGGCTGGGCATTCCCGAAACCGCCTATGAGTGGGGCAAGTTCCACGATCGCTTCGATCTTGCCAAGGAGCCGAACGAGGCCAACCGCTTCGGCTGGATCGTCGAGGTGGATGTCAACGACCCGGCGTCGGTACCGAAGAAGCGCACGACGATGGGCCGTTTCAAGCATGAGGGCGCCGAATCGATCGTCGCTAAGGGCGGTCAGGTCGTCTTTTATCTCGGCGATGATTCCCGCTTCGACTATGTCTACAAATTCGTCACGTCCGGCAAATTCAGTCCGGACGATCGTGCCGCCAATATGGACCTTCTCAACGACGGCACGCTCTATGTCGCGAAGTTCGATGCGGAGGGCGGCGTCGAATGGCTGCCCATCGTCCATGGCTCGGGTCCGCTCAATGCGGAGAACGGTTTTGCCTCGCAGGCCGACGTGCTCATCGAGACCCGCCGGGCCGGCGATCTGCTTGGGGCGACCAAGATGGATCGACCCGAAGATATCCAGCCGAATAGCGTCAACGGCAAGGTCTATGTGATGTTGACCAACAACACTAAGCGCAAGGACGACCAGATCGACGCCGCCAATCCGCGCGCCAAGAACGCCTTCGGCCACATCATCGAAATCACCGAGGACGGGGGCGATTTTGCCGCCACCAAGGGCAAGTGGGAAATCCTGTTGAAATGCGGCGATCCATCCGTGGCCGATGTCGGCGCGTCGTTCTCGACCGACACGACCAAGAATGGCTGGTTCGGCATGCCTGATAATTGCGCCGTCGACGCCGACGGCCGGCTCTGGGTCGCGACGGACGGCAACTCGCCGAAGGAAACCGGCCGCACGGACGGTATCTGGGCGGTTGATATCGCTGGCCCGGCCCGCACCACATCGAAACTCTTCTTCCGCGTGCCAGTCGGCGCGGAAATGTGCGGCCCGCTGATGCTGCCGGACATGGCGACGATGATGGTGGCGGTGCAGCATCCTGGCGATGGGGGCGAGGATTGGGAAGGCTTCGGCCGTCCCTCCTACTATGAGGACCTGTCGACGCGCTGGCCGGATTTCAGGGATGACATGCCGGTCCGCCCCTCCGTCGTTGCCATCACCAAAAAGGGTGGCGGCAAGATCGGCGTTTGAGACTGGCTGGGTGCGAGGCTGACAGCGGCGCACATTGCCGAGGAGGTTCAAGACCACCAGCCCATTCGCGACGTGACGCCAGCCACGGCCCAGCATCCGGTGCAGAAGGCACTGGCGAAACTCCTGCGATCAAGACAGTTGATGGTCAGTCCCGCCGCACCTATGCGGCGGGACTGTATTTGTCATTTACCAGCAAGGGTTGGGGTAAAGGTCCCTTCGATCGGCGAACCGTCGGTTGCGGCTGTCGCTGGGGCTAGCTCCGGATTGTCCCGCCCGAGATTTTGAAGTTCGATATCGGTGATAGCCACCTTCCCCCATTCTTTGGGGAAGGCGAGCTTCAATTCCTTCAAGTTGGTCGTGTCGATGCTGTCGAAGGCTTTCAGCGGAATGGCAACCATGCTGAGCACATTGACGAACGTATCACCGATCAGTGGCGTGTCAGCCGGATGGTCGACCATGGGGCGCCCATCGCCTTTCGGACGCGGAAAGTTGTAGAGCGCATCGGTGAACTCGCTCGCGGTAACTGTCGCGGATTTGCCCTTACCGTCGGTAAGTGTGACCAGTACCTCCTGACCTACTGGCTGAGCAACCGCTATTCGGAACGTTAGCGAATCGAAGCCCTCCGCCGAAATTCCGGCGAGGTCGTTTGTTATCGTCGGTCCGTCTTTGGTCCAGGCCAATTCGACATGATCGGCCAGCGACTTGATATCGCCGAAACCGTCGAGGAGTGGCAGCTCCCACTTTGCGGTGTCGCCACCGCTCGGCATACCGTACCGCTGCGTCTTATCGAAGCTACCAAAGGTGACGGCCCCCCCAAGCTTGTTCTGTGTCATGCTGCCTGTGTCATCGAAACGTTGGATCAGCTTGCTGCGGGCTGCATCCTTCTGCACGGTCAACACGATCCGCTCGTCACAACTCGCCTTGCCAAATGGACACGCCGGTTTGGGTAGCTGAGCAAGACCGTTCCAATAGGAGGCGAATTTCTGCTCGCCGCCGACGTGGTAGCGCATGAACGAATTGATGATGAAAAGACCGCCGCGACGCTGTTCTTCGGCATTGAGATAAGATCGCGTGAACTTGCAGGTATTTTGGATACTATCCCGTGCCGACCATACCGTGTTGTAGAAGTTGTGATTGGCACCCCGGTGTAGGATCTGGTAGCGCGGCGTTGTATCATCTAACGGCCCAAAGCGATTGTGGTCGAATGCCCTTGCCCCCTGCAGGTTGGACACGTCGCCATCGCAAGACGGCAGAAGACTGGCGAGTGGGACGTGGTCGAGGCCAGTCACGCCGGCAAAGTCGGTAGGGGCCAGCATGAATGCTGCCTTGAAGTCGTAGGACGACGCTTCGCTGCCTTGGGCATTGAAGATGTTGTATTTCGTGACAGCCGCAGCGAACTTCGCATCATCTATTGTGGCAGGTTTGCCAGTGGCGGCTGGTATGATGGCGGCGGCGAGATCTGGGTAGGAAGTGGCGTAGCTGTTGGGCTTCGCCAGCAACGCGCTTTTTAAGTCGGCGTCCTTCACGCCGCGGCGAGTCTTGTTAAAAACGATGGTGTTGGCAACGGCTTGGCCGCCACGCGAATGCCCCATGATGCCGACGCGGGTGAAATCGAGCTTGCCCTTGAGCGGATCGAGCTTGCCGCTGTTGCCACCGAGATCGATTTGCCCAAATCCGTCGATCTGGCGCATGCGATCAAGCGTGCCGAGTATGAGCTGCGCCCGTGATTGGCTCAACTTGTCGTTAGGATTAATGGCGTTGGCATCAATCGAAAGCACCACATAGCCGTGCTCGGCCAGATCCTTTGCCAAATAGTCATAGCCCTGGTAGCTCGGATCTGCATTATTATGGTTGCCGTGTTCGAAGATGACGACCGGATATTTGTCTGGCGCGGCGACGGCAGGATCGATTGTGTTTTCCGGGTAACGCACCCAGCCCTTGATCGGCGTTATGATAGTGATGGGTGACGTAAACGCAACTGAATCGTCGCTCATCTGTGCTACCAGATTGCCGAGATCGTAGGCATACGCGGTCGATGACTTGAACCCTGCACCGCCGTTCTCGTCGGGTGCAATCTCGGTGAAGCGGGTGACTGCCTTGGCGATTGGGGCCGCCTCGCCTTCTGATCTCTGCGGGGCGATCGCTGTCGCCTCCCCGCCCGATGTCTGCGGGGGCGTATTGTCGGTGCCGGGCACCGCCGCAACTGTGCCGGTGACCGGTTCCTGTGGCAGGTTCGAGGCTTGGAGAGCCGGCGTCTCGAATGTCGTTGCTTGGGGTTGCCGCGGTTTGTCATCGCCCCCGTCGCAGCCTGCTAAAGCGGCAAGCAGCACGCCAAACAGGCACGCGCGAGGTGCATGAAGTTTTATTCGCTGGATCATTGAGAACTCCTGATAGCAATCTGTGCAATCGCCGATTGAAAAAGCTAAAACATCAATGTTTCCCGTGCGTGGCTGCGCAAAATTCTGCAGCCGGCTCACGAGCCTACATCGATTGTCCAGCAATTTCCGTGCCAGATAGCCAAGATTCAGGATGTCTTCGAGCAGCGGCGCCGGTTCACGCCAGCGCGTCCGGCCAGCCGAGGGAGAGCCTCCCGCGCCCATGGCGCGGGAGGCCTCATGCTAGTTCTGCGCTGTTGTCGCTGGTTTCGGCGCGCGGCCGAAGTTCTGCAGCTCGATATCGTTGATCGCCAATCCGCCCTTCTCGCGGGGCATTTCCAGCTGAAGCGCGCTGAGCTTGGTCGTATCGATATCCTTGAAGGCGCTGAGCGGGATCGCAACCATATTCATGGCACGGTAGATCGAGCTCATCTCCGGCATCAGATCAGCCGGGTTGTCGACCATGGGGATCATACCAGCCTTGGGCCGGGGGATATCGTAAAGCGCATCCGTGTAGTCGCTCGCTGTGACGGTGGCTGTCTTACCATTGCTGTCGGTGAGCGACACCAGGATTTCCTGGCCCACCGTCTCCGTCACCGCAACGCGAAAGGTGAGATAATCCATGCCGGCGGTGGAAAGGTTTTTCAGGTCGGTGGTCAGCTTCGCCCCAGGCGCATTCCAGGAAACTTGAAGCAGTTCGGTTGCTGAGCCGATGTACTCGAAGTTCGTTAGTGCCTTGGGCAGGCAGCCGCCTTTTCTGTAGTACCATTGCTCCATCGAAAGTGGGCACAGTGCTGTCTTGTCGAAGCCGGTCATGACGAAGGCGCCGCCGACGCGGTTAGTCTTGGCCTCCTCGGGTGTTTTCTGGTCGAAACGCTGGATTACCACCCGGTCCTTTGCGCTCTTCTGAATGCTGAGCACGATGCTCTCATCGCACGTGCCCTGTCCCGCAGGGCAATTGGCTGAAGGGAACCTTGCCAGGCCATTCCAGTAGTTTGCGAATTTTTGTTCGCCGCCAACGTGATAGCGCATGTAGGAATTGATGATGAAATGGGCGGCTCGGCGCTGCTCTTTCTCGTTCAATAATATGTGGTTCTCGGCGCAACCCGACCTTAATGTGTCACGCTCGCGCCATTCCGTGCTGAAGAAATTGTGGTTGGCGCCGCGCATCCATAGTTGATAGTGCGAGGATGGGTCCTTATCGACGCTATAGCGATTGCGGTCGAAGAAGGCGAGGCCGGACAACGATTGCACGTCGCCGTCGCAACTGCCGACGAGCGTTGCGAACGGCACATCGCTTATGCCCATGAGCGGTAACGTCTGAGTCGGCGCGAGAAGAAAGGCTCCCTTGAATTTATAGGGCGGCGCATCGCCGGCAACAAAACCGATACCGTATTTCTTGGCGGCTGCTTGCAGTTTCGCCTCATCGACCGTCGCAGTCGCTTTGCCATCTGCGTTCGTGGTGGTTGTTGTCGCCGCAAAGATGTCCGGATAGTTGACCATCTCGTGGAAATAGCCGGTATAACTAAAATTGATCAGGCTTGCGCGGGCTTCAGCGACATAATTTTTAAGATCGGTAAAAGTGGTGCCTTTCCGTGCCACATTCTGCAGGAGCGTCGTACCGATCGCCATGCCACCGCGCGAATGGCCCATGATGCCGAGACGGTCAAAGTCGAGCTTGCCCTTCAGCACGTTGAGAATGCCGGGATTACCATAACCATCGACCTGGCCGGTCTCGTTGACCTGCCGCAGCTTGTCAAGCGTCGCAAGCATGAGCTGTGCCCGCCCGCGATTGGCGCCGTCCATGCCAGTTTGCATCGACATGTTGATCGTATCGGCATCGATCGAAACGACGACATAACCTTGGGTAACGAGGTCCTTGCCTAGATAGTCGTAACCGAGGTGGCTGACGTCGCCATTGTGCTGGCCGTGCAAGAAGACGATAAGTGGATATTTGGCACCATCGCCCTTCACCACTTCCTCAGGATAGCGGATGCTGCCGCGGATCGGCGCGATTAGTCCGAAGGGAATGCCCTTGCGTTTGGCAAGTTCATACTCTGGGTCTTTTGCTTCTATCGAATCAGCCGGCTGGACAAAAACCCTGCCGAGTTCATAGGTGAACAGCAGGGACGACTTGTATTTTCCGGTATCGAATGTGTCTGGCGCGACCGAGAGGAAACGCGCCGTTGCTGTATCGGCTGCCGATAGTACGGGTGGCACGACGGGCAGTGGTTTATCAATCAACTCGGGCAATTGCGCGGCCGGAACCGGGGCGACAGTCCCAACGACGGGCCCTGTCGCCGGAGGTTGTTCCGTGGGGTTTGCCGCGACATTTGGCTGAGCAATCTCGGGCTGCTGTGCCAACTGGTTGGCGGCCGTGCCGAATGTCGATGTGGGCTCTTCGGGCCCTCTGTCGTCGCAAGCGGTGACAGCGGCAAGAAGCGCGCCGAAAAGGCATGCACGGCTTGCGCGTGGGTTCATCCATTGCATCATTTTCAAATACTCCTTGGTCAGCGAGGCGACCCGCGGCGGCGGATCGGTCGCCCTTCAAAATTTGCTAAATCAAATGATTTCCACCCGCCGGCGGCCAAAAGACCCGGCCGCAAGGTCGGGTCCTTTCGTCGGCATCAATTACGCGCAATCGTATCGGTGAAGCGGCCAAAGTTCTGCAGTTCGATCTCGCCGAGCGCGATGCGACCGACTTCCTTCGGTAAAACCAATTCGAGCTTGCTTAAATTGGTTGTATCGATCCCTTTGAATGCACGAAGCGGAATGGCGATCATGTGCAGATTTTCCTTATAGCCAAACATGGTCGAAGGCATGTCGAGCGGGTCGATGATCATCGGCCGGCCATCGCCCTTCGGGCGTGGTGTCTGATAGAGCACATCGGTGAAGTCGCTAGCCTCAACGGTGGCGGATTTGCCCTTGCCGTCGGTCAGGGTGACGAGAATCTCCTGGCCGATCGCGAGATCGTGCACGAGCGCCGCACGGAAGGTCAGATAGTCCCTACCGGCAGTGGAAAGCCCCTTGAGCTCGGTTGTTATGGTTGCATTCTTGTCCCACCAGAACAACTGGTACCTATCGGACGCCGTCTGGAGATTGTCGAACAGCTTCGGCATCCAGCTATAGCAACCTTCCGGGGCCATCGGGCATTGGACGGCCTGTGTGAAGCCCTTGAGCGAGAAGGCGCCGCCAAGCTGGTTTACCGTTGCCGCGGCCGGCGTCTCGTAGCGTTGAATCAGCGTCGTGTTGCCCGCATCCTTCTGTATGGTCAAGAGCACGCGCTCGTCGCACGTGCCCTTGCCGCCTGGACAGGCCGAAGGCGGAAGCTGGGCCTGGCCGTTCCAATAGGGAGCGAAGGCTTTTTCGCCGCCGACAAACAGGCGCATGAAGGAACCTATGATGAAGCGCGCATTGTTGCGCTGATCGTCCCCGTTGAGAGCGAGTCTAGGCCCGAGGACCGGGTGGTTGCAGACCGTGGCGGCCGCCGGCTCGGGTTTCTGTATCGTGTTGTAGGCGCCGCTGTTCGCGCCGCGGATGAAAAGCTGGAAGTGCGGTGACGCGTCCTCGGCGGGCCCGAAACGGCTGCGGTCAAAGATGGGACCACCGGCGAGGTTCCCTGCCCCGGTGTTGATGCCGAGGGCAGCTTTGTCGCAACCGGCAACGACGACGGCCCAGGGCATACCCGTCAACCCGGTAACGGCTTTGCGGTCCGAAGGTGCCAGCATAAGGGCGGCCTTGATATTGTGAGGTGCCGCTTCTCCGGTGCCCGCAGCGTAAGATATGTTGAGTCGCTTGATAATGTCCTTGAACTTGGCATCGTCGATGACAGCCGGGTCTCCGGAAACAGTGTTGGCGAGTTCGCTGAAAGGCTCAGTGGTATACTTCAGGACTGAACTTGCGTCCGCCAGAAGCGCAGCCTTCAGTCGGCCCTCGGTCGCCCCTAGGCGCGTTTTGTTGAAATTGATTGCATTGGCCACCGCCGCACCGCCGCGGCCATGGCCCACGAGGCCGATACGCTCGAGATCAAGCCTGCCTTTCAGCACATTGAGCACGCCAGGGCTATTGGTAGAATCGCGGTCTCCCTTTTCATTGACGAAGCGTAGCTTGTCGAGCGTCGCCATCACCAGCTGCGCCCGAGCGACGCCAGTCTTGTCGTATTCGGATTGTAAGTTGCTGCCAGAAAACTCTGTCCAGCTGTTGATCTCCTCGGCATCGATCGAAAAGACCACATAACCCTGGGAAACGAAGTCGGAGACCAGGTAATCGAACCCCTGATGATGATTCTTGATCACCTTCTTCGCGTCGGTCGTATCGGTGTCGTGCACGAGGATGATGACCGGATATTTGGCACCGTCCTCGTTCTTGATCTCATCAGGGTATCGCACGGACCCGCGAATAGGCGTGAGCATCGTGCTAACGCCCTTCAGCTTGCTGCCCGGATAATCTTCCGGCGTGGTGACGAGGTTGCCGAGGTTGTAGTAGAACATTAATGACGGGGTGTATTTCCCGGCCGTAATATCCGGCGCAACCGATGTGAAGCGCGTTATCTTCTCGTCGCTTTCGGGCGTGAGAGTAGGCGTCGGCTCGATGGGTGTGACGCTCGGCACCTCGGCTGTGGACCCGCTTGGCGCGATAGGTTCGGTCAACGGGGTCGAATCGGGCTTGGCGGAGTCGATCTTTGCCGCAAAGGTGGATTCTGGCGGCAATTGCGCATCGTTGCTGCTTTCCTTGTTGCAGCCGGCTAGGGCGGTCGTGGCGAGCAGCACGCCGATGAGGCATGCCCGTGTCACTTCCAATTTCATCCATTGGATCATCTGGAAAACTCCTGATTAGGCAGTCGGGTACATGAGGGCGACTACCCTTGGAAAACAATAAAATCGGTATGAGCCGAATAAATTATTCGGATAATAAATTTTGTTCGTTCAATCGAAACTCTTGGTCTTTCATTTGATTACTAATGCGCCGCGCTTTTACCCCAGATGAAAAAGTTGGGTCAATACTACAAATCCGCATCGAATCTAAATTCATCAAAATGTTACATAAGTTTGCTATTGGTAGAGTGGGCTAATTTGGTCATTCGAATGCTCATGCAGTCAGCTGTCAGCCGTGCTCGCACATCTGCCAGTCCTGCTGCCGCTGGATCAGTGAGGCGATTAAAGTTAGCCGAATAAATATCAAGCTTCGCGCGGTGGGTCCCGGCCATCGTCGTCTTGAAGCGGTGAGGGTAGCCATCTTGCCGGTGCTTGCCGTGAGCGTAACGAACGCCTCCTGGCCCATCGGGCGCACGACAACAATTCGGAATGTGAGCGCATCGTATTCCTTCCCGGTGAGATCGGTTGTGATCGTAGCACCTGGCTTCGACCACGCCAGTGGAACATGGTCGGTGATTGATCGCAGTCCACTGGATCCATCTGCGCCGAACTCGGAGCCTCCCAGTCGCTTGGGTGTGCAAGGTTATCGCAATTTTCGTGCCAGTTGAGCGAACAATCACCTGGTCGCTGATGGGTTGGCTTGCGCCACCGATCAGGCCGGGAAATCAGTCCGGTCAAAAGCTGCATCGCTCAGGCGCCGCGCATGGTTGCGCACGTCTTGCGGCCAGGACTCCGTGTGCTCGGCGAAACGCGGGTAGTCACCGGCATACAGCGCGCGTGCTGCTTCCTCATAGTGTGGAAGATCCCCGGCCATCGCCATCATGAAACGGTCCGCGGCTTCCTGTGCCAGCCGTTTGCGCTCGCGTGCCGAGGTTGAGTTGCGCGCGGCGTCGACGAGTTTGCGCAGCGTAACCGATGCGCCACCAGGCTGGCGTGCGAGCCATTCCCATTGCCGGGGCAGGAGTGTCACTTCTCGCGCAGTAACGCCGAGCTTCGGCCGGCCGGGTCCGCGCTGCGTGGTGGGATCGAGCCGCGCGACGATCTCCGCCTCGGTCCCCGAGAGGTCGAAGTCTACCTGCCGGCCCGTGGAGTCCTCGAAGATCAGGACTGCGGCGTCGTCGCTGCCTGCGCCCTTTGCCTTCAGCGCGACTTCGGCCGCTGCCCCGCTGGCGATTTTCTCCACGCCCTTGAAGGCTGTGTATGTTTCTTGCGCGTTTTCCATGACCTGTTCCTTGTTCGATGGCCGCTTTTACCCGGGTAAAATAGCGTCGTCAATATACCCGGGTAAAATTATCTGCGCTGAACCATGCCGCCTTGCCGCCGCGCCCTTCCAAATCGGCGGGAAATGCTCTATGTGGCGCTCATGACCACACCACTTGATCACATTCGCAATTTCTCCATCGTCGCCCATATCGACCATGGCAAATCCACTCTTGCCGACCGCCTGATCCAATCGACCGGCGGGCTCGATCTGCGCGACATGAAGGAGCAGGTGCTCGACTCGATGGATATCGAGCGCGAGCGCGGCATTACTATCAAGGCGCAGACCGTACGCCTCAATTACAAGGCAAAGAACGGCGAGGACTACGTCCTCAACCTCATCGACACGCCCGGCCACGTCGATTTCGCCTATGAGGTATCGCGGTCGCTTTCGGCCTGCGAGGGTTCGCTGCTCGTCGTCGATGCCAGCCAGGGCGTCGAGGCGCAGACGCTCGCCAATGTCTACCAGGCCATCGACAACAATCACGAAATCGTCGTGGTATTGAACAAGGTCGATCTGCCGGCCGCCGAGCCCGAGCGCATCCGCGAGCAGGTCGAGGAAGTCATCGGCATCGATGCAAGCCAGGCGGTGCTGATCTCGGCCAAGACCGGTCTCGGCATTCCGGATGTGCTTGAAGCCATCGTCAACCAGCTGCCGCCGCCACGCGAGGGCGACCGCAACAAGCCGCTGAAGGCGATGCTGGTCGATAGTTGGTATGACGCCTATCTCGGCGTCATCGTTCTCGTGCGCATCATTGACGGCGTGCTGAAGAAGGGCCAGACCATCCGCATGATGGGAACGGACGCCAGATATCCCGTGGAGCGCACCGGCGTGTTCACGCCGAAGATGCTGGCTGTCGATGAACTCGGCCCCGGCGAATTCGGCTTCATCACCGCTTCGATCAAGGAAGTCGCCGATACGCGCGTCGGCGATACGATCACCGAGGACAAGCGCCCGACCGCCGAGATCCTGCCCGGCTTCAAACCGGCGCAGCCGGTTGTCTTCTGCGGCCTGTTCCCGGTTGATGCGGCGGACTTCGAGGATCTGCGCGCCGCCATGGGCAAGCTGCGCCTCAACGACGCTTCGTTCTCCTTCGAAATGGAAAGCTCGGCAGCGCTCGGCTTCGGCTTCCGCTGCGGTTTCCTCGGGCTGCTCCACCTCGAAATCATCCAGGAGCGGCTGGAGCGGGAGTTCAATCTCGATCTCATCGCCACGGCGCCGAGCGTCGTCTACAAGCTCAACATGACCGACGGCACGCAGCGCGAACTGCATAATCCCGCCGATATGCCGGAAGTGATGAAGATCGCCTCCATCGAGGAGCCGTGGATCCGCGCGACGATCCTGACGCCGGATGATTATCTCGGCGCGATCCTCAAGCTCTGCCAGGACCGGCGCGGCATCCAGATCGATCTGAACTATGTCGGCAAGCGCGCCATGGTCACCTACGACCTGCCGCTCAACGAAGTGGTGTTCGACTTCTACGATCGCTTGAAGTCGATCTCCAAGGGCTATGCCTCGTTCGATTATCACCTGTCTGACTATCGCGAGGGCAATCTCGTCAAGATGTCGGTGCTCGTGAATGCTGAGCCGGTCGATGCGCTGTCGATGATGGTGCACCGTTCGGCGGCCGAAAAGCGCGGCCGCGACCTTTGCGAGAAGCTGAAGGACCTCATCCCAAAGCACATGTTCAAGATCCCGATTCAGGCGGCAATTGGAGGCACGGTCATCGCGCGCGAGACCATCTCGGCGCTGCGCAAGGACGTGACCGCCAAGTGCTATGGCGGCGACGTGACGCGCAAGCGCAAGCTTCTGGAAAAGCAGAAGGAAGGCAAGAAGCGCATGCGCCAGTTCGGCAAGGTGGAGATTCCGCAGGAAGCCTTCATCCAGGCGCTGAAGATGAGCGACAACTGAGCAAGGTGAGCGACAGCGCCAGCTGCAATTTCGGAACGGCGCTACGGCAAGCCCGCCATGTCGCAGCAATTGGGCTCATCTTCGCCGCGCTTTCCGCCTGTACGACGGTAAATCACGTTGCTCCCCCACCCGCGCCGATCGTCGAAGGCGACCGCCCCGAACCTCCGACACCCGGCATCAAGCCTCTGACGGTGGAACAGGAAGAGCAGGTGAGCGGCAGTTGAGGTTCTACCCCAAGCTGGCCGAAGTGCGGGCTTGGGAGGATGTCCGCGACTTCGGTCAGGCTCGGCGTAAACGCGGCTCGGGTTAGCCGCGCTTTGTGAATTCCATCAGCCAGTTGGTTTCCCAGGTCTCGCCGCCATCCTTGGAAAAGGCCTGGGCCCAGAGCGGCTTTTCGGGCGACGGGGTCCAAAGGAATCGGACGCGAACCGGCACGCCATCATCCGTGTCATCACCGTAAAAGATACCCTTGCCGCCATCGAAATGCCCGATAACCGGCGGAAACAGGCAATTGCTGCGGCTGTCGGCCCAATGCAGCGACCAGGAACCGTCGCGCGGGTTAAAGAGGCGCAGTGTCAGGCCGGCAAATCCCTTCTCCGGAACATCCATCTCGTCGATATTGGCGGTGTCCTGCAGGAGTTTGCGGACGCGCGACGTCGCCGGGAACTCGTCCCATTCATCCGAGCCGACAAAACGATGCTTGAGCCGCTGATTGCGGATGCTCCAGTCGCCGATGAGGAAATCGAAATCAGTGGCACTGCCGATTGTCTCGGGCCGCGCATCCATCATCGTTCCCTCCCGCTTATTGTGTCCTCAAACAGAAATATAGCGCAGGCCTCCTGACAACCTCCTGTCAGGAGGTGGCGGGGAACAGGATCGGGAATTGCTGGAGGCGATTACGTGTATGGGCGGCACGATGGCGAGGGGAGGCACCGATAAGCGACCCCGACACATTCGGATGCCCTTTTCATGCTCCTGCTTCCAATAGGAAAGGAAAGTGATATCTAAAGAAGCATGACGTCAAAACCGCGCATTACCATTCGATATTGTACGCAGTGCAACTGGCTCCTGCGTTCCGCCTGGATGGCACAGGAACTCCTGTCGACCTTCGGTGCCGATCTTGGTGAGGTGGCGCTTGTTCCAGGAACCGGTGGCATTTTCGAGATCCAGGTCGATGGCGAAAGCATCTGGGAGCGCAAGCGCGATGGCGGCTTCCCCGAGGCGAAAGTCCTGAAGCAGCGCGTGCGCGACATCGTCTGGCCCGAGCGTGATCTCGGTCATTCAGATGGGCATCACCGGGCCCCCGCCAGCGACGAGCACAGCGAGGAGCTTAAGGGCGGGGCAGAGACCACCCCAGCCAGCGACGAGCAAAGCGAGGAGCTTAAGGGCGGGCCATTCAATGAGTAAGCCGGAGGTTACCACAACGCGGCTCGACGATGCGGCCCGTGCAGGCTGGCTCTACTATGTGGCCGGAAATACGCAGGATGAGATCGCAGCCAAGCTCGGCATTTCGCGCCAGTCTGCGCAGCGCATGGTCTCGCTCGCCGTCTCGGAAGGTCTCGTAAAGGTA
The DNA here is from genome assembly GCF_013327855.1 of Phyllobacterium pellucidum. Taxonomy (GTDB): domain Bacteria; phylum Pseudomonadota; class Alphaproteobacteria; order Rhizobiales; family Rhizobiaceae; genus Phyllobacterium; species Phyllobacterium pellucidum. Next base: position 1,479,356 of record NZ_JABUMX010000001.1, on the reverse strand, counting down.
AGGCTTGACCATCCGATTGCACGCTGCCTCGACCTCGCCGCGCAACTGCGCGAGCGTTTCGGGCTGAAGATGACGGAGGTTGTGCCGACCGATCCGGGCTCGACTTCGACGACACTCGGTGTCGCCGATGCGGCCGCAGCCGAAATGACGCGCTGGCTGAGATCGGAAACGCCGATCGTGCTCGGCATCGGCACCGGGCGCACGCTCAAGGCGGCGATCGAGCAGCTCTCGCCGATCGAATGCCCGCAACACAAGGTGGTATCGCTGACCGGCAATATTTCGCCGGATGGCTCGGCCGCCTACTACAACGTCATTTTCAATATTGCCGACAAGATCAAGGCGCGGTCCTTCCCGATGCCGCTCCCGGTCATCGCCTCCTCTCCGGAGGAGCGCGAACTTCTGCACGCGCAGGCGATGATCCGTCCTGTGCTGGAACTTGCCGCCATGGCCAATGTGGCGTTTCTCGGCATCGGTGATCTTGGCTATGAGGCGCCGCTTTTTGTCGACGGCTTCATTTCGCGCGAGGAACTCGACGCCCTGCGCCGCGCTGGAGGCGTCTGCGAGATCATCGGCCGCGCCTTCGACCGTAATGGATCGCCCATTGCCGGGCTGACGAACGAGCGCGTGGCCAGCGCGCCGATCCCTTCTTGCGAGACCGCCATGGTCATCGCCACCGCCATGGGCGCGCGCAAGATGCAAGGAATTTCGGCGGCCATAAAAGGCAAGCTTATCAATGGTTTGATTACCGACGAGCAAACTGCGGAAATGCTTCTCGGCGAAAAGTAAATATCACCCTGTTTGGTCGTATGTTGCAACGCAGCGACGAATTGCGCTTGACTTGTTTTGCCATTGTGTGAGTATTTGCCCAACAAGCTAGCAAATGCTCATAACATTCGGGAGGAATGAAATGTTAACGAGAACGCTTCTGCTCGGCGCTGCATCGGTGCTCGCCATGGCGAGTTTCGCGCACGCGGAAACCACGCTGACCATCGCCACCGTCAACAATGGCGACATGGTCCGCATGCAGAAATTGACCGACGACTTTTCCAAGAAAAATCCGGATATCAAGCTCGAGTGGGTAACGCTCGAGGAAAACGTGCTGCGCCAGCGCGTGACGACCGATATCGCCACCAAGGGCGGCCAATACGACATCCTGACCATCGGTACTTACGAAGTGCCTATCTGGGCGAAGCAGAAGTGGCTGCTACCGCTTGATGGACTCGGCCAAGCGTATGACGCGGACGACTTGCTGCCTGCGATCAAGGATGCGGTCTCGGTCGACGGCAAACTCTATGCCTCGCCGTTCTATGGTGAGAGCGCCATGGTCATGTACCGCAAGGATCTCGCCGAAAAGGCGGGCGTCACCATTCCTGAAAAGCCGACCTGGGACCAGATCGCCGAAGCCGCCAAGAAGATGACGGACAAGTCCACCGAGACTTACGGCATCTGCCTGCGCGGCAAGGCGGGCTGGGGTGAGAACATGGCGCTTTTGACCGCCATGGCCAATTCCTTCGGCGCGCGCTGGTTTGACGAAAAGTGGCAGCCACAGTTCGATCAGCCGGAATGGAAAAAGGCGCTTACCTTCTACGTCGACCTGATGAAGGAAGCCGGACCTCCCGGAGCATCCTCCAACGGGTTCAATGAAAACCTTGCACTGTTCCAGACCGGCAAGTGCGGCATCTGGATCGACGCCACGGTTGCTGCGTCCTTCGTGACCAATCCGAAGGACTCGAAGGTCGCCGACAAGGTGGGTTATGCGTTGTTCCCCACCGGTGACGCGGGGCCTGACAATCACGGCAACTGGCTCTGGGCCTGGAATCTCGGCATTCCTGCCGGCACCCAGAAAGCGGAAGCCGCGCAGAAGTTCGTCTCCTGGGCGACCGACAAGGCCTATACGGAACTCGTCGCCAGCAAGGAAGGCTGGGCCAACGTTCCTCCGGGCACCCGCAAGTCGCTGTATGCCAACCCGGAATATGAAAAGGCGGCGCCATTTGCCAAGATCACACTCGACGCTATGAATGCGGCAAATACAAGCAAGCCGTCCGTCAAGCCTGTGCCCTATACGGGCGGGCAGTTCGTAGCTATCCCTGAATTCCAGGGTATCGGTACGGCCGTGGGCCAGCAGTTCTCGGCAGCACTTGCCGGCTCCGTCAAGGTCGATCAGGCACTGACGAGCGCCCAGCAGCTCACCACCCGCGAAATGACCAAGGGCGGCTATATCAAATAAGGATCCTCCTGGCCTCGGACGGTTCGCCGACGCAATGTCGGCGGGCCGCCCGAGCCTCCTTTGCTTCTCGTAACGGCAAACGCATCGGAACCTGACCATGGCCACGCACCAGACGCGCGCAACTGCCCGTATCATGATGTCACCGGCTGTCATCCTGCTGTTTCTCTGGATGATCGTGCCGCTCGTCATGACGCTGTATTTCTCGTTCCTGCGCTACAATCTTCTCATGCCGGGAACCGAGGAATTCGTCGGTTTCCTCAATTACAAATACTTTCTGACCGACCCCTCATTCTTCACGGCGCTCGGCAATACGCTCACCCTTGTCGGCGGCACACTGCTCATCACGGTTATCGGCGGGATCCTTCTCGCATTGGTGCTCGATCAGCCGTTTTTCGGCCAGGGCATCGTGCGGCTTCTCGTCATCGCGCCGTTCTTCGTCATGCCCACCGTCTCGGCGCTCGTGTGGAAGAACATGCTGATGCATCCGGTCAATGGGCTCTTTGCCTGGATCGCCCGATCGTTCGGCTTTCAGCCCATCGACTGGTTCGCTGAAGTCCCGCTATTTTCGATCATTCTCATCGTCGCCTGGCAGTGGCTGCCGTTTGCGACGCTTATCCTTCTGACCGCACTGCAATCGCTCGATGGCGAGCAGATCGAAGCGGCGGAAATGGATGGCGCCGGCGCCTTGTCGCGCTTCTTCTATCTGGTACTGCCGCACATGTCGCGTGCGATCACCGTGGTGATCCTCATCCAAACGATCTTCCTTTTGAGCGTCTTTGCCGAAATCCTCGTCACGACCAATGGCGGACCGGGCATCCAGACGACCAACATCACCTACCTGATCTACGCGCAGGCACTGCTGCAGTTCGACGTCGGCGGCGCTTCGGCAGGCGGTATCGTCGCGGTGATCCTCGCCAATATCGTCGCCTTCTTCCTCATTCGCCTCATCGGCAAGAACCTCGAGAGGTAAGATCATGGCCAGAGCAATCTCGACACGCCGCAAACTGACCTTCTCCATTCTTGGCTGGGCGATCGGACTTCTGATCTTCTTCCCGATCCTGTGGACGTTCCTGACAAGCTTCAAGACCGAGGGCACCGCCATTGCAACGCCCCCGCAGTTCCTGTTCTTCGACTGGACGCTCGAGAACTATCACGAGGTGCAGGCGCGTTCCAATTACATGAAGCATGTGACCAATTCGATCGTGATATCGGTGGGTTCGACCCTGATCGGCCTCGCGCTTGCCATACCGGCCGCCTGGGCCATGGCGTTTTCGCCGACAAAGCGCACCAAGGACGTCCTGATGTGGATGCTGTCCACAAAGATGATGCCGCCGGTCGGCGTTCTGGTGCCGCTCTACCTGATCTTCCGCGATTGGGGCCTGCTCGATACGCGGCTTGGTCTTGTTGCGGTCCTGACCATGATCAACCTGCCGATCATCGTCTGGATGCTCTACACTTATTTCAAGGAAATCCCCGGGGAGATCCTTGAAGCGGCGCGGATGGACGGCGCATCGCTTATGAAGGAAATCGTCTATGTGCTGACACCCATGGCGGTGCCCGGCATTGCCTCGACCATGCTGCTCAATATCATTCTCGCATGGAACGAGGCGTTCTGGACGCTCAATCTCTCCGCCGCGAATGCTGCGCCGCTTACAGCATTCATTGCGTCCTATTCCAGTCCCGAAGGCTTGTTCTGGGCCAAGCTGTCGGCTGCATCCACAATGGCGATCGCCCCCATTCTGATCATGGGCTGGTTCTCGCAAAAGCAATTGGTACGCGGCCTGACATTCGGCGCGGTGAAATAAGATTTCAGGGAGGACATGATGGGAAGCATCACACTGCAGAAAGTATCGAAGTCGTTTGGAACGACATCGGTCATTCCGGAAATCGACCTGGATATCAATGATGGCGAGTTTGTCGTCTTCGTCGGGCCGTCAGGCTGCGGAAAGTCCACGCTGCTGCGCATGATCGCCGGCCTCGAAGACTTGAGCGGCGGGCGCATCGTCATCGACGGCAAGGACATGTCCAACGAAGCGCCGGCCAAGCGCGGGCTATCCATGGTGTTCCAGTCCTATGCGCTTTACCCGCATATGAGCGTTTACGGCAACATCGCTTTTCCGCTCAAGATGGACGGACAGGACAAGGCCGCGATCGACAAGAAGGTTCGCGACGCGGCGAACATTCTTAACCTCACCAACTATCTCGATCGCCGGCCGGGCCAGCTCTCGGGCGGCCAGCGCCAGCGCGTCGCCATCGGCCGCGCGATCGTGCGCCAGCCCAAGGCGTTCCTTTTTGACGAACCTCTGTCGAACCTCGACGCGGCACTTCGCGGCAACATGCGCCTCGAAATCAGCGACCTGCATCATCAGCTGAAGACGACGATGATCTATGTGACGCATGACCAGATCGAGGCGATGACCATGGCCGACAAGATCGTGGTGCTCAATGCCGGCCGGATCGAGCAGGTGGGGTCGCCGCTCGAACTCTACCGGAATCCGCGCAACCTGTTCGTCGCCGGCTTCATCGGCTCGCCGCGCATGAACTTCATTGAAGGCGCACATGCCGCGACGCTGAATGCCGCGACGGTGGGCATACGTCCCGAACATATGCGTATCTCGACGACCGAAGGCACATGGCCGGGTACTGTTGGCGTCACCGAGCATCTCGGCTCCGACACCTTGATTCATGTCCAGTCCGACGGGATCGGCAAGATCACTGTACGGACCGACGGCGATTTTCCGGTCGAGCACGGGCAGAAGGTCTTCATCACGCCTGAGGAGCGTCGCGTCCATCGTTTCGATGCGAACGGACAGGCCATCCAGTAACCAAGAGCAATTCCAATGAACAGACTGCAAGGAAAGACAGCATTCATCACCGGGTCAGCCCGCGGCATCGGCCGATCATTCGCCGAAGCCTATCTGCGCGAGGGCGCGGCTCATGTGGTTATCGCCGATATCGATCTCGACCGGGCCAGGCAGACGGCAAGCGAGCTTGGTGAACGTGCCCATGCCGTTCGCCTCGACGTAACCGACCAGGCTTCGATTGACGCCGCCGTCAAGGAGGCCGTCGACAAGTTCGGCGGGATCGACGTGCTTATCAACAATGCTGCGCTTTTCGACCTGGCCCCGATCATCGACATAACGCGCCAAAGCTATGACAAGCTGTTTGCCGTCAATTTTGCCGGCACGCTGTTCACCTTGCAGGCTGTCGCCAGGGCGATGATCGCACGCGGCAAGGGCGGCAAGATCATCAACATGGCGAGCCAGGCCGGCCGACGCGGCGAGCCGCTCGTTGCGATCTACTGTGCGACGAAGGCTGCGGTGATCAGCCTGACGCAGTCTGCCGGGCTCAACCTTATCGAGCATGGCATCAATGTGAACGCCATTGCGCCCGGCGTTGTCGACGGCGAGCATTGGGACGGTGTCGATGCTCTGTTCGCAAAATATGAAAACCGCCCGCGCGGCGAAAAAAAGAAGCTCGTTGGTGAGGCGGTGCCCTATGGGCGCATGGGCACTGCCGACGATCTGACAGGAATGGCGATATTTCTTGCCAGCAGCGAGAGCGATTACATCGTTGCCCAGACCTATAATGTCGATGGCGGCAACTGGATGAGCTGATCTTCCCGGCGCTGATTTGCCGGTTCAAATGACACAAGAAGAGGGGTTAAGCCCGATGACTGTTAAACTCTCGCAAGCAGCGCTCAAGCAGATGCCACAGAATGTCGGCGTTCCGCGCTATGACCAGGCCAATCTGAAGGCAGGTATCGTTCATTTCGGCATCGGCAATTTCCATCGCGCACACCAAGCGGTCTATCTCGACGAACTGTTCAATGGCGGTTCGGATCACGAATGGGCCATCGTCGGCGCGGGCGTTCTTCCTTCAGACGAAACCATGCGCCAGAAGCTTTCCGACCAGGATTGGCTGACGACGGTTGTCGAGCAGGATAGTGGCCACCGCATCACCCATATCACGGCATCGATGATCGACTATCTTGAACCGGCTGACACCGAAGCCACGATTTCGCGCCTTGCGGACCCGACGATCCGCATCGTATCGATGACGATCACCGAAGGCGGCTATTTCATCGATCCGGCCTCGGGCGTGTTCAATCCCAAACATCCCGCGATCGTGGCGGATGCGGCGAATATCAAGAGCCCCAAGACTGTCTTCGGCCTTATTCTTGCCGGGTTGATGCGGCGCCGCGACGAGGGCACCGAGCCCTTCACCGTCATGTCCTGTGACAATATTCCGGGCAACGGTCATGTGACCAGCGATGCGGTGAGCGGACTTGCAGCTCTGATCGATCCGGGCCTTGCGAAGTGGGTCAAGGACAATGTGGCTTTCCCGAACAGCATGGTCGACCGCATCACTCCGGCAACCACCGACCGCGAGCGCCAGATGCTGGCGACGGATTTCGGCGTGGAGGATAATTGGCCTGTGTTCTGCGAGCCGTTCAAGCAATGGGTACTCGAAGATCACTTCCCCACCGGCCGCCCGGCACTCGAAAAGGTCGGGGTTACCTTCGTCAAGGATGTGGCGCCGTATGAGCTCATGAAAATACGCATCCTCAATGGCGGTCACGCGGCAATCGCCTATCCAGCCGCATTGATGGACATTCATTTCGTCCACGAAGCCATGGAGGAGCCACTGATCCGTGATTTCCTCACCAAGCTCGAGCGCGATGAGATCATTCCCGTCCTGCCGCCAGTACCCGGCATGCCGTTCGATGAGTATTTCGACCTGATCGTCAGGCGCTTTTCCAATCCCAAGATCGGCGATACGATCCAACGCCTTTGCCAGGATGGTTCCAACCGGCAGCCGAAATTCATCCTGCCGACCACCGCCGACCGGTTGAAGGCCGGCAAAAGCATCACCGGGCTTGCGCTGGTTTCAGCGCTCTGGTGCCGTTTTTGCGCGGGTACCACCGACACGGGCAAGCCGACGAATTATCTTGATGCCAGCGCCGAGCGGCTGAAAGTTGAGGCGCTCAAGGCAAAGGACGACCCAAAGGCGTTCCTCGCAATGAGCGACATTTTCGGCGAGGTCGGGACCGCTCCCACTTTCGTTGAAACATTTACCCGCCACCTGCGCACACTCTGGGACAAGGGCACGCGCGAAACGCTGACGCTCTATCTCCAGGGCAAGCTTTGAGATGGCCAAGCCCGCACTCGTCATCTTCGATTGCGATGGCGTGCTCGTCGACAGCGAGCCCATTTCCATCGCCGTCCTGCTCGATATGATCGCCAAGAGCGGCACGACCTTGTCCGAGGACGATGCTTATGACCGCTTCCTCGGGCGCAGCATGACGACGATCAGCAAGATCCTGCACGAGGATTACGGCTTTGCCGCAAGCGATGCCGATCTCGATGAAATGCGGGCGAATCTCTTCGCGCGGTTCAAACGTGACCTCAAGCCCATCCCCGGGATAGCCGATACGTTGCGGGTACTCGACATACCGCGTTGCGTCGCGTCGTCTAGTCAGCCCGACCGGATCCGCCTGTCGCTGCAACTGACCGGGCTGATCGATCTGCTTGACCCCCATATTTTCAGCGCAACCATGGTGAAGCATGGCAAGCCTGCGCCCGACCTCTTTCTCCTCGCCGCACGCACAATGAAGGCTGATCCGGAAGATTGCGTGGTGGTGGAAGACAGTCCCGCCGGCATCGAGGCTGCAAAAAGTGCCGGAATGCGAGTCTTCGCCTTCACCGGCGGCACACACTCGCGCGGGGGCCGGCTGGAGGCGGCACTTGCGTCTCTCGGCCCAGACCGTATATTCAACGACATGTTGCAATTGCCCGGCTTGCTCGCCTCGCAGGAAGCCACACCGAAAGTTCGTTGATGCCGAAATTCGTCTGTGCGGTCGATGTTGGTACCGGAAGCGCCCGCGCGGGTATTCTTGACGTAAACGGCAATCTGCTCGGGCGTGTCGAACATCCGATCCTGATGAACCGGCCTGTTGGCGACCATGCCGAGCACGATTCGGAAGACATCTGGAAATCGGTGTGCATCGCCGTCCAGGGCGCCATCGTGCAGTCGGGTGTCAGCCCCTCGGACATCGCCGGCATAAGCTTCGACGCAACCTGCTCGCTCGTGGTCCGTGACGCGGACGGCGCTCCGCTCACGGTATCGACATCGGGCGAAAACCGCTGGGATACGATCGTCTGGCTTGACCATAGGGCACTCGCGGAGGCTGATGAATGCACCGCAAGCCGCCACAAGGTGCTGGAGCATCTTGGCGGCGTCATGTCGCCGGAGATGGAGACGCCGAAGCTGATGTGGCTTAAGCGGCACCTTCCGGAAACATGGAAGAAAGCTGGCTACTTTTTCGACCTTGCCGACTATCTGACGTGGAAGGCAACAGGCTCGCTCGCCCGTTCCCAATGTACGCTGACCTGCAAGTGGGCCTATCTGGCACATGAGGAGCCGGGCTGGCAGCCGGACTTTTTCGAGTCCATGGGTATTGCCGACATGCTCGAGCGCGGCAGCCTGCCGAAGCGCGCGAGCCCCGTCGGGTCCGATGTCGGCGCCTTGACGCAACATGCCGCCGATGCGCTCGGACTGACGACGCAATGTCACGTCGGGGCGGGGTTGATCGATGCTTACGCGGGCGCGCTTGGTGTTCTTGCCGGGTTCGCCGGCGACCTGTCGCAGATCGACCGCCACCTTGCGCTGATTGCCGGGACCTCGAGTTGCCTCATGGCGCTGTCGCCGGAGCCGATCTCTTTCAGCGGCGGATGGGGCCCCTATTACGGCGTCGCCTTGCCGGATTGCTGGCTGAGCGAGGGCGGACAATCCGTAGCGGGCGCGCTGCTCGACCACATGATCCGTTGGCATGGCGCCGTCGGCGAGCCGAATGCCGCGCTTCACAAGAAGATAACAGACCGTGTCATGGAACTGCGTGCGGGCGAAGGCCTGGATCTTGCGGGACGCTTACACGTGCTCCCGGACTTCCATGGAAATCGTTCGCCGCTTGCCGATCCGCATGCGGTGGGCGTCATCAGCGGCCTGACGCTCGACACCTCCTTCGACAGTCTTTGCCGGCTGTACTGGCGCACCTGCGTCGCAATCGCCCTTGGAGTGCGCCATATCCTCGATGCGTTGAACGACAAGGGCTATGCGATCGACACGATGCATGTCACCGGCGGCCATATCAAGAACCCGCTGCTCATGGAGCTATATGCAGATGCCACCGGTTGCACGGTCGTGACATCGGCTGCCGAGGATGCGGTGCTGCTTGGCACTGCGATGGTCGCCGCCACGGCGGCTGGCCTTTACCCGGATCTGCCGTCGGCATGCCTCGCCATGAAGCAAGGCGGCCGCGAACGGCAACCAAATCCAGATGCCCGCCGGCGTTTCGACCGTGACTATCGCATCTTCCTTGAAATGCACGCGCAGCGGCGCGTACTTGATTCGCTCTAGCGAAATTCTTTCCAGGCAGGCAGCGCTCTAATGCGCTTCATCCCAATTGTGTGCCGCGCGCGCATCGACCTTGAGCGGCACGGACAGCGAGACGGCAGGCATTGCCGCATTCTCCATCACATCGCGGATCACCGGTATCGTCGCCTCGACCTCCGCTTCCGCGGTTTCGAAGATCAGTTCGTCGTGCACCTGCAGCAGCATCCGCGCTGAAAGCTTGGCTTCTTCAAGCGCGGATTCCATCCGCACCATGGCGCGGCGGATGATATCGGCAGCCGATCCTTGTATCGGTGCATTGATAGCGGCGCGCTCGTTGAAGGCGCGGTGCTGCGGATTCGACGAGCGGATTTCGGGATAATGCGCGCGGCGTCCGAAGATCGTCTCCACATAGCCGTATTGGCGGGCAAAGGCCTTGGTCGATTCCATATAGTCCCTGATTCCGGGAAATCGCTCGAAATAGGTGCGGATATATTGGCCGGCTTCCTCGCGCGGGATCGACAACTGGTTGGCAAGACCGAAGGCGGAAATGCCGTAGATGATGCCGAAATTGATCGCCTTGGCGCGGCGGCGCACTTCCGCCGGCATGTCCTTGACCGGAACGCCGAACATTTCCGAAGCGGTCATTGCGTGGATGTCGATGCCATCCGCAAAGGCCTGGGTAAGCTGCGGAATTTCCGCAACATGTGCGAGCACGCGCAATTCGATCTGGCTGTAGTCGGCTGAAATCAGCTTGTTGCCGGGCTCTGCAATGAAGGCGGTGCGTATCTTGCGGCCTTCAGCCGTCCGCACCGGAATATTCTGCAGGTTCGGCTCGGATGAGGAAAGGCGGCCTGTCGATGTCGCGGCAAGCGCATAGGATGTGTGGACGCGCCTGGTGCGCGGATGGATATAACCGGGGAGGGCGTCCGTATAGGTCGACTTGAGTTTCGTCAGCTGGCGCCAATCGACAATCTTGCGGGGGAGTTCGTGGCCTTCTGCAGCCAGTTCCTCGAGCAATTGCGCCGTAGTCGACCATTGGCCGGTCTTGGTCTTGGTGCCGCCGGGAAGGCCCATCTTGCCGAAAAGGATATCGCCCATCTGCTTGGGCGAGCCAATATTGATCCGCTCGCCTGCGAGCTTGTAGATATCGTCTTCGATCGCCGCCGCCGTCTGCGCAAAATCGCCGGAGAGGCGGGAAAGGATTTGCCGGTCGACCGAAATGCCGCGCTCTTCCATGCGTGCAAGCACTGGAATGAGCGGCCGCTCCAGACGTTCGTAGACGGAAGCGATACTATCGGCGGCAAGGCGCGGCTTCAAAAGACGCCACAGCCTTAAGGTCACATCGGCATCCTCGCCTGCATATTCGGCGGCGCGCTCGATCGGCACCTTGTCGAATGTAACCGATGACTTACCAGAGCCGATCAACTCCTTGTAGGCCATGGGCTTGTGACCGAGCCAGCGATCGCACAGCGCATCCATCGAATGGCTGCCCTCGCCGGCGTCGAGCACGTAGGAAATAAGCATCGTGTCGTCGAGCGGGTGAAGGTCGATGCCATGGCGATGCATGATCAGCCATCCATACTTCATCCCATGCGCGATCTTCAGAACAGAACGGTCTTCGAGGAGTGGCTTCAGCCTGGCAAACACCTCCTGCTCGGGTATCTGCCGCTCGACCAGTCCGCCGCCAAGAAGATCGCCGTCGCCGGATTTATGGTTGATCGGTATATAGGCAGCACGGCCCGGACGCGTTGCCAACGAAATGCCCACGACATCGGCCTGCATGGGATCAGGTGAATTCGTTTCGGTATCGAAGGCGATGATGCCTGAGGTCATGGCCTCGTCGATCCAGACCTGCAAGGTCGCGACATCGCGGATGGTAACATAGGCGCTCCTGTCGAAGCGCGCCGCAAGCGCCTCGTCGGTGCGCGACTTGACCAGGTCAGCCGGCGTTGCCGTGAAATTCTCCATACCCGACCGCGCCGTGGGCGATACCGCCGACGGCGACTTGATCTCTACGGGCTCGAAATCTCCAGCCTCGACGTCGAGATCCGGGCCATGGGCTTCGGCAACCGCTTCGATTTTCAATTGGGCGGGGGCAATCGAGCTGGCGTCCACGCCAGTCGCTTCCGCGGCGCGGCGCGTCAGCGCGTTGAATTCCATCGCCTTGAGGAAAGCGATGAGTTTCTTTCCGTCCTGCGGCTCGAGACCGAATTCCTCAAGCCCGACCTCGACGGGCGTGTCCTTTTTCAGCGTGACGAGCTGGCGCGAAATGCGCGCCTGCTCGGCGTGCTCGATGATGTTTTCGCGGCGCTTCTGCTGCTTGATGTCCCCCGCGCGCGCCAGGAGCGTATCGAGATCGCCGAACTCTTCCAGCAGTTGCGCGGCCGTCTTTGGCCCAATGCCTGGTATGCCCGGCACATTGTCGGTCGAATCGCCGGTCAGCGCCTGGAGGTCGATCATTTTCTCCGGTGGCACGCCCCACTTTTCGACAACGTCCGGGATGCCGATCTGCTTGTCCTTCATGCTGTCATACATGGACACGTTCGGCGTCACGAGCTGCATCAGATCCTTGTCCGACGAAATGATGGTGACTTCGGCGCCGGCTTCCTCGGCCATGCGCGCATAGGTGGCGATGAGGTCATCGGCCTCGTAGCCGTTCATTTCGATGCACGGCAGGTTGAAGGCCTTGGTCGCTTGGCGGATGAGACCGAACTGCGGAATGAGGTCCTCCGGCGGCGCCGAACGGTTGGCCTTGTATTCCGGATAGATTTCCTTGCGGAAGGTGTGCGAGGAATAGTCGAAGATGACGGCAAAATGTGTCGGGGTATCGCGCACCGATGTGTCGCGCGCCTCTCGCAACAGCTTCCACAACATGTTGCAGAAGCCCGCTACCGCGCCAACGGGAAGGCCGTCGGATTTGCGCGTCAGGGGAGGGAGAGCATGATAGGCCCGGAAGATGTAGCCGGAGCCGTCGACGAGGAAGAGATGATCACCTTTTTTCATGGGCGATAGGATTAAATGATGATCCTCAAAAATGGAATGACATGGCGATTTCTTTCAACGAAAGATCCGGAGGCACCTGACGCATCCTGACAGGAGTGCGGTTCTTTCCACAGCCAGCAAGGGCATCCAGCGGGGCCTGGGCCGGCTCACCAGATCATCACACGTTTGTTACAAAGATGTAATCTTCCGTGCCCTTGAATTGCCACGGTTTGCCTCCCAAATTCAGGGTGTCGACGTTAGATCGATGTCCGGATTTAAGGCTCGTCCCCCGCCTGACCCCGGACTGCGGGCCAACCACATCCCCCTCTCCAGGGTTGACCGCAAATGAGTGTAGTGATCTGGTCGCCTGTGGTCCCCCCGCCACGGCGACCATTTCTTTTTGGCCTTCCGGATGGCCAGTTTTTTGTGCCCCTCCTGATAAAATGCGCTAATAAGAACTCCCTCTACGAGTCCCGGTCCACAGATAATCAGGAAATGCCATGCCAGCTCTCGAACCCGTCTTGAACGCACTTGATAACAATCTCGACAACAGTCTGGAGCGGCTTTTCGACCTGTTGCGCATCAAGTCGATCTCCACGGATCCGGCCTATAAGGATGAATGCCGCAAGGCGGCGGAGTGGCTCGTCGCCGACCTCAAATCCATAGGCTTTGACGCGAGCGTGCGCGATACGCCGGGGCACCCGATGGTCGTCGCGCATCACGATGGTCCAGGCGCTGATGCGCCCCACGTGCTGTTTTACGGCCACTACGATGTGCAGCCCGTCGATCCGTTGGAGCTTTGGGAAAACGATCCCTTTGACCCGGCGATCAAGGATGCCGGCAATGGCCGCAAGATACTGACGGGCCGCGGAACATCCGACGATAAGGGCCAGCTGATGACCTTCGTCGAGGCATGCCGCGCTTACAACCAAGTGCACGGCCAGCTGCCGGTGAGGGTGTCGATCCTCTTCGAAGGCGAGGAAGAATCCGGCTCGCCTTCGTTGAAGCCCTTCCTGACGGCCCACAAGGATGAGCTCAAGGCGGATTTCGCGCTGGTCTGCGACACGGGCATGTGGAACGTGGAAACGCCGGCCATCTCGGTTGGGCTGCGCGGCCTCGTCGGCGAAAACATCACCGTCAAGGCGGCCGATCGTGATCTCCACTCCGGCATGTTCGGCGGCGTCGCCGCCAATCCGATTCACATTCTTGCGAAGGCGCTCGCCGATCTGCACGATGAGAACGGCGCGGTGACTGTCCCCGGCTTTTATGACGGCGTCGAAGAAACACCGACGCAGATCCTGCAGATGTGGAAAGGTCTTGGCACCACGCCGGAAAACTTCCTCGGACCGGTCGGTCTTTCGATCCCTTCCGGCGAAAAGGGCCGCTCGGTCCTCGAACTCGTATGGGCGCGCCCAACGGCCGAAATCAATGGCATTACCGGAGGCTATACCGGCGCCGGCTTCAAGACCGTGATTGCGGCGGAAGCGTCGGCGAAGGTGTCGTTCCGCCTCGTTCACAAGCAGGATCCGGCGAAGATCCGCGAGGCCTTCCGCGCTTTTGTCCGCGAGCGGATCCCCGCCGACTGCACGGTGGAGTTCCACGAGCATGGCGGCTCGCCGGCAATCCAGCTTGCCTATGAATCACCGCTTTTGACCAAGGCGAAGAATGCGCTGAGCGACGAATGGCCGAAGCCGGCAGTACTCATCGCCATGGGCGGATCCATCCCGATCGTCGGCGATTTCCAGCGCATGCTGGGCATGGATTCCCTGCTCGTTGGCTACGGCCTGGAGGATGACCGAATTCACTCCCCCAACGAAAAATACGAACTCACCTCGTTCCACAAGGGACAGAGGTCCTGGGCGCGCATCCTCGATGCGCTGGCCCGCTAAATGAAAGAGACAGGCCGATGACAATTCGCTTTCACCGCAACGACCTTCCCGATCTCAGCCGCTACCAGGTCGATGCGGTTGCCATAGATACGGAGACGCTGGGCCTCAATCCGCATCGCGACCGCCTGTGTGTCGTGCAGATATCACCCGGGGACGGGTCGGCCGACGTCATCCAGATCGACCGGGACCAGAAGACGGCGCCGAATCTTGTCAAGATTCTGGGCGACGATGCCATTACCAAGATTTTCCACTACGGCCGGTTTGATCTTGCGGTGCTGTTCCATACCTTCGGCGTGATGCCAAAACCCGTATACTGCACCAAGATCGCATCGCGGCTGTCGCGCACCTATACGGATCGGCACGGCCTCAAGGACCTGTGCAGCGAACTGCTCGAGGTCAACCTGTCAAAACAGCAGCAATCGTCCGATTGGGCGGCGCCGGATTTGTCACATGCCCAATTGGAATATGCTGCGTCCGATGTGCTCTACCTGCATCGGTTGCGCACGATCCTGCAGCACCGTCTCGTGCGCGACGGGCGGGCGGAAGAGGCGGCAGCCTGCTTCGAATTCCTGCCGACCCGCGCCAAGCTCGACCTCATGGGTTGGGACGAGCAGGATATTTTCGCCCATAGCTAAGTAAAGCTGCAGTTCTATTCGGCCGAAGCCATCGCCTCACGTGGGGCGGGGGCGCGGTCGATATGGGCCCATTGCGGCCGCTTGAACAGGAATTGCCCGTAGCCGGTCCACTGGATCAATCCATAGAGGATGACCGGGCCGATCACGCCGCAAATCACGGTGAGGAGCGAAATCGTGCCGATATCGGTGATGATGCCAAGCTTCAACAGGATCGTGCGGGCAAGCGCCATCGGCAGGAAGAAGGCGAGGTAAACGACGATCGAGTGCGCGCCGAGCCAGCGCAGCGGTTTGACGAGCCAGGCTTGCGAAGCGCCCAATCTGGCGAGCAGTGCCGAAACCGATACGATGGCGAGGGCCCCGGCAAAGCCGGCGGCGAGCGAGATTATCGGTACGCTGCTCCAGCCGCCAAGGCCGCCGGACGTATAGGATTCTTCCGGGATCCACGCTGCGAATGGTTGCGTTGCCGGATGAAAGACGAGCCAGCCATTGACGAGCGCCCAGACGCCGAGCACGCCGAGCGCCATTGCCGGACGCCCACGCAGCCAGGCGGCAAGACGGAAGATGACAGGCGCGAAGGCGTAGCCTGCAAAGAAATAGACGTAGCGGCTGCAGAATTCATCGATGACCAGCCAGCCGGTGTGAATCGGCAGCGTCTCGAGAGCGGCAGCAATGATAAGCACGACCCAGACATTCACGTGTCTGATAAGGCGCGTGACGACGAAGAATAACGGCAGCAGATAGATGAACCACAAGGTTCCAAACGGCTGGATGAAGGACAGAAGATACGCGGAGATGGCGCCGTCGCCGCCGCTTTCCGCAACGATACCCGGCGCCTTGAACAGGAACTGGATCGTCAGCCAGAGCACGTAGAAATAGGCAAAATGCACGATTTTGCGGTCGGCATAGCGCAACCACGGGCGATCGATGACAAGGCCGAGGAAAAGGCCGGAGATCATGAAAAAGTCCGGCATGCGGAAGGGCTGGGCAAAGGCGACAACCGCATGCATCCAGCCGCGCGCGCCCGCCTCGTTCTCGACGCCGAGCACCGAATGCATCATCACAACGAAGATGATGCAGATTCCCTTGGCAATATCGACCCAATCGACGCGCGTCTTTTCAATAGTATTCATGAATGTTCTTCCCAAGCCAACCGGCACCTACATATAGGAAAAAACAAAAATCGAAATAAAATTCAGGTGATGCGCAGAAGCTGATTGCCAATAAGCCCCAAAAACAAAAGAGCCGGGCTAAGAGCCCGGCGAATTGTGAACGCTAATGCGTCCAGAGGGGAACACGCAACGAGCGAAAAATGGGAGGAGAACCACTCGTTACGCAAGAATTAAAATAGAACCGGGCCCAAATCTTTTCAAGGGCCGCAAGATAATATTTTACGCGTGGCATTATTTGGAAATCGCGAAGAGGGTCTACCTGGGCTTGATACCAAGTTATAAGCTCTCTCTAGAGCGCCCACGGAGCTATTGCGGAAGGTCTTTGCACACGCCATGCCCGCGCAGCTGGCAACCGCCAAGACGGTATTGCGCTTCCGCGTCGGGCTTGGGGTTTAGCCGTTCGATAGCCCCGCCGCCACAGCCGCTCAACAGGATGCCAAGTGCGGCCAGAATGAAAAGACGCATGTGTATGCTCCGAGTGATGCTTTCTCGACCGTAACGATCGCCCACAGCATTCTCAACCACCCCGTGGCTGCGATTTTCCCACATCACGCACAATTTAACCGCACCTTAAATCGCCGCATTTACCCTGCAACGGGTCGCGGGATCATTCTTCGAACGCATACGGGGCGAGACTACTCATTCATGGCACGCGGCACGGGCAAGCAACGTATCGAACCGCGCTTTGGTTCGGATCGCCGTTCGGGCGACGATTTGCGCGCAGATCCGGAGGACAGGCCAGTGGCAAAACGCAAGACGACGCGCAAGCCCGCCGCATCCAGGCGGCGCAAGACGCGTCGTAGCGGAGGTGGCGGCGGCTTCATCGGCCTCCTGCGCCGTATGGTCTACTGGTCGATGGTTCTTTGCCTGTGGGGCGGTATCGGCCTTGCCGGCACTGTCATCTATTTTGCCGCGAAGATGCCGCAGACGACGACCTGGGCCATCCCGGATCGTCCGCCAAACGTGAAAATCGTTTCGGTCGAGGGCGATCTCATTGCCAATCGCGGCGCTTCCGGCGGCGAGGCCATCAGCCTGCACGACATGTCGCCCTATATTCCCGAGGCCGTCGTCGCCATCGAGGACCGGCGGTTCTATTCGCATTTCGGCGTCGATCCGATCGGGTTTGCCCGCGCGATGGCAACCAATCTGATTTCCGGGCGGCTTGTGCAGGGCGGCTCCACCATTACCCAGCAGCTTGCCAAAAATCTGTTCCTGACGCCCGACCGGACCATCGAGCGCAAGGTGCAGGAAGTGCTGCTCGCGCTGTGGCTGGAGCGCAAATACACCAAGGATCAAATCCTCGAAATGTATTTGAACCGGGTCTATCTGGGCTCGGGTTCCTATGGCGTCGCGGCCGCGTCCCGGCGCTATTTCAACAAATCCGCCAAGGAGGTGACGCTGCCGGAGGCGGCGCTCATCGCCGGGCTCCTCAAGGCGCCGTCACGCCTTTCGCCGGCGCGTGATCCGAAAGCCGCCCGTGAGCGGTCGCAGCTCGTGCTCGCGGCCATGCGCGAACAGGGCATGATCGGCGACAAGGAGCTCAACTTTGCCATGAAGCAGCCGGCCACCCGGGCCGCCTCCTATTGGAGCGGCTCGGAGCAATATGTCGCTGATCGCGTCATGGAGGAATTGCCGGGCCTGATCGGCGATGTGCGCAGCGATGTCATCGTCGATACGACTGTCGACCTCGGCTTGCAGAAGCTCGGCGAAGCGTCGATTCGCGACCTCATAAGCAAGAACGGCGAAAAGCTCAATGTGTCGCAGGGCGCAATGGTTTCGATCGACGGCACCGGTGCCGTGCGGGCGCTGATCGGCGGCTATGACTACGCCAACAGCCAGTTCGACCGCGCCAGCGAGGCCAAGCGGCAGCCGGGCTCGGCCTTCAAGCCCTTCGTTTACCTCTCCGCCCTCGAGCAGGGATTTACACCGGAATCGGTGCGCAACGACGCGCCTATCCGCATCGGCAACTGGACCCCAGGCAACTTCAACGGCAAGTATTTCGGCAAGGTGACGCTGGCGGAAGCCCTGGCGCGCTCGCTGAACTCGGTGTCGGCGCAGCTCGTCATGGAAGTTGGACCGAGCACGGTGGTGTCGACGGCGCATCGGCTCGGCATCGAATCGAACCTTACCGCCAATGCATCGCTCGCGCTCGGCACGTCCGAAGTGACCCTCCTCGAACTCACCGATTCCTTCGTGCCCTTTGCCAACGGCGGCTACAAGGCGCCGATCCACATCATCCGCCGCGTGACGACCAACGAGGGCAAGGTGCTCTACGAATTCAAGCGTCCGCAGCCGTCTCGCGTTATCGATGAGCGCAATGTCGGCATGATGAATGCCATGTTGCGCCAGACCGTTGACAGCGGAACCGCCACCAAGGCGAAGTTCGGCTGGCCGGCGGCGGGCAAGACCGGCACAAGCCAGAATTTCCGTGATGCCTGGTTCATCGGCTATACGTCAAACCTGACCACCGGCGTATGGTTCGGCAATGATGACGGCAAGCCGACCAAGAAGATCACCGGCGGCTCGCTGCCTGCCATCGCCTGGAAAGATTTCATGGTCGCCGCGCATAAGGGTGTGCCGGTGGCGCAGCTTCCGGGCGATTATCAGCTGCATCAGCAGGTCATCGAGGGCAACGATGTTCTTCCCGGATCGGGCGACAGCGTTCCCGCTGCCGAGGGCGTGCCGTCGGCCCAGCTCGATCCCGCAGGCCAGATGCCGCCAGCCGACCTTGGAGATCAGACTGGATCGACCCATCCCGTGCCGCCCGGCAGTGTGAGTGGCGGCAAGGGGCGCAAGACAACCCTGTTCGATCTGATCATGGGCAATTGATCGATGTTTTGCGCGGTTTTGCATCGCGCAAGCATCGCTGAACAGTTACTGGCTCAAGGTACGCTTGACGGCCGTTTTCCAGCCCGCAATCTTCGCCTTGCGGGTCTTCTCGTCCATCTTCGGCGTGAACTGCGTCTCGCGTTCCCAGGTCTTGGCGAAATCGCGCCGGTTCGGCCAGATGCCTGCTTTCGATCCAGCGAGCCATGCGGCTCCAAGCGCTGTCGTTTCCAAGATTACCGGCCGGTCCACGGGTGCATCCAGGATGTCAGCAAGTCGCTGCATGGTCCAGTCTGACGCGACCATGCCGCCATCGACGCGCAGCACGGTCTTTTTGTCCGATGCCTTCCAGTCCTTGCGCATGGCGTCGAGAAGATCGCGGGTCTGGTACGCGACGGATTCAAGCGCCGCGCGGGCAAACTCGGCCGGGCCGCTGTTGCGCGTGAGGCCATAGATCGCGCCGCGCGCTTCCGCATCCCAATACGGTGCGCCGAGCCCGACGAAGGCCGGCACAAGATAGACGTCCTGGCTCGGATCGGCGTGATCGGCGAGTTTGCCGGTCTCCGGCGCCGAGCCGATGATCTTGAGGCCGTCACGCAACCATTGGACGGCCGCGCCGGCAATGAAGATCGAGCCTTCGAGTGCATAGGTGGTCTTGCCGTTGAGGCGGTAGGCGATCGTCGTCAGCAGGCGGTTCTTCGAAAGGACCATATCGCTGCCGGTGTTGAGCAGGGCAAAGCAGCCGGTTCCGTAGGTCGATTTGAACATGCCGGGTTCGAAACAGGCCTGGCCAATGGTCGCCGCGTGCTGATCGCCGGCGACGCCGAGGATCGGAATTGCCGCGCCGAGCAGCGAGGCTTCGGCAGCGCCGTAGTTGGCGGCGCAGTCCTTCACCTCAGGAAGCATCGCCCGCGGAATGCGCAGGATCTCAAGAAGCTCGTCATCCCACGCATTGGTCGCGATATTGAAGAGCAGCGTGCGCGACGCATTGGTGGCGTCGGTCGCGTGCACCTTGCCACCGGTCAAGCGCCAGATGAGGAAACTGTCGATGGTGCCGAACAACAGCTCGCCATTGGCCGCGCGCTTGCGGGCACCGGGTACCTTGTCGAGCAGCCATGCGAGCTTGGTGCCGGAAAAATAGGGGTCGAGCAGCAGCCCGGTCTTGCGCGTGAACGTCTTCTCCAGCCCCTGCTTCTTCAGCTTCTGGCACAATGACGCCGTCCGGCGGTCCTGCCAGACGATGGCGTTATGGATCGGTTTGCCGGTCGTTCGATCCCAGACGATAACTGTCTCGCGCTGGTTGGTTATGCCGATGGCGGCGACATCGCCGGCCTGAATCCTGGCGTTTTCGATGGCGACTTCGCATGTGCTGAGCACCGACTGCCAGATTTCGTCGGGATCATGCTCGACCCAGCCCGACTGCGGGTAGATTTGGGTGAATTCCTGCTGGTTTTTGCCGACCACGTGGCGATTGTGATCGAAGACGATGGCGCGACTCGAAGTCGTGCCCTGGTCGATGGCCAAAACATATCCGTTCATGCTTCCCCCCTGATTTGGCGCCAAGATATTTGCTTGGTTGGGCCAGATCAATCGCTGCGACATGATAAGCCTCGAATTTAGGCTGATCTTGCTCTAAGGCTGATGCAACGGAGTATCGCCATGTCCAATGATGAGCCACGCAAGGTCCTTGTCCTTACCGGAGCAAGCCGCGGTATCGGCCACGCTACTGTCAAGCGCTTTTCGCGCGCCGGCTGGCGCGTGATCACTTGCTCGCGCCAGGATTTTTCCGAAAACTGCCCTTGGCCTGCGGGTCCTGACGACCATATCAAGGTCGATCTTGCCGATCCTGCCGACGTCGATCACGCTGTCGCGGAGATCCGCAGCCGCCTCGCGGCCGAGGGCGGCAGGCTGAACGCACTCGTCAACAATGCCGGCATATCGCCGAAGAACAGTGCCGGCGACCGGCTCGATTCGATCGTTACCCCGATGCAGACGTGGATGACGGTGTTCCAGGTCAACTTCTTCGCGCCGATCATGCTCGCGCGCGGCCTGTTCAACGAACTCGAGGCTGCCCAGGGTTCAGTGGTTAACGTTACGTCGATTGCCGGCAGCCGCGTCCATCCATTTGCTGGTACGGCCTATGCCACGTCGAAGGCCGCACTTGCTTCGCTGACGCGTGAAATGGCTTCGGATTTCGGACCGCACGGCATAAGGGTCAACGCGATCGCGCCGGGCGAGATCGACACGGCCATCCTGTCACCGGGGACGGATAAGCTCGTCGAGCAACTGCCGCTGCGCCGGCTTGGCAAGACCGCCGAGGTTGCCGAGACGATCTATTTCCTCTGCACTGAATCCTCATCTTATGTGACCGGATCCGAGATTCATATCAACGGCGGCCAGCACGTTTAGCGCAGGTACGATGGGGCGGCGGAAGTTTCATCGCCACCCCGACCCTCCCCACAAGGGGGAGGGAGGGAGCGGGCACCGCAGTGTTGTCGGCGACCAACCGTACGGAAGGCTTCGAACGGTCAAACGTAGCGGTTGACGATATTTTCCAGATATTCCTGCCGGCCGGAGCGCGGCTGCGGCTGGATGTTCTTGTCCTCGACCCGTTTGGCGATCGCGTCGAGCGATTCCTTGCCCGAGAGCATCGCCTTAGCCTCGGGCGTCGACCATCCGGCATAGCGATCGTCGACGAAGCTCGTCAGCGCCTTGTCCTCGATCATCTTTGCCGCTGCCTTGAGGCCACGCGCGCAGGTATCCATGCCGCCAATATGGGCGATCAGAAGATCCTGCGGGTCTATCGACTGGCGGCGCAGCTTGGCGTCGAAATTCGTGCCGCCTGTGGTGAAGCCGCCGGCCTTCAGCACCTCGTAGTAGGCGAGCGCGATTTCCGGAACATTGTTCGGAAACTGGTCCGTGTCCCAGCCCGACTGGTAGTCATTGCGGTTCATGTCGATGGAGCCGAATATGCCGAGCGCCGCCGCTGTCGCCAGCTCATGTTCGAACGAATGGCCGGCAAGGATGGCGTGGCCCTGTTCGAGGTTGACCTTCACTTCGTTCTCCAGGCCGAAACGCTTCAGGAAGCCGTAGACCGTCGCCGCATCGTAATCGTACTGGTGCTTGGTGGGTTCCTGTGGCTTGGGTTCAATGAGGATCGTGCCCTTGAAGCCGATCTTGTGTTTGTATTCGACGACGAGGCTTAGAAACCGGCCCATCTGGTCGAGTTCACGCTTCATGTCGGTGTTGAGCAGGGTCTCATAGCCCTCGCGTCCGCCCCATAGCACGTAGTTTTCGCCGCCAAGCTTCTGCGTCACGTCGATACAGCTTTTGACGGTGGCTGCCGCATAGGCGAAGACGTCTGGATCGGGGTTCGTGGCTGCGCCCGACATATAGCGGCGGTTGGAAAAGAGGTTGGCCGTGCCCCAGAGCAATTTGGTGCCGGTCTTTTCCATCTTGCCGGCGAAATAGTCGGCGATCTCGTGCAGGCGGCTGTTGCTCTCATTGATCGTGTCGCCTTCGGGACGCACATCCGCGTCATGGAAGCAGAAATAGGGCGCGCCGAGGATAGAGAACATTTCGAAGGCAACGTCGGCCTTCAGTTTGGCGCCTTCCATGGTGTCGTTGAACCAGGGGCGTTCGAAGGTCTGACCGCCGAAAGGATCGCCGCCTGGCCAGACGAAGGAGTGCCAGTAGGCGACGGCGAAGCGAAGATGGTCCTCAAGGCGCTTGCCAAGGACCTTCTCGTCGGGATTGTAAAAGCGGTAGGCGAGCGGATTGTTGCTGTCCGGCCCCTCATATTTGACTGGCTTGATATCTCCGAAAAACCCGCTGCTCATGATTGAACTCCCTTAAGTGCTGGATAGAGGTTGTGATAGCGATTGTAGGCCGCGTCGAAGGCCCCGATCAGGTTCGCGTCCGGTTCGATGGTCGTATCCGTTGCGGGGGCGACGCAGATGGCATGCGGGTCAGCGCCTTCGGCAGCGATAAGCCCGAGGCGAGCAACACCAAAGGCCGCACCGAAATCCCCATCCGCCGGTACGTCGACCGGTATGTTGAGCGCGGTGGCGATGGCTTTCAGCCAGTAGGTGGAGCGCGATCCGCCGCCGACAGCCGTGACGCGCTCAAGCCTGGTGCCGGCGGCAGCCAGGGCATGAAGGCAATCGCGGAAGGCGAAGGCAACACCTTCGAGCACGGCCTGCGTCAGAACTGCCCGGTCGCTCGCATGTTCGAGCCCCTGGAACGACCCGCGGATCGCTGAATCGTTGAGCGGGGTGCGTTCGCCGGAAAGATAGGGCAGGAACGTCACGCCCGATGGAGTGCGCAGATCTGCTCCAAGTTCGTCCGTGAGTTCGGCGGCTTTGCGGGAAACGATCCCGGCATACCAGTTCAGGGCGTCGGTCGCCGAAAGAATAACGCCCATCTGGTGCCACGTGTCCGGCAGCGCATGGCAGAATGTGTGCACGGCGCTTTCAGGGTTTGGCAGATAGGCGCGGTTGGCGGCAAACAGCACCCCGGAAGTTCCGAGCGAAACGAAGGCATGGCCTTCTCCGACAGTGCCCATGCCGCAGGCCGATGCCGCATTGTCGCCGGCCCCGCCAGCTACCACCACCTTGTCGCCCATGCCCCAGCGCGCGGCAACATCTGGCTTCAGGATGCCGGACACCTCGGTTCCCTCGACCAGCGAGGGCATGTAGCTTTCATCGAGGCCGGTTGCGGCAAGCAGTTCCGGCGACCACGCGCGCTTGCCGACATCGAGCCAGGACGTGCCGGCCGCGTCGGACATTTCGGACACATGTTCGCCCGTCAACCAGAAGCGCAAATAATCCTTCGGCAACAGAACGCGCTGCAGCCGCGCAAAAATATCGGGCTCGTTGTTGCGAACCCAGGCGATCTTCGGGGCGGTGAAACCGGGGAAGACGATGTTGCCGCTGAGGCTGCGGAATTTCGGGTTGGCGTCGAGTTCGGCTGCTTCCGCGTGGCTGCGGGTGTCGTTCCAAAGGATGCAGGGCCGCAGCACCTGATCGCCGACATCGAGCAGTGTGGCGCCGTGCATCTGTCCGGAGACGCCGATACCCTTGACGGCAGAGAGTTCGCGGCCATGGTTCGCCTTGAGCGCGGCAACAGCGTCTTCCGTCGCCCGGATCCAGTGCGAAGGGTCCTGTTCCGACCAGCCTGAATGCGGGCGCGAAACGTCGAGATGTCCCGTGCCGGAGCCGACGATCTTTTGGTTCTCGTCGATCAGAAGTGCTTTGACACCGGATGTGCCGAGGTCGAGCCCGAGATACATGCTGGCTTCCTTCCTTCCTTGGGTGTTAGAGGGCGTGCTTCAATTGAGGGTCCTTGAGGTCGCCCGGCGCGAAGATTTGCGTGTCGAGGTGAAGCAAGGACGTCATCAGGCAGCCTTGTACGATAAGCGGATGTTCGTCCGGATAACAGCGTATGCTGAGATCCTGCGTCGCGCCCCAGCCGGAATTGCCGGAAATGACGCCGCGCAATTCCTCTTCCATAAGGTCAAATACGCCGGCTCCGGGTCCAACCAATGCCACCGGCACGGGATCGATCAATGAAAACAGGCTGCGAAGGCCTGCGCCGATCGCCTGGCCGGCCTTGCGGAAGGCCGCACCCTCATCGCCGTTACCGGTACGGGCCCGGCCGGCGGCGGCCGCGAACGTCGAGGGATCTATATCCTGCGGCGGCGGGGTGGATTCGTTCTCGCCCGATATCGTCCGCAATATGGCATAATCGCTGGCATAGGCTTCGATGCAACCCCGCCGGCCACATCGGCACAGCGCGCCTTTAGGGATGTGCAACATGTGCCCGAACTCCGCAGCCGAAGAGTGCGCCCCGACGAAGGGCTTGCCCTTGAGATAGAGGCCCATGCCGATGCCATGCGACAGCAGGATTGCTGCGAAATTCTCCCTGTAGTGTTCCGGATCGGTCCAGCGCAACGCCTCGGCTATCATGTTGCAATCATTGGCGACCGAAGCATCCACGCCATAACGCCGCGACAGGACCTTGCCAAAGGCGATGTTCGTGTCCGGCGTGATCGGCGACCACAGCATGGTGGCGCCCGTGGCGTCGGTAACGCCCTGGACCCCCATGGAAATGTGCATCAACGGGCCGGTCCCTGAAGGGCGTTTATCGATGAGGCTGTCCAGCATGGCGAAGATCGATTGAAACAGCGCGTCCGCCGACATTTCAAGGGTTGGCACCCGCTCCGAAATTTCAGCGACGACCTGGCCCTTGTAATCGTAGAGAACCGCATGGACGAAGTTAAGCGCGAGCTCCACGGTCACCACGCTCGCAACGTCTGGATTGAGCACCAAGGCAATTTGCGGGCGCCCGCGCCGGTTGGAACCGAGGTCGCCCTCGCGCGCTTCGATGATGATGCCCTCGGAAATCAGCGAGGTCGTGATGGCGGAAACGGTCGAGGGGCTGAGCCCGGTCTGGGCCACGATATCGGTGCGCGACAGGAGGCCGTGACGGCGCAAAGCCGTCAGCGCAAGTCTACGATTCTGGCGCCTGACATCGTCGGGACGCGCGATCTCATCGATCAACAAATTCCACTCCTCCCCATAACCCACTTTTTGTGCAATGCAAAAATGTTGTTGCGTTGCAATGGGTTATGCCTAGCAAAATCCATGTTGACATGGAAATGCTTTTAAGTCACTATTTTTTTCGAGCCTCGAAATAAAAGAGGTTTAGACGCGGGTCGGAGGTGTAGGCCCTCGTTCATCAGTCATCGTGCTGTGTGCACTGGGAGGATTACCATGAAGAAATATGCAACCGCTCTCGCGGGCGCTGCTGTCCTTGCTGTCTCTTTCGCGGGGCCCGTTCTGGCCAAAGACAAGATCGTCGGTGTATCCTGGTCGAATTTCCAGGAAGAGCGTTGGAAGACCGACGAGGCAGCGATCAAGAAGGCGCTCGAGGCAAATGGCGACAAGTACATTTCCGCCGACGCGCAATCCTCTGCCGCCAAGCAGCTGACCGATGTCGAGAGCCTGATCTCGCAGGGCGCCAACGCGCTGATCATCCTTGCACAGGATTCGAGCGCCATCGGACCGGCCGTCGAAAAGGCGGTTGCGGAAGGTATTCCGGTGGTCGGCTATGACCGTCTCATCGAGAACAAGGATGCCTTCTACATCACCTTCGACAACAAGGAAGTCGGCCGCATGCAAGCGCGCGGTGTCTTCGCCGTCAAGCCGGAAGGCAACTACGTCTTCATCAAGGGTTCTTCAGCTGACCCGAATGCCGATTTCCTCTTTTCCGGCGCGCAGGAAGTGCTGAAGGAAGCGATCGACAGCGGCAAGATCAAGAATGTCGGCGAAGCCTATACCGACGGCTGGCTGCCGGCCAATGCCCAGAAGAACATGGAGCAGTTCCTGACCGCTAACGACAACAAGGTCGACGCAGTCGTTGCGGCAAATGATGGTACCGCAGGCGGCGCCATTGCCGCTCTCCAGGCGCAGGGCCTTGCCGGCACCGTGCCGGTCTCGGGCCAGGATGCCGACTTTGCCGCGCTCAACCGCGTTGCCCTCGGCACCCAGACGGTAACGATCTGGAAGGACTCCCGCGAACTCGGCAAGCAGGCTGCCGGCATTGCTTCGGCTCTTGCCGACGGCAAGAAGATGGAAGAGATCCCGAACGTTCAGAAGTTTGCCGGCGGCGCCAACAAGGTCGAGGTCAGCGCCGTGTTCCTGACGCCCGTTCCGGTCACCAAGGATAATCTCGGCGTCGTCATCGATGCCGGCTGGGTAACGAAGGACGTCGTCTGCCAGGGCGTGAAGGCTGGCTCGGTACCGGCCTGCAACTAACACCTTCAAGTCTGATAGAATTGAGCGCCGCTGGTCCACTGGATCGGCGGCGTTCTAAAAGAAAATAAAACTGGGAGATTAACATGAGTGATCCGGCCATCAGTCTTGACCGGGCTCGCGCTTCCGAACTCGGTCTCGTTGCCAGGTTCTTCAAGGCGACCGAGCTCGATACCCGCCTCCTCGGCATGATCGGAGCGCTCGTCATCATCTGGCTTGCCTTCCAGTTTTTAACCGGCGGCCTCGTCAACGGCCAATTTCTGACACCGCGCAATCTTTGGAACCTGTCGGTCCAGACCTCTTCCATCGCGGTCATGGCGACCGGGATGGTCCTTATCATCGTCACACGCAATATCGATCTTTCCGTAGGCTCGGTGCTTGGGTTTGTCGGCATGGTGATGGGCGTGACGCAGGCCGAAATCCTGCCGAAGCTGATCGGCTTCGAACAGCCGTTCACCTGGGTTATTGCGCTCGGGCTCGGCATCGTCGTCGGCGCGCTCATCGGCGGCTTTCAGGGCTTCGTCATCGCCTTCCTCGGCGTTCCCGCCTTCATCGTTACGCTGGGCGGCTTGCTCGTCTGGCGCGGCGCTGCCTGGTGGGTCACGTCAGGTCGCACGGTCGCACCAATGGATTCAACCTTCCGACTCATGGGCGGCGGGCCGGAAGGGTCGATCGGGGCGACCTGGAGCTGGGTTGTCGGCATTGTCGCCTGCCTTGCCATTGTCGGCATGATCGTCAACGGCCGGCGCCAGCGCAAGCGTTTCAACTTTCCCCGCCGTCCGGTCTGGGCCGAGGCCTTTATGGCGGCGATCGCCTGTTTTCTCGTCCTCGGTGCGGTTTCGATCGCCAATCATTACTATTGGCCGATCGGTATCGTCCGCAAATATGCCGAGGCCAACAACATCACCATTCCGGATGGCGGCCTGTTCATCCCGCATGGCATCGCCATCCCCGTGCTGATCGCGGTCGCAACGGGCATCATCATGACCTTCGTGACGACGCGCACGCGTTTCGGCCGCTACGTTTTCGCCATGGGCGGCAACCCGGAGGCCGCAGATCTTGCCGGCATCAACACACGCTGGGTGACGATGAAAATCTTCATCATCATGGGCATTCTGTGCGCCATCGCCGGCGCGATATCGACCGCCCGCCTCAACGCTGCCACCAATGCGCAAGGCACGCTCGATGAGCTGATGACGATCGCGGCCGCTGTCATCGGCGGAACCTCGCTCGCCGGCGGCGTCGGCACCATTGCCGGCGCGATGATCGGCGCGCTGCTGATGCAGTCGCTGAATTCGGGCATGGTCATGCTCGGTCTCGAAACGCCGCTGCAGAATATCGTTGTCGGCATCGTGCTCGTCGTTGCCGTCTGGCTCGACACGATCTATCGCCGCCGTACCGCTTGAGGGAGATTGAAACATGACCGATGCACAAACCCCTCTCGTCGATATCGAAAACGTCTCGATCGCCTTTGGCGGCATACGCGCCGTGGATGGCGCCTCGGTCGACCTGTATCCGGGCGAAGTCGTGGCACTGCTTGGCCACAATGGCGCCGGCAAGTCGACGCTGATCAAGGTGCTCTCCGGCGCCTACAAGCGCGACAGTGGCACAATCCGTGTCAATGGCGAGGAAGCGACGATCAACAATCCGCGCGATGCCAAGGCCTATGGCATCGAGACGATCTACCAGACGCTGGCTCTTGCCGACAACGTCGATACGGCTGCCAATCTCTACCTTGGCCGCGAGTTGATGACGCCATGGGGAACGCTCGACGATGTGGCAATGGAGCACAGCGCCCGCGAAGTGATGGACCGGCTCAATCCGCGGTTCCAACGCTTCAAGGACCCGGTCAAGGCGCTTTCAGGCGGCCAGCGCCAGTCGGTGGCGATTGCCCGCGCCATCCTCTTCAATGCCCGCATTCTCATCATGGATGAGCCGACGGCGGCCCTGGGGCCGCAGGAGACGGCGCAGGTCGGGGAACTCATCAAGCAGCTTAAGAGCGAGGGTATCGGCATTTTCCTGATCAGCCACGATATTCACGACGTGTTCCACCTCGCCGATCGTGTGGCGGTGATGAAGAATGGTCAGGTCGTCGGCACGGCGAAGGTCACCGACGTGACCGAGGATGAAGTCCTCGGCATGATCATTCTCGGCAAATGCCCACCCGGTGCGATTCCGGGGCCAGGCGCGGTGAACTAAAGGTAATAAAAAGGCCGCTCGAAGCGGCCTCTTTTACATTAAAGCGTGAAAGCTCAGACGGATTCGACGTGCTGGACTTCCGGTACGAAATGCTTGAGCAGGTTCTGGATGCCGTGCTTCAGGGTCGCCGTGGATGAGGGGCAGCCGGAGCATGCACCGCGCATATTGAGGAAAACGGTGCCGTTCTCATAGCCGCGGAAGGTGATGTCGCCGCCGTCCTGCGCAACTGCCGGGCGTACGCGCGTCTCAAGCAGTTCCTTGATGGTATCGACGATTTCGGCGTCGGCGCTGTCGAAAAACTCGTCTTCGGAATCGCGTTCAGCATCGTCAGCAACCTGCGTGGCGCTCGTCATGATCGGCGCTCCGGACATGAAATGCTCCATGATGGCGCCGAGGATGGCCGGCTTCAGGTGTTGCCATTCCGGACCGTCGTTCTTGGTGACGGTGACGAAGTCATAGCCGAAGAAGACACCGGATACGCCGGGGATTGCAAAGATCTTGCCGGCAAGCGGAGAGGCTGCGCCTGCGCTTTGAGCATCGCGGAAATCGGCCGTCCCCTGGTCGAGAACCACCTTCCCAGGCAGGAACTTGAGGGTCGCCGGATTGGGCGTTGCTTCGGTCTGGATAAACATGACGGATCTCGCGTGTCTAGTTTAGAATTGTTCAAAGGCGATATAGGCCTTAAAACTCAACTGTTCAAGTCAGGATTGTATCACGTTTCGCCGCGGGATCACGTAATCGCGTCGATATCCTCGTCAGAGAGATTGTATGGGACAACCGTGACAGGAATGGGGAAGGATTCGCGTCCCGCCAGCGACTGAACGAGGGGCCCCGGGCCTTCCTTGCCCGAGCCTGCCGCAAGGACGAGGATGGCAATGTCCTGGTCTTCCTCGATCAGCTTCTGGATCTCTTCCGATGTCAGCCCTTCGCGCACGACGAGTTCGGATTCGATGCCGATCGTCCCGCGCACATTGGCCGCGAACCTGCTCAGCGTCGCGCTTGCCCGTTCCTGCGCTTCGGCCCGCATGATCTGCTCGACACCGAGAAAAGCCTGGAAATCGGCTGTGTCAATGACGAAAAGGAGGAGCAACACTCCGCCAGTCGTCTTGGCGCGGCGCGAGGCATAGGCCACCGCCCGCTCGCATTCGGGCGTCTCGTCGATAACGGCTAGAAATTTGCGGCGATGGCCCGCTTCCCGGCTGAGACGTTTCGATACCATTTGCCCGTTCCTGCCCTAACCGATGTGATCGTCCACCCCTTGCAGCACCCGGTCCTAGTCCTGCAGGAAGCCGATAATATCACGCACATTGCGCAGCGTCTTCTCGGCGAGAACGGCTGCCCGCTCGCCGCCGTCCTTCAAGACGGCATCGACATAGCTCGGATCGGCCGAAATACGCCGCATCTCCGCGGCAATCGGCGCGAGACGCTCGACTGCGAGGTCGGCAAGTGCCGGCTTGAACACGGAAAATTGCTGGCCACCGAAATCGCCGATCACCTTTTCCTTGTCCGCATCGATCAAGGCCGCATAGATGCCGACGAGGTTGTCTGCTTCCGGGCGGTCCTTGAGACCCTCGACATCGGAGGGCAGCGGTTCGGCGTCGGTCTTGGCTTTGCGGATCTTCTTCGAGATCGTATCGGCATCGTCGATGAGATTGATGCGGGACAGATCCGAGGGATCGGATTTGGACATCTTTTTGGTGCCATCGCGCAGGCTCATGACGCGCGCAGCCGGCCCGCCGATGACGGGTTCCGTCAGCGGGAAGAAGCTGGCAATGGTCTCGTCGCCCGATTGCGTCTCGACGCCGAGACCGAGTTCGGCGATGCGGTCGGAGAAATCCGTATTGAATTTCTGCGCAATGTCGCGCGTGAGTTCGAGGTGCTGTTTCTGGTCTTCGCCGACCGGCACATGGGTAGCGCGATAGGCGAGAATGTCGGCCGCCATCAGGTTCGGATAGGTGAAAAGCCCGACGGATGCGTTCTCGCGATCCTTGCCGGCCTTGTCCTTGAACTGGGTCATCCGGTTGAGCCACCCCATGCGGGCAATACAATTGAACACCCAGGCGAGCTCGGCGTGCTGGCGCACGCGGCTCTGGTTGAAGACGATGTGTTTCTTCGGGTCGATGCCGGAAGCCAGAAACGCCGCTGTCACCTCGCGCGTGTTGCGCATCAGCTCGGCCGGACCGCCCCACACGGACATGGCCTGCGTGATCGCATGCTGGTCGACCACGCAATAGATGCAGTTATAGTCTTCCTGCAGAGCGACCCAGCGCCGGATAGCCCCCAGATAATTGCCGAGATGCAGGTTGCCGGTTGGCTGGACACCGGAAAAGACGAGCTGTTCAAACGTGCTCATTAATCGTCCTTGATCGTTCGGGGATCGGGCTTGCAGGCGCCGATGGCAGTGAAGCGCGGTTTTGGCAGAGCCACACGCAGTATTCAAGCCCTATATCGTTGGCTGCTTCAGTTCGAGCAAGTCCCACTTGTTGCCGTAGAGATCCTGAAACACGGCGACGCTGCCATATGGCTCATGGCGTGGCTCTTCAAGGAAGATGACGCCTGATTTGACCATCGCCGAATGATCGCGCTCGAAGTCGTCCGTGTGAAGAAAGAAAGCAACCCGCCCGCCCGTCTGGTTGCCGGTGGCGGCTTCTTGGGCTTGTCCGTCCGCTTTTGCAAGGAGGATACGCGTTTCGCCGTCGCCAGGCGCCAAGACCACCCAGCGCTTTGATTCAGAAAGCGCGGTATCTTCGACGAGGCGAAAACCAAGCTTTTGCGTGTACCAGGCGATGGCTTCGTCATAGTCGCGCACGACAAGCGTGATCAATCCGATGCGGCGGCTCATGGTGCGGCATCTGTCGGCGTTGCTTCAGCGGCCTTCGCGCCGCGCTTCACGTTGCGACGGATCATGGCAAGGCTGGCGCCGCCCGTGCCGAAGGCAAGGGCAAAGTAGGAGATCATCGCCAGGATGACCAGCGTCAGCACGGCAACGGCTTGTGTGTGGAGCGGCGCATGCGGTGCAAGCGCGGGGCCCATCCATGTAATCGCGTAATGAAGGCCGATCGCCATGATCGCCGCGGATATGAACAGTCGCGGAATGCGGGTGAGGAGAGGGATGTCGCGTCCCCAGTGGCCGCGCCAAACCAAGGTCGCAAAGAGCAGGATGGCGTTGACCCAACCAGCGACGATCTCGGCGGTGGCGATGCCGGTCTCGTACATGATCGGAAAGAGCGTTAGCGCGAGCGAGACATTCACCGCCACGGCAATTGCCGCAAAGATCATCGGTGTGCGGGTGTCCTCACGGGCAAAGAACCCGGGAAGGAACGCCTTTATCAGCACGAAAGCCGGAAGCCCCAACCCGTAGACGGCGAGGATATTGCCGACCGTATGCGTCGAGGTGGGGGAGAAATTGCCGCGCTCGTAAAGCATCCGAACGATCGGCTCGGACATGACGAGCAGTGCCGCTGCTGCCGGCAGCGTCAGAAACAGGGTGAATTCCACCGAGCGGTTCTGCAGGCTCGACGCTTCCTTGAGGTTGCCGGAGCGAAGCGCGCGTGCAAGTTCCGGCAAAAGCACGGTCGCGACAGCAATGCCCACAACGCCGAGCGGCAGCTGGTAGATGCGGTCGGCATATGCGAGCGAGGAAATGGCGCCGGATTTCGCCGAGGCAATGTTGGTGTTGATCAAAAGGTTGATCTGCGTGATGCCCCCGGTTACTGCCGCGGGAAGCGCCAGAACCAGCAGGCGCTTCACGTTCTTGGTGAGATGCGGAAGGCGAAAGCCGATGGTGATGCCGGCATTGCGCACCGCAATCCAGACGATCGCAAGTTGCACGAGGCCGGAGACCATGACACCCCAGGACAGGGCGTAGCCGACCTGCCTGCCGTCCTGGCCCGTATACCAGGCATAGGCAAGCACACCGATCAGAATGACATTGAGGAAGACCGGGGCGATCGCAGCGGCAAAATAGCGGTGCAGCGAATTCAGCATGCCGCTCATCATCGCCGCCAGCGACATGCAGGCGAGGTATGGGAACATGATGATCGCCATGCGCACCGTATTGTCGAACTTCATCGGATCCTCGACAAAGCCCGGCGCGATGACATAGCGCACGATCAGCGGCATCGACACTTCCATCAGGATCGTCAGCGTCAGCAACACCGTGAAGAGGACGCCGAACACCTCTTCGGAGAAGCGCCGCGCCCCATCAAGACCGTTTGCCTCGATCTCCTTGGCAAAAAGCGGAACGAAGGCAGCGTTGAAAGCGCCTTCGGCAAAGAGCCGGCGAAATGTATTGGGGAAGCGGAAGGCCGCGTTGAAAGCGTCGGCGATCGGCCCTGTGCCGAGCGCGCTCGCCATCAGCATTTCGCGGGTGAAGCCGAAGACGCGGCTCATCAGCGTGCCGGATGCGACAGTTGCAAATTTCTTGACGAGACTCATTTATTCCGCCGTCATGAGGATGTTTTGCCGCTGTGGCTGGGCGGTGGTTATATCGCCTTCGCCGAAGAGTGCGAGCAGCTTCTTACGAATGCGGTTTTGCCGCGCCGTGTTGGTGACTTTCTGGCCGACGAGGTCCGTCACGTAAAACACGTCGATGACCTTTTCGCCGAAAGTCGTCACATGCGCCGAGGCGATATCGAGCGAAAGATCGGAAATGATCCCGGTGATCTCTGAAAGAAGGCCGGGCCGGTCGAGCCCCTCGACCTCGATGACGGTGAATTTGTTGGAGAGCGTATTGTTGATTTCGACGCCGGGCTCGATACGGAAGGCGCGAACCGCCCGCTTCGGCTTGGTGCGTGCCGCCAGCATTTCGGGAAGATAGCTGCGGCCGGAAAGCACATCCTCGATCAGGCGGCCGACGTTCTTCGCGCGCCTCCGCTCGTCGTCATCGGTCGGAAATTCGCGGCTGATCAGGATCGTATCGAGCGCCCGCCCGTCGCTGGTGGTGAAGATCTGCGCATCAACGATGTTGGCGCCCGCCGCGGCGCAGGCGCCGGCAATGATCGAGAGCAGGCGTGGATGATCCGGCGATAGAACCGTAATCTCGGTGACGCCTTCAAAATCATGGGTCTTGATCATGGTGGACAGCGTCTTGCCGGCCGCATCGGATTCGCGAATGAAGTTTGCGTGGCGGATCTGGTCGTCGAGGCTGACCGTCAGGAGATAGTTCTGGTAGTGCAGCGCCAGGTAGGACTGGCGCTCGATCTGCGGCCAGGAAGACAGTGCGTGTTCGAGCTGAGACCGTGCATGTTCGGTGCGTTCCTTGCGCGGAACCTCCGAGAAGCCGCCGGTCAGCAGCAATTCCGTCTCATAGAAGAGATTGCGGAGCAGCTGGCCCTTCCAGCCGTTCCATACGCCCGGACCCACCGCCTTGATGTCGCAGATGGTGAGGATCAGCAGCAGCTTCATGCGGTCGAGCGATTGGACGATTTCGGCAAAATCCTCGATTGTCTTCCGATCGTTGAGATCGCGCGATTGCGCAACCCGGCTCATGGTCAGGTGCTGCTCGACGAGCCATGCGACCGTCTCGGTATCAGCCTTGGAGAGGCCAAGCCGGGGTCCAAGCCGCCTTGCGATGCGGGCGCCTGCAGTCGAATGATCTTCGGGGCGTCCCTTGGCGATATCGTGCAGGAGCAGCGCCACGTAAAGGATCTTGCGATCCTTCTTGAGCCCCGGCATGATCTGGTTGGCCAGCGGGTGTTCCTGGCCGAGATCGCCATGGTCGATCTCCGACATCACCGCGATGCAGCGCAGGAGGTGTTCGTCGACCGTATAGTGATGATACATGTTGAACTGCATCATCGCGACGATCTTGCCAAAATCCGGGATGAACTTGCCGAGCACGCCGGATTCGTTCATGCGCCGCAAGATCAGCTCGGGATTGCGCTCGGAAGTCAGAATTTCGAGAAAGAGCCGGTTCGCTTCCGGGTTTTCCCGCAATTCGCCATTGATCAGTGACAGCGAACGGGTGACGAGCTGCATCGCATCGGGATGAAACTCGAGGCCCTGCTGGTCCGCATAGTGAAAAAGGCGGATGAGGTTGACCGGGTCCTTCTCGAAGACACCGTCATCGGCGATGGTGATGCGATGGTTGTCGATGACGAAATCGCTTGTCCCGGCAATCTTGCGCTTGCGACGGGAAAAGGTCAGGAAAATCCTGTTGAAGCCCGGCACGTGCTTGGCCTGTTCTTCCTCAAGTGCCGCGCAAATGATGCGCGTCAGGTCGCCGACCTCCTTGGCGACGAGGAAGTAGTGCTTCATGAAGCGTTCGACGTCACGCTGGCCGGGATGCGCCGTATAGCCAAGACGCCGGGCGATCTCGCTCTGGATATCGAAAGAGAGCCGTTCCTCGGCCTTGCCGGTCAAAAAATGCATGTGGCAGCGCACCGCCCATAGAAGGTCCTCGGCCTTGCGGAACTTGTTGTGCTCCGACCGCGACAGCACGCCGAGCTTGACCAGCTCATCGCTGGTTTTGACGCGGTAGTAGTATTTGGCGATCCAGAACAGCGTATGCAGGTCGCGCTGGCCGCCCTTGCCCTCCTTGACGTTGGGCTCGACGAGGTAGCGCGTGGCACCGGCCTTGCGGTTGCGCGCATCGCGTTCGGCAAGCTTGGCCTCGATGAATTGCGGACCCGTTCCCTTGACCACTTCGTCGTCAAACCGCTTTTCCAGCGAAGTGAACAGCTCCTCATTGCCACAGACATAACGCGCCTCGAGAATGCTGGTGCGTATAGTCATGTCCGCCAGCGAAAGGCGAATGCATTCATCGAGATTGCGGGTGGCGTGCCCGACCTTGAGCCCGGCGTCCCACAGCATGTAGAGGATATACTCGACAACCTGTTCGCCCCACGGCGTTTGCTTGTAGGGCAAGAGAAACAGAAGATCGATGTCCGAGCCCGGCGCCAGGGCGCCGCGCCCATAGCCGCCGACCGCGACGATGCTCATGCGCTCGGCTGTCGAAGGGTTTACCGCAGGATAGACATGAGCGACCGCGAATTCGTACAATGCTGAAATGATCTGATCCATCAGAAAGGAAAGCCGCATGGCGCAACGTGTGCCCCCGGCATCTTTCATCAGCAGCTCTTCCGCCTTCTTGCGGCCGGATGCGAGCGTTTGCTTGACAAGCTGCAGCACGTCGTTGCGATCGACGGATGCTGCCCCATTGTCCTTCGCCGCCTTGACCAGATCTTCAAACTGCCGATGAAGTATGGTGGGGTTGACGATCTGTTCCAGTTTCAGGTCTGAGGCGTTCATGAACACGACTTTATGGATGATGGCTCGCTATAGCGCGAAATCAATTCAAACGGAATGACTTCATTTGAAACAGATCAGACGCACCCTTCATGAATTCGTTGCTGCAATGCCTTTCAGGCGGTAGAGCACTTCAAGCGCCTCGCGCGGCGTCATTTCATCGGGATTGACGCCGGTGAGCGCGGCGAGCAGGGCGCTGTCTTTTCCTTGTGCCGGCCTGGGCGCCTGGCGCATCACTTCAACAGAAAACAGCGGCAGATCGTCGATCAGCTTATCGGCCTTGCCCGACGTATTGCCTGCCTCGAGTTGGTGCAGAACGTCGCGGGCCCGGCTGACGACCGCTTCCGGCAGGCCGGCGAGGCGGGCGACCTGAACGCCATAGGACCGGTCAGCCGCGCCCTTGGCGACCTCGTGCAGGAAGACGACATCGCCGTCCCATTCCTTGACCCGCATCGTGACGTTGCCGAGGCGCGGCAGCTTCTCGGAAAGCGCCGTCATCTCGTGAAAATGCGTGGCGAAGATCGCCCGGCACTGGTTTTTCTCGTGCAGATATTCGACCGCCGCCCAGGCGATGGACAGGCCGTCGAAGGTCGCCGTACCGCGCCCGATCTCATCGAGAATAACGAGCGAGCGGTCGCTCGCCTGATTGAGGATCGCTGCGGTTTCCACCATCTCCACCATGAAGGTCGAGCGGCCGCGGGCGAGATCATCGGATGCGCCGACCCGCGAAAACAGGCGGTCGACGATGCCGATATGGGCCGAGCCCGCCGGCACGAACGAGCCCATCTGGGCTAGGATCGCGATCAGCGCGTTCTGGCGCAGGAACGTCGATTTACCGCCCATGTTCGGTCCGGTCAGCAACCAGATCGCGCCCTTGCCAGTTCCTTCCGGAGATAGCGTACAGTCATTGGCCACAAACGGGTTTGCGGCCTGCCGCCGTAGCGACTGTTCGACGACGGGATGGCGTCCGGCGATGATCGCGAAGGCTAGGCTGTGATCGACCAGCGGACGGCAATAGCCCTGTTCCTCCGCAAGGACCGCAAGCGACACCGAGACGTCGAGCGCCGCCAGTGCCGCCGCCCCGGCGCGTATCGCTTCGGCATTTTCGACGGTCTCCCGCGTCAACTGTTCGAAAACATCAAGTTCGATGCCGAGCGCGCGGTCCGCCGCATTGGCGATCTTGGTTTCGAGTTCCGCAAGCTCGGTCGTCGTGAAGCGCATTGCATTGGCGATGGTCTGGCGATGAATGAACTTTGACTTGGCTGTATCCGTATCGGTCATCACCGACGCGTTGTTGGCTGTCACCTCGATGAAATAACCCAGCACATTATTGTGCTTGATCTTCAGCGACCTGATGCCCGTCGTCTCCATATAGTCGGCCTGGAGGCCGGCGATAACGCGGCGTGAGTGGTCGCGAAGTGCGCGCATTTCATCAAGCTCGGCATTATAGCCGGGCCGCACGAAACCGCCGTCGCGCTTGAGTAGCGGCAGTTCATCGGCAAGCGCTGCTTCCAGATGGCTGAGGAAATCACGCGGCAACCCGGCGAAGCAATCGCGGACCCTCGCAAGCTCGCTCGGCAGCAATTCGGTTCCGATGACGCGGCCGATCTCGCCCGCGGCTTCAAACCCGCGGGCGAGGGCGCCGAGGTCCCGGGGCCCGCCCCGTCCAACGGCAAGCCGCGAGAGGGCGCGCGGCATATCCGGCACCCCTTTGAGCGTTTCCCGGACAATGTCGGCAAGCGATTGCTGCAGCAGAAAGAAGGAGACAGAATCGAGGCGCGTGGAAATGGCCTCCGGGTCGGTCAGCGGGGCGGTGAGCCGCTCGGACAGCAATCGCGCGCCGCCGCCGGTAACCGTCCGGTCTATTGCCTTGAGTAAACTGCCGTCGCGATTGCCGGAAAGTGTACGCAGAAGTTCGAGGTTGGCGCGCGTCGCGGGATCGATGAAGAGCGAGGAACCCTCCGACTCGCGCTCCGGCCGCATCAGCGGCGGACGCTCCGCGATCTGCGTCTTTTCCACGTAGGCGATGGCGCCGGAAATCGCCGAAAGTTCGGCCCGCGAAAACTGGCCGAACCCGTCGAGCGTGCCGACATCGAAATAGCGCTGGATGCGGTTTTCCGCCGTTGCGCTGTCGAAGAGGCTTGGCGGCTGCGGCGTGACTGACCGACCGAGAATGTCGAAGATCGGACGAAGGTCCGGATCGTGGAAGACGGGATCGGCGACGATGAGTTCGCGCGGTTCGACCCGCAATATATCGGCGAGCATGCGGGACGGGTCGGTTTCGCCGACGCGGAAGGTGCCGGTGGAAATATCGATCCAGGCGAGCGCAAACTGGCCTTGGCCTCCGCCCTTCACACGGCCGAGCGTCATCAGATAATTGGCCTCGGATGGATCGAGCAGCTTTTCCTCGGTGATCGTCCCCGGCGTTACCAGACGGACGACATCGCGCTTGACGACCGATTTCGAGCCGCGTTTCTTCGCTTCGGCTGGATCTTCGATCTGCTCGCAGACGGCGACACGAAAGCCGCGCGCGATGAGCTTCTGCAAATAATCGTCGGCGGCATGGACCGGCACGCCGCACATCGGGATGTCATCGCCGAGGTGCTTGCCGCGCTTGGTCAGCGTAATGCCGAGCGCCCGCGACGCTGCGACGGCATCGTCGAAGAACAACTCGTAGAAATCGCCCATCCGATAGAACAGGAGGCTGTCGGGATTCGTCGCCTTGATCTCGATATATTGCTCCATCATCGGCGTCGGCCGCGCCGATGGCTCGGCATCGTAGGCAGGCGTTTCGATTATGGTTGCAAGTTCCGCCAATGCGCTCTCCTGATAGACCCTTGTCCAGTCTGGAGCAATCTATGCGCAAACGCAGGATTTACCCACCTCTGTAGCGGGGATCCTGCGTTCTTCTCCACAGATGATCTCAAGCGAAGCGCTTTGCTTCCGCGGCATAGTGGCTGACATAGCGTTCAGCGATGCGGCTGACCGGCAGGATGATCAAGACATCTGTCGTGCCGAAATCGTGATCGATGACGGCGCCGTCCCCGATCATCGCGCCAAGGCGAAGGTAGCCCTTGATGAGCGGCGGCATGGCAAACATGGCGACACGCGGGTTGATCGCCTCGGCCGGAACGAGGTCCATTGCCTGGTAGCGGTCAGGCAAGGCGCGGACGTCCCAATCGGGCGTCGCGCGGAAATTGTGCTGCAGGAACGAAAGTTGCAGCGCATGGGCTGCAGGAACGGTCCCCTGGAATGAGGCGCATCCGAACATGACCCCGATCGAATGATGGCGGCAATAGGTCCAGATCCCCTGCCACAGGAGTTCCACGGTGCGTTTCGAGCGGTACTCCGGCAGAACGCAGGAGCGCCCGAGTTCAAGGAAGCGCAAATCCGGCTTGGCACTGACGAGGCTTTCGATTGAATATTCGCTGGCTGAATAGAATCCGCCTGATGCAAAAGCCCGCTCTGAACGAAGCAGGCGGTATGTCCCGACGATCTGCTTGTGCTTGGGGCCGGCGATCGAGGTATCGTAGACCAGAAGATGATCGCAGACTGGATCGAAACGGTCTGCATCGCGCTGTTCGAGCGTCGCCGATCCCTTGGCGCCGAGTTCGTCGAAGAAAACCTTGAAGCGAAGCTGCTGCGCCGACTCGATCTCGTCCTCGGTCTGGGCAAGGCAGACCTCCATCGTGCCGATGCGACCGAGCACCGAAACAAGGTGAGGCGCCACAAGAGGCGAGGGCGTTGAATCAACCTGCGAGACCATGCGCTGATCTTTAGTAGGTGAAGCACGTTCAAGCAAGGCGATGCTCATGTCGATTCGCTCTTAAGAGAGGTTGATCGGTGGTTCGGTCGCCTCCTGAATACTACAAATCGATGACGGCAGCATGACGTGACGGTGGCAGGCTTGGGGCCTCTCGTGCAGTCGAAGGAATACGGAGAAGGTGGCATCGGAAGATGACCCCAGAGCACCAGCCCGGATCCTTGGGCCAAGCGCGACGACCCGCCTTATCTCAGTTCTTCCCGGGTTCACCCTTCGAAGCCCGGCGTTCGCGCAGCCAGGCGAGCACTTCCTCAAGCACGACCAGCGCCGCGCCGACTGAAATATAGGCATCGGCAAGATTGAAGACGGCAAACGACCAGGTCGGCAGATGGAAAAGAACATAATCAATAACGTAACCGTGAATGCTCCTGTCGATCAGATTGCCGAGCGCGCCACCGATGATCAGGGCGAAGCCGAAGCGGGAAATCCAGCGGGTTGCCGCCGTCGTCCACCAGAGATAGCTGACGAAGCAGATGATGACGAGCGTCAGCGCAATCAGCGCAAGGTCGTGCAGACCGCTGAGCATGGAAAAGGCAATGCCATTGTTGTGAACGCGAAACAGTGCGAGGAACGGCAACACGTCGATCTGCTGCTGGTAATCCATGCCGGTCTCGACCAGATATTTGATGATCTGGTCGCTCACGACCGCAAAGGCGACGACGGCCAATAGATTGTAAAGCGCTTTGGTTTTCATCGTTCTCTTGTTTCAGTTTCCGCCATCGAGTTTGAGCGCGTCGCGCCTTATCTCGAACAGCATGATCCCGGTTGCAATGGCAAGATTAAGCGAATCCGCGCGGCCCTCCTGCGGGATCCGGGCAAGCTTGTCACAGCCGGCCGCGAGTTGGTCCGGCAGGCCCTGCTGCTCATTGCCCATCAAGAGGACAACGGGATGGTTCGCATAAGGAATGGTGCGGTAATCGACGGCGCCTTTGAGGTGCGTACCAATGACGAGCCCGGCAAAGCCTTTGCGCCAGGCCAGGAACTCGGCCTCGGTGGCGCGCATGAGCGGTACCGCGAAGACCGAACCCATGGTGGCGCGCACGGTTTCGAGCGAGAATGGATCGGTGGTATCGCCGATCAGGATGAT
This sequence comes from Phyllobacterium pellucidum, assembly GCF_013327855.1. Taxonomy (GTDB): domain Bacteria; phylum Pseudomonadota; class Alphaproteobacteria; order Rhizobiales; family Rhizobiaceae; genus Phyllobacterium; species Phyllobacterium pellucidum. Next base: position 1,438,062 of record NZ_JABUMX010000001.1, on the reverse strand, counting down.
GCCCTTGGCGCCGACGGCGTCTGCCGTGCGAATGATCGTTCCTAGATTGCCGGGATCGCGGACCCGGTCCAGCGCCACATAGACGTCGTTGCCTCGCGGCCTCAGTGCAGCAAGCGGCTGGATCCGCTGTTCGAGGACGCCGACCACCATTTGCGGATTGTCGCGCCGGGTTATGGCGGCAATGACCTTCTCACTGACTTCGAGGACATCCCCGCCCTTGGCGATGGTGCGCGCCGCCACCTGCTCGACAAGTGAATTGCCCTTGCCTGCCTTGGAAAAGACGAGCGTGCGGATCGTCCAGCCGAGATCGAGTGCGTCGATGATCAGCTTCAGCCCCTCGGCGAGAAAAACACCCTCCTGATCGCGATATTTTTTCATCGCGAGTGCGCGCAAATCCTTCACGATCGGGTTGGTGAGGCTGGTCACTTCCTTGACCCTGCCGGGTCGCGCGAGTCCGGTGCCTCGGGTGTGGTCGTCGTGTCGCGTCATGTATTTTCCCAACGGCTGAACAGCGAGGTGGAAAGCGCGCGTCCGGATGAACGTTCGCGCAGGATAAGTTCGCCCGACTCCACCGTACCGCCGAGGCCGGTGAACGCATCGCGCATCAATTCATGAATCGCAAAAAACGAGGCGCGGATCGAATAGGCGGTCAACACGACACTGAGCGCATTGGGGGAAAGGATGGCGCGGCAGATATCGACCATGTCGGGGAGATTGTCGAAAAGTTGCCACACCTCGCCGCCCGGCCCGCGGCCATAGGCCGGGGGGTCGAGTAGGATGATGTCGTAGGTGCTGCCGCGCCGTTCCTCGCGCATGACGAATTTCATCGCATCCTCGCAGATCCAGCGGATGGGCTTGCTGGAAAGGCCGGCCATTTCCTGGTTTTCGCGCGCCCAGGCGATGGCTTTCTTCGAGGCATCCACATGGGTGACCTCTGCCCCGGCCCGCGCGGCAACGAGCGAGGCAACGCCGGTATAGCCGAAGAGATTGAGCACCTTGACCGGCCGTTTCGCGTTTCGGATCAGCCTGTCCATATGCGCCCAATGGGTGCCCTGCTCGGGGAAAACGCCAACATGCCGGAAGGAAGTGAAACGGCCATAGAACGGCAGTTCGTCGAAAGCGAGCGGCCAGGTTTCACCGAGCGGCACTTTCGGAAAGTGCCAGCGGCCGACGCCTTCCTCATCCGTATTGCCGGTAAAGACTGCATCCGCCTTGTCCCATTCGGCCTTGGCCCAGGCCGGCAACCAGATCGCCTGGCCTTCGGGACGCACGATGCGATAGGGGCCGTATTGCTCCAGCTTCAGGCCATTGCCACTATCGAGGAGCGCGTAGTCCTCCGAAGGCAGGGTTTCGAGGATAAGGCCGGTTCGCTCCTCCGGACGTGCTCCGGACCGGCGCACAAGCACGCGTCGTGGCGACGCATCCTGACGTGCGCCCCCCTGCGCGGGAGCGTCGATGGCGGGCGTGCGCACCTGCTTGGCAAATTGCGGTCGCGGCTTCACCGGGCTTTGCCATTGCACAGCACCCTTTGCGGGGTTGGCCTTGCTGGCAGCGCTCTTGGTCTTTCTCGTTTTTCCGCCGGATGGTTTCAAGTCTCGCTTTCCCTGTCTTGGCTAGAACGCTCTAAGCCAAGACGTTGCAGGGCGAAAGCGAAATCCGAGCCGTTAGGCTTGTGATGCAGCGTTTGCCTTCTCAAAAACAAGGATTCCGGCCGCCAGATCCTCAAGGGCGGCACCTACCGATTTGAACAGCGTGACTTCCTCGGCGGACTGACGGCCCTTCATCGTTCCGCGCGTCAGGTCGAACAGGTCGCCGATGACATGCTCCTTGCTCACAACACCAGCTTTGATCGGCTGTACGATGTCGCCGCCTTCCTTGAGCGCGCCATCCTTCGTGTCGACAAACACCCGGGCGCGGCGGACGCACTCATCGTCGCTCTCGCGCATGGTCGGGGTGAACGCACCAATGAGATCGACATGCGCGCCTGGCTTCAGGTGCCTGCCGAGGACAAGCGGTTCGGTCGAGAGCGTTCCCGCGGTGATGATGTCCGCCTCGGCGATTGCCGCATCCTTGTCCGAAACGGCTTTTGCATTGAAGCCGTCAGCGGTAAGGTCCGCCGCCACTTTTTCGGCATTGGCGAGGTTGCGGTTCCAGATCGAGATTTCCTTGATCGGCCGCACGGCGCTGTGGGCGCGGGCAAGAAAGCCCGACAGCGCGCCAGCCCCGAGGACGACGAGCTTCGATGCATCTTCGCGCGCAAGGTAACGTGCGGCGAGCGCCGATGCCCCTGCCGTGCGCCAGATGGTGAGCCGCTGCCCATCTATGAGTGCCTTGGGTTCGCCGGTCTTGCCGTCGAGAAGCAGGTAGACGCCCATGACTGCGGGCTTCGCCACTGCGCCGTTATCGGGCGATACGGTGACGATCTTGACCCCCATATAGCCCTTGGAGGAGTCGCCGAGGGCATCGAAATCCGACCAGGCCGGCATGAGCAGCAAGGTCGATGCTGCGCCATCCGGCCGCTCGACTGTGTGGTGGTGGCGCACGGGCTGAATGACGCCCTGGCGGAACGCCTGTTCGATGGCGTCGATCATATCCGGCCAATTCAATAGCCTGTCGACCTCGGCCGGGGAGATCAGTTTCATGTCTTGTTCCTTGGGTTTTCTTGTAATTGTGCCCTAGTGGAGCGAGGGCAGGTTCGGCGTCGCACCACTATCGACCGATGCTTTCTTGGCTTCCTTGCGCAGGAGTTCCGCTTCGAGTTTACGCTGGCGCGACAGTTTCCTATGTTTTCCTTGGTTGAACCAGGTAGCGAAACTGCCGAGGATGAGTCCGGCGATCAAGGCAGCGAACAGCCAAACGAAGAGCGGGGCCGTGTAGGAAAGGGCTGGGTTTCCGGGATTGAACGGATCGATCGTCAGTTGAACTGGCCCGCGGTTCGCAACCGACAGCGCTATGAGAACGATTGCAAGCGGCACCAGCACGAGGACGATGATAATGCGATTGATCATGTATTCCTCCCGGCGCGCTTCACCCGCCCGTTCGATGAACCTCAGCTATTGGCATTGAGACGGTCGCGAAGTTCCTTGCCGGTCTTGAAAAAGGGCACCCATTTTTCTTCAACCTCGACGCTTTCGCCGGTACGCGGGTTGCGGCCACTGCGTGCAGGGCGGTTTTTGACCGAGAATGCACCGAAACCACGAAGCTCGACGCGATTGCCCTCTGCCAGTGCATCCGTGATCTCATCGAAGATCGCGCCGACTATATTCTCGACGTCGCGCTGAAACAGATGCGGGTTGCGGTTGGCAATGATCTGCACGAGCTCTGATTTGATCACAGCGAGTTCCCTTTCGGTTCAAGACCAGGAGGACATAGGCCCCACCTCAAGACTATGTCACTGATCTTATATGTTTAATATTCTTTTATTGCGCCCCGGCAGGCTTGCCGTCAACGTGCCAAACAGAAACGAGTCCGTCAAGGAACATGCGGTCTCCGGTGAGCTGATTCAGCATTCCGGCGCTCTCCTCCGGCAGGCCGAGATAGCGGGCGAGCATTTTTGTCGCTGAATTTGAGAAGAACAGGCCGAGCGAGGATTTTTCCACGGGCTTCCATTCGACAACCGGCAGTTTGTCGTTGACGCCTTTGGTCTTCAGCCAGGCGATGGCTGTATCCTCGCCGCCGAGTTCGTCAATGAGTTTGTTGGCGATGGCCTGCCGGCCGGTGAAGACCGATCCATCCGCCAGCGCCAGCGCCTGCTCATGCGTGAACTTGCGCCTTTCCTGCACGAGCCCGACGAACCAGTCATAGGAATCGATGATCATGCGGTGGATCATTTCCTTGGCTTCATCGCTTGCCGGATTGAAGAAATTGGGTTCGGCCTTCAGTGGACTCGACTTGATAGTCTCGACTTTGACGCCGAGCTTGGTCAGAAGCTGCGAAATATCGGGGTATTGGAACAACACGCCAATCGAGCCGACGATCGACGATTGGCGCGCGACGATATGATCGGATGCGCTGGCGATCATGTAGCCCGCCGACGCTGCGAGCGTTCCGACTTGCGCAACCACCGGCTTCTTAACGGCAAGCTTGCGCACGGCCTCATAGATCGCCTCTCCGCCCGCTGTCGTTCCGCCGGGGGAATCGACCGACAGGATGACACCCCTTACGGCGTTGGAATCGGTCACGTCCTTGAGCCGCTTCAGCAGTTCCTCGTTCTCGAAGATCGTGCCTTCAATGCGGACCTTGGCGATATGCGGCGATGACCTGCTGGAAAACGCATCCGATCCTGCCACCGAAAAATAAAACAAAATCAGTGCGAGAGCGACAATCAACAGCGCCAGGATGCGCCAGAATGTCAGTTTTCGGCGCAGGCGCCGTCTGTCAATAATCGCGTCAGCCGTGTTTGCCATCGTTTTGTCCATTCGTTCTCAACGTCGGTAAAAACAATCTCTGCGACATCACGAGAGGGAAGTCTAGGGTAAGGTTCCTGCGCCGGCATCTCCTCGCGCTTCATTAGAAATGCGCTAGGACCTTGTATCTCGCACGCCAACGTCATACTTGTGGTGCGGTGCAACTCGCGCGTTTATCTATTCGCCCGTTTCATCGAAAAATAACCATATTGGCGCCAAGTAGCCATACTATTGTCATTACGTAGTAACAGCCAGGCCATGTCAGTTCAGAGAAACGATACGCATCCGCACGTCCAGGCTGCCGCTGGTGCCGATCACCACGCAGAGGTGGCACGTCAATTTGCGGCGTCCGACAAGGATTCCGGTGTCTTTCGTGCGGCGGAACGCCATTCGCGCCGCGTGCGAATCCTGAAATTTGCGCTCCCAGCAGCGGCGATCGTCGGCGCGGCCGTCTTTTCCTGGTTCACGTTCTTTTCGACGACCAACATGCCGAGCAATATCTCGCTCGAGAATGCCGCGCTGGAAAACGGCAAGCTTGTCATGACGAACCCCAAACTCGACGGCTTCACCAAGGACAAGCTTCCCTACAAGATGAGCGCGGTCAAGGCGTTGCAGGAAGTCGGCAACACCAACGTCATCTCGCTGCAGGGCATCAGCGCGGAGCTTCCGCTCGGTAAGGATATGCGCGCCAATGTCCAGGCCAAGTCCGGCGTGTTCGATAATGCCAACCGGCAGTTGAAACTCGACAGCGAGATCAATTTCACGACGTCTGATGGCATCAGTGCCCAGATGAAATCGGCGGATATCGATATTGCCGGCAATTCCATGTCCACCAAAGATCCGGTCACTATACGCAACGGCACTTCAAGTATTACCGCCGATACGATGCAGATCAGCGAAAGCGGCAAGGTAATGACCTTTGAGAAGCGAGTAAGGCTTGTCATTCAGCCCACAAAACGGCAAGAAGGTACAGACGCAGTCAAATCAGTCGAGTAGTATTGGTGCTCGCTCACTGAGAGTTGTGGGAATATCCGAATTTTTAGGAGAGAACGATGTCGCGCGGGGCAAGACTGATAGGCATTTCGACTGTTGCATTGGGATTGTTGGCATCATCGATGGTCGTATCCGCCGTCGCGCAGGAAAATGCGCCCGGCGGAGGCATCAAGCTCTCCGGCGATCAGCCGATCCAGATCGACGCCGACAAGCTCGTCGTCCATGACAAGGAGGGAACGGCTACCTTCACGGGCAACGTCACCGTCGTCCAGGGCGCGACCCTGCTCAAGGCCGGCTCGATGATCGTCTACTACGTTAAGAAGAAAGAGGGCGATCCGGCCCCCGCCGCGGATGCGCCGAAGACGGGCGGACTTGGCGGCTCGCAGGATATCGATCACCTCGAGGTCAACGACAAGGTCTACGTGAAATCCAACGATCAGGTGGCAACCGGCGATCACGGCACGTTCGACATGAAGTCGGAGGTGCTTGTCCTGACGGGCAACAAGGTGGTTCTGACCCAGGGCGACAATGTCGCCGTAGGCTGCAAGCTGACCGCGCAACTCAAGACCGGCGAAGCCCAGCTTGAAAGTTGCAAGAGCGGCCAGACCGGGCGAGTCTCGATTGTGGTCGCCCCCAACAACCAACCAAAGAACTGAACCGGCGGAACAGCTGTAAGTGTCATTTTTTTCACGTCGCACAAAAGCCAACAGCGCCGCGCGGCCGGAATCCAGTCTTTCGCATGAGATGCGCCCTGCCGATCCGGCAGCCATCGACCGCATGAAGGGCACGCTCGTCGCGCGCGGCATAACAAAGGGCTATAATGGCCGTCAGGTCGTCAACGGCGTGTCGTTCGGCGTGCGCGCGGGTGAGGCAGTAGGCATTCTTGGTCCAAACGGCGCGGGCAAGACCACATGCTTCTATATGGTGACCGGGCTTGTTCCGGTCGATAAGGGCACGATCGAGATCGATGGCTTTGATGTTACGACCATGCCGATGTATCGCCGCTCCCGCCTTGGCATCGGTTACCTGCCGCAGGAAGCGTCGATCTTTCGTGGCCTTTCGGTAGAGAACAACATCAAGGCGGTCCTTGAGATTGTCGAGAAGGATCGTAGCGCCCGCGCGCAGGAACTCGATTCCCTGCTCGAAGAGTTTCATATTGCCCATCTGCGCAAGGCACCCGCCATTTCACTTTCCGGCGGCGAGCGACGTCGTCTCGAAATCGCCCGTGCATTGGCATCGCGCCCGAATTTCATGCTGCTCGACGAACCGTTTGCCGGCGTCGATCCAATTGCCGTGGCGGATATTCAGCAATTGGTGCGGCATCTCACGGGACGTGGCATCGGTGTGCTGATTACAGACCACAATGTGCGCGAGACGCTGAAGCTGATCGACCGGGCCTATATCATCCACGCCGGGCAAGTTCTTACCCATGGGCGCCCGGACGAAATTATTGCCAATCCAGACGTCCGGCGGCTTTACCTCGGCGACCAATTCAGTCTCTGACCCTTCAGCTTTTGCGCGATTCAGCCCAAATTCTGTCGGTAGTGCCTTTCCGCCACTTCAAAAATGCCGCAGCCAGCGCTTTTTGAGCGCAGTGCGATTGACAAGCAAGGATTGGGCCAGTTTTGTACTTCGGTACAGGAGTGCTCCCATCCTCATGGCTTTATCGCCAAAACTCGCTCTCAGGCAAACCCAGGCACTGGTGATGACACCGCTGCTTATGCAGTCGATTCGGCTGCTGCAACTGACCCATGTCGAGCTCGAACAATTCATCGAACAGGAGATCGAGAAGAACCCGCTGCTTGATCGCGATGACGCCAATGGCGACTACTTTGGCATGGAAGAGCGGGCCAGTAGTTCCGAGCGTATTTCCGGTGAGGACGGCGAATTTGGCAAGAGCGTCACGGGCGATGCGGACGCGGGCGAACACCCCAACGGTCAGGGCGATCATTGGCTCGAAAGCGGCGAAACAATCAGCGCCGGCTCCATGTCCGAAACCTTCGATAGCTCACTTGAGAATATTTTCCCGGACGACCCCGGTACGCATGATCTGATCGGCGGCGATCTTGCCTCCCAGTGGAAGTCATCGGTGGGAGACGGCTATGTGTCTTCCGGCGAGGGCTACAATATCGAACAGGTAACGGCATCGCCGCTGACGCTGAGGGATCATGTCGGCGAACAGATTATTTTTACCTTCGAGAGCGTCGCCGACCGCCTCATTGCCGCGGAACTTGTCGACCATCTCGATGAAATGGGTTATCTGCGCGCCGATATCGACGAGATAGCCGAGCGACTGGGTGTTGGGGCGGCGCATGTGGAGCGATTGATCAGTGCCATGCAGGGCTTCGAGCCGGTCGGACTGTTTGCGCGCGACCTCGCCGAATGCCTTGCGATCCAGCTGCGCGCAAAAAATCGCTTTGATCCTGCCATGCAGGCCCTCCTGCAAAATCTCGAGCTCCTGGCCAAGCGCGATTTCCACACCTTGAAGAGGCTCTGCCAGGTCAGCGAAGCCGACATTCTCGATATGCTCCGGGAAATCCAGCAGCTTGACCCGAAGCCGGGCACGGCCTTTTCGTCGGGAATCGCCGACAGCATTGTCCCGGACGTCATCGTCGATATGGCGGCCGATGGAACTTGGCGGATCGAGCTCAACCCTGACGCACTGCCGCGCGTGCTGGTCAACAACAGTTATTACGCAACCCTGTCGAAGGCCAAGGCTTCGCCGCTGGAAAAGACGTTCCTGAGCGAATGCCTGCAGACCGCCAACTGGTTGACCCGTAGCCTCGATCAGCGTGCCCAGACGATCCTCAAGGTTGCGAGCGAAATCGTGCGGCAGCAGGAACAGTTTCTCCTCCAGGGTATCGCATATTTGCGGCCCTTGAACTTGCGTACCGTGGCCGACGCCATCGGCATGCACGAATCGACGGTAAGCCGTGTTACCGCGAATAAATACATGCTGACCAAGCGGGGCGTTTTCGAGCTTCGCTATTTCTTCAACGCCGGCATATCGGCGACGGAGGGCGGCGAGCAGCATTCCTCGCAGTCGGTTCGACACCAGATTCGCCAGCTCATCGATGCCGAGACGCCAAACGAGATCCTTTCAGACGATACGCTTGTGGATCTGCTGAAGGAGCAGGGGATCGACATCGCCCGGCGCACGGTCGCCAAGTATCGCGAGGCGATGAACATTGCCTCCTCGGTGCAAAGACGGCGCGAGAAGAAAGCGCAGGCTTCTGTGCGCAAGAAAGATCCTGGCTCTAGATTACTCCATCACTCGGGTGTAGACTCGTTTTGAGTGGGCAATGAACTGGGCCAAAGAAGCCTGGTCAGGGAGAGAGAAGCGCCGGTACTTTGCGACGGTCGGAGCGAAAGCGCGCGTTTGGACATGAAGAATCAGCAAGCGAAATGTGATGGAGCGCTCGCACGGATTGTGCGGGATGGCTTTGCTCGTCTTCCAACATCGGTGTAGATTGATTTGGTAAACGGAAATCACAATGAAGGTGAGCTATCATGAGTCTGCGTGTATCTGGGAAACATATGGACATTGGCGACGCATTCCGCATCCGCATCGAAGAGCGGATCGGAGAGATGGTGGCCAAGTACTTCGATGGCGGATATACCGGCCACGTCACAGTGGAAAAACAGGGTTCGAGATTCATCGCAGACTGCCTTGTCCGTCTGGATACCGGCACGGTTCTCCAGGCGGCCGGTGAAGCTCAGGATCCATTGCTTGCCTTCGACGCTGCGGGCGAACGCGTGGACAAGCGGCTGCGCCGCTACAAGCGACGCTTGAAGTCGCATCAGGCCCCGGGATCGAATGGTGTCTTCGATGACGTGTCCTATCGCGTCATGGCGCCGGTACCCGACGATGACGAGGAATTTCCTGAAGACTACGCGCCGACGATCGTAGCCGAAACGTCGATGGCGCTTCGCAGCATGAGTGTGGCTTCGGCGGTGGTCGAGCTCGATTTGAAGGACAGCCCTGTGGTCGTCTTCCGCAACTCTGGAAGTACGCAGGTAAATATCGTATATCGCCGCCCTGACGGAAATATCGGTTGGATCGATCCATCGACCGTAGCGGGTCAAAGTGCGGCCCGTGGATAACAAACGTGAACTACTGCCCGCGCCCGAAATGGGCGCGGACGGTAACTGGAAGGAAGAGAGATAATGGATCTGGGTGATCTCATTCAGCCCGATGCTGTCCTGCCCGCATTGAAAGTCAACTCCAAGAAGCAACTCCTGCAAGCCATGTCGGAAAAGGCAGCCGCCTTGACTGGCCTGAGCGAGCGTGAAGTGTTTGATACGGTCTTGCAGCGCGAGCGCCTCGGTTCGACCGGCGTCGGCAACGGAATTGCGATCCCTCACGGCAAGCTCAATAGCGTGAAACGCATCACCGGCGTCTTTGCGCAGCTCGATGCGCCGATCGATTTCGAGGCGCTGGACGACCAGCCCGTCGATATGGTCTTTCTGCTGCTTGCCCCGGAAAATGCCGGTGCGGATCACCTGAAGGCCCTGTCGCGCATTGCCCGGACGCTGCGCGACCCGGAACGTGTCGCCAAGCTGCGCACGGCCCACGATGCAAGCCTGCTCTATGAGCTGCTCACGGACCAGCCAACGTCGAACGCGGCGTGATAGCGACGGATCTTTAGTGGATTGCGGTAATCGCAGACTAAGACGGTCGACCACGCCCTGTGGAGGATTGTTAAGCTATTTCCTATGAAGATCGGTTGATCTTGCGCGCGTAAAGCTCAAGCCGGTGATGCACGATATCGTATCCGAGCGAGCGGGCGATTTCTTCCTGCAACTGCTCGATCTTCTCCGATTTGAACTCGATGACGGCACCCGTATCGATATCGATCAGGTGGTCGTGATGCTCGCCATGCGCCTGTTCGAAACGTGATGGGCCACCGCTGAATGCGTGCCGGTGTATCGCACCCATCTCTTCGAGCAAGTTCATCGTTCGATAGACAGTCGAGAGCGAGATGCTGTCGTCGATCTCGCTGGCGCGATGGAAAATCTTCATCGCGTCCGGATGGTCTTCGGTCGATGTCAGAATATCGAGAATGATGCGCCGCGGGCGGGTGATGCGGATGCCAGCGTTGCGCAACTCCTTTTCGTAATCCGGCTTCTGATTCATGATATTTTTCATGGCCGCGATTATGCGTCAGATCCGCGTCAGTTGCAAAGATTCTCAACTGGAATTTTGCGGGTGTACCGCAGAGCAAGTGGCTGTGCCGCCGGCGCTGGGCCGGCGGCACGTCAGAATTCATTTTGCCGCGGTCGAGACGGCGTCGATCGATACGCCGCCCGCAGGGACCTCGACAACGACCTTGTGTTCGCCCTTGGTCTCAAGCGGAATGCCACCTTCTGCCTTGGTGAGTTTCTTGCCGTTGACTGTAATCTTCTTGCCGCCCTTGCCTGCAGGCCGGACCTCGATCGAGTACCGGGCGTCGCCATTACGCAGCACGAAGCTGAAACCATCCCAATCTGAGGGAAGGGCAGGGTCGACGAACAGGCGGTCGTTCTGCCGCGTGATGCCGAGGATTCCCTCGGTAGCAACGCGGTAGAGCCAGCCGGCCGAACCGGTATACCAGGTCCAGCCGCCGCGTCCGCGCATTGGATCGACCGAATAGACGTCGGCTGCCACGACATAGGGTTCCACACGGTAGAACTCCGCCTTTTCGGCGCTCAGCGCATGGTTCACAGGGTTAAGCTTCTTGAACCAGCGATAGGCTTCGTCGGCGTCGCCGAGTCTCGCCATGGCAAGCACCGCCCAGGTCGCGGCATGCGTGTACTGGCCGCCGTTCTCGCGAACGCCGACGGGGTAGCTCTTGATATAGCCTGGATCATGCCGCGACTTGTTGAACGGCGGAGTGAACAGCTTGATGATTTCGGCTTCGTCATCGATCAGATGCGTCGCCACCGATTTCATGGCTTGGCGCGCCCGGGACGGATCCCCAAAACCTGAGAGAACGCTCCAGGATTGCGCGATCGAGTCGATCCTGCATTCCTCGCTCTTCTTGGAGCCGAGCGGCGCACCGTCATCGAAATAGCCGCGGCGATACCATTCGCCGTCCCAGCCATCCTTTTCGAGTGCTGCCTTGAGGCGCTCTATGTGGGCCTCCCAACGCTCGATGCGGGCCGTATCCTTGAAGGTTCTGGCAATCGGGATCACGTCGCGCAGCGTGCTGATGAGGAACCAGCCGAGCCAGACGCTCTCGCCCTTGCCGTCTTCGCCGACCCGGTTCATGCCGTCGTTCCAGTCGCCGGTGAGCATCAGCGGCAGTCCGTGTGCGCCGGTCCGCGCCACAGCTAGATCGAGCGCGCGCGCAGCATGTTCGTAGACGCTTACCTTCTCGCTGGTGATGGTCGGCTGGTAGAAGGCGTCGTGCTGGCCCTCATTGAGTGCTGGACCGTCGATGAAGGCAACCTGCTCGTTGAGAATGCTCATGTCGCCGGTGACCGTCGTGTAGTGGGCGATCGCATAGCCGAGCCAGACGACATCGTCGGAGATTTTCGTTCTAACGCCGGCGCCGCTCGTCGGCAGCCACCAATGCTGGACATCTCCCTCCTTGAACTGGCGCGCCGATACGTTGAGAATCTGCTTCCTCGCCAACGACGGATCGAGGATCAGCATCGACAGGGTATCCTGCAGCTGGTCGCGGAAGCCGAAGGCGCCGCTTGCCTGATAGAAAGCCGATCGCGCCCAGATACGGCACGCAAGGCTCTGGTAGGGCAGCCAGCGATTGACCATCAGGTTGAAAGCTTCGTCGGGCGTTTCGACCTGCAGGCCGCCGAGAAAGTTCGACCACAGCGCTCGGGAGGCGCCGAGCGTCTCGTCGAAGCCCTGTTTGCTTTGTTCGCGCAGGATACGCCGTGCCTCGTCGGCACTACCGGCATCGCCCATATAGAACAGCAGTTCCTTCGTCTCGCCGGCCGCAAGCGTGATATCGACGTTGAGCGCAGCGCAGGGGTCTCCGCCTGCCTCGACGACGTTGGAGAGCGTCCTTGCCTGCAGAACCGCAGCCGGGCGATCGACGGAGCCGAGCGTTCCAAAGAACTCGGCGCGATCCGACGTCACTGAATTCGGCTTCACGCTCGTTGCATAGAAGGCGACATTGTTGCGACGGTCGATACCATAGGGATTGCGCGCCATGAGCACGCCGGTTTCGGCATCCCAGGACGGTACGATAAACGGAGCGGTCTTGGCGCGGGAATTGCCGAGCATCCATTCGACAAAGCCGTAGACGCGCAGGCGCTTCGCCGAGCCGCCATGGTTGGTCAGCTTCAGCCGCGACACGCGCACGGGCAGTTCGACATGGATGGTGTGGGTAAGTTCAAGCCCGACATTGCCGTGGCGCGACGTGAACGTCGAATAGCCCTGGCCGTGGCGCGCTTCGTACTGGACGGACGGATCACGCAATACCGAAGCCGTGGGAGCGAACGCGACGTTCTTGTCAAGATCGACAATATAGATCGCTTCGCCGGAACGGTTGCTGACGGGGTCGTTCGACCACTGGGTCAACTGATAATCGCGGCTGTTGCCGGACCAGGTAAAGCCAGCACCCTCCGCGGCAACGTGGAAGCCGAAGCTGGAATTCGAAATGACGTTGATCCAGGGTTGCGGCGTCTGGGTGATCCCTCCGAGGCGGACGACATATTCGCCGCTTGCGAGGTCAAAACCGCCAAAGCCGTTCCAGAATGCCAGATCGTCGCCCGATATCTTCGGGTTGCGCGTCCGCATCAATTGCGTCGGCGCCGGCGCGATATTGCGCATCTCCTCGATGCTGCCCGTGTCGACCGTCGCGTTGACCTTGCCGGCGGCTGCGTCCGCTGTGGGCGCGAGGTCGGCGCTGAGGCCCTCCATGCGCTTCAGCTGTTCGGACAGGGAGCCGTTCTGCGCATGCATCACGATGCGCGCCGAGGCGAGCAATGTATTATAGCTGGCATCGCTCATCTGGTCGCGGCGGACCGTGAATATATGAACGCGCGGTCCAAGCTGCGCGCCGCGCGCCCGGCTGTTCTCGCAGATTGCTTCAAGACCACGCTGGAAATCCTGCGCATAAGAGAAGGAGCGTTCGTTGATGACGACGACATCGACGACCAGGCCTTTCGCGCGCCAGTACTCGTGGGCGCGCAGCAGATTCTTGAGCGTTTCCATATCGGCTTCGTCATCGATGCGCAGGGCAAGGATGGGGAAGTCGCCGGAAATGGACATCGGCCAGAGTTCGGACTGGCTGCCGAGGCCGCTGGCGATGCTTTCGGATGGCATCCGCAGTGCCTTGTCCGGATAGATCAGGCTGGTTGCGACACGCTGGAAAACCTGCGCTTCATCGGGGTTGATGCCGATGTGATGCAGACGCACCTGCGAGCTTGTCCATGACAGCGAGAATTCGCGTGCGAAGCAATCCGGATGGCGGAAGCGGCCGACGACGTCCTCGAGTTCCTGGCGGTTGGGGCGCACCAGCGTCCAGAAGACAAGCGTCACCTTCTTGTGGGCAGGCACGCGGACGCGGCAGCGCAGCGACGCGATGGGATCGAGCACGAAGCCCTGCGAGCCGGTAAGCGTCGCGCCCTCGTCGAATGCGGCGGGGTTGCGCAGCGTACGGCCGCGGCCGATGAAGGCCCGCCGGTCGGTTTCCGCTTGAACTTCGCGCATGGTTCCGGAACTGTCGCTGACCATGTGGGCGACGTGGATGTCCGGTTCGTCATTGTTGCGCTTGCGACGTGTCGCATAGATAGTATCGCCGCGCTTGTCGATCTCGGTCTCGACGAACATCTTGGCGAATGCCGGGTGGGCCGTATCCGCGTCGTCATTGGTCAATACGAGTTCGGCATAGGAGGTCACTTCGATGATGCGATCCTTGCTGCCCGTATTGGTGATGACGATGCGCCGGCCTTCGCCGTCGGAATCCGACGCGACGATGGTTTCCACCGTCGTGTGCAGCGTGCCCGCTTCCTTGATGAATTCGGCCTTATAGTCGGCGAAGATCGTCATGCTCTTTTCGCCGGTGGCCCGCACGGGATCGCCAGTCGCCGACCACCAGTCGCCGCTCTCCATATCGCGCAGGAAGAGGAAGGTGCCATAGCCGCTTTCGAGAATATCCGGCTGGAAACGTGTTATTGCGAGCCCGTTCCAGCGGCTGTAACCGCCACCATTGGCGGTGACCATCACTGAATAATGGCCGTTGGACATGACCTGCGTTGCGCGCGGAGCGCCGAGCGGATTGTCGATGATGTGGATCGAGGGAGTTTCTTCGCTGCTTTCCACGGCCTTGCGCATCGGGTTCTCGGCCTTGGCCTGGAGAACCGGGATTTCCCGCGGCGCCTTTTCCTGGAGCAGGAGTTCGGCGGCTTCAATGACCGGGTCCGAGTGAAAGCGTTCGCGCATACGCCCTTCGAATACGACGTTGTTGACCGCGACGATCGACATGCCGTGATGGTGAGCCATGTAGTTGCGCACCACCGCATAGTCCTCGCCTTCGCGAACGCGCGACTTGGTGAAGTCGACGGCATCGTAGAAACCGTACTGGCCAAGGGCACCAAGCGCGCGCAGACGCTTCAGGTTTTTTACAGCTTCTGCCGGCTGATACTGGCTGGCCATGATGCTGGCATAGGGCGCCACCACATAGTTCTTCGAAAGGCCGCGCTTCAAACCGAGCGTCGGCACGCCGAAGTTGGTGTACTGGTAGTTCATCTCCGGGTCACGCGCATTATAGGCGGCTTCCGATATACCCCAAGGCAGGTCTTTCGACGCGCCATATTCGATCTGGCGCTGGACGATCAGCTTGTTGGTCTGGTCGAGCATGCTGCCGAGCGGCTCGATCATGACGAGCGGCGGCATGAGATATTCGAACATCGAGCCTGACCACGAGATCAGGGCGCCGCGCCAGCCGACGGGAACCAGCAGACGTCCAAGGCGGAACCAGTGATCGACGGGAATATCGCCCTTGGCAATGGCAAAGAGGCTCGCAAGTCGGGCTTCCGAGGCCAAAAGGTCGTAGCAGCTCGCATCGAGTTCGTTGCTTTCGACGCGGAAACCGATCGACAGCAGGCGGCGCTCCTTGCGCTCGAGGAAGGTGAAGTCGGTGTCGAACGCCAGCTGGCGCGCGCGGGTTGCGAGCGTTACCAGCCGTTCGCGCAGGACATCCGTGCCCTCATGCGAGCCGATGGCGTCATCCGTGTGGGCCTGGCAGGTCTTGACGAGAAGCAGCGCCCATTCATTGGCGGTGACGCTGGCGGGGCTTTCGAGCTCGCCATGCAACTCCTCGGTGAGGCGCTGGATATCGCCGGCAAAGAGGGAAAGGTTGATGGTGCGCAGCGAAGCCGTCTCCGGCTCCTCCTTGATGGTGGTGATGGCACGGCGGAAGTTTGCGACGCGCTCCTCAAGGCGGCGGCGCAGCGGCCGCAGCACGCGGCGATCATCAGGAATATCGTTGATCGCCTCTTCGAGAATGTCGCTTACATCGAGAATGCCGTCGAGATCGCTCTGGAGATAGACGGAAGGCGCTTCCGCCCATTTTTCGAGGGCCGACGAAAGCGCAACCAGATGGCCGGCGAGATTGCCGCTGTCGACAGCCGAGACGTAGAGCGGCAGCAGCGGCCGCAACGTCGTCGTCTCGTACCAGTTGTAGAGATGGCCGCGATACTTCTCCATCTTCTCGAGCGTGCTGAGCGTCTGGTCGATCCGCGTCAGCGTTTCATGGAAGCCGATCCAGCCGAAATCGCGTGCCGCGACCGTCGACAGCAGATACATGCCGATATTGGTCGGAGACGTGCGCGTTGCGATCACCGGATGCGGATCCTCCTGGAAATTGTCCGGCGGAATGTAGTTCTGCTCCTTGGTCACGAACGTATCGTAGTAATGCCATGTGCGGCGCGCGATGCGGCGCAGCTCGCTCTTGTCGGACGATCGGACGGCGAGATCGTCGAGTGGCTTGGCGGAACGGCTGACGAGCCAGGCGATCATCGGTGACAGGAACCAGATTAAGGCGAAAGGCACTGCCAGGAACCATGCGCGGCTATGGCCGGCCAAGGGCAAGCCGATGGCGATGATGGCGACGACCGTCGCCGGCCACATCAGTTGCATGTAGTACTGCAGCGTATCGGGCGAACTCGTCTTTGCCTGGGCGGCGGCCCGCCATTCGAGGAGGTGCTTGCGCGTGACGAAGAGGCGATAGAGCGTGCGCACGATCGCATCGCCCATCAAAACCGCCATATTGGCGAGGAAGGTGATGCGAAGCGCGATATCGGCGGCGCCGGAGAAGATGTCAGTCAGAATCGCCTGGAAGTGGCCCTTGAGCGACAGGTTCATGTCCGTCGGCACAAGATTGGTGAAAAGGATCATCGTCGGCACGATGAACATGCTGAAGATGAGGAAGCACAGCCAGAGCGTGGCAAGACCGGGCGGCAGCAACGTCCATCCGGCAATGGCAGCAATCAGCCAGAAGATCGGCGCAAGTGAACGGCGCAAATTGTCGACCATCTTCCAGCGCGTGACGGCCGTAACGCCCGGCTTGGTGCTGAAGAGATAGGGCAAAAGCTGCCAGTCGCCGCGGGTCCAGCGATGATGGCGCGAAATATCGACATTGTAGCCGGTGGGATAATCTTCCACGACTTCGACGTCGCTGACGAGCGCGGCACGCGCGTAGCCGCCCTCGAGAAGATCGTGGCTGAGCACCGAGTTCTCGCCGATCTTGCCGTCGAGCGACGCTTCGAAGAAATCGACATCATAGAGGCCCTTGCCCGTGAAGGTGCCTTCGCCGAGCACGTCCTGATAGACGTCTGATACCGCGAAGACATAAGGGTCGATGCCGCGGTTGACCGAAAAGACGCGCTGCAGGAACGAGGCGTCGTCACCGGTAGTGAGCGAGGGCGTCACGCGCGGTTGCAGAACCGAATAGCCGCTGACGACGCGGCCAGATTTTGCCCGGTAGATCGGGCGATTGAGCGGATGCACCAGCTTGCCGGCGAGGCGATTGACCGAATCCGGCGTAAGGCGCGTGTCGGAATCGAGCGTCATGACAAACTTGATGTCGGTCGGCAGTTCCTCGTTGGAGGGGAAATAGGTCGTGTCCTTATCGCCGCGCAGCAGCAGGTTGAGTTCGTGCAGCTTGCCGCGCTTGCGCTCCCAGCCCATCCAGCAGACTTCCTGCGGGTTGTAGAGCCGCTTGCGGTGAAGCAGGAAGAAGCGCGGATTGGCCTGCGTATAGTGTTCGTTAAGCGCGGTGATCTTCTCGCGCGCATAGTCGAATATGTCGAGATCGTCGTCCGTTTGCTCGTTCTGGCTGTCTTTCCAGTCTGTAAGGAGGGCGAAATAGACCTCGCCGCGCGGGTTGGTGAGGTAGTGCACTTCGAGGTTGCGGATATGCTCGTCGACGGAGTCGCGCGAGGTGATCAATGTCGGCACGGCGACAAGGGTTTTTGCCTCGGGCGGCAGTCCGTTCTTGTATTCGAAGCCGATAAGCCGCGTCGGCGGCATGAACATCGGTATGATCCAGTTGACGAAGCCGTTGGCCGTTTCCATCGCCGGGAAAACCGCAAGCACCGTGAAAAGCAGCGTCATGCCGTGCGACAGACCGGCCTGACGGAGCCAGTGGTGGATCAGAAGCAGGATGGCGATCGAAAAGAAAGATGCCGGCACCCAGAGCCCGGCAAGGCCGAGCTTCCGATAGAAGCGGACCCAGCGCTCAAGCACCGTCGGTGAATAATCGCACTTCGCCTCGAGTTCGGGCCGGCCATCGCCGGAGAGGTAGTAGCCGACGTCGCGCTTGCGCTGCTCGGTGACGGCATCGCCGCCGCCGGTCTCTTCGGCGCTCTTTTGGGCAAGGTCCAGCGCTTCGAGGGTGATATCATGCTCGCTCTTGCCGGAGCGGCGGGCGATTTTTTCGATGGCGACGCGGTAGGCATTGCGTGAATGGAAGTCGAGCGCGTCGAAATTCGAATTCTCGCGCAGGACGGCATCGACGCCGCTGACCGTCTCGAACCATGTGATCCAGTCGACGTCGTCGATGGACTTGAGGCTTCGGATCAGGTTGCCCATGGTCACGCCGCCGGTGGACTGGCGCGTATGTTCCTGGATGATAGCGTCTTCGGCGTCGCTGCCGTTCTTCTCGAGCTCTTCTTCGAGCCATGCAACTGCGGCGCCCGAATGGGTCGCGCCGCCGCGCAGACGATAGAGGAGGTGCGTGGCGAAGGTGCTGTCACGTGCCGCCGGCGCATATTGCGCAAGCAGCTGCGGCAGCGCGTCCTTGTCAGCGTAAAGGGTGATCTCGTCGGCAACCGTGTTGGCGAAGGCGCGCATGCGGCGGGCGCGCTCGACGCGCAGGGAGAGCCGGCGGGCATTTTCGATAAGGATGAACCGCACCGCAGAGGGCAATGCCCAGAGTTCGCCGATATGCAGCGGCTCGACCGTCTGGAAGCCTTCGACGATTGCGCTGAGACTGTTCAGCGAAAACTGGCTGTCCGTATGGGCGACATAGAGCCAGGCAAGCGCCATGACGCGCGGAATGCCGGGATTGTTGGCGAGCGGCGGCAGTTGCCGGAAGAACTTCTTCGGCAGATCGCGCTCAACCTGCTGAATATTCTGGTCGACGAGATAATAATTATCGAGCAGCCACTGAGCGGCTGGCGTGATCGTTTCACCTTTGCGTGCTGCCGCATCGGACGAGCGATAGGAATGCAGAATGAGCTTGGCGTTTTCGACGGTGCGCTGCTCGAACACCATCGGTTCATAGTCGGGCAGGCGGACGTCTTCGCCCTTCGCTACCCGCGCTCCCAGATCCCGCAAGTCATCGATCGATTTGTAATGGGCCCTGATAGGGTTCGGCTGGGCAGAAAGGACCTGGCCGGCTGTGTTTTTCTGGGATGTGAAAGCTTGAATGAAACTCAATGCGGGCATTTGCCATCATTTCGGTTGGAAGAAATAATCTTCTGATTGCAGCACAAGGTTCGCTCGGGATCGTTCCCCCTCACGAACAGTTTACGATCTAATCGGCTCAAGGCAATGACGCTAGAAGCACTTTCGCCTCTAGCGATCAGTTTTGATGAAAATGAGTCAGATTTCCATTGGGCTTTTGGCGTAATTCAGCCGGAAACTGTTAAGGCGGGCTTTGGTTGCAAGGGGTGGTCCCAAACAAAAAAGGCGGGATCGCATTGATCCCGCCAACTCCGCATTACCTGCTTCAATCGCGGGCAAAGACGCGAAAATGTCTTGGCCTGAAAGCGATGCCGGAGAGTTCAGTCGCAGGGTGGTCGGCATCGATGCCGATTTCGATACGCTCCTCAGCACCCGCGACCATCAGTTCGACGCGCCGCGTTGCGCCGACACGGCGGCTCGCGACGACCGTACCCGCGATGCAGCCGTTGGAGCCGTCCACCAGCTCGACATCGTGCGGGCGGAAATAGAGCATGCCGTCGCCATCGGGCCGGTCGGCCTTAAGGCCAAGTGACTTCTCGCCGATCCAGACAGTTCCGTTCTCGATGCGAACCGGCAGGCGGCTCGATTCACCGATGAAGCCATAAACGAACGGCGAGTTTGGCTTGTCGTAGACTTCGTCCGGCGTGCCGACCTGCTCTATGCTGCCCTGGCTCATCACCACGACCCGATCGGCAAGTTCAAGCGCCTCATCCTGATCATGGGTCACGAAGACGGTCGTATGCTTGGTCTTGTCGTGGATTTCGCGCAGCCAGCGCCGGAGTTCCTTGCGAACTTTGGCGTCGAGGGCGCCGAAAGGCTCGTCGAGCAGCAGAACGCGCGGCTCGATTGCCATCGCACGAGCAAGGGCGACGCGCTGGCGCTGGCCGCCCGATAGCTGCGCGGGGTAGCGCTTTTCCAGGCCTGAAAGCTGGACGAAGTCGAGAAGCTCCGATGAACGGCGCCGGATCTCGTCCTTGGCGGGCCGCGTGTTCGAGGGCCGTACCTTCAGCCCGAAACCAACATTGTCGATGACCGTCATGTGCCGGAACAGAGCATAATGCTGGAACACGAAACCGACATTGCGCTCCTGGACCGACTTCAGCGAGGCGTCCTCATCGCCGAAGAACACCTTGCCCTCGGTGGGGGATTCCAGCCCGGCGATCAGGCGCAGCAGAGTTGTCTTGCCCGACCCGGACGGGCCAAGCAGGGCGATAAGTTCGCCCGACTTTATTTCCAGTGAAACGTCGTGCAGCGCCGGAAAGCGATCGAATTCCTTGCGCACACCACTTACGCGAACATCCATTTCAAACCCTCTCAGTGTCCGCCTGCTGCCCGCAGCTCCGCGCCGTATCGCATCTCAAGCAATGACTTGAGAATAAGCGTGACCAGCGCCAGCAGCGCCAGAAGCGAAGCCACCGCGAACGCAGCGACAAAATTATATTCGTTGTAAAGAATTTCGACATGCAGCGGCATCGTATTGGTCAGCCCGCGAATGTGGCCTGATACGACGGACACGGCGCCGAATTCCCCCATGGCGCGGGCGTTGCACAAAAGCACGCCGTAGAGCAAGCCCCATTTGATGTTCGGCAATGTCACATGCCAGAAAGTCTGCCAGCCATTGGCCCCGAGCGAGAGCGCGGCTTCCTCGTCGGTCGTGCCCTGATGCTGCATGAGCGGGATCAATTCACGGGCAACGAAGGGGAAGGTCACGAAAACCGTCGCAAGCACGATACCGGGCACGGCAAAGAGGATTTCGATGCCATGCGATTTGAACCATGGTCCAAGCAAGCTGTGCGAGCTGAATAGCAGCACATAAACCAGGCCCGAAATTACCGGCGAGACCGAGAACGGCAGGTCGATGAGCGTCGTCAGGAACGCCTTGCCCTTGAATTCGAACTTGGCGATGGTCCATGCGGCGACCACGCCGAAGACGAGATTAAGCGGTACGGCGATCGCGGCGACGAGCAGCGTCAGGCGGATGGCAGCTTGCGCGTCAGGCTCTATGAGCGCGGTGAAATATTCGGCCGGTCCTTTGCGGAATGCCTCGACGAAAACCGAAACAAGCGGCAGGACGAGGAACAATCCGAGAAACACCAGCGTGATGCCGATCAGCACATAGCGTGAGCCGCGGCTCTCGGTCGTTGCCGGGTGCCAGGTCGCCGCTGCGGGGGCTGCGGTCTGGGACAGGTCATGTACCATAGCCATACCTCCTGCGGCTCCACGCCTGAATAAGATTGATGATGAAGAGCATGGCAAATGAGATCAGCAGCATGATTGCTGCGATCGCCGTCGCGCCGGCATAGTCGAATTCCTCAAGCCGGATGACGATGAGGAGCGGCGCTATCTCTGACACGTAAGGCAGGTTGCCGGCGATGAAGATCACCGAACCGTATTCGCCGACTGCCCGGGCGAAGGCGAGGGCGAACCCGGTGAGGATCGCCGGCTGGAGACCGGGCAGCAACACACGCGTGATCGTCTGAAAACGATTGGCGCCGAGCGTGGCTGCAGCTTCCTCGACCTCCGTGCGGATTTCTTCCATCACCGGCTGCACCGTGCGCACCACGAAAGGCAGGCCGACAAAGATCAGCGCGATGGTGATGCCGATCGGGGTGAACGCAACCTTGATGCCAAGCGGATCAAGCCAGCGTCCGATCCAGCCGTTCTTGGCGTAGATCGACGTCAGCGCGATACCGGCCACGGCTGTCGGCAGGGCGAAGGGGAGATCGACAATCGCATCGATGATGCGACGACCCGGAAAACGATAGCGCACCAGCACCCAGGCAACGACGACGCCGAAAAAGACGTTGATCAGCGCCGCGACAAAGGCCGTGCCAAAGCTGATCTTGAGTGCGTTGAGGGTGCGGGGATCGGTTGCGACATGCCATAGCCCGGCCCAGCCAAGGGATGCGGAACGCCATGCGAGACCCGTTAAAGGAATAAGAACAATTAATGCGAGGTAGGCAAGAGTGAAGCCGAGTGCCATTCCAAATCCCGGAATGACACTCGGCCTCTTAAACCGCCAACCTGCTTTCGCGAGGTTGGAAATCATGCTGTTACTGTTTCGGCTTGTAAATCTGGTCAAACGTACCGCCATCTCCGAAGTGGTAGGGCTGCGCTTTGGCCCAACCGCCGAAGATAGGATCATCGATCTTCACTAGTTTCAACTCCGGCAATTTCTTGATGAGGTCTGGAGCGACCAGTTCCGGTTCGGCCGGACGATAGAAATGCTTCGCGGCGAGGGTCTGGCCCTCTTCGGAGTAGAGATACTGGAGATAGGCCTCGGCAGCTTTCCGCGTGCCCTTGGCATCGACATTGCCATCGACGACAGCAACGGGCGGTTCGGCAAGGATCGACTGCGGGGGAACGACGATATCGAATTTGTCTTCGCCGAATTCAGCCAGCGACAAATAGGCTTCGTTCTCCCAGGCAAGCAGGACGTCGCCGAGTTCGCGCTGGGCGAAGGTCGTCGTCGAGCCGCGGGCGCCGGTATCGAGAACCGGAACGTGCTGGAACAGCGTCGCTATATATTCCTTGATCTTGGCTTCGTCGCCGCCGTACTGGCCATAGGCCCAGGCCCAGGCTGCCAGATAATTCCAGCGGGCGCCGCCCGAGGTCTTCGGATTTGGGGTGATGACCTGAACGTCATCCTTGATCAGGTCACCCCAGTCCTTGATGCCCTTGGGGTTTCCCTTGCGAACCAGAAACACGATGGTCGAGGTGTAGGGCGCCGCATTGTGCGGATATTTGGTGCGCCAATCGGGATTGATTTTTTTCGTCGCCTCGGCAATCGCCGTAATGTCGCTTTCGAGTGCGAGCGTCACAACATCGGCATCGAGTCCGTCGATCACGGCGCGGGCCTGCTTGCCCGATCCGCCGTGCGAACTCTGGATGGTGATCGTCTCGCCGGTGTCGGCTTTCCACTTCGCCGCGAATGCCGCGTTGAAATCCTTGTAGAACTCGCGGGTCGGATCGTAGGAGACGTTGAGAAGGGTGGTGTCCGCAAAGGCAGCAGACATCGGCTGAACGGCGATCGTTGCTGTAAGCAACGCTGCCGCGAATGTTAGGGAAAATCGGGAATTTTTCATGCCTGCCTCCGTATGATGAGAACTGAAGCGTAGCAGAGGCCCCAAAATTAGGGGCGTTAGAAAGAATTCCTTTTACAGGGTAAAATTAGAATATTCTACCGCAAGCACCTTAGTCTATCGAAACGGTCGTCTAATGGGCCGGAGCACAGGATTCCTGATGGGCCGGGCACGATCGGAAAATTGGGAATGCGACGCCCGATTTCGCCCCTTTCCTGAAAAATCATACTATCGTGGAATAGTTGTCTAACGGGATGGCGGATGGTTCGGGAGCGGCCCCGCAATTCACGGGGCCGAACCACTTTTAACGAGGGCGCGCCCTGCCGTGGTCGCGGTAGGTTCTATCGTTCGTCCCGGCCTCGGCGACATTCACATAGTTTGCGGATGGCCGGCTTTCAGTAGATGTCCGGGTCTTGATCGGCATGGCGAACGCGGCTGCCGTCAGAAGCGCAGTCGCAGTGATGGAAAGGCGGCGTTCCAGCCGTGAACTGATGATCATTGGCTCGTCCCTTTAGTGCAGGCTCGCGCGCTGCGGGCGCGAAATAATGTCGTCGATTGCGAATTTCGGTATCGGCAAAAGCACCTGGTCCAATTCGACAAGCGTTTCGGCAAAGGTGATCGCAGCGTTCTCCACATCCTCCTGACGGGAAGGACATGCCATGGCATTGAGGCAAGTTCTGGCCGCAACCATGTCACAATTTTGTAAGCCCGCGATCAGTCCCAAAGTCAGGCATTCCTCCCGGCATACATGGTGCGAACCGAATGGAAATGTCTTCAACGGGCACATTGCGCAATGGCGCAGGGTGCGGATGAAATACGACAGTTCCGAGAGCGCCCGATTGCCGTTGCGGCTGCCGAGCAGCTCGCTGTAGAGACCGAAAGCCATCTCCCAGGCGATTACCGATCCGGTTTCAAAGCCCGCAGTCCAACGGCGATAACCTTCGAGAACGAGCTTCTCGGGAGTTCGGTCGAAATAGCAGCCGTTGCCGCCATGCGATTCAGTCAAATGCGGATACATCGCCTGCCCTTTCGTGATTGCGTGTTGCAGCGAAAGAGCCTTTGCGGCGACCTGGAAGAATATCGGCCAGCCGCTTCGGACTGGAGGGTAAAAGCAGTTGCTGCCGTGGCAGCAGGGAAACCACGCGCAGGCGTGGCAGAAAAAGACCAATCATAAGGTCCTCCAATCGAAAGGGTTCAAGGCCCAGACATCAAAGGGATGCATCCGTGGGATGCCGGCGCACCTCGCGCCAGTTCGCATAAAGGCTGGCGAACCTGATAAAGTCAAACACTAAATCTTTAAAAATATTAAAAATATCAATAGGTTAGAATTATTCTAGGAAATTATGAGTTTTTTAGTATACAATTGTTCCAAACGCCACAAAATCTGGAACGGTCTTCCTGTGGCAGGGTTTCTCGCCGGGCATGAAAAGCGCGACGAGAAACCATGCGCCATCAGCTTTCGATGAGCAGGCGCAACTTCTTGAGGGCGACGTCCTTGCTCTCCTTGTAGTCAATCGTGCTTTTCAGTCTTCCATCGCGATCGAGCAGGATTACCGAGGCCGTATGGTCCATCGTGTAGTCGTCGCCATTCTCGGTCGGCACCTTGCGAGCGTAAATCTTCCATGCTTTCAGCACTTTCTCGATTTCGTCCGGCTTGCCGGTGATTCCGGTGATCCTGTCGGTGAAAGCCGTGGTGTAGCCTTTCATGACGTCCGGCGTGTCACGCTCCGGATCGACGGAGATGAAGAAAACCCGCAGGTCCTTGCCCTCGTCGCCAAGGTCCTTCAGCCAGCCCGACATCTCGAAAAGCGTTGTCGGGCAAACTTCGGGACAATGCGTGAAACCAAAAAAGAGCACGCTTGGATGGCCCTCGAATGCGGCTTCAGTGATGGGCGCTCCATTCTGGTCGGTGAGGTTGAAGGGCGTGCCGAGTTTCACCCCCGCAGATTGGCTGCCAAGACGAGTATTGACATAGGTGATGACCAGCAAGAGGGAGAGGACGGCAATAGCCGCCCACAGCCCATAGCGCAGAAGCCGAATCCCCATTTCAGTGTCCCATGTCCGTGGCGTTGGCCGCGCCGACCATCAGTTGCAGCTCCACCTTGCCGGCCTTGGCGAACTCCAGGGTGACAGGAACCATGTCGCCCTCCTTGAGTGGCGATTTCAGCCCCATCATCATGAGGTGCAGGCCGCCGGGTGCCAGCTTTACCGTCTCGCCAGCCGGAATTTCGAGGCCTTCCTTCAGCTGGCGCATCTTCATGACGCTGCCGTCCATCTTCATTTCATGGACCTCGACCCGCTCCGCAACAGGCGTGGAGCCGCCGATAAGGCGGTCGGCTTCCTTCGATCCGTTGACGATCGTCACATAGCCGCCGCCAACCTTGGCTCCGGGCAGCGTGGCGCGGGTGAACGCATCGCTCAAGGTGAGGTCGCCGGCCTTTACCGGCTCCATCGCGCCGGCATCGGTCATTTCCGTGCCAGCCTGCATTGCCGAGTGATCATGCGCGGCCGCTGTGAGGGCGAAGGAAGCGGACACGAGAAGCGCCGCGGCAAGTGTTGATAGTGTTTTCATGGAATGGGTCTCCACTTCGGATTTCAAGAGAATACACGTTTGAGGGGCGAGGGTATGCGCGTGAGCAACTGATCCAGGATCAACATTGCGAGAATGGCGAACCCGGTGAGGGGAAAGAGTACGCCGAAGCCAAGGATCACAAGGGTCAGGACAGCGAAAACACTTTTCTGCGTGGGCATGGGCGGTACGCCAAGCCGACCGGACGGGCGGCGCTTCCACCACATGACGACAGCGGTCACCGAGGTCAGGATGATGGCAAGGCAGGTCATGAGCATGACGATCTGGTTAACGACCCCGTAATACTGGCCCATGTGAACGCCGATGCCGAATTCCATCGCCTTGGCCCCCGCGCCATAATCACCGAATTTCAGGTCGATGAGGGGCTTGCCGCTGTACTGGTCGTAGTGAATGGTCCGCTGCTTTGCGATATCGTCGGGGAAGATCGCGGCGGTGTAGACGCCGGTCTTGCCTGAGGGCAGCGACACCTCGAATCCGGGGGTCAGGCCAGCCGCGTTAGCCGACGCCACGATACTGTCGAGACCTACCGGCGAAGCATTGCTCGGCGAGGATGTCGGAACTGGCGCGTTTTCGACCGTCCAACCGGCATTGGTCAGGACATCCTTGGTCGGCACCTCAGAACTCGGAACCTCGTCCCAAAGCTGGGTCGGATAACCGAGGCCGGCATTGGCAAGCACGGAGTTGGCTTTATCGCCCCAATAGCCGGACCAGGGCAGGCCGGAGATTGCAAGGAAGAAGATCAGCGCCCCTGCGCCAGCTCCGGTTACGGCATGCAGGTCGCGCCAGAACACGCGCTTCTGCGGTGTGCCGCGAACACTGACGACGCCGCCGGTCTGTTTGCGCGGCCACCAGAGGTAGAAACCGGTGACGACGAGAATGAGGGCAAGCCCGCCCACCGCTTCGACGATACGATTGAAGGGGAGGCCGAAATATTCGAGGCTGTGGATCTTCTTGACGACCCAGTTGAACTCTTCCTTCTCTGCAACCGTGCCGAGAACAGCGCCGGTATATGGATTGAGAAAGACGTAGGTTTTTCCGGCCTTCGTGCCAACCACAACGCGTACGGACTGGCTTGGCTCGGCCGGGGCGCGATAGCGCAGGACCTTGGAGCCCGGCAGGGCTGCCTTAGCGGTTTCAGTCAGGAGCGAGGGCGCAAGCGCGGTCCCATTCGGCTCGACGACATTGCGATAGGCAAAGACCGTATTGTCGATCTCGTCATTGAACAGATAAAGGCCGCCGGTGATGGCGAGGTTGAGCATGAAGGGGATGACCAGCAGGCCGGCAAAGAAATGCCAGCGCCACACGGCCCGGTAAAGGGATAGGCTAATTGTATTGGGCTTCGCGGAAGCCACGCTCGAAATGGTCATTGGTAATCCAATCGTCTGACGATAAAGCATGACGATCTGCAAACGCAGGCCGTCGTGACGTGCCCTACGGCACGAACTGTGTCAGGCGAAAGGTGGGGCTTGCGGCGGCGCCGAAGGCGGGTAGAGGCTGCGCGCGATCAGGATCGATTTGCGCGCTATCGCTATCGATTGCTCCGGCTGGAATTTTGCTTCGGATACAAATGGCGGAACTGCCAGGATGAACGATGCGGCGAGCCGGCAAGCTTCGCAGCCCGTGCCATGCCAGACGCTCTTATGGCTGTCCTCGCCGCCGCTGCCGGGGAGGCAGAGAACAGGAACGGTGCCGTCGGGAAGCGTATAGGCGGCAAGATCGATTGGCTGGGCTTCGGCGGCAACCGGCTTATGCGCGAAGGCAACGCATACGAGCGCAATGGCGCAAAGTATGCGCAATGCCGTTCGCCAGTCGTGCCAGATTCCGCGCATCAACGCCCCGATTCAGTTCGAGCCAATCAAATACATCAGCGTCAGCTCAAAATCTATGCGGCAAAGCGACAATGAAATCAGGAGGCGTTGATCTCGATCAACCAGCAGCTTTCGGGTATGCGGACGAAGGCCAGCGTTTCCCCGCGAGCAAGGTGGATCACATCGTCGATTTCGACAGTCTCGCCCGTGTGCAACGCAGCTTTTGAGCGAAGCAGCAGAAATGTTTCCTTGGCTTCCGCTGTCAGTTCCTGGCGTTCGAGCAGTGTAACACGAGCGGTAAAACGGCCGCGGCGCACCATGACGTTGAGATCCGTCACCGTCTCGATGACATCGGCGCGCGTCGGTATATCACCGGGAAACGGTATTGCCCGCGAGGTTGAGTCCAGTTTCACGGGCGTGCCGGCGCCAACTTGTAAATTCATGGCGCCGTCAAGCACTGCCAGCACCCTGTCGATGCCGGCAAAGGCGGAGAAGGGGCCGGAATCCGGCACCTTCGCCATGCTGATGCGCCAATCGAAGCTGTCGATTGCAGCCCCTTCCGGCGCTATGGCGATCTCGGTGGTAACGCCGGCGCCATTCTTCCACGGCATGCGCTTGTGGGCGCCGGCGCGTAATATACGCATCAGCCAAGGATGCCGGGCAGGTTGAGACCCTTTTCCTTGGCGCATTCGATTGCGATCTCGTAGCCCGCATCGGCATGGCGCATGACGCCGGTGGCCGGGTCGTTCCAGAGCACGCGGCCGATCCGCTCGGCGGCATCGTCCGTGCCGTCACAGCAGATCACCATGCCGGAATGCTGCGAATAGCCCATGCCGACACCGCCGCCGTGATGCAACGACACCCAGGTCGCGCCCGACGCGGTGTTGAGGAGCGCATTGAGCAGCGGCCAGTCGGAGACGGCGTCAGAGCCGTCCTTCATCGCTTCCGTCTCGCGGTTCGGCGAAGCGACGGAACCGGAATCGAGGTGATCGCGGCCGATGACGATAGGTGCTTTCAGTTCGCCGTTTCGTACCATTTCGTTGAAGGCGAGGCCGAGGCGGTGGCGATCGCCGAGGCCGACCCAGCAGATGCGCGCCGGCAGCCCCTGGAAGGCGATGCGATCGCGTGCCATGTCGAGCCAGTTGTGCAGGTGCGTATTGCCTGGCGTCAGCTCCTTCACCTTGGCGTCCGTCTTGTAGATGTCTTCCGGATCACCCGACAGGGCGGCCCAGCGGAACGGACCGATGCCGCGGCAGAAGAGCGGACGGATATAGGCCGGCACGAAGCCGGGGAAAGCAAAGGCGTTTTCAAGGCCTTCATCCTTGGCGACCTGCCGGATATTATTGCCGTAGTCGAGCGTGGGAATGCCCTGGTTCCAGAACGCGAGCATGGCTTCCACATGCACGCGCATGGAGGCCCGCGCGGCCTTTTCTACGGCCTTCGGGTCGCTCTCGCGCTTCTCGCGCCATTCGGCAAGGGTCCAGCCCTTGGGCAGATAACCGTTGATCGGATCGTGCGCCGAGGTCTGGTCGGTCACCATATCAGGCCGTACGCCGCGACGTACGAGTTCCGGCAGAACATCCGCGGCATTGCCGAGAAGACCAACCGATTTGGCTTCGCCGGCCTTGGTCCAGCGATCGATCATTTCCAGCGCCTCGTCGAGCGTCTCCGCCTTGGCGTCGACATAGCGGGTGCGTAGGCGGAAATCGATCGAATCCGGATTGCATTCGACGGCGAGGCAGCAGGCGCCGGCCATGACTGCGGCGAGCGGTTGTGCGCCGCCCATGCCGCCAAGGCCACCCGTGAGGATCCATTTGCCCTTGAGGTTGCCGTCATAATGCTGCCGGCCGGCCTCGACGAAGGTTTCATAGGTCCCCTGCACGATGCCCTGCGTGCCAATGTAGATCCACGAACCCGCGGTCATCTGCCCGTACATGGCGAGACCCTTCTTGTCGAGTTCGTTGAAATGATCCCAGGTCGCCCAATGCGGCACCAGATTTGAATTGGCAATAAGAACACGCGGCGCATTGGAGTGCGTCTTGAATACGCCGACGGGCTTGCCGGACTGGACGAGCAGCGTTTCATCCCCGTTGAGGTTCTTCAGCGTCGAAACGATCTTGTCGAAGTCGTCCCAGGTGCGCGCAGCCCGACCAATGCCGCCGTAGACGACGAGTTCGTTGGGGTTCTCGGCAACGTCCGGATCGAGATTGTTCATCAGCATCCGCAGGGGCGCTTCGGTCATCCAGGATTTGGTGTTGAGCTCATTGCCCCGGGGACTGCGGATTTCCCGGATATTGTGCCTCGGATTGTTCATTACTTGCTCCCCAGTTTAATGGCGGTCTGTGCGATGATTTCGAGTATGTCCTTGAGGTGCCTGCGCAACTTCTCGGCCTTGCCTTCGTCGTAGTCGAAGGGTGGCGCTTCGGTCGCAAGGTGCGACGATTGCGTCAGCTCCATCTGGATGGCGTGAATATTGGAGGAGGGCTTGCCATAATGGCGTGTCGTCCAGCCGCCCTTGAAGCGGCCGTTGATTACGGCGTCGTAGCCGCGGGCAGCAAAAGCAATGCGGCCAACCGCAGAGGCAATTTCCGGCGAGCAGCTTGTGCCCTCATTGGTCCCGATGTTGAAATCCGGCAGCTTCCCTGCAAACAGGAACGGGATATGCGAGCGGATGGAATGGCAATCGTAGAGGATGGCTAGCCCATGCGTCTTGCGCACCCGCTGGATTTCGTCGAACAGAGCCTCATGATACGGGCGATGAAACCGTTCGAGTCTCAGCTTCGTATCGGCTGACGTCGGCATTTCGCCGTCGCGCCAGATGGCTTTCCCGTCGAAATCGGTTTCCGGAATGAGCGCCGTGGTGTTCTGGCCTGGATAGAGACTGCCACCCGCAGGATCGCGGTTCGCATCGATGACGTAGCGGTGGAACGTCGCCCTGACGGTCGAGACGCCTGGCAGGAGGCCATCATAGAGCTGGTCCACATGCCAATCGGTGTCGGCGAGACGCTGGCCGTTCTCGTTCAGACGCGACCAGATTTCGGCAGGCACATCCGTGCCTGTGTGCGGAAATCCGAGGATGATCGGCAGCGATCCCTGTTTGACCTCGACAATGCTCATAGACGCGTATCCAGAACTGGGAGAATTTCGGCCGAAATCGCGGCGTTCAGTGCGCCTGAGGCTACAAGCTCGCTTACGGCCTGAAGGTCCGGCGCCATATAGCGGTCGTCGTCAAGTGTCGGCACCGCTAAGCGGATAACGCCGTGGGCGCGGGTGAGTTCCGGGCTCGTCGCGAGCGGACTGCGGAGGTCGATGCCTTGCGCCGCCGTCAGTGCCTCGATGCCGATGATCGAGAACAGATTGTCGGTCATCTGCAGAAGCCGTCGGGCTCCATGGCAGGCCATGGAAACGTGATCTTCCTGGTTGGCCGACGTTGGCGTCGAATCTACCGAAGCCGGATGCGACATCTGCTTGTTCTCTGACATGAGCGCAGCGGAAGTGACCTCCGCGATCATCAATCCGGAGTTGAGGCCGGGCTTGCGCGCAAGAAATGCCGGCAGGCCGTAGCTCAAGGCTGGATCGACCAGCAATGCGATACGGCGCTGGGCGATCGCGCCGATTTCGCAGATGGCAAGTGCGATCTGATCCGCAGCGAAGGCGACCGGCTCGGCATGGAAGTTGCCGCCCGAGACGACGGAACCATCGCTGAGGACCAGCGGGTTGTCGGTGACGGCATTCGCTTCGATTTCGAGCGTGCGCGCGGCCATGCGCAAGAGATCGAGGCACGCCCCGTCAACCTGCGGCTGGCAGCGGATGCAATAGGGATCCTGCACGCGCTCGTCGCCCTCGATGTGACTTTCGCGGATCGGCGAATTTTCGAGGAGGCGGCGCAGCGCTGCCCCGGTGTCGATCTGGCCGCGATGCCCGCGCAAGGTATGGATATCGGGGTGAAACGGCGCGGACGAGCCCATCGCCGCGTCGGTCGAGAGCGCTCCAGTGATCAAGGCAGACTGGGCAGCCCGGTGAGCACGGAACAAACCTGCGAGAGCCAGCGCGGTGGAAACCTGGGTGCCGTTGATCAGCGCGAGCCCTTCCTTGGCGGCAAGTACGACCGGCTTCAGCCCAGCCTTCGCAAGCCCATCGCCCGCCGGCATCCGCTCGCCGCCGAAGACGACGTCGCCTTCGCCGATCATGGCTGCGGCCATATGCGCGAGGGGAGCGAGGTCGCCCGATGCGCCGACCGAGCCCTTTTCCGGAATGACGGGGATGACGCCCTTGTCGAGCATTCCCTCAATCAGGCTTATGAGCTCAGGACGGACGCCGGAGGCGCCGCGGCCGAGCGAGATCAGCTTCAGCGCCATGATCAGGCGCACGATGTTTTCGGGCAGCGCGTTGCCGACGCCGCAGCAATGGGAAAGGATGAGATTGCGTTGCAGGGTCGCGACATCAGCCGCATCGATCTTGATGCTGGCGAGCTTTCCGAAGCCCGTATTGATCCCATAAACGGGAGCGTTGCCCCGCGCAATCTCGGCGATGCGTGCCGCTGCAGCCTCAATCCCGGCCTTGAACGATTGGTCCAGCCGTACGGCCTCGCCCTGCCAATAGATGGTTTCCAATACTGAAATAGGCACGGAGCCCGGGTGGAGAACAACAGTCATGGTTACGCTTTCAAGAAGAGCTGGTGAAGCGGGTTGAAGCCAATGCGGTAACAGAGCTCCGCCGGTTGCTCTGCATTCCAGATTGCAATCTCGGCCCGTTTTCCGGGCGCGATCGTGCCGATATCCTTGTGGAGCCCGAGTGCGCGCGCTGCCTCGCGGGTTGCCCCGGCCAGTGCTTCCTCGACGGTGAGGCGGAACAAAGTGCACGCCATGTTCATCGTCAAAAGCAAGGAGGTGAGCGGCGACGTGCCGGGATTGCAGTCGGTGGCGACGGCGATGCGCACGCCTGCTTCGCGTAGCAGCTTCACGGGAGGAGCCCGTTCCTCGCGCAAGGCGTAGAAGGCGCCGGGTAGGAGCACGGCAACGGTACCGGCTTCGGCCATGGCGTTGGCGCCCTCGGCGTCGAGATATTCAAGATGGTCGGCCGACAGGGCGCCGTAGGATGCCGCAAGCTTTGCGCCACCGAGATTGGACAATTGCTCGGCATGAAGTTTTACTGGCAGGCCAAGGCTTTTGGCCTTGTCGAACACGCGCGCGATCTGTGCCGGCGAAAAGGCGATTCCTTCGCAAAAACCGTCCACCGCATCGACCAGTCCTTCCGCGTGCGCCGCTTCAAGACCCGGCAGGGCGACCTCGGCGATGTAATCATCCGCGCGGCCGTTGTATTCGGGCGGCACGGCGTGCGCGCCAAGATAGCTCGTCTTGATCCGCACCGGGCGCAGCGTCGCAAGCCTTCGCGCAACGCGCAGCATCTTGAGTTCGGCTTCGATATTCAGGCCGTAACCGGATTTGATCTCGATCGTCGAAATCCCCTCGGCCAGCAGGGTGTCGAGCCGCGGCAGGCTTTGCGCCACCAGTTCATCCTCGCTGAGCGCATTGGTTGACTTGACCGATGATACGATGCCGCCACCGGCGCGCGCGATTTCCTCGTAGGTTGCGCCCTCGAGGCGCATTTCGAACTCGCGGGCGCGGTTGCCGCCGAAAACGAGGTGGGTGTGACAATCGACAAGCGCCGGCGTTGCCAGCCTGCCACCGAAATTCTCGATTTCTACATGGTTCCAGTCGGCGGGAACGTCTTTGCCAACCCAGGCGATGCGGTCGTCTTTCACGCCGATTACGCCATCCTCGATCAAGCCGTAAGGCGCGCCGATGTCTTCCAGCGTTGCGATCCGAAGTCCCGAAAGGATTTTTCTCATTGGCGTTGGCCGTGTCCCATTATGGTCTTGCTCATACCATTATTATGTATATACATATTATGTCAATCGGGTGCAGGAGAAGAAATGAGCGAGGCCACGAAATCAGTTTTTGCGCGCAGGGCCCTGACCGCCAATGGCTGGGAAAACAACGTTCTCATCCGCGTGGACGCGAGCGGACGCATCGCGTCGGTGACACCGGAAACCATCGAAGAATCAGATGCTTATACCGTCGACGCGTTGCTCCCCGCGCAAAGCAACCTGCACAGTCACACCTTTCAGCGCGCCATGGCGGGCTTGTCGGAAACACGCAGCCCCGCCGGACGCGACAGCTTCTGGACGTGGCGCGAAGTCATGTATCGCTTTCTCGATATTCTCGATCCTGAGGACATTGAGGCGATTGCCGCCTTCGCTTTCGTCGAAATGCTGGAGTCCGGTTATTCCAGCGTCGCCGAGTTTCATTATTTGCACCATCAGCCCGGCGGCGCGACTTATGCAAAGCTCGGGGAATTGTCGGAACGCATCGCCGCCGCCGCCAGCGCAACTGGCATCGGGCTGACGATTTTACCCGTCGCCTATATGCAGGGCGGCGTCGACGGCCGTGCGCTCGCTGGCGGTCAGCTTCGGTTCGGAAACAAGCTCGACCGCTATGTGCGGCTGGCTGAAGAGGCAAAGAAAGCTGCGGCCAGTGTCAGCCCCGATGCCGGCTTCGGTGTCGCGCCCCATTCCATCCGCGCAGTAAATGAACGCGACTTAAAGGCGCTGGAACAGCATTTTCCGGGCGTTCCCTTCCATATCCATATTGCCGAGCAGATTCCGGAACTTCAGGAAGTCGAGTCCGCCTATGGCCAGCGCTCGATGAGCTGGTTGCTCGATCATCTGCCCGTCGCTGAGCGCTGGTGCCTCATCCATTCGACCCACATGAATGAGGATGAGACGCTGCGCGTCGCGGCGAGCGGCGCGGTTGTCGGCCTGTGTCCGATCACCGAAGCAAATCTTGGCGACGGCATCTTCAACGGCGTCCAATATCTCAACGCTGGCGGACGGTTCGGCACCGGATCCGATTCCAATATTCGTATTGCGCCTTCCGAGGAGTTGCGCCAGCTCGAATACAGCCAGCGTCTGCGCGACGTTTCGCGCGTCACGCTTTCGCGCGACGGAAAATCCTGCGGCCGCACGCTTTTCGACGCCGCGTTGCTGGGCGGAGCTCAGGCACTCGGGCGGGCGAGTGGCAGCCTTGAAGCCGGCAAATGGGCGGATATGATTGCCCTTGATGTTGATAACGCAGCGGTTTTAGGCCTTGCCGGCGACAGGCTGCTTGACGGCTGGATATTTGCCGGCGACAGAGATGCGGTAAGCGACGTCTGGTCGGCCGGACGCCATGTCGTGCGCGAAGGCAGGCATCGCGATCGCGCCGCAATATTCAAGTCCTACAAGGCGCGCCTTGCGTCGATTCTGGAGAGAGTGTGACGGCAACCGC
Source organism: Phyllobacterium pellucidum (assembly GCF_013327855.1). Taxonomy (GTDB): domain Bacteria; phylum Pseudomonadota; class Alphaproteobacteria; order Rhizobiales; family Rhizobiaceae; genus Phyllobacterium; species Phyllobacterium pellucidum. The sequence continues at coordinate 1,402,937 of NZ_JABUMX010000001.1, read as the reverse complement.
GCGCAAATCGTTCCATGCGATCAAGGCCGAGATGGCGCGCCGCATTGCCGAGCGTGTCTGGGCGCCCGGCGCGCTGATACCCGGCGAGGAGGTGCTTGCAGTCGAGTTTGGCTGCGCCCGTGCCACCGTAAACCGGGCGCTGCAGGAGCTTGCGCGCGGCGGCGTTCTGGTGCGCAAGCGCAAGGCCGGCACGCGTGTTGCGCTGCATCCGATGCGCGAGGCACGTTTCGTCATCCCGATCGTGCGCCAGGAGATCGAGAACAAGGGTGGCGCCTATCAGTTTCGCCTCGTTTCCAATGTCGTGGAAAAGGCACCGGCATGCGTGACGAAGCGCCTTGGCATCACCAAAGCCAAGGATATGCTGCATGTGCGCTGTCTGCACCTTTCCGATGAAAAGCCCTACCAGTATGAGGACCGCTGGATCAATCTGGACGCAGTGCCGGCCATTCGCCACGAGACTTTCGAGACCGTCAGCCCGAACGAATGGCTTGTCACTCACTCGCCGTTTTCACAGGCTGAAATCGTGTTCCATGCGGGCCTCGCCGACCCGGACGAAGCCGACATGCTCGATCTTGGCGTGAACGATCCCGTGTTCGTCATCGAGCGCCTGACCTACCTTCCGCAAAAGCCAATTACCTTCGTTCGCATGATCCATCCCGGCTCGCACCGCATGGTGACAAAGCTCTGATCGGCCCCGCCGCGTCGCTGGAATGCAAATGATCATTGGCGTTTGGCCCCAACTGCACTATTTGAGTCCCCAAGGAACGACAGGGATGGAATTTTAAATGGCAGACGTGACGAAAGATCAGGTTCTCGAACAGCTGAAGACCGTGACGGGCCCCGATTTCAACAGCAACATCGTCGAACTCGGCCTCGTTTCGGATATCTTCATTGCCGACAACAAGGTGTTCTTCTCGATCACTGTGCCCGCTGCCCGCGCCCAGGAACTGGAACCGCTGCGGTCCGCTGCTGAGCGCGTCGTCAAGGCGATGCCCGGCGTTGCCGGTGCAGTCGTCGCCTTGACCGCGGAAAAGAAAGGCGGCCCGACCAGTGATGACGCACCGCGGGCAACGCCGTCACCACGTCCCGTGCAACGTTCCGCACCTGCCGGGGCCACGCCGCCGCCGCGCGTTCCCGCGCAAGGCGCACAGCCGCACGCCCATGGAGCCGCGCCGGTGAAGGCCGGCGTGCCCGGCGTTGGCGCGATCATCGCTGTGGCCTCCGGCAAGGGCGGCGTCGGCAAGTCGACCACGGCGGTCAATCTCGCACTCGGCCTCAGCGCCAATGGCCATCGTGTCGGCATTCTCGACGCGGATATTTACGGGCCGTCCATGCCGCGCCTCCTCAATCTGCATGGCAGGCCGGAAGTGGTTTCCGGCCGGGTGCTGAAGCCGATGCAAGGCTATGGGCTCAAGGTCATGTCGATCGGCTTTCTTGTCGAGGAGGAAACGCCGATGATCTGGCGCGGGCCGATGGTGATGTCGGCGCTGACGCAGATGCTGCGCGAGGTGGAGTGGGGCGATCTCGATGTGCTCGTCGTCGATATGCCGCCGGGCACGGGCGACGCGCAATTGACCATGGCGCAGCAGGTGCCGCTTGCCGGCGCCGTCATCGTCTCGACGCCGCAGGATCTGGCGCTGATCGATGCGCGCAAGGGCCTCAACATGTTCAAAAAGGTCGACGTGCCGCTTCTCGGCATCGTCGAGAACATGAGCTATTTCATCGCTCCGGATACCGGCGCGCGCTACGATATTTTCGGCCATGGCGGCGCGCGCAAGGAGGCCGAACGCCTCGGCGTGCCCTTCCTCGGCGAAGTGCCGCTCGTTATGGAAATCCGTGAAACATCCGACAGCGGAAGGCCGGTTGTCGTCAGCAACCCCGATGGTCCGCAGGCCAAGGCCTATCGCGAGATCGCGGCGAAGGTCTGGGACGAGTTGCAATCGGCCAAGGGCGGACGCACCGCCCCGTCGATCGTGTTCGAGTAGGTCGGTTTCCTTGAAGGTGCATTTAAGTCCGCTCGGTATTTGCGGACTTTGGCACGGGGATACCGACCCCCGCCCGTTGGTCTCTACAGATTAACCGCTCAGACGCTGCCGACTCCAGCCGAGGCGTAGGGCCGCGTGAAGGGGCCGATGAGACCCGTCCACACCTGTTCATCACTCGATCGTCTTCACCGTCGATGCCCGGGCCTTGACCCTTGCCTTGGCGGCTGCGCCAATGCTGCGCGCATCCATGAACGCCTGGATTTGATCGAAGCTGACATAGCCGGCACCAGCCGTGTCGATTTCGGCGAAATGATCGGCGATGAAGCCCCAATTGGCGTCTTTTGCCTGCTGCTTCGTCAGTCGCGGGGAAGAACCTGCCGCGACCTTGAAGCGTTGCAGTAGCCGCTGGTCCAGTTCCCGCTGAATGCCGGTCTCGGTCAAGGGCTCGCGCACCGTGCCGGATGGATCTGCCGGCGGCTTGCGCAGATCGTCATAGGCTTGGGCCGGTGATGAAAGCATGAGCGCTGCCAAGAGTGATGTCGATATGATGATATGGTTCATGGCTCGCTGCTCCTAGTTAGAGGCAATGGCTGGCGGCAGGCTGTAGCGCGGATCGTCGAAATACTTGTCGATCTCCGCTTTCAGCGGCGCGCGCGACGCTTCGGTGTCGTAGGTCATGTGGCCACCTTCGAACCACTTTACCGGCACCCGGTCCGCCATTCCCGCATTCTTCAAATCAAGCTCGGTCTGGAATCCCGGCGTCGCTATATCCTCGTAGCCATGGATGATGAGCAGCCTTAGTTCCGGGTTGAAAGCCAGCGACTCCTTAAGGTCCGGGAGGCTGGAGGGGTCGTAACTGCTGTAACCACTTGTCAATCCGTCATGAAACCATTGCCAATAGCCGTAAGCGCTGCAACAAGCGCTGTAGTACGAGCTATTCTCGTAGTTCACCGATTGTTTCATATAGCTTTTGAACTGGTTGACGAAAGCGTCATCGATGTAACCGTCAGGACCGTAGGGTGAACTTTTCGGGAGTTTCATCCGCCCATCGTATCGTCCCAATTTGTAGCTGGGCACAAGATTGAGTTGCACCCAATCAGGCTTGGTGTTGATGTCGCTGGTCCACTGGGCTGCCGGGATGCCTGTCCTGGCTTCCAACTCCGCTATGAGTTCCTTACCCGGCGCGGTGTCCTTGACGGTCTTCCAGTCCTTAACCGATGGAAGGTATTTTTCTGTGACAAAGGTCCGCATGGATTGGAGGTAGCTTTCGGCGGATGCATTTCCCCGAGCCGCGGCGAGTTTATGATAATCGCCCACCATCGCATAGGAAGGCAAATATCCGGCGCAACTGGATCTGTAAGCCATGTGACAGTTGCTCGCATAGTTGAGAATCGGCGAATTCAGAATCAAGCCCGAAACGACAATGTTCTGTTTGCCGGAGGATTCCGGCAAAAATCGCGCCGTTCCCTCATCGAGCAGGAGATCTCCGACGATCGGCGTGCGGATACCGCCGTAGGACTCGCCATAGAGATATTTGGGCGATGTCTGGCGGTTGTTGACGTTGTTGTAGCGGATGATGAAATCGCGGAGCAAGCGGGCATCCGCATCGGTTCCCCAGAAATTATTGTTAATGTAAGGACTAATCGCCGTCGAATAGCCCGTTCCAGGTGGATCGACGAAAACGAGGTCTGTCTTGTCCAGAAGCGTGATTGCGTTTTCCTCAAGCGGAAGGCTCTCAGGCTGTTTCTTATAAAATTCTTCGGGAATTGAAGGCGCATCGGATTTCAGCCGCACCGGCCCCCAAGAGCCCATATGCAGCCAGATGGAAGCGGACCCCGGACCACCGTTCCACAAAAATGTTACAGGCCGCTTGTCCTTCGGAAGTCCGTCGCGCGTATAGGCCGTGTAGAATATTGCAGCTTCGGCAGCCTCTTGGCCAGCTGCCGCGTCCTTCGGTGCATAGGCAATCAAGTGGCCCGCTTGTGCGGTAAAAGGAGTGAGCGTGCCATTGATCATCATTTTACTCCGCTTGACCGACGTGGTCTCGTCTACAACCGACAATTCAATAGCCTCATCGTCCGAGGTCCCGTATGTGTTCGGATCGTGGATAACCCTGTCCGTGGGTGCGAGAAGCGCGAATGCCTCTTCTTCAAGCCCGGCTTCGGCCAGCAAATTGCCAGCTTCCAGCGTACGGCCCACTGCCGCCAGCTTAGTCGCCTCTTTTCGGGCTACGTCGGCAGGGCTCTCAACGACGGCGTCCATGGGAGGAGGCGCGACGTCGGGAGTAACAATCAGAGGCGCCACGGTCTCGCCTGAGACTGAGGCGACAGGCATTGCCGCTGTCTCGGTCGATGCGGCGAACGTTCCAGAACTGTTTGGGTGTTCACTCGCCGTTTTGTTGTCGTCGCAGGCTGTCAGCAAAAGCAAGGCGGCTAGGAATGAATATCTTAAATTCATTGGCGCTGAATCCTCGTCTGAAAAGTTTACCTTTTCAGATCGCGGAGCAGAGCGTCAATTCGCCTAAAGACTGATCAGATTTGTCAGTTGAACAAATCATGGGCAATCAGCATTCATCGCCGGTGAATAGTTCGACCACTTAGCCCTTCACGCGCTTCGCGTGCCAGGCAATGTGATCAGCCATGAAGGTTGAGATGAAAAAGTAGGAATGGTCGTAGCCGTCGCGCATATTGAGCGTCAGCGGAATGCCGGCCTTGGCGCAGGCGTCTTCCAGCAGCCAGGGGCGCAGACCATCGTCGAGAAATCCGTCGGCCTTACCCTGGTCGACCAGCAACTCCGCCACACGAGCACCATCCTCAATGAGCGCAACGCTGTCATAGGCCCGCCACTCAGCTTCGTCTGGCCCGAGATATTTCTCGAAGGCAGGGCGCGACCAGCCGGCGACCATGGGCCGCGCGATCGGCGCGAACGCTGAAACGGATTTGAAGCGTCCCTTGTGCTTCAGGGCTTGTGTGATCGCGCCATGACCGCCCATGGAATGACCGAATATGCCCTGGCGCTGCATATCCACGGGGAAATTGGCCGTGACCAGCGCTGGAAGTTCCTCGCCGATATAGCTGGCCATCCGATAGTTGGTCGACCAGGGCGCCTGCGTGGCGTCGAGATAAAAGCCGGCACCGCTGCCGAATTGCCAGTTGTCTTTTTCGTCCGGCACATTCTCGCCGCGCGGGCTCGTATCCGGGCAGATGATGGCAACGCCGTGTTCGGCTGCGGCGCGGCGATATTCGCCCTTGTCCATGACGTTCTGATGCGTGCAGGTAAGCCCCGAGAGGTACCAGAGGAGCGGCACCGGACCGTCCTTCGCCTGCGGCGGCAGGAATACGGCAAAGGTCATGTCGCATTGGCAGGCTTCGCTGCGATGGCGATAGACGCCCTGAATTCCCTCGAAGCTCCTGGCGGTCGATAGCGTTTCCATGGGTGATCCCGATTTATTGCGGTTGGCCGAGGGCGACGGCGACATTGACCGCGGCTGCGACCAGCACCGTATTGAAGAAGAACGAAACGATGGCGTGGACGAGATTGATCCGGCGCATCTGCGAACTGGTGATCGCGGTGTCGGACGTCTGCGCCGTCATGCCGATAATATAGGAGAAGTAGACGAATTCGATGCCGCCGGGCTCCTTGTCGCCCGGAAAGTCGAGACCGCCGGCGTGGTGGCGCGGCTTGTCCTTCACGCCGTCAGCGTCTTCGTCCGGCTGCCAGTACATATGGGCATAGTGGATCGCCGTCATCATGTGGATCGTCAGCCAGCCGAGCGGGACTGCGAAAAGCGTCAGCGTCAGGTCGAGCGGGTGCTTGTCCTGACCGGAATTGATCAGCGCAAACAGCGAGCCGACGGCGACGAGCACAGTGCAAAAAGTGACTGCGAAGATGATGCCCACAGGCTCGTCCGATTTGGCCGCATTGTTGCGAAGGTAGTCGGGCGTGAGCCTGTGAACCTTGAATGCCGACAGAAGCAGGTAGATGACGAAAAACGCATTGGCGGCAACGACAGCGGCAATGCGCGACGAAAGCAGGAACACCGCAACTGCGAATACGGCGATCCCGACAACGGCGGCAATGTAAAAGGGATTATGTCGTTTCCACATGTGGGGCCTTTTTCGAACGACAGCTAGTCTGTTGCGACCGCAGCGGGGCGCTGCATGTCGATATGCGGAATGTCGTCCTCGAGATATTCCTCCGACACCGGCACGAAACCGAAGGATTCGTAGAAACCCTTGAGGTGGCTCTGCGCCGAAAGATTGATCGGGCGTTCGGCATAAAGCCGCTCGCATTGGGCAATGGCCTCGACCATCAGCCGCTCGCCAAGACGCTTGCCGCGATGGTCCGGAGAGACGACGACGCGGCCGATCCGGGCAGCGGGCTCGTCCTTTTCCGGCTTGCGGATGCGGGCGCTGCCGACGAGCGTCTTGCCATCCATCAGGCGCAGGTGCAGCGCGTCGACATCCTTGCCGTCGAGCTCGGGGTAGGGACATTTCTGCTCGACGACGAAGACGTCGACCCGCATCTTGAGCATATCATAGAGTTCGCGCGGGCGGAGTTCGTCCAGCCCGCTGAGGATTACTTTATACGGACCGGGTTCCATCAGAAAGTGACGACCGAACGGATCGACTTGCCCTCATGCATGAGATCGAATGCGGTATTGATTTCGTCGAGCGGCATTGTGTGAGTGATCAACGAGTCGATATCGATCTTGCCCTCCATGTACCAGTCGACGATCTTCGGCACATCTGTGCGCCCGCGCGCACCGCCGAAGGCCGTGCCGCGCCAGTTGCGCCCGGTGACGAGCTGGAACGGCCGCGTCGAAATTTCCTTGCCGGCCTCGGCAACGCCGATGACGATGCTGGTGCCCCAGCCCCGATGGCAGCATTCGAGCGCTTGGCGCATGACATTGGTGTTGCCGGTGGCGTCGAAGGAAAAATCGGCGCCGCCGTCGGTCAATTCCTGGATTGCCTGCACGACTTTGTCATTGCCCACTTCGTTCGGATTGACGAAATCGGTCATGCCGAATTTCTTCGCCATCGCCACCTTGCCGGGATTGATGTCGACACCGATGATCTTGTCGGCGCCTACCATGCGTGCGCCCTGGATGACATTAAGGCCGATGCCGCCGAGCCCGAAGACGACGACGTTCGCGCCGGGCCACACCTTGCCCGTATAAATAACCGCGCCGATCCCGGTGGTGACGCCGCAGCCGATGTAGCAGATCTTGTCGAATGGCGCATCCTCGCGCACCCGGGCAAGGGCGATTTCGGGTAGCACGGTGAAGTTGGAGAAAGTCGAGCAGCCCATATAGTGGAAGACCTCACCGCCCTCGCAGGAAAAGCGGCTGGTGCCGTCGGGCATGACGCCTTGCCCCTGCGTCGAGCGGATGGCCGTGCACAGGTTCGAACGCTGCGAAAGGCACGTCTTGCACTGGCGGCATTCGGGTGTATAGAGCGGAATGACATGGTCGCCGACCTTGAGCGAGGTCACGCCCGCGCCAATCTCGCGCACGATTCCCGCGCCCTCATGCCCGAGGATCGCCGGGAATTTCCCTTCGGAATCAAGCCCGGAAAGCGTGTAGGCATCGGTGTGGCAGACCCCGGTCGCCATGATCTCGACGAGGACTTCACCGGGCTTGGGGCCGCTGATCTCGATCGTTTCGATGGTGAGCGGCTTTTTGGCCTCCCAGGCGACGGCGGCGCGCGATTTCATGAAATTCTCCCTGATGCGTCTCGATCAGCAATGTGATTTGCTTTGGCGCACTATCGGGAAGGGGCACAGGGTCGTCAATCCGATCCGCGACATTTCTCGTCGTCAGGTGCCGCGTCGTATCATCCCTCTGGACTCCCTGATACCAAGCCTGTCAAAAGGTCTGCACTTAGATATCGGACCTGTACGTGAAAGAACTGCCGCCCCTTCCTGTCACCGAAATCCTGCCGGCGCTCGATGATGCGCTGGCGCATGGAATCGCTGCCGTGCTCGTTGCCCCTCCCGGCGCGGGCAAGACCACGCTAGTGCCGCTGCACCTGCTTGGTGCGTCATGGCGGGGGGATGGCACGATCGTCCTGCTTGAGCCGCGCCGCCTCGCTGCCCGCGCTGCCGCGAACCGTATGGCGAGCCTCCTTGGCGAGAGTGTGGGTCAAACCGTCGGCTATCGCATGCGGCTTGAAAACAAGGTCTCGGCGAAGACGCGCATACTCGTCGTGACGGAAGGTGTGTTCGCCCGCATGATCCTCGATGACCCGGGGCTCTCGGGCATTTCCGTGGTGCTTTTCGATGAGTTTCACGAGCGTAGCCTCGATGCGGATTTCGGCCTGGCCCTGGCGCTCGATGTGCAGGCTGCATTGCGGCCCGACTTGAAGCTTCTGGTGATGTCGGCGACGCTCGACGGTGCGCGCGTGGCCAAACTCCTCGGCGGTGCGCCGGTGCTCGAAAGCAAGGGCAGGTCCTTCCCCGTCGATATCCGCTATCGCGAGCGGAAGCCCGACGAAAAGATCGAAGATGCAATGGCGCGGGCGGTGCGGGACACGCTCGCCGGGGAGAGTGGCAGCATTCTGGCTTTCCTCCCAGGACAACGCGAAATCGAACGGGCCATCGCAGCGCTTGAGGGGCGTGTTCCGGCGGACACCTTTGTCACGCCGCTCTATGGCGCGCTGGAGGGTCGTGACCAGGATGCTGCCATCAGCCCGCCGCCTCCCGGCAAACGCAAGGTGGTGCTCGCGACGTCGATTGCCGAAACGTCGATAACGATCGATGGCGTGCGCGCCGTTATCGACGCCGGCTTGGCGCGGCTGCCGAAATTCGAACCGGCGACCGGCCTCACCCGATTGGAAACGGTGCGGGCGTCGCGCGCTGCCGTCGAGCAACGTGCTGGGCGTGCCGGACGCACGGAGCCCGGCGTTGCGTTGCGTCTATGGCGTGCCGAACAGACTGCGGCACTCGAAGCCTTCTCGCCGCCCGAAATACTGGAAGCTGATCTTTCCGGCCTTGTCCTCGATTGCGCCGCCTGGGGCGTAACTAACCCAGCCAGCCTTTCATTCCTCGATTTGCCGCCGACGCCCGCGGTTAAAGAAGCAAAGGCGCTGCTCAACGAACTTGGCGCGCTCCACGATGATCGCATCACGCCGATGGGCGAGGCTATGCGCAATCTCGCTTTACCTGTCCGCTTGGCCCATATGGTGCTCGCGGCACGTGAGCGCGGCCAAGGCATGCGCTCTGCCGAAATCGCTGTGGTTTTGACGGAGCGCGGCCTTGGCGGCAACGACGTCGACATCGAAACGCGACTGGCGCGCTTTGAACGTGAGCGCGGTGATCGGGCGGCACGCGCGCGCGGACTGGCGAAACGCCTCGCTGGCAAGGATACAGGCCGGGCAGATGCGCAGGAGAGTGCCGGGCGGCTTCTCATAGACGCTTACCCGGACCGTATCGCCAAGGCGCGCGGCAATGGCCAGTTCACGCTCGCCAATGGCCGGGGCGGCGAACTCGACCCCGTCACCTCGCTGGCAAAATCGCCATGGCTCGTCGTCGCCGATCTTGCGGGGCGGGCGGGCCGTGCACGCATTCTTTCGGCAGCGGAAATCTCCGAATCCGACATACGCGCCGCCCTCGGCGATCGCATCATCAATGGCAGGCACGTTAGTTATGACCCGGCCCGCAACGCCTTGCAGGCGCGCGAAGTCACGCGTATCGGCGCCATCGCATTGTCAGAGAAGACCTTGCCGGCGCCAACTGGCGAAGAAGCCGACCGAGGCGTCATTGCGGCCGTCAGGGACCACGGCCTCGACATCCTGCCATGGTCCAGGGAAGCGGCGATCCTGCGGCGTCGCCTCACCTGGCTGCATCAGGGTCTTGGCGATCCTTGGCCGGCGATGGACGATGCGTCGTTGCAAGCAAACCTCGAAGACTGGCTGTTGCCTTATCTCGAGGGAACGGCTCAGCTCGGCCAGATATCGGGACATGCGATCGCCGAGGGGCTGCGTGCGCTGGTGCCTTATGATTTGCAGCGCAAGATCGATGCCTTGGCGCCAACCCATTTCGAGGTGCCGACCGGCTCGAACATTCCGATCCGCTATGAGGCGGAAGCGCCTGTGCTCGCCGTGCGCGTGCAGGAATTGTTCGGGCTCGGGACGCACCCGGCGATTGCCAGCGGAACGGTGCCCCTGCTGCTGGAGCTGCTGTCGCCGGCCCATAGGCCGATCCAGATCACCCGTGATCTACCCGGCTTCTGGAAGGGCTCCTGGGCCGATGTGCGCTCCGACATGCGTGGCCGCTACCCGAAGCATGTCTGGCCGGACGACCCCGCCAATGCGGTGCCCACTGCCCGCGCGAAGCCGCGGGGAACCTGAGCGGTCACAACCAACGATTAACGCTGAAGCAGGCTCCCAGGAATCATGTTTCCATTTGCGTGAGCTTTGTTCTAAATCACCGGCATGGTCCAGGATTTCCAGACACGCTCATCCTATCTCTCGCGCCGGCTCCGGCTGACTACGCTGATCCGGCTGCGCTGGCTTGCGGTGGCAGGACAGAGCATCGCCGTGCTCTTCGTCGCGCTCTACCTGAAGTTTCCGTTTCCCGTCAGCATATGCTTCGCGCTGATCGCCTGTTCGGCCTGGCTGAACCTTCTCATGTCGTTCCGCTATCCGATAAATCACCGCCTTGAACCGCGGGCGGCCATCACCGTGCTTGCCTTCGACATATTGCAGGTGGCGGGACTGCTTTATATGACCGGAGGGCTGCAGAACCCCTTCGCCGTGCTGATGATTGTTCCGGTCATCATCTCTGCGACGTCGCTGCCGGCCTATGCAACGACCGCACTTGGCCTTTTGGTAACGGCCTGCGCAACGTTGCTCGCCTATGTCTACCTGCCCTTGCCCTGGTATGAGGGCGAGACGATGCAACTGCCCTTCGTACTGATCGCCGGCGTCTGGTGTTCGGTCGTTTCGGCTCTGGCATTCACCGCGGTCTATGCCTACCGCGTCGCCGAGGAAGCCCGTCTCCTCGCCGATGCGCTCAACGCCACCGAACTCATCCTGCAGCGCGAGCAGCATCTCTCCGCGCTCGATGGACTCGCCGCCGCTGCCGCGCATGAGCTCGGCACACCGCTGGCAACCATCGCGCTCGTTGCCAAGGAGATGGAGCGCAGTCTCAAGAAGGATGACCGGTTCGCCGAGGATATCGAGCTTCTACGCTCGCAGACCGAGCGTTGCCGCGAAATTCTCAAGCGGCTGACGAGCCTGTCGTCGACCAGTGAAGAGCACATGTCGCGCCTCAAGATTTCCTCGCTGATCGAGGAGGTCATCGAACCCAACCGCAATTTCGGCATCAACATCGTCGTCTCGAAGATGCGCGGCGAAGGCAATGAGCCGGTTATCCGCCGCAATCCCGGCATTATATACGGTCTTGGCAATCTCGTCGAAAATGCCGTCGATTTCGCGCGCGAAACCATCAACGTCAATTGGGGCTGGAGCGACAGAACCGTGGAAATCGTCATCAGCGATGACGGCAAGGGTTTTGCACCCGATATCCTCGACCGCATCGGCGAGCCGTACACCACCGGCCGCGACCGCGCGATCAACGAGCATGGCGGCGGCCTCGGCCTTGGCCTCTTCATCGCCAAGACATTGCTCGAACGCTCAGGCGCGACAATTACCTTCCGCAATCGCAACGATCCTGGGCAGGGGGCAGAAGTCGTTGTTATCTGGCCTCGCCATCAATTGCTTACTGATGGATAATCTTTGACTTTTTGTTCATTGCGAACCATTAACATCCATATTTACAGTGAATGAGCAGGAATACCTGATGGAAAACACGGATCAGGACGATATTGAAGCGATCGGCGGTGATCGAACACTTCTTCTGGTCGATGACGACAAGCCCTTCTTGCAGCGGCTCGCACGCGCCATGGAGTCACGCGGCTTCGTTGTCGCCATTGCCGATTCGGTCGAGGCCGGTCTTGCGAGCGTCAAGGTCAATGCGCCGGCCTATGCGGTCGTCGATATGCGCCTTGGCGACGGCAACGGCCTTGATATTATCGAGGCGATACGCGCCCGCCGCGAGGATACGCGCGCGATCGTTCTGACCGGCTATGGCAATATCGCGACCGCGGTAAACGCCGTCAAAATCGGGGCGATAGACTATCTTTCGAAGCCTGCCGATGCTGACGAGGTCTTTGCCGCGTTGACGCGCCGAACAGGTGAAAAAGTTGCGCCGCCAGAAAATCCGATGTCGGCCGACAGGGTGCGCTGGGAGCATATTCAGCGGGTCTATGAAATGTGCGACCGCAATGTTTCGGAAACGGCGCGCCGGCTTAACATGCATCGCCGCACACTGCAGCGGATCCTCGCCAAGCGCGCCCCGCGTTAGATCGTGGTGACGATTAAAACATTTACTGCTTCTACAGCAATCTGAAACGAAACGCTTTATTCCACGTCGGTCTCGGGCAGCTCGATGCCGGCGAGTTCTGCGAGCGTCATGCGCGCAGCACTGACCCGCGCAAAGCGCAGAGTCATGGCCTTACGCGTAGCGCCGGGCAACTTGTGCTCGGGGGCGTCGCGAATGATCTCGGCGCCATAGCCATCCGAAAGGATGAATCCGCAATCGTCCGGAAAAATATCGGCGGGAACGCCGGGGTGGGTCGCGAAGAACAGCCGGTCGCAATGCTGGCGGTAAACCGGCCATTTGCGATCGACCCGGAAATCCTCGATCGAGGATTTGATTTCGACGATCCAGATTTCGCCACTGCGCGTCAGGGCAACGAGATCTGCGCGCCGCCCCGAGGCGAGCGAGAGTTCCGGCATGACTGCAAGGCCGAGTTCAAGGAACAGCCGCTGCACCCCGCGGCGCACCATCATGGCGTTTTCCGACTGGCGGCCATCTATCAAGGGGCTTGTCTGACCTAGGGAGACGAGTGGCATAAACGAGACAATACCGACAAAACTGCAACCATGGGTAGGAAAACCAATCGCCAGGTTGAGCAAAACATGGTTAACGAAACACTGCGCTTTACAGTTAATCAGGCATTAACAATATTGGCGCAAGAGAGGCGACAGCTAAACCAAACGCCGATTCGCGCACAATTATTCACTGGGGTGACCATGCAACTGAAGACTATCGTCCTTGCGGTTGGACTGATGAGTGCAACCGCCTTGACCGGTTGTTCGACAATCGGGCTCAGCTATTCGACCGCGTCCTATAATTCCGTCGTTGACGCGGGATACGTCATTCCAGCGGTTCCGCGCACCAAGATCCCGCCGCAATATCTGCGCCAGGAAGTCAACTATGACGGCGGCGAAGCGCCGGGAACGATCATTGTCGATACCAAGGCAAAATACCTCTACTACGTCCTCGGCGACGGCCGCGCCATGCGCTACGGTATCGGGGTCGGCAAGCAAGGCTTCGAATGGTCGGGCAGCGCCCGTATTGCCTTGAAGCGCGAATGGCCGACATGGACCCCTCCGAGGGAAATGATCGCGCGCCAGCCGAAGCTTGCCGAGTTCCGCGACGGCATGGATCCGGGCCTGAGCAATCCTCTCGGTGCCCGCGCCCTCTATCTGTTCAATAAGGGCGGCGACACCGGCTATCGCCTTCATGGTACACCGGAATGGTGGTCGATCGGCAAGGCGATGTCGTCGGGCTGCATCCGCCTGATGAACCAGGACATCATCGACCTCTACAATCGCGCCGAAGTTGGCGCCAAGGTCATCGTCCGCTAGCATTCGCGGCATATAAAAAGCGAAGGGCTCCAACATGTCGGAGCCCTTCTTTTTTGTCCTGCGAATGCTTTGTGCGTCAGTTGAGGGCGCACTCCTTCTCCGGCTTCAGCCGCGGCGTCTGTGTCCCGTCCGGTGCGAAGGATGGCGGCAGCAGCGCGGCCGGCGGGTTGGAACCCCAGCAACTCGGCTTGTCGCTCAACCTGAACTCCAAACGCGCACCCGACGATAGTTTGTCGAAATCGATCCATGGGCTGTCATGGGCTGCACCGTTCACCGTCAGTTTCTGGATATATTTGAGCGGGGTCTTGTCGGCCGCGATCGTTACGATCTTGCCGCTGCCTAGCTTTATCCGCGCTTCCGGGAAGATCGGACTGTTGATCGCAAATCCAGGCACGGCCGGGATTTCCGGATAAAGGCCGAGGGCTCCCCAGATGTAGACGCCGGACATGGCGCCTTCATCGTCATTTCCCGGCAACCCCGAAGGTGAAACCGTGAACTGCTCGTCAACGATGCGCCGGACCAACGCCTGCGTCTTGTACGGCTGGCTCGTCCAGTTGTAGAGCCACGGCGTAAGAAAGCCCGGTTCGTTGCCAATCCACAATCTTGCGGGCTGATAGCTCCAGCCGCCATTGAGGTTCTTTGTGAACTCATCCAGGCGGGCAATCCCGTCCTTTTCGGTTCCCTTGTCTTTGTCCGTATCGATCACCAGTTTGGCGAGCATGCCGCGAATGTCGTGCGGAACCATGAAGGTATATTGCTCGGCATTGCCCTCGCGGTAGTCAACATCCCCATTCGAGCTCGGCGTGTACGCCGTCCATGTTCCATCCTTGTTACGTGGCTGCAACTGCGGATAGGGCTGCCCGGCAACACTGCGCCAGTTCGGGTTGAACAGGTTGGCCCAGTTGCCGGAACGTTTCAGCAGCGTCTTCGGCTCGTCTGCTGCGGCTCCAGCGACGATCTGCGGATCCGTTGCAGCGATGCCGCTTGCGTATCGAGAGACGGCAAAGTCGGTGCTGGCATATTCCATATTCGTCGACGTCGCCTGATATTCGCCGCCGCCCTTGGCCAGATAGCCAAGTTCGATGTAACCGGCGAGTCCCGGCAGGTTAGTCGTCGTCCGGCATTTTGTGGCGCGGCCAAACGCCGTATCGAGCATGATCTTGCGCGCCTTCTGCCGGTCGAAGCCTGCTGCGCCGAAGGCGTTCGACTGGGCAACTATAATCGATGCGCCATCACCGGGCATGATGCTGCTGCTGGTATTTCCCTCCGCCCACATCGGGAAAGTCCCGCCGCAATCGTCCGCGTCGAAAACGAGCGACTGCATCATGTCGCCGACATCATCGGGCGCAAGCAGAGCCTGAAGCGGCGCAAGCGACCTGTAGGTGTCCCAACTCGAAAAGGTCGTATATTGGACATGGCCTTCGGGGGCCTTTTTCGTGGTGCCGGCGTCATTGAAACTGATGTACTCGCCGTTCACATCGCTGAACACGGACGGCGCCAGAAAGGCATGATACATGGCCGTATAGAATTTCGTCTTTTCGTCTTTGGTCCCACCGTCGACCTGGATTGCATTCAGCCGCTTGTTCCATGCCGCATCCGCTTGCTCACGGGCCTGTTCAAACGTGAGAGGCCCGCCCTCCGCTTCGAGGTTTGCCTTGGCATTGGCGATGCTGACATAGGATATAGCGACCTTCATCAGCGCCTTGACCGGAGCGGAGGGCGAGGGCGCCGGGAAGGCAAGGGTAACACTGTTGCCGCTTTGCACGGCGGTGAAGGCCCGGTCGAGCGTTGCGTAGAAATATATCTTGTAACTTTTTCCGCTGCCGCAGAACCCGCCTCCCGTTGCATAGCCGGAGACGGTGCGGTCGGCTTCGCTGACCGCGATGGTTGAAGACGATCCGGTGTAGTTTGTGCTGGCCTTAATTTTCAAGAGCGCAGGCTTGCCCTCGGGATAGGTAAAGCGACCCAGTCCACTGCGCACTGTACTTGTCAGTTCTGTTCGAATGGCATTCGACATTTTGACAGAGTAGTACCCGGCCCTTGCGACCTCGTCATTATGGCTGAAGGGAATAGTACCTTCTTTTGCGTCGATCTGCGGCATGATTGGAATCGCGCCGCCGGAAGGACAACCGACGCCGCTGAGATGTGTCAGGCTGAAGCCGGTGATAGATGCTTGCGGGTAGTGATAGCCAGGCGGGCTCCACGTTCCTGGAACTGCCGGCGTATCGGGACCCCATGCAATCATTCCGAATGGCGCATTTGCCGATGGCGTGGTGAATCCGCCAAGCAGGTCTTCCGTGCTTCCGGTATCGGTCGGAGGGACCTGCCCGGTTCCGATCATCGGATCGACGAATTGGGTCAGTGCCATGTCCGATTGATCGGGATTTCGCAACGCCATCTCGATTTCGGTCAGGCGCGACAGGATGTTCTTCAACGTTGCCGGATCGCCCGCAGGTTTGGCTGCAAGTTCCTTCTGCAACTGCGCGAGCGTCGCTTGTATCGTCTTGATGGCTTCCGGATCACCGCTTGGTTTCGCAGCAAGGTCCTTTTGAACCTGGGCAAGCGCATCCTGCAGTGCTTTGACAGCCGCTGGATCGCCGTCAGGTTTGGCTGCAAGTTTCGCCTGAACCTCGGCAAGTGTGTCCTGAAGTGCCTTGATAGCGACAGGATCGCCGTCCGGTTTGGCTGCAAGTTTCGCCTGCACCTCGACAAGTGTGTCCTGAAGTGCCTTGATAGCGACAGGATCGCCGTCAGGTTTGACTGCAAGTTTTGCCTGCACCTCGGCAAGTGTGTCCTGAAGCGCTTTGAGAGCGACGGGATCGCCGTCCGGTTTGGCTGCAAGTTTCGCCTGCACCTCGGCAAGCGCGTCCTGAAGCGCCTCGACAGCCTTCGGATCACCGGCAGGTTTTGCCGCAAGGTCGTTCTGCAATTGCGTCAGCGTCGCCTGCAGCGCCTTGATGGCCTCAGGATCGCCGTCAGGTTTGGCCGCAAGTTGTGCCTGCATCTCGGTGATGATGGTCTGCGCGTGCTCCAGTTCGGCAGCGCCTTGCGTTAGCGTTGTGCCCAAACTGCCGGCCGCCGCCTCGAGCTTGCTCTGGCCATCCTTCAGGCCTTGAATCTCGCCGGCCTGCTGGGCAATCGTCTGTTCGAAACTGCTCGTGTCGTTGTTGCTGTCTGTCTGTCTGTCGTTATTGCAACCCGCCAACAACGACACGCCGACCAGACCCGCCGCGAATGCGGTCCGTGATTTCATAATTTCCTCCCAATGAATTAAATATGATGTGCAAAGATCAAAATCCGCCGGCTCTATCGCCGAACAATATCGATATGTTTGCCGGCGCGAATTTGCGACCGGGCGGGCGCTTAGCCAATTTACCTCCCCTTTTGCGAAAATCGCCAAGCGCGCATGGCCTGTCAATTCAACGAAGGTCGTAAACATGCTCGGCTCATCTGAAAATCGTCATGTTGACCTGCTACGTCCCGCCCCAATAGATTGAGGCAGATGCGCAGAAACTGGAAGGTCATCATGTTCAAAACCATTGCCACCACACCATTCGACGACCAGAAGCCCGGAACGTCCGGCTTGCGCAAGAAAGTCCCGGTCTTCCAGCAGAAGAACTATGTCGAAAACTTCATCCAGTCGGTGTTCGATTCGCTTGAAGGATATAAGGGTGAGACGCTCGTCATTGGTGGCGACGGCCGCTACTACAACCGCGACGTGGTGCAGATTGCCTTGAAGATGGCGGCCGCCAATGGCTTTGGCCGCGTGCTCGTCGGGCAGGGTGGCATCCTCTCGACGCCCGCGGCATCGAACGTGATCCGTAAATACAAGGCCTTTGGCGGCCTCGTTCTTTCGGCCAGCCACAATCCGGGCGGTCCGAACGAGGATTTTGGCATCAAGTACAATATAGGCAATGGGGGGCCGGCGCCGGAGAAGATCACCGAGGCGATTTTCGCGCGTTCGAAGGCGATCAAGCAATATGTCATCGCGGAAGCTGCAGATATCGATATCGATACGATCGGCAAGCGCGAAATCACCGGCATGCAGGTCGAAATCATCGATTCGGTTGCCGACTATGCGGCGCTTATGGAACAGCTTTTCGACTTCGATGCGATACGTGACCTCATCAAATCTGGTTTCACCTTCCGCTTCGATTCGATGCACGCCGTAACGGGCCCCTACGGCAAGGAGATTCTCGAGAAGCGCCTCGCCGCGCCGGAAGGCACATGCGTCAACTTCGTACCGCTGACCGATTTCGGCGGGCATCATCCCGATCCCAATCTCGTCTACGCCAAGGATCTCTATGACCTTTTGATGTTGCCGGACGGCCCGGATTTCGGCGCCGCGTCCGACGGTGACGGCGACCGAAACCTGATCATCGGCAAGGGCATCTTCATCACTCCATCCGATTCGCTTGCGATGCTTGCGGCCAATGCCCACCTGGCCCCCGGTTACAAGGCCGGTCTCAAGGGCATCGCACGCTCGATGCCGACCAGCGGTGCCGCGGACCGCGTCGCCGAAAAGCTCGGCATCGGCATGTACGAAACGCCGACGGGCTGGAAGTTCTTCGGCAATCTGCTCGACGCCGATATGGCGACGATCTGCGGCGAGGAAAGCGCCGGCACCGGCTCGAACCACGTGCGCGAGAAGGACGGGCTTTGGGCCGTGCTGCTCTGGCTCAACATACTTGCCGTGCGCCGCATGAGCGTTATTGACATTGCCCGGGAACATTGGGCGACCTACGGGCGCAACTATTATTCGCGTCATGACTATGAAGGCGTCGATACGGCTGGCGCCAACAAGATGATGGACGATCTGCGCGGCAAACTCGCTTCGCTTCCCGGCACGAAGGTCCAGGGTCTGACGATCGCAACCGCCGACGACTTTGCCTATCACGACCCGGTCGACAAGTCGGTGAGCGAAAACCAGGGCATACGCGTACTCTTCGAAGGCGGCTCGCGCGTCGTCTTCCGCCTGTCAGGCACCGGCACGTCGGGCGCGACGGTCCGTGTCTACGTGGAACGCTATGAGCCAGATCCGAAGCGCCATGATCTTGAGACACAGAGCGCACTTGCCGACCTTATCCGCGCTGCGGAGGATCTTGCCGGGATCAAGGCTCACACGGGTCGCGACAAGCCGAGTGTGATCACTTGATTATTGCCGCGCCGCGCCTTCAACGCGCGGATCGTCGCCAAAAGTCGCGAGAGTGAAGCCCAGCCGCAGGTCCGGCATGTCGCATATGGCATTTACGCCGTAGTCGGAGAAATGCAGCCGCCATGTCGTCTTGCGCACGGGGTTTGGCATGGCGAAGCAGGCACAGGAGAGCAGGGCGAGATTGGCGCCGCCTTGCGGATCGCGCACGGACTGGTAGCGAATGAGATCGATGCCCGCCGCAAGCGCCGCATCGGCAAGGTCGAGGCAGGCGGAATAGTCGGTTGGATGCGTCCAGCGGCTTCGATGTTCGGCAAAGGGCGCGACCGTCAGATCGATGGCGTGGGTCGTGGCGTAGCGCGCTTCGAACGCGGTGAATTCGAGCGCATTGCGCGGCCAGGGTGTGCCCGGACTTTCGATGAAAAACAGCAGACGGTAAAAAGCGGTTTCGGCAACAGCCGTTTCAACCATCTCGCTCGAATAGAAAACGCCCGGCGAATAGCCTTCGCGGCGAAAGCGAGAATTGCCTGGATAGCGCCCGTAGCGAAACGGGGTCGCAAGCAGATAGTCGAGATGAATGCAGGCGGGCGGCAGCGGCGGCTTGGTGGCTTCGAGTTCATCTTCAAGCAGTGCCTGCTCGTCGAGCGTGTCGACGAGTTTCATCGTTGAAACGCGATGTTGCGCTTCGACCAGACGCCAGCAGCCGCCATGGCTGTCCCTGGCTTCAGATCGGAGCGCGTCGGGCGTCCAGATAGGCGAGGACATGGGTGAGGCCGTCAATGGTTTTGATCCGGTTGAGCGGCTTGCCGCCGAGCATCGTGTTGTCAGTTCGCATCCATGTGCGCGCCACCGCATCGTCGCCGCCGACGATAGCGTCGAGCGAACGGTAGAGGCGGATGAAAAGCAGCGCGAGTTCATAACTCTTGCCGGTGAGCGGCGCGCCATCGAGGCTACGCTTCAAGCGCGATATGCTTGGCTCCGAAAGCCCGACAATATGGGCGAGTTCCTTTGCGGTGAGGCCCAGCAGTTCCGATGACCGCAACAGCGCCTTGGAAACGACGGCGGTTCGATCCGGGATTTCTGATAGCGGCTGAGCAGCGATTCCCATGAATATTCCTTTCAATGGAAAGAAATATATAGAATATTTCCTAGGAAATCAAGTTAGCGCCGCGCCTGCACTGTCATTGGCAATCCGCCATCGGGTTGCGTCGTCAATTTCTGCACGGGCCACGGCTTGTAGGCGCCGGCGACATCGAATCTGAAGCGGTGGAGCAGCGTCGCCAGCGCGATGATCGCCTCCTGGAGCGCAAAACTTGCGCCGATGCACACGCGCGGCCCGGCGCCGAACGGCAAGTATTGGAAACGGTCGATCCTGTCGCGATTTTCCGGGTGAAAACGCGACGGCATGAACGCATCGGGATTGTCCCAATAGAGCCGATGGCGATGGACCGTCCATGGCATAACCAATACAGCCGCCCCCTTGGGCAATTTCAGGTCCATATATTGATCGTCTTCGATCGGTTCGCGGTTGATGGAGGGAGCCGGGGGATAAAGCCGCATTGCTTCTTCGAAAGCGGCGCGGGTGAGCGGCAATGCGTCGAGCCAGGCATGCGGGGGCGGCACGTCCGCCTGCGCCATAAAGGCGTCGATCTCGGCTTCGATCAGATCGCGTTCCCAAGGCGCCTTGGCGAGGAGATAGAGCGTCCAGCCCAGTGCGCGCGCCGTGGTTTCATGCCCGGCGCCTATGAACGTAATGATATTGTCCTCGATCTCGGCGCGCGAAAGTCCCTTCGGGCCTTCCGCCCTGAGCAGCAGGGTCAGAAAATCGTTTGGAACCTTGTCGCCTTCCCGGTCCATGCGCTTGCGGCGCATCTCCATGGTGTTGGCAACGATCTGCCGGAAGAAGGCGAGGGCGCGCCTGCCCCGGATTTGGGTGAAGCGTGGCATCCAGTTCGGCGCCCCAAGAAGGTCGAGCGGATCGACGCGGCCCATGGTTTCAAACAGGCGGTCGACCTCGTGCGAAAACTGGTCCGGATCGCCCGCAATCTCGCCGGAGAACAGCGTCTCGGCCAAAATATCATAGGTCAGCATGGTCATGTCGCGCGACACGTCCGTAGGACCGGAAAGGTTCTCGTAGCGCTTGGCGAAAGTCTCGCTCGTCCGCCTCATCGCCTGGGCAAAACCATTGATGTGGCGAGGTGTAAATACCGGTGCCATGGCCTTGCGAGAACGGCGCCACGTTTCGCCTTCGGCCGTCAGGAGGCCATCGCGCAAGATGGGGCGGAGGATCCGCTGGCGAACCGCCGCCATCTTGTAGTTCCTGGCATTGTCGACGAGGACGTGGCGGATGAGGCCAGGATCATTGGCGATGATCGTGTGGGCGAAGGACCAGTCGATCGACACCCACGGTTCATTATAGGAAGGCTCTCCCCATAGTTCGAGCGGGTTGCGATAAATGGTTCGAATAAGGCGCAAGGTTCCGACCGGCCCGGTACGCGGGATGGGCGCTGGAGGAACAAAGGCGCTTTGAACAGTATTCATATTAGCAGGCTCCTGCCGACCATGTGGGCATGTGGGTGCAGAAATGCCAATGGTTTCTTTTGGGGCGGCACCAGCCATTTTGTACTTGACGTCGCAAACTGGATAAGGTGTGCTCCGTCTCGAGCTTGCGACGTGATTTTAAATTCCGATTTCTACTACCTCTTTTTTACCCGCCTGCACGGATATCGTTTCGGTCCATATTGTGAGGTTTTTGATTATGAATTTTCGCCTTTGCTGGCTTTTGCTGGCTGTTTTCCTGGCATCTTGCGACGGAGGATCCGATTCCGACAGCGCCGATGCGACGCCGACGTTCAATCAACCCGCGCCAGTCAAGCCTCAGCAGGCGCCGACGTCGACTGTTCCAGCGCCTCCGCCCGCATCCATTCCGGTCAAACCGATAACGGCTGCAGATTATGACCCCGATGGAAGACTGGATCATTCGGACGCTCGCGAAGTCTCGGCCGCCAAAGCGCACACGATCGCCCTTAAGGGAACCTCCATTCCCTTCACGGCGACCGCCGGTCAGCTGATTGCATCCAAACCTGGCTCAGGTCTGTTCAATGCTGAAGCGGTGATCTCCTACACGGCCTATACGCGCGACGACCAGGCGCGGGATGCGCGCCCAATAACCTTCGTGTTCAACGGAGGGCCCGGCGGCTCATCCGCCGAACTGGATATTGGCTTCCTTGGGCCGATGCAAGAAGACGGACCGGCCCCATCGGAGGACGTCATCGGGCCGTTGAAAGACAATCCCAACACGATTTTGGACAAGACGGACCTCGTCTTCGTCGATCCGGTCGGGACCGGCAATTCCCTCGCCATCTGGCCGAACAGAAACAGTGACTTTTGGGGCGCCGATAGCGATGCCAAAGTCTTGCGGGATTTCATCACGCGCTATGTGAACGTGTACAACCGCCAGAACTCGCCCAAATATATTTACGGCGTCTCTTATGGCGGATTTCGGGCGCCAATCATGGCACGTCTGCTGCTGGAGAGCGGCACCAGCCAATACACGACCTTCACGACGAACAAAAATGTCCTTTCCGGGCTCGTCCTGAATTCCCCGAGTTTGAATCAAACGAGCGGTTGCTACCGGTTCTACACAAGCTGCGGCGGGGCGATCCCGACCTATGCGATGGTGGCGGACTTCCACAAGAAGTCTACAGCTCGTGGAAATCAGGGACTTGAGGTGTTTGCCACAAATGCGCGCGCCTTCGGATCCGAGTTCAGTAATCTTTACTACGAAGTCTTCAGCGGAACCGACGCGAAAGTGCCGGATAGAAAGCCTTGGGAAGACTACATCAAAAAGCCTGAGGGGATCAAATTCCTCGACAAACTATTCGCCTATACCGGTGTGGGTAAAATGTACCAACCTGGCGACAGTTCAAAGAACAATCCTTGGATTGCGACGCCAAATATGGACCCGGACGAATTTACGCATAAATTTGCGCCCGAGACGGGAGACCTTTTGCTCGGCGATGGACGCTACTTTGATGAGCCGGAAGCCGTAGATCCGGCCTTTGATCGCACGAGCGATTACTTCGCCTGGCGAAAAGATTACCACGCCAAGTTCATCGGCTACGAATCTCAATCGCCTTATGTTGGCTTCAACGGTAAGATCATCGACATCTGGGATTATCGACCCGATCCTCAAACGATCGGAGACAACAAGGAACGGGCAGGTAATAGCGTTCCGGATTTGACATTCAGCATGACGCTCAATCCAGACTTGAAAGTCATGGTTCAGCACGGCTACTACGATCTGATTACGCCATTCAATCGGTCGGAAGTTGACCTTCAAATAGGCGGCCTCACCTACAAGGTGCCGGTCAAGGTTTACGAGGGTGGCCACGGAGTAGCGCCTTTTTACACCCGCTCTTATGCCACCCTGATGCAAGATCTGGACGCCTTCTACGATGGGCCGTCGGCGACAATGTTTGCCGCATCCAACCCGCCCGCATTTGAACAGGTGAAACAATGAAACGACATCATATCTGTGCGTCAATCCTGATTGGCGTCATTTGCAGCGCCTCGCTCGCCAGTGCGGGTGATTTCGACAGCGAGTCGCGGCAGCAGCGCGGCCTCATGAGAATGCAGCGTGGCTTCGCGCCGCGTAAGGCGCCATCGCGGATGGCAGCGGTCCCGTTGACCCGAGCAAGGGTCGCGACCGAAGTCGACCAGCGCACAGCCTCGCTCTTCGACCGGGCCGCGGATCCGGCGACCCACCTTGTCACGCAGGAATCCGCTTCAAACTCCGGGCTCGGCTTTTTTGTCGATCACTTCGCCGAGATTGACCGCGACCGGGACGGCAGCTTGAAGTTCAGCGAAGTCAAGAGCTTCCTCGATGCCCGTTCGCCTGTCGCAAAACCTGCGTCGGGATCGGTCCAGATCATCGAGTAGCGCGCATTGCGGCCTTAACTCTGTCTGGCGGATTGTTCTCAGCCCGCCGGATCAGGCGCACGCCCGGGTGCGGACCTCCGGTCGTATTTCTCGCCCGGATGAGCCAATTTGGCCATGATCCGTGGATATTCACACCCCTTAGAATTGGAAAAACGCGCGATAAGCACTATATCTAGGCCAAGGACCGGGCATGATTCGCCCGGTTCTGCTATAAATACGGCGCGCCGATCCTGGCGACCCGAGAAAAGATTGAATCTACATGAGCGATACACCGGAACTGACAGTTGAAACCTCGCCAGAATACGGTGCGGAGTCCATCAAGGTTCTCAAGGGATTGGATGCGGTTCGCAAGCGCCCGGGCATGTATATCGGCGATACGGACGACGGATCCGGCCTTCACCACATGGTATACGAAGTCGTCGACAACGCCATCGACGAGGCGCTTGCCGGCCACGCGACCCGCGTCACCGTCACGCTTAATCCCGACGGTTCATGCACGGTGACGGATAATGGCCGCGGCATTCCGACGGACATGCACTCCGAAGGCGTCTCCGCCGCCGAAGTCATAATGACCCAGCTGCATGCTGGCGGCAAATTCGACCAGAATTCCTATAAGGTTTCGGGTGGTCTGCACGGCGTCGGCGTTTCCGTGGTCAATGCGCTTTCCGTCTGGCTGAAACTCAAGATTCGCCGCCAGGGCAAGATCCATGAAATGAGCTTTACCCATGGCGTGGCCGACGCGCCGCTCGTGGTGACAGGCGATGCCGGCGATGCGACCGGTACGGAAGTGACCTTCCTGCCCTCGACGGACACGTTCTCGATGGTCGAGTTCGATTTCAAGACGCTTGAGCATCGTTTGCGCGAGCTCGCTTTCCTGAATTCGGGCGTGCGCATTCTGCTCGCCGACCGGCGCCATGCCGATCCGGTCGAGCTCGAGCTCTTCTACGAAGGCGGACTTACCGCCTATGTGCGCTATCTCGACCGCACCAAGAAGGAACTTGTCGCAGATCCGATTTACATTCGCGGTGAGAAGGACGGTACGACGGTCGAAGTCGCCATGTGGTGGAACGACAGCTACCATGAGAATGTGCTGTGCTTCACCAACAATATTCCACAGCGCGATGGCGGCACGCATCTTGCCGGTTTCCGTGGTGCCCTGACCCGCCAGATGACCGGTTATGCCGACGCCTCGGGCCAGACCAAGAAGTCGAAGGTCACGCTGACCGGCGATGACTGCCGTGAAGGCCTGACTGCGGTCCTGTCCGTCAAGGTCCCCGATCCCAAGTTTTCGTCGCAGACCAAGGACAAGCTCGTCTCGTCCGAAGTGCGCCCGGTCGTTGAAAGTCTCGTCAACGAGGCGCTATCGAACTGGCTTGAAGAGCATCCGGCCGAAGGCAAGGTGCTTGTCGAGAAGGTGATCCAGGCGGCCTCCGCACGCGAGGCGGCCCGCAAGGCGCGCGACATCACCCGCAAAAACTCGCTAAGCATCAGCTCGCTGCCCGGCAAGCTTGCCGATTGCCAGGAGCGCGACCCGGCCAAATCCGAAATCTTCATCGTCGAGGGCGATTCCGCTGGCGGATCGGCCAAGGGCGGACGCTCGCGCCAGAACCAGGCGATCCTGCCGCTGCGCGGCAAAATCCTGAATGTCGAGCGCGTCAAACTCGACCGGATGCTTTCTTCCGACCAGATCGGCACGCTGATCCTTGCGCTCGGCACCAGCATTGGCAAAGACGAGTTCAATCCGGACAAGCTGCGCTATCACAAGATCATCATCATGACCGACGCCGACGTCGATGGCGCCCACATCCGTACGCTGCTTTTGACGTTCTTCTTCCGCCAGATGCCGGAACTGATCGAGCGTGGCCACGTCTATATCGCCCAGCCGCCGCTTTACAAGGTGACGCGCGGCAAGTCCTCGCAATACATCAAGAACGAAACCGCCTTCGAGGAATATCTAATCGACTCGGGGCTCGACGAAACCTCGTTGGAGCTGGTTTCAGGGGAAGTGCGCACCACCAACGACCTGCGCGTTGTCATCAATGACGCGCTGGCAGTTCGCCATCTCTTGCAGGGCCTGAACACGCGTTACGACCGTGCGGTCGTCGAACAGGCAACCATCGCCGGCGCGCTCAATCCCGAAGCGATCTCCGATACCGTCAAGGCGCAGGAACTGGTCGCCGAAGTTGCCGCCCGGCTCGACCTCATCGCCGAGGAAACCGAAAAGGGCTGGACCGGCCGCCTTGCCACGCCTGACGATGGTGTTGACGGCTTCGTCTTCGAGCGGTCTTTACGCGGCGTCAAGGAGACGGTGACCCTCGACATGGCCCTGCTCGGCTCGGCCGATGCGCGCCAGCTCGATCGCTACGCCGCCCGCCTCCATGATATCTATTCGCAGCCGCCGGTGCTCCGCCGCAAGGAAAAGGCCGACGCGGTCGCGGGGCCGATGGCTCTCCTCGACGCCGTCTTTGCAGCCGGGCGCAAGGGCCTCTCGCTGCAGCGCTACAAGGGTCTTGGCGAAATGAACGCGGAGCAGCTTTGGGAGACGACGCTCGATCCGAACGCGCGCTCCCTGCTGCAGGTCAAGGTCAATGATGCTACCGACGCCGACAGCCTGTTCTCGCGGCTCATGGGCGATGATGTCGAGCCGCGGCGCGAATTCATTCAGGACAACGCGCTAAGTGTGGCGAACCTCGACGTTTAGCTAGGTCTTTTCTTCTTGCCATGGATTGATCACCGTGAGCCCGGCCGCGGTGAATGGCATTGTGTCTCTCGAGGCGACGGAATATCCGCGGCTCTTTGCGACCGCAGCTATTTGCCCGTCTGCGATTGAGATCGTCCGTCCGGTCGAACGCGCCTGGCTCACCAACGGGGCGTAGACCAAGGCCGCTTGCCGGTCAAAATCGAGGATCCGATCGCCGAAGAGGTACGAAATGAGTTCGCTCAGCGCGCGATCAAGGCCTTGTTTTCGCTTGCCTTTGGGCAAGAGTTCAATCCCGAGGAGAAGCTCCGACAGGCTTGTTGTGGTGAGAAACAGCGTTTCGGCCCCTTGTTGATCGAGCCACGACAATACCCCCGGGGCCGGGCTCCGTTTCAGCGGCTCGGAAATAACATTCGTATCAAGGACGATCATTCAAAATCCGCAGGTTCTGCGGGTGTCTGATCCCGGCCGGGTTCAAGGTCAAGCCCGCCATGGCGGCGGCCGAAAGCGGCAAGTTCCGAGCCTATCTTCAAGCGATCCTTCGGGCGTGTCGCCTCCTCCAGAATTTCGCGAATTTCGGCCTCCGTGCTCCGGCCATGTTTGGCGGCACGCAATTTGAGCGCACGATGCGTTTCTTCCGGCAAATTCCTGATGGTTACGGCAGCCATGATTTCTCCACTATAACGCCAGGTGGATGATATCATATCGGGTGGGATGATAGCAAACGGCCGCCGGTGTGAATTCCGGGGGGGCGGCAATCGTCCACAACTTAACAGTGTGCAACAGGCGATCAGTTGTGAAGCGACTAAAGTCTTTTATACTTTTGTACAACAACGCTATTGCCTGTTCGCTGGCGTCATGATTTTTTGTCACTCGGCGACGTCGGTTCGGGATGGCGGGATGCTTGCCCGACGGAAATGTCGCTGTTTGCCAACCTGATCGGGAATTGAAATGCAGCCTGTCTTCGATGGTCACAACGATGTGCTTTACCGGTTGTGGAAACATTCGAGAGACGGCGCCGATCCCGTGGAAGAATTCGTCAAGGGGACGACCTCCGGACACATCGACAAGCTAAGGGCACAGAAGGGCGGGCTCGCCGGCGGACTCTGCGCCATCTATGTTCCCTCGGGCGATCTCGCATTCAAGGCCCCCGATGCCAACGGGCATTATTCGACGCCCTTGGCCGCGCCGCTCGAGCGGGCTCCTTCATTGGATGTCGCGCTTGAAATGGCGTCCATCGCTTTGCGCCTGGAGCGTGGCGGCGGCTGGAAGCTCTGCCGTACGACGGCCGAAATCGAAGCGTGCATGCGCGACGGCACCTTTGCTGCGGTCCTGCATATGGAAGGCTGCGAGGCGATAGGCGCTGATCTGGCGGCGCTTGACGTTTTCTATGCGGCGGGGCTGCGCACCCTTGGTCCGGTCTGGAGCCGCAACAATATCTTTGCCCATGGCGTGCCCTTCGCCTATCCGATGTCGCCGGACACCGGCCCCGGCCTTACCGCAGAGGGCGAGGCGTTGGTCCTGGCCTGCAACAGACTGGGTATTCTCATCGACCTTGCCCACATCACCGAAAAAGGCTTCTGGGATGTCGCGCGCATCAGCGATCAGCCGCTCGTTGCAAGCCATTCCAACGTGCATGCGCTGACCCCGGTCGCGCGCAATCTGACCGACAGGCAACTCGACGCTATTCGCGAGAGCAAGGGGCTGGTGGGCCTGAATTACGCGGTCGCCATGTTGCGGCCTGACGCGCGCGAAAATGCCGATACCCCACTTTCAGATATGATCCGCCACATCGATTACATGCTGAACCGCATGGGCATCGATTGCGTGGCGCTGGGCTCCGATTTTGACGGCGCCAAGATCCCCGGCGAGATCGGCGACGCGAGCGGCAACCAGAACCTCGTTGCTGCCCTGCGCGATGCCGGCTACGCAGGCGAGGATCTGGCCAAGATATGCCGCGACAACTGGCTGCGCGTGCTGCGTTCCGCCTGGCATGAAGAACAATAACAAGACGACATCGCTCTAGAACAGGGAACTGACCAATGCTGATGAACAAGATCGACTCCAAATTTCGCCTTCTGCTCGGGGGCGCTGCGCTTTCCGCGATCCTGGTGTCCGGCGTGCCGGCATTTGCCGCAACGCCCGCCGATACGCTTGTCGAAGCCTTCGCCATCGACGACGTGATCACACTCGATCCGGCTGAAGCCTTCGAGCTCACCACCGGCGAAATCAATGGCAATACCTATGACAAGCTCGTTCGGCTCGACATCAACGACCCTTCGAAGATCGTCGCCGATATTGCCGCAAGTTGGACAGTATCCGATGATGGCCTGACCTATACGTTCAAGATCAAGCCGGATCTGAAATTTGCCTCGGGCAATCCGATCACCGCCGAGGATGTCGCCTGGTCGTTCGAGCGCGCCGTCAAGCTCGACAAGAGCCCAGCGTTTATCCTTACGCAGTTTGGCCTGAAGCCGGACAATATCACGGAAAAAGCCAAGGCAACCGACCCGTCGACCTTCGTGTTCACGGTGGATCAGGCCTATGCACCGAGCTTCGTTCTTAACTGTCTGACGGCCACGGTCGCTTCGGTGGTGGACAAGAAGCTCGTCTCCGAACATGTCGTCAATGACGATTTCGGCTATGCCTGGTTGAAGACCGCTTACGCTGGCTCGGGCCCGATGAAGATTCGCGACTGGCGCGCCAACGAAATCATCGTCCTCGAGCGCAATGACAATTATTACGGTACCAAGGCGCCGCTGAACCGCGTCATTTATCGTCACGTGAAGGAAAGCGCCGCGCAGCGCCTGTTGCTCGAAAAGGGTGATATCGACGTTGCTCGCAACCTCGAGCCTAACGATCTTGAACAGGTCGTCAAGAACGGCGAGATCACCACGACGAGCGCCCCGAAGGGCACGATCTATTACTTCAGCCTCAACCAGAAGAATCCGAACCTCGCCAAGCCGGAAGTGCTCGAAGCCCTGAAATATCTCGTAGATTACGATGCGATCGGCGAAAAGCTGATCAAGGGCATCGGCGAGATTCATCAGACCTTCCTGCCCAAGGGCATTCTCGGCGAACTCGACGAGAACCCCTACAAGCTCGACGTCGCCAAGGCCAAGGAGCTTCTGGAAAAGGCCGGGCTGAAGGATGGTTTCTCCTTCACGATGGATGTGCGCAACAACCAGCCGGTGACGGGCATCGCCGAATCCATTCAGCAGACGATGGCGCAGGCCGGCGTAAAGATGGAAATCATACCGGGTGACGGTAAGCAGACGCTTACAAAGTATCGCGCTCGTACCCACGACTCTTATATCGGTCAATGGGGCGTCGATTACTGGGATCCGAATTCGAATGCCGACACCTTCACCAACAACCCGAACAATTCGGATGAAGGCACCAACAAGACCCTCGCATGGCGCAATGCCTGGGATGTGCCGGATTTGACCAAGGAAACCAAAGCTGCCCTGCTCGAACGCGACAATGCCAAGCGTGCCGCCATGTACCAGGATCTGCAGAAGAAAGTTCTGGCGACCAGCCCGTTCGTCTTGATCTTCCAGCAGACGGAAGTCTCGGCCCTGCGCTCGAACCTCAAAGGCTTCAAGCTCGGACCGTCGTTCGACACCAACTACGTCTTCAACGTATCAAAGTGATCGGGCCCCAAGGGCTGATGCAATGAGCAGTACCGACACACAAATGGAGTCCAGGCGTTCCGGCGCCTGGGCTGGTAATTTTCTCTGGGCAGGAGGACGTTTCCTGCTGATCGGAGTCATCACGTTTTTGGGCCTCCTTGCAGTCACCTTCTTTATTGGGCGGGTAATACCGATCGACCCGGCGCTGGCAATCGTCGGCGACCGTGCGCCCGCCCATGTGGTGGAACGGGTGCGGGAGGAGCTCGGGCTGAACCTGCCGCTCTATGAGCAGTTCTTTCTCTACATAAAGGGCATATTGCAGGGCGATTTCGGCAATTCTGTCCTGACGACCAACCCCGTCATGACCGATATCAGGCGGGTTTTTCCGGCAACGATGGAACTTGCAACAATGGGCACGCTCATCGGTGCATGTATCGGCGTTCCGCTCGGCGTACTCGCCGCCGTCAAGCGTGGCAGCCTGATTGACCAGTTCGTCCGCATCATTGGCCTGATCGGCTACTCCGTGCCGATCTTCTGGCTCGGCCTTCTCGCATTGCTGGTTTTCTATGCCAAGCTTGGCTGGACCTCGGGTCCCGGCCGTATCGACGTGGTTTATGAATATACCTTCACGCCCATTACTGGCTTCTATCTGCTCGATGCAGTGATCCAGGGCAATTGGGAAGCCTTCCGCAACATCTTCAGTTTCATCATCCTGCCGGCATCCTTGCTCGGCTATTTTTCACTGGCCTATATCAGCCGCATGACCCGAAGCTTCATGCTGAATGAACTCGAGCAGGAATATATCGTTGCCGCACGCGCAAAAGGCCTTTCCGAAACGCGGATCATCTGGGGTCATGCCTTGCGCAATGCCGCCGTTCCGCTCGTCACCGTCATTGCGCTTTCTTATGCCGGCCTGCTCGAAGGCTCTGTCCTTACCGAGACCGTTTTCTCGTGGCCAGGGCTCGGCATGTACATCACCAACTCCCTGCAGAACGCCGACATGAATGCGGTGCTCGGCGGAACCATCGTCATCGGCACGGTCTTCGTTGCCATCAATCTTCTGTCCGATCTGCTTTATCGGGCCCTCGACCCACGGACGCGCGCACGATGACAGAGGCAATCAACACGTCGCGGCCGCTTACGCGCCGCGAATGGCTGATGAGCGACCGCCCGCAATCGCGGACACAGGCGCGACTTGGCCGCGCCTATCTCGTCTGGAGCCGTTTCGCCAGCAACCGCCTTGCCGTTGTCGGGCTCGCCATCATCATCGCCTTGCTGCTGGTTGCTGCCTTTGCGCCGCTGCTGGCGCCGCATTCGCCCGTTGCCGGCGACCTGCGCAATGCGCGCCTGCTGCCGCCCGGTGGTGACTATCTGCTTGGTACTGACGATCAGGGCCGCGATATCCTCTCAAGGCTCATCTATGGCTCGCGCCTGACGCTTTATGTCGTCATTCTCGTTGCGATCATCGCGGCGCCAATCGGGCTGCTCGTCGGTACGATTGCCGGTTACGCCGGCGGTTGGGTCGATGCCGTGTTGATGCGCATCACCGATATTTTCCTTGCCTTCCCCAAGCTTATCCTGGCCCTGGCGTTCGTCGCCGCCCTAGGGCCGGGCATTGAGAATGCCGTTATCGCCATAGCGATAACCTCGTGGCCGCCCTATGCGCGCATTGCCCGCGCCGAGACGCTGACGGTGCGCAACTCCGATTACATCGCCGCCGTCCGGCTGATGGGAGCATCGCCGACGCGCATCGTGCTCCGGCACATCATGCCGCTCTGCCTGTCGTCGCTGATTGTCCGCGTGACGCTCGACATGGCAGGTATCATCCTCACCGCTGCTGGCCTCGGCTTTCTTGGGCTTGGCGCACAGCCGCCCTTGCCCGAGTGGGGTGCCATGATCGCATCGGGAAGGCGTTTTATCATGGACCAATGGTGGGTCGCCGCCATGCCGGGCTTTGCCATCCTCATCGTCAGCCTTGGTTTCAATCTTCTTGGCGACGGGCTGCGCGACGCGCTTGATCCGCGAGGCAACAACCAATGAGCACCATGCTGACGGTTGACGACCTCCGCGTCACGTTTCCGACCCGCACGGGCGCCGTCAACGCGGTGCGTGGCGTGTCCTTCACGCTTGGGCGCGAACGCCTCGGCATTGTCGGTGAATCAGGCTCCGGCAAGTCGCAGACCGGCCGCGCCATCATGGGCCTCACTCCTCCGCATGCAACCATCACCGCAAAGACCCTGAACTTCGACGGCATCGATCTGCTGGAGACGTCCGTCAAGGAACGGCGGGCGCTGCGCGGCAATCGTATCTCCATGATCTTGCAGGATCCGAAATATTCGCTCAATCCGGTCATGAGCATCGGCAGGCAAATCGTCGAAACGCTCCGGACCCACGAGAAGGTCAGCAAGCGCGAGGCGCGCCGACGCGCGCTCGATATGCTGGCCGCCGTCCAGATACGCGACCCCGAGCGCGTCTACGATCTCCATCCGCACGAAGTATCGGGCGGCATGGGGCAACGCGCGATGATCGCCATGATGCTGATCACCGGACCGGAACTGCTGATTGCGGACGAGCCGACCTCCGCGCTCGATGTTACGGTCCAGCTCGACGTACTCGGCATTCTTGACAATCTGGTGCGCGATAGGGGCATGGGCCTCATTTTCATCTCGCACGATCTGCGGCTGGTTTCGTCGTTCTGCGACAGGGTCATCGTCATGTATGCTGGCCGCATCGTCGAAGAAATTGCGGCGACGGACCTGCGCAATGCCAAGCACCCCTATACGCAGGGACTGCTGAACTGCATGCCCGAAATAGGTGCTGACCGGCATCCACTGCCGACACTCGACCGCAAACCGGAGTGGGCAGCATGACGCCGTCGCTGAAGATCGACAATCTCGAAGTGACGTTCAATCGCTTTCGCGCGCTGCGCGGGGTCAGCCTCGAAGTGGTGCCCGGCGAGTCCTTCGGTCTCGTCGGCGAATCCGGTTCGGGCAAATCGACGTTGTTGCGCGCCGTGGCGGGTCTGGCGCCCGTGACCGCGGGGACGATCGAGGTCAATGGCAATTTGCTCGGCGCATCGCGCACAAAGGCCTTTTACCGCGAAGTGCAAATGGTGTTCCAGGATCCCTATGGTTCGCTGCATCCGCGCCAGACCGTCGACCGATTGCTCCTTGAGCCGCTCGCCGTACATGGATTCGGCGATATCGAGCGGCGCATCTTGCGGGCGCTTGACGAGGTCGGGCTCGGTTCCAGTTTTCGCTTCCGCTACTCGCACCAGCTGTCAGGCGGCCAGCGCCAGCGTGTCGCCATCGCCCGCGCCCTGATTCTCGAACCATCGATCCTGTTGCTGGACGAGCCAACCTCTGCGCTCGACGCATCAGTGCAGGCGGAGGTGCTGAATCTTCTCGAAAAGATCCGCCGCGACCGTAAGCTGACATTCGTCATGGTCAGCCATGATCTCGCAGTCGTAACGCACATGTGCGACCGGCTCATGGTAATGCAACACGGCGCGGAGGTAGAACGGCTCACCGCGTCGGAACTGGCCCGGCGTCATGTAACGCAGGACTACACGCGCAACCTCCTTGTTGCGAGCCAGGGTTTTGTCCGCCCTGTCGTTCAAAACGCCTAATGCAGCTTCATCGAACATTTACCATTTGCAGACGCATTTCTTCCCCGACGACCGTTCCAGGGCAGATCGTGAAAATCTGAACGAATTTCATAAGCCGTCATTTACGCCGGACAACTGATGGTTGCGCTCATCGACTGGAGTGGGGCCATGAAGTATCTACGTCAATTCATAAAAGACCGCCGCGGCGCAACCGCGATCACATTCGGTTTGCTGCTTGTACCGCTCCTGGGGTTTGCCGGGCTCGCCGTGGATTATAGCCGCGCCAGCAATGACCGTTCTCGGCTGCAGAATGCGGCCGACGCCGCGGCGCTTGCGGCAGCCTCGGTCTTTACCGGTTCCAACAAAGCGGCCGCCGAGGCGAGGGCACGCGCCTTTCTGCAGGCCAATCTCGGCCTGCGCGCTGAAGATATCAATTTGAACTTCAGCACGGAAAATCAAAAGGTTTCCATCACTCTTGGCGGCCACACCAGCACCCTGTTCATGCATGTTCTCAACAAGGACAACATGCCGATCAACGTCAACGCCACGGCGCTCGCGCCGTTGAAGCCGACGACGGCCAAGATCACGATCGACAAGGTTACGGGCTACTGGTTCAAGAAAGTTTCCATCATCGTCGTGCGCAATGGCAAGGACGTTGTCGTCGGCACCATCAAGTACACCGCGACCGACCATAACCTCTACAATGGTAACGGCGGCGGTAAAACAGACCCGGATATCAATGTTCCGATCACATTCGATCTCGGTGACTACACCAAGCTGTACCTCAAGATGGAAATCAAAAATGACGGTTGCGATGTCGGCTACAAGGACAAGAACGCCGGAAAATCGCGATACGTCGATTGCATTGCCACAAATGAGTCGGGCTATTCGAAATACAATTCCACGCTGAAAACCGACGATCCGAACACGGTCAACCATTTGTTCGTCGATGGCGTCCAACTGCCGGTGGGATCCAAGCCGCCGCTCGACGACCTGATGAATTGTGACAACACGCCCCACAGCCATGCGTGGGAAGACGGCGGCGGCTGGGCCAACCAGGACTTCTACTACAAGATCACGGCCGCCTGTAAATCGGTCGACGGCGAGAACGTTCGCCTGACCCACTAGGACCTGACGCGGCGCGATTGACTTTGATCTCGCGCCGCTCCATCATCGCTTCATTCCGAGGGGGGCACTGTACAGTGCTGAGATAGCGTCGAGCTGGACCCTTGAACCTGATCCGGGTCATGCCGGCGTAGGAACGGGAATTGAGCAAAGTTCGCGCCTTTTCAGCTTCACCTTCGCGCATGACCGGATTTCCAAAAGCAATGGAGTCCTGAGCGTGCCCTACATCCTGACATCTGAACTGCGGCGGTAGCTGCCAACCATGCGCCTCGTTATTCGCATGGTCGCGGCGCTTGCCGCCGTCGCTGCTTTCTGGCAAGTGGTGGTCTGGCTGTTCCAGCCTCCGCGATTCATTCTGCCCGGGCCAATTGCGGTAGTGTCGGCGCTGGTCGAACAGCGGCAATATCTTGGCGTCAACGCATCGATCACGCTCATCGAGATCCTGCTTGGACTGGCATTCGGCGCGCTCGCCGGCATTATTATCGCGCTGCTTGTCGCCGCCATTCCCGCCTTTCGCCATGTCGTCTGGCCGCTTCTTCTTGTCTTGCAGGCACTCCCGGTGTTTGCCATCGCGCCGCTGCTTGTTCTGTGGTTCGGCTTTGGACTTGCCTCCAAGGTGGTGATGGCAAGCCTCATCATCTTCTTTCCCGTGGCGTCTGCCTTTGCCGATGGCCTGCAGCGAACCAACCGCGATCTGCTTGATGTGGCTTCGCTCACGCAAGCGACGCCGCTCGCAACCCTGCTTCTCGTTCGGGTTCCGAGTGCCTTACCCTCGCTCGGATCGGGCCTGCGGGTCGCCGCCGTCTTTGCCCCGATCGGCGCCGTGATTGGCGAATGGGTCGGCTCGTCGCGCGGGCTCGGCTTTGTCATGCTGCAAGCCAATGCCCGCATGCAGACCGAAACCATGTTCGCGGCACTGATGATCCTCGCCGCCCTCACCGTGATCCTGCGCTTTCTCGTCGACGCCCTGACCCGCCGCCTTACCCCTTGGGCGCCGCAAACATGAGCAACTCCCATCATCGCAACAAAGGACGACTGATGTTCCGCACACGCTTATCGATCCTCGCCATATGCCTTGCGCTCTGCGCCGCAACCGCGCCCGCCAGTGCCGCCGACAAGTTGACGGTACTGCTCGAATGGTTCGTCAATCCGGACCACGCCCCTCTTATCATCGCCCGCGAGAAGGGATACTTTGCCGATGCCGGCCTTGATGTGAATCTGATGCCGCCGGCAGACCCGGCCGCACCGCCACGCCTCGTTGCGGCAAAGCAGGCTGATATCGCCATCCACTACCAGCCCAATCTCTATCTCGACCATGACGCCGGCCTGCCGCTGGTGCGCTTCGGGACGCTGGTGGAAACACCACTCAACACGGTGATGACGCTGGCGGATGGTCCCATCAAAAGCCTCAAGGATTTGAGGGGCAAGAAAGTCGGCTTCTCGGTCTCCGGGTTTGAGGATGCGATGCTCGGCGCCATGCTCAAGTCCGAAGGCATGTCCATCAAGGATGTAGAACTGATCAACGTCAATTTCGCCCTCTCAGCCTCGCTGATCGCGGGCCAGGTCGATGCGACGGTCGGAGCCTACCGCAACTTTGAACTGACTCAGATGGCACAGGAGGGTCATGGCGGCCGCGCCTTCTTTCCCGAGGAGCACGGCGTACCGGTCTATGACGAACTCATCTTCGTCACGCACCGCGATCTCGTTACCGACAACCGCCTGCCGCGCTTTCTTGGCGCTGTTGAAAAGGGGGCAATCTATCTGACCAATCACCCGGACGAGAGCTGGCAGATTTTCATCAAGGCCTACCCGGATCTCGACAATCCGCTGAACAGGCAGGCGTGGACGGACACGCTGCCACGCTTCGCCAAAAGGCCGGCAGCTCTCGATCGCGGCCGCTACGAACGCCTCGGTGTCTTCCTGCACGAAGCAGGGCTGATCAAATCGATCCCCGCCGTCGGCGACCTCGCCGTCGAACTCTCCCAACCTCCTTCGCTCTAATGAAAGAGAAGATCATGCCAAAAGTAGATTTCCGGCTGAATGCCATTGTCGATGTCGACGCGATTGGCGGCGAGCAAGATCTTGGTGCTCTGGCGCTCGCTGCGGCGCGAGGCGGCGCCACGATCATCCAATATCGCGACAAGAATTCGCCAACACGAAAGATGGTGGAACGTGCCCATGCGATCCGGACAGCGCTGGTCGGCAGCGGCGTTCCTTTCGTCGTCAACGACCGGGTCGACGTGGCGCTTGCCACGGGTGCCGACGGGGTCCATGTCGGGCGCGAGGACATGCTGGTCGCCGACGTCCGTCGTCTGCTTGGCCCGGATGCGATTATCGGTTTGACGGTGAAGAACGAATCCGATGCCGAAGCCGCCATCGCTGGCGATATCGACTATGCTTGCAT
This sequence comes from Phyllobacterium pellucidum, assembly GCF_013327855.1. Taxonomy (GTDB): domain Bacteria; phylum Pseudomonadota; class Alphaproteobacteria; order Rhizobiales; family Rhizobiaceae; genus Phyllobacterium; species Phyllobacterium pellucidum. The sequence continues at coordinate 1,365,679 of NZ_JABUMX010000001.1, read as the reverse complement.
CGGCGGGCTGTTCGAAACGCCGGCCAAGCACAATCCCGACGGTCCCATCGGCTTTGACGGCTATCAACGTCTGGCGCAGGTCATTCGGGCGAAGAAGCCCGACCTGCCGATCGGCGCTATTGCCGGCCTCGATCTCGCGCGCGCTGCACCGGCCATCAAAGCCGGGGCCGATGGCATAGCGGTCATTTCGGCCATTTTTCGGCAGGTCGACCCGAAGGCCGCTGCGCAAGTACTGCGCGAGGCAGTGGACAAGGCGCTCGAGGCACGGCGATGACCGCGATCGCATTGACCATTGCCGGTTCCGATAGCGGCGGCGGCGCAGGTATCCAGGCGGACCTGAAGACCTTCTCGGCGCTTGGCGTCTACGGCGCGAGCGTCATCACAGCCATCACCGCCCAGAACACGAAGGGCGTGACAGCAATCGAAAATCTCTCGCCTTCGATCATAAGCGCGCAGATCGATGCCGTTCTGTCAGACATTGACGTGGCCGCGATCAAGATCGGCATGGTCTCCGCAGTTGCAGCGATCGAGAGCATTGCCAACGGCCTGCGCGGCTGGGACAGGGCGCTCGTTATCGACCCGGTGATGGTCGCGACCTCAGGTGATCGGCTACTCGAACCCGGAGCCATCGATGCGTTGCGGCAGGTGCTTCTCCCCAAGGCAACCCTCGTCACACCCAACCTTGCGGAATCAGCCCTGCTGACCGGGCGGCCCGTCGCAGGCGATGCGGCTGAAATGGTGCGCCAGGCCGAGCTTCTGCTGGCTGTCGGTGCTTCAACAGTCTTGATCAAGGGCGGCCATGGCAGCGGATCGGAAAGCAGCGATCTTCTGTGCGACGGAAAAACGCAAGAATGGTTTTCCAGCCCCCGCATTGCCACGGACAACGACCATGGAACCGGCTGCACGCTTGCCGCGGCCATCACGGCTGAACTGGCCAAGGGCGAGATTCTGGCCGATGCGGTGGCGCACGCCAAGGATTACTTGACGTCAGCGATGCTCGCGGGCAGTGAGCTCAGAGTGGGGCGGGGGCGCGGACCCGTGCACCATTTCCACCGGTGGTGGTAGGCACGATCGTGGAGGCCAGCAAATCCTGCCGCTCGAAGGGCAGCGGGATCACCGCCGGAAACACCACCTTGCCGTCGGCATAGGCGAGTTCGGTCGGCGTCATCAGGGCGCTCGTCGCCTGCGCGGCGGGGGCAGTGCTTGCTTCCGATGACGTCGCAACAAGAGCGGTCTGTACGGGCTCTGCCGAAGGTTCGAGCACGTCGAGCATGCCCTTCTGCTTGGCCTGATAGTAATACCCGCGTGAATAGAGGCGGACGGCCTGATCCGGATTGCTGTCCGCCACCTTATAGGCGCCCGCGAGATACTTCACCCCGTATTTGAGGTTGGTCTCCGCATCGAGCAGATCCTTGGCGTTGCCATCATGGCCGAGGCCGCGTGCAGTCGCTGGGAGCAATTGCATAAGCCCCCAATAGGGCCCGTTGCGTGCCTGGGGATTGAATCGGCTTTCACGCTTCACGACACGGCGGACCAGGGATTCCGGCACAGCATAGGCGACCGAGTATTTTGTGATCAGGCCATCGACGGATTTGTCGGATGTCTTGGCTAAAGGCTGAGAGTCAGTTGCCGCCACGCGTGGCGCAGCCTCGGGAACCGGGATCGACGCCGCGGTCGGAAGCTTCGGATCGGTTGTCGAGCAAGCACCCAGAACCAAGGCAAGGCTCAGGGCGGCGAAGGCGCGCGGCAATCGGTTTTGAGGCAGCATTGGTCACCGGTCGAAGAAGTCAGAGTATCGAGATTTCTCTTAGCTTGTTCGCGTGTGCCGACGGCAATCACTTTCCGATACAATGTGTAACAATTGCCTGAGATCGAGGCGCCAGTTGTGCCGGGTTGACTCCAACATATATATCAATGTATCAGTTAATGATTGGTAAGGCCAGTTTACCAGTCATGCGCGGAGAGGAGCCGTGCGGGGAGGTCCAATGTTCGCAGCGATCCAGCCGCGCCGCCTGTATCAGCAGGTCGCGGAACAGATCCGTGATTTGATCGAGTGCGGTTCGTTCGCCGTTGGCGAACGATTGCCCGGCGAACGCGAACTTGCCGAGGAACTTGGTGTTTCCCGCCCGACAATCCGCGAAGCGCTCATTGCGCTGGAAGTCGAAGGACTGATCCATATCCGCATGGGTTCGGGCGTTTACGTCACCAATCAACGCAAAGAAAAGCCTGTGCTCGCCCCCTCGGACGACCTCGAAGGTCCGTTCGAACTGCTGCGTGCGCGTTCGCTCATCGAATGTGCGATCGTCGAGGAAGCCGCCAAAGTGGTGACGCCGGTTCAGGTCGAAGCCATGGATGCCGTGCTGACCAGGATGGCGAAAACCTTCAATAATCCGCATGCTTCGATTGCGCTTGACCGGACGTTTCACACCACCATCGCCGGCATCATAGAGAATGCCGTGCTCGAGCGGTTCGTCGGACAGCTCTTCGATCAGCGCATGACGCCGTTTTTCGAGCGGCTTGCGAGCTACTTCGAGAGCGCGGTTTCCTGGCGTGAGGCATTTGCCGAACACCGGGCAATTCGTGATGCGATTGCTTCGGGCGATCCTGCTCGCGCCAAGGCGGCGATGCAGTTCCATCTGCAACAATCACAATCGAGATTTTCCAGGAGCTTCGAGGACGAACTCGAAAGCGAGAAAGGTCATCCGCCGAAAGGCTCGACACGAAACACCACGATCTGATTTCAATCTGGGAGGAGAAGGACATGAAGATCAAGCTTATGGCCATTATGGGAGCGGTGGCCGCGCTCGCACTTTCGGCTGCTGCGGCACAGGCCCAGACCGCTCTGAAATGGGCGCACGTCTATGAAACTTCGGAGCCGTTCCACACGGAATCCGTCTGGGCCGCCGAAGAAATCAACAAGCGCACCAATGGGCGCTACAAGATCGATGTTTTCCCGGCTTCACAGCTCGGCAAGGAAGCGGACATCAACCAGGGCCTGAAGCTCGGCACCGTCGATATCATCATTTCGGGATCGAGCTTCGCAGCGCGCGATTTCAAGCCGATCGGCGTGACCTATTTCCCCTATATTTTCCGCGGTCCCGAGCATTTGATCGCCTATACGAAAAGTGACGTCTTCAAGCGTCTCGCCGCTGGCTATGAGGAAAAGACCGGCAACCACATCGCCGCCGTCAGCTATTACGGCACCCGCCAAACTACGTCCAACAAGCCTATCAGCAAGTGTTCGGACATGCAGGGCCTGAAGATCCGCGTGCCGGACGTTCCTGCCTATCTCGCCATGCCGCGCGCCTGCGGCGCCAACACGACGCCGATCGCCTTCGCCGAGGTCTATCTCGCCCTGCAGAACGGCACGGTCGAGGCCCAGGAAAATCCGCTGACAACGATCGAAGCCAAGAAGTTCTACGAGGTGCAGAAGAATATCGTTCTGACCGGCCATATCGTGGACCATCTCAATACGGTTGTGTCCAAGCAGCTCTGGTCGAGCCTGTCCGACGAGGACAAGAAGATCTTCGGCGACGTCATGCAGGAAGCGGCCGAGCGTACGACCAAGAATATCGAGGAGAAGGAAAAGGCGCTCGTTGCGACATTCAAGGAAAAGGGCATCAACGTGACCGAGGTCGACAAGGCCGACTTCGAAAAGACGGTGATGGAGAAGGTGAAGTTTGAGGACTTCGGCTACGAGAAGTCCGATTGGGAAGCCATTCGCGCCATCAAGGAATAATCCGCGGGGGGCCGGGCGGCTGCTCCGCCCGGCATTCCATCACTTGGATGCGAAGACCGGAGAATGCCAATGGCAAAGGAAGTCCACACACAGGTTACGGCCGAGGAGATCGCCCATTCCTTCGAGGATGCGGCGCCGGTGGCCGACGTTTCGGATTATGCTGTCGAAGACTGGCTGACGCTCGCCGTATTCTGGCTCATGACAGGCTGCGTGTTTCTGCAGTTCTTCACCCGTTACGTCCTTAACAACAGCTATGCCTGGACAGAGGAGATAGCTACCAACTGTCTCATCGCGGTCGTCTTCCTCGGCTCTGTGATGTGCGTGCGCCTGTCCCGCCACATCCAGGTCGACGTCCTCTATCACTATCTTCCGGCTTCCGTCGCCCGGGCCCTGTCGACTTTCGTCGACATCGTCCGCATCGGCTTTTTCGCCTATGCCGTGTGGCTGATGTGGCGTTACACGCAGATCGTTGCCGAGGAACGTATGGTCACGGTCGACCTGCCGCGCAATATGGTCTTTTACGCCGTATTCGTCGCATTCGTACTGATGCTCTTCCGCTCGGTTCAGGTTTTCATCGCCAATATGCGCCGCGGCTATTCGGTGCTCGAGCGGCCCGAGGAATTTCACAAGGTAGAGGATTGATCCATGTTGTTGCTCGTCGGAACCTTTCTCTTCCTTATGCTCGTCGGCGTGCCGGTGGCGATCTCCATGGCGGTCGCCTCGGTGCTTTATCTCGTCTTCTTTGGCGTGGCGCCCGACATCATCGTTGCGCAGCGCATGATTGCCGGCGTCGAGAGCTTTCCCTTGCTCGCCGTGCCGTTTTTCATCCTCGCAGGCAATCTGATGAATTCGGCAGGCGTTACCGGACGCATCTACTCTTTTGCGGTCGCGCTTGTCGGCTGGATGAAGGGAGGCCTGGCGCAGGTCAATATCATCGGCTCGGTCATTTTCTCAGGCATGTCCGGTACGGCTCTTGCCGACGCTGCGGGCATTGGCACCATCGAGATCAAGGCGATGAAGGATCACGGTTATCCGATTGAAGCGGCTGTCGGCGTGACCGCCGCCTCTGCGACCCTTGGCCCGATCTTTCCGCCGTCGCTGCCCTTCGTCATCTACGGCATGATGGCCAATGTGTCGATCGGCGCGCTGTTCATGGCCGGCATCGTGCCCGGCGTCGTCATGACAGTGCTGATGATGCTCACGGTCGCCATCTTCGCCTATGTCAAGCGCTGGGGCTCTGACGCGCCCTTCGAAATCAAGCAGCTTCTCGAAGCTTCGCTTGAGATCGTCGTCGTCTTCAGCGTACCGCTTGTCATCTATCTCCTGACCCTGACCGGGCTATCGGTCAACGCCTCCGTCGGCATCGCTCTAGTGCTGCTTCTTGCCGCCGACTGGTATTTCGACTTCTCGGCGGTCATGGCCCTGATGACCCCGGTCATCCTGATTGGCGGCATGACCATGGGCTGGTTCACGCCCACTGAGGCGGCTGTCGCTGCAGTACTCTGGTCGCTATTCCTCGGGCTCGTCCGCTACCGCACCATGACTCTGTCGAGCCTTGCCAAGGCAAGTTTCGACACCATCGAGACAACGGCATCGGTGCTCTTCATCGTTACGGCGGCGTCGGTATTCGCGTGGCTGTTGACCGTGAGCCAGGCAGCGCAGCTCCTGTCGACGGCGATCCTCTCCATCACGGACAACAAATGGGTGTTCCTCATCCTCGTCAACCTGTTGATGCTCTTCGTCGGCTGTTTCCTTGATACGATCGCAGCGATCACGATCCTTGTACCGATCCTTTTGCCGCTCGTTCTCAAATTCGGCATCGACCCCGTGCATTTCGGCCTGATCATGACGCTCAACCTGATGATCGGACTTCTGCATCCGCCGCTGGGCATGGTATTGTTTGTCCTGTCGCGGGTCGCAAAACTATCTGTGGAACGCACCACCATGGCGATTCTGCCCTGGCTCGTGCCGCTCTTTATCGCCCTGATCGCCATAACCTTCATCCCGGCGATTACGCTTTGGCTGCCAACACAATTGGGTCTGATCAGATGAGTATGAAAGGCATAGCTGCAACACTCTTCGGCGCGGAGGACCTTCGCGTCGTCGATATCGATCTTGGCGAGCTCGCACCGAACATGGTGCGGGTCAAGTTCGGCGCCGGCGGCATCTGCGGTTCGGACATGCACTATTACCGCCACGCGCGGACCGGCGATTTCGTCGTTACCTCACCCCTCGTCCTTGGCCATGAGATCGCCGGCGAAGTGATTGCCGTTGGCAGCGGCGTCACGTCGGTGGCTGTCGGCGATCACGTTGCGGTCAACCCGTCGCGCTGGTGCGAAAAATGCGTCTACTGCCATGAGGGGCGCCCCAACCTGTGCGAAAATATCTACTTCATGGGCTCGGCCTCGAAAACCCCGCACATGCAGGGTGGATTTGCCAGCGTCTTCGATGCGACGGCGGCACAATGCGTCAAGGTCCCAGCCGATTTGCCGTTCGAGGCCGCCGCCCTGGCTGAGCCGCTTGCCGTGTGCCTGCACGCGGTGCGGCGCGCGGGCCACGTCAAGGGTTTCTCAACCATCGTCTTCGGGGCCGGGCCGATCGGACTTCTGACAATGCTCGCCCTGAAACATGCCGAGGCGGGCTCGGTGACGATGGTCGATGTCGCTGCAGCGCCGCTGAAGTTTGCCGAAGAGCTTGGCGCCGACCAGATCGTCGACCTGTCGAAGGGCGAAGAGCAGCTGGCGGCGCTGGCTGAGGGGACCCCGTTCGATATCGCCTTCGAGATCTCCGGAACCGCCGCGGGGCTGGCCTCGGCGATCCGCACCGTGCGGCGCGGCGGAACCGTTGTACAGGTCGGCAATCTTGCGGGTGGCACCATCCCGGTGCCGGCCAACGCGGTCATGGCCAAGGAACTTGATCTTGTCGGCACCTTCCGCTTCGGCGAAGAGTTCTTCGAGGCGGTCGAACTGATTGTCGAGGGCAAGATCGACGTGCTGCGGCTGGTGACTGCTCAATATCCGCTCAGCGGTGCTCCAGAGGCGTTTCTGACCGCGCTCGACCGCTCGCGCAGCGTCAAGGTCGTTTTGACCGCGTAGGCGGCAGCGGCGATTTGTGCCCATAACGGCGCTTGGCGAAGCCGATGAAATCGGTTACCAAGCGCCGGTAACGCCGATTTATTAACGATCCCGCGATAGAATTCTGCTTCTGTCGCGAGTGGAACGATCCGGAAGACAAACGTGGGGCGAGTTCTTAGGGCTTTGTATTCGTTTTCGAAATCCGTGGCTTTGATGGGTGTGATCCTCGGTGTCGCAAGTGGTTGCACCACGGCAGCGACGCTTGATCCGACGCCGTCCGCAGTGGCGGTCCTGCCGCTGAATTCCGAGAAATATGCTTCTGTCGTTGTCGATGGCAGTACCGGGGTCGTGCTTTATTCGGCCAACGCCGATCTGCCGCGCATTCCGGCATCATTGACCAAGATGATGACGCTCTACCTCACATTCGAAGCCCTCCAGTCCGGACGCATCACGAAATCGACGCTTATTCCGATGTCGGCTCATGCCGCCTCGCAGGCGCCCAGCAAGCTCGGCGTCCGCCCGGGTCAGGCCATCGATGTCGATACGGCGATCAAGGCGATCGTGGTAAAATCGGCCAACGACGTCGCGGTCGCGCTCGCCGAATATCTCGGCGGTAGCGAAGAGCAGTTTGCGGCGCTGATGACCGAGAAGGCGCGCCGCCTCGGTATGAAGGGCACCAACTTCCACAACGCCTCTGGCCTGCCTGATCCGCAGCAGATCACCACGGCGCGCGACATGGCCCTCCTCGGCCTTGCATTGCGACGGCACTATCCGGGCCAATACTATTACTTTGCCGTGCATGAATTCGCCTTCAACGGCAAACTGATCCGCGGGCACAACCGCGTCCTCGATCAGGTCAACGGCGCCGACGGCATCAAGACCGGCTATGTACGGGCTTCCGGCTTCAACATCGTCACCTCGGTCAGCGACAATGGGCGACAGCTCGTTGCCGTCGTGATGGGCGGCGATACGGCGCGAAGCCGCGACGCCCAGGTCGTAAACCTTGTGAACCAATACCTTCCCCAGGTGGCATCGCGATAATCCAGAGGTCAACCGTCGCAAACGCGGCAGGATGGTCGCGAAAACTCGAATGGCGGTCCCTTAGGGGCCGCCATTGATTTTATTCAGAGCATGAATGGGCGCGAAATGCGCGCCCGATCAATCCCATTTCGGCGCAAGATGGCCGGGATTGACGATCCGCCCGTTCGGACGGGCAAGGGCATGCAGCGCTTGCATCTCGTCGTTTGAAAGCTCGAAGTCGAAGATGTCGAAATTGGCCTTTGCCCGTTCCGCGCTCACAGTTTTCGACAGTGCGACCACGCCTTGCTGCTGCACCAGCCAACGCAACACCACCTGTGCCGCGCTCTTGCCATGGGCGGCCGCGATCGCCTTGATTGCCGGGTCATCGACGACCTTGCCGTCCGCCATGGCATAATAGGCGGTGATGCTCATGCCGGCCTTGCGCGCCGCGTCGAGCACGGCGCTTTGGTCGAGATAGGGATGGTATTCGACCTGGTTGGTGACGATCGGAGCCTTGCTGAGCTTGACTGCTTCAGCCATCAGGGCCGTGTTGAAATTGCTAACGCCGATGTGGCGAACCTTGCCGGCATCACGCACTTCGTTGAGCGCGCCGATGCGCTCGGCAAGCGGCACATCGCTTTGCGGCCAGTGCAGGAGAAGAAGATCGACATAATCGGTCTTCAGCTTCTTGAGGCTCTCGTCAACCGACCTGACGAAGGCGTCGTGACGATACTTGTCCACCCACACCTTCGTGGTCAGGAAAACATCGCCGCGAGCGACGTCCGAATTGGCAATGGCTTCGCCAACTTCGGCCTCGTTGCCGTAGATCTGTGCGGTATCGACGTGGCGGTAGCCGAGCTTCAATGCGGCCGGCACCATGCGCAGCACATCGCTGCCCGGCATGCGGAAGGTGCCGAAGCCGATTGCGGGGATTTCTGCGCCATTGGCATTAACGTTAAACATGGTGTTTCCTTTGACTTAACAGGTGGCCAGTACTGCGGCCGAAGCGCGCCTATCGAGCATCTGGCTCCAGAGCGTCAGGCCGAGGGCTCCGACGACGAGAAGAGCACCGACCCATGGCGTTGCGCCAAGGCCGAGCGGGGAGGCGACAATGATGCCACCAAGGAATGCCCCGCCAGCTATGCCGAGGTTGAAGGCGGCAATATTGAGCGCCGAGGCGACATCGACTGTATCGGGCGTGTGGACCTTTGCAAGCTGTACTACGTAGAGTTGCAACCCCGGAACATTGGAGAAGGAGAGCGCGCCAAGGGCGGCGAGCGTCACCAGCGACCAGACCGGCGATACGGCAGTGATGGTGAAAAGGGCAAGCACGGCAGCCTGCAGGCCGAACATGACCACCAGCGCGCCGACTGGATTGCCATCGGCAATACGCCCGCCCACCATATTGCCCACCGCGATCGCGAGGCCATAGAGCACGAGAATGAGGCTAATAGTGGATTCGCCGAAGCCCGTGATCTGCTGCAGCACTGGAGCGAGAAATGTGAACATGACGAAGGTGCCACCATAGCCGAGTGCGGTCATGCCGAAGGCGAGCAGCAGACGGCCGTTCGCAAGGACACGCACCTGGTCGATCAGGCGGGCAGGGGCCGCCTTGGCGATCTGCGAAGGCAAGAGGATGGCAATCGCCGCGAAAGCGATGACGCCGAGGCCAGATACGGCCCAGAATGTGGCGCGCCAGCCAAGCTGCTGGCCGATGAAGGTACCGAGCGGGACGCCGGTGACGATCGCGACGGTAAGGCCGAGAAACATCATGGCGATGGCGGAAGCGCGACGGTTGGGGGCAACGAGATCGGCGGCAATGGTCGCTCCTACGGCGAAGAAAACCCCGTGGGCGAAAGCGCTGAGCACGCGCGCGACGAGAAGCAGCTTATAGCTTGGCGCAAGGGCCGCGGCCGTGTTGCCGATGATGAAGAGCACCATCAGCCCGAGCAACAGCGGCTTGCGCTCGATGCGGCCGGTAAGAGCGGTGAGGATCGGCGCGCCAAAGGTCACGCCGAGCGCGTACACGCTGACAATGAGGCCCGCGAGCGGCAGGGAGATGTTGAGATCGTTGGCGACCGTGGGTAGCAGGCCAACGATGACGAACTCCGTCGTCCCGATGGCATAGGCGCTGATCGTCAACGCCAGAAGAGCAAGAGGCATTGTGCTGTCCTTTTCAAAACGGCGATCTTTGGGAACCGGCCGCGAAATTGAATATGTCGAACCTTGAGTTCGTTGCAGTGAATATGGCTTGCGGCGATTACCTTGATAATCGGGGTGCAACGCGCAATACTTGTGACGCGGGTTCACAAATGGCGCTGAGATGGATAACCGGGCTGGAGAAATGGACGTCTTCGTTCAAGCTGTGGAGCTCAACAGCTTCTCTGCGGCGGGGCGACGCCTTGGCCTGTCGCCGTCTGCCGTCAGCAAGATGATCAGCCGCATCGAGGAGAGGCTTGGCACGCGGCTTCTCGTCCGCTCGACACGCACCTTGCAACTCACGCCAGAAGGCGAGGTCTATCATCAGCGTGCCATGCGCATCGTCGCCGAGATCGAGGAGGCGGAGCGGGCGGTCGCCCATGGTGCATCCGCCAAGCCGCGCGGACTGCTGCGCGTCAATTCCTCGGTGCCTGTTGGCGTCACCTGCGTTTTGCCGCTCGTACCGAAGTTTCTCGAGCAATATCCCGATGTCAGGCTGGATGTTTCGCTGAGCGACGGCGTTGTCGACCTTATCGAGGAGCGGGCAGACATAGCGATCCGCGTCGGCCCCATGCGCAATTCGGCATTGAAGGCGCGCAAACTCTTCGAAAGCCGCGTCGTGGTCATCGCCTCGCCGGACTATCTCGACAGGCATGGCATACCGGAGCGTCCAAGTGACCTGCAGCACCACAATTGCCTGAATTTCAACTTTCGCCGTACCTTGAACGAGTGGCCTTTTCGTAATCCGCAATCAAAGGAAACAGAACTCCTGGCCGTTTCTGGCAATTTCATCTCCAATAACGGTGAAACGGCCCAGCAGATGTGTGTCGCAGGACTTGGAATTGCCCGGCTCGGCCTGTTTCATGTGATCAATGACCTTCGTGCAGGCCGTCTGAAGGTGCTTCTCGAGGCATATAATCCCGGCGACCTCGAACTCATCCATGCGGTCTTCGTCGGTCATGAATATCTGGCGGCAAGAGTCCGCAGTTTCGTCGATTTTCTGGTAGAGAATATTGGACCGTGCGATGAACTCTCAGTTCCTGAAGCAGCGAAAGCTGGCTGATCGAGATCATGCCCATGACTGATTCCGAAGACTTGAAACGCATAAGGCGAGCCTATGCCGGCAAGGTGCTTGCAAGCGTTGGCGTGGACGACCCGCGCATCGAGCGGGCCTTTGCCGAGGTGCCGCGGGAGGACTTTCTCGGTCCGGGTCCATGGCCGATCATCAGGTACGGACTGGGCTTTGGTCTCAGCCCCGATAACGATCCGGTTCACCTTTATACGGATGATCTCGTCGGCATCGCGCCGGAGCGGCACATCAACAATGGCGAACCGTCATTGCATGCCCACCTCCTTTGGTATGCAAACATCGCCGAAGGCGAGCGGGTCGTTCATATCGGCACCGGCACGGGCTATTACACCGCGATCATGGCGCATCTCGCCGGAGCTTCAGGACAGGTTCTCGGCATTGAAATCGAAGCGGATCTTGCGGCGCGCGCGAAGGAATATCTCACCGGTTACCGCAATGTCGAGATCGTTCAGGGGGATGGCACGAAACTATCGTTCGAGCCCGCCGATGTGATCTACGTCAATGCCGGCGCAACCAGGCTTGATGATGGCTGGCTCGATCGTCTCAAGGACGGGGGCCGGCTTCTTCTGCCGCTCACGACCGATGATGGCTTCACCCTGATCGGCCGTGGCTCGCGTCCCCGCGGCGCCGTGTTCCTCATTACCCGTGAGGGCGATGCGTACGCTGCGCGGGCGGTCTCTGGCGTAGCGATTTATCCCTGCGCAGGGATGCGGGATCCAGAGTCCGAAAGAGCCCTTGCCATCGCATTCGGCAATGGCGAGCTTAAGCGCGTGACGCGCCTCTACCGTTCAAACGATGTACCCCCCGAGCGTTGCTGGCTTGAGGGAATGGGCTGGTGTCTCGCCTACGATTGAGCCAGTGAAACGGCATCCTTGTTGCGGACAGACGTTCGGTTCTTGAGATTGAGAAGATTACCGCAGAGGATGAGGACTGCGCCGAGTGCGGTGAACATATCCACGCGCTCCGCATAGATCAGCCAGCCGAGAACAGCCATCAAGGGCACCCGCAGGAAGTCCATCGGTATCACCACCGTTGCGTCGGCATATTGCAGCGCCTTCGCCATGCAGAAGTGCGAAAACGTGCCGGTAAAGGCAATGATGACCACCCACGGCAGGACGTGCAAGGACGGCCATTGCCACACGTGCAGGGCGGGCAGGAAGCCGATCGCCGATTGGATGATCAGCATCCAGAAAATAATCTTCACGACGCTGTCAGTTCGCGTCAATGATTTCACCATCGTAAAGGAAATGCCGAAGGTGAAAGCGGCGCCAAGCACGATCAGTTGTCCGGTTTCGACCGAACCGATGCCGGGGCGGACGATGATGACCACGCCGATAATGCCGAGGATGATTGTGAGGATGCGCCAAATATTGAGGCGCTCGCCGAGGAAGGCAACGGCCATCAGCGCGGTCCAGGCCGGCGTCGTGAACTCGATAGCGATGACCTGCGCCAGCGGAATCATCGACAGGGCCTGGAGCCAGGCGAATTGTCCGGCATAATGCGCGGCGTTGCGGCCGAGATGCTGCCAGATGCGGCTCGTCTTCATGGCCCTGACGCCGCCCGAAGAACGGACGAGCGGATAGAGCATGGCAAGACCGATGAGCGAGCGCATCTCCATGATCTGGAAGACATTGAGCTCGCGAGAGGCTTCGCGGCCGGATATGGCCATCATGAGGATCGCCGTGAGCGATCCCATCATCCAGAGGGCAGCCTTCAGTGTGGATTGCGGCATGATGAATTATTGCTTGGCGTAAATTCCGGCGAAATCCGCAAAACCTTTGACTTCGATCGGATTGCCCGAAGGATCGGGGAAGAACATGGTCCATTGCTCACCCGACTCGCCCTTGAAGCGCACGGTCGGCGGCATGACGAACTCCACATCCGCCTTGGCGAGGCGCGCGGCCAGATCGTTCCAGGCGTCAAGCGGCAGGATGACGCCGAGATGCGGCATCGGCACCATGTGGTCGCCTACCTTGCCAGTGTTGGTGGTTTCGAACGGCTTGCCGAGGTGCAGCGAAATCTGATGGCCGAAAAAATCGAAATCGACCCACGTGTCAGTGCTTCGTCCTTCCTCGCAACCGAGGATTGATCCGTAAAAGCGCCTTGCCTCGTCGAGATCGGTGACGTGGTAGGCAAGGTGAAACAACGAGCGCATGGGAAATCCTGATCTATGGCGGGGTGCGGCGGACGCTAACAGCAAAAAAGCAGCCAAACAAACCTATTCCGCTGCCAAGTCATGGATTTCATGGAACCAATATAGAAAGCAAGGAGTTATCTGAGGCTACACTCATATGGTTCCCCAAAAACAGGAAGTTTATAATGTCAATTTTGATCAGTCTCTTGATCACCGTTCTGGTGATCTTCCTCGTTCTTTACCTCATCCAGATGCTGCCGCTTGACGGGCGCGCGAAGCAGATCGCCCAGGTCATCGTCATTGTGATCGGCATCATTTCGCTGCTGAAGTATCTCGCGGTCTTCTAAGCCTCTTCAGCAGTAGGCTCCAACTGGCCGAGAAGCCAGTCCCGGAAGGCGCGGATTTTGGGCACGTTGCGCCGCGCCTCCGGATAAACAAGCCAGTAATAGTGGTCGGCAGTGCCGACAATATTGAACGGCTGGATAAGCAGGCCTTGTGCAAGCTCGGTTTCGTAGAAGGCCGGGGTAAGAATGCCGACCCCTTGGCCGGCAATGACCGCTTTGCCTTCAAGGTGCTGATCGCCGAAACGGCTGCGGGGGTCGCCGCGCAGATCGGGATCGGCAATTCCCGCCGCATTGAACCACAGGCGCCACCACGGATCGCCGGGATCGACGATCGTCAGCCTCAGAAGGTCCTCGGGTGATTTCACGCCCCCAATCGACGCGGCAAGCTTGGGACTGAGCATGGGCGTGAAATCGGCATCGAAAATACGGTGCGCGACGAGGCCCGGCCATTTGCCGCTGCCCGAACGTATGCCGATATCGGCGTCTTGCCTCGAAAAATCAATGATTTCCCGGTTCGCCTGCAGGCGCACGGCCAGGTTTGGTTGCGCGAGTTGGAATGATCCAAGCCGCGGCACGAGCCAGTTCGCAGCGAATGTCGGGATCGTGCTGATGGTCAATACGCCGTCGGCATTCTCGCGCGTCGCAGCTATGGCCGCCCGCATCATGTCGAACGCGTCGCTGATGACCGGCGACAAGCGGGCGCCGACCTCCGTCAGGGTGACTTGGCGCGGGCGGCGCAGGAACAATTGCGCGCCGATGCGCTCCTCGAGAAGCTTGATCTGATAGCTGACCGCAGCCTGGGTCATGCCGAGTTCTTCCGCGGCCTTGGTGAAACTACCGTGGCGGGCGGCGGCCTCAAACACCCGGATGGAAGCAAGGGGAGGTAGGTTCATTCACGTCTCACATAAGCTCTGCTTATGCATGCTACTTGGCGTTTTGTTGGAAAACAAGGCGGAACGGGCGCATGTTCGCATCACCCAAGACTAAAATCGCCATTGGAGTTGAGACAATGACCACGATGACAACCCACGCCGCTCGTACCGTCGGCCACTTGACGCTTCGCGGCCTTCTGACCAAGCCCGGGCGCCAAAACCCGGTCGAACGCCGCCCCGTCAGAATCGACGCCGAAGAGTTTTCCGATCACATGCTGCGCGATATCGGCGTGATTGACGGCCGTCCGGCCCGCGGCGAGCGCGCGGGGGAGGATGATCTTGGCGCGTTGCTGCGAGACGGTCCGAAGCGGTTTCTTTAGAGTCTAGGAGTCGAAATCGGTTTCGAGCTGCTTTTCCAGTGCAACAAGGTCATCGGGCAAGGGCATGCCCATGGCCCGGAGTTCGTTGAGCTTTTCACGCAGGTTCTCGTGAATTTCATGGGCATCGGTGGGCCGCTGGACCATCGCTTCGAGCAAGAGGGCAATTTGCGCCTTGATGTCTTCGAATGCCATGTTGTGTCCTTTCACGCCGTACACTGAGTAGTTTATGATAACAGATTATTCCTGGCCGGAGTATTGATTGTCAGAGACCTTTTCCAGCCACTCCGCAGCCTTGCCTTCAAGCCTCTCCTGCATGGCAAGGTGCGCCATGAGGGTGTCAGGCCCGGCGCCATGCCAATGCTTTTCGCCCGGCGGAATCCACACCGTATCGCCGGCGCGGATTTCGCGGATCGGTTCGCCCCACACCTGCACGAGCCCTTTTCCCGAAACCACGTGCAGCGTTTGTCCTAGCGGATGGGTGTGCCAGGCGGTCCTAGCCCCGGGCTCGAAGAGCACAAGAACAGCTTGAAGCCGCGCTGGGGCGGGCGTTTCGATGATAGGGTCCTGCCAGACCGTTCCGGTGAAATATTCCTCCGGGGCACGACGCGAAGCGACCGAGCCAATTGCTTTGATTTCCATCACATACCTCGCGCAGTTTCCGGTGCTGCCGGATAGTCCAAAACCTCAGGCGTTTGCATTGCCACAGCCGACGTGACCACCGAATCCAGAAATCCCGGGAACCGATGCTCCAGGTCGTCGCGGCGCAATGTCAGGAGGCGGCGTGTGCCGTCCCGGCGCACATGAATAATGCCGGCCTCGCGCAGCTTTGCCACATGATAGCTGATGGCCGTCTTGGAACCCAGCTGCAAAAACTGGCCGCAAGTCATCGCTTTTTCGCCGTTGCGGGCAAGAATTGCGATGATGGCAAGGCGGGTTTCGTCGCCAAGAGCGGTCAGGACGGCCGGTAGCGCGATGTCTTCGGCCGTGGGGTGATCGAGATATTCTGTCATACGAATTTAATAGCAATTGGCAGGAGAGTTTTCAATGTTCAATATTTGTTGAACTTAAAGCTTGACTCCTGCAAGGCCCAGGCGTTAGTTCAACGTTCATTGAACATTTAGGTGACCTCCATGGATATTCGTCTTTTCGGATTAGCGCTTGGTGCATTCGCCATCGGTATCGAGGCATTCGTCGCGGCAAGTCTTCTGCCGCAGATCGCTGGCGATACGGGCGTCACTTTGGTCCAGGCCGGCTATCTTGTCGTGGCCTATGCGTTTGCCTATGCGATCGGAGCCCCGGTTGTTGCCGCGCTCACCGGCTCGCTCGACCGCCGCACGATTCTGGCCGGCAGCGCGACGGTCTTCGTAGTTGGCGCGCTGTGCGCCGCCGTTTCGCCGACATATCTGCTTCTCCTGCTTGCCCGCCTCCTGATTGCAGTGACCGCTGGTCTATACGCGGCGACGGCGCAGGCAACAGCGGTCGCCATTTCGGAAGCCCATCATCGTGCCCGCGCGGTTGCTGCCGTCGTCGGCGGCACCACCCTTGCTGTCGCGTTCGGCGCACCGCTTGGCGCTGCTATCAGCGCTTTTGCCGGATGGCGCGGCACCTATGCCTTCATCGCGCTGATCGGTCTGATTGCAGCGGTTGTCGTCTGGTCGCTTTTGCCGCGTGGACTTTACGCAGACCGACTTACTCTGTCCCAGCGCCTTTCAGTGATCCGCCACCCCGGCCTCGTGCCGGCGCTGCTGACCACGCTGCTCTACATGACCGGCGCTTTTGCGGTTTACACCTATATTGCAGCGATTGCCGTTGACGGCGTCGGCCTTGGCAAGTCGATGCTGCCCGTGGTTCTCCTATCGTTCGGTATCGGCGCGGCCATCGGTAATTTTTTGGGAGGCCAGTTGGCTGACCGGCTCGGTGCGACCCGCACTGTCGTCGCTGCCTCGGTCCTCAATGCCATGGTGCTGGCGACCGTAAGTTGGATCATGCAATTGCCGCACGAAATCGCCGGTCCCGTTCTCATCGCGCACATGTTCGTCTGGGGCGTGATCGCCTGGATGTTCCCGCCGGCGCAGGCGAGCCGGATCCTGACCATCGCGCCGGAAAGCGCGCCATTGGCACTCTCGCTCAACTTCTCCGCGCTCTACCTCGGCGTTGCATTCGGGTCGATGATAGGCGGCCAGATCCTTTCCCATGTCGGGCTGATCCATCTTGGCTGGCTGGGCGCGCTCTTCCCGGTGCTGGGGCTTGCAGTGCTCCGGTTTGCGGGCGCGACGTCCCGCAAGGAGAAATTGTCGATGGCTCGATTTGGCTAGTGCAGTCCTCGTTCTCTAGTGAACGACCGTCGTATCGAAGGGCTTCAGACCGTGATGCTCCATGCTGTCGCGATAGATCGCCGTCGCCTGGGTGCGGTTGTGCGCGCGCAATTTGCGGATGAGATTGTGAACATGCACCTTGACCGTATGCACCGAAAGGGCAAGGCGGTCGGCAATGATCTTGTTCTGCAAACCCTCGGAGAGAAGCTGCAAAATCTCGTGTTCGCGCAGGGTCAGGGTCTTTACCGGCCAGGCATTCATTGAAGTATGCTTCGGCTGGGCGCTGAACGGCGTCTGAGCCTTGACCTGTGTGCCGTTTGCAGCCTTTGCCATCGAGCGAACAATCGTTGACGGATAATATTCGCCGCCGTTGAGCATCAGCCAGACGACCGCCAGCCACGCATCAAGCTTCAGGCTGAAAGGCAGGAGGCCCTGAACCAGATTATTGTCGAAGAGCGTGTTGAATTCCGGAATGGACGCACTCGTGTCATCGATCATCAATGTCACGTAAGCATCGGGAAAGCGTATTTTGCAGCGCGCGATACAGTCGATGAGGTCGGAGACAAAATCGGCGTGGATCATGACCAGGCCGATTGCGTCGTCGTTTTCGCCGGAGTCGGCAAGCTTGTTCGAAAGGTCGACCTTGAGATCGGGAAACGTTCGTTCGAGTGATTGCACAAGGCCCTGGAAAACGACGCCAGCCTCGGCATAGATGAGGATGCCGCTCTTGAAATTCGCTCCGCCCTCGTTCGGGGAGCCGTTTTGGATTTGGTCAGTCCTCATACGCGCCACCGTCACACTCATGATCCTACCCTACGCCATTTGATGAGAAAAAAGCCGCCAGATTTTGTTATGATTCGATTGGAATCGCCCCCGTCCCAAGGCCGATTCGTTGCGGCTAACCCCTTGTATTTCATGTTAATCGGCAAGGGTAATGGACCAAACGTGACGCGGGCGTGACGCGAAGGTGCGATGTACGCGCGCGCGAGGCCGGACACGTCTATTCCGATCATTTCGGGGTTGACGCGTTCGGCTAACAGGTCACGGGAAGCGCTTGTTTTCCCACGAGCGAAGTTCTTTCACTCCACCAAAGGGACACACAAGTTCGAGCCGGGTTCATCCATCAGGTGGAACCTCTTCTCACTTCTCCTAAATGGCGCGCAATCACTCCCGCCGGTACTGTTTTCCAAAATCCACTCGGTTTGGCCGTGACAGGTGAACACACCTTGCATGGCGAGTGTTCAATTCGCGGGGGTGCGCCTTGTTTGCATGGATCACCAATTGTTTTGCAGCATTGATTGTAAGTGCTGCGCTGGTCGTAATCTTGAAACGGGTGTCGCCTGTGTTCGCCCTCGTCGATCATCCCGACCGGCGCAAATTGCACGATGGCGTCGTGCCGCTCTGCGGCGGCATTGCTATCTTTGCAACCTTTGCGCTCGTCATGATGTTGCACGACCACGCGCCGTCGCTTCCCGTCAATTTTTGGGCAGGTCTTTTCGTAACTTTGGTGGTCGGCATAACCGATGACCGCGTCGATCTGCCGGCCGTGCGTCGCCTGGCTGCGCAGTTTCTGGTTGCCCTGACGCTGGTCAATCCTTTTTCCGGAGCTACTATTGTCACCGGCATTGCCCTGCCGCCAGCGCTGCTGGCCATATCGTTTCCGCTTCTAACCATCGTCGCGATTCTCTTCGTCATAGGTCTTATCAATGCCTGGAACATGATCGACGGCGTCGATGGCCTTGCTGGCGGCTGCGCCGCAGTCGCCCTGTTATGGCTGTCGGTTATTGCTGGCTTTAAGGGCGTGACGGAGCTGATCCTGCCAATGCTGGTGCTTCTTGCGGCTGTGGGAGGGTTTCTTGCCTTCAACATGCGCAGCCCATGGCTCGCGCGCGCCAAGATATTTCTCGGCGATGCCGGAAGCACCGCGCTTGGTGCGGTCATTGCCTATTTCATCATAACCCTGTCCATCCACGCCAACATAGCTTTCACCGTGCTGCTCTGGATCGTCATTGTTCCGGTCATCGATACGTTGAGCCTGATCGTGCGCAGGGTCCATGCCGGCCGCAGCCCGCTTGCTGCTGATCGCTGGCATCTCCACCACCTCCTGCTCGACCGCGCGATCCCGCCTGCGAAAACCACACTGACGATCGTTGCGGCTTCGGCGGTGTGCGGAGGCATAGGGTGCCTCGGCATCATTCTCGGCATCTCGAACCTTGCCATGACACTGGCGTTGGTGGTGCCGTTCCTCGTGCACAGCGCCTTCGTCTACGCAACGCTGTCGGGGCGCTCGACGACCGTTCAGCGCCCGCTGGCGCCGGTGCAGAAAATCTCGGCCGTTTCGGCAAGCGCTATTCGGCCCGACCTCAATTTAACCCACACGTCCGTGCAACCGGCCAAGCCCACCCGGCCTGGCATCCTTTCGGACGCAGTTTGACGACCCAAGAAACCGGAGCGAGACAGTGATTTCTGCATTGATCATGACCCTCAACGAAGAAGAGTGCCTGCCGGCCTGCCTGGCATCCCTCAGCTGGTGTGACGATATCGTCGTGCTGGATTCGTTCAGCACCGACCGCACCGTCGAGATCGCCAAGGCCGCCGGAGCCCGCGTCTATCAGCACAAATATGAAACCGAAACCAAGCAGCGCATGTATGGGCTGAAGGAGATCGAGTTCAAGCACGAATGGGTCTATATGCCCGATGCCGACGAGATAACGCCTGACGATTTGCGCGACGAGATGCTGGCGATCGCCGCTGATCCGAACCGTCCTGAGGCGATGTTCAGCGCCCGCTACAAGAACATGTTCATGGGACGCTGGGTCAAGCACTCGAGCCTCTACCCGACCTGGATCACGCGGCTTGCACGTCCTGAACGTATCCAATATGAGCGCGAGTGCCACTCCCGACCGGTTGGCGATGGTCCGACAGGCCGCCTGAAGTCGCATTTCATCCACTACAGCTTCAACAAGGGCATGGCGGCTTGGTTCGATAAGCACAACCGCTATTCCGGCTTTGAAGCGCGCGAATCCCTGCAGATCCTGCGCAGCAAAAGCATCCCCTGGCACAGCTTCTTCAGCGCCACGCCGGAAGCAAGGCGCAGGGCGCTCAAGGAATTCTCCTATCGTCTTCCTTTCCGGCCGCTGGCACGATTTGCCTACATGTACTTTCTTCGCGGCGGATTTCTCGACGGATGGCAGGGCTATCATTACTGCCGCCTCATTGCGTCATACGAATATATGATCGTTATAAAGATGCGGGAACTGCAGCGGCGAGAGCTTGGCCTTTCGATATGACCGCAGTCAACGCGCATTCCGTGACGGTATCGGACGAGCGCGTGCGACGCCTGCCGTTACGGGAGTATCTCTTTCCGGCCATCGGGCTTGTTGCGGTCCTGACAGTTCTTTCCGTGCTGTCGCTTCCGCTCCTCGCGCAGAAGTTCCTGACCATTCAGGACCAGCCGGCCAAAGTCGACGTGATCGTCGTCCTTGGCGGCGACGGCCCGGCGCGCGCCAAGCTTGCCGCCAGCCTGTGGCTCGGCAAGTTTGCGCCGCGCGTCCTTATCAGCGGCGATGGCGATTGCTACTGGATCAAGACCGCAATGGTAGAGCGCGGCGTCGATGAGAAGGCCATCGACGTTGAGTGTCAGTCCGGCACGACATGGGAAAACGCGCTCTATTCGGCTCCCTACGTGAAGCGAATGGGCGCTCGCAGCGGCATCGTGGTGACAAGCTGGTATGCTTCGCGGCGAGCGATCACAAGTTTCCATGCCGCGTCGCCGGACGTTCACTGGCTGTCCGTCCCGGTGACAAATCTGCAGCCCCTGTGGAAACTGGCGATCGGCACCGACACCTACCTGCAAAAGGAATTCCCGAAATTGATTTGGTATACCGTGCGCGGTTGGCTGGGTCTCAATTCGACATTCGTGCCGGCGCCGTTCCCATCGCGGGAGGTCCGGGCATGAATGTAACTCGGCAAACGTGGCACAGGGTATCAAACAGAATTGGTAAGGCGGGGTAAGACAATGCGCTCACGTTACAACGATCCGGCATTCGACGCAGCGAGCGCGCCTTTGCCGCGTCTCGGCGGAGCGACATTTGCTCTTAGGTTCCGCCTCAGGCGCCTCCTTTGGATGATATCGTGGACGCTCCTTGCATCGTGGACGCCTTCGCCGCTCAGTCCATGGCGGGGTTGGCTGCTGCGCAAGTTCGGCGCCACGATCGACCCGTCAGCCATTGTCAGAAGCAGCGTGAAGATCTGGTGGCCCGGCAACCTCATCATGGGCAAGCATGCATCCATGGGGCCCGGCGTAATTTGCTACAACGTCGCCGAGATCACGATCGAGGATTTCGCCATCGTCTCGCAGCGCACACACCTTTGCACCGGAACGCACGACGTGGACGATGCGGATTTTCCGCTGAAGAGCCGGCCGATCACAATCAAGACCAACGCCTGGATCGCGTCCGAAGCTTTTGTCGGCCCCGGCGTCGTCGTCGGCGAAGGTGCTGTCCTCGGTGCACGGGGTGTTGCCATGCGCAAACTCGATCCATGGATGATCTATGTAGGCAATCCGGCACAGCCGGTCAGGGCGCGCAAACAACCAGCCAACGGCTGAGTTTCAGCCCTGCATATCCAAGCTGCTATGAATGGTCGGGAGCGACGCGGAGATTTGCTGAACCGGTCGCTGCGCTGAGGCTCGGCGATGCGTAGCCCTGGAGCGTCAGTTCCGCAACGCGCGGCCATGTATAATTCTCGTGCACAAGGCGCTTGCCGTTCTCGCCCATGATCGCGGCCATACCCGGATCGTCGAGGATATCGCCGATCGCGGCGGCAACATTCGCGGGATCGAGCGAAACGACTGCGCCGGCGTGGGCCGTCCTGACTTCGGGAAAATGACAAGGCTCGCTGATCACCACCGGCAGGCCGCAGGCAAGGGCTTCGGTAATGGCGACGCTAAAGCCTTCCTGGCGGCTCGGCAGGCAAAAGCACGCCGCATCCATCAGCGCCCGTAACTTCTCCGCGCCATAGATCGGTCCGGTAAGATGAACCCGATCCGTAATCCCGAGGTCCGTAACGAGGCTGACGAAACCATCCTTCGCGCCGCCGTCCGGTCCCGCAACGGCGAGATCGACATCGGGGTGGGATTTGGCCAACATGGAAAACGCCGCGGCCAGAATATCGAGCCCCTTTTTCGTATGAAGGCGCGACAGGAACAATACGACCCGCTTGCCTTGCAATTGCGGAAAGCGCTCGGCAAAATATCCCTTGCCTGGCAAATCGGCGAATTCTTCGAGAAATATGCCGTTCGGAATGACCAGCCGTGGCGGGGTCAATCCCAACGGGTCAAGCAGGTTTGCTTCGTCCGTGTTGAGCGTGTGGATGAACTTTGCCCCATTCAACATCTTGCGGTAGCCAAGCAGCAGCGCCACACGCTTCTTCAGGCGCTTCTGCTGCATGCTCCAGACATCGAGCATCCCATGCGGTTGAACGCAATATGGAACCTTCAAACTCCGGGCAATGCGCGCGGCATGCTTCAGGATTGGTTCCCAAACGCCATGAATGTGGACGAAAGACGCGTCCTTCAATACGTTCCGAAGCGCTCTTGCTGCGCGGAGCCCGAGAACGCGCTCGATTTTGTCCGGGTCGGCCAGAAGGTGCCAGCGGACTTTTGCAAGCTGCGGCACATCGTGTGCCGCGCGCAACGCACGTTGCCGGATGTCGCTCCCGCCATAGCTGATGATCTCGACCTCGTGGCCGAGGGCTGCCTGTGCTGCCGCGAGGCGCAAGCAGCCGACTTGTGGTCCGCCCTGCGCTGGATCGATCGAACTGACGACGTGATAAATTTTCATGAAAGCGCGGCCTGGTTGACTGTGTGCTGTTGCGATGGAAGCAGGGAAAGTGCTTCGAGCAAGCGCTCGCCATAGCGCTTGACCGTAAACTCTGCGGCCCGCGTCACCGCGCTTTCGGACATCGCCGCTCGCGTGCCGGGGTGTTCGCTAAGATCGGTCACCGCTTTGGCGATGGCTTCACTGTCACGTATAGGCACGATGAAGCCGTCCACGCCGTCCCGCACGACGCTGCCGGCATTTTCGGTACAGATGACCGGCAGACCTGCGGCGAGCGCCTCATAGATGGCGGTAGCCGAACCTTCGCATATGGATGGCAGGAGGAACACGTCAGCCCATTCATATTCCTTGGCCATTTCAGCGCGGGGCACGATACCGCGCAGTTCGACGGATCGGCCGATCTCGGCCTTGACTTCCGGTGACAATCTGCTTGGGCCAGCCATTCTAAAGGTAGCGGATTTGCCAAGCATACGTGCAGCCTCGGCGACGTAGGGCGAACCTTTGCGCAGGCCGACTTCGCCCACGGTCAGGACCCGCAAGGGACCGCCGATACGGATAATGTCCTGCGCCGGAAATTGCGGATCAATCCCATATGGCACTACGACGCAGCGTTCCGCGCTGCCACCGCGCGCAATGACGTTGCGCCGTACAAATTCCGAAGGGCAGACGATAACGTCGGCAAGCGCCCATTCGGCTTTTTCCCGTTCGGCAAATACCCGCGCATATTGATTCTCGCTATAGGGACCGGCCCAATCGGGAAAACGCGCGTGTTCGCCGGCGACGAGTTCTTCGACGGTGTCCCAAGGCGCGATCATCTGCTCGACCGCGGTCCACATTCCCTGCCGTTTGGCGGCTTGCATTTGCTCCAATGCATCGCCGGCAAAGGCATAGAGGCCGTCGGCGCCGTGGAAGCCGCTCGACGCCACCAGGCGCGAAAACTCCGAACCGGCCCAGATCGTATGGGCCATGTGCTCGATACTGTTCTTTTGCCGCAACCGGCGAACCGCCGACCGGGCACCGAAGTTCGGGAAGGTCGAGATGAGTTCGGCCGGCACCCCTTTGGGTATCCGCCCCGTCAGCCGCTTGACCGATGACGGAAGCAGACGACGCGGCAGCTTGTTGACGAGTCGGGGCCATCCCTGAGTGGCACAGATATCCGTATAGAAATGTGCCAGCCGCCCCTCCGAGGCGAAGATGCGTGGCACTGCGTAATGCATGCGCGCACCGAGCTGACTGACAACGACGCTACCGCTCATTCTGCTGGCCCGAAAACTGAGGTTTGCGATGAAGCCGCCGATTGCTGGCGGAACTGGTGCATGACGTCGGACCAGGCTCCAACCGCCCGGTCGCGCGAAAATACGGTGTCGAGCGTGTGCCTGGCATTGATCCCCATCTGAGCGCGGTGCGCGGGCTCGTTCTTCAATCTGAGAATATGATCGGCGAGCCTTTGGCCCTCACCGATCCTGACCGCTGCGCCGCAATCTGCCGAAGCAACGACGCGCGCAACCTCGCCATTACCGTCGCCGATGAACAGCGTCGGACGGCCGGCAGCAAGGACGCCGTAGAACTTGCTTGGAACGATACAATGTTCGAGCCTTGGAATGAGCGAGACGATATGCGCGTCGGCCGTGCTGAGGCTTTCAGCGATGTGTTCGGACGGCTGGAGCGGTTTGAACGTTACGTTCTTGAGGTCGCGGTTGCGGACGATTTCTTCGACATGGGCGCGCTGCTGGCCGCCACCGATCAGGAGGAACCGGATGTCGTCATGGTCGCTGAGAAGCACGGCGGCTTCGATCAGGGTCGAAAAGTCGTGGGCACGGCCGAAATTGCCTGAGTAGCCGACGACGAACTTTTCCTGGAGTCCCCAGCGCGTACGCAGAGTGTTGTCGGCGGGAAAGACCGGATAGATTTCTTCCCCGTCGGACCAGTGATGCATGACGCTTAGCCGGTCTTCGTCAAGCCCGTGCTCGGCGAGGTAGGACGCCATCGAAGCGGTGGGACAGACAATCATCGTGGATTTGCGCATCGACCAGTCGCGCGCAACCTTGCTCAGCCTGCCGGCAATGCTCTTTTCGGACAGCATGCCGAGTTCCATCGCCACTTCCGGAAAGAGGTCCATGACCCAGTTGACCATGCGTGCGCCGCGCCAGCGGATCGGCAGCGCTGTCGTCACGGAAAGGAGTGGCGGGTCAGTGCAGACGACGCAAATATCTCCCTTTTCCAGATTAGCGAGACACCAGAAGAACGCGGAAACATGGAAGGTCAGGTAGTCGATTGCCCGGCCAAGAATGTTGCTGCGCCCGAATCGCGTTGCCCAGAGGCGTTTGACGGTAACCCCACCGACCACCTCATCGGCGGGAAGCTCGATATTGGGATTGTCGTGCATGGTGCGACTGGCGATGGCGGCAACATCGAAGCCGCGCCGTCGCAACGCAAACGCGAGCCCTGAAACCATGCGGCTCGTCGCCGATTGATCGGGTGAGAAGTAGCGATTTGCAAATACGATCTTCATGTAGACCTGCCTCGAGCCATGGCTGTGCCCAGCCCTGAAAACTTGGCTACGATTGTTGCAGTTCGCAGCGGGCACGGACAGTTCAACAAAGGCACTACCAATGTCGGTGCCCCGTTTCCCGGATCTACCACTTCCGTAGAAGCCATCATCCATAGTCGCCTCTTTTATCGACCGGAATCAGCCCGCTACGCCTTATGTTCCATCGCCCTGGATGCCGCGCCTATCCCTATTGCCGAAGTGTCTCCCGGCCCGCGGTCTCTATAGTGAAACGAGGATTCTTCACTGTTTTCGGTTGCCGTTTCCATTCGGGGAAGTCGGTCCGGAGGCCAAAATGAAAAGAAGCTCTGAGAGCACGAGACCGGGGATAAGATATGACCGCGAAGACCGCTTTGATCATTGGCGTTACAGGCCAGGACGGCGCCTATCTGAGTGAATTCCTGCTCAAGAAGGGCTATATCGTTCACGGCCTGAAGAGGCGCTCCTCCTCGTTCAATACTGCGCGTATCGATCATCTTTACCAGGACCCGCATGAGGAAGACATTCGCTTTCGTCTGCATTTCGGCGACCTGACCGATGCAACGAACCTCTGCCGTGTCGTCCAGGAAATCCAGCCGGACGAAATCTACAATCTCGGTGCGCAGAGCCACGTTCAGGTCAGTTTCGAAACCCCCGAATACACCGCCAATTCGGATGCGCTGGGCACCTTGCGCCTGCTTGAAGCCATGCGCATCATGAAGATCGAAAAGACCTGCCGGTTCTACCAGGCTTCGACTTCCGAGCTGTTCGGCAAGAGCAAAGAGGCGCCGCAAAACGAACAAACGCCTTTCTATCCGCGTAGCCCCTACGCCGCTGCCAAGCTTTATGCCTACTGGATAACCGTCAATTACCGTGAAGCCTACGGCATGCATGCGTCCAACGGCATCCTTTTCAACCATGAAAGCCCGCTGCGCGGCGAAACCTTCGTCACCCGCAAGATCACGCGCGCGGTTGCCGCAATCGAGCGCGGCCTCCAGGAGAAGCTCCGCCTCGGCAATCTCGAAGCCAAGCGCGACTGGGGTCACGCGCGGGACTATGTCGATGGCATGTGGCGCATCCTGCAGCAGGACCAGCCAGATGACTATGTTCTCGCAACCGGCGAAACCCACACCGTGCGCGAATTCGTCGAAAAGGCTTTTGGCGCCGTCGGCAAGGAAATCGAGTGGGCGGGTTCAGGCGTCGACGAGATCGGTTATGACCGCAAGTCGGGCAAGGAACTCATCGAAATCGATCCGCGCTATTTCCGACCGACCGAAGTCGAGCTGCTCCTTGGCAATCCTGCGAAGGCGCGGGAAAAACTCGGCTGGACGCATACGGTCTCGTTCGACGCGCTGGTGACGGAAATGGTAGAATCTGATCTGAGGAACATCATGCGCGAAGAAGGGCGGAACGATTTCTATGGCTGAGACCGACGATCATCATTTTGACCTGCGCGGCAAGCGCATCTGGGTGGCGGGGCACACGGGTATGGTGGGCTCCGCGTTGGTGCGGCGCCTGCAGAACGAGGGATGCGACCTCCTGCAGGTCTCGCATGACGAGCTCGACCTCACGCGCCAGGCCGATACCGAGGCCTGGATGGCCAGAGCCCGCCCGGATGCGATTTTCATTGCTGCGGCCAAGGTTGGCGGCATTATCGCCAACTCCACCTATCCGGCCAATTTCCTCTACGACAATGCCATGATTGCCATGAACATCATGCACACCGCGCATCAGCTCGGCGTGCAGAAGCTGTTGTGGCTTGGCTCGAGCTGCGTCTATCCGAAATTTGCGGAGCAGCCGATCAGCGAAGACTCGCTGCTGACCGGTGCGCTTGAGCCAACCAACGAGGCTTACGCAGTCGCAAAAATCGCCGGTCTGAAGCTTGCCGAGGCCTATGCGCGCCAATATGGCCAGCGATTCATTACGGCGATGCCGACCAATCTCTACGGCCCGAACGACAATTTCGACCTGCAGAACGCACATGTGCTGCCGGCATTGATTCGCAAGATGCATGAGGCGAAGATCGCGGGAAGTTCCAAGGCAATCGTATGGGGTACCGGAACGCCGAAGCGTGAATTCCTCCACGTCGATGATCTCGCCGACGCCTGCGTGTTCATCATGAAAAACCATGCCGGTCCTGAGATCATCAATATCGGCTCTGGCCGCGAGGTATCGATCGGCGAACTCGCAAAGCTCATAGCCGGGATAGTGGGATACGAAGGCACGATTGTCTTCGATACGACCAAGCCCGATGGAACCCCGCGCAAATTGGTCGATCCGGCGCGACTCGAGAGCATGGGCTGGCGCCCGAGCGTGGCGCTCGAGGCCGGCATTAGCGACCTCTATCTGCGCTGGCAGCAATCCATGCACGTATCTCTCAGCGAAAAGCGCGTCGATACTGCCGCCTAATAACCAGAATTCGATCAACCCGCCTGCGCTTCCGGCGCTGGCGGGTTGATCTTTTGCAATCTGGACCCAACGGAGAAGCCCGCCGGGGTTAAAACCGCCGGCGGGCTTCTTCGATTTAATTACTTGGCTAATTGATTTTCTTTTCGACCTGGCCCGGCATGGTCAGTTGCGCGCGCAGAATATCGCCCGCCTTGATCGGATCATGCTCGGAAAGTTCGGTTTCCTTGTAATCGCCATTCACATTGCGAAGCACACTGAACGTCAGTTTGATCGATTCCTCGCGGGTGCTTGCACGCTGCGCGCTTGCACCGATTTCAGACATGGTCTGCACGATGAAGGAGAGCTTCTTGCGCAACCTCATAATGTCGAGGTCGATGTCCCGCAACTGACTGGCTGCATCGTTCGAGCGCTGCTCGCGCAAGGCAAGCAGGTTCTGCTGGATGGCATTCTCGTTCTGCTTCGCCCGGGCGAGGAACGAACCAAATTCCAGCGAGTCGCGGCGCATTGCCGAAAGCTGGCGTTGGGTGTCGCGCAGCGTCGACTGCGACGTAAGGCCCTTGTCGACCAGAGTCTGCGAGGCGTTGACATTCTTCTCCAGGAGCGAAATTTCGTCGTTGCGCAGCCGTGTGCTTTCTTCGAGCGTCTGGATCTCCTCGCGGTAGTTCTGCGTCTGGGCTTTCAACGCCTGTTCCTGGCTCGCGAGTGTTGCGAGCCGCAGGTCGAATAACCTGCGTTCGGAATCGACCACGCCCTGGCGCGCATCCCTGTCCTCGGTTGGTGTATCGCTCGAAAGCACATATTCGAAAGGCTTGTCGTCGAGCTCCGCTTTCAGCCGCGCCTCCCTGACTTCTTGGGCGAAGAGCTGGAGGCTGGTGTCGGAATAATCCTGGCGGGCCGCCACGAGCTGCACGCCGGCAGCGTCGATCTTGCCCGCATCCTGTTTCAACCCCCCGCTCAAGGCGAAGAGCTCGAGCGCGATCATGCCGGGACGATACTCATACTTTCCCGGCTTCTGCACGTCGCCGATAACGAATACCGGAGCATATTCCTTGACCGCCACCGAGACCGAAAGGCCTGGTATGTGTTGCAGGAGCGCCTGGCTTATGCTGCCGGTAACTTCCGGGATGCTGTGATCGGCGACCGCAATGTTTCCGAGGATCGGATAGCCGATCGTTCCGTCGACACCGACCGGGAATACCCCGGAGAGGCCGGCGTCGCCATAGACAGTGATCTGCAGCACATCTCCGGACGCAATCTTGTAAGGCTCCTCAGCCCAGGCCGGGGACACCGTCGATGAAAGCAGCAACAGTGACGAAAAAGTCCAGGCTGCCACTGTGCGATTGATGCGAAAGCCGATGCCGTTACTTTTGTTCTTTTGTTTGATTGACATGGTTCACCTCATGCCTTCGCTGTGAAGGAGCGGGATTTTTTGACATGCCCGGCGATCTTCTTGATCACCTGAGGCGATGCAAGCTTGATCTTCGGGAGGGAGGTATCGATATGGCCAGCCTTGCCTTTCCGGCGATCACTGTTGAGCACGATGCCACTGATCTTGCGGCCATCCGCACGCAGCCTGTTAACGGCGGCAACCACCATATCGGTTCTTGCCGTGTCGCGCCGTACGACGACGATTGTCGTATCGACCAGCGCCGAGACGCGGATCGCGTCTGCGCCGTTATTGAGGGCAGGCGTATCGATCAGCACGATGTCATACTGACGCTTCAACTGGGCTATCATCTTGGCGAATTGTTCGTGGCCCAGCAGATATTCGGCTGGAACTTCGCAGCTTTGCGAAGCGACGAAATCGATGGTCGACGCGAGATCGTGTTGAACCGCAGCTTCCAATGTCTGCCTGCCGCGGATCACCTCTTCGAGATAGGGGCCGAACTGGTCGCCAAATTCCTGCGCAACCATCGGGTTACGGAAATTGGCGTCAACAACGACAGTCCGGATACCAGTCGCAGACAGGGACCGGGCCAGGCCGGCGACGATCAGCGTCTTGCCTTCCTGATCGCCGGCCGAGGTGATTGCGATGGCACGCGATGCCTTCGGCGAAGACGACAATAGCAAGTGGGCCTGAAGATCAGCGATGGCTCGTCCGAAGCTCGAGTGGCCATCCCTTACCATGCGGGCGACTTCCTGGCGCTCGCGATGCGTGAGCTCGGGAATACGGCCAATGATCGGCAGGCGGGTGATCGTTTCGAGCGATTCAGGCGAGCGGATCGACCGGTCGAACCATTCGATAAGGAATGCTCCGAGGAAGCCAAGACCCGTGCCGGCAATGATGCCGAGCAGTAGCCAGCTCTTGAGGCGCGGGCTCGATTTGGACGATGCCGGCTGCGCGCGCGAGATCATGCGGGCGTCAGCCGAGGCAATGCCATCCTGCTCGATCGTCTGCTTGTAGCGTGTCAGGTAGCTTTCATAGATGGCGCGATTGGCGGCTGCCTCGCGGTCGAGTTGGTCCGCGTGTACCAGCGCCTGGTTGGCCGTGGACATGCTGTCCTGAATCTCCTTCAGGTTGGCTTCCACCGCCGCCTGCTGGCGGTGCGTCACATCAATCTCGCTCCGAAGGCTGTTGATGATCTGCTGGATCCCTTCATTGATCTGAACGTTCAGTGAATCCAGCTGAGAGTTGAGTTGCGGCAGCTGTGCGCTTTGCGTGGCGCCGCTCTGCTTGATTTCCAGAATGGCGCGTTCGACGCGGGACTGCTCGGTTCGCAACGCCAGGATTGCCGGGGAATTCAGGACTTCGGTCAATGCGACGCCAGCCTTGTTGTTTGCCGCGTCGATCGCCGTGGCAAGCCGGGCTTCCGTCCCTGCAAGCTTTGCCCGAAGATTGGCCAATTCGCCATTGAGTGCAGCGATCTGCTGGGACTGCAATGTCATGCCATTGGCCTTCACAAGGCCCGACTTCTCACGAAAATCGGCGGCGGCCCGTTCGGACTGTTCAAGCGTTGCACGCAGGCTGACGATCTTGCCGCCAAGCCAGTCGCCGACGCGCCGCGTAGCCGATGTCTGAACATCGACCTGGTAGTCGAGATAGGCCTCGCCGAAGGCGTTGGCCACTGCTGCGGAATAGACGGGGTTATCGGAGCGGTAGCTGATATAGATTGTGTAGGAACGGCCGTCATTGGCAACATTCACATCCGACAGAAGCCTGTCGATGCGATCGCGGTTCTGATCCTCCAGCGTCGCCGCATTGGCGCTGTCCGGAACTGGCGGTTCCACTCGCGATGCGGCTCGCTCCGCCTCGGGAACGAGCCTCCCGTTGGCGTTGAAGCCCTCTCGATCGAGCCGGGCCAGGACGTTCTCTGCCATCGTTCGCGAGGTTATGATGTCGAGTTCCGTCCGCAGCACCGGACTTTCCTGCGGCAGGGGGGAAACCACGGACTCCGTCGGCAATGCTTGGAGTTTACGTACATTGAGGGCGAGGATCGCTTCGGAACTATACTGTGCCGGTGTGAGAATATAGCCGACGAGCGCCACGCCGACGGCTGTTGCAACTCCCGCCAGAACAACGAGCTTTCGGCGCCACAGTAGCGAGGCGATGCGAGGCAGCGCCATGCCGCTGCCATGGGTGGACGGTACTTCGGATACGATCATGATTGACCCCCCTGCAAGTTCAGATTTCGGTTAACTGGCCCAGGTCAGGTCAGAATCTGGTCTCATGCGGGATCATGTCGCTAATCTTGTAGGCAACCTCGGTCCGGTTCGTCGCGCCGAGCTTCTTCATGATATTGCGGATGTGCACCTTGACCGTGCTTTCGCACAAGTTCAGCTCGTAGGCGATGATCTTGTTGGCCTTGCCGCGGCGCAGACCCTCGGCGACGGCCGACTGACGAGCCGTGAACGAGGTTGCGATGTGGCGGAATTCGTCGTTCCGGTTGCCGAGCATCTTGCGCAGTGCGAGGACGCTGCTTGCCGGTACGAACTTGCCGCCGGCAATGGCAAGCTCGATGGCCTGCATGCAGATCTCGATGCCGCACGTTGTCGGAATATAGCCGCGAACACCGATTTCGAGCGCCTTCAGAACATAGTTGAGATCATCATTTTCGGCGACGACGACGACAGCTGCGCTCTCGAATGTTGCAACGAGTTCGCTGATTTCCGCCGTCAGATCGGTATCATCCATGTTGCGGTTGCCGGCGTTTACCAGGACAGCGCGAAGATGGGAAACACTTCGCTTTGACGCGCGCCATTCTTCGAGGCTACCGAATGTATATACTTTAAGACCGATGTGATGATTGTGAAGAGCCTGAGCAAGACATTCGCGTTCAAGGGCGCGTTTGTCGACGATTGCGAGATAATCTTCAGGCTGATACTTTTGGAAATGGCGATCGTTGCTATATACTGCGTGATGGTGCTGATTGTTGTTTACAACGATTTCGCGGGTAAAGGATTCATTCTCGAGTTTCCCCATAAGGGACGGATGCGTATTCTCCATTTTACTACCCCAGTTTTTATATTTGTTGCGAGTTGATATATTGAACGTGTTAACCACGCCCAGCCGCACTTCTTTTCACGGTTTTCAATTTACGCCGATTATTTCGGGGTGTCTTTAATCCTCGAATAATTCATTCGATTGGGGCAAACGGGCCGATGTAGGCAGCGCCCAGATCTAGGCCTAGTCAGGATTAGTTCGACTTAGCCGGTGTTTAGTCATAAAAATGCGAAGAATCGGACGGGTTAATTACTTAATTACACGGTTTATACTTTAGGATAATCAATTTACGCACAGCAGGAGCGTGCCGATAGGGCGATTCGGTCGCCAATGGCCTCCGAATCGTGGGCTTGCTGTTTGCAAGCGTGAAAGCTCACTTGAATGTGATCGCGAGCTTGCGAACGGTGAAGCCCTCGGCAAAGCGATCGGCGGCCCGGCATTCCATGCCGCGCAGCCTCGCGAGGCCCTTGAAGGTCAGTTCATCGAACCAGTCCTTGGAGCGCTGCGTGCCGAAATGCTTCATCAGCAGCTCCACCTTGCGATCCATGATGTTCGAGGTCAGCGGCACATAGGTGTTAGGTTGTCCGACATCGCCATCCCATTTTGGGATCTCGTATTCCAGCACGAGATGATCGCGAAAGACGTTGGTGGTGAGGCGATTGACTTCGCGATGATCCTGATGCGCGTCGTCGCGCACATGCGTAAAGATCACATCGGGTGAAACACGGTCGCGCAGCGCCATCAGCCACTGCTTGATCTCCCGGCTCTGGTCGGGAAAGTAACTGTCCTCGAACTGGCCGAGGTCGATCATATAGGATGCAGCGCCCTGGAGGAACGACACAGCCGAATCATTGGCCTCGCGTGCCCGGACCCCGGATGCGCTCAGCACACACCAGTGAACATCGACGAGCACTCCATCCGCGATCAGGCTCAGGATAGTGCCTCCGGCGCCGATCTCGATGTCATCGGAATGGGCGCCGAGGCAAAGTATCGACAGGCGTTCACCGCGTTTTGCCAGAGGCAGTTGCTTCATAGTGCCTTGACCACTCGGATATTCGTTCCGTCTCGCGCAGCACCATGGGCCGTCCAAGGCATGTCGCCCCGTTCCACCATCTCCTGGAGCGACTGCCAGTCGCGCAGGGTGTCCATGGATCGCCAGAAGCCTTCATGCTTGTAGGCCATCAGCTTGTCCTCGGCGATGAGGCGGGTAAAGGGCTCAAGCACGAGTTCTTCGCCTTCGCGCATATAGTCGAAGATCTCCTTGCGGAAGAGGAAATAGCCGCCGTTGATCCAGATATCCGAGCGGTCGGATGAACGGAATTCGCGCACGCGTCCGTCTTCGGCAATGTCTGCAAGATGATAGGTGAGGGGCGGGCGGACAGCGAGGAAGCAGCCAATCTTGCCGCTTGCCTCAAACTTGTCGATCATGTCGTCGAGATCGACATTGGAAAGGCCGTCGCTGTAATTGGCGAGAAAGATGGGCTCGCTCTTCACCTGGTCGCGCACGGCCCACAGGCGCTCGCCGATATTGCGCCAGATGCCGGTATCGATCAGCGAGATACGCCAATCCTTCTGCGACTCGCCCAGGAGTTCGACATTGCCGTTGCCGGAGACCACGCAGTCCGAGAAGGTCTGCGGCCGGACGTTGAGGAAAAAGTCCTTGACGACATTGGCCTTGTAGCCGAGGCACAGGACGAAGTCGTCATGACCGTAGTCGGCATAGTACTGCATCACATGCCGGAGGATCGGTTGCGAGCCAAGCGGGATCATCGGTTTAGGCACGTTCTCGGAGTATTCGCGGATGCGCGTTCCCATACCGCCGCAGAAAAGGACGACTTTCATGGCTGCAACTCCTTCGGATCGATGATGCTGACGCCGGGGATCGGGACGATGAACTTCGCGCCCCATTCGGCGACATGGCGCATTTGATTGACGATCTCTTTTTTGAGGTTCCAAGGCAGGATCAGGATGTAGTCAGGCTGCATCAGGTCGATGGCTTCGACAGGTTCGATCGGGATATGCATGCCTGGGGTATAGCGCCCATGCTTGTACGGGTTCCTGTCGACGGTGAAGTCGAGGAAATCGGTGCCAATGCCGCAATAGTTGAGCAGCGTGTTACCCTTGCCCGGTGCGCCGTAGCCGCAGATCGACTTACCTTCTTCCTTGGCCTTGATCAGGAAGGAGAGAAGTTCACGCTTTACCTTGCGCGCCCGCTCGACAAACGACGTGTAGACTTTGAGCGTGTCGAGGCCTGCCTTCAGTTCGTTGTCGCGGACGCGCGCTACGCTCGGCTGTATCTCGCGTGCACTGTCTTCGTGAGCGAAATGGATGCGCAGCGAGCCGCCGTGGGTGACAAGTTCTTCGACATCGATGACCTTGAGGCCATGGCGCTTCGCCATGTGCTCGATGGTCAGCAGCGAGAAATAGGAGAAGTGTTCGTGGTAGATCGTATCGAACTGGTTTTCGGCGATCAGCTTTTCGATATGCGGAAACTCGAGCGTAATGACGCCTTCGGGCTTCAGCAGGACCTTCATGCCGGCGACGAAGTCATTTAGGTCCGGAACCTGCGCGAGGACGTTGTTGCCGACGATGAGATCGGCACGCAGGCCCTCGGCAACGAGTTCACGTGCATAGTTCTCGCCAAAGAATTCGACCCGCGTCGGTACGCCCTTTTCGATCGCGACCTTGGCGACGTTGGCTGCGGGTTCGACGCCGAGCACTGGAATGTCGAGCGGCAGAAAATGTTGCAGCAGGTAGCCGTCATTGCTGGCCAGTTCCACGACCAGGCTATTGCGATTGAGGTCGAGCTGCCGTGCCATCTGGTGGCAGTACTTCTTGGCGTGAGCGACCCAGCTTGTCGAGTAGGAGGAGAAATATGCGTATTCTTCGAAGATCGCCTGGGGGCTGACATATTCAGCAAGCTGGACCAGGAAACATTCCTCGCAAACGAAGACGTGCAGCGGATAGTAGGCTTCCATCGAGTCGATGTGTTCGCGCGGCACGAAGCTTTCGCAGGGCGGCTGCATGCCGAGATCGATGAAGGTGTGCTTCAAACCGGTGCCGCACAGGCGACAATGGTGAACTTTGTCACTCGGGCGGTTTGCCAACAAAAGCGTGCTGGTTTGAATGTTCATGCGGTCGCTCCCGGTCGCTGGCCACGATCCGCGCAAAGGAGACGTTCCCGGCGGACCGATCATTGCTGTTCATGGCTAGAAGGTACGGCGTCGGCGCTTCAGGGGCGATATGACTATGCGACCAGTGGGGTCATCCGAAGGTGGAACGTAGGCGGATCAGGTCGTTCAAACGGAGGCAGCATCTGGCGGAAAACGGCCGTAGACTGGCGATTGAAGAGCCTTGTCGGCGCTGGAGCCGACGGCAAATTCTACCCCTAATTGTGAGTTTCGCGCGGGCGAAGAGTTTGACAGAATTGGCCTTGCGGAACGTAACCGATGCGAGGCTTGAGCATGCGATTCACCGAGACAGAACTGAATGGCGCCTGGCTGATCGAGGCTTTGCCGATATCCGACGAGCGCGGCTCGTTTGCCCGGACGTTCTGCGCCGCGGAATATGCCGAGCATGGCCTTGAAACCAATTTCGTTCAGCACAGCGTCTCGCATTCGGTCAAGAAGCACACGCTGCGGGGCATGCACTTCCAGAGCGCGCCGCACGCCGAAGTAAAGGTTGTGTCATGTATTGGCGGCGCGATCCTCGATGTGATTGTCGATCTGCGTCCGAACTCGCCGACATATCGCCGCTGGACCGCCTGTGAGCTCACGGCGAGCAATAATCGCCGGTTCTATATCCCCAAGGGATTTGCCCATGGATTTCAGACCCTCACCGAGGATGCTGTTGTCGCCTACCTGATCTCGGAATTTTATAATCCGCAGGCCTCGACCGGCGTCCGCTGGAACGATCCTGCCTTCGCTATCGCCTGGCCAGCTGAACCGACTGTGCTGTCGGAGAAGGATCAGGCCTGGCCGCTCCTCGATAAATTGCCTGCCTGACCGGATCAGGCAGCTTCAGCGAGAAGGTCGTTCTCCCTCAGCAGCTGCGCTGCGCGCACGATATCGCTGAAGGCCATCCCTGAGCGTTCGGCTATATCGAGCAGCGAGTGCTGACCATCGGCGAGGTTGAGAACCCAGAGATAGGCCATGGCAGTTTCGCCTGCGGATTTGTCACCGCCGAGCGCCGAATAGAGGCCGCGGCGTCCGAGCTGCGGCTCGCCCTTGGGAAAGAGATTGAGCGGCGTCCAGTCCAGTTCGAGGATATCGATTGCCTCCATGATCATCTTGTAGGACGAGGCAAGATGCTCAGGCGCGATGAAATCGAGATTGTCCGCGGACGTGTGATATTGCGGAAACGTGCCGAACGCGCTGCGCTGGAACAAGCCGACAGGAAGATTATAGCCTGGCGAACAATATTGCCGCTCATCATACCCGTAAGGGCTGAAATCCTTGATCGTGCCCTTGCGATCTTCCCGGTTGAGCACATATTCCATCGCCTTGTCGATCGTGGCATCGCCGCGCCGGCTGCGTTTGTAGTTCGGTCCGCCGCCGTCACCCACGCAGGAGACGATGAGGCCATGATCGATCCGGGCCGCATTTGCCTCATTATGGGCTAGCCAGATAAGCGCCCCGATCGTGCCGGGGGCAAAGAGGAAGCGGTAGTTATAGCGGGTCTTGCGCCCGCGCATCGCCTTGGCCAGGCAGGCAAGCAGCGCGAGGCCGGAGCAATTGTCGTTGGCGAGCGAGGGATGGCAGATATGCGCCGATAGCAGCACGTCCCGGTCGGTCTCTCCCTTATGGACATATTCGCCATAGGTGAGATGTCCGTCCGCCTTTTGCGAATCGATCATGACCTCATATTCGCCGTCCTCCATGGCGAGGAAGCGGTTATGCGTCATGCAGAACCCCCACTGTTCGCTGTAATACGAGGTGCGGTAGGGGATGAGATCAGGCTGGTCTGGCAAAGTGTAGATATGCGCCTTGAGTTCGCTTAGCGGCATCGTCCGATGTACCGGCGCGCTGTATCCGAGGACATGGAGATTATGGTCGGCAAAATCGACGACCTTTCGCCCCGAGGCGTCCTTGATATAGCCGCCTCGGATGTTCCACTCCTGCGGCACAGTCCAGTCCAGCACCGGGGTACCTGTCGGAACCTCGTGCTGGGTCAGGTCGATCTGCTGGCCAAGGACCTGCAATGTCTTGCGAACGCCCTCGCCCGTTATGCTGCGGCAGATCGGGTAGAGGCGAGCCGCCAGCGCGTAGATGCGGATACCCACATCCACTTCCGCGTCGGCCGCCGGCCGCATGTTTTCGAACGAGACCATAAATGTGTTCATGTCATGCGCTTTGCGTTTAGACGACAGCATCTGCCAGGGCAGGATGTCGGCTCGAGGACGGAACGCGGCGCAGGCTCTCGTTGAGCGTACCTTCCTCCAGTGACTTGCGGATATTGGCGATGCGCTGGTAGCGCGGTCCCTCGAACTCCTGCAACGTCAGGCCGGAAGTCGCATAGGCCGCGTGCAACTGCTCGGCGCCCGCGCGCGCATCCCAGACCGGCTTGAAAGCCGGGAGAACGCGCGCAATCTTTTCGAAGCTGACGCGATAGGAGCGTGTGTCCGGCCCGGCATCGGCGGCAAATTCGAGCTTGCAGCCCGGAACGACCTCTGAAACGATCTCAGCGATTTCACGGATGCGATAGTTGTGGGCCGACTGGCCGACATTGAACGCTTCGTTGTGCACCTTGTCCTTCGGCGCTTCCATGGCGGCGAGGAAGGCACGCGAAATATCCTCGATATGAACGATCGGACGCCATGGCGAACCATCAGACTTCAGGAGGATCACGCCTTCGGTCACTGCCCATGCAACAAGGTTGTTAAGGACGATATCGAAGCGCAGCATCGGCGAAAGGCCATAGGCTGTTGCCGGGCGCAGGTAAGTCGGGGTGAAATTGTCATCGGCAAGCTTGGCTATGTCCTTTTCCGCAAGCACCTTGGACGAACCATAGGCTGTTACCGGATTGAGTTCGCCCGTCTCGTCGATCATGCCCTCGCCGGACTTGCCGTAATTGCTGCAGGAAGACGCAAAGAGGAAGCGTGAAACGCCTGCCTTCTTGGCGGTCTCGGCAAATTTGACGCTACCACGGTGATTGATCTCGTAGGTGATATCCGGATTGAGGTTGCTCAAGGGATCGTTCGACAACGCAGCAAGATGGATGACCGCATCGAACCCCTTCAGGTCGCTTACCTCGACGTCGCGCACGTCCTTGCAGAGCCCCGGAACATCCTTGATCGAGCCGCCCGGCGCATAGCCACAGCTGCGATAGAGTTCGGCGTCATAGCCATGAACGTCGTGGCCAGCCTTCATCAGGAAAGGCACCATGACCGTTCCGATGTAACCCCGATGCCCTGTCACGAGTACTTTCATGTCGCAATCCTTTTGAAATTTACGTTGGATTTGTAAAAACGGTACTTCCGGGCGCGTTCGACAGCGAGAGAGGAGTTCGGTGGATCAGGGTGTAACAAGGGCTACACTTTGGGGAGGTTCTCTACGCCTTTTGCCCGATTGCACTTTCACCGAACCGGACTCTAGCCGCGATCCTCGAACACGAGGAGCCAATCCGTATAACCGGCGGCATTTTGCGCAGCCGGAACTTCAAATGTTACCGTTTCCCGCCGCTGGGTTTTCTGCTCGGCGGCATCCGTATATTTGCCGGATGCGGGATCATACCAGCGGACGCGTTTGGCATGGGGCGCAAGTACCGCCGAATTGATGGCGACGTCGCTGCGCCCTGAAACATAGATCACGGCGAGGCTACCGTCCTTCGACATGCTTCCAAACGCGGTGCCTGGAAACAGCGTGTCCGGATCCACCAGAAGCCTTCCCTGTTCGGGCTCGAGTTTCCACCATGGCAACGCATCAAAGAACTGCTTCAAATAGCTAATGCTTTGTGCTCCCCGGCTTCCGAGGGCCGCTTCCCAACTGTCCTTGGCATCGAAAAGTCCAGGCCCGGAAAAATGCCAGATGGGGTTATTGCCGAATATCTGGCCGCAGGCGCCGCCCAGAAGGGCACCGTATGCGATCTCACGAAGGCTCTGCTCGGTCGAATCGTGTTCCCCCTCATAGGCGCCTTCGATGAACAGGAATGGAGTTTTTGCGTTGGAAGTGTAGCGTTCGAGCGCTTTGTCTTCTACCTCGTCATAGGTGTAGATGGTATCGAAACTGAGCCATTTCGCCTCCGCCCACATTCGCTGAATATCGGTATCCGGACTTCCGTGAACGGTTTGGAGAGCTTCTGGATTTGTTTCGGCCAGCCCCTCCGCGACTGCATTGACCAGTACGTGGTCTGGCGGGTTGTAGTCTCCACCCTGAACCCAAACGATGTTCTTGTACTTTCGAAAACGCTGGCCGAGATAGCGCCCGTACGATTTGAGGGCTGCCGGTCCTGCAGCCTCCATTTCCTTGTACCAGCCTTCGTCACCGCCGCCTGCTCCGAGATAGGACGGCACGAGAAGGACAAGAAAACCGCGCTCCTGCGCTTTCTGCAGGATAAAGTCGGCATCGTCGAAATAGGCGTCATTTGGCCGGCTGAAGTCGCCCTTTGCGAGAAACGGATCGCGGTCATAGAAATTGCGCGGTGCGTTGCGGCTGAAGCGGTGTTCAATCAACGATACGAGGATCGTGTTGAAGCCACGCTTTTGCCGGTCAGCGAGATACTTGTCCGCCTCTTCGCGCGACAGCTCGCCAATCAGCGACCAGGCGGCATCTCCGGTGACGAGGAATGGCTTGCCGGAAGCATCCTCCAGATAGCGGTGATTTTCTGAAACGCGCAGCGGAAATGCCACCGGATCGGCATGGCTAGTAAACGGAAAAAGCACCAGCAACAGGCATGCCCATCGCCGGATATATTCAGCCATTCGATGCACGTTCCAGTTGGCGGTGCGCCACCGGTCCGGTGTTGAACCGACGGAAGACGACGTCGGACGGGCGTCCGACGAGGTAGTTCTCGACGCCGTTTTCGAGCGCCTGCTTGTAGACGCCCAACGCCCCGTCAACTGCATTGATCGTGCGGGCCACGTCTTCTTCGCTATGGGTGTAGCTCACCACCAGCGACGGCATGAGGATGCCGCGCTTGATGGTTTCCTGAAGGAACAGGGTGCGGAATGCCTGCGAAGGTGCTCGATCCTGATCAAGCGTCGCATAGGCCAGACAGCAGGCGCGGCCGGTTACCTTGACGTAGGCGCTAAGACCATGACGCGTCGTTGCCTGCGCGATCCCGGCGCGCAAGGCCTGGCCCTGATCGTAGAGATGTTCGATAACCGGTTCGTTCCGATAGATGCGCATCGTGGCGATCGCCGCCGCTAAGGCGTGCGTTTCCGCCCCATGCGTGGTCGACAGAAGGAATACCCGCGGCTTGCCCGTCTCTTCCAGCCCGCCGAGACGCATGAATTCGCGCTTGCCGGCAAGTGCGGAGACGGAGAAGCCGTTGCCGAGTGCCTTGCCGAAGCAGGAGAGGTCGGGCTCGATACGATAGAACTGTTGAGCGCCGCCGACATGCCAACGAAAACCGGTGATCATCTCGTCGAGAATGAAGAGCGCGCCGTTGCGGTGGCAAAGATTGCGCACTTCATGCAGGAAGTTGTTTTCTGGATCGTCCCCGCGCGATGCCTCGAGAATCAATCCGGCGATCTTTCCGGGATGATTCTCGAACAGCGCCTTGACGCTTGCAATGTCATTATACTTGAACCCGAGTGTCAGTTCCTGAACGGCTTGCGGTATACCGGCATTCATTTCCGTCGTACCGATGAACCAGTCGTCGGTCGAAAAGAACGGATGGTCACTGCAGCGGGCAATATAGTCCCGGCCCGTGACTGCTCGTGCCAGACGGACCGCGCCTGACGTTGCGTGCGATCCGTCCTTGCAGAACTTGACCATCTCGGCCGTCGGGATTGTTTCAAGGAAGGTCTCGGCACATTCGACTTCGATATCGGCCGGACGGACGAAGTTGCAGCCGCGCTGCAACTGCCGGGTGACCGCTTCGAGCACGGGGGCGTATGCATGGCCAAGCCCGACGGCCCGGTTGCCCATGCCATATTCGATATATTCATTGCCGTCGACGTCCCAGATATGGCTGCCGAGCCCGCGTGCTATGAAGCCAGGCGATAGCACCGGATATTGATCATCGCCCTTCGCGTAGGTATGGGCGCCGCCCGGGATGAGGTGATGCGCCGGCCCGCGCAACTGGTCCGATTTTTCGAAGCTCTCGATCAATGTCGACATTTGCTAACCTCATAACCACGACGCGGGCGTTTTCTCCCACGATCAAATATGACGGCGGCGCCGGGAAAATTCACTTCGGCAATTCAGTCAGCAGCAAGCGTCAAAAGGGGTAGGGACCTAAACTTCAAGTTCTTTCCCGCATGACGCGCAGCCAGTTCTTGATCGGAGTCGGGATATAGGTGCGCAGGCCCGGACGAAGCCCTTTCGGGAACGACCAGTCGGCAAAGTCGAGGGGCGGGGCAATTTCGGGGGGCGCGGCCGTGATGTTACGGATGACTTCGGCATAGCGACGTGCCATTGCATCAAGGGTGAAGACGTGTTCCGCTTTGTCTCGCGCGGCACTCGAAAGGAGCTGCGCCCCTTCCGGATTCGCCGCAATGCCGGTAATAAGCCGGGCGGCCTCCGCGCTGTTGCCGATCTGGAAGAGAAAACCATTGATGCCATCGTCGATGATTGTGTCGGTGACGCCACGGATGCGCGAAACGACGGGAATGCAGCCGACTGCCATCGCCTCTGTCAGCGTGAGGCCAAAGCCCTCAAACCGCGACGGCATGATCATCACGTCCTGATGGAGCAGGACCCTGTGAACCTCTTTCGGGTGTACGGCTCCGAGAAAGGTCACACGCTTGCCATGGCGGGCAAGCTTGAGCTTCATCGCCTGAAGGTCTGGCCCATCCCCCGCCACGGTCAGATGAATGGAGGCGTCGAGATGGTCGAGAATGTCGGCGAGCCAGAATACGCCTTTGGAAGCGTCCTCGACGCGGCCGAGGAACACGAGGCGAAGCGGTTCCGTGGCTCGCGGCGTACGATTGAGCAGTCTCGACAATCGGGTCTCGGCTGCGTGCGGAATGGCGAACGTATTGTCTGCATCAAAACCCATGGTCCTGACGAGATCGGACTGGATCCGATCCGACACACCGATTGCGGCATGCACATGATCACGCACGGCGACCGCAGCTGCATAGGTGCCGGCGGTGATGTTGTGCACGATCATGATACGCGTGATCGCTTCCGGCAGGTAGCGCGCGATGTTGGTCTGGATTCGGTCGCTGAGAACGTTGATGAACACGCCGTCGAAGCCGCCTTCCTCGATTGCAGCCGCGAGGGCGCGGGCTTGATCGCGCTCGTTCGCCAGTCCATCCGTACTGACTGACGTGCCAAGCGCAAATTCCGGGAACCATTCCGGGTCCTTCAGCGCTTCGGTTTGGCCCATCGACATCCAGCAGACCTCGATGCCGTAGGGCGCGAGCCCCTCGCGCAACTGCTTGAAGACCGTGTAGGTTCCGCCGATATGCGGGCGTACAAAATAGGCGAACTTCATTCCACTTCATCCTGCTGGGGTCCGCGCCACATCGCCCGGCCACAATGCAATAATAGTGGCAATTTGGCTCGCGACTGTACCTGCCGCGATGGGCAGATGCCGTAGCCTTTTGGGGGAACACCTTCATCGTTCGGGTGCCCCCGGTGTTCCAAGAGCCATGTGTTTTTTTGCATCGCAGCGCAGCAAGATCAAATCCGGTGCCCGATCGACCCCGCTTGTTCGAACAACGGCACGCCACAGAATTTGGGTCAGGTGTTGAGTATGCGTCGATCGGTGGTCCGAGCAATGTACAATTGAGGGCTTGAATGAAAATCGGCTTGCTAGGTCAGTTTGGCAGCGGAAACACCGGCAATGACGGTTCGCTCGAAGCCATGCTCGATTTCC
Source organism: Phyllobacterium pellucidum (assembly GCF_013327855.1). GTDB lineage: Bacteria > Pseudomonadota > Alphaproteobacteria > Rhizobiales > Rhizobiaceae > Phyllobacterium > Phyllobacterium pellucidum. The sequence goes on along the minus strand of NZ_JABUMX010000001.1, from coordinate 1,322,309 downwards.
TGCGTGCTTCCAAACAGGAGGCCACGCTGCTTTGCGTCTGTTCCAATCCAGCTGCGGTCACGGAACGCTACAAGGTCGATGCAATCAGCATCGGCGGCGTCAAGCTTGAAGGCAATTGGTCCAACAGGCTCAATCGGTTGCTCGCGGATTTTCCTCGCAGGCTGGGCAGCCTCTATGCCGTCATCAGGGGACTGCGCGGCGTGAGTGTCCTGATCATCCCCGGCACGGGGATTCTCGATGACTTTCAGGAGACCGCGTTCGGTTGGCCATTCGTTGTATTTCGCTGGTGCCTGGCTGCGCGTCTGCAAAATGCGCGCATCGCCTTCGTCAGTATTGGAGCGGGTCCCATTGAAAACCCCTTGAGTCGCTGGTTTTTGAAATCCGCGGCGAGAATGGCGCAATACCGGTCGTATCGCGATGATTTCTCACTGGAATACATGAAGGGGATTGGGCTCGATGTGACGCCGGACCTGCGCTATCCGGACATCGCCTTTCGGCTTCCCTTGCCTGCCTCGGTGCCCGCGAAAGACACGGCGCGCACGACCGTCGGGGTCGGTGTGATGGATTACCATGGATGGAAGAAGGCGAATGCAGACAATGCGGAAGGCGAACGTATCCACAACAACTATATTGCGAAACTGACGAAATATATTTGCTGGCTGATTGACGAAGGACATAACGCACGCCTTCTGACCGGCGATCTGCGCGATGGCAGAGCCGTAAAGCAGTTGATGAAGTCAATTTCCTCGACACGGCCCGATATTCCCATGGAGCGCATCGCGGTCGGTCACGGGGGCTCATTGCACGAGCTGATGAGCGAAATCGCACAGACGGACATCGTCGTTGTCTCACGTTATCACAACGTGGTCTGTGCGCTGAAATCGGGCCGGCCGACAATTTCGTTGAGCTATAATCTAAAGAACGACTATCTGCTGTCCCAGTTCAGGCAGGCTCATTATTGCCAACACATCGAAACCTTTGATGTCGAAAAGCTCAAACAGCAGACGAACCAGGTGCTTGGCAACATGGATGCCGTCAAGCAAGAGATAGCGGGGGTCAATCGTTCGCTTCAAGAAAAGCTGGCTGAACAGGAAGCCGTCCTGCTACATCGCGTCATCGCCGGGTGATCGGCGCGTAGCCCGCCAGAGCTTCAATCTGCAATCGCAGTTCCAGTCATCCGCCGCGTTAGCGATGCAATACTGGCTTTGGCCAAGGACCAGGCGCCAGCACGCTTCCACAGATATCCCACGGGTGGCAACAATGCGGCGGCCGGATGCAAGTGCAAGGCCCTGGCAAAAAGTTGGCGTCCGCCGGGTTCGCCACGGCATATCAGAGCGATGGCCGACCAGTAGGCCCGGTCGCTGAGCGCAAGACGCGCCGTGCGCAACAGTTCCTCGGAATTGTCGAGGTGCGCGCCGACACCATTGAAGAACGCGTTGTAAGCATCCTCAAACTCAATGCTCCATTGGCGAATGTTTCCAACGGTCGCAGACTGGTTGTTCGAATGGACCCGCGCGATGGCCTGAACCGCCGCGGTGGATGCAATCGAGCCACGCAATGCAAATCTCATCCACATTTCCATATCGTCGGTGTGGCTCAATTCGGGGTTGTAGTATCCGACTTGCTTCTGGACAGACGTACGGACCACGACGGTCGGCCCACTCACGTAATTGAGGCCGGCGCGGCAAATGTCTTTCAGAAAAGTCGGGCCATCCTTGATCGTCCACTGCGCCCTTGCGCCAATGTTCGGCGCGATATCGCTGCCTCTGCCCTCGACCTGGAAGAATGTTGCTCCATGCGTCAGGTGGACGTTCGGGTTCGCCTCCATGCAACCGACCGCGTCTTCGAGGGTCCCGGGGGCAAGGAGATCGTCCGAGCAGAGGATGAGGAAATAGTCCGACTGGGCCCACTCGATTCCATCATTGAATGATGCGTGAGGTCCCATGTTCTTTTCGCGAAGCAGGAGTTCGACGCGTGGATCTTCCGCTGCGATATCGCGCGCTATCTGCTGGCTGCCGTCGGTCGAAGCATTGTCGATGATTAACACGCGAATTGCATCGACATTCTGGTTCAAGGCACTTTCGACACAACCTCGCAGGTAGCGGGCATAATTATAGTTCGGTATGACGACATCGACCGATTTCATCGATTGAACCCATGAGACGGATGTCGGTACCAGGTGATCATTCGGCGGGTACCCCCGGCCTGTTTGCGAGCAGCCGGGGCATGAACAGCTCGACCATGTGGATGATTTCGTCAAGGAGAGGATGTTTCGTCAGTACGAGTGCCGTTAGCCACCCGGCCGCAGAAAGGAGGGTCGCGACGAGCGCAAGGCCGATCGACAGGTCGAATGCGAAACCATGGGCAGCCAATATGCCGAGTGGCCCTATGACAGCCCCGAAGGTGACAAGCGCGCTGTTGCAAAGTATCGCAGCGAACTCAGTCCATGCGAACGGTACATGCCGGCGCACATAGATCAATGAAATCGCCATTTGGAAGGGCAGGACAATGAACTGGCTGAAGACGAGTGCGTAAAGGCCATAGAAGCTCGCGACGCAGATAACCACCATCGCCAGACCTCGACCGATGAAGTTCGCCTCGAATGCCTCCCTGTTGGCGCCCAAGGCAACAAGAACCGGGAACGTCAGAATATTCGGAAACCAGAAAATGGCAGCCAGCGACAGGAGCTGGACGAGCGGTACTGCTCCATCCCACGCCGGTCCGAGAGCGATGTGGACAATGGGGTAGGCCAGTATCGCAAGGACAAGCTGGGCCGGCCAGTAAAGGGCGGTGATATAGCTGATCAACCTGAGATAGGCTTCCTTTACGCTGCGATTTTGTCGAACCTCAGCGGCAAAGGCCGGAAAGGCAATGGAGAACAGCGCCGACAGCATGAACTTGTCGGGGAGCCCGCATACGAGATTGGCGCGGTTGAACAGGCCGACTGCGGTGAGCGGCATGAAGTGTCCGAGAACGAGTTGAGGCAGCGCTTCGTAGGTTCGGTCGAGGACGGTCGAGGCCCCCTTGTAACCGCCGAAGACGAAGAAGGACCGCCAACCTTTAAGGCATGGGCGATACATCCAGAGAATGGGGCGTGCGTGAAACGCAAGCACCATCCGCACCAAGGCGGAAACCAGCGTACCCCAGGCATAGCTCATGAAGCCGAAATCGAACCAGGCCAGCGTGACCGTGACGGCGGCATTGGTGATGACGCCGAGGGCGTTGATCCGGGTCATCGCTCCAAACTGCATATCCCGCTTCAGCAAGGCGGCGATGGTGCTGACGGACGAATCGATAACGCCGGAGAATGCCAGAATAATGATGAACATCTTCAGGGCCGGCTGAGAGTAGAACTCCGCGATCCAGGGGGCAAAGGCAGACAGACCGCAGCAGATAAGAAGCGATGTGCCGAACATCAGCGTAAAAGCGGTACGGATATCCTCACGCGAAACGTCGATGCGCTGAATGAGATACTCCGAGGTGGCAAACTCGCGGATATTGAACGCAATCGTACCAATTCCGAGGCCTATGACCGCAATACCGATTGCTGTCGTGTCCAACAGACGCGAAAGAACGGCGATCATTGCCAAGCTTACGATCACTTGGGAATATTGCTCCAAGGTCGCCATGAAAAAAGCCCGGCGTACTGTGCCCAATTGATGCGCTCCTGTATGTCGCTTCGATGCCGCATGTGCGAAGGGCATTGATTGTTGATTGTTTTGCGATCGCACAGCAATAGGAGATGATTTGCCTCCCGTGATCCAACGAAAGTAACTGCAGCAGGGACGGCATTTAAGATGCCTAATGAGATAGCGCACGCTAAGCCGTTTGAGGTAAGCCGTGCGAAATCTGGCTGACCACGCGATCAATCGGATGTAGCGAGACGCCACTTGACATCGGTCGAACGTCCACCGCGGCTATAATACTGCCGTGGCGGGCATGCAGACAGTCCGCTTTTGGATGCGTCCTCTATCCGTCAAGCCGAATTATCAATCAATAACAAAAAGGTCTTTAGTTAGATGGCTTTAAACCCTTGCGGCGGGATCTGAATTTTCATGATCGAAGACGAACAAATACGCATCGAACTTATGGCCACCCAGTTCTGGCTGCGTGCACTTTTCATGCATGTGGCAACGGGCACGCCGCCGAGCTCCGTTTCAGTCCAGGAATACCTTACAGAACTCAAGAACTCCGCGCCCCAGGATTGCTGCCCCCACGGCCTGTCGCCTGCCGATTGGGACAACGAGCATCTTTTGCATTATCCATGCTACGAACGGGTCGGGCTGCAGATCATGGAAACGCTGCAAAGCCTCGAACGCAAGCTTGCTCCGCTCGCAACGCATGGAAGGCACTGAAAAACGTTGGAACGCGTCGAATGCGTCATTGCTGGCGGCGGTGTCATCGGCCTGGCGATTGCCCGGGAACTTGCGATGCGCAGCATCGAGACGCTCGTTGTCGAGGCGGCGGAAACCATCGGTACCGGGACCAGCTCACGCAATTCCGAGGTCATCCATGCGGGCATCTATTACCCGCAAGATAGCCTCAAGGCGCGGTTTTGCGTTGCGGGGAGGAGGGCGCTCTATGCTTTCGCCGAAAGTCACGGCGTTGCCTACAAGCGCTGCGGCAAGCTGATCGTCGCAACCAATGAGGACCAGATCGGGACTTTGGCGACGATAGCCTCGCGCGCCCGCGCCAACGGAGTTGACGATCTTGTCGAACTGTCGGCGGCGGAGGCCAAAAGCCGGGAGCCGGACCTTTCCTGCAATGGAGCGCTGCTTTCGCCGTCGACGGGCATCATCGATAGCCATGGACTGATGCTCGCGCTGCTTGGCGACGCGCAGGACCACGGTGCAGCCATCGCCTTTGGCACAAGAGTGGTGGGCGGTGAGGTCGATGATAAGGGGCTGCGGCTCGAGACCATTGGCGTCGAGAACGACCGGCGCTACGAATTGCAAACATCAATATTCGTCAACGCCTGCGGCCTTTACGCGCCGGCGGTGGCGTCAATGATTGCCGGCCTGCCGCAGAGGTTTGTTCCGCGCGCCCGTTATGCCAAGGGAAACTACTTTTCGGCACCCGGCAGGACGCCCTTCAAGCACTTGATCTATCCGGTGCCGGAAGAGGGAGGGCTTGGCGTGCATCTTACCCTTGATCTCGACGGGCGCATGCGGTTTGGGCCGGACGTCGAATGGGTCGAAGAGATAGATTATTCCGTTGACCCGCAGCGCGCCGATCGGTTCTACGCCGAAATCCGCAAATACTGGCCGGATCTTGCGGACGATGCCTTGCAGCCGGCCTATTGCGGAATACGGCCGAAGCTGATCATCGATGGTGAGCCCGCTGCAGACTTCGTCATTGAAGGTCCAGAAACGCACGGCGTGAACGGCCTCGTCAATCTCTTCGGTATTGAGAGCCCTGGCCTCACCTCCTGCCTCGCCATCGCGGGGCATGTCTCGAAAATGATAGAAATTTCCTGAAACCGGGATTCGCCCGGCGCACCCCTCAAACGTATTTGCAGCAAGGCAGCAGCGCCCGTTCTTATCCAAGCCACGCTTGCCACTCTATCGGCAACGGTTATCGGAGCGGGGGGTAAAAGCCGCGCTGTCCATCGCCGTTGCGGCGGTAACTCGCAGTTTCCCCAGGTTGAATTTCCGCATGCGCAGGAATCGGGTGGCACGCTGATTGAGCGAGTGCAACGGTAAGGCATATCGAAGCTGGAGTGGAGGCCCATGGAGAATCTGTTGACGGGCATGCATGCAATTGCTGCGCAGCGCGGCGATGGCCTCCTGCCCGATCTGGCAAGAGTGATAAGCATGCGTAGCGCCAATAACGACGGCACCGCTCACTCGCCTGTGTACGGTTCGACTATTGACTTACGGCAGGCTTCCGACGCGCCGATAGGGTCAACTTCGTTGAGACAGGCGAAAGGCTAACCAGTTGTCTAGTTTCCAATAAATGTGGGAACAGTGGATCGCCGATGCCCGTGCCGCCGCCGTTTCGGTCGGGTTTCACGCCTGTCCATGGCGCGCTCACTTCAGGGGAGATCGCACAGACGTGGTGCGCGGAGCAGTGCACAGCCTGGCGCTGCAATCATCAGAAAATGTGTTGAAATCAGTTGGCTGGGGAACCTGGATTCGAACCAGGACTAACGGAGTCAGAGTCCGTGGGTCTACCGTTAACCTATTCCCCAACAGCCGACCGGCAGCGGCCGGTGCGGGTCGTCATATAGTTGAATTCTTGGAGGATGCAAACCCCCGATCGCATGTTTTTGGCATTTGTTTTGCCGAATGCCGGGAACAGGCGGCAGGGCGAGGAGGGGCGATCGCGATTTTGGGCTATGCGCGACGGAAAAAAGCTGTATCTGCATGAGACAGCCAGAACATTCTTCAGCAGGGATTTTAACGCATTGCCAGGCGCCCCATCCACCGGAGTGGTTTCAATCCTCCTTGCAACCTATAACGGCGCCAAGTTTCTGGACGAGCAACTGGCCTCGATCGAAAACCAGACCTACCCCGCGATCGATATATGGGTTTCGGACGACGGATCGACCGACGCTACCCTGGAGGTGCTGGACGTGTGGCGCAGCAAGTGGTCGAAGGGCAGGTTCACTATCCTGCCTGGACCGTGCAAGGGCTACGCGGAGAACTTCCGCTCCCTGATCGTCAATCCCGATATCATCTCCAACTATTACGGATTTTCCGATCAGGACGACATCTGGGAGCCCGACAAGATAGCCAAGTCAGTTGCTTCGATCGAGAAAATCCCCTTGTCGACGCCCGGCTTGTTCTGCTCGCGAACCCTCGCGATAACCGAAGACGGCGAAACCATCGCGCCTTCAGCGCTGTTCAGGCGCTCACCCAGCTTTAGAAACGCGCTGGCGCAGAGTCTTGCGGGCGGCAACACCATGCTCTTCAATCATGCAGCGCGTGTCTTGCTTGCCGACGCTTCGCGCCGTACCGGCTTCGTCAGCCATGATTGGTGGATCTACCTGATCGTTTCGGGGGCTGGTGGTAAGGTTCGCTATTCCCCGGAAATGCTCATGCGCTACCGCCAGCATGTGCGCAATCAGTTTGGTACCAACGTAGGAATTATGGCGGCCATGCAGCGGTTGCGCCTGCTCTTCAAGGGACGTCTTTCCGAGTGGACCGACCTCAACTTGCAGGGGCTTGAGCGAAGCCGCGACTTGCTTACGGCGGAATCGCGCGGCATCCTCGATGAGTTCAGCAAAGCGCGAGGACGCGGGCCCTTGCGACGGCTTTACTATTTCATTCGATCCGGCGTCTATCGGCAGACTGCGCTCGGGCAGCTCGGCCTCTATGTGGCAGCGATTCTCGGCAAGATCTGATCGAAGGTATGCGGCGGTCAGTGATGGCCGAAATAGGCGTTGGCCACGGTCTCGGCATCGCCGTCCATCTTGACCCGCCCATGTTCGAGCCAGACAATGCGTGTGCAGTTCTTCACTAGCAGGTCTCTTGAATGGCTGGCGATGATCAGGATCTTAGTCTTGTTGACGAGATCGTGCAGGCGCTCATTGGCCTTGTGCTGGAACCCTTCGTCGCCTGTCGCCAGCCATTCGTCCATGATCAGGATCTCCGGCTGAATTACTGTCGAGATTGAGAAGGCAAGGCGTAGCTGCATGCCGGTTGAATACGTACGCACCGGCATGTCGAGGAAGTTGCCAAGCTCCGAGAATTCCTCGATTTCCGCCAACCGTTCTGCGAGTTCCTTTTTCTTGAATCCGAGGAGCGCGCCGCGAATTCCAATATTTTCCCGGCCTGTCGCCTCGGGGTCGATGCCGAGCGAAATGTTGATGAGCGACGTGCACTTGCCATTGATGGTGATATTACCGCCGGACGGGTAGTAGACGCCGCTCATGACGCGCAGGAGCGTTGTCTTGCCCGATCCATTATGGCCGATCAGCCCGAGCCGCTCACCCTCCTTGAGGCTGAGCGTGACGTTCTCGAGCCCGCGAATGACGACATGACCTTCCGGGTTCGAGCCGATGGTGCCACCCGTCGCCAGACTCATGACCTGGTTCTTCAGCGATCTGCTGCGCGTGTTGTAGATCGGAAAATCCACGGTCACATTTTCAAGGTGCATCGACGTCATGTCTGCCTGCGCAAATTGGAGCGGAGATGTAATGTTCATAGCCAATAAGTAATCCGGGTGCGGTAACGATTAAGAAACAGGAGTGCGACGACCCAACCGATAAGGGCCATGCCGATCGAGACGATCCAGTTGAGCGGTGTCGCAACGCCGCCGAGCAGGGGTTCGCGCACAATGCTGATGAGATGATAGAATGGATTGTAGTCGAGCATGAGCTGCGAGCGCGCGCCGCCCGGAAGATTTTTCGGCATCCACATGATCGGCGTCACATACATGCCGACCTGCATGATATTCTGGACGATCTGCGTCAAATCGCGATAGCGCGTGCACAGAACCGCCAGAATGACCATCACCCAAAGCAGGTTGACCGACACCAGGATGAAGCCCGGAATGGCCAATAGTGCGTCGAAATTGACAAACTTGCCGAAGATCAAGAGGACGAGAGGGAAGATGATGATGTTGTGGGCGAGGATGATGGTATTGCGCCACCAGGTCCGCAGGATATAGGTGAAAAACGGGATTGGAAGCTGCAGCATCGTCTCGGTATTGGCAACGAAGCTGCCGCAACCCTCGGTCACGAGGCTCGAGAAATAACCCCACATGATCAGGCCGACGCATATGAACGGCAGGAACTCCGACATGGGCGTGTTGAAGATCGTGCCGAAAACCAATCCGAGCGCGCCGATAAGCACACCCATGTTGATCGTGAGCCAGAAAGCGCCGACGCTCGATCTGCGGTAGCGCTGGGCAACGTCCTGCCATCCGAGCAGCGCCGCCAGTCGAAAATTGGCAAGGGACGCGGAAATATCTTGCCATGCCGTCATCTTTTGCGAAGTCGCTGTGGCCATCGAATTGCAGTCTCTCTTCTGTCGTCCTTTTGCAGAGCCTCGCGGTTAGCACATTAGATTGGGACTTAATAGTGACTGCCTGTCGCAATTCGGAAGCGAGAAATGGCGACGGTCTGGCGGTGCGGTCGATTTCATGCCGCTTTTCCCCCTTAAGCGGCAAACCTCCTCTGGCGGGAGATCGCCCATTGAGGAGTTGTCCTATCCAAGCGGATAGGATAACGGTTCCAAGCTATCGATAACGTAGGAATTTGGCTTACATGAAGGGTATTATTTTAGCTGGCGGCAGCGGAACGCGGCTTTATCCACTGACAATTGCGGTGTCAAAGCAGATCTTGCCGATTTACGACAAGCCGATGATCTTCTACCCGCTGAGCGTACTCATGCTCGCAGGTATCCGGGACATTCTGATCATATCGACACCGCGCGATCTGCCGGTATTCCGCGACCTTTTCGGGGATGGCAGCGATTTCGGCCTCAATTTGACATTTGCCGAGCAGCCGCAGCCCAACGGCCTCGCGGAAGCCTTCATCATCGGGCGCGAATTCATCGGCAACGACCCTGTCGCCATGGTACTTGGCGACAATATTTATTACGGCGACGGCCTGTCGCGATTGTGCAAGGAAGCCGCCGACCGCAAAAAGGGCGCTTCGGTTTTCGCCTATCACGTCGAGGATCCCGAACGCTATGGCGTGGTCGAGTTTGACCGCGCAACCAAGCGGGCGATCTCGATTGAGGAAAAGCCGCAGAAGCCGAAATCCAATTGGGCGGTCACCGGCCTTTATTTCTACGACAACGACGTTGTCGATATTGCGGCCAACATCAAGCCGTCGGCGCGCGGCGAACTGGAGATCACCGCCGTCAACAATATGTACCTCGAGCGCGGCGATTTGCATGTGCAAAGGTTGGGGCGCGGCTATGCCTGGCTGGACACCGGGACCCACGACAGCCTGCACGAGGCGTCATCCTTCGTCAGGACGATCGAGCACCGCCAGGGCGTCATGATCGCCTGCCCGGAGGAGATTGCCTATCAGAACCGTTGGATCAACGATGAGCAGGTTCTGGCTCGGGCCGCGCAGCTTGGAAAGACCGGCTATGCCGCCTATCTGCGCCGGCGTATTGCGGAGCTTGCGACAGATGCTTGATATCCGCCCCCTCGGCCTCGACGGCGTCCTCGAGATCGCGCCGAAGCGTTTCGGCGACGACCGCGGCTTCTTTTCGGAAACCTATAACGCGGCCCTGTTCAAGGATGCCGGAATCGACCTCGTCTTCGTGCAGGACAATCACTCGCTCTCGGTTGCCAAGGGCGTGCTGCGCGGGCTGCATTACCAATTGCCGCCGAAGGCGCAGGACAAGCTGGTGCGCGTCGTTCGCGGCTCGATCATCGACGTTGCGGTCGACATCCGTAAAGGCTCGCCGACCTTCGGCAAGTGGGTTGCGCTTGAACTTTCCGCTGCGAAATGGAACCAGATTCTCGTTCCCAAGGGCTTCGCCCACGGGTTCATGACGCTCGAGGAAAATACCGAGGTCGTCTACAAGGTTACCGATTATTATTCGCCGGCACATGACCGTTCGATCCGCTTCGATGATCCGGAGATCGGCATCGACTGGCCTATCGCCACCGATTTGATCCAGCTTTCGGACAAGGACCGCGCGGCGCCGCGGCTCGCCGACGCTGAAACCTTCATTTATTGACGGAGTTTATTTGATGCGGATTCTCGTTACTGGGGGTGCTGGATTTATCGGCTCGGCGGTTTGTCGACAGCTTGCAGCCAATCCGGGCAATCATGTGGTCAACCTCGACAAGCTGACCTATGCCGGTAATCTCACATCGCTGCGCCAGATCGAAAACTATCCGAACTACCGCTTCGTGCAGGCCGATATTTGCGACGATGCGACGATGCTGGACCTGCTGCGGAGCGAGAAGATCGACGCTGTCATGCATCTTGCGGCGGAGAGCCATGTCGATCGCTCCATCGATGGCCCGGGCGCTTTCATCGAGACGAATATCGTCGGCACATTCCGCCTGCTCAACGCCGCGCTGGCCTATTGGCGCGAATTGCCGGCCGACGCAAAGAGCGCCTTCCGCTTTCACCACATCTCTACGGACGAGGTATTCGGCGACCTACCCTTCGACAGCGGCATGTTCACCGAAGAGACGCCCTACGCACCGTCTTCCCCCTATTCGGCATCGAAGGCGGCATCTGACCATCTGGTGCGCGCCTGGCACGAGACCTATGGCCTGCCGGTGGTGCTATCCAACTGCTCAAACAATTACGGGCCGTTCCATTTTCCGGAGAAATTGATTCCTCTCGTTATCCTGAACGCCCTCGATGGCAAGCCATTGCCCGTCTACGGCAAGGGCGCCAATGTCCGCGACTGGCTCTATGTCGAGGACCACGCGCGCGCGCTCGAGGCCGTTGTTACCAAGGGCGCCGTCGGAGAGAGCTACAATATCGGCGGCCACAACGAAAAGACCAACCTGAATGTCGTTGAAACGATCTGCGATATTCTGGATCAGAAGCGGCCGCGCAAGGGTGGCGGGCGCTACCGCGACCTGATCACCTTCGTATCCGACCGGCCCGGCCATGATCGCCGCTACGCCATCGATGCCTCGAAGATCGAGCGCGACCTTGGCTGGACCCCGCAGGAATCGTTCGAGACGGGTCTTGCCAAGACGATCGACTGGTACCTCGCCAATGAATGGTGGTGGGAGCCGATCCGCAGCGGCCGGTATGCAGGTGAGCGTCTTGGCGCGGACATCAAGGCGAGCGCATGAGGATCGTTGTCACCGGCACCGAGGGGCAGGTCGTACGCAGCCTCGTCGAGCGTGCTGCGCGCCATGGCGATATCGAAATCATTGCCCTTGGGCGCCCTGATCTCGACCTTGCCGTGCCGTCAACCGTGGCCAACGCCATTGCCGAAGCCAAGCCGGATATTGTTGTTTCGGCTGCAGCCTACACGGCGGTCGATCAGGCCGAAGACGAGCCTGAGCTCGCCCACGCAATCAATGCCCTTGGCGCCGGCGCTGTGGCGCGGGCCGCTGCCGACCTCGGCGTTCCAGTCATCCATCTTTCAACCGACTATGTTTTTGCGGGCGACGGTGAAGTGCCCTACACCGAGACGGATGCGTTGGGTCCGCAGGGCGTCTATGGCAGGACCAAGCTTGAAGGCGAGGCTGCGGTAATCGCCGCCAATCCGCGGCACATCATCCTGCGCACGGCCTGGGTCTACAGCCCGTTCGGCAAGAACTTCGTGAAGACAATGCTGCGCCTTGCCGAAACGCGCGACCAGGTCTCGGTCGTCAGCGATCAATGGGGCAACCCCACCTCGGCAATCGATATCGCCGACGCGATCATTGAGACGGCCAGGCGCATCGACGTTGAACCGTCGTTTACGGGCTATGGCATCTATCATCTCGCGGGGACCGGCAATATCAATTGGAGCGGCTTTGCCCGGGCAATCTTTGCATCGAGCCGCAACAATGGCGGACCTTTTGCTGAGGTCGCCGACATTGCCAGTGCCGATTATCCGACCAAGGCCAAGCGCCCCTTCAATTCGCGGCTTTCTACGGACAAGTTTTTCAAGGTTTTCGGTTGGCGCGCGCCGGACTGGCAGGTTTCAACTGAGGCCACCGTGTCGCGTCTCCTGGCGGAAGCAAAGGGCCGGGACGCTTCTTAGGCTGTCGCAGACGCACGTCTGGGTGTCCAAGGGAGAAAATGCTGCATATAGTAGCGTTTCCATAGTCGCCCTCTTCCCCAACGTGAAAAACGATGAGCAGTCTCAAATTTGGAACGAGCGGTCTGCGCGGACTGGTAACGGATCTGACCGATTCAGTTTGCATGGCCTATACGCGCGCCTTCCTGCAACACATGCAGGGCACATTCGGCACGTCCGCCGATGCCACCGTTCTTGTCGGATATGATCTGCGCTCAAGCAGCCGGCGTATCGCCGGCGCCTGCATGGCGGCCATAACGGATACTGGCATGAAAGCCGAAAACTGCGGACCGCTGCCAACCCCCGCGCTGGCGCTTCGCGCGATGAGGGTTGGAGTCCCCGCCATCATGGTGACGGGTAGCCACATACCCGACGACCGCAATGGTTTGAAATTCTATCGCCCGGACGGCGAAATCGACAAGGCCGACGAAGCGGGTATCCTCGCGGTCCTCGATGTCGACCGGACCGCCGCCCCGGGTCCGGCGGGCCTTCCCGCGATTTCACCGGAAGCGCTGCAGAACTATATGGCTCGCGGCCGTGCCATCCTCAGAAAAGGAACCCTGGCGGGCAAGCGCATAGGCGTCTACCAGCATAGTTCGGTTGCGCGCGACGTACTCGTCGATCTTCTCGCGCATGCAGGCGCCACGGTCGTTGCGATAGGACGCTCTGACGTTTTCATTCCCGTGGATACGGAGGCGCTGCGTCCTGAGGATGTGGACCTTGCTGCCGCAGCAACGAACGAAAATTCGCTCGATGCTCTGGTATCGACGGATGGCGACGCCGACCGCCCGCTTATTGCCGACGAGCACGGCAATTTTTTGCGTGGCGACAGTGTTGGATTGCTGACCGCGCATTTCCTCGGCGCGGATGCGGTCGTTACGCCTGTTACGTCGAACACGGCGATCGAGCTTTGTGGCTTGTTCAAGCGGGTCTACCGGACGAAGGTCGGCTCGCCCTACGTCATTGAGGGCATGCAGCGGGCGCTCAAGGACGGTTACCATAGCGTCGTGGGCTTTGAGGCGAATGGCGGTGTGCTCCTCGGCTCTCCGGCAGACCTCGATGGCTACAGGCTCGATGCCCTCCCGACCCGCGATGCGGTGCTCCCGGTCATGAGCGTTCTCGGCATGGCGGCACGAACCGGATCGACGATATCGCAGCTTCTCGGGCGCCTGCCTTCGCGTTTCACGCGCAGCGGCCGGCTTGAACACGTGCCCGCAACCGCCAGCGGTCCGTTCCTCCAGAGTCTCCTCGATGGCGAGGCCCGCGAGCGGTTCTTTGCCGAAGTCGGGACCATTTGGGAAAACGATTCGATCGATGGCGTTCGCGTCGTCCTCGCGAGCGGTGAGGTCATCCATTTTCGCGCGTCAGGCAATGCGCCGGAATTGCGCTGTTATGCCGAAGCGTCCTCCGACGTGCGCGCGGAGGAACTTCTAGCCTGGGGACTGAGGATCGCGGCCACTGCCCTATAGGGTAAGACTACCCGCCGGGGTTCACCGCGAACTTGGAGAACGGCGCATTGGGAATGCGCGCATAGTAGAGCGCCGGCCCGAGGAAAATAGCCATATGGACCCATGCGATGACGATCTCGTTGGTGAAGTGCGTGATGACGAGAATCGATTGCACTGCCGAGAGCATGTAGATTGTCTGGGCGGTAGTGTTGCCTTTCATCGCCGACATATAGAGCCGCGCCATGAGATAGGCGACCAGGAAGAATTTCAGGCATCCGAACCACCAGAATGATGCAAAGGCGTCCGCCATGCCCGTGGGCGTTTCGCCGACGCCCGGCGTATAGCGCCCGAACATGGAGTCCTGCGGGATCATCAGCGATTTCTTGAACTCGGGCCCAAAGATCTGTGCCGGAACGAAGGTGAAGACCATGCTGTTCCAGTGTTCGATGCCGTAGTCGAATTCATGCGTCTCATCGATGTAGTTGATGGCTATCAAGGCGTTGGTCATTTCCGGTCCGCCCTCCTTGAGGAGACGGTTCCAGTTTTCCGCAAGATTGATATCTGCCACCGCGCTCCAGTCGCGCGTTGCCCCGTAATAGGTCGCCTGCCGGTATTCGGCGGCGCCGAGCATACCGACGATAGCGAAGAACAGGCCGGCGACGACAGCGATACGCGGCACTACCCAACGCCTCTGGAACCAGAAGGCCAACGCGATCATCAGGCAGAATTCAGCCGTTTCGCCGCGTCGCCCCGCAATGACGATGCGGTCTAGGTAAAAGATCGTGTCGAAGAGTATGATGCCAAGCGCGAGCGGCGAACTGCGCCGCGCGTAGCAGACCAGCGCTATTGCGAGGCCGTAGGTGAGAAGCCGCGCAAAGAACAGGTAGGCGACGGGAAGACCCGTAAGCTGGCCCTTCAGCCGAAGGTCGTCAGGAAGGTGACCGAACTTATAGAAGAAATAGGCGCCGATCACCGAGAGGACTGCGGCAGCCTTCAAAAGATGGTCTTCGCTGTAAACGTGGTCCTTCATCGGCCTGGCGCGCATGCCATAGCGCCAGCCTATGCCGCACATGGCAAGGCAGAGCGTCGAGAACAGGAGGGTTTTTGTCAGTGCCTCGTCCGAAATGAAGCGGCTATTGGCAAGCCCGGGCAATTGCGGAAGGATGAAGCTGAGGAAGATGCCAGCTGCGAAAAATGGAAAATGATAGAACCGCCCTGGCACCAGCAGGCCGTAAACCAGCATTCCAAAACAAAGAAGAGTGAGAATCCAGAGCGCCGACCAGTCCATATTTCCAATCTCGGTTGCAGCGTTGAATCAACCGCAGCCGGGCGCTGGAATCAATTTGTCCATAAGGGGTAACGGAAACCGAAAGACCGCCTTCTGCGCCGGAAGGCTAGGTGATCCGACCGCAATCTCAGCCGAATGGGTGAAGACTTCCGATATGTGATGCCTGAAGGGCGAGCCGGTCAGGCCGTTCCGCGCGCCGTCCTTGCCTTCGGTGTCTTCTTTGAACTCTCCGGATCGCTGATTTCGTTCTCGACCATGGCGCTCAAGCGCTGGTAGATGCCAAGGCCGATGATAAGCGCGACGCCGGTGAAAAGCAGAAGCGTCGGATAGATCATCATCCGCAGATCCTCCTTGCCGGCCTCGAAGACGGCGACGAGACCCTCAAGGAACACGGCGATGGCGATCGTGGAAATGAACTTCGTCAGGCTGCGCCGCGCTTCAGCGGCCTGCCGCATCTCCCGGCCACGGATCGCTTCTTCCTCGAGGAGATATTTTCCGACATCGAACACCGCAATGGCAATGACTGTATAGCCAACGGCTTCGAGCAGCGTTGCTCCAATGTCGGTTCTGTCGATCAGGAGGGAGCGCACGACTTCATAGGCCGCATAGGCGATCAGCCCGAACGCAAGCAGCATAAGGAATGCGCTTGCGACACCGAACGCAATGCGCGTAATCCGGTCAAACATCATCGGCCACTTTCCCTTCTCCTATCCCATTGAATATTTAAACATTTCTCGTCATTGCGGAACAGCAAAAAATGGGCGCTAGCCGCGAGGAGCGGTGGATCGTGCATGGACGCTCGACAGGGTTCGTTGTAACCATTCTGGCGGGTTGATTTCAAAGGAGGCATGGCATGCAACGATTCACCGGCGGTTGCCTGTGCGGCAGCGTCCGAATTGTGGCATCGGGGTTGCCATACCGGGTCGGCGTTTGTCATTGCCTCGACTGCCGCAAGCATCATGGCGCCCTGTTTTACGCTGCTGCGGTGTTCCCTGAGGACGCAGTAGCGATCGATGGCGAAACGCGCGATTACGCCGGACGGTTTTTCTGTCCCCGCTGCGGCTCGTCGGTCTTCGCACGCACCAAAGACGAGATCGAAGTGCATCTCGGGTCGCTCGATGCCCCCGACCAACTGATGCCTACCTACGAAAGCTGGACGCTGCGGCGCGAGTCCTGGTTGCCGCCGTTCCCGCTGGCGAAGCGGTACGAGCGCGGTCGCAATTCCACAAGCCGCTCCGAGGACTAGGTCTGTCGGTCCGTTACTCCGGAAGACCGGCTTTAAGATAGCCATCGACGAAATGCGCACGTGTAGCGTCGTCGCGAAACGGCTCTGTCGCGGCCCAGCGGCTTGTCGTGAAATGCGGATTGGCGACAAGGAACAGTTGGACCTCGGATCGCGCTTCGTCGAACCGGCCGAGTTGCGCAAGGCTTGCGGCGAGGAACCGCCGTGAGCTCGTGCGATACGTCTCGTCCCGGCGCAGCGTCTCGACGGCCGCTTCGTAGTCGCCGGCCGCGTATTGCGCCTGGCCGAGCGTCAGATAGTACCAGCCCGACGGGAACGGGTTGAGGCGGAACGCCTTGCGGATATGCTCAAGGCCCTCCTCGACCCGCCCGGCCAGAACCGCGATGTCTGACAATGTCGCCCAGGTGTCCGCCTCGTTCGGGTCGAGCTCGATCGCCCTGGCGAATTCCGCATCGGCCTCGGCAAAGCAGCGCTCGTAGGCTAGCAGGTTGGCGAGGACCCAGCGGCAGCCGGCGTCATTGGGGTCGATCGCGACGGCCTTGCGCGCCAGATCCAGGGCGAGGCGGCGCGTCGGTTCAATGGGATCGCCCCAATGCACCCATCCCATCCAGTGGTTCATGGCAAGCCAGCGATAGGCTTCCGCATATTCCGGATCGAGCGAAACCGCGCGCGTGAGCATAAGATGCGCTTCCCGCGCCGTCTGCGGCGAATCGTCGATCAGCTTGCGCGCGCGCACGCACAGATCGTACGCCTCGAGACTCTTGGGCCGATTGCGTGGCGGCGGTGCGCGCAGCCGCCCGAGCAAGGCCTCGACGATCTTGGCGGTGACCTCGTCCTGGACGGCAAAGATGTCCTCGAGGCCGCGATCGAAGCGTTCCGCCCAAAGGTGATCGCCATTGACGGCATCAACCAGCTGGGCGTTGATGCGCACGCGCCCCCCGGCATGGCGTGCACTCCCCTCAAGGAGATAGCGCACGCCAAGCTCCTGCGCGATCTCGCGCACATTCGTCGCCTTTCCCTTGTAGGCGAAGGCCGAGTTGCGTGCGATAACGAAAAGGCCCGCGATTCTCGAGAGGTCCGTGGTCAGGTCTTCGGCCAGCCCGTCGGCGAAGGATTCCTGCGCGGGATCGTTGCTGAGATTGACGAAGGGCAGCACGGCTATCGAAGGTTTATCGGGGAGTGCCAGGGGTTTTCGTGCCGGGCCATCGCGCCTTTCGATGGCGCCGGTGAAGCGGTAGCCGACGCGCGGCACCGTGGAGATCCATTCGCCGCCATCGGTTGCTGGGCCAAGCAGTTTCCGCAGCTGCGCGATCTGGACTGTGAGGTTGCCTTCCTCGACGGCCGTGCCTGGCCATGCCGCGTCCATCAGTTCGGCCTTGCCGAGGATTTCGCCCGGCCGGTCGGCGAGCGCCGCAAGCAGCTTTATCCCGCGGTAGCCTACGGCAACAGGCTCATTGTTCCGAAGGAGCGTTCCCGCACCCGGATCAAGCACGAACGGACCAAAGGCAAAGCGCGATCCTTGCATATGGCGGATATAGCCGGTTTGGAACGTTTTGAGAACTCTTTGGGCACGCCTTTAAGAAACCGCATCGTTGACCGGGTTTGCGAGCGTTGCCCCCTGCACCTTCAAGCTATTCGAGGCGCCCGAGGATATGCGCGTCTTCGCGGACGAGGTTGCATGCCGACAACGTTGAGCAATAGGCGGACGATCGCCAAACACGCCCCGTACAGCTCCGTTTGGAAGTTTTGAGAACTATTTGGCAGGGCTTAATTACGACGCCGACCGCATCCTGCACAATTCACCCTTCTTTAGGGCCTTCAGGTCCTGAAGCCATCAGGAGGTTGTCATGGACGATATTCGCACCATTACCCCGGTCCCGCATCAGTTGGTACGGAAGCTCGCGCGCCTGGCGCCTGAACCGCGCCGAGACTACAGCCTCGCGGCGTTGCGCAGCACAATGGCCGCATGGAGCGAGCGGGCCCGCTTTCGCTGGGCACTTGCGCAAATGGCCAAGGACAATCCGCATTTGATTGACGATATCGGCCTGACGAGTTGGCAGGTCGAGGAAGAGATCGCCAAGCGCTTCTGGAGACGGTGAGGTGGGGATCGAAGAATGGCGCACCCGACAGGATTCGAACCTGTGACCTCTGCCTTCGGAGGGCAGCACTCTATCCAGCTGAGCTACGGGTGCTGATACAAGGCGTCAGCCTTACATGCGCGAAGCGTTTCTAGCCGATGCGGGCCAAGGCTTCAATGACGAATTTTGCTTTGTCTTCGTTGCCACATGGGGGCCGGCTTGAGGTCACGCAGTATTAGGCCCTAACTCCTGTCCCAATCCAAATAGTAGTCGATGGGATACTCCGGCCACCGCTGATGCCCCCCTAACTGATTAATTGTCCGATGTCATGGCGAGGCGTAAAATATAGGCGCGGGTATAACAATAAGGCACTGGGGCCATGAAAAAAACTCGAGACTACTATGATGATGACAGCAGAGACGCGCGCTCGTTCCTGGTAAAGGTATGTGACTACGGCGTGGCGATACTGCTTCTGGCAGGTCTTTTCTATTCGACATTTCTCGACGTGCAGGGCCGGTTCAAGCCGAGCAATGCGGAAATCGTCGCAGCGCGGCAGGCGAAGATCGCCAGCGAGCACGCCAAGCTCGAGGCGCCTGTCACCATCGTCGAATAAGCCGACAGAATTTCCCCTGCGGGAGCCGGCCCCGGTCATGAAACCGGGAACGGCTTGTTATGCCCTGGACTTATTCGATGTCGAAGGAGACGCCCTGGGCAAGCGGCAGGGCCGTCGAATAGTTCACCGTATTGGTCGCGCGGCGCATATAGGCCTTCCATGCGTCCGAACCCGATTCGCGGCCGCCGCCGGTTTCCTTTTCGCCGCCGAACGCGCCACCGATTTCCGCCCCTGACGTGCCGATGTTGACATTGGCGATGCCGCAGTCCGAGCCGTCGGCGCTGAGGAAGCGCTCTGCCTCCTGCAGGTTCAGCGTGAAGATCGAGGAGGAGAGGCCGGCGCCAACCGCATTGTGGTCGGCGATCGCTGCGTCGAAATCATCATATTTCATGACATAGAGGATCGGCGCGAAGGTTTCTTCGAGAACCGGGCCTGCCTGCTTGGGCATTTCGACGAGGGCAGGACGGACATAATAGGCATTGGCATGGCCGTTTTCGATGCGGTTGCCGCCGGTGACCTTGCCGCCATGGTCGCGTGCTTCGCCAAGGGCGTTCTGCATGTTGTCATAGGCGCCCTTATCGATCAGCGGGCCAACCAGGGCCGAAGTCTCGAGCGGGCTGCCGACGCTGACGCTCTCATAGGCCTTCTTCAGGCGCGGCACCAAGGCGTCATAGACGCTCTCGTGAACGAAAAGGCGGCGCAGGGTGGTGCAGCGCTGACCGGCCGTGCCCATGGCGCCGAAAGCGATGGCGCGCAGCGCCATATCGAGATCGGCCGAGGGGCAGACGATGCCGGCATTGTTGCCGCCGAGTTCGAGGATCGAGCGGGCAAAACGTTTTGCAAGACGAGGACCGACCTCGCGACCCATCCGCGTGGAACCGGTTGCCGAAACGAGCGCAACCTTCCGGTTGTCGACGAGGGCTTCACCGATCGTGCGGTCGCCCATCAGCGTCTGCGACAGGCCGGCCGGAACCTCGCCGAAACGGGCTGCGGCACGCTCGAAGATGGCCGCGCAGGCGAGAGCGGTGAGCGGGGTCTTCTCCGACGGCTTCCACACGACGGCATTGCCGCAGACGAGGGCCAGTGCCGTATTCCACGACCAGACGGCGACCGGGAAGTTGAAGGCCGAAATCACGCCGACGACGCCGAGCGGGTGCCAGGTTTCCATCATGCGGTGGCCGGGGCGCTCGGTGGCAATGGTGAGACCGTAAAGCTGGCGCGAAAGACCGACAGCGAAATCGCAGATGTCTATCATCTCCTGCACTTCGCCGAGACCTTCGGAGGGGATCTTTCCGGCTTCGATCGAAACCAGGCGGCCGAGTTCGTTCTTCAGGGCGCGCAGTTCCTCACCGAACAGACGGACAAGTTCGCCGCGCTTCGGAGCGGGGACAAGGCGCCATTCGCGGAATGCGGCATCGGCCTTGTCGATGATCTTTGCGGCGTCGTCGGCCGAGTGGACGGCAATGTCGGCGATCTTCTCGCCCGTGACCGGGCTGAACGATGGCATCGCGCCGCCTGTATAGGCGGCCTCGGCGACGCCGAGCTTGGAAAGGAGGGTCTTTACTTCTTGAGCAATGGTCATCTTGCTTCCCTTAATTTGTCTTTCTGCCGGGCTGGCAGAGATATTGGATGCGTGACGGGCTTTTGCCAGCCATGTTCGAGGGTCAGCCACCTTAGCAGGTCCTGACCCCAAGTTTTAGTTTCTCAATCTACAAGTGCGACTGGCTGGAGATCGCGGCGGCAGCGGGCGATCGACGCCTTCTCAAGGCCTTCGTAATGGGCGAATTCGTCGAGGACCGGCATGCCGAGATGGGCTTCAAACTCCTGCTGGCTCGGGCTTGCCGCAAATTTCTGCGCACCGTTATCGCCAAGGTTCGACTGGAAAATGCCGGCGGCGCTTACCGGGAGGAAGTCTTCATAGACGATCGGATCGAAAACGACTGCGCCCATGGCGACCAGCGTTTCGAGGCTCGCCGGCTCGCGCGCCGAAAGCGCTGCCCGGGGGAACCCTTCAACGGGCGTATACCGGAAATAGCCGAGGCCCTGCTGACGGATCGTGTTCCAATCGTCCGGGAAGGCTTTGAAGGCTTCGCTGAGGGCGGCGATGTAGGCGGCCGCGTTCGAACCGTCGGGAGCAGGACGCACAACCTCTCGTGCCTGCGCAAGCAGCCGATCATAGAGCGCGCGGCCCTTCGGCGTCAGCGCGACTCCGCGCTGTTCGATTTCGCCAAAGCGGGCAGTGTGCGAACCCTTTGCCCACGTGCCCTCTTCATCCCGGAACGACACCGCTTCCTCGAGGGCTTTGAATGAGGTCTGCCGCAGGAGGATGGGGCACTCTCGGGTGGGCGGGCCCTCGATAACGGCCTTGGGCGCGATGCCGTGGGCCGGCATCAGCTTCTGGACGGCATCGATGTCGAGCGTGCGCGGGGTCAGATGATTGATATGCGGTCCTTTGAACGACACGACGTCGGCGATCAGCCGGTGCGCATCGTGCAGGCGGCGGTAGAGGTCGCTGCTGACGCTGGCCTGGTCGTGCCAGCGGAACGTCTCGAGGATTTCCTTGACGAGCAGGGCGGCGTCCGCAGCGTCGAGGCCGCCCGCAGCTTCAGCCTTTTCGATCAGGAGAATCGCCTTGTCCGTGAATATCTGGCGCGCTGCGAGGGTCTTGCGCGCTTCCTCCCGCAATGCGCCGTCGTCGATCAGATCGAGGCGCAGGAGCGAAGTGAATACGCGGAATGGATTGATTTTCAGCGCTTCGTCACCGACAGGCCGAAAAGCGGTCGAATGGACCGGCACGCCGGCTTCGCTGAGATCGTAATAGCCGACCGGATACATGCCCATGACGGCAAAGGCACGGCGCAGCATGGCAAGTTCGGCAGGGGTTCCGACGCGGATAGCGCCATGCCGCTCCTCAGAGATGCGGTCGAGCGTCTCGGTCTGTTCCAGCCGGTGGCGCAGTTTCGGCGAAGCGGCGAGCGTATCGTCGTTCACCTGCGCCACGAGCTCGAGGAGCGTTCCGTAGGCGGGAACCTCGGTCCTGTACATGGCCGACATCGCTGTCGAAAAGGATCCGCGGATCACGTCCGTTGAAGTAAACGTGGCTGAATTCATAACTCTGCTTCCGTTATGGTTTGCGACGGCAATTTCTTTCCGTTCATGCATGTTATGGATTATAGAGTGGTCACCGGCCTGCGGATTGCGAAGAATCAAACTGGGTTAATGCGAGATTGGAATGAAGTTAAGCCGCCGATTGATCCCGGATATCGACATATTGCAAACGTTCGAATGCGCGGCGCGCCATGGCAGCTTCACGCAGGCGGCCAAAGAGCTTTCCCTGACCCAGAGCGCGGTGAGCCGCCAGATGAGCGAACTCGAAAGCCAGATCGGCGTGCTGCTGTTCGAGCGCGTTCGCCAGCGCGTGGTGCTTTCCGAGGCAGGGCAGAAATTCCTGCCAGAGGTGCGGCACCTGCTTGGTCTTACCGAGGAGACGATGTTGCGAGCCATGGCCGCCTCGCAATCCGCCTCGTCGCTGAGCATCGCCACGCTGCCGACCTTCGGCAGCCGCTGGCTGATGCCGCGCCTTCCGAATTTCGTGCGCAGAAACCCGGAAATGGCGCTGAGCGTCGCCTCGCGCTCGCGGCCCTTCGATTTCGAGGATGAGCCTTTCGATCTCGCCATCCATTATGGCCAGCCGGTATGGGCGCATGCCACCTGCACCTATCTGTGCAGCGAGTTGATCGTGCCGGTGGGCAGTCCCGAACTCTGCGCGGCCAATCCGATCAGGGCAGCGGCCGAACTTGCCGATGCGCCGCTTCTGCATATTTCGACGCGGCCGAAATCCTGGGCCTCCTGGTTCGAGGCGGCGCAGGTGAGCGTCGCAAGTCCCTACAAGGGCCACCGGTTCGAACATTTTTCCATGGTCATCGAGGCTGCGCTTGCCGGGCTCGGATTTGCTCTCCTGCCGCGCTACCTGATCGAACAGGAGCTTGCATCCGGCCGGCTTATCGTCCTCTTCGATCAACCATTGCGGACGGAAAACAGCTACTACCTCGTCGTGCCGGACCACAAGAAGGAAAATCCGCTGATGCAGAGCTTCGTCACCTGGATCGCCGAGCAGGTGTCCGAACGCGCGGGCACCGGTCATTCGCTCACCGCATAATGTCTTCGAAGAATTTCACTTCAGGTTGCAAGATTGCGCTTTATAACCACCATAGGTAATTGTGCCGCACGCCCTCGGCCGACTGTTCAGGTGATCCCATGCTCAATGATGAACGCTCCCACGGCTTGTGGGAAAAGACCGCCCCGCCAGCGCCTCGGACGGAAGCTTTGCGCGGCGATATTTCGGTCGATGTCGCGGTCATCGGCGCGGGCTTCACCGGCCTCTCTGCCGCCCTCCACCTTGCCGATGTGGGCGCCAAGGTCGCAGTCGTCGATGCCGTGGAGATCGGCTTCGGCGGTTCGGGCCGTAATGTCGGCCTGGTCAATGCCGGCATGTGGGTGATGCCGAATGACCTGCCGGGCGTTCTCGGGCAGGTCCACGGCGAAAGGCTGCTTGAACTTCTGGGTAATGCGCCGCAATCGGTGTTCAACCTTGTCGACCGTTTCGAGATCGATTGCGAACTCGAACGCAATGGTACGCTGCACTGCGCCGTCGGCGATGATGGCGTGAAACAACTCGAACAGCGGGCCGAGCAATGGCTGGCGCGCGGAGCGGCCGTGCGGCTGCTGAACGCCGCGGAAACCGCAGCAAAGGTCGGCTCGACCGCCTATGCCGCATCGCTTCTCGATAGCCGGGCGGGCACGATCCAGCCCCTCAGCTACGTGCGCGGGCTTGCGCGAGCGGCGCTTTCCAGAGGCGCGGCGATCTATTCGGGTTCTCCCGTTACTGCGACCGAACGGAGCGGCGATCGCTGGCTGGTGCGCACGCCATCGGGCACCGTCTCGGCCGAGTGGATCATCGTTGCGACCAACGCCTATACGACGTCGCCGTGGCCGCAATTGCGAGCCGAACTCCTGCATCTGCCCTATTTCAACTTTGCGACCACACCATTGCCGGAAGACATTCGGAAAACTGTTCTTCCCGAGCGGCAGGGCGGCTGGGATACGAAGGAGATTCTTAGCTCCTTCCGCATGGACAGGGCAGGGCGCCTGGTATTTGGCAGCGTCGGCGCCCTGCGCGGCACCGGCATGGCCGTGCACAAGGCCTGGGCGGCACGCTCGATCCGCAAGGTGTTTCCGCAGATCAAGAATGTGCAATTCGAAGCCGGCTGGTACGGTCAGATCGGCATGACCAGCGACAGCCTTCCCCGCTTCCACACGCTCGCTCCGAAGATCATCAGTTTCAGCGGTTATAACGGTCGTGGCATCGCGCCCGGGACGGTCTTCGGCCGCATTCTTGCCGAGCACGTTGCAGGCAAGGTCAGCGAAACAGACCTGCCGCTGCCGGTCACCCAGCCGCGGGAGCAGGGACTCCGTACTGTTCGCGAAGGTTATTACGAAGTCGGCGCCCAAATCGCGCATTTCGTCGGGAACAGGTTTTAGCCATCCGCATTTGCTTGCCATCTTGCGCGTTGCGACATATTCCTAGCGGATGGATAGCAAGAAGCCGACGCGGCCATTCAGACCGAGCGTCTCCGCCAGCATTCTCGCAGCGGTCAGGAACCGCAACAAGCGCTCCACAGGCGCGACCAAGGTCGTGCGCAGCGATCTGCTCATCGCTTCCTACAATGTTCACAAATGCGTCGGCATCGACAAGAAGTTCGATCCGGACCGCATTGCGCACGTCATCAGCGAGATTGGGGCGGATGTCGTCGCCATCCAGGAGGCCGACAAGCGCTTTGGCGAACGCAGCGGGCTTCTCGACCTGGCGCGCCTCGAGCGGGAGAACAAGCTGATCCCCGTGCCGGTGGCGTCGCTCTATCCCAAAGGCCATGGCTGGCACGGCAATCTGCTGCTGTTTCGCGCCGGCGTCGTCCAGCGCGTACAGCAACTGGTGCTGCCGGGGCTGGAGCCGAGGGGCGCGCTGGTTGCCGATATCGACCTTCAGGCGGGGCCCTTACGTATCATTGCCGCCCACCTTGGCCTGCTCAAGCATTCGCGCCAGCAGCAGACGGAAGCGATCCTCGATGCGGTGCATGCCGACCCCTCGCGCCCGACGCTCCTGCTCGGCGACCTCAATGAGTGGCGCGTCGGCAAGGGATCGTCCCTGCACTTCCTGAAGCCTATCTTCGATCCGGCGAGGAACGCCGTTCCGAGCTTCCCGTCGCGCTTTCCTGTGCTCGCGCTCGACCGTGTCCTCGGCCATCCGCACAGCCTCGTCACGGCGATCGAGGTGCACGACACGCCACTTGCGCGCGTCGCCTCCGATCACCTTCCGATCAAGGCGCATGTTGATCTCAAGGCCGCGATTGCCGAGACAAACGCCATCAAAGATAGGGCGAACCTAGCCAGATAATCCGGTCGATCAGCCTCGCCCAGAATGAGCGGGCACGCAGCTTTTGCAGGAGCACCGGTTTCGCTGAGGCGATTGCCGTGTCGATCAGCGCCTCCACTTCGGTAGCGAACGGCGCATCAATGACTTCAAGATCGACCTCGAAATTCAGCCGCAGCGAGCGCGGATCGAGGTTCGACGATCCGACATAGGACCAGGCGCCGTCGATGGCGAGCAGTTTCGAATGGTTGAAGTTGCCGGATGCGCGCCAGATGCGGCAATGGCTCTTCAATATCTGATCGAACTGCGCGGTCATGGCCCGGTCGACCAGCTTGAGATTATTGACCGACGGCACGACGATATCGACCTCGACGCCGCGCCGCGCCGCGGTCACGAGCGCGCTGATCAACTCGCGGTCAGGCAGGAAATAGGGCGACATGATGCGGATGTGTTGCTGCGCCACCGAAAAAGCGCCCATCAGCATGCGATGATTGGCTTCGACGCTCCGATCGGGACCCGACGGCACCACCCGGATAAACACCGGCTGGCCCGGCTGCTTTATCGGCGGCTCGATGGCCCAGGCCTCGCCGCCAAGGTGCTCACGCGTGGTGAAGCGCCAGTCTTCTGCCGCCACGTGGAAAAGGTCGGTGACAATCGGCCCTGTCAGCCGGAAGTGCGTGTCGCGCGCATTGTCTTCGCCGAAAATTTCGCGCGAGAAGCCGGCGCGAATGTTCATGCCGCCGGTAAAGGCGACCCTGCCGTCGACGACCAGTATCTTCCTGTGGGTGCGAAGGTTGGCATAGGGCAGGCGCAGGCCGATAATGATGTTGCCGTTGAAGACGTCGACCTTGACCCCGTGCTTGGCCAGATAGCCGACGATCGTCGGTATCGAATAGCGCGCGCCGACGGCATCGATAAGCACCCTGACTTCCACCCCGCGCTTCTTTGCGGCAATGAGCGCGTCGGCGAGGCGCAGACCGATCTTGTCGCGGTCGAAAATATAGGTTTCGACGAGGACGCTGCGTTGCGCGCCCTGAATTTCCGCAAGCATGGCATGGTAGGCTTCGTCGCCGCCGTGCAGCATGTCGATGTCGTTTGCCGTGGTGAGCCGACAGCGGCTGACCCTATCGCCGAGCGTCTTCATCGTGGCGAGGCGCTTTTCGAAATGCGCAAGGACATCCTGATCGCGCGCGTGAAAGCGCACGAGCTGATCCTGGCCAATCTCGCGCAGGAATTCGCGCTGCGACGAGATGGTCGAGCGCCGGATGCGATTAATTCCGGCAACGGCATAGATGACGGCGCCAATGACCGGCGAGAGAATGATGACGCCGACCCAGCCAATCGCTGCGCGCACCTCCTCCTTGGTCATCGTCGCATGGATAGCGGCCGGCACACCAAGAAGAACCGAGAGCACGAAAAAGATGTGCGGCCAGTAGGTTGTAATGAAATTAGACATGCGAACGCATCATATCAGGAAATCGAATCCCGACGCGAACGCCATTCGGCCAGCGAGATAGGCTGGTCGGGAATACGAATTTCGAAACTCGTTCCCGCCCCTTCATTGTCACGCAATTCAATTGTTCCCCCATGTGCCCGTACCAGCTCGTGTACGATTGCAAGGCCAAGTCCGGTACCCCCGGAGCGTGCCGATCCCCTGAATGCCCTGAACAGATTCTCCCGCGCCTTGGCGGGCAGGCCCGGCCCCGTGTCCTCGACGCCGATGATCGATGTCGTCCCGATCTGGCCGGCCGTTATTGTCAGCCGCTTGATAATGGCGTCGTCGTCGCGCGTGTCGCCGGTCATGGCCTGTACCGAATTGCGGCAGAGGTTGAGAATGATCCGGAAAAACTGGTCCGGATCGGCATCGAACTCGAAGGATTCCGGCACGAGATTTTTGAATTCAATACCGGATTTCGGGTCGATGCTGAGCATTTCCTCAACTTCGTTGACGAGCGTGCGCAGCTTCACGCGCCGGCGTTGCGGCGGTGGCTCCTGCGTTCCGCCATAGGCGAGAACCGTCTGTGAATAATTGATCGCGCGGTCGATCGTGCGTACGAGCTTGGGGACAAAGCGCTGGATCGCCGGATCGCTGGTATTGGCGAGATGATCGGACATCAGCTGCGCCGAGGCGAGGATATTGCGCATGTCGTGATTGATCTTGGAGACGGCAAGGCCAAGATCGGCGAGATGCTTCTGTTCAGAAAGGGTGCGCTGGAGCTGGCGCTGCATGTCGGCAAGCTCGCGCTGGGCAATGCCGAGTTCGTCCTCGCGGTTCTCGGGCTTGATGATTTTTTGCGGATCATCCGGTGAGCGCGCAAAGGCGAGCATATTGTCGCTCATGCGCTGGATTGGCCGGATCAGCAGACGGCTTATGGCAAGGAAGACGAGACCGGCGGTGATCGCCGAGATAAACAGCGAGATGAGTGCCACATTGCCTGCATAGCGCAGCATGGCATTGCGCAGCGGCCCGTCGGCGGTCAGGAGCTCGATGACCTTGCCCGTGTCGCCGATCGGACCGTAGACGCGAATGATCCGGTTGCCGCCGTTGATTACCGTATCGAAAGCGTCGCGAATTACGGTGATCGGGTCGGTCACAGTGATATCGACGTGGCGATCGACCTTCGACGGCATTTCCGCTACGGCGAGCAGGCGCGAGGCGCCTTTTTCGCGCAAGGCGATTGCTTTCGTGCCGGTGGCAAGGAGTACGTCGTCCTGCACCGTGCGCGGAATTTCCTCGCTGTCGTTTGCCGCAAGGACAACGCTCGCGGCGGCGACGGTATTGAGGCGATCCGACAGCCAGCGAATGCGCATGTCGGCCATGGTAGGCACGAAGATCATCACTTCGGCGACGAGGCCGAAGAGGAGGGTGAGCAGCAGCAGCTTGCCCGAAAGGCGCTTGAAGACGGGCAAGCGTCGTCCGGCGTGCCGTGTCGCGCTCGTTTCGGCAGACTTTTGTTCCGGTGCAGCCATTTGATCTCCGTCGTCAGGCGGTGTAAGCCGCCTGATGAATTAGCACAATAATTCACTTGGCCGTTTTTGCCTATTTTGAATCACGGCAACGAATTGACTTCTCGGCATCGGGCCTCTATAAGCCGCGCACGTCCGGGTTGACCGCCCCGGCGGCGTGTTTTTATGCGCTAATGGCGGTCCTGATATGCTCCTGTCAAAGAACAGACCACAAGAAGGGCCGCACACCGCGGTATTTAACAAATGAAGCGTACTTATCAGCCATCCAAGCTTGTCCGCGCACGTCGCCACGGGTTTCGCGCCCGCATGGCTACGGCTGGCGGCCGCAAGGTAATCGCAGCGCGCCGCGCCCGCGGTCGCAAGCGGTTGTCGGCATAAAGGCAAAACCGCGCGACTTGGTGCGGTTGCCAAAGTTGGCACTACACGATGAATGAGCAAAAACCACTCCGCCTTCGCAAGAGAGCGGAGTTTTTGACTGTTCGGAACGGAGAAAAGCGCCGCGGCGCCTACTTCCTGCTCGAGGTCAAGGAGCGCGAGGACCAGGCTGGCCCACCGCGCGTCGGTTTCACCGTCACCAAAAAGAACGGCAATGCCGTCATCCGCAATCGCATCAAACGCCGCCTGAAAGAGGCTGTGCGCGTCAATGTTGCTGATGACATGCAAGCGGGAACCGATTATGTGATCGTTGCTCGCCGTGACGCGCTAGACGCGCCGTTCGCGGACCTGACACGGGAACTCTCAAAACGGGTTTCCAGGAAAACACAGACCCGGCGTTCGACAAAGCCCTGATGGCGCACCCGACCCGACCCAAGGACTACAATGGAAACCAATCGTAATTTCTTTATCACCATTGCCTTGTCCATTGTGATCCTGACGCTTTGGCAGGTGTTCTACATGAACCCCAAGATCGAAGCGCAGCGCGAACAGGCCCAGATCGAGGCCACGCGGCAAGGACAGACGCGCGTTGACGGACAGGCGAGCACGCCGGCCGGAACGCCCACCACCGGCACCGCGGCAAACCTGCCGTCTTCGACGCCGGCAACGCCTGGCGCCAATATCCCCGGCCAATCCCAGGATGGCGCCCAGGCCGGCAGCCTGACGCGTGACGCCGCGCTCGGCCAGACCTCCCGCATAAAGATCGATACGCCGAGCCTCGGCGGCTCGATCAGCCTGACCGGCGCACGGCTCGACGACCTGCAGCTCAAGAAGTACCACGAGACCGTTGACGACAACTCGCCGGCCATCCAGCTTCTGAGCCCGGCGCAGATGGCGGACGGGCAATTCGCCGAGATCGGCTTTACCGGCAACGAGTTGACCGGCACGGTCCCTGGGCCGGGCACCGTATGGACGGTCGAGGGCAACAGCACGCTGACGCCGGCAAATCCGGTGACGCTCTCCTTCACCAACGAGAAGGGCCTGACGTTCAAGCGCACCTTCACGGTGGACGACCGTTACATGTTCACGGTCAAGGACACGGTAACCAACAGCACGTCCGCTCCCGTTTCGCTCGCCTCCTATGGCCGCGTTACGCGCTTCTCCAAGCCGCTCCATCCGAGCACCTATGTGCTGCACGAAGGTCCGATCGGCGTGATCGGCGACGAAGGTCTGGTGGAATACAAGTTCGCCGCCATCGAAAAGGCGCGCGAAGTGTCCCCGCCGAAGGCGACGACCGGCGGCTGGATCGGCATTACCGACAAATATTGGGCAGCAACCCTCGTTCCCTCGGCAGCAAAGCCGTTCCAGGCGCGCATGTCGTACTTCGACGACGGACGCCCGCGCTATCAGAGCGACTACCTTTCCGACCCGACGACGATCGAGCCCGGCCAGTCTGCGACGATTGAGAACCTGCTCTTCGCCGGCGCCAAGGAAGTCGGAACGATCAATGCCTATGAAAAGGAACGCAGCATCCGCCAGTTCGATCTCCTGATCGATTGGGGCTGGTTCTATTTCATCACCAAGCCGATGTTCTACCTGATCGACACGCTCTACAAGGCGATCGGCAATTTCGGCATCGCCATCCTCCTCGTCACCGTTATCCTCAAGGGCTTGTTCTTCCCGCTCGCCAACAAGTCCTACGCCTCCATGGCGCGGATGAAGCTGGTGCAGCCGAAGATGACCGAAATTCGCGAGAAATATGCGGATGACAAGGTCAAGCAGCAGCAGGCGCTGATGGAGCTCTACAAGACGGAAAA
Organism: Phyllobacterium pellucidum; assembly: GCF_013327855.1. Classification (GTDB taxonomy): domain Bacteria; phylum Pseudomonadota; class Alphaproteobacteria; order Rhizobiales; family Rhizobiaceae; genus Phyllobacterium; species Phyllobacterium pellucidum. The sequence goes on along the minus strand of NZ_JABUMX010000001.1, from coordinate 1,291,382 downwards.
GATCAATCCGATCGCCGGTTGCTGGCCGATCCTGATCCAGATCCCCGTCTTCTTCGCACTCTACAAAGTCCTTTACGTGACCATCGAAATGCGCCACGCGCCGTTCTTTGGCTGGATCCAGGACCTTGCCGCGCCCGATCCGACCTCGGTCTTCAACCTCTTCGGGCTTATGCCCTGGGCGGTTCCGGCTTTCCTGATGATTGGCGTCTGGCCGTTGATCATGGGCGTGACGATGTTCCTGCAGATGCGCATGAACCCGACGCCGCCCGATCCGACACAGCAGATGATTTTCAACTGGATGCCGCTGATCTTCACTTTCATGCTGGCAAGCTTCCCTGCAGGTCTCGTGATCTACTGGGCGTGGAACAACACGCTCTCGATCATCCAGCAAGGCGTCATCATGAAGCGCCAGGGCGTCAAGATCGAGCTCTGGGATAATCTGGCGGGCATGTTCAAGAAGAAACCGAAACCGGCCGAGTAGCGGCCCGAGTTTCGCGAAATTCTTTACATCGGCCGGGCCTGACAGGTCCGGCTGATCTCGTTTCAGCGCCTGGTTTCGCTGGACATTGACGGCAGCCTTACGCAAGCCATGACGCAATAAGGGGTAAAAGCTGTTGCGCCGGTCTGCCCTGCCGTGTTGACAAGGCGAGGATAAACCTTGATGCACACTTCTCAATCCCGCACGCGCAATGGAATGGAATGAACGTGACTGAAGCCGAGGACAGGACAAACGGGTTGATCGAGAGGGGCAGGATGCTCTTCGCGCAGGGCTGGGTATTCATTCGCGGCGTGCCGTCGATGAAATTCCTGCCGCCTGAAGGACCGCTTGAAATCGCGTTCGCCGGCCGCTCCAACGTCGGCAAATCGTCCCTTATCAATGCGATCCTCGGCCAGAAGCTGGCGCGCACCTCGAACACGCCGGGCCGTACGCAGGAACTCAACTATTTTGTTCCGGACGGCTATTCGGGCGAGGGCAAGGACCTGCCGCCGATCGCTGTCGTCGATATGCCGGGCTATGGCTTTGCAGAAGCGCCGAAGGAACAGGTCGACGCCTGGACCCGTCTGGTGTTCGACTATCTGCGCGGGCGTTCGACCTTGAAGCGGGTCTATGTGCTGATCGACGCGCGTCACGGCGTCAAGAAAAACGATGCCGAAGTGCTCGATCTTCTCGACCGGGCCGCGGTTTCATACCAGCTTGTTCTCACCAAGATCGACAAGATCAAGGCTGCGGGCGTGCCCCGGTTGATGGAGGAGACGGCGCAGGCCATCAAAAAGCGCGCAGCCGCCTATCCGGAAATCTTGGCGACGTCATCCGAGAAGGGCGCCGGGCTTGATGAGCTGCGCGGTGCAATCGCGCTTTTGCTCGAAGAAAACCAGAAATAAAAGGGCCCCGCACGACCTAGGGCTAGGAGATCGCCGCGGGGCAAGATGCGCAGATGCCGTCTGCGCATTTGAGTGCTGCGGTTTACATTTTTGGCAGCAGCACCTTGTCGATTACATGGATGACGCCGTTCGACTGTTTGACATTGGCGATCGTCACGTGAGCGACGGTGCCGTTTTCATCTGTCAATGTCAGGTTCTTGCCCTTGTACTTCGCGGTCCAGACGCAGCCGCCCACGGTCTTCACCGGATGCGCGCCTTCATCATCATCGATCATCTTCATGATCGTCTTTGACGAGGCGTCGGCAGCAACGACATGGCAGGTCAGGATCTTGGCCAGCTTGTCCTTGTTCTCAGGCTTCAACAGGGTCTCGACGGTTCCCTTCGGCAGCGCCGCGAAGGCCTCATTGGTGGGTGCGAACACCGTGAAGGGCCCCTTGCCCTCTAGGGTTTCGACGAGGCCTGCAGCCTTGACGGCAGCGACGAGGGTCGTGTGATCCTTCGAGTTCACCGCATTCTCGATGATGTTCTTGTTTGGATACATGGGCGCACCGCCCACAGTCGGATTCTTGGCGAACGCAGTTCCGGCAATCAGGACCGTCGAAAGTGCGATCAGGCTCAGTGATTTGCGTAACATCTCTATCTCCACTGTTGCATTGCCTCTCTTGAGAGGTCGGTGGAGATACGGGAGTGCTGACGGCAAAGTTTCAGCGGCGCGATATTTTTTCAGATTGCACGGATCGTACCGGCGGCGACGACTGCACCGGTGGGGGCTCCGCTTGGCGAACCGCCAAGCGGTTCCACCGAGATGGCAAGCGTCGTACCGTCACGCAGTTTGGCGGCCAAACCCTGTGGGACATTAAATTCGGTGACCTGCGGCGACTTCATCAGCCCGAGCGAGACTGGCGCTTCATTCCCGGCAATCAGCCAGAGTTCGAGCGAACGGTCTGAGGGCATGTCACCGGCAACCAGGCTCACTTTCAGGCGCTTTGTCTGCTCGTCATAAACTGCGACTGTGCGAACCTTGCTGTTGTCAGCAGCCATGGATGCCACCAGTTGCGCCGGCGCGGGACGCTGCAAAATGAGGTCGCGCCCGAAACCGATCATCGCCAGCAACAGGGCGGCGAGTGCAAGCCCGCGCCAGAATACGAGGCTGGTCCATAGCGGCATCGCCGGCGCCGGCGCATCGGTTCCGAACAGGCGATGATCGATCTGGGACTTGATATGGTGCGGCGGCGAAACCGGCGTGAACCCCTCATCGAGTGCGCTGAAATATTCCTGCCACCGGGTGACAAGGCGGGCGAATACCGGGTCCGTTTCGATGCGGCGCGCGGCGTCGCGGCGCTCCTCTTCGGCCAGCACGCCCAACACATATTCGGCGGCAACGAGATCGTCGCCGTCCGGAACAGTGTCATCGGGTGGTGTCGCGCTCATCCTTCCAGGCATTCCTTCAGTTTCAAAAGGCTGCGTCGCAGCCAGGTTCGCATTGTATTCAACGGCACTTTATGACGCTGCGCGAGCAACTCGTAGCTGTCGCCATTAAGGTAAGCGCCGCGCACGGCCGTCGCACGTGGAGCGTCGAGTTGGTCGAGGCAATCCCCAAGGCGGCGCGCCTCTCCCGTCGCAATGGCGGATTGTTCGGGATCGGCGGAAGGCTCGGCGATATCCGATGCCTCGTCGAGATCCTCCGTTCGGCCCTTGCGCGCCCGCAGGCGGTCGATGCAGTGGTTCCTGGCAACGGCGACGAGCCAAGAAATCGGGCTGGTGCCAGCAACAGCAAAGCGATCCGCCTTGTTCCAGATCTTGACGTAGATATCCTGCAGCGCGTCTTCGGCCTCCGTGCGGTTACCCAAGACACGCAGGCACACGCCGAAAAGTTTCGCGCTCGTCGAAGCATAGAGCGCATCGAAAGCCGCCCGGTCCCGCAGGGAGACGCGTGAGATCAGTTCCGATATGCCTTCGGGCGTCATGTGAAGGGCGTTTCCAACTGCTGGTTGCATGATTTAAATCCGGCGGTGCGGCACACTGTCAATGGCTTCGGGCAAAAACCTTGGCGGCAAGCCGAAATCATGTTTGCCCGGGATCGCCTTTGGCGCTAAGAACCCCACGACCTTCCAAAGCCGGAGCCCGCGCATGTCCCTGACGCCCGACGACCAAACCGCCGAAATCCAGGCAAATCTGCTTTCGGCTGCTCTTCCCTATATGCAGCGCTATGAAAACAAGACCGTCGTCGTGAAATATGGCGGCCATGCCATGGGCGATGCCGCACTGGGCAAGGCGTTCGCGCGGGACATAGCCTTGCTGAAACAATCGGGCATCAATCCCATCGTCGTTCATGGCGGCGGACCGCAAATTGCTTCGATGCTGGCGCGCATGGGGATCGAATCGAAGTTCGAAGGCGGTCTGCGCGTCACCGACGAAAAGACCCTCGAGATTGTCGAGATGGTCCTTGCGGGCTCGATCAACAAGGAGATCGTGGCGCTCATCAATGCCGAAGGCGAATGGGCAATCGGCCTGTGCGGCAAGGACGGCAACATGGTCTTTGCCGAGAAGGCCAAGAAGACCGTCATCGATCCCGACTCCAATATTGAAAAAATCGTCGATCTGGGCTTCGTCGGCGAACCGGTCGAGATCGACCGCACGCTGCTCGACCTTCTGGCGCGTTCCGAGATGATCCCGGTGATCGCACCCGTCGCTCCGGGGCGCGACGGGCATACCTATAACATCAATGCTGATACTTTCGCGGGAGCCATCGCCGGCGCGCTGAAAGCCTCGCGCCTTCTGTTCCTCACCGATGTTCCGGGCGTGCTTGACGCCAACAAGGAGCTTATCAAGGAGCTTTCGGTCGGCCAGGCGCGCGCGCTCATCAAGGATGGCACCATTTCGGGCGGGATGATTCCCAAGGTCGAAACTTGCATCGACGCAATAACACGCGGCGTCGAAGGCGTCGTCATCCTTAATGGCAAGACGCCGCATTCGGTTCTGCTCGAACTTTTCACCGAGCGCGGCGCCGGCACGCTGATCGTTCCCTGATCACCGCTTCAGGTGTTCGAGCGGGATCTTTCCCGGCCCCTTGATGTTCTGCAGGACGAGTTGGGTGTGCACGTCGCGCACGCCTTTCAGCCGCATCAGCCGATGCATGACGAAATCGTTGAGATCGTCGACCGTCGGTACCATGACATGCAGCAGAAAATCGTGTTCGCCGGTCATGGTCCAGCATGACGAAACTTCGTCCATGCGCTCTATCTCTCCGACGAAGCGCTCGGGCGAGTCGTCGCTGTGCGTATTGAGCCGCACCTGGATGAACACTTCGACCATGAGCCCGATGGCGCGGCGGTCTATCGTCGCTGCGAAACCCTTGATCACGCCGCTCTCCTGGAGATGCTCGAAACGCCGCGCGCACGGCGTCGCGGACAGCCCGATCATCTGCGCCAGATCAGTGATGGCAACCCGGCCATTGGCCTGGAGGATCTGCAGCATTTTGATCTCGAACTCATTCAATTGAGGTGATGTCACCCGATTTCCTCCAAAAAAGATCAAGTTTCACCTTATAGCATGCGTTTTTGAGATGATTAGGTCAAATTCTCTCCTATCCTAAAGGTATCCTGCACGTCATGGTTCCATGGTGGAGGAGAAAATCATGACGATCAGTGTTGAAGCCTATGCGCGGGAATGCGCTGAGCTGGGTCTGCGCGGCGACTATACGGTGTGCAACGCCGACTTCACGGTCGAACAGCAATATGACTATTCGGACGAAGACCAGGAGGTATGGCGCTCCCTGTGCGATCGCCAGACGAAGCTGACGGAAAAGCTTGCGCATCGCAGCTATCTCGACGGCGTGGAAGCGCTCGGCCTACTGGATCGCATCCCGGATTTCCACGAAGTCAGTGACCGGCTGCGCAAGTTGACCGGCTGGGAAATCGTAGCGGTCCCTGGCCTCATCCCCAACGAGCCCTTCTTCGATCATCTCGCCAACAAGCGTTTTCCCGTCACCAACTGGCTGCGCAAGAAGAAGGAACTCGATTACATCGTCGAACCAGACATGTTTCACGATTTCTTCGGCCACGTGCCTATCCTGAGCCAACCCGTATTTGCCGATTTCATGCAGCTATACGGGGTCAAGGGTGGAGCAGCGTCGCGGATGGGCGGCGAGCAACTGGCCGCTCGTCTCTACTGGTACACCGCCGAGTTCGGCTTGATGCAGGAGGAAGGCGCCCCAGTTAAGGCCTTCGGCGCGGGGCTGATGTCGTCTTTCAGCGAGTTGCAGTTCGCGGTGACGAGTGCGGATGCGCACCACGTCCCCTTCGACATCGAAACGGTTATGCGGACGGGATACGAGATAGACAAGTTCCAGCGGGCCTATTTCGTACTGCCGTCTTTCGCCGCCCTTCGCGATGCTTTCGAGACGGCGGACATGCCGGCGCTGATTGCGCGGTGGAAGGAGGCGGAACCGCTTGACCCCGCCATGGTCTGATGGGAGCGCCGCGTTCAGGCGATGTTCTTGACAGGCGAGCGGACGCTGACGCAATTGCGGCCGCGACGTTTGGCATCGTAAAGACGCCGGTCGGCTGTCCGGAAGTGTTCCTTGACCGTACCGGCGGCAACGCCTGCTACACCGCCGATGCTGACACTGAGCGGAACCTCCGCGCCTTCGGCCGATTTCAATGCATGGCTGCAGACCTCGGCGCGAATGCATTCGGCTACGCCGCGTACCTCGGTTTCGTCCGCCGTCGCGAGGAATATGGCGAACTCCTCGCCCCCGATACGCCCGGCGCAGTCATCTTCACCGATACACCGCGATATGCACTGTGCGATTGCAATGAGCGCAGCGTCACCGGTGTGATGGCCATGGTTATCGTTGATCTTCTTGAAGTGGTCGGCATCGACAATCAGCAAGGAGCCCGGTCCCTGCCTGCGCAAAGCCTCCATCCGCTCGAAGAACGTTTCGCGGTTGAGAAGCCCGGTCATGTTGTCGCGCAGGGATGCCTCGAACAGACGGGCGTTCGTTGTCTCGAGTTCCTGCATGATTCGATTGAGGTCGGTTAGGGCTTGTCGCAACTTTTCCGATTGGCGCAGGCACAGGTAGATTATGGGCGGAGTGATCAGCAGCGGACAGAGGATGGCAATGAGGCGCGCAGGCCCATCTGACATGTGGACCGCCTCGCGGATCGCGTTGGTAATCACGACGCAGGAGGCAGTCATGACAATGGTTACCAATATGCACTTGAAAATGACTTTGGACATCGTTTCTCTGGAAAATGCATGAAATAAGAAATTGGGAAAATGCAGGCGAGCGATAAATCTAAAATCGGTCGTAGTTGCGACCATTTTCGTCTATTGATGAGACGCACTAATAAAATCGATGCATGAGCAGCGCAGATAAATAGCGGAAACCCTAACGGATGACAAACCAGCCTGATCCATTAAACTTTGCGCATATAACGGACTGGGTCTTCGATCTGGACAACACGCTATACCCGCATCATTCCAATCTCTTTTCGCAGATTGATGTCAAGATGACGGGCTATGTCGCTGATCTGCTGAAGCTTTCGCATACGGATGCACGCGATCTCCAGAAGCGATTTTACAAGGAATACGGCACGACGCTCAAAGGCTTGATGGACCGCTACGATATCGATCCCGATGATTTTCTGCAGAAGGTCCACGACATCGATTATTCCTGGCTGGTGCCCGACCCGTCGCTTTCCACGGCGATCAAGCAGTTACCGGGACGGAAATTCATCTTCACCAATGGCGACCGGGGCCACGCTGAACGCGCAGCGCGCCAGCTCGGTGTGCTCGAGCAGTTCGATGACATTTTCGACATCAGGGCAGCGGAGCTGACACCCAAACCGGCGCGCGAGACGTACGATCGGTTCCTGGCAATGCACAAGATCGACGCCGCCAGCTGCGTCATGTTCGAGGATCTGGCGCGCAACCTCGTCGTGCCGAAGGCGCTCGGCATGACCACGGTCCTCATCGTTCCGCATAATTTCGAACCGACCTATTCCGAGATCTGGGAGCGGGATCCTGGCAACACCGACCACGTCGATTACGTGACCGATGAACTTGCCGCATTCCTCGACGCGATCCTGCCAAGGCAGGTCAAGAGGAGCGAGCCGGTCTGAGGCGTCAATCCAGCTTGTAGAAGGCCTGGATCACATCCCAGGCCTCGTCGGCGGTATCGACGAAGGTGATGAGTTCGCGATCCGATGGCGAGATCACGCCTTGCTCGGCGAGGAAGTCGAAATTGATCGCCTTCTCCCAGAAAGACTTGCCGAAGAGTAGAAGCGGGATGCGTTCCATGCGTCCGGTCTGAATGAGCGTGAGCGTCTCGAAGGTTTCGTCCATGGTTCCGAAACCGCCGGGAAATATCGCCATGGCCTTCGCCCGCATCAAAAAGTGCATCTTGCGAATAGCGAAGTAATGGAAATTGAAGCACAGATCCGGCGATACATAGGGGTTTGGCGTCTGCTCGTGCGGCAGGACGATATTGAGCCCGATCGTCGGCGCGCCGACATCCGATGCGCCGCGGTTGCCGGCTTCCATCACACCGGGGCCGCCGCCGGTAACGACCACGAACTCGCGGTAGTAGGTCGTTGACGAATAGGTAGAGCAGAGTTCGGCGAACTTGCGCGCCTCGGCGTAGTAGCGTGAATTGGCCTCGAGGTTCTTTTTCTGGGTCGCGTTCTTCGCCGCCCAGGCGGCGCCGCCAGGTTCGGGGATGCGCGCTCCGCCGAACAGGACCACGGTCGAGCGGATGCCGCGCTCGGCGAGCGCCATTTCCGGCTTCAACAGTTCAAGCTGCAGGCGCACGGCACGCAATTCGCGCCGCGTCATGAATTCCGGATCGGCAAAGGCCAGCTTATAGGTGCTGGACTGGGTCTGCGGCGTCTCCGGCGCAGTCTCGACACGGCGTACCGCTTCGGAAGAATGAGAAAACGGTGTCCAGCTGTCTTTTTCATCGGTGTTCAATTCGGCTTCTCCTCCTGCGGACGCTTATGACGTTCTGAGACATTCTTTCGCGGTCCAGCATGGTAATGGTGAGATTGACCCTCTCACAGACTTAAATTAAACCGCCCGTGTAATGGAGTGACCTGCAAATGTCCAAGCCTGACCTCACCAGCCTCGAATTGACCATCGAGAAGGCCTTCGATGAACGCGATGCAATCAATACCGATACGCGCGGCGAAGTTCGCGACGCTGTCGAGGCAGCGCTTCTCCTGCTCGACGGCGGCGAGGCTCGGGTCGCTGAGAAACAGGCTGACGGAAACTGGAAGGTCAATCAGTGGCTGAAAAAGGCAGTGCTTCTGTCGTTCCGTCTCAATCCGATGGGGATCATCGAAGGAGCCCCGGGCGGCGCTGTCTGGTGGGACAAGGTGCCGTCGAAGTTTGACGGCTGGGGTGCGACGGAATTCGCCAAGGCGGGCATCAGGACGGTGCCCAACGCCATCGTCCGCCGCTCGGCCTATATCGCGCCGGGCGCGATCCTGATGCCATCCTTCGTCAACCTCGGCGCCTATGTCGGCGAGGGAACCATGGTTGACACCTGGGCCGGCGTCGGTTCGTGCGCGCAGATCGGCAAGCACGTACATCTGTCGGGTGGCGTCGGCATTGGCGGCGTGCTCGAGCCCATGCAGGCCGGTCCGACCATCATCGAGGATAATTGCTTCATCGGCGCCCGCTCCGAAGTGGTCGAGGGCTGCATCGTTCGCGAAGGCTCTGTCCTCGGCATGGGCGTTTTCATCGGCAAGTCGACGAAGATTATCGACCGTGCAACGGGCGAAATCTTCTACGGCGAAGTGCCGCCCTATTCGGTGGTCGTCGCCGGCTCGCTTCCCGGCAAGCCCTTCCCCAACGGCCAGCCTGGTCCGAGCCTCTATTGCGCCGTGATCGTCAAGCGGGTCGACGAACAGACCCGCTCGAAGACGTCGATCAACGAATTGTTGCGCGACTGATCCGCTCACGCGGGCGAGTTGCGGATTTCCTCCACGGTGTGAGAGCGGAGCGGCTTGCCCTCCGCCTCCCTGATACACGCGATAATCCGCCGCGTCAGGGGGACGTCGATGTTCTTCTCCTGCGCCAGGCGAAGGATCACGCCTTGCAGATAGTCGATTTCGGTCGGACGCCCCCATGACAGATCCTCCCACATGGACGATCGCGCGTGTGGCCCGACGCTCAGCATTTTTCGTGCGAGAATCCCGAAAAGGAAGTCCGGCAACCGCAATATCCACGGCAGGAGCGCCGGTGGGAGGCCCTGTATCTTTGCCGGCGCGATGCCATGGGCCTTGAGCACCTTGATGCCTTCGTTCATCTGGTCCGCCAGCAGCCGGCGCCAGTTGCGATCGGACAGTTCGGTTGCAAGCGGCAGGTTTGACAGGGCATTAAGGGCGTTGTTGAGGTTCATCAGCAGCTTGCCCCAGAGAACGCCCTGCATGTCTTCATCATTTGCCACCTGGAGACCGGGGACTGAGAGTTCATCGGCAAGGTCTCCGGGCTTGTCGTCGATGAGAATTGTTCCTTCCGTGGTCCGCCGGACAGTGAGCGGCACCTCCCCGGGTTCCGATTGCACGACGTTGAAGGGAACCATGCCCGCAGCGACGGTGAAACCCTTGGGGAGGGTGCGACGCAGCACCTTTGCGTTGTCGACGCCGTTCTGTAGGCTCACAACGACGGCGCTGGAAGGGGCGTGCGCGGCAATCAGCTTTGCCATCTCTTCAGTCGCGCCACTCTTGACCGTGACGAGAATAATCTCGGCCGACCCAAAGGCTGCGGCAGGATCAACCGCAAGCTGAAGCTTCTCCCGCCCGACAAGGCGCTCGGTCCCGTCGAGATCGACGATGTTGAGGCCCCCTTGGCGAAGCGCTTCATCGACTCTTGGCCGTACGAGAAAAACCACGTTCTTGTCGGCAGCGGCGAGGCAACCACCGACGTAGCACCCTATCGATCCGGCTCCAGCGATGACGATACGGCTTTCGTTTTCGGTCATGTTGCTGTTCCCGGTTCATCGGTCGCGGCATTTAAACAGATGCGGGTGCTTCAATCCAGCGCCCGATGCCGGGAACCGCAATGCCCCGGCACCCGCCGCAGTAGTAGGTGACAGGCCTATCCTTTTCCATTATCGCTTCTTGCATGAAATCCGCGACAGATCCCGTAGAAAACCTCGCCCAGCTCATCGCTTGCCCGTCGGTAACGCCCGCCGAGGCCGGTGCGCTGACTGCTCTCGAATCCATGCTTGCGCCCCTCGGTTTTTCGGTCGAGAGACCGGTTTTCAGCGAGGAGGGCACGCCCGACGTCGAGAATCTTTATGCGAGACGTTCAGGCAATGGCCCCCATCTGATGTTCGCGGGACATACGGATGTGGTGCCCGTCGGCGACGAGGCCGCGTGGAAGTTCCCGCCCTTTTCCGCCGCCATTCACAATGGCCAGATGTATGGCCGCGGCGCCGTCGACATGAAGGGTGGGGTCGCCTGTTTCACCGCTGCCGTCGCGCGTCACATCACGAAACATGGCAGCCTCAAGGGGTCGATTTCGTTTCTGATCACCGGCGACGAGGAGGGCCCGTCGATCAACGGGACCGGCAAGCTTCTTGAATGGGCAAAGGCCAAGGGCGAAAGCTGGGATGCCGCGATCGTCGGCGAGCCCACCAATCCCGACAAGCTCGGTGACATGATAAAGATCGGAAGACGCGGCTCGCTCTCCGGCACGATAACCGTAAACGGCGTTCAGGGTCACGCAGCCTATCCGCACCTCGCCGACAATCCGGTGCGGGGGCTCGTCACCTTGCTCGACAGCCTGCTTTATCCCGCGCTCGACAAGGGCACCAAAGATTTCCAGGCGACCAATCTGGAAGTCACGACGATGGATGTCGGCAATCCTGCGGTCAACGTCATACCGGCCAAAGCGACGGCAACATTCAACATCCGCTACAACGATAGCTGGACCGACGAAACGCTGATGGCCGAGATCCACAACCGGCTCGACCGTGCCGCCGGACGGCGCAAGCTGCGCCCCGGGCGGAAAACGCCCGTGAACTACGAGTTGACCTGGCGCGACCGGCCGAGCCACGTGTTCCTCACCCACGATGACAAACTCGTCGGCACGCTGACGAAGTCTGTCGAAGCGGTCATAGGCCGGCGCCCGCAGCTTTCAACGTCCGGCGGCACGTCCGACGCCCGCTTCATCAAGGACTATTGCCCTGTCGTCGAGTTCGGCCTTGTCGGCAAAACCATGCACATGGTTGACGAAAGGGTAGACATTGCCGATCTTGAAACGCTTACCCAAATATATGAACGCTTCATCGAGGATTTTCTTGCGTAGAGCATGAGTGACAATGCCGGATTTCGATGAAACTCAGCAATATTTGTGGGGCGCATGGCGGATGATGAACGGTCATGCCGACGGCCTCGACATGCTCGATTTTTCCGAAGACGGCTTCTGGCAATCCTTTCACGCCATAACGATCTCGCTGCCCCCGCTCATCCTTGGCTGGATCATCTTCGCCAACGATATGATTGCGCTGCGGCCCGAAATCGGAAACCGCTTCTCGATCATGGGCCGCGTCGCCTTCGTCGATCTCGCCGCCTGGGTCGCGCCTCTTGTCGTTCTTGCTTTCAGTGCGCGCCGCCTCGGTCTCAGCAAGCGCTTCAGCCCCTATGTCGTCGCCAGCAACTGGGGAACGGCAATTGGCGCCTGGCTCATGGTCCCGGCCACGTTGGTGCGGGTGATCGTGCCGGATTGGCCGGGCTTCACGACTGCAATCAGCCTTTTGCTCTATGCGGGCATCATGTTCCTGACCTACCGTCTCACACATATCGCCCTGAAACGATCACACGCCTATACGGCGGGATTTTTCGTGGTCCTGATGGTCGGTTCGCTTTTCGTGATGATCCTGCTTCAGGGCGCCCTCGGCATTTCCCTGCCGGACCCGGTTACGATCGGGTAGTCGACCCCAATGAGATAGAGCCCGTAGGGCGGCGCAACCGGCCCGCAGGCCCTGCGGTCGCGGGCTTCGAGCGCCGCGCTTACATCGTCAGCGTCCCAGCGCCCGCATCCCACTTCGTTGAGCGTTCCCGCGAAAGAACGGATCTGGTTGTGCAGGAACGAGCGCGCCGACGCCCTGATCTCGATGATCTCCCCATTGCGCGTTACGTCGAGGCGGTCCAGCGTTTTTACCGGGCTTTTCGACTGGCACTGCGTCGCGCGAAACGTGGTGAAATCATGCGTGCCGATCAGGCGCTGCGCCGCGTCGTGCATAGCCTCGGCATCGAGCGGCTTCTTCACCCACCACGCGCGATGCGCCTCCAGCGGGGCAGGGGGGCGGCGGTTGATGATTCGATAAAGATAGTGGCGGCCCGTTGCCGAGAAGCGCGCGTCAAAGCCATCGCCGACGAGTTCGACATTGAGAATGCTGACAGCCTCGCCGGCAATGACGAGATGGGCGTTGAGCGCCTCGCGGATTTTCGAACTGCTCCAGTTCTTGGTGAGATCGGCATGAGCGACCTGAGCGCAGGCGTGCACGCCCGAGTCGGTGCGACCCGCCGCCCCCAGAGAAATCGTATCGCCGCAAAAATTGAAGATTGCCTGCTCGATAGCCGCCTGCACCGTATGGCCGTTTTCCTGGCGCTGCCAGCCCGCATAGGACGTCCCGTCATATTCGACCAGAAGCCTGTAGCGGGGCATCAGAGCGCTCCGAACGCGGGCGCATAGGTGAGAGCGCCCGCTATCGGCGCCTCACGAAACGCCAGCGCCTGCAAATGCTCGCCTTGGTAGGTGCTGTCGTAGCCGGCGGCACGTGCATGCGTGTAGCCGAAACGTCCGTAATAGGCAGTATCGCCAAGGACGATGGAAAGGCTTTCTCCGCTGGCCTGGAGTTGATCGTGGGCCGCCTTTACCAGCGCTGTACCTACGCCATGGCGCTGATTTGCGGGGAGAACCGCGAGTGGTGCGAGTGCGACAGCATCGAAATCATCGCCCACGGTGAGGCGGGAAAACAGGATTTGCCCGACAATCGCGTCATCCGCGACGGCCACCAGTTCGAGGACCACGTCGCCGGCGCCGCGAAGGTTTTCCACGAGGACAGATTCCTCCGCACCGCCAAAGGCGGCGTTCAGCAGCGTGGAGATAGCCGGATGGTCTTCAGGCCGTACAGGTCGCACCGCGACGCCGCTCATGGCAGCCGTGTACCCTGGGCGATCTTGGCGCCACGCTGGAATTCGATACTGTCCATGACCTTGCCGCCGGCCCGCTGCAGCGAACGCAGCCGCACCGCGCCTTCGCCGCAGGCGATGCGCAGGCTATCGTCGAGCACCGTGCCCGCATCGCCGACGCCGGTTGCAAGCACCGAGCGCAACAGCTTGATGCGCTCGAGCGAGCCGCCGATCTCCATCTCGCACCAGGTGCCGGGAAAGGGCGCAAGGCCGCGAATACGGTTGTGAACGTCGATCGCCGGTTCGCTCCAGTCGATGCGTGTTTCCGCCTTGGTGATCTTGGACGCATAGGTGACGCCGTCTTCCGCTTGCGGCGTAAGCGTGAGGCTGTCCCGTTCAAGCGCGGCCATGGCGCGCACCATCAAATCCGCTCCTGCCGCGCTCAACTGGTCGTGCAATTCGCCTGCCGTCATGTCGGCGGTGATCTTGACCTTTTCGACCATGGCGACAGGTCCGGTATCGAGACCCTCGTCCATCTTCATGATCATGATCCCGGTTTCGAGATCTCCGGCCATGATTGCCCGCTGTATCGGCGCGGCGCCGCGCCAGCGCGGCAAGAGCGAGGCGTGTCCGTTGTAGCAGCCAAGCCGCGTGCCATCGAGGATTGCGCGCGGCAGGATAAGTCCATAGGCGACGACGATCGCAACATCGGCATTGAGGTCGCGAAAGGCTTGCTGCTCTTCTTCGCTCTTGAGGCTTGTGGGCGTGCGCACCTCGATGCCGAACTGCTCGGCGTTGCGCTGGACCGGCGAGGGCGTGAGTTCCAGACCCCTGCGGCCCGCGGGGCGCGGCGGCTGGCTATAGACTGCAACAATCTCGTGACCCTGGCCGATCAAGGCGGTGAGAATGGGGACGGCGAAGTCCGGCGTTCCCATGAAAACGATGCGCAAACTCATCGCCTACACCGCCAGCCGGCTCGGCGGACGATCCTTGGCGAGCTTCTTGAATTTCTTGACGACCATCTCGCGCTTCAGGCGGGAAATATGGTCGATGAACAGGATGCCGTTGAGATGGTCGATCTCATGTTGGAGGCAGGTGGCGAGAAGCCCGTCGGCGGCTACTTCCTGCGCCTTGCCGTCGAGATCGAAATAGGCAATGCGCACCTCCGCCGGCCGCTCCACCTCGGCATAATAGTCCGGGATCGAGAGGCAGCCTTCTTCGTAGACATTGCGCTGTTCGCTCGACGAGAGAATCTGCGGATTGATGAACGTCTGCGGCGCCTTGGGCTCGTCTTCCTTGGCAAGGTCGATAACGAGCATGCGGAGGGGCTCGCCGATCTGGATCGCTGCAAGGCCGATACCCGGTGCGTCATACATGGTGTCGAGCATATCGGTGGCGAACTTGCGCAAATCCGCATCGAAGCGTTCGACTGGTTTTGAAACCTGACGCAGCAGCGGATCAGGAAGAATGACAAGTGGTTTGATAGACATGCAACATCACCTAATAGTTCATCCATAAACCGTCAATCCGACGCAAAATCCATTTGCAAAAATGTTCTCGTTTTGATCTCACATTTGTCGCCCGAATCGGCTAGTCTGGTTCGTATGGAAACATCAATTTCATTCGATCAAACACTTATCCATCTCGGTGCGAGCTCAATTTCGCTGGGTTCGGCGCTCATTGCCGGGGCTGTGGTTGCGGGCGGCGCCGTGCTGCTCGCGTTTATCGTCCTGTGGCGTTCGTCGAAGATACGGCTGACTGCCGAACTCCAGGCGGAGGACCGCGCCCGCGACGCCGAGTTCCGCATGGGCGAGATTCTCAAGAGCCAGGCGGAAATGCAGGGCCGCATGCAGACAATGGCTGAACTCTTCGGCTCGCGGCAGGCCGAACTCAACCAGTCGATCCGCGAACGCCTCGACGGTATGACCAGCCGCATCGGCCAGACCATGACCGAGCAGACCCGTTCCACCCACGAGAATCTTGCGAAGCTGCAGGAGCGGCTCGCGGTCATCGATACGGCGCAGAATAATATCCAGGCGCTGGCCGGCCAGGTCGTACAGTTGCAGGCCATTCTCGCCAATAAGCAGACCCGCGGCGCTTTCGGGCAGGCGCGCATGGAGGCGATCATCGCCGACGGCCTTCCGCAAGGCGCCTATGAGTTCCAGGCTACGCTTTCCAATGGCAGCCGGCCCGACTGCGTGGTCCACATGCCCAATGGAGCGCCGAACCTCGTGATCGATGCCAAGTTTCCGCTGGAAGCCTGGAACGCCATTCGCCAGGCCGACAACCCGGAAGCCAAGAAGGTTGCTCTTGCGCAATTCCGCCGTGACGTTGAGATACACATTCGCGACGTCGCAGAGAAATATCTGATCAACGGCGAAACCCAGGACACGGCGTTTCTCTTCGTGCCGTCGGAATCGATTTTCGCCGAGATTCACGAGAACTTCGAAGGTGTGGTGCAAAAGGCCCATCGCTCGCGCATCGTCATCGTGTCGCCTTCACTGCTGATGCTATCGATCCAGGTCATCCAGGCCGTCCTCAAGGATGTGCGCATGCGCGAACAGGCGCATCTCATCCAGGGCGAGGTGATCCGGCTGATGGAAGATGTCGGCCGCCTCGACGACCGGGTGCGCCGTCTGCAAACGCATTTCGGCCAGGCTAACAAGGATATCGATGACATTCTTGTCTCTTCGAGCAAGGTCACGAGACGCGGCCAGAAGATCGAGGCGCTCGAATTCGCTGAGGCGCCCACGAAGGAGACCGAGCCCAGCCGTGCCCCCGCAGCTTCGTCAACCGGGCAGTTGCGCCTGCGCGTCGTCGATGGCGAGGAATAGAAGAAAGGCGGGGTAACGGCTTAAGCCGCCTCGATCTTCTTGCGTCGAACTTCCCACGTTCGAGCCGTCTGCGGCTTGACGAACAATGTAACGATATCGGGATTGGCGGTTTTCAACGCCGCCTCGAGCCGTTCGACGCAGGCTTCGATCTGCGGAGCCTGGATATGGTCTTCGAACTCGACGCTCAGTCCGGCGACGATCTGCTTCGGACCCATATGGACCGTCAATACGCCGTTTGCCTTCTGGATGTCCGGATCCTTGTTGGCTAGATCGAGAATCTGCTGTTCCACTTCGGGAAGCGCTGCCTCGCCCATGAGCAGGCCCTTGCTTTCGCGGGCGAGGAATATCGCCGTCGCAGCGAGAATGATGGAGATGCCGATGGAGCCCACGCCATCAAGTGCCGGCATGTCGAATATCTGCGCCGCCGAAATCGCAACCAGTGCAATGATCAGTCCGAGCAGCGCGGCCGTATCCTCGAACAGCACCGTGAAGACGCTCGGATCCTTGCTTTCCTGCACAGCCTCGACATAGCCGAGTTTGCCCTTCATCATCCGGAATTCCTTGAGTGCCACGAACCACGACGCGCCTTCAAAGATCATCGCAAGGCCGATGACGACGTAGTTCACGATCGGATTGGCAACTGGTTCCGGCCGCATGATGTGGATGACGCCTTCGTAGAAGGAAACGCCGGCGCCGACGGCGAAAACCAGGAGCGCCACGATAAAGCTCCAGAAATAGAGCTCACGCCCATGCCCGAAAGGATGCGACTTGTCCGCAGGCCGCGCCGCGCGGCGCAAGCCATAAAGCAGCAAGGCACCATTGCCCGTATCGACAAGGGAGTGAACACCCTCCGACAGCATGGCGGAACTGCCGGTAAAGAAAGCGGCGATGAATTTTGTTGCTGCGATCAGGAGATTGCCAAGGATGGCGGCATAGATCACTTTTTTCGAACCGGCATGTGTTCCCGATTGTGATGCCATCGACTATCCCCTTGTGCCCGACGAAACGTCTTTGGATTGAACAGGTTCCGCGTGAAACGTTCAACCGCGCCGATGCGTCAGCATCTGGTCGGAATGACGCTAGCTCTTGCCGGCGTCATGCGCTAACCCTGCCTCGAACAAGGCAGGACATCATGGCAGACAACACTGAAACGGCAATCTTTCTCGGCATCGATACGGGCGGCACCTATACGGATGCGGTGCTGTGGTCGGAAAGAGATGGCGTTATCGCGAAAGCCAAGGCGCTGACGACCCGGCATGATCTCAGCGTCGGCATTGCCGGCGCCGTCGAGCGTATCGTTGAAGAAACCGCGATCCGCCCAGCGGATATTCGCCTTGTTTCCATGTCGACGACACTCGCAACCAATGCGCTCGTCGAAGGGCAGGGCGGCCGCATCGCCCTTGTCATGATCGGGTTCTCGCAAGCGGATCTCGAAAAGGCGGACCTCAAGACCGCGCTTGGATCCGACCCGGTCGTCTTCGTCCCCGGCGGTCACGATGTCTATGGCAGGCCGCAACTGCTCGATACGGCTGCTCTCTCGGAGGCGCTGCCGAACCTCGCGCGCGAAGTCACAGGTTTTGCCATCTGCGCCTATTTTGCGGTCCGCAATCCCGAACATGAGATCGCCGTGCGCGATCTCATCCGCAACGTGACCGGGCTCCCCGTCACCTGCAGCCATGAACTTTCCGCCAAACTGAATGGACCGCGCCGTGCGCTCACGACGGTCCTCAACGCACGCCTGATCGCCATGATCGACCGGCTTGTGGCGGCGACGGAAGGTTTTCTCGACCGCAGCGGCATCCACGCCCCCTTGATGGTGGTCCGTGGTGACGGCGCACTCGTCACTGCGGCCTTTGCGCGCCACCGTCCGATCGAGACGATCCTCTCCGGCCCTGCTGCCAGCCTGGTCGGGGCGCGTCATATGACCGGACTCGACAACGCCATCGTTTCGGACATTGGCGGCACGACAACGGACGTCGCCGTGCTTGACAAGGGCCGTCCACGGCTCGATCCGAATGGCGCGACGGTCGGCGGCTTTCGTACGATGGTGGAAGCCGTGGCGATGCGCACCTTCGGCCTTGGCGGCGATTCCGAAGTGTCGCTCGACGATAATGCCATGGCACCGAGCATCAAGCTTGGACCGCGCAGGCTGGTGCCGCTGTCGCTGCTTGCTGCCAACCACGGCGAGAGCGTGCTTGCCCACCTTGAGCGCCAGGTCAAGGCGCCCAATGTCGGGCGGCTCGATGGCCGTTTCGCCCTGCGCACGGGGGTTCCCGCCCAACTCTCTTCCGGCCTGAGCAAGAGCGAAGCCGAACTTTACGAGCGCATAACCAGCGCGCCGCAGCCGCTCGACCGGCTTCTCGCTTCGATATCACAGGCTGCGACCGTCAATCGCCTCGTTGCCCGCGGTCTGGTTCATGTGTCCGGCTTTACGCCTTCGGATGCGTGCCACGTGCTCGGCCTGCAGGACAATTGGAACGCGGAAGCCGCGCGCTACGGTGCGATCCTTTATGCCCGGCGCAAGGATGGCGCCGGACGCTCCCTCTGCGATACGCCCGAGGAAGTGGCGCATCGCACCTATGACGCCCTGATACGGCGCTCGTCCGAGGTCGTCCTGGAGACGGCATTTGCCGAAGACGAGCTTGACGGCCCGGAGACGGCTGCGAGCCCACTTGTCCAGCGTGCGCTGTCGGGCGACGGGCGCATCGCCGGTGTCAAACTCGCCATCGACCGGCCGATCATTGGTCTCGGCGCCTCGGCGCCGGTCTATTACCCCGCCGTCGGCGCCATGCTTGGAGCAGAGTGCGTTGTCCCTACCGATACGGATGTTGCCAATGCGCTCGGCGCCGTCGTCGGTCAGGTGCGGGTTTCGGTGGAAGCGCATGTCAGCCAGCCGGCCGAGGGCGTATTCCGGGTGATGGCCGGCGAAGTGTTGAAGGATTTGCCCTTCGAGGAGGATGCTATCGCCTTTGCAGAAACCGTCTTGCGCCAACAAGTTTCCGACCTTGCCCTGCAAGCAGGTACCGACGAAGGCCAGATCGTTGTTTCAAGGAACATCAGCGCCGCAACAGTCGAAGATCAGCGCAAGTTCATCGAGGCGGTGCTTATCGCCACAGCTTCCGGCAGGCCCAGAATCGTGCATTAAGTTTGATTTTATCCGCTACGGCACAAATCCTGTGCACTATTGATGAATTGACGGGGAATGCTTCTATATGATCAAGGGTAGGATCACGTAAAGACGAGGAACCGATCATGAGCGAAAGCATCGAAATCAATGGCTTGAAGGTAGCGAAGGAGCTCTATGACTTCGTGGTCGATGAGGCCATCCCGGGGACGGGCGTCGATGCGACGAAGTTCTGGGCCGGCTTTGCGCAGATCGTCAGCGACCTTGCGCCGAAAAACCGCGAACTTCTGGCCAAGCGCGATGCATTCCAGGCGAAGCTCGACGCCTTCTACAAGGAAAAGCGCGACAGCGGATACAGCCAGGAAGAATACGAGGCGTTCCTCAAGGAAATCGGCTACCTCCTGCCGGAAGGTGGCGCCTTTACGGTGACGACAGATAATGTCGATCCGGAAATCGCAGTCATTGCCGGTCCCCAACTGGTCGTACCCGTCATGAATGCGCGCTATGCCCTCAATGCCGCCAATGCGCGTTGGGGCTCGCTCTATGACGCCCTCTACGGAACCGACGCCATATCCGACGATGGCGGAGCCGAGAAGGGCAAGGCATTCAATCCGGCGCGCGGTGCGAAGGTCATCGCATGGGCGAAAGCGTTTCTTGACGAAAGCGCGCCGCTGGCGGGTGCACAATGGGCCGATGTCACGGGCCTCGCCATCGAAGGCGGCAAGCTGGTGCTGACGGCAAACGACAAAAAGGTGCAACTCGTCGACGCTACCCAGTTCGCGGGCTATCGCGGCGAACCGACGAACCCGACGTCAGTGTTGCTCGTCAAGAATGGTCTCCACGTCGAGATCGTTATCAACGCCGACCATCCCATCGGCAAGACCGACCCTGCGCACATCGCCGACGTGGTTCTCGAGTCCGCGGTAACGACGATTCAGGACTGCGAGGATTCCGTCGCCGCTGTCGATGCCGAAGACAAGCTCGTCGTCTATCGCAACTGGCTGGGACTGATGAACGGCGACCTTTCCGATACGTTCGAGAAGGGCGGCAAGACCGTTACACGCAAGCTCAACCCTGACCGCGAATATATTGGCCCGGACGGTCAGAAGCTGGCATTGCCGGGCCGCTCGCTGATGCTTGTCCGCAATGTCGGGCACCTGATGACCAACCCTGCCATCCTCGACCGTGACGGCAACGAGGTTCCCGAGGGCATCATGGACGCGGCCATCACCACGCTCGCTGCCCTGCATGACATCGGCAAGGGCGGTCGCCACATGAATTCCCGCGCCGGCTCGGTCTATGTAGTCAAGCCGAAGATGCACGGACCGGAAGAAGTCGCGTTTGCGGCGGAGTTGTTCGGCCGGGTCGAAGCGCTGCTTGGCCTTCAGCCGAATACGATCAAGATGGGCATCATGGACGAGGAGCGTCGCACCACGGTGAACCTCAAGGAGGCGATCCGCGCCGCCAGGGAACGCGTCGTGTTCATCAATACCGGTTTCCTCGACCGCACTGGCGATGAAATACACACCTCCATGGAGGCGGGCCCGATGATCCGCAAGGGCGACATGAAGCAGGCGTCCTGGATCGGCGCCTATGAGAACTGGAACGTCGATGTCGGTCTCGAATGCGGCCTCTCCGGCCATGCGCAGATCGGCAAGGGCATGTGGGCCATGCCCGACCTCATGGCCGCCATGCTCGAGCAGAAGATCGCACATCCGAAGGCCGGCGCAAATACCGCCTGGGTGCCGTCACCGACCGCAGCGACGCTGCATGCGACGCACTATCACAAGGTCAATGTGGCCGAGGTTCAGGCCAAACTGAAGCAGCGTACACGGGCAAAGCTCAGTGACATCCTCTCGGTTCCGGTCGCATCGCGGCCGAACTGGACGCCGGAAGACATCCAGCACGAACTCGACAACAATGCGCAGGGCATCCTCGGCTATGTCGTGCGCTGGGTGGACCAGGGCGTCGGCTGCTCGAAGGTGCCTGACATCAATAATGTCGGCCTGATGGAAGATCGTGCGACGCTGCGCATTTCCGCGCAGCATATCGCCAACTGGCTGCACCACGGCGTTGCCAGCGAAAAGCAGGTGCTCGACACGCTCAAGCGCATGGCCGCGATCGTTGATGAGCAAAATGCCGGCGACCCGCATTATCAGCCGATGGCCGCCGATTTTGATGGCTCCGTGGCATTCCAGGCCGCCTGCGACCTCGTCTTCAAAGGCCGCGAACAGCCGAACGGTTATACGGAACCGGTCTTGCATCGTCGCCGCCTCGAACTGAAAGCCAAGGCAAAGGCGGCATAGACAGGAAACAATGGGAACTTTCCGCCGCGCCTTGCTTGCTGGGGCCATCGTTTTGATGGCCGGACCGGTTGGCGCGGCGGAAGAACCCGTCATCGAGATTGTCGATTGGGGCCTGACCGCAGCAAAAGAGGTTGGTTCCGAGGTTTCGCCGGATACGCCGACGGGCATCAATCGCCTCGTCGAAGGACCGGTCGATGTGACGCGAGCGAACGAAATTCACGCCTGTATCGGAACGAGCTTCGGCATTGTCTATCGGGCAGCCTATACCGGCGAGGCGTCTGTGGTTCCGATTAAGGTCGTTGTGGATCATCCGCTCATCAGGACCCCGGACGGCCGGGCGATGGAACACAGCAGTTGGCCGGACAGTGCCATCCTCGCCCGCCGCTACGCCGGCTGGGTGTTTGAAGAAAATTTCGAGCTGGTGCCTGGCCGCTGGAAAATCTCGCTGCGGGACCTTGCGGGGAGCGAGCTCGCATCGAAGACGTTCACCGTTTCGACTGGGAGCTGCCCCATTTCCTGATAGAATGCCGAAAAAAATGTAGAGGGTGGTGACCGCGATGTTTCGCCAGTGGAGCCCGATCGGCCTGTTCCTGACGGTCATGCTCGCTTGCGGTGCGGCGCCGGCCGCCAACGGCGATCTCTATCAGGCAAGCGCAGTCGTTTCGGGGCAGGGCGAAGCCGGCCGGTCAATCGGGCTTGCTCAGACTTTCGAGGATGTGCTCGTCAAGGTCTCTGGCGACCCAAGGCTGATGGGCGACCCGAAGATCGCGGCGCTGAAACAGCAAGCGGCGCAGTTCGTCGCGACCTATCAGTATCGCGACCGCATGTCCGGCGTGCCGATCCATGACGAGCAAGGGACATATGACCGCCCGCATGACCTGACCGTCAGTTTCGATCCGGCCAGGATCGATGCGCTGTTGCACTCGCTCGGACGAAAAGCCTGGCTTGATCCGCGCCCGCGTATCGTTGTCTTTCTCGATGTTGTCGGACGAAAGGAAAGGTTCGCGCTCGCTGAGGATGGTTCGAAGGAACCGGATATGCGCAGTTCGCTGGCAGCGGCCGCCCGGAAGGTCGGCTTGCCCGTGGCGTTGCCGACTGTTGCGCAACTCACAAAGTACGAACTGAACGCCGAGACCCTGCCGAGCGCCGACCTTTCTGTGTCCGATGCCGCGGCGCGCAATGCCGGGGGCGATGTCGCGCTTGCCGGCGATCTGCGCTGGAGCGATTCCGCACTCGGATGGATCGCTGATTGGCGTATAGACTATCGTGGCACGCCCTTCCGCTGGCAGATCAAAGGCGTCGGCTTCGACGATGCGTTTCGCAATGGCATGCGCGGTGCAGCGCAGATACTGTCAGGGAACGGGCCGCCGTAGCGCGGCATTGTTTGTGGCATCATTCGATGCTGATAATGTGCCTTCTGGAGGCAACGATGCGAACCACAATTGCTTTGGACGATGAACTGATTGCAAAAGCCCAGGCCTATACTGGGTTAAATGAGAAGTCAGCCTTGGTTCGCGAAGCGCTTCGCGCCCTAATTGAGCGGGAAAGCGCGCGACGCCTTGCTCGCCTCGGCGGAAGCATGCCCGATCTAGATATTACGCATCGCCGCCGACCCGACCACTCACCTGACTGATGTGTCTCGTCGACACGTCCATTTGGGCCGATTATTGGTGAACGTGCCCTTGGTCAGTTGAGGGCCCGAACATCGACGCTGAACGCGCTCCTGGAACTGCCTCGAGCAGAGGTCGCCAATGACGCGGAGGTTCTCGGATGCATCGAAAAAGAAGGAATTTACGGCCGTGGCGTTGGATATGTCGACGCCCACTTGCTTGCAGCGGTGCGGCTGACGCCCGGAGCCGCGATATGGACAAGAGATAAGCGCTTGGCAAGACTTGCGGTGGAAACGCAGCTTGACGCAAATCTGACCTGACTGACCTGAACTCGCAGCGAATGAAGGAATGCACTCACCGCGCCCACTTGTTTGCTGGCTGATTCTTGTTTAGGCGAAGGCGCATGAAATTGCTTGCGCTCGATACCGCTGCCAATCTGTGCTCCGTTGCCGTTTTCGATGTCGAAACGGGAGTGGTGCTGGCTTCGAACAGCGAGGATATCGGCAAAGGTCATGCCGAGCGGCTAATGGGCGCAATCGAGCAGACTTTGCAGGGCGCGGCCGTAGAACTTATAGACATCAGCAGGATTGCTGTCAGCGTCGGCCCCGGTTCGTTTACTGGCGTTCGGGTGGGGGTCTCGACGGCACGGGGCTTTGCGCTTGTGCTTAAATGCCCGGTTATCGGCATCAGCACCTTGCAGGCGCTCGCATTCGACGGCGCCCGTGCGTTTCCCGGAAGACCGGTCCTGTCGATCATCGATGCCCGGCGCGACGAGGTCTATGCCCAATTCTACGGCAAAGACGGGGCGGCAATATCCAAACCGCTGGTGACGGATTTGCCGGCAATATTGGATGAATTGGCGGGGCGTGACATGGTGCTTTCCGGCTCGGGCGCTCTGCTCGTCAATGAGGGGCGGGATAAGCCCTTCGATGTCGCAACAACGGCGGCGACTGGAAGCATCGAAGCCTTTGCCCGCCTTGGCGCAGCAGGCGAGCCCCCGGCGGAGGCGCCGAAGCCGCTTTATCTGCGCGGGCTCGACGTCAAGCCGCAGCAGGGTTTCGTCATGCAGAGGAAGGTAACCGAATGATCGGCTTTCCGTTCGACAATCTGCGTCCGCGCAGTTTCGTCATCGAGCCGCTCGCGCGCGCCGACGCTGCCGCGATCGCGAATATTCACGGACTGACCTTCCGCCAGCCATGGAGCGATGAAGATTTTCACGCTCTCCTGGTCGATGAGAATGTGTTCGGGTTCGTCGCCCGCGAGGAGGGCAATCGCCGTGCCCAGCCGGGCGGCTTCGTTCTCGCGCGCCTGGTGCTGGATGAAGCCGAAATATTGACGATTGCCGTCGCGCCTGCGGCGCAGCGGCGGGGCCTTGGCCGTGCCTTGATGGATGCGATCCTCCGCCATCTCCACAATGCGCGCGCCAGCATGCTTTTTCTGGAAGTCGACGAACTCAATGGCCCCGCTGTTGCGCTTTACCGCCGTCTCGGCTTCAAACAGGTCGGCAAGCGGCCGGGATATTACGAAACGTCGAGCGGCCGTTCGTCGGCCCTGGCGATGCGCCGCGATCTCAAGCCGGGACGTTGAAATGGCTTGGTTGCGCTTCGCCCTGACGTCTACCGTCTTCGTTCTCGCCATTATTCTGCTGGTGCCGGCGCAATTCATCTTTCTGAAGACAGGTGTCGGGCCGAGCGCCGGGACCCCAATGCTGTTCCACCGCATCGTATGCCGCCTGCTTGGCTTTCGCATCCATGTTCATGGCGATATGGCAAAAGGCCGTCCGCTTCTTCTGGCGGCCAATCATACGTCGTGGACCGACATCGTCATTCTCGGCTCGCTGCGCAAGATGGCCTTCATCGCCAAGGCAGAGGTGGCGAAATGGCCGCTCTTCGGCATGCTCGCCAAGCTGCAACGCACTGTCTTCATCGAGCGGGAGAAACGCGGCAAGACCCACCATCAGGCGAGCGAAATCGCGCTGCGCCTTGCCGCGGGCGATGCCATGGTGCTTTTCGCCGAGGGTACGACTTCCGATGGCAACCGCGTATTGCCCTTCAAGACTTCGCTGTTCGGCGCGGCGCAAGTGGCAATTCGCGATACCGATGCCGAAACCGTGACCGTGCAACCCGTGGCCGTCGCCTATACGCGCATCCATGGCATGCCGATGGGCCGCACCCATCGTCCGATCGTCGCGTGGCCGGGCGATGTCGCACTTGGTCCGAGCCTCATAGGCCTCCTGAAGGAAGGCGCGGTCGATGTCGATGTCTGGTTCGGCGAGCCGGTGGTAATCGATGCCAAGAGCGACCGAAAGGCATTGGCGCGAACAGCCGAAGAGCGCGTGCGCGCCATGGTACACACTTCGCTGATGGGACGCGACTTCCTCGACACGTCGGAAAGCGACGCCGAGCCTATTCTCAAGGCGGCCAAAAACGGCTAGAAGCCTCGCCCATGGACGATATCAGTATCAATCACGAGCCGGAGACTGCTTCCGGAGCAACGACGCATTCGCCGGCGCAGCCGAACACGCGCAAGGTCTTTGTGAAGACCTATGGCTGCCAGATGAACGTCTACGACAGCCAGCGCATGGCCGACAGCCTTGCCACCGAGGGCTATAGCCAGACCGACAGCGCCGATGAGGCCGATCTGGTGCTCATCAACACTTGCCACATCCGTGAGAAGGCTTCGGAAAAGCTTTACTCGGCGCTCGGGCGGCTGCGCAAGATGAAGGATGCGCGCGCCAGGGAAGGCCGCGAATTGACCGTTGGGGTCGCGGGATGCGTTGCGCAGGCTGAGGGCAACGAGATCACCCGCCGCGCGCCGGTCGTCGATCTCGTGGTCGGACCGCAAACCTATCACCGGCTGCCGCAGGCGCTGGCGCGAGTGCGCCAGGGCGAGCGCGTCGTCGAGACCGAATACGCGATCGAGGACAAGTTCGACCACTTGCCGGCGCCGCCCAAAGAACAGACCCGGAGCCGCGGCGTTACCGCTTTCCTCACGGTCCAGGAAGGCTGCGACAAGTTCTGCACCTTCTGCGTCGTGCCCTATACGCGCGGCTCGGAAGTTTCGCGGCCGGTCGCCCAGATTGTAAAGGAAGCCGAGAAACTTGCCGATGCGGGCGTGCGCGAACTGACGCTCCTCGGGCAGAATGTGAATGCCTGGCACGGCGAAGGCGCGGACGGGCGCGAATGGGGACTTGGCGAACTTCTCTACCGCCTTGCCGAAATCCCCGGCATTGCCCGCCTGCGTTATGTCACCAGCCACCCGCGCGACATGGATGGTGCCCTGATCGAGGCGCACCGCGATCTCGATATGCTGATGCCCTATCTGCATCTTCCGGTTCAGTCGGGCTCCGATCGCATCCTCAAGGCGATGAACCGCAAGCATACGGGCGAGGACTATTTGCGGCTTATCGAGCGTATCCGCCAGGCTCGACCGGATATTGCGCTATCGGGCGATTTCATCGTCGGCTTCCCCGGGGAGACCGAAGAAGATTTCGAGGCGACGATGCAGATCGTGCGCGACGTGACATACGCTGCTGCCTATTCGTTCAAATATTCGCCGCGCCCGGGCACGCCTGGCGCCGACATGGAGGATCATGTCGAGGAAAGCGTCAAGGATGAACGGTTGCAGCGGTTGCAGAACCTCCTCACGGAACAGCAATATGCGTTTCAGCGCAGCCTCATCGGCAAAAACATGGATGTTCTCATCGAAAAGGCTGGCCGCTTGCCTGGACAGATGGTCGGACGATCTCCCTGGTTACAACCTGTAATTATCGATGTACACGGCGGTCGAATCGGCGACATTATCAATGTACGAATCATCGACACGGGCACGAACAGCCTGATTGGCGTGCGGGAGATGAACTCGCAGAGGAATGGGACTATATAGGGCTGAACACTTCTTTAGGAGAGCCGTTTGAACGCCACCGAAAAGCTGAAACCCGCTCCCTCAGGGGCCTCGGATCTGGCCCATATCGTACTGACATTCGACAATAACCGGTTGGCAAGTGCGCTTTTCGGTCAATTCGATGAAAATCTCGCCCGTATAGAACAAAAGCTTGGCGTCGACGTACGCTCGAAAGGCAACCAGCTTGCCATTCGCGGTGAACCCACCGCAACCGAGCAGGCGCGCCGGACGCTCGACCATCTCTACGAGCAATTGCAGAAGGGACATGATATTTCTGCTTCCGATGTCGATGGCGCGCTGCGCATGGCGATCGCCGCCGACGATCAGTTGACGCTCCCGACCATGGAAAACAAAAGCAAGATGGCTGCTGCCCAGATATCGACCCGCAAGAAGACGATTTTCGCGCGCACGCCGACGCAGGACGCCTATATGCGCGCGCTCGACCGGTCTGAACTGGTCTTCGGCGTCGGGCCGGCGGGCACGGGCAAGACCTATCTTGCCGTCGCCCATGCCGCGATGCTGCTTGAGCGCGGCCTTGTCGACCGCATTATTCTTTCGCGTCCGGCCGTCGAAGCGGGCGAACGTCTCGGCTTCCTGCCCGGCGACATGAAGGAAAAAGTCGATCCCTATCTGCGCCCGCTCTACGATGCGCTCTATGACATGATGCCGGCTGACAAGGTCGAGCGGGCCATCGCCGCCGGTGTCATCGAAATCGCCCCGCTCGCTTTCATGCGCGGGCGCACGCTTGGCCATTCTGCCATCATTCTCGATGAAGCGCAGAATACGACATCGATGCAGATGAAGATGTTTCTGACGCGCCTTGGTGAAAATGCCCGCATGATCATCACCGGCGATCCAAGCCAGATCGATCTGCCGCCCGGCCAAAAGTCGGGACTCGTGGAAGCCTTGCGTATCCTCGATGGCGTCAGCGGCATCGTGACCGTGCGCTTCACGGATGTCGACGTGGTCCGCCATCCGCTGGTTGCGGCAATCGTACGGGCCTACGACAAGGAAGGCGCGAAGCCCTGAGCTTGGCGACACAATCGTGATCGATATCGACATATTGGTGGAAACGGAAGGCTGGGCCGACGAGTCCAGCCTTCGCCGATTATCGGCAAGCGCCATCGCGGCCGCCTGGGACGAGCTTGACGGCGGCGAGCAGCCGGTGAGCGAACTCAGCCTTGTCTTTACCGACGACGCCGCGATCAGGGAACTGAACAGCGACTGGCGGGACAAGGACAAGCCGACCAACGTGCTGTCGTTTCCGGCATTCACCCTCAAACCGGGACAGAAGCCCGGGCCCATGCTTGGCGATATCGTCATTGCCCGCGAAACCGTGGCGCGGGAAGCCTCCGATGAGGAAAAGCCTTTCGACAACCATCTGACCCATCTTGTTGTGCATGGATTTCTGCATCTCCTGGGGTATGATCACCTCTCCGATGCGGAAGCCGAGGAAATGGAGGGATTGGAGCGCAAAATTCTGGCGCGTCTTGCAATCCCGGACCCATATGCGCTATCCGTCATTGACGATCAATCCGATTGAGGACCATGTCTGACACGTCGCACCAGAACGATCCTGCCGCGCCTGCACGAGGGGTTACGGGGCAGGAGAGTGATGCCGAAGGGCAAAGTAGCACCAGAGCGCAAGGCCCAGAAAAGCGCTCGCTCCTTTCAACCATATTTCCTTTCCTGCGCGCCCGCCCGGGCACGACCTTGCGAGAAGATCTCGACGCGGCGCTGGCGGAAGATCATAGCGGCGACACGGCGTTTTCGCCGGAAGAACGCGCCATGCTGCACAATATCCTGCGGCTGCGCGAATTGCGCGTCGAGGATGTGATGATCCCCCGCGCCGATATTGAGGCAGTCGATATATCAACGACTCTCGGCGATCTCCTCGAAGTATTCGAGAAATCCGGCCATTCGCGCATGCCGGTCTTTTCCGAAACGCTCGATGACCCGCGCGGCATGGTCCATATCCGCGATGTGGTGAATCACATAACCCGGAGTTCGCGCGTGAAGGCGCCGCGGCGTGGTGCCGCTCGCACGAAACCGCCCGTGTCGGCAAAGCTCGATCTGTCCCATGTCGATCTTGGCAAGACGATTGCAGACCTCAGCCTGATGCGGCCAATTCTCTTCGTTCCGCCGTCCATGCTTGCCAACGACCTGATGGCACGCATGCAGGCGCAGCGTATCCAGATCGCACTCGTCATCGACGAGTATGGCGGCACCGATGGTCTGGTATCGCTCGAGGACATCGTCGAGATGGTGGTCGGCAATATCGAGGACGAGCACGATGATGACGAGGTGATGATCGTCGAGGAGCCTGAAGGCGTTTTCGTTGCCGATGCACGCGCCGACCTCGATGAAGTGTCGCAGAAAATAGGGCCTGCTTTTGTCGTCGGCGAGCACGGTGAGGACGTCGATACGGTCGGCGGCTTGATCTTCTCGATCCTCGGCCGCATCCCGGTTCGCGGCGAGATGCTGCAGGCCGTCCCCGATTATGAATTCCATGTGCTTGAGGCCGATCCGCGCCGCATTCGCAAGGTGCGCATCGTGCCCTTGCGCCATGCGGACCGCCGACCGCGCACCGTACGGCAGGATGCAGCAGACCAACCCGCAGAAACGGACGAATGATTGACGCAAGCCTCACCTTTTAAGACTGACGTCGAATCGGAAGTCGTGGGGCAAGGCATGATCGAGCGTCTGGCCGGAACAATCATTCTGCTGTCGGGCTGGAAGCGTATCCTGCTGGCGTTTCTCATGGGCGGGCTCGCAAGCTTTGCCTTGCCGCCCTATGACTTCTTTGCGGTCTGCCTCATTTCGTTTCCCGTATTAGTCTGGCTGATCGATGGCGCTGTCGACAATGCTGACGCCGGCCCCATCCGCCGCCTGCTCCCTGCTGCCATGGTCGGCTGGTGGTTCGGCTTCGGCTATTTCATGCTTGGCCTCTGGTGGATCGGCAATGCGCTCCTCGTCGATGCGGAGAATTTCGCCTGGGCCGTGCCTCTCGCCATTCTCGGCCTGCCTGCGGTGCTCGCGATCTTCTATGCGCTTGCTGCCGCGATCGCCCGGCTGTTGTGGAGCGACGGACTGGGGAGAATTTTTGCGCTGGCCGTCGGATTTGGCATTGCCGAGTGGCTGCGCTCGTTTGTGCTCACCGGCTTCCCCTGGAACGCCATAGGCTACGCGGCAATGCCCGTACCACTGCTCATGCAGTCATCCGTGATCGTCGGCCTTCTTGCAATGAACGTGCTTGCCGTGATCGTCTTCGCCATGCCGGCTCTGCTTTCGGGCCGCCGCGATCTGAAGACCGGACTGGGGCTCGCACTGCTCCTCGTTGCCGCGCATGTGGGCTATGGCGCCTGGCGGCTGTCGACAGCGACCGTCGATGCAAAAGGGCCGCTCGTGCGTATCGTCCAACCTTCGATCGAGCAGGATCTGAAATGGGACGATGACGCGCGGCGCAGTATCTTCGACCAGCATCTCGCCCTGACGGCGCAAACGCCGAAGGACGGCAAGCCGAAGCCGCAGATCGTTGTCTGGCCGGAAACGGCTGTTCCATACGTCCTGCCGCAGTCGCCGGAAGTCCTCGGTGCGATTGCCGACAAGCTCGACGACGGCCAGATCCTGCTTGCCGGGGCCGTCCGCATGGAGAGTAGGGGCGAAGGGGTAGACCCCCTCTATTATAACGCGATCTATGCCATTAACAGCGATGGTGAAATTATTGGCGCCGCCGACAAGGTCCATCTCGTGCCTTTTGGTGAGTATGTGCCGATGGAGAATGTACTGCGCAGGCTGGGCGTGAGTGAAGTCGTGGAACTTCCGGGCGGCTTTAGCGCTGCCTCGAGCCGTCGCTCGCTGGCCGTGAAGGATGGTTTCCAAATCCTGCCGCTCGTTTGCTACGAAGCGATCTTCCCGGCAGAAATGGGCTATGATGGTCCGCGCGCCGACGCGATCGTCAACGTCACCAACGACGCCTGGTATGGCGATACGCCCGGTCCCTACCAGCATTTTCGCCAGGCGCAATTGCGCGCGGTGGAACAAGGCCTGCCGATGATCCGGGCGGCGAATAACGGGCTTTCGGCGACCGTCGACCCCTATGGCCGCATTATCGACGGGCTCGCGCTGGATGCCGTGGGTGTGGCGGATTCCATCCTGCCGTCAAAGGTGGCGCTACCGCTTGGTGAGCGCGCTCGCAAGCTGCAATTTCCGATTGTGTTGGGGCTTGCTTTGCTTGCAACGCTAGCGTATTTTTCGCGCCAGAGGACAAGGGTTGGTTGACATTTTAAGCCCTGTCCTGTCAATGATGCCCCATTTGGTGCGTTGATACATTAGTGATAAAATTCTTTTTTAGTTCAATTTAAATACGAATGAGATTTTCATGTCTGATAATAAGAAGAGACCAAATCCGGTGGATGTACATGTTGGCGCAAGGATTCGATTGCGTCGCAATATGATCGGTTTGAGCCAGGAAAAGCTTGGCGACAGCCTCGGAATAACCTTTCAGCAAATCCAGAAGTACGAGAAGGGGATGAACCGCGTCGGTGCCAGCAGGTTGCAGGCGATCGGCAATGTTCTCAACGTTCCCGTAACGTTTTTCTTCGACGACATGCCCGGGCAGGATGACAAGCCCAAGGGGTTCGACGAGGAGAGCGAGACGACCTATGTGGTCGGTCTGCTGAACAGTTCCGAAGGGATTCAGCTTGCGCGGGCCTTTGCCAAGATCACCGATGCCAAGGTCAGGCGCAAAATTCTCGATCTCGTGCGTACACTCGGCCTAGAGGAAGATTGATTTCATCGACGCATTACGCCTTTTGGGGGCGGGAGGGGGCGGGAAAAAAATTCCCGGTCCCCCGAATGTTTGAAAATGAAAGCAATTGACTGATCCACTTTGGCTTGGCAAAGACTATGCGGCCCAGACTGGACTTGGTCTGGTGGGCTTTCGTTTGCTTTCAAGAGGGGTTCCCCGTGACACGCAGTTCTTATCTTTTTACCAGTGAGTCCGTATCGGAAGGACATCCAGACAAGGTCTGTGACCGCATCTCCGACGAAATCGTCGACATGATCTATAAAGAGGCAAAGAAGACGGGCGTTGACCCGTGGACTGTGCGAATTGCTTGCGAGACCCTGGCAACCACCAATCGCGTGGTCATTGCCGGTGAAGTACGTGTTCCGGACACGCTGTTGAAGAAAGACAAGAGCGGCGTAGTGGTAAAGGACGCCAAGGGGCATCCAGTCATCAATCCTTCCCGCTTCCGCGCTGCGGCACGCCGCGCCATCCGCGATATCGGCTACGAGCAGGACGGTTTCAACTGGAGGACGGCCAAGATTGACGTCCTCCTGCATCCGCAGTCGGCCGACATTGCCCAGGGCGTCGACAATGCATCCGACCGCCAGGGCGAAGAGGGCGCTGGCGACCAGGGCATCATGTTCGGCTACGCCTGCCGCGAGACCCCTGACCTGATGCCGGCTCCGATCTATTATTCCCACAAGATCCTCGAAATTCTTGCCGCTGCCCGTCATAAGGGTGAAGGCGATGCCGCCAAGCTCGGCCCGGATGCGAAAAGCCAGGTGACCGTGCGTTATGTCGACGGCGTTGCCGCCGAGACGACGCAGATCGTGCTTTCGACCCAGCATCTGGATGAAAGCTGGGACTCGAAAAAGGTTCGCAAGGTCGTCGAGCCCTATATCCGTGAAGCGCTGGGTGATCTCAAGATCGCCGACGATTGCGCCTGGTACATCAACCCGACGGGCAAGTTCGTCATCGGCGGTCCCGATGGCGACGCTGGCCTGACCGGCCGCAAGATCATCGTCGACACCTATGGCGGTGCTGCGCCGCATGGCGGCGGCGCTTTCTCGGGCAAGGACACGACCAAGGTCGACCGTTCCGCTGCCTATGCAGCCCGCTATCTTGCCAAGAATGTCGTAGCCGCCGGCTTTGCCGATCGCTGCACTATCCAGCTTTCCTACGCCATCGGCGTGGCGCAGCCGCTGTCGATCTATGTCGATTTGCACGGCACGGGCAAGGTAAAGGAAGATGCGGTTGAGGAAGCGCTGCGCAAGGTCATGGACCTTTCGCCATCGGGTATCCGCAAGCACCTCGACCTTAACAAGCCGATCTATGCCAAGACCTCGGCCTACGGTCATTTCGGTCGCAAGCCCGGTCGCGATGGGTCCTTCTCGTGGGAGAAGACCGATCTCGCCAAGCAATTGAAGTCAGCACTGGCCGTCTGAGCGGCCAGCATTGCCTACCATGACCGAGCCAAGGCGAGAACGTTCAACTGAGGCATTCTTCGGCAGAAGAGCCGGCAAGACGCTTCG
This sequence comes from Phyllobacterium pellucidum, assembly GCF_013327855.1. GTDB lineage: Bacteria > Pseudomonadota > Alphaproteobacteria > Rhizobiales > Rhizobiaceae > Phyllobacterium > Phyllobacterium pellucidum. Next base: position 1,257,755 of record NZ_JABUMX010000001.1, on the reverse strand, counting down.
CCCGATGCAGCGAGCCATTCGCGACGAGTTGCTGCCGCTCCTGAAACTCGATCTTGGTTCACCTGCACCTGACGACCTCCGCACGCTGTTTACTGCGGAGGTCGACGCAGTGCGGATGGAAATCGGCTTCGGGGGCGGCGAACATCTGCTGCACGAAGCAGCACGGCATCCGAAGGCCGGATTCATCGGCGTCGAGCCCTTCGTCAACAGTATGGCGAAGCTGGTGGTCGATCTGCATGACGAGCCGTTGCGGAACATCCGCCTCTATGATGACGACGCGACGCAAGTGCTCGACTGGCTGCCGGAAGCCTCGCTCGACGGCATAGACCTCTTCTACCCCGATCCGTGGCCGAAGAAGAAACACTGGAAGCGGCGTTTCGTCAGCCAGAAAAACCTCGACCGCTTTGCCCGGGTCCTGAAGCCCGGCAGCAAATTCCGCTTCGCCTCCGACATAGATACCTACGTCAATTGGACATTGCAGCATTGCCGGGCCCATGGCGGGTTCGATTGGCAGGCGGAAACCGCGGCCGACTGGCATACGCCCTACGAGGCCTGGCCGGGCACGCGTTACGAACAGAAGGCGCATCGCGAGGGCCGGATCGGCGCCTATCTGACATTCGTCAGGGTCTAGAGCAGGTCCTGAACGGCTCTGTTAAGGCAAGAAACGCTGTGATCGGCCGACCGGCCGCCATTTCGCGTGACAGCTTCCTGACAGTTTTCTAGTATCATTTCGACGGTGAGGAGACCGCTGGGAGGCTGTCAGCTTTTATTGTTGAGCGTTTGGATTTGACTGACCGTCAATTCAGGGGCTCGATTGTCGATATCTTCCCGCGACCTCGAAATCGATAGGCGCAGATGGCTGATGGCCGTCATGGGAGGAACTACATAATGCGTAAGATATTGCTCGCTTTTGTTGCAGCCGGGGCGCTGGCGCTTTCCGGTCAGGCCTTTGCGGCCGACTACAAGATCATGGCGCCGGCAGCGCCGGGCGGTGGTTGGGACCAGACCGCGCGCACCTTGCAGACGGCCCTGCAGGACGAGAAGATTTCCGGCAGCGTTCAGGTCGTGAATGTCCCGGGCGCGGGCGGCACGATTGGCCTCGCACAGTTCGCAAATTCGGCCAAGGGTGATCCTTCGCAGCTGATCGTCGGCGGCTACGTCATGGTCGGCGCGATTCTCACCAATGCATCGCCCGTTACGCTCGATCAGGTGACGCCAATCGCCCGCCTGACCGGCGAATATGAGGCGCTGGTTGTGCCGGCGGCATCGCCCATCAAGTCGATGGCCGATCTCGTTGCCAAGCTCAAGGCTGACCCCGGCTCAGTATCATGGGGCGGTGGCTCGGCCGGCGGCACCGACCACATCACCGCAGGCCTCATTGCCAAGGCGGCCGGCGTCGATCCGACCAAGGTCAACTACATCGCATTCTCCGGTGGCGGTGAAGCCTTGGCAGCTATTCTTGGCGGCCAGGTGACCGTTGGTATTTCCGGCTACGGCGAATTTGAATCGCAGATCAAGGCGGGTCAGCTGCGCATCATCGGCATTTCCAGCGAACAGAAGGTGGAAGGCATCGATGCGCCGACCTTCAAGGAAGGCGGCGTCGACGTCGCGATCCAGAACTGGCGCATGGTCGCCGCGGCTCCCGGCATCTCGGCCGAACAGGAAGCTGCGATCAATGCCGATATCGAAAAGCTGGTAAAGTCGAAGACCTGGCAGGAGCAGCTGAAGGCCAAGGGCTGGGCTGACACCTATCTCGCCGGTGACGCATTCAAGGCGCAGCTGGCGAAGGATACCGAGGCAACCTCCACGATCCTGAAAGACATTGGTCTCGTCAAATGACGCAACAGCCACCGAGCACCGAAACGCGCCGCCCTGACCGGGCGGCGCTGGTTATCGCAGCCGTTCTGGCAATCATTGCGGCTGTGATCGTCTACAGCACTGCCACCGCCCGTGGCGGCAGCGCGACCCGGATCGGTCCCGGAGCATTTCCCTATGCAATCGCCGCGTGCCTCTTTGTTTTGGCGATCTGGACGGCGTTTGAAGCGGTTCGAGGTGATTTTCCCGAGCGGGAAGAACAACAGATTGGCCCGATCGTCTGGATCGTTGGCGGCCTCGCGGCGCAGATGCTGCTCCTTCACATTGCCGGATTTGCCATTGCGACAGGCCTGCTCTTTGCAGCGACTGCGCGGGGATTCGGACGTGGACCGCTCTGGCTCACGATTCCTATCGGCATTGTTCTGTCTTTCGTTATCTGGGTCATCTTCGCCAAGGGACTTCAATTGTCGCTGCCCGCGGGACCCCTTGAACGCCTCATTTAGAAGCAGGTTCGGCTATGGATAGTTTCACTCTTCTGGCAAATGGTTTCGCCGTTGCCCTGCAGCCGCTCAATCTGCTCTACGCGTTGATCGGCGTAACACTCGGCACTGCCGTCGGCGTTCTTCCCGGCATCGGGCCGGCGCTTACCGTGGCGCTTCTCCTTCCCGTTACCTACAAGCTCGATCCAGCCGGCTCGCTGATTATGTTCGCCGGCATCTACTATGGCGGCATGTATGGTGGCTCGACGACGTCGATCCTGCTGAACACGCCCGGCGAAAGCGCCTCGATCGTCACTGCGCTCGAGGGCAACAAGATGGCGCGGGCCGGGCGAGGTGGTCCGGCGCTCGCGACAGCTGCCATCGGTTCGTTCGTTGCCGGCTTCATAGCGACGATGGCGCTGGCGCTGATTGCGCCGACCATTGTCAAGTTCGCGCTATCGTTCGGGCCGGCCGAATATTTTGCCCTGATGATTCTTGCGTTCATGACCGTTTCGGCCGCGTTCGGCGATTCGACGTTGCGCGGCTTGACGGCGCTGTTCCTCGGCCTTGCGATGGGACTGGTCGGCATCGACCTGCAAACCGGGCAGGCGCGTCTCGCCTTCGGCATTCCGGATCTTCTCGACGGCATCGAGGTGACGACACTCGCGGTCGCGCTTTTTGCCATCGGCGAAACCCTGGCCGTTGCCGCCTCGCGCACCACCGCTGAAGAGAAGATCGAGCCGGTCAAGGGCTCGGTGTGGATGAGCCGCGAGGATTGGTCGCGTTCGTGGAAACCATGGCTGCGCGGAACCGCCATCGGCTTCCCGATTGGCGCCATGCCAGCCGGCGGTGCCGAGATCGGCACATTCCTGTCCTATTCGGTGGAAAAACAGCTGGCTAAACGGCCGGAGGAGTTTGGCAAGGGCGCCATTGAAGGCGTGGCCGGTCCGGAGGCCGCCAATAATGCATCCGCCGCCGGTACGCTCGTACCACTTCTGACCCTCGGCCTGCCGACCAGCGCGACGGCGGCGATCATGCTCGCCGGCTTCCAGCAGTTCGGCTTGCAGCCAGGGCCGCTCTTGTTTGCGAACAATCCGCAGATCGTCTGGGGTTTGATTGCGAGCCTGCTCGTTGCCAACTTTATGCTGCTCGTCTTGAACCTGCCGCTTGTTGGGCTGTGGGTACGATTGCTGTCGATCCCGCGGCATTGGCTCTATGCCGGCATCCTGGTCTTCGCGACGCTTGGCACGATTGGGGCAAACCCATCGACCTTCGAGCTCGGCATGCTCCTGGCCTTCGGCGTGCTCGGCTATGTGCTGCGTCTCTTCGGCTATCCGATCGCGCCAGTCGTCGTCGGGCTAATCCTCGGACCGATGGCCGAGCAGCAGCTTCGCCGCGCTCTTGCCATCAGCCAGGGCGATCCGACGGTGCTCGTGCACTCGCCGATCGCGGTTATACTGTTGCTGCTTGCAGTCTGCGCCGTCGTGGTGCCGCTCATCATGCGGGCACGCGGCAAAGGCAAGGTCCTGTCGGCCCTCGCGGCTAACGAGGACTGATCAGCGTCATCGATGATCCGCCGGGACTGTCTAGTTCCGGTGGATCGCGTTGAACTGAACCGGATCGATGCCGAGCGCACGCAGATCCGATGCGGCCGGCTGGTAGCCGGTGCGCGTGGCCGATGCCACGGCGACAGCGCTGCCCCATACATTGAAGAAGCGGCCGATCCTGCTGGTTTCATTTTTCCTGATCATTTTTTCCATCCTTCTCGCATCCATGCTGCGATGCCACAAAGATAGGATCGCTGAGCCTTCGCCGTTAGGCCCGATGCTGCAAGGCAGCCATGCGCAAATGCATTGCAATGCACGCTGCCGTGTACCAGGAGATGAAATGCGTCTCGGCGCTTGAAACCTTAACGGCAATTCGGTATATAGAAGTCATATTCTTGGTCGATAGAACAGGAGTGGGTCCAGACCGGTCCCGCTCTTTTTTGTTTCTTAAGGCCGAAACAAGGAACATTTCTGCGTGACTGAAAGCGCCAATACACAACAGGAAGCAGCCGCAAGCGGCGCGACCGACGAGCGGATCATTACCGAAACCGGGGTTGATGCGCGCGTCGCCGGTATCATCGAGCCGGTCCTTACTTCGATAGGCTTCCGGCTGGTCCGGGTCCGTCTGACGGGCCTTAACGGGTTGACACTGCAGATCATGACCGAGCGCAATGACGGCACCATGACCGTCGAGGATTGCGAACTGGTCAGCCGCACCTTGTCGCCGGTGCTCGATGTCGAGGATCCGATCGATCGCCACTACCATCTCGAGGTTTCATCGCCCGGCATCGATCGCCCGCTGGTCCGCAAGTCGGATTTCACCACCTGGGCCGGTCATATCGTCAAGGTCGATACCTCGGCGGTCCACCAGGGGCGCAAGAAGTTTCGCGGCCGCATCGCTGCGGTATCTGATGAAGCGGTTACCGTCGAAAGCGATCAGGCAAGCTATGGCGACAGTCCAGTGGTCGAAATCCCGTTCGAATTGATCGCGGATGCGCGGCTGGTATTGACCGACGACCTTATCCGCGACGCGCTGCGGCGTGACAAGGATCTGCGCGAAGGCCGCATCGCGGATGACGACGCGGACGCGGCTGAAGCGAGCGACGCGACGTCCGCCGCCGACCAGGAACAAACAAAGAAGAATTGATCTTTCATACGCCAGCGGGAGAAGCGCGGCGGTGAACCCAAGGAGAAGAAAATGGCAGTCAGTGCTAACAGGCTAGAACTTCTGCAGATCGCTGACGCGGTAGCGCGCGAGAAGTCGATTGACCGCGAGATCGTCATTGCGGCAATGGCCGATGCCATCCAGAAGGCCGCCCGCTCGCGTTATGGCCAGGAAACCAACATCCGCGCCGACATCAATGCCAAGACCGGCGAAATCAAGCTGCAGCGCCTTCTTGAAGTGGTCGATGCGGTAGAAGACCCGGTCACCCAGATCGGCATGGATGCCGCGCGCGACCGCAATCCCGATGCGCAGGTTGGCGATTTCCTTGCCGATCAGCTGCCGCCGATGGATTTCGGCCGTATTGCCGCCCAGTCGGCCAAGCAGGTCATCGTGCAAAAGGTTCGCGAAGCCGAGCGCGATCGTCAGTATGACGAGTACAAGGATCGTGTCGGCGAAATCATCAACGGCAGCGTCAAGCGCGTCGAATACGGCAATGTGATCGTCGATCTCGGCCGAGGTGAAGCCATTATCCGCCGCGACGAACTCATCCCCCGCGAGACCTTCCGCTATGGCGACCGCGTCCGCGCTTATGTCTACGACGTGCGCCGCGAACAGCGCGGCCCGCAGATCTTCCTGAGCCGCACGCATCCGCAATTCATGGCAAAGCTTTTCACCATGGAAGTGCCGGAAATCTATGACGGCATCATCGAAATCAAGTCGGTTGCCCGTGATCCGGGTTCGCGCGCCAAGATCGCCGTGATCTCGCGCGATTCGTCCATCGACCCCGTCGGCGCTTGCGTCGGCATGCGCGGTTCGCGCGTTCAGGCGGTCGTCGGCGAGTTGCAGGGCGAGAAGATCGACATCATTCCGTGGTCGCCGGAGCCTGCATCCTTCATCGTCAACGCGCTGCAGCCGGCCGAAGTCGCCAAGGTTGTTCTCGATGAAGATGCCGAACGTATTGAAGTTGTGGTCCCGGATGACCAACTATCACTTGCGATCGGTCGTCGTGGCCAGAACGTCCGCCTTGCTTCACAGCTGACAGGCTGGGATATCGACATCCTCACCGAGCAGGAAGAATCCGAGCGCCGCCAGAAGGAATTCGTCGAACGTTCGAACCTCTTCATGGAGGCGCTGGACGTCGATGAAATGGTCGGCCAGGTTCTTGCTTCCGAGGGCTTTGCCAGCGTCGAGGAAATTGCCTACGTCGATAGCGACGACATTTCCTCCATCGACGGCTTCGACGAGGAAACGGCGGCTGAAATCCAGCAGCGCGCCCAGGAATACCTTGCCCGCATCGAAGAAGAGCGGGATGTGCGCCGCAAGGAACTCGGTGTTTCCGACGAATTGCGCGATCTGCCGGGAATGACGAATGCCATTCTCGTTGCGGTCGGTGAAGACGGCGTCAAGACGGTCGAGGATTTCGCAGGCTATGCGGTCGACGAACTCACCGGCTGGCGCGAACGCAAGGATGGCGAAACGGTCAACTACCCCGGCATCCTGTCGCAGTTTGATGTCAGCCGCGCTGATGCGGAACAAATGGTCCTCGCCGCGCGTCTGAAGGCAGGCTGGATCACGGAAGAGGACCTTGCTGTGGAAGAGGCGGCGGAAGCCACCTCCGACGAAGAGGTTGCCGGCTGACCTTCGATCCCGAAAGTTGCATGACTATTCGGGAAGGGTCATGCGGAATTATCGAAGGGCGATTGAGGCGTGGAACCGGAAATGAACGACAGGACGTGCATCGTCACGCGTGACAGCGGTTCTGTCGACGACATGATCCGGTTTGTCGCCGGCCCTGACGGAACGGTTGTGCCGGATCTGAAGCGCAGCCTTCCCGGCCGGGGATGCTGGGTGAAGGCCGAGCGGCGCTATTTGGATGAAGCGGTCAAGCGCAAGCTGTTTCCGCGCGCATTGAAGGGTGCCGTCGTCGTCCCCGACGATTTCGGAGCGGTCGTTGATCGAATGCTCGCAAAATCCGCGCTGGGAAGTTTTGGGTTGGCGCGCAAGGCCGGGGTTGTGGTAACAGGGGCGGCAAAAGTCGACGCCGCCATCCGCAACGGTACTGCCGCACTCGTTCTTCATGCCCATGAAGCGGCGGAAGATGGTGTTCGCAAGCTTGACCAGGCACGCCGTTCGGTAGTTTATGCGGGCGGACCGGAAATACCCGCTCTTTCATTGTTCGAAAGCAGTGAAATGGATTTGGCATTGGGCGGGGTAAATGTGATACATGCTGCCGTACTCAAGGGAATGGCAGCTGCCGGGTTCGTTAAGCGGGCCTGGTTGCTTCAGCATTTTCGCGGTGGCCCCGAGGATCAGGCCATCGCAAAAACGGCATTTGCCGCGAAGGAAACGGAAACGGAATGAGCGATACGAAATCGACAGACGACAAGACGCTTGGCGTCAATAAGAAAACCCTGACCCTGAAGCGGCCCGGCGTTGAACAGAGCACGGTGCGCCAGAACTTCAGCCATGGGCGGACGAAGTCTGTTGTGGTTGAAACCAAGAAGCGCAAGTTTAATCTTCCGGATCACAAGCCGGAGGTCGCGCCTCCTGCTGCCGCCGCGCCGGCGCCTGCACCTTCGCCCGCACCGGCCCAGGTTCGCCCGGCCGTTCAGCCTGCGGCAGCGCCGGTGAGCGCGCCCGCGGCTGCACCGCGTCCAGCAGCGACGGCAACTGCCGCGCCGGTCGCTCAGCCCACCGCGCGCCCGGCCCAGCCGCAGCAGCGTCCTTCCGGCCAGCAGCAGCCGTACCGTCCCGCCGGCCAGCGTCCGAACGACCGTTCCGGCATGGTGCTGAACACGCTCTCGAGCGCCGAGCTCGAAGCGCGTCGCAAGGCGCTCGAAGGTTCGAAGGCGCGTGACGCCGAAGACCGCGCCAAAGCTGCGCTCGAAGCCACACGCCGTGCGGAAGAAGATGCATTGCGTGCCAAGGAGCGTGAGGAATCCGCCCGCCGCCAGGCCGAGGAAGAAGAGCGCCTGCGCCGCGAGGCCGAAGCCAAGCAGAAGGCCGAGGAAGAATCGCGCAAGCGCCAGCCCGAGCTAAAGACCGCCGACGATTCGGCGCTGAAGGCTCCGGCGCGCAAGACCAATGCCACCGAGGAAGAAGACGATCGCCGTGGACCAGCAGGTGCCCGCCGCGGTACCAGCGCCGTGCCGGCCAAGCCCGAGGTGCGCGCGCCGAAGGTTGTGCGTGGTGAAGACGAACGCCGTCGCGGCAAGCTGACATTGGGCGCTGCCCTTGATGATGAAGGCGGCCGCAACCGTTCTCTCTCGGCGATGCGTCGCCGTCAGGAGAAGTTCAAGCGCGGGATGCAACAGGAAACGCGTGAGAAGATCGCGCGTGAAGTCATTCTGCCTGAAACGATTACCATTCAGGAACTTGCCCAGCGCATGGCCGAGCGATCGGTCGACGTTATCAAGTTCCTGATGAAGGAAGGCCAGATGATGAAGCCGGGCGATCTGATCGATGCCGATACGGCACAGCTCATCGCCGAGGAATTCGGCCACACGGTTCGCCGCGTTGCCGAGTCCGATGTCGAAGAGGGCATCTTCAACGTTGAGGATGACGCTGCAGCACTGGAGCCACGTCCGCCGGTCGTCACCATCATGGGTCACGTCGACCACGGCAAGACCTCGCTGCTCGATGCCATCCGCCATGCCAACGTCGTCTCCGGCGAAGCCGGCGGCATTACCCAGCATATCGGCGCATACCAGGTCGAGCAGAACGGCCAGAAGATCACCTTTATCGATACGCCCGGCCACGCCGCCTTCACGGCAATGCGTGCCCGCGGTGCTCAGGCGACTGACATTGCGATCCTCGTCGTCGCGGCCGACGACAGCGTCATGCCGCAGACGATCGAATCGATCAACCACGCCAAGGCGGCCGGTGTTCCGATCATCGTGGCGATAAACAAGATCGACAAGCCTTCCGCTGATCCGCAGAAGGTGCGCAACGGCCTGCTGCAGCACGAGGTTTTCGTGGAATCGATGGGCGGTGAAACGCTTGACGTGGAAGTGTCGGCAAAGACCGGCGCCGGTCTCGAAAAGCTGCTTGAAGCCATCCTGCTCCAGGCGGAAATTCTCGACCTGAGGGCCGATCCGCACCGGACCGCCGAGGGCGTGGTCATTGAAGCCAAGCTCGAGCGCGGCCGTGGCTCGGTTGCCACCGTGCTCGTCCAGAAGGGTACCTTGCATCCTGGCGACATCATTGTTGCCGGCAGCGAGTGGGGCCGCGTTCGCGCGCTGGTCAATGATCGCGGCGAGAACATGAAGGAAGCAGGCCCGGCAACACCGGTGGAAGTGCTCGGTCTGCAGGGTCCGCCCCAGGCAGGCGATCGCTTCGCGGTTGTCGAGAACGAAGCCAAGGCACGCGAAATCTCTGAATACCGTACGCGCCTTGCCCGTGAAAAGGCAGTGGCCAAGCAGGCAGGTTCGCGCGGCTCGCTCGAGCAGATGATGAGCCAGTTGCAGGTGTCCGGCCAGAAGGAGTTCCCGCTCCTGATCAAGGGCGACGTGCAGGGCTCGATCGAAGCCATTTCCGGCGCGCTGGATAAGCTCGGGACCGATGAAGTGCGGGCCCGGATCATCCATTCCGGCGCTGGCGGTATCACGGAAAGCGATATCGCGCTTGCCGAGGCCTCCAATGCTGCGATCATCGGCTTCAACGTGCGTGCCAACAAGCAGGCACGTGACCTTGCCGAGCGCGAAGGCATCGAAATCCGCTACTACAACATCATCTACGATCTCGTGGACGATGTGAAAGCAGCCATGTCGGGACTTCTTTCGCCAGAACGGCGCGAGACCTTCCTCGGCAACGCGGAGATTCTCGAGGTCTTCAACATCACCAAGGTCGGCAAGGTTGCCGGTTGCCGTGTTACGGAAGGCAAGGTCGAACGTGGTGCTGGCGTACGCCTCATCCGCGACAACGTTGTCATCCACGAAGGCAAGCTCAAGACGCTCAAGCGCTTCAAGGACGAAGTTTCCGAAGTGCCGGCGGGCCAGGAATGCGGTATGGCATTCGAAAACTACGACGACATTCGCGCAGGCGATACGATCGAAGCTTTCCGCGTCGAGCACGTCACCCGCACGCTGTAAAAGCGTCTGTTAAGATCGATGGGACCGCCGGAATGAAAGCCGGCGGTCCGTTATCGTTATTTGGATAAGATCGTTATGTCTCGTTTTGCATCATCGGGTCCCTCACAACGCCAGTTGCGCGTCAGCGAGCAGGTGCGCCACGCAGTTGCGCAGGTGCTCCAGCGCGGCGAGGTTCGTGATCCGACGCTCGAAAATGCCGTGGTTGCCGTCTCGGAAGTGCGCATGTCGCCGGACTTGAAGATCGCGACTTGTTTCGTCTCGCCGGTCGGCGCCACCGACAGCGAAGGCGTTATCACGGCGCTCAACAAGAGCGCCAAGTTCATTCGCGGACGCGCCGCGCCGTACCTCAAGCAGATGAAGTACATGCCGGAGTTCCGCTTCCGCATCGATACCAGCTTCGATAATTACGCGAAGATCGATGCGCTTTTGCGCAAGCCGGAAGTAACCCGCGACCTTCACGCCGATGATGACGATGATGGCGGCGAGCCAAATCCCGGCGATGTTCCCGGACACGACGGTAACGACTAAGATGGCAAGACAGCGCAAGAAGAAGGGCCGCCCGGTTTCCGGCTGGCTGATATTCGACAAGCCGAAAGGCATGGGTTCGACCGAAGCCGTCTCCAAGATCAAATGGCTTTTCAAGGCGGAAAAGGCCGGACACGCCGGAACGCTTGATCCGCTTGCCTCCGGTATGCTGCCCATTGCCCTTGGTGAAGCGACGAAGACGGTTCCCTATGTGATGGACGGAACCAAGATGTATCGCTTCACGGTCACTTGGGGTGCAGAACGCACGACCGACGACCTTGAAGGCGAAGTAACGCTGACGTCGGCCGATCGGCCGGACGAGGCTGCAATCAAGGCGATCCTGCCCAAATATACCGGCGTGATCGAGCAGGTCCCGCCAAAGTTCTCCGCGATCAAGATCGCTGGCGAACGTGCCTATGACCTTGCCCGCGGCGGCGAGGAAATTGAAATACCCGCCCGCGAAGTCGAGATCGACCGGCTCGAACTCATAGAGCGGCCCGACGATTCCACGGCAATATTGGAAGTCGAGTGCGGCAAGGGCACCTATGTGCGCTCGCTCGCACGCGACATGGGACGCGATCTTGGCTGCTATGGCCATATTGCGGACCTGCGCCGTATCGAAGTCGCGCCGTTCGACGAACAGGATTTCGTGACCTTGGCCGAACTTGAGGCGGCGCATCCGCCTGTGCCCGAAGGCGAAGAGGCCGGCGAGCAATCCTATCAGGCAATCGCCGAGCGCTTTGCCGTGATGGATGCCTTCCTCATCGAGACAGGCGCTGCGCTCGATTGCCTGCCGCAGGTGGCGGTTTCAGACGATCAGGCGCACCGCATCCGCATGGGCAATCCGGTTATACTGCGCGGCCGCGACGCGCCGGTCGAGGCTGACGAAGCTTGCGTTACGAGCCGCGGCAAGCTGCTTGCGATCGGTTTTATCGAGCAGGGCCAGTTCAAGCCGAAGCGGGTGTTTACGGCTTAGCTTCTGGGTTTCGGGTGAAAATCATTTGCGGCTGGTAATTTGCCGCGTTTTCGACTATACGGCCCCCAGCGACAAGCATTGCTCTCGCTTTAACCGGCCCCCGCTGGACGACATCCCGGCCGTGGGCATCCTGTTTTTCCCTTCCAAAGAAAGGATATACGATGTCGATTACCGCTGAACGCAAGCAGGCAGTGATCTCCGAATATGCAACCAAGCCAGGCGATACCGGTTCTCCGGAAGTCCAGGTTGCTGTGCTGACGGAACGCATTGTCAATTTGACCGACCATTTCAAGGACCACAAGAAGGATAACCATTCCCGCCGTGGTCTGCTCAAGCTGGTCTCGACGCGCCGCAGCCTTCTCGATTATCTCAAGAAGGTTGATGAGACGCGCTACCAGACGCTGATCGGAAAGCTCGGCCTGCGCCGCTAACAGACTGGACCGGCGGTCGCTCCTTGCGCCGCCGGTTCTTTTCATCCCTCGCGGGTGAAACTACCATGAGACAGATCATGGGGCAGGATTGCTGGCAACTCGGCTTGGGGAGTTGCACGTTGTCTTGCCCGTGATTGGTCTGAAACGAAACGGAAGATCATCGCGGCACCAAAGGGTGCGCGTTGCCTTCCAATGAAGGACAAGACATGTTTAATCAACACAAGGTTGAAATCGAATGGGGCGGTCGTCCGCTCATTCTTGAAACCGGCAAGATCGCCCGTCAGGCTGACGGCGCGGTGCTCGCCACCTATGGCGAGACCGTGGTCCTTGCCACCGTCGTTTCCGCCAAGGAACCGAAGCCGGGCCAGGATTTCTTCCCGCTGACGGTCAACTACCAGGAAAAGACCTATGCCGCCGGCAAGATCCCGGGCGGCTATTTCAAGCGCGAAGGCCGTCCGAGCGAGAACGAAACGCTTGTTTCGCGTCTCATCGACCGCCCTATCCGCCCGCTCTTTGCCGATGGCTACAAGAACGACACGCAGGTCGTCCTCACCGTCATCCAGCATGACCTCGAAAACAATCCCGACATCGTCTCGATGATCGGCGCTTCGGCAGCTCTTACGCTTTCCGGCGTTCCCTTCATGGGCCCGATCGGCGGTGCACGCGTCGGCTATATCGGTGGCGAGTACAAGCTGAACCCGACGGTCGATGAAATGGTCGAATCCAAACTCGACCTCGTCGTTGCCGGCACAGGCGATGCGGTTCTGATGGTTGAATCGGAAGCGCAGGAACTCGGCGAAGACGTCATGCTCGGCGCAGTCATGTTCGGTCATCGCAGCTTCCAGCCGGTGATCGACGCGATCATCAAGCTGGCTGAAGTTGCTGCGAAGGAGCCGCGCGATTTCGTCTCCGAAGACCTTTCGGCCGTAGAAGCCGCCGTTCTGAAAGTCGCCGAAGACGATCTGCGCGCCGCCTACAAGATCACCGACAAGCAGCAGCGTTATGCCGCCGTCGATGCGGCCAAGACCAAGGTCAAGGCGCATTTCTTCCCGGAAGGCGTCGAGGAGCCCGAATTTTCGGCTGAAGAGATTGCGACCGTCTTCAAGTCGGTTCAGGCCAAGATCGTTCGCTGGAACATCCTCGACACAGGCAGCCGTATCGATGGCCGCGATCTGAAGACCGTTCGTCCGATCGTCTCGGAAGTCGGTATCCTGCCACGCACGCATGGTTCTGCCCTGTTCACCCGTGGTGAGACCCAGGCCATCGTCGTTGCCACGCTTGGCACCGGCGAAGACGAACAGTATGTCGACTCGCTGACCGGCATGTACAAAGAAACCTTCATGCTCCACTACAATTTCCCGCCCTATTCGGTCGGTGAAACGGGACGCATGGGTTCGCCCGGCCGTCGTGAAATCGGCCATGGCAAGCTTGCCTGGCGTGCCATCCATCCGGTGCTCCCGGCCAAGGAACAGTTCCCCTACACGCTGCGCACCGTTTCCGAGATCACCGAATCCAACGGTTCCTCGTCGATGGCAACGGTTTGCGGCACGTCGCTGGCCCTGATGGATGCAGGCGTTCCGCTGCTTCGTCCGGTTGCAGGTATTGCCATGGGCTTGATCCTCGAAGGCGAGAAGTTCGCAGTTCTCTCCGATATCCTTGGTGACGAGGATCATCTTGGCGACATGGACTTCAAGGTCGCCGGCACGGAAGGTGGCATCACCGCCCTGCAGATGGACATCAAGATCGACGGCATCACCGAAGAGATCATGAAGGTTGCCCTGGCCCAGGCCAAGGACGGCCGGGTCCACATTCTCGGCGAAATGGCGAAAGCCATCACCGAAGGCCGTTCGGAACTCGGCGAGTTCGCGCCGCGCATCGAAGTCATGAACATCCCGACCGACAAGATTCGTGATGTCATCGGCTCCGGCGGCAAGGTCATTCGCGAAATCGTCGAAAAGACCGGCGCGAAGATCAACATCGAAGATGACGGTACGGTCAAGATAGCATCGTCCTCGGCCAAGGAAATCGAAGCCGCGCGCAAGTGGATCCATTCGATCGTTGCTGAACCGGAAGTCGGCGAAATCTACGAGGGCACGGTCGTCAAGACCGCCGACTTCGGCGCCTTCGTCAACTTCTTCGGCCCGCGCGATGGCCTGGTCCATATCTCCCAGCTCGCTTCCGAGCGCGTTGCCAAGACCTCAGATGTGGTCAAGGAAGGCCAGAAGGTCTGGGTCAAGCTCATGGGCTTTGACGAGCGCGGCAAGGTTCGCCTCTCGATGAAGGTCGTCGATCAGGAAACCGGCAAGGAAATCGTTCAGGAAAAGAAGCCTGCGGAAGAAGACGCAGAGTAATTTCTCGAGCGAACGCAATTGGAGAGCGCGCCCTTGTGGCGCGCTTTTTTCTTGAACGACCAGAATGGATAAGGCGATGACCGACGGCGCACTCAAGACGCTTTTTCTACCCTTTGAAAACGAAATCCTGCCGGTTCCCGCGGGCCAACGCTGGCTGTTTCTCGGCGCCGAGGCGAACCGCGACATTGCTCTCGCATGGCGTGATATCCTGACCTGCCTCCAGCCATTCAGGCCGGATTTCATCGATCTTGAAAAGGCCGGGTTCAATACGATTCCGCGCCTTGAGGGCCTGCAGACATTTGATGGTGCACTGATCCTGATCGGAAAGCACCGCGGCCGCAATGAAGCCTGGCTCGCCCAGGCTTTCACTCACGTCAGGCCCGGAGGCACGATTGTCGTCGCCGGCGACAAGAAGCTAGGTATCGACAGTTGCCGCAGGACGGTCGAGACTTTTGCGCCGGTTATGGACCGGCTGTCCAAGCACCACGCCGTCGCCTTCTGGCTGACGCGCCCCGAAAAGCTGGCTGTCGACAGCGTCGAAGCGCTGAAGCCGCTCCCTGTTCGAGTCGAAGACCGATACACCACAGCGCCGGGCATGTTCTCGCACATGGCAATCGACAAGGGATCGGCGCTTCTTGCAAAGCATTTCGAAGGCCGCATCAGCGGCCACGTTGCGGATTTCGGTGCAGGCTGGGGCTATCTTGCCAGCGAACTTCTCGGTCACACCGAGAAAATGAAGTCGCTGGCGCTTTATGAGGCCGATTTCGAGGCGTTGGAGGCGGCAAGGCAGAATGTGGTCGGGCCGGCCGACATCCCGGTGTCGTTTCATTGGCACGACGTCAACCGCGAAGCAATTGCGGATATCTACGACACCATCGTCATGAACCCGCCCTTCCACGCCGCACGCAGCGCCGATCCGACCATGGGGCAGGGGTTCATCGCCGCGGCGGCCAAGCGATTGAAGCCAGGCGGTCGCCTCCTTCTCGTCGCCAACCGGCAGATGCCCTACGAAGCCGGACTAAACGCGCTGTTTCGCACGGTGACACCGCTTGAGGACAATGCCGGCTACAAGATCATCGAAGCGAAGAAGTGACATTGGAACAGAAAGGCCCGCCAGCGCATCGCCGGCGGGCCTTCGATAAACACTTCAAGCGCTAGATTATTCCTTGTCGTCGTCGGACTTCTTCAGTTCTTCCAGCGTCGGCATCGAGACGATGTTGTAGCCGGAATCGACGTAATGGATTTCGCCGGTCACACCGTTCGAAAGATTCGATAGAAGGTAGAGCGCCGAGCGGCCGACATCCTCGATGTCGACAGTGCGCCGCAGGGGCGCATTGCGCTTCTGGTAAGAGAACATGGCGCGGGCATCGCCGATGCCGGCACCGGCAAGCGTGCGCACAGGACCCGCCGAGATCGCGTTGACGCGAATACCTTCCGGCCCGTAGTCGGCGGCGAGATAGCGCACCATTGCTTCCAGCGCGGCCTTGGCGACGCCCATAACATTGTAGTTGGGCATGACGCGCGTCGAGCCGCCATAGGTCAGCGTCAGAATCGAGCCGCCCTCCTTCATGAGCTTGGAGGCGCGCTGGGCAACTTCGGTGAAGGAATAGGCAGATATGACCATCGTGCGGCTGAAATTGTCGCGCGTCGTCACATCGGCATAGCGTCCCTTGAGCTGCGCCTTGTCGGAAAAGCCGATGGCGTGCACGACGAAATCAAGCGCGCCCCATTCCTTTTCCAGCGTGTCGAATACAGCGTCCACCGTGGCGATATCTTCCACATCGCAGGGCAGCAGGAACTTCGATCCGAGCTGTTCCGCCAGCGGCGCGACGCGCTTGCCGAACGCTTCGCCCTGATAGGTAAAGGCAAGCTCGGCGCCATTGGCCGCAAGTTCCTTGGCAATTCCCCAGGCAATGGAATGGCTGTTCGCGACCCCCATGATGAGACCGCGCTTGCCTTTCATCAAATCACCCATGTTCAGAGCCTTTCCTGGCCACGCTGGCCGCATTCTGTTGCTCGGCTGACGAGACGATCCATTCGGCTCCCCCCTTTAACCGTCGTAGCGCTGGAACACCAGCGAAGCGTTCGTGCCGCCAAATCCGAAGGAATTGGTGAGAACCGTGTTCAATTTGACATTGTCGATCCGCTTGCGCGCAATAGGCATGTCACCGAAGGCGGGATCGATCTCCTCGATATTGGCGCTCTCGGCGATGAAGTCGTGGTTCATCATAAGGAGCGAATAGATCGACTCATGCACGCCCGTTGCGCCTTGCGAGTGGCCGGTCAACGACTTCGTCGCCGAAATTGGCGGGCACTGATTGCCGGACCCGAAGACCTCGCGAATGGCCTCGATCTCCTTGAGATCGCCGACCGGCGTCGATGTGGCGTGCGGATTGATATAGTCGATCGGTCCTTTGACATTGGCGATCGCCATGCGCATGCACCGGGCTGCGCCTTCGCCGCTCGGTGCGACCATGTCCGCGCCGTCGGAGGTGACACCATAGCCGACGAGTTCGCCATAGATTTTGGCGCCCCGGGCCTTGGCATGTTCGAGTTCTTCGAGAACGAGTACGCCAGCACCGCCGGAGATGACGAAGCCGTCGCGATTTTTGTCATAGGCGCGCGAGGCGACCGCCGGACGATCATTGAACTTCGAGGACATCGCCCCCATGCCGTCGAAGAGGACAGAGAGGGTCCAGTCGAGGTCTTCGCAGCCGCCGGCGAACATCATGTCCTGCTTGCCATACTGGATCATCTCAAACGCATTGCCGACGCAATGGTTGGACGTGGCGCAGGCGGAGGAGATCGAATAGTTGACGCCCTTGATCTTGAACCAGGTGGCGAGTGTTGCCGAAGCTGTCGAAGACATGGCTTTCGGTACGGCGAATGGGCCGACCTTCTTGCTCGATCCGGATTCGATGGTCTTCTCTGCGGCTTCGACGATGGTGCGCGTCGATGAACCGCCGGATCCCATGATGATGCCAGTGCGTTCGTTGGAGATCAGGTCCGCTTCGAGACCGGCATCGGCGATGGCCTGGTCCATGGCGACATGGTTCCACGCCGTCCCGCCTCCATGGAAGCGCATGGCGCGGCGATCGACCAGGGTCGATGGATCGAGTGTCGGAGCGCCATGAACCTGGCTGCGGAATCCATACTTCGCATATTCTTCGGCAAAGACGATGCCTGACTTTGCAGTCCGCAGGGATTCCAGCACTTCCTGCGTGTTATTGCCGATAGAGGACACGATACCCATGCCCGTCACAACCACTCGCCGCATCGCGATCTCCTTGAAGGTGTTGCGCTGGCTGAAGGCTCAGGCAGCGCTTTCCTTGAACAGGCCAACCCGCAGGTCGGTTGCCTTATAGATAGTTTCGCCGTCGGCCTTTAGCCAGCCATCAGCAATGCCAAGGACGAGACGACCGCGCATGACGCGCTTGAAGTCGATACCATATTCGACAAGTTTGGTCTTTGGTGTGACCATGCCGGTAAATTTGACTTCGCCTGTCGAGAGCGCGCGACCTTTGCCGGGCTCGCCCAGCCAGCCGAGGTAAAAGCCGGTCAATTGCCACATGGCATCGAGGCCGAGACAGCCGGGCATGACTGGATCGCCGATGAAGTGGCAGGGGAAGAACCAGAGGTCTGGTTTGATATCGAACTCAGCGCGGATATAGCCCTTGCCGTTTTCGCCGCCTGTCTCAGAAATCTCAGTGATGCGGTCGAACATCAGCATGGGCGGAGCCGGCAACTGCGCATTGCCCTGACCGAACATCTCTCCGCGGGCACAGGCAAGAAGCTCCTCATACCCGTAGCTTGATTTCTGTTCTGGCATTCTTTCTCCCATCGACTGCTTTTGACGTTGGCGCATGGAAAGCAAGACGCTCCTGCGCATGCGGACCCTATCACAGACTGTTTCCGCCTGAAAACGCTCTCTAGAGCAATCCGAAGTCAAATGGAACCCTTGGCTTCGTTGTGCCTTCGGTGAAATCCTTATGACAGAAGATCGGCCGGAATCCGACATAGACGAATGGCCTAAATGCTGCCTATTGATCGATTTCGCAAGACAGCATATATCAAATAGTGCGCATCAGGGGCACTTTGCCCGTGGTGTGGTTTTGGATGTGGTTAACGGAGTGGCAGACGGGCCATGCATGTTTCTTACGAAATAGAGGCTGATGTTTCCTTGCAGGAGCGCTTGCGCTTTGCTGGTCTGAGGCCGACCCGTCAGCGCATCGCGCTTGCCAGCCTGATCTTCTCGAAGGGCGACAGGCACCTTTCAGCCGAGGAACTGCATGAAGAGGCGCAGGGCGCCAACGTGCCGGTTTCGCTGGCAACCGTCTATAACACCCTGCACCAGTTCACCCAGTCGGGAATGCTGCGCATCCTCGCCGTTGAAGGTGCAAAGACTTATTTCGACACCAATGTTTCGGACCATCATCACTTCTTCGTCGAAGGCGCCAACGAGGTTATCGATATTCCCGATGGTTCGGCGATGGTCGGGCACCTGCCTCCCGTGCCAGAGGGCATGGAAATCGTCAACGTCGATATCGTGATCCGCCTGCGCAAGAAGCGCGGCTAAACGATCTATCAATACACCCTGCGCAGCAGCAGGTCGACGAAAGTGCCGGCCGCCGAGCTTTAAACCAGCCGTATCGGACCGGGATAGCGCGCAACGATCGGATCCGAAGTTACGAGCGTTATTCCCTCAGACATGGCCTGTGCCACAAGTATGCGGTCAAACGGGTCCTTGTGGATCTGCGGCAACGCTGCGACGGCAACGGCGTGTTCGCTCGTGATCGCCAACTCGGCATAGCCATTGTCCAATAAACCGCGACGGAGGATGCGCGCATCCACCCGAAAGTCGGAGCGTTCCAATCCCTGCTTTATCGCGGTTTCCCATAGACTGGCGGCGCTGAAGACCAGTTGGTTCTCCGGATTCGTGAAGAGCAATCGTGCATCAACGGAAAGTCTGTCGTCGAACGCCGCAGCCCAAAGGATAAGATGTGTATCGAGCAGCAACCTCATTTGGCAATGCTGAATAGAGCCTCTATTTCCTCTTTGCCCATCTCGTTGAAGTCGTCGGGGACATCGATCTGGCCAGCTAAGAACCCAAGGCGCTTTGGTTGCGGCGTGTCTTGAACGTCGACTGCGCTCACCTTGACCATCGGCTTTCCGGCCTTGGCAATGATGAACGGTTCCCCGTTGGAGGCCTGTTCAATAAGACGCGAAAGGTACGTCTTTGCTTCATGAATATTAACAGTTCGCATTGTGTCACCCCTCAGACTTAGTCTATTAGACTTAGTCTATTCCTCTGGGCGAAACAAGTACACGTTTTAATCGTCGAATTTCTCGTCCGGATAGGCGCCCCAGATGTCGGGCTGCTTTATCCAGCCGCTGGCGCCGCTGAAAACGACGCGGCAATAGGTGCCGTTACAGGCTTTCAAGGTTCCAAGTACGCCCGGCTGGACCTTGGCGACAAGCGCGGACTGATCGTCGGCGCTGCGATAGACATTGAGCATGGCGCCGTCCTTGTCCCGCTGCCATGGCGCCGTCAGAGCCGTTCGCTTGCCGGAGAGCAATGACTGATAGACCCAGCCTTCCGTGCCTTCGGAATCGCGGATGCGTCGCCAGTTGTCGAATTCCTGGACGATCTCGACCGGGAGGCCAGACTTCAGGAATAGCCACGTCACCGCATAGTCGCGGCCCGGGCCAACGCGCAGATTGACGCGACCGGGCTTCAGGCTGACGAATCGGGGCAGGGGCAGACCGCTGGGTCCGACCTGCGCTGCCTGCGCCGGTGCGAAAGCCGGCAAGGTCAATGGCAGCCCCAGCGTCACGGCTGCAGCGAGGCTGGCGGCAGTCAGGAAGCGGCGAAAAGTTCCAATATTCAACAAGGTCGGTCCTTCGTCGTCCGGGCCTCAATCCGCGCGTTTTTCGGCAGAATGGCGGACGATCCCTATTTTTCTTTGTCTTTGATGCGCCGCCTTGATAGACAAGTGGAGGAGCGCAAAGAGCAATTGCAGTTTGCAATGACTTGGTTAAAGAGGTCTCAATAGCGCTGTCAAATGGGAGGGGAATATTGGTGAGCAAGAAGCCTCTGGTCGTCATAACTCGCAAATTGCCGGATCCCATTGAAACCCGCATGCGCGAGCTTTTTGAGGCCCGGCTGAATGTCGATGACCGGCGTCTGACCAAGGCGGAGCTGATCGAGGCGGTCAAAACTGCCAATGTGCTCGTCCCCACCATCACCGACCACATCAGCGAAGAGATTATTGCCGCCGCGGGACCCAACCTCCGGTTGATCGCCAACTTCGGCAACGGTACCGACAATATTGACGTCGTTGCCGCCGGCAAGCGCGGCATTACCGTTACCAACACGCCGAACGTTCTGACCGAAGACACGGCCGACATGACCATGGCTCTTCTGCTCGCCGCCCCGCGCCGCCTGGTCGAAGGCGCATCGATCCTTCTCGACGACGGAAAGTGGGAGGGCTGGGGTCCGACCTGGATGCTCGGCCGCCGCATCTGGGGCAAGCGCCTCGGCATCGTCGGCATGGGCCGCATCGGCACTGCGGTTGCGCGCCGCGCCAAGGCTTTTGGCCTTTCCATACATTACCACAACCGCAAGCCGGTCAACCCGCGTACCGAAGAGGAACTAGAGGCGACCTATTGGGAGAGCCTCGATCAGATGCTGGCCCGCATGGACATCATCTCGGTCAATTGCCCGTCGACCCCGGCCACGTTCCACCTGCTTTCGGCAAGACGCCTGGCGCTGATGCAGCCGACGGCGTTTATCGTCAATACGGCGCGCGGCCAGATCATCGACGAGCACGCACTTATCGAACAGCTGGAACAGGGCAAGCTCGCCGGCGCGGCCCTCGACGTGTTCGAGCACGAACCCGCCGTGAATTCCAAGCTGCGCAAGCTCGCCAAACAGGGCAAAGTGGTCATCCTGCCGCATATGGGCTCGGCGACCCTCGAAGGGCGCATCGACATGGGCGAGAAGGTGATCATCAATATCCGCACCTTTATCGATGGTCACCGTCCACCGGATCGCGTCTTGCCCGATCGCGTTTGACGGCGGAATTCAGGCGGCGACAGCGATATCACCATCGACGGCGATCCGGACTTTCTCTCCATTCAGCCCTTCGAATTTCTCGCGGTCGAGTTCAATGGCGATCGGCGTCTGGTAGCCCATCTCCTGTGCCACGATGAGCCCGAGAAGGAGAATCGCATCCGGTTCGTGAAGAATGATTGCCGCAGGCGCAAGATCGACGGACACCAGCTCAAGCAGCACGGCGGCGGCCGAAGAGGAACCGATTGTCCCGGGCAGGCAAAGAATCGTTCCGGCAATCGAGGCACCGTGCTCCGGATGGCGCACGTCTTCGATCAACCCCGTCTTGGGATTGACCCCGCCCCAGAAACTGATCGGCGCAGAAAGGACGAGTGCCGGGCCCTCGGCTGCCGCGCCTGCAACAAGAACCTTCGCCTTCATGGCGCGCCTCCGAAGCGCGGCCGACCTGCAACGGCGCTTTCCACACATTCGGCCATCGACCCATAGAGCACGCCATACCCGGTATTGCCGGGCGCGTAGTGGGCGAACTTGCCGGAGTTGGTCATCAGCACGGCACCTTCTGCCTCGGGCAAGATGGGCGTGACGACGACGCAGGTATCAGCAACGATGACAATGCCGGCGTCTTCGAGAGATTTGCGACCGCCATCGGCTTCCAGCTCCGCCAATGCGTGGCGGCTGGTGCAGGCATAGAGCGGGATTTTGAGCTTGCGGCCGGCAACGAGCTGTTGAAGCTGGTTGAACTCGTCACCCGACAAATGCGGACTGCCGATGGCGACGGCATCGAGCCTGTCTGTGCCTGAAACGGTGGAGAGCCGCCGGCGCGAGTCTGCGACCATTTCCTCGCTGACATGGATAGTCATCTCCGGCGGCTGATGCTGGAGCGCGATATTGAGATCGGGTGCTTCCGGCGTAACGCCCGACACATGAAAAAGCCCGACTGCTCCCGCTGAAGCGGCCGCTGCGCCAAAGGCTTTCAAAGCGTCTTCGCCGGGATGGCGGGCAAGCCCCGAAACAATGCCGACCGCGCCGCCAAGCTCACGGCCGTAGAGGCTGCCAAGAATGGGAAAGGCCACTTCGGAAGCCAGAAAGGCAGAGTCGAGACCCGACACATCGAACACCACGGTTGCGCGGCGGTTCTCCTCGAGGTGAAAACCGTAATAGGGCGCAAAGCCGGCAATCGCGCAGGCGATGTCGAGAAAATCGCCATAGCGGTTGGTGCGGGCGCCCAGTACGGAATTGCAGAACACGACCGCATTGGATTCGCCCCAGGCGACGTCCGTGCCGGGGGCCGGCCGATGGCCCGCCTGATAGGGCGCGCAGGTCCAGCTCGGCTCGCAGCCAAGCTTGCGATAGGCGTCCATCATGCGCCGCGCCATCACCCGCTCATGCGGCGGCAGCCGGTTCCTTGAGCATCCGGTAAGATCGATGGAGCCCACATTGAGTGTGGCGCGTACGGCGACTTTTGCCCTGCCTTCAACGAGCTTCTCGGCAAAAAGCGTTCCGGAGTCACCGTGGTAAAGCGCACCGTCAATATGGGCTGAAGCAATGGGGATGAGCGAGGGCGCCCCCATCAGCCGCGCCGTTGCTGCAACGATCCGCATCGCCATCGCTGCGCCTTCTCCGCCCGCACCTTGGGCAATCGATTGCTGTTCCGCAGTCAGTTCAAGCGGCATCATCCGACCGCTTGCGCGCCTTGTACTTGATGATTTCGAAACGCGAGGTCAGCGCATCATAGAGAAGAAGCCGTCCGACCAGCGGTTCGCCAATTCCGGTAATGAGCTTGATGACTTCCGTCGCCTGCAAGGTGCCAATGACGCCTGGCAGAACACCGAGTACGCCGGCCTCGGCACAGGCCGGAAGCAGTCCCGGTGGTGGCGGATTGGGAAAGAGATCGCGATAGGATGGATTGGCCTCGCCGGCAGGGTTCGCCGCATAGGGCATCAACGTCGTGACCGAACCGTCGAACCGTCCAAGCGCTGCCGAAATCAGCGGCCGCTTTTCCTTAAGGCAAACGTCGGCCAACAAATAGCGCGTATCGAAATTGTCCGATCCGTCGACGATGATATCGTAGCGGCGCACGAGATCGGCGGCATTCTCCCTGGCGATACGCGTCTCATGGGTCTCGACGATGACATGCGGGTTGATAGCGGCGATAGCCCGCGCGGCACTTTCGACCTTGGCCGATCCGACGAGGTCGGAGCTATGTATGATCTGGCGCTGCAGGTTTGAGAGCGAAACGCGATCATCGTCAATGATCCCGAGCGTGCCGACACCTGAGGCCGCGAGATACTGCAGCACCGGAGCGCCGAGGCCGCCGGCACCGACAACGAGCACCCGGGCACGTTTCAGCTTCTGCTGGCCCGGACCGCCGATCTCGCCAAGGATGATATGGCGCGCATAGCGTTCGATTTCAGCTTGGGAGAGGGCGGTGTTTTGCTCGTCGATCATTTTCTGCGCTGGCTATCCACTTTGCCGGTCAGCCTCCAATGCGATTGGTGCCCTTGGAGGCGCTCGTCGAGACCGACACTAGAGCAAGAACGCCTCGAAATGCACGGCCGATTTGCACTCAGGCGAGAAATTTCAGCCCGCCGATGCCGGCAACGATCAAGCCGATGCAGACAAGACGGACGACGGTGGCGGGCTCGGCAAAAAGATACATGCCTAGAAGTGCAGTGCCGACCGTTCCGATACCCGTCCAGACCGCATAGGCACTGCCGACGGGAAGATCGCGCAGAGCCAGGCCAAGCAGCACAACGCTGATGACCATGCTGCCGGCGGTAAGGATCGAGGGAGTAAGGCGGGTAAAGCCATCGGTATATTTGAGCCCGATGGCCCAACCGATTTCAAAGAGTCCCGCAGCGACGAGTATTATCCAGGCCATGACGACCTCCTTCACATATTTGCTCGGGCCGTCCCGGATTTGTCTGGAAGCGCCGGAAATCCAGCGGCGTTGAGGTCGTCCTCACGAGGTCTATTTAGGAAACGGCAATGTGAATGGCAAGCCTGTCGCGTGATGACTAATTTTGTTGTTTATGTTCAAGGCCGATGAAGGGGCGACAGCGAGCCCCATTCACCTGTTCCGGCACGCAACAGCATGGAGAAAATAAGGATGAACAATGATCGGAAGCTCCCGAACGGTTTAACCCAGCGGGCGCTCCTAGTATGCATGACGCTGATATCTACGCGGGGAGTTGCGATGGCTGACACGAAGGCACTTGAACTGATTGAAGCCGCGCATGGCGGCGACACGACGACCTTGCGGTCGTTACTCGCGCAAGGGGTTGATCCCGATGTGCGGAACGAACGCGGCGAAACGGCGCTGCTCGTCGCAACACATGCCAACCGCATAGAAGCGGCACGCATGCTGATCGAGGCCGGCGCCGACGTGAATGCCAAGGACAGGATCGAGGATAGTCCCTATCTGTATGCCGGCGCCCGCGGTCACCTCGAAATACTTCGCATGACGCTCGCCCATGGCGCGGATTTAAAGAGCACCAATCGCTACGGCGGCACGGCACTGATCCCGGCTTCAGAGCGCGGTCACGTCGAAACCGTCCGCACGCTCATCGAGGCCGGCGTTGATGTCGACCATGTCAACAAGCTCGGCTGGACAGCACTCCTCGAGGCGGTCATTCTCGGCGACGGCGGTCCCCGCCATATTGCAATCGTCAAGCTGCTTGTCGATGCGGGTGCGAACAAGGCGCTTGCCGATAGGGACGGCGTCACGGCGCTGCAGCACGCACGCGCGAAAGGCTATGCGCAGATCGTGGCCCGGCTGCAGTAAATGACATGCGGTTCATCGTGCTCGCAGCAGCTACCTCCTAGCGACCTCTTCGCCAACCTGCACACCCCTGCCACCATCCTCGGGCCTGACCCGAGGAGCCATCGCGGATGTACGTGAGCGCTGCCGCGGGAAATGGAAAAAATCCGTCTCTCTCTCAATCAATTGGTAACCAAGATTCTTCATTGTTCATGCAGGACAGTCGCGGATTGAGGACGCGGTTTTGTTGCCCGCAGCCTCAGTTTTGCCACGGTAAGCGTGGTTTTGCGCGGACTGTCGCGTGGGTTGAGCAGTGTGGGTACGAGTATCATGGCGTTTGCAGTCGGGGCGGGCGGAAAGCCTTCGCAAAAAAATGGCCGTCGTCGGGGTCCCGGACTAACCTCCGCCGCCTTTCTTGCAAGCCTCGGAATCATGACCGCGTTCGGAGCGATCATTCTTGCCGTTACACTGCACCATGCCGTCGCCTCGCGGTCCGAGGGCAGCGCGCTCGCTGACAGCTACAGGCCGGGTGAACGGGCGTTTGGCCCGAGCAGCATCGCCCTCGCACCCAACCTCGTCCCGGTTCGCGTCAATCCCAAATATCCCCGCGTTCCGGAACTCACCGGCACGGCCTGGCAGGCTACCGATATGGACGAGGGCTCGGTGATCTCGGCTACCGGCGAGATCGTCGTCATCACGCCGCCGAAGCCGAAGTTCGTTCTGGCGGCAACGGCGCCGCTTGAAGAGGATGCGTTCGGTGTCCGGGCTTCGGGCCTCGATACAATGCATGTCGCTTCCGTGCGTTCCTACAGCACCTTCGACGAGCCGCCTTCGCCGCAAGTCGCCTTGGCCGGTGCGCCCGCCGCTGCGGGTTATCCGTCAGACGGTCCGTTCAGCCTGGTATTGGCTGAAAAGGCCCCCGGGCTTGACGATGCAGACGATGCGGCTGAAGTCCCGCTACCCGGCATCCGTCCCAACCGCCCGGCCCGGCTGGCCAAGCGCGCAACGCCGCAGCTTCTTGCCTATGCGCCGCAGGACAACGACATTCGCGATGTTGCGCCGTCCTACGAACCGCCGGCGGCCCGCCTCTTTGCCCGCAATCGCACCGCGATCTACGATATCTCGGCCAAGACGGTCTACATGCCCAATGGCGAGCGTCTTGAGGCGCATTCCGGACTTGGTCCGCTGCGTGACGATCCACGCTCCGTACACAAGAAGATGCGCGGTGCCACGCCGCCACATACCTACCGGTTGACGATGCGCGAGGCCCTCTTCCACGGCGTCGAGGCGATCCGGCTCAACCCACTCGATCCGAGCAAGCTTTTTGGCCGCGACGGACTGCTAGCCCATACCTACATGCTCGGCCCGCGCGGCGATTCAAATGGCTGCGTGTCGTTCAAGGATTACCGCCGGTTCCTTGCGGCCTTCAAGCGGGGTGAGGTCACGCAGCTTGTCGTCGTCGCCCGGATGCCGGCATCGACGACGAGCGTTGCATCGCGGTAATCCGCTTCTTGCGGAAGCCGACCCCACGCCTGCCAACGCCCGTTTTTTGTAGGGCACTCTAGAATACGGTATTCACCGATTGTCCGAGCGCCATCGCTCCGGCATACCGCGCTTGCGGGCCTTGCTGGAGCGGGTGGAACCGCGCGCCCTGGATATCCCGGAAACGCTGTTCCAGACCGTTCGAGCGATAGAAACCGGCACCACCCGCCAACTCGAGAGCAAGCTCCACTGTCTTGATTGCATGTTCCGCTACCAGTGAACGTCCGATCATGACCTCGTTGACGCTTTCGGCGGAAGGCGAATTGCGCTCGACAATTTTTACCATCCATTGATGTGCAAGCTGGGCGGCGCGCAGCGAGGTGTCCATGCGACCGGCGAGGTTCATGGAGGTCTCGGTCGGCTGCTTCTTCTTGGCAAGATGGATGGCAATGTCCCGCGCGCTTTCGGCAACGCCGAGATACACAGCATAGATCAGCGGAAATGCCGTTGTTGCGATGATCTGGAAAACCGGATGCCATTCGCCCGCCTTGCGCGAAAACGCGACGCTGGCGTCAGGCACAAAGAAGTCTTCGATCGCAACATCGTTGGAGCCGGTGCCTCGCATTCCGAGCGCTTTCCAGGTATCGACAACCTTCACTTCGGCTGACTTCATGGGAACGCCAAAGTGGATCACCTGAGCCGAACCGTCTTCCCCACGAAGGATTGCGCCGGTCATCAGGATGTCTCCGGCATTGGCGCCTGAGGTGAACACCTTGCGCGCCTTGATGCGGTAGCCGCCCTCGACCTTGGTTGCATCGCCTGAGCCGCCGATCCAGTCCGAGCCCCCGCTCGACAACAGGATCAGCTTTTCAGCGGCAATACGCTTCAGAAGGGGCTCGACGGCCAAAGCCTTCTGGTGGCGCCAGCGCCAGGCAGGGATCGCGACTTGATGCGTGTGCATCGAGAAAGCGAGCGCGGTCGACGAGCAGCCATGCGCGAGCACGCGCAGCATTTCGGCAAGCTCGCCAACGTCGGCGCCGCCGCCGCCAAGTTCGTGGGGCACGCCGGCATGGACGAGGCCGGCCTCCTTGAGGAGCTTATAGTTCTCCGCAACGAAAGTGTCGGTCTCGTCAAATTCCGCCGCCCTCGCAGCGAGAGTTGGTGTCAAAGAGTGCGCGATATCTACGGCACTCCCGGACGAAGCTTCGTCCGCAATGGATGATGTATGTGCCATGCTGTTCATAGGTCCTCCTTGGGGCTTCAGCAGCCCATGCGCAGAGGATCCTCTCAACGCTGCAATTCGTCCAGTTCAGGAAATGTACTAGCCTATTCGGCTTCGCCCTTGGCCGTTTTCGCCCGTGTGCGTGGCGCGGCTTTCTTTGCCAGTTTCTTGGCTTGGTTGAATTCGACGGCGGCGCGAATGAGCTTTTTCAAAGCGTCCTTGTCAACCTTGTCACCCTCGTGGACGTCGATCGCGCGCCACACTTTGCCCCCGAAGCCATTGTTGAAAAGCTTATCTGGATCCGGAAGGCTTGCGCCGTGCGAGAACGTCAGCTTCACCTTTTCCTTGTGGGCATTGCCCACCGCGATGATCCCGTCGCGCTCCCAGACAGGGCTACCCATCCACTTCCATTCCTCGACGATCTCCTTGTCGGCTTCAAGGAAAGTCTTGCGGAGGCTTGCGAGCATCTCCCCGCGCCAGTCGCCGAGTTTTTCGATAAGCTGGTCAATATGTTCCGAGGGATTCATGGGTACTGTTCCTCCAGTTCCGGACCCGATTCGTGCAGGCAAGCCTATATTACTTGATCAAATCAGGGGACCCAGCCGGGCAGGGCGGCGGCCTGACGGATCCACGCCGCCAGTTCCTCCTCATTGATCGCGTCGTTCTCATGGATGTGAAAGTAACGGGTGTTCTTGTCCTTGGATTCGACAGGCGGCATCGGGTTCAGCGACGCGCCGTGGAAGAAAGCGACCTTTATGTATTTGTCGAAGCAGTGGACGCCGAGAAAGAATCCCTGACCTTCAATACCGTAGAGCGGCGAGTTCCATTTCACCGCCTTTCGCACATCAGGAACGGTGCGAGCGATCAGCGCGTCCAGGCGTCGGCCGGCCTCGCTTTTCCAGCCGGGCATCGCCGCGATATAGGCCTGAACGGGCGCGTCGCCGTCAGCTTTCGCAATCTGAGGGTTTCCGCCCGACAAGAGCTTGGGCTCTGCGGGGGTGCCTTGGGGCTTGCGGGCAGGTGATTTGCCGGAGAGTTCCTTCGCTTTCTTCTTGACGGTCTTGCCCGGTTTCTTTTGGGCAACCGTACGCGGTTCATTCGAAGTATCGGTCATACGTCCAACCTTTCGAGCAGCGTTTAAAAGACAGGGCATAGTTGTATCCGCAGACTTCGGCACAAGGCAACGTTCCGACCCGAAATGTCCAGCCGGTAGGATTCGACCGCGTTTTAGGGTATTCTTGCCTTAAGAAAAGGGTCAGGAAGACCGGTGGGAACAATGGAACAACGTGGAGGATACGGGCAGTTCTGTCCGGTTGCGATGGCGTCGGAGATATTGTGCTCGCGCTGGACGACGCTCGTGATACGCGAAATGCTGATGGGAACGACGCGTTTCAACGATCTGCGCCGCGGCGTGCCGCGCATGTCGCCTGCGCTTTTGTCCAAACGGTTGAAAGAGCTTGAACGTGCGGGGGTGGTAGAGGTCGTAACCAACGCCAACGGCACGACCGAGTATCATCTCTCGCCCGCTGGCGAAGACCTGCGGGCAATCGTGCTCGGCATTGGCTCCTGGGGGCAGCGCTGGGTTGAATCGGAACTGTCGCTGCGCAATCTCGATCCCTCCCTGCTGATGTGGGACATGCGCCGCAACCTCAATCCGAAGCCGCTGCCAAAACGGCGCTGCACGATTCAGTTTCTGTACCCCGAACTGCCGGAAACCAGGCAGAATTTCTGGCTGGTTGTCGACGGCAGTTCCGTTGACCTTTGCGGCTTCGATCCGGGATTCGATGTCGATCTTCTGGTGACAAGCTCGCTGAAGAGCATGACGGCGATCTGGATGGGACTTTCGGCCGTCAGGCGCGAGGTCGAAGCAGGCCGCGTCGAATTCGACGGCGACCCCAGCATTGCGAGCGCCATGCAGCAATGGCTCGGCCTCAGCACATTTGCCCCACAGCAACGCATGGTCTCATAGGATTGGTGAAATCGCCGCAGCGCGGAAACCGCAAGCATGACTTGCGGCTTCCTTTGTTCCTTTCAGACGACAATCAGCCCAGCGATTTGATGATTTCGCGATAGGCTGCCTCCGGGAAAGCCTTCAGCGTACGCGTGCGCACAAAACCCTTCTGCCCAAGGCCGAGCGTAAAGCGCGCCATGACCGCGTCGTCGGGCGCCGTCATAATGCCGACCATGTCATATTCGCCCATCGTCAGAAAAAACTGATCGAACGAACCACCCATTTCCTTGAGCATTTTCTTCGCACCGTCGAGCCTGTTAGGCGAGTCCCCGGCGTTCTTGAGGCCAAGTTCAGTCCAGTTCAAGAGAACAACATATGTGGTCATCGCTAACCTCCCCCGCGGCACGGCTCGTGCCGGTGGCCGCGATTTTGCTCCCTCCGCATCCCCGGATTAACTATAGTCCTGTTGGCAGGGTGGAACAATGCAAGGCCTGCGACAGACGCACCCGCAAAGACTTGATCAGTAGTCCATACCGCCGCCCGCAGGCATGGCTGGAGCCGCGGGCTTCTTGGGAATATCGGCGACCATCGCTTCGGTCGTGACGAGGAGACCCGCAATCGAGGCAGCGCCTTGCAGCGCGCTGCGCACCACCTTTGCCGGATCGATCACGCCCATCTCGTAAAGATTGCCATATTCGCCGGTCTGGGCGTTCCACCCAAATGCAAAGTCGCTATTCTCGCGCAATTTGCCGACGATCAGCGAGCCCTCCGCGCCAGCATTCTCCGCAATCTGTCGCACGGGCATCTCGATGGCCCGCCGCACGATCTCGATACCGACGCGCTGGTCCGCATTCTTGACCTGCAGGCCCTCAAGCACTTTGGCTGAACGCAGGAGCGCAACGCCGCCACCGGGAAGTATTCCTTCTTCCACGGCCGCCCGTGTCGCGTGAAGCGCGTCGTCGACGCGATCCTTGCGTTCGCGCACCTCGACCTCGGTCGAGCCGCCAACCCGGATCACGGCAACGCCGCCGGCAAGTTTGGCAAGCCGTTCCTGCAGCTTTTCCTTGTCATAGTCGGATGTCGTATCCTCGATCTGGGCCTTGATCTGCACAATTCGTGCATCGATATCGGCTTTCGTGCCGCCGCCGTTGACGATAATCGTCGTTTCCTTCTCGACGATCGTCTTCTTGGCACGGCCGAGCATGTCGAGTGTGACGTTCTCGAGCTTGATGCCGAGGTCTTCGCTAATCGCGGTGCCGCCGGTGAGGATCGCTATGTCCTCGAGCATGGCCTTGCGCCGATCGCCGAAGCCAGGCGCCTTGACCGCTGCGACCTTCAACCCACCGCGCAATTTGTTGACGACGAGCGTGGCCAATGCCTCGCCCTCCACATCTTCTGCGATGATCAGCAGCGGACTTCCCGACTGGATGACGGCTTCGAGAATGGGCAGCATTGCCTGAAGGTTCGAGAGCTTCTTCTCGTGGATGAGGATATAGGGATCTTCGAATTCGACCCGCATCTTGTCCTGGTCAGTGACGAAATAGGGGGAGAGATAACCGCGGTCGAATTGCATGCCCTCGACGATTTCGAGTTCGGTCTCGGCGGTTTTTGCCTCCTCGACAGTGATGACGCCTTCGTGCCCGACCTTCCCCATGGCGTCGGCCAGATATTGGCCGATTTCGATATCGCCGTTGGCGGAGATGGTTCCCACCTGGGCAATTTCGGAATTGTTGGAGATTTTACGGGCATTGCGCTTCAGTTCCGCAACGACTGCTTCCACGGCGATATCTATGCCGCGCTTCAAATCCATCGGATTCATGCCCGCAGCTTCAGCCCTCGCGCCCTCGCGCACGATGGCCTGGGCAAGAACGGTAGCTGTCGTCGTGCCGTCACCGGCAACATCGCTCGTCCTCGAAGCGACTTCGCGCAGCAGCTGGGCTCCCATGTTCTCGAATTTATCCTCGAGTTCGATTTCCTTGGCGACGGTGACGCCATCCTTGGTGATGCGCGGCGCTCCGAAGGATTTCTCGATCACGACGTTGCGGCCCTTGGGACCGAGTGTCACTTTGACGGCGTTGGCAAGTATATCGACGCCGCGCATCATGCGATCGCGCGCTTCGGCGCTGAATTTGACTTCTTTTGCAGCCATGGTCCTCACTCCTCCCTTTTACAAGTTCTGTAATTTTCCTTGAAAACACAGCGGAATCTGACAAGATTCACAGTGACGCATGAGTTGATCCACAAGGGAAATATTCATGACAACAAGCAGAGCATTCGAACTTCAGCTAAAAGGCTACGGTCTGACAACGGCCGAGATACATTATCGCCTTCCCGACCACCCGAGCTTTCTGCAGCTTTACATTTGGCAGGAATACGATCTTGCTCCGTCTTTCCCGGAATTGAAAGGCTTTCTTGATTTCTGGTGCAAGGACATCGAGGGGCCGCTACACTCAGTCCGGATCGTCCACCAGCACCTGATTTCGCCGCGTGAATGGCGCGCAGTGGACGGCATCATATCGCTGCATTGATTGCGGCGCCCCTGGAACGCTTCAGCGCCG
The DNA here is from genome assembly GCF_013327855.1 of Phyllobacterium pellucidum. Lineage (GTDB taxonomy): Bacteria > Pseudomonadota > Alphaproteobacteria > Rhizobiales > Rhizobiaceae > Phyllobacterium > Phyllobacterium pellucidum. The sequence continues at coordinate 1,225,331 of NZ_JABUMX010000001.1, read as the reverse complement.
ATAAGGGCGCATCGGGCCTGTTCTCCCTATTTGAAATATCCTCCGGACAATCCGCCCGCCCACAGGCGAGATGATGGAAAACCATCAATATCCAAATGGACCGGGCTGCATTCGGAAAGGTAATTTCGATGCACGGGCAATAAGAGGCCGGCGGGGCGCAGTTGCGGAGGATAATCAAATGACGAAAAGCTATGCGCTTGTTGGCGACGCAGCGCGAGCCGCGGTACTGACCGACGTTGGCTTCGAGCACCGCGTCGAATCCGAATGGTTTTCCGCAAAAGTCGACCGCAAGGTCTTCAAGCAGTTGATGAAGCGTTCAGACCTGGTCTCGCTGCGCCATTTTGGGCTCTGGCTCGCATTGCTTGCCGTATCGGGTGCCGGCGCTTTTCTGACATGGGGCACGCTTTGGTGCGTTCCATTCTTCGCCGCCTATGGTGTTCTCTACGCTGCCAGCGATCACCGCGCGCATGAACTTTCGCACGGGACGCCATTCAAGACGCGCTGGATCAACGAGGCGCTTTACCACCTCAACGGCTTCATGACCCTGCATGAGGGTTTTTACTGGCGCTGGAGCCATTCGCGGCATCATACAGACACGATCATCGTCGGCCGCGACCCCGAAATTGCAGTGCCGCGTCCGCCCGATATTCCAGGTATCATTCTCGATTTCTTCTTCCTGAAGTCCGGCCTGATCCAGATGGCTTCGATCCTTCGCCACGCCTGTGGCAGCCTGAACGGGGAAGGCCGTCACTTCGTTCCTGACAGCGAACAGCCCAAGGTGTTCTGGTCGTCACGCATCTACGTTGCGATCTTCGTCGCGACCGGAGCCGCCTGCTGGTATTTTGCCTCGATCCTGCCTGCCCTGTACATCGTCCTGCCGCGCTTTTATGGCGGTCCGCTGGCGCAGCTCTTCAACATCACGCAGCATGCGGGGCTCGACGAGGATGTCTACGACCACCGGCTCAACACGCGGACATTCGAGACCAATCCTGTGTTCCGCTTCCTCTACATCAACATGAACTACCACATCGAGCACCACATGTTCCCTATGGTGCCGTTTTATGCCCTCCCGCAACTGCATGCCATGATCAAGGACCAGTGCCCTCCGGTCTATCCGTCCATCTGGGACGTTTACCGCGAAATCATCCCGGCGCTGATCAGGCAGGTGAAGGACCCCGGCTATTTTGTCCAGCGGCCGCTGCCGGGAACGATTCGGGCCGCACCCGACATGCGCTTTGCCGCGCCCGCCGAGTGAACAATAATTTTGAGGAGAACTGACGATGAATGCTGTTTCGAAGACCTGGATCGAAGCGTGCGACGCCGATGACATCGACGAGGAGGATGTTATCCGCTTTGACCACGACGGTCGCACTTTCGCGATCTTCCGCTCGCCGGACGACGAGTATTATGCCACCGATGGCCTCTGCACCCATGAGAAGGTGCATCTTGCTGACGGGCTCGTCATGGACCATGTCATTGAGTGCCCAAAGCATAATGGCCGCTTCGATTACCGAACCGGCGCGGCCAAGGGCGCTCCTGTCTGCGTGAACCTGCGTACCTATCCGGTCAAGGTCGAATACGGGAAAGTCCTCATCTCCGTTGGTTAGCTTGCCGTGCGATCGGATGTCTTCCCGACATTCTCCGGTCCGTGCAGCGTGAAGTCGATCGTCGCGCTATAAGGTGTCTTGAATTCGGGATGCTCGGCATAGCCGAAGTGGTGCAGCAGGATGTCGACCGCGAGCCGCGCCTGCTGCTGCGGGTTCTGGTCGATGGCGAGCGTCATCGTACCCTCTCGCAACATTTTACACGATTGCGGGGTTAACTCGTGCCCGATGAAGATGGGTTGTTGCTGCAGCGCGCTCTTGCGAAGGGCGAGTTCAACGGCGTCATTCGGAGCACCGGCATTATAGACGCCGACAATATTGCGGTGACATTTCAGTGCATCGACCAGGAGCCGCTCGGAAATTTCAGAATCGTCGCGCCCCTCAAGACGCTCCGCCAGTGTAAGCCCGGCGCCGTGGACATTGATTGCATCTGTCAAACCCCGAATGCGGTCGGCATGGCCCCTGATTCCGAGGTCATAGCACAGGGCAATGACGCGACCCGGTTGCCGCGCAAACTTAGCCATGAAGTAGCCCGCCGTCCGCCCGGCAGCGTAATGGTCTATTCCGGCATAGGCGAAGCGCGCTGAGGTTGGCAGGTCGGAGATGACGGTGATCACCGGAATACCCGCTGCGGTTATGGCGCCGACGGCGCCGATGATCGCGGGATCCTCCTGCGCATAGATGATCACCGCATTGCAAGTCGTGGCGCGGATACGCTCGGCAATGTGTTCCGCTTTGTCGTCCTTGAGCAAGCTACGCTGAATGGTAACCGAGCGGTCGAGGCTGGGTGCAAGCTGCATGAACGCCTGGTTCATGCGCTTGATCAGGGGCAAATAGGGCCGCGCGAGTATTACCTCCAGGCGCAGTCCCTTATGATAGGTCGCGGGCAGGATGCGCTGCAAACCGAGCTGTCGCGCAGCCCGAATGATCTTCAAGGCCGTTTCCGGTTTGACGTTGCCGCGCTCATTGAGCAGACGATCGACCGTAGCGATACCAACTCCGGCAAGCTCGGCAACCTCGCTCAGTATGACCTTCTTACGCGCCATCAACCGCTCCGAGGCTGCATGGCGCTAGGCTGCCGGACGCTGTGGAATATCGAGGCCACGCTGCACGGCGGGCCGGGCAAGTCCGCGCTCCAGCCAGCCGGGGACATATTTGAGCCTGTCGAAATCAACGATTTCCCGCGCGCCGTAGAACCCGACAAGGTTGCGCACCCAGCCGAGCATGGAGATATCGGCTATGCTGTATTCGTCGCCCATGATCCATTCACGCCCGCTGAGCCGCGTTTCGATTACGCCGAGCAGGCGCTTCGATTCATCAACGTAGCGTTGGAGCGGCCGCTTGTCCTCGATCTCGCGGCCTGCGAACTTGTGAAAGAATCCGACCTGTCCGAAAATCGGCCCGATTGCGGCCATCTGGAAGAAAACCCACTGGATGGTCTCGTACCGCAGGCTCGGGTCCGCGGGAATGAGCTTGCCGGTCTTCTCGGCGAGATAAAGCAGGATGGCACCGGATTCGAAGAGGCCGAGCGGCTTGCCGCCCGGACCATCGGGATCGATGATCGCGGGGATCTTGCCGTTGGGATTGAGCGACAGGAACTCCGGCGTCCAGCTTTCATTCTTGCCGATATTGACCGCATGCGGCTCGTAGGGCAGCCCAAGTTCTTCCAGCGCGATCGACACCTTGACCCCGTTCGGGGTCGGAAAAGAATAAAGCTGCAGCCGGTCCGGATATTGTGCCGGCCAACGGCTGGCAATGGGGAAAGCGGATAGATCGGACATTCACGTCTCCTTGGGGGGATTTGATTCTGGAGCGGGTAGGCTAGCATGCAGGCGAACGCGCATCCACGTTGGCGAGTTCCTGTGATTGTTCGGCTTTTCCGAAAACCAGTTCCGCCATCTGCCACCTACTTCGAACCGAGGCCAATCACCACTATCAAGTCCAACAATAGCGGCTGACCCTCAGCCCGCATCAGACATCAGGAGAAGAACATGAGCAGATTATCTGGAAAAGTGGCGATCGTTACCGGTGCGAGCGCCGGTATCGGTCGGGCGACGGCAAAGCTGTTCGCCATGGAGGGCGCAAAGCTTGTCGTCGGCGCGCGGCGCAAGGAAGAGCTTGACGCACTGGTGCTCGAAATCGAGAGCGATGGCGGCGATGCCGTTGCCCTTGCCGGCGACGTGCGTTCGGAAGATTATGCCAAGGGCCTCGTCCAACTCGCTGCGGAACATTACGGCAGGCTCGACATCGCCTTCAACAATGCCGGCGTTATGGGAGAAGCGGGCCCAACGACCGGCGTTTCTGAAGCAGGCTGGAACGATGCCATTGCGATCAACCTGACCGGCTCTTTCCTTGCCGCCAAGCATCAGGTCGCGGAGATGCTGAAGCACGGTGGCGGATCGATCATCTTCACGTCCACCTTCGTCGGCTACAGCTTCGCATTCCCGGGCGTTGCTGCCTATGCCGCCAGCAAATCCGGCATTATAGGCCTCACCCAGTCGCTGGCCGCCGAGTACGGACCGCAGAATATACGCGTCAATGCGATCCTGCCAGGTGCGGTCGATACGGACATGTACCGCGAGATGAACAATACGCCTGAGTCAAAGGCATTCATCACCAACCTTCATGCCTTGAAGCGGGTCGCGACCGCGGAGGAACTGGCGCGCTCCGTGGTCTACCTGGCCTCCGACGACGCTTCGTTCGTGACCGGCACGGCCTCGCTGGTCGATGGCGGTGTCTCGATCACACGGACGTAATCTGCTCGACGTTGATCCTCGGGCCCGCACTAGTCAGGCTCGAGGGCCAAAATCAAGGCGGCGTGACAATCATCCAGGTGAACACATAGGCCTGGAGCATGACCAGAATGCCGACGAGGCAGGCCAGCACGATCGAATGCTTGAAGACAAAGCGCAGGATCGTCCCCTCATGCCCGTACCAGTTGGTAGCGGTGGAGGCGACGACGATCGACTGGGCATCGATCATCTTGCCCATGACGCCGCCTGACGAATTGGCCGCGCTCATCAGTATCGGTGAAAGACCGAGTTGTTCGGAGGTAATCTTCTGCAGATTGCCAAAGAGCACGTTGGAGGCGGTATCCGATCCCGTCAGGGCGACGCCCAGCCAGCCGAGCAAGGTTCCGAAGAAGGGATAGAGCACACCGGTCGCGGCGAAAGCGAGGCCGAGCGTCGCATCGATGCCGGAGAGGCGGGTGAGCGTTCCGATGGCAAGCATCGCCGAGATCGTGATCAGCGAGTAGGCGCACAGCTTTATCGTGCGGCCATAGGCCGTGATCAATTCAAGTGGTTTGTAACCCATGATGAAGCCGGAAATGATGGCTGCAATCAGCATGCCGGACCCGGTAAAGGAGAGCCAGGTGAAGGCAAAGACTGCCTTTTCCGGCGTCGGGGTGGCAGCAATCGGCGCGACTTTCATGATCTGGTTGTTGAGGCCCGGCACCTCGTAGCTCAACGTCGCCCATGGATTGACCATGCCCTTGAACCAATCAGTACCCCAAAGCAGAAGCACCGCGCAGACGATGATCCACGGCGTCAGTGAGGCCCAGACCTCCTTGCGCGTCGGCTCGCGCTTGTTTGCCTTCACCGGTGGGACCTGGCTTGCGGAGTCGTCGCGGATGCGCAGCTTGGCCGAGGTCCAGATGACCTGCGGCTGCCAGATGCGAAGAAAGCCTATGAGGCAGGCCATGGAGATCAGGGAAGCGCCGATATCGACGATCCAGGGGTTGACGAAATTGGAAATCAGGAATTGGGGCACGGCGAAGGAAACGCCGGTGACGAGAATGGCAGGCCAGACTTCCTTCATGCCTCGCCAGCCGGCAAACGCCCAGACGACCCAGAATGGTATGATCAGCGAGAAAAACGGCAATTGCCGTCCCACCATGGCGCCGAGCAGAAACGGGTCAATACCCGTCACGCTCGACAGGCCGGCGATGGGTGTGCCGAGCGCGCCGTAGGCGACCGGGGCGGTGTTGGCAATCAGCGACAGGCCTGATGCGGCAAGCGGCGAGAAGCCGAGGCCGATAAGGATCGCTGCGGTGACTGCAACCGGCGTGCCAAATCCCGACGCGCCCTCGAAGAAGGCACCGAAAGAAAAGGCGATCAGCAGGATCTGCAAGCGCCTGTCGCGGGTAACGCCGCCGATCGTGTTCTGCAGCGTCTCGAAGATGCCCTTCTCGACGGTCAGTCTGTAGAGAAATATGACGTTGAGGACGATCCAGCCAATCGGAAAGAAGCCGGTTACAACGCCAAGCAGCGATGCCCTGACCGACATGCCGGCGGGCATTGTGAAGATGAAGATGGCGACAAGATTGGCAACGACCAGGGCGATGATCGCGGCGATGTGCACCTTGACCTTGTTCGATGCGATCATCGCAAGCAGAACGACAACAGGTATCGATGCGGCGATAGTCGATAGAACGGCGTTATTGAAGGGGTTGTAAACCTGATTCCACATGTTGAATACGCTCCATGACGAATGTATGTGGCAGATGAATCGGTCTTGTCCCTAGTTGGTACGTCGAAAGTCCAATATTGCAAGGCGACTTACTCACAAAAGCGTTTGATAAGTCCGATGCCTTTCGCCGACGTCTCGAAGCAACTCAACACAATCCAGACGTGTGTTACCGTAACATACTTGCGTGTAAACGGGTTGCTGGTCACCAATGGAAGCAGAATGCTTTTGCTGGGATGCAGTTCCAACTCACGCAAATCTTCCACGCAGTTTCATGCCGCATCGGCGTCGCAGCTTGTGACGCGAACAGACGATCTCAAGAAAACCGGACGCAAGCCCATTGCATGAAACCAATGAATGGCGCGCGGACTTCCAACGGAGGCCAACATGAAAGTGAGAATAATAAGCCAAGTGGCTGCCGCGCTCATTGTTATGGGCGCATTGGTTCATGGCGCAGCAGCAGCTGACGCTATTACCGAGGAGGAGGCCGCGACGATCGGCATAGATGCCTATGTCTACTTCTATCCCATGGTGACGATGGACGTGACGCGGCGGCAAGCAACAAATATCGAGGCCGGTAAAGTCATGGGGCGAGGGCCGGCCAACACCTTCGTCAACGTTCCGGAATTTCCGACCGCAGACTACCGCGATGTGGTCAGGCCCAACTTCGACACCCTCTATTCCTCCGCCTGGCTCGACATGACCAAGGAGCCTATGGTCGTATCCGCACCCGATACCGGCGGGCGCTATTACCTCCTTCCCATGCTCGACCTGTGGTCGGACGTCTTCGCATCACCCGGCTGGCGGACCACTGGTACGGCCAAGGCCGATTACGTGCTGGTGCCACCCGGCTGGCAAGGCAAAGATCTGCCAGAAGGGCTCCAGCGGATAGACGCGCCGACTCCCCATGTCTGGATCATCGGCCGTACCAAGACCGATGGACCGGAAGACTACGACGCGGTTCACAAGATCCAGGCGGGCTACAAGATCACTCCGCTATCGCAATGGGGAAAGACTGCAGAAGCCGCCAAGGTGACGATCGATCCCTCGGTCGATATGAAGACGCCGCCTAAAAAGACGGTCGACAGCATGTCCGCAAACGAATTCTTCGCCTACGCGGCCGACGTCTTGAAAGTCAATCCGCCGCATATCACCGATCAGCCGATCATCGCACGCATGAAGCGGATCGGCATCGAACCCGGCAAGAGCTTCGACGCAGGCAAGCTCGATCCGGCCGTTGCAAAAGGGCTGCAAGACGTGCCCGCCCAAGCGCGAAAGCTTATGGAGTGGAAGGTGCCGACGCTTGCTCGCGTCGCCAATTATTGGTCGATGAATACCGATACGATGGGCGTTTACGGCAATTACTACCTCAAGCGGGCGATTGTGGCGCAACTCGGTCTGGGTGCAAACCTGCCTGAGGACGCGATCTACCCGCTCAATCTCGCAGATGAAAAAGGCGATCCTCTGACCGGCGCCCGGAATTACACCCTGCATTTCGACAAGCAATCACTCCCGCCGGTCGATGCATTCTGGTCGGTCACGCTCTATGATATGGAGGGTTTCCAGGTTGGCAATCCGCTCAATCGCTTTGCTGTCAGCAGTTGGATGCCGTTCAGCTATAATGCCGACGGTTCGCTCGATCTCTACTTCCAAAACAAGAGCCCCGGCGCCGACAAAGAAGCCAACTGGTTGCCCGCGCCTGAAGGTCCATTCAACCTGACGATGCGGCTCTATGGGCCGCGATCCGAGGCCCTCACGGGAAAATGGAACCCGCCGGCCGTCATTGTCGCGCCTGCCTTGCAGCCCTTGGTGACGCAGTAACAGCAACGCAGCCGCGCGGCGCTCGCAACGGCGCCGCGCGTTTGTATTTCCGGAGCGCTTCTATTTAAGTGCGCAAAACTCTAAAACATCCTCATGAACTTCATTCGGCATCTCTTCGGTGTCTCCCGCAGCCTTTGGAAGGCGATTACGGATGAACTCCGTTCGGTCGGCCGCCCGGGGCCCCGGCTCGTCGATGAGCTTGAATGCGTCCTGTCGGTGTTGCTTGCAATTGTCTTCGCCCATGCGCTTGGAGCGCAATATGTCGGATGGGCCGCATTCAGCGGCTATGCCGTCATGCGCTCGCGGCTGTCGGAAAGTGTCATGCGCGGGACGCTTCGGATCACGGGAACGATAGCAGGCGCGATCGTTGCGCTTATCCTCGCGCCGCTTATCGCCGACAAATCGTTTCCGCTCGCCTTGGCCTTGGCGCTGATCGGGGCAACGACGCTCTATTTCGCGCTTGTCAGCCGGCGCAGCTATGCCTGGCTTTTCACGGGACTTACCTTCTGCATGATCCTGATCGAAGGCATGATGCAGCCCGCGAGCTCGGTGTTTCCCTTTGCCCGGTCGCGTATCGTCGAAATCCTTGCTGGCACATTCGCCTGCATCATCGTCAGCGCCTTGTCCAACTGGACCATTCGCCGCGCGCTGCGGCGAGACGAGCCGAAGACTGCGACGCCCCTCGCGACCCCGGCTGCAACGCTTTGGCACAAGGGCGCTGCGCTCCACGCGCTCCAGGCCGGGATCGCGCTGGCGTTCATCCCGTTCATCTGGCGGTGGACCGGCTTTGCATCGCTCAGCCAGTCGAGCGTTACCATCATGGCTGTCATGCTGTTGCCCGTGGCAACGCTTGAATCAAGCGTATTGAATCCGGTCACCTCGAAGATCGCGATGCGCTTTGTCGGTTGCGCTGCCGGCGGCGTGCTCGCCATCGCGGTCCTGTTGAGCAGCCATCATTCCCCCTTGCTGATGACGCTTGCCCTTTGCGTTGCCGTAATTATCGGACGGCACGTCGAGAACGGCAATCCGGCGACGAGCTATATCGGCATCCAGTTCGCGCTTGCTTTCCTTGTCGTTCTCGTTCCCGACAACTACATGAATGCCGCGCCGGAGCCGGGTTTGAACCGCCTGGCTGGAATTTTGCTCGGCATCGTAATCCTCGAACCAGTTCTGCTCGCCTGGCATCTGCTTTTCGCGGATAAATCGCCGCCGAAAGTTGGAATGGCGGCCGAACCCGACAACATGCCAAGGGAATAGCGATCAGTTCGGCGCGACCGCACCATGCGACACGTTGAAGAATTGCGCCCGTCCGCGAAGGCTGTCGAACAGCGAAGTGTCCGTGCCGGTCATGAATGCCTGGCCGCCAAGTTCCTCGATAATGTCGAACAGGGCCGCCCGGCGGCCCTCGTCGAGATGCGCGGCTATTTCATCGAGCAGCAGGATGGGCGCCATGCCGGCAAGCTTTCCGGTCAGCCGCGCATGCGCAAGGATAAGACCGATCAGCAGTGCCTTCTGCTCACCTGTCGAGCACAGCTCGGCGGGCATCGCTTTTGGTCGGTGGCGGACGAGGAGATCGGAGCGGTGCGGACCGTCGAGCGTGCGCCCGGCGGCGCGGTCGCGGCTTCTGCCATCGCGAAGCGCTCGCCTGAAAATCTCCTCCACATCGGTTGCCGCCTCAATGCCGATGCGCTGCTCAAGGGCGCCCTCGATGAGGCAATCGGCCTTGGGGAAGGGACTGTCGTCGGGCGAGCGTTCGATCATGTTATTGATCAGCCGCATCAGTTCGGCGCGCGCTGCGGCAATCGCTATGCCGAGTTCGGCCATCGGGGTTTCGATTGCATCGAGCCAGGCGTCGTCGGCACGCTCTTCGGTAAGCAGTCGATTACGGCTGCGCATCGCCTTTTCATAATCGAGCACGCGCTTGCCGTGGGCGGGGTCGATGGCGAGAACCATGCGGTCGAGAAAACGCCGCCTGTCGGCGGAAGGGCCAGTAAAGAGGCCGTCCATCGCCGGCACGAGCCAGAGGATACGCGCGTAGTCGAGAAGTTCATCGGCGCTTGTGGCGGTAACACCGTTAACGCGGACGCGCCGTCCGCTTTCGCCCGGCGCATTGCCGGCAAGGCCGGTTCCGACATCGACCGAGCCTTCCTCCGTTTCAATGGCGGCATGGATGGCAAAACCGTCAGGTGCTCCGCTGCGGGTTACATCCGTATAAACGGCGCGGCGCAATCCACGGCCAGGCGAAAGAAACGAAATTGCTTCGAGGAGATTGGTCTTCCCCGCACCGTTTTCACCCGTCAACACCACATGCGATGGCCCGAGCCGCAGCGAGAGGCTCTCATAGTTGCGGAAATTGGCGAGCTTCAGCCGGCTGATCGAAACGCGCGCTGGTGGGAGACTATTTTCCATGGAGGCCTACCGCATGCCCCCTGGAAGGCCACTCGACCCCCGACTGCGCTTCCACGCAGAGGAGGGTGACGGGACTATAACAAGTTCACCCATTGGATGCTGCGGCGATTGCCCTAAACCCGCATCGGCATGAGGACATAGAGCGCATTTTCATCGCCCGTATCGCGCACCAGTGTCGGTGAACCCGCATCGGCCAGCATGAACACTGCCTCTGTACCGGTCAACTGCGCGGTAATATCGAGAAGGTACTTGGCATTGAAGCCAATCTCGATCGGATCGGCGTCATAATCTGCGGCAATTTCATCGGTGGCACTGCCGGAGTCCGGGTTGTTGACGGTCAGCGTCAGCAGTCCATCGCCGATCGTAAGCTTTACGGCACGGCCGCGCTCGCTCGAGATCGTCGAGACACGATCGACAGCCGAAGCAAAGCTTTGCCGGTCGATTGACAGCTTCTTGTCATTGCCCGAGGGGATGACGCGCTGATAATCCGGGAACGTGCCGTCGATGAGCTTCGAGGTAAGGACGACCGATCCAATGGTGAAGCGGATCTTGGTTTCGGAGAGTTCGACAGTCACCGTAATATCCGGATCATCGACGAGCTTCTGCAATTCAGCGACGGTCTTGCGCGGGATGATGATCCCCGGCATGCCCTCGGCCCCGGCGGGCGCTTCGAGTTCGGCGCGGGCAAGGCGATGGCCGTCGGTGGCGACAGCGCGCAGCTTCAGCTTGCCGTCGCTCTCGATGGCATGAAAATAGATGCCGTTGAGATAATATCGCGTCTCTTCGGTGGAGATGGCAAATTGCGTGCGCTCGATGAGGCTTTTCAGCGCGCTCGACGGCATGCGGAAGGTGTGGCTGAACGAGCCAGCGGTCAGCTCCGGAAAGTCGGACTGTGGCAGGCACTGCAGGCGGAAGTTCGAGCGGCCGGACGTGACGGCCATGGAATTGCCATCCGTATTGGTGGCCAGCATCACCTCGGCACCGTCCGGCAACTTACGGACAATGTCGTAGAGGAGGTGGGCCGGAACAGTCGTCGCACCGGATTGCTCGATTTGCGCGCTTGTTGCTTCCGTCACTTCGAGATCGAGATCGGTAGCCTTCAAGGCGAGGCTGGCGCCGTCGGCATTGAGCAGGACATTCGACAGGATCGGAATGGTATTGCGCCGTTCGACCACGCGGTGGACATGATTGAGCGACTTCAGAAGGTTGGAACGTTCAAGAGTTACACGCATGATAAACCGGTCTCGCTGACTTCTATTCCGGCAGGAGGGCGGCGTATCTGCAATCCTCCTCCGGTGCGGGGCGCTTATTCCCCAGGGTCAAGCAAATTGGCAGAACTTCGCCTTAAAAAGCAAGCCTGCGGCAGGCATCAGCGTACCATACCGCAGGCTTTCTGTTGATAAGATGTGTCCTATTGGGCCTGTTCGTTGATCAGGCGCTTCAACAGTTCGAGTTCCTGCGAGAGTTTCTGGTCTTTGCCGACAATGTCCTCGATCTTGCGCACGGCATGAAGGACAGTGGTATGATCGCGACCGCCGAAACGACGGCCGATTTCCGGCAGGGAACGCGGCGTCAGCATTTTGGCGAGGTACATGGCGATCTGGCGCGGCTTGACGATCGTGCGTGTACGCCGGTTCGACAAAAGGTCCTGCTTCGACACGTTATAGTGGCGAGCGACGATGCGCTGGATTTCCTCGATGCGGATGCGCTTGGCATCGCCGCCACGCATGAGATGGCTGAGGAGTTCATCAACGCGGTCGACGGAAAGGTTCGGTTCGAACGTCTGGCGGAACAGCAACTGGTTGAACGCGCCTTCAAGTTCGCGGCCGCTGCCGGTCACGGACTGGGCGACGTGGTCGAGAATTTCCATGGAAATATCCAGCGAATGATCTTCTTGCTGGGCAGCAGCGAGACGGCGCTTGAGAATTTCGAGACGCATCGCATAGTCTGGCGAAATCATCTCCAGGGCAACGCCGCCCTGCAGACGTGAGCGCACGCGGGCATCGAGCGATTCAAGCTCGGAAGGCGGACGATCGGCAGCAACGACGACCTGCTTGGCACTGTCGAGCAGCGTATTGATCAGGTGGCAGAATTCGTGCTGGATCGACTTACCCTGCAGGAACTGCATGTCGTCGATGATGAGAAGGTCGATATCGCGAAGCTGTTCCTTGAACGATAGCGCATTGTTGTCGCGGATTGCTGTCGCAAAGCGCCACATGAAATATTCGGCGGTGAGATAGACGACGCGGGCACGCTCCGGGCGCTTCAGCGCCTCGGCGGCGATAGCCTGCAGGAGATGGGTCTTGCCGAGCCCGACTGACGCATGAATGAACAGCGGATTGAAGCGGACGGCGCTGGCGCCGGCATCTGCGATGGTGCGCGCCGCAGCAAGCGCCACGCGGTTTGGCGTACCGTCGACGAATGTCTCGAACGTATAGCGCGGATCAAGCGGCGAGCCAAAAACCGAGTTCTGCGAACGATCGGCGAAATGCGCTGGAGCCTTCTTTTCCTGCGAGGTGGTGCCGACCGGGAAGACCGGCTTCTCACGGGCCAGCGCACGGGTCTCGGCACGCTGGGGTGCCTCAGCGTCACAGATCGGTCGGATGGCACGGCTGGCGCTGCGGAAGACGATCTCGACCTTCAGAACCTGCTCTTCTTCCTCGCGCCAGAGCGCGGTGATCATGTCGGAATAATGATTGTTGATCCACGAGCGCAGGAAGGCGGTCGGCACGGACAGCCGGACGATGCTCTTCGACGTTTCGTCGAGTTTCAAGCGGCCGAACCAGCTCGAATAGACCTCGCTGCCGAGTTTCGCCTTGAGCTTGCTTTTGACACGCTCGAATATCATTTCGCTGCCGGCCGAAGCCATGTCTTTCCCCTCATCCACATGGAGCGGGACCATGGCATTTGTGCCGTTTTCCATTATTCCGCTGGTCATTGTCATCGCCTCATCCTGGTATTTCATTCGGGTCGTAGAGACGCCCGTGTTTTCTATTTGCCGACGTATCACCGTCAGGCAGTGATGACCGACGAGCCGCCCCAGTGGCTCGTCTGGTTAATGCCGTAACTAACAGATTGAGGATTTGGCGATCACGCAGTGTTGTACTGAATATAACTTGTTCAGAATATCTGTCACAACCACGTTCGCATCCCTCTCGTTAGGCGCGTCAAGCCTTACGCCCGGCTCACGCCAGCGTCGCCAACCCGCTCGATTTATGAAACAACCCAACCCCGATGGGCTGAGTACTGACAAAAACCACTCGTTACGCAAACGGTCAAATCTGCGCCCGAACCCACTATTTAATAAGCCTGTTAAATGGGTTTTGCCCACCCCTTCGATGTCTTGGACCTTACAAAAACCTTTGCAGGAAGAGCAAGTCCGGCCCAAGGGTTTTTTGATGAATAAAAGGTTAATGGAATTTGATTTTTTTTAAGTGTCCCCGGCTCAACTTGGAAAAACCGTTCGGATTCAAGGCTTTTTTTGAGGCTCAGATTTTGTTGCACTGCGACCAGACACACAGAAAAAAAATTTATAAATTTACGCTTGACAGCGGGTGTGGTCGGAGATTCCACCGGACGGTCCCGAGTTATAATTACTACCTTTTATAACCCGTTGAAAAAACACACAAATTGATGATTGACGCTTTTTGTCCTAATCGATTTGTGACCACCAGATGTCATGGTTTTGATAAGCCACAATCTTTTCCCCGGGTAACGAATTTATTCCCAGAATCAGGCCCAAATAAAAAAACCCGGCTAAATAGATGCCGGGTTTTCAAATATAAATATGAAGGTCTGATTAAGCAGACATGCCCTTCAGGCGAGCCGAGAGGCGAGATACTTTGCGCGAGGCAGTATTCTTGTGAAGGACGCCCTTCGAGGCAGCGCGCATGACTTCCGGCTCGACAGCCTGGAAGGCGATGGCGGCAGCCGCCTGGTCGCCGCTTGCAACCGCATCTTCGAACTTGCGCAGGAAGGTGCGCACGCGCGAGCGGCGGGATTTGTTGACTTCGGTGCGGGCTTCGATCTTGCGCGCCGCTTTCTTGGCCGAAGGAGTGTTGGCCATGATGCCTCTCTTTTCTGTCAGCTAATCGGCAGCCTGAAAGCAGCCGTCACAAAATAATAGGGTGGCCGAGGGGCCACCGAACGTTGGGGGGCTTATAGATGACGTTTGCTTTTGCGTCAACTTGGAATCGCTGATGAATTCGGGGATATTTTCGTTCAGCGATTTTTAAAGGACGGCGCCCGCTTTTCGGCAAAGGCCGCCATGCCTTCCTTCTGGTCCTCGAGCGCAAACATCGAGTGGAACACCCGGCGCTCGAAGCGCAAGCCTTCCGAGAGCGTCGTCTCATAGGCGCGGTTGACGGTCTCCTTGGTCATCATCACGACGGGCAGCGAGAAGGAGGCAATCTTCGCGGCCGCCTTGACGGCCTCGGCCACGAGGTCCGCCGCAGGAACCACCCGGGACACCAGGCCGCAACGCTCGGCCTCGGCCGCATCCATCATGCGACCGGTCAGGCACAGGTCCATTGCCTTCGACTTGCCGACCGAACGGGTGAGGCGCTGCGATCCGCCCATTCCCGGCATTACGCCGAGAGTGATCTCGGGCTGGCCGAATTTCGCGGTGTCGGCGGCAATTATGAAGTCGCACATCATGGCGAGTTCGCAGCCTCCGCCAAGTGCATAGCCAGCGACCGCAGCAATCAACGGCTTGCGCAGCCGGGTCACGCGCTCCCACTCGCTGAAATAGTCGCCGAGATAGGCGTCGGCGAATGCAAGCGTCTGCATTTCCTTGATGTCGGCGCCGGCGGCAAAAGCCTTTTCCGACCCGGTGATGACGATCGCGCCGATATCGTTGTCCTTGTCGAACGCTTCAAGTGCGCCTGCAAGGTCTGCGAGCAGCGCCGAATTCAACGCATTGAGCGCTTGCGGACGATTGAGCCGGATGAAGCCCACCTTTTCGCGCGTCTCGACGATGATGTTTTCATAAGTCATGGTTGATCCTCCTCAATCGCTAATGCTGGCACACGGGGCAATAGAAGGTCGAGCGCCCGCTTTGGACAATACGCGACACCGTGCCATTGCAACCCTTGCGCGGGCACGGGGCGCCTTCACGGTCATAGACCGAGAACGAATGCTGGAAATAGCCAAGTTCGCCATCGGCTTGCCGGTAATCCTTGAGGCTCGATCCACCGGCCTTGATCGCGTCAACGATGACAGCCCGGATCGCTGTCGCGAGTCGCTTTGCATCATCGGTTGGCGCGCCATCCGTGCCGGAAATGCTCCCTGCCGATCGCAATGGCGAGAGTTCCGCGCGCCACAGCGCTTCGCAGACATAGATGTTGCCAAGCCCGGCTATCAACCTCTGGTCGAGAAGTGCCGCCTTCAACGGCGCCGCCTTCTTGTGAAAGAGCTTCGCCAGCAAGGCGCCGTCGAGGCGGTTTCCCGTCGGTTCGGTGCCAAGACCCTTGATCAGCGGATGGTTGTTGAGTTCGCCGGGCTCGGCAAAGAGCATGAAGCCGAAGCGCCGCGGATCATTATAGACGACGCGGCTCGTCTTGCCGTCCTTGGCGGCGAGTTGCAGCACCACGTGGTCGTGCAGCGCGTTCTTCGAGCGCTCATGGGCAAAATCGCCGGGCGTTTCCGCCGCTTCGCCTTGCTCGATGCGATAGGATCCCGACATGCCAAGGTGGCTGATGACGCCGAGACCGTTATCGAGATGAAGGATGAGATATTTGGCGCGCCGTTCGAGCGCTTCGATGCGCCGGCCCGTCAAACGCTCGGCGAAGCGCTCGGGGAAGGGAAAGCGCAGGTCGGGGCGCCGCTGCTCCACGCCAAGTATGGTCGCGCCCTCCATGACGGGTTGGAGACCGCGCCGGACGGTTTCAACCTCAGGTAGTTCAGGCATCTGGGCTGCGCTCTCCCGTGCCCTTGAGGAAGCTCTTGCCGTGGAGGCCGGGGGAAATGCCGAGATGGGCGGCGACCGTCTCGCCAATATCAGCGAAGGTCGGGCGTACGCCGAACGAGCCTTTGGGCAGATCCGGACCGTAGCAAAGCACTGGAACCCGTTCGCGCGTGTGGTCCGTGCCCTGATAGGTCGGGTCGCAGCCATGATCGGCGGTAAGGATCATGAGATCGCCCGGACGGAGCTTGGCGATAGCCTCGGGAAGGCGCATGTCGAAGGCCTCTAGCGCTGCCGCATAGCCTGCGACATCGCGCCGGTGGCCGTAGAGCATGTCGAAATCGACAAAATTGGTAAACACGAGGTCGCCATCCTGTGCGTCGTCCATCGCGACCAGGGTTTCATCGAAGAGCGCCATGTTGCCGTTGGCCTTGCGCACCTGACCTACGCCCTTATGCGCATAGATATCGCCGATCTTGCCGATGGCGATGACCATGCGGCCGGCATCGGTAAGGCGGTCCAGCAGCGTCGCCTCTGGTGGCGGCACGGAATAATCGCGGCGATTGCCGGTGCGCTCGAATGTTTCCTTCGCCTCACCGATGAATGGCCGGGCAATAACGCGGCCAATATTCAGCGGATCGACCAGCTCGCGCACGGTTTCGCAAAGCTTGTACAAGCGTTCCAGCCCGAAATACGTCTCATGCGCGGCAATCTGGACCACGGAATCGGTGGATGTATAGAAGATGGGCATGCCCGTCCGGATGTGTTCTTCGCCAAGTTCCTCGATCACGTCAGTTCCCGAGGCGTGTTTGTTACCGAGGATGCCTGGAAGCTGTGCAAGCCGAACCGTGTCGGCGATCAAGGTTTCGGGGAATGTCGGGACGGTCTGGGGAAAATAGCCCCAATCGAATGCCACCGGAACGCCGGCAATTTCCCAGTGACCGGAAGGGGTATCCTTTCCCTTCGAGGTTTCTTCGGCCGCGCCCCACAAACCGACCGGGGCAGGGGCCCGCGATGATACCGGAAAAGCCGAGGCGATGTTGGCGGCGTGGAAGAGGCCGAGCGAGCTCATATTGGGAACAAGCAGAGGGCCTTGGCGCAGGCCCTCCTTGTCGGCCTCGCCGGCAGCACATCGTTCGACGATGTGCGCGAACGTATTTGAACCTTCGTCGCCGAAAGCCTTGGCATCCGGTGCGCCGCCGATGCCGAAGGAGTCGAGAACGAAAAGGAAAGCGCGAGCCATGCGATACTCCGAGTAAAATCAGACATCACAGATAGGTCAAACGGCGCGCCGTGACAAATCAATGGTGGCGGAGCGTCCTCAGCAGTTGGTGCAGGTCACCGCGTTTGAACCCTGCCGGATGCGGCCATAGGTATTCTTCGACATGTGAATTCCGATAACCGAAGCACCGGCGGCGGTGTTCGTCTGCCCGGTGATCGTCCAGGGGATGATCGGCACATAGGCAAGTTCGGCCTTAACTTGCACCACGGTGGTGCTGGGGATGCGCAGATTGGCGTCGAGCGTCACGGCGCTGCCGGCGTTGAACGGCCTTGACTCGGTGCCATTTACCACCCGCCGCGACCAGAGGACGGTCGCATTGCCGGCGGCGGATATATCGATGGAGGTTATTGTGATCTGCGGCGTATCCCGGCGATAGGGCAGCACCGTCGCCTGCCCGATCTTCATGATGTCGCCGAGCTGGGCAGTCGTGACAGTCGTTTGTTGCGTGACGAGATCGGCCACCATCGTCGCCGCCCGGCCGAGGTCCTTGTTGACGTTTACCCCCTCGGTCGTTTCGACCGTACCGAGGTAGAGCAGGATGAGGACGGGGGCAATGAGTGCGAATTCAAGCGCTGCGACGCCTCGCTTGTCGCCGATAAAGCGCTTCATCACGAGGGCCAAATATTTCGCGGTCTTTTGTTGTTTTTGGTTGTTCATGCGTCACACTTTCGAAGCTATGCCGGAATTGAGCATCAGACGAACGGTTCGTTTCTCCAGGTCGCGGTAGAGAACAGCAGAGTCCTCCCCGTTCCGTCGATTGTCTCGATACGATTGCGCATGAGATTGGTGAGGATTGGCCAGCGATAGAAAACGCGCAGCTGGTTGATCGTGCCCGCACCGCCGACATTGTTCTTGAAACCCGTCGAATCGACGTCCCCATTCGGCTTTAGCGGGATGGTGACGGGAACGTTGGTGAAGTTCGCATAGGTCTTCAGGTCAACGACGAGGTTGGCGCAGCCGGCTTCGGGCAGGATAAGCTTTGCGCAGATGCGGTCGCGCAGCTGGTTCCCCGAGATATTTGCAGCCCTTAACTCGCCGGTACGCAAGCGCCTTGCGATCTCATCGGTAGCGTTTGCCATGACCTGCTGCGCCATGAAGGTCATTCCAACTTCGAATATGACGAAGATCAGCAGGAAGAATGGCAGCGCGATCATGGCGAATTCGATGGCAACAGTGCCGCGTCGGTTGCGCCTGAAGCGGGCAAGCAGCGCCACGAGCCGGCTTTGCCTGACGCGCCCTGTGCAGCGTAGGGCGGCAGAGGCTGCCGCGACACCTTCATGCGATTGATTGTTTTTATCGTTGTAGAACATGGATGGAATTCCCCGACCACTTAAGGCAAGAAAATTCCTAGCATTCAGAAGTTAGAATCCCGTTCGATCCGCGGTGGAAATTGCAGTAAATTCCTTCACGATTTTTCAACCGTGAGTAGCGCCAGCTCAGTTGCCGCCGATTTTTTGATCGGATTCGGTTTCGGCAGTCGTCTTCTGCGCTGTTTCGCAATAGGGCGTACAGGAAAGTGTCTGGACGAAAGCGCGCCGATAGACGCGCGTCGTGTTGGCAACGCTGCGGCTCACCATGACCTGATCATCGACAATCGGGCTGCCATCGGCGTCCAGAATGACAATATTGGTCATGCCGAAGCCTTTCCCCGTCAAAATTACGGTGCGCGCATCCTTGACGACCGCATCGGCAATGGCGGGATCGCCGACGACGACCGTATCCGCCGGACGCGCGAGTCTCAATATTCTTGCCTGGTTCATGATCACATGGATGCCCGTATCGGCGCTCGCGGGGGCGGGGGCGAGCGCAATGGCGACAAGCGCCAAGGCGATGGTCAATCCGTACGCAGAAACAGTGTGGAATTTATTGTCGACCATGGATAAGAGCCCCTCGAAACGAATGCTTCTCAAACATGGCGTGGATTGGTGAAGGAAAGCTTAAGCCCGCAAAGCTTTTGTTAATCATAACGGCGCAAGACGACGTACAAACGGTAAAATTTTATGCAAATTCTAACTATACGATTTACCATTTAGTCACCTCTATTTCGAGTTGCCAAAGCTTTACTATTTTGTAACGGTGTTCCTTAAGATGAATGAAATTCGCTGCCACTAGCGTTCGATCAGGCGCAACCAGTGGTACGAGCGAGGACATTCCAGATGACAGGCACGATGAATGCGATCCTCGACGTGTTCGCTCGCTTCCTGCACAACCGGTGCGGCGCTACGGCTATTGAATATACGCTCATCGCTTCGATCCTAAGCATCGCCATTCTGGCCGGCGCGAACGTGCTTGGATCATCGGTACAGACCCTTTACGGCTCCCTTGCGGACAAGGTTGCCCAGGCGCCAAACAGGTAAGGTCATGATTGAAGCCGCCATCCTCGTCATCTTTCCGTTTGCAATGGCCTTTGCGGGGATCTCCGATCTCCTGTCGATGACAATTCAAAATCGCGTTTCGCTCATCCTTGTCGTTTCATTTGTAATCCTGGCGCCGCTGACCGGCATGGGCTGGGAAGCCTATGCAATGCATTTTGCCGCGGGCGCTGCGGTTCTCACGGTAACATTCGGCCTTTTCGCGACCGGCACGATGGGCGGCGGCGACGCCAAGCTGATGTCGGCGACCGCGCTTTGGCTCGGCTGGAACATGGGCCTTGCCGAATATTTGTTGATGATGTCTGTGCTGGGCGGCGTGCTTACCCTCGCAATTCTCAACTACCGCAATTCCCATGCTGCAATAATATATGCGGACCGGATCGAGTTCATGCGGCGGCTCGCGCGCAAGGAAGAGGGCGTCCCCTATGGCATCGCCCTTGGCGGCGCCGGCCTCCTTGCATTTCCAAGCTCCCCCCTATGCCAATGGGTAATCGATCGCCTGGCGCACCTCTGATTGAGTTCGTATCCCAGGGCTTTTCCTGGATCTAAACCATCAGAAGCGTGCATTGTTAGACTGGGCGTCACCTTGTAGATTGGATCGACACCCTGGAGATTTGAACATGGCGCTAAAGCGGATGGACAATGTCGGTATCGTCGTTGAAGACCTCGAAGCGACGATCGATTTCTTTCGCGAACTTGGCCTCGAACTCGAAGGGCGGGCGACGATCGAAGGCGAATGGGCCGGACGCGTCACCGGACTGGGCGATCAGCACGTAGAGATTGCCATGATGCGCACGCCGGACGGTCACAGCCGGCTCGAGCTCTCGCGCTTCATTTCACCGCCTGTCGTCGCAGATCACCGAAAAGCGCCGGTCAACGCGCTGGGGTACCTGCGCGCCATGTTTACCGTGGACGATGTCGACGAGACGCTTGAAAGACTGAGTGCCCACGGCGCGCAGCTCGTCGGCGAAGTGGTCCAGTATAAAGACGCCTATCGGCTCTGCTACATTCGCGGGCCTGAAGGGCTTCTCATCGGTCTTGCCCAAGAACTAAGCTGAACGGCGATACAAATAAGACCGTGAGGAGCGGGCTGGATGACGATAGCCACGCGGCCCGCATCAACGTTTCAGAAGCCATGATCCATGTCGCCACGCGCGACGTTCCGCTGCGTCGTATCAGCTACTGACGTTCTCAATTTGACCCGCTGAGTATTCATAGATCGAAAGTCTAACGGTTAAACGCCGTTAAGCATAGATTTAAGCAATGCGTTAACCATAATTACACGATTGGCAAGTCAAAGTGCAACCGTGGGTAATCTTAGACAAAAGTCTAACGGGGTGCATTGAATGCAAAGAGCACGACTTGTCATTTTGACCGTCGCGGTCGCTGCCGCGGGCGCCGCGGGCTATATCGCGACGCAGATGAAGCCCGACGTTACCGTCGTACAGTCAGCACCCCAACCACAGATGAAATTGCAGGATATTCTCGTTGCCACGGACAATCTCGGCGTCGGCACGGAACTGAACGGCCAGCTGCGCTGGCAGCCTTGGCCCGTCGATGCCCTTGCCGACGGATATATAAAGCGCGCTGACCGTCCGAACGCCGTCGAGGAACTCAAGGGCTCGACGGTTCGATTGCGCATATTCACGGGCGAACCGGTTCGTGAAGCAAAGCTCATCGGCAAGGGGCAGAGCTTCATGGCGGCGCAACTTCCGGCCGGCATGCGCGCTGTGGCGACGCAGATTGCCTCGGAGACATCGGCGGGCGGCTTCATTCTGCCCGATGACTATGTCGATGTCATTATGGTCCACGAGATCGAAACACAGGGCCAGGCGAAGCAATACATTACGGAAACCGTCCTTCGCAACATTCGCGTGCTGGCGATCGATCAGACGATCCAAGAGGACGAGAACGGTGAAAAGACCAAGCTGGGGTCCACCGCAACGCTCGAACTGACGCCGGAACAGGCCGAAGTCATCACCGTCGCGCAACAGATGGCTGCGCGCCTGTCGCTCGTTCTCCGCTCGGTTCAGGACGCCCAGGAACAGACAGGACCTGGCGCCGAATATCTCGTCAATTCGCCCGGCCGTAGCGGCAATGTGAAACTGATCAAGTCTGGAACCATGGTCGAAGTCATGGGGCGGAAATAAAAAAATGGGGCACGAAATCAACATTATGCAGCTCAAATGCGCATCCCCTATGTCGCCGCTGATGAAGGCGGCCCGCGTGCTGCTCGGCTGCAGCATAGCCGTTCTGCCATTGCAGAATGCGGCCGCTGCGGAAGACGCTGTCGTAAGGCTCAACCAGAGCCAGACCGCTGGCAAGCGGATCAACCTTGGACTGAGCAAGTCGCTCGTCATCGATCTGCCGGCGGATGCCTACGACATTCTCGTGGCCAATCCTTCCGTTGCCGATGCCGTCACCCGCACGGCGCGGCGGATTTATCTTTTCGGCAAGATGGTCGGGCAAACCAACATCTTCGTCTTTGGCCCGAATGGTGAGCAACTCGCAAGCTTCGATCTCGTCATCGAACGCGATGTGGCGGGGCTCGAGGAAAGCCTGCGGAAATATATTCCGGACTCCGACATCAAGGTCGAGTTGATGAACGACAATGTCATCCTTACCGGAACGGTTCAAACGCCGCTCGACGCCAAGCGGGCAAGCGACCTTGCCAACCTTCTCGTTTCCGGCGGTGAAGCAACGACGGGACAATATGCGATCACGGCCTCCGGCCAGGGCGGCACCAATGGCGGCGGTGGGTCGGACGTTGCCATCAGCGACCCGGACGAGGCGCGCCAGAAAAGCAAGATCGTCAATCTCATTCAAATTGCCGGCGACGACCAGGTTACCTTGAAGGTAACAGTGGCTGAAGTCAGCCGCACGGTAATGAAGCAGCTTGGTGTCAATCTCGTCGGCAAGACCAAGTCGGACGGGATATTCTTCAGCTCGACCAACATCGCATCGCTGGCCGGCAAAAGCCTGACAACGTCCGGCGTTACCGTGCCGATCTCGATCGGCAGCGCAACGATCGATTCCTACCTGAATGCCATGGAAGTGGCGGGGGTCATGAAGACGCTCGCAGAACCGTCCTTGACCGCCATCTCGGGCGAACAGGCGACGTTCAAGGTCGGCGGCGAATACAACATGATCACCGGCCAGACTTCGAATGCGCAGGGCGCCCAGTATCAGCTTACCAAGATCGAATACGGCATCGGCCTCGAGTTCCTGCCCGTCGTCCTCTCACCCGGACGCATCAGCTTGAAGGTACGGACCTCGGTTTCCGAACCGACACTTGAACAATCGATCCCGCTCGGTGCTGGCGTCAATCCGACCTACAACGGAACGACGAACAAGAACCAGGCCCAGAACCTCGCCACCAACATCATTTCATTGCGCAAACGTCTCGCCGACACCACCGTGGAACTGCCGTCGGGCGGCTCGATGATGATCGCCGGGCTGATGCGCGACGACAACCGCGCCGCGATCTCGGGACTGCCTGGAATTTCCAAGATTCCGGTCCTCGGGACCTTGTTCCGCAGCCGCGACTTCATTCGCAACGAGAGCGAACTCGTGATCATCATCACGCCCTATCTGGTGCGTCCGGTCGCCCGCACGGCGCTTGCAAGGCCTGACGACAATCTCAATCCAGCCAGCGATGCCGCAGGCATCTTCCTCGGCAAGGTCAATCGTGTCTACGGCACGAAGGAAGCCAGCCTGCCTGAAGGTCGATACGAAGGCACAATCGGTTACATTTACAAGTGAGCAGGGACGCGGACATGTCAGCCACAACCACCATTCGTCGTATAAAGCCCGTCCTTGCATTGCTTGCCGTAACCCTGCTTGCAGGTTGCGCACCACGCGAGATGACGGGGAGCATTCCGGACGACTATCGCACCAACCATCCGATAATCATCTCCGAGAAGGAGCAGGTCGCCGATATTCCGGTCGGTCATGCTGACCGCAAACTGTCGATTACACAGCGAAGCATCGTCGAACAGGTCATCGCCAATTATCGGGCCAACGGTTCCGGCATGGTTCACATCCTGTTGCCGGCGGGCTCGCCCAACGAACACGCTGCGGCTGGCCTGCGCGACGATATCGCAGCAGTTCTGCGCAAGGGCGGGGTCAAGCCGTTCAACATAAACAGTGAGCGCTACAGCGCAGGTTCTTCGGATTCAGCGCCGATCAGGCTTTCCTATTCGGCAATGACGGCGTCCACGCATCCCTGCGGTCAATGGCCGAAGGATTTGCTCGAGACGGCCGATAATCGCCATTACGCGAATTTTGGCTGCGCCAGCCAGAATAATCTCGCCGCCCAGATCGCAAACCCTGCCGACCTTCTTGGACCACGGGCATCTTCGCCGATCGATGCGGAGCGCCGCAACATCGTGATCGAGGACTATCGCGGGGTTCCGTCCGACAGGCCGCATACGCCCAGCGCAGCAGAAGTCGATTATTCGTGGTGACCAACTCCCTGAAACGCGGAATCTGAAGATGAGTCTAGCCTTTGACATAGAAGACCCGGCAGGCGGAGGCACAGAGCGGTCAGCGGGCCTGCACGCCTATCGTCCGGTCCCGCGCATATCGATCGAGGCATTTTGCGAAACCGATGCGGTCGCGCGCCAGATCGCCAAGGCCAATGAAGACCGGCGCATGGCCAAGACCCATGCCCAGATTCATATGGGAGGTGTCGCGACCGCCGTTGAAATGTTCCAGACGGTGCCGACGCCCAATCTGATCCTTCTCGAAACCTCCGCAGCGCCGCGGGACATGCTGCAAAGCCTTTCCGCCCTGTCGGAAGTGTGCGACCCCAGCACCAAGGTCGTCATCATCGGTCATTTCAACGACGTCGCCCTCTACCGCGAGCTGATCAGGAACGGCATTTCCGAATATATGATCGCGCCGATCGAGCTGGCCGACATCATCGGCGTCATCGGCACGCTGTTCGTAGATCCGGAGGCAAAGCCGCTCGGCAGTGCGATAGCCTTCATAGGTGCAAAGGGAGGCGTCGGTGCCTCCACGCTTGCGCACAATATCGGGTGGTCGATTTCCTCGCTGTTCAAGAGCGAGGTCGTCATCGCCGACATGGACCTGCCCTATGGCACCGCGAACATCAATTTCGACCAGGACCCGGCACAGGGCATTGCCGAAGCCGTGTTTTCGCCGGAACGCATCGACGATGTCTATCTCGACAGGCTGCTTGCGCAATGCGCTGAAAATCTCTCGCTCCTAGCGGCACCATCGACGCTCGATCGCGTCTTCGACTTCCGCGATGACTCCTTTGCGCATCTGATCGATGTCGCGCAGCGTTCGGTCCCGCATGTCATTCTCGATGTGCCGCACTCCTGGAACGGCTGGACGCGCACGACGCTTGCCCGTGCCGACGAGGTCGTGATCGTTGCCTCGCCGGAACTTGCCAATCTGCGCAACACCAAAAACCTCCTCGACACGCTGAAGCAGCTTCGCCCCAATGATGCGCCGCCGCGGCTCATTCTCAATCAGGTCGGCGTGCCGAAGCGTCCCGAAATTGCGCCGCTCGAATTCTGTGGTCCGCTCGGCATCCCGGCGATGGCGACCCTTCCTTTTGAACCGGCACTTTTCGGCAGTGCCGCCAACAATGGACGGATGCTCGCTGAGACGGACGCGGCAAATCCCATTGTTCAGACCATCAACGAAATGGCCCATATCTTGACGGGCCGCATGACGCACAAAGCCAGAAAGAAGCCGGGACTGAAAGCCGTCTTCTCCAAGCTGACGCGCAAGAAATAGCGAGATCGAAGAGGCATCATGTTCGGCAAGCGCGGCGGAGGAAATCAACAGGTCCAGGAGTTTCGTGCCCCGGCGATGGAAGCGGCGCTGCCGCTCGGCAATATTCCGGCCGAGGCGTCCCGCTTACCGCGCGATATATTGGAGCCGAAACGCCAACCGGCTGAAGCCGCGAAGCCGATTGTCGTGCTCCGCGAGAAGAACGAGGCCTATTACGACACGAAATCGCAAGTCTTCACGGCACTGATCGACACGATCGATCTTGCGCAATTGTCGAAGCTCGATCCCGATGTCGCGCGCGAGGAAATTCGCGATATCGTCAACGACATCATCGCGATCAAAAACTTTGCCATGTCGATCTCCGAGCAGGAGGAACTGCTCGACGATATCTGCAACGACGTACTCGGCTATGGACCGCTCGAACCATTGCTCGCACGCGACGACATCGCCGACATCATGGTCAATGGCGCGCGCAAGACCTATATCGAAGTGCAGGGCAAGGTGCAGGAATCAGGTGTAAGATTCCGCGACAATCAGCAGCTTCTCAATATTTGCCAGCGCATCGTGAGCCAGGTCGGCCGCCGCGTCGATGAATCAAGCCCCATATGCGACGCGCGCCTGCCGGATGGCTCGCGCGTCAACGTGATTGCGCCGCCGCTCGCAATCGACGGGCCGGTCCTCACCATTCGTAAATTCAAGAAGGACAAGCTGACGCTCGATCAACTCGTGCGCTTCGGCGCGATCTCGCCGGCCGGTGCCGAACTGCTGCAGATCATTGGCCGCGTCCGCTGCAATCTCGTCATTTCCGGCGGTACCGGCTCGGGCAAGACGACGCTCCTCAACTGCCTGACGAATTACATCGACAAGGACGAGCGCGTCATCACCTGCGAGGACTCGGCCGAACTGCAGCTGCAGCAGCCGCACGTGGTGCGTCTTGAAACACGCCCGCCCAATCTTGAGGGCGAGGGCGAGGTCACGATGCGCGATCTCGTCAAGAACTGCCTGCGCATGCGCCCCGAGCGGATCATCGTCGGCGAGGTGCGCGGACCGGAGGTATTCGATCTGCTGTCCGCGATGAACACGGGTCACGACGGCTCGATGGGAACGATCCACTCCAACAGTCCGCGCGAGTGCCTGAGCCGTATCGAATCCATGATCGCCATGGGCGGCTTTTCGCTGCCGCAAAGGACAGTGCGCGAAATCATCGTCGGCTCGGTCGATGTCATCATCCAGGCGGCGCGTCTGCGGGACGGCTCGCGTCGCATCACGCATGTGACCGAAGTCATCGGCATGGAAGGCGACGTCATCATCACGCAGGACCTCGTCGTCTACCAGATCACCGGCGAGGATGCGAATGGCCGCCTTATCGGCAAGCATGTTTCGACGGGTATCGCGAGGCCGCATTTCTGGGAGCGCGCGCGCTATTTCAACGAAGATCGCCGCCTCGCCCAGGCGCTTGATTCCATGGAAATCATGCAGGGATGATGACGCCGGGAGAATTCCACCATGTTTGGGCTTAGCCTTCCGCAGATCGTCTTCGTTGCCCTGGTAGCGCTTACCTTCGCTGCACTTGCCTACGTCTTCTTCTTCGATTCGATCGCATCGCAGAAGCGCACGGAGGAACGGCTGAACTCCGTCAAACTCTCTGCCAGCGAAAGCATGGGCAAGTTTGTGGTTCGCGACAAGCTGGCAGAGGCGCAGAAGCGCCGGAGATCCGTTCAGGATACGCTGAAGGATATCGAAAAGCGTCAGAAACAGCGCGACAAGAACGCCAAGTCGCCGCCCTTGAAGATGCTGCTCATGCAGGCCGGGATGAAGGTGACTGTTCAGCGCTTTTATATCTACTCCGCAGTGGTTGGCGTTGTCGTTACTTTCGCCGGGCTTTTCCTCGGCTCGCCGCTCTATCTTGCACCGGGCTTGCTGCTTGCCGGCATCTTCGGCCTGCCACGCTGGTTCGTCTACTATCGCCGCGGCCGCCGGATAAAGGCATTCCTCAAGGAGTTTCCGAACGCGATCGATGTCATCGTGCGAGCGCTTCGATCCGGCCTGCCGCTCAATGACGGTATCCGGCTCATTGCCCAGGAGGCGCAAGAGCCGGTCAAGGCCGAGTTTCGGCGCATGGTCGATGCGCAGCAGGTCGGCGTGAGCATCCCGGAATCCGCGATGCGAATGGCCGAATACATGCCTTGTCCGGAAGCAAGCTTTTTCGGGATCGTGATCCAGATTCAGTCGCAGGCCGGTGGCAACCTTTCGGAAGCGCTCGGCAATCTTTCCCGCGTGCTCCGCGATCGCAAGAAGATGGCGGTCAAGGTTCAGGCGCTGTCCATGGAGGCCAAGGCCTCTGCCTATATTATCGGTTCACTGCCCTTCGCGGTTGCTTTGCTCGTCTACCTGTCGAGCCCCGGTTACATCATGGTTCTGTTCACGACCGACACTGGTCACGTCATCATGGGCTGCGCAGCCGTCTGGATGTCACTCGGGATCCTGGTCATGAAAAAAATGATCAACTTTAAGTTCTGAGCGGAAAAGTCGAGGCCCATCAATGATCACCACCATCGCCAAAGCCATGCACAACCCCGCCTTCATCTTTGCGGTGCTCGTTGGCATATCGATATTTGCAACGCTCATGACTTTTCTGATGCCGATGTTCTCCGGCACCAGCCTGAAGACGCGGATGAAGTCGGTTGCCCTGGAACGCGACCAGATCAGGTCGCGCGAACGGGCCCGCATGGCTGCGGATGCGGAGACGCGGCGCAAGAATGGAGCGAGTTCATTGCGCGTGACCGAGCGGCAGGGTGTCAGGCAACTGGTCGAGCGGCTTGATCTCCAGCGCGCTCTTGCCGACGAGAATACCGTCAATTCTCTGCGTATTGCCGGCTTTCGCGGGCAGAACGCCCTCAATATCTTCCTTGCGGCTCGCTTTGGCCTGCCCTTTGTCACGCTCGGCCTGACGACACTGTGGATCTTCGGCATGGACGGGCTTGCGGCACAATCGACCATGATACGGATGGCCGCCTGCTTCGCCGGTGCCTATGTCGGCTTCTACTTGCCCAATCTCTACGTCAAGAACGTCGGATCCAAGCGGCAGCAATCGATCAAGCTTGCGTGGCCGGATGCGCTCGATCTGATGTTGATCTGCGTCGAATCCGGCATGTCGATCGAGGCAGCGTTCAAGAAGGTTTCCGAGGAAATCGGCGCGCAATCCGCAGAACTTGCCGAAGAACTGGTACTGACAAATGCCGAACTGTCGTTCCTGCCCGAGCGCCGGCAGGCCTATGAGAACCTCGCCAACCGCACCGGGCTCGAACCGGTCAAATCCGTCGTCCAGGCGCTGACCCAATCGGAACGCTATGGTACTTCGATCGGGGGTGCTCTGCGCGTCCTTTCCGATGAAAGCCGCGACGCCCGCCTGATGGAAGCCGAAAAAAAGGCGGCGGCCCTGCCGCCGAAGCTCACCGTACCGATGATCGTCTTCCTGCTGCCGGTGCTTTTCGCCGTGATCTTGGGGCCGGCCTTCATCCAGATTTCCGCCCAAGGCGGCATCTTTGGCGACGCAACACCGAAGTAAATCGAAGCGTTTCCATCAACGAAAAAGCCGCCCGGTTCGGGGCGGCTTTTTTTATTGGTTGGCCTGGTGGCACTCAGCTTTTCGGCTTTGCCTTATCCTTGTCTTTCAGCATGGTC
The DNA here is from genome assembly GCF_013327855.1 of Phyllobacterium pellucidum. Classification (GTDB taxonomy): domain Bacteria; phylum Pseudomonadota; class Alphaproteobacteria; order Rhizobiales; family Rhizobiaceae; genus Phyllobacterium; species Phyllobacterium pellucidum. The sequence continues at coordinate 1,196,024 of NZ_JABUMX010000001.1, read as the reverse complement.
CAGGAATTCTGCTGGGCCAGGACGGTGCGCAAATATTTGACATTAGCCTGCGCTTGCTGCGGCGAGAGCTCCTGGTTGGCGATGGTCTCGGCCTCGTCGAAGCGACCCTGAAGTCCGACCACGAGCGCAAGGTTCTGGCGGACGCGGCTGTCGGACCCCGGTGCCTTTACCGCCTGGCGCATGTAGTTTTCGGCACTGGCGAGATCGCCCGAGAGGACGTAGGACATGCCGAGATTGGAAAGGATCGAGGCTTCGTTGGGATTGATCTGCAGCGCCTGCCGGTAGAGGTCGCGGGCTTCGCTTTCCTTGCCCAACTGGTCGAGGATAGCGCCTTGCGCCGACAAGAGCTTCCAGTCCGGATATTCCGGCGTCTGGGCCCGTCGCAACGCATCAAGCGCTGCTTCGAACTCGCCGGCGCTTGCCAGCGCTTTGCCGTAAGCGGCGAGCACGTCCCGATCCTGCGGGTAGGCGATGGCGAGGCTGCGCATGACGGCAAGGGCCTGATCGCTGCGATTGGTCATCCTGAGGACCGCGGCAAACTTCATCGCCGTGACCTTGTCCTTTGGATTAGCCTGATAGCGCGAACCGAGGCTGGTCGATGCCTGCATCAACTGCTGTTCGTTCATCTGGTCGAAATCGCCGCTTGCGCTCGTTGCCGTCGCCGCTACAGCGGGTGAAATGGAACCTGTCGTCGTCTTGTCGGTGGTTGTGCAGCCCGATATGCCCGCCACGAGCCCCGCTATCGCCACAGAGAAAAGCATGCGGCGATTACGTTGAATAATGCCTGCGATTACCATAGTTTGCCCCGTACCCACGCAAATCAGCTGTGTTAACCCAATCCCAGGACTAGAAATATTCTGTTAACCCTAACGGACCGTTAACGACCCGCGGTGCAGCACAAGAATGACCAAGGAGAAATTCGCCGATGCCGATTGAAATCAAAGGCAAAATGCCCGATGGCAGCAAACCCGTCTGGCTGGTGCGAAGCGGAGGACTGAACGACGCGGGACTAGACGACCGTGCGCTGAACTGGGCCAAGGCAAACGGTTTTGATGGTCAGTCCGCGCGCCTGTTAATCATTCCCAACGACAAGGGTGAAGTTGCCGGAGCGTTGCTCGGTACCGGCAAAGACGATGCACGTCTTGTTGCCGGCAAGCTTGCAACGGGTCTGCCCAAGGGGAGCTGGCATTTCGCCAATGTCGTGGGCGAGCCCAACCTTGCCGCGCTCGGCTTTCTACTCGGCGGATACAAATTCACAAAATATGGCAAGAAGGACGAACTGGATGTGACGCTTGCCTCGCCTGCAGGGGCCGACAAGGTCGATGTGAGGCGTCTTGCCAATGCCGTCACCCTGGCTCGTGACCTGATCAACACGCCGACGAACGATATGGGCCCCGAGGCGCTGGAACAGGCGGTCCGCAAGGTTGCCGATAACTACAAGGCTTCGGTGAACGTCATCAAGGGCGACGCACTTCTCAAGCAGAACTTTCCGATGATCCATGCCGTTGGCCGTGCGGGGAGCGAGGAACCGCGCCTGATCGACGTCGAATGGGGCAAGAAGGATGCGCCGCGCGTGACGCTAGTGGGCAAGGGCGTTTGCTTCGATACAGGCGGGCTCGATATCAAGCCCTCGAGCAGCATGCTTTTGATGAAGAAGGACATGGGTGGAGCGGCAAATGTCCTGGCGCTCGCGAGCCTCATCATGGATGCGAAGTTGCCGGTGCGGCTGCGCGTCCTGATCCCGGCTGTCGAGAATTCGATCTCGGCCAATGCATTTCGACCAAGCGATATCCTTGCAAGCCGCAAGGGTTTGACTGTCGAGATCGGCAACACCGATGCGGAAGGGCGCCTCGTGCTTGCCGATGCGCTGGCGCTTGCGGATGACGAGGAACCGGAAATCCTGATCGACATGGCAACCCTGACCGGCGCAGCCCGGGTGGCGCTTGGCCCCGACCTTCCGCCGTTCTACACCAATGACGAAACGTTCGCCGCCGAGGTCGCCCGGGCGGCGGACACCGTTGCCGATCCTGTCTGGCGCATGCCGTTGTGGCAGCCCTACGAAAGCAAACTGTCCTCACGCGTCGCCGACACCAACAATGTCACCACCGATGGCTTTGCCGGATCGATTACCGCAGCGCTTTTCCTGCAGAAATTCGTCGGCAAGGCCAAGGTGTGGGCGCATTTCGATATTTACGGCTGGAATCCCGTCGAGAAACCGCATTCCCCGGTAGGTGGTGAGGCTCAGGCGATACGCGCCCTTTACCATCTTCTGAAGCATCGTTATCTCAGCAAATGAACGGCTTGCCTGGGTCGGCCAAGGGGGTAGAATGGAACGGAACCGAAATGATCTCGGATACCGTCCATGTTCATCGAACTGAAGCCTATCCAGGCATTGACGCTGTGGAAGGAAATCGCGATCTCCGAGGTGCGCGATGATGCACATGACCTTACGTTGCGGCAGATGGCCGTCTTGCTGACGGTCTATCTCGAGCCGCCGCCGCACACGATACGCGGCATGGCGGCGAAACTCGGCGTTACCAAGCCGGTCATAACCCGCGCGCTCGATACGATGGGCGGCTATGGTCTGGTTGACCGGCATCGCGATGAAAAAGACAAGCGCAACGTTCTCGTCAAGAGAACGGTAAAAGGTGCGCTTTATGTTGAAAAGCTTGGCGATCTCGTGATTGCCAAGGCAAGAGGATTACCGCTTTGACAGATCCAACAGTGTCGCTGGACAAACGACTGAATGCATATCGGCCCGACCGAGCCGATGAAAGCCTGCGTGGGCTGGTGCAGGCGGAACGCTTCGTTCCCGGCAAGCCCATGCGCATTGCCGACCCGGTGGTCGATGTGAGGTCCGAGCCGCGCGGCGATGCCCCGATCACCACGCAATTCCTCTATGGCGACGACGTCCTCGTTTTCGAGGACGACAATGGCTGGTGCTGGATACAGAATGAGCGCGACGGCTATGTGGGCTATGTCGTGGATACGAGTCTCGACCGGCGAACCGGCGATCCCACGCATATCGTCATTGCCCCCCGCACCTTCGTCTATCCCGGATCCGATCTGAAATTCCCGCGCACCAAAGCCCTGTCGATGGGTTCGCTTGTTACGATTACGGGCGGTGAGGAACGGCGGGGCACACTCTATGCCATGCTGCCGAGCGGTGAGGCGATCATCGCAAAGCATCTGGTGCCGATCGACGAGGTTGCGGAAGACCACGTGGCCGTCGCCGAGACGCTGATGCACACGCCCTATCTCTGGGGTGGCGTTTCAGGCTTCGGCATCGATTGCTCGGGCCTCGTTCAGCTGGCATTGCTCATGACCGGGCAGGGCGTCCTGCGGGATTCGGACATGCAGGCAGCCTCGATCGGAGAGGCGATCGAACCGGACCCGGACTATCATAATCTCAGGCGCGGCGATTTCGTCTTCTGGAAAGGCCACGCCGCAATGATGGCAAGCCACTCGACGCTGCTCCACGCCAGCGGACATACGATGAGCGTGACGCTTGAGCCATTGCGCGACGCGATCGAACGCATCGCTTATCTCTACGGCAAGCCGACCGCCGTTCGTCGCCTCACGTGATGTGCCCGCCACCTGCGCAGCGGGCACAACCCGTTTGTGCACTCAGGCGGCGGTGAGTTCGCTCACCTGCCGCAAGGTGCGGATGATCTGGAGGCAGGCCCGCGCCGCCTCCTCGCCCTTCACGAGGAAGTGCCGCGTGAAAAAATCGATATGCTGCTCGGTCTCTTGGAAGTGGTGCGGCGTCAGAACGGCCGACAGCATCGGCACGCCTGTTTGCATCTGCGCGGTCAAAAGCGCGTTGACGACAGAGCCGGCGACGAAATCGTGCCGGTAGATGCCGCCATCGACGACGAGCCCGGTACTTACGATGGCGTCGTAACGGCCGCTTTCAGCAAGTTTTTTGGCGAGGAGCGGAATGTCAAAAGAGCCGGGCACGTCGAAGACATCGAAGCGGGCTGGTGTCACACCTTGCCGGCGCAGTTCTTCCTCGAAGCCGAGGCGGCACTGGTCGACAATGTTTGCATGCCATCGCGCCTGCACAAAGGCGATACGCGGGGCTGGGTCTTGGGGAACGTTATTCTGGAACTGATCCATGTCTTTCTCCTTCGAGTGGACGTGAATCAGGGCACAACCAAAAAGGCGCAAGGCTGACACGGAGCCAGCCTTCACTTTCGATTGTTCTCTTTCATCCGGACTATACCGTCGGCTTCGGAATTGCACCGAAATCTGCTGACCCTCCCGGATGACCGGGAGGCGCTCGCGGGCTCGCACCAGACATCGGGTGATGCAAGGTGATTACCGCCGGTGGGGAATCTCACCCCGCCCTGAGAACACTAACGATTGCACCCTAGTGAATTGGTCCAGGTGGTCAAGCCCAGCCTAGTATTGGGCCGCGCGGTCGACGATATTCTTCAACGGTTCGCCGCGTTCAAAGGATTCGATCTGGGCGACGATCTCTGGGACCAGCGCCTGCGGGCTCGAGCTTGCCGCCGCGTGCGGAGTGATCGTTACCTGCGGATGCGTCCACAGCGGGCTGTCCTTCGGCAGGGGCTCGCGGTTGAACACATCGAGCGTCACCGCCGACAGCATGCCGCGGTCGAGCGCCGCGAGAATATCGGGCTCGTTCTGCAGCCCGCCGCGTCCGGCATTGATCAGCGTCGGGGCGCCTAGCGGCCCGTGCTGCTTCATCTGCGCGAACATGCTCATTGAAAGAATGCTCTTGGTGTCGGGCGTCAGCGGCAGAAGGCAGACGACGATATCGACATCCTTGAGGAAGTCCTTGAGGCCATCCTTGCCGTAATAGGTCGTAATGCCTTCCATGGTCTGCAGGCGGCGGCTCCATCCGCTGACGCGGAAGCCGAGCGCGCGCAGCTTCTGCGCCGCATCGCGGCCAAGCACGCCGAGCCCGAGAATGCCGACATTCACCTCGTGCGCCGCAGGCTGGCGCCGATCCTCGTGCCAGACGCGTTGGCCCTGCTGCTGGCGATAGCGCATCCCGAGCCGGTGATGGTCGAGCACCTGCCACACCACATATTCGCTCATGCGCATAGTCAGGTCCGGCGAGACGATTCTTACGATCGGCACGTCCGGTATCTGCTGGTCATGGAAGATGTGATCGACGCCGGCACCGAGCGAGAAAATAACATCAAGGTTAGGCAAGCCGGCCAACGAGCCCTGGCGCTGTTTCCAGACGAGCGCGTAGCGGATCTTATCCTTGTCCGTCGAGTTGAGAACCAGTTTGCGTTTCGGCGCGGCCTTGGCAAATTCGGACACCCAAACGTCCGGGTCCCATCCCGTCACGGCCAAAAGGATCGTATCGGTTGCATTGCCAGTCATTCACTCACCGCTCCCTGTTCGGCAGTTTCTATCCTGAAGGCCGCCGCCATCAGGGCTCTCGTATAATCGGTCTTGGGCCGCGCAAAAATCTCCTCCGACGGCCCGTATTCCACTGCCTTGCCATTGCGCATCACCAGCACCTCATTGGCAAGCGCCTTCACCACCTTGAGATCGTGGCTGATGAAAAGATAAGCCAGATTGTGCTTCTGCTGCAATGCGCGCAAAAGGTCGACAACCTGGGCCTGAACGCTCATGTCGAGCGCCGATGTTGGCTCGTCCAGCATGACGAAACGGGGATTGAGCACCATGGCGCGTGCGAGGGCGATACGCTGGCGCTGGCCCCCGGAAAACTCGTGCGGATAGCGGAAGCGGTTCTCCGGGTCGAGGTTGACCTCCTTGAGGGCGGCGACGACCCGCGCGTCGCGCTCATCGGCGGAGAGTTTTGGTTCGTGCACTTCAAGACCCTCTGCAATGATATCGGCCACCGACATGCGCGGCGACAACGACCCATAGGGATCCTGAAAAACGATCTGCAATTCGCGGCGCAGCGGCCGCATCTCGCGGAATGAATATTTGTTGATGTCCGTCTCGCCGAAGCGGATGACCCCTTCCGACGATATCATGCGCGACAGTGCCAGGCCGAGCGTGGTCTTGCCCGACCCGGATTCGCCAACAACGCCAAGCGTCTGGCCGGCGCGGATCGTTACATCGATCCCGTCGACCGCCTTTACATGATCGACCGTCTTGCGCAGGAAGCCCTGCTTGATCGGGAACCAGACCTTGATATTTTCGCCGCGCATGACCGGCGCCGCCGCAGCATTTGCCGCCGGCGGGTTGCCCTTCGGCTCGGCGGCGAGAAGGTGGCGCGTATAGGGGTGCTGCGGGTTTTCGAATATCTCCCGCGTCGGCCCGGTTTCGACGATCTTCCCGCCGGTCATGACGCAGACGCGATCTGCGATCTTGCGCACGATGCCGAGGTCGTGGGTGATGAACAGCATCGACATGCCCTGCGCTGCCTTGAGATCGGCAAGAAGCTGCAAAATCTGCGCCTGCACGGTGACGTCGAGGGCGGTGGTCGGCTCATCGGCGATCAAAAGCTTCGGCTTGTTGGCAAGCGCCATGGCGATCATCACGCGCTGGCGCTGCCCACCGGACAGTTGGTGCGGATAGGCGTTCATGCGCTTTTCCGGGTCGCGAATGCCTACCTCCTCCAGCAGCGCAAGCGTGCGCTGCCGCGCCGCCTTGTCAGCCATGCCCTGGTGCAGCTTGAGGATTTCGCTGATCTGGTCCTCGATCGTATGGAGCGGATTGAGCGACGTCATCGGCTCCTGGAAGATCATGGTGATATCATTGCCGCGCACCCGGCGCAGCTCGTTTTCGCTGCTTGCAAGAAGATCCTTGCCGCCGAACAGAATTTGTCCTGACGGGTGCGACGCCGGCGGATAGGGCAGAAGCTTCAGGACCGACAGGGCCGTGACCGATTTGCCGGAACCGGATTCGCCGACAAGCGCCACGGTCTCGCCCTCGCCGATATCGAAGGATATGCGATCCACGGCAAGCGTCTCCTTGCCGCCCTGCGAAAAGGCGACGGAAAGATCGCGAACTGAAAGAAGCGGGGCGGTCATTTGAACGCCTTGCGCGGGTCAAAGGCATCGCGCGTGGCTTCGCCGACGAAGATTAGCAAGGACAGCATCAGCGAAATCACGATGAAGCCTGTAAGCCCGAGCCAGGGCGCCTGCAGATTGTTCTTGCCCTGTGCGAGCAATTCGCCGAGCGAGGGCGATCCCGGGGGCAAGCCGAAGCCGAGGAAGTCGAGCGAAGTCAATGTCGTGATCGATCCGTTGAGAATGAACGGCAGGAAGGTCAGCGTTGTCACCATGGCGTTCGGCAAAAGGTGGCGGAACATGATGGTCCGGTTGCGCACGCCAAGCGCCCGTGCAGCGTTGACATATTCGAAGTTACGGGCGCGCAGAAACTCGGCGCGAACGATGCCGACGAAGCTTACCCACGAGAACAGCAGCATGATACACAACAGGATCCAGAAGCCCGGCGGCAGGATCGATGCCATGATCAGCAGTAGGTAAAGCGTCGGTATGGAGGACCATATCTCGATGAAACGCTGCGCGATGAGGTCGAGCCAGCCGCCGAAGTAGCCTTGCAATGCGCCGGCGGTGACACCGATCACGGCAGACGCTGCGGTCAGGATCAGGCCGAAGAGCACCGAGATGCGGAACCCGTAGAGCGCCCTGGCAAAGACGTCGCGCGCCTGATCGTCAGTGCCGAGAATATTCATGTTGCCGAAAACACAGTTTGGATCGTCCACGCCTTGCGGATAGCGGGCGCAGCGCTCCTCCGGCGTAAACAGCCAGAACGGCTTCGATGGCGCCGTATCGGGCAGTTCATTATTGACCGTCCGATAGGAATAGCGGACCGGTGGCCAGATCGACCAGCCATTGCGGTTGATCTCCTCCTGGATCACCGGATCGCGGTAGTCAGTCACGGCATAAAAGCCGCCGAATTTCTCTTCCGGATAATCGACGAGGACTGGAAACAGGGTCTCGCCCTTGTAGGAAACAATGATCGGCTTGTCGTTGGCTATGAACTCGGCAAGGAGCGAAGCAACGAACAGGAACAGGAAGATCCACAGGGCCCACCAGCCGCGCCTGTTCGCCTTGAAGTTCTGCCAGCGCCGGGCATTCAGCGGCGAAAGTCGCGGTCGTTTGACGGGAAGGGCTGGGGTCGTGCCGATAATATCGGTCATCAGACATCCCTCCGCTCAAAGTCGATGCGCGGATCGATCCATGTATAGAGAAGATCGGAAAGCAGGCTGACGACGACGCCGACAAGGGCGAAGATATAGACGGTCGCGATCACCACTGGATAATCGCGGTTGATAATCGATTCGTAGCCGAGAAGGCCAAGTCCATCGAGCGAAAAGATCGCCTCGATCAGGAGCTGGCCGGTAAAGAAGATCGAGATGAAGGCGCTCGGAAAACCGGAAATGACAATAAGCATCGCATTGCGGAAGACATGGCCGTAAAGAATACGGCGTTCACTGAGGCCCTTGGCGCGCGCCGTCGTCACATATTGTTTGCGGATTTCGTCGAGGAACGAGTTCTTGGTCAGAAGCGTCGTCGTCGCAAAGGCGGAAAGCAGCATGGCCGTCAGCGGCAGAGCGAGGTGCCATGCGTAGTCGATGATTTTTCCGCCCAGCGACAGCTGTTCAAAATCGTTCGATGTCAGCCCGCGAATTGGAAACCAGTCAAAGAAGGACCCGCCGGCAAAGAATACGATCAGCGCGATGCCGAAGAGGAAGCCTGGTATAGCGTAGCCGACGATGATGATGCCGCTGGTCCATATGTCGAATGACGAGCCGTCCTTGATGGCTTTTCGTATGCCGAGCGGTATCGAGATCATGTAGGAGAGCAGCGTCATCCACAATCCGAGCGAAATCGATACCGGCAGCTTCTCCTTGATCAAATTCACGACGCTGATATCGCGGAAATAGCTCTTGCCGAAATCGAAGCGCACATAATTCCATACCAGCAGCCCAAACCGCTCGAGCGGAGGCCTGTCGAGTCCGAACTGCTTCTCGAGGCTGGCGATGAATGCAGGGTCGAGGCCTTGGGCGCCACGGTATTTCGAATTGCCTTCGCCGAGCCCAAGCTGTTCCTGCGACTGGCCAAGGTCAGCGCCGCCGCCGCCGATGCGGTCCATCGCATTGCCGCCCTGACCGGTAAGCTGGCCGATGATGCGCTCGACCGGGCCGCCAGGGACGAATTGCACGATCACGAAGCAGACAAGCAGGACGCCGAAAAGTGTGGGAACCATCAACAGGAGACGGCGGAGAATATAGGCTCCCATCAGGCAACGACTCCGCCAAAGATTAAATCGATAGACGAAACGCGCAGGACGTTTCCTTGATCTTCAAGCCTTGCCAATAGCCTTTGCCTTTGCTTCATCGAACCACCACAGCGACTCAACCGGAAAGCCATAATCGGGCTTGGGCTCCTTGAAGCCGAACATGTCCCAATAGGCGACGAGGTGATTCGCTGAGTACCAATTTGGAATCCAGTCGCGTCTTATACGCAAGAGTCGATCGAGAACACGCATGACTGTGACCAAATCGTCGCGGGAACGCGCTTCGCCAACCTTCTCGATCAGTGCGTCGATAACGGGATCGGCGATTCCGGGAAGGTTATAGGAACCCGGCGCCGAGGCCGACCGCGAGCCGAACATTGATGTGAGCGATTCCGACGTCGGGGTCGCGTTCAGCATGACGGCTACACCGATGATGTCGAAATCGAAATCCTGTACCCGAAGCTGGTATTGAGCCGGATCGACAAGACGCAGGGAGGCATTGACGCCGATTGCCTGGAGATTGTTGATGAAAGGCGAATAAGAGCGGGTGAACACCTCCGCCTGGATCAGTATTTCGAGGCCGAACGATTTGCCGGCACCGTCGACAAATCGGTTGTTCTCACGTTTGAACCCTGCTTCCTGTAGAAGCTCGACAGCGCGGCGTAAATTCTTGCGGTCGCGCCCTGAACCATCGGTCGTCGACTGGATCACCGCTTCGCCGAAAATGCCCTCCGGCAGGCGATCGCGCAGCGGCTCCATTATGGCAAGTTCCTGCGGGGAGGGCATGCCGTTCGAACGAAAGTCCGACATCTCGAACAGCGACTGCGACTGCTCGTACATGCCATAGAACAGGTTCTTCCGGGTCCACGCGAAGTCGAAGCACAGCGCAATGGCCTCCCGCACCTTCGGATTGCGAAAGCGCTCCCGCCGCTGGTTGACCGCCCATGCTTGCAAGTGCGGGCGTTTCTCGTCGGGAAACTCACGCTGGATCACGCGCTTCTGCTGGATGGCCGGGAAATTATACTCGGTGACCCAAGTCTTTGCCGTGTGCTCCATGCGCCAGAATATGTCACCCTTCTTGAAGGCTTCGAACTCGGGCTGGCGGTCGCGGTAGAACTCGATCTTGATCGTATCGAAGTGATTCAGTCCGCGCCGTACCGGAAGGTCCTTCGCCCAGTATTCATCGACACGCTGGTATTCGATGCCCTTGCCCGGTGCCATCCGGCCGACACGATAAGGGCCGGAGCCGAGCGGGGTCTCGAGCGTCGATGCATCGAACGCGCGGCCAGCAAACCACGCCTTTGAAAGAATCGGCATGTTGCTGGCGATATCGAGTATCGCGCGGTCGGAATGTTTGCCGGTAAAGGCGATGCGCAGCGTCTGGTCATCCTCGGCGACGATCTCCTTCATCTCGGTCAGCAACAGCAGAAGCTCCGGATGCCCTTTCTCCTTGATCGACTGGAAGCTGAAAACGACGTCGTGGGCCGTTAGGGGCGACCCATCGTGGAAACGCGCTGCGGGGCGCAGTTTGAAGGTGAATGTGTTGCGATCGGCCGTGGCAGTGACGCTCTCCGCGACGAGGCCGTAGATCGAGTCCGGCTCGTCGAGCGCTTCCTCCATCAGCGTGTCGTAGCAGATTTCCATGCGCGGCGGCGCATCACCCTTGGCCGAATAGGTATTGAGCGTGTTGAAGGTCTGTGGCGACTGATTATAGAGCCAGTTCGCCGGAGAAAAGGCGAAGGTCCCGCCCTTCGGCGCATCCGGGTTGGCATAGTCGAAGTTTTTGAAATCCTTCGGGTATTTCAACTCGCCAAACGCCGACAGACCGTGCAACGGCACCCCGGTGGCAATCTCTGCAAACGCAATGCGCGGCGAACAAGCGGTCAGAAGTGTTGCGCTCGAAAACTTCAAAAGATCGCGCCGGTTGAGCTGCGTCATTCGGCGCGCGCTTTCAACGCCTGCTCCTTGGCCGTGTCGATCCACCATGAGAACGGGTCGATACCTGCATAGTCCGGCTGTTTGGCCGGCATGCCGAATTTGTTCCAGTAGGCGATCTTGATGCGATCGTCATACCATTGCGGGACGGCGTAGTAGTTCCACAACAATACCCGGTCGAGAGCGTGGGTGGCGGCGACGAGTTCATCCCGGTCCTTGGCAAAGATGATCCGGTCGATCAGCTTGTCGACGGCCGGATTCTTGATGCCCATGTAGTTGCGGCTGCCGGGTGTGTCGGCAGCGCCCGAACCCCAGAAATCGCGTTGCTCGTTGCCCGGCGACAGGCTTTGGGAAAGAACGACGTTCGGGGTGGTGATATCGAAATCGAAATCATTGATCCGGGCGGTATATTGGGCGTTGTCCACGACCCTGATCTGGGCATCGATGCCGAGCTTTCGAAGGCTGGCCATGAACGGCCCGATAAAGCGCTCATCCGCCGGATCGTCCGCCAGGAATTCGATGGTGAATGGTTCGCCGGTCTTGGCATTGACGAGCTTGCCGTTCTTCTGCTCGTAACCCGCGTCGCGCAGCAGCGTGACGGCCTGGCGCAGATTGTCCCGCTGCGATTGGGGCGTATCGTATACGGGCAGCTTGAACTCCTTGGTGAAAACTTCCTCCGGCACGTCGCCTTTCACTGTTTCAAGGATTTCAAGCTCCTTGCCCGTCGGCAGGCCGCTCGACGCGAGTTCCGAACCGGAGAAATAGCTGTTTATGCGCTTGTATTGCCCGAAGAAGAGATTCTTGCTCATGCTCTCGAAATCATAAGCCCAGGTCAGAGCCTGGCGGACGCGCGGATCCTTGAATTTGTCGCGCCGGGTGTTGATCAGGAAACCCTGCATGCGCCCGGATGAACGTAGCGGAAACACGGCCTTGACCACATCGCCGCGCTGGAAGGCCGGAAAGTCATAACCGCGCATCCATTTGCCAATACTGGCTTCCGGGCGGTAGTCCTCGAAGCCTCCCTTCTTGAAGGCTTCCCACTCGGCATTCTGGTCGCGGAAATACTCGTAGCGAATACGATCGAAATTGTTGCGGCCGATATTTACCGGCAAGTCCTTGCCCCAATAGTCCGCCACACGGCTCCAGACGATGGTATTGCCGGGTGAGACGCTCTCGATCTTGTAGGCGGATGAGCCAAGTGGGATTTCTGTTGTTGGCTTGCTTATATCGCGCTTCTTGCCGCTCGCGTCGTTACCCTCCCACCAATGCTTGGGCAGGATCGGGAAATCGCCCATGATACTCGGCAGTTCGCGGTTGCCGCCGCTCGAAAAGGTGAACGTCACCTCGTGGTCGCCGGTTTTCTCCGCTTTGGTCACATCGTGATAATATTTATTGTACAGGGGGCTTTGGGCTTTCAGCGTGTCGAAGGACCAGATGACATCGTCCACGGTGATCGGCTGGCCGTCATGCCACCTCGCAGCGGGGTTCAGGCGAAATTTTACCGAGGAATAGTCATCCGGATAGGCGATAGCCTCGGCGATGAGCCCGTAATTTGTCGCTGGCTGATCGAGGGATTGGCTGAGCAGCGTATCGTAAAGCAAGCCACCGCCGACGGTGGCAGGCAGCCCCGCTGCTGGCGTTCCCTGCACGACAAAGGGGTTGAGACTGTCAAACGATCCGTACGCGGTCTGGTTGAGCGTCCCGCCTTTCGGCGGATCGGGATTGACGTAGTCGTAGTGCTTGAAATCGTCGCCGTATTTTGGTTCGCCGAGGACGCTCGCGGCCTTTCTCCATTCGGGTTCCGCAGCCTGTACACTCTGATGGGAAGCGACGCTGAAAGCGGCGAAAAGGGCAAGGCTGGCAATGAGGGGGCGAAATCGCAAATCAGGTCTCCACGGATTCTCTACAGTCACAATTCTAAGAGAAATTGCGGCAGAGAACAGGCCTTCACGTTAAAAACACGCGCAGTTGATGCAAAAAAGCCGGGCGCAGGCCCGGCTTTTTTAAAGCAATTGTGACGGATTTAGTTCTTCGGTGCTTCCGGAGCAGCGGGAGCAGCGCCGTCGGCCGGCTTCTCCGCAGCGGGCGCGGCAGGAGCGGCAGGTGCTGCTGCGTCGGCAGGCTTGGCGGCATCGCCGCCTGCAGGTGCGGCATCAGCGGTCGGAAGCGGCTTCGGACTGTCGGACAGCGTGCGCAGATAGGCAATGAGGTCGGCGCGCTCATTATCCTTCTTGTCGCCGGCAAAGCCCATTGCCGTGCCCTTGATGTAGCCCTTCGGCGATGTCAGGAAGTGGTTGAGATGGTCGAAAGTCCACTTTTCCTGTCCGCCCTTGGAGAAATCCTTGATGGCCGAGGAATAGCTGAAGCCTTCATGTGTCGCGATCGGGCGATCGACGATGTCCCAGAGGTTCGGACCGACCTTGTTCGGGCCACCCTTTTCGCCGGTGTGGCAGGCAGCGCAGCGCTTGAAAACGGCTTCGCCGCGGGTTGCATCAGCTGAAGCCAGCAGCGTCGCGATCGGCACGGCTTCTGCAGCGGGTGCAGCAGCGCCGGCTTCGCCTTCACCACCGGCCTCGGCGGCCTGGATGATGAAGCCGGGCTTTTCTGGCGCATGCGAGTCGAAAATAGAATCGGACAGGATACCTGCCGTCATGACAACGAACACGGTTGCCAGAAACGCCATGGCATATTTGTTGAACGGGGTCGATTCCATCGTCGATCAGTGCTCCACTTGTGTCCTGTTCAAGTGCGCTCAATATCAAGTCCACTCTGACGCTTGCCTGGAGCAATTGCAGGGCTCGATGTTCAGCACACTTGCGGAGGTTCTCAATATCTGGTCAATGCAGTGCGCTGCATTTCTTGACAAGAGTCCCCTCGTGATCGCGCGGAAACTAGGTCTTTTGCTGAAGACTTGCAACACATATAAGGGCGCTTCTGCCTGAGACTTTTTGACACCTTAGACCGTGTGCAACGATGAAAATATTGACCCTGATCCCTGCCCGGATGGCCTCGACCCGGCTGCCCAACAAGCCACTGGCCGATATTGCGGGAAAGCCGATGATCGTGCATGTCGCCGAGCGCGCGATCGCCGCCGGTCTCGGGCGAACCGTCGTTGCGACAGATAGTCCCGACGTCAAATCGGCCATAGAAGCGCACGGCATCGAGGCGATCATGACGCGGGCCGACCACGAATCGGGTTCGGATCGCATCCACGAGGCGCTTCTCGCACTCGACCCTGACGGCAGCGTCGATGCAGTTGTCAATGTCCAGGGCGATCTTCCGACCATCGAGGCCGATATCATCAGGCGCTCGCTCAAGCCCCTGCAGTCCGGCCCCGCCGATATCGCGACGCTCGGCGTCGAAATCCGCCGCGAGGACGAGAAGACCAATCCGAACGTGGTCAAGATCATCGGTTCGCCGATTGGTCCCGACCAGATGCGGGCCCTCTATTTCACCCGCGCAACAGCGCCGTGGGGTGAGGGGCCGCTCTACCATCACATTGGGCTCTACGCTTACCGGAGAGCTGCGCTCGAGCGGTTTGTGAGCCTCGGGCCTTCGTCTCTGGAGCGCCGGGAACGCCTTGAACAGCTGCGCGCGCTCGAAGCGGGCATGCGCATTGACGTCGAGATCGTCGATTCGGTGCCGCTCGGCGTCGATACGCCGGAAGATCTCGAACGGGCGCGAGAAATCCTTACTTCCTCAAAAGGCAGATAATAATGGCAACGACCAACCGCATCTCGTTCCAGGGCGAACCCGGCGCAAATTCCGATACGGCCTGCCGCAACATGTTTCCCGACATGGAACCACTGCCATGCCCGACTTTTGAAGATGCGTTCAATGCAGTCGAGAGCGGTGCCGCCGACCTTGCGATGATTCCGATCGAAAACACGATCGCGGGGCGCGTCGCCGATATCCATCACCTCCTGCCGGAATCGCGGCTGCACATCGTCGGCGAATACTTCCTGCCCATTCATTTTCAATTGATGGTGTTGCCCGGCACCAAGCGCAGCGACATCACTTCCGTGCACAGTCATATCCATGCGCTCGGCCAGTGCCGGAAATACATCCGCAAGAACAGCTGGAAGCCGGTGATCGCCGGCGACACGGCCGGCGCAGCCCGGCTCGTTGCCGATGTCAAGGACAAGACGATGGCGGCGCTCGCCCCCCGCCTCGCCGCCTCTTTGTACGGCCTCGATATTCTCGAAGAGGATGTGGAGGACACGGAAAATAACGTCACGCGCTTCGTCGTTCTCAACAAGACCAAGAAATGGGCCCCGCGGGGCTCTGATGAACTGATGATGACGACTTTCGTCTTCCGCGTGCGCAACGTGCCCGCGGCGCTTTACAAGGCCATGGGCGGATTTGCGACGAACGGCGTCAACATGACGAAGCTCGAAAGCTACCAGATCGACGGAAAGTTCACCGCGACGCAGTTTTACGCGGATATCGAGGGTCATCCGGACGACAAGAACGTGGCACATGCGCTCGATGAGCTCGAATTCTTCTCGAAGGAAGTCCGCATCCTCGGTGTCTATCCGGCCGACACCACCTTCCGCAGTTCGCAGGCCGAGGAAGAGTAGCGTACCCTCAACCTTCCACCCAGCTGCGAATGAGATGAGCGGCGATGGCGCCGGGAGGAGGGGTGATCAGGCCGTCCGGATGGGTCCGGTCGAGCATCGACACCACCGCGTCGCGTGAGAACCAGCGCCCGTCCTCCAGCTCGGCCCGGTCAAGGATAAAGTCATCCGAAAGCGCCTCGGCATGACAGCCGATCATCAGGGAGTAGGGAAATGGCCAGGGCTGGCTCGCGTGATACAGCACCCGGCCGATCTTGAGGTTCGTTTCTTCGAAGGTTTCGCGTCGCACGGCATTTTCGATCGTCTCGCCAGGTTCAATAAAGCCGGCCAGGCAGGAATACATGCCCGGACCAAAATGCGGCCCGCGCGCCAGGAGGCACTTGTCGCCACGCACCACCATCATGATCGCCACGGGATCGGTCCGGGGAAAGTGTTGCGCCTCGCAGTTGGGGCAGGTTCGCCGGTAGCCGCCGTCGCGCATCAGGGTCTTTGTGCCGCAGCGCCCGCAGTACTTGTTATTCTCGTTCCAGGTCAGGAGCGAAACCGCCTGGGCCATCGCGCCGAGCTGGTCGGGCGGGATGATGCCCTGCGTATAAACGGAGCGGTAGTCGATTGCCTGGACTGCCCCAGGCAGCGCAGAAAAATCAAAAGCGCTCGGTGCAGCAAGAATGGGCGCGTCGTCCTGCAGGCCGAGATAAACCGTGGAAGACCGCGCAGGCAGAAAAGGCGCTGCGTCCTTTAGCGTAAAGAAAGCATTGCCGTCAGCCACCAACACCTTACCTTGCCCGATCAGGAGCATCCGTGCATCGGCATTGGCTAGCGCAACATCGACGGCGTCGTCGCTGCGCTTTTCAGCGTGGCGGTTGATCCGGTTGCCGGCAAATCCGACGAAATGGCTGGGTTCCTTTTCCGGGACATCGAAAAGGCGAAACGACATGCTTGGAGCTCCAGAAACGGACCCGGGGGACAGGGCATTGATGATGTTGACGGATTAAATAGCGTTGAGTATGGCGCTGGCAAAGGCCCGGGCATCTTTTTCGCCGTAGGGCTCACGAGTGCCATGACCCCAGACCGGGCCGGGCCAGGCGGGATCGCCACTGTTGCGGGCAATCACATGAAGATGCAGTTGACGCACGATATTGCCGAGCGCGCCGGTGTTGATCTTTTCGCAATTCACGACCGATTTCAGGGCTTGCGCGGCAATGCCAGCCTCGAAAGTCAGAATGGTCTGGTCGAGCGGGGTCAATTCATGAATCTCGCATATCCCCGGCCGCTGCGGCACGAGGATGAGCCACGGCCAGCGGCGGTCATTCATAAGGCGCAGATCGCAGAGGCCCAGCCTTGCAATTGAATAGGTGTCTGCTGCAAGTTTGTTATCCAGAACAAAAGTCATGATCGATAAGAGATAACAGTTTTTTCGCGGTTTCGCTTGCTTTTTGCGCGCGGATTGACGATATGAGCCTCGGGAGGTTGGTGGTGGACGAGCCACTCGCCAACCGGGTCAGGTCCGGAAGGAAGCAGCCCCAACGAGCCAGGCACGGGTCGCCGTGCCAGCCTCCCACCTTTTCCTGTCACCTTGCCTGTGTCAAAGCCGTCCGCGGCATTGACGCTGCGGCGCATGCGGTTAGACTTCGTGAAGGGCAAGGGTCGGGAGCCTTAGCGCAGGAGCCAAACAGGACGCGATGGATACAAGAACGCCAGACAGCGCCTATCGCGTGCTCGCCCGCAAATACCGCCCGCAGAATTTCAACGATCTGATCGGCCAGGAGCCGATGGTCCGCACGCTGACCAATGCGTTCGAGACGGGGCGTATTGCCCAGGCCTGGATGCTCACCGGTGTACGCGGCGTTGGCAAGACGACGACGGCGCGCATTCTGGCGCGTGCACTCAACTACCAGACTGCCGATATCGACAAGCCGACGATAGACCTCACCGTTCCGGGCGAACATTGCCAGGCGATCATGGAAGGCCGTCACGTCGATGTCATCGAGATGGACGCGGCGTCGCACACGGGCATCGACGACATTCGTGAGATCATCGAGCAGGTGCGCTATCGCCCGGTCTCGGCGCGCTACAAGGTCTATATCATCGACGAAGTGCACATGCTGTCGAACCAGGCCTTCAATGGCCTGTTGAAGACGCTTGAAGAACCGCCGCCGCATGTGAAGTTCATTTTTGCAACGACTGAAATTCGCAAAGTGCCGATTACCGTGCTTTCGCGCTGTCAGCGGTTCGATCTTCGGCGCATCGATACCAGCGTCCTCGTTCGCCACCTGCAGAAAATCGCCGACCTTGAATCGATTGCCGTCGATGACGTTTCGCTCAGCATGATCGCGCGTGCCGGCGAGGGTTCGGTGCGCGATTCATTGTCGATCTTCGATCAGGCCATTGCCCATGGTGCGGGCCGTGTCGAGGCGGAAGCAGTGCGTTCGATGCTCGGCCTTGCCGATCGCGCCCGCATCATCGATCTCTTCGAAATGCTGATGCGCGGCGACGTCGCTTCGGCACTAAGGGAATTTCGTGCCCAGTATGATGTCGGCGCCGATCCTGCCGTGGTGCTGACGGACCTTGCCGATTTCAATCACCTGGTAACGCGCATACGGTTCACGCCCGATGTCGCCGACGACATTTCGCTTTCGGAAGACGAGAGGCTGCGTGGCAGGGATTTTGCCGAAAAGCTGTCGATCCGCGTCCTCTCGCGTACCTGGCAGATGCTGCTGAAAGGGATCACCGAGGTCGAGGAATCAAGCCGTCCAGTGCAGGCGGCGGAGATGTTGCTGATCCGCATTGCCCATGCCGCCGATCTTCCGACACTCGACGAGGCGCTGAAGTCCCTTGAGGACGGCGGCGTTCCGGCATCGCCGAATCGCAGCGATGGATCACGTCCGGGAAATGGTGGTGCGCCGACCGCGCGCGCAGGCCAGGTGGATGCGATGGCAACGCAACGTGGTGTCGTCACGTCCAATGGCGGCGCGACGATGCGTCTTGTCGAGCCTGCGCCGAAGTCCGAACCGAGCGTCGCTCCTCCATTGGTTGTCGAGCAGCCGCAGTCTCCAGCCGTACCCGTTGAAAACATCGAAGATATCGTGGCGCTTGCCGACAAGCACCGCGACATGCAATTCAAGATCATGGTCAAGAATTGCGTACGGCTTGTCAGCATGAAGCCCGGGCGGCTCGAAATCAACCTGACCGAAAACGCTCCAAAGTCCTTGCTGACGGATCTTTCGCAAAAGCTCAGCGAATGGACCGGTATTCGCTGGATGGTCTCGTTGTCGCGGGAACCGGGAAACGCTACGGTCAACGAGACAGAAACGGCCAAACGCGATACGCTGCTCAGCGATGCGCGCTCGGACCCGGATGTCGCCGCGATCCTTGCAAAATTTCCGGGCGCCAAGATCATCAACGTGCGCATTACGGCCCCGGCCGGACAGATGGATGATGCCGTCGCAGCGGGAGATGATACACTCGCACCGGTCGAAGAAGACGATTGACGAACAGGAGTTTTCCCCATGCGTGACATTATGGGCATGATGAAGCAGGCCAAGGAAATGCAGGCCAAGATGGCCGCCATGCAGGAAGAGATCGCGGCTCTGGAGGCCGAAGGTCATGCTGGCGGCGGCCTTGTCACCGTCAAGCTTTCGGGCAAGGGCGCGATGACGGCGCTCAGCATCGATCCGTCCCTTTTCAAGGAAGACGATATCGAAGTCATCGAAGACCTCATCATTGCCGCGCACAATGAGGCAAAGTCGAAAGTCGAGGCGATCATGGCTGAAAAGACGCAGGCTTTGACGGCCGGGCTTCCGATACCTCCCGGTTTCAAGCTTCCCTTCTAAGCGTAGTCTACAACTGGAAGCTTATTGGAAAGCGAGATCAACTCAGCTATATTGAGTTTGGAGTGGGAACGAGCTTTCGCCCGTCCCCGTTTCTTATCTGAATTGAACCCGGACGGTCCATGACCAGTTCGTCCGGGTTTTCTTCATGATAAGGCTGATACTCCACGGAAATTTCCGCATCGTTTCACTCCAAGTTCGAAAGCAAGGCTGTTGCCGCAGTCGGGGAGCCCATTCTCCCGATGCGCCGGCTGGTGCGGCGCTGCTGCTTTCGCCTTCGAACCGCGGCATCATCGTGGTGTAATTTCGAGATGGCAACGAATGCAGGGTTGTATCGCTTTTGGCATTCCGGCCGTCGAGGTTGTGCGCCCGCCAATTCCATAAATCGTCAAATTGCTCTAAACCGACGCTATGTCGAAACGAATCGCCGGTCCCGAAATCGAACGCCTGATCCAGCTCCTCGCCAAGGTGCCGGGGCTAGGGCCACGATCGGCGCGCAGGGCGGCGCTGCATCTCATCAAGAAGAAGGAAGCCTTGCTCATCCCGTTGGGTTCGGCGATGCAGGACGCCGCCGAAAAGGTGCGTGTCTGCTCGACCTGCGGCAATGTCGATACCGCCGATCCATGCATGATCTGCACCGATCCGCGTCGGGAACGCTCGACGCTAATCGTCGTCGAAGACGTCTCCGACCTCTGGGCGCTCGAGCGGGCGGGTTCGATGAACGTGCGATACCACGTGCTCGGCGGACGGCTGTCCCCACTTGATGGTATTGGCCCCGATGATCTCAACATCGCCTCGCTTGTCGGGCGGGTCGCTGAGGGCGAAATCAAGGAAGTCATCCTCGCCGTCAATGCCACGGTAGAGGGACAGACCACCGCCCATTACATCACCGATCAACTGGCCGGCTTCGATGTGCGGATTACCCGTCTTGCCCACGGTGTTCCGGTGGGCGGCGAACTCGATTACCTTGATGAAGGAACCCTGGCCGCCGCCTTGCGGGCCCGAACGTCGCTATAGGAGACGACTTGATCATGCGCCCATGGATGAATGCCCTCTGGGCGCTGATCGGACTGATCGTCATGCTTTACACGCCGGCAAGCCTCGCTGCGTCCAGGCCCCAGGTCGAAGCGCAGTTCCAACAATGGCTGGACAACGATCTATGGCCGGAAGCCAAGGCCAAGGGGATATCAAGGGCGACATTTGACGAGGCCCTCAAAGGCGTGACGCTTAACTTCGATCTGCCTGATCTTGTCATGCCCGGCGAGAAGCCGCAGACACCGCAAAAACAGGCACAGAGCGAATTCGGCTCCCCCGGAAAGTACTTCAACGACAAGACCGTCAACAACGTAACTTCCGGCGGGACGGCGCGTGCTGGCCAATATGCACGGATATTGCAGTCGGTCGAAAAGACATACGGCGTGCCCGGCGAGATTGTCCTCGCCATATGGGGCCGCGAAAGCGGCTTTGGCAGCGTCAAGATTCCGTATAATGCCTTTGCCGTCCTGGGGACCAAGACCTTCCTCGCAACGCGCAAGGACATGTTCCGCAAGGAGCTGCTTGCTGCGCTTGAAATTGTCGAGAAAGGCTATATTGGCGCCGGCAGCATGAAGAGTTCCTGGGCAGGCGCTCTCGGGCAGCCGCAATTCATGCCGACGTCCTACCTCGAGCATGCCGTTGATTTCGATGGCGACGGCAAGCGCGACATCTGGAACTCGGTGCCCGATACGCTGGGTTCGATCGCGCACTACCTTGCCCAATATGGCTGGCAGCGTGGTCGTGACTGGGGCTATGAGGTGACCGTCCCCGAGAGTGTCAGTTGCGCACTGGAAGGTCCCGACCAGGGCAAGCCCTTCAGCACCTGGGGAAAGCTTGGCATCAAGCGTGTCAATGGCAGGCCATTTCCTGCGGCGGAGGCCAAGGGCGAAGGGTTTCTGCTGATGCCGGCCGGAAGGCACGGCCCTGCATTCATCGTCACGAAGAATTTCTACGTACTCAAGGAGTACAATATGAGCGATCTCTATGCGCTGTTCATCGGCCATGTAAGCGACCGCATCGCGAATGGCGCCGCGAACTTTACCGCAGGGTGGGGCGATGTCGGCGGGCTCTACCGGTCCGACATTGTGGCCCTGCAACGGGCGCTGGAGAAAAAGGGCTACGACGCTGGCGGCGCCGACGGATTTCCAGGGTTCAAGACGCGCCGCTCGATTGGCGATTGGCAATCGAAGCAGGGCATGGCGGCCACATGCTTCCCCGACAAGGCGCTGGTTGCTGCGATCCGCTAATGCCATCGCACATTGCCGGTCTGCCGTTTGACAGCCGTCCTCAAGGAGCGTCAAATCGCTTGCCTGAACAGGAGGTGCGGCAATGGCAGCCAATGAGCGTTCCAAGCACATCACCGAGGGCATAGCGCGGTCGCCCAATCGCGCGATGTATTATGCGCTCGGCTATGAAAAATCAGACTTCGCCAAGCCGATGATCGGCATCGCCAATGGCCATTCGACCATCACGCCCTGCAATGCCGGCCTCCAGCCGCTCGCCGATGCGGCCGTCGCCGCAGTAAAGGCGGCAGGCGGCAATCCGCAACTGTTCGGCACGCCGACCATTTCCGACGGCATGGCCATGGGCACCGAGGGGATGAAATATTCGCTGATATCGCGCGAGGTTATCGCCGACTGCATCGAGACGTGCGTCAACGGCCAGTGGATGGATGGCGTGCTCGTCATCGGCGGCTGCGACAAGAACATGCCGGGCGGCATGATTGCCATTGCCCGCACCAATGTCCCGGCAATCTATGTCTATGGCGGTACGATCAAGCCCGGCAGATGGAAGGGCAAGGATCTTTCCATCGTCTCGGCCTTCGAGGCGGTGGGCTCATACATGGCCGGCAAGATGAGCGAGGAGGATTTCGAGGGCATAGAGCGTCATGCCTGCCCGTCGACGGGCTCATGCGGCGGCATGTATACGGCCAACACAATGAGTTCGGCCTTCGAGGCGCTCGGCATGTCACTGATGTATTCATCGACCATGGCGAATCCCGACGCGGAGAAGATCGACAGCACGGCGGAATCAGCGCGGGTGCTCATCGAGGCGGTGCGCAAGAATATTCGCCCTCGCGACATCATCACCCGCAAGTCCATCGAAAATGCGGTCGCACTGATCATGGCGACAGGCGGTTCCACCAATGGCGTCCTGCATTTTCTTGCCATTGCCCATGCTGCGGAAGTCGAATGGACGCTCGACGATTTCGAGCGCGTGCGCCGCAAGGTTCCGGTCCTGTGCAACCTGCGTCCCTCCGGCCAGTACATGGCGGTCGACCTGCACAAGGCCGGCGGCATACCGCAGGTCCTGAAGCTGTTGCTGAATGCCGGCCTGTTGCACGGCGAGTGCCTGACCATCACGGGGCGCACATTGGCCGAGGAACTCGCCAATGTTCCGGACGCGCCCCCCGAGGGCCAGGACATCATCCGGCCGATCGCCAAGGCACTCTACAGTGAGGGCCATCTTGCGATCCTCAAGGGCAACCTTGCAACGGGCGGAGCGGTCGCCAAGATCACTGGGCTGAAAAATCCCGTCATCGAGGGACCTGCACGGGTGTTCGACGACGAGCAATCGGCGATGGACGCCATACTCTCCGACAAAATCAAACCGGGCGATGTCCTTGTGCTGCGCTACCTTGGCCCGCGCGGCGGTCCAGGCATGCCGGAAATGCTGGCACCCACATCGGCAATCATCGGTCGGGGCCTCGGAGAAAGCGTTGGTTTCATTACGGATGGGCGGTTTTCGGGCGGAACCTGGGGCATGGTGGTCGGGCATGTGACGCCGGAAGCCTTCGAAGGCGGCACCATCGCGCTTGTCGAGGAAGGCGACACTATCACGATCGATGCGCATAAGCAGTTGCTGCAACTCGAGGTCAGCGACGACGAGATCGAACGCCGGCGCAGCAACTGGAAGCAGCCACCGCCGCGTTATACGCGCGGTGTCCTCGCCAAATTCGCACAGTTGGCGAAATCGGCAAGCGAAGGCGCGGTAACCGGTTAGCAGCCACTGTTCCTTGGCGGAATACAGTCTGTCAAAGCGGCGCCGGTAGGAAACGCATGCGCGACGTGCAATCTTGGTCTTTTCAACAGAAGACCAGGATTTAGCACATGCCGGCATTGGTGAATGGAGAATGGGTCAAGGGCGACGTTGCCGCCAGCGAAATGAAGGATGGCGCGTTCCATCGCGAGGCGACCCATTTCCATAGCTGGATTACGCCGGATGGCGCGCCGGGTCCGTCCGGCCAACCCGGTCTGCCTGCCGAACCCGGACGCTATCAGCTTTTTGTCTCTTACCTCTGCCCCTGGGCGTCGCGCACACTGATCTTCCGCAGTTTGAAGGGCTTGCGCGAAATCATCCGCATGTCCGTCGCGGAGCCGGCAATTGGCGAAAATGGCTGGACCTTCGCGGACCCGCAGGACGCAGGGCCGAAGGCGCCGCCCATTCGCGATCTGCACCAGCTCTATACGGCGAGCGAGCCCAACTATACCGGCAAGGTTTCCGTTCCGGTGCTTTGGGACCGCAAGGAAGCGCGGATCGTGAATAACGAGTCAGCCGACATTATCCGCATCCTCAATACGGCATTCAACGAACTTACCGGCGACCACCAGGATTTCTATCCCGAACCTCTCCGCGCGGAAATCGACCGCTGGAACGGGCTCGTCTATGACAATGTCAATAATGGCGTCTATCGCGCCGGCTTTGCCAAATCGCAGTCGGCTTATGAAGATGCCGCCAGAAGCGTGTTCAAGGCCCTCGACAAGATCGAGGCGCATCTTGCCGATCATCGCTATCTCGCCGGGCAATATCTCACTGAAGCGGATTGGCGCCTGTTTGTAACGCTTGTGCGGTTTGACGCTGCCTATCATGGCATCTTCAAGTGCAACATCCGCCGGATTGCCGATTACCACAACCTTTCCAACTATATGCGCGAACTTTACCAATGGCAGGACGTGCGCACGACTGTGAAGATCGACCACATCAAGGCCGGCTACTATTCGATTGCCCACATCAACCCGACACTCATTGTTCCGCTTGGACCGGACCAGAACTTCGATGCGCCGCACGACCGCGAGCACCTTTTGGGCAAGGGCATTTTCAAAGGATCGTAAGCCAGACCGCTTGCCATTTCCACCCATATGTGAAAATATTATTCACAAGAGAAGATGTGGGAGGCAGTTATGGAACGCAGCTTGAGCAATCCGCACGTGGAAAGCGTGCGGCAATGACCGGCCTTACGTCGACAGTCGGTGTTTCCTCGACGCATCCAAGAAACATGCCGGAGGCCCATGCAGCGCTGCCCGTATGGAACGCGGAAAACTGGTATTATGAGGATTGGCCTGTTGGTCAGAAGATACGATCGCTGCGGAGGACAATATCCGAAAGCGACAGCCACCTCTTCAACGTCCTCGTCACCGACATCCATCCCTATGTCCAGGACCAGATGTTCGCGGAAAGCGAGGGCATGTTCGGCAAGCGTCTGGTCGCAGGTGCCTTCGTCTTTTCCGCTGGCCTCGGTCTGGTAGCCACCAATTGCGTCAACGCTTTTTCTTACGGCTATGACAAGCTGCGGTTTATCAAGCCCGTCTTCCTGAACGACACGATCTATACGATCCGCACCAACCTCGACAAACGGCCGCGCTACAAGGACCTTGGCCTTATCCGCGCCAGCTATGAAGTCTTCAAGAATGAGGGCGAGCTCGTCCTCTACTGCGAACACCTGCAAACGGTGAAATACAAGAATCCTGCTGATTTTGTTGGAAAGACCGAAAAATAATGACTGCGAACGAATTGCCCCTGACAGGCCTGCTTGTCGTCGATATGAGCCAGTTTCTGTCGGGACCCTATGCCTCCCTGCGCCTGATGGATCTTGGCGCGCGTGTCATCAAGATCGAGCGGCCCGATGGGGGCGACCTTTCACGGCGCCTTTATCTCAGCGACACCGAAATCGGCGGGGATTCGACGATTTTCCATGCAATCAACCGCGCCAAGGAAAGCCTCGCGATCGATTTGAAGAACGAGGCTGACCTTAAGGCGCTGAAGGCGTTGCTCGCGCGTGCCGATGTGCTCATCCAGAACTTCAGGCCCGGCGTCATCCAGCGGCTGGGCCTTGATTATGAGGCAGTAAAGGCGATCAACCCACGTCTGGTCTATGCCAGCATCAGCGGTTACGGCGAGGAGGGACCGTGGGTCTCGCGTCCGGGTCAGGACCTATTGGCCCAGTCGCGTTCCGGCCTGATGTGGCTCAACGGCGATGAAAGCCAGGGGCCTGTGCCCTTCGGCCTCGCCGTCGGCGACATGCTTGCGGGGGCGGCGATCGTGCAGGGCATACTCGCGGCCCTCGTGCGGCGGGGGATCAGCGGCCAAGGCGCCCATATCGAGACGAGCCTGATGGAATCATTGATCGATTTCCAGTTCGAGGTGCTGACGACACACCTCAATGATGGGCGGCGATTGCCGAAACGCTCCGATTTCCGCAGCGCGCACGCCTATCTCTCGGCACCCTATGGCGTCTATCAGACAAAAGACAGCTATCTCGCGCTCGCCATGACACCTTTGCCCAAGCTCGCGGATCTCCTTGGTCTCGATGCGCTTGCTCCCTACCGCGATCAACCTGCAACCTGGTTTACGGCACGTGATGCGATCAAATGCATTATCGCGGAGAAGCTGGCGAGCGAGCCAACCGACTACTGGCTCGCCATCCTCGAACCTGCGGATATATGGTGCGCCAAGGTGCTGAACTGGGAAGAACTCCTGCAAAGCGAAGGGTTCAAGGTGCTCGACATGCTGCAAACGGTCGAGCGCGACGACAATGTGTCGATCGAGACAACGAGATCGCCGATCCGCGTCAATGGCAAGCGCGCCAAGTTCGATCGGGCTGCGCCACGGATCGGTGAGCATAGCGACCGCATTCGCAAGGAATTCGGGCTGTGAGCGACATTGTTCTCAAGGGGATGACGTGGAGCCATCCGCGCGGCTATGACCCGATGGTGGCTTGCTCGCAGCTCTGGAAGGAGAAGTCCGGCGTAACCGTCGAGTGGGAAAAACGCTCGCTGCAGGATTTCGAATCCTTTCCCGTGGATGAGCTTGCCCGCGCCTACGATCTGATCGTGATCGACCATCCGCATGTCGGGCAGATCACCGCGGAGAACTGCCTCCACCCGCTGGATGTTTCGGGCCGTCAGGCTGAGCGGGACGCGCTCATTGCCGGCAGCGTCGGACAATCCTACCAGAGCTATTGCTGGCAGGATCGCCAATGGGCGTTCCCGATCGATACGGCGAGCCAGGTTCTGGCGTGGCGCCCGGACCTGCTCGAGCGGCCGCCAACGACATGGGCAGAGGTGATGCGGCTCGCCCGCGAAGGCAAGGTGCTGCTGCCGCTGCGACCGCCGCATACGCTGATGACGTACTATACGTTCTGCGCCAATCTGGGTTCACCTTGCGCGACCACATTCGGTGACCTCGTAGCACCAGAGGCGGGTGCCAGGACATTCGAGATGATGCGCGAGATTTCAGCGCTGATCGATCCCGCCTGCTTCGATATGGATCCGATCGCGGTACTCGAACGGATGGCGCTACTGGAGGCGGACATTGCATGTTCGCCATTGATTTACGGCTATGTCAGTTATGCGATCGAAGGTTTCAGGCCCTCGCTGATTGCTTTCGCCGACATCGCAGATGCGGGTGGAAATGGTCCTATTGGATCAGCGCTTGGCGGTACCGGCATTGCTGTTTCCGCATTTTCTGCGCATCGCGATGCCGCGAGCGACTTTGCCTATTGGATCGCAAGCGGCGACGTTCAGCGCGGTCCCTATGCCGCGGCCGGCGGGCAACCGGGCCACGCCGCGGCCTGGGAGGATGCTGCGGTAAATGCCGCAACGACCGATTTTTATGCCGCAACCCGAAAGACGCTCGAGACCGCCTGGGTCAGGCCCCGGCACAATGGCTACATGGCTTTTCAGCAGAAGGCGTCCGACCGGATCAATGCGGGGCTCATGAATGGACATGAGGCGGCAGCCTTCGTGGCGGATCTGAACCGACTGTTCCGGGAGAGCTTCTCGGCTTAAGGGGCTACATGTTCCGGCGCATTTGGCCGGCGCGCCCGTATGCGCCAGGGCAGATGCCGATGCCGCGCTGGCAATCGACCGGGCTTGACTGGGCCACATCCGGCGGCCGCGGCGACCAGGACGCATAGGTTCCACCGCCGCAGGCGCTCAAGACGAGACTGCTGAGCAAAGTGGCAAGGGTCATGAATTTCATTCTCGGCCTCGGCTGCAAGATTCCTCGCAGCCTGATAGCCGGAAACTGCGTTGAAAGTCAAAGTTGCAATTAGTAGCGCCCTCTACCCAAGGTGGGCTTGAAGGCATTATGCGACGCGCTGCTCGGTGCCATCCTTGGTCCCGCTGACCGTTGGATGCGAGTTCACCGCAATCACAACCGCCAGCGCGGCAAGCGAATTGATATCGCGATTGCCGCGGTTGAAAGCCGTCATTACGGTTTCGGCAATGACCTTCGCCTCTTCATCCGAACTGGACTTGACCACGAGCGTCGCAGCGGCCTTGTCGTAGGCTGCTTGCATGATGTCCCAGTCATCTTGAGAGTACATTGGATTCAGAGGGTTATCGAAAGCCATGGAGGTGTTCCTCTTCATTATTATTGCTCCAGCGACGGCGAGAATCGTAATCGCTGGATTGTGGCATGGCAAATCGAAACGGATTTTCAGGTCATTTAAAGGGCTTACCGCAGAGCAGCAATGAAATGCGCGCTGCGAAATGTGGCAGACGCGCTCATTCAATCGAATTGATTACAAGGGGAACCGACGCTAAAGCGTCGGCTCGGCTTCGCTGCGCTCACGGATGGCACGCGACAGGCGCGACCAGCGCGGGCTGAACCATGGGGTCAGCAACGACACTTTATCGAAGCGCTGGCGGTTGAAGGAAGGGTCGTGCTCCTCGAACGTCCAGACCTTGAAATTGGTCAACTCATGCGGTCCGAACGTATGGATCAACGGAATATCGGCGGCGTCGCGGCCGCGCGCGACCACGATGCGCCCGATGCGACGCTGGTTGTGACGGGCGTCGAACGTGTGCCACCTGTCGCCGAGGAAAACCTCGATCCAGGCGTTGAAATCCATTGGCGCCGGGTCGGCCGGCACGCCGATATCGCCCATATAGCCGTTCACGTATCGTGCCGGAATATTCATGCAGCGGCAAAGCGCAACGGCAAGATGGGCGAAGTCACGGCAAACGCCAACCCGTTCCTCATGTGCCTGGGCCGCGGTGCGTGTCGAGCGGGCAAAGCCATAGCTGAAGGTGAGCCGCTGGTTGACGTAGTCGCAGATCGACTGAACGCGGGTCCAGCCCGGCTTTATATGGCCGAAAAGGTTCCACGCAAGCTGGCTCAGTTCGTCCGTCTCACAATAGCGGCTAGCGGAAAGGTAGGCGAGGCATTCGGTCGGAAGCTTGTCGACCGTGATCTCGGCAGCATCTTCATGAACCGGATCCGGGAGGCCGTCGTCCTTGACCACGGCATCATAAGTCAAGGTGAGATTTCCAGCCGGAGCGAGAAGGCGGATAGCGGTATTGCCAAACAGATCCTTGAATTTTTCAAGCTTCAGATCCGGGCTGGCCACCGGTCCATTCTCGCACTTGATGTCGGCAGTCCGCGCCGATTCGAGATTGAGATAGGTGGTCATTGGAGTGGGCTGGTTGCACCTAATGGCAATCTCATAACCGACACGTATCAACATTGGCATATCCTTTAATGTTTGGAGGACAACGCCGCTTTTCCGTTAGAGTTCCGCGTCCAATCATTAAAATACGATGGCAAGCTGAAGAGCGAATGCGGCTCGGATTCCGGTCCCGCCGGTCATATTCAGCATTTATTGACCATAGACCCATAGGATTTGAAACAAAAGCCTTCCGACCCCTTTATAGGGTCATGGATGTCGAAGCATGGAGTGAAAATGATGGCGCCAGCTTCAGAGCCGATTGGAAGTATTATGACTGGAAAACGAGTGGCTAAGCCTCATCCTACGGCAAGCGTCGTCCGCGACCAGCTTCAGCGCCCGGAATTCCAGCACGCTATCCGCACCACCAGCGCCGCCAGGGTCGAAAAGAAGATGCCCAAGCAATTCCTGGACTTGCTGGAACAACTCGACATCGCCGAAACCCGCAACAAGAAACGCAGCTGATCGCTTACCCCTGACGATAGACCAGGTTGCCGTGCATGTCCGGATGGGCGATGCGCCCCGATTTCGTGTAATTGATAAAGCTGCCAAACCCCAATGCGAAGACAAGGAAAATGGCAAATACGATGCCAAGACGTTGAACAAGCATGACAAAATTTCCCCAGTGACCTCTTGAAAATAGACAAGGGCATCTGAACGCTGGCTGAACCATCCATTCACCTGGCGGTTCAAATGATTGCCGAATTCTTCCCCCGTTGCGCGCACCGCACGTGACGCTGAAACGCCGCTGATCTATGCTTCGCGCAAAATTGTATGATCCATCGCTTTTGAAGCACACAGGCAAGGGAGGTTCCGGCATGAGCAAGCCATTCGACGCCATCGTCATCGGGGCAGGACAAGCTGGCCCATCGCTTGTCGGCCAGCTCACCGGAGCCGGCATGAAAGTGCTGATGGTCGAACGCAAGCTGTTTGGCGGCACCTGCGTCAACACCGGGTGCATGCCGACCAAAACCCTCGTGGCCAGCGCTTACGCTGCCCACCTTGCCCGACGCGCCTCCGACTTTGGCATATTGGTCGGCGCCGAAGTTGGTATCGATATGAAGCGGGTGAAGCAGCGAGCCGACACGGTCTCCTACAACGCGCGCACCGGCGTCGAAAAATGGTTGCGCGGCATGGAAAACTGTACGGTGATCGAGGGCCACGCGCGCTTCACTGCTCCACACGAAATCGCAATCGGCAGCGAGACGTATACGGCGCCCCGCATCTTCCTCAATGTGGGCGGGCGGGCGAACATTCCCGACATGCCGGGGATCAACGATATCGAGTACCTTACCAACACCTCGATCCTTCAACTGGATGAGGTGCCCGAACATCTGGTCGTCGTTGGCGGCAGCTATATCGGCCTCGAATTTGCGCAAATGTACCGCCGATTTGGCGCCGAGGTGACGGTGGTCGAAAAGGGACCGCGCCTTGTCAGCCGCGAGGACGAGGACATCTCCGACGCCATCAAGGATATTCTCGAGGCCGAAGGCATCGCCATGCGGCTCAATGCGGAGTGCATATCGTTCAAGCCGCATCCGAACGGCGTCGAGGTCGGCGTGGATTGCACAAATGGCGCGCCGAGCGTCGTTGGGTCGCACGTGCTGATGGCAATCGGCCGCCGTCCCAACACGGATGACCTTGCCCTCGACAAGGCGGGCGTCGCCTTGGACGAGCGCGGCTTTATCAAGGTCGATGATCATCTTGCGACAAACGTCGATGGCATCTGGGCGCTCGGCGATTGCAACGGACGCGGAGCGTTTACCCACACGGCCTATAATGACTATGAAATCGTCGCGGCCAATCTTTTGGACGGTGAGAACCGGAAGGTCAGCGAGCGTATTCCAGGTTATGCACTTTATATCGATCCGCCGCTTGGCCGCGTCGGCGTGACCGAGAGCCAGGCCCGCGCGTCTGGCCGACCCATCCTCGTATCAAAGCGTCCGATGACGCGTGTTGGGCGCGCTGTAGAAAGGGATGAAACGCTGGGCTTCATGAAAGTGATAGCGGACGCCGAAACGCAAAAGATTCTTGGCGCGGCGATTCTCGGCACCAGCGGCGACGAAGCGATACACGGTATACTCGACACGATGAATGCCGATGTCGGCTATCCGCAGCTGAAATGGTCGGTGCCGATCCATCCAACAGTGTCGGAGCTCATTCCGACACTGCTTGGCGACCTGAAGCCTGCTTGATAGGGCATCTGCAGCTTCGGCAAGGTCATTCCATGACGGCGCTGTGGTCCGGCGGGGCCGCATCCGAACCGGGCTTGCGCAGCAGCATTACCAGCGGAATGGAGATGATCGACATGATCATCAACAGCTTGAAATCATCGATATAGGCGATGATCGTCGCCTGCTCGGTGATCATGCCGTCAAGCGCGGCGCGGCCGGCGGCTTTCATCGGGTCGAGATGCTGCATCACGGCCGGTGCATTGAAGGCATGATTGAACGGCGTCACATAGGCGGCGATGGAGGCGTGGTTGATCTGGACGTTCTCCGTCAACAGCGCCGAGACAATGGCGATGCCGACGCTCGATCCGATATTTCGCGATAGGTTATAGAGACCCGTGCCCTCGCCGCGCATATGGGCGGGCAGGGTGGCAAAGGCGATCGTCGTCAAGGGCACGAAAAGGAAGCCAAGCCCGGCACCCTGGATGAAGCCGACCGAAATGATCGTCCATTGTGAAATGTCGGGTGTCCAGCCGGTCATGTCGTACATTGCCCAGGCGGTGAGCGAAAAGCCGAAGATCAGCAACGCACGCGTGTCGATCTTGCCGATGAGGCGCCCGACGATGAACATCGAAATCATAGTGCCGACGCCGCGCGGGCCCATGACGATACCGGCGGTAATGACGGGATAACCCATCAGCGTCTGCAGATAGGGCGTCATCAGGGCGAGCGAAGCGAGGTAGGTGACGCCGATGACGAAGATGAAGAACATGCTGACGGAGAAGTTCCGGTCGAGGAAAAGGCGCGGATTGACGAAGGAATTCTTCGCCGTGAACGTATGCACGAGCAAAAGATAAAAGGCGCCGGCGCTGATCAGCGCCTCAACCTGGATTTCACCGGAGGAGAACCAGTTCAGCTGCTCGCCGCGGTCGAGGAAAAGCTGCAGCGTGGCAATCGCAAGGCTGAGCATGCCGAAGCCGAACCAGTCGAGCTTGGCGCCGATGTCGCGCTTGGTCTCGGAGACGAAGGCGACAATACCGAAGAAGGCGAGCATACCGATGGGCACGTTGATATAGAACACCCAGCGCCAGCTGATATTGTCGGTGAGCCAGCCGCCGATGACGGGGCCAAGCACTGGACCGACCATGACCGAGACGCCGAAGAGTGCCATCGCCTTGCCGCGCTCGTGCACTTCGTAAATGTCGAGGAGAATGCCTTGGGAGAGCGGCACCAGCGCCGCGCCAAACAGGCCCTGCATCAGGCGGAAGACCACAATCTGCGGCAGCGTCTGAGCGAGCCCGCACAGGACCGACGCAACGACGAAGCCGACAATCGCCGTCAGGAGCACATTCTTGCGGCCGAAGCGTGCCGCGAGGAACCCTGAGGGCGGCGTCATGATGGCGGCGGCGACGATATAGGACGTCAAAACCCAATTGATCTGGTCGGCGCTCGCCGAGACGCTGCCCTGGATATAGGGCAGCGCAACGTTGGCGATCGTCGTATCCAGCGCCTGCATGATGACGGCGAGGATAACGCAGGCCGTGATTGCCCCGCGGTTCGCCACCACGGGGGCCGGACCTGAAAGCGCGACAGTGTTAGCCATGGCTCTTGCTACCAAAGCCCCCAAAGAGATCTGAGATGAATTTAGGCATGCCGCGGGCGTGGCCGGTTTCGACGTCAGCGGTGACGCTCATGCCGACGCGCAGCGGCGGCTTGCCGGAAAGATCGTCGATACTGACGAGCATGGGAATGCGCTGGACGACCTTCACCCAGTTGCCCGAAGTATTCTGGGCAGGCAGAAGCGAGAAGCTCGAACCCGATGCCGGGCTGATGCTGGCAACCTTGCCCTTCCACTCTACGCCCGGATAGGTGTCGACACTGATCGTCACCGGCTGCCCCTCGCGAACATAGGTGAGTTCGGTTTCCTTCGGGCTGGCCGCAACCCACATATGCGTGGTCGAGACCAGGCTGAACCCGGCCTGCGATGCCTGCAGATAGGCGCCGACCTGCAGCGCGGAAACATTGGTGACTATACCGTCAAACGGCGCGCGGACGATGGTGCGGTCGAGGTTGCGCTGGGCATTGTCCACAGCCGACTGAGCCTGAAGATAGGACGGATTCTGTTCGACTGGTTGGTTCGGGTCATTGCCGAGTTGTGCCAGCGTAGCAGCAGCTTCCGCCTTGGCGACGTCCACTTTCTGCTGGGCGGCGTCGAGGTCGTGCTTGGCCTGGTCGTAGGCAGCTTTGGAGACCGCCGCCGTTGCGGTCAAATCCTGCTGCCGCTGCAGCGTCTTGTTGTAGAAGGGGATGTCGGCTTCCGCCTGAGTGATTTCGGCGAGCGATTGCTTGTAGCTCGCCTCGAGGTTCAGGATCTGGTTGCGGACGACACCAAGCTGAGCCTTCGCGCCCGCAAGGGCGATTTCATAGGCGCTTGGATCGAGCCGGAAGAGCACGTCGCCCTGTTTGACCACCTGATTGTCGTGGACCTCGATCGACTGCACCATCCCGGAAACATCGGTGGAGACGCCGACCATATCGGCCTGCACATAGGCATTGTCCGTGGACATGACCTGGCCGCCGGTAACGTAGAAGTAGCCGCCGACGATCAATGCGAGCGGCAGCACCGCGAACAGGAGCGGCCGCTTCAGGCTGCGGCGCGGCCGGGCCGGTGCTGGCGGCGCTTCCTTGGTCACCGGGATTGCTGGCGTCTCGATTGTCGTGTCGCGCTTTTCAAGGACAGTCTCGCTGCGCTGTGAAGGAGCAGGGGCCTGATCCGAATTGGCGGGAATGCGCATGGAAGGTGAACCATCAGCCATGATTTTTCTCTCTGTCATCGACCGGCGTCTGGCATGCGTCGATCAAGTTCGTCTTCATAAGGGTAAGGGTGCGGATGAGGTGATCGCGGTCTTCCACCGAAACGCCGGCGAGTGCCTCGCCGCGCGTGGCTTCACCAATCACGCGCATGTCGGCGAGAAGCGGGCGGGTCTCGTCGCGCAGGAAGAGCAGCCATATGCGCCGATCCGTCGGATGCCGGCGGCGCTCGACCAGGCCGCGCTCTTCCAGCTTGTCAAGAATGCGGACAAGCGTGATCGGTTCGATTTCGAGTATCTCGGCAAGGCCTGCCTGGTGGATACCTTCATTATTGGCAAGGTATGCCAGCGTCTGCCACTGCGACCGCGTCAATCCGAGATGCTTCGCACGCTGTTCGAAGCGCTTGCGTAGCAGGCGCGCGACGTCGTGCAGCAGGAAGCCAAGGGTCTTTGTGTTGTTCATGGGTGTGAAAGCATTTCATAAGGGTGCTTATTACATTGGTGCATATAACAATGATGCTAGGCAATAAAAAGATGACAGCTTGCCTCAGCCTGCAAAAATTTGGGCTTTGCCCTCAATTTGTTGTGAAAGCCAGCCGGGGACTCGGGTGGACGGTCAGTCCTGGTGGAGTTCCAGCAGCCATGTCTGCCCGATAAGGTCGTGGCCGAACGAATGGTGCTTCTCCTCATTGATCAACCGGAAGCCGGCAGCTTCATAGATGCGGCGTGCTGAAACCAGTACGTCGTTGGTCCAGAGCTTGAGTTGGCGGTATCCCTTTGCCCGCGCCTCCTCAGTGCATTTCGCTACGAGTTCGCGGCCAATGCCCAAGCCACGTGCGGAAGGTTCGACATACAGCAGCCGCAGCTTGGCAACGCCTTCTTCATCGCCTTTGACGAGGAAGATCGACCCGGCGATCGCGCCATTATGTTCGGCCACCCACGCAGCCTCCCGCTCCGGATCGAAATGCGCGACGAACTTGCCGAGGATGTCGCAGACAAGCCCCTCATAGGTCCAGTCCCAGCCATACTCGGCATGATAAAGCGCCATCTGCCGGTGGATGATCCAGCCGATATCGCCCGGCCGCAGGCTACGGTATGTAACGGCATTTCGCTCAGCCTCGCTCCGATCGAGAAGCGCATGAATATGGCGCATCGCGGCGACGAGCTGCGTGCGCGCGTCCGCAGCGAGTGGCGCCAGCAGCCCTTCGATCTGTTGTTGCGAGCCGAGGTCCAGCGCGGCGAACGCTTTCTTTCCTGCCGGAGTCAAAGCGATCAAGCGGTGCTTGCCGTGTGCGGGACTGACGCGCACACCAATGAGCTTGCGCTTGGCAAATCGGGCGACGATCCGGCTGAGGTGCGCCTTGTCCATACCCAGGCTGCGACCGAGCTCTGCCGCGGTCTGCTCGCCATTATTGGCGAGTTCGTAAAGCACGCGCGCCTCGGCGAGCGTATAATCGCTGGCCAGCAGGTGCTTGTCGAGAAGGCCGATCTCCTTGGTGAAAAATCGGTTGAACTGTCGGAATTCTTCGATGGCATTCATGGTTGGACCTCAATGTTGTCGGTGACAACATATAATGGGTCGTCGGCTTTAGGCAAGTGAGTTGCAACCGGAGGTATGCGGCATTGTCGTTCAACCGGTGATATGTTTAGTTTCGGTCCAAAAGGCGTGAAAGTGGCAAGCGTGGAAACAATCACCGATAAACCTTGGACCAGTGAGCAGAAGCCGCCGGTCGAGACCGAATTGAAGCTGCTTGTGGCAGTCGAACGATTCGCTGCCTTCCGCGAAAGTGCCTTGCAGCGCCTTTCCGCGCGGAACAAGGGGATCATCCGCCGGCTCGAAGCGATCTACTTCGACACGCCAGATCATGCATTGTTCGACGCGGGACTGACGCTACGCGTCAGGCGCACCGGCCGGAGCTTTACCCAGACGGTCAAGCGCACGGCTTCCAACGGAGCCCTGTCGCGCCACGAATGGGAATCGCCAGTCCATGCGATGGCCCCCGATCTGGGTTCATTGCCGCTTCTGGAAATCGGCGCCCCGTTCGATAAGCTCGATCCGCAATCGCTCTTTCCTGCATTCGCCACCAATGTGCGGCGGCACGCGCTCATGGTCGATGTTCCGGGCGCCCAGATCGAGGTCGCCTTCGATGACGGGAAAGTCGAGGCAGGCGCCTGGCAGCAGCCGATCTCGGAAGTGGAACTTGAGTTGAAGCAGGGGCGCCCGGCGGCGCTTTATGAACTTGGCCTCAGCCTCATGGAAACCGAGCCGCTCCGGCTCGGCGTCCAGACGAAATCGGATCGCGGCTATGCACTCGCCTGCATCAAGACGCCCAAGGCATTCAAGGCAACGCAGTCCGGAATTGGCCGCGACGATATTGTTGACGATGCCATCGCCGCTCTCCTGGGCAATTGCCATCAGCAGATACTCGCCAATCTCGTTCCCGCCGAGCTCTCCGAAGTGCCGGATGGCGTCCATCAGTTGCGGGTGGGACTGCGCCGGCTGCGCACATTGCTTTGGCTGCTGCGCCACGAAATCGGTGCCCCGGCGCTGGCTGCACTCGAAGCCGAAGCCAAGCAGCTTGCCAGCAATCTTGGACCTGCCCGCAACTGGGAGGTGTTCATCTCATCGACCGTCGCCAACCTCGAGATGGCCGAACTCGAAGATATCGACTTTTCCGGCCTGAGGATGGCTGCGTACCCATTCAGGGACGAGGCCTATGTGAAGGTGCGTGAAGTGCTCGCCTCGCCGGTCGTCAATCGCTTCCTGCTTTCACTCGGTCTCGTGATCGAGCAGCGCAACTGGCGCAATAACATCAGCGCCGGCACGCTTGGCGTTCTGTCGGAGCCGGTGGGCAAGCTCGGTGCGCGCGTCCTTGGCCGCATCGAGCGCAAGGCGCTCAAGCTTGGCCGTCATTTCCGCCATTTGGCGCCCGAGCAAAGACACAAAGTGCGAATCACGCTGAAAAAGCTGCGCTATGCGCTGGAGTTCTTCCTGCCGCTCTATGCGGGTCATGGAGCGACGGGCAAGTATCTGAAGCGCCTCTCGCATTTGCAGGATTCCCTTGGCGCCGAAAACGATATCGCGACGTCACGCGAACTGTTGCACCAACTCACCGAGGCAACGACCGATCCCGGCGTTCACCGCGCGATTGGTGCCGTGGCAGGCTGGCAGCGCTGCTATCAAATCGGCAAGGCAGATCAATTGCTGAGCGATTGGAAAAACTTCGAGCGCCAGCCGCTATTTTCGGATTAGGTCTCATTGGGATGGACCGCTATTGCCGGCAGCAAAGCCGGTCCAGGTGGAATCGATATTCAGCCATGTGTTGGCCGGCTGCAGCGACTTGAAACCGACGCTGCGCGGCAGGGGTGCGGACCCGCGATCAAAGCTGTTGCGATAGAGAATGGTATTGTATTTGCGCGAACTGCGCGGCGGCGCTTCCTTAAAATTTCCATTATAGGTCCACATCAGGCGGAAGCCATCGATGAACCCGAAGGGAAGGTTGGTGAACCTGTTCTTCTCGAACACCGTGCCATTATAGTCGGCGCCCTCGTAGCTCCAGCTTTCGTATTCGACGCCGATATGGGCAAGTCGATCAAATGTGTTGTTGCGGTAGATATTGCCGAGACCGCCCCAGACCCCGGCTGTTCCTGCATCCGTGAATGTCGTTCCGACATATAGCCCACTATTGCTGTCGGAGATGGTGTTGTTCGAATATTGCAGGAAGTAGGGGCTGAGGCCCGACGTTGACGTCAATGCGACGGTCATCATGGCGTGGCGCATTTGCGAAATCCGATTGCTGTCCACCACTGCATCGTAAACATTGCCGTAGAGCAGGACCGCCGTCGAATCCGAGTCGTGCTCGGCATAGCTCGCGCGGCCTTCGAAGCTGTTCTTGTAGATGGCGATCTGCGATGCGGTGGCGGCGAATGCAAACCGGCTCGACCGGTCGGGAACGACGTTCCAGGGTCGGTCCAACATCGCCGTGTTGGCTTTCACGTTAACGATATGGCGACGTTGCCCTGCGCCAGCGCCGCCGACGATCACCAGATCGCGGCCGCTCCGCTCATCGGGTGCAGCCAACCCTGCGAGCGTCACGCTGGTCGGCGTCGCTCCGATTAAGCCATCCTTGAGCTCACTGCCGACCATTTCGAAGCAGATCTGTTCGCCCTTGTTGCAATCGACGGTGTCGCAGTCGTGCGGCGCGGCATTGTGGGAGCGATTGCCCTCCCAATACATGTTACGGAGGTTGCCGAAATGCCCCTGCGCGACGAAGAAACGGCCGATGCCGTGGCCGTCGTCGCGGGTCTCATCGGCATTGGCAAGATCGTTGCCGATCATCGAAAAGTCGCGGCCGCCCCAAAGTGCAACAACCGATTCGCCATAGCCGGTCATGCGGAACCGGTTATTGGTCATGAACAGCTGGTTGCTGCTGCCATAGAATGATCCATTCTCGATGAGCTCGGAACCATCGATGTAGATGCCGGACGAACGGTCCGTTTCCAGCGCCGGAATGTTCCATGCAATGAGCCGCACCGATTGCAGCCGCAAGTTGGAGACGGCGCCGAGGTTTATGAGCGGCTTCGAGCCGGTATTGCCATTGGCGTCGAAGGTCAGCCGTTCGAACTGCACATTGCGCTCCGCCTGGTCGATCATGCTCGCGCCCGTATCGGCATCGAGCCTTATGACGGTCTGGTCCAGGCCGTCGCCAAGCCAACGGACATTGTCTGGCGCGCTCAGCGCGGAAGACACGCGATAGGTCCCGGCCGGAAGATGCACCGTTGCGGGCGCGCTTGCTGCTGCAGCCTCGAGCGCCTCTCTGATAGCGCTGGTATCGTCGCTGGTGCCATTGCCTGTCGCGCCAAACGATTTTACCTCAAGGATGCGCGCTTCCTGCCCCGCCCAGGGCGACTTGCCGAGTACCCGCAGCGGCAGCGGCCCACTCCAGCCGAAGCGGCCGCCATGGCCGTTATGAGCCCAGACTTCGTAGGAGCCAGCCACGAGATCCGGGACCTTGAATTCGACCCGGAAGGGGTTGACGGATATGGGGGCGACAAACAGGCCGGGCGCGTTCGCAGGCTTGATGTAGATAAAGGCCGTCGACGTGCCGTTCATATGCGCAAGGTTGCGTCCGTAGAGCGAAATGGCCGTCCCTGCCGTCGTATTGTTCGGGCCGAGCCACCAGGCTTCGGTACGGTTGACGGCAAAGGGCTTGCCGCGCGCCCCGTCGCGTTCCGGCCAAACGAGATACATCGACCATGCCGGCAGGGAGGCGGGGAGCAGCAGTGTTGCTGCGCTCGCATCGGCGCGTAGCGGCTTGGACGAGGAGAGGTTGCCCTCGATTGCGGTGGGCGCTTGCGCGAAAATTCCATAGCCGGTTTGCTTATCCAACCCGATACCCGTCATCGAGATGATTTCATCGGGTCCGGCAGTGCGCGAGATTTCCGCAATTGCGGGCGCGCCCGCACCGGCGGCAAATGCCGGTGGCGCAAAACGATCGATTTCGGGTGGCAAGGACGGTTCGGGGTTCGGAACGGGAAAACCAAAATCCGCCGGTTCTGCATTTCTGGTGCCGGCCGCGTTCGACGCAGCGTTTCCAGTGGGGGCCGCGGCGGCGCCAATCAGGCCCAACACCAATAGGAAACCCGCAATCAGCGCCATGATCGACCGTGGAAAATGGCGCATGCCGAACTCCGCCCCCTGTTGTTCGTGCATGAAGCCAGAGCACGCGGCGATTTGATAGAAGCCCCTCGATAAATTGAACGTGATTATCGTGTGCAACAGAAGCGCGGCGAGGAGAAACTGGTGCCGCTTGCGTGACTCGAACACGCGACCCCATCATTACGAATGATGTGCTCTACCGACTGAGCTAAAGCGGCAGGGAAGATGCTTCCCGATCCCTGAATTCGGCAGAGACGATCATGCCGAAGGATGACGCGCCTGATACCCGCATTGCGCGCCGAATGCAAGCCTTGAGATCGCTGCTTTTTTGGGGCGTTCGAAGTTCCGGCGCGCGATTCCGCCATGCGATGCATGCAACGAGCCGCACATTGGAATTTTTCTATTTGCCGATAGACAAGTGCGTAGGAGCGATTAATCTCTTCTTCGCGCAGACAGGCCTCGGGAGAAGGCCGGTCTGCTGCCAAGTCAACGGTCTGGGAGGAACCTATGGCGAAGGTTGAACTGGTCGTGAACGGGCGCGCCGTCAAGGGCGAAGCCGAAGACCGAACGCTGCTCGTACATTTCCTGCGTGAAAATCTCGGATTGACCGGCACCCATGTCGGCTGTGACACGTCGCAATGCGGTACCTGTATCGTCCATGTCGATGGCAGGGCGGTCAAATCCTGCACGATGCTGGCGGCGCAGGCGTCGGGCTCTACGGTCACCACCATCGAAGGGCTCGGTCTCAATGGCGAGTTACATCCGTTGCAGGCCGCCTTCCGCGAGCATCATGCGCTGCAATGCGGCTTCTGTACGCCGGGCATGCTCATGAGTTCGGCGGACCTGATCCGGCGGCATCCAGACGGCCTCGACGAAGCCACTGTGCGTCTCGAACTTGAAGGCAATATCTGCCGCTGCACCGGCTATCATAACATCGTCAAGGCCGTGCTCGACGCATCGGAAAAAATGGGGAAGGGCGCCGAAAAGGCTGCCTG
Source organism: Phyllobacterium pellucidum (assembly GCF_013327855.1). Taxonomy (GTDB): domain Bacteria; phylum Pseudomonadota; class Alphaproteobacteria; order Rhizobiales; family Rhizobiaceae; genus Phyllobacterium; species Phyllobacterium pellucidum. The sequence continues at coordinate 1,155,062 of NZ_JABUMX010000001.1, read as the reverse complement.
ATCAGCGGATTCAAGTGTAGCAGCGGCATCGCCCCGGAGCGCTATTATCTCTCCAGCCAGGCCGCCTGCGACAGGGAGAACTAACCATGGGCGTTGAAGGTATCGGAGCACGGGTTCTTCGCAAGGAGGACAAGAGGTTTATCACCGGCAAGGGCAAATACACCGACGACATGGTCGTCCCCGGCATGAAGCACGCGACGTTCGTGCGCAGCCCACACGCCCACGCCAGGATCACCGGCATCGATGTCGATGCGGCGAAGGCGATGTCCGGCGTCGTCGCGGTGCTGACGGGCAGCGAGCTCAAGGCCGACGGCATAGGCAACCTCATCTGTGGGTGGATGATCCACTCCAAGGACGGCACGCCTATGAAAATGGGCGCCTGGTCGCCGCTCGCAACCGACAAGGTGCGTTATGTTGGCGACGCAGTCGCTATTGTCATCGCCGACACCAAAGGTGAGGCGCGCGATGCTGCCGAGGCAGTCGAAGTGAGCTATGAGGAATTGCCTGTCGTCGTCAACGCGCTCGACGCGATGCAGCAGGGCGCGCCGGAGATTCATGCGGAAGCGCCTGACAATCTGATTTTCGACTGGGATCTTGGCGACGAAGCAGCAACGAATGCGGCCTTCGCCAAGGCGGCACACGTCACCAGCATGGACATCGTCAATAATCGCCTTGTGCCAAATGCGATGGAGCCGAGGGCAACGCTCGGCGTCTACGATTCCGGTGAGGATCACTACACCTGCTGGACGACCTCGCAAAATCCGCACGTTGCCCGCCTGGTGATGAGTGCATTTTATAATGTCGCGCCAGAAAACAAGCTGCGTGTGATTGCGCCGGATGTCGGTGGTGGTTTCGGTTCGAAGATTTACATTTATCCCGAAGAAATCACCTGCCTGTGGGCATCAAGGAAAACCGGCGTTCCCGTCAAATGGGTGGCTGACCGCACTGAGAGCTTTCTCACCGATGCGCATGGGCGCGATCACGTCACCCACGCGGAAATCGCCTTCGACAGCGACCACAGGATTCTTGGCCTCAAGGTTGCGACGATCGCCAATCTCGGCGCCTATATGTCGCTGTTTTCGAGCTGCGTCCCGACTTATCTCTATGCAACCCTGCTCTCCGGGCAATACGCCATTCCGGCAATCCACGCCAATGTGAAGACCGTCTATACGAATACTGCGCCCGTCGACGCCTATCGCGGCGCGGGGCGGCCGGAGGCGACCTATGTGCTTGAGCGCATCATGGAGACAGCGGCCCGCGAACTTAAAATTTCCCCTGCCGAACTGCGGCGCAAAAACTTCGTGAAATCATTCCCGCACCAGACGCCGGTGATCATGTGCTACGACGCCGGCGATTTCGATGCGACGCTCGACGCGGCCATGAATGCCGCTGATTATGCCGGATTTGAGAATCGCCGGCAGGAGGCAGCAAAACGCGGCAAGCTGCGCGGCATCGGCATGAGCTGCTATATCGAGGCTTGCGGCCTAGCGCCCTCTTCCGCTGTCGGCTCGCTGGGTGCGGGCGTCGGGCTCTGGGAGAGCGCGGAGGTGAGGGTCAATGCTGTCGGCACGATCGAAATATTGACCGGATCGCATTCGCACGGGCAGGGCCACGAAACCACCTTCGCCCAGCTAGCGGCGGAACGGTTCGGCGTGCCCATCGATAGTGTTTCCATCGTCCACGGCGATACGGACAAGGTGCAGATGGGCATGGGCACCTATGGTTCGCGCTCGGGTGCCGTCGGCATGTCGGCGATCGCCAAGGCGCTCGACAAGGTCGAAGCCAAGGCCAAGAAGATTGCCGCCCATTTGCTTGAAGCTGACGAAGCCGACATCGAAATCAAGAACGGCGATGTGCGCGTTGCCGGCACGGACAAGAGCGTGCCGTGGTTCCAGGTGGCGCTTGCCGCCTATACGGCGCACAACCTTCCATCCGGCATGGAGCCGGGCTTGAAGGAAGGCGCATTCTACGATCCGTCGAATTTCACCTTCCCGGGCGGTTGCCACATCTGCGAGGTCGAGATCGACCCCGAGACCGGCACGACCGAAATCGTCCAGTTTGTGGCTGCCGACGATTTCGGCAACATCATCAATCCGATGATCGTAGAGGGGCAGGTGCATGGCGGTCTTGCGCAAGGCATAGGCCAGGCATTGCTCGAAGCCACGCACTACGATGCGAGCGGGCAGCTTCTGACGGCAAGCTACATGGACTATACGATGCCCCGCGCCGTCGATCTGCCGTCCTTCACCGTCACGAACACCGTGACAGCCTGTCCTTCCAACCCGCTAGGGGTCAAGGGCTGCGGGGAAGCGGGCGCCATAGGCTCGCCCCCGGCGGTCATCAACGCTGTAACCGATGCCATCAGCAACAATAATCTGGCCATGCCGGCGACCCCGCAAAATGTCTGGGCCGCACTGCAGGCGGCGAAATAAGGAGGCACGCCATGTACGAGACACAGTATCATCGCGCCACCTCCGTCGAAGGCGCTGCCCGGCAGATGGGCGAGGCCGAGGATGGCAAGTATCTTGCCGGCGGCATGACGCTCATCCCGACGATGAAACAACGCCTGGCGTCACCGAGCGATCTTGTTGATTTGCGTCGCATCGAAGCGTTGAAGGGCGTGAAGATCACAGGCCGCACCGTCCGTATCGGGGCGGTCACAAGCCATTATGACGTATCGACGAACGTGGAACTGGCAAAAATCTGTCCGGCGATCACCAGCCTTGCCGGCCATATCGGCGATCCGCAGGTTCGCAATATGGGGACGATCGGCGGGTCGATCGCCAATAATGACCCGGCCGCGGACTATCCCTCGGCGCTTCTCGCGCTGGATGCGACGATTGTGACGAACCGCCGTTCGATAGCCGCCGCGGACTATTTTATCGGCCTCTTCGAAACAGCGCTGGAACCCGACGAAATTATAACGGCAGTTGAGTTCACGGCGCCGGACCGGGCTGCCTACAAGAAGTTCCCCAACCCAGCGTCGCTCTACGCGATGGCCGGCGTCTTCGTCGCCAAATCCGGCGATACGGTCAGGGTCGCGGTCACGGGCGCCGGCGAGAACGGTGTGTTCCGCCTCGAAGATGCCGAGACGGCGCTTGCGGCGGATTTTCACGCATCGGCGCTGGATAATTTGACAGTCGATCCGAACGGATTGCTGTCCGACTTGCACGCCTCGGCGGAATACCGTGCCAATCTTGTGAAGGTGATGGCTAAGCGCGCCGTTGCCGAAATCGCCAGCCGGCCGATGTAGGCTGCTTGCCTTCAACCCATTGGGGTCGTTGCGGCGGGTGCCATATTCACCCGGCGCAGAGCTTCGCCTTCGCTGCGTGGTATTCCCGCTCCAGCCGCGTGACAAGTTCGCCGGCAGGAACGATCTCCTTGATGGCGGCGATGCCCTGGCCGCAGCCCCAGATGTCCTTCCAGGCTTTGGCACCTGTCGTTGCCGCTTCGAAGTCCATCTTCGACGGATCGGCTTCCGGCAGGTGTTCGGGATCCATTCCGGCCTTCGCGATCGAGGGCTTGAGATAGTTGCCATGGATGCCGGTAAAATAGTTGGAATAGACGATGTCCGTCGAGGTCGAATCGACGATCATTTGCTTGTAGCCGTCGATGGCCCGCGCTTCGTCCGTGGCGATGAATGGCGAGCCGATGTAGGCGAGATCCGCGCCCATGGCCTGTGCGGCGAGGATTGCACCGCCATTGGCGATCGCGCCCGAGAGCAGCAGCGGACCGTCGAACCATTCGCGGATTTCCTGGACGAGGGCGAATGGCGACAGCGGGCCGGCATGCCCGCCGGCGCCTGCCGCAACGGCGATAAGCCCGTCAGCGCCCTTGCGGATTGCGGAATTGGCGTGGCGGTTGTTGATGATGTCGTGGAGGACAATGCCGCCATAGGAGTGGATCGCGTCGTTTACCTCGGGGACTGCTCCCAAGGATGAGATGACGATCGGAACCTTGTATTTGACGCACATGCCGAGGTCATGTTCGAGGCGCTTGTTGGAGCGATGGACGATCTGGTTGACAGCGAACGGCGCGGCGGGGCGGTCCGGGTTCTTTTCGTCGTGATTGCGCAACTCCTCGGTTATCTCCGCGAGCCAATCGTCAAGCTGCGCCTCGGGTCGCGCATTGAGCGCCGGAAATGAGCCGACGATGCCGGCCTTGCATTGCGCGAGAACCAGTGGCGGATGCGAAACGATGAACAGCGGCGCACCAACGACCGGAATGCGCAATTTCGACTTAAGTACATCCGGCAAAGCCATCGACCACTCCCAGAAAATTTTGACGTTTGCGTAAACGTAACTCTTTTACCAGACCTGCAATATTCGGCAAGCGAAACCAGAACCATGTGATCGAGCCGCGCCGCCGCAGGCAGCGATCTTAATGAATAAGCGTCTGTTCTTGTCGCAAGGCACCTCAACCCTTTTATGGGGTGTATCTGGGGCTCTGCGGCCTGTACCCTCCAGGCAGCGGCGAAGTGCCATCATTGCGCCGTCAAAGTCTTGAATAAGCAGTCGAATGCGCTATGGCTAGCCATTCATTACGAAATGATTTGAAGGAAGCGGCTGTTGGAAGCGATCGAACAAGCGATCCGGAACGCATTGGCGAAAGCCGACGCGAGGAACCCTGCCATTCGTCAGAAAATCTACGAATCAGCATGGGGTGCGCATGAGCGCTCGCTCGCGGCCAATGGCGCGCTCGAAGAAAGCCAGCGCGACGACCGTCGCGAAATGCTGAAGGCGGCCATTACGCGGATCGAGGACGAAGTGCAGGCAACCGGCGCGACTACCCCGCCGCCGGCGCTCGAGCCCGTTGCGGAGCCGCGCGAACCGATGTTCGTCGCAAATCCCGCGCCGCAACACGGGGCCGATGAGCGGATCGAGCCATCGATCGACATGGATCCGCCAGAAGTGGAAGGGCCTGTTCTTGGGTCCGATGAGCCGAGCCCCGACAATTATCGACCGGGCAAGACACGCCGGAAAGTGCGTCGCGACGCCGAGCGGCGCAAGGCGAGCGGCTTTTCCAAGGCGCTAATCCTTTTGGCCCTGCTGGCTGTGGCCATCGGCCTTTTCTGGGTCGTCGCTTCCGGCATTATCAAACCGGTTCCGAACATGGAGGCATCGAACACCACGAGCGCGCCGGCCTCCAGCAACAGCCAGGAGCCGATGAAGGAAGGCCAAATGTCGGCGACGGGCAACTGGATCGAGGTGTTCAACCCCGCTGACATGTCGCAGGTTGCCCTCGAGGGCCGCGCGACGGCGACGATCGCCGGCGACCAACTGGAGAAATTCGTGCGCATCCAGTCGCCGGAGGATGCCGATACGATCAGCTTCAAGGTCGGACAGGGCGTACTCGACCAACTCGCCGGCAAGACCGCCGTGTTCGATATCATTGCCAAGACTGACGACGGCAAGAGCTCGCAGATTGCGGTGAGTTGCGATTTCGGCAGTCTCGGCGATTGCGGACGCAAGCGCTTTGATGTCTCGGATGCGAGCAAGGAATATCTGGTGCAGGTGCAGTTCCCGCAGGGCAATGCGCCTGCCGAAGGCGGCGTGATCACGATCAATTCGGATGTCACGCAGTCAGGGAAATCCGTCAATATCATCGCCATTCGCGCCCAGGTCGCCAATTGAGCAAGCTGGCGCGGGCGTTTCTTTCGTCCGGCGATCTGATCGCGGATCGTCGTGCTTCCTACGCGGACATGCTGTTCGACGGTGGCGAGCATGCGGCCGCCGCCGACCTGATGCGGCAAGCGCTTGAGATTGTCCCCGAATGGGCGGCGGGATTGTTCCGCCTCGGCGAAATGGAAGAAGCTGCCGGAAATGGCGATGCTGCGGCCATCGTCTGGAAAAGGCTGGTCGAACTTGACGTCGAAGACCGTTTCGGGGCTGGCCTCAAGCTGGCCGCTTCCGGCCGGGGCGACATCCCGGTTACGCCGCCTACTGCCTATGTCGAAACACTTTTTGACGCCTATGCGCCAACCTTCGAGAGCGCACTCCTCGAAAAGCTCGACTACAGGGTGCCGGGGCTTCTGGCAGCGGCGGTGGAAGACGCCGCGCCCGGCAGACACTTCGCCTCGGTGCTCGACCTCGGCTGTGGCACAGGTTTGATGGGCCCTTTGCTGCGTGCCAGGTGCCAACATCTCGTCGGGATCGATCTATCCGAGGTCATGCTGCAGCGTGCCGCGGAAAAGAACGTCTACGACAGCCTCGCCAAGGGCGACGTGAACGAACTCGATGTTCCAGCAAATGAAGCTGATCTCATCATCGCCGCTGATGTCTTCGTCTATGTCGGAGTGCTCGACCGCGCCTTCGCGAAGATTGCCTCTGCTCTTGCGGCTGATGGGCTATTCGCCTTCTCGGTCGAGACGCATGACGGCGATGACGGGTTGGTGCTGCAGCAATCGCTGCGCTATACGCACTCCGAAGCTTATGTGCGCCGGCTTGTGGCGGTCCATTCGATGACGCCGGTGAGCATTGACCGCCAGACCATCCGCATGGATCGTGGCGAGCCCCTTAGCGGGCTCATTGTCGTTGCGAAACACCTTTGATCAATCTTTGCGGAAGACAAGGCGTCCGGCCCAGCCGGTGACGACAGCAAGAAACACCGCAAAGAGTCCATAGAGCAGGCTGTGCTGGTTGGCGGCCCGGAAGATGCGGAATTCCAGTCCGGCCTTGACGATGTTGAGGCTGGTCGAGCTTTCACGCAGGAACTCGCCGTTGCGGAAGAGGTAGGCGCGCGCCACGTGCTTGCCAACGGGCACATTGGCCGGGAGCGACAGCGTCGCGCGAAACAGCGTCGAGGATAGAAACTGCACATCCCCCACACGCTGGTTGTAGAGCAGCTGTTTCTGTTTGAGTCGCGGCAATTCCTTGGTGAACTCCCGCAACGATGCGCTCGAATCGAAACCCTCCGGCATCGGTTCGTAATAGATGTTGTTTACGCCAAGGCTTAGCTGGGCGAAGATCTTCGGCGTCGTGATGTCCTGCAGGCTGCGCGTCGATGCCAGTGAATAGGATGCGGGAATGTTCTGGAACGAAACGGATTCCGTATTTACCCAGATGCCGAAATACCTGTCCTTGCGCCGGACGACAAAGTTCCGGGGAGGACCCTCAAGAATGACGACCACATCGTAGCGGCCCTGCCGCTGGATGAGTGGATCCGCATTGTCGAGCGCGCCGAAGACGGTAAGGTCAGTGCCCCGAAATCCCGACGTGATCGAGATCGTGTCGGTGGAAAGTCCGATCTCGATCGTTTCCTTGCTGGCCGGTACCGGTTGTTGCGCCTGGGCAGCCCGGCCGGCAACCAGGCAGAGCATCATGAGCGGGATCACGGCAAGGCGCATTATGAGCCTCCCGAGACCAGGGCCAGCGTTACCGAATAGATATCGTCCGGGGTGACGAAGAGTTCGATGGCGAGGCGAAGACCGACTGCCAGCACCAGCGTTGCAAGCAGTGCGCGCAGCTGTTCGCCCCTGAGTTTCTGGCCTATGCGTGTGCCATATTGCGCGCCAACGACACCGCCGCTCATCAGCAGCATCGCGAGAACGATATCCACCGACTGGTTGGTCGTCGCCTGCATGACGGTGGTGAACGCAGTCACGAAAACGATCTGATAGAGCGAGGTCCCGATGACGACATTGGTCGGGACCTTGAGGAGGTAGATCATGGCGGGGACCATGATGAAGCCGCCGCCAACGCCCATGATCGAGGAAAGAAAGCCGATGGCGCCGCCAAGCACGAGTACCGGAATGATGCTGACATAGATCTTGGAGGCGCGAAAACGCATCTTGAACGGCAGCTTGTGCACCCAGTTGTGCTGGCCGGGCCGCTTCAACGTCGCAAGCTGGCCAGCGCGGGTACGGCGCATCGCCTTGATGCTTTCATAGAGCATCAGCCCGCCGATCGTGCTCAGGAACACGACATAGAGCAGCGAGACAATGAGATCGAGCTGACCGAGCTGGCGCAGGAGTACGAAGACATAGATGCCTATCGCCGAGCCGACGATACCGCCGACAACGAGCAGCGACCCGAGTTTCACGTCGAGCGAGCCGCGCTTGAAATGGGTAAGCGCGCCGCTGAAGGACGAGGCGATGACCTGGTTGGCGCCGGTGGCCACCGCGACGGCGGGGGGAATATTGTAGAAGATGAGCAGCGGCGTGATCAGGAATCCGCCGCCAACGCCGAACATGCCCGACAGAAAGCCGACCGCCGCGCCCATGAAGAAAAGCACGAAGATGTTGACCGAAATCTCGGCTATTGGCAGGTAGACGCCCAATTCAAACCCCGGAACCATTGCGGTGCTACGCCTGCGGCGTGACAGCACAATGACAGTAATTCTTTAAGGTTTCTTGCCCACTTGCGGGCTTCACGTCAAACTTTGACTTAACGGCGCGCATTGGGCCGGTTCAAATGCGAAGATGCGTGTCGCTTCGTTAAAACGAAGCGCATTTCCGGTTGACTTGCAGGCCGCTTGAAAGGCGCCCCCTCCCGGTCGAACCGGGAGGGGAAACGCAGTTCAGATCTGCTTGTTTTTCTGCAGAAGGTTCCTGACGAAATCCTTGTCGATATTGCCCGTCGGCTTCAAGCCGTTGTCCTTCTGGAAGGCCATGATCGCATCACGTGTCTTCGTGCCGATCTTGCCATCCGAGCCGCCCGCATCATAGCCGTTCTTGTTGAGGATCAGCTGAACGTTGCGGATGGCCTTCTCCATGTCGAGCGCTCCTGAGGTCACCGAGCCGGTAACAGCTGGGGAATCGCGCCATTCCGCCGGAACATTGGTGGCGTTCGCGTCGGGATTGAGGGGCTTGGCGTTCCAGAGTTCGACAGCAGCCCGGGCTCGCTCGAGCTGCTCGGGTCTCATGACTTTCGCTACATCCTCACGCTTCTGTGCGGCGTCGACATCTCCGGCCTTGGCTGCGAGCGCGAACCATTTGTAGCTTTCCTCAAGGTTCTGGGGCACGCCCATGCCTTTGGCGGAAAGGATGGCAAGGTTGAACTGGCTGTCCTTGACGCCGAGTTCCGCCGCCTGGGCAAACCAGCGCGCGGCTGCCTCGTTGTCAGGGGCGCCATCGGCGCCGCCTGCAAAGAGCACCGCCAGATTGTGCATCGCGCTGGCATTGCCCTTTCCGGCCGCCAATTCGTAATAGGACTTCGCCTTGGCAAGATCGCGCGTGACCCCGAGGCCCTTTTCGTAGAAGTTGCCAAGCCGGTATTCGGCCGGCGCAAAGCCACGCTCCGCAGCGCGGTCATACCACTCGATGGCCTTGGCGTAGTCGCTCTCGACGCCGCGACCTTCCATGTAGCGGTTGCCGATCTCGAACAGGGCACGGCTGTCGCCCTTGGTCGCAGCGTCGCGCAGCGGCTCAGGTCCCGCCTCGACCGGGATGAACGGCAGCACGGCGGAGGACGCACCGGTTGCCGGCACGGTCGCGGGCACCGGATCGATCATGCGCTCGGAATTGATGACGCCGGCCACCGGGTCCTGGACGGGCGCAGGCTGCGACACTGCCGACGCATTGTTTTCGGCAGGTGTTTCGGGCGCAGCGTTGGTGTGAGGCTCCGCCTGTGGCTGCTCCTGCGTGATAGCTGGCTCTTCCGGGTTGGCTGGCTCCGGTGCCTTGGAGGCGAGGTCCGTTCCCGGATGATCGACGAAGGCATTTTTCAGCTGCAGACCGGCTATCGCGATCATGATCGCACCAATCGCGAGCAGGATGGGCTTGCGCTGACGCGAGAAGATTCCGCTCTTGGCCGCGCCGTCGGTCGCGCCGTCACCGAATGCGATGCCGCGTTTCTGATTTTCGGCCTCTGTGGCTGCTGCCTGCGCTGCGCGGCGGGCCGCCGTAATGAAATCCGCCTTGCCGCCGGCGATGTCAGTCGCAGCCGACATGTCGCGCCGTTCGTCACGGACGCGTTTGAGGATGGAATTGAGGTCGGGCATGCCAGACCCGGGCTCGAGCGGGCGGTTGAGAATGTCGGCGTCGATCTCTGTCGCCGGCTCTTCCTTGATGTCGTCCGATAGGTCGAGTGAAGGTTCCTGTGCCGCTGCCTCGCGCTTGCCGCGTACCTTGAGGCTGCGTGTAAGGCTGCCGAACAGTGATTTACGCTCCCGCGGCGTTTCCGTTGCAATTTCCGCGTCGACGATTTCGTCAGACGCAGGCTGTTCTTCCCGGGCGGATACAAGCGGCGCATTGAAGGCAGGCGCACTTTCTGCGACAGGCTCCTTGGTGAACGTTGCTGTTTCGGCCAGCGGCGCGTCCGGAGCGACGACCGCCGTGCTTTCGGCAGGTCCGAAATTCTTGTAGATCGGAACGGCGCCGCTTTCGAGCGAAGCCAGGCGATCAACGATCTTGAGCAGCGTATCGTGAATGGCCTCGAAGGTGCGGCCGTTGCGCTCGTCGGACCGTCGCGCCAGCTTCTCCAGCGTCTTCAGGTCGTCGGCGAGCTCGCGCGCGATCGAATTGTCATGATCGCTGCCGAAGTTCGCTGTATTGCGGATTGCCTCGGCCGCCGCATTGCGTGCTGCCTCGACGACCAGATCGCGATTGCCGGCGATGGCGACTTCGATGGCTTCGAGGCGCGGCGAAATCTTCGCGATTTCAGCATCGCGATCGTTGGATTGGGCGAGACGTTCGGCAAGACCGGCAATCTGCAGTTCGAGACTGCGTATGGCGTCCTTGGTGCCGTCTGCTTGCGGCAGGTTCTCGGCAAAGTAGCGGGCCATGTCATCGAAGCGTGCTTCGAGATTGTCGGTCAGGCGGATATCATTGTGCTCGACGAGCGTATGATGCTGGTCGAGGCGGCGGGTGAGTTCCTCGAAGCGCTGATCCATCTTCTCGATGAAGGCCGGGTCAACCGCCGCCGGCTGGGGCGCGGCATCGAGCTTGCTTATGATCTGCAGTACGCGGCCCTCCAGGTCGCGGAAGTCCGAAATGCTGATCGCGGCGGGCGCACTCTGCAAATGCCGCGCCACGGCCGAAAGCTGTTCAGCAAGAATGTCGAGGTTCTGCGTCGTCGTTCCATGCTGCTTGTTGAGTTGCTCGATATGATGCGCGAGTTCACCCATCCGCTTGAGAATAACGTCCGAGGTTCTGTCGTGCGTGGCTGACTCGATTGTCGAGGCAAGCGACGAAATACGTGCCTCGACGCGTTCGAAGGCATCGGCCTCGGCATATTGCAATGCTGCCGGCCGCGCGGTGGCGACGATGGCGCGGCTGATCTCGTCGAGGCGCTCGTCCATCTGTTGCATGAACTGCGTCGGGATGCCGGAGCCGTGGCGACGCGACATCTGCTCAACGGCCCCGGTGAGAAGATTGAGCTTTTCCTCGACGTTGTGCAGCGGCAGCATGTGCGAGGGCGCATCGACGGTGCGATGGATTTCGTTGAGGCGGCGTTCCAGGGAACCGAGCGCAGCCTCGGCCTCATTCGCATAATAAGTGCTGCGGCCATAGGGCGCGCGCTCATGCGTGGTCGAATGGCGCAGCCGGTTCATGGTCTCGCCATGAAGCTCTCCGCGCGAAGTGGTCTCGATATCGTCGCGCATCTCGTCGCGCAATTGCTTCAATTGGGCGGCGATGGCGGACAGATCGTGCTTCTCTTCCGAAGCTAGGCTCGCGGAAGAGGTTGCAGGTTGTGCTGCCTGCGCGATGCGTTCGGGCAGGGCCGATTGTCCTGCGCGGGAGGCGAGGGCGGCGAAACGATCGGCGATGTCGGGCGTTTCCTCGCCGACCTCCGGCTGCATCGAGCCGCGCAACTGCGCTTCAAGGGTTTCTAGGGTGCGGTTGAGGCTGTCGAGCGACGTCGCATCGCGGCGTGCGCGGTTCACATTGACCTGTTCCATTAATGACCTTTGGTTTGTCATGGATGTCTGCTGCCCGAGTTGACGCGCCGGCCTGGCGCTTCCAGTTTCGACTGGGCGGAAAAAGGTGGCCTTGGTCTGCCGAAAAGCGAATGCGCCGCAAGACGATCATTCGGGCCAATTCGGAAAGCCGGGACCTTTGCCCCACACAGTCCGACAAGCCGTGAAAAACCAACCACACATAGACACGGATCACCGACACGTTGACATTGGCGAAACGTGGTAAACAACTCGTTAAGATAAGGCGCTAAAAGGTTAAAAATCTGCTCGCCTGCTGCTGCCGCGGTTGCGGCCTTGTTTTGCAACTGGGAATTGTAGGGGGTGCGCCCAAGTCTTGGCGCTGCCTGTGAACTTCGACAAACTTTGACGTTTACGGAAACGTCAAAGTTTGCTAGATAAAGATAAATATGGCGGTGCCGCTTATGGGCGCCGCATCTGCTCGTTTATGTTTTGGAGGAAACCTGATGCCGAGTTACCGCGCGCCCGTTGAAGATACGTTGTTTATCCTGAACGATGTCCTGGGATTTGAACGCTACAACAACCTCCCGGGTTTTGCCGATGCGTCGCCGGATATCGTGGAAGCCATCCTAGGCGAAGGCGCTAAACTCGCTGAGAACACGCTGTTTCCGGTGAACCAGATCGGCGATCATGAGGGCTGCGTACGCCACGACGATGGTTCGGTCACGACGCCCAAGGGCTTCAAGCAGGCTTTCGATGCCTATCGCGAAGGTGGTTGGGTTGGACTTGCCGTTCCGCAGGAATTCGGCGGCCAGGGCCTTCCCTATACGCTGCACGTCGCGGCGGGCGAATACATGGCATCCGCCAACATGGCGCTGGTCATGTATCCCGGCCTCACCCAGGGCGCGATTGCTGCCATCGTCACGCATGGCACCGACGAGCAGAAGCAGGCCTACCTTCCCAAGATGACCGACGGCATCTGGACCGGCACGATGAATCTCACCGAACCGCATTGCGGAACGGATCTCGGGCTCTTGCGCAGCAAGGCGGTACCGAATGGCGACGGCTCGTACAAGATTTCCGGCCAGAAGATCTTCATCTCGGCTGGCGAACACGACATGGCCGAGAATATCATTCACCTCGTTCTCGCCCGCATCGAAGGAGCGCCGGAGGGCGTGAAGGGCATTTCGCTGTTCATCGTGCCGAAGTTCATTCCCGATGCGAACGGCAATCCGGGCGAGCGCAACGGCGTTTCCTGTGGTTCCATCGAAGAAAAGATGGGCATTCACGGCAATTCGACCTGCGTCATGAATTATGATGAGGCGACCGGCTACCTCCTTGGCGGGGAGAACAAGGGCCTGCGCGCCATGTTCACCATGATGAACGAAGCACGGCTCGGCGTCGCGCTCCAGGGTCTGTCGATCGGTGAAGTCGCTTACCAGAATGCCGCCATCTATGCCCGCGACCGTATTCAGGGCCGCGCGCTGACCGGCCCCAAGGAGCCGGACAAGAAGGCTGACCCGATCATCGTCCACCCCGACATCCGCCGTATCCTCCTGACGATCAAGTCATTCAACGAAGCGGGCCGCGCCTTCATCCTCTGGTCAGCGCTGAAATCCGACGTCGCGCATCGCTCCGGCGATGAGGCCGAGCGCCAGCTTGCCGATGACATGCTCGGCCTGATGACTCCGGTTCTCAAGGGTGTTCTTACCGACAAGGGCTTCGAACATGCCTGCATGGCGCAGCAGGTGTTCGGTGGCCACGGCTACATCGAAGAACACGGTATGAGCCAGTATGTGCGCGACGCGCGCATCGCCATGATTTACGAGGGCGCGAACGGCATTCAGGCAATGGATCTGGTCGGACGCAAGCTCGGCCTCAATGGCGGCCGCGCCGTCATGGCCTTCTTCAAGGAAGTCGGCGACTTCTGCGAGGAAAATCGCAGCGACGATAATCTCGCCTTCTTCACCAAGCACCTGAAGAAGGGCTTGAACGACCTGCAGGCCGCCTCCATGTGGCTGATGCAGAATGGCATGGCCAATCCGGACAATGCCGGCGCGGCATCGACCGATTACATGCACCTCTTCGGTTTCGTAAGCCTCGGCTATATGTGGGCCCGCATGGCCAAGGCGTCGCATGCGAAGCTCGCGGAAGGCACCGAGAACAAGGCCTTCTTCGAGACGAAGCTCGCCACCGGCAAATTCTTCATGGAGCGGGTGATGCCGGAGACATCGGCGCATCTTGCCCGCATCCAGACCGGAGCGGATACGATGATGGCGCTGCCCGCCGAAGCATTCTAAGCTGCCGGCGAACGCTTTTCCGAGCCGCGCCTCACGCGGCTCCTGTAACCGAAATCGGGAGGTTAGTGATGGGTCTGCGACCGGAAGAAGTATTGGGTGTTCCCAAGCCTACGTGGAAGACCGATGATGTCGTGATGCTGGAGGATATGGCCACCAGGTTCCTTGAGGCCGAGGTGGTGCCCCATTACGACCGCTTCGAAAAGCAGGAGATTTTCGACCGGTCCATCTGGGAACTCGCCGGGCAGAATGGCTTGCTTTGTGCTTCGATGCCGGAAGAATATGGCGGCGCCGGCGGCACCTACGCCCATGAAACCGCAATCCTCGAAGCGATCAGTCACGTCGGGACCGACGGTTTTGGCATTGCACTCCACAATTCCATCGTCGCGCCCTATATCCTCCACTATGGCTCGGAAGAGCAGAAGCGGAAATGGCTGCCGAAAATGGCGACCGGTGAGCTTATCGGTGCCATCGCAATGACGGAACCGGGAGCAGGCTCCGATCTCCAGGGCGTCAAGACCAGCGCCAAGAAGGACGGAAACCACTACGTCATCAATGGATCGAAAACGTTCATCACCAATGGCCAGCTCGCCAATCTGATCATCGTCGTCACCAAGACCGATCCGTCGCAGGGCGCCAAGGGCACGTCGCTCATCGTCGTTGAAACCGATGGCCAGGAAGGCTTCGAGCGGGGCCGCAACCTCGACAAGGTCGGTCTCAAGTCCAACGACACTTCGGAGCTGTTTTTCAACGATGTGCGTGTGCCGACCTCCAACCTTCTCGGAACCGAGGAAGGGCAGGGCTTCGTCCAGTTGATGCAGCAATTGCCGCAGGAGCGCCTGCAGATCGGCGGTTCGGCTATTGCCATGGCCGAACGCGCCATCGCGTTGACGATCGATTATGTGAAGGAGCGCAAGGCGTTCGGCAAGTCGGTCATGGAGTTTCAGAACACGCAGTTCAAGCTCGCCGAACTCAAGACCGAGGCGACCATCGGCCGGGTTTTCTACAATCATTGCGTCGAGCGGCATGTGAACGGCGGTCTCGACCCCTTTACCGCATCCATGGCGAAATACTGGCTGAGCGATCTGCAGAACAAGGTCGTCGACGAATGCCTGCAACTGCACGGCGGCTATGGGTACATGAACGATTTCCCGATCGCCCGCATGTTCCGCGACGCGCGCGTCCAGCGGATTTATGGCGGCACCAACGAAATCATGAAGCTTTTGATCGCCCGCAGCCTATGAGCCGCGGGTTCGAACAGGGAGAATGAAATGACTGAGGCATATATTTACGACCACGTGCGCACGCCGCGCGGCAGAGGCAAGAAGGATGGCAGCCTGCACGAAGTGCCCGCCGTCCGCCTTGGCGCCCATGTTCTCGAGGCGCTGCGCGACCGCAACGGCCTCGACACGGGGCTGGTCGACGACATTATCTATGGCTGCGTCGATCCGGTCGGCGAAGCGGGCGCCGTCATTCCGCGCTCCTCGGCTTTTGAAGCCGGCTATGATTTCAAGGCACCCGGCATGCAAATATCGCGCTTTTGCGCCTCCGGCCTCGATGCGGTGAATTTCGGCGCTGCGAAGATCGTGCAGGGCGCGGACGATATCGTCATCGCCGGCGGGGTCGAATCGATGTCGCGCGTCGGCATGGGCATGTCCGGCGGTGCCTGGTATATGGACCCGTCCGTAGGGCTCCCCGGCTATTTCATGCCGCAGGGCGTTTCCGCCGACCTGATCGCCACCAAATACGGTTTCAGCCGCGACGATGTGGATGCCTATGCCGTCGAGAGCCAGAAGCGTGCAGGCGAGGCCTGGAAGAAAGGCTATTTCAAGAATTCGGTGCTCGAGATCAAGGATCAGAACGGCCTGACCATTCTCGATCACGACGAACACATGCGCCCGTCGACCGATATGCAGGCGCTCGCGGCACTCAACCCCTCCTTCGTGATGCCCGGTGAAATGGGCGGCTTCAATGCGGTCGGCATTCAGGCGCACCCCGAGGTCGAGACGATCAACCATGTGCACCATGCGGGCAATTCCTCCGGTATCGTCGATGGCGCGGCCGGCGTTCTCCTCGGCTCGAAAAGTGCCGGCAAGGCGCTCGGCGCCAAGCCTCGCGCCCGCATCCGCGCCTTTGCCAATATCGGTTCCGACCCTGCATTGATGCTGACCGGCCCGGTGGATGTGACGCACAAGCTCCTGAAGCGCGCCAAGATGAAAATCTCGGATATCGACCTCTTCGAACTCAATGAAGCCTTTGCCGCAGTCGTGCTGCGCTACATGCAGGCATTCGACATCCCCCGCGACAAGATCAACGTCAATGGCGGGGCCATTGCCATGGGCCATCCACTCGGTGCAACCGGCGCGATGATTCTCGGCACGGTTCTCGATGAACTCGAACGCCGCGATCTCAATGTCGCCCTCGTTACCCTGTGCATCGGTGCGGGCATGGGCACGGCAACGATCATCGAACGCGTCTGAGGGAGAACGGACTTATGAGCTACATCAACTTCAAATTCGACGTCGACGCGGACGGCATTGCACTCGTCACCTGGGACATGCCTGACAAATCGATGAACGTCTTCACCGAAGAGGTGATGAAGGAACTCGATCAGATCGTTGATCGCGTTACCAAGGACGATTCGGTCAAGGGCGCGGTGATCACCTCCGGCAAGGATACCTTTTCCGGCGGCGCCGACCTCACCATGCTCAAGCGCATGTTCCAGATGTTCCAGGCCGAAAAGGCAAGGGACCCGAAGAAAGCGGTCGAACTGCTGTTCGAGAACACCGGCAGGATGGGCGGGCTCTTCCGCAAGCTCGAAACCTGTGGCAAGCCCTGGGTCTCGGCGATCAACGGCACCTGCATGGGCGGCGCATTCGAAATGTCGCTGGCCTGTCATGGCCGTGTCGTCTCCGACGATCCGTCGGTGAAGATGGCGCTGCCGGAAGTCAAAGTCGGTATTTTTCCGGGTGCCGGCGGCACGCAGCGCGTCCCGCGCCTGACAAACCAGCAAGATGCCCTGCAGATGATGACCACTGGCTCCAGCCTCACCGCATCGCGCGCCAAGGCCATGGGCCTGGTGCACGAGATCGCTCCGGCCAAGAAGCTTGTCGAGGCAGCAAAGAAGATGATTAAGGGCGGCCTGAAGCCGGTTCAGCCCTGGGACGAAAAGGGCTTCAAGCTTCCAGGCGGGGCCATCTATTCGCCGGCAGGCGCCAATCTGTGGCCAGCCGCAACTGCGATCCTGCGCCGTGAAACCTACGGCAATTATCCGGGCGCAGCCTCCATTCTCAAGGCTGTCTATGAGGGACTGCTGGTCCCGTTCGATACGGCCTTGAAGATCGAACAGCGCTATTTCACCAAGATCCTGCAATCGACCGAAGCCGGAATGATGATCCGCTCGCTCTTCGTCTCGCTGCAGGAACTGAACAAGGGCGCGCGCCGGCCGGTGGATGTGAAGCCCACAAAGTTCAAGAAGGTTGGCGTCGTCGGCGCCGGGTTCATGGGTGCCGGCATCGCCTATGTCACCGCCAAGGCCGGCATTCCAGTGGTGCTTCTCGACCAGAGCCTCGATGCCGCCGAGAAGGGCAAGGCCCATTCCGCCGATCTCGTCACCAAGGACGTGCAGCGGGGCAAGGCGACAGCCGAGGAAAAGGAGAAGCTTCTCGCCTTGATAACGCCGTCTTCCGACTATGCCGATCTTGAAGGCGCAGACCTCGTCATCGAGGCGGTGTTTGAAGACCGTGAGGTCAAGCGTGTGGTGACCGAGAAGGCCGAGGCCGTACTGAAGCCTGCCGCGGTATTCGCATCCAACACCTCGACGCTGCCGATCACCGGGCTTGCCAAGGTCTCGCAGCGCCCGAAGAATTTCGTCGGGATCCATTTCTTCTCGCCCGTCGACAAGATGATGCTGGTCGAGGTCATTCTCGGCAAGAAGACCTCGGACAAGGCGCTTGCGGTGGCGCTGGATTACGTGCGTGCCATCAAGAAGACGCCGATTGTCGTCAATGACACGCGCGGGTTCTACGTCAACCGCTGCGTGCTGCGCTACATGGCCGAGGCCTACAACATGCTGATCGAGGGCGTGCCGCCGGCGATGATCGAAAACGTCGCGCGCATGGCCGGCATGCCGGTCGGGCCGCTGGCGCTCAACGACGAAACGGCCATTGATCTGTCGCAGAAGATCCTGAAGGCGACGCTCGCCGATCTAGGGCCCAAGGCGATCGATCCCCGCCACGTTGAACTGGTCAATACCTTAGTCGACAAGTACGACCGCCGCGGGCGCAAGAACGCCAAGGGCTTTTACGACTATCCTGCGAAGCCCGCAAAGAAGCAGCTCTGGCCGGAACTGAAGACGCTCTACCCGCAGCAGGACCCGGACAAGATCGATATCGAGGTGCTGAAGCAGCGCTTCCTCGTTGCGATCGCCCTGGAAGCTGCCCGCGTGATGGAGGAAGGCATTGTTACCGACCCGCGTGAAGCGGACGTCGGCTCGATCCTCGCCTTCGGGTTTGCCCCTTATACGGGCGGAACGCTCTCCTATATCGACGGGATGGGCGCTGCCAGGTTCGTCGAGATCGCCAAGGGGCTGCAGCGAAAGTACGGGGCCCAGTTCAAGGCGCCGAAACTCCTTCTCGACATGGCGGAAAAGGGTGAGACCTTCTACGAAAGGTTCAATCCTTATCCGGTCGAGGAGAAAAAGCAGGCTGCTTGACGGCGTCTGCATGAATCTGAAAAGAGTGGGCAGCTTATGCCCACTTTTCTTTGGATAATAAGAAAGTTTTCCGTAATTCCCCTCGACTTTTCCAAAATTCCTTCTTAAAACACCTCTGAAGGTATTTTTTCCTTTTATCCGAGACCCAACATGTTCTCACATGACCGCATTTGGGCGGCCATAGACGCATTGGCAGAACGCCATTCGCTTTCCGTTTCAGGATTGGCGAAGCGCGCGGGGCTTGATCCGACGACCTTCAACAAATCAAAGCGTTTCGCGGTCGACGGGCGGGCTCGCTGGCCCTCGACCGAATCCCTCGCCAAGATCATGGAGGCCACGGGTGCCTCGCTCGATGAGTTCATGATGCTGGTCGTGGGCAAGGCTGTACGGGCGGGCGGCACGGCCATCCGCTCGATACCCCTTCTCGGCTTTGCGCAGGCCGGCGCCGGCGGCTTCTTCGATGATGGCGGCTTTCCGGTCGGGCAGGGTTGGGACGTGGTCGAATTTCCCGTGGGCTCCGGCGACTCCGTCTATGCACTGGAGGTGTCGGGGGATTCGATGCTGCCGCTTTACCGTGACGGCGATACTATTATTGTTGCGCCGGGTGCTGCGGTTCGCCGCGGCGACCGCGTCGTGGTTCGCACCAGGGACGGCGAAGTCATGGCCAAGATTCTGGCCCGCCAGACCGCCCGCACGATCGAGTTGCAGTCGATGAATCCCGAACATCCCAATCGCACCTTTGACGCGGTCCATATCGACTGGATCGCGAGGATCCTGTGGGCAAGCCAGTAGGACTGATCCGCATGCGCCAGCTGCCGCTTTATATCCTGACGGTTCTGGTTGCCCTGACGCTTGTTTACGCCTTCGTTGCCCCATTCAACGGCGCGCTGGAGACTGCGCGGCCAGCCAGCGGGGACGAGCCAACGGTAACGACCGAGAATTTCGAATTGCCCTCGGAAATGCAGGACGCGCAAAGCGATGAGGCGAGCCCGGCGCCGGATGAGCCAAAGGCAGCGCCGAAGGCGGCCCGTACGGTCAAGCCGGACCTAATGTCGCCTTCGATCGGTGACGCAACGCCATTGCAGAGGGTCGCGCCGCGCCAACCCTTGAGCGAACTCGGCCAAGCCCTGCCCCCTAAACCGCCTGCGCCACCGGAACCGCCGCCATCGCTCACACCCCCGCCACCGCCGGTGCCGGTAGACGATACGGCAAAGCCGACCTTGCTCTACCGGCCCGTTGCAATCGCGGCCGGTTCGCTCGAAGTTTCGGGCTATCGCATCACGCTCGAGGGCATCGAGGAAATCAAGCCGAACGAGACTTGCACCAGCGAGGGTACGACCTGGCCCTGCGGAATGGCGGCCCGCACCGCGTTTCGCAATTGGCTGCGCCAGCGTGCGGTCGAATGCGACGTGCCGGGCCAGCCGCCCGAAGCTGTCATTGCGACCCATTGCCGGCTCGGTGGTGTCGATCTTGCGCAATGGCTGGTCGAGAACGGCTGGGCTCGCACACCGGACGGTTCGCCCCAGTCGGAAACGATGAAGAAGGCGCAAGAGGCGAAGCTCGGCATATTCGGCAGTCCACCGCCGGCGCTGCCGATTACGCAGGAACTGCCGGTGCCTGCGCTCCAGGATAATTTACCGCCGGAGGAATTGGCGGCGCCGGCCGTCCCCGCGCCGTTGCCGGTCCCGGACGCACCGTTCCCGCCGCCACCGCAGCAGTAGGGATCCAAGGTCGATCAAGCCGTGAGGCCCCCGGGTAAAGACTTGCGGCTCGATTTTTTCTTAGGACCCTTGTGAGGAAATGGGGGCAGCCATGAGGGGGTGTCGGCGAGCTTTTATAACCACCCGCCGATCAACCCTCGTGGCAGACAGCCTCGATATTATGCCCGTCGGGATCGCGAACGAAGGCGCCGTAATAGTTGGGATGGTAGTGCGGCCGCAGCCCCGGCGCGCCATTGTCGGTTCCGCCGGCGGCAATTCCCGCTTTATAGAAGGCATCGACGATGTTCCGGCTGCCAACACGAAACGCTACGTGGACCGTTGGCCGGTTGGGTTCGCCGCTGGCGATCCAGAAATCCGGCTTGCCGCCTTCACCAAAGCCCGCAACATCCGAACTGCCGGTCACGGAGGCCGGGAATTCGAGGATCAACTCATAGCCGATTGACGCGAACAACTGGCGATAGAACGCCTTGCTCTTTTCGAAATCGCTGACTGAAACTCCAGTATGATCAAGCATAGAGGACTCCCGCTGGTTTGCCCCTGACTACGACAGATCGCCGGCCAGGGCCTTTTCAATGAGGGCACGCGTTTCCGGGATGCCATAGAGGGCGACGAAGGAGCCGAAGCGCGGGCCGCGCTCCTGGCCGATCAGTACCTCATAGAGCATCTGGAAGAACGACACCGAGACGCCTGGACCACCTTCCGGGCTCTTCTTCGTGTGGTCCTGATAGCGCTCGATACTGCGCGCGACATCGAGAATGGCGTTCTGGATGTCGGTCCCGTCGGCATCGTCCGCGAGCGTCGCGAGTTTCTCGTCCATGGCGGCGAGGGCGCCGCGTTCCACCTCGTCGGGCGCGCGGAATTTCTTGGTCGGCTTGACGAAATCGTTGAAGTAGCGGATCGCATAGCCAACCAACGCGTCAAGTTCCGGATTGTTTGCCGGAGTCACATTCCTGGCATGGCGCGAAATGAAACCCCAGAGCACGCTGCTGTTTTCGGCATTGGAGGCGCTTACGAGGTTCAGCAGCAGTGCGAAGGGCACCGGCAGGTCCACGGTCGGCGGGTTGCCGTCATGGAGATGCCAGACAGGGTTGTTCAGCCGGTCCTTCCAGCTTTGACGCCCATAGGCCGAAAGATAGGTGAAATATTCATCGACCGCCTTGGGAATGACGTCGAAATAGAGCCGTTTTGCCGTGCGCGGCTTCTGGAACATGTAGAGGCCGAGACTCTCGGTCGGGGCGTAGGTCAGCCATTCGTCAATGCTGAGGCCGTTGCCCTTCGACTTCGAAATCTTTTGGCCGATCTCATCGAGGAAAAGCTCGTAGACGAAATGTTCGGGTGCCCGGCCACCCAGTATCTCGCAAATGCGGTCATAGATGATCGCATTTGTCTGGTGGTCCTTGCCGAACATCTCGAAATCGACGCCGAGCGCTGCCCAGCGCATGCCGAAGTCGGGCTTCCATTGCAGCTTGACGTTGCCGCCGGCGACCGGGAGCGTCGTCTCTTCACCGTTCTCATCATCAAAGGTGATGGTGCCGTTCCCGGCGTCGATCTTCTTCATCGGCACATAGAGCACGCGCCCGCTTGTCGGCGAAATCGGCAGGAATGGGCTATAGGTCGCCTGGCGCTCTTCGCCGAGCGTCGGCAGCATGACCTTCATGATATCGTCATAGCGCTCGGCGGCACGCAGCAGGACGGCGTCGAAGCGGCCCGCTTTGTAATATTCCGTTGCACTCGCAAATTCATAGTCGAAGCCGAACGTATCGAGGAACCGGCACAGCATGACATTGTTGTGGTCGGCAAAACTCTTGTAGTCGCCGCCGAACGGGTTAGGCACTGCCGAGAGCGGCATGTGCAGGTACGGCGCCAGAAATGCTGGATCCGGCACATTGTCCGGTATTTTGCGCATGCCGTCCATGTCGTCGGAAAAGCAGAGAAGCTTGGTCTT
This sequence comes from Phyllobacterium pellucidum, assembly GCF_013327855.1. Lineage (GTDB taxonomy): Bacteria > Pseudomonadota > Alphaproteobacteria > Rhizobiales > Rhizobiaceae > Phyllobacterium > Phyllobacterium pellucidum. Next base: position 1,132,571 of record NZ_JABUMX010000001.1, on the reverse strand, counting down.
TACCTTGTCGCCGGTCAGAACGCGGAAAGCATGGCGCACCATTGAGGTACGCGCCACTTCGCCGAAGGTGCCGATATGCGGCAGTCCCGAAGGGCCGTAGCCGGTCTCGAACAATACCGTTTCAGGAAAGCCGGATTTGGCGTAACGCTTGATGATCTTCTGCGCCTCTTCGAAAGGCCATGCTTTGGCCTCTGCTGCCGCCGCGATCAATTCGGGGGTCAGTTCGATTTCGGTGTTTAGGCGCGGGTTCATTCGTTATTCCTGTTAACGCTGGATTTGATGAAACGCTCTACGTCCGCGGGTCGTCCGCGTCAATCGCATGGGCCGCGCGGAGGCGCAATCGGCAATGATTTCGGAGTTAAGACGATCGATTAGTAGAAATCGACGGGAAAGTACCGAAGATAAAGTTCGGATGTGATGCCTTTTTCCTCGATCGCCTTCAGTGCGAAATCGAATGCATCGACAAGCTTTTGATTTTCGAGCGTGGTTGCGATCATCATCCCTTCACCCAAGAACTGCGGCGCAATATAGGGGCCGCCGACAAAGGCACAGCAATCCTTTGCCTCGGGACTGCCGATCCAGAAGGAAAGGTCCGAGCCGTCGCCAAATACGGCATCGATCTTCTTGGCCTGCAGGTCCCTGAACATGAGTTCGCGCGTCGGAAAACCAACCCAATGGCTGTTTGGAAAATAATCGGCAAAAATCGCCTGGTGCACTGAACCCGCAATCACGCCGATAGTCTTTTGCTTCAGCGTATCTGCGAACGGTTCGGCAAAGGACGTTTCCTTGAGCGCCATGAAGCGCGCAGGCAGGCGGATATAGGGAGCCGTAAAGGCAAACTTCTCGCGCAGCGCTGCGGTCGGCTTTAGCCCGGCGATGATCGCCTCAGCCTCGCCGCTTTCAAGCGTCGGTTGCAACTCGTCCCACGGACGAGCCTCAATCTGGCAGATGGCGGTCACGCCGAGTTCGTTGCAGAGTGCCCGCGCCAGATCGACATTGAATCCCGAGATGCGCCCCGTCGCATCGACGAAGTTGAACGGCGGATAATCGACGGTCGTCACGAAGCGAATGCGCTCGACGGTCGAAAGATCGGGCTTGGCGACATGCTCGCGTCCATCCCAGTAGTGCGGAAAATCGGATTGCGCGGCCATAGCTGGCAGCACTGCCAAAATGAAGGCGGCGAGAAACGAGGCGATCTTGCGGAAAGGCATGCGATACCGTGATGCGATTTGATTTGGGGCCAAGCTAACACGATCTCTTCACCTCAAAAAGCGCAATTGGCGGCTGAGCCTTCGCAAGCAAAAACTCAAGGGTATATTGACGTGGTTCACGCATTGATCTCTATTACTTGCACTATATCGCACATATTACTACCATAAGTATACTTCAATTTATAATCTCAATCTATAATTGAAAGAGTTAATCATGGTATTATTGTATATATTGCGAATTGTATCGCGAAACGAGAGCGGTCGGCCTGATCATCAGCCTTTACTTTAGGCGGGCGCCGCCATGCGGCAAATCGAGGCTGCCCTCGCTGCAAGACTATGCCAGGCGGGAACGGCGAAACACGCCATTATCGCGGCCTTCCGCGAAGCGGTTTCCAACCGCACCTCGCTGCTCGAAGAAGTTGCGGCATCCGGCGTAGCGGACGAGGCGGCAATTGGCCAGGCCATATCGGCGGAACTCGGGCTGAGCTTTGCGGCAATTCCAGAGGGAGCGATAGTCATCGGCAAAAGTTCGGCTGTTGCACCGGATCTGCATTCACGCCGGCTGATGGTGGTGACAGCAGAAGGCGAACTTTTGCATTTTGCGGCCCCGACGCTTACCGAGATAGGCGACCTGAAGCACAGCCTGTCTTTCGATCCGGCCGCGAAAGCCCGTACGAGAATAACAACGCCAACACAGCTGCATGAATTCATCCGTTCCTACCGCGAGCGCGAACTGTTGCTGAAGTGCGTGAACAGGATGGAGATCGGCGGGCTTGAACGTACGTCCCGGGTGGTCCTGAGCGGCACTCAGGGGATCATCCTGGGCATTGCGATAAGCCTCGGCATGATCGGACTGATTTTCCATCTTTCCACCCTCTGGGATGGCTATCACTATTTTTCGTTGCCCTTCTTCTTTGCATGCATCGCGCTTCGCTTCCTGGCAGCAGGCAGGACCGGCGAAATTCCCGCCGAAACCGGCTGCCTTGCACAACGACATGGTGAACTTCCGTTCTACACCGTCATGATCGCGCTTTATAAGGAAGCGGCGGTGGTACCCCAACTTGTAAGGGCGATGCACCGGCTCCATTGGCCAAAGTCGAGGCTTGAAGTCCTGTTTCTCTGTGAGGCAGACGACACGGCAACATTGAAGGCTTTGGCAAACCAGACGTTACCGCCGGGTTTCAAGATCGTCCCTGTTGCCAATTTCGGCCCACGAACCAAGCCAAAGGCGCTCAACTATGGGCTGCAATTGGCGAAGGGCGATTTTGTCGTGGTCTATGATGCGGAAGATCGTCCGCATCCCGATCAGTTGCTGGAGGCCTGGCGCCGCTTCGACATGTCCCACCAGAGGCTCGCTTGCCTGCAAGCGCCGCTGATCATTTCGAATGCAGGCAGCTGTCTGCTGGCGCGGCTGTTCGCCTTCGAATATGCGGCCCATTTCGGCGGCTTGCTTCCGTGGCTGGCCCGCCACGGCTTCATTCTGCCGCTCGGAGGAAGCTCCAATCACTTCAGGCGTAACTGCCTTGAAGCGGTTCGCGGCTGGGATCCATACAACGTCACCGAGGATGCCGAGCTCGGCGCGCGCTTGGCGCGCTGTGGCTACGATGTGGGTGTGATCTCCCGACCAACCCTTGAAGACGCGCCGGTCCGCGTCGATATCTGGCTGCGGCAAAGGACGAGATGGCTGAAAGGTTGGGCGCACACATGGCTCGTTGAAATGCGCAATCCGAGAGCTTTCCTGCGCGACGTAGGATTGCAACGCTTCATGGTGTTCCAGACGCTCGTTGCGGGGATCGTCGTCTCATCGATCGCCTATCCGTTCATGCTGCTCTGGACAGGCTTTGGGATTGTCCACATCGCGCGCGATGACGCCTTTACCTGGCACAATGCGATACTCGCCATCGATCTCGTGTGCGTTGTCATGGGCTTCCTGTCATTCCACAGGCTTGGCCGAAGAACACCGGTCGCCGAGGCAATTCCCGGACCGATCCTGCAGTGGCTGCCGCTCTATTGGCTGCTTACCGCCATGGCTTCATGGCGTGCCATTTGGCAGCTCGGCAGAGCCCCTTCGCTTTGGGAAAAGACGCCGCACGATCCTTCAGGGATAGTGTTGCCCAAGCCGATCAGCCGGCGCCCTCACAGAAACTCATGGCCGGAGCCGATGATCAACGCGTCTTCATTGCCGACCACATCCATGTCCCGGCCCTTATATGGCAGGCTCAAGAGAATTCTGCGGATGACGGCGATGCGCGCGCGCCGCTTGTCGTTGGACCTGACAATCGTCCATGGGGCATAGGCCGTGTGCGTGCGTGCCAGCATTTCGTCGCGCGCCTTCGTGTAGTCGTCCCAGCGCTTGGCCCCTTCGATGTCAATGGGCGAGAACTTCCAGTTCTTCAACGGACTGTGCCTGCGGTCGTGAAATCGCTTCAGCTGCATGAGCTGACCGATATCCAGCCAGAACTTGAAGAAATGAATGCCATCCGCAACGAGAAGGCGTTCAAATCCCGGCACTTCTTCCAAAAAGGATTCATGCTGCTCGGGCGTGCAGAACCCCAGCACTTTTTCAACGCCGGCCCTATTGTACCAGGAACGGTCGAACGTGACGAACTCGCCTGTCGTCGGAAAATGCGAGATATAGCGCTGGAAATACCATTGGCCGCGCTCAATCTCGCTGGGCTTCGGCAGGGCGACATTGCGGGCCGAGCGCGGGTTCATATATTGGCGCAGCGTGAAGATTGTGCCGCCCTTTCCGGCGGCATCACGCCCCTCGAACGCGCAGATGACGCGATTGCCGGTGTCCTGCAGCCAGTACTGCATTTTGACGAGTTCGATCTGCAGCCGCTCGACAGTCTTCTCGTATTCGTCGTTCGGCATCTTGTCGTTATAGGGATAGCCCCCTGAAGCAAGATCGCCGTCATCGATCCAGTCCGGCAGTTTGGGATCGTCTATATTGAAAGTGCGTTTCTTACCGTCGATCTTGAGTTTGAGAGTGGTATCTACGCCCGCTACGGGTTTATCGGTTTTCTTTTTCGAATCTTTACCCACAGCAATCGTCCTCAATTGACACAATGGCATGTTATTGAGAGAGCGTTGTATCGTCCAGAGCCAAAAAAGGACGCCGGGCCAGGAGTTTAGTGCATGAGCATTTTGGGGCAGGAGGGCCGTACGTTTCGTCAAAAGGCCGTCGAGCGTGTGATCCAGGCACGCTTCGTGCTCGGCGCCGCCGCCTTCATTACCGCTCTGGTCCTCAGCACTCAGGCGACATGGTGGCTGAGCTTTGCCGTCCTCATGCTCGTCCTCCTGGCGGTCGTTGCGCTTTCTGCGACGCTGCCGCGCAGCGATGCACCAGCGGAATCTCCCGCCAGTGATCCGGCAATTTTCCGTCTGTCCGGCCAGCAGCTTGCCGCGCAATTGCCCGACCCGCTTATCATCTTCGACCATGGCGGGACGATTCTTTACGTCAATCCCGTCGCCAATGGCGCGTTCGGGCCGCTTGCGCGCGGCGGGGCTTTGCTCCTGCATTTCCGGGCCCCCGAACTGCAGGCGCTGGTTCAGTCAGTCATGGCCGATGGCGTCGCCCGGTCGGTGGACTTTGCCGAACGGGTGCCGGTCGAGCGCTGGTATCGAGCGACGGTCCTCCTCCTCGACCGGGCCGGTGGCAAGGACCGGCAATATCTCCTCTCCTTTCGCGATCAAACCGAAGCGCATCGCCTTGAACGCATGCGCAGCGACTTCATCGCCAATGCCAGCCATGAGTTGCGCACGCCCCTCGCGTCCTTGACCGGGTTTATCGAGACGTTGCGCGGGCCGGCCCGCCGCGATGAGGCGGCGCGTGACAATTTCCTCGAGATCATGCAGAAGCAGGCCGAGCGCATGGCCCGCCTGATCGATGACCTGTTGTCACTGTCGCGCATCGAGATGAAGGCGCATATCGCGGTCAAGGACCAGGTGGACCTGACGACGCTGATCAATCATGTGGTGGATTCGTTGCGCCCGCTTGCGGATGATCTCGGCGTCGAAATCGAACGCAAGATCGATCCCGATCCCGTCATCGTGCTTGGCGATAGGGATGAGCTGACGCAAGTCTTTCAGAACCTTGTCGAAAACGCCTTGAAATACGGCCAGTCGGGCAAGCGCATCGTCGTCGAGCTCAAGCGCGGCGACGATGGCATCAAGGCCATGGTCCAGGATTTCGGCCCTGGCATACCGGAGGAACATATCCCGCGCCTGACTGAACGCTTCTACCGCGTCAATCTTGAAACCAGCCGGGCCCAGAAAGGCACCGGCCTCGGGCTCGCGATCGTCAAGCACATACTGACGCGGCATCGTGCGCGCCTCGTCGTTCGCTCGCGGGTCGGCGAGGGCTCTACCTTCACCGTCGTCTTCGGGCCTCAGAAGGCCTGACGCCAACCGATCGTTAAGCTTGGCGCACGGCAAACAAAAAAAGGGCGCCGAATGGCGCCCCAGTCAGAAGGAGCTAAGATTAGCGGACGCGCCTGCGATCGGACGCCGGCTGATAGGCTAGGCGGGAGTGATAGCCGCAATAGGGCCCGGACTCGCCGACATCGTTGCCGCAGAAATTGAAGTCCGGCTGCAGCGGATCTCCCATCGGCCATTTGCAGGTACGCTCGTTGAGCTGCACCAGTTCGAGGCGCCGCGAGATCGGAACGACGACATCCGTGACAGTTTTCATGACCGGCACGAGTTCCGTGCTGTATTCGGTCTGCAAAGCGGTCGCGCCGATGCTGCGGCTGACGACGCGGGTCGCGACATGCCCCGAGGAGCCGCCGCCGCGCGAGGCGCCGGATGACCCTGTATTGATCTTCTTGCTGCGTGTCTGGGTGGACGTGGTCTTGCCCCGCCCGGACAGCTTCAGCCTGTGAACCTTGCCGATGACCGCATTGCGGCTGACACCGCCCAGCTGTGCTGCGATCTGGCTTGCACTCAGACCTTCGGCCCAAAGTTTCTTCAGCTGTTCTACGCGCTCATCTGTCCAGTTCATTGTTTTCCTAGCTCCATATGGGGCTTGTTTGTGTAGACTCCGGACTGAATCCTTCCTCGCATCTGGATTGCTCCAGATTGGTTCGATACCATATCTATTCAGATGACGAGGACGCCGTACGAAATCTAGCTTTTTCGATTACCAAGCTACAATATGCGATGACTCTGTGACAAGAGTCGGGCGCCGATCCCAGGGGTGCTTTTTTGGGTTTTCCCCAACTTGCGCGATAGACTGTTGCAGAAATGACGAATTGCAGAGTCGGTGGCAAATATTCCAGCGGATACGCGCATAAGTTGTAGTTAATGGATCGGCTCATCCGGTTCGTGTTGGTGATGAATGGGATCAAAAGTGTTCATTTGACAATTGGGGTTCGAATGACGATATTACTCGCATATGGCCGCCCTCAAAATGGCATTGTGGGGCGGCTTTTTGATTTCAACACGGCCGTTTCTTCTTTGTAATCAGCAGTTTCGGCAAGCAGGGTATTGGAGGCCCGTAACGACATGACGGACGCAATCGCGCAACCGCTTTACGACACTTTTGCTCGTGCGGATTTGCGCTTTGAGCGAGGTGAGGGTGTTTGGCTGGTGACCGAAACCGGCGAGCGCTATCTCGACTTCGCCGCCGGCATTGCCGTCAATTCGCTCGGCCATTCGCATCCCCATCTCGTCGAAGCGCTGAAGAGCCAGGGCGAAAAACTATGGCACGTCTCCAACGTTTACGAGATCCCCGGCCAGCGCCGTCTCGGCCAGCGTCTGGTCGACGCCACTTTCGCCGACAAGGTGTTCTTTACCAATTCCGGTGCGGAAGCGCTTGAATGCGCGATCAAGACCGCGCGGCGTTACCACTATGTCAACGGCCATCCCGAACGGTTTCGCATCATCACGTTCGAAGGCGCGTTCCATGGCCGCACGCTGGCAACGATCGCGGCTGGCGGCCAGGAAAAATACCTTGAAGGTTTTGGACCCAAGGTCGAGGGTTTCGACCAGGTGCCTTTCGGTGACGAAAAGGCCTTGAAGGCTGCCATCGGGCCGGAGACTGCTGCCATCTTGATCGAGCCGATCCAGGGCGAGGGCGGCGTACGTCCCGTCCCGGATGAAGATCTGCGCGCTCTGCGCAAGCTCTGCGACGATGAGGGTATTTTGCTGATCCTCGATGAAGTGCAGACCGGCGTCGGTCGAACCGGCAAGCTGTTCGCCCATGAGTGGTCGGGCATCAGGCCGGATATCATGGCGGTCGCAAAGGGCATCGGCGGCGGCTTTCCGCTTGGCGCCTGCCTTGCCACGGCCGAAGCCGCAAAGGGCATGACCGCGGGGGTTCATGGGACGACCTACGGCGGCAATCCGCTTGCCATGGCCGTCGGCAACGCCGTGCTCGACGTCATCCTGGAGGAGGGCTTCCTTGAACACGTGCAGAGGATTGCCCTCACGATGAAGCAGGGCCTTGCGTCAATTGCCGACCGCTATCCGGCCGTCATTTCGGAAGTGCGCGGCCGCGGCCTCTTGATTGGCCTTAAGAGCGTCGTGCCCAATACGACGCTGGTGCAGGCACTGCGCGACGAGCATTTTCTGACGGTCGGCGCCGGTGACAACGTCATTCGCCTGCTTCCACCTCTGGTTGCATCGGAAGAAGAGGCGCGCGAGGCGCTTTCACGCATCGAGGCGGCGGCTGAACGCCTATCGGTTGCCGCCAGGCAGAAGAGCGCGTGAGGGACGGGCCATGACAATCAAGCAGGACCTCCGGCATTTTACCGACCTTTCAGCACTCTCATCCGGCGATCTGCGCACGATCCTTGACGACGCTCGCGAACGCAAGACACGGCTGAAAGCCGGCAATATCGAAAAGCCATTTGCCGGCAAAGTATTGGCTATGATCTTCGACAAGCCGTCGACGCGCACACGCGTTTCCTTCGATGTCGGCATGCGCCAGCTCGGCGGCGAAACCATCATGCTGACCGGTTCGGAGATGCAGCTTGGCCGCAGCGAAACCATTGCCGATACGGCAAAGGTGCTATCGCGCTATGTCGACATCATCATGATGCGCACGACGACGCATGACCGCCTGACCGAAATGGCGCAAAACGCCACGGTGCCCGTCATCAATGCTTTGACGGACGACACGCATCCCTGCCAGATAATGGCGGATATCATGACGTTCGAGGAACATCGCGGGCCGGTGCAGGGCAAGACGTTCGCCTGGACGGGCGACGGCAACAATGTATTGCACTCGCTGGTCGAGGCGGCAGCCCGTTTCGATTTCAATCTCAACATTGCAACGCCGGACGGCAGCGAACCCAGCAGCAAATATCTTGACTGGGCCCGCGGCGCCGGAGGCAAGATCAAGCTGACCACCGATCCGGTCGCTGCGGTCAAGGACGTCGATTGCATCGTCACCGACACCTGGGTGTCGATGGGACAGGAAGGGCGGGCCCGCGGTCATAACGTGTTCATGCCCTATCAGGTCAACGATGCATTGATGCAGCATGCCAATCCCGACGCTCTGTTCATGCACTGCCTGCCCGCGCATCGCGGCGAAGAGGTAACCGACTCCGTCATCGACGGACCGCATTCGGTGGTCTTTGATGAGGCGGAAAATCGGCTGCACGCGCAGAAGGCAATTCTCGCATGGTGTCTTGAAGGAGGACGTTCCAGTGTCTGATACCGGAATTCGTTCCGACGAATATGTATTTGCCGGCGACGACGCCGTTGTGCCGTTTCAGGTTGCGGATCTCGATGCCCGCGGCCGTGCGGTGCAATTGGGGCCGACGCTCGATGAGATCCTCAATCGCCACGACTATCCCGAACCCGTTGCAAAGCTGCTCGCCGAAGCCATCGTTTTGACCGTGCTGCTTGGTACCTCGCTGAAGTTCGACGGCAAGTTCATCTTCCAGTCGCAGTCGGATGGACCCGTCGACATGCTGGTCGTCGATTTCCGCACGCCAAATTCCGTGCGCGCCTATGCGCGTTACGATGAGGAACGCCTGGCGGAGGCGATTGCCGGGCACCGTACCGCCCAGGAGGAATTGATCGGCAGCGGCACGCTCGCGCTGACTGTGGACCAGGGCGAATACACACAACGCTACCAGGGCATCGTCGCACTCGACGGCTCGAACCTCGAAGAGATTGCCAAGACCTACTTCCGCCAGTCGGAGCAGATTCCGACCGATGTGCGCCTCTCCGTCGCCAAGCTCGTGGAGCGAGGCCCGGACGGCAAGCCTGTCGAACAATGGCGCGCCGGCGGTCTCATCGTGCAGTTCCTGCCGGAATCCGAGCTTCGCATGCGCCAGCGGGACCTGCCGGCCGGCGATGCGCCGAGCAATGAGGAGGACGAGTTTTTCGAGGATGACGACTGGGCCGAAATCAAGGCGCTGGTCGCGACGATCGAGAGCTCTGAACTGACCGATCCGCAGGTTGGCGCGGAACGTCTGCTCTATCGGCTGTTCCACGAGCGCGGCGTCCGCGTCTTCGATGCGGTCCGCGTCAACGACGACTGCTCCTGTTCGCGCGAGAAGATTGCCGGCGTGCTCTCAGGCTTCACGGCCGAAGAGATCGAGGACAGTATCGAAGACGGCAAGATCAGCGTCACCTGCGAATTCTGCTCGACGCACTACGAGTTTGATCCGGGCGAGTTCCTGCCGAAAAACTGACCGATCCGGCGGTCAGACCCGCATCGAAGCCGTCATTTCATGGATGACGGTGACGGCGATCAGAACAACGACGAACCCGCCGATAATCAGCCATAACGGCCATGGCTTTGGCGATTTCTTGGCAAACAGGCCGACAATCAGTCCGGGGACCAGGGCAAGGCCGAACAATCGGCTGGCGGCGTCGGAGGCGCTGGTGAAACTCGGTAGGGTATAGCCGAGGAAATAGGCGCCGATCGCCAGTACGAAGACGATAGCGGAGCAGGTTAGGGCCTTCAGATAGGGCGCGTTGGTGCGTTCGGTTTCGGCCATCAGTTCAAGGTCCGCAATTGATCGGGAAGGTCGAGCGAGAAGGCCGGAATTTCGATATCGAAGCGCTCGCCTGACGTCGTCTGCATTGAATAGCGCCCGACCATGACCCCTGATGTCGTCGTCAGCGGACAGCCGGATGAATATTGGAAGGAGTCGCCCGGATCGAGAATGGGTTGCTCGCCGATGACGCCCGGTCCGCGGACCTCCTCGATATGGCCGTTGCCATCGGTGATCCTCCAGTAGCGGGCGCGCAATTGCACCGTCAGATCCGAGTCATTGGCAATGGTTATCCGGTAGCCCCAGACATAGCGATTTTCCTCCGGGTTGGATTGCTCCTCCAGATAGAACGGCTCGACGGTCACTTCGATATCGCGCGTTGTCGCCTTGTACATGCCTGCTCTCGATTTCACTCCTTGATATCGCCACTCACGGCCGATGCGTCAACCATTACTGGTCACGGATCGAACTAAAACCTTCGTCGGTCACGGTTCCTTTGTTAGGATCGGGGATGCAAAAGGAGCCAGTCATGATGACCCTGGAAGCCTTCGCCGCCATGGCGCACTCATTTCCGGAAAGCACGCAGAGCAGCCACTTTGGCACGACCGATTTCCGTGTGAGCAACAAAATCTTCGCCACCTTGCGTCCGGAAAAACTGCGCGGGGTTCTGATGCTGACGCGCGACGACCAGGCCATGATGCGCGAGACCTCTGCAGACATGTTCGAACCGGTGCCGGGCGGCTGGGGCGAGAAAGGTGCGACCTTTGTCATCCTCGCCATGGCCGAGCCCGATGTCGTGCGCCATGCCATGGCGATGGCATGGCGGAAGGCCGCGCCAAAATCAGTGTCGGCGCGCCACCAGCTATAGCCAGGTCCTAGCGCGATGCGTTCAGTGCCGCATGGAGATCATCGATGAGGTCATCGACATCTTCGAGACCGACGGATAGCCGCAGCAGTCCATCGGATATGCCGAGCTCGGCACGGGCCTCGTCCGTCAGGTTCTTGTGCGTCGTCGTTGTCGGATGGGTGATAAGGCTCTTTGAATCGCCGAGATTGTTGGAGATCTGGATGATCTCGAGTGCATTCTCGACCGCAAATGTGGCCTTCTTGCCGCCCTTGACCTCGAAGGCGATCAGCGTCGAGCCACCACTCATCTGCTTGGCGACGATGTCGGCCTGCGGGTGATCGGCGCGGCCGGGATAGAGCACTTTCGAGACGGCCTGATGTCCGGCAAGGAAGTCGGCAATCTTGGCTGCATTGTTCGTCTGCTGGTGTACGCGCACGGCAAGCGTTTCGAGCCCCTTCAGCATGACCCAGGAATTGAACGGGCTAAGCCCGGGTCCCGTGTGGCGGAAATATTCGTGCAGGTTTTCGTCGATCCACTGCTTGTCGGAAAGGATCATGCCGCCGAGACAACGGCCGTGGCCGTCAATATGCTTGGTCGTCGAATAGATGACGATGTGGGCGCCGAGTTCGAGCGGCTTTTGAAAGAGCGGCGTTGCGAACACATTGTCGACGATCAGCTTGGCGCCAACAGAGTTCGCGACCTTGGCGACGGCCGCAATATCGATGACTTCGAGCGTCGGATTCGTCGGGCTTTCGAGGAACATCACCTTGGTGTTGGGGCGAACAGCCTTTTCCCAATTCTCGATCCTGGAGCCGTCTATGAGCGTGAAATCAACGCCATAGCGCGGCAGCATGGTCTCGATGATGTAACGACAGGAGCCGAACATCGCCCGCGCGGCAAGCACGTGGTCACCGGCTCGCACCTGGCAGAGGATTGCGGCAGCAACGGCGGCCATCCCCGAAGCGGTGGCACGCGCATCTTCCGCGCCTTCAAGGGCGCACATGCGCTTTTCGAACATGTCGGTCGTGGGATTGGCATAGCGCGAATAGATGAATCCGGGCTCTTCGCCCTTGAAACGCGCCTCGGCCGCTTCTGCGGACGGGTAAACGAAGCCTTGCGTCAGGAACAAGGCTTCGGAGGTTTCCCCGAAGCCGGAACGCAAGGTTCCGGCATGGACGAGCTGGGTGGCGGGACGCAGTTTGCGGGTGGTATCCTTGGTCATCGCTGTCTCAATCTGCCAGAAAACTGGCCAATAAAAAACCGGCCTTGCGGGAATCGCAAAAAGGCCGGACGAGACCGGGCCTCTTTTAGCAAATTATTTTACGTGGCTGCAAGCCGGCCGGCCAAATCACCACGGGATAAAAGTGCTTTAATCCTCTTGGCCGCTTGCGTCAATCGGGTGAGGCGCTAAAGCTTTTCGTCTCTTTGTATGGATGGTCGACATGGCGAGACGAGAAGCGGGCATATTGGCCGATAGCGGCATCAGGGCGCTATTTGAGGCGCGAGCACTCAAGACCGAGCGCGAATTCGACGTCGACCAGATCCAGCCGGCGAGCCTCGATCTGCGCCTCGGCAAGCGCGCCTACCGCGTACGCGCGAGCTTCATGCCGGGCCCGGGAACGCCGGTCATCGACAAGCTCGACCGCCTGAAACTGCACGAAATCGATCTGACCGAGGGCGCCGTTCTCGAGACCGGCTGCGTCTATATCGTTCCGCTCCTGGAAAGCCTGGCACTGCCTGCCGAGGTTTCAGCCTCCGCCAATCCGAAGAGTTCGACCGGGCGCCTCGATATCTTCACACGGGTCATCGTCGATGGCGCGCAGGAGTTCGACAAGGTTCCGGCCGGCTATCATGGTCCGCTTTACCTTGAAGTCAGCCCGCGCACCTTCCCGATCGTCGCCCGGACCGGCTCGCGCCTGTCGCAGATCCGCTTCCGGACCGGGCGCGCGCAACTCGAGGAAACAGAGCTTGCGGAACTTCACGCCGCCGAGACGCTCGTCGCCTCCGAAACGCCCAATATTTCCGGCGGCGGCATCGCCCTTTCAATCGACCTCACCGGCGACCAAAATGGCCTTGTCGGCTATCGCGGCAAGCATCATACCAGCGTCGTCGATGTCGACCGGCGCGGCGTCCACGATCTTTTCGACTTCTGGGAGCCGATCCATGATCGCGGCGCCCGGGAACTCGTGCTCGATCCCGATGAGTTCTATATCCTCGTCTCGCGCGAAGCGGTCCACGTGCCGCCGCTCTATGCCGCCGAGATGACGCCGTTCGACCCGCTGGTGGGCGAATTCCGCGTGCACTATGCCGGCTTCTTCGATCCGGGCTTCGGCCATACGGCAGCGGGCGGCACCGGCAGCCGCGCCGTGCTCGAAGTGCGCAGCCATGAGGTGCCCTTCATTCTCGAACACGGACAGATCGTCGGACGCCTGATCTACGAGCACATGCTGGAGCGCCCGCGCGCCCTCTACGGCACTGATCTCGGCTCCAACTACCAGGCGCAGGGCCTGAAGCTTTCAAAGCACTTCCGCTGACGGCGGAGCCGCTCGCGACCCCTTGACAAAGACCGCTGTCAGCGGTCACTGATAGTGAAATGCGGGTGTAGCTCAATGGTAGAGCAGCAGCTTCCCAAGCTGAATACGAGGGTTCGATTCCCTTCACCCGCTCCACCAATCTTTTCAATAACTTAACCCTAATTTTCGCGATGCCATTTTGGGGGAGTTTTACACAAAGTTTTACATCCTATGTTCTCTTTCTGGCCTCATCGATCTGTCGTATGATAGCCTTTGTGGCGGCAGTCCTGTCCACATAGCGACGAATAATTTTGGCCACCGAGTCCTCTTCCCAACCTAAAATCTCGGCAATGACGCGCTCCGGCAGGCCGGCGGTATAGAATTTTGTCGCTGCCGTGCCGCGGAAGTCATGGAAGTGAAGATCCTTGCCCTTCATTCCAGCATCGGTCTTTGCCGTATGGAACGACGATGCCAAGCCGTCGCTCGTCCATGGTGTTTCGCGGCTGCTTGTCAGGATGACGGGTGAACGTTTAGGAATACGATCGAGCAGCGTCCGGAGATCCTCGTAGAGCGGGATCACGGCCTCACGCTTGTGATTGCTCTTTCCGGTTGTGATGACGATTGCGTCCTCGCCGACATGTGACCAGGACAGGCGCACCAGATCACTAACTCGTAAGCCGGTATGCGCTGCGAGATCAACAGCAAGCCCAACCTCAAGCGAGCAAGTCGTCTTGCCCTTGTCATCTGTTGCAGTCTTAAGCTGCTTGATATCCTCATCAGTCCAGATGATAGCAGCGCGGTCATTGCCATAAATCTGTTTGATGCCTTCACACGGGTTCGATGTAATCTTTCCGAGGGGGTCAACCGCATAGGATAGGACGCGCGATAGCACCTGCATGCCATAATCGGCGGTCCGCGGCGTCTGGGCATACGTCCCGCGCCACTTTCGGATAATCGAACGGATTTTCTGGGGCCGGTCGAATTGAGCGATACTCAAGGTCCCGAAATGATCAGCGATGCGATCGAGCCACCGGGACCATTGACGTTTCGTGCTATCGGCAAGCTTCGCATAATCTGGGCTTCCTTTGTAGATTACAACCAGAGAGCGAAACTTTGCCGTGTCAGGCATTGTCCGGCTTGCGATAGCCTCGTTGTAGGAGTCCATGAACTCGCCCGAACCCGGCTCGCCGTCAAGCTTCGGGCCGCCGCGCCAAGCGTAATAATAATCGCGCCCCTTGGCTTTAACCTTATGGATGCCCTTCAATTTAATTGTAGCCATGCTTTGCCTCGAACGCAGCCAATTCGCGATCAAGGTCTTTATCGTCGCTCTCGTCAACCGTTTCCGGTTTGTGAACATCGGGGAAAACAACAATCGACCCGTCAGGGTTGAGCTTTACGCCAACGCCCTCAGTCCTGGCGATCGAGGCTACGCAGCGAATCTGGGCTCGGGTGAAGCGGAGTTTTTCTGTCATTCCTGCTTCTCTTCAAATGAGTTCGTTGTGGGCGGTCACGATACGCACCTCACAAAAACAGCCAGCAGGGCAAGGCCGACGACAACGAGCGGCCCGGCGATAATGGTGAAATCGGCAAGCCAGCCTTTGAAACGTTGCCCGTACATCATGGTTCGATCCTTTCGAATAGGCGGCGAGGCGGGAGGGATTTGGTGTGAGCCGGCTTGGCCTTGACGACCTTGGCGAAACCGGCGGATTTGACCGAGCCCTGGGGGCGAGCCACGCCGGTATGCTTCGCGCGCACCTTGGCGACCTTGGCCTTCTCCTTGACGTCCATCGCTGTCTTACCGAGGTGACAATGAGAATGGGCCGGCGCGAGATTGCTCTCGGCATTCTTCCCGCCATTGATCAGGGCTACAACGTGGTCGGCTTGCCAGGTCTCACCCGTCTTGATCTGCAGCTTGCAGAGATGGCAGACGCCTTTGTCCCGGTCATAGATGCGCTGGCGCACGCGTGGCGGGGCCTTCGTGTCATCCGACTTTCCCGTCCACTCATCGACTTGGCGGGCCATCAGGGCACCTCATCGATGTTCTGATTGAGGACATCAAAGGAAACAGCGACAACCCATGGGTTTGCTTCCCATGATCCCGCGCCGTTGATGTTCTCCCATATTTTGCGGTACTTCCGTTGGGGCCATCCCCAATCACCGCGTTCAGGGAATACAATGCGCTCGACACCCTCGGCGAGGGCGTCCGCTTCACTGCAATCCTGCAGGCGCTCCACTCGAACATCGGTGACGAGTAGTGTCAGGCGTGAAGCCCAACGCGGCATATGCATGGCCTGGCGGTGTTTGCCATGAAGCACATCAGCACCGTCCACTATGTAATCGACCGCAGTCCCGACTTTCAGTTGGCTCGGCGGGAGATGGTCGGACGTCGACCAAGTGCGCCAATGCTCGCGAACATAGAGCCGGTCGCCAATGCAGAACCGCAACTCTTTCGCGCGCCATGAGGCGTTTCCGGGATCGAGCACATAGTCATCCGTCCACGACCCATCGAACAGGCTTGCGTGACCGCGTGGCTTGATGATCCGCCGTGTCTGTGTTTTCCGGCCGGCGAGAAGTGCCTGAACCATCGGAGCGCTGAAAAGGATTGGACGGTCTGCCATCAGAATAACCTCCCGGCCTGATCGTCGGCGTCAGCTTTTGCTCGATAATCCTCGGCGATTGCCTGCATCACGGCGATCTGCCGGTCGGCGAAGGCTTGCGCCCTCCGGCCATCAGCTACCCATCGCGAATAGACACGTTGGCGCTGCTTGACCTCGCGCTCGGCGCACCCCGCTTTGTCTTTGTTCGTAATCTCGGTCATAGAATTGTCTCCTGCGACCGCCTCATTGCGTGTTCGACGATCAGGCCGAGTTCAAATTCCATCTGCGCGAGCGCAGCCTCTTTTCGCGCAACCTCCAGCTTCAACTGGAGGTGCGTCCGGTCATATGCAGCTGCGATCTTGCGCGACCGCCTGACTTCATAGGGTGCGTGGAGCGGAACGGATGTCATGCTGCCTCGCTTCGCGCCGTGGCGCCGTGCTCGACTCCGAGAAGGTCGTCGATGAAGTTCAGAACGGCTGCTTTGGATTTCTGGAATTCTGCTGCGCCCATTGCCCGTACGGACTGGCTCTTCGCTGTCATGACGTGAACAACGCAGTTGAGTGGAACAACGACAGAATAATCATCCATAGGCCGGATGAAGGCTGCTACCCGTTCAGCTTCGGCCTTGGATGCACAGACTATGGAGCGCTCATCGCGATAACCGGTCCGGATCAGCGCTTTCTTCCGCAGATGCTCAACGGTCGGATATTCGCCGAGCATGGAATCGTGGAGGTTGTCAAAGCCGTTCTTGATCGAGGCGAAGTAGTGCCGGTGAGAGTTGTCGGAACGGTCGTGATGCTCAATTAGCCTGTAGAGTTCACCGACAACATAGTGCTTGTCGGCGGCGCGGGCGTGGAATGAAGTCGCCGGTTTGAACATTCCGTCGCCCTCGTACTGAAACAAAATCGGCAAGGTTTGCACGGTCCAATCCTCCCGTTGTTAGCCGGCCATCATGTTTTGGACAGCGGCCTGCTGGTCCAAAAGATTGGCAGGCTTCCGCTTCGAGATAGCTTCGATCAGCTTCTTGAGTTCCAGCGCGTCGGTGGGCGATTTCGCCCAGAATGTGCGCAATGGATCGCGATTGGCGTCGGCCCATTTCGCCACGGTCAACGGGTCGCTTTCATTGATAAATTGTTCGGCGCGATCGAAGAACTTGCCGACGGGCACATTTTCCAGCGCCCACCCATCGCCCCAAGTGACAGTGATGGCGTCGTTGCCAGCGATCAGCTTGAGCCGGTTTTCCTCGCGCTCATGTTCGGCGATTTCGGATGCGGTCAAACCAAGCATCTTAGCCCGGTCGAGCTCGGCCTCGTCGTAAAGTCCGGTGAACTGTTCAGGCCAGCCGGCTCGTAGCGCCTGCATCTCTGCGCATTTCGCAATCATCAAGCGAGGCATCTTGCACCAGTTACCGCTGTCATCCAGCGATGGGGCAGCGCCATCTTTCAGCACCTTCATCTTCTTAGGCTTGCCATTGTCCCAGGTATCGCCAGTCTCGACGTAACTGTACTGGCTCGGAGCGAATGAGATCGGGGCGAATTCCTCCCAAAATGCCTGTCCGGCCACCTCAAACCACTCTGCGGTTTTCGGGTCTTGCTTCCAAAGATAGACGGTGGCGGATACTATTCCCTGAGGATTGGTTGGCCCTTTAAGGCCCGGATCGGTCTCGTACGTGGGCGTCTTGCTTGCCGGACGATAATCGCCGCATCGCTGCGCAATGACGCGCTGACCATCGCGGCTGATGATGATGGTCATCTTCCGCTTGTTCGCATTATCCTTCGAGAAGATCATTGGAATGATCTGGCCGAGAAACGGATCAAGGCCCTTCGCGCGCGCCACCTCGATGAAAAGGTTGAATTCCGCTGTGTTGCAGTCCTTCGCGACTGTGCTCTGAATCAGTGCAATCTGCTTGCTGGAATGGGTATACTGAGAGACCGCGTTCATTATTTCCTCCTGATGGAAATTGAGACAGAACCATTGTCGAGGTGGGCGCCTGGGATTTCTTCCTTGGCCTCCAGCGCTTCCTTGAGCGCTTTTTTGTCGAGCTTTGGTTCGACCTTGGGGATAGTCCAATAGGCGGCTGGAATGTCCGCCTCGTTGTCGACGACGATGTTGGGCTTGCGCTTGGTGAGAAAGATCGTCGCCGTTGGCAGCGTAAACTTTTCCTGGTCCGTGACGATCATCGCCTGCTCCATCGCAGCGCGACGGCGTTCGATGCGTTGCTCTGCAGCCCTACGCCGCTCAGCGAGCGTTTCTTCCTTGGCCTTGATGCCAACTATCAGGATGTCATCCTCATCATTGGCGTCCATTGCAGCGGCAATTGCTTCGAGCAACGAAGTCTCGCCTTCGATTGCCGTCTCGACGATGTCCTGGTCATCGGCATCACCACTCTCTCGGAGACTGGCGAGAAGTCGCTTTGCCGCTTCGGCCTGGCGGTGCACACTGTGGGACGCGTCGCTCATGCGAGCTCCTTCCGTTCGAAGAGACTGTGATAGGTGCGCTTCAAAGCCCGCCGAACAGCGTCGTTTGGCTCTTTGAGCAGGCGATCCTCAATGTGCTGCAGAGCTTCCTCTCGGGAGAGGCGTTCGATGCATGCCAGTTCGGCAGCGATGCAGATTTGTTCTCCGGTCATTGATCGACCTCGGCGCGGGCCGACTCAGACTTCTGCAGGGTGCTTCCAATGGTGCCGAGAACGACGACGGTGAAGCCCAAAAGGGAGGCAATTGCGACAAGCAAACTTTGCATCTGGATCACTCCTCGGTCAGATCATTGTTGAAATCGTCATCGAACTCTTCGACCTCGATGGGGTCGTCCAGTTCCCACCACTTGTCGATCTCTGTCTTGACGTGGTCGACGGTCTTGCCGTGGAAGCAGCGGTCATCTTCGGGGCCATCGTACTGTTGGTGAATTCCCAGAAAGCCGTAGGCCGGACCAGCAAGCGGATGCTCGATGGTGAAGTCGCGATAGCGCATCACATCCCCCTCGACTTGAAGCCGTTGCAAATAATGTGCGTCTCACGGGCGAGCAGCTCTTCGACATCACGCATGTGCCCAAGCTTCGAATACTCAACGACCATCTGTTTGGCGGCTGTTCGGTTGAGTGGGATCAGCGCTTCGAGTTGCTGAAAGATGGTCCAGACCGGCAGAGGCAGTTGGACCAGGGCGATTGCCGTGTTCAGATCGCCGGTAAGATTGGCGGTATCAGTGAGCCGCGCCGACGCAGTGTTGCCGTAGTTCGTCCGAACCCAGAATGCCGCCACGCCATTCACCGCCGCTTCGCAAGCATAGTGCTTGGAATTGGTGTCCTGGAACTGTCGAAGAGCGTCGCCTAGGCTTTCGATGATAAAGCCGGTTTCGGCTGCGATCTGCGTTGGCGTTTTGAATTCGTGGTTGATGATGTTCATTGCATCCATCCGTTGCCTGATGGACGTATAATATACGCAAACGAATAATCGTCAATCAAAATAATACGCGAACGCATAAAACCTTACGCAAGCGTATATTGCCGCCTTTACTTATTAGGCAACAAAAAACCGCCCGAAGGCGGTTTATGCAAATTCTGAAATAGAAGGAATGATCAGACTTTATGCAATGCAGTACCGTAGGTTCGGACCAACGATGGTCGCGCTACCGGCAAATATTCCCGTGAGCGATCCATACCGACTGCAGGCGTGTGATCGATGTTCTGATATCCAGTTTGTTCCTTGATAGTCTCAACAATCGTTAGCTGCCGGCGAAATTCGTCCGATGCAGTGTTGGGATAATCTTGGAGTCCCTTGAGTATATCAGTTATGTCCATTTGATCCTCCACCTAGTTGATTGTGCTCGTGTACAAATAAGACGTCAGGTTCATTCTACTCATGAAATCACTAAGAGTGTCGTTATAACGGCGGACAGCACCCTGCAATGCGGAATCATTCCCAAAATCATCTATCTCCAATCGGCACTCGTCCTTGAGTGTCTGCATCCCGATCATTCTGCCGTGTGAGTGCCAATGACTGTTATCGGAAAGCAGCTTTGCAATCTCAGCCGCTCTTTCCCGCTTGTCATCGTCTGTTACGGCAGGTGTGCCATTTCGCCTCTTATGTACCGTCCAATCCTTGAACTTGTATTGAACCAGCCATCGCTTCAAGAGAGCTTCTGACAAATCTCTTGCTTGCTCGTAGAATCGTAGCATGGCTAGATCCTGATTCATCATCCACTGAAACTCAACGGGTGAGATAGTATTTTGTTTCGATTTTTGGATCATCTCGTTCAGTTTGTCGAGGTGTCCAAGGGCAGGCACAAGATATTTTCCTTCTCGATCAAGGACCTGTGGGTCGATTGGACCCAAAGAAGAGGAATAGTCCATAAATATCTTATCGCCCGACATGCAAAAGATCGTTCCCGCCGACATGGCCACCACTGGAACAACGAAATAGACCAATTTGTAATGGTGGCGTACGACTTCTACGAACTTTTCAACAGCCTCCGCCTGGCCACCTGGAGTTGTAAGGAAGATTGCAATCGCTTGTTTCTTTTCTGGCCGTGCTGCCAGCTTCTCAATGAGTTCACGGAACCATGCGAAGATCGTCATTCGCATTTCTCCGCTGAAGAAGAGAATATCAGCATCAAGTTTTTTTGATAGTTCGGCTTCAGCTTCTTTTGCGACGTTGAAAATTATTTCATCATAAACTGCCACGTACAGTTTTCTCCCCATTTACCCTCGGGGCGACCCTTGTGTTGGACCGCTTACCCTCGAAACCGTAGCTGACCCTGAATTCCATGCCTCGACATTTTTCGGATCGAGGATGGAGGTAGCACAGCAAATATTTCTCCGACCCAATCTAGAACTACATCTTCAATAGGAGCAGCATTCCAAGAAAGCAGATTCACCCCCAACTGACCGCGCATGATGGTTTTTATGAAGCGACGTCCGTCTTGTGTACGGACCGCGGCCTCTTCGCCGTAGAACGCCTCAAGAGGCTTTTTCTGGTCGCGGTACACGACAATTACGGAATCATGTTTGAACACCGGCAGCATTGAATCGCCGCGCACCTTGAAAGCGATCATGTCGTCTGGAAGATGGAAAGGGATCTCGATCTGTTCGAGGCCTTCGTGAGGCACTTGTTCATATTCTGGCTCGACCTCAGCCCCGGCACCTAGGTACCCCATCAGCGGAACGGAAGTCCCTTCTGGCAAGTGCCGTACTTCATGATTTACCAGATCATCGTACATCTGGTTGATTGCGTCGCGCCGATGGCCCTCGGGTTCGGAGCCTGAAAACCAACGACTGACGGTTGCCTGGGTTACATTCAGCTTTTCGGCTATGTGCTGCTGTCGCCAGCCAGTGGATTTGAGAATCGCTCGCAATTTCTCTTCGATCGTGATCATAGCGGCACGTTATATAAGTCCACGTATATAGAAAAATACGTCTGCGTATATTTTTACGCTTGCAAGATATGCGTTTGCGTATAATATGCGTGATATGAACGCGCTGAAGCACATCCGAAAACACATCTTCAAAGTAACGCAAGCCCAGTTCGCATCACTTGCGGGCGTCGGGCAGCCGTCCGTCTCTAGATGGGAGAATGGTATTGCGCCCTCTTTGGATGAGATGCAGGCGATCCGACGAGCGGCTGCTGAACGCGGCATCGATTGGGACGACTCCTGGTTTTTTGAGGTGCCAGAGGTTGCAGCATGAGCGCTGAAGCTGAGATAAAGCAATTCATTGATCGCATTCTCCGCCTCAAGGAAGAACAGGACACGCTCGGCGAAGACATCCGCGAGGTTTACGCTGAGGCAAAGGGCAGGGGCTACGACAAGACCGCTCTGGGCAACGTCGTCGCACATCTGCGAAAGGTCGAAAAGGTCGGCCGCGACACTTTGCACGAGCGCGAGGCGATCTTCGATCTCTATCTCACGGCCTACGAGACCGGTGGTCGGGCGCCCGCGTCTGCGCGTGCACGAGAAAACATTGAAGAATTTCCAGTCAGCGCGAAGCTCGTTGCCACGGTTGCAAACGCAGTTCAGACCGAAACAGGCCGCAAGGCTCTCATCGCTGCCGTCGATATTATGATCGAGCGTGAAGCCGCTGAACACATTGATCCGGAGACGGGCGCGATCACAACTTCCCACGGCAAGGCGCCCGATGGGATGGACCCCAGCCACGAACTTATCGCGGCCAACATGGAGCAGGGCGATGTAGACAGCAGCGCGTCGCGCGCCAGCAGCGCCGTGGAAGTCGGCGCATCCAATTTCACCCCTGACCCGTCCTCCTTGGTGGTTGCCGACGGCCAACCAGAAAGCTCGGAACCGGGCAGCGCAAAAAGCGATGGTTCCGCCATCGTCGGTCAGGGCCGCGAAAGCGGGAATACCATAACCGGGTGCAATTCCGAGC
The DNA here is from genome assembly GCF_013327855.1 of Phyllobacterium pellucidum. GTDB lineage: Bacteria > Pseudomonadota > Alphaproteobacteria > Rhizobiales > Rhizobiaceae > Phyllobacterium > Phyllobacterium pellucidum. The sequence goes on along the minus strand of NZ_JABUMX010000001.1, from coordinate 1,110,074 downwards.
AAGCCGTCGCCAATTTTGAGACACCGTCGTTTCTGAAGGACCAGACGAAGTCGATCCGCGACTACCGTCCTCATTGCCAAAAGCCTGAGGCTTGCGGTGCGTCTGGGCTGGGACATTGCTACTCCTGTTCGAAGCTGATCGCGGTTGAAGGCGAGGTCGCATGACGACCGAGCAGATGATCTCCGACTGGATGGACCGCAATGGCGCGCCACGCAGGTTCTCGCGGGGTGAAAGCACCGACTTTCTTGCGATCCGATCGTATCTTGAAAAGCACGGCTACAGGCTCAGTGGACACCGTTACGAATACATCTTTTCAAGAAACGGGATGCCTCGCCGAAAATTCGATTGGCGCGGATTGCTGCGCTTTGTTGACGATCTGCGCGTGGCCGACGGCCTTCCGCCTATCCTGGCGAGGCTTGCATAATGGACCGCGCTTCATTTGATTTGCTTTTCCGCCCTGAAATTCTCATTGGCGTGTCCGGCAAAACTGACGCCGTTCTTGCGCATGCGCGCTCGGACGGCCAGCCTGTTAATAGGATTGTTCGCGCTCTTAACACCTCCCGGAGCTGCGGACATGCTGACGGGAGAAGCCGCGGCGTTGGCTTCTCCCGTCTTTTTTCTCGTTTTTCGTGCGCTGGACAGTACGCCTTCTACGAGAAACCCAATCCTTTTTTCCGACCAGTCATCAACCTCGTGATCCCCATCGCTCTGGTTGTTGGCCCCATCATTTACGTGCTTCGTCGCTGTCTCCGTTGTGTTCAGTGGCTCGCTCATGTGGTCAACCATATGAGCGGAGTCGCCCAGATTGTCGGAAACATCTCCCAAGCCCGTGGAAATCTCACCCAAGTTTTCGGAAGGACCAGCCATGTCTGATGCTGATCTAGCCGCCAACTTACTCGACGACGTGATCGGCCATCGAGGTGTACGCGAACCGGTCAAGAGCATGTTGGACCGTGCGTATCGTGCTTTGAGTACCAGGAACAGAGAATGGACGCGCCGCCGTGTCCGCTCAATTTTCAACAAAGAAACTACACGGATCGACCATCGCGAAATCGAAGAGATGCGCTCAGTCATTCGAGCGAAGGAATCCCATGCAGCATTCAAATCCGAGACCGCCCGTATTGCTGCGATGGCTGTCGACTCAGCGTCGGCTACGGATCGCGGCGAAGCTTCGCGATAAAGCGGCTTCGCTGGCTGAATGGATCGCGCCAGAGATCAAGGAGGTCGATAAGTGAACGATAACCGTGCGCCTTTGACTGCCAAAGAAATTGTCGGGCTAGTGGTAGCATCGGCTCTCCTTGCCTTGCTCGTCCTGCTTCTCTACTTCGCGTTTGAGGTGCGCCCATGAACGCGCCTTCCGCCCGCGGACTGTTTCGCGCCACCGGCAAGAAGTCAAAGCCGGTCGTTCAGCGGAATCTTGACGGCTCATATGAGAAGGTAGAGCACCTCGAGCGGGAGCCAGATGAATTCTATCCGACGCCCCCGGAGCCGACGCGGGCCTTGCTGGCGGCCGAGATCGGCAGGCTAAGGCAGTTCCGCACGATTTGGGAGCCAGCCGCTGGCGATGGCGCTATGGTTCGGGAAATGGAAGTGGTCGGCCTCGACGTCAATGCGTCGGATCTCATCGATCGCGGAATCGGTGCTGTCATCCGGGATTTCTACGACTATTCCGAAGCGACATCCCCATCCTACGCCATCGTCACGAATCCCCCTTTCGCTGAATGCGGCTGGGGCAACGGTAAGGCTCGCTGGCTGAAGCATGCCCTCGACGTCCTCAACGTCGAATACATGGCGCTGCTGATGAATTGGGGTTGGCCGGGTGCCGGTGGTCTCAAGCATTTTTGGGCGCAACATCCGCCGGCGCGCGTCTACCTGATGCGCTGGAAGATCGATTTCACTGGGCAGGGCGCTCCGCCGATGCTCAACGCTTGGTTCGTCTGGGACAATCTGCATGAAGGCGAGACCGTTCTCCGCATGCTCGACCGCCACTCCGACGCCCGCCAATCAAACCTTTTCGCGGAGGCTGCCGAATGAGTCGGATCCCAAACCACGAGATGGTGGACGAGCTCAACAAGCTCGTCATCGGAAAGGCAACCTGGCTTCAGGATTTTTCCGAGGGGCGGCGCAAGCGTCCAGATCACGAGATAGAAACGCGCTGGCGCGAGCTCGCTGTATTGAAGCAGGCGGTGTCTGATTATTCCGCTGCCGCTGACCGTGACCGAGGTGCGGCATGAGAATGACCGCCACCGAATTCCGCGCGATGTCGCAGACAAAGCCTTGGATCGACGGTATTCGCTTTGACAGCAAGGCGGAGGGCAAGCCCTATTGTGAATTGAAGCTGCTGCAGGCGGCTGGCGAGCTCACCGAGCTAGAATTGCAACCGCGATTCAAACTCAACGTCAATGGCGTCCAGGTGTGCACTTACATTGGTGATTTCACTTATTGGCACGTTCATTCAAAACAGCGCTTCACCGAGGACGTTAAAGGCGTCGACACCAAGGATTTCAAGATAAAGGCGAAGTTGTTCCGGGCGGTTTTCGGCCATGACATCGTTCTGGTGAAGTCATGAGTTCCGCTCCCGCCATGCCGGTGTTCCCAGATGCCTATCTGGCTGACACAACGCATCTCAGCACCGAAGAGCATGGAGCTTACTTCCTGCTGCTCATGGCCATGTGGCGCCGTAATGGGACTGTGCCAGACGATGACCGCGACATCGCTCGCATCGTGGGTCTGGACATCAAAGCCTGGCGCAAGATGCGGAAGCGGCTCATGCCATTCCTTACCGTAGACGGCGATTTCCTCACGCAAAAACGTCTCAAAAAAGAATGGGATTATGTGAGCGAAAAGCGCAACAAAAATGCGGCCAATGGTTCGCGTGGTGGCAGACCCAAAGCCAATATAAACAACCGCTTAGATCAAGCGAACGGTTTTCAAAATGGAAACCCAAACGATAAGCGAAACGAAAGCCCCCATAACCCAGAATCCAATCCCATAGAAAAACCTACCAGTTTTTCTGAGCGCGCAAGCGCGCGAAAACCGAACGGATTTGTCCATGTTCGGAAATCAACAGATGCAGCACGTTCACTGATCCAGGAGCTCAAGGAAAATGAACAATTCGGAGAAGATCGAGGCGACAAAGTCATTGACCAAACTGTTCGGGAGTTTCCCGCAATCGCCCATGTCCGATCCTGACTTGCAACTCCGCGCCTACCTCGATGCGGTCGAGGACTTCGAATGTGTCGACGTGCTGGCAGCGGTCGAGAGATTCCGTCAAGGCGAGGTCAAGGAGGTCAACAAGGCCTATTGCCCCTCCACGGCGCAGCTTTGCGATGAGGTTCGGTACCGCAAGCAGATGCGGGAGATCATGACTCGCGCCGGCGTGAAGCCAGGCCAGCTAATTATCCAGTAGGAGTGCGTGAAATGTTGGATGAAACAGCAGAGCAAATTCTAGATCGTCGCTATCGGGGGATGAACCCGAAATTTGTTAAGCAGGTTTGGGAGAAGCGCCGCAGGCAGGAAACGGCAGAGCACCGGCGCGTTGCCCGAGACGCGGCTGAACTGGCCAAGCAACAGAGCCAACGCGCGACCACGCTGAGGCTTGCCCGGGAGTGGGAAGTCGCGCAGCAGGAGGAACTGTTTCGAGCGCAATTTCTGGAGAACATCGGACAGCTTCGCTTGAGCCACCTGGTGGAGAAATACAAATCGGCCGCGGCGATTGTTGGTGCAATGGAAGTGCGATATCGCGCGGCCGAAATTATTCAACATCACGTGCGGCGGTCACCATTCTCGTACTCGGAGGTGATGAGCGATGCTCGAGCGCGAGCGGTGGTAGCCGTGAGGCAGGCTGCCATGGCCGATATCCACGTGTTGTGTCCGCATTTTTCGTTGACCCAGATCGGTAAGCTCTTCGGCGGTCGTGACCATACGACAGTCCTTCACGCGTTGAAGAAGATGGGCGTCTGGCGTGGCAACCGAGAACAGCCCGAAGCTTAAATTTTAAGGGGAGGCGACACCCCAATTTCCAAGGACAGGTAATGAAGGCGGCAATTGATACGGACAAACACTGGTACGTCGTTCGCACGAGGGTGAAGGGCGAGGACAAGGCGTTCGAAAATCTTCGGAAGGCGGGGTTCGATACATACTATCCTCGTCACCGTATTGAGATTCAGCACCGCCGGACCAAAGCTTATGTGGTAAAAGAGCAGCCGCTGATGCCGCGATATATGTTCGTGGGATTCGCGCCCCGCAATGTCAATTTCTATGCGGTGAGGGAGAGCGACGGCGTAGAGTGCATCCTCGGCGTCGACGGTCGACCGATTATAGTCCCCTCGAAAGACGTCGAAAAAATCTACCTTGCAGAAGTTGACATGAAATTCGACGACACCAGGGCGGCGCGCATTCACCGCAAGGAGGAAGCTAAGACGGAGAAGGAAACTACTCTGATGCGGTATCCATCCGGCTCGAGTGTATTCGTCACTGATGCAACGAGCCCATTCGCAACCTTTGGTGGCATAGTTGGCGAGGTAACAAAATCAGGCACAATTGTCGCTCTTATTGAACTATTTGGCAGAATGACGCCAGTGGAGTTCGAGGCTCGACAGTTGTCCATTGCGTGAGTGGATCAGACTTCGGTAGTTGTCGAATCCCACAATCGCTTCGCTATCGATTCTTCGATCTTGTTGAAGAGAGGTTCACCCTCATGTTTCAGCCGTTCTGAACCTTCTTTCAGACGTGGCCCGATATCTATTTCGTGGTTCATCTGATGCTCGATAACAGCCTTATGGATGATATCGATGAGCGTTTTCATTTCGTTTCGTAGTTCTGGAAGTACAAACACCCCATGCTTGCTCAATTCGAGGCTCGCTTCCTGTAGATGTTTCAGAACATCATTGTGTCGGTACAGATTGTGGATTTTGATATACGCGTCGAGCTTTTTACGTGAGTTTATGATCTCGCGCTTCTGAGCTGCCGAGAAACGCGTGCCTTCAACAAATTCCTCAAGGTCGGCAGATGGCATTTGATCTAGGTCGGGATACTGTTGAAATGGCGATAGGTATCCGCTCGCCCAAGCCTTCGCTTCAACAAGTTTCGCCCAAACATTTGGCAGGACCTCAAATTCACGGTCATGCAGCCTTTTCGTTCTATCGAAAACAGCATTGATGCGGTGGCGCAGCTTCTCAAGCTCCCGCGACTGCTCGGATTTGAACGCTTCCAGTTGGGTAGCAAATTTCTGATTCAGCCACTTCTCTCCCAAGACCTTGAACAGGCCGAACGCGGTGGCGACGACTGTACCGAAAGAAATTCCAGCAACACCCAGGAGGGCAAATGCCGACTTTGACCCGTCCCAAATCGACAGCAATACGGAATAAAACTGGTCCACAACGTCCCTCGACCGCGAGTTGATTCATTCCATCTGGCACATTGCTGAGATGGACAACAATGGCGTCCCGTCATGACGCGGTGGATAACTTCAACGCTTTGATGAAAATAATCCTTTGCATAGGAAACAAATCAGTATATACGCGCAGGTGGATGATTTGATGTTCAGCGCGGACCTTTGGACAGGGGAATACTCGCCGGTCAAACCCAGCCCGAGCAAATAGCTCGCGGTAAATGGATTTCTATTCTTAAGGCTTTTGTCGGAGTGGAGCAGTCTGGCAGCTCGCTTGGCTCATAACCAAGAGGTCGCAGGTTCGAATCCTGCCTCCGCAACCAAATCAAAACGGCGACACGGTGAAATTCTGCATGCCGTAGCACGGTCAAAGCCAGCGCGCATTGCGGGGTTAATTGCAGGCCCCGCCCGTTCTGATTCAACGATGCATGGCCCAAAGGGCGTTTGCACTGGTCATCCGCCCTGCGGGTGATGCCACATTACCCCAGATATGGCCAAAGTGCCGATGCAAGGGCGAGTACTGCAGCGCAGGCGCTTAGGATCGCCGCGACAAAGTTCCTACCGGCGATCGTCTTTTCATGAGCTCGATGTTGTTCGTATGTCACTGGTAACGCGCCGAACAAATTCATGCCCACGTGGGGATCGTCGTTTATGAGTATCCCGCCGGAGAATCCGCTCGGGTGTTTCTTAACGGGGGATGGCACTGCGGCCGCCCAAAACCAGGCGACGCATGACAATACAGATAAGACCGCCGAAGCGATGGCTAGGTAAACGGCCAATGGCAAAACTCCGTATGATTCTGGGCAGATACAACCACCCTTCTCATAGCTGATCAAGGTGACATCCCGTGACACGTCGCGCGTTTATCGCAGCCATCGGCATGCTGTTGTCAAGCACTGCGCTTGCACTGCCAAAGCCTGACAGGCCGATAAGGAAGAAGCCACCAAAGTGGCAGAAGAAGTGAGCGTGTATAAGCAGGCGTTGGAGTTTATGCACTTCAGTGCTGATCTTCTCGAATATACGCGGCCGCAGTTTCTGCCCTTCATCCACATCGATCCCGATATGGAGGCGTGCGGACGCTTCTCGGTCCGGTGGATGCCGGTCATAACACTGAAGCGCTGGCGAGAGGGAAGTCGGTACGACCAGTGTGTCATGGTGCACGAGCTCGTCCATCATGTGCAGCACAGCAATGGCATCCCGATGAACGGGAACGTGTTCGAGGGCGTCAACGATCTCGAGATCGAAGCCATCACTGTGCAAGTGAGATGGTTGAAAACTGTCGGCGAGAATCCGCGCGATCACATCTCATACTCGACGATCCTCACACTGACCGGCGATGAGCGTTTCTCCTCGCTTGATTGGCTGGAGGCCGCATGAAGCCGACCGAGCCGTGGCTGATGGACGAGTCTTGGGAAGTGCGCAACGCCCGCCAGGCTGAGATGAGATCGCGACCAGCGCGGTGGCGATAGAACTGCACTATCTTCACCAAAAGGAGTAGGGGCTCCTTCGTTGGGAGCGCGCCTTACGCCTATATTGGTATAGATCAAGCGCAAATTGAAAGCTCCTGAAGCGTGAAGCTAATGTAGAATGGTCGTCAGCAATCCTCGACAACAACAAACAGGTGCAGAAGCACACGGAGGGCCAGATGACATCAAATACCAAACCGAACAGGCCGAGCAGCAGGGCGCGCCGTCATTTTCTGGGCGTCGTAGCGGCGGCAAGCGCGGCTGTCACAGTTGCCTCATTGCCAGCTCTGGCCAAGGACAAGCCCCCTAAGGACAAGCCTCCCAAGGGTGGCGATCGCAATTGCTTTCTCCGCGGTACCTCTATCATGACCCCGACGGGTGAGGTGCGGATAGAGGATATTCGGATCGGTGATCTTGTTGAAACTGTGCGCGGCAAAGCCATGGCGGTGAAATGGATCGGCCACCAGCGCTACAAGAAGAGTGGCCCGTGCTGGCCTGACAACGTCATGCCAATCCGCATTGCGCGCCAGGCGCTCGATGAGCGCACACCGCACAAGGATCTTTATCTTTCGCCCAACCACGCTCTGTTTATCGATGGCGTGCTCATCCGGGTTAAGGAACTGGTGAACGGCATTTCGATTGCACCTGCTGATTTTGCAGAAACCTCGCAGCTGGATTATTACAACATCATGCTTGACACTCACGAAGTGATCTTGGCGGAGGGGACGCCTATTGAGACGTTCCTGCTTCGAGGGAGCAACCACGAATCCTTTACAAACTTTGCTGAATACAACCGGCTTTATCGTGCGGAAACGTTCGTGACCATGGCACCCTTCGCGCCAATCGTGGGATATGAAGGTGGCCGGGAACACCTGAAGGCTCTCCTTTGCCTTGGCGTCTCTTCGTTTGTGCCGATGCGCGATCCGGTCCAGGAAGCCTCTGAAAGAATTGCAGCAAGAGCCGAAGGGCTCGTAGCATGACACTACGACCTTACGCCGTAGGATCGCTGCAGCCAACTCGATGGTGCAAATAGGCCATCGCGGATAGGTGTCGCTAGCCCGCAAATAAAGCTCAGCCCCAGGAGCACTGAGGCTGAGCGGGACTATTACGCAGCGCGGCTGTCTTTCACCTGGTTCGAGCTTTCGCCACTTATAGTTTTACCCATACCACTGATCGCGATACGACGCGGCTTCATTTCCTCGGGGATCTCCTTTTTGAGATCGATGATCAACAGGCCATTGTCGACATGCGCATCGGTAACGCTCACATGGTCCGCAAGCTCGAAGCGGTGGGCGAATGGCCTTAGCGCCAGACCATGGTGAAGATACTGCAGCTCTTCATCAACGGACTTGTCACCCTTGACCACCAGCAAATTTGGCTCATGGGTGATGGCGAGGTCATCTTGCCTGAAGCCGGCCACAGCAATCACGATGCGATATTTGTCCTCCCCAAGCTTGACGATGTCATACGGGGGCCATCTGTCCGAGCCTTGCGGTTGCGTGGAGTTTTCGAGCAGATTGAAAATTCGGTCAAAGCCGACGCTCGACCGGTAGAACGGGGAAAAATCGACGTTGCTTCTCATAGCTAGGTCCTCCTTTGAGCAACATAGAAATGAGGCGCGCCAAGAAGCTTGGCGCTCCCTGACGTCGGTCCACTGAGGTGCAACCGACCGCGAAAATTTGGTAATGGCAGGAAACCGTGTCAAGATTTTCGGTGCAAAAAATTGCTAATCGTCCGAGCGATAAAGCTTCCTGGTTGCTTCTTTTGAGGCCTGCTTTTCTTGCGCGGTAAGGCGCCGGCGCTTCATCATTCCCAAAGCAAGGATTGCGCCGAGGACGATCGGGCCGCCAAACACCACCGCAAACCACAAATACTCCATTCTACCGTCCTTCAGTAGCAAGATGACGATGACCACTTTTGGGTGGGCCGATCTCGGGAATGGAGGAGAGAAGGGCGGCGATCAAGACTGGAAGCGTCGTCCACAACAGATCATAGGCGGCCATTTGGTCAGTGACCTCCAAGTTCGCTCTCGATCTTCTTGCGACTGCCGCCGTGCTTCTTGATCAGCTCAAGCGCCCGGTCCCTGCTGATGTCATGCTTCGTCATGAGGTAGTTCACCTCATAGTCCTCGCTTGCCGATACTGTGGCGCGGTCTCGATTGTCCTGCTTGGATTTGTCATCTGACATTTGGGTTTCTCCGCGGCTGTGGCTGATTGTTTCTCAACAGCCGCAGGGGAATTAGGTTCCGGCCGCCTTTTAAGAGCGGCTCCGCCACTAACCCGATTGCGCCGCTCATGGCGAGCAGCGCTTTCCTGGGTTCCAGTTGTTGCTTACTTATCGAGATCCTGGGCCATCATCAGATGATGTTCCAAGGCCGGCTCTGTCGTAGCGGCCCACGCCTTAAGGTCGGGATTATCGCCGCCTTCGCCGTAGCGCTTGAATAGGTCAACTGCGTCTTTGTGCGCCGAAACCTGATCGGAGTGATACTGCTTGGTGAAATCCTCACCTTGCAGACCGTTGAGCTTATCAAGCGTGCTTTTCTGCGCTGATGTCATTGCCGTAGGGATTGAGGCCTTGACCTTCCCGCTGTCAACCAATTGCTTCAGCTCCGCCGACGTCTTCTGATGGTCCGCGATCATCTGCTTCGCGAAAACCTTGGTAGGATCGTCAGCCCGTTCCGCGGCGAGCTTACTGGACTCGATTTCAAACATGTCACTGGTGGCAGCTTCCATAACGAAATCTTCCGTTTTGGGGGCCACCCCGATCAGAGAGTTGACGCCGGTCTTTTCAGCCGCCGTCTGGGCAAACGTCGACGTTGACATCATTAACAAGGCAACAGTCACTAAAAGCTTGTTCATCTGGGTTCTCCTTTGCACTGAGCGAACAACGCGGGGTAGAGAACACTGTTCCAACAGCGCAAGCCGGCTTTCAATCGTACCAGATCGCCGGAAACACGCGGCGCGACAGCATTCATGGACGGGCTGTGAATTGGGAAAGTGGGATTAATCAGATGGCACTGACCCCGCTCAAGCCCAAGGTTGGCACGCTGGCCCCTCGGCTCAAGCGTTACGCGCCAGGCGATGAGGCAGAACGCTCGCGCTACAGGGATGACACCCAGCCGTGGCGCAAGTGGTACAAGACGGCACGTTGGCAAAAGCTAAGGATGTCGGTCCTTGTCCGCGATCTGTTCACCTGCCAGATGTGTGGGAGGATCGAGCCCAATACCTCTCAACTGGTGGCGGACCATAAGACACCCCATCGGGGTAGCGAGTACCTATTCTGGAAGGACGCCAACATCCAGTGTGTGTGTAGGGTCTGCCATGACAGTGAGAAGCAGCGACAGGAGCGAACGGCTACGTTCTGAACACCACGAGTGTCAAGAAAAAGCTGGTCAGAGCCAAGGCTGAAACGAGCAGGCAGAAAGACCTTATGGAAAGATGGTCAAGCCATACGCGTCGCTGAAAGTCCTCGACCAATACCTTCAGTTTCGGTTTGGGATCGCCCCACTTGATGCGTCTGAACTGATAGATGTTGTTTGACATCCGGCGATGCTGCCAAACGTTCCTTAAACAGCGGTGAATGGGACCGGGGGGACCGCAAAGTATTGAGACCCCTTCCGTCCTAGACCCGCGTGCCCCGCATTCGCACAATTTTTTCCGGCGATCCGGAATTTTCGCTGAAAGATAGAAAATGACCGAAAAACCTAAGCGCTCTTCGAAGGGAGGGCGGCCCACGTATCGTCCTTCTCTGGAGGATCGACAGACGGTCGAGGAAATGAAATTCGTTGGCGAAAGCGACAACATGATCGCCCGCGCTCTGAGAATTGATCCTGACACCTTGCGCAAGCACTTCGCCAACGAACTCGCCGACGGTCACGCTCAGCGCCGGAAGGAAATTATCGGCCTTCTGTTCAAGTCGGCTCGTGATGGAAACGTAGCCGCGCAGAAGAAGCTCGAGGAGATGGGCCGAGTGTCTGCCGCTGCCGACGCCGTAAAAGCTCGGGAGTCCAAGGCGCCGAAACTAGGCAAGAAAGAAGAACAGCAGATTGCCGCCCAGAATGTCGCGGGCAAGTTCGCTCCGCCAATGCCGCCAAAGCTGGTCGTTCATAATAAATGATCGCGTGGGATACGAGTTGCACCGACTGGGAGCGGCGCATCGTGGAGGGCCGTTCACTCATCCCTTGCGGTCCGCTCTTCCCGGATGAAGCTGAGGCGGCGCTTGCCGTCTTTAAGTCACTTCGCATCGTTGATGTTCCTGGACAGCCGACTTTCGGTGAAGCTTGCGAGGAATATGTTTTCGATTTCGTGAGGGCCGTGTTCGGTGCCTACGATCACGAAAGCGCCAAGCGGATGATTGAGGAGTTCTTTCTCCTCATCTCCAAGAAGAACATTAAGAGCACCTTGGCTGCAGGAATAATGCTGACGGCCCTCATTCGGAATTGGCGACACTCGGCCGAACTCCTGATCCTGGCGCCGACACTGGAAATTGCCAACAATTCCTTCAAGCCTGCTGCGGATATGGTTCGCGCCGATCCCGAATTAGTGGACCTCTTGCATGTGCAAGACAACCTCAAGCAGATCACGCACCGTACGACGCGGGCCGTTTTGAAAGTGGTGGCTGCCGATACAAACACTGTCGGTGGGAAGAAAGCGGCATTTGTCCTAATCGAGGAGTTGTGGCTCTTCGGTAAACGGGCCGGGGCATCTGCCATGCTTCAGGAAGCCACTGGCGGACTGATATCGAGGCCCGAAGGCTTCGTGATCTACATATCAACGCAATCCGACGAGCCGCCGGCCGGCGTTTTCAAGGAAAGGCTCAACTACTTTCGCGATGTGCGCGACGGAAAGATAAAGGATCCTCGCAGTCTTCCCGTCCTCTATGAATTTCCGGAGGCGATGATTGAGGCAGAGGCATACCTCGACCCTGAGAACTTCCACGTTACCAATCCGAATATGGGCCGGTCGGTCAACGCAGAGTGGTTACAGCGCAAGCTCGATCGAGTTCGCAGTGGTAATGACGAGGACGGCGATACCGTTCAAACCTTTCTCGCCAAGCATTTGAATGTCGAGATCGGTATGCGGCTTCGCCGCAACCGGTGGCCAGGCGCCGACTTCTGGGAGGCACGGGCGGACAAAACCATCACGATCGAGCACATGCTTGAGGTCTGCGAGGTCATCGTTCCCGGCGTTGATGGCGGCGGCCTCGACGACTTGTTCGGCCTGACACTTGTCGGGCGCCATCGCGTGACGAAAGATTGGCTCTGCTGGTCACATGCCTGGTGCCATGTCGGCGTGCTCGATCGGCGCAAGTCCATCGCTTCGAAGCTGCGGGACTTTGAGAGCGCCGGCGAATTGACGATCGTCGACGACAAACTCGACGACCTTTCAGAGATCGTCGAGATCATTCGAGACATCAAGGACCGGAACCTCCTTGCCGCAGTGGCGGTTGATCCGGCCGGGCTCGGCGAACTGGTCGACGCTCTGGACGATATCGGCGTCAACGACGAGGCCAAGAACATTATTGGCGCACCGCAGGGTTACGCCATGATGAATGCCATCAAGACGACGGAGCGCAAGCTGACGAACGGCACGCTGCGCCATTCCGGCTCAGCGCTGATGAACTGGTGCGTTGGCAACCTCAAGATCGAGCCGACCGCAACCGCGATCCGCGCGACGAAACAGAACGCCGGTGATGCGAAGATCGACCCGGTGATGGCGCTATTCGACGCCGTGACCGTCATGAGCCGCAATCCGGAAGTGAAGCGAGAGCCGAAGTACCAAATGCTGATGGTCGGCTAAGGAGACCCCAAAATGAACCGTGCCTATTCAATCTTGACCGTGAAAGCGGTCGAGGAAGAACGTCGTGTCATACGCGGCACTGCCACGACACCCAGCCCAGACCGGGTCGGCGACATCGTTGAACCCCTTGGCGTTGCCTTCAAGAACCCCATGCCTCTGCTTTGGCAACACAAGTCTGACAAGCCAGTCGGCTTGGTCAAGTTCGACAAGCCAACCAAGGATGGCATCACGTTCGAGGCGGAGCTTCCGACCATCGATGAGCTGGGCGCGCTGAAAGATCGTGTCGACGAGGCTTGGCAGTCTGTCAAAGCCGGTCTGGTCGCAGCTGTGTCAATCGGCTTCCGCGCTATCGAATACGCATTCCTCGACGATGGCGGTATCCGCTTTGTCAAATCTGAGGTTTACGAACTCTCCTTGGTGACGATTCCGGCCAACGCCGATGCCACCATTTCACTGATCAAGTCGATTGACGCCCCCATGCTTGCCGCGACCGGCAATGAGCCCAGGGACAGTGATCGACCTGTAAAGCCCGGCGCTTCGGGAAAAGTAGTCAAAACCATCACACCAGACCCGAAGAAAGGGAAAGCAATGAAAACCATTGCCGAACAGATCGCTTCGTTTGAAGCGACCCGCGTAGCCAAGTCGGCGCGCATGGAAGAACTGATGAATGCCGCTGCAGAAGAGGGTGTGACCCTCGATGCGGAGCAGACCGAGGAATATGATGGCCTTGAGGCAGAAGTGAAGTCGATTGACGCTCACCTCGTTCGTCTTTCGGCCCTTGAAAAGTCCAATGCGGCAAAGGCCAAGCCTGTTGAAGTTAAAGACCTGCAGTCTGGTTCCGATGCTCGCGGCGGTGCAGTACCGGCTGTTGCCAAGTCCGCCCTGCCAAAGGGCACCGCATTCACCCGATATGCCATCGCTTTGGCTCGCGGTAAGGGTAACCTGATGCAGGCCGCCGAGGTTGCCAAGGCTTGGGGCGATACGCCTGAGGTCGAAACCGTTCTGAAGGCTGCTGTTGCCGCTGGCACCACGACGGATGCTGATTGGGCCAAGCCGCTCGTCGAATACCAGAACATGGCTTCCGAGTTCGTTGACTTGCTGCGTCCGCAGACAATCATCGGCCGGATTCCAGGGCTTCGTCGTGTGCCGTTCAACATCAAGATACCCCGCCAGACTGCCGGCGCTGCGGCCCAGTGGGTTGGTGAAGGCAAGCCGAAGCCGGTGAGCGAACTCTCGTTCGACCAGATCACTCTCGGTTTCGCCAAGCTGGCCGGTATCGTCGTTTTGACCGATGAACTGGTTCGCTTCTCCAATCCTTCGGCTGAGGCGCTGGTACGCCAGGATCTGATCAACACGATCGTTCAGACAATGGACAAGGACTTCGTTGATCCGGCAAAGGCGGTGTCGGTTGGCGTATCGCCGGCATCGATCACCAATGGCGTTACTCCGGTCGTTGCCAGCGGTACCGATGCTGATGCGGTTCGTGCGGACGTCAAGGCGTTGTTTGCCAAGTTCCTCGCAGCCAACATGTCCCTGGCCGGTGCGGTCTTTGTCATGACGGAAACGCAGGCTCTTGGTCTGGCACTGATGCAAAATCCCCTCGGTCAGCCGGAATTCCCGGGCCTTGCTATCAACGGTACAAGCGGGGGCACGTTCTTCGGGCTTCCTGTTGTTCTTTCCGAGAACATTCCCGCTCAGGCTGAAGTTGTGGGCCCGCCTGCAATTCCTGCTGGCTCGCGCATCATCCTTGCCAAGGCAAGCGAGATACTTCTCGCCGACGACGGCCAGGTAATGCTCGATGTTTCCCGCGAAGCTTCGCTGGAAATGGACAGCGCGCCGACCAACCCTGTAACGGCATCGACTGTTATGGTTTCGCTGTGGCAGCACAACATGGTCGGCATTCGCGCCGAGCGCTTCATTAACTGGGCCAAGCGCCGCGCCGATGTTGTTCAGTACATCACAGGCGCCAACTACGGCGGCTGATTATCCAGCCATTGAAGACCGAAAGGCCGGGTTCGCTCGGCCTTTCTTCGCATTGTTCGAATGGAGGCCTCAGATGAAGCTTATTGCCACCAAGTCCATGACCTACGCCACTCGCCGCCTGCAGGCCGGTGAGGAGTTCGAAGCTGGTCCACGCGATGCCAGGCTCTTGATTGCGATCAAGAAGGCCAAGCTTGTCGATGATGAGGCCTGCACATCCGTTCCCACCATTCCTATGCCTGAACCGGTTGGTGATCTCGCTGTATTGCGCGCCGAGTACAAAGCTATTGCGGGCAAAGCTGCATTCAATGGCTGGAATGCCGAAAAACTACGCGAGAAGATCGCCAAAGCCCAGGCAAAGGCCTGATCCATGCGAATTCTTGGCCTCACCATAACCCGCCAGAAAGCAGCGGGATCGCTATCTCCTGTCGACAATCGAGGCGGTTGGTGGGGAATTGTACGAGAGTCATTCACCGGCGCCTGGCAGCAGAACGTTGAGCTTAAGCTCGACACCGTCCTCACCTATTCGACGGTGTTTCGCTGCATCTCGCTTATATCATCCGACATTGCCAAAATGCGCATGCGCCTCGTTCAAAAGGACGCGAACGGCATCTGGGGTGAGGTGGACAATCCAGCATTCTCACCGGTGCTGCGCAAGCCGAACCGCTTTCAGAACAGGATCCAGTTCTACACATCGTGGATGGAATCCAAGCTGATCCATGGCAACACATATGTGCTCAAGGAACGCGACCTGCGTGGGATTGTTGTTGCCCTTTATGTGCTCGATCCCTGCCGCGTGAAGCCTCTGGTTGCCGAAGATGGCGCGGTTTATTACGAATTGATGCGTGACGATCTGTCTGCGCAGCACGCCAACAACGTGACGGTTCCCGCGTCTGAAATCATTCACGATCGCTGGAACACGATCTATCATCCCCTCGTCGGTACGTCGCCCATCTATGCCTGCGGGCTTGCCGCTATTCAGGGCATCCGCATTCAGAGCAACAGCGCCCAGTTCTTCGGGAACGGATCCAATCCGGGCGGCATTCTTGTCGCTCCCGGTGAGATCAGCGACGAGACTGCAAAGCGTTTGAAAGATCACTGGGACCAAAACTACAGCGGTAAGAATGTCGGCAAGGTTGCGGTTCTAGGCGATGGCCTCAAATACGAAGCCATGACAATGAAAGCCACCGATTCTCAGTTGATCGAACAGCTCAAGTGGTCGGCCGAGACGGTCTGTTCGGTGTTCGGTGTGCCCGCTTACAAGATTGGCGTCGGCGCAGCCCCTCTCAACAACAATGTGGAAGCGCTCGATGCGCAGTACTATGCGCAGTGCCTTCAAATTCACATCGAAAGCATTGAGCTTTGCCTAGATGAAGGGCTCGGTCTCGACCGTACCAAGGAAGGCAAAACCCTTGGTACCGAGTTCGACCTCGATGACCTGCTTCGGATGGATACGGCAACTCAGATTAAATCGCTGGCCGAGGCGGTTGGCGGATCCATTATGACGCCAAATGCTGCGCTCAAGAGGATGAATCAGCCGCCAGTCAAGGGTGGCGATACGATCTACATGCAGCAGCAAAACTATAGTCTCGAAGCGCTGAATAAGCGCGATGAAGGCGACCCGTTCGCCAAGCCCCCTCCGGCAGGAGCGCCAGCGCCAGAAAACGACAACGAAACCGAGGCCGCCAAGGCGATGGCAGAGATCATAAAGGGGTTCGCCTAATGTTTGATGGCAAAGCATTCGGCCAAGAGGTTGTTGCGACCGTCAAAGGCTATGTCGAAAGGGCTATATTTACCTTCTCAGCGCGAATTGAAGCTTTGGAGAAGCGTGAACCGCTGAAGGGCGAGCGTGGCATTGACGGCCAACGTGGCGCAGATGGCGCGCCCGGCAAAGATGGTCGTGACGGTGTCGATGGCAAAGACGGTGCGCCGGGCCTGAATGGCAAAGACGGCGTCAACGGTGCGCCGGGCGAACCGGGCAAAGAAGGCCGCGACGGCGTCGACGGCAAGGACGGTGCCCCAGGTAAAGACGGCAAGGACGGTGTCGCTGGCGCGCAGGGCGAACCGGGTAGGGACGGCGACCCCGGCCGTGATGGGGTCGATGGAAAAGAGGGCCCTCCGGGCATAAATGGCAAAGACGGCGTCGACGGTGCGCCAGGAGAGCCCGGCAAAGACGGACAGCCCGGCCGAGATGGCGTCGATGGTAAGGATGGTGCTCCGGGACTTAACGGTAATGACGGCGAGCGAGGTGCCGACGGCCGCGATGGAAAAGATGGCGTCGGTCTTGCCGGCGCTCTCATAGACCGTTGCGGCGCCCTAGTCGTCACCCTGACCGATGGAACCACGCGCGACCTTGGTCCCGTTGTCGGGAAAGACGGTCAATCAGGTGAAAAGGGTTTGGACGGCAAGGACGGTACCAACGGTAAAGATGGCGCCGACGGCCTTGGCTTTGACGATCTGGAAGTCGTTCACGACGGCGAGCGCGGCTTTTCTTTCAAGTTTATGCGGGGCGACCTCGTCAAGGAATTCAAGTTTGCTGTTCCGATGATGATCTATCGCGGCGTTTACAAGGACGGGCAAACCTATGTTCGCGGCGACACGGTGACGTGGGGAGGTTCTCTTTGGCACTGCGATGAAGAGACGGCCGACAAGCCGGAGGTCAATAAGGCATGGACCTTGGCAGCCAAACGCGGCCGAGATGGCAAGCAGGGCGAAAAGGGCGGCGATGGTCCAAAGGGTAAGGATGGCCGGGACGGCCGGGACCTCACTCAACTTGGGCCGGACGGGAGTAAATGGTAATGGCCGATCTCGCGACGCTGGAACAGGTCAAGCAGGGACTGCGCGTCGACGCGGACAATACCGACGATGACGCACTGCTCACCTTGCTCATCAAGGCAGCCTCCGAACGCATTGCCGGCTACATCAAGTCAGATATTCCCGACCCCGTCCCGAATGCCATGGTTGTGGCCACCATTCTGCTCGTGGGGCATTTATACCAGAACACCGATAGCGACCCCGATAAAGCATTCGACCTTGGGACACTGCCTTACCCAGTGACGGCGCTAATCTATCATTTGCGTGATCCCGCACTCGCTTAAAGAGAGGTTACGGCATGGCGCGAAAGCCAAGTTCAGGTGATCTGTTCTACAAGGTCGCGTTCGATCAGCGCCAGGATGCCGACGACGGTTTCGGCAACACGGTGAGCACATGGGTTGAGAAATTCCAGTGCAGGGCGGGTTATCGGCACTTGCGGGGCGGCGAGGCCGTCATTGCGGCCAGGCTCGAGGGGAAGCACATTCAAGTCGTCACTGTCAGGGCTTCGACTGCGACCAAGGGCGTAACCACCGATTACCGTATCCGTGACCTTCGCAGCGGTGAGACCTTCAATATTCGTGATATCACGCCGAACCTCGATCGCCAGTTCATTGACTTCCTCGTCGAGAGCGGTGTCGCGGATGGTTGACGGTGTGAGCGCGATGACAGCGGAGTTGACAAAGCAAATCCCTGATCGTGTCCGTCGCGCGGCAATCGACGCGATGGAAACCGGCGCCGACGAACTCGTCGCGATGATGAAAACGCTCGTTCCGGTCGACCAGGGCGATCTACGTGACAGCATTGGGTGGACATTTGGCAAACCGCCGAAGGGTTCGCGCATGATCGCCCAGACTGATCCGAACACCAGTGATCCGGTCATCACCATCTATGCCGGCAATGATAAGGCGTTCTATGCGGCCTTTCAGGAGTTCGGGACGGTGAAAATGCAGGCGAATCCGTTTTTCTTCCCGTCCTGGCGTGCGCTGCGGACGCGCGTTCGCCGGCGCATCACGCGGGAAATCAACAAAGCGATCAAGAGTGGCACCAAATGACGATCAGCGAGGAAATCCAGAAGCTGCTCCTCGATACGCTCAAGGCTGATGCCGGTCTGATGGCGCTCGTCAATGGCGTCTATGACAGCCCGCCGGTGGAAACGGTGCGCTTTGCGAAACCGAAAGAGGCTTTCATCTCGTTCGGCCCGGTCGATGTCGCCGATGACTTTGCCGAGTGTGTCGACGGTGAGACGCATACCGTTCAAATCGATGTTTGGTCGCGGACGGTAGGCTATATCGGCTGCAAGCGGATTGTGGACACGGTGAAGGCGATCCTCAATAGAGCCGACCTGGCTCTCAGCGCAAATGCGCTCGTCGAGATCAATGTGCCGCTGGCGCGCGTCTTTCGGGATCCGGACGGCGTGACGAGCCATGGCGTGGTTTCTGTCGAACTTATGGTGGAGGTAGCATGATGGGCTGGGCAATTTTCAAGCGCGAAAGCAACTGGTCGCGGCCGAACAGCGTCTATTCGTTCAATGCAAAGGCATCCCCAGAACCGCAGGAGCGCCCGCAGGACTTCATCGACTATGCGGTCGAGAAGGGCTGGGCCGAGATTGTCCCTGCACCTTCTCGGGAAGAGAAACGCGCTCTGCGCGCCAAGCGGGGCGAATAGCCCTTATTCTAACCGGGCGCGATGCCCTTCTCGGCTGGTGGTGACACCGGCCTTTTTTATGGAGAAAGCCAATGGCACGCGCCATCACTGAAAACTTTCATGAGTTTGTTGTCGAGGTCGAAACCGAGACGCCAGGCACCTATGCTGCAATCTGCGGGTTGACGGCGCGCGGAATCAACCGAACCAGCAATATGAGCACTTCCGAGGTTCCGGATTGCGACAACGAGGCTTTGCCGGCGGCGGTCGAGCGTGCGGTCCAGTCGCAGGAGGTTACTGTGACCGGTCAGGGCGTTTGGGCGCAGACCAGCCACGAAATGATACTCGACTGGTGGTATTCGGGTGCGACCAAGAACGTCCGCGTCAAGAATATCAAGGCAGCCGTTGGCGATACCGAGATTGAAGCCGGCCCGGCCTACCTCGTATCGATCAACAATCAGGGCGAGCGTGGGCAGAAGGTGACGGCCGAAATCGAAATCCAGTTCGATGGCGTGCCGACGCGAACCGCTAAAGCTGCCTAATGCGTCAGGGGAAAGAGATCGTTTGGCCTGGAGGTGAGCATACCTTCATGCTGAACATCGGCGAATTGCGGGCGTTGGAGCAAAAGACCAACGCCGGCGCTTTCGTCACGATGACGCGCCTCATCTCGTCGCAATGGAAGATCGACGATGTAATATCGACGATCCGTCTCGGTCTCGTCGGTGGCGGCATGTCCGAGCAAGAAGCTCGATCGATCGTCGACCGGGCGCTAGACCTTGCGAGCGCGTACAAGCTGGCGATCACCGCAGCCCTTATCCTCGAGCACTCTCTTATGTGGGATGCAAACGACACGCCGGGGGAGCAGCCGGCGGGCGAGGGGAGTTAGACCCGAACCCGCTCCCGAACGGAATGACCAAATGGTCAGGCTACTATGCTGCAGGTGCCGCGATCGGGTTCTCGCCCCGGCAGATCGACGAAATGTCTCTCTGGGAATTCGGCGCAGTCATCGACGGATACAAGCGGGCGAATGGCGTGGAAGAGGCTCCGCCGGTAATGGACGATGATCGGCTCTCAGAGTTGGGCATCGTCGGGTTTTGATCATCAATTAATCGATAGGTATTGCGATGGCCGATGAGACCGCCAACCGATTGCTTGTGCGCATTGAGGCCTCGCAGGCGAAGTTCGAGAAGCAGATGGCGGCAGTCGCCAAGTCTGCATCGAAGGGCGCGAATGATATTGAGCGCTCTTTCAAGAAGGCAAATGACAACGCCGTTGTCTCTGTCGGCGCGACCCGCGCAGCCGTGAGCAATCTTTCATTCCAGTTGAACGATATCGCTCAGGGCCTCGCTTCCGGCACCTCTCCCTTTACCATTATGGTGCAACAGGGCTCGCAAGTCGCTCAGGCGCTCCAAGGCGCTGGCGGCGGGCTCATCGGCGCCGTCAAAACGCTTGGCGGCGCCTTCACCCAGATGCTCAATCCGGTTTCCCTTGCCTCGTTTGCGCTGATCGGCCTTGGCGGAGCATTGGTTCAGTATGTTTTCAGCGGGAAAGATGAGGTAGAGAGCCTAGACGCCAGCCTCAAGGAACACGCCGAATTCATCCGGAGCATCAAGGACTCCTACGGCGAGGCAGTCGAAGGGCTCGAGAATTACGCGAAAGAAAGCGCAACTGTTTTCCAGCTTATGGCTCAGGGCCGTTTGTCCAGCGAATTGGCGACCCTACGCGACGAGGCGACGAAGCTCCGAGACAGCATTTCCGGAACAGTCAACGTTGACGACTTCGGCGGCGCCCGCGCCTTCCGCGCGACTGAGGCATATAAAGTGCTTCAGCAGGAAATTACCAACCTCACCCAATCCATTGCCAACGGCGAACCGGACATTCGCGGTTTCCGCGAGAGAATTACCGAACTTGCAGCCACGGACCCCACCAATAAGGCCTTGCAAACCCTTGCGCAGGCTCTCCTCGCCGCGTCGAATGAAGGCCTCAAGGCAGATCAGGCGCTCCGCCAGACAAAGATCGTCATCGACGGGCTCGGCGATATTGCGAGCGGCCAGGCAGCCGGTGTCGATAAACTCTCCGCCTCGTTGAAAACGCTCGCGGGGATTGCCCTCCCGAACTTGTCGGAGTTGGAGAAGGCAACGCAGGCCTACACCGAGGGCTTGAAGAACGCGAAGACGGTCGAGGAACGTATCGGCCTGGGTAAGGCGTTTGGGGATGCCCAGCGCCGCATTGCGGCCTCGAACATGCCGACCCCGGCACAAAAGCCAAATCTGGAGAGCATCGAGCCCGAAAAGCCGACAAAGCCCAAGAAAGCAGCCGAGGACCGAACCCGTGAAAAGGAAGCGCGGGAAGCCGAGCGCGAGAGTGAATCGGTCCAAAGGCTGATCGAAAATCTCCAGTTCGAGCGGTCGATCATGGGATTGACTGGCGTCGAGCGCGAGAAGGCGATTGCTCTGCGCCGCGCGGAGAAGGGTGCGACCGAAGAGCAGAAAATGCAGATCGCCGCACTGATCGAGAGCAACTATGCCGAGAAGCAGGCTCTCGCAGAGACGGCGCGCGCCATGGAGGAACTGCGCGACCTCGGCCGGGAAGCCCTCGGCGGGTTCATCAGTGACCTCTTGGACGGCAAGAGCGCGGCCGATGCTTTGGCCGACTCGTTGAAACGCATTGGCGACCGGCTCCTCAACAGTGGCCTTGATGGGCTTTTCGGCACCGGTGGCGGTGGAGGCGGCGGGTTTGGCCTGTTGGGCTCACTGTTCGGCGGTGGATCATCTGGAGGCGGGTCGTCTGATCCTTGGTCAGGCCTTCGCCTGCCTGGCTTTGCCTCGGGCACGAACAATGCGCCAGGCGGCCTCGCGCTCGTCGGCGAACGTGGCCCAGAAATCGTCAATCTTCCAAAGGGTTCTCAGGTCATCCCGAACGCACCATCGATGAAAGCACTTTCGGGCCGAGGCGGTAGCGGATCGTTCACGTTCGCGCCGGTGATCGACGCTCGAGGTGCATCGGTCGATGCGGTTGCCCGCCTTGAACAGGTTGTCGCCAAGCAACAGCAGGAATTCTCGGCCCGCGTGGTCGACACGGTGCGCCGCGCTCAAAAAACACGGAACCTCTGATTATGGCGATCACCTTCCCGCTTTCGAGCGATTTCCTGCACGACTTTCCCGGCTGGACGCTCGACTTCGACCTCATGTGGCGCCAAGAGCAGAGCCGTTCGGCTGGTGGTCAGACTATTGTCAAAGACCTCGGCGCGCCATTGTGGAAGATGACGGCTCAATCCAAGCCGCTGCAGCGCCCCGTTCTTGACTACTGGAAAGCACGTTTCAATGTGCTCGAGAACGGTCTCAATCAGTTCTTTGCCTTCCCAAAAAGCCGCTGCTACCCGATCGGATATCCAGGCGGCGCAGGCATGGGCGATGTTACCGGCGCACAGATCGATACCATCGCGACGACCCGCAAGGCGATCCGCGTTAAGAACCTTCCGGCCGGATACACCGGAAAGGTTGGTGATTACATTCAGATCGGCCCGAACAGCCTGCATCAGGTGGCCGAGGATTTCACGGCGAGCGGTGCCGGTCTGTCGCCATTGTTCGAAATTCGCCCGCATTTGTGGCCGGCGGCAGCCGTCAATGATGCCGTGAAGGTCACGCGTCCCTGCTGCCTCATGACGCTCATTCCTGGCACACTGACGAGCACTGCGGAGTTGAACGGGTTCGGCTCGATCACCTTTCAGGCTATGGAGAGCCGCTGATGCGTAATATCTCGGCTGGCAACCTGGCGCTGTTGCAGGCAAGGCGTCTCGTCGCACGTGACTTCCTCTGGCTTAAAGCGCGGGCGCTCGTTACCGGCGCACCTTTCAATTATGGCTTTTGGTCCGATGTCGGCGATGTTCAGGCGCAGGTGGTCAATCCCGACACCGGACTTGCCAACACGCGCAATTTTGAGGGCTCGGGCTCGCTTATCCAGATCAGCGACATTCCCGAGAGGACGACGATCGCGGTGCGCAATGTCACTGTCTCGATGTCGCAACTTGATCCCGGCGTCGAGAACATCGTGCGCGGCTATGATCTGAAACAGGCCGGCGTCGAGATTTACCGGGGGCTGTTCGATGTGGATTCGCGGCAGTTGCTCGTCCCGGCGTTCTGCCGGTTTGTCGGGTTCGTCGATCTCGTCGAGGTCAACACGCCGAAGGAAAACGAGGCTGGCAGCATCGTCCTCACTTGCGCCAGCCATACGCAGGAAATGACCCGCGGCAATCCCGACACGCGATCGAACGATAGCCAGAAGAAGCGCAATGCGACCGATAACTTCTATCAGGACGTGACGACCGTCGGCGAGACCGAGTACTGGTGGGGCCAAAAACAGGGGAAGATCACAACGACGGGATCATCCCGCCTTGCCAGCGCTGTCGTTTTGAGGGGCCCATGATACGCCGCGCCACGATGGCGGATAAGTTCAGGGTTCTCCTGCTCGCCAAGAATTTTCATGAGGCGTCGGGCCTGCCGATCCCGTTCAACCCGCCCTATGCCTCGATCCTTTTCGATCAGTTTCTCACTGCTCCGGAAAAGATTTGCATCGTCTTGGACCGAGACGGCGTGCAGGGCGTGCTCGCTGCTCAAGTGGGTTTCTTGCCGATCGCGCCGGTTCGGGCGGCCACCGAGGTCATTTGGTGGATCGAGCCGGAATATCGGGGCAGGGACGCGCTGCACATGCTGGCGGCCTATGAGGCTTGGGCCGAGGAGCAGGGCTGTTCCTTCGTCAACATGGTGGGGCTGGGTTCCGATCCGCTGCCAGCAAAGTTCTATGAGCGCCGCGGTTACATCGCCGCCGAGCGCCATTTCATGAAACCGATCGCGTCTTAGGGCAAATCAATGGCTGTATTTACAGGCTTGGCGACCGCCATTGGCGGCCTGCTGGGCGGCACATTTCTGTCTGGTGGTCTTGGTGCCATCCTGCTCAAGGCAGCCGTTGGCATCGGCCTCAATCTCATTGCCAAGGCCATCGCCGGCAAGCCCGAAAAGCCTCAGTTCAGCATCAACGGCCAGTTGCAGTCAGGCGGCGACGTTGCCCGCTCGATCATTCTCGGCCACACGGTCACGGCCGGTTCGCTCGTCTATGCCAACACATGGGGCGATGGCGGCAAGACGCCGAACGAGTATTTCACGCAGGTCATTGCCATTTCGGATATTCCGATCAACGGCATCATCCAACTGTGGGTGAATGGCGAGCCCGTTACGATCTCGGGCACACTCGATCCTGACGACAAGGGTTTCCAGATACCCGAATATCGTAAGGGCAGCGATAACCATCTGTGGATACGCTTCCACGACGGCACGCAGAGCGCGGCCGATAGCCTGCTTGTCAATCGGGTCTCGTCCTCGTCGCATCCGTGGCAATCGAGCCGCATTGGCTATGGCGTTGCTTATGCGGTGGTTACGGCCGAGGTGGATCCGGAGTTCTTCACCGGCTTCCCTCAGTTCAAGTTCGAAGTGCAGGGCGCGCGTCTCTACGATCCTTCGCGGGATAGTTCGGTGGGCGGTGCCGGGGCGCAGCGCTGGGATAATCCGGCGACATGGGGCGGTGACGGCGACGATCTGCCGGCGGTGCAGATTTACAACCTCTTGCGCGGCTTCAACTACGGATCGCAATGGTTCTATGGCCTGCAGGGTGTCAGCGCTGCTCGCCTGCCGCCGGCGGACTGGATCGCCCAGATCAACAAATGCCGGGCATTGATTGCCGGTCCTGTCGGGCCCGAGCCGCAATACTACACCGGCGGGGAAATCCACGTCGGCGCGCAGATCGCCGATGCGATCGAGGCATTGCTTACCGGCTGCCAGGGCAAGCTTTCCGAAATCGGCGGCGTTTACAAAATCCACGTCGGCGAGCCCGATGCGGCGGTCTTTGCCTTTACGGACTCGGACATTCTATCGACCGAGGAGCAGGACTTTACGCCATTCTTTGGCCTTGCCGACACGATCAACGGCGTAAACGCGACCTATCCCGAGCCGGCCGAGGGATGGAACACCAAGACGGCGCCGGCAATCCACAACGCCGCATTCGAAGCGCTCGACGGCAATCGCCGGCTGATGGCCGATATCCAACTCGATATGGTCTATCGCTCGTCGCAGGTGCAGCGCTTGATGAAATCGGCATTGGCCGAGGCGCGGCGGGCGCGGCGCCACACGCTGGTACTCGGCCCTGCAGCCTGGGTGCTCGAGCCCGGCGATGTGATCATCTGGAATTCCGAGCGCAACGGCTACGTCGACAAGCTGTTTCGCGTCGATGGTGTGTCCGATCGCGCCAACCTTGATGTGATGCTTGATATCACCGAGGTCGACCCGTCCGACTACGATTGGGATCAGGAGCACGATTACACGCCGCCGGTCTTTGGCCCGGTTGGCCCGGTTCGGCCGCAACCGCAGCCGATCGTCGATTGGGCGGCGGAGCCAGCCGTCATCCTCGACAACAACGGCTCGCCGCGCAGGCCCGCAATCCTGTTGTCGTGGGACGGAGACCAGGCCGACGTGATCGGCGTCGAGTTCGAGGTGCGCAACGCCGCGACCCTTGAGACTCAGTACCAAAGCAGAATGGATCAGCCGAGCGTGGGGTTCATCAAGATCAGTCACGGCTTGCTGCCCAACAATATCTATGGCGTTCGCGGGCGGTATATTCCTGGAACGCCTAGGACAACGCTTTGGTCAGGCTGGCTCAACGTCACAACGCCAAACATCCTGCTGGGAGCCGACGACATCTACCTGCCGGGCATGGTGGATGAGGTATTGCAGAATTTGCAACAGCATTTGGAGTGGATCGCCGAGAGCACCAACTATGCCCGCGACGAGCTTGACCGCCTCAACCTGCTGGCGGCCCAAACCGGCGCTCGATCGGCCAGCGAAAGCAAAGAACTTCGCGAATCGATCGGGAATGTCACCGCTTCATATAAAAAAGATGTCCTTGTTGTAGTCACGGCGACGAAAGCAGCGGTAATCCGCGTCGAAGACCTCGAGGCGGTGATCAACGATCCGGTGACCGGCCTTGCGGCGACGGCCAGCGCCGTTGATGCCGTGGCAACAACAGTCAACGATCCGGGCACCGGGGTGGTCGCGACAGCCAATCGGGTCATCGCCCTGACGGCAACCGTCGGGAATTTCTCTGCGTCTGGCTTATTCCGGTCGACGGTCGAGGCAACTCAAGCGGGCGCACTTGCCACAATTGGCCTGAGCGTTGCGGCAACGGGGCCGGGAGCAACCTCGCAAGCCGCCTTGTTCCTCAGTGCTTTGACCGGCGGTCTCAGCGAAATCGGCATGGTTGCCGATCGCATCTACATGGTGAATGGAGCCAACAAGCGGCGGCCGTTCGTGTTTACGGGAGGTGTGCTCTACCTTGATGATGTGCGGGCCACGTCGCTATCCGCACTTTCAGCAACGCTCGGCGCCGTCGACATCAGCTCGGCCATCATCGGCTCGCTCATCGTCGGCACCTCGAACCTCGGCATTGATTCCGTCACGTCGACGGGCTCTGCCGGGCCTGCTGCGCCTCCCTTCAGCCTGACGGCCGACATGCCGAGCCCCAACAGGTCGCTGCTCCAGTTCAAATACAGCGTGAGCGTGAGCAATCCCGGCTCGTCAGGGGTGACACGGTCGGCGACATTCTCCGTTGTCAACAACACCACTGGAGCGACGGTCTACTCCAAAAGCTTCAGCGTCAATTCGGGCAATTCGCTCAACATCGATGAGACCGAATTCTTCTTCGGCCAGAACGCGGCTGGCGTGAACTCATTCACTGCCACGTTCCAACTCTCTGGGTCAATGAACACGACAGGTCTCACCGGATCGCTGATCGCGCTCTGGTGGAAGCGTTAATCCTTAAGGGAAATCCAATGTCCGAACGTATTCAGATCGCGCCCATGGCTGCGCTCAATGAACAGTTGGCGCTTGTCGAGTTTTACAAGAACCGAACGCTCGTGCTTGCCAACCAGGTGCACGAGCTGACGGCTGCTCTTGAACAGGCGCAGGCCACGATCCAGCAGTCGCGGCCAGCGGAAGCCGCCGATGTTGATGGTCTCACGCCCGGAAAGGCGCACTAATGGCTATTCGCCCCGACTATACGGCCGGCACCGTCTCGATCGCGGCCAACGGCACCGTTCTTACTGGTGTCGGTACCATTTGGGCCGCTGCCGGCATCAAGCCAGGCGCGACCTTCAAGACCAAGAACCTCGACGCGATCATTGCGTCGGTCGACAGCAACACGCAGATCACGCTGACGGAGCCATGGACGGGCGGCGCGCTCTCCGGGGCAACCTATGCCATCCGCTATCAGCCCGACGGCTCCAGCCTGACGGCCAAGGTACAAGAGCTGATCGAAATGCTTGGCAACGGCAACCTGCAGGCGTTCGCTGCACTGGGCGGCGCGTTCGATATGATCCCGATTTTCACCGGACCGGGCGCGCTGACCCTCATTGCCAAGAATGATCTGATCGAGGGCGTACAAACCGACGCCAAGGTTGCCAACATGGCGGGCAGGGCGGCTTACGATGCCTCGCCCACCGGCTTCTCGGTGCTGGTCAACGATGTCGGCGACGGACGCGCTGCAATCTTTTTCAAGCTCACATCGGCGTCCGGCGATTGGTCGACGCCGGCCTACCTCACAGGTCCGAATGGCACCTTTCAATCCAAGGGCACCTATAGCGGGGCGACAACCTACCAGATCGGTGATGTCGTCCTGCAGAACGGCTCGTCTTGGATTGCGCGGGTTATCACAACCGGGAACCCGCCGCCGACATTGCCGACAACGTCCAACACGCAATGGTTCCTGCTGGCTGCGGCCGGCAATGGGTTTGTGTTCAAGGGCGACTACGCTGGCGCGACGGGTTACCTTAAAGATGATGTCGTTACCAACCAAGGTTCGTCCTGGATCGCCCTTCAGATGACAACCGGCAATGCGCCTCCGATCCTTCCGACGACCAGCAACGCTTACTGGAAAGCGTTGGCGGTACGTGCAAGCGGTGACGTCAGCGGGCCGGCTTCAAGCGTTGATGGTGAAATTGCAGTCTTCAACTCAACAACCGGAAAAATTATCAAATCTCTGGGTATAAAGCTTTCCAGTTTCACACCGGCAAACGCGTTCCTAAATGGCGATTTTCTCGTTTATCAACGGGGCGCTGTATGGGTTAACGTGGGTGGCGGGACATTTGTCGCTGATCGTTGGATTCTATCTAAAGACGGGAGCGGACAAATAACGGCGGCGGCCGGTGGCTTTACATTGGGACAGACCGCCGTTCCGGGCGATCCCGTTTTATTCCTGCGAATGAACCAAACTGTTGCCGGATCAGGTCAGACTTTCGCTACTTTGGCCCAACAAATAGAATATGTGCAGACACTTGCGGGTAAGCTTTGCACACTCACGTTATATGTTCGCAATAATGCCGGTACAAATGAAACTCTACCGGAAATATTGCTTCTTCAGGAATTCGGTACAGGTGGGAGCCCTTCGGCATCCACTGTGATATCGGTTGCGACCAATATTGTTATCCCGGCCGGAGGTGCTTGGCAGAAACTTCAATACGTTTTCACGATACCAAGTGTGGCAGGTAAAGTTCTTGGCTCGAACGGTGATGACCGCCTGACATTCAGCATTCGACTGCCACTTAACAAGACGTACAATCTTGATTTTGCCCACGCGTCGCTTAGTGACGGTGATTGGTCACAACACCCCGATCCGTTCAAACCTGTGACGTATCATGACGATCTGTTGAAATGTCAGCGGTTTTTCGAATTGCTCAATGGTCCCGGCACCGGAGCGGGTGCCGGATTCGACAACATTCTTGTCGGACGTTTCGATTCAGCCGGGCAGTTGTGGCATGTCTGGGATTATAAGGTGGTAAAGCGCCGTATCCCGGCGATAGTAACCACTCAATCCGGTACGTCTTCAGCGGCCGCTTATCAAATAACCACCTCACGTACTCAATTTCTGCAATTTACTACCCAGACATCATACGGCTTCCTTCAAGCATCAGCGACGGCGGAGTTTTAAACTATGGAAATTCTATCGGCGAAATACCTACCTGATGGAACAATTGCCGCTATTCTGCCTGACAATACCGTTCTAACGATTGCCGATGTAGTTGTTGATCAGAAATTGCGCGATCCTGAAACCGATGAACTGACCGGTGAAATTGTTAGAGTTGGTGGCACGCCGGAACGTCAAAAGCTGTTGGAATGGCAAGCTGAAGGGAACACAATCGAACCGTGGATAGCGTTCGAACCGGTGCCCGGCACGATCAGCGACCGTCAGTTTTTCCAGCAGCTCGCCGTGGGCGGACTGATCACGGAAAGCGAAGCACTTGCGGCGGTGCAGACCGGAACCTTACCCGCCGCGATTGTGGCATTCATTGACCAGTTGCCCGACGAACAGCAATTCCCTGCTCGCATGTTGCTCACGGGTGCCACGTCCTTCGAGCGCGCACATCCTCTAACCGATGCGTTCGGATCGATGTACGGAATGGACCGGGAACAGATCGACCAACTATGGGGGGACGCCGCGCAGCTGTAAGGGATCGCGGCGATAGCGGACTGACTATGACGCAGACCAAGTCGATGCGTTCTTTTACGGCGGCGGCGGGGCTGTGAGAAACCGGTTAAGGGGCGTCAATGTCATGGGAGGGAGGACGGCGACCCTGCGTGGCGATGAATACCATGTGGTTGCGGTCGTCCGCGATTTTGGTCGTCGTAAGTTCCTGCTCTACGGCTTTGGCAGCGATGAAAAGATCATCGCGTAAACCTTGGTCAAAAAGCTTCATCACGGTTCGCGCGAGACGGTTCGCATGTTCATGGGTGAGGTAGCAGCGACCAAGCATCTGCGACGCCTTGGCGTGTGCGCGTTGCATCAGATCCCAATCTTCCGGTGAATAGTTATGCTGGCTGAGTATGTTAAGCATGGTGCCTCTCCCATAGGTTTAGGGCGGGAGCGCGTTCCATCTCTCAAGCGCCAGCGGCCAAAGATGCCTGGCGACGACGTTAGTCTACTACTGGACAGAGAACTTAGCAAATTGGGGCCCAGGAGCTAGTCGAAATCCAACGCAAATAGGTCATGCCATTCACTGACACATGCTGCCCTTTATGGTGCGGGAAGACGACGTGTGTTGGCCCAACCTGCAGAATACGCGATACATGGGCAGGTTGGGCCGGCTGACGTTGGCCTATCAACCAATGGAAGCGTGCGCTGCCATAGTTAAAATATGGTGAAAGTTGTCTGCGTTTCCAATGGTCGACTGAGCTGATAATGCGGCTCGGTGGGCTGTACTTGAGAGGCGTAACGGCTTCTACAGCGACATTTCATGTTCCTTGGCGCGCAACAAGGCATCGATCGCTGCCTGGATTTCCACCAGATTCTTAAGAGGCCCAGGGTTAGCGCCGTTTTGTCCTATCTGGACTACCTCGAGTCTCCGGGAACCGATGAGTTCGCTTATCGCCTCATCGATCTCTTTGATGTGTTGCGCTGCCATGATGCTCAGTGTGCCTTTCGAAGATGCGAGAAGGCCCCACCTGATCGTCTGAGTATATTCGATAGTTTTGTCCAGTCGCGTGAAGGTCTCGGCTCAATTGCATGGGCGGCCAAGAGTTCCTCTGGCGATGCGAAGTTGTCTTTTCTGGTGTCACTGGTACTGCCGCGTAAGCGGGTCACTACGTTCTGCAAACGCTTCATGATGCTCTCCTGAAAAAGGTTAAAGTATTTCGAAATACGCCTCGAAAAGGCATTCTGGCGAATGCGAGACGTCAGCAATGTTTTGGATAGCGACTAGTTAATACGAAATTGAGGTTTAACTAAGTTTGTTTATTCCACAGGGCTCATCCTGGGAAGCCAGCTGTGCATGCCGTGAGGCTCGACGTTGACGGGGTACAGCGCTTCTCGCCGAGCCTCGGGCCAGAGGTTGGGCTCTCCGACTTGGCCCAACGCCACCACCCTTCACAAGTTCCAGCTCTAAATCGAACTGCCTAGTTGCCTTTGGCGGGCATCCTTTGACAACCGTCCATGACGCTTTTCTCCCCAAGGGCGACCGGTTGATGTAAAGTCCGAGGTAACCCAGAGGAGGACGGTGAGATGCCCATACAAGGGCCACCAAGTTGTGAGGAATATGCCGATCGAACCATTGATTGTCAAAAGGCTCTGGAGCCGCGGTTTCGCGAGGTGCTGGAGCAAAAAGCCGAGCTCTTGGACATTTTGGAGGAAGCGACATCGGCAGGGTGGAGCCGTGAAGAGTCGCTGTTTGCCTTGAATGAACTGTTGGCTGCCCAGACGAAAGCGGACGGTGCGCTGGAGGCTGAGGAAGAAGATGCCCCCAAGAAAAACAGCCATTAGCCCGAGTGATTGGGCGTGAGGCTCAGCAGGGGTATTAGGCTTGGGTTGCCGAGCCTCACTTATCAGTGGGTTAGACCGACCCTTTAAGTATGGTCTCTTCCACGGCGGAATCAATTCAGCGATTCGGTTAACTCCTAGGCATATCGTAGGATTAGAACTGCCTGTCCAACGCGCCGGCCGGCGCGAAGGTGGAGTTCGATGAACTCGAGGCGCTGCAGCAGGCTTGTAAGTCGCTGATTTGGCACGCCTGCGAACTAACCACTCGCCTCGTACTGCTGCGCGAATTGCGCCGCTGAGTTCACCATAAGGAAATCATCTATGGAACTGACAGCAGAAATGCTGCGTCGGATCGCGAAGGCGACCCCGAACGCGACGAATGCCGCCTCATTAGTGGAGGCCGTGAACGAATACGGTGCGAAGATTGGTCTGGACCAGCCGCACCGGCTTGCGCAGTTCGTTCCGCAGACAATGCACGAATCCGGCGGGTTGAAGTACAACAAGGAAATCTGGGGGCCGACGGCGGCGCAGAAGCGCTACGAGGGCCGGAAAGACCTCGGCAACACCCAGAAGGGCGATGGCTCGAAATACCGCGGCTATGGGCTTCTTCAGGTTACCGGCCGGGCGAACGTTACCGCCTTCTATAAGTGGTGTGTCGCAAAGGGCATGAACCCGCCAAACTTCATCGAAAAGCCCGAGTTGATTGCGACCGCGCCTTGGTCGGCGGTCTCGGCACTCTGGTATTGGGATACCCGCAATCTCAATAAACTGGCGGACCGCGGCGACAACGAGAACATTACGCGATCGATCAATGGTGGCTTGAACGGCTATGATGATCGATTGAGCTACTACGATCGCACCGCGCTCGTCTTCCTCGGCTACGCCGTCAATGAACTCACCAAGTTTCAAAAGGATCATGGGTTGGCCGCAGATGGTCTGTCCGGACCGCTGACGCGCGCGGAGATGCACAAGGCTTTGGTGGCGCTGACGGACAAGCCGTCGCTTGCCAAGACCGTCCAGGCGGCTCCGGTGGTCGAGGAAAAGAAGGTGCCGGTCAAGCTCGGCAATCCCGACAAGCCTTGGTATCAGTCGAAGAGCCTCGCCGCGCTCGGCGTCACCGGAACCACGGTTACGACCGCCGTTGCCAGCGTCGGCACGATACCTTGGCAGAACCTCATTGTGCTTGTTGTGGCTGCCTTCGTTGCACTCGGCGCCTTCATGATCTGGTCGCGCATTCAGGACCGTAAGAAGCAGGCGGAGAAGGCCGAGGCCCTCAAGTCATGATCGCGCTGATCGGACATATTCCCAATTGGGCCAAGCTGGCGGCCGGCGTGGCTTTGGGCGCAATTGTCCTCGGGTCAGCGGTCTATCTCGCCGGCAAGCGCGACGGCACTCAGCAAGCCGCTGTGCAGCAACTGCAATCCGACATCAAGGCAGAGCGCGAAAGGATAGCGAGCGATGCAAAAGTACAGTCTCTCAGTGATTATGATTTCTGCATTCAGTCTCTTCGCTCTCGCCGGATGCCAGTCGATGCCTGCGAGCAGTTGCGCGGGGTTCCGGAAAGCAAACCTTAATCCAGCCGCAACCGTCGCCCTGATCCAACTCGATCGGTCAGGCGCAGAACGGGTTGAGGGCAATGATGAGAACGGCAAACGCCGCGGGTGTTGGAAATAGCATCGCATGGCATGCAAGGCGGGCAGGAAACCTAATGGTGGATGATATGACCAACAGCAACGACACAGTGGCACGGCAGTATCTGGACGCCGCACATGCTCAGTTGGGTGAACGGGTAACCAACCTCGGGCGCCGGCAGACCGATCTCGAGTCGGAAATGCGCTCGGGCTTCAAACAGATGGAGACGGCACTCAGCGGCCTTGCCAACGAGACGCGGAACTCCATCTCAGCATTGTCGACGACGATCGCCGAACGAAACAAGCCGCAATGGCAGGCGCTGGGTGTGGCGCTGACGTTCTGCACTCTGCTGGGTGGTTTGGCATATTGGCCAATCAACACCGCCACCACCGACTTGAAGAGCGCTATGTCGGCGCTTTCCGAGAATATGGTCACGCGTCAGGAAATGGACTGGCGCCAGGCGCGAGGGCAGGAGGACCGTGCTCGCATGGAAGGCTCGGTCAAAGCCCTGCAGGACGGACAGGTGCCCCGCAAGGAGCATGAGCGGGTCTGGGCGTCCTATGACACTCAGCTCGCCAGCGAACGGGATTCGCGATTGGCATCCACCCAGAACCTGCAACGCCAAATTGATGAGATAAAGCAAACGCAGTCAGGCTTCTTCGGCCAGCGCGACCTCAACATGCAATTGCTCGATCGCATGGAGCGCATAGAGCGTGAGCGAGCCCGATCCGCGGCGCAATAATCACCCTGCCGGTCAGCCTGAGAAATTCTTGCGCCCTACTGTCCTTCGGGATGGTGGGGCGCTTTTGCCGTTTCTTCCTCTCGAATGCTTTTGGCTTCCTCGATCGCTTCATTGATCAAATAGGCCAGCAAACCGAAGCATTCCTTGCCCGCTTTGACATGGACTGCAACAAGGTCATCATAAATGTCTTCAATGACAGGGCGGTTGCTTCCATCCATGTCCGGTGTCCCTTGGTCACAAGGTGCGCTGAAGGACCCCAATTGTCGAATACGCAACACAAACGTGCGGTCGGGTCCCGCTGAGCATTGAGGTCTTCTAAGCCTTCTTTACTGGTGGAATTATCCAGGAGCCGTTTAGAATGGATGGTGGATTGTCGTCAGGCCAATAAATCCGCATCATGAGAATGAATTTGTCCTTCGGCGCCGGCAGCCAGTTGCTTTCCTTCTCGGCGCCTGGAGATTCGTTCTGAATATAGATGTCCGTCGACCCATCCGCGTTCGTTTTCAAGTCTTCTCTCGCACTAATCGAATACCGATTGATGGGATTTTCAACAAAGAAATATTGGTCGTTATACATCGTAATTGACCAAAATCCGCGGGCGGGCGGCAGCTGTCCCTTCGGAAAGGTCAGGACATATTTGTTCGATCCATGATAGGCGCGACCAAGCAATCCTTCCTTTGCTTTCAGTGAGGTCGGATACACAGCGTCCTGCGGACGGTTGGCCCCGAGGCCAATGGCGGTGATGAGCGCTCGCTGAAGATAGTTTGTTCCATAAACTCCGGTCTTCGTCGTATAACCCCAGCCATTGACGTCACTGACGTCCCCATCGCTAAATTTGAAATGCAGCATGATGCGATGGAATGCGAAATCTGGGATGCGCTTGATAAATGCTGCGTCGAGCTTGCTCTTGTCGAACTCTTTGCCTGGGACGATCCCGATCTGTGCGAATTTCTCGATTGCCTCAGCATCCGCGGCTGTCGGCGGATTGTTCTTCATCAATTCGCACAGCAGCGTGAAATATTCGATGGCATCCATCCGGTTCACTTGCTCGCGGACGGCCGTCTTCATGTCGATAGTCGGATCGACTTTGCCGGGGGGAGGTGTCCAGTCCTTGCCATAGGCACTGAGGGGCACCAACGTGCATTCGTCCTGCAGCTGATGAACAGCCTTGTAGTCCTCCGGCGTGCCATCGCAATAGATGCGGCCGAGGATCCACACGATGCTTGTTGGGGACTTATATTCGGTTACTCCTTTAGGTAGCTCGCCCTCCCAGCTAGGCCCGGTGATGGCATAGGACTGTGCACCACCACCCGTGGTCCGTTTGCCGGGAACCTGGAAGACCGTTGTCCAGCCATCGAGCATCGGGAACAGGTAATAGCGATCCTTCATGTCCGGAATTGATAGTACCCAGGGCTCCTTTGCCACATCCACAAAGGCAGTCGTATAGAGCGTGTCGGCATTCGGCGCCGTAACATCCTTAAAAGATGCGTTCGGGTATTCGCGCAGCTTGATGATATGGCCCATCGGGCCTTTGGTGCCTTCGGCTTTCTGGACATTGGTAATAACGCGGCGAGTCATCTCGGTCGTCACGAGCGGATAGCCAAAGATGTAAGCCTCGACCGCGGTCCAGAATTCGTCTGAGGCCTCGATTGGGTCAATGAGCGGCGCTTCCAAAGCATTGGCAGGCAAAGTCGAAGCGCTTGCGAGTAAGCCAAGCCCCCCCAATGAAACGGCACGACGTGTAAGTTCCATAGTCCCCTCCCGTTTAGAAACGTTGAGACTTTAATTTATGGCCGCAATGAGGGGTTGTAAGTACGTAACAGTTACAATTCAGGGGTGAAACGTTACCCGTTGCAAGGACAATGGACGTGGCGAACATCAGAGCGGGATCGTCGCTATCGTAGCGCTGTAGTTTTCCGCTTCTCCCACTTCGGATCGGGCTTGCCCGTATAGGCGGTCCGTAGCGGTTCGGCTTCCATATAGATGCCGGCTTCTCTCGCTGCCTCGATAAAGGCCACACGCGCCACGGCAGCCGAGCAATTGCCTTCAAGGCACTTCAGTAAAATCTCTCGGGCCATGAGATGCTTCGGGCCCGCCTGATCTGGCCACTCCTCGAGCACGAACCTTGCAGCGTCGTACGCCGACGTCACGCTGACGAGCTGGCCCGGCTGCCGCCCGAACACCTGCACTCGCTGGAATGTCTTGTAATCCTCGTAAACCATGGACGGGAATATAGGGCCGGTGTTTCGGGATTCCGAATCAATCAATTTATTTATTGAGGGAACAGTCGCCGATCTCGTTGCTTCCTGATGTGCAGGCAAGCAACAGGAGCGATCGACACAATGCCCATCTTTCATTTCGCCTACCATGAGGGAGATGGGCTGCCCGTTGAGGTTGTGGACATGGACTTCCTCGACGGAGAAACGGCTCTTCACGCCGCCGCCCAAGCCGCGCGCGACAATATCCATGAGGCTGTCGGGAGGAACATCGATCCTTCCAAGTTCCTGGTCCATGTGTATGACGATACGAACCGGCTTATCGGGACGATGCGTATTTCCGACGTTATGAAATAACCTGGTGGGTGATAGTCGCCCACGTTTCCCAAAGGGCTATTCTCGTCCAGAGCCGTTGAACATTAACAATTGCCCGCTAGGGAACGATGGCGAGGCGAGATGGTCAGGGGGCGGCCGTCAACCCGCATTTCGGGATTCCAAATCAATAGAATTTCTCAGTTACCGCAAATACCAGCCGATCGCCATGATGATCACAATGCCCAAGACGAACCCCACCCCTAACATCACGTAGGGCGGTTCGTGCGGGGGCGGGTAATCGCCATGCTCATTCAAATCGTTTGGCATAGTGCGTTCCCACCGTCGATTGCCATAGGGAACAAGCGGCCAGTAGCGACGTTTGCGGTTTATGGACGACGTCCCATTCCAATCACTGGTCCTCCGGCCTGCTCGACGCGGCAAACCTAGACATGTTAGCTCCGTCGGCCAAGCACTTGCGTTCCTAAAAAACGATTGGACTCACAAGCAAGGTCCTGCCTGCCTACGCGCTAAACTGACTTGCACCGGAGCCTTGGAAGGACACTTCAGTCCGGTGGAGGCCCGAGCTGCCTTTCTCGATGCGCTATTGGACGCTGGCATCCGCGTCGAAGAAGGTAACACCACTTTTATGGAAACGCTCACCAATACGCTGCGGGCTGTGCGAGAATAAGGCAAATTCGCTCAGCCTGTGGAACCCGACCCGTCGATTTACGCAACACAGCGACGGGCGGGTTCCGCTGAGCATTGGGACGCGTCTGCGGTTCTAACGCGCGCTTACATGGTTAAGGAAATGAAAACGGGCTCGGAAAAGACGGGGGGCGCAAATCCGAGCCCGTTGCTGGTGGATGGCAAGGGGTGGTTGGACATCAAGCCGATGCTGTTATCCCCAGCTTCTCTCAGAATGCAAATTTGGCGGAATTTGTTCCATGAGGTCCAGAGTAAACATGCCGTCCTTATAAAGGGCCAAGGAACGCCTTTGACCGCACTGCGTTGAACTAGATGGACAATAGACAAATCCGATGACCGTTCATTCACCCAAAGTTCCGCTCGACGACCCCGAGCGGGCTCTCGCCCGGGACGAAGCAATGGAGGCTCGCTTTGTTGATTTGGTCGAGTCGAATGGGGAACTAATGTTGCTCTATCATGAGTCGATCACGGCCGGCTGGGAGCAGGACGAGGTGACACTCGGCATTACCAATCTATTGGCGGGGCGGTCAACAATTGAGCTCAAGCGGATCGAAGATAACGAAGCCACAAACGCGTAAGCAGTTGCGGTACTGCAACAGTTGATGCCGAAACGACAGCGGACAACGGCCTAGCTTACAACTCCGTGATCCGTTCGCGACTGCCCGCAAGCGTCGGAAGTTCATTGGCCCATGGGACAAGCATCAGCGCTTTATTGCGGTTGTCTGCCTGTCCGGCTCGAGCGCGTTCCGTTTCGGCAGCGATTGCGGCGATGATGACGGGGTCGCGATGACCCAGATCAAACAGGCGGAGTGCAGGTCCAACTCTTGGGTAGTTCGCACCAATCGTTTCGGACCTGGCGAATTGGTTCTAGGGTAAGCCATTCCGCTGCAGATGTTGAGAAACGTCGGTCAGCTCATGGTCATGCAGCCAACTTTTCGGCCCTTAGCTTGAGCACGACAATCACACCCTGATCTGACCAGTCGTATGTAATCGAGCCACCCAGCGAGCCTGATACGCTTCGATTGACCAGTTTACTCCCATAACCCCCGGCCTCGTTTGGGGCTTTGACCTTTGGCCCGCCTCGTTCGGTCCAAACAAGCGTTACGTGCTCGTCGTCCGTAGAACCTGAGACGTCGAGGGTTCCGTCATCTGCGGAGAGTGCGCCATATTTTAATGAATTCGTCGCAAGCTCATGGATGACCAGCGCTATTGCGGTCGCCGAACCCTCGCCAACCCCCATACGCGGCACTGCTACACGAATGCGACCGCTGAACGCTCCCGTGTCTTCATACGGCGAAAGTAACACCGACAATAGATCGCCTAGAAGTGCAGTGTGTCCTTGATGTCCGGGGAGTGGGCGCACAAGGTCATGCGCTCGTCCAAGCGCTGTCAGTCGCGCTATCAGCTCTTTGGCCATTTCCGCTGCCG
The DNA here is from genome assembly GCF_013327855.1 of Phyllobacterium pellucidum. Classification (GTDB taxonomy): domain Bacteria; phylum Pseudomonadota; class Alphaproteobacteria; order Rhizobiales; family Rhizobiaceae; genus Phyllobacterium; species Phyllobacterium pellucidum. The sequence continues at coordinate 1,071,594 of NZ_JABUMX010000001.1, read as the reverse complement.
TAGTCGTGGACCTGGAAGTGATTTGAGTTAGACCGCTGGCGATCGCCAGAAGGTTTTTTACACGATGGCTCATTTCTCCCGCCATTAGCTCATGCCCTTCTTCAGCTTGCTTACGGCCGGTAACGTCCAGGAAAATACCAAACATATGGTGCTTGTGCAGGCCAGAGTCGCCGCCTAGGCCACGCGCTGAAATCCATCGAATTTCGTCCCCCACCAAAATCCGGAAGTCGGTCTCATAGGCCCCTATAATACCCCGCGTTGCAGTGAATGCGGCGCGCACCCTGTCTCTATCGGCGGGATGAATATGGGCTGATAAGGCTTCAAACGAAACCTCATCGCTCGGGGCGAGGCCCCATAGTTCGAAGGCTCGTTCATCCATCGCGAACTGGTCGTTATCGACGTTCCACGACCATAGGGCCACACCAGCTGCCTCAATAGCACGGCGCAGATTTTGGATGTTCCAGAGAGGAGACGCCGACTCGCTAGGTGCCATGATTGAGAACTCTTTGGACAGATGGGAATCGTTGACTATCAACCATCCACCGAAGCGAAGTGTTCCACGTCGACAGCAGGCCACATCGCCCACTAGTTGTTCTGATAGGGAGACTTTAGTCAAGCTTGGAAAATGACCACCCTGGAACGAAACCTATGACTGCCGGTTATTCTTCATATTAGAAGGAAACGCCATGTCAGACGCCCCATCAAAGCAAGCGAAATCAAATCCTATCAAAGCTGCCCTGAACGAGGATTATGAAGTCGAATACTTCATGAACCGCTACAACCTGTCCAAACCACGCGTGCTCAAGTTGATTACAAAGCACGGTGGTGACAGGAAGAAAATAGAAAATGAAATGGGTCGGTAGCCTTACCTGCGAGACTTTAAAGGCGCCTGCCGATCTGTATGGACCCAACGAACGGATGGTGATTGCCTGTAGCACTGAATCATGCGCGAGTCCTAACGACGCAACGAAAGCCGACATGGTTCGTGGTCGTGTCGATTTCTTGCGCATGGCGCGCCGCCGGACGGTAGCGCCGGCAATAGTTGAGTGCACAGAGGTGAGACCCCCCCTTCAGCACCCGGCGCGGAATCGCGAGATCAGCCTGGGCGGGATCGATGCTGGCTTCGATATCAGTGTTGCGTGGATTTAAAGGAATACAGCACGCCTTCGCCGCAGCCTGTGGGTGTTGGGTGGTCCAGAAATCCGTCGTCCATTCCCACGTATTGCCGATCATGTCGTAAAGGCCGAAGCCGTTGGGTGGAAAGGACCTGATCGGTGAGGTGCGCTCGTAACCGTCTTCCAAGAGGTTTACGACCGGGAAACTGCCCTGCCAAATGTTAGCCATGTGCCTCCCGCCCGGCACGAGCTCGTCGCCCCACGCAAACTCCGCCTGATCGAGACCACCGCGGGCGGCTAACTCCCATTCCGCTTCCGACGGCAGTTCCTTGCCCGCCCAGGCGGCATAGGCCTCTGCATCACAGAAAGCGACGTGCACCACCGGATGGTCGAGAATGTTGCCGATGCTGCTTTTGCGGCCAAGTGGTCGCCGCCAGTTGGCTCCATAGGTGAAGACCCACCATTGTGTGATATCCACTCCGACGATCGGCTTTGTGGGCGGCGTGAAAACAAGCGAACCAGCTCTCAGGTTGCCCGGTGGCGCTCCCGGATAGTCTTTGGCGATCAAGCGCTTTTCGGCAAATGTAACGTAACCGGTTGCGTTTACGAACTCCAGGAACTGTCGGTTCGTCACCGGCGCGTCGTCCATCCAGAAGCCATCGACCTCCACGGGGTGGACTGGCGCCTCCTCCGGATAATGATCGTTCGATCCCATCATGAAGGTCCCGCCGGGGACCCATGCCATGCCGGATTTGCTCGCCTTCTTTTCGAGCTGCGTTTCGGATGAGAACATACCGCTTTCTGTCCCTTACTCGTAAATCCCGTGATGCTGCGAAGATGCCATCGCCGGCAATTCTACTGCGGATAAATCTCGTTCCAATCATCCTTCATGCTGACGATGGTCCAGCCACGCTTTGGTCCTTCTGAAAGGCCGCGATCAAGGCGTCCGAAGGGCGATTTGCGATCATAGGCATATTCACGCTCGGCGTCGTCATGGTGGACGATCAATCCAAGCGTGCGTCCGGCTCCCGACGTCGTCCACTCCAGCATCTGAAAATCGCCGTCGGAATTTCCAAAGGCCGCAATGGGTCGCCTGCCAATATGGTCGTAGATCCCGACCGGCTTCCCCGGGCCGTCGTCGATGAAATCGATCTGCGGCAATCGAACGATGGCGGGCTTTCCATCATTAACATCGTATTTCGCCTTGATCGACGACCCGACAACATTCTCGGGCGGAATTCCGTAGATGCGTTCGGTCCAGGGACGCATGAACTCGATGCCGCCGCCCGATACGATGAAGACCTTGAAGTCATGCGCCTTCAGGTAATCGATGAGCTCCAGCATGGGTTGGTAAACCATCGAAGTATAAGGCTTGCCGGTTTTCGGATGTTTGGCCGTCGCAATCCAATCCGTGGCAATTTTTGTGAAATCGTCGCTGTTCATGCCTGCATGGGTTGCGCCCAACAATTGCGTGAGCCCTTCCTCTCCAGACGCGGCGACACCCGCAATATCTCCCACCAAGACCGACTTGAACGGTTCGGTGTCTTTCCATTCAGGGTGCTCGGGTGCAAGGGCCTTGACGCGATCGAGCACGAAGGCGAGTTGAACATATATGGGCTGCTCGCCCCACAACGTACCGTCATTGTCGAAGACGGCCACACGGGCAGCCGGCTCCACATAGTCCGGCCCACCCTGCGATGTCACCGCAGTCACGAAGTCCACGATGTTCTTCCGGGCGGGTCCATCGTTCCAGGACGCCAGTTCGTCGGCCATTGCTGTATATGCCGAGGCGAGCGCCAAAGCCCCGGCGATCACGACCCCTGCGATTATTTGTCGGATACAAGGCATTCAAACGCTCCATCTCTCGGTACAAGATTTGGTTCCTGTCCGGCCGCCGGACGAGCTCCGGCGGCCGGTCAGGCTTTGTTGCTAGTTGCCCGAAGGCAGCGTAATCTGGAAACCCTCCTTCCCCAACTCATCGCGCATGAACTGGAACCGTTGGTATTGGGTTATAGTTATTGGTCCCGAGTAGCTTTCACTCTGCAGTTTGCGGGGCGGATATTCGACATAGGTTTTCATCAAGGTCTTGATTGCGTCCGAAATCGTCACCATCGTCCAGGTGCGTTCGGTGTAGTTGTTCATGAAGATGTCATAGCGCTCCTGCGGGTCCTGCCAGAGATCGTACACTTGCGGAACGGTCGCCACGTACTTCTCGGCACCCTTCCAGCCGAGGTTTGAATCCACAGCAAGTCCGCCCGTTTCCTGTCCGTTGTCACCGCGCAGATTGAAGACGGCCTTGTAGTTGCCGACGCGTGCCGCACCCGGCGAAAGTTCGTTTTCCGTGAAGTAGAACCACTCCTTGCGCGGCGACGGGCCGCTACCGGTCAGAACCGGGGTCATGTCATAGCTGTCGAAGATGATAGGTTTGTCTTCGCGATCCTTGTCGGGGAGCGGGACGCCCGCGACGGAGGCAAATGTAGCCATCAGATCAAGGCCACCGATGATCTCGTGGTTTTTGGTGTCGGGCTTGATCTTTCCGGGCCATACCGCAATGGCCGGAACACGATTGCCACCTTCTCGCACGGTACCCTTGGTGCCACGGAAAGGCGTGTAACCGGCATCCGGATAGACGTCCTGCCATGCGCCATTGTCGGTCGTGTAGAAAACAAGCGTGTTACGGTCCATCCCCGTCTCACGAAGTTTGTCCATGATGCGGCCGATGCGCGTATCGAGTTCCACGATCGAATCCGCATATTTGGATTTGGACATGGACTTGAGCTGGAATTCCGGTGCCGGCATGTTCGGCTGATGCACCTTCATGAAGTTCACGTTGATGAAGAAGGGCTCGTCCGGCTTTTGGGCCGCCTCGTCAAGAAATTCGATTGCCGCCTTCTCGACGTAACCGTCAAAGAAAGGAATGCCGACAACGCCCTCTTTGCCGTCGATGACCGGTGTGTCGACATACTGGCCGTTGATCTTGAAGTCTTCCGTGACCGGTCCTCCGGCCTTGCCCGAAAGCGCTCCCTTCGTCACCTTCTGGAACATCGCCCTAAGCGCCGGGTCCATATCCGGGAACCAGGTCGGGTCTGCATAGGTATAAGCGTTGAGATGATAAAGACCGCAATACTTCATCTCGTCATAGCCTTGGGCGTTCGGCAACGCGTAATCGGCTTCGCCAAGGTGCCATTTGCCGGTGAAGTAGGTGTGGTAACCTCCGCGTTTCAGCACCGACGCCAGGGTCCACTCGGCCGCTGGAAGCCCGCCCCCCTGGCCTTGGAACGCCACGGTCGTCATGCCGCTGCGGTTGGGAATGCGCCCCGTCTGCATGGCGGCACGACCCGGCGTACAACTGGGTTGGGCATAGAACGAAAAGAATGTCATCCCTGCTGCTGCCAGTTTGTCGATGCTGGGCGTCGGCATGCCTCTTCCTGCGCCCCCGCCATAGGGACCGAGATCACCATACCCGGTGTCGTCGGACACAATAAACAGTATATTGGGCTTCTTTTGCGCCTCCTGCGCTTGCGCGGGGGCAAACGCACCGGTCAGAACAGTCCCGGCGATCAACGCACCAAGACCGTACTTCAGGAACTTGCCAGTCATCTCCAACTCCCTCCTTGGATTAGGAACCAAATTATGAGCGACCGAAGCAATGCGGCGTTGAGTTGCCGTCAATGAGTAGTTGATTAATTTGCAGTCTCGATTTGGAATGACGCTGAAGCATGTTCGGTCGCGAAGTGTCGTGATCTAGATCGTGTCTAGTGGGAACACCCCCACGAAATATCCTACATCCAGGTCCAAGCGAAGTACGTAACGGTTACAAAGGCGCGAGGCATGGTGGGGGCAACATCGGGAATTCCTATCCCCTTTCACGAAATTCTGAATGCACGGATAGACGGTGCGTTTCTAAACTTCTGACTTCCGCTATGGGGCCAACCTGGGACATTCCTCTATGTCCGCTGTGCGCCCTATCTTAGACATCGGTTTTCTTCATAAAAGCCAAGCAAGACAAACGCCCAACATAATGCCGACAAAGACCAGCGCGAGGTACCTGTTCGTCCTTCGAACTTGGCGGGCCTCTTCGGACGACATGACGCGAAGCGCGTCAGCCGCGTTCTTTTCAAGGTCGTTTAACTCAAAGTGCCGCTTGGTCTCGTTTTGATGGTACATTTTGGGTTGCAGATGATCTCGCGCTTAAAGCAATGAGGGCTGATCTTCTTCGGCCGCCGATTGAGGCAGCAGGATCAACTGCTCGTCGAGCAGCGGTCGCTGCAGTTTCAATGCCTCCTCGGCCGGAGCGTTCATCCAAACGTCGATTTCATCCGTCGTGGTGAGAATGACCGGCATCGCCTGGGGATGGATCGGCGCAACGACGCTGTTGGGATCGGTAGTCAGAAAAGCAAAGATATCGGCCTGTACCGGGCCTTCCTTCTTCTTGCGAACGCTATACCAGCTCGTCCATATACCGGCGAACCAGAAGAGTGGCTTTTCCTGGTTGAGCGCAAACCAGTAAATCGGCTTCTTTTTGGTGACGGGATCAGCCACCCTGCCATATTCGGAAAAGCTGGTTGCGGGAACGACGCAGCGGCTTTCTGGTCCCATCCATCGGCGCCAGTGCGAAGACGTGGGATTGCGAATGTTGGTCACGCCGCTATCGACCTCGGATTTCAGATATTGCCGGGGCGTTGGCATGCCCCAGCGGGCGAGGGCAAGTTCGCGCTCACCATCGGCGTTCTTTCGCCCGATTGGGGCGTGATAATCAGGGAAAATATCGATTTGCGGCGTCAGTCGATTGGTCAGATCATGGATCGGCATAAACAGTTGCCGCATCGCTTCATGTGTCGTGGTCGCGTTATAGAGATTACACATACTGCTATTTCGAGTTCGGCCAAGAAGATAGGGTATTCCACCGATCAACGGAGAAACCATGACCCATGTCAAGGACATTGATAACTCTGCAAACCCGCCTGAAAAGGAAGACTGGGTGCTGATCGAGAAGGTTGATGGCAAATTTGTAGCCGATGGCACGGTGAGCGCAATGGACGGGCCCGCATACTTCCAGCCCGAGCCCTTTGATACGCTTGACGACGCAGTAACAGCGTCACTGGTTTGGGCTTCTGAGCAATTCGTGCGCCCTACTGTCCTTCGGGATGGTGGGGCGCTTTTTTTGCGTTTTATGGCTTTGGTCGCTCTTCGATGACTTCCCGTGCCATTTCGAACACTGTTGCTGGTCCCCCCGGTTGGTTCTGTTCCAGCAACTGGAGGGCGAACTCGTAAATCTCACGCTCGTCCTGCTCGGATATGAGGTCCTTTCGCTTCAGGTGGGACACGAGTGCCGCAAGAATAGCTGACGTCGATAGAGCCACAGAGGTTGCGGACTGCACAGCAGGATCGTCGCTCAACATCTGGCCTCTTTAGCGGCATCGACGAATGAGGCCCAGCATGCAGAACCTGCAGACTGGACCTCATAGTCGAGGTTTGTTGGCCTCTCGACAGGAAAACATTTGCTGTGCCGTTTTAAACTGTCAACATCTTACAAGGGAAATGAACTGAATAATAGACGTAGCAGAATCAGCGAAAAGGCCCGGCACAGGTCAGAGAGGACATATGCCGAGCCTAGCAGACCAAGACGGTCTATCGGGGGAAAACAAAGCATGCGCTTGGCGTGTGTCTTGGTCAACTCACGATAACTTCAATTGTCGAATTGATGGGCACCGACAAGAGCCGCCCCTTCGGAAGCGTTCTGACTCAGACTATGAAGGCCACTTTCCTTCTGCAGTTATGCAAATCACACTGCGCGAATAGAGTGCAACAATTCAGAAGGTTAGTCCAAGATACTATGATATAAGGCGGTGAAACGGCTGTTACTTGGGGAACAAGGCATGAGCGTTATCGCGAACCGTTTGGCGAATGAGGAGCCAACGCTCCCAACCGATACTGAAATTCTTGCACAACTTAATCGCATCCAATCGAGCCCAGAGTTCCGTGTGCCGGAGCGCGCGCGGAAACTCCTGAACTATGTTGTTGGAGAGGCAATTGCTGGCCGCGCCAACCGGATCAAGGCCTACTCAATTGCCATTGAAATCTTTGGGCGCGATTCATCCTTTGACGCGCAAGCGGACCCGGTGGTCCGCATCCAGGCAGGTCTCATCAGGCGTGGCCTCGAACATTATTACCTGTTGGCGGGCCGGGATGATCCAGTCATCATCACCATGCCAAAAGGCGGGTACGTGCCCATCTTCTCGCCAAGATGTACCGTAACACCTGCCATCGAATTCCATTCTTTAGCGGGCCCTTCCAAAGAATTTCTTTTGAACGAACTGCCTCGCACGTGGGGGAGTTTTGCTGCGATCGCCTTCATCGGCCTGGCGCTGTCCGCCAGCGCCTACGTGATCCGCTCTTATGCCAGCTTTTCCGACAAGACCGCTGTCACGATCAGAGGATCAGGACCGCATATTCCCAGACTACTCGTCGCGCCGTTTAGAGACCTTTCAGGGACGCAACGTTCTGCAAATATAGCGGACGGGTTGACTGACGAAGTCATCAATCAGCTCGCAAAATTTAAGGAAATTGTTGTCATAGCAGGCGGCTCATCCGGTACTAACGTCGATCCGTACCCAACCGTTGTGCTGGAAACAGCTGTCCGCATCGAGAGCGAGAGTCTTCGGGTGAGCACGCGCCTAGTCGATCGTGCCGATGGTTCCATTTTGTGGACGAACAGCTACGAAAGCGATATCCGACCCCATGGCCTGTTTCAGCTTCAAGACGACATCGCGGGTTCGATGGCGACGGCGCTGGCGCAACCCTACGGGATTATTTTTCAAAGCGGTGAGGCCCAACTCGCACAGTCAACGCCGGAAGGTATCCAGGCCTATACCTGCACTTTGGCCTATTGTGGCCACCCAAAATGAGGTTGTGAGCTTCGATTAGTGTGGCAGGTTAGCCACACGATGCATTTTTTGATCAAGGTTATGATCCTCGACACCTGAAAGGGGTAAACTGCACCGATTGCTGAAGCAGAAATGCTCGGCCGGGCAATCTGGAGGGGATCGCATGGCTATTCGGAGGCTTTTTCTGATGTCGGGTGCAGTCCTCATGACCACGTCGGCCTATGCGGCGGATGCAGTCGTCGTTGCGGAGGCCGAGCCTGTGGAATATGTCCGGGTATGCGATGCCTATGGGGCGGGGTTCTTCTATATCCCGGGAACCGAAACATGCCTAAAGGTCAACGGTTACCTGCGCTTCGAGTTTTCCGGCGGGGACAACGTGTTTACCGGTGGCCCAGTTGGTGCAGGCGGAAATGATACCTGGCGTGTCCGCACTCGCGCCGAAATTCGTTTTGACGCGCGTTCCGAAACAGAACTTGGCACGCTGCGGTCATTTATTGATACCCGTTTCCAGAATACAAACAGCGACGACGCTGGAGGCACGCTGCATCAGGGGTTTATCGAGCTGGGCGGGTTCCAGCTGGGCGTCAACGATGTCCTCTTCGGCTCCTGGCTCGGCTATGCTGGAACGATTATTCAGGACGACGTGATCCAGTATGGATCCGACAGCATTTCCAGCAATCAGATCAGCTACACCTTCAAGGGTGGAAACGGATTTTCCGCTGTCGTCGCCGCGGAACAGGGTATGGTATTCAACGGTTATGATTACGTCATCGATGATTACATGCCGCATGTCCTTGCCGGCGTGAAATATCAACAGGGTTGGGGCCAGATTGGTGCTGTCGTCGGTTATGATTCCGTGCAGGATGCCGTCGGCGTCAAGGCGCGGCTCGACGTGAGCCTGACGGATGCAATATCCGCCTGGATCATGGCCGGCTATCAATCCGACTATGATTCTGATTCTTTCATCACCAATCAGAACAAAAACTGGTACGGCTTGTGGGAAGGCGACTGGGCCGGCTGGGGTGGCTTTGCCATCAAGGTTACCGACAAGGCGACGATCAACGGCCAGGCGGCCTATGAGGAGAAGGGCACCTGGGCTCTCGCCCTCAACGTCAACTACGAGCTGGTGCCGGGCTTCTTCATCAGACCGGAAATCGACTACACCAAGTTCGGCGGCGACCGAAAGGAAGTGGCAGAGAGCGACTTTGGCGAGGATGACGCACTTGGCGGCATCATTCGCTTTCAGCGTAACTTCTAGGCAAAGATCAAATAGTTTGTTTGCCCGCCGCCGGTTATCCGGTTGGCGGGCCGCCCCCAGCGGGGTTTGAGCCGGGTGGTGGCTGAACGGGAGGCTGGATCAGATATATTGCGCCTGCTACGGATTGTTGGTTCTGATGACACTCAACTTTTGTGAGATGGTTTCACCGGATATCCGTGGGAATGTGAAGGTCTGCGGAACGCCAATGAGCGACATTCACCAAGTCGGATTAACAACGATATGGGCTGATGACCGACTGTCTGCTGTTGGGACACCCAACACGAGAAGCGGAATATCGGAGTCGTTCCGCCAAGGTCCAGGAGGGCCCATTGCGGCCCTTTCTTTGCCGTGTGTATTCTGCGATCAACTGCGACACAAGCTTCAAGAGAAGTTACCAAAGCTTTACGACAGCGCAATATCCTGTTCTACATCTTGGTTGACGTGCCCGCTGAATCTAATCATTATGGACTATGTAGAACGGTTTGAATGTTGCATTGGCGGGGGGTACGTTTGCGGAAACGTTCAATAACATTACCTCATTTACCTTCTCATTCGCTTCGGACGGTGGCAATTGCGAAGTATACCATCAAGTGTTTTGACCGCGACCAACCCAGGATAAACTTCTGTCTGCGCACCATCCTCATGGGTTCGGTGGCATCTATCGCGATGATGGGCCTCCAAAATGGCCGTGCCCTGGCTGATTGTACACCCGATACCCCAAGCGCTGGCGGCACTGTAACCTGCTCAGGTACTGATGATGATGGGTTCACCGCACCCACGAGCACGCCGGTGACCGTAAATGTCCAAAGCGGCGCCACCGTGGCTGGATCGGGAATTGAGGTCTCGGGTTCGGGTGACAGCACCATCACCAACGATGGCGCCTTGAGAGGCAGCCCAAGTTCCGTGCGGCTCTTGAACGGCGTTGCCGGTTTTACCAACACGCTGAACAACAACGGATCAATGGATTCCGGGATCGTCGGCAGCGGCGACAGCGTCATTATCATCAATCAGAATGGCGTCATCAACGGTGGCGGCATTACCATCACCGGCAATGGCCAGAATACTTTGAATGTTTTCGGCGGTAAAACCGTCAACGGCCTAGCAAGTGTCGAGGGGGCGACCAATGTCGTCAACAATTCCGGTGGCTTCAATGCCGGGCTGGTCATGATCGGCACGATCTCCAACAAGGTCGTCATGAACCCGGGTTCGAATGTCAGCGGGACGTTTAGTCTGACAGGTCCGAACAATACGATCGATAATTATGCCATCTTCAACTCTGGCATCACGCTGACGGGCGACGGGGTCAACACGGTCACCAACCGCTCTAGCGGAACGATCCAAAGCCTAACAAGTAACGGCCTGGCCCGCGATATCATCGACAATATCGGGCGCATAAACAGTACCGTGGCCACAGGTGATGGCGACGACATCGTCTATAACCGCCCGGGAGCGGTTGTGGCGGACCCTCTTCTGCGGGACGTCATATCGGGCACGATCAATCTCGGTGCTGGTGCGGACCAATTCTACATGCTCGGCGGCGTGGTGAACGGTAACGTCGCCCTTGGACCCGGCGACGATTTTGCACGGATCGAGGCAGGCGACATCACCAACACCGTGCAGGCCGGGGACGGAAATGACGTATTGATATGGACTGGCGGAACACTAATTGGCATCGATATGGGAGCCGGCACTGATTTTGCCAACTTGATTGGCCTGACATCAGCCAATCTGAAGAGCGGATTGCCGGTCAATGGCGGGCTTGGAGCTGACGATCGCCTGGTGTTCACAAATACCACGGGCGACGGTGTCTACCGCTATACCAATTGGGAATTCTTCGACCTTACCCAGGGTTCCGTGCTCACATTCACCGATTATAATACGCTCACGATGGGGGATTCGGGGACGGGCACGGGCACGCTTTCGATCGACAGTACAAGCACGATCCTTGCTGGCAACGGCACGCACTCTGTCTCGCCGTTCACATCTGGCCAGCTCGTTACCGTCAACAATGCGGGGACAATCGACCTTACCAACAACAATACCAACACGACTGACCGGTTCGTCGTCAACGGCAATTTTGTGGGCCAGGGCGGCAGGGTGAACCTGCAGACCTATCTCGCCAGTGACAATTCACCGTCGGATCAACTCTGGATCAACGGATCAGGTGCGAGCGGTTCCGGGTCCACGTTGCTCTACATCACCAACGTCAATGGTCCTGGCGACCTGACAGTTGCCGATGGCATCCGGGTGGTAGATGCGACGAACGGAGCGATAACGACCACCGGCGCGTTTAGTCTCGGCGGGCCTGTCGGCGCAGGAATCTTTGAGTACGAGCTATTTCGCGGCGGCGTATCGGCGGGCTCTGAAAACGACTGGTTCCTGCGCTCGGACGCGCCTTCTCCTCCATCGCCGCCTTCTCCTCCATCGCCGCCATCTCCCCCGTCGCCGCCATCCCCGCCATCACCGCCATCGCCTCCATCACCGCCATCGCCTCCGTCACCACCAGGGCCACCTTTGCCGCCGAGGCCGCCATCCCCTCCATCGCCTCCTCCGGTTGGACCCGCAAACATTCGCCCGGAGATTCCGGCCTATACGATTGCCCCGGCTGTAACGCGCCAGATGGGATTGGCGACACTTGGCACCTTCCACGAGCGCCAGGGTGACCAGTTCCTGCTGACAAGTGAAGGCAGGTTCCCCGCTGCCTGGGGGCGGGTTTTTGGTAAGTCCTATGAGGAGCGATGGGATCCGAGGATATTGGGCTTGGGCAATCGACTCGAACCGGAATTCGAGGGGTCAATATGGGGTCTCCAGTTGGGTCTCGACATAGTCGGCGTTGAGCATGACGGCGGCAGCCAGGACCGCGCCGGCTTGTTCTATGCTCATGCCGAAGCCAGCGGCGATGTCACGGGCAATACGCTCGGCAAGCTGAAGCAAAATTCGGGCAATCTTGATCTCACAGGCGACAGTCTTGGCGGATACTGGACCCACATCGGGACCAAAGGCTGGTATCTCGATGCGGTCGCAATGTACACGTGGGTCGGTGGAGATGCGACGTCGGATCGAGGCATCGGGGCCGACATGAGCGGTTCGGCCATTACAGCCTCGCTTGAAGGCGGCTATCCGATCGTCCTCAACGACAAGTGGACGCTGGAGCCTCAACTGCAGGGTATCTGGCAGCGCGTCGATCTCGATGATACAAGCGATCGCTTTACGTCGATTGGCTACGATGAAGACGATGCCTTTGCCGGGCGGATAGGCGTGCGTCTCGAGGGCAAGTGGAATAGCGGGAGCACCGTGCTGCAGCCGTTCCTCGATGCAAACCTCTGGCAGTTTTCTTCGGTCACAGACACGGCCACTTTCAACACCAGGGACGTTACGGTCAGCAAAGGCGGGACAGTCCTGGCATTTGGCGCCGGCTTGACGGCCCAGTTGACACCGAGCGTAAGTCTTTACGGAGCTGCCAATTTCTCGACCAACGTGGATGACGACAAGGCGCAGGCGATAGGAGGCAATGTCGGGCTTCGGGTTCAGTGGTAGAATGGAAGCATGACAAAACTGATAGCCTACGTCATCGACGGACATGACTTTCGTATCCGGCCTGCGCCGCCCGATCGAGATTGGATGGACGGCAGCGACCAGCGCTTTGCGTATCGCTGCCTTCCCTTGAATATCGCCAATGCGCATGGCTGGGAGATAATGTGTAATGCCAGCTTTTCAGCGATGTGGAATGGCCACCCGACGACTGAGGCGATTCATTTCAGGTCGAGGGACGGCAAACCGCTACCGGCGATCAGCCATTTTGGCAGGGGAATATTGACGTTTCACGTCCCCTGCCTGTTCCAGACCGATCCCGGTGTCGACCTTTTTGCCACCGGGCCGATCAACCGGCCAAAGGATGGCATTGCACCACTGACCGGCATTATCGAAACCGACTGGTCGCCATACACCTTCACTATGAACTGGCAGTTCACACGCCCTGGCGTGCGCGTGCACTTTTCCGCTGATGAGCCGTTCTGCCATATCTTCCCGGTAAAACGCGGCGAACTGGAGGTCATAACGCCGACCGTGCAGGCGCTCTCGACGCAACCCGAACTTGAGCGGGAATACTTGCTGTGGTCCAGCGGCCGAGGTCAATTCAATGCAGCTCTCAGTGACCCCGCTTCAAAGGCCGCAAAGGAGAAATGGCAGAAATCTTATTTCCAGGGCGTCTGTCCCTCTGGGGAACCTGCGCCTGGAGGACACCAAAGCAAGTTGCGACTGCGGGCATTCAAGCATGAAAAATGAAGCTGCGCCGCTCCATAGGACCTGTGTGATTGTCAATTCTGCCAAGACGAACGGCCGCTTTCGGCCGCGGGGGATAAAGCGACCAATCTTCCGCCTTAGCCCAAGAGCGGTCGTTCACCAATCCTCCGGGTCCTCGGTAATCGTGAACTCCCATCCCGTTCCGGCGGGTCGTCTGTGACCACTATAAATGCATCGTTACGAGATACTAGGCGCATCAGCGGTTCCAAGAAGAGGCTCTTGCTGATGCCGTCATCAGAGCTAGGTTTTCACCGAGGGATCGAGGGGCAGCAATGCAAGAACTCCGCACATTCGCAACCGGACGCGTTGCAGCCTACCTTGCCAGCGCATTTTTGCTGACGCTGCTCGGCTCAACAGAGGTGCGTGCCGCAGATTTCGACTCCGAGCGCATGGCACCACAGAGCGAATGGACAGTGATCGTCAGTCCCTATGTCTGGGCGGCCAGCCTGAAGGGCGACGCATCCCTCGCCGGTTTCGACACCGATGTAGACGTACCCTTCTCCGACACACTCGACCATCTTGATCTGGCTCTCATGGGCAACATCGAGCTGACTAACGGTCAGTGGGGCGTCTACTTCGACGGCCAACACGTGCGCACCAGCCAGGACGAAGAGCTGCTTTCCCACGTGATCGGCCTTGACATCAAAATGACGACGCTGGCTTTCGGTGCGTTCTACCAGGTCTACGAACAGGAACTTGGCGGCAAAACCATCTTCGGCAAGCCCCGGACACTGTCGCTCGAGCCCACCCTCGGCCTGCGCTGGACCAAGCTTGAGGCAGATGTATCCGTGGCGGGCTTCAACACGAGCAAGAGCGCCGATTGGGCCGACCCCTTCGTTGGCCTGCGCGCCAACTCCGATCTCGGCGAGCGCTGGAACCTCGTGGCCGAGGCCGATGTCGGCGGCTTCGATCTAGGCTCGAAGCTCAGCGTCAACGTCCAGACCTATCTCGGATACCGCACCGAAATGTTCGGCCAGCCGACGATCGTTCGCGCTGGCTACCGGTTGCTCTATCAGGACTACGAAAGTGACGACTTTACCGGAACGAACAGGTTCCGCTGGGACGTGAACCAGCACGGCCCGGTCATCGGGTTTTCGATGCTGTTCTAGTCCGCCGAGGGCTCATCCTTTCACGCTCCGCATTAACCCGCAAAGGAGAATGGTTTGATGTTTATCGGAAACTCCGCTGCCCGATCGATGATCTGCGCACTTGCCGCCCTTCTCATGCTGGGGCAAACCATCGGGGAAGCCTGCACCCGCCTCGTTTACCTCGGCCCGAACGACAACATTGTCACCGCACGCTCCATGGATTGGAAAAGCGACGTCGCGACCAATCTTTGGATCTTGCCGCGCGGCATCGAGCGGACGGGCCAGGCCGGACCTAATTCATTCAAGTGGACCGCAAAATATGGCAGCGTCGTTGCGACTGGCTATGATGTTTCAACCACCGATGGCGTCAACGAGTCGGGTCTCAACGCCAACCTCCTGTGGCTGGTCGAATCCGAATACCCGAAGTTTGACGACAAATCGAAACCGGGCCTGACGATCTCTGCCTGGGCGCAATATGTCCTCGACAGTTTCGCAACTGTCGAGGAAGCGGTGCAGGCGCTTGAGAAAGAGCCGTTCACGATCGTTACCGACAACGTGCCGGGCGAGAACCGGCTGACCACGCTGCACCTTTCGATCTCGGACAAGACCGGCGACAGCGCCATTGTCGAATACATCGGCGGCAAGCAGGTCATCCATCATGACCGCAAGTACCAAGTGATGACCAATTCACCTGTCTTCGACCAACAGCTGGCCTTGAACGCCTACTGGAAGCAGATCGGCGGCACGGTGATGTTGCCCGGCACCAACCGCGCATCGGACCGATTTGCTCGAGCCTCCTTCTACGTGAATGCCATCCCGAAGGACGAGAGTCCCGATCGCGCGCTCGCAAGCGTCTTCAGCGTCATTCGCAATGTCTCCGTGCCCTACGGACTGAACACGCCGGAGGAGCCGAACATCTCTTCGACCCGCTGGCGCACAGTCGTCGATCACAAGCGCAAGCTCTATTTCTTCGAGTCGGCGCTCACGCCGAACACCTTCTGGGTCGATCTGAAGAAGATCGATTTTGCCAAGGAGACCGGCGAGGTGATGAAGCTCGACCTTGGCGACAACCAGAATCACACCTATTCGGGCGACGCGACCAGCGACTTCAAGCCGGCCGAACCTTTCAAGTTCCTAGGCTTGCAAATGTAGGTGTGCTCGCAGCCTTGGCTCTTTCTCCTCGACGTGGCCCGTTATGCGGGAATTCCGCCGCGAGCCAGCGAATTTTCAACGGGCTGGACACCCGGATCGATTCAATCTTTATGGGCTGTGCGTTGGCCTTCCTACCCATCAACGATCAAAAATGGACGAAACCTGTACAGTGGATAGTCCTATTAACCTTAGGCGCGTTTTCGCTCTTTGGACATTATGCGCCTTGGATACAACAATGGGGATTCACGGCTATTGCCAGTTTATCGGCGCTGCTAGTTTATTGCCTTCTCACTGTCGGGCCGGGTGAGCTTTGCACTCAGTCCTTACATGGCTACCTGTCGGATATCTGGGGCGAATTAGTTACGGTGTATATCTGTGGCATTTTCCAATTCTATTCGTTTTATTGCTTAAGGGGTTTGCAGGAATTCCGCTCCTAGCGCTGGAATTCACGCTAACTATCTGCGCCGCTTCATTTTCGTATGTCTTCGTCGAAAGGCGCTTCACAAGGAATGGTCAACGCGGTGTTGAATCGCCAGTCTCAAGACATGCTTGATGCCGCCACGACCCATGCTGGCTTGCAAATCTTCGGATGGCACCGGCGCCAACCAGGCGGTCGTCCACAGCGTTAAAGAAGAAGACCGGCTCGTTGAACATCTTGTCGGCGAACTTAGTCTCCTGCCCAATATCTTCTCGACCAAATGGACCTCAACGACGCCACCAGAATAGTTAAGGTGCACCATGTTGGTCGCCGTCCAGCGAATCAAGTAGGCGGTGATAGTTGCCCTTGGGAGCAAAGCTGGTGGCGATGTGAAACTGCCAAACGCCCTCGAGCAGGTATCCGAACAGAACGAAGCTGATGTGGAACACTTAACGGGAGACGACCGACCACCTGGACAAGCGCCAAAATAGAGAAGGAGACACCCCGTTGTGCGTGTCCACCTCAACGGAGAAGCGCAGGGAACTAAAGGTCACGGCACAATTTACCTCCAAGCTCTCCACGTTAAGCTTTCTAGTAAGGACCGAGACGAAGGGTTGCCACCTTCATGATGAGGCCGCCTCGCTTTCGTCACTGGAAAAAATCCGATTATAACATTGCCAAGTCAGTTTTGTTCAGCGTCAAGGATGTTCGGGATGACCGAAGACAAAATCGAGATGATCGATATAAGGGTGGACACCATCTCCCAGCTTTTCGGAACTATGGATCCATTCCCGTTCAGGGAGCGTGATTTGGCGAAAGATGCGGATGAATACATTTTATCACGTGCCCGAGCAATTCCGGCCCGCCATGCCCTTGAGATCTTGGTCCACATTCCACAGGCCGCCCTTGACGAAAAAACGCCGATCAATTTGACCGAACCATTCGTCAAGTATTTTAGGTTCAGGGCAGAAGCATTGTCGCGTCAACTGTCCGAACTTTTTGCCGCTGGACGCCTATCACTGTTCATCGGGTTGGTGGTCCTCCTGTTTTGTCTGCTGTCGGGACAAGCGTTGTCGGCGCTTTTGCCTCCCGGCTATTTTGGGGATTTCATAGAGGAAGGACTTATCATCGTGGGCTGGGTCGCCAATTGGCGCCCCCTAGAAATTTTCCTTTACGATTGGTGGCCAGTAGCGCAGCAACGGAGCGTTTATCGACGGTTAGCCCAGGCCAAGGTCGTTTTGCTTGGAACGCCATACTTGGATGCCTCCGATGATTTCATTGCGAAAGCTTAGGGCTGTTTAGCCTGCAGTCTCGCGCCAGCGTGGTTTACGCTTTCCCCACTTCGGGTTGGGCTTGCCGGTATAGGCCGGTCGCATCGGCTCGGCTTCCATGTAAATGCCGGGTTCTCTCGCTGCCTCGACGAAAGCCACACGCGCCACCGCAGCCGAGCAATTGCCTTCAAGGCACTTCAGCAATATCTCGCGCGCCATAAGATGCTTGGGGCCGGTCTCGTCCGGCCATTGCTGCAGCAGGAACACAGCCGCATCGTAAGCCGAGGTGACACTGATCAATTGCTCGGGCTGCCGCCCGAACACCTGCACTCGCTGGAATGTTTTGTAATCCTCATACATGGCCCGAATGTAAAAGAAGTTTTCGAAATTTGGAGTCGACCAAATTCGCTAAGCGTACAAAAAGGGCGGTGAGCCATGTGCGCCCCACCGCCCAAATTAAGGCCGGCCTCGGTTGGCCATGAGCACGGACTTTACTGACGTGAATGACGTCAGCCTACAGAAACATGCATGGCTAGTACGGTTCCCTGTCCGCGAGCGGAAATAACGTGCGGCGCGATGTAGCGTGAAACACTCGAAAGCCCGCCATTGGATGTTCAACGACGGGCTCCCGGGGGTTGCAAGCATATTGGGCCAACTTGCAGCTTCATTTTATACCTGCGAAGGCAATGGGCCAAGTTGTTTCCGAGCGCGGCGTCTCT
Organism: Phyllobacterium pellucidum; assembly: GCF_013327855.1. Taxonomy (GTDB): domain Bacteria; phylum Pseudomonadota; class Alphaproteobacteria; order Rhizobiales; family Rhizobiaceae; genus Phyllobacterium; species Phyllobacterium pellucidum. The sequence continues at coordinate 1,053,384 of NZ_JABUMX010000001.1, read as the reverse complement.
CGCGATCTTTGGCAAGTATCCGCTCGCGATTTTTGGCATACCACCCGTTTTGCTGGTCCCGATATTTCTCTGGATTTGCATCCCGCCACTGTTTTGCGCGCGCGGCTTCCTTCGCTTTCTTCTCCGCTGATAGCGGGTTTTGCTTGCGCCATTTCCGCATTTTCTCTGCGGCCTTGGCTTTGCGTTTTGCGTTTAACAATGGCGGATTCTTGGCGCGCCAGGCCCGCATGTACGCTGCGCGCTTGGCCTTGCGCTCGATGTCCTCAGTTTCAGTCATGTCTTCCGTGCAATCCGTTCCACCCGGCCGTTGCGCAGGTCCTCGACAAGCACGGCATACTGCTTCGGGTTGTCATGCCGCAGAAACCACAGCTGCGCTGATCTCTGATCGTGCGGCCATTCCTGCGGATCACGCTTGCCGGCCTCGGTTGTCAAGAAGTGGGCGAACCTATGCTCCACCCACTCTATGGCCTCACGCCTGATCAGGCATGAATCACTCGCCGCATCCCCGATATGGAAGTTGACGCTCCACAAGATCCGGTGATCAACATCGTGATCTCTCATGATGCGTGCAATCGGGATGTTCTCGACATAGGCGCAGAAGTCGTGGCTGAGTTCGTCTCCTCCAATGATTGTGCGTTTCCAAGTGATGTGCATGTCTCAGTATAAGAAACTCACCAGAGAACCTTCAAGGCTGAACCACTTCGCTCGCAAGCTTGGATCGGCGTCTATTTCCGACATGCGCTCTTGAAAGTAATTCGGGGTTCCTGTGTCCATCTAATGCCGTCAGAAAGTTTTACACTGGTCCGCTAAGTAATTGATATGATTATGGGCAGTCCGGGCGGGTTTTACAGTGTAAGTTGTTGAATATGCACAGATCGCTCCAGCTTCCCAAGCTGAATACGAGGGTTCGATTCCCTTCACCCGCTCCATCAAACTTTTCAGATACTTACCGTCATTTTCGCGATACGCTGCTGAAGCCTATGAGGCTTGGGCCGAGGAGGGATGGAATACCAAGACGGTACCGGCAATCCACAACGCCGCCTTCGAAGCGCTCGACGGCAATCGTCCGGCTGATAGCCGATATCCAACTCGATATTGTCGATAGCTCGTCGCAGGTGCAACGCTTGATGAACCGCATTGGGCAAGGCGCGGCGGGCGCGGCGCCATACGCTGGTGCTTGGCCCTGCACTTTGGGTGCTCGATCACTCAACGGGTGAAGGATAGCAAGATTGTGACCGGCGAGTCGCAAATCGAAACCGGCGTCGTCAGCATCGCCAATTCGTTCGAGTGGGTCTCGCGCTTGTTCAACAGATAGCGGGGTGGGGATCGCTACATTTCGCTTTTCGACGAAGGTCGGCGAGTCCGCCATACGACCAGAAGGTAAAGACCACCCACCCACAATGCGCACGGCGCAAACAGTGTGATGATAGCCGTGAGTTCGTCCATGGCTCGTCCTCCTCAACAAAATCAATGTGCCGTAGAGAATCGATGCGATCAAATGGAAATAGTACTTCTTCGTGCAATTGCCTTTGGGGTGTTGCTTTTGTGCAAGCTTTAAGAAGGCAAGGGACCTTAAAAAAAGACTAACCCAACATATAAATCGCCAAAAGTATATCGGAGTAAAGCGCCTCAATTTCGCCTGGGCGCCTACTCCTAGGCGAACCGGAACATGGCGCTCCGATGAAACTTCTCCATTGTATCCGTTATGAGATGATCGCGGAAAGAAATTACGTTAGTCTCGCTAGGAATCGTTTTGGCTGGTCGCGCAATTTTTGATTGCGGTCCTCTCTCAAATAAATTTGCATCGCTCACGTCTTTTCTCGCATCGTCCATTATGGCCCTTGCCAATTTGACCCCGCAACAACAGGGTCCCTGATTTACAAAGCAACGACCTTCGTCTAGCGATGTTTATAATTGTGAAGCAGGGTGCATGCAGAGTTGATGGTGTTGAGAACCGCAAAAAAAGCAGCAATCGTTTTTAAAACCAAGGGCGCCCGCGGCTTTTTGGCGCAATTGCTGAGATATTTCGCATCTCGCATCGAGAACGCTCGCAATCCGCTCATGTGGCTATTTCCCAATGTGACTTCGCCGGCTGATACGAAAATGCGCAACATTGGAGCATTGGATCAAATCGGGGCAGTTATCGCGCGCCCGATCACAGACGAAACAAATCCAGTTACCCATGTCGGACAAGGAAGAATCCCAGGCCGCATAATTTTTGACAAGGTGGCGGTAGTTGCTCATATTTTTTATCCGGAGGTCACGGAGAGCATTTTTCAGCATTTGAAGAATATACCTGTGCCTTTTGGTCTTTTTGTTACAACGGACACTGAGGATAAAAGACAGAGCCTCGACCGCGCGATCTCTGCGTCCGGGCTGCACCCTATCGAGGTGGAAATACGGGTTGTTCCTAATAGGGGCCGCGACGTCGCTCCCAAATATATCGCATTCAAAGATGTATACGGACGATATCCCGCCTTCATCCATCTTCATTCCAAGCAGTCGCTTCATGCTGCAGGCGCATATGCGACTTGGCGGGACTACCTTCTGGGGAACCTCATTGGGTCAAAGGCGATAGCCACCGATAACCTTACGCTTCTATCGTCGGAAAATGTCGGCGCGGTCTATCCAGAACATGCAGATTTCATCAAGAACGTTATCAACTGGGGATACGACTTCCCGATCGCGAAAGAGCTGGTCGCAAAAATCGGGCTGAAGCTCGATGTATACGGCACGCTTGAATTTCCTTCTGGATCAATGTACTGGGGAAGGTCTGACGCGATCCGGCCGTTGCTCGATCTCAATCTAGACTATGCGGATTTTCCTGAGGAGGCTGGTCAGATAGATGGAACTCTTGCTCACGCAATCGAGCGAACGCTCCTACTTTTCATTGAAAAATCTGGTCATACCTGGAAAAGGATAACTGCGGAAGAACCTAAGTCGTCAAGGGTTGATCGAGACGAGAGGGGGTTCTCGCCCCTTATAAGTTCAGAGAGTCAGTTCCCGGGCATAACGCAGGTTACTCATCGGGAAACGTTGCGCCTAACCGTCACCCCGACATGCGAAGAGCGAGAACGTCTCAATTTGCTTGTTCCAACGATCTCGCCGGCGCACATATTTGGCGGCATCGATACGGCCTTAAAGATATTCTTGGAGATTGCCGGCGCCGCACCGAATTCGGACATTCGCGTTATCGTTACTGAAAGCCAGGTCGATCGAGACGGCGATGACTTTGTGCTTCCAGAAGTCTTAAAGAGTTTTGATGTTCAGAAACTTGGTCACGAAAAAAGGGGGCACAGGGTTGTCGTTGATGCGACAGATCGGCTTTACGAGCCTTTGGAATTGTCAGAACGAGACATTTTCGTGGCTACAGCCTGGTGGACCGCTGTGAACGCCTACCGCCTGCAGGACTTTCAAAAGGCGTTCTTCGGCAATGCTGCGAGAGTAATATACATTATCCAAGATTTCGAACCCGGCTTTTACGGCTGGTCTACAAAATACGCACTAGCCGACGCGACGTATCGGAGAGACGACGATACCGTTGCAATCTTCAATTCGGAAGAGCTCGCCACTTACATGGAAAAGTATTACCACCATCAGAAAAAGGCGGTGATCCCATATAGACCGAATGCGAAGATTGACGCCTCTCTCAACAGTGACGCAGTAAGAGAGAAGATCATTCTTTTTTATTCGCGGCCGTCAGCTGTCAGGAACTGCTTTGAGGCCGGAATCGATGGTCTTCACCTTTGGCGGCGCAGAAACCCAACTCAAGCGGCAGCATGGAAAATTTATTGCATCGGAGAGGCCTTCGAAAAGCATCGGGCTGGCCATCTCTACAATATCACAATCACAGGTAAAATGCCTTTAGCGGATTATGCCGATCTCTTGAGCAGAGCTTCGGTCGGACTCTCACTCATGATATCTCCGCATCCCAGTTATCCACCGCTCGAGATGGCGTACGCTGGCATCAGGACCATTACAAACTCTTATGAGTGCAAAAACCTATCTGAGCGAAGCGATTTGATCATCAGCATTGATAGCGTGACACCTGAGGAAATTGCCGAAGCAATAGAGGCTCAGGTTAACATTGCTGAACAACAAATGGTCGGGCGTCCATCGGCGATTAATAATCCCATACGGGACCTAAAGACCGGAATTCCACATTTCGAGGCGCTAGATGTCATGGCGATGGTGAATAAACCCGCACCCTCAATCGAACGTCTCCGACATTCTGATCTATCAGTCGAGTTCGGTCTGGTCGATACCCCGCCGCGTCGCTGAACAAATTCGAAGATAGCAAAGTCAGCAATCTGAGCTGATGAATGATGACGCCAACAAGGCAACAAGCGGCGACTGCTACCATGTCAATACCGACGCAACGCAAGAGGTTGGAACGACAGCACGTGAATCACGTCGCGTCCGGCAAAAAGCGCCGTCGGTTCACTATTGCCACCAATCAACGTTGAGAGGATTTGAAAGTGTTGAAAAAGGTCGCTCCACAGCTTAGACCATAATCTTCGCTCAAGGGAGCCGTTACAATAGTGCATCAGTTCAGTCCCGCGGTTTGGGGGTATAGACGATATCCAACTCGTGCGCCGCGTGCGGCAGCCTTATAAGGCAGCCCACGCAACGTTTTCCGATTACGGTGAATCGCAGTGGGGCACTCTCGATAGTTGGAAATCGGCAATCCACAGTCTCGTCGTCCGGGGAACCGACGACGATTTGACTGATGCCTTGCGCAATCCAGCTACAATCGAATTATTCTATGGGTTCGATCTGATCGGCGCATCGCGCACCCAGGCTCTAAACAATGATTCGGGATTTCGAGACCATCAGGCTATGCTAGTGGCTCATGCGATTGAAGCGCTTGCTTCAGCCGTCGGTGTGGCAAGGGTAAACAATCCGGAAGCGCCGGACCATTATCCGCCTGAACAGCACACGAGCGATCAATTGATTGATCTGATCAATCCCATCGTTCGCGCAGAATTCCCGAACCCGTTTCCCAACGAGTTCGGCCTTAGCTTGAAAGCAGGGGTTGCAAACCTTCGAGCCGTCTTTGCGATCTACCAGCAATATCGGACATTGCAGATGTTGCGGATAGGCAATGGCAGTTCAGTCCTTGAGATCGGCGCTGGCCTTGGCCGCACGGTCTATTACTGCCACCAATCGGGCGTGAAGGACTACACTATCATCGACCTTCCGATGACCAACCTGGCTCAAGGCTATTTCCTCGGCCGGACGCTTGGTGCTGAGAACGTCTGCCTGTTCGGTGAGGATTACCGCCCCGGTGCGGTGCGTATTCTCCCGCCAGCGTGCCTAAGCGACGTGAAAGCCGATGTCGTCGTTAATGTGGATTCGCTGACGGAGATGGACCGATCAGCCGCCGATACCTACGTGAAGCACGCGCTGGAAACGGCTAAGGTTCCTGTCAATCAATCACGAGGTGAACAGCTTCACGGCTAACCAAGTCATCAAGGCCCATGCACCTTATATTGAGCTGATGCGCTATCCGGCTCCCATGCGAGCGGGATACATTGAGGAAATAGCGTTCATCCGCTGACAAAAAGGGCTCGCTTCGGCGAGCCTTTTTTTACGATCAGATCGAACGCAGCATAATGATTTCGGCAGCTTCCCGCCAAATGTCGTCTCGGTAAGTAGTTCCCTATTTTCTCGGCGAGGACGTTACACCAGCCGGAGTGACGTCGGAGTCCGCCCAACCCGTGAATGTCCCCCTTGAAGACTACGGGATTTTTAACTGGACCATTGCTTCAGATCGGTCTCGTATGGAGTGGCACCGTGACGTCTCCAATCAGGAACCAGGTAGGTTTATCGATCGCCCACAGTCGTTACCGGTACGCGCCGAACGCTTGCTTTACGCCGCCGGACGTTGACCAGTTAAACTCTTCTGGGAGCCAGCAAATGAACTTAGACGCAGCGTGGCGAGGAAAGGCAGAGCGATCGTAAGGATCATCAGAAAAAATGCTTTTTCATTTCACCACCGGGCTTCTGATCTTCAACTAAACTAGCAATAGTCCATGGGACGCCTGATCGGACGTCTTCCGATCTAATTTTCGGCCCTCACCTGTTGCACACGGTACCGATAATGGGAAATTCTCGGTATGCTGCCCTTGGATTATCCGGGCGCTTTTTTGCGTTTTGCGGTAGTCCGACGCGTTGTTAAATGTATGGGATGAAGCAGTTTACACGTTTTTTTACAAAGACTTCAGCCAGTTTAAACGATGGTATCTCACTATCAACGCTCTGCGCCTGCTCATGCATTCTTACTTGCTTATTTTTACGTCGCTCATTACGACACGCTAGCATTCGACTTAGTGTGGATCGTTGGAGTGGCAAATGAAATTCAAACTTCTCGCACCTTCCGAATACCAGGATAGGACGGGCGAGAGGTTTATTACCAACCGCAGCGGCGAGATTGAAGTTGAACACCATCACCGTTACCTATTTGCAACCCAATTTTGCAAAGGGAGGGATGTCCTCGATATAACAAGTGGCGAAGGTTATGGTAGCTACCTGCTCTCGCAAGTCGCAAAATCAGTTATTGGTATTGACATCGACCCTGATGTGGTTTCGCAGGCGCGACGAGCGTACGGTTCGGCCTCGCTAGTTTTTGACGTTGGCTCTTGCCAGTCTATTCCCCTTGTGCCTGCCAGCGTTGACGTCGTGGTCTCATTCGCAACACTCGAGCACAATGATCAACATTCGGCATTTCTTGACGAAGTGAAGCGAGTACTTCGTCCCGAAGGGCTTTTTGTGCTGTCGACGCCAAATCGCCAAGTCTATTCTTCTCCAGGAAAGCAGAATCCTTTTCAACAATTCGAGCTTTCACATCAGGAATTTGAGACGCTGCTTTCGAAACACTTTGCTCATAAAACCGTCGGGCTACAAAAGGCCACAAGCGGCTCTGTAATTGTCCCAGCCGCGAAATGCGACCTTGTTTTGGAGGTATTCCATAGGTCCAACGAGTTAACGTACGAACTAACGGATGTCCCACCCAAAGCGCCTTATCTTATCGGCCTCGCCTCCGATTCACCGTTAACTTCCATACGCTGGGGTCTCCTCGATAATCCTGATTTCCTTTATGGGATCCAACTACGTTTGATGGAAACAGAGGCTCTGTTACAATCAGAAGTGGGACGCCTTGGGAAAGAGGTGACTGAAGCTAATCAAGCGTTTGAAAAAGGTACAAAAAGCAACTTGCTCAATCAAGAGCACGATCGGCTACGGCGAGAACTTCAAACGGAACGAGCGAAAACCGATGCAGCTCTGAAGCACATCGCGGAACTTGAATTATCTAGTCAACTGACGCTATCCCAGCTCTACCAAATTTATACTTCAACGTCTTGGAGAGTCACACGTCCGATACGAGCGCTGAAAAGCATCGTGTCGGCTGGCTTTTCAACTTTACGGACGCCACCGAATGTTGAAAGCAGTAAACGTTCGGCGGCTGCCGAAAGCGTAAAACTCTCAATATCTACAGCTGCCCAGTCTGACCAACGCCCTATACTATTATTGACAACTCACGATTGCTCCCGAACTGGAGCGCCCGTAATGTGCTTAAATCTCGCACGCGAGTTGTCCAAACGTGATGACTTTAGATTGTTAGTCGTCGCAATCAATGGCGGGGAACTCTCACGCGAATTCGCCGAACTTGCCCCATTATATGTATTGTCTGAAATTAGAGATTCGAGTCCTCCCACTGCAACGTTTAAGGCAATCCTGAACGATTTGGACGTGCCGGTATGGGGAGCAATCTGTAATACAATCCTTTGTGCTGAGCTTGTTGAGGCGCTCGACGACGTTGACATTCCAGTGGTTAGTCTAATTCACGAACTCTCCACCAGTATCGATCAGTTCGGGCGGCAATTGATTGACAAAATAAACATGCATGCAAGGTACGTCGTTTATGGTTCGTCGTACGCCCGTGACCAAGTCATCCAAGATTTCGGTATCGGCACAGCGAAAATCCATATCGTTCCGACGGGGCACAATGTGCCATTTTTTTCCGCACAGCAGCGGGATGTCGTACGCTCGCAAGTTTTAATAAATGCCGACTCTTCGAGAGACAATGTCTTGGTGGTTGCCTGTGGCACGGTCGATCATCGAAAAGGCCCGGACGTTTTTTTGCAAGTTGCGTCAGCCGTCCTCCGTCTGCGGCCTGATCTACCCATCCATTTTTTATGGATTGGCTCAGCAATCAACCGAGCGTATGGGTCGTGGATTGCGCATGATGTCTCACGTCTCGGCCTCCAAGGGCGGGTGGAGTTCATGACCTCGCGCGTCGACGCCGACGTTTTTATATCAGTTGCGGATATATTTTTGCTTCCATCTAGGGAAGATCCGTATCCATTAGTTAGCCTGACTGCGATGGCCTCAGCGGTTCCCGTCATCGCATTTTCCGGTGCGGGAGGTGCGGCAGAAGCGCTCGGGGAGGCGGGTATCATCGTTCCTTACTTGGATGTCCCTGAAATGGTGGCAGCCGTAATAGAACTGGCTGAAAATCCGTTGCGAAGGAAATCTTTGGGTGAGGTAGGCGTGGCGCGCTTTATGGAAAACAATGATATCAGGATTTTTACTGATAGGATTATGGGGTTATTGCTTCAGATCCCCGCAGGGCCGTAAAAGTATCTAGCTTGCCTTTCCTCTCGTCGCAAAAACCCAAGCCTGCATCATGAGAAAATTAATAACCGGGATTAGGAAGCTGATAGCGGCAAACGCAACCCAGCTTAGAGAAGCTGGATAGTGCTTTGAAATAGCGTTTACTCCCGCGATTATTGACAGGCAAACACCCTGCATTACGCAAAATCGAACCCACTCGGACATGGCGTTTCCTCTCGATCGGAAAGTGAAACGCCGATGTCCGAAGAAAGAAAATGGTAAAATCAATGCGTAAGCAAAATATGCAGAAAGTTCGCGTTGGACACCTATAATATACACTAATGCGTTGGCCAGTATGAAGTAGGCTACCGTGTTGGCGCCACCAACCAGACCGAACCTGATCAAACGATGCACCTTATTCGCAGCCGTGAGCATTACGGACGGCCGGATACAAAATACTGGGCGCCTATAGGAAGGGCGCCGAGAAGGTCGTCCAACGACCGGGGCAACCCCTTCATTGCGGGTACCGAGAGGATGTATCTGCCCTCCACATCTTTGAGACCGGCCGATTTAAAATGGGTGGTCGTCTGTGATTTTGTCAGGAGAACTGCATCAGCATCGAACGGGCAGGTATTTACCGCACGCCTCGTGAATGGATTGTACGGATTGTGTTCAAAGATCACAACCAATCCCCCCGGCCGCGTAACACGAACCATTTCCCTGCTAAAGCTCGGCCACTGCTCCGGCGGAACATGGTGCATTACGCAGATGGCAAACGCGGCGTCAAATGAATTATCTGGAAAGGGCATTCGAAGACCGTCATAGTGACGGTAGTCCACGTCGGTGTTGTTCGCCCGACCTTCCTCAAGACACTCTTCGGATAAGTCGATGCCGGTGATTTTTCGAACTTTCCCACGTAATAGGGGATGATAGGTTCCCACGCCGCATCCAACATCTAAAATAGAAAGAGACAGGGGATCTCCCAGTCGATCGCGGAGTAGATCAACAAGCCTTACGGCCTTTACTTTTGTGAAGAAGTCGACGTCCAATCCAGAGAATGAAATCGCTTGATTAACGGTTTCCTTGTAGGTCGTCCTATATGCGTCAAATTCGCTCTTGTCGCTCATCACACTTTCCAGCCATTTAATTCGCCTCTTACTTAACACTCAAGATTTACAACGCAAGATATTGACAACCTCATCCAGGGCGTATTCACGTTGCCCCGAATTGGAGAGTTGCCTTGTTTGCCGCACGCCCACGTTGGGTTTACACCCTTATCTTGCTGTCGATTGCCATCCTCTATATCGCGTTTTGCACATATTTCGTAGCTCACGAAGACCCGATTTACGTGTGGGATTTCGGCGAATTTTGGAGAATGTACCAGCGACTTGGAGCCGGCTTGGGCACCCCCGGTTGGCTCGGCGGTGTAGCGAATTCTATATCCACCGGCGATTATAATATTTCCGGCGCACTGCCTCTCATTCCATCCTATCTACTATTTGGGGGTGGCCGCGCACCATATGTCGCGACCATAGCGGCTTTATACAGCATGCCTGCAGTAGCAATAGCCTCCTACATCGCGGCAGAGAGCGCGTCATTGGAGAATACTTACGCCAAAGGAGCAACGCTGTTGATAGCGGCATCGACTTTGCCTCTACTCGCACCCACCCTGCGCGGTATGTGGGATATCGCCGGGCTAATACCTCTTGGCATCGCGACAATTGTGATATTGAAAACTGCCTATCTCACAAGAGCTACAATTCGCCAACTCATTCTCGTCGGCGTCTCATTGTGGGCCGCATTTCTTTTGCGGCGATGGTATGCCTATAGCGTGATGTCTCTAATGGTTGTGACGCTGTTTTTTGCAATGGCTAGCAGCAGACGGGACCTGTTAAAATTGGGAACCGTACTGTCACTTGTGGTCAAATTTGCAATTGTCACCAGCGTGTTTTGTGGCTTGGCGCTTTATACCCAATTCGGTCTTATAAGCAGAATCCTCGTCACTGATTATGGTGAGCTATATGCAGCTTATCACAAATCGTTCTCTGAAAATCTCGCTATGGCTCTCGAACGGACGGGAATATTGAATTGTATCGTGATCGGCATCGGATTTATTTCGGCCGTGATTTTTAGAGTCCCAGCCGTACTGTTTTGCGGGATCGTCGCGACCACCGTATACTTTCTTTTCACCAGAACGCAGTTGATGGGTGTCCATCATTTTCTGCCCGTGGCATTCTGGTCGTTTCCCGTCCTGATATTTGGAATAAAATCTGTCGGGTCGATAATTAGGCTTCACGATAAGTCGATACTAGGCCTATGTGCTGTGTTTTCGATAACCATTTTACTTGGAGCGACCCTGTTTCCTCGGGTGTTTCCTGAAGCATTTTACCCAACTGAAGTCAGGCCGCTAACTCTTGATAATCGCGATGGTTACGAGAAACTTCTGCGTGCTATACATGAAAATCGAAAAGACACTGACCAAGTGAACACTTTTGGGTCAAGTTTGATCCTGTCAGACGACCTCTTGCGGAGCCTATCTCCGGACTTAGCAGATTACGTACCCTTTACGCCACACGTTGCGTCGACGCATCCATTCAGATTTGAGCATCTACGTGCCCAGTATCAGATAGCAACCGTCCCTGCGTTGACACAACTTGCACCAGGCACTCAGAGACACTTGCAGGTCCCGAATGATTTAATAGTCGAGGGCAAAGGATTCGGTAGCGGCTACTCGAAAATTGGGGGCCCATACCGTCTGTCAGTGGGTGTTGACGCATTTTTGTATAAAAGAAGCCGAGCTATGACGGCCGAAGATATGGCTCAGTTGCTCCCTGTATTGCTTGAGGTGAATCCATCATGGCGTGCAATGTTCTTTGAATCGATGGAACCGAGGCTTGCACTTAGAACTGAAATCTTGGGCGATAAATGGGGTAGGGTTACCCCGTCCGGGAGCAACTCGGTCTCGCTTCATCCTGGAGAGACGACGGGGACATCAATAACCGTTCCCCTGAGGTTTCTTGAAAGCAAGTCACCGAAATCAATTACATTTTCTATGCCCGCACAGGCATTGGTGTCGTGCCCGAATGCCGACGGTGTGTCGATTTCAGTTTCAGTGGACGGACACGTTACTTGGGAAGGCGTTTTGGGTCCTGGACAAACTCAAGCCGCACGTATTCCCGTTGGAGAGAATTTATTCATTGGGGTTGATAAGATTGGTAACCCCTATTGTGACACCATTGTTGCTGAATTTTCGATGTGAGCGATTAAATGAATCAAGTCCTTTCCAGCGTGTCTGTCGTTGTGCCGGTGTATAAAAGCGCTGAAATTCTTCCGGCACTTGTCGATAAAATTTCTTTTGAGCTTTCACGCATCGCCCCCGAACGATTTGAATTAATTCTGGTGAACGATCGAAGCCCTGATCAAAGCTGGAAGGTCATAAAGTCATTATCCGAGGGAAGGCCTTGGCTGAAGGGAATATCCTTACGCAAAAATGCCGGCCAGCATAACGCGACAATGGCCGGCCTGAATCATGCGACCGGAGATATCGTCATCGTCATGGATGATGATTTGCAGCACCCACCGGCTGCGTTGAGCCAGCTTGTTGAGAAGATTAAGCTTGGAGCTGATGTTTGCTACACCAGCTATCGGGACCGAAAGCATAGCGCGTTCAAGACATTTGGGAGTAAAGTGAACGATGTAGCCGCGCGGCTACTGCTCAAAAAACCAAAAGACTTATACCTCTCTTCGTTCAAGGCCATGAGCTCTGATTTGGTGGGAGAGATTATCCGCTATGATGGACCCTTCACATACATCGACGGCCTTGTCTTGGCCTCAACTGACTCAATCGCAGTTGTAGAGATTGACCATGGCAGTCGTGCAGCTGGTGAAAGCGGATACACTTTCAAGAAGTTGTTCTCACTGTGGCTGAAGATGGCCACTCGCTCCAATGTACCTCTTCGGATTGCCACGGCCGCAGGATTCTTTCTCTCCGTCGTCAGCATGGTTTTGTTCGCAGCTGTTATAGTGGACAGGTTCTTTTCCGGGGCTAACCAGCCGGGCTGGGCATCGACAATCGCGACGCTGCTATTTGTTAGTGGAGTACAAATGTTCTTTCTAGGAGTGCTTGGGGAATACGTAGGGCGGATCTACTCACGAGTGAACCATGAGCCTCAGTTCGCCGTAAAAGAGGTCGTCAACTTCGGAGAATCCGAGAGAATTCGTTCAAGATGACACCAAGAAGCCTCGCCGTTTTGACTCGGTTGGTATCGTATCACCGAACGCCAAGCCGGCGATGTCAACCACCATCTCGGCATCGGGCTGTAGTTCGTCCACTTCTACATTGATGACGTTTCTTGGGTCACTTATGCATATGGCCTGCCGATGAGCGCACGTGAACGCTGTTGCCTTCGTACTGCCCGTCGCCGGGAATTCAAGACGAGCAAAATATCATTCAGCCTCTGGATGGGAAGTAGCTTGGATCGTCTGTCGAGGCAACCGACCTTCTCCAACCCAACCTCAATGTAGGACGCAAGCGCACACAATTACTGCAGTTTAAGTTGAGCACTTACCGCTTCGGGACGAACCGATATGCAGTGTAGGTATCGAAGGCTAGCTTTTGGTCGACTTCATAATCCGCTGCGAACAGGTCTTGAACATATGCCAAACTCATCGGAGGGCTTATTGAGGGGATGATGACCCATCCTTGACGATTGAGTTGAAGTCTTGCCCTGTGTACGGCAAGCTTTTGCACTTCGCTTGGAAGCCCTGCGTATGTTGTAGCGTTGTTATATGATGTCCACTCTTTTTGCGGGCTAGTCAAAACGATGTTGGCGTATATATCAAACGCGGTAATGCCCTCGCCATATTTTGATGTAATGAAGTCAATTGCGCGACCACGATCAGTGCTTACCGGTTCTTCATAGTAATTCTCTATAACACTGTCCAATTGCGTCCCGTTGAAGGTCAAAAGGGTGTCGAACCTGTTGATTGGAGATGCATGTTGCGCCACACATATCCAACTTAACGAAAGCGCCAGTAGGCTCGCTGCCGCAGTTCGGATGAATTTCGAAGTTTCGTTTAAAACAAGAAATATCCAGATCAACCCATGATACGGGAAGAGCGACAGAATATTTGAATCGTGGCTCCTTCCAATATAGTAGACCATTGCCCCGTAGCTAAGCAACATCACACAGAACAGAGTTCTGAAATCCCGATTGATGCCACTCGTTCGATATAGTGACCCAAGAGCATATAGAGAAAGCACAAGCGAAAACGTTATTAGCAGAGCCGGCCCGACTATATTGACAGGAAGCGACCCAGGAACGTTTGACGCAAAAGCCAGGAACATTTGAATGTCCGGGAGCACTTTATATATCGCGTAATACCCCGCTAAGAATACGGCGAACGTAACTATCGCCACAACCGCCAGGATCAGCATCGATCGGCCAAGGTTCCGGACGATCTCCCCCTTTGAAGCGTTATTGGGCGTTTTCAGAAGCAAGTATTGGGGCCACCAGATGAAAGACACAATGAACAACGATTCTACGGACCAGACCGCTCCGAGACCCCACAGGATATGTAGGCGCCAGCCGCGCTTCTCAGCATAGTTATCTCTCGACAAGTCCAAGAGAATAATTGCAGCGGAAAGCAATGCCGCGGGGAAGTATCGCGCTCCTCCAAGCGACGGGAAAAAGTTCGCGAACGTTGGGCTGCCTGCCCAGAGAAAGCACGTTGTAATCGTAACCAAAAGCACGGAAATCCACACCATGGGGTTATATCCAACGGCGCGATTGGCGATCACCAAGCCAATAACACTGATGCTCACCCAGTAGACCAATTGCAAGACGCCGACCACGATAAACATGCCGGCAACCCAGCCTAATCCCGATGCTGCAGCAATAAAAATGGATGGCCCAAGCCCATACTGTGATGGGAAATCTCTGTAGATTGCCAAACCAGACGCAAGGCTTTTGGCAGAGGCGATATAAGCCCCCCAATGATACCACATCGACTCAAAATACATTGTATGGAGCGGAGCGTCAGCGTCCGCCGTATAGGGTCCCGACGAGAAGTTTAGAATTATCGCAGCCACTAGGAACATGGCCGCGACAATCCAGCATAGATAGGATTGCTCCCGTCTTAGTTTGCAATGTCCTGCAAATATCATCAGAAACAGAGCCCAGAAAATCCCGACGACTAACAGACGAACCGGACTAACCATGGTGTTCCGCAGAACGTATGTATCAGGCTCAAATAGCGTTGCAAAAAACAATAAAGACAACGAGACACCGATTGCTCCTTGCCAACGCATGAGTGTGCGATTGCCGAACCAAGGTTGTGTTTCCGTCTGCCTCCACATCAATATGAACGGTAAGATCGCAAGGCTTGCTCCAAGAATTGCGTAGATTGCTAATTCCAGTGCTTCGCGATTCGTGGCCAATTGATATCTCCGGTTGGTTATTGGCCCGCTATAAATTACGCTATTTCCGAGGGCAATGTTTGACTAGGCGAATTCTAATTGTTTGCTCTCTAAGCATCTGGAACTCAAGTTCATAGGAATGATAGGGAACGAACCACGCCACCGGGGGGAAAGCAGTTTCTAGTCAGGCGGTCGCTTGCGTTATTTTCGGTGGTATTGCATGTGGAACTGGGGCCAAAAAATAGAAGTAGAGAGATGGCAAGATTTGTAATTACCGGTGGTACAGGTTTCGTGGGAGCTTCCTTGGCCAATGCATTGCGTGCACTTGGGCATGATGCAATATTGGCGTCGCGCGGGCGCCATTTGCATGCCGAATCCCAATATTGGGTCGAATATGACCTTGTGGATGCTGCGACGGTTGCAAATATCGTTGAAGCGAAGCCAGATGGAATTTTCCATCTGGCCTGGTCCACTACTCCAGGATCGGCGGAGAACGATCCGGCCGCCGACGCCAAGACCAATCTTGGCGGCTTGCTAGCGCTCTTTCAACAGGTGACGGCGAAGTTGTCCGTGCCTGTCGTTTTCGTGTCGTCAGGGGGCACTGTATATGGCAAAGCAAGAACGCTGCCGATCACGGAAGATCATCCTCTCGATCCAGTCAGCATATACGGTATTACAAAGCTTGCGGCGGAAAATTACGCATCCCGGTTCTGGCAGTTACAGGGTCTAGATGTCCGTATTGCCCGCCTGAGCAATCCGTTCGGAGTATCGCAATCGATTGCCAAGCTGCAAGGCGCTGCAACTATTTTTGCCCGACAGGTTGTGCTGGGTGAGAAGGTGACTATTTGGGGCGACGGTAGCGTCGTTAGAGACTACATCGACGTGGCTGACTCCGCCAGCGCATTGATTGGAATTATGATGGCTGAAGTCACCGACGAGCATAGCATTCCCACATTCAACGTGGGATCTGGAGAAGGAGCAAGCCTGAACGAACTGTTGCGGATTATCGGTGATGCAGCAGGGCGCGAACCGAACGTCTCGTATGTCGGCGGGCGTGCCTTCGACATTCCTGCCAACATTCTGGACATTTCGAAGATTAAAAAAGCCACCGGTTGGCAGCCGCGCCAGAACATGAAGAACTCGATCCAGGAGATGGTGCAGAACTTAGCGGAGCGCTTAGACTCCCAGTGACGTCGGGCCCGGCAATGCTCGGCGCAACGTCATTTTAATCTTTCGAATGTTCAAGCTCCTCCTTATAAAGATGCTGATAGGCCGAGACCATTGCTTCAACCGAAAACAATGATGCGGCGCGCTTTTGATTTTCGAGACCAATTCGAGCGCATCTCTCTTTGTCTTCGAGCAAGTCAATGATGATCTTCGCGGTGTCCTCGACACCTGTGCCAAAAAACTCATCAGATCCGGCGATTTCTGGAAGAGCACCAATCCTATAGCCAGCAATAGCCAGTCGCTTCGACATTGCAAACGGAGCGACCTGTCCAAAACTTTCCGCCCAGACTGGAGCAATGAAAATAGAAAAGCGATTGTACCAGTCGGGGAGTTCTTCATAGGGAACGTAACCAGTAAAGCGGAAATTTTGTCGGACCCCTTGTGCGTATGTCCTATTTATCCAGGCCTCGAGAAAGCTTCCCCCGCCGATAATATAAACCCGAGTGCGTGGACGACGCTTCACGACCTCTATGAATAAGTCGATGGCATCAATCGTCAGCTTATCCTTTTCGAGCCGATATACCATGCCAATCGCGTTCTCAGCATCCTCTCCATCGTAGGGATGAGAAAAGCGAGTCAAGTCTATTCCGGGGTAGACCACCGTGGCGAGCTTGTCAGACAGCTTACCTCCAAACTCCTTGCGAACATATTCGCTCACGAAAACGTATCGGTTAATCCGCGGTGAAATTAAAGGATCGATAGGCGTGTTGATGTTTTCGACGATTGGAAGATTTTGGAAGTCTTCAAGTTGCTCCATTACGGCCTTATACCAGAGGTCATCTGTCAGGCCCCAATAATGAATATGGACGAGATCCGGCCGCATTTCTTTCAAGAGCGACTGGAGGACTTGCATGTTCGAGTAGGTGACCTGATGCACTGTCAGCCCAACGTGCTGCCCTGCCGGCCAAAGGGCCAAGGTTACGACCTCGTGTTGGAACTGATCTGACAGATGCTCGACGATGTCGATAATTAACTGGGTGGATCCACCGACGTGAACGTTGGGAATCACATGCAGCACCTTTGGCAGCGATGTCGGATCTTCGGGGAGATTTTTCGGCCGAACGACATAGGGAGCTACAAGGCCCTGCAGCGTACCGGTTTTCGCCTCTTGCTTGGCCCTATAGGCCTCATCAACGAGCAGTTCATAACGATTTTGCTTCGCGTTCCATTGAGGCTCGCATGCTGTCTCGTATGCAACAGGTTTGTGAAGTGGGACCGCAGGAGCGGACGAAGCGGCCGCAGGGCGCTTTTGCTTCAGAACAGCCCTTAGTTGCCGAATATTAGCGAGAGCCGCTCGCAAAAACGGAGCATGCCTAGCGAGGCGGTTTGCAAGCCTCCAGCGCAATGAGGTTTCGATTGTGTGGAGGCGGGAGCGCAGCGCCGCACGTTCCTCGACCAAAGCCTCGTAGCGCTGTTGGAGGGACGCCGCTTCGGTGGAGATTTTATCCCGTTCCTCGACCAAACCCTCGTAGCGCTGTTGGAGGGACGCCGCTTCGGTAGAGATTTTATCCCGTTCCTCGACCAAAGCCTCGTAGCGCTGTTGAAGGGACGCCGATTCAGTCGAGATCCTATCACGTTCCTCAACGAACTGATCGTGGGTAGAGCGCAAGTGCTCATATTTCCCCTGGAGTGACGCTGCATCAGCAAGTAATGCTCGTTCCAATTCCGCGGATTGTTTATTCTCCGTGTAAAGCTTTATCTCGTGCTGATGTCGAGTAGCGATCTCACGAACTCGTTGCCTAATAAAGTCCGTCTCGTTGTCGTAGAAGAAAACCGGTTGCACTCTATCAAGAGGCGACATGCTACACAGAGCTATCCAAGCTGCAGGTGTTTTCGCTTTCGGACTCACATTCGTGTACATGGGAGCTATTCTGGCTGCAGGATTCGAAGCCCCGTTATCGCTAGAAATCGTAAGCGTAGAGCCGGACAGAATTTTTTGGTCCAGAATTATAGTATGTTTAAAGTTCGCTTTTAAAACATCAGAAAACTCGTCTAGTTCCATCTCTTTCAAGTGAAAGGGATTTTCGCCGTACAGTTCTGTGGTCTTCGGATTGGGCGTAGAGATAATCAACAAGCCTTGCGACTTTAGAAGGCGCCGGAAATTTTTCAACAGCCGTTTCTGATCAAGCTCATCTAGATGTTCGATAACCTCAAAGCAAGTAACAAGATCGAACTGCGCATCAGAATAGTTGTCGCACAGATCGTCTACTTTGACGAATTCGAGGTTGAAGCGACTGTGTTCAGTTCGCGCGTATTCGAGAGCTCCGTCATCGATATCCACAGCGACGACATGATCCGCCACTTCAGAAAGTGCCTTCGCTCCATATCCGCTGCCACAGCCAAAATCGAGAACCCGCCTGTCGATGGAATACTGTTGGGCGAACATGTACCGCGGCAAGTGCTCGTAGGCCGTCAGTTCTGACCATGTCCCGGGAACATAACGTTCCTGCATGAAGCTAGAAAAATCGCTTCCCGTGGCGATCACTTTAAGACCAGCAAAACCTGCTAGTTTTTCGTTTCCCCGGCGATCTTCATCGTCGAAGCCTCGAACGGGGGCGATGTTCAACGGATGCTGCCCCTCCACATCGATGTCGCGAAAACGCAACCGCTTTAACAGCGTTTTGAACGTAAGGCCTGAGTAAGATGTCATATGGGAGGGCGGGGGTCTCAATTCCCATGCAATTGGATCGGCCAGTGCGGTCCAGGAACGGGCGTTGGCTGTGGTCACTGCGACCACCGTGTCAGGACCGATCTGTCCTTTTGCGAACATCTCGTAGAACAAGGGATAGGGATCGCTCAAATGCTCGATCACTTCAAGTATCAGAATTAGGTCGAATTTGTGAGGCGGAATTTCCTCGATTGTCTCCGTGATGAATATGCCTTTATGGCGTTGCTGGGCAATCTCGCGGGCATGGGGAGATGGCTCAACCCCGAAGCACTGCCATCCGCGTTGTTGAGCAAGCGCCAGACGAGTACCACAGACGCAGCCGATATCGAGGATCGATGGATTAGGATTCTGTTCCTCTACCTTGTCGATTAGGGGGACAAGCCATTCCGGCGCCTCATCATTGTGCACATCGCGCTCGCTCCCATCGAACAACTTGTTGTCACGAAGAGGTGGTGCCACAAACTCCGTCGCGCAGGTATGACAGCGAAAGATTGTGTAGCCCTCAACTTCTACAACTTTCTCATTCACTGTCTGCGCGCAAATGGGACAGTCATAGGACATTTCTGGCCACCGATTGATTAAGTAGTTGCAAGTTCTGCTGACGTCCGAAGTAATCTCTCATAGTGACCAAATTCCTGGTAGGTCCTTCCGCTTAGCAATTCTTTAGCGCCACCGATTCGCTTTTACTTGCTCGTACACGCTTACAACTTCCTGGGTCATCATCAAAGAAGTTCGATCATAGGTTGTCCGAAGGCTATTCGCACGGACCAATCCGCGATTCTGCAGAAGCTTTGCGAGGAGGCGCTTCAAGCTGTTCGCATCCGATCTTTTGAAGGACCATCCGGAGATACCTTCCTCAATAAACTCGGTCAGGCCTTGGACATCCGATACGATGACTGGCGTATGCGACGCTAAGGCATTTAGAAGAACTAGAGGACTATTTTCATACCACGTCGAGGGGATGGCCAGCAGATCAAAACTGCTCATTATCTCAGCCATCTCACTTGGCGGAAACGTGCCCCGGAATTGAACGTTGGAGGCTGCTATAGATCGCAGCTTTTGCATATAAGCAACGTCCTGATTGGCCGGTCCATAAATATCGAGTCGGGCCTGGGATGTCGTAAAGTCCCGGACCGCTGATACTAGAAGATCAACACCCTTGTGTGGGGCGATCTGGCCGATATAGCCAATGCTGATCGGGCTCTGCGGATCCTTGATAGGCTTTGGGCGCCTAATGATATCGACTCCAAATCGGCTGAGATGCAACTTCTTCCGATCAAATCCGTTAGCGCCGTAAGCCTCAAGGAGGAAACGTGAGGGAGCAATCATTGCGTCGTAGTGGGTATATGCGCGCTTCAGGACATCCGGTCTAACAACTATATCATGGATCGCTTGCCCTCCATCCCCGACCGGATCGAATTTCAACCCATTGGCTACGCTTAGCGCTAAGCCGGACGCGGCCCAGCCCATCGGGACGTTAGCAACCTTCCGCGCTATCGGATGATTGGCAGCTTTCAGATAACAAGCAATGCAGTTACTGCGAAGCAGGTTCGGCCCGGCGCACAGGGAGCCGCTCGCCGACTCGAGCTTGTTGTTAAAACAGAAGCCATAAAAATCAGTCAGCGTGGCAACCAAGGGGATGTTGCCGCGCGCGACTTCCTCCAGAAGCACTGCCGTGTGGTTTACGAGATGAGTGACGTGAACAACATCCGGTTTGGTTTCCTCCAATATCTGCCGGAGATATGGACGCGTCTCCTCTTGGAAATACGTTTCGGCGATGCGCGAGTGTGGGACATGGTTCTTGTCGAAGGCGATAACTTTAACGCCGTCATAGGTGTACGCGGTAATCACCCGATCATTTGACTGCTCTCCTTGAAAGATTCCGCAAACGATCGTCACTTCATGACCAAGATAGATGAGATTCTTGGCCAATTGGAGTGTGTAGGTTTCAGTTCCATAGAAATGATCTGGGAAAAAGCAATGTACAAAAAGGACTACTCTCAAATCGGGCTCCTTCTTGGGAACAATGACCCGTCCTTGCATCCGTCGCAGATCAACGTGTCAAGCGTGTGGAGCACTGCGCGGACCTTCGTCCTGCTGGCATCGCGTTCCCTATCGAATACCCTATCAGATTTGTCAATGTTCAATTCTACATTCAGAGTGCATCCCTACGAACACGACCGCGATCGCGTCTATAAGAAGCGCGTCATCTGACGTCCGGTGAAGGAATGAAGAGTGATAACGACACGATCGGCGCGATGATCGCCTACCGCAATACCTTGTGTCCCCTTGTTATGCCAGAAACTGCAGAAAACTGATCTCGAGCAGCTGGCAGCCACGCTCGGACGAAAATCATGGCTCTATGCGCCCGATTTGGTGCGAAACTTCGATGCTCGAAATGCGACGCGACATCGGCCGATCTTGCATTGCGCCTTATGGCGGGGTGCGTTTTAATCGCGTAGTTCGGATGGACATCAGTACGCTACCGGAGCTCTGTGGCAGAAGCGAGTAGGGCAACCATCGCGATGTTATTTAGGTGGCTCGTCGAGACGATCGAGGCGTCCAAGGTCCCCCGCCTCCTTAACAAACCTCTCACGCCATTCGTTTGTCCGTTCGTCGCGCTGAACGACCATTCGTGGTTTCAATTTCAAATTTCGATCCAAACTCTCAGATACAAGATCGCCGACCTTGGTGAGATAATGCTTTGGGTTAACTGTAAAATTCTCATACACTATATGGACAACAGGTGCGTTATTACGCGCAAAGTATAAAGACCATCGCGCTCGCGCTGTGATTATTTCCTGCAAGCACCTTTGAATTTCAACGATACTGAATATCGGCTCCTTCTCGGATGGCATGTGACCGTGAAACTGCCCCGACTGGCGCGCCCGCGACAAAGATATTGCCTGACTCAAAAGGTCTGCCCGAGTGAGCCTGACAAAACTTGGATTAGGAAACGCTTTTGAAAACTTAAGCGTTGGACTGATAAGGTCGAAATGCCACGAGTGCAGTTTGACGGCAAAGCAACCGTTCGGGGTGACACCGACGCGATGAGCTATCTGTATCTGCTCGGCAACTTCGCTCGGGTAGTCTTTAACGAACGTACGCATCCAAGGCGTATTGAAGTACTCCGAAGGGCGCCCAAGAACGCCGGTCTGCCCCATCATCTCACAGAACAATTCGCTACCCGATCGCTCCTCGGAGGCCACAATGATTGTCTTGGTTGGGTTCGCCGCTCGGGGATGATTTTGAAGCCAGGACTCCAAAGTGAGCCCTCCGATCTTTCCGAGATGTGGATGCCAATCTTCTCCGGGTTTGGGACGATTCTTCAACTGTGTAAACAAACGTGGGATCAGGACTGCCATGCAAGATATCTCAGTTACTGTTGGCAATTAACGTGTCCGCGAGAAACGTCGGCACATCAAGAAACACACCTATCGGCGCTACTGAGGTCGGGCCACCCTCGTGCCTTGCCCGGTCGCCGGCGGGTATCTCGATGCACCTCTCGCCCCGGACCCGGTACACGACGGCCTACGCAAAGGCAATCTAAAGTTGTGCACCAAGAGAAATTTCGGACAGCGCGTTTACCAGGGCAATTTTGGATGATTTTTAAGGAGACGAAGATCGACCCACTAGATAATGGGTTCGGGAAGGTCTGGCAGTATAAGTTCTTGAATATGCACATACCGATCCAGCTTCCCAAGCTGAATACGAGGGTTCGATTCCCTTCACCCGCTCCAAAATCCTTAATAACCTCTAGTCGCGCGCCGCCGTCGAATTGCGCACCACCAGCGATGCTTCCAGCAATTCGTCGTCGATGGGAAGCGGGCTGGTGCCGGTCGTCAGCGCCACGGCGCGTGCGGCAATCTGTTCGACGGGCTGGCGGATCGTCGTCAGGCGCGGCGTGATGAGTTCGGCCAGCGGAATATCGTCGAAGCCGACGACGGAAATATCCTGCGGCACTTTCAGGTCGAGATCGTTGGCGGCGCGCATCAGACCGATCGCCTGCTGGTCGCTGGCCGTTGCAATGGCGGTTGGGCGCTCGCCCGGCGCCCGGTCGAGCAGCATGCGGCCCAGCGTTTCGCCGGATGCATAGTCGAAATAGCCTTCGAGAATTTCCGGCGTCACCCCCTCGGCGGCAAGGGCGTCGACGAAGCCGTTGCGCCGCTCGCGTGAAACGGGCGCTTCGGGAGGGCCGGCAATATAGGCGATGCGCCGGTGGCCAAGGGCAAGAAGATGCCGTGCGGCAAGGCCGGCGCCGGCGGCATGATCGACAGAGATCAACGGATAGCCCGCAAAGCGCCGGTCCACCGCAACGGTTGCCACATTGCTCTTCCAGCCCTCGGAAGCGCCAAACTGGGTCGGAACCACGATTAGCCCGGTTGGATAGCTCTTCAACAGGCTTTCGATCTGGTTGAGCTCGATCCTGGGGTCTTCATTGGTGATCGACAGCAGCACCGAAAATCCCGAACGTGACGCGATCGCCTCGACATGCTTGGCAAGTTCGGCAAAGAACGGGTTGGTAATATCCGGGATGACCAGGCCGATCATATCGGTGCGGCTGCGGCGCAGGCCGCGCGCAACGCCGCTCGGCCGAAAGTTGAGTTCGCGAATGGCTTCAGTCACCTTCTCGCGCAGGGCCGTGCCGACGGTCTCGTTATTTGCAAGAACGCGCGATACCGTTCCGACCGAAACATTGGCGCGTGCCGCAACGTCCTTGATGTTCACCACTTTCGCGTGCGTCTTATGTTTGGTCCTGTCGGGCGCGTCGGGTGCACTCATGCTTTGGTCAGTCTTTCGCGGTATTTGTCGAGTATCACAGCGAGGATTATCACAAATCCGGTTATCATCTGTCGCATAAAATCACTGAGGCCAAGCAGAATAAGCCCATTGGCGAGAACGCCGATAATGCAGGCGCCAAGCAGCGTTCCGACGACGCTGCCGCGCCCGCCGCTGAGGCTCGTCCCGCCGATGATGACGGCTGCAATTGCATTGAGTTCGAAGCCGATGCCGATGATCGGGCTCGCGATATTGAGGCGGGCCATATAGATGATCGCGCCGATGCCAACCAGCGCTCCGCAGATCGTGAAAGCGGCAATCTTGTAGAAGAAGATGTTGTGGCCGGCGAGCCGTGCTGCCTCTTCATTGTTGCCGATACCATAGAGCACGCGGCCAAAGACGGTTTTCGCCAGCACGAACCAGGCGATGGCGACAAGCAGCAGAGCAATCAGGAAGAGCACCGGCACGCCGTAGATCGTGCGCGAGCCGAAGGCATTGAACGCTGCGGGAAAGGAGTAGATCGTCGAAGCGTTCGTTACTTGCAGGGCCGCGCCGCGCGCAATATTGAGTGTGCCGAGTGTGACGATGAAGGACGGTATGGCCCAGTAGGCGCTGATAAAGCCGTTGAAAAGGCCAAAACCGATCCCGGCGATCACAGCGCTGATAACGGCAAGCGTGACGGCAAGGGCCGGGTCAAGCCCGGGCAAGGTCATTACGGTGCCTGCGACGACGGCGCAAAACGAGAGCACCGAGCCGACTGAAAGATCGATCCCGCCAATGAGGATGACGAAGGTCATGCCGATCGAAAGGACGAGATTGATCGTCACCTGTGTCAGGATGTTGGTGATATTGCTTGCCGTGAGGAAGTGCTGGGTCGTCACCGAAAAGACGATGATGAGCACGACGAGCGCAAGGCCGATGCCCGCCTCGCGCAGGACCGTCTTCGATACGGCGGCAAAATCGGCTCGCCCGGCAGGGCTGCGGTCGATATCAGTGCTGTCCATGGCGGCGTTCATCCTTATAGGCGAGATTCAATATGTGCTCTTCTGAAAAGTCCTTGCGCGCGACCTCGCCGGCAATCCGATGCTTCGACATGACGAGAATGCGGTCGCACAATGTTATCAGTTCGGGCAGTTCCGACGAGACAATCAGAAGGGCAAGGCCTTGCTCGGCAAGTCCGCGCAACAGCGCATAGATCTCCGCCTTCGCACCCACGTCGACGCCCCGCGTCGGCTCGTCGAGCAGAAGCACCCTGGGCTTGTTGGCCAGCCACTTTGCCAGCACCACCTTTTGCTGGTTGCCGCCGGAAAGCGTGGACGCAGCATCACGCGGACTTCCATATTTGAGCCGTACCTCGCCGCCGAGCTTTTGGGTCAGGCGGCTTTCCTTGTTCTTGTCGACGAGGCCGAGGCGCGAGACATCTTTCAGGCTCGCCAGCGTCACGTTGGCGGCGATCGGCATGGAAAGGATCAGGCCTTCTTCCTTGCGGTCTTCGGTGACGAAGCCGATACCGTCCGCGATCGCATCGCCTGGATTGCGATAGGAACGCGGCGCGCCTTCCCGCTGCAATTCTCCCGAGACGGCGACATCCGCGGCGAAGATCGAGCGCAGGAGTTCGGTGCGTCCGGAGCCGACGAGGCCGGCAATGCCGAGCATTTCGCCATAGTGCAGATCAAAGGATACGCCCTCGGCAAATGGCGAGGCGGGGTGGCGCAGATTGCGCAATGACAGCGCCGTCTTGCCGCCGGTATCGACGGTCTTTTCAGCTGCCATGGCTGCGGCAAGTTGCCGGCCGACCATGTTGCTGACCAGTTGCTCGGGCGTCGTCGCGGCAATATCGGCGGTCATTACGGAGGCGCCGTTGCGCAGCACAGTTACCCTGTCGCAAATGGCGAAGACTTCCTGCAGATGGTGCGATACGAAGACGATGGCAACGCCCTTTGCCCTGAGGCCGGCGATGATGGTGAAGAGGCGCTGCGTTTCTCGCTCGGTCAGCGTTGCCGTAGGTTCGTCAAGGATAAGGATGCGGCTCTCCCCCATCAACGCACGGGCGATTTCCACAAGCTGCCGGTGCGCCACGCCGAGCGATTCAACCGGCCGGCGCACGTCGACGTCAGCAAGCCCGATGGCATCAAGCGCTTTGCGGGCCTTGGCGTAAAGGCTGGTATAATCGACCATGCCGAAATGCTTTCGCGGCATGTCTTCAAAACAGATATTCTCGGCGACGGAGAGGTAAGGCAGGAGATTGAACTCCTGATGCACAACCTGAATACCTGCCGATTTCGCATCGCCGGGCGCGTGCGGATCATACGGAGCCCCGGCGAGTTCGATCTCACCAGCATCGCGCTGGACGATCCCGCATAGAATTTTGATCAATGTGGATTTGCCGGCGCCATTCTCGCCGACAAGAGCATGGACCTCGCCGGCCCGCAGAGCGAAACTGACGCCGTCGAGCGCAACGACCCCGCCAAACCGTTTGCGTACGCCGGAAAGATGGAGCAGGGCTTCGGCGTCCGCGCTTGGGCGGATACCGTCAGGCATCGTCTGATTGTTTTCCATGTTGGGCCGCCTCTGTCTCCGGCCGCACCCGATCAGGGCGCAGCCGCAGTTCCAGAACTTTTTACTTCACGTCGTCAGACGTGACGAGCTTGATATCGGTCTTGACCCAACCCTCGAGCGGCTTGCCGCCCTTGAGCACGCCGAGCGCCTTGTCGACGGCGTTCGCAGCCATTTCCTGGCCGAACTGATCGACGGTGGCGAGCATCTTCTTTTCCTTCAGCAGCGGCTGCACGGCGGGAATATTGTCAAAGCCAACCACTTCGATTTTGCCGGTCTTGCCGGCAGCATCGATTGCCTTGACGACACCGAGCGCCATGGAATCATTGGCCGCCATCACACCCTGGATGTCGGGATGGGCCGTCAGCATGTTGGAAAAGAGGGTGTTGGCTTCCTCGGTTTCCCAATGTGCGGTGCGCGAATCGAGAAGGTCGAGCTTTCCGGCCTCAACCGAATCCATGAAGCCGAGCTTGCGCTGCGCTGCATTGTCCGCGCCGGGGTTGCCTTCGATGATGACGACCTTGGCGCCCTGGCCGAGCTTCTTGGCGAGAGCATCGCCCGCAAGCTTGGCGCCGCCGCGATTGTCGGGTCCGACGAAGGCGAGTGTCAGCCCTGCTTCCTGCTTGGCCTTCTCGTCAAGGGAAACGTCGAAATTGACGACGGTAATGCCGGCGTCGACCGCGCGCTTTAGCGGCGGCACCAAGGCACGCGAGTCGGCGGGGGCGATGACTATCGCATCGACCTTTTCTGTAATGAAGCTTTCGACAGCGTTGATCTGCGTCTCGATATCGGTCTCGGACTGCATGCCGACAGCCTTGAGCGTGTAGTCGCCGCGCTTGGCCTCATGCGCCTTGGCGCCTTCGAGCATGTTCTTGAAGAATTCGTTGGCGAGAGACTTCATGACGAGCCCGACGACGGGCTTGTCGTCTGCATGACTTGCAATCGGAACCATAAGCGTTCCGGCGAGCAGACCGGCCGCAATAATCTTGGAAAATCGCATAATATTCCTCCCAGAATAAGACGTGGTTTCGCCAGGTCCTCCGACAAGGCGATGAAACGTTTCACCGGATTCTCAGCAAAACGATTTCTGTACGGAAATGGGCCATATCGCTTCAAGCTTGTCAATATGAAACGTTTCATTGCTGCAGCGCGTCAATTTTATGAGCCAAGTGAGAGGAGTTGCATAGAAGACGGGTTGCACGACCGCATCGCAATCGCAAAACAGTTTCTACCGTCTTCATCGCTACAGCGCCATGTTTGCGTGACAAGCGGTTGCCGCGACACGCGATGCAGAGCATGGGTTATTCACCACCTTGAACGCTATTCCGTATCGCCGTATGTCATTGCCAGCGCAGACAAGTATGGACCGGAGAAAACATGTCGGATGGAGTGAACCGTTTCCTGGGCGATACGCCCGCCCGTGTTCTCATAAAGCTCATCATCGTTTCGCTTGTCGTGGGTGTGGTCATGAGCGCATTCGACTGGTCTCCGATGGATATTCTCTACGGCATCGAGAATTTCTTCCGCCGCATCTGGAATCTGGGCTTCGGCGCGATCGAACGCTTCGCAGGCTATTTCCTGCTTGGCGCAGTCGTCGTCATTCCGTGCTTCATCCTGTTGCGGCTTTTGAGCTATCGTCGCTAAAACTGCCAAACATTGTGGTTGAGCCTTTCGGGGCGCGAAGGAGCCACATTTCACCGATATCGGCTAAACCCGTCGTGAGGAAAGCTCCATGGACGAAACAAAATTGCTAATGCCGCGTCGTCATTTTCTCGGCCTTGCCGCCGGCGTTGCGCTCCTGCCGCTTGCCGCATGCCAATCGACGCCACCGCAACCGCGGTTGACCGGCAAGCGCGCGGGCGTTTCGGCTTCAGGCAGCGCCAATCTGCGGGCAATACGGTCGTCAAGGGGGCTCGGGCCCCTCGCTCCGTCTTCGGCATTGGAGCAGGCGGCCTTGCAGCAGGCGGGCTATATGGCGAGCGCCGGACGCATGAGCCATACGACGAGCTGGAACCGGGACTTTGCTTCTCGCATACGCGGCGCGGGCATTCACGGTCCCGCTGCGGAAAATATCGCCAGGGGCCGGATGGATATGGACCAAGTCTTTGCGCAGTGGATGAACTCACCGCCGCACCGTCGCAATATGCTCGACCCGCAATTCAGCCATTTCGGACTTGCCTACGCTGAATCTGGTGCAGAAAGGTATTGGGCGCTGGTCCTTGGCGTGTAGTCCCTGGGTGCTGGAATGCATCATCCTTGATATGACTGGTAAACGCCGCGAACCAGTGGCATAGAGCTTGGATAGCCTTTCAGGCTTGCAATCTCGGTGCCTTCATGAATATCGATGTGCCTTCGTCTGCCGGTTCCAAGGTCGTCCGCCCCTTCGAGGTGACGAACCGGTTGATGCTTGCAATCACGATTCCGGTCATGCTCGCGTCGTTGACGACGCCGCTGCTTGGTCTCGTCGATACTGCTGTCATTGGCCAGGTCGGCAATCCGCATCTGCTTGGCGGCCTTGCCATTGGCGCCCTGGTCTTCGACTTCCTGTTCTCGACGATGAACTTCCTGCGCGCTGGCACGACAGGCCTTGTTGCGCAGGCCATGGGCCGCCACGACGATGTCGAGCAGCAGGCGGTATTCTGGCGGGCTCTCGGCATTGCCGTTGTCGCCGGCTTGATCTTCATCGCGGCCACACCGCTGATCCTGCAGGCGACCGTCAGCTTTATGAATCCCGATCCGGCTGTCAGCGAGGCCATGTCGACCTATGTGTCGATCCGTCTCCTGTCGTCGCCCATGGCACTCGGCAACTTCGTCGTATTGGGACTGCTGCTCGGGCAGGGCAAGGCCATGCAGGGCCTTTATCTGCAATTGCTGCTGAATGGCGTCAATGTCGTGATGACCATCTGGCTCGGTCTTATCATGGGTTGGGGCGTCACGGGCATCGCCTGGGGGACGGTTCTTGGCGAGACGTCGGCGTTGATCGTCGGCCTTTCGATGATCTACATGCAGTTCCGAAGCATTGCCAATCCATCGCGCAAACGCGTTCTGGATGCGCATGAAATCCGCCGCATGTTCGCGGTCAATCGCGACATCATGCTGCGCTCGTTCTTCCTGCTGATCGCCTACGCCTATTTCACCCGGGCGGGCACCCAGGCCGGTGCGGTAACGCTGGCGACCAATGCGGTGCTGATGAATTTCCTTCTGATTTCAGGCTATCTGATCGACGGCGTCACCACCGCAGCCGAACAAATCTCCGGTCGTGCCGTCGGCGCGAATTACCGACCCGCCTTCGACCGGGGCGTAAAGCTCTCATTCCTGTGGGGAATGATCCTTGCATCGGTCATGGCACTCTTTTTCCTGATCTTTGGCGACAGTATCGTCGCCTTCCTGATCAAGTCAGAAGAGGTTCAATCGATGGCAGCTATCTATATGCCCTGGGCCGCCCTTGCGCCGGTCACCGGCCTTCTCGCCTTCCACATGGATGGTGTCTTCATCGGGGCGACTTGGTCGCGCGATATGCGCAACATGATGATTCTGTCGCTCGCGGGCTATTTTGGCGCCTACTACGTCTTGCCGATGTACCTCGGCAATCACGGCCTCTGGCTGGCGCTCCACCTCTTCCTTGGCCTGCGCGGCATCTCGCTTCTGTCGATTCTGCCGAGCCGGGCGCGCCTGCAGTTTGCCGAGTAAGATAGAAATAGCGACACGCTCTAGGCCGGCAGAGGTTCGCCTGCCCATTCATTGACGTCGCAATCGCGCAGTGCAGCGATGGTGGTGATGCGGTCACGCTTCAATCTTGCCGAAAGGTCCTTGACGATGTCCCCGGCAAGTCCTGGCCCTGCATAAATCATGCTCGTATAAAGCTGAACGAGATCCGCGCCGGCACGTATTTTCGCAATCGCCGTCGCCGCGCTGTCAACACCGCCAACGCCGATCAACGGCAAATCGGACCCGACGCGCTGGCGCATCTTGGCAAGGACGATCGTCGAGCGATTGAACAGTGGAGCGCCAGAAAGTCCTCCAGTCTCGCGCGCATTTTTCGTCCCTTCGAGGCCGCTTCGCGATAGCGTAGTATTCGAAATTATCAAGCCGTCGAGTGGATGAAGCGCGATCTCGGCGGCGATATCGTCGAGGCTCGCCTCTGGAAGATCGGGCGCGATCTTCAGAAAGACCGGTCGGTGCACGCCCTTTTGCGCGTCGCGCGCTTCGAGCACCTTGCCAAGCAATTCGCGCAAGCTTTCGCGCGCCTGCAGATCGCGCAGTCCCGGCGTGTTCGGCGAGGAAATGTTGACGGTGAAATAGCTGGCGACTGACTGAAACTTTCGGATCCCGGCAACGTAGTCGGCAATCCGGTCCGTTGAATCCTTGTTGGCGCCTATGTTGACGCCGACAATGCCGGCATGCTTGCGCCGTTCGGTAAGCCGCTGGAAAGCCGGGTCGTGGCCTTCATTGTTGAATCCGAGGCGGTTTATCACCGCGCGGTCTTCGATAAGGCGGAAAATCCGCGGCTTGGGATTGCCGGACTGCGGCAATGGGGTCAGCGTTCCGACCTCGGCAAACCCGAATCCGAGCTTCAACAGGGCATCCGGCACTTCGGCATTCTTGTCATAGCCTGCTGCCATGCCGAGAGGATTGGGAAAGCTGAGACCTGCCACCGTGACCCGCAGTGCCGGATCGTTCAAAGGCGCGCAACCGGGGACGATGCCGCTTTTCAACGCTTTTATCGAAAGCCCGTGTGCATCTTCCGGATCGAACGAGAACAGGACCTTCCTGCCGATCGCCTGGAACAGCCTGTTCATTATTGCATCTCCGGAAATTGGTGCCCGTCAGGCCCGAGGGGCAGGGGCTTTACCCATTCGACCGCCTCGAGCGGCAGCGATGCATAAAGGTGCGGAAAGAGATCGGCTCCGCGCGAAACCTCGTATTTGAGCGCATCGCCAAGCCGGTCGGTCGCAACCGCAATGAGCAGAAGGTCGTCCTGGCCGGCGAAATGCTTTGTCGCCGTCTCCACGGCCTGGGCGGCTGTCGAGAAATGAATGAAACCGTCCGCATGATCGATGGGCGCGCCGTCAAAGACACCCTTTGCTTCGGCGGCCTGCCAAAGGGTGCGCGGCGCAATCTTGTATATCAGGTGAGTCATGGAAATTCTTAGTAGTCGGAAAACCCGCCCGCGCAAAGTCCGGAGTCGAACGTTTGAGCGAATTCTGTGTCTGGTTCCGATTTTCGGCGTATTATTGCGATAAGTTTGCAGGATGCAAACATGGAGGTCCGTCATGGCACCCTTTCGCACAATGCTCATTGTTCTTGCACTCGCTCCGCTGGTTGGCCAGCCGGCACGTGCCGAGGAGAGCCCGGGCTATACGCTGGAGAAGACTGCCGACGGCTTCGTGCGCATGAACAACAAGACGGGTGAGATGTCGATCTGCCAGCAGCAATCCGCACAACTCGTGTGCAAGGTCGCTGCGGAGGAACGTACGGCCTATGAAGAGGACATAGCCGATCTGAAGGGCCGCGTCGCCAAACTCGAGGATACAGTGGCCGCCATGGGCAAGATTCCGCCGATTGTGCGCGACGCGCTGCCTTCCGACGAGCAGTTCGAAAAGAGCCTCGGCTACATGGAAAAATTCATGCGCCGTTTCATGGGTATCGCCAAGGAGTTCGGCTACAGCCCCGAAGAGAACAAGCCGGCGCCGGACACCTTGGAAAAAACCTGAATCATCCTGACAACCATCTGTCAGGAATGGCCGGTTTTTGGCAGGTGCCGTTCTTGATATGTTCAAGCTTTTGTCGGACACTGCCCGCTCACAACTTTTCTTCCGGGAGCGATGAGATGACTGCAGTGCCAACACTGATTGGAGAGGTATCGATCAGGCTCTTTGTACGTCATGGTGACCAGCAGAAGGCGCTCGATTTCTATGAGAACGTCTTCGGCGCCAAAACTGTCGGACGGCCTTATCTACACAATGGCGAACTTATCGCTGCGGAAATCCGCATGGGCGCATCGTTCCTCATGATCGTTGGCGCCAATCCGAAGCGCGATGCCGACGCATCCCTCGGCGGTCCGCGCTCGGTCCATGCCATCGGAGCGACGCCGGTCATGCTCGATATTCATGTCGATGATGTGGACCGCGTGCTGCACCATGCCCTCGCCGAGGGTGGCAGGATACGCAACGCCGCCGAAACGCTCGATGGCGGTGATCGGGCTGGCGTGCTCGTTGATCCGTTCGGGCATTTGTGGGTGCTGAAATCGCGGCAGAAGCACCTTGCCGCGTAAAGTGCCGGCCCCATGGCGGGGCCGGCCGTCGTTATCTAGCCAGCAAACCGCTTCGTCGCGTGGATGAGTTCGTGGACGATGCCGGGCTCGCTGACGGCATGGCCTGCATCCTCGACAATACGCAGATCCGCTTCCGGCCAGACCTTTTTCAGGTGCCAGGCGTTGAGCAGCGGCGTGCACATGTCATAGCGCCCATGCACGATGACGCCCGGAATATCGCGGATCAGATGTGCGTTGCGCAGCAAATGGTCGTCCGTTTCGAAAAAGCCGCGATTCTGGAAATAGTGGCATTCGATCCGGGCGAAAGCGATGGCAAAATGATCGTTGGAAAACGCTTCTTCACGCGCAGGATCCGGAAGCAGGGATAGCGCCGATCCCTCCCAGCGCGCCCATAGTTTGGCTGCCTGCAACTGGACGGCCGGGTCGGCATCGGTCAGGCGCCGGTAGTAGGCTGCGATCATGTCGTCGCGCTCGTCTTCCGGTATATGCGCCTGGTAGGCCTCGAAACGATCGGGATAGATTATGCTTGCGCCGTTCGAATAGAACCATTCGATCTCGAAACGGCGGATCATGAAAATACCGCGCAATATCAATTCGCTGACGCGGTCCGGATGTGTCTGCGCATAAGCGA
Source organism: Phyllobacterium pellucidum (assembly GCF_013327855.1). Classification (GTDB taxonomy): domain Bacteria; phylum Pseudomonadota; class Alphaproteobacteria; order Rhizobiales; family Rhizobiaceae; genus Phyllobacterium; species Phyllobacterium pellucidum. The sequence continues at coordinate 1,020,215 of NZ_JABUMX010000001.1, read as the reverse complement.
GGCCGAGCGTCGAACCCCACGAACCGCCGAAGACCTGCCATTTGTCGATGTTAAAATGATTGCGGATCTTCTCCATGTCGGCAACGAGATCCCATGTCGTGTTCTCGTTGAGCTCCGCATGCGGCGTCGATTTTCCGCAGCCGCGCTGGTCAAACAGAATGATGCGATATTTTTCCGGATCATGCAGGCGCCGCATCGTCGGATTGATGCCGCCACCGGGTCCGCCGTGTACCATGATCACCGGTTTGCCATTCGGATTCCCGCATTCCTCCACATGAATCGTGTGAAGCTCGGAGACCTGCAGCATTTCCTCCGATGTCGGTTGAAGTTCTGGATAAAGAATGTTTGTGATCATGCGTCCCACTTTCAAGAATTTCATCCCCACAGCAAATAATTGCGCGGGAATGCGGTTTTGCCAAGGCATTTCAACCGGATCGCCTCACCTAGGCGGATAACAAAACTTTGGCGTGTACCGAATTGCTCTTGATATATCAGTCGTTTCAGATTTAGTCGTTAGCATTACGGCTTTTGGATTAAGACTGCTGCAATTTCAGCAACAAGGATTTTTTAAATCATGAACTACCGATTTCTTATTGTGGATGATCACCCTCTCTTCAGGGGAGCCTTGCGTTTGGCGCTTACTTCGCCAAGAAACAATACCGACATTATTGAAGCTGGCGATATCGAGACTGCAAAATCTCTTATCCAGGAAGAAGCCGATCTTGATCTTCTTCTGCTTGACCTTTCGTTGAACGGTGTCGGTGGGCTCACCGGCTTTGTCGCGCTGCGCTCCCTGCAGGCATCGCTTCCGATCGCCATCATCTCGGCAACCGACGATCCGGTTACCATCCGGGCGGCCCTCGAACTCGGCGCATCGGGTTTCATTTCCAAGTCTTCGGGACCGGACGTTATCAAGGAAGCAGTGCAGACGATCCTTGACGGGGGTATCTGGTCGCCGCTGGCCGATGGTGACGACGACGTGCTCGATCCGGAGATGATCGAACTTATTCGCTGCATCCGCAAACTTACGCCGCAGCAGGCACGTGTATTGAGTATGATGGCTGATGGCATGCTCAACAAGCAGATCGCCCATGAACTGAACGTTTCGGAAGCGACGATCAAGGCACACGTCTCCGCCGTTCTATACAAGCTCGGCGTCGAGAGCCGCACGCAAGCCGTCATCCGGCTGGCACGCTTCAAAGAAGAGTCGATGCCCAGCCAGTCTCTTATGTAATCAAGTCGTTATTCCGCTGCGATTGCCTGGCGGAAATGCGAAAGCAACGCCCGCAGCGCTGCGGGTCGGACAGGCTTTTGGATGACGGCGATGTCCTCGGCGTTGGCTTGATCGCGGGTGGCATTCGAGCGATCTGCCGTAACCAGTGCCGCCGGTATATGGCGCTGGAAGTGTTCGCGTGTGTAGGCGACCATTTCTAGTCCGTTTTCATCGCCCAGATTGTAGTCCGCCAAAATGACGTCGGGAACGCCTGGATTGCCCTGGCAATAGGCTTTCAGCGCCTCGCCGCTATCCAGCATGACGACATAACAACCCCATGTTGCCAGCAATTCCTGCATGCCGGCAAGCGAGTGCGGGTTGTCATCGATGCACAGCACGGACAATCCCGACAGGGGTGCCGCAGGCCGAATGGCCCGGACATTTTCCGCAGCCGGAGGCGCGGCCGCCTTCGAGACCGGAATTGTAACCGAGAACATCGATCCCTTGTTCGGCGTCGATTGCACTTGCACGGAAAGGTCGAGGATTTTCGCGATGCGCTCGACGATGGAAAGCCCGAGGCCAAGCCCGTCCGAAATCTTCATGCCTTCGGCGAGGCGGGAAAACTCGCGGAATATGTTTTCGAGTTGCGACTTGGGAATGCCGATGCCGGTGTCGAACACCTGCAGTTCAATCCTGTCGCCGCGCCGACGGGCGCCGACAAGCACCTTGCCGCTGCGACAATATTTGATGGCATTCGAGACAAGGTTCTGAACGAGGCGGCGCAGAAGATTGCGGTCGGTCGCCACGACCACCGAACTCATGACCACGTCCAGCGTCAGGCCCCTTGCATGCGCCGTCGGCGAAAAATCGCGGACGATCTGTTCAAGCAAAGAATCAAGGCGGAAGACGGATACAACCGGTTTGAGCGCGCCCGTATCAAGGCGCGAAATGTCGAGCAGGGCGTTGATGATGACCTCGACAGCCTCAAGCGACGAGTCGACATTGCTGACGAGCTGCTTTTCGCGCGAATTGCCGAGGCGCTCCATCAGCGAGGAGGAGTATAGCCGCGCCGCGTTCAAGGGCTGCAGAATGTCGTGGCCGGCATCGGCAAGGAAACGCGTCTTGCTGATATTGGCTTCTTCGGCCCGCTGCTGTGCCTTGGCGAGTTGCTGGTTGGCGAGCGTGAGTTCGTTGGTGCGGTTGCGTACACGCTGTTCCAGAGACTCATTTGTCTGCCGCAAGAGATGGTCGGCATTTACCGCTTGTGTGACATCAGTCAACGTCGTGACGATGCCACCGTCCGGAATGGAGTTCGAGCTGATTTCGATTATTTGGCCGGTATCCGTCAGCGTGATGCGCCACGGCGCGGTCGATTTTGCAAGATCGTTGAGAAGCGCCGGGTCGGCGCTTCCGAGATCGCCGCGCTCGTAGAGATAATGAACGATGCTGCGAAACGGGGTGCCCATGCGCTGCAGGTCCCTTGGCAGATTGAGCAATACCCGGAACTGGGCGTTCCAGCAGCTCAGCCGATATTGCGGGTCGAACACGCAAATCCCCTGATCCATCTGATCGAGCGCCGTTTGCAGCAGATATCGGTTTTGTGCCAGTGCATCGGTTGCATGCTCGAGGAGGATCTGGGCGCGGCGTTGTGCGGGACCTGTCGGCCCCATGGCGAGCGACAGGATCATGCGGGCCGAGGGCGAGCCCACAATGCCGGAGAGCAGTTGTTCGGCGAAATGTACCGTCTTGAAGTCTGCTCCATCCTCGTCGTCGAGCAAAATACCCTCACGCTTGTGAAAGGACGCGAAAGCCAATTCAGCTTGCTCATTGCCGATATATCTCGAGACCGTCGCCTTGAGCTGCCCGACGGTGATGGAGGGCTGAAGTGTTCCGACCGGCGTCGACAGCGGGGCTTTATCCGTGATGAATACCGAAGCCTGAATGCGCTCAAGCGGCGTGGCGCTGCGCGATAGTGATCCGGCAACATAGCAAACAATATTGGCGGCAAGGCTGAAGAAAAGGCCTTGCACGTAGCTTGCCGCCTCGACGCCGAAAAGCGCCTGCGGCTTGAGCGCTGCAATCCCAAGCGGACCGTCGGTCAAGAGCCCGGAGCCTGGATCGATCAGCGTCGGGATGACCATCGTATAAAGCCAGACGCTGAATCCCGCGATCATGCCCCAGTTTGCGCCGCGCGCCGTCCCCCGGTGCCAAACGAGGGCGCCGACGAATGGCGGCACCAGCTGGATGACCGCGACAGCCGAGATCAGCGCGAGTTCGGAAAAGTCCATCTTCCAGGATACGAAATACTGATAGGCCCAGGCTATCCCGAGAATGGCGACGAGGGACCAGCGCCTGATCCGGGGAATGACCTTGGTATAGTCCTTTGGCTCGGCTGGATTGCCGGCAGCCGGGCGCAACAGCAGCGGCAGCATCAAATCGTTGGTGATCATGATCGACAGTAATATCGATGGCGCAATGATCATCGTCGTTGCAGCCGGAACGCCACCAAGAAACGCAATCCCGGCGAGCATCTTCTGCCCGGCAACGATCGGCACGCAAATGAAGTAAAAGTCCGACGCAGCCTCGGGCGGCAGGGAAATCGTCCCGGCCACGGCAATGGGGATGACAAAGACGCCGCCGATCAGCAAGAGGAGCGGTGTGAACCAGCGCGCAAGACGCATTTCTCCGCCACCCCGGTGCTCGACGATCGTCAGATAGAACTGGTTGGGTAAAAGCAGCACCGTCGATGCGCCGATCAGCATTAGGGCAAAAAGGTTGGCAACGGAAATGCCGGTGGTGAGAAGCGGAATGTCCTGCTTCTGGGCCATCGCCTTTGCGAAGAGTTCCGTGGGTGATCCGAACAGGAACGTCGCGGTAGCAATGCCGACAAGCAGGAAGACACAGAGCTTGATCGTGGTAGCTACGGCAACCGCCTTGATGAAACCATCGTAGCGGTCCTTCTGCTGCGGACCGCGAGCGGCCACGAAAACGGTGTAGACGGCGATCCCAAGCTGGACCAGGGCAATGATCATGTGGTGGTGATCTGCGCCTTCGTTCATATGGTTGGAATAAATATCGATCATCTGGTGGATCGCGGCAAACTGCAACGCAATGTATGGGATGAGCCCGATCGTCGTGATCCCAGTAACCAGCGCTGCGACGGAAAAGCTCTTGCCGTACCGTGCGCCGACAAAATCGGAAATCGATTTGATGCCTTCCGATTTGGCGAGCTGGCTCACTTTGCCGAGAACTGGAAATCCCAACGTGAACATGAGACCAATGCCGAGGAAGAGCCCGACAAATTCGATCCCGTTCTTGGCGGCGTAACTGGCGCTGCCGTAGTAGAGCCAGGACGTGCCGCTTGCAGCAAGGCAGATCGAGTAGACAAAGGGCCGCGGCAGACGAAAACGGCTGGGAAGCCGGTTCGCGCGCCTTACCACAATCGACTGGAACGCGAGGTAAAGCACAATGATAAGGACTGCAATATACAAGCCCGACATGGGCTTCACCTTCCGTTACTTTGCTTCGGCACGCTCCGCGTTCAGGCATTTTCGGCTTGCCCGCCGATTGCCCATGCCGTTAATACTGGTAGAAGAAATCGAACGCTCTATCAATAATTTCAAAACTTCTGTTACAGTTTTCAGGTTATGGCAAATGCGATGACCGTTGGTTTGGATTAACACATAATACTGGAGAGTGGTACATCATGCTGAAAGAATTCAAAGAATTCGCCTTGAAAGGAAACATGGTTGATCTCGCCATAGGTGTGATCATCGGTGCTGCCTTCGGCCGACTGGTCGAGTCGATCGTCGCCGATATTTTCATGCCGATCATAGGTCTGCTCACGCGCGGCACCGACTTTACCAACCTGTATCTCCAGCTTTCGGGCGACGCGCAGCCGACCCTCGCGGCGGCCCGGCAGGCTGGCGCGACCATCGCTTACGGAAATTTCATCACTCTGCTCATCAACTTCCTGATCGTTGCCTGGGTCTTGTTTATGGTGGTCAAGGCAATGAACCGCTTCAAGAAGAAGGAAGCCGCCAAGCCTGCCGAACCGTCGAAGGAAGAAGTGCTTCTCACGGAAATTCGCGACCTTCTCGCCCAGCGCACCTGACAGGTGTCGCCGAAGGGTTGCCCTGAGGGCAGCCCTCCGATCTCGGGCCGTTGTCGCCCGTTATCCCTGATATTTTTGCCGTAATGCTGTGCCCAACACCCAAGGCGGTCAGGTTGCGGAGTGTCGAAACCGAAGCCTCTCCCGCCATAACGGTGGCGGGAGCCCATCAGTTGCGATGATGGAAACATCACAAATATCCACGTGCGAAACAGAATTCGTTGTTATAGGTCTGCGGCAGGCAGACTGGAGACACGAATAATGAACCTCGTTCAGCAATTGCGGCATGAAGCAGCGGTGGCCCCTGAGAGCGGCATCGTTGCCGTCATGAATCATGGTCGTCGCCAAAAGGGCGTCATCCCGCTTTGGGCCGGCGAGGGCGATCTTCCGACGCCCGATTTCATTCGCGATGCCGCATCGACAGGCCTCGACAATGGCGAGACCTTTTACACCTGGCAGGCCGGCATACCGGAACTGCGCCAGTCGCTTGCGGCTTATTACAAACGCCATTTCAATGCGGATCTGCCGGTCGAGCATTTCTATGTTACCGGATCGGGCATGCAGTCGATCCAGCTTGCAATCCAGGCAACGGCCGGCGCGGGCGACGAAGTCATTTATCTCTCTCCGGCCTGGCCTAATTTTGCCGCCGCCGCAGGCATTGCGGGCGCGACGCCGGTAGCGGTGACGCAGGATTTCACCGGCAACGGTTGGGGATTCGATCCCCAGAAAATACGCGATGCCATCACGCCGCGAACCCAGGCGCTATTTATCAATACGCCTTCCAATCCTTCTGGCTGGACCGCCGACATCGATACGCTGAAGGAAATCCTGAGCATTGCCCGTCAGCACGGATTGTGGATCGTTGCCGACGAAATTTACGCGCATTTCTACTACGGCGCCCGCCGCGCGCCCTCCTTCCTCGACATCATGGATCCGGATGAGCGCATCATCTTCGTCAACAGTTTTTCCAAGAACTGGGCGATGACGGGGTGGCGGGTCGGCTGGATGGTGGTTCACCCCTCGCTTGGCAAGACGATCGAAAATCTTATCCAGTATTCGACGTCGGGCGTTGCCCAATTCATGCAGCGCGGCGCCGTTGTCGCGCTCGATCAAGGCGACGACTTCATTCGCATGCAGGTCGAGCGCGCCCACAAGGCACGCGATATTCTCTGTGCCAAGCTCGCGGCGACGGGAAGGGTACGGCTGTCGCCGCCCGCAGGCGCGTTCTACCTGCTTTTCGGTATAGACGGCATCAGCGACTCCTATCGCGCTGCCTTTGATATTGTCGATGAGGCTAAAGTCGGCCTTGCGCCGGGGACTGCTTTTGGCGATGGTGGCGCCGCCTTTCTACGGCTCTGCTTCGCCCGACGGATCGATCAGGTCGAGGAGGCGGCCGACCGCCTCGCAGACTGGATCCGGAAACGTTGACGCCGAACCCCGTTCATCTCGACAAGATCAAAGCCACCCTTCTTTCATTGCTGATAGCGACGGCCGGCGGCTTGACCGCCTGGCTGATCGACCTGCCGATTCCGTTCCTGCTCGGTTCGACCATAGCCGTCACTTCCGCCTCGCTGTCGGGGGTACGAATTTATATTCCGGACCGGCTGCGCGGCTTCGTCTTCTTTTCGCTGGGCATTCAGGCAGGCTCGGGCGTCTCGCCCGGCATCCTCGACCAGATGGTGCTGTGGCCGGTGAGCTTCCTGATGCTTTTCGTGGCGCTCGTTCTCGTGACGTCGCTGACTTACCTCATGCTGCGCAAGGGTTTCGGCTGGGACGGCCCAACCTCGCTCTTTTCGGCGCTTCCGGGCGCGCTCTCCTTTGTCCTCGTCGCGGCGATGGGCACCTCGGCCAACATGGTGAAAATCACCGTCATCCAGTGCGTGCGCCTGTTGCTGCTCATCGGGTTCCTGGCGCCGCTTCTCGCTATCATCGCAAGGAATGCCCCTCATGTCGTGGTTGAAGTCGATTATGACTGGACGATTCAGGAGGCAATCATTCTCCTCGTCTGCGGCGGCGCCGGCGCCTTGCTCGGCTATTACAGCCGCATTCCTGGAGGCATGATGCTCGGCGCCCTGCTTGCCAGCGGTATCCTGCATGCTACGTCCATCGTGACAGCCGTCGTGCCACGCTCGATTGCCGATATCGGTCTTATCGTGCTCGGCGTGCTGATAGGCTCGCGGGTCGGCGCAGAACATAGAACCCAATTGATGCGCTATCTGCCGGCGGCGCTTCTTGCCTTCCTGATTGGAACGGCAGCGTCCTTCGTCGCCGCCCTGGTCGTCTGGCTGCTTCTCGACATTCACCCGGCACAGATAGCGCTTGCCTTTGCGCCGGGTGCGCTCGAGGCGCTCACCGTGATCGCCTTTTCCCTCGGCGTCGATCCATCCTACGTGGCTTCGCATCATGTGGTGCGATTTCTGATGATCGCCTTCTCAGTGCCGTTCCTCGCCCGCTTCGTCGCGCGCTGAACCACAAACAAAAACCGGCGCTCATGCGCCGGTCCACTTGCGTGCAATCAGATGCAATCAGCCGCCGGCCTTTGACACAGCGAGCGTTACGACCCGCTCGCTCGTTTCGATGGCGGGTTCGCTGTCCTTGGAGAAAGGAATGCCAAGCGCGGTCCACACCTCGACCAACGCGTCCTTCAGCTCGACGACGAGTTCGTTGGAATGGAACGGCGTCGGGGTGATGCGCAGGCGCTCGGTGCCGCGCGGGACGGTCGGATAATTGATCGGCTGGATATAGAGGCCGTGTTTCTGCAGCAGCCGGTCGCTGGCCTTCTTGCAGAGTTCAGGGTTGCCAACGAGAATCGGAACGATATGCGTCTCCGATTTCATCACCGGCAGATTGGCCTGGGCGAGGACGTCCTTGGTGAGCTTTGCCTGGCACTGGTGCATGCGGCGCTCTTCTTGCGACACCTTGAGGTGCCGGATCGATTGCGTCGCTGCGGCTGCAATTACAGGAGGCAGTGCAGTGGTGAAGATAAAGCCCGGTGCATACGACCGGATAGCATCGATGACAGTCTTTGGGCCGGCAATATAGCCACCCAGCGTTCCGAACGCCTTGGCAAGTGTGCCCTCGATGACATCGATACGGTCCGACAGGTGCTCGCGGTCGGTGATCCCGCCGCCCCGGTTGCCGTACATGCCGACGGCGTGAACCTCATCGATATAGGTCATGGCGTTGTATTCGTCGCCAAGGTCGGCGATTGCCTGAACGGGGGCGATGTCGCCGTCCATCGAATAGATGGATTCGAAGACGATCAACTTGGCGCGCTCCTTGCCCGCCGCTTTCAACAGCTCTTCCAGATGAGCAAGGTCGTTGTGGCGGAAAATCTTCTTTTCCGCGCCCGAGCGCCGCACGCCTTCGATCATCGAGGCGTGGTTCAGCTCGTCGGAAAGTATGAGGCAATTCGGCAGAAGCCGCGCGATCGTCGAGATCGACGCTTCGTTCGACACGAAACCGGAGGTGAATACGAGGGCTGCTTCCTTCTGGTGAAGGTCGGCCAGCTCATGTTCGAGTTCAACCAGCGGATGGTTATTGCCCGAAATGTTGCGGGTACCGCCAGCGCCGGAGCCCATGCGGCTCGACGCGTCATGGATCGCTGCAATCACGTCCGGATGCTGGCCCATGCCGAGATAATCGTTTGAACACCAGACCGTAATTTCGCGTTGCGTACCTTCGTCGCGCCAGATCGCGCGCGGAAAACGACCCACGATCCGTTCCAGATTGGCAAAGACCCGGTAGCGCTTTTCAGCGTGCAACTGGTCGATCGCGTCTTCAAAAAACCGACGATAGTCCATGAATTGCTCCTGTATCATGAACGTAGTACCGTTTTTGCCTGGCAAAATCTATTGTGAGTTGAGGGTCAATTTGCCACGGTTTAAACGAAACTCTAACCCTAAATGTTGAAGCCGGCAAAAATTGTCGAAGACATCGCGTGATGTCGGGCGCAAAGTCGCGGCGCCGGGAACGGGCGTTCACCTTACTCACATTTTGTCGGTTCCCTTTGTCCGCATACCACGTAAGTTGCATCACATTGGCTCGATGATTAGCTTTCAACGGCTGACTTGATGCGACAAGATCAACTCTGGGCAACAGAATGGGGACCAAGGGGCTGTGTCAATGACCGTGCTTGTGACCGGCGGCGCTGGATATATCGGCAGCCACATGGTCTGGGAATTGCTCGATGCTGGCGATTCCGTCATCGTGCTGGATCGTCTTTCAACGGGTTTCGAATGGGCCGTGCCGCGCGAGGCGAAACTGATCGTCGGCGATATCGCCGATCAGAGCCTTGTTCGCCAGACGATCGAGCGCAACTATGTCGACGCGGTGATCCACTTCGCCGGATCAGTGGTGGTGCCCGATTCCGTGCGCGACCCGCTCACCTATTACGAGAACAATACCTGCAAGTCGCGGGCCTTGATCGAGGCTGTGGTAAAATCGGACGTGAAGAACTTCATCTTTTCATCCACCGCGGCGGTCTATGGCGACGCGGGCATGAAGCCGGTCACCGAAGATGCAGCGACCCATCCGGAATCGCCCTATGGCCTATCCAAGCTGATGACCGAATGGATGCTGCGCGATACCGCCGCCGCCCATGATTTCCACTATACGGCGCTGCGCTATTTCAACGTCGCCGGTGCCGATACCAAGGGACGCACCGGTCAATCGACGCGCGGTGCCACCCATCTGATCAAGGTTGCCTGCGAGACTGCGCTCGGCAAGCGCCCGTACATGGAAATCTTCGGACACGATTTTGCAACGCCGGATGGCACTTGTGTGCGCGACTATATTCATGTCAGCGACCTCGTGGCGGCACATCGCCTGGCGCTGGAGCGCCTGCGTTCGGGTGGCAGCAGCATGGTGGCGAATTGCGGCTATGGACGCGGCTTTTCCGTCAAGGAAGTCATCGAGAGTGTCGAGCGTGTGCATGGCAAGCCGATCGACGCAAGGTTGACGGTACGCCGTCCCGGCGACGCGGCCTCCGTGGTCGCGGACAGCAGCAAGGCGCGCCTCGACCTCGGCTGGAAGCCGAAGCTCGACAATCTTGATACAATCGTCGAGTCGGCAATGAAATGGGAAAAGGCGCTGCAGCACCGCAACAACAAGGGCTGAAGCCGACGTATCAATCTTCTTTCTGCTCCTTCTTCAGCGGCAGCATGAGGCGCAGCGTGAGAAGCGTCAGCACGGATATGATAATCGCGACATCGTAGCTTTCGAGCCCGACCGAAACGCCGATGGCGCCAGTCGACCAGATGCTCGCCGCGGTCGCCGTGCCGCGTACCGAGTTCTTGCCCTGCAGGATTGCCCCGCCTCCGATAAATCCGACGCCGGTGATAAGACCCTCAACGATGCGCGCCAGCGCTTCGGGATTGTCCGTCATCAGGCGCTCGGCGCCTTGCACGAATCCGCAACTCGCCAGCGCTACCAGCGGGAAGGTCCGCAGGCCGGCGCTTCGCTCCTCCTGTTCGCGCTCCCACCCGATGGGAAAGGCAAGGATATAGGCCACCGCCAAAGCAAAGGCATGTGGGAAAAGCGGCAGGGTATTCAGGTAATGAAACGTTTCGAACAAGCGCTGTCTCCAACCATTATGAACGTTGAGCACAACGCCAGGTAGTGGTCAGCGGTTCCCAGAGATCGTACGACGCGTAGGCCTGCGGCGCCGCGACACATTGCCATTGAAGTCTTAAGGCTTGAAAAGGGGAACCTTCTTCTTGGGGAACGGTTGTTCTTTCAACGAGGCACTAGTTGGAGCTTGATTGATGGACGGCCGAAACCGTACCTACGAAAAAGAACTCTCGCAGATTTTGAGACGGCAGATTTCGCAGTCGTCCTATAGGTCGGCGATACGAGCTGCAGGTATCTACAAGGTTGATGAAACTGTCCCGGAAAGTCTTCTCGACCAGCTTAGGCGTCTTGATGACGCCGAGCGGACCTTGCGAAAGTCCTGACCAAATAAACTTTGTACAAAAAAAGAGGCGGGCCAAAAGCCCGCCTCTTTCGCGATCAGCGCATTACCCTTAGGCGGCAAGCGCCAGGTCGCTGGTAAGGTCGAGAGCCGACGATACGGCCTTGGCTTCTGCATCAGGACCCATCGCGACGCCCTCGATGCGGATGACTTCGACATCGGTCATGCCCAGGAAGCCAAGCGCAGTCTTGAGGTAAGGTACCGCATGATCGAATGCTGCTGCCGGACCGCTCGAATAGACACCGCCCGAAGCGATGACGATATAGACCTTCTTGCCTGTGACCAGGCCCTTGGGGCCTTCAGCGCCATAGCTGAACGTCTTGCCGGCGCGGGCGATATGATCGACCCAGGCCTTCAGCGTCGAAGAAATGTTGAAGTTGATGAGGCCCGTGGCGATAACGATGCTATCGGCGGCAAACAGTTCATCGACGATGGCATCCGATACGCCAACGACGCTCTGCTGACGCTCCGAACGGGATTCGACCGGGGTGTAAATGCCCGACGAATAGTCCGCATCGATATGCGGCAGCGGCTGGCTGGCAAGATCGCGCTTGACGATGGCGCTGCCGGGCGTCTTTGCCTGCAGCTTCTGGGCAAGTTCGGTAGCGACGCGCGTCGAATGCGAAGCGGCACCGCGGGGGCTCGATGTAACGAGAAGAATGGAAGACATAGCCTAAGTTCCTTCAATTGATATTCTCGGGTGAGAACTGATGGCTGCAATTTGGTACTCGACATCCATTTAGAAAACTGGGAAAATATCGATCAATTCCATCTAATAGATCGATAGGTCAGGCAATGCAGGCAAATCCGACGCTCGACCAGCTTCAGGTGTTCGTGACAGTTGCGGAATCCGGCAGCTTTTCGGCTGCGGCGCGCAAGCTCAATCGCTCGCAGTCGGTGATCAGCTATACGATCGCCAATCTCGAAGCGCAGCTGGAATTGCAATTGTTTGAACGCGGCGGAACGCGCGAGCCCCGCCTGACGGAAACAGGTAAGGCCATGCTCGAGGATGCGCGGCGCATGGTATCCGTGCTGCAGAGCCTGCGTTCACGTGTCGAAGGACTGAAAATGGGCCTCGAAGCCGAGGTTGCCGTCGCCATAGACGTGTCGTTGCCGTCGCCGGTGATGACATGCGTGCTCAAGGCGTTCCAGAAACAGTTTCCGACAGTCAGCCTGCGCGTTCATGTCGGCGCGCTCGGCATGGTTTGGGATCTGGTCCTGAAGAAACAGGCGGATTTCGGCATTGCCGGTCCACCTCTCAACGCCCATGACGAACTTGTGCTGGTGCAAATCGGCCAGACGGCCATGACTCCCGTTGCGGCACCGAGCCACCCGCTTGCGCTTTATGAGGGGCCGGTCCCGCTTTCCTTTATTCGCGATCATACGCAACTGGTCATTACCGATCTTAGCGAACAGACCAAGGGGCGTAATTTCGGCGTGTTTGCCTACAAGATCTGGCGCCTGACGGACGTCGGCACCAAATATGATCTCACCGTGGCCGGCCTCGGTTGGGGCGGCCTGCCGAAATGGATGGTGAAGGATGATATCGCCACCGGCCGGCTGGTGCAGCTCGATCTCGAACCCTATCCGGAGACCGAGTATCCGCTCTTGGCTATTTACCCTGTTGACCGGCCGCTCGGACCGGCCTCAAACTGGCTGATCGATCGGTTCAAGCAGGAATTGGGGCGGTTTGGAAGCTGACTGAAACAGTCACCACGCCCCCTCCGGGTCCGCCCAGGCCATCCTCGGGCTTTTGTCCCGAGGATCCATGAAGGGCAGGGCAACGGGAGCGTCGATAGAAGTATCAACGCGATCCGTAGCTCGCCGCAGCGGCCCCCTTCAAGTCAGCTTGTCCATTGTAATCGGCAAATCGCGCACCCTTACGCCCGTAGCGTGATAGACCGCATTGGCGATGGCCGGCGCGACCCCGACGATGCCGAGTTCGCCCACCGCCTTGCCGCCGAGCACCGATGCGTGCGTATCGGGTATGCCGACCGAGATCACCTTGAGGTCCGGAATGTCTGCGTTGGTCGGCACGAGATAGTCTCCAAGATTGTTGTTCATCACCCGACCGTTGCGCGCATCGACAATGCCTTCTTCAAGCAGGGCCTGACCGATGCCCATGATGATGCCACCCTTCCATTGGCTTTCGGCGAGCTTCGGATTGTAAAGCCGGCCCGAGTCCAGCGCCGAGACCATCCGCGCCACCCGGACGGTGCCGAAATCGGCATCGACCCGCACCTCGACGAAGTGGACGCACCAACTGTGCAGCGAGTAGTCGCCATCGGTCGGCGACAGCATCGTCGTGATGGTGGTGAAGTTGCGGAAATGATCTTTCTCGTTGCGCAGGTTCTCCGGCAACGTATCGCGCAGAGCTTCGATCCGCTCGCGGCCCGTCCGCTGCATGATTTCGGCAATGCCGACGCCGGCGCCGGTATCGCGCGGCGACGATATTACGCCGTTCTCGACAATGAGCGTATTCGCCTGGAGGTCGCGGAACGGCGAATTTGGATCGTTGATGGCGAGGCCAATCAACTCGTCGCGTGCGGCGAGCGCCGCCTTGTGCACGGCGCCGGTGATCAGGTTGGCGAACTGCGAACCGCCGGCGACCGGCGCCCGGGGCAGCGAAGAGTCGCCGAGCTTGACCCGGACTTTCTCGACTGGAACGCCGATGGCTTCGGCAGCCGTTTGCGCCAGGATAGTATAGGTGCCCTGGCCCATGTCGATGCCGCTGCTGGCGACCTCGACGGAACCGTCGCCAAGGATACGCACCAGTGCTTCGCCTGGGGTGCGTCGTACGGGGTACGTGCCGGCTGCGACACCGTAGCCGATGAGCTGATTCCCTTCGCGCATCGAACGCGGTTTTGGCTGGCGCGCGCTCCAGCCGAAGGCCTCCGCTCCGGCCGCATAGGCTTCGCGCAGGCGCCGGGTCGACCACGGCTTCCTGGCATGCGGGTCTTCCTCGGCGTAGTTGAGAAGTCGAATCTGCACCGGGTCGATCCCGACTTCATAGGCAAGTTCATCGATCGCGCATTCAATGCCGAAGGCGCTGGGGTTCTCGCCGGGCGCGCGCAAGGCGCCGGGTTTCACCGTGTTGACGGGAACGACGTTCTGGCGCGAACTGAAATTCGGCGTGGCATACATGATCGACGTCACCGAGCCCAGCGGCTCGACTTGAACGGCTTTCATCGACGTTTCGTTGGCGCCTGTCTGGACGATGGAAACGAGCTTGCCGTCGCGCGTTGCACCGAGTTCGATCGTCTGGCGTGTCGCCGGCCGGCCGCCATAGGCCGTAAAGGTCTGCGCCCGCGTGACCGCGAGCTTCACCGGACGGCCGAGCATGCGCGCAGCATTGATGGCGATGGCGCCGTGTTCGAGGGCGAGCGCCTTTGATCCGAAGCCACCGCCGATATAGGGCGAGCGCAACTCAACGTTTTCGAAGGGGATGTCGAACCACTCCGCATAGGTCCGCGCCATGCCGTCGATCCACTGGCTGGGCTCCCAGACCGTCAGCCTGTCGCCTTTCCACTCCGCAATGAGCCCATGCGGTTCGATCGGCACATTATACTCGCGCGGGGTCCGGTATTCATGCTTGATGCGGATAGGGGCGTTCGCAAGCGCGCCATGCGCGTCGCCCCATTCGATTGTCATCCGGTCGAGTGGCATTCCGTCCCCGGCCTTGGGATCATCGAGGCCCGCGATCGCCGGCGCCTCTTCGTAGTAAACCTTGACCAGCGCCGCTGCCGCCGTTGCCTGCTCGAAGGTTTCGGCAATGACAGCCGCGATATGTTGGCCGGCAAAGGTGATGCTACGGGCCAGCGGTTCGTAGGGCGCATCGGAAGGCGGCGTGTTGAGCCAGTCGGTTGCCGATTTGATCGGCAGCGCATTGTCCGGGGTCATTACCAGCAGTACGCCCGGCGCGCGTTCGGCGGCATTTGCGTCAATGGAAACGACGCGGCCCGACGCGATCGCGCTTTCGACGAGGACGGCGTGTACCATTCCTTGCGGATGGTGCTCGAGGGCATAATCGGCAAGGCCGGTTATCTTTGCCGGGCCGTCGATGCGCGACAGACGTCCGCCCAAGGCGCCGTCGGCGGCGTCCCCACGCTTTGCTCTGGTTTCAACGATGGTCATGCCGCAGCTCCAATCTTGAGGATGGCGCGTTCGACGACGCGCGGGGCAAGTTCGATCTTGTAATGGTTGGCGCCATGGTCGATCGCGCCCTCGACGGCCAAACGGCTCGCCTCCTTGATAGCGTCGTGCTCGAAGGCCGTGCCGCGCAAGGCGTCCTCGACGGCCCGCGCGCGCCACGGTTTTGTGGCGATGCCGCCAAGGGCGATGCGAATGTCGGTGATGGTGCGGCCATCCCCGCCAAGTTCGATGCCGACGGCGGCGCTCGCCGCGGCAAATTCATAGGATTGCCGGTCCCGCACTTTCAGGAAGGTCGAGCGCCGCGCCGCTGGCGAAGCCGGGACGGAGATCGCGGTTATGATTTCGCCGGGGCGCATGGCGTGTTCCTTGTCCGGCCTTGCGCCCGGCAACAAGAAGAAATCATCGACGGGCACCTGGCGGTCGCCGAGATGCACAAGAGCATCGAATGCCGTCAGTGCCACCGCAAGATCGCCAGGATAGGTGGCGATGCAGGCGCTGCTGCCGCCGAGCACCGCATGCGAGCGGTTGACGCCGGTCAGTGCGGCGCAGCCGCTGCCGGGATTTCGCTTGTTGCAATTGGGGAATGTTGCCGGATCGCGAAAATAAGCGCAGCGCGTGCGCTGCAGGAGGTTGCCGCCAATTGTCGCCATATTGCGAATCTGGGCCGAGGCCGCCTGCCAGAGCGCCTCGGAGATTGCCGGGAACTCGCCCTTGATTGCCGGGTCCTCGGCAACGCGGCTCATGCGCGCCAAGGCGCCGATCGTGGCGGCTTTGCCGTCGATGCGCACCCCATCAAGGCCTTTGAGATGGCTTATATCGACAACGCGCTCCGGCTCGGCCACGCCGCATTTGGCAAGATCGATCAGGGTGGTACCGCCGGCAAGCAGCATTGTCGCCGGCATTGCCGCGGCGCTTAGCGCCTCGTCAATCGTAGCGGCGCGAACATAGGAAAAATCCCTCATGACAGCTCCTTTGCAGCTTCGCGCACGGCATCGACGATGTGCGGATAGGCGCCGCAACGGCAGAGGTTGCCGGACATGTATTCCCGGATTTCATCGTCGGAACCGGCATGACCCTCGCGAATGCAGGCCACGGCGGACATGATCTGTCCGGGCGTGCAATAGCCGCACTGGAAGGCGTCATGCTCGAGAAACGCGGCCTGTACCGGATGCAGCGCGTCGCCTGGCGCGGAAAGGCCCTCGATCGTATTGATCGTGCTGCCTTCGACCTGTGCGGCGAGCGTAAGGCAGGAGAGGACGCGTTCGCCGTCCACATGCACCGTGCAGGCACCGCATTGGCCGTGATCGCAGCCTTTCTTGGTGCCGGTCAGTTCCAGATGTTCGCGCAGAGCGTCGAGCAGCGTCACGCGCGCCTCGACTGTCACTTGCCGCGACTTGCCGTTAATATCGAGATTGAGGCTGATTTGATTTGTCATCGGCGTCTTGACTCCGTTCTGATGACAGTAAGTCCCAAGGGCCGCCGGGCGTTCCACGAGCAAAAGCCCAAAAAACATGACACGACGGGTCCACATAGGGTATTAGTTCAGAGGTCACGCTATAATCGGAGGTGCCTCCGTTTTTGAAACATAGCGGTTGGCCGAGGGTGGTTCAAGCCCCAGCTTTGTATTTTTGGAGTTCGACAATTGGTATCCCCGCCGGAGAAAGCGATCGAGACAAAGGCACCGAGGCCGCTGCGCGCCGATGCCAGCCGCAATCGCGACAAGCTGGCCGAGATTGCCGGCCATGTCTTTGCCGAGCGCGGCGGCAACGCTTCGCTTGAGGAGATTGCCCGGCAGGCCGGCGTCGGCATCGGCACGCTCTACAGGCATTTCCCGACGCGCGAACATCTGGTGGAGGTCGTCTACAGGCGGGAGGTCGAAGGGTTATGCGCCGCCGCGGACGAACTCGCAATCCATAACGCGCCGGATGCGGCGCTCGGCGAATGGATGCAGCGTTTCGTCGATTACATCGCCGCCAAGCGCGGCATGGCCAATAGCTTGCGCATTCTATTCGACGGCAATTCGCAAGTTTTCGCCAATACGTCCGGAATGGTCGCGGGGGCCTTGCGCAAGCTTGTAGACGCGGCGGTGGCCGATGGCTCGATCCGCAGCGACATCAACAGCGCCGACCTCCTGCAGGCGCTCTCAGGCATATATTCGGCGCCGGACACCCCTGAATGGCGCGAACAATCGCGCCGCCTCGTCTCTTTGCTGATGGACGGATTGCGCTGGGGTTCGGAGAAGGCGCGGTTGTAAGCGCTTGAAATCCTATTTGATCGCATTCGGGCGGTTCCTGCCACACTCGGGCCGCAAACGCACGTTGAGTTGACATAGGGTCGCATATCAGGAGGTGGAATATGAAGCAGCTCAAGTTCGGTCTCGTTGCAACCGCTTGTCTAGGGTTGGTTTTGGCAGGAACGGCCACCGGCCAATACAATTTGGTGGGACAAGCTTTCGCCGACAAGGGTGGCAATGGCAATGGGGGCAACGGCGGCGGTCATGGAAATGGCGGCAAGGGCGGCAACGGCAAGGGCGACAGCGGAAATCACGGCGGCAAATCGTCGGGCCAGTCCAAGGCGTCCAGTCACGCCAAAACAGCCAGCTCCAATGATAAATCGAAGGTTCAACACGACAAGTCCAAGCTGCAGAAGGCTTCGGTCAAGGTTAGCGATGATTTCGTCGTTGACGACGATGACGATAACACGCTTGGCGCGTTGAATGCGGCGCATGCTTCGGCGCGGGCGCGGGAACGGGCGGCGCCGAATTCCTCGGTTGGCAAGATTGCAACTTATGAGCGAAACCGAGAAGCAGCCTTGGCATTGGCAGACCCCGTTATGCGCGATCATGCGCTCGATGACGCCGTATCGCGGCTCGAGTCGGATTTCGGACGGACCCTGACGGACGACCAGATTGGTCAGGTCAATGCATTGCTGGATGCCAGACAGTAGACTTTTTGGTTCACCGAGGGTGACCTTGGACAGCGGCCAAGGTCGCTGTTCGCGCCGAGCCGTCGCTCCGGACATTCTTCGGTCCTTACTCAGTATGTTGCATCTGGCTGCGCCCATCCAACGGGCCGAGGGGACCCATTGTGATCAAAGCAGCGTTGTTGTTCGTCCCTAGCTGTTCCAACCCCTCATAATCGACACGCGGTAGCTTTCCAGCGACTGCAATCGTCAACAAGTTTCTAAGCCAATAAAGGAGGGAAGGATGTGGGAGTTGATGAGCGATTCGCTGGTGCTGCGAGAGAGGATTGAACTCTCGACCTCTCCATTACCAATGGAGTGCTCTACCACTGAGCTACCGCAGCCGATTTGCGAACGCGGCGGACTTCTGCCATATCATTGGTGAAATCGCAAGCAAGCAATCGCAATCTTTTTGCACCCGATTATCCATAAGGCGCCTAAGCCACGTCTGCTTGTGGATAAATTGGCACCTTATTCGTCCGGGATATGTGGGACAGGACATGAATTCGTCGTCGAAAAACCCGAATCGCGAACAATCAAGTCGCGAGAAGCGACGCTCGGATGAGCTTCGCGCCAATCTTGCACGGCGCAAGCAACAGGCGCGTTCGCGCCGCGCCGGCGCCGCCGACGACCGGGACGAGGGGATTGTCGCGGCCGCGGAAAAACCTGCCGGTTCCTCCAAAGGGGACCATGATTGACCGGAAACCGGTCATAAGCCTTTCTTGAACCATTCCGTGGGATGGTTTACAGCAACCGGCTCCGCATGGGGCTCAAACGTTAGGACGGGGACTTTCCCGCGAAAGTGATAGATATGGATCGCATCAAGATTGTTGGTGGTAACAAGCTCAACGGCGTCATTCCGATTTCCGGCGCGAAGAATGCGGCCCTGCCGCTGATGATCGCCTCGCTGTTGACCGATGATACGCTGACGCTCGAAAATGTCCCGCATCTCGCCGATGTCGAACAGCTGATCCGCATCCTCGGCAATCATGGCGTTGACTATTCCGTCAACGGCCGGCGCGAGCGCCAGGACGGCGCCTATTCCCGCACCATTCATTTCAGCGCCCGCCATATCGTCGATACGACAGCTCCCTATGAACTCGTCTCGAAAATGCGCGCGAGCTTCTGGGTGATCGGCCCGCTGCTCGCCCGCATGGGCACCGCCACCGTATCGCTGCCGGGTGGATGTGCCATCGGCACGCGTCCGGTCGATCTTTTCATCGATGGCCTGCGGGCGCTCGGCGCCAACATCGAAATCGAGAACGGCTACGTCAAGGCAACTGCGAAAGGCGGCCTCGTCGGCGCGCGCTTTGCCTTCCCCAAGGTTTCCGTCGGCGCGACCCACGTGCTGATGATGGCGGCGACGCTCGCCAAGGGCGACACGATCATCGAAAATGCCGCGCAGGAGCCAGAAGTCGTCAATCTTGCGGACTGCCTCAATGCGATGGGCGCCAAGGTCAGTGGCGCCGGGACGGCGACGATCACCATCGAGGGCGTCACCAGCCTTTCGGGCGCGCGCGTCCGCGTCATCCCTGATCGCATCGAGACCGGCACCTATGCGATGGCCGTTGCCATGACCGGCGGCGACGTCATCCTTGAAGGCGCCGACGCGAACCTCCTGCAGGCGGCCCTGACGACGCTTGGCCAGGCAGGTGCAGAAATCTCCGAGACAAATTCCGGCCTGCGCGTCGTTCGCAATGGCCACGGCATCATGCCCGTCGATGTGACGACGCAGCCGTTCCCAGGTTTCCCCACCGATCTGCAGGCGCAGTTCATGGGTCTGATGACCAAGGCGAAGGGAACGTCGCACATTACCGAGACGATCTTCGAAAACCGCTTCATGCACGTCCAGGAACTGGCGCGCCTCGGTGCCAGGATTTCCCTTTCAGGCCAGACGGCCAAGATCGAGGGTGTCGACCGGCTGAAGGGCGCACCCGTCATGGCGACCGACTTGCGTGCCTCCGTGTCCTTGGTCATCGCTGGCCTTGCCGCCGAGGGCGAAACGGTCGTCAACCGCGTCTATCACCTCGATCGCGGCTTCGAGCGGCTCGAGGAGAAGCTCACCCGTTGCGGCGCCGAGGTTCAACGCATCAGCGACTAGGCGTCGCGATCGGTGGCGCAGGGTCTCGATCCGAACTCGCTCCGGATTTTGCCAAGTCTGTAATTCCATTTGTCCGCACTTTCCTCTAACAGGAAAGGGTGTGCGGCGCCGGGACGGTGCCGCGCCTCGGTTAAGCTGTGCATAGGGTAGACATGGACACTTTGAAACTCATCGCGCTCGATGAGGAAGACCTGCAGATTCTTTCCGCGCATCTGCAGGATTCCGTGCTCAAGGTGAGCGATATCGATTACCTTGCCGCCGAGAAAAAGCTCGTTCTCGCCGTCAATCGCTTCGTCTGGGAACTCGCCGCCGACGGCAAGCGCCATCGCAGCTTCGAGCGTCGCCGGACGGCCGTCCTTTTTGATCGCGTCATGAGCGTCAAGGCCACGGGGATCGATCGCAAGTACAAGGATGACATCCTGTCGCTGCTGGCGATCCGCTTTATCGTCGGCGACGCGCCGTCGGGCGAGGTCGAGCTGACCTTTGCCGCCGGCAAGGCCTTGCGGGTCGAAGTCGAGGCCATCGAGGCGCAACTCACCGACCTTGGCGGCGCCTGGGAGACCCCGTTCAAGCCCGACCACGATGCCTGACGGGCAAAGGAGCAATTGACGTGGCCATTGTCCTCAAGCAGTCGCAACCGGATTTCGAGGCGGCGTTTTCTGCCTTCCTTGCCACCAAGCGCGAGGTCTCGGAAGATGTGGACCGCGCGGCTGCCGAGATCATTCAGCGCGTGCGCGCCGACGGTGACGCGGCGCTGATCGAATATTCCCGGCGTTTCGATCGCATCGATCTCGCAACGCATGGCATTGCAATTTCGCCGGCCGAGATCGATGCCGCGGTTGCCTCGGCGCCGGCAGTGACCGTGGAAGCGCTGACGCTCGCCCGCGACCGTATTCACTCCCACCACGCGCGCCAGCTGCCCAAGGACGATCGCTACACGGATGAGCTCGGGGTCGAACTCGGCTCGCGCTGGACCGCTGTCGAATCGGTTGGGCTCTATGTTCCAGGCGGCACCGCGAGCTACCCGAGCTCGGTGTTGATGAATGCCGTTCCGGCCAAGGTCGCCGGCGTCGAGCGCGTCGTCATGGTTGTGCCGTCCCCGGATGGCAAGCTCAATCCGCTCGTCCTTGTTGCCGCGCGGCTTGCGGGCGTTTCGGAAATATATCGCGTCGGCGGCGCGCAGGCGATCGCAGCGCTCGCCTATGGCACCGAGACGATCGCGCCTGTGGTCAAGATCGTCGGTCCGGGCAACGCCTATGTGGCTGCGGCCAAGCGCCGTGTCTTCGGCACGGTCGGCATCGATATGATTGCTGGTCCATCGGAGGTGCTGATACTTGCCGACAAGGAGAATGATCCGGAATGGATCGCGGCTGACCTTTTGGCCCAGGCCGAACATGACAGCGCCGCGCAGTCGATCCTCATCACCGACGACGCCGCTTTCGGCGAAGCTGTCACTGCAGCGGTCGAGCGGCAACTCCTTGCCCTGCCGCGCCGGGAGACCGCGAGCGCGAGCTGGCGCGATTTCGGCGCCGTGATTCTGGTAGACGATCTCGAAGCCTCGCTCCCCCTCGTCAACCGGATCGCCGCCGAACACCTCGAGATTGCCACGGCCGAGCCGGAAAAATTGCTCGCAGGCGTGCGCAATGCCGGCGCGATCTTCGTCGGCCGTCATACGCCCGAAGTCATCGGCGATTATGTCGGGGGCTCGAACCATGTGTTGCCAACGGCGCGGTCGGCACGCTTTTCGTCCGGTCTTTCAGTGCTTGACTATATGAAGCGAACCTCCATCCTGAAGCTTGGCGCCGATCAGTTGCGCGTACTGGGCCCGGCCGCAATCGAGCTTGCGCGCGCGGAAGGACTTGATGCGCATGGCAGATCGGTAGCGATCCGGTTGAACCTTTAGGACGATAATGACAGCAACGGGCGATACCGATGCACGGCTGATCGATGTGGAACTGGACGAGACGATCGGCCGTTCGACACCGGATGTCGAGCATGAGCGTGCCGTCGCGATCTTCGATTTGATCGAGGAGAACAGTTTTCGTCCCGTAAACGACGAGGGTCCCGGGCCGTACCGTCTCAAGTTGTCGCTGGTCGAATCGCGGCTGATCTTCGCGATCGCGCGCGAAAACGGCGACGATGTCGTTACGCACATCCTGTCGCTGACGCCGCTCCGCAAGGTGGTCAAGGACTACTTCATGATCTGCGAAAGCTATTACGAAGCCATTCGTTCGGCGAGCCCGAGCAAGATCGAAGCGATCGACATGGGGCGGCGCGGCCTGCACAATGAGGGCTCGCAGACGCTGATGGATCGCCTGAGCGGCAAGATCGAGGTGGATTTTGATACCGCGCGCCGCATCTTCACCTTGGTTTGTGTGCTGCATTGGCGGGGATAGGCGAACCGACGCCCGTCGGTCCGGACCAGTTGCCGGACGATGAAGGGCCCGCCAAATCCGCGATGCCAGGCGCGGTGCTGTTCATCTGCGGTCAGAATTCAATCCGCTCGCCCATGGCAGAGGCGCTTGCGCGCAGCCTCCTGCCTTCTTCCGTCTATGTTGCCTCCGCAGGCGTCGAGAAGGGCGAGCCCGATCATTTCGTCGATGAAGTTCTGGCGGAGATCGGCCTCAAGCGCATTGCTGTTCAGCCGCGGACCTTCGAGGAACTGGAGGATCATTATTTTGACCTCATCATTACATTGTCGCCCAAGGCGCACCATATGGCACTTGAGTTGACCCGGACGACGTCAGTGCATGTCGAATATTGGCCGACGCCCGATCCGACGCTCGTACGCGGGCGCCGCACCCAGATTCTCGATGCCTATCGCGACGTGCGCAACAACCTGAAACGCCACATCGAGGAACGTTTCAAGGCGGCGAACTGACCCGCCAAACCCTTGCGTGCATTTGCTGAACTCCGTTGTTCACAAATGGCGCGCAATACTATAGGTTCCGCCCAAAATTGCGGTCGAGCACGACCACAAATTGCCCTTTCGGAGATAGAACTACGCATGGCGAAAGAAGAAGTACTAGAATTTCCCGGCCTCGTGACGGAACTGCTGCCCAACGCGATGTTTCGCGTCAAGCTTGAAAACGATCATGAAATCATCGCCCACACGGCAGGCCGCATGCGCAAGAACCGCATCCGCGTTCTCGCCGGCGACAAGGTCCTTGTCGAAATGACTCCCTACGATCTGACCAAGGGTCGCATCACCTACCGCTTCAAGTAATCGGCCCGGACCCGTCCGCAGGAAATGCCTTGATGAGCGATCAGCCAAAATTCGTTCTTGCATCAGGTTCGCCGCGTCGTCTTGCCCTGCTGGGCCAGATCGGCATCGAACCTGACCGCCTGCTGCCTGCCGACGTGGACGAGACGCCGCTGCGCGCCGAACACCCGCGCTCGCTGGCACGCCGCCTGTCCCGCATCAAGGCGGAGCGGATCGCCGAGGAGTTGAAGGGCGATGCCGAGTTCGGTGAAGCCTATATCATCGCCGCCGATACGGTGGTCGCCGTAGGACGGCGCGTCCTGCCGAAGGCCGAAATCCTCGATGACGCCACCGCCTGCCTTCGCCTTCTCTCCGGCCGCTCCCACCGCGTCTATACCGGGCTTTGCCTGATCACGCCGAAGGGCAAGCAGCGCCAGGACCTCATCGAGACGCGCGTACGCTTCAAGCGTCTTTCGCGCGAGGAACTGGAGAGTTATCTTGCGTCAGGCGAATGGCGCGGCAAAGCCGGCGGCTACGCCATCCAGGGCCTCGCCGGAGGTTTCGTCGTCAAGCTGGTCGGCTCCTACAGCAATGTGGTCGGCCTGCCGCTCTATGAGACTGCGAGCCTCTTGCATGGCGAAGGCTACCCCGTCTATGCCAATTGGCAGAATTCAGGTCATTGAGGGGATCGGATCCCGTGACTGACGAAAACAAGAGCACAGCCAAGGTCATGCCGCTTCGGCC
Source organism: Phyllobacterium pellucidum (assembly GCF_013327855.1). Classification (GTDB taxonomy): domain Bacteria; phylum Pseudomonadota; class Alphaproteobacteria; order Rhizobiales; family Rhizobiaceae; genus Phyllobacterium; species Phyllobacterium pellucidum. The sequence goes on along the minus strand of NZ_JABUMX010000001.1, from coordinate 995,760 downwards.
GACGCGTCCTTGCCCCGAATGCAAGCGCCCGTCGCACCGCGAACATTATCCGTTCTGTTCGGCGCGCTGCCGCAATGTCGACCTCAACCGCTGGTTGACCGGCGCCTATGTGCTGCCGGCGGTCGAAAGCGCCGACGACAGCGACAGTGAGGATTGATCAGAGCTTTATGATGCGCTGTGTTGCCGGCTGCGACAGCACGATGTTGACGGCGCGAAGGGCATTGATGCTGTCGGCAAGCGGCATGAGTTCAGCGCCCGTCTTGCCGGCCCGTATGGCCGCCATGACCGCCATTGTCTGAAATTGCAGACCTGTGCCTGAGAAGGGGTGATCTTCGACAGCCCGCCCGGGAATAGGCAGCCGGGCGAGGAGGTTGCCGAGGACGCCGCGCGTTGCCGGCAGGGGCCCGAATGGCGGCGTCAGCGCAAAGCCATGAAAGGTGGTCAGGCTGCGCGCGCCGGTAAATGGCGCGTCGATCCGGATCGCGCCTTTGGCGCCTTCAATGACGAAGTGATTGGCTCCATCCTCATCGAGGCCTGAGGATAGCCTGGCTTCCGCCTCATCGTAGTGCAGAGCAATTTCGCAGCGCATATCCACGCCGTTGGGCGCGGCGTGCCAGAGGCCGGAGACCTTCTGCGGCTGGCCCAGGAGATGCATGGCGAGCGAAACGCAATCGGTGCCGAAGGTGAGCCCGGCGCCGCCGCCGAGCGAGCGGTTGAAGAACCGGCTTTCGGCGTCGAAGGCGTGCAATACCGACAGCTCGGCTGTGATCCGCCGTACCGCACCTATTTCGCCGGCATCGACCTTCTTCTTGGCCGCAATCACAGCGGGCAGGAAGCGCGCCGAGGCCGCTTCCATTGCAAGGATATTGCCGCGTGTGGCTTCGCGCTGGATAACGTCGGCTTCCGTGTGCGAAGGGGCGAGGGGCCTATCGATCAGCACCGGCTTGCCCGAACGCAGCGCCTTCAGCGCCTGTGCGAGATGCAGCGAGCTTGGTGTTGCGATGTAGACGGCGTCGATGGCGGGATCTGCGATGAACGAATCAAGGTCGGCATAGGCGTGTGCGCTGCCGAAAGTCTCGCGGAATTTTTCAGCGCTGGAGAGCATTCTCGAGTGATTGGCGACGAGCGCCGCATCGGGAAGCAGCGAAAGATCGGACGCGAAACGCCGGGCGCTCTCCCCGCTGCCAATAATTCCCCAGCCAAAGGCCCCAGCCTTGGCGGACTTCTCCCCCGTCTCAACCATATGTTGCGAATCCCGTCTCCGATGCCATCAACAAACGCATCAATGCATGCCCTTTGCAAGAGGCAGAAAAACGGCAAAAAATTCGCGAGTTGATGCTGGACAGGATGATTTTTAGTGTTATAACCCACGCGCTTCTGACGGAAAGCCAACCCCGTCCACAAGCTTTGCCGGACAACGGAAAAAGCCCTGAAGTGCCCAGATAGCTCAGTTGGTAGAGCAGCGGATTGAAAATCCGCGTGTCCGTGGTTCGAATCCGCGTCTGGGCACCACTTTTCTCTCGTTATCGTTCTAGATCAATGCTTTAGAACGCACTTTTGTCTCGGCGTATTTCGTTCGTCAAAAAGTGGGGCACTTGTTTCAATTTCTGACGGTCTTTTGAAGCGACCAAAAGCAAGGTCTGCTAGCACCTTCTGGCATTTCGCTACCACGTAGCTGTCGTGCTGCATTCGGTAGATAGGTTTCTTCAATAAGTTAACCATATTGCGAAATTGATCCGAGGTGCTGCAAGCGAAAGACACCAGGGCGGCGAGACGGTACTGGAGCCTATTTAATGATCCAATGTTCGATCAGTGTGCGATTGGCGGACATAATCGGGCGCCATTGGGCCAGGGCATCGTAAGGAAAGCGGCCTTTGATCAAAAGTTGCAAATCACTTAGGTAAATATAGTATATGCAAGTCGGATTGAGCGTGTCCGGAGAGCATTCCAAGCGAATTTCCTCGCGCGGATCGGCCAAGCGAACGTAGTCTTCCGTTTTTACTGCGGGATTGCTGCCGGCCTCGAGATCGATGACGCGCAGGAGTCCATTCACTTCGGGTCTCAGAAGAAAGCGATTGTCATAAACACCCAACCAGGTGAAAAGCCAGCTCGAGGGCAACTTATGCTTGGCATAATCCGCGTCCGTGGCCCGCTTAACAAAGAGTGCCTGGACTATATAGTCATCGGGACCGGGTTTCGGATGCCCATCCTCCTGAATCCGGAAATAGGCCAACCCGTAAGGGTCTTTTTTTGGCGCCCTTAGATCGGGCATCCAGAAGTTGAAGCTAAAGACATCCCGCAACGGCTGGCAGTTCACTTTTTCGGGAAGGGCAAAGCCGTAATAGCCGTAAGGTATTGCAAATGCCGGGCCATCCACGAGCTTGAATTTGACCAGGTAGTCGGGATCGATCGGCAAGGAGCGCGTCTTCGTGTCGTTGGGCGGGACCGGCTTGCAAGGATATTCGTCAGATAAGGTGGCCGTCGCCCATACGAGCGTGACAATGGCCAATAACATTCGTCCACATCTGGACGCGGCAGCCACGATATCGTGCCTTCTATTCTCCAAGCGGCCAAAACCTTTCGAATGTCTCGTCAAGTCGCTTTCTTAAGTCTGCGGATGTCTGGATTCTAAAGACTAGTCCGCTTGACCTTCGCCCAGTGTCGGAATCCACAGGGTTCGCGTCATATTTCCGGCTTGCTTCTATGGGTATCAACGCTCCAGCTTTTGTATCGATAATGAGAAAATACGTCGTTCCAACGGGTTTTATTGACGCGAGATTAACCTCGCGGCATTGCACCGACATCAGGCACAAATCGTGGCTCAATTGGTCGCACTCGGTTTTTTTAAAAGTCTTTGAGGCTTCAATCTGGCGGAGTGCTTCTGTGAACTTTAGGCGGCGACTTTCGGCAAAATAATCCTTGGGGACTGGACCGAACATAAACGACGCGAACTCGGCTTCAAGAAAGCGTGCGAAGACCTCTTTGGTCGGAGTATCATAGGTCCGACAGAGAATCTGTTTCCCGCCCAGTTCTTTGATTGCCGCCGACCGATCGCCACACGCCGATAGCAGGATGCACGCTGCTGCAAGTGGTAAATAAAGAAAGCGCCCACGCGATCGAACCGTATATGCAGAATCCATCGACCAGTCCCCATGGGCGCCGAGGGAATCCAAGCATAAAATGTTGCGAAGTAACAATTCTACTTTGTGCTAACTGCCTTTATGACTTCCCTGAAAAGCTCGCGTCTGGGCACCACTTCTCGTGTGAACCCCCGATTTACGAACCAATCCACGCCAATGTCGTGGCAAAACCGAGTGTCTCCCCGCGAATGACCCTATGACCGGCTGCTCCAGTACTATGCTGTGCGGCGCAAATCCAGCATGAAACCGCGTTCGACGAGGTCTTCGGAACCGGTGAAGCGCAATGACCCGGGGTAGGCGAGCGAGAAGTCTTCAGAAAAATGCGGGGAGGCGAGAATGGCGCCGTAATGGGCGCCGCCATCGGCATGGCCGCCAACTTCGACGATCTTGCGAAATTCGTCGATGGAGTCGGATGAAAAGCGGTAGTGCAGCAGGACACCCGTGATCGGCGTGAAATTTCGCATCGACGGTGCCGGTCCATGGATGCTTCCGAGGCGGTAATGCGTTGCGTCATCGACCCACAGCAATGGAAACTTCGACAGGCGCATGTCGCGCCCGAACAGACGTTGCCGCGGCCCGCCACGCAGCGCATTGCCGTAGCGCTCATGCTTGACCGTGTAGCCATCCCCATCGAAGTGGGAGGAGACCTCGAAAGGCCATTTGCTGCCATCATCGACGAAAACGCCGCTGCTGAGCGCGCCCGCCGGATAGATGTCGATCATCGGGCAATGCGCCCGCGACATGCCGGCGCGTTCAAGATCGCCGATAAAATCGCGGATCGAGCGGCTCTCCGAGCCCGGAAAGACTAAAAATTCGTCGGCGTCGAGCGACAGGTACCAGCGATTGCGGCCATATATGTCGAAGAAAGCATCGCGCCAGTCCTTGCCGCGATCGGTATCCTTGTACTCGAACTCCGAACTGAAGAGATCGACGTCCGGCTGGTTGGAAAGCGCCGCGGTGGTACCATCCACCGAGCGGTCGTCGATAATGATAAAGCGGGTGACGCCGAGCGAGCGGTAATAGCGCAGGAACGAACGGATGTAGTTGTTGGCGTTCCTGACGACGCAGATCGCCGGTATATCGTGTTCCAACAGCGGATGGTGCGGCCCGGATTGCCGCACAAGCTTCGGGTCGTTCACGCGAACCCCGATTTTGGATTTCGCGTGCCGAAAGTAGGATTTCAGCTTCCGGACGACAGGCACGCTCCCCTGCTTGTGCCAATCGGCAGTGCTTTTGACAGGGTATTTGAAACTCATGCTGGTCCGATCCTCTGTCCCGCCTTCAACTACGCGAAACCAGAAATTGCAAGCGCAATCTTTATCGGTGGAACCTTTGGATAGTTGCAGGGTTTCCCTTTGCGCACGGAAGAGCCCGCAAGCTAACCGCCGGATCCGGTAGCGCTTTCGCTCGTTATCAGGCGCTTGGATGAGCAAAGTTTTACAATCGTACGAAAGCTTGGGGTTGAAAGAAACCGGTTTCACTTTGGCAAATGAATATTTGCGGTTGCAGTATTATTGTCATATAAACCCGCCATTGTCGGGTAGAGCCGCGCTGTCACTGATTTAGTCCACACGGGGCCTTTACGGGCGAACCTGCTGGGAAATCAGGGCGGTTAGGAGAAATTCATCAAAGAAATTGGGCTGGAATCAGGGAAACCTTAATTCCTATTTATTAGACTTTTGTCGTAGAGACCCTATAGTGAACTACTTCAAGCTATAGTAGAGTTAGCTTATAAGAAGCATGGCAACAACTACGGCAACAGGGCAACGGCATACAGAAAAGCAAATAAAATCTGGGGTTTAGCATAGAATGAAACTGACGGTTTTTGGAGAGGCGACTGTTAGTCTGGGCGGCCAGCCTGTGCCGCGCGTCCCCGCAAATTTCCTTCGCATCGTCGTCTATCTGCTGCTCGTCAATGCCAGCCATTCCGTCTCGCGCGGCAAGCTCTCGCAGGTGCTTTGGTCCGATACTGATCAGGCCCATGCATCGATGAACCTGAGGCAAAGTCTCGCCCGCATCCGCAAGTTCCAGGAACAGTACGGCCTGAACCTTATTCAGGGCGATGCAACCTACGTCTACCTGAACCTGTCGCAGGTGAAGGCGGAGTTGTTGAGCATCGACCTACTTGAATACATCAACAATGCGCGCCGGGGCGATATCGAATCCGTCCTTGCCCTTTGCGAGCTCTACAAGGGCGATCTGCTTGCGCCCAACGAGCCGCAGAATTCCGATTTCGACGAGTGGCTCGACATCGAGCGCGTGCGCCTGCGCGACGACATGATCACGATGCTGCTCGGCATGGTCAACCAGCCTGTCGGCGTCAGCATCGATGAAAAGCGCCAATGTGCGCGCAAGCTCATCGAGATCGACCCCTACCAGGAGGTCGGCTACCGCACCCTGATGCAGACCGCCTCGCAACTCGGCCTCATCGCCAAGGTGGAGCGCACCTTCCGCGAATGTACCAAGCGCCTGCGCGACGATCTCGACGTCGATCCCGAAGAAGAAACCGTCGAACTTTACCAGCAACTCCTGCCCAAGCTTTCGCCCGCAACGACCCGCAGCCTGATCCTCCCGCTTGCGCCACAGCCCTCCAACGGCAATGGCCTGGAAATCCAGACGCCGCGCGCAATGCAGGCCAAACATCAGATCGAACAGAACAAGCAGGTGGGCCTGCCGCGGCTGATGGTGCTCTATATGCACCACAATGCCGCCGATCCCATGGAGCAGCTTGCCGCCTCGCTGGTCGACGACATCACCATCGGCCTTTGCCGCCTGCGCACAATCTCCGTGCTCGCGCCCTATACCTCGGCACGGGTGGTCACCGAATCGCCGATCGAGAGTTTCGGTGGGCTGAACGATCAGTTCGGCGTCAACTATGTGGTCGACAGCAAGATCACCCGGCGCGATGGCTTCTGCTTCCTCTCGGTCAAGCTTGTCGATGTGGCGACACAGGAAATCGTCTGGGCCGAGAAGCAGAAGTTCGATTATGTCCTGCCCGAGCAGCAATATCGCCAGCTTTCGATCCGTATCATCCTCTCGGTCGTCTCGGTCATCGAGAAGTCGGAACTCGACCGCTACAACCGCCTGTTCCAGGATCCAAACGCCTATTACTGGTATCTGGTCGGTAAGCGCGATTTCGAAAAGCTCGATCTGTCGAAGCTGCGCCAAGCGCGCCAGTCGTTCAAGAACGCGCTGACCGCCTCTGCGGATTTCGTGCCGGCGCTGAGCGGCATTGCCCGCACGATGCAACGCGAGTGGCTCGTTCTGGCACGAAGCGACAAGGATATCCTTATCGAAGGCGAAAAGGTTGCAAAGCGCGCGGCTCCTGCTGATCCTGACGACGAGCGCCCCTTGCGCGAACTCGGCACGATCAGCATGTATCTCGGCAAGTTCGACGAGAGCCTGGAATATTTCGACCAGGGATCAACGATAAATCCCCAGCACGCTGACCTTCTTGCCGACTACGCGGATGCGCTCACCCACTATGGTGCACTCGAAGAAGCCTTGGAGAAAATCCGGCAGGCCCTGGCCCATAACCCCCTGGCTCCCGACTATTACTACTGGGTAGGTGGAGGTGCTCTACACAGTCTGGATCGTCATGTGGAAGCGATCGATCTGTTGGAACAAATGAAAAACCCCCGGGCGGCCGCACGTCTGCTTGCAGCTTGCTGGGCAATGCTGGGTGAGAAAGAGAAAGCAGAGCAGTATCGAAAATATGCTCTGGAAGACAATCCCGGCTTTCGTATCGAGGAATGGACTAGGAGTGTCTGCCTTAGACTCCCGGCTCATCTAAAAAAATATGAGGCATCCCTGCGAGAAGCAGGTTTTCAGTAATCCCCCTAGCGTAAGGAACGCGTGCATGGCCAAATATTTCATCGTGGGCGAAGCTGGCAGTAAAGATCTGTGGCTGATCAATCTGGAGGAACGCCGGATCGAGCCATTCACAGAGGCTGCATTGGAGAGCTTTGAAGGCGCAGACGCCTCCTTTATTCGAACTGTGAACAAGGCCAGAAGCCACGGCATTGCAATGATTAAGGGTGTAGACGTTGCGATTGCGTCCGATAATCGTAATGAGGCATCTGCTATGATGTTGATTGACGAATAGCCAAAAGTATAAGGATAAAAAGATATAAGGCGAGTTTACTCGCTCTTCTTGATCTCCCATAGAATCAGAGTAGTTTTGCCATGTGGGCTCTCCTTCATAGAAAGGTAATTCGCATGGCAAAGTATCAAATCGTAGATGATCCGGAAACAAACAATCTCTGGCTCGTAAACTTGGACACACATACCGCTGAGTATCTTGATCGCGATCTGATTGGATCGCTTGGTTTGGCGGGTCAGGAATTTCTGAGTTCAATCAATAGGATCGCCGGCATGACGCCGGGGTGTACCGGTCGCAATGATGCGTCCGATCGAGCCCTGTCGTTCGACAAGAGAAGCGATGCGTCTGATCGAGCCCTATTCTTCGATAACAGGAGCGATACCTCTGACCACGCATTGTCATTTGACCGCCGAAGCGACGCCTCAGATCGTATGTTTTCCTTCGATGGCCTTTCCAATGCGTCCGATCGATCGATCTCTACACATCACGCAGGGTTGAACTGACGAGAACGGCATTCGGAGTTGATTTGTGTTGAATGCGTAATGTGCGGCCAGATGGAGTTGCAATGAAACCATTGGCCGGGGTTCGCGATCGGTTGGCGGCTGACGAAGCAAGGCTTCGCACCGCCTTCCGCGCCGGCGAACCATCCTCCACGCGCCTGATCGATGCGGATGCGACGGTAAATCGTTTGCGTCCGCATTTTTCTGCGCTCGGCATCGTGCGCATGGCCGAGGTCACCGGCCTCGATCGCATCGGCATTCCCGTGTGGATGGCTGTGCGGCCCAACAGCCGCACCCTCGCCGTCAGCCAGGGCAAGGGCGTTACCGCGGCCCACGCCCGCGCCTCGGCGGTCATGGAAGCGGCGGAAATCGCCATAGCCGAAAACATTCCGGTGGCTTCCTTTGCCGCCAGCCGCCGCGCCTTGCGCGATGCTGGCCACGATGTCTTTGACGGGCGCATGCTGCTGATGCGCGGCGCGGACGAGGCCGGCCCCGACGAGACCGATCATTGGCTCGAAGGTTACGATCTTCTGAAGGACAGTCCGGTATTCGTGCCGCGCGAACTGGTGACACTCGATTTCACGGCGGAACGGCAGTCCTTCCACTATTGCCAGTCGACCGACGGCCTTGCTTCCGGCAATTGCCTGCTCGAGGCGGTGATTCACGGGCTTTGTGAGCGCGTCGAACGTGACGCCACCGAACTGTGGCGCTTCCAGCGCGATGCCGGCGTTCATGCGCGCTGTGTCGATCCCGCGGTTTTTGCCGATGCCGGCATCGACTGGATGGCCGAGCGCATCGCGGCGGCAAATTTCGTCCTGCGGCTCTTCAACACGACATCCGATATCGGCCTGCCGGTGTTCATGGCGACGATCAGCCCCGCCACCCAGCACGGAACCTATCTGCATTTCGACCTCGCCGCCGGCTATGGCTGCCATTTGTCGCCGCGCGTTGCCGCCATGCGCGCCATCACCGAGGCGGCGCAGACCCGCATCACCAATATTTCCGGCGCGCGCGACGATTTCGACCCGTCGGAATATCACCAGCGCCTCGCACCCGACCTTGCCGTCTACATACATGCGACGCCTTCGGACCATTGGCGTTTCGAGGAGCCGGAGCCGCATGCGCGCGCCAGCCTCGAAACCTATCTCGAACCGCTGCGTCGATGCGGCATCGGCAGCGTCATCGCCGTGCCGCTCGGCGGCGAAGCCTATGGCATGTCGGTCTGCCGCGTGCTCGTGAATGAGCTTGAAAGTCCCGCCGGCACGCGCAAGCACCGTTTCGGCGGGCGTGCCCTCAACGCCATGCTGCGGCAGTAGGAGGGGCGATGCAGGTTCTCTTTGCAGGTCCGAGCCTGTCCGGCACCAAATTCGTGCCGCTGAAAAGCGGCGAGGACAGGGTTCTCCCTGAATATGGCCTGACGTGCCGCGGCCCGGCGAAATGCGGCGACATTACCCATGCGGTCGATCAGGGCTTTGACGTCATTGCGCTCGTTGACGGACGCTTCGAGGATGTCGCGGCCGTCTGGCACAAGGAGATTCTGCACGCCCTCTCGGCCGGCGCGACGGTTTACGGCGCGGCGAGCATGGGTGCGCTGCGCGCAGCCGAGTGCCACCCCTTCGGCATGATCGGTATTGGTCATGTTTTCGAGCGCTATGCCCATGGCGGGCTCGAGGACGATGCGGCGGTCGCGCAGGTGCATGCGCCGGCCGAATTCGGCTATCTTGCCTTCAGCGAAGCCATGGTGACCGTCGACGCCACGCTCGACGCCGCACTCGCCGCTGGCTCCATTCGTCCGGACGAGCATGAGCTGATCCGCGCCAGGGCGGATGCAGTGTTCTTCAAGGAGCGCAGCTGGCGGCGCATCTTCGACGCTGTCGCTGCGGATATCGAAAATCCGGCTGACCGGCTGAAGCCGCATATGCGCAACATCAAGCGCGAGGATGCGGAAGCGCTGCTCGGCATCCTCTTGGAAGGCAAGCCTTCGGCTCCTGGAGACGTTTCTCCTGAATTTGCCGGATGGCGCTTCAACGCGACGACGCAGTGGCGCAAGCTTCGCGGCTGAAGGCTTCTATCTCCTGAAATGATAACTGGCGCAGTTCAAAGTGTTCGGGACAACACCGCCGGAAGCCGATATCGCATGAATGAATTCGGTCTAATTGCGCCTAGACCCAATTAATTATCCGAATCTGCGACTTTAGTCGCAAAAACGCGGTTTGAGTCACGCTTGCGTAACGGGAGCATTCATAGTCTCAACCCGTGGTCGCAAGTTTAACGCATGAAAACAAAACAAAAAAGCATTCAAGCGTGTGTGGGAGCAAGCGGGCAGTCAGTGGGGGACCTACGCCGGAATTCTATAGTATGCCAGTCAGAATTTCGGCGTAGCACCCCTGTCCCAGACCATAATCACTTCGATTCCATTCCAATCCCGACAGCGGGAAAATGCGCGTACCTCCAGGTGAACGCAGCAAATGTTGTGCGCTGAGGATTGTGATGGAAGATCTCACTATTTCGACTGTTCGTCCTCATCGCCGGCTGCAAGCCATTGCACGAGAATGGCCACGGACATAGGTCCGAGGTTCGGGATGAGCGTCAGGTCGAGCTGGCGCGCCCAGGCGCGTTCCGGCTCCCAGTCGGGAGCCATGTTCCATGGCGTGCCGCCATATTCGATCCACAAGGCATTGACGATCCGTGAATGCACTGTCTTGGATGGGCAGAAGTTTTGCAGGCGGTTACTCATGATACCCTTGGCATAATGTTGCGTGAAATTGCATTTTCTGTTCACTCGGTGGGCTTTAGGCCCGGTCGACATTCGCCGCGGAACGGGAAGTGCAACGACTGAACTCGTTGTCACGCATGGCCGGGTAAATTCCGGTCAGTACCACCAAGGACCCGTCAACGAGTCCGGCAATCGAAGCGATAGCGCGCCGTGTCTCTTCTTGATCCTGGCGTCGTATCGTCGTCTTTTTCCGCCGCTGTTTGTCCAGCGGTTCTGGCATGTGTGTCACGTTGCAGGCCCCCCAAAATGACCCTTTTCATTCTTGCCTGCGTCCTCCCCCACGGCGACGCAGAACGTTGCTTCATTCGTAGCCGCAGCTTTTAAGCGGCTCGACGTTTCTTTTTCCACAAAAAGAAGCGTCTCTGGTTGTTTAGTGTACAAATCGGAGAATTTTCGGATTTATATTTGAATATTAGCGGTTAGTCTTTATATTTCACGATTTCCTCAATCATTGTACCAAGAATAGGGTATAGTATATTGATATTTCGTCAATAATTAATAATGATTAACGGTGCCGTAAACGCCATAGCAATAACTACTAGAAATGATGCAAAACGAGGTTCCATGCCGCGTCGGCGACATGGGCCGGTGCACCGGGAATCACGATGGATGGAACTGGGGGCTCGTCATACCGGTATCCTGTACAGCTTGATGAACGCCCATATATCCCGATTAACTTCGATAATGGCGTCGATCGTTGCCTGGATGCGCTGAAGCTCCTGGTCGTCCAGGGCTTCGACCTTGCCGTATTTGAGGTTGTCGTCCATGTCGACGATGCGCATCAGCTGCGTCGATGTCAGCACGCCAGCCTCATCGAACGAATAGATGCAATGGTTGTATTTGTTCCGCAGCCGCTGTTCGCGCGACATACGCCCGGTGATCTCGAGCACTGCGGCCTTGGTTTCAGGCGGCGTCGAACTGATCTTCGCCAGCCGCTCGATCAGATCGATGCGGGCACGCGTCGTGTTCAACGTCAGGAAGATGACGGTCGCCGCTTCCTTGTTGGTGTCCAGCAGGTGGGCAATCAGGTAGATGAACAGGCTTTCGGTGTTCGTCCACGTGTAGTTCAGTTTGCCCACCAGCATCAGTACGTCATTGATGCGGGACATTTGCCTTGCCTCGGATTAGCTCAGACGGCCTGGCTCATCACATATGTGCTCTGCGGATGCTGGAGTGGTGCGCTATACCCTCTAAAAGGGGGCCGGGCCTCCTCCTGATCGATACTGTCGCGATAGATCGCGGCAGCCTGGGTCCGGTTATGGACGCGCAGCTTGCGGATGAGATTATGGACGTGCACCTTCACCGTGTGCTCCGACAGGGCCAGCCGATCCGCGATGATCTTGTTCTGCAGTCCTTCGGAAAGCAGTTCGAGGATCTGATGTTCGCGAATGGTCAGCGACTTCATCGGTCCGGCCGCGCTCTTCGCCTGGCCGTTCCCACCTTGCGACTTGGCAGGCGCTGTCTTTTCCATCGAGCGAACGATGGTCGACGGATAGTATTCACCGCCATTCAGCAGCAGCCATACGACTGCAAGCCAGATATCGAGCTTCAGGCTGAAGGGAAGCAATCCCTGAACCTGCTTGCTGTCGAAGAGTGTGTTGTATTCGTGAATGCCGGTGCTGTTTTCATCGATCATCAAAGTGATCGAAGCATGCGGAAAGCGATGCTTGCAACGTTCGACGCTGTCTGCGAGATCGAAGGCGAAGCCGGCATGAATAAGGACGAGACCTGTGTTCTCATCGAATTCTTCGGTTTCGTTGAGCTTGCTCGAAAGGCGGATCTTTAGATCAGGGAAGGTGCGTTCCAGTGATTGAACCAATCCCTGGAAAACCACTCCAGCTTCGGCATAGATAAAGATGCCGTTTCTGAATTTAGAGCCGTCTTCATTCTTCGCCCCATGATGTACATGGTCCGACCTGGTATGCGATATTGTTGCGCTCATAATAAGCCCCTACGCCCTTTTAGTGAGGGAAGTATTTTCCCTCCGGATTTGTTTGCTCTTATTGTTTTTTTATTCGGGTGAGTTCGTTTATTTAGTGTCGTTCTGCTCCCTGCGCCTCAACTATCCCTGTTGATTAAGGAAGGATTAATAAATCGTGCGTGACACGGCCGTGACCACCGAAAACTCAATAGTTTGTTGTGCCTAGCAGGAGGCGCGCTGAAAGGTGGAACTAGTGCGCGAAGGGCCACCTCGACAATAGGGACTAAGACCCGCCGGACGCCCTAATCCATGGCTCGCTCCACCTCTAAAAAGCTGCTCCGCGACGATGCTGAAAAGATTGCACTTTTTGATGAGCCTGCCAGCACCTTAGGTTGTGTGAAGTGGTAATCCCACCCCTAAACAGAATTGGTAGCTTAACCTTGGATGGCTTTGGGGCTAACCTTACAAGGCTTGCGCGACGTTTGTGTGTGGGGAAAACGCAAGTAAAAACTCTCGTGTAAAAAACAAAATCTATACCATTGGCAATAGCAATCCAGAAACACGCTGGTTTGTTATCATAATAACCGACGTCTGTTAAAATAAAAGACCAATGCGAGCTCGCATAAAAACCTCGTTGGAAATGCATAGAGGTTCTTGCTAGCTCCGAAAACAAAACATCGGAGGGCTTTTTATGAGTAACAGTAAGAACAACACCTACAATTTCCACCCAGGCGGCGATCCGTCAGCGACTGCAGATGCCGATGCGTCCGCTGTGGCCGCCGCGCTGGCCTTACAGTTGCAGGGGCAAGCCCAGGGGCAACTAGAGGCTCAAGGGCAAGGACAGGGACAGGGGCAAAGCCAAAGCCAGGATCAACATTCAAGTTCGGACAATTCGAACTGGAATGGCAACGGTAACCTCAACGGCAATGGTAACCTCAATGGCAATGGCAATCTGAATGCCAATGGCAATCTTAATGCCAACCTCAATGAAAGTGACAACCACAACGCAAATACCAACACCAACACGTCGGATACGGCCGTGCATGTCGATGTCGGTGTAAACCTGGATGGATATCTGCCAACCGACAACGACTTTGCAGATCTCGATCTGAGCCACACCAACTTCGACAACATGTTCATAACCGACTCGGGCAGTATCAACTTCGATCCAGGCAACGACGTTCACTTTTCGGACATCTTCAATGGCGCGTTTAACGGTGCGGGAACAAACACCGGATTCGCCATTAATCAGGTGGCCGATCTCGTCGACAACGATCAGCTCTCTCATGTCAGCCAAGACAACTCGGGCAGCGTAACGCTGGATGCAACCGGGGGCGCTGCTACAGCGGGCGATGGTATCGGAAGTGGTGCTGACGGTTGGGACAGCTGGTTCGGCAATCACGGCGGCGGCGCACATGCCGGCGACGATGTGGCTGGCTCCAGTGCGGCAAGTGCCGCAGCCAATCTGACATCAACAGCGTTCACGCAGGATATCGTTCTAGGCGCTAACCTGCAGCAAAACGCATTCGACGCTACCGTTATCAATGGAACCTACACGCATACCACCATCAGTGGTGACAGCGAGTAACGGTAACACGCAGGCAAACTGCCTGACATTGGTCTGCGCGAAATTTGCGCAGACCTCTTTGTCCAAAGGCAGATGCCGTGAATGTGGCGGGGACTGCAATGCTGGGTTTCAGTGATCAGATTTCAGAGTCAATTGCCCATTTCGTAGGTTATTTCCACACATCCATCGAAGCCGCGAGAGCGCGGCTGGAATACCGCGAATTCAAGATCACCCCCGACGCCGATCCGCATTTCAAAGACATTCTTGCAATCGATACACACGCGACTCCGCAATTGCCGCCGGTGTTCTCGGACACGCATATTGATTACACGCCGGTGCCATGGTCGCCGGTCGGCCTGCCATCGATGCCCTGGGTCGACGTCAATCTGGACGAAATCGAAATCGGGATGCACCGACTGCCGCACACGCCAACCCATCCGCACGGATCGGGTTCAGATGTCGCGCATGGGGTCGTGGAAGAGGGACCCTATTTCGGGTCCGGTGCCTCCGAGACGTCGATGGTCTTAAAGCAGACCAACCACATGCAGGACAACGACATCGTCATCATGGGCAACAAGATGCCGGTGAATCTCGATTTCACCGACGATGCTGGCTTCGCGCACCTGTCCTCGCAGGCATTCGCGGTCTCCGAATCCTTCACATCAGCGGCCGTTCCGGGCAACGGCGCCGAGGTCGCGCAGTTCTTTAACGATCAGCTTGGTTTCATCCATGCGGCAGCGACAGGACCGCTTGCGGCGACACCGGGTGTCACGGTTATTACAGGACCGGCCATTGACGGCCTGTTTGTCAATGGCGAGCAGGTGACGAGCGCGCCGGGCATCAGCCAATCGCTTCCGGATTTCATCAAGGCGACGGACCATGACGCGGCACAACCCACCATTGTGTCGAGCCAATCCATATTGACCGATGGTTCGGACCTTGCGGGTTCGGTGACCGTTCAGGCCGGCGCGAACCTTATGGTCAACCAAGTCGTCCTCACGAGCCTTGATGCGATAAGCGGGCATTTCGCGGTGGCCGGCAATCATTATCGCATCGATGCGATCGTGCAGACCAATGCCTATAGCGACAGCGATACGTTCGAGAACGGTTTCGCGGGACAGCAATCCCTGTGCCAGCCTTCCACCAACGCGATGAACATCGCCAACTTCGTGCATCAGGCGGATAGTACCGGCGGAACGCCAGCATCGTCCGGCGATACGACGCACCTTCCGCAGAACTGGCAAATCACCGTCATCAATGGCGATCTCCTGCAGATGAACTGGATCTCCCAGTACAGCTTCATCTCCGACAATGACATGCATGTGCTCAACGCGACCGGTTCCTATACGACGATCACCACCGGCGCGAACATGTCGATGAACACTGCAACCTTCGCCGAACTGTGCAACACCTACGATCTCGTCATGATCGGTGGGCACTATTACGACGGCAATTTCATCTTCCAGACGAATATTCTGTTCGACAACGACACCCTGACCACGGGCGGTGCAGCTGGCGCAAATAACGGCAAGCTTTCGACCAGTGACAACCTGTTGTGGAATGCCGCCAGTATTCAGAGTGGCGACGCGACCAACTGGGTTACGGGGATACCGCAGCATTATCAGGACGCACTCACAGGACTTGCCAGCGGCAACTACAAAATGCCGGATGGTTTTGGCAGCGACCCGAACTTTCACGGCATCGAGGGTCTCCGCGCGCTCTATATCACCGGGAGCGTCTACGATCTCAATTATGTCGAGCAGGTGAATATTCTCGGCGATTCCGACTATGTCGCGCATTACGAGGATTCACTTCTTGCCGCAACATCGAACACGCAATGGGACATCAGCACGGGTTCCAATGCATTGGTGAATATCGCGGCCATCGTCGACCACGACACCCACGGCACCGGGCTGTCCTATGTCGGCGGCGCGCTCTATTCCGATGCCATTCTGATCCAGGCTGAAATCATCGGATCACAGCCGCCAAGCACAGGGCCGGGTCAGGGACAGCCTTTGGCCAACGAGGTCGTAGCATTCCTCGATCACGACGCAGACGCTTCGACGCCGGCAGACCATTCGACATCCATTCACGTACCCGACACCAGCCACTCAGTCGATGTCATGCAGACGGTCCTCTCGTAAGAACAAGAAGACGTGCGCCAGGGGGGCGCGAAATAGATGAAACATGAAGAGCAGGCAAATTTGCGGGTCGCCATGGAAAATGGGCGGCAGGCAGCGCGCGGAAATGAGCAAAACCGCTTCGACAATCTTCTCGCCGAGATGGAGGAAACGATTCTCAAGCTCTACCGCCGTGAGCCGGAAGAAAGCGCCACGGCTATGCCCGCTGCCGAAAAAACGTCGGTCGAGGAAATGCCGATCGCGGCACCGGTTGATCCTGAAACGCTCGACAACGCTGCCGCGATCCCCTTGAGCGAAACGCCCGATATGAAAACGGAGACCTCCGCCGCTGGCAATCCCCTGGCACGCGAAGTCGGGAAAGTTATCGAAGGCGATCGTGGGCCAGTCATGAAGCGCGAGGCCGATCGCGGCGCGGCCGCCAGCTTTCACAAGCGCGTTGCCACCGCCAGTTTCAGCGACAGTTTCAACAACGGTGTCACGGCGGTTCGCAAGAATCTCGTAATCGTCATGGGCTTCACCCTGTTCTTGAACATCCTCGTTCTCGCCATACCGATCTATCTCTTTCAGATCTCAGACCGCGTCCTGACGAGCCGCTCGACCGATACGCTAATAATGCTGACGCTGGTGATTGTCGGTGCCGTCGTTATCCAGGTGGTGCTCGATGCGATACGCCGCTTCATCCTGATGCGCACCGCGGTCGAGGTCGCAGTCCAGCTTGGCGCCCCAATCCTCAGCGCAGCCGCGCGCGCCTCGCTGAACGGCAATGGCAAGGATTATCAGGTGCTTGGCGACCTGCAGCAGCTGCGCTCCTTCTTGACGTCGGGGACCCTCCTCTCATTCTTCGATGCGCCGATCGCCCCGATTTTTCTCGTTGCGGTATTCTTCGTCCATCCGCACCTCGGTTACATCGTTGTCGTGTCGTCGCTGATCCTGATCTGCATCGCCTTCATCAACCAGCGCGCAACCGCCGCCTCGTTCGCCGAGGCGACCAACTTCCAGAGCCGCGCCATGCTGCATCTCGATTCCATGTCGCGCAATTCGCAGATCATCAATGCCCTTGCCATGATCCCCGAAGCTGTTCGCATCTGGGGCCGCGATATGGCCGGTTCGCTGCGTGCGCAGGTCAAGGCGCAGGATCGTAACATCGTTTTCGCGACCATCTCCAAATGCTCGCGCCTGTTGACGCAAGTGACCATGCTCGGCTGGGGTGCCCACCTTGCCATCGACGGTCAGATGACCGGCGGCATGGTGATCGCGGCTTCGATCATCGCCGGCCGTGCGCTCGCGCCGATCGAGGGCGCCATTGAAGGCTGGAACAGCTTCATCCAGTTCCGCTCCGCCTTTGGCCGCATCAAGAACCTCCTGCAGACCTCGCCGCTGAATTTCGAGCGGCTTCGCCTGCCGACCCCGGAGGGCAGGCTGGACGTCGATCGTATTCTCTACGTGCCGCCACCGAACAAGAAGGTCATTCTCAACGGCATTTCCTTTACGCTGATGCCGGGCGAATCCCTTGCGATTATCGGCAATTCCGGCGCGGGCAAGACGACACTCGGCAAGATGCTGGTCGGCTCGATCCTGCCAACTTCGGGCAGCGTCCGTCTCGATCTCATGGATCTACGCAATTGGGACCAACGGCAGTTCGGCGAAAACATCGGCTACCTGCCGCAGGATGTGCAGCTCTTCCCGGGGACGATCAAGGCCAACATCGCCCGCATGCGCGAGGACGTGACCGACGAGGCGATTTACGACGCGGCTATCCTTGCCGATGTGCACGAATTGATCGCGAGCTTCCCGCAAGGCTACGAAACCGTTGTGGCAGGTGACGGTGCGCCGCTCTCGGGCGGGCAGAAACAGCGCATCGCACTTGCGCGTGCCTTCTTCGGCAGCCCGACACTGGTCGTCCTCGATGAGCCTAATTCCAACCTCGACTCGCAGGGCGATGCGGCGCTGACCAAGGCGCTGTCGCACGCCAAGAAGCACAAGATCACGGTTGTCACGATCACGCAGCGCCCGGCGCTGCTCAGCTGCGTCGACAAGATCATGGTGCTCAGCAACGGTACGGTGACGATGTTTGGCTCGCGCGCGACCGTGCTTGAAGCGATAGCGCGCAAGAACAAGGAAGCCGGGATCATGCCGAGCATCGAAGCGGCGGAATAGGTGGGATAAAAGATGGCCACGCACGTCGTTAACGATCTTCAATGGTACGATGGGGTTCCGCGCTCCATCAAGCCCTACACCAGGTTCGGCATCATGCTGATCATCGTCTGTTTCGGTGGTTTCGGCACTTGGGCGGCTACGGCGCCGCTTGCCGCAGCGGTGATTGCACCAGGCACATTCGTCGCCACCGGCAAGAACAAGATCGTGCAGCATCTCGAAGGCGGCATTATCAAGGACCTGCTGGTCCGCGAAGGCGACCGCGTCAGGGAGGGCGACGACCTGCTGACGCTCGATGAAACCGCACCGCGCGCCAATGCGCAGCAACTTTACTTGCGTCAGGCCCGCCTTGAGGCAATTCTTGCCCGGCTGCACGCGATCGTACGCGGGGAAGACCGGTATCAGCCGCCGGCAATCATCCTCGATAATATCGCCAATCCCGAAATAAAGGCGGTCAATGACAGCCAGAGCGACAACTTCAATGCCGCTCACTCCAAATATGCCAATGAATACCAGATGATGCAGCGTAATATCTCGGCGCTCGAATTTCGCCGCATTGGCCGTAACGCGCAGATCATCTCCACCAAAAAACAGTTGGCCCTCTTGAAGGACGAGTACGTAGCAAAGGATTCTCTCTTCCGTCAGGGGCTTATGGCTCGCTCTGAGGTCAATGTGCTGGAGCGCGCCATTGCCGATGGCGAGGGCACCATCGCCCGGCTCGACGCCGAGATCGAGGAAGTCAACGCGCAGATCGAGAAGCTGCAGAAGGAAATGATCCAGACAAAGGATACTGAAAAGCAGGCAGCCCTTGACGAGATACAAAGCGCCGAAGCCGAACTCGACACTGTACGCGAGCAATCGCGCCAGGCAGAAAACATCCTCGAGCGCACCGTTGTAAAAGCGCCGGTGGCCGGCACGATCATACGGCTCTACTATCACACGCCGGGCGGCGTTATTGAGACCGGCAAGCCGATCATCGAGATCCTGCCAGCCGGCGTGCCGCTCATCATCGAGGCGC
The DNA here is from genome assembly GCF_013327855.1 of Phyllobacterium pellucidum. Lineage (GTDB taxonomy): Bacteria > Pseudomonadota > Alphaproteobacteria > Rhizobiales > Rhizobiaceae > Phyllobacterium > Phyllobacterium pellucidum. The sequence goes on along the minus strand of NZ_JABUMX010000001.1, from coordinate 976,441 downwards.
AAATTCCGCGCATGCAGATCGATGAGGTCAAGGAAGGGCAGGTTGCGCATGTACGTCTCAGCGCGCTCAATCAGCGTACCACGCCGATCATCAACGGGCGTGTCGACTATGTATCGGCCGACTCGATGACCGACACCAACCAGCACCAGGAAGTCTATCTCGCCCGTGTCAGCATTCCGGCGGACGAACTTGCGCGGGTGCACGGTTTCACGCCAACGCCCGGCATGCCGGCGGATATCCTGATCCAGACGCATGAGCGCACATTCTTTGAATATCTGGCCAAGCCCGTGATCGACAGCATGTCTCGCGCCTTCAGGGAGTATTGAGAAGCGGCCGCCAACAGATTGCCTCCGCGCAGGATTTGGCCCAAATATCAAGCGTGCTGACGTTTGAGTCCATTGCAACGCGGGGAGAGGCAAAATGAACTGGCGCAGGCTTCACAAAGCGCTCGCTGGTATCCCCGCGCGCTATCACCTGTTTGCCTGGATTGTGCTGGCGTTGGTGGTCATCGTAACAGTTGGCCCCATCGGCCTGCGCCCGATCACGCCGTTCGGGCCGGATGTTGAGCGGCTCACCGCCTTTGTCGTGGTTGGAGGGCTGTTCAGCCTGACCTATCCCACGCGACGGGTCGCAAACACAGTCTTAATCGTACTCGCATGCGGATTGCTCGAATACGCACAGCACTTCATCCCGGGTCGGCATCCGGACTTCGGGAATTTCCTGGTCAAGAGCGCCGGTGCGGTGGCAGGCATGCTGGCCGGAACGCTCATTCGCTAGCCAAAAATGCACATGGCGCTCGCGAATACATGGTCACGAACGCCATAAATCAATTGTGCGGCAATTAAAGTGCGGCCTGCCAGGCAACGCGGCGGATGTCAGCGCGGGCAATACCAAGATCGGCAAGATTGCGATCGGTGCAGCGGCTGAGTTCATGAAGATTCTGGCGGTACTGGCGATACTGAAGAATACGGTTGCGAAGGCTCATTTTTTTATACCCCTTTTTAATTTCGTTGGCCTCCCTGAAACGAAATATGCGTCGCTTCGGCAGGCAAGAAAATTGCCAATGTTGCAGGGCAGCATTGATGATGCTGCATAGCAGCAACCGAATGTTGGCGAGGTCCTCTTCCAAAGTTGGATCGCCAGCCGCTATATCTCGGTGCAAACAACTGCAGCGGGTAGAGATGCAAACCGTACCATCAGCACGCGAACGGCTCGAACTGGCGCTCGCCAAACTCGATGCCCGCCGAGACGACGAGCGTGTCTTTGTCAAGGTCTATGCTGACGCGGCGCGCAACGCCGCCGAGGCTGCGGACAGACGTGCCGCAGAAGGCGGCTCCCTCGGTCCGCTTGACGGGCGCATCGTCTCGATCAAGGACCTTCTCGATGTCGCCGGCGAACCGACACTGTCGGGATCCGTCATCCGACGAACCGCTGCAGCCGCCGTAGCCGACGCCGTGGTGGTGGAAAGATTACGCAAAGCCGGCGCCGTGATCATCGGCAAGACGCTCATGACTGAGTTTGCCTTTACAGCGGTCGGTCTTAATCCGCACTATCCTGTCGCAGGAAATGCAGGTGATCCTGACCGGGTCGCGGGCGGTTCTTCGATAGGCGCCGGCATTTCAGTTGCCGAAGGCACGAGCGAAATAGCCATCGGTTCCGACACTGGCGGTTCTATCCGCATTCCCGCGGCGTTGAATGGCGTCGTCGGCTTCAAGCCAACGGCAAGGCGCATCCCGCTTCAGGGCGCCTTTCCGCTCTCTCCCAGCCTTGATTCTCTCGGGCCACTGGCGCGCTCCGTCGCGGACTGCGCGCTGGCGGATGCCATCATGGCCGATGTGTTACCGGCCGTGCCCATGCCCATCGCGCTCAAGGGCCTGCGAATCGGTGTGCCGCGCAGCCAACTCTTCGACCTGACCGAACCATCGATCGCTACGGCATTCGAGACTAGCCTAAGCACCTTCGAGGGCGCCGGTGCCATCCTTGCAGATTGCTCGATTGACGATCTTATCGATGCAATGGCTGTCGCAACCTCCGTCGGCTCGATCGCCGGCATTGAGGGAAGCAGGGTCCACGCCGACTGGCTGCATGATAAGGGCCTGGATGTCGATCAACGTGTTCGTCGTCCTCTGCTTCGCCGCCTTGCTGTCCCCGAGAGTGAATACATCGCGTTGATGCAGCGCCGGCGTGCGCTTGTAGAGGCGATGGATCGGCGGATCAGCGCCTTCGATCTTATTGCTGTGCCGACCTGTCCAATCGTTGCACCACTGATCAAGGAAGTCGCCGCCCACGAGCAGCGATACCGGGAGATCGAAGGATTGCTTCTGCGCAACACGCAGGTAGCCAACCAGTTCGATCTGACGGCGATCAGCCTGCCTATGCCCGGCATGGCCTTGCCGGGCGGCTTGATGCTGATTGGGCGACACGGCGCGGACCGTCGACTGCTTGCTATGGCTCTCTCCGTTGAACAGCTTCTTGCGAAAGCGATGTAGTCCTTGCTTCGCCTGATGTTATTTTGGCTTAAGGCGGAAATAGCGCTCGCAATTTCCGGCAATCTGTTCAGGATGCGCAGCCGGACATTACGACGTCCAGCCCGTGCATTATTCTAGAGGGGTTCCGGTCTTGATCCGCCATTGTGTATTTCTCCGCTTTCGCGACGAAGTCACCGCGCAGGAGCGCCAATCGATCTATCGCGATCTGCAAATACTTTGCGACAATCTTCCCGGTGCGCTGGCAATCTCATATGGCGGCAATGTCAGCCCGGAGGCAGGCATGGACAAGGGCTATTCCGAGGGGTTTATTCTCGATTTTGCCGACGCTACGGCGCGCGACGCCTATCTCGTCCATCCCGAACACCAGGCCATAGCAGGGCGCATCGTTGCCGCCACGGCAGACAGTGTTGCGGGCGTTTTGGTTTTTGATCTGGAAGTGTGAAAATGGGTGAGGACAAGGAATTCTTCGTAAAGCTGTTTCAGGCCGCAGTTGATGCCGCTGATCCTGAGCGGACGATTGCTGCACACTTGCCGCCGAAGCCGAAGGGCAGGACCATTGTCATCGGCGCTGGCAAGGGCTCGGCGCAAATGGCCAGCGCCTTCGAGAAGGTCTGGGACGGTCCGCTCGAAGGTGTCGTGGTCACCCGCTACGGCTTTGGCGCGCCCTGCAAACAAATCGAAATCATTGAAGCATCGCATCCGGTTCCCGATGCTGCTGGGCTGGTCGCGTCCAAGCGCCTGCTTGAAACAGTGTCGGACCTGTCGGCTGACGATCTGGTGGTGGCTCTTATTTCAGGCGGCGGGTCCGCACTTCTCCCTTCGCCTCCGGAAGGCATGACGCTGGACGACGAGATTGCCGTCAACAAGATGCTGCTTGCCTCGGGCGCGCCCATTTCGGCGATGAATGCGGTGCGCAAGCATCTTTCGACGATCAAGGGCGGGCGGCTCGCGGCAGCGGCACATCCGGCCCGCGTCTACTCACTGATCGTATCGGACATTCCCGGCGACAACCCGGCATTCGTGGCCTCCGGCCCGACCGTTACCGACGAGACCACGCGCGAAAACGCGCTACGCATTGTCGAACGCTACAATCTTGATTTGCCCAAGGCCGCGCTCGCTCATCTCAACTCGGCCAAAGCCGATGCGCCCAAGCCCTCGGACAGCGTCTTTACGGGGCATGAACACCATGTGATTGCATCTGCTGCGGTCTCGCTCGAAGCGGCTGCCAGGGTGGCGCGCGCCATGGATATACAGGCTGTGATCCTTTCGGATGCGATCGAAGGCGAAGCGCGCGAGGTTGCCCACGTCCACGCAGCGATGGCCAAGCAGGTTCTTATGAAGGACCAGCCGTTCAAGAAGCCGGTCGTCATTCTTTCCGGCGGCGAGACGACCGTAACCGTTCGCGGCAAAGGCAAGGGCGGGCGCAACAGCGAATTCCTGCTGTCGCTCGCCATTGATATCGACGGTGTGGATGGTATCAGCGCCTTTGCGGCCGATACGGACGGTATCGACGGTTCCGAGGACAATGCCGGAGCCTTTGCCGACAGCACGACAGTGGCGCGGCTCCTTGCCAAGGGGAATGACGCGTCGGCACACCTCAACAGCAATGATGCCTGGACTGCATTCGCAGCGATCGACGATCTTTTTGTGCCGGGCCCGACCGGGACGAATGTCAACGACTTGCGCGCCATTCTCATTCGCTGATGCCTTGACGCGGTATCGCCACGATTGAATGGTCAACGGGGTAGCGATTCTCAAGCGCCCCTTTGGCGCCATCACGCAAAGGAATATCGAATGCGAGCAGCACTGTCCGTCATCGCCCTTGGCCTCCTCGTCGTTGCGGGCTGCACCACTGGAATGAAGGCCGGCAGCACGGCCGCATCAGGGCCGTCGCCGGCCAAGGATACCTACTACGTGCCGCCGCCGAAATCATTGACCACACGCGCATCGCCGTCGAAGGAACCGAGCGTAGCCGATGCGGCAAAGCCGGCGAAGCTCGCCGCGCCTCAATAGTTTTATCGAATTCGACCGTGCTTAGTGCAGCCGCCTGGCGATTTCGCGAGGCGGCTTTCTTCATACCGGATGCTGGACGGTTAGAGCCCTGAAACGACAAAACCCACCGCGGGAGGAGGTGCGGTGGGTTTCGTTGGGTATGGAAAGCCTTCTGGGAGGAGAGAGGCCATCCGTTTCGACAGAGCCGGGAGGAGGTGACGCTGCCGAAAATTCCTGATTTGAGAATAACTCAACTGATCTGATTTAATATGCACAATATTGCATAGCAGCATTGCATTTGGTGCATTGCAGCAATTTGCGTCGCCAGTCCGTCACGCCTCTATCACGGAGCGTTGACTATACAATTGGAACGGAACCAGTCCCCAATCCGTTAACAACCTATGAATGAGGCGAATAGCAATTCTGCGAGCGCCGGTTGAACTTGGTTGGAAGGGGCAGGGCAATGCAATTCTCTAAATCATGTATCCCCGTACTCGCAGCAGGGCTGATAATATCAGTTGCCGCGGGCTATGCACCTGTCCAGGCTTTCAGCATCAAGAGCGAAGTGCAGTCTTCAGTACCAAAAGGCGGCGAGGGCGACGAAGTCAACAACCCGCAGCTTGAACGTGCAGCCTATCTTGAGGCGCGCTCCTATATTTGCGGCACCAGCGAGGCCAGCGAAACTGCGATGCGCAAGGGCATGAAAGAGACCGGCCTTCCGGAGGATATCGCGGTCGAGATCGTCTCGGACTTGGCATCGGGAATTATCGATCAGGCCGTAAAGACGAAATCACAGAAAATCTGCGGCAAGGCCGAAGTTCAACTCTCACATTTTTGATAAGTCTTTAATTGCGGCTTGACGCAATAGGACAGGCTTTTCAGTGGCTTGTGCAACGTCATGTAAAATTTTAATGAAAGTTTATATTACTATTACAAGTTGTCACAATGATTTGAGGATATATGGGGTCTTTTCAATACGAGCAAGTTGCGATTATTGTTTGTGCGAAGTCTTGTCGGAATCAACAAGCACATTAACTATGACGGGGAAATTCCGCGGAAGTATCGTGGAACGCCTTGCACCCGGCGTTGCTCATGGCTAGTGCCGGCGGACTGATGTGATGGGGCGAGCCGGGATTTATTGGATGGATGGAACGGAATGACGAAGAGAGCCAATAAACTTGAAGAATTAAAAGACGAACTCTCGAGACTCTGCGCCATGGCAGATGATGAAGGTTTTGAGATGATCGCTTATTTCATCGAGACCGCTATTCGTGAGGCCGATGAGCAGTTGTCGCAGGAGACGCGTGCCCTCAAAGGGCCGGAACTGCGTCTTCACTCCCGTTCGCTCTGAGACCAGCCGTTGGGCGGCCGCGTTAGCCTCGCGGCAGGCTCGTCGATTGTTTTAACAACAATGCCGTGGATTTAGCGACTACAACCACGAAATAGTTTCATCGCATCCATGAACCTCGCTATGCGTTAAGCTTGAAGGGCTTGATCGCAGCTTGGACGGCAAGCAGCCTCGGACCAAAGGTGCCTATAAGGACGGCCGAGAGAAATAGTGAGACAAGCGCAAGCCGCATCCCGATATGATCAGACGCGAAGCCTATCAGCGGAGGGCCGATCAGAAACCCGGCGTAGCCGATCGAAGCCGTCATCGCAATGGCTGTTGCTGGAGGTAGGCCCACAGTTCGAGAAGCGGCGCTAAAGAGCAGAGGCACAAGATTTGATGCCCCCAGTCCTACCAATGCGAAGCCGAACACAGAAAGTTCAAATGTAGGGCTGCCCAGTGAGATGGCAAACCCGCAAGCGGCTGAGGTCGCACCCATCAGCAATGAGGCCCGTTCGCCGAAGACGCCGACAAACCAATCACCGAGGACGCGGCCCGCAACCATCATCAGAGAAAAGGCAGCGTATCCCATAGCGGCTTGTGCAGTGGACACTTTGACAACGGTCGTCATGTAGACGCCGGACCAATCGGCCATGCCGCCTTCCATCAGAAGGCCAAGAAAACAAAGCAATCCAATTCCAAACAACGCAGGGGAAGGGATAGCGAACGCACGCGTGTCTCTCTCACGTCCCTCTTCAATCTTAACTTGCAGTCCAAATGCTATGCAGGCTCCTATCGCTACCACGGAAAAAATGGCCAGGAGCGCAAGGCCCATCAAGACGCTCAATCCATTCACGAACATCAGGCCGATCGAAATCGAACCGACTAGACCGCCGACGCTAAAGGCCGCATGAAAAGACGACATTATCGATGATCCCCAGGCGGTCTGTAGCGCAGCGGCAAACGTGTTCATTGCCACATCGAGGAAGCCCTTTCCCATGCCAAAGATCAGTGCAGCGAAAATCAAAACAGGAAGCGTGGGTGCAAACCCCGGAAGGACCATTGTGATCGGAAAAATCAAGCCTAAGAGCATCGTTGCGTATTGACTGCCCACACGCGAGACCAACCAAGCCGCCGCAGGCATGCCAACGAGCCCACCGCCCGAGAACGCAAGGAGGCAAAGAGACAGGGCAGAATCCGTTAGGGAAAGCGAGTGGCGCAAAGCTGGCACGCACGCGGCCCACGCGCCGATGCCAATGCCGTTTACCAGAAAAACAATAGTTGTGGAAATCCTTGCGGCAATCAGTCGGTGTTTCGCCCCGCTTTCACTCATCTTTCAGTCCATCCACCACCTGAATTGCCAATCCAATCTTCGCATATGCAGTGAGAGTGTCTTCCTCGATACCGGCCTCGACCACCAGATCTGTAATCTTGTCGGCGGCTGAGACAACATATGGAGCGCACGTGGCGATCTTTTCCCTTGTCGCTACAGCTACGACGCGAGCACTCGACGCTATAATGTTAGCCTTCATAAACGCGTCCTCAGGATCAAACGCCGTTAGTCCCAGTTCAGAATCCAGCGCACAGATGCCCGGGAAGCAGATGCTCGGCCTTATCGATCGAACTTCGCTAACAGCACGTGCTCCCAGCGAGCCACCTGTGGTGCGATCGAGGTGTCCGCCGATAATATCGACTTCAATACCGGACCTGCCCAAGATGGCGTTTGCCACGGCCGGCGCGTTTGTGATCACGCGCAAATTCAAGTTGTCAGGCAGCAGCCTTGCGATTTCAGTGTTCGTTGAACCTGCGTCAATGAACACGACATCTCCTGTCCTCAACAGTTGTACCGCCCGTAGCGCAAGCCGCCTTTTTCGATCCCTATTCTCGTCCTCTCGCACATGCAGAGGGGTGGAGATCTTATGGATCGTCAACGCGCCCCCATAGACCCTTTGACAAAGCCCCTCCTTGGCCAAATGCCGCAAATCTCGTCTAACCGTGTCCTCTGTCGCACCGACTTCCGCCGCAATCTCTGCCGCTATGACTCTTCCCGTATTTTGCAGGCGATCGAGGATGAATTTCTGCCGTTCTTTTGGTAGCGCCGGGACGTCCATTAGAAAGCTCTCCATTAAACGTATATAAACATATATAATCACGTTAAAATACGCAATACAGATCAATGGATACTGCGCAGAACAACGGCGGCAATTTGATGTGATAAGTCAGACATTTAGAGGTAAACTCATGTGCGTGCGCATGCACGCCAATTGGAAAAGATTGGACGCCAGTATGCGCGTTCTTCCACAATTTATCGAAAACATCAACGGCCAGGCTCGAAATGGCTTTCGAGCCAGATTGCCCCCCGCTCGCGTTAGCGGCACCGAAGGGCAATTTTTTTGGAGTCCTGAGATGCGGGAGCCGACGATCTACAGATAAATGAAACCGTCCGATCCTTTCGGGGAAGATGCTTCAATATTTGTGAATCATGAAACGGCGGGGGCGCATTGCGCCGCGCAGGGGCGCGCCTATATGAAGCCGATGACCCCAATATCCGTCCTCGACCTCTCACCGATCGCCGAAGGCAGCAATGCCGGGCAATCGCTTCGCAATTCACTCGATCTCGCCCAGAATGCCGAACGGCTCGGCTATAACCGCTTGTGGCTTGCCGAGCATCACAGCATGCGCGGTATTGCCAGCGCGGCGACTGCGGTCGTCATCGCTCATATTGCCGCTGGAACTTCGACCATCCGCGTGGGCGCTGGCGGCATCATGTTGCCAAATCATGCGCCGCTGATGGTAGCAGAGGCCTTCGGCACGCTCGCTTCGCTGCATCCGGGCCGCATTGATCTCGGCGTCGGCCGCGCGCCCGGGACCGATCAGATCACGGCGCAGGCGCTGCGCCGCAATCTCAATCAGGACGTCAACGGTTTTCCGCAGGATGTGGTCGAGTTGATGGGCTATCTGCTGGACCCGGAACCCGGCCAGCGGGTCATCGCGGTACCGGGTGCTGGCACGAACGTGCCGGTCTGGATATTGGGCTCTAGCCTCTTTGGCGCGCAGCTTGCTGCGGCGCTCGGGCTTCCATACGCCTTCGCGTCGCATTTTGCGCCAGCGGAAATGGAGCGGGCCATCGAAATCTACCGTGCCCGCTTCGAGCCTTCAGGACATATCGATCAGCCCTACGTAATGCTTGGCCTCAATGTCTTTGCGGCCGAAACAGATGCGGAGGCAAAACTCCTGCAGAGCTCGCAGCAACAGGCCTTCGTAAACTTGCGCACCGGCAGGCCCGGCCCGCTGCCGCCGCCGGTCGAAAACTACGAGGAAACACTCGACCTGCACTCCAAGGCAATTCTTCGGCAGGCATTGTCGTGCAGCGTCGTTGGCTCGCGCGCGACGGTCAAGGCCGGTGTAGGGGAGTTCATGCAACGCACCGGCGCCGATGAAGTCATGGTCACGGGACAGATTTTCGATCACAAGGCGCGGATCAGGTCCTATGAGATCCTGGCCGAAGCGATGATCAAGCCCAGCGATGCGCTAAGCCGCTTGGCGTAGGCCGCCGGCTGCTTCGATGAAGGCAATGACGGCATCGAGCCCGTCGCGGCGCAGCATATCCGTAAAGACATAGGGCTTGCCGCCGCGCTGTCTCTTCGTGTCTGCATCCATCACCTCGAGATCAGCGCCGACATAGGGCGCAAGGTCCTTCTTGTTGATGATCAGGAGATCGGATCGGGTGATGCCCGGACCGCCCTTGCGCGGGATCTTCTCGCCCTGGCACACCGAGATCACGTAGAGGGTGAGGTCAGCAAGATCGGGCGAGAACGTCGCCGCCAGATTGTCGCCGCCCGATTCGATGAAGATGATGTCGAGATCGGGATGCCGCTTGTTCATCTCGGCAATGGCCTGCAGATTGATTGTCGCATCCTCGCGGATAGCCGTATGGGGACAACCCCCGGTCTCCACACCCATGATCCGGTCCTCCGGCAGCGCCTGCAAGCGGTTGAGAATGAGCGCATCTTCCTTTGTATAGATATCGTTGGTGACGACCGCGACGGAATATCTGCCGCGCATCGCCTTGCACAGCATTTCCGTGACGGTGGTTTTGCCCGAGCCGACGGGGCCGCCAATGCCGACCCGCAATGGTCCATTCTGGGAAATCATGAGCGAAAGACCCTCGAATATTGTGTTTCATGTTGCATGGCGGCGATTTCCGACATGATCGCGGCCGAGCCGAGATCATCGAGGCTGGACCGTGCTGCGGCACTTGCCACGCCAAGGATCGCCGGCTCAAGCGAAGCCATAAGGGCAACGCCCTGGCTTTGCCCGAGCGGCACCAGCCTGACCGCGCCCTGGATGAGGTTGGACAGGACAGCATGGAGATAGGCCGCAAGCGCCGGTTCGAGTTCTACACCGTTTGAGGCTGCGACTTTCGCGACAGCTACAGGATAGGGTAGATCGTCTGCGGATTGCTCGGCCATCCAATGGCTTGCCGCCTGGATGAAAGCGCTACCTTGCAGCATCGTTTCCATGTATCGCTCGGCCGAGCCCGCCATCGCCGCGCCAAGCGCGGCGATATCCTCACCGGCATCAGGCTCGCTCCACGCCGCAGCAAAAAGGACGGCATCGTTCCATACAGAGCCCTGGTGGAAGAGGTCGCGCAGCCAGTCTTCGAGCGTCGCCCTGTCGCGAATAATGCCGTCGTGGATCACCCGCTCGATGCCATGGCTGTACGAAAACGCCCCGACGGGGAACGCCGGCGACAACCAGGTCATGAGGCGGATGAGGTGAGGGGTGTTCACGACATAGGCCTCACGTAAGCGACGGCCTCAATCATGCTCATGCTCATGCTCATGCTCATGCTCATGCTCATGGCCGTGCCCGTGATGATGGTGCCCGTGCCCGCCATGATATGCCCCGCGCAGCGGGTGAAAGGGGGCGACTATCTCATTGACCCTTGCCCCCAGCCCCTCGAGCATGGCCTTGATGACATGGTCGCGCAGGATCACGATCCGCTGTTCTTCCAGCTGCGCCGGCAGGTGACGGTTGCCAAGGTGCCAGGCAAGCTCCGCCAGATGCTGGCGATCGCGCGGCACGACCTCGTAAAGCTGCTCGTCGGCGGCAATGATTTCGGCCATGCGCCCGTCTTCGAGCACAAGGACGTCGCCATGGGCAAAGGCGATCGCCTCGGGCAGGTCAACGAGAATTTGTTCGCCGTTCCGTAAGGTCAGAACCTTACGCCGCAAATGCCGCTCATCATGGGCAAGGACGACGCTGTCGAACGGTGCGCCATGATAGTGCCCGGCGTGGTCGTGATCGGTTACCCGTTTCATTGCAAATGGTCTTCCTCATTGAAATCGTCGTTCATGCACAAGAAGAAGTCGAGCGGCGGCGCATTGCCGGTCAACTGGCTGAGCAGGGTATGTACTTGCCCGCGATGGTGTGTCTGGTGGTTGAAGTTCTGCGTCAGGCAGCGATCGAGCGTCGATGCATAGGGCGCGCCTTCCATCGTCGTCCAGCGGAACACGCCGGTGACGCGATCCTCGCCGAGGTCGCCGATGACATCGATGATGTGATTGTCAAATGCGTCGCGGGTCGCCCGTAGATCCGCGAGGTTGTCATGAAGGATGACGTCGAGGCTCGGCGGAATGTAGGGATTGCCCGTAATCCGCCCGAACCACAATTTGTCGATGGCCAGAATATGATTCAGCGTGCCATGCACGGACCGGAAGAACGCCCGCCGGTCGGCATAATAGTCTTCACTGTCAAGCGTCGCGGCAGCGTCATATATGCGGGTATTGGCCCATTTATTATAGTAGGCCAGCCGCTTGAAGTGCTCTTTCATCAATTTACCATCCATCAGAACAAGAAATAGCGCTGCGCCATCGGCAGTATAGTGGCCGGCTCGCAGGTCAGCAATTCGCCGTCGGCCCGCACCTCGTAGGTCTCGGGGTCGACCTCGACATGAGGCGTCGCGTCATTATGGATCATCGAAGCTTTTGAAATGCCGCCGCGCGTGTTCTCGACGCCGATGAACTGCTTGTCGACGCCAAGCGACTGCCGCAGGCCGGCCTCCTCAGCTGCCTTGCTCACGAATGTCACCGACGAATTGCTGACATTGCGGCCATAGGCGCCGAACATGTAGCGGTAGTGCACAGGCTGCGGTGTTGGGATCGAGGCATTGGGATCGCCCATGGGCGCGGCGGCAATCGAGCCGCCAAGCAGCACAAGATCGGGTTTCACGCCGAAGAAGGCCGGGTTCCACAGCACAAGATCGGCCCGCTTGCCGGTTTCGATCGAACCGACATGCCGCGAGATCCCTTGCGCGATGGCAGGATTGATCGTGTATTTCGCTATATACCGCTTTACCCTGAAATTGTCGTTGTCGCCGGTCTCCTGCGGCAGGCTTCCGCGCTGCCGCTTCATCTTGTCGGCCGTCTGCCAGGTGCGGATCAGCACTTCGCCGACACGGCCCATCGCCTGGCTGTCGGACGAGATGATCGAGAAAGCCCCGATATCGTGGAGTATGTCTTCAGCCGCGATGGTCTCCTTGCGGATGCGGCTCTCGGCAAAGGCAACGTCCTCCGGGATCGACGAAGAGAGATGATGACAGACCATCAGCATGTCGAGATGCTCGGCGATCGTGTTTTTCGTATAAGGCCGGGTCGGATTGGTCGATGAAGGAATGACGTTCGCCAGTCCGCAGATCCTGATGATGTCGGGCGCGTGGCCGCCCCCGGCGCCTTCCGTGTGAAATGCATGGATGGTGCGCCCCTTGAAGGCGTTGACCGTATCCTCGACGAAGCCGCTTTCATTGAGTGTATCGGTGTGGATCATCACCTGTACGTCGTATTCATCGGCAACGGTCAGGCAATTATCGATGGCTGCAGGGGTCGTTCCCCAATCCTCGTGCAGTTTCAGCGAGCAGGCTCCGCCGAGGATCATTTCAACGAGTGCCTTTGGCTGCGAGGCGTTGCCCTTGCCGGAAAGGCCGATATTCATCGGAATATTGTCGAAGGACTGGATCATTCGTGCCAAATGCCATGGCCCGGGGGTACAGGTGGTGGCCAAGGTTCCATGGGCCGGGCCGGTTCCGCCTCCGAACATCGTGGTCACGCCCGACATCAGCGCTTCCTCGATCTGCTGCGGACAGATAAAATGGATATGTGCGTCCATGCCGCCAGCGGTCAGGATCTTGCCTTCGCCTGCGATGATTTCCGTGCCCGGCCCGATGATGATCGAAACGCCGGCCTGCGTGTCGGGATTGCCGGCCTTGCCGATGGAGGCAATCAAACCGTCTTTAAGGCCGACATCGGCCTTGTAGATGCCGGTATGATCGACGATCAAGGCATTGGTAATGACGGTATCGACAGCACCATCCGCCCGTGCGATCTGGCTCTGTCCCATGCCGTCGCGAATGACCTTGCCGCCGCCGAATTTCACTTCTTCGCCATAGACAGTGAAGTCGTTCTCGACTTCGATGAAGAGTTCGGTATCGGCAAGGCGCACACGGTCGCCCGTCGTCGGGCCGAACATGCGGGCATAGGCGGAACGGCTGATTTTAGCGGGCATGAACATTCCCTCTTGGATGAGTAGGCTGCGGTATTGCCGGTTCAGCGCGACACATTCTCGCCGTGTTATTGCCCCGACAAGACCCGATTGCTGACCGCTTCAGATCGAATTCCGCATGTGAACTGCGCCCGTCATCAGTAGATGATCGTTCGCCAATCGCATGAAAGGAAAAACGATGCGAAAGATGATAGTCCTGACGCTGTGTGCGGCATTCCCGCTGGCGACATCCGTTGCCTACGCGCAGTCCGCCGCTCCGCAGGCCCCGTCGGCTGAACAGCCGGCCGGCAAGACCGAGGCGCCAGCAAAAGCCGGCGCGACGCCGATCACCACCATCAACATTGTCGATATCAACGAACTGCCCGAAGGGACGAAGAGCCAGGTCAACGAGGCTATCGCCAAGCGCAGCGATACGGACGTACAGAAGCTCCGGACCTCGATCGACAAGTCGCCCCAGGTTTCGGCCGCCCTCAAGGAAAAGGGCCTGACGTCCGCTGCCGTTGTCATTGCAAGTCTTGATTCCAAGGGTCTGCTGACGCTGGTCACCAAGAAGCCGAGCTGACCGCCCGCTTCTGCCCGGCAATTTGGTAAGCGCGTTGCGATCGGATATCTTCCGGTCGCTTTTCGGCATGAAAGATTCAAGCGGTATTCTCAAAGCTTGCCCATGATCTTTTGCTGGAATCCGTAGACGGTCCGGTTCCCGCCGAGCGGCACCAGCGTGACGTCGCGCTCCTGTCCGGGCTCGAAGCGGACTGCGGTGCCGGCGGCAATATCGAGGCGCATGCCGCGGGCTTTTCCGCGCTCGAAGTCGAGGGCGGAATTGGTCTCGAAGAAATGGTAATGCGAACCGACCTGAACCGGCCGGTCGCCCCGGTTGGCGACCTTCAAGGTCACCGTGCTCGCGCCGGCGTTGAGTTCGATGTCGCCCTTGGCGGGGATGATTTCTCCTGGGATCATCGTCTGCTCCTAGCGGATCGGTTCATGTACGGTGACAAGCTTCGTACCGTCCGGGAACGTTGCCTCGACCTGGATGTCGTGGATCATCTCGGCAATGCCCTCCATGACCTGCTCGCGCGTAACGACATGGGCACCCGCTTCCATGAGATCGGCGACGGAGCGTCCGTCGCGGGCGCCCTCGACAACGAAATCACTGATCAGGGCAATGGCTTCGGGGTGATTGAGCTTGACGCCGCGCTCCAGCCGCCGGCGCGCGACCATTGCCGCCATGGAAATGAGAAGCTTGTCTTTTTCCCGTGGAGTGAGGTTCATCGTTTCCCCTAGAAATTGTACTTACATTCGCGACTAGATTGCCCAGACTTTAGGCACGCCAGCCTCTTCGTTCAGCAGTTCGATCAAAGGAACCAGCCGCTTTCGCAGGTTATAGGCATCGCCGTCGATCAGTCTCGCAAGAAGCTTGCCAGACCAGAAGGAGGCGCCGCCTCTCGCGCCAATTATTTTCCGCGCTGCATCGAGATGGCGCTCCGCATCGGCGCCGAGCAGCAATACCGTTGCCATGGCCCGCGCACCGCCGAGCAGGGCTGGTTGGCGGAGCATCGAACCGGCATCGGGACCAAGACGAAAATCCTCGGCATGGACGAGCCTGTCGTCGCGCCAGATGCGCCAGCGGTCATGGATCGTTGCAGTCTCGATGTTTTCGCCCATTGCCTTGCGCCCGAAAACGATCGGCTCGATGATCAGTGCGCGGCTTGTCGCGGCAAGACTGATATTCAGGCTGCGGCGCAAGGCCGATTTCTCGAAGACAATGGTTTCCTGTGGCAGCCACGCCAGCGAAGCCTCTTCGCCGATGTGAAGCTTCGTTTCGGCTTCGGCGGTATCGGCGGACGCGCGATAAATGCGCTCGCAAGCCTGCGTCGTGATCTGCGCCCTGCAGTTCTCCCTGACATCGAACTCCCAGCGCATCCTGTCGCCGCCGGTCAGGCCGCCGGACGTGTTGATCATCACCGCCTCAAGACCGTGGTCGTCGCGCTCGGGCAGGCGAATCTTGGCGCAACCCTCCTGATAGAGCGAGGCGATGCGGGTTCGGCCGTTCACATGTTTGACGGAAAGCCGCGCGGCGCCGTAAGCGCGTTGCGCCGTCGCCGCGACAATATCAGGGGACGAATGAACGTTCATGCACGCAGGCTAGAGCAAGCCTTGCAGGGGTGAAAGCTCAAACTTTGCCAAGTTCGATGGCGCGCTGGTGCGCCGCATCGACAGCTTCGGTGACAAGCTTTTGCATTCGGTTCTCCCCCATCAACACGTTGAGCGCTGCAGCGGTTGTGCCGTTGGGGCTTGTGACCTGTTCGCGTAGCGTCGTTGGCGTGTCCTTGCTCGAAGCAGCAAGCGCACCCGCGCCATAGACGGTCTGCATCGCCAATAGTTCCGCGGTGCTGCGTTCGATCCCTGCGGCGACTGCTGCCTCGGTCAGGCATTCGATGAAATGAAACACGTAGGCCGGGCCCGAGCCTGAAACTGCGGTCACCGCGTCGATCAGGCTCTCGTCGGCGACCGAAGCGACAGCGCCGCTCGTCTTGAGCAGTGTATTGACGAAACGCGCATCCTCGTCCTCCACATTGCTGTTGCGGTAGGTGACGATCATGCCTTTCCCGATCGCCGCTGGCGTGTTCGGAATCGTGCGAATAATGGCGGCGTCCTTGCCGAGGTTTTTTTCAAAGAATGCGACGGTGATGCCGGCAGCGACGCTGACGAATGTCGCCGTCCTCGCGAAACGCTGATAGGCTGGAAGCACGTCGCCCATGACCTGCGGTTTGACCGCGACGAGGATGACGCGCGGTGCAAGGTCGGCGGGCAGGCGGCTGGCATTGGCAACGGCTTCCACCCCCAATCCTGCCGCCCGTTCCCGTAACGCGTCGGTCGGTTCCACGACATGCACCTGGCCCGGCTTCAGCACGCCGGCATCGAGCCAGCCCTTGAGCATGGCAAAACCCATATTGCCGCACCCGACCAAAACCACATTCTCAGCCATTATCTTTCTCCCTGATTTTGGCGCACTTTGATCCGCTCCGGTGCTTCGGGTCAACCGCCGATCGCCACTGACCTGTGCAGGTTCCAATTAACCATTTATTTTTGACGTCACTTTAGATTGAATTAACCTTCGTCTATGAACGAAAGACACAGGTTACGGCAGTGCTGGAGTTGGGTTGCAGATGAGTAATCGCGAGAACGAGACGAAGAAGCGGCCACGGTCGCTGCTCTCGTTTGCGGGCCAGCCGGAAGAGCCGGCTGAAGGTTCAGGGCCATCGTTTCGTCACGAAAGCGAACTCGAACGCTATCATCGTATGCGCGCTTTGCGTCTGGCCGCAGCGAGCGACGATCTGCAGCGATCGTGGCCCGAAACGGCCCGCAGTCTCACCCCGGAGGAAGCCGAACAGGAGGCAGTTGATCGCTTGCGCGCCGAGATGGCCGCGATCAAGGCCGAGCTCAACCGGCGTGGCGACGAAGAAGCGCGCAGCATCGTGCCAGGCGATGGCGACGCTCAGCCTGTGCCGGTAGAAGATCTGGCGGAAGCCACTCAACCTTCGCAAACGATCGGCGGCGCAGCCGAAGATCCGGCTTTGCCGGAAGAGGTCGCGCCAATTGCGGAATTGCCTGTCGATACAGACACCGCCCTTGACGAGAAAGCACATGGCATCCGGCCGCTGCGGTGGCTTATCGTTGCCGTGGTCATCATCGGAACGCTATTCAGTGTCGATAAGGGCATTATCCTGCCGGTAGGCGTCGCCTTGGGCATTGCCTTGATAATCGGAATGATGGAGGCATCCCAGGTCCGGAGGCGCAAGGCTTCCGCATTATCGGAAAGGCCCGTGGAATCGACCTCGCTCGTCGCGGAAACGGACCCCGTTCAGCCCTCGAATATTGCAGCCTCGCGGCTCGATACTGCGATCAAGCAGGTGAAGGACCGGACGACGCGCTAGTGCAGTCTCGGGGTGGGGCCCTGTCCCTTGTCGTCAATGACATAGCCGCGATAGAACCGGTCGAGCGTAAACGGCGCGGAAAGCGGGTGCGGCTCATCCTTGGCGATGGTCCAGGCGAAGCATTTTCCCGAAATCGGCGTCGCCTTGAACCCGCCATAGCACCAGCCTGTATTCAGATACATGCCGGGCAATGGCCCCGTCGTGATGATGGGGGAGCCGTCCATGGTCATGTCCATGATGCCGCCCCAGGAGCGAAGCAGCTTGACGCGTGCCAGTGCCGGGATGACGGCGACGAATTCGCTCATTACATCTTCGACGACCGGAAGGTTGCCACGCTGCGCATAGGAATTATAGCCGTCGATATCGCCGCCGAACACAAGTCCGCCCTTGTCCGACTGGCTGAAATAGAGATGTCCCCCGCCGAAGGTCGCGACCGTGTCGACAACGGGCTTCAGGGCCTCGGAGACAAAGGCCTGTAGCACGTGCGATTCAAGCGGGAGGCGGTCGACACCGGCGCGGCGCATGAGTTCGCTGGTATGGCCGGCCACCGCGCAGCCGACCTTCTTGGCCTTGATCGGACCGCGCGTCGTCATGACGCCGGTAATGGTATCGCCGTCCTTGAGGAAGCTTGTGACCTCGCAGTTCTCGATGATATCGACGCCAAGCTGGTCGGCGGCGCGGGCATAGCCCCAGACGACTGCGTCATGGCGCGCCGTTCCGGCACTGCGCTGCATGAGCCCGCCGAGAATCGGAAAACGCGCATTGTTGCTGATGTCGAGGCCGGGGATCAGTTTCTTGATTTGCTGCGGGTTCATCAACTCGCAATCGATGCCATTGAGACGCATCTGGTTGCCGCGACGGGCGTAAACGTCGAGCTGCGGCAGCGTATGGGCAAGGTTGATGACGCCGCGCTGGGAAAACATCACATTGTAGTTGAGGTCCTGCGATAGCGTTTCCCAGAGCTTCATCGATGCTTCGTAGAAGTGCTGGTTTTCGGTGAGGAGATAGTTCGAACGGATCGCGGTCGTGTTGCGGCCGATATTGCCGGAGCCGAGCCAGCCCTTTTCGACGACCGCAATATTGCGAATCCCATGCTCCTTGGCGAGATAATAGGCTGTCGCAAGACCATGGCCGCCGCCGATGATGACGACGTCGTAGGCCGGTTTCGGGTCGGGTTTGCGCCAGGCGGGCTTCCAGTCCTTATTGCCGTTGAGGGCGTTCTTGAGCAGGCTGAAAGCTGAATAGCGCATCGAAAATTCCGGATTCGGGAGAGATTCTGTGATCATGCATGGATTTGGCGTCCCCGCCAAGCAACGATTGGAAGCCTGACGCGCCTCTGGGGCACATCATCGCATTGCTGTTCCCGACCGCTTTCGCTATTGCGTCAGCGAACGCCGCTTTGACGGTATTATTCGGCCGCAAAATCAACACTATGGTGGCCGATCCACCAGTTCGACGCCCGGGAGCAGCACATGGCAGTGACGATCAATGGCAAGGAAATTGCCGAGGACGTGGTTTCGAAGGTCAAGGCGTCGGCCGCCGAACTGATAGAGTCCACCGGGATCACGCCCGGTATCGCCGTTGTCATCGTCGGGGAAGATCCAGCCAGCCAGGTCTATGTCGCTTCAAAGGGCAAGAAGGCCCGTGAATGCGGCTTCAAATCCGTTCAACACACCCTCGCCGAGGATACCAGCGAGGAAGAGCTCGTTGCTCTTGTCGAGAGCCTCAATGCCGACCCGTCTATCCACGGCATCCTCGTGCAGCTTCCGCTGCCCAAGCACATCGATTCCGGCCGCATTATCCAGACGATTTCGCCGGACAAGGACGTCGACGGCTTCCATTTCATTAATGTCGGTAAGCTCGGCACCGGCGAGCTCGATACGGCTTTCGTTCCGTGTACGCCGGCAGGCTCCATGCTGCTGATTGAGCGCGTTCTGGGCCGGGACCTCTCCGGGCTCAACGCCGTGGTGATCGGCCGCTCGAACATTGTCGGCAAGCCGATGTTCAATCTGCTCCTTGCTCACAATGCGACAGTGACGATTGCCCATAGCAGGACCAAGGATCTGGCGGGAATCTGCCGCAACGCAGATATTCTCGTCGCCGCCGTCGGCAGGCCGCAAATGGTCAAGGCCGATTGGGTTAAGCCCGGCGCAACCGTGATCGATGTCGGCATCAATCGCATCCCGGCTCCGGAAAAGGGCGAAGGCAAGTCGCGCCTTGTCGGCGATGTCGATTTCGCGGATGCGGCGACGGTCGCGGCCGCCATCACACCGGTCCCCGGCGGCGTGGGCCCGATGACGATCGCCATGCTTATGGCCAATACGCTCGTTGCGGCCTACCGCTCGGTTGGGAAGGTGCCGCCGCGCTTCTGATCGATTTGCTCTAACAGGGAATCTCGCTAAAAGAGCACATGGCCCAAGCCCTCAAGGTCAGCAGAACCTTTGCCTTTCTGCTCGTCGACAAATTCCCGATGTTCAGCCTTGCCGCTGCCATCGATACGATGCGTACGGCCAACCGCATGGCCGAGCAGCCCTATTATTCGTGGATCATCGTGTCGGCCAATGGCGAGGCAGTGACCGCCTCGAACGGCCTGCAGATCAATGTGGATTATGCGCTCGCCGACCTTCCGTCGTCCGATATCTTCTTTGTCTGCGCCGGCCTCAAGACCGACTTCGACGACAAGCAGAAGGTCATTGCAGCCTTGCGCAATCTTGGACGGCGCGGCGCAGCGCTGGGCGGGCTCAATATCGGCAGCTACATCCTTGCCGAAGCCGGCCAGCTCGAAGGTCATCGCTGCACGATTCATTGGGAGAACCGTGCCGGCTTCCAGGAGAAGTTCCCGCAGATCGAATGCACGGGCAATGTCTTCGAGATCGACCGCAAGCGCTATACCTGCGCCGGCGGCACCACCTCGATCGACCTGATGCTTGAAATCATCCGGCAAGATTTCAGCCCGGCGCTTGCCAACGAGGTCGCCAACCAGTTCCACCACGAGCGCATTCGCTCGCAGACCGATCGCCAGCGGATCGGGCCGGAGCGGGACCTGACCGGCAAGTCGGAAAAGCTGCGCAAGATCGTGGAATTGATGGCCGACAATCTCGAACAGCCGAAATCGGCGGTCCGCCTTGCCAAGGCGGTTGGCCTGTCGGTGCGGCAGGTCGAACGGCTTTTTCTGCGTCACCTCAACATGACGCCGGGCCGTTACTATATGAGCCTGCGGCTCGAACGGGCACGCGAATTGCTGCGGCAAACCCATTCGCCGATTCTCGACGTCGCGCTCGCAACTGGATTCACGTCGCATTCGTATTTTGCGCAGAGCTACCGGGCGCAATTCGGGCGCTCGCCTTCGGACGAGCGCCGCACGACGTATTAGCGCTTCATATTCTAGCCGAACACGGATGCTCCGTGATCGGCCCGGCCCACTGCCTGGCGGAATGTCGCGAAGAGTTCGCGGCCCATGCCATAGCTGTTATGGCTGATATCAACCTCGGGGGCGGGACGGCCCGCCAGAACGTCCGGATCCTCGAGCACATCCAGCGCGCCAATTTCCGCGTCGAGGCGGACGACATCGCCATCCCGGATTTTGCCGATGAGGCCGCCGTCGAGTGCCTCGGGCGTCACATGGATCGCGGCCGGAACCTTGCCCGAAGCGCCGGACATGCGCCCGTCGGTAACGAGCGCCACCTTATAGCCCCGATCCTGCAGGACCCCCAACGCCGGGGTCAGCTTGTGCAATTCGGGCATGCCGTTGGCGCGCGGGCCCTGGAAACGCACCACGGCCACGAAATCGCGGTCGAGCTTGCCTGCCTTGAACGCATCCTGGAGTTCGGCCTGGCTGTCAAAAACGATGGCCGGCGCCTCGATAATGTGGCGGTCGGCCTTCACGGCAGAAGTCTTGATGACGGCGGTCCCGAGATTGCCCTTGAGCATCTTCAGTCCGCCGGTCACCTGGAACGGCTCCTTATAGGTGGACAGGACCTTCTTGTCGCCGCTCTCGGCAGCGATCGGCTCGCGCACGACAGCGCCGTTTTCGCCGAGCTTCGGCTCGATCGTATAGGCGCGCAGTCCCTCGCTGCCGCCCCAGACGGTCTTGACGTCCTCGTGCAGGAGCCCGGCATCGAGAAGTTCGCGGATGATATAGCCCATGCCGCCGGCGGCATGGAAATGGTTCACGTCGGCAAGACCGTTCGGATAGACACGGGCGAGCAGCGGCACGATGTCTGACAGGTCGGAAATGTCCTGCCAGGTCAATTTGATACCGGCTGCAGCCGCCATGGCGACGAGGTGCATCGTATGGTTGGTGGACCCGCCTGTCGCATGCAGCCCGACGACGCCGTTGACGATCGTCTTCTCGTCGATCATCTCGCCGACCGGCGTATATTCGTTGCCGAGGGCGGTAATGGCGAGCGCGCGTTTCGCGGCTTCGCGGGTCAGCGCTTCGCGCAAGGGGGTGCCCGGATTGATGAAGGAAGCGCCCGGCATGTGCAGGCCCATGATCTCCATCAGCATCTGGTTCGAATTGGCGGTGCCGTAGAAGGTGCAGGTGCCCGGGCCGTGATAGGACTTTGATTCCGATTCGAGCAGTGCATCACGCCCGACCTTGCCCTCGGCATAGAGCTGGCGCGTCTTTGCCTTTTCGTCGTTGGGCAGGCCCGTCGTCATCGGTCCGGCTGGAACAAATACCGCTGGAAGATGACCGAAGGTGAGCGCGCCGATGACGAGCCCGGGCACGATCTTGTCGCAAACGCCAAGATATACCGCGGCGTCGAACATATCGTGCGATAAGCCGATCGCCGTTGCCATGGCGATGACATCGCGCGAGAACAGGGAAAGTTCCATGCCCGGCTGACCCTGAGTGACACCGTCGCACATGGCAGGAACACCGCCGGCGACTTGCGCCACGCCGCCAGCTTCCTTGGCCGCCGCCTTGATGAGCTGCGGGTAGGTTTCAAACGGTTGATGCGCCGACAACATGTCGTTGTAGGAGGTTATGATGCCGAGATTGGGCACCACGTCGCCGGCAAGCGCCGCCTTGTCGGATGGACTGCACGCGGCAAAGCCGTGGGCAAGATTGGCGCAGGCGAGCGCGGAACGTTTCGGCTTGCGCGAGGCTGCCTCCCGCAGGTGATCGAGATAGACATCGCGCGTTGGTCTTGATTGTTCGCAAATGCGATTGGTAATGCTTTTTACCCGTTGCAGGACGGTCATCTTCTATCTCCTCTTGGCGGCTGCCCGGAAGTTGGGAGCTTCCCGATGCAGCGACGCAGTCGGGCCGCTTACGGCGCCCAGAAAATCTCAAGCTCGATCGGCTCATAGCGCAGAACCGCACGGATCGGCATGTCGAGCGCGCTGCCTTCGCCAAGCGCAGCATCGAGCACTTCCTTCTTCGCCGCGCCTTCAATATGCAGTGCCACGAAGCGCGATCCGGCAATCATCGGAAGCGTCAGCGTCAGCCTCGGTTCGCCCGCGCCTTCCGCCTGCATGGGCAGAACCGGCGCCGTCTGGTCCGGCGCAATCGCCGCAGCAAGATGGTCGCCGCCCGGAAAGAACGATGCCGTGTGCCCGTCGTTCCCCATGCCAAGCACGGAAACGTCAAACGGGCGTCCAAGCCGGCCGATTGCTTCCGACGCCAGTTTAGCACCTTGTTCGACATTGGGCGCAGGATTGTAAAGGCCGACGAAATTGGCATCCGCCGCTTCGTTTTGCAGGAGCAGCTCGCGTACGAGCTTCTCGTTGGACCGGTCGCTCGTCGGCGGCACATACCGCTCGTCGATGAGGGTAATCGTAATGTTCGTCCAGGGTAGCCGCTTATGAGAAAGGGCTTTGAAGTAGCGGGCAGGGGTCGTGCCGCCTGAGACCGCAAGCACGGCGCTTCCGCGTTCCTTGCATGCGGTGCCAAGCCGTTCGGCGACGGTGGATGCGAGTGCCGCAGCGAGCGCATCACCGTCAGCGAAACTGTTCAGCTTATGATCGATCACCATGACACGTGCGACCTTCCTATGCTTCCGCTTCGTGCCAGGTCCGACCGTCGCGCTCGATCAGGGCGATCGCAGCCGATGGTCCCCAGGTGCCGGCCGTATAGCCGTAGGGCGGCTGTCCGTCCTCGGCCCAGGCCTTGAGAATGGGGTCGACCCACTGCCAGGCCGCAACCACCTCGTCGCGGCGCATGAACAGCGTCTGGTTGCCGCGCACGACATCCATGATCAAGCGTTCATAGGCATCGGGATTGCGTGCCTGGAAGGACTCGGCAAAGCTCATGTCGAGCGGAACATGGCGAAGCCGCATACCGCCCGGACCCGGATCCTTGATCATCATCCACTGTTTGACCCCCTCGTCGGGCTGCAGGCGGATCACGAGCTGGTTGGCGACCACGCGGCCGGCGCTGTCGCCGAAAATCGAGTGCGGGATCGGCTTGAAGGAAACGACGATCTCGGATGCGCGCGTGGCGAGGCGCTTCCCGGTCCGCAGATAGAACGGCACGCCGGCCCAGCGCCAGTTGGCGATCTCGGCCTTGATGGCAACGAACGTCTCGGTGCTGCTCGGCTTGCCGAGTTCGTCCAGATATCCCTTGACCGCGCCACCGGCGGACGCCCCGGCGCGGTATTGGCCGCGCACAGTCAATTCCTCGTAATTCTTGTTGTTGATCGGGCTGAGCGAGCGCAGCACCTTCAGCTTCTCGTCGCGCACCGCATCGGCGTCCATCGACGACGGCGGTTCCATGGCGACGAGGCAGAGCAGCTGCAGCATATGGTTTTGCACCATGTCGCGCAGCGCACCGGCCGTATCGTAATAGCCGGCACGGTTCTCGAGCCCGACGGCTTCAGCAACGGTGATTTGGACATGGTCGATATGAGCGGAGTTCCACAAGGGCTCGTAGAGGGCATTGGCAAAGCGCAGGGCCATCAGGTTCTGCACGGTTTCCTTGCCGAGATAGTGGTCGATGCGGAATATCTGCTGCTCGTGGAAGACGTGGCCGATCGTGTCGTTGAGGGCGATCGCCGAGGCGAGGTCGCGGCCGATCGGCTTCTCGACTATGATGCGGGTATGATCGTGCACGAGCTTGTGGCTCTTGAGCCGGCTCGTGATATCGCCAAACAGTGACGGGCTGACCGCAAGATAAAAAGCTCGGATTCGCTTGGTGTCGTTGCCGATCGCCGCCTTGAGTTCCTCCCAGCCATTATCGGACGTGGCGTCCACGGCGACATAGAAGATCCGTGAAAGAAACTGGTCGAGCTGCTTTGGATCGATCTCGTCGGCCTTGACGAATTCCTTGATCGCCGCTGCCGCAAAATCGCGGTAGCCCTGGTCGGTCATGGCCGAACGCGAGGCACCGATGATGCGGGTCGGCTCGGAGAACTGCCCGTCACGCTGACGCTGGTAGAGAGCCGGTATCAGTTTGCGCTCTGCAAGATCGCCTGTGCCACCGAAAACGATACAATCAAAGGGTTCAACCGGGATTATCTGGCTTGTCATACGGATGCTCTCATTATGCCTGAATGCGTCGATGGGCGCAGCGTTGTATAATCTAATCGATTTAAAATGACCAGTCCCAGCGCACGAACTGCGTCAAAATGCATTCCCAATTCGTGTCGGTTCACTTACGATTGCAACGAACAGGAAGTAGTCATGGTACAGAATCTCTCCAAAGTTGTCGCGCAGGATCAGAAGTTCCTGAACATCATCAACGGTCGGCAGGTCGGGGCACTTTCGCAAGAAACGATCACTGTTTTGTGTCCATCGGATGGCCTAGCCTTTGCACGCATCCCGGCAAGCAAGGCGGAGGATGTCGACCGCGCCGTTAGCGCAGCGCGTGACGCCTTCGATAGTGGACCCTGGTCGCGCATGTCCGCTGCGGAACGCGGCAGGCTTTTGACCAAGCTCGGGCAATTGATCGAGCGCCACGGCGACGAACTCGCTGCGCTCGAATCGCGCGACACGGGCAAGCCGCTCCGCCAGGGAAAGGCCGATGTTGCCGCTGCGATGCGCTATTATGAGTTCTATGGTGGCGCCGCCGACAAGATCCACGGCGATACCATTCCGTTCAATGATGGCTACACGGCGCTCACTTTGCGTGAACCGCATGGGGTCGTTGCCGGGATAATTCCCTGGAACTATCCGCTGCAGATCCTCGCAAGGGTCGTGGGGGCAGCGCTTGCCATGGGCAATACCTTGGTGGTCAAGCCTGCCGAAGATGCATCGCTTTCGACGATCCGTATCGGAGAACTTGCCATCGAAGCCGGTTTTCCGGAGGGTGTGCTCAATATCATCACTGGTTATGGACGCGAGGCGGGGGCGGCGCTATCCGCGCATACGGGCATCGACTACGTCACATTCACCGGGTCGCCAGCCACCGGCACCGCCATCCAGCAGGCAGCCGCGTTCAACAATCGCGGCGTCACCATGGAACTTGGCGGCAAGTCGCCGCAAATCGTCTTTGCCGACGCCGATATCGACAAGGCCTTGCCGGTCATTGTCAATGCGATCATACAGAATGGCGGCCAGAGCTGTTCCGCCGGCAGCCGGGTGCTTATCGAGCGCAGCATCTATCGTGAAGTTGAGGGCGCGCTCGCCGAACGCTTTAGCAAACTTGTCGCCGGCCCGCACGATGCCGATCTTGACCTTGGGGCCGTGATCAATCCGGCGCAGAAGCGCCGCATCGATTCCTATGTTGCCGGGGCCGTGGAGGCCGGCATCGAAATCGTTGCGCGCGGGTCAATTGCTGCTGCCGCGCCGGCGGCCGGTTATTACGTGGCGCCCGTGCTCTTCGGTTCGGTCGATCCCTTGGCGGTGATCGCACAGGAGGAAGTGTTCGGTCCTGTCCTATCGCTCCTTGCCTTTGACGATGAGAGCGACGCGATTAGCATTGCCAATAATACTGAATACGGCCTTGTCGCCGGGGTTTGGACGCGGGACGGCGCGCGTCAGCATCGCGTCGCCAAGCGGGTCCGCGCCGGGCAGGTCTTCGTTAACGCCTATGGCGCTGGGGGCGGCATCGAACTGCCCTTCGGCGGTTTCAAACGATCCGGCCATGGCCGCGAGAAGGGTTTCGAGGCGCTTTACGATATGTCGGCGACCAAGACGATCGTTTTCCGCCACGATTGACCGCAAATATCAAGCAATTCCAGCAATGAGCATATCCAGGAGATGAAATGACCCGTTTGGCAGGCAAGACAGCAATCATCACCGGCGCAGCGTCAGGGTTCGGCGAAGGGATGGCAAAGCGCTTTGCCGAGGAGGGCGCCAATGTCGTAGTGGCCGACCTCAATCTCAAGGGTGCGCAAAAGGTTGCCGCAGCTATCGGCGCGAAGGCTATTGCCGTTCATGCCGACGTGACGCGCAAGGACGAAGTAGAGAGCATGGTCCAGGCGGCAGCCGACCAGTTCGGCCGCATCGACATCATGGTCAATAATGCCGGCTTCACCTACCGCAACGGGTCGATGCTCGACGTTGACGAGAGCACGTTCGATCTTATCACCGGCGTCAACATGAAATCGATCTACTATGCGGCACTCGCCGTCGTTCCGATCATGGAGGCGCAGGGAGGCGGCACGATCATCACCACGGCGTCGACGGCGGGATTGCGGCCGCGGCCGGGCTTGACCTGGTACAACGCTTCCAAGGGATGGGCGATAAGCGCTACCAAGTCCATGGCCATCGAGCTTGCACCCAAAAAGATCAGGGTGAATTGCCTCTGCCCTGTGGCAGGCGAAACGCCGATGCTCGGGCTGTTCATGGGCGAGGACACGCCGGAGAAGCGCGCGCAGTTCAAGGCGACCGTGCCTCTCGGACGCCTGTCGACGCCGCTCGATGTCGCCAATGCTGCGCTATGGCTTGCCTCGGATGAAGCGGAGTTCATCACCGGTGTTGCGCTTGAGGTGGATGGGGGACGTTGCATCTGAACGATGAACTCAGGTTGCATCAAAACTTGAATCAGTTGCCGGGTGGTCTACATTGCACGCGTAGTCCAGCTTTTCCCACGGCGCTCCTCTGATCCGTTTGGACCCTGCGGCGCCTCATCATCAAGGACATCATCATGACATCCAAACCTGTCTGGTTCATCACTGGCTGTTCAACCGGTTTTGGCCGCGAACTCGCGCGGCACACGCTTGAACTCGGCTATCCGACGGTCGTCACCGCGCGCAACCCGGCGCATGTCGAAGAACTTGCCAAAGACCACAAGAACAATGCCCTCGTCCTGAAGCTCGATGTGACTAAGGCCGAAGAGATTGCCAGCGCAGTCAAGGCGGCGCACGAGCATTTCGGTCGGATCGATGTGCTCGTGAACAATGCCGGCATCGGCTATTTCGGCTCGCTCGAAGAGAGCGACATGGATGAAGTGCGCAAGATGTTCGACATCAACGTCTGGGGTCTCGCCAACATGACGCGCGCGGTCCTGCCTGTCATGCGCAAGCAGCGCTCCGGGACGATCGTCAATATTTCCTCGCAGGGCGGTCTCATCGCCAATGTCGCCGTCAGCTTCTATGCAGCAACCAAGTTCAGCGTCGAGGCGCTTTCGGAATCGCTGTCGAAGGAGGTGGCGCCGCTCGGGATCAAGGTCCTGATCGTCGAGCCCAGCGGCTTCCGTACCGACTGGGCGGGGCGCTCGGCCAATGAAGTACCGGAAACGATGGAGGACTACCGGACCACCGCCGGCGCGCGGCTCGATATGCTGCGCAAGGTCAGTGGCAACCAGCCGGGCGATCCGGTGCGCGCGGCAAAGGCGATCGTCCAGGCTGTGGAGGCGGAAAATCCACCGCTGCGTCTTCTTCTCGGCAAGGAAGCGCTAGAAAATGCCCGCAAGAAGATCGGCGAACTGGCGCGTGATTTCGACGCCTGGGCCGAGGTGACCGTCGGCGCGGACGCACCGAAAGGCGAATAGCCCAGCAAGGTTGGTTCAACCTTCGTTCAGGAACGGACATGTTCGCTTTCAGCGAAGTTGTGTGCTATTAGCTAAGTTAGCTAATCTGGAGAACTCCGATGCAGGTCAATGTCCATGCAGCCAAATCAAATCTCTCGAAGTTGATCGATGCCGCCTTGTCGGGAGAAGAGGTTATTATCGCCAAAGGCAACAAGCCGGTGGTGAAGCTGGTTCCGATCCCCAAAAGCCGCTTTAAAGCCGGAGCGCTCAAGGAACTTGCCGGTACGGCGCCGGATTTTCTTGAGCCTATGTCCGAGGAGGAATTGGCGCTTTGGGAACGTAGTGAATGAGAGCTGTCTTGCTCGATACGCATGTCTGGGCTTGGTTTATGCTTGCGGATAAACTTCTTCCGGAAGCTCATTTGTCGATGATTGAGGAAGCCGATGAGGTTTTCGTTTCTCCCGTGAGTTTTTTTGAAATCAGCCACAAGGTGCGGCTCGGCAAATGGCCGGAGATGGCGCCCTTTGTTGATCGCCTTCTTCCCATATTCGAAGCACAATTGGGCCGTGTTGCAACTTTGACGCCTGAAGTAAGCCTCAAGGCAGGCCTGCTGGATTGGCCGCATCGCGATCCCTTTGACCGGATGCTCGCTGCGAGCGCGATTCACTATGAGTTGCCCCTCGTCTCCGCCGATGTGGCATTCGACCAATTGACGGAGCAGAAAGGTTGGATTGCGCGTATATGGTAGTGGCCGGCATGGCCGGCCATGATTTCTCGTTTGAGGCCAGTTCTATCAGATCAGATGACGCAAGATCACGAACAGCGTGAACGAGAGGGCGATCGAAACGGGCAGCGTCAGCACCCAGGCCATGAGCAGGTTGCGCACGGTCGACATCTGCAGTCCCGATCCGTTCGCAACCATCGTTCCGGCGACGCCCGACGATAATATGTGCGTCGTGCTCACCGGAAGGCCGAGGGTGTCAGCGGTGAAAATGGTCCCCATGGCCACCAGTTCGGCGGAAGCGCCCTGGCCGTAGGTCAGGTGGGTCTTGCCGATCTTTTCGCCGACGGTCACGACGATGCGCCTCCAGCCGACCATGGTTCCAAGCCCGAGCGCCAGCGCCACGGCCACCTTGACCCAGGTCGGGATGAACTTCGTCGCATTGTCGATTGCCTGGTGATAGGTCTTGATGACGGCAAGGTCCGCCGCTTCCATCGGCAGCAGCTTCTTCTTGTCGATCAGCTTGAGCGCTTCACCGGCAAGATACATGTCGTTGCGCGTGTTGCTGACCATGCCGGTCGGCACATTGGCCGCCGAACCGTAGGGCGAAATGCTCGCATTGGTATCGACGATGAACTGCTGTAGCGCGACGGTCGTGGCATCGCTCCAGGTTTTGGTGCGCACGGCCTCGCTAACGACGGCATGCGCATCCGTCATGACGACGCCGGGCTTTTCGTATTTCTGGAGAACGGCGCCGGCCTGCGTCGCAGCGGCCTTGTAGGCATCGAGATAGTTGATGTCGGGAGTCCTGTTGAGTGCAAAGGCGGTCGGCACGACGCCGATCAGGATGAGCATGATCAAGCCCATGCCCTTTTGGCCGTCGTTCGAACCGTGGGCGAAACTGACGCCGGTGCAGGTGAAAATCAGCATTGCACGAATCCACAGCGGCGGCGGCGTATTGCCCTTGGGCGCCTCGTAAAGCGCCTTGTTCCTGATGAATAGCTTCATGGTGAGAAGTAGGAGCGCCGCCGCGCCGAAGCCGACAAGCGGAGAAATCAGCAGCGACATGCCGACTTCGGTCGCTTTCGACCAGTCGACGCCGCTGGTTGCCGTGCCTGTCGGCGCGACGAACTGGTTGGCAAGGCCGACGCCGACGATCGAGCCGATGAGCGTATGCGAGCTTGAGGCGGGCAGACCGAAATACCAGGTGCCGAGGTTCCAGATGATCGCGGCCGCCAGCAGCGAGAAAACCATGGCGAGGCCGGCGCTCGAACCCACCTGCATGATCAGTTCGACCGGAAGCAATGAAATGATGCCGAAGGCAACCGCACCGCTTGCGGTCATCACACCGAGGAAATTGAAAAAGCCCGACCAGATCACGGCGAATTCCGCCGGCATCGAATTGGTGTAGATGACCGTCGCGACCGCATTGGCGGTATCGTGGAAACCGTTCACGAACTCAAAGCCCAGCGCCGTCACCAGGGCAAGACCGAGCAGGATCCACGGCACCGCGACGGCACTGGTCAAATCCTGTGTCAGCGACCAGCCGACATAGATAAGGCCGGCGATCAGGATCGCGACGACCGCATAGTTGGGCAGATTGCCGAGGCTCCTGGGTTTTTCGAGAGGGTGTTCGCTGAGGCTCGTTGCCGCCAAATTCTCCGCCGTCATAGCCAGTTCCCCTACCAATCCATCATCGAAATATAGGGAAAGCCTATGGCCCGTCGATGAACCTCTTATGACAATACGGGATTACTTGCGCCGGGCGCCGGGAGTCTCTATCGGTTTTTGGAAAGAAACACTGGAAGCGCCATGCATAAGGTCGTCATCAGCGGTACGGGCGTTTTCACGCCTGAACAGTCCATCAGCAACGCCGAACTGGTCGAGGCGTTCAACACCTTTGCGACGCGGCAGAATGAACTTCATGCCGACGAGATCGCGGCGGGAACGCGCGAGCCAATCGCCATGTCGGCCGAAGATTTCATCGTGCGTGCATCGGGCATCGAGCGTCGCCACGTCCTCAACAAATCGGGGGTGCTCGATCCCGAAATCATGCATCCAGTCTTGCCGGAACGCCGCGATGAAGAACTCTCGGTCATGGCGGAAATGGCGGTGCAAGCCGCAACGGACGCGCTCGCCAAGGCCGGACGCACCGCCTCGGAAATCGATGCGGTCATTTGCGCCGCCTCCAACCACGAGCGGCCTTACCCTGCCATCGCCATCGAGGTGCAGCAGGCGCTCGGCATCGAGGGTTTCGGCTTCGACATGAACGTCGCCTGTTCGTCGGCGACCTTCGGCATTCAGGCGGCGGCAGACATGATCCGTTCAGGCTCGGCCCGCGCTATCCTCATGGTCAATCCCGAAATCTGTTCGGCGCATCTCGAATGGCGCGACCGGGATTGCCATTTCATCTTCGGCGATGTCTGTACGGCGGTATTGCTCGAGCGTGCCGATCTTGCGACGGCGCCCGATCGTTTCGAAATCGTGTCGACCCGCTGCCTCACCCAGTTTTCCAACAATATCCGCAACAATAACGGGTTCCTGCGGCGGACCCGCGAAGGCCATATGAGCGACCGGCGCGACATGCTGTTCCGCCAGGAGGGCCGCAAGGTGTTCAAGCAGGTCGTGCCGATCGTCGCCGACCTTATCCTCACCCACCTTGCCGACGAGAACATTGCACCCGCGCACCTGTCGCGCCTCTGGCTGCACCAGGCCAATAAGGGCATGAACGATCTGATCGGCGTCAAGGTGCTCGGGCGCGAGCCGCAGCCAGGCGAACAGCCGAACATCCTGCAGGACTATGCCAATACGTCGTCGGCCGGATCGATCATCGCCTTCTCGAAATTCTCCGACGATCTCGCACCCGGCAGCCTAGGAGTCATCTGTTCGTTCGGCGCGGGCTACTCTGTCGGCAGCGTGATCGTCAGGAAGGTGTAGCCGCTAGACCCGGTCCATCAGCGCGTACCAGCTGAGCGCCAGAAACAGCAGCGGCGCCCGTAATGTGCGCCCGCCGGGAAATGCCGGGACCTTTAGTTCCTCCAGAAGCTTTAGCCGGTCGCGATTGCCGGCTACGGTCTCCGCATAGAGCTTGCCCACATAGTTGGCCAGCATCACCCCATGGCCGGAATAGCCGCCGGCCGAGATCACATTCGGCATCACCTCGCGCACGAAGGGTTGGCGCGGAAGCGTGATACCGACCGAACCACCCCAGGCCTGGGTAATCTCGACATCGGCCAGTGCCGGATAGATTTCGGCGATCTGCCGCCGGATATGGGTGCTGATGTCCTCCGGATTATCGGCCGTATAGGCCTCGCGCCCGCCAAAGAGCAGGCGGCCGTCGCGTGAGCGGCGGAAATAGCGCACGACAAAGCGGGAATCGTCGACACTTTCCCCGCCTGGGAGGACGGGGCTGTCCTTGCCGAGCGGAACCGTGGCGCCGATGAAGGAACGGATCGGCATCACATGCGCCGCGCTGACGGGCTCGAGATTGCCGCCATAGGCGTTGACCGCGATCAGGGCCTTGGCCGCCGTCACGGTCCCCGAACCGGTCGTGACAGCAACGCGTCCGTTTTCGGAACTGATCCCCGTGACCTTGGTGTTTTCGAAGAGATGCGCGCCGGCTTTTGCTGCTGCCCGGGCGGTTCCGACCACGAGCTTCATCGGCTGGATGTGGCCCGTCCCCTTGTCGTAGTTTCCCCCAAGGAAACGGCTAGAGCCGAGCCGCTCGGCAGTCTCCGCCGCATCCATGAAATGAATATGCGGATAGCCGAAACGTGTCGCCATAAGCTCCGCATGCTTTTGGTAATGCTTCAGATAGCGCTTCTTGTGCACCACCGACATTTGCCCCGGCACATATTCGATGTCGATACCATGGGTTTCGGCAAATTGCAGGAGGTAGGCTTTTGCCTCTTCGGCAAGATCGAACAGTGCCTTGGCGCGCGTGAAACCATACTGCGCTTCGAGGTCCTCGGCCCAGGTGCGCTGGCCGGTGCCAAGCTGGCCGCCGTTGCGTCCCGATGCGCCGTCGCCGAAGCGATAGGCTTCGAGCAGCACCACGTCGGCTCCCGCGGACGCCAGGTGGACGGCGGCTGAAAGGCCGGTGAAACCGCCGCCGATGATGACGACGTCCGCCTGGCGTGATCCGTCGAGTGCCGGATATTCGGTCCGGTCAGGAATGGTGGTTTCGTACCAGGAGATGCCGGGTGAAATGGGCGATTGATAGGGCATGTCGTAAGGCAATTTTCGTGTCAAACGTTGAGCAGCAAATATTCGCGCTCCCACGGGCTGATCACCTCCATGAAGGTCTCGAACTCGGCGCGCTTGATGGCGGCGTAGGTTATGACGAAGGCTTCGCCAAGCATGCCGATCAGGTCCTTGTCCTGCTCGAACAGGATTGTCGCTTCGATGAGACCGCGCGGCAGTTCGATCAGGCTGTCATTGACCGTGGTCGAGGCCGGTGCGTCGGGCTCGAGCCTGTTGTTCATGCCGATCAGACCGCAGGCGAGCGACGCCGCAAGCGCGAGATAGGGGTTGGCGTCGGATGATGGGATGCGGTTCTCGACGCGGCGCGCCGAGGGGTCCGAGCGCGGCACGCGAAACGCGGTCGTACGGTTGTCATAACCCCATTTGACGTTCACGGGAGCCGAGGCCGCCGGTGTAAGACGCCGGTAGGAATTCACATAAGGCGCGAACATGACAAGCGACGCCGGCACGTGCTTTTGCATGCCGCCAATGAAATGCCGGAACGCTTCGCTTTCGGTGCCATCCGGATTGGTGAAGACATTGCGGCCCGTCTTCTTGTCGATGATCGACTGGTGGATGTGCATGGCCGAGCCCGGCTGTCCCTGGATCGGCTTGGCCATGAAGGTCGCGTACATGTCGTGCTTCAGCGCGGCCTCGCGGATGGTGCGCTTGAACATGAACACCTGGTCGGCAAGCTCCACGGGATCGCCGTGGCGCAGGTTGATTTCGAGCTGCGCCGCGCCTTCTTCGTGGATCAGCGTGTCAATCTCGAGACCCTGGCCTTCTGAGAAATGGTAGATATCGTCGATGAGCTCGTCGAACTCGTTGACGCCGGCGATGGAATAACCCTGGCCGCCGCCGATGGCGCGACCGGAACGGCCGACCGGCGGGGTCAGCGGGTAGTCGGGATCGGGGTTCTTGCGGACGAGGTAGAATTCGATTTCCGGGGCGACGACCGGCTTCAGGCCTTTCTTGCTATAGGCGGCCATGACGCGCTTCAGGACGTTGCGCGGCGTGAACTCGACGGCCTCGCCCTCCTTGTTGACGAGATCGCAGATGACCTGCGCCGTCGGATCGCTTTCCCAGGGAACCTCGGAAAGGGTCGAAAGGTCCGGCATCAGCTTGAGATCGCCGTCGTCCTCCGGATAGGAAAAACCGTGGCCGTCTTCTGGATAGGAGCCGGAGATCGTCGCCATGAACACGGCGGAGGGCAGGGCGAGCGAGGTATTGGATGTGAATTTTTTCGACGGCATCATCTTGCCGCGGGCGACACCCGCCTGGTCCGGCGTAATGCATTCAATGTCTTCGATATCCCGCCAGGCCAGCCATTCTGAAGCTTCGCGCCAGTTTTTCACCCCGCGCTTGGATTTGACATAGGCTGGCGTTCGCCGCCGTGTTGTAGTCCGCGCGGGCTTCTTCTCAGGGGTTTCGGAAGGCATCAATCACCAGATTTCGTTTCGATGCCAAAATGATAGAGCAAAATACTTGCCGATGGGAGGCAGGCCCCGGATATATTTGTGGAGGGTCGGGTCTGGCCATAGTAGAAAGAACGCCACACGGCCGGTGGCGGCGTTGGGCCGTGGCGCCGGGCGACGACGTTTGCCAAAAGGGGTAGAAGGAAGGGCACACGATACGACTGGCGACGGTTCCTCGCATTTCCCTTGCGCTGTCTCAGACCCGTACGCGCACCTTCTCGCGCGACCTTCCCTTGCCGTTATCGCGCCATTCTCACTGCCGTCATCAACTCTGTTGAACGAGGTCGTCTCTCAGTCTGGCATTGAGCACGACAACGATCTTTCGCATGACGGCAGCGAGAGCGACGATCGGCTTTTTGCCACTGGCGACGAGACGTTTGTAGAAGGCGGCGAACTCGCCTTTGCCACGTGCGGCCTGCATGGCGGGCATGAAGAGGATCGTTCGAACCTCGGGCCGCCCGCCGCGGATCCTGCGATAGCCGATTGTCGCTCTCGCTGCCGTCATGCGAAAGATCGTTGTCGTGCTCAATGCCAGACTGAGAGACGACCTCGTTCAACAGAGTTGATGACGGCGGTTGGGGAGTTGGTGGGGTGTTAAACGGGTGAGAGCTGCGGGGTGTCAACGCAGCGAACAGCGGTTGAACAGCGCGGCAGGGAGGGAGTCGAACGCGGCAATGGGAAGCTGAACCGGAAAAACCGACGTGATGGCAGAGGAATGGTCCGCGAAGTGCCGGTTACCGAAGCGTGTGGTAGAGATCATCCCACTGCGGGTTCAAGCCTTCGATCAACCGAATCTTCCATTCCCGGTACCACCTCTTCATCGATTTCTCCCTCTGGATGGCATCGACGATGAGTTCATGCTGTTCGTACCAGACAAGCCGCTTGCAGCCATACTTCCACGCAAATCCCGGCGTCAGGCCTTCTCTGTGTTGATAGACACGGCCGGGTAGGTCCGCCGTCACGCCAATATAGAGCGTGCCCCTTCTGGAATTGGTGACGATGTAAACGTAGCCGCTCATTCTGGACCCCGAGGTTGCGCCCCTGAGTCTGGCCACTCGCCGTGGACGTGTAAATTGAACGAAGGTCGAAGAAGGAGCCTCTCGTCGTCCTCGCACCACCCTCGCCGTCATCCTGGCTCTTGATCCTACGATCCACCCTTTCGCTCTCACGCTGCAAGGCGGAAAAACTAAAAACCGCCCGCAATCGCTTGCGGGCGGTCTTTGCGCCGTGCGGGCTCCAGACCGAAGCCCGAGAAGGCCACGGCTGCAGTTATTGGCGCGTGACCACGACCGGGATCAGAAGATCGCCCCAGTTGCCGTCGCCGCCATGATGGCGGGCCGAGCGGACGAGTTCCACCGATACGCCGGCATCGACCGCCTTCATCACGGACTGGTTGAGGCGGTGCAGGTCGTTTGCGACCATGCGAATGACAGCCTGCTGGTCTGCATTCATGGCCGATGATTGCTCCTCGGCCCGTTCCTTTACGCGTGTCTGCGGTGCCATGATTTTCTCCTTGTTTGGCGTTGCAGCGGCGGTCTTGTGATCGCCGGATGAGCGAGGCGGCATATATGGGCCAGGCCGCCTCGTCGGTTGTTACTCCGCAGCCGGACGGAACTGAGCCGTCTCGGTCGATTCCTTCATGGCCGTCGTCGAGGACTGGCCGCCGGTAATTGCCATCGAGACCGCATCGAAATAGCCGGTGCCAACCTCGCGCTGGTGCTTTGTGGCGGTGTAGCCATTGGCCTCGGCGGCAAATTCCGCTTCCTGCAGTTCCGAGTAGGCCGACATCTGCCGGTCCTTGTAGCCACGGGCGAGTTCGAACATGCCGAAATTGAGCTGGTGGAACCCGGCGAGCGTAATAAACTGGAACTTGTAGCCCATGGCGCCGAGTTCCCGCTGGAACTTTGCGATCGTTGCCTCGTCGAGATGCTTCTTCCAGTTGAAGGAAGGCGAGCAATTATAGGCAAGAAGCTTGTCCGGATGCTCCTTGCGCACGCCTTCGGCAAAGCGCCTTGCCTGTTCAAGGTCTGGCTTCGACGTCTCGCACCAGATGAGATCGGCATGCGGTGCATAGGCGATCGCCCGGGCGATACAGGGTTCAATGCCATTCTTGACCTGATAGAAGCCTTCCGCCGTCCGCCCCGCATCATAATCCACGAACGGACGATCACGCTCGTCGATATCGGATGTCAGAAGCTTCGCGGCTTCCGCATCGGTGCGGGCAATGACCAGCGTCGGCGTCCCCATGACGTCGGCGGCAAGCCGCGCGGCATTGAGATTGCGGATATGCGCCGCCGTCGGGATCAGCACCTTGCCGCCGAGATGACCGCACTTCTTTTCCGAAGCGAGCTGATCCTCGTAGTGGACGCCGGCAGCACCCGCCTCGATGAACGCCTTCATGATCTCAAAGGCATTGAGCGGACCGCCGAAGCCGGCTTCTGCGTCAGCGACGATCGGAGCAAACCAGGTCTCCACCGAAAGACCCTTGCCCTCCGCCGTCTCGATCTGGTCGGCGCGCTGCAGCGTCTTGTTTATGCGCTTGGCCAGTTCCGGCGCTGCATTGGCCGGATAGAGCGACTGGTCTGGGTACATGGCTGAAGCAGTGTTTGCATCGGCGGCAACCTGCCATCCGGAAAGATAAATTGCCTTGAGGCCTGCGCGAACCATCTGCATTGCCTGATTGCCCGAGAGAGCACCCAGCGCATTGACGAAACCTTCTTCGTGGATGAGCTTCCAGAGCCGGTTGGCGCCGTTTTCAGCAAGAGTATGTTTGATCTGAACCGAGCCTCGCAGGCGCAAGACATCGTCAGGCGTATAGGGGCGTTCGATACCATCATAGCGGCCCTCCGGAGCGTTTGGTACGAGGTTGTAAAAATCAGTCATTCTTGTCTCCACAAAGAGTTTGCGTCCCACAGCCTGATGCGTTTGCGCTGCGTTGATGTGACTAAATTTACATTGCAGCGCGGTACGATCCAGAAATATCGCGATATTTGGGCTGCATTTCGAGTTAGGCTGTGGCCAATTTGACAGTCCGAGGTTGTAAAGTTGTAAATCTTGTAATAGGCTTGCCGATGTAAATTGTTGTCAACGAGGCGTTATGCACAACGCTCACTCTGCAAATACACCAAGCCGGGGGTGCCTCAATGGCTGAGGGAAAAATCTTTGCGGGGCCCCGTATCCGCCGCATCCGCAACGAGCGCGGCCTGACGCAGACGTCCATGGCCGAGGCGCTCGGCATATCGCCATCCTATCTTAACCTGATCGAGCGCAATCAGCGACCGCTGACTGTGCAGCTGCTGCTGAAGCTTTCCGCGACCTACAAGATTGAACTCGACACGCTGCAGATGGAGACCGGTTCCTCCATGGCGGCGCTAAAAGAGGTCTTTTCCGATTCACTGCTCAACGGGGAATTGCCCGGCGACCAGGAGCTGATCGAGATCAGCGATGCGGCGCCCAATGCGGCTGCCGGAATCATCAAACTCTACCGCGCCTATAAGGAGCAGATGGAGCGGCTTTCCGATCTTTCCGATCTTTTGGCTCAGGACGGCCGCGCGCCGTCGCTTTCGGCGACGCGCCTTCCGCTAAACGAGGTGCGCGAAGTTCTGGAGCGGCGCGCCAACCATTTCCCGCGCATTGAAGGCGAGGTCGACAGTTTTGTCAGCCTCATCAAACCCGGTGACGAACTGCTTGCCGCATTGAAAGGCTGGCTGAAGAGCGAGCATGGCATTTCCGTGCGCGTGCTTCCGGTCGCAACCATGCCCAACTGGCGCCGCCGCTATGACCGCCACTCGCAGCGCCTGTTCATTTCCGAACGGCTATCGCCCTTCGACCAGCTGCGCGAAGTGGCGATGGAAGCGGTGCTTATGCGCATGCAAGTGGTGATCGCGGCGGAAATCCAGGAACTGAAACTCTCCTCGGACGAGGCCAAGCGCATCGCGCGCTTCGAACTCGGGCGCTATGCGGCCCATGCGCTGATGATGCCATACCAGCCCTTTCAGACTGCCGCGACCCGGGCGCGTTATGATATCGACGTCCTGCGCTCGCGTTTCAACGTTTCGTTCGAACATGCGGCCAACCGCTTGACGACGCTGCAGAACCAAAACGGCATTGGCTTCTTCATGCTTGAAGTCGACCATGCGGGCAATCGTTTCCGCCGGGCCGGGTCGCAGGGCTTTCCGCAATCGCGCTTCGGCGGGGATTGCCCGAAACTTCCGGTCCATTCCGCCTTCGCCCAGCCCGGCCAAATCCTTGTCGAGGCGGTCGAGATGCCGGGCGGCGCGGAGTTCCTGACGATTGCCCGCACGCTGGAGGGTCCGCAAGGCGCTTTCAACGAGCGTCCACGCCGCACAGCGATTCTCGTTGGCTGCGATATCGCGTTTGCCGATGATACGGTCTATGGCAGCGCGCTCGGCAATCGCAGCATCAGTGCCGCTCCGCTTGGCAAGTTCATCGGCATGACGCAGGTTGGCCCCGCGTGCCGGCTGTGCGAGCGGGTAGCGTGCCTCTCGCGCGCCGAACCTCCGGTGACGCGGCCGCTCGGCCTCGACGAGATGGTTACGGGTCTGAGCGCATTTGATTTTCAATGAATGTGGCGATGGCGCAAAACCGATAATAGCTGGTCGCTCTGGTAGCTTGACCGCGCGCAAAGCTTAGGCATTCTCCGCGCATGAGCGCCACTGCAATTCCTATGCCTCCCGTCGTTGGGCCCGATCCCGTCAAGAGTTCGGCGGAGACCGCGATCGGCTGTTTGCTCGTTGCAGGCTCGGCGATCGCCTGGAGCACGGGCGGCGCGTTTGCGCGGTTCCTCGATGTGTCCGACAATTGGACAGTCGTTTTCTGGCGATCGGTATTTGCGGCGCTGTTTCTCCTGTGCTTCATGCTGGTGCGCGACGGTCCGCGCGGCACGTTGCGGCTTTTCCGGCACATGGGTTTGGCCGGGGTGGGCGTCGCCATATGCTTTGCCATTGCCTCGTCGTGCTTCATCATCGCGCTCTCCTATACGACGGTTGCCAATGTGCTCCTGCTGCAAGCTGGCGTGCCTCTGTTCGCCGCGCTGATCTCCTGGGTGCTGTTTCGCGAACGCGTGAGTGTTGCGACCTGGATCGCCATCGGCACCGTCATTGCCGGGGTGGCGATCATGGTATCGGATTCGCTGGACGGTGAAGTTTCGCCCATCGGCGACATGCTGGCGTTGCTGATCGCCATATCCTTCGCCACTGCGACAGTGATCACCCGTCGTAAGGCGCACCTGCGCATGACGCCCGCCGTTTTTCTCGGCGTCGTCATCGCTGCAAGTGTCGCTTCGACCATGGCAGGCGAGTTTCGTGTCAGCGCCCACGATTTCGGACTGCTTTTCGCGCTCGGCGCCATCAATCTTGGCCTCGGGCTCGCACTCTTCGTCAGCGGTGCGCGCCTCATCCCGTCGGCGCTGGCCGCGCTGATCGGAACGCTCGAACCGGTCCTTGGTCCGGTGTGGGTCTGGCTCCTCCATAATGAAGTGCCGTCGCCGCGCACCATCATCGGCGGCACGATTATTCTCGTGGCGCTGCTCCTACATCTCGGCTGGGAATACCGCCGCCAGCGCCATCTTCGGACGGCCTGACGCGTCGTGCTGTCGCCCGGCGCGTGCACAAAAATCACGCTCGCGCAAAATTAAGCAGCGAAGTCTTCGCAACACGGTTGACGAAGCA
The DNA here is from genome assembly GCF_013327855.1 of Phyllobacterium pellucidum. Classification (GTDB taxonomy): domain Bacteria; phylum Pseudomonadota; class Alphaproteobacteria; order Rhizobiales; family Rhizobiaceae; genus Phyllobacterium; species Phyllobacterium pellucidum. The sequence continues at coordinate 936,152 of NZ_JABUMX010000001.1, read as the reverse complement.
GTTGCAATCTAAAAAGGTAGGTCCAGCAAGGGAACACGGCGCGCCGCGGGAATGGCGTGCCGGCAGCATGGAGACCTAAATGGGAATGAAAACTGTACTGTTGACGGCGACACTCGCGCTCGGCCTTGCGAGTTCGGCATTGGCCGCGGACCGCGTCGTCAACGTCTATAACTGGTCGGACTATATCGATCCCACGATCCTTGAGGAATTCACCAAGGAGACTGGGATCAAGGTCGTCTATGACACGTTCGACTCCAACGAGATTCTTGAAACGAAGCTCCTCGCCGGTGGAACTGGCTACGACGTCGTGGTGCCGACCGCCAACTTCCTGCAGCGCCAGATAGCAGCTGGCGTCTTCCAGAAGCTCGACAAGTCGAAACTGCCGAACCTTTCCAACACCTGGGACGAGATCACCCAGCGCATCTCCACCTATGATCCCGGCAACGAATACTCGGTCGACTATATGTGGGGCACGACCGGCATCGGCTACAATGCCGACAAGATGAAGGAAATCCTCGGCTCCGATGAGAAACCGAGCTGGGACGTCCTGTTCAAACCTGAACTTGCGGCCAAGTTCAAGGATTGCGGCATTCACATCCTCGACTCTGCTTCCGATGTCATGCCTTCCGCTCTCAACTATCTCGGGCTCAATCCCGACAGCAAGGACCCGGATGAACTTGCAAAGGCCGGCGCCCTGCTTGAAACCATTCGTCCATATGTGCGCAAGTTCCACTCTTCGGAATATATCAATGCGCTCGCCAATGGCGATATCTGCCTTGCGCTGGGTTATTCCGGCGACATCCTGCAGGCGAAGACCCGCGCTGATGAGGCCAAGGCCGGCGTAAACGTTGCCTATACGATCCCGTCGCAGGGTGCGCAGATGTGGTTCGACCTGATGGCGGTCCCGGCCGATGCGCCGCACGTCGCTGAGGCTCACGAATTCATCAACTACATGCTCAAGCCCGAAGTCGCCGCCAAGGCCTCCAACTACGTTTCCTATGCCAATGGCAACAAGGCTTCTCAGGCGCTGATGGACAAGGCCGTGTTCGAAAATCCGGAGGTCTACCCGGACGAGGCGACCTTGAAGAAACTCTTCACTGTCACACCCTACGACACCAAGACCCAGCGGATCGTCACGCGCCTGTGGACGAAAGTGGTCACAGGCCAGTAACTCCAAAAAACCCCGGCATCCCTGCCGGGGTTTTTCACGTTATGAATAGAGACCGGGGCAGGACATGAAATCACTGGGAAGCTTTCGCCGTAAATTCGCACCTTGGAACGATCCAGAGGCCAAGCCTTTCATCGCTATCGAGAACGTCACGAAGAAGTTTGCCGATTTCACCGCGGTCGATGACCTGTCGCTCAATATCTACAACCGGGAATTTTTCGCCCTTCTTGGGGCTTCCGGTTGCGGCAAATCTACCTTGCTGCGCATGCTCGCCGGATTCGAGGAGCCGACCGCCGGCCGCATTCTTCTTGACGGCCAGGATATGCGCGGCATCCCACCCTACAAGCGGCCCGTCAACATGATGTTCCAGTCCTACGCGCTTTTCCCGCATATGACGGTGGAAGCGAACATCGCCTTCGGCCTGAAGCAGGACGGCATGAACAAGGCCGATATCGACACGCGCGTCGCGGAGATGATCAAGCTCGTCAAACTCGAACGGTTCGTCAAGCGCAAGCCGCACCAACTATCGGGTGGCCAGCGCCAGCGCGTCGCCCTCGCGCGTGCCGTCGCCAAGCGCCCGAAAGTCCTGTTGCTCGACGAGCCGCTCGGCGCGCTTGACAAGAAGCTGCGCGAAGAAACCCAGTTCGAACTGATGGACCTGCAGATGAAGCTCGGCCTGACATTCGTGGTCGTCACGCACGATCAGGAAGAGGCGATGACCATGGCCGACCGCATTGCGGTCATGGACAAGGGCAAGGTCATGCAGGTGGCGACGCCCGCCGAGGTATACGAGGCGCCGAACTCGAAATTCGTCGCGGATTTTATCGGCAATGTGAACATGTTCGAAGGCATGACCGAGAACGTGGCGAACGGAAAGATCGAAATTGCCGTCGCGCCCGATAACATGCTCATTCGCACCGATGCGACCAAGACTTGCTCGGTTGGGCAGCCGGTTGGATTTGCGATCCGGCCGGAGAAAATCCGTATAAGCCGTAAGCAGCCTGCCGACGCCACGTTCAACTCTGCCTACGGCGAAATGTGGGATATCGCCTATTTCGGCGACATGACGGTTTTCCACGTGAAGCTCGACAGCGGGCGCATCATCAAGGCGGCAAGCCTCAATGCGATGCGGACGGTCGAAGACCCGTTCGGGTACGATGACAAGGTGTGGATCAATTTCGATACCGATGCGGGTATCGTGCTCACTGCGTGAGAAGGGGCGATGTCATGCAAAGACTGATATCGTCGATCGCGAGCCGGCTCGTCATTGTCGTCCCATATATCTGGCTGCTGGTTTTCTTCCTTGTTCCGTTCTTCATCGTCTTCAAGATTTCCCTGTCGGAAGTTGCGATGGCGATTCCGCCTTATTCGCCGGTATTCGACCTTTCCGCCGGCTGGACAGCATTCAAGGACAGCGTTTCGAAGTTCTCTTGGGATAATTATATCTGGCTGACGCAGGATCCGCTCTACTATAGGGCGTATCTCTCCAGCCTCTTCATCGCCGGCGTTTCGACCGTCCTCACACTGCTCGTCGGCTACCCCATCGCCTACGGCATGGCGCGCGCGCCTGCCACGGTAAGGCCGACGCTGCTGATGCTGGTCATCCTGCCGTTCTGGACGAGCTTCCTCATCCGCGTCTATGCCTGGATCGGCATTCTCAAGCCCGAGGGCCTGCTCAACCAGTTCCTGATGTGGGCGCATGTCATCGACACGCCGCTGAACATTCTCAACACCAACACCGCCGTCTTCATCGGCATCGTCTATTCCTACCTGCCGTTCCTCGTCCTGCCGATCTACTCGGCGCTGGAGAAGATGGACTATTCGCTGGTTGAAGCGGCCGAAGATCTTGGCTGCCCGCCGATTGCCGCCTTCTGGAAGATCACCTTCCCGCTATCGCTTCCCGGCGTCATTGCCGGATGCTTCCTGGTCTTCATTCCAGCCGTGGGCGAGTTCGTCATTCCCGACCTTCTCGGCGGTTCGCAGACGCTAATGATCGGCAAGACGCTGTGGAACGAGTTCTTCTCGAACCGCGACTGGCCTGTCTCTTCAGCCGTCGCGGTCATATTGCTGCTGCTGCTCGTCGTTCCGATCGTGCTCTTCCAGCGCGCCGAGGCGCGAGCCCAGGAAAGCGAGAAATGAGGCACATGAAATGAACACGACCTGGTCTCGCTTCAACATCGCTTCGTTGGTCGTCGGCTTCGCTTTCCTCTATTTGCCTATCGTCCTCCTGGTCATTTACTCCTTCAATGAATCGCGCCTCGTCACGGTCTGGGCCGGCTTTTCTGTCAAATGGTACGTCTCGCTTTTTCACAACCAGAGCTTCATTGACGCAGCATGGGTGACGATCCGCGTCGGTCTGTTTTCGGCGACCGTCGCCACGATTCTCGGGACGCTCGGCGCTCTCGCAATGACCCGGTACACGCGGTTTCGCGGACGCCTGCTGTTTTCCGCAATGATCTATGCGCCGCTGGTCATGCCTGAAGTCATCACAGGCCTTTCCATGCTTTTGCTCTTCGTCGCCGTTGGCATGGATCGCGGTATCTGGACGATCACGCTTGCCCACATCACCTTTTCCATGTGCTTCGTGGCGGTGGTCGTGCAGTCGCGCCTTGTGACTTTCGACCGCTCGCTCGAGGAAGCCGCGATGGACCTTGGGGCGACACCGGTAACGACCTTCTTCAAGGTGACGCTGCCGGTCATCCTGCCTGCCGTCGTGTCCGGCTGGATGCTGGCATTCACCCTGTCGCTCGATGATCTCGTCATATCGAGCTTCACATCGGGGCCGGGCGCAACGACGCTGCCGATGCGCATCTATTCGCAGGTTCGCCTCGGTGTGACGCCCGAGATCAACGCGGCCTGCACCATCCTCATCGCCATTGTGACCGTCGGCGTCATCATCGCGTCGATTGCCAACAAGCAGCGCGAAGTGCAGCGGGCGCGCGATGAGCAGGCGGCAGCCAGAAACTAGAACGTTCAAGCCATAGCTTTATCGATACTGCATTAGCTCGATGCGATTCCCGAATGGGTCATGGACGAAGCGACGTTCGATCCCATCCAGCGGCGCTTCATCGCTAAGGGTAATGCCGGCGGCTTCCAGTTTCTGCTGCAGCAATGCCAGATCATCGACCACGAAGGCCGGATGGGCCTTGCCTGCCGGGATGAAGTTTGGGTCTACACCGAGATGGACCTTGACCGTTCCGGCTTGGAACCAGCACCCGCCACGCGAGATGAGCTGTGCGGGCTTTGCGACCTCACGCAGGCCAAGGAGCCCATCATAAAAAGCGCGCGCAGCCGCTTCGCCGTTGACCGGCATTGCCAATTGAACATGGTCCATACCGATGATGCGCATTACTCAATATCCAGTCAGTTCTGCGGCGAGATGATCGGCGAAATAAAGGGATTGTCCCACGATCCACCGATGAAGAACCGCGTATGGTTGACGGCGGGCTCCGCCGGCGTTGGCTGCTCGGTTCCTTCCGCTGCCTTCGGCGCGGGTATTGGCGCGGCGTAGTCGCCGGTCAGCGCGAGGCTCTTGCCGGCGAGCGTGACGATCCCGGCAAAGTTCAAGGTGCCGGATTTGTTCTGTATCTGGGCTGTGTCGATGGCGGCGACCCCATCCATGATGTTGGCCTTGATCTCGAGCCGGTCAAATGCCAGCCAGGCATTGGTTTGTTCGTTGAGGCTGAAAAAGCGGTCGGTCTTTGCCTTGCCGAGCAGACTGTTGAAGTCGAGGCTGCGAATTTGGCCAGCGCCAAAGCGCATGCTCAATGTTCCCTTGGCGTTGGCGAGCGCCGATGACCAACGCGAAATCGGACCCTTGAGCACCAGCGAAATCGTCCCTTTGCCGAGTTCGAAGCGATCGCCAAGGCTGAGCAGCGAGGCGATGGAAGCGCTGTTGACGTCGGTCCCATTGAGGCGCAGTTCGCCGAGCGTAGCGCCATCGCCTTCATCGGCAAGCTGGAAGCTTGCCGCCACCGAACCGTCAAAGGCAGATGCCTCGCCAATGTCGAATATTGCCCGGCCGTTGCGAATTTGCGCAGTTGCGGCCACCTTGGCGAGGTTGACCGATCCAAGCGTCGCCTTCTGCGTGGAGAGGCGCAGATCGAGATTGAGTTTTTTAAGAAAGGCCGTGTCGATCACGGCGTTGGAATTTTCCGGGCTGTCCGGTAGAGGCATGAAACCGGAAAAGACGGAGCGCAGGTCGAGAGTCTCGAACGCAAGCGTCCCTGTGACACTCGGCGTACCATCGTCAAGCACAACCTCGATGACACCCTTGGCCGGATTGTCGTTCAGCGTCGCCGTCAGGCCGTCGAGCTTCATGCGCGACGCGGAACCCGAGACGGACGCATCGAGCGCGAAACTGCCAACCGGCGCGCCCGGGATCGAGACCATTCTCGACCATTCGAGCGTTCGGCGCAGCGAAGGCGAGGTCAGTGACAGGGTGCCCTCGAAGAACTGATCCTTGGATATGTTGGCCGATCCGTTGAAGGAGAGCGTCAACGGTGTCGAACTGAGGTTCATCTGCAGCGGGCTGGTGCCCCCGGCCAAAAGCAACAGGGCCTTGGTAGCGGAACTGTCGATCTCGGTTTCCTCGTCGTGCCAGATGGCCGTACCCCGGAAGCTTGCAACGCCGGATGTCTGGGGCCAGTCGAATACGCCACTGATGCTCGATATCTCTTCCTCGACGCCATTGATCGGCCGCTTGAAGGTAACCCTTGCATCTTCGAGACGCACACGGCCGAACGGCTGGGACGAGACCGTGCTCATGTCCGGCTTGGACGGGTTCGCCTCAACGGCGGAACGCGCCTCGCGCACGACATCGCCGATGCGCCCATCGCTCTTAGCCAGCGCTTCGCCAATTTCGGAAAGGCTCTTTATCGGCTCATCGATGACAAAGCGCGGCCGTACGATTTTGGTTTCGGTGAATTCGATATTCCCCATCAATGCCGAAAGCAGCGACAGGTCGACTTCGATACGCTCGGCCTCCATGAAGGCGGCGCCGCCACGCTGCCATGGATTGCGTATGGTGATATCGCCGAGCGAGGCGCTGAAGACCGGGAAGAACGCGATTTGCGGCGACTGGCGGGACTCGACGCTGTAGCCGGTCCAGTTGCTGATTTCCTGGATGAGGCGCGCCCGGATCAGCTCCGTGCTCACCAGATAGGGCAGGGCAACGAGAACGCCGCCGGCAACGAGAGCCATCACCACAACCGTTGCGAGAAGGTTCCTTGGCCTGTACCAGGACATGAGCGTTTCCGAATTTGCCTTTGCGTGTGTTGGCCGCGCAAAACTTTATGCTTAACGACGGTTTAGCGATCATGCATGGCAATTCAAGCCGGTACAGGCATTTCCGCGTCAAATTGTTGCATATTGTAATAATTGCGTGCGTTACGCGACGTTGAGCGCGCCATCCCGCTCCTCACGGCCGCCGCCATCCCTCCCACCGCCGTCATCCTCGGGCCTTGTCCCGAGGATCCATAATCGTGGCTGAGCCAACGAGGCAGCAGCATCACAAGAGTGGATCCTGGGGCGTCGCCCGCGTTGACCGCGGAGAGGTTAAGAATCAAACAGTCACCTGCCGTACGCTTCGTTCCCCAAAAGGCCGACAAAGCCGGCCCAGCGCTATTCGGCGAGCACGCGTGTCGAGGGGAAGGTGATCTCGACCATCGTGCCGCGCCCAGGCGTCGACTCGATGCTGAAATTGGCGCGGTTTGCTTCGGCCATGGCCTTGGTCAATGGCAGGCCGAGCCCGGTACCGTCGGTGCGTGCATGGCGCGGCGTGGTAATCTGCTTGTATGGCCGCAGCGCCTGCTCGACCTCCTGCCGCGTCATGCCGATGCCAGTGTCGCGAACCCGCAGCAGTACGTCCCCGCTGGCCTCGTAGCTCGTCGAAACGATGACTTGTCCCCCGGGTCCGGTAAAACGGACGGCGTTCGACAAGAGGTTGAGTGCGATCTGCGTGATGGACCGATGGTCAGCCACGATATCAGGAAGGCGCGACGTCAGGCTCGAGCGGATGATGACGCGCTCGCGGTTTGCCTGGGGCTGCATGATGGCGACGGCTTCGGTCAGCGCATCGTTGAGCGACACGGCCTCGAAGTCCATCTCGACAGCCCCGGCCTCGATCTTGGAAATATCGAGGAGATCATTGACAAGCGAGAGCACATGGTTGCCCGACCGGCTAATATCCTTCAGGTAATCGCGGTAGCGCTCGCTGCCGATGGGCCCGAATTTTTCGTCGGCCATCAGCTCTGAAAAGCCAATGATCGCGTTGAGCGGCGTGCGGATTTCATGGCTGATGCGGGCAAGGAACTCGCTCTTCTGGCTCGACGTGCGCTCGGCTTCGCGTCTGGCGCTAACAAGCTCTTCTTCTGCCCGCTTCCAATGGGTGATGTCACGCAGCACCGCGCAATAGCCCTTCGAGACATCGAGCTTGCCGATGGTCATGAACAGCGGAATGAACCGGCCCTGGCTTTCGCGGCCGATAACCTCGCGGCCGTCATTGAGGAGGCTCGCGACGCCGTTCTCCGAGAGGCTGTTCAGATAATCCATGGCGGCGCGCTGGCTCTCGATCGCAAAGAGCAGCGAGAAGGGTTTTCCCGACACATCCTCCGGCTCATAGCCGAAAAGCGCTGCCGCCGAATGGTTGATCGAGCGAATCGAACCCGCCGCGTCGAGCAGGACCACGCCATCGGTGGCAGTGTCGAGAATGGCATCGAGTTCATCTATGCGGGTCTGAAGTTCGAGCCGCTCTTCCTCGCCGATGACGCCCGGCGCAGCGGCCGGCTGCGGCGAGAGCGCAAGGAGCAGTGCGCGCTCGCCGTCGTCGTCCCAGCGCACGGCCTGAAGGTGCGCCGCAACGCGCAAGATCGTACCGTCGCTGCGGTGTAGGGATGTACCCGCCTCGTCGCCATCGTCAGCTTCCTGAGGCACATCGGCAAAGAGTGCGCCAAGGCCGCCGGCGTCGTTGATCGCCTCCAGCGTCCCGTAGGCCAACGCATCGAGAAGCGCCGGATTGGCATAGAGGATTTGCCCGTTGCGGTGGATAAGCACCGGCAGGGGCAGGGCTGCCAGGATGGAGGTATCGACACCCTTGCGGGCCTGTTCGCTGATCCGCCCGGCAAATGTACCGCCATGCCCCGCAACCTCGACGGCATCATCTCCGCGCGACGAGACGGCAAATCCCGGTCCGACGAGTTCGGCGTCGGGCACCATATCGGCAGCGGCGAAGGATTCGGCCTGTCGAGGCGTCACATCGACTGGAGCGGCTGGTTCGTGGGTTTCGTCCTTCGGCCGGGGCGATTCAGCCAGTACCTCGCGGCGCAGCCGCTCGGCGATCTCACGGAATGCATTGCGTTCCGCATCGTTGAGGCGGCCCTCATTGCGGGGCGGGCGCTGCGTATTCAAGGATATGACATTATCGCCTGCGGTCGGCGCAATATCGAGCACGGGAGTCTCGGGGCCAAAATCCTCAGAGGGAGAGACCTCGACGGCTTGCTTTTCCGCCGGACCGGCGCGATTGCCGAGCGCAAGGCCCGTTGCTTTCGGGTCCGCTTCGGTTTCGCTCATCCGGGCGACGCCAAACCCGCGAAACCCCATGAAGGTTCGATCGCGCGAATAGATCGGAAGTGCCGCGAGCTCGATCGGCGCGCGCAGGTCCGTTCCCTCGATCGGCCAGAATACGGTACGGCCGGACCAGGTGTCGCGGCGTTCGAGCAAGGACGCTATCTCCTCGCTCTCGGCAAAGGCGTAGGCGGAGGCAACTTCGCGGAACGACCGACCGACGATGGCGGCAGAGGCAGGGCCGACGGCCCTTGCGAGTTCGGGCGAGATTTCATTGAAGCGCGCATCGGCGTCGACCTTCCACACGAAACGCACTGGCGCGTCGGAAGGCGCATGGCGGAAGTGTTCCGCCTTGTCGGACTCGACTGGATCCTCATCGCGTGCGGCACTGGAAGCGTCTGTCTGCGGCTGATCGGGCGCAGGCCCGGCCGGCTTTGTTGCTGCAACTGGGCCAGCCTCGATCAGCGGCAGCGACTTTTGCTCCACGGGTTGGCGTTGCCCGCCAGGTTTTTCCTCATCGATCGAAGCAGTCTCCGCCTCGATGGCAAAAAGCAGGTGCAGGGCAGGGCTGTCCGTCAGCCGTGCAATTCCGGTCGCAACGACACCGCTCGCGGTCTTGACGGGGCGCTTCACGAGACGATTGCGTTCGTGGCGCACATCACGCACCAGATCGCCGAGTACGCGATCACCGAGGCCAAGCCTCACGAAATGCTCCGAGGCGGCCATGACCTTACCGGCGGCGTCGAGTATGGCGGCGTGGGTCGCCTGGTCGCCGAAGCCCTGGATCGCCCGGGCAGCAGCCTGTTGATCCGAACCCTTGCGATCGCCATCGTTGATAGTCAACAAAATGGCGCGTTCCCCGCGCGGCAGGGCGATGTCGCTTGCCTGAAAGGTGAGGATGCGGCTGGCGAGACCATGCGCGACGCGCAGGGAAACGATACGGCCATGGCCGATCGCCGGAAAACCTTCGAGCGCCATCAACTGGCGCCGTGCGCGCACATCAAAAACCTGATCGCTGCCGAGGATGTCGTCGATGGAGCCATATCCCAGCATCGCAGCCCCGGGACCGTTCGCCCAAATGATCGAGCCGAGGTCAGGCGCGACGACCACCAGCGCATCACCATTGGCAAAGTGCTCGCGAATATCGTCGAGAACTGCAATGTCGATGAAAGGATAGGTACCAAACGCCATGTGCCGACCAGCTACTCCCAGAGCGAACGATCGCATTCATGCGGCCGTCTTAATACTTTGTTAATAATGGTGCGGCCGCCGCCCGTCCACTCGCAGCCCCTTATCTTACATGCCTTTCTCTTGGTTTAGTTAACTTCGGGCCGGGCCGGGCAGCCATCCACATAATAATTTCGATTGAGAAAACAGGCATTTAATTGTGCGCTGCAAAAGAAATGTTGCAACGCACAAAAAAATGGATTATATCGGGGTCATCAAATCAGATGCAGACGGAAGAACCATCTGCACAAGGAAGGATCCACTGTAATGAGCAAGACCACCAAACAGACTGCTGATGCGTTCTCGATCCCTGCTTTCGATGCCACCGCTGTAACCGACCAGGTTCGCGAATTCACCGAGAAGGGCGTTGCCCAGTCCAAGGAAGCTTATGCCAAGATCAAGGATCAGGCCGAAGCTGCTCAGAAGACCCTCGAATCCACTTTCGAAACCGCACAGTCGAACACTGCTGCTCTTTCGCTGAAGGCACTGGCTGCCCTGCGCGCCAACACCGAAGCCAGCTTCGCTCATATCGAAGCGCTGATCGGCGTGAAGTCCTTTGGTGAAGTGATCGAACTGCAGAGCGCATTCGTTCGCAAGCAGGCAGAAGCCTTTACCGGCCAGGCCAAGGAATTCCAGGCTGTCGCCACCAAGGCCGCTGAAGAAATCGCAGCGCCGGTCAAGTCGGCTGTCGAGAAGGCCTTCAAGGACGTCAAGGTCGCCTAACAGGCTACTGACAATCAAAAAGCTCCGTTGGCACTCCTCCTCCCAGCCATCGGAGACGCGAGACCCGGTCCCTCCCTCCCTCGGGGTCTCGCATTGATGGAAAAGGCCGGATTAAACTCCGGCCTTTTCTTTTTTCTGTGAGTTTTTGCCTTTGTTGCATCGAGCGCTTGCAAAAAGCGTCAATCCTCCGTATGTGACGCCTGTCAAAAATCATGACGGTACGCGGTCGTAGCTCAGTTGGTTAGAGCGCAGGATTGTGGCTCCTGAGGTCGGTGGTTCGAGCCCACCCGACCGTACCATTCCCCCTCTAAAACTATCGTTGCTGAAAAATCTGTCTCACTTGCCGCCAAAAGTCGGTTCGATCTTAGTGACCGCCAGGGTCTTGCGTTGCGCGTTCTGAACCGTTTCTCCGATTGGATAAGTCCAGAAATCACCGGCTTGCGCGCAGTCGGTTTCTGAAGGAGCGGCCCCGGTTTCATCCGCCGCCAAGTTCTTCAAATCGAAGTTCAGGTATTTTGCGACAAGCTTGGAATAGTCATCATTGGCGTCGGCAACGACGCCGTAATCCTTGGATTGAGCCAGTTTGACAGCAGCCAGCATTTTGGACGAGGTGTCCTTGCAAGGAAACGTAAGGACCGATGGCTGGTTGGCGCTGGTTACGATGAATCCGGATTTGTCGGCATCGTATGTCCACTTGGCCGCGAGGCCGATCGATATGGGCGGGATTGGCCGGCCCGGAACGGAACATTCGTCCGTGGGTTCGGGAGCAATCTTGGTGACCTCCAACGGTATTGACGGTCCGGACGGGCAGATGAAAAATTGCACGGTGGTCGCGCTGGTTTCGAAGTAGTAGCCGCGTTCGAGGTTGCCCTCGGTGTGAACACCGAACTTACGTTTTCCTATGGCAGCAAAGGTCCCGGCTTTATAGGTGGAGAAAAATGTCTCCCAATCCTTGCCCGTAATGTTGTCCTGCGCCAAGGCGCTCGTACCAAGGAAGGCGAATGTCGAGATCGCAAGGAGCACGGTCTTCATAGCTTGAACTCCCTTAATGGCAAAAGACCAGTCCCGTCGTTCGATTGGACCAGAAGCAAGCCCTCCGTGGGCGTCGCCCGGCATACCGCATAGGTGTATTTGTCAGTCGTAAGGATGTGCAGCAGCCCCGTTTTGCATCGCTCAAAACGAAGCGCGGTACTTGCTGACATTTCAAATTCATATTTGGAGAAGGGCGCCTTGAAGCTTACCCAGGCGGTGTCGCCGCTCAAGACCTTCTCGCTACGCTGATCCGCCGCAACCTGGGCGATCTTGTTGATCAGCAATCCCGCCACGAAAACCCCGATGATCATTATGACTGCGAGACCGCTTCGCGTGGCGACTACGGACTTTAGTTTGGCATCACTTAGTGCGAGCAGCGCCGCAATCGCCAGTCCAATCGATGCAAGGAGAAAAACCGGATTGGAAAACACGTTGAAGGAATAAGAAAGCACGATTGGAATCGGCAGATCGACCTCGTGCACCGAGATCGAAAATTTTGCGAGGTAGGCCGATAAATAAGCGATGCCCGCGAAGTAGGCCAACACAAGCGGGGCTGTTGCCGCGATGACTTCCAGTATTTTCTCGTTCAGTTTGTCCAAATCTTCGGACCCTTCGCCGGAAACACGTGGCAAACCTAATTGTCAAAACCTGCGAGCGTGTGACGCTTCATGCCTGCAGTCAGCACGAACCGGAGGGCGTGCTACCTTGGCCGGTCGTGCATGGGTCGCCGTCGTGGCCACGTCCCTTGCCACTGTTTCCGCCGCTGCCGCCTTTTCCGCCTCCAGAGCCACCGCCGCCGCCTTTGCCGCCGCCGCCGCCTCCGCCGCCGCCCCCACCACCACCTCCGCCACCGCCACCGCCTTTAGCGGCAGTGATCTCGATGGCATAGGTACATGCGAGGATTGCGCCGGCGATGATCAATACGCGGCGCGACAGATGTGATTGACGTGAATGTTCGTCGGATGTCTTTCCCATGATCCCCTCCAGTTGACGGATGATCCGGTGAAAGCCTGTCCCTCAAGACCTCCATCAGAAGCAGCATCCGAGCCCCTTCATTATGGACCGCAATTTCGGGAATGCATGTTGCTCTATCGGGCTACACCGATGGGACAGTTCACCGCTTCGTCATAATGTTTGCTGGCACTCGTGTTTCGTGCCAATGAAAGCGCCATGCGTATATTGCTCGTAGAAGACACGCGCGATGTGGGGGAAGCCATCTGCAAGCGTTTTGAGGCGACCGGCCATGCCGTCGATTGGGAAACCAATGGGCGCGACGCAGCAGAGATCATCGACTTCACCGACTATGCGCTGGTCATCCTCGACGTGATGCTACCCGGTATGAACGGCTTCGAGATTCTCAAGCATATCCGCAAGTCCGGCAATGCGGTGCCGGTCCTTGTCCTGACCGCCCGCTCCGAGATCGACGACCGCGTCGGTGCACTTGATCTCGGCGCCGACGACTATCTGGTGAAGCCTTTCGATTTTCGCGAACTCGAAGCGCGAGCTCGTGTGCTTATGCGCAGGCGCACCGGCGGGGAAGCGACCAATCTCATCAAATGCGGCGATATCGCCGTCGATCGGGCCGCGCGCTCCGTCCATGTCGGCAAGCGCGAAGTTCAGCTTAAACGCCGCGAATTGACCTTGCTGGAAGTGCTCGTGGCGCGTCCTGGCCGCGTTTTCAGCAAGGATGAGTTGCTTGATCAGATTTTCGGGTTCGATGAAGCTGCCAATGCCAATGCAATCGAGCTCTATATCGGCCGGTTGCGCAAGAAGCTCGAAGGCGCAAAGGCGCGCATCGTGACTGTGCGCGGCCTCGGCTACCAACTGGTTTCCGACGATGCGCCGTGAACCGTCGCTTTTTGCCCGACTTGCCCGCCGTATTTCCGTCGTTCTCGGCATCGGCGCGGCCTTGCTCGTGACTGCGGCCTGGTACTATGCCGAAACGGCCGCCAACAAGGCCTACGACCGCCTCCTCGTCGGCGCCGCACTTCAGATGTCCGAGAGTCTTGCTGTCGAGGACGGAATATTGACGGTGCGCCTGCCGACCTCGGCCTTCGAGCTTCTCGGCCTTGCCGAACGCGACCGGATTTTCTACCGCGTCATCAATACGCATGGTGAGACGCTGACCGGTTATGACGACCTCGAAAGCCCGGTTCCGCTCGATCGCATCGAAGACGTATCGAACGCGGAAGAGGGGTTCTACAAGGGCGAGCCCGTCCGCATTGCCAGTGCCAAGCGCGTCCTTGCGGACCCCGCTGTGTCAGGCGAGGCTTTTGTCATTGTTGCGCAGACAAACGAGGCCCGCTCGGCGCTGACTCGGGAATTGACGCTCCGCGCGACCATTCTCGTGCTCGTCATGAGCCTCCTCGCCTTCGTCGGCGCGATGCTGGCAATTCGTTATGCGCTGCAGCCCGTCGAACATCTCGGCACGGCGGTGCGGCGGCGCGATCCGCATGATTTGACACCCGTTACGGTCGATGTTCCGCGTGAACTTGATCCTTTCGTCGGGTCGATCAATCACTTCATGGGTCGTCTTAATGAGCGTGTCGATCTCTTGCAGCGCTTCATCGCTGATGCCGCACATCAGATCCGCACCCCGCTGACAGCGCTTTCGGCGCAGATCGACCTCCTTGGCGGCGACAAACTCGACAAGGCCGGGCGTCAGCACTACGAACGCGTGCAGGAGCGCGCGGGGGAACTGGCACGCCTTACCAATCAATTGCTGAGCCACGCCATGGTCATCCACCGGGCGGATTCTGTGCAACTTGAGCCGATCAGTCTGGTTGATGTGGCGCGGCGCGCTTATCGCGCCGCCATCCCGATCACCGTCGATCCGGATATCGTCATCTCCTTCGAAGCCCCCGACGAGCGTCCATTTGTCCTTGGCGACGCGGTGAGCCTGCGCGAAGCGATCGTCAATGTCATCGACAACGCCTTGCGGCACGGGGCCAAACACCGTCTGGAAGTGCGCGTTCGCGCAAACGATGCCGAGGCTTTCGTCGAGGTCGAGGATGACGGGCCGGGCATTCCCCCGGAAGGCTGGGAAAGGGCCACGCAGCGCTTTGCTACGTCCAAGTCACACGAAGGAAGTTCGGGGCTCGGCTTTGCCATAGCACTGGAAGTTGCCAAGGCCCACGGCGGTACATTGAGCTTCCGCGCGCGCGACGAAAGGGGATTTACGGTGATACTTGCGCTTCCGCTTTTGAAGGGTGGTACATCATGATCCGGATAATCCTCGCAAGCCTCGTCGTCGCCTTCAGCGTCTCGCTCGCGAAAGCTGCGGACGACGACAAGACGGTGTTTCCGGCGAGCGGTGTTGAGACAGGCCGTTTGACGATCTATTCGACCACCGATCTCGTGGCGATGAAACCATTGATCGAGGATTTCCAGAAATCGTCGCCGGGCATCACCATCAACTATATCGAATACCTGACCAATGAGCTGAATTCGCTTGCGAGCGAGGCCTGCCGCAAGGGCGAGCCGCTTGGCGATCTACTCCTGTCTTCCTCGGTGGATCAATTGGTCAAGCTTGCCAATGACGGCTGCGCGACGGCTCACCGGTCACCAGAAACGGCACGGGTTGCCGAATGGGCCAATTGGCGCGACGAGGTTTTCGGCTTTACCTATGAACCGGCTGTTTTCGTCTACAACAACCGGTTGGTACCAGCCAACGAAGTGCCGCGCACCCACGTCGAACTCGCGGACCTTTTGCGCGAACGGCTCGACTACTATCGCGGGCGCGTCGGCACCTATGATATTCGGTTGTCGGGTATCGGCTATCTTCTTGCTTTCAACGATGCGCGCCAGACGACAACCGTTTTTGGCCGGCTGCTCGAGAGCATGGCGCGTGCAGCGGCGGTGGCGCGTTGCTGCACCGGTGAAATCATCGAGGAAGTCGCCAAGGGCAATCTCTATATCGGCTACAACATGCTGGGGTCCTATGCCTATGAGGCGGCCCTGCGCCATCCGCAACTGCGCATCGTCGTGCCGCGCGATTATACGCTGGTTCTCAGCCGTGGCGCGCTCATCCCGAAAGCCGCCAAACAAGCCGAACTTGGCGCACAATTTCTTGATTTCTTGCTTTCCGAACGGGGACAGGCAATCGCGCGCAGCAACGCCTTCTATTTTACGGAAACCGGTGGGCTGCCGCCCGATGTCGACGGGCCGCAGAATATGAAGGAGTCCGGCATCGCCCAGCCGATCCGCATCGGCCCGGCACTGCTTGCGGTGCAGGATCGCGCCCAGCGCCAGCAATTTATTGACGATTGGTCACAATCACTGATCGAACTCAATAGTCCTGACTGGACGCGGGAATAGTCAGAAAAGCGAGCCCTGCGAGCCGCTTGGCACCGGCGGCTTCTTGGCCGGGGCAGGGGCAGGCCGTTCGGGTTTTGGCTTGGCCGGGCGCTCGCTTGCCTCCGTGGCGACGGCCTGCACGTCGCCGTCCTGAAAACGTAGCGTGACGTCATCGCCATCGGCAATGTCCAGTGCCCGCTTTATCGGAGCACCTGAGGGGTCGAGCACAATCGCAAAGCCGCGTTCCAGCACGCTTGCATGCGATAGCGTGCGCATCAGCCGTTCGAGTTCAAAACTTTTCCGTTTGGCGCGGTCGAGCCGAAGATCGATCGATTGACCAAGCCGCCGGTCCAGTTGCTGCAGATGCTGGCGTCCGCGCTCCGTCCGGCGCCCGGTCGCTTCGATCGATAGTCGGCCAGTCCGTCGGTGATAGAGCGCCCGAAGATCGCGCACGAAGACATCGAGTGCACGCGGCAAACGAACAGCGAGTATGCCGGTCTCGCGCCGCTTTTCGCGCAACCTGTGTTGGAGCAGGCGCGGTGACAATTGCCGGGCCCGCCCGTCGAAATGAGCGCGTTTCCCCTGGGTGTTCGCCTGCAGCGCGCGGGAAAGACGCGCGGCGGTCTCGTCGAAATGCCGTCGCGGCAAAGCCAGCAATTGATCCGCCGACGGCAACGCCCGCGAAAGGGCGCGCTGCGTTTCGCGGCGGCGGTTCAAATAGCGCGACATGCTTGAGGCGAGCCGCGCACCCATCATGGCGATGTGCGCCGCAAGGTCTGCCTTCACCGGCACGGCCATCTCCGCCGCGCCTGTCGGTGTCGGCGCCCGCACATCCGCGGCAAGGTCGATCAGCGTCCAGTCGGTTTCGTGCCCGACCGCCGAAATGACCGGAATGCGCGAGGCCGCGACCGCACGCACTACGGCTTCATCGTTGAACCCCCAAAGGTCTTCAAGGCTGCCGCCGCCACGCGCGACGATAAGCACATCAGGGCGAGGCAGAGCACCGCCGTCCCACCCGTTGAAGCCATTGATCGCATTGGCAACTTCCATGCCAGAGGTCTCGCCCTGCACGCGGACCGGCCAGACCAGGACGTGCAATGGGAAACGGTCGGTGATCCGGTGGATGATATCGCGAATGACCGCGCCCGTCGGTGAAGTGACGACGCCGATGATGCGCGGCATGAAGGGGAGGGCCCGCTTCGCCGAAGCATCGAACAGGCCTTCTGCGCCGAGCCTGCGCTTGCGCTCTTCGAGAAGCGCCATCAGCGCGCCGGCACCCGCTGGCTCCATCTGCTCGATGACGATCTGGTATTTGGATGAGCCCGGGTAGGTGGTCAGTTTACCGGTGGCAATGACTTCCATGCCTTCTTCCGGCTGGAAGCGAAGGCGGTTCATGGAACTGCGCCAGATCACCGCCTCGATACGGGCCTTGTCGTCCTTCAGCGAAAAATAGGCATGGCCGGACGAGTGCGGTCCGCGATAGCCGGAAATCTCCCCGCGCACGCGCACGTGGCCGAAAGCATCTTCAACGGTGCGCTTGAGCGCGCCGGATATCTCGGAGACGGTATATTCGGCGGCATTGGTGGCAGATTCGGGCACTTCGCTCATGACGTATAACTATCGGGGCCAGAAACAAGGTCAAGTCTCGCCCAACCATCGATTGCGCCATTGTCAGCCGATGCGATATCGCCTTTAACTTGGGAAAAAAGGAATCGTCATGTCAGCAACAGCCTCCCTAACCGCCAAGCGACTGAAATTGCGCCATTATCTGCTAATCGGAGCGCTGATGATCGCTGCCGCTGCCGCGATCCTTTTGTGGATGGGCCGCAATCCGATCTGTACCTGCGGTACAATTAAGCTGTGGGTGGGCGAGACGAACTCGTCCGACAATTCGCAGCACATCGCCGATTGGTACACGCTGTCGCATATCATTCATGGCTTCCTGTTCTACGGTCTGCTTTGGCTTGTCGCCCGTAGGACGCCGATTGGGGCGCGGCTCTTGATCGCAATTCTGATCGAAGCGTCCTGGGAGATATTCGAGAACACCGACATGGTCATCAATCGCTACCGCGAGGCCACGATTGCTCTCGGCTACGTCGGCGACAGTGTCCTGAATTCCGTATCCGACATCCTGTTCATGGTCATCGGCTTCTTTTTTGCGGCCCGCGCGCCCATCTGGCTGACCGTGGTTTTGGCGATCTTCTTCGAGCTTCTGGCTGCCTGGGTAATCCGCGACAACCTCACGCTTAACGTCTTGATGCTGCTTTATCCCCTGGACGCGGTAAAAGCCTGGCAAGGCGCAATGTAAGCGTCTACTTACCAGCCCGGCGCGAGTTCCGTGGCGCGCACCTGGCGCAGTCGCTGGTTCGCAAGGATCGGAGCCGCAGCCTGGGTCAACGTAACCGGCGTCGGCATCGACAGGTTGTCGAGGCTCTCCACGATATGCTGGGCCAGGGCATCTACGATCGCCGAGGGCTTGGTATGCCCGCGCATGATGCCGATGCCGAACTCCGGCAACCGGCCGAAACCATCGGCCTCGGTCAGGACGCGCATGCCTGGACGCAAGGCACATTCCGGCAGGATGGAGACGGCAAGGCCCGCAAGGACGGCTGCCGCCAGCACGGTTGCCGACCAGCTGGTAAAGAGGATGCGGTAGTCGTGGTTCATCCGGTCGAGAACGTCGATAGCGGCAGCACGCCAGATGCAGGTCGGCCGGCCGACTGCGAGCGGCAAAACAAGCTCCTCATGGACATTGTGATGCGCGGACGTTACCCAAAGTAATTGCTCACTGCGCACCACTTCCGATCGCCGCTGTTCGTCGCACTGGGTGACAAGTGCAATGTCGAGCTGGCCCTTGCGTATCATCTCGTCGAGATTGACGGTGGGCTCGCATACGACGGACAGTTCGACCCGCGGGTTGGAGCGCGAGAAGCGCGCCATGATTTCGGGCAGGAAGCGATCGGCATAGTCGTCGGGCGTGCCAATGCGGATATGACCCTGCAACTGCGTATCATCAAAAGCGGCGATGGTTTCATTGTTGAGCTGGAGCATGCGCCGCGCATAGGCGAGGAGGCGCTCGCCGTCCTCGGTCAGCCGGTTCGTGCGCCCATCCCGTTCGAACAGCGCCTTTGCGACCCGTTCTTCGAGGCGGCGCATCTGCATCGAGACCGCGGACTGTGTCTTGTTCACCTTGTCGGCGGCTTTGGTGAAGCTGCCAAGGTCGGCGATTGCTGTAAATGTCTGCAACTGGTCAAGATCGAGCGGTGCGTTCATGGTCGTGCTCCCAGGCGGCTCATCCATCATTATTATTGAACGTTTACATTAAAAACATTCGTTTGAATAATCAATTCTTATGGATCATTCTGAGGATGTTCAGGAAGCGCTGGCAACGATAGGCCAAGCGTGATGCGTGGGAATGGTTCCTGCGCGGTTTAACTTTCTTGATCAGCGCCACCAAAGGAGTAACGGCGATGACGACGACGACCAGATTGACTGAAGTAACCGGTTCCACCCGCCCGACCGCAGGATTTGCGTCGCAAGTGGCCAACTTTGTCACCCGTATGCTCGTCGCTCGCCGCAATCGTAAAACGATTTTGAGCCTTGGCGAATGGAGTGACGAGATGCTGCACGACATCGGCGTCACCCGAGCTGATCTGCATTCGGCTATTGGTACCTCATTGCTCGATGATCCAAGCGAACGCTTGGGTGCGTTGGCTGACATGCGCACCCGCGTGCGCGCTGCCCGCAGCATCGTCTGAGGACCTGACTGGTTAGCAGGCGCCCATTCACGCCGGAATCCCCTCCCGGCGCCTCGCCTGCCTACTGCCCGGCCCACCTCGCATCTGCAGCGTGGCCGGGCTTTTTCTTTTAGCGGTTGCGGTCCATGCCGCGCAGATATTGGTCGAATATCGACTCAAGTCCCTTCTGGTACTGGTCGTTCGCCTGGCGGCCGGTGTCGAACATCTGACCCAGTATGTCTTTCAGTGGATTGTCGGACGGCGCCGGCGGCGCATCGGGATCCGACTGCGCCTGCCGCTGCCTTGCCTGCGGTTGCGGCGGTGGCGTGCCGCGCGGGGCACCGCCGCCCAGCATCTCCTCGAAAATCTTGCCGAGCGGATTGTCGCCAAAAGGATTTTGCCCCTGTGCGGTATCCTCGCTTCCATCGTCTTGCGGCGCGCGGCTGCGTGGTGTCGGTGCCTGCTGGGCGGCACCGGGGAGGCCACCCTTCATCATCTCTTCGAATATCTGGCCGAGCGGATTGTTTCCAAGCGGATTGGCCGATTGTCCCTGCCCCTGCTGGCCGGCCGCACCACCGCCGAACATGCCTTCCAGGATCTGGCCCCAGGGATTTGCCGAGGCGTCGGGCGCGCTCTGGCGATTGGGGGCCGGCTGACCTCCGCCCATGGCGGTCCCACCTTGCCGCATCATCTGCTCGATGAGATCGCCGATGACGTTGCCGCCCCCGAGCCCTGAGGCTGCGAACTGGCCGGTTGATTTATTATAAAGTCCACCCATCATCATCGAAGCGATGACCGGCAGCATCTGCCTGAGCGTTTCCGCGCCAAGTCCTGTCATCTGCGCCGCATGGTCGGCGACAGCGCGCGACAAGTCTTTTGAGCCAAATAGTTGGCCAAGAATATTATTGCCATTGGCGACGCCGGACGAATTGAAGGCGGCCTGCGGATTGTCGAAATAATTAGTGTGCTGGCCGGCGGAAAGTGCCTGAATGAAAGCGCCGAAGCCCATCGGGTCGGCGGCGTTCCGCTGCAGGCCTTGCGAGAATGCCGGCATCAGCGCTTGGATGGCAGCGACGGTCTGCTGTTGGGACAGGTTGAACTGACGGGATAGCGCCTCGATATTCTGGCCCCCTTGTCCCTTTAGAAACATGTCTACGAGATTCATGGCGGCGATCCTCCTTCGCACTGGGCTGGCGCAGAGTTTAGCGCCGCCAACGGACAGACTCCAATGCTTTATTCGTGTTCGACCGAGCGACCTTCGTCGTATGGAGTAGCGCCTGCTGCGCCCTAGTCGGGCAACCCGCCAATGCGCAGTGCCTCTATATACCTGTCGCGATCATCTGGGCGCCGGAACGGCGGCAGTATCTCGGCGAGGTTTGAAATACGCAGTGTCGGATCGAATGCGCAAAGGCGAGCAACCATTTCCCGCGCTTCGGCAATCCGCCCCGCCTTGGCGAGGCCGGCAGCCGCGACGCGCATTGCACTCGGGTAATTGGGCTGGTGCCGCATCGACTTTCCCGCCCAGGCGGCGGCCTCGTCATAGCGGCCGGCACAAAAATGCGCGAGCCCGACATTGAACTGCCAGGCAAACAGGCGCGGATCGAACGGGCTGAGGCGCATGGCAAGCGAGGCGTGCTCGATCGCCGCTTCCGGCTCGCCCGAGCAAATCTTGATCCAGCTGCTGACGCCAACGGCGGCGGCCAGATGCGGATTGAGAACGAGCGCCCGCTCGATGCATGCCGCACTGGCGTCAAGATCACCGCTGACATAGCCAAGAACATATCCGCCATAGGAAAGCGCAATCGCGTCATCCCAGCCGAGTTCGACCGCTCGCCGGGCAAGCCTGGTCGCCTCGCCGGTTTCCTGCGCGCGGTCGATCATCCAGCCATTGCTCTTTCGGGTCGCATAGCAGCGCGCCGCCCGCGCGTAGGCCACGGCGAACTCCGGGTCGCGCTCGATTGCCTGCATGAAAAGGCGCAGCGCCTCCTCAAGGGACGATCTGTTCGTGATCGTCCGGTCAAAGGCCGCGAGCCCCCGCAGGTAGTAGTCATAGGCGTCAAGACTTTCAGTAGGCTTGCGCTTGGCGCGCTCGATTTCGGCCTCCTCGACCTTAGGGGTGATGGCGCCCACGATGCTTGCCGCGACCTGGTCCTGCAGATCGAAAACGTCGGCCAAGGTCCCGTCAAAACGATCGGCCCAAAGGTGGGCGCCCGTCGATGCATCGATCAGCTGCCCGGCAATGCGCAATCGGTCGCCTGTCCGCCGCACGCTGCCTTCAACCACATAGCGCACGCCGAGTTCGCGCCCGACCTGCTTTATGTCTACGGCCTTCCCCTTGTACGTAAAGCTGGAATTGCGTGCGATAACATAGAGATGGCGGAACTGGGCGAGGGCGATCGTGATGTCTTCTACGATGCCGTCGGCAAAATATTCCTGCTCCGGGTCTCCGCTGAGATTCTGGAAGGGCAAGACAGCGACCGACGGCCGGTCGTGAAGCGGGGTCGAAACGGACGGCGCCGGCGGCTTTGGCCCAGTGGCAGCGTTAGCCTTGGGTGCAGTCAGCGGAAGGTCGCCTGCCTTGCCCGCCTGCAAGGAAGCCGCGAGCGCGGTCGTTTGGGCCTCTGGTTCTGCGCCGAGGTGCCGCTTCAACAGGGCCTTGCATAATTCAAACTGGCGTAAAGCCGCGTTTTCGTGGCCGCGCAGCGTATGTATCCGCATCAGTGCTCGATGCGCAGCTTCTGCGGTTGGGTCCGACGCCAGCAGTCTTTCCGCAAGCCCTTCGCAGGCGGTCTCTTCCGGGGAGCCAGGCTGAGACAGCGCAAGACTGAGCCGTTCCACCAGCTGTTGCGCCTTCTGCTCGTATTTGTTCTGGTGGGGTCCGAACCACTCGTCCATGCCATCCGCAAGGGCTTCCCCCGCAAGCATCTCCCCGCGGTAAAGGTCTGCGGCGATCGCAAGATCCGAGGGGCGGTCCGATTGCAATTTGAGGTCGAATATAGAGATGTCCGTTTGGTCGGGATCGACAATCAGGGCGACCGAATCCTGATCTCCGTCGATATAGGTGGTGGCATGCTCTCCGGGCGGGAACGACCGCCGGATGTCGACAAGCGCCTGCCGCAGGCTGTTGCGGGCTTGCCCGTCGGCTCGTCCCGGCCAGAAGAGTTCAGATAGCTGGTCGCGGCGATGGCCGCGGCGGCCAGCGAGGACGAGGGCGGCGAATAGAAGCGAAGTCTTGCGCGTTGTGAAGCGGACTTGCCGGTCATCCGGTGAGGTAACTTCTAGGCCGCCCAGCAACCTGATGCGCACAGATCATCTCCAGTTTATTGACCGCATTCGCAGAATAACATTCCGATGCCAGGATTTAACAGCGATTTAGCGCTATTGCGCGCCTCTTTCACGCGCCGCCGAACAGCCGCAAAGCGCGCCGGTGCCACACTCCCATCTGCAAACATGCAAAAAGGGAGATTGAAAAATGGCTCACACGGAAACCCACATCGGCCGCGCCCCGACTGAAACGCAGGTATGGGGGACGAAGCTCAACATCGTTGCAACAGCGATTGCTGCTTTCAGGAAGCGGAGGCAGGCCCTCGCAGCCCGAAGAGTTCTCGCCGAACTGACGCCCGAACAACTAAACGACATGGGTCTGCCGCAGGCCAATCACCCGGCGCTCGATATCAAGGCGGCTCTGATCACCAATCTTATGTCTATGCGATAACTTGGATCTCGAAGTATTTGGTGCGGGGTTCGATATTGGTGGAAGCCTTTCGATTATATCAAAAGAACCGCGCCAGATTATCGCGAATACGCTCGAGCGGATCGACATCGGCGCTACCGGGGTCGAAGGTCCTGTTGGTGATCGTTTCGTAAGCGTGGATGTAAACCTTGGTGGTCGCGTCGATCACGTCTTCCGGGATTTCCGGGATATCGTCCTTGTAAGGATCGCAGCGTTCGACCACCCAGTTGCGCACGAAATCCTTGTCGAAGCTCACGGGCCGCTTGCCTGGCGCATAGCTGTCGGCAAACCAATAGCGGCTGGAATCGGGTGTGTGGATTTCATCGGCGAGCAGAATATTGCCCGCTTCATCCATGCCGAATTCGTATTTGGTGTCGGCAAGGATCAGGCCCCGGCCGGCAGCGATTTCCTGGCCGCGGGCGAACAGCTTGAGCGCGTGGCTGGAGACGGTCTCCCACTGGTCTTGCGTGAGAAGCCCTTCAGAAAGGATCGCCTCGGCTGTCAGAGGCTCGTCGTGGCCGCCGTCGAACGCCTTTGATGTCGGTGTGATGATCGGCGCTGGAAGCTTCTCATTGTCCTGCATGCCGTCTGGCAAAGTGAAGCCGTACATTTCGCGCTTGCCGGCTTTGTAAAGCGTCAGGATCGACGTGCCGGTGGTGCCGGCGAGATAACCGCGCACCACGATTTCGACCGGCAGGATCGTCAGCTTGCGGCAGACGAGCACGTTCGGATCCGGATACTCGATTACATGATTGGGGCAGATATCGGCGGTCTGCTCGAACTGGTAGCGCGCAGTCTGCGTCAGCACCTGGCCCTTGAGAGGGATCGCCGCAAGAATGCGGTCGAAGGCGCTGATGCGGTCGGTGGCAATGATGATGCGCCGGCCATCGGCGAGGTCATAGTTCTCGCGCACCTTGCCGCGGTAATAGTTGGGCAATTCGGGAATATAGGCTTCCGCCAACGCTTTGAACTTTGCCATGGTGTCAGAAATTCCGCTGAAAAACGATATCGTCCCGCATAACACATATGCGGGAGGTGGCGAGTCAAAATTGTCGGGTAAAGAAGATTTACCGGCCGCCGGTGACGTCGAGAAGCGACCCTGTCACATAGGATGACGCGTCGCTCAAAAGCCAGACGATCGCCTCACCAACCTCATCCGCGGTGCCGGCGCGGCCGAGCGGCGCGGTCACGCCAAGGCGCTGGGCCCGGTCGGGCTGGCCGCCACTTGCGTGAATTTCTGTCTCGATCAGTCCCGGCCGGATGGCGTTGACGCGAATGCCTTCGGGGCCGACCTCCTTGGAAAGTCCGATGGTCAACGTATCCATTGCGCCCTTGGAACCGGCGTAATCGACATATTCATTGGGTCCGCCGATGCGGGCCGCAGCGGAGGAAAGCAGCACGATCGATCCGCCATTGCCGCCACGCGAGCGGGCAAGATGGCGCACCGCCTCGCGTGCGCAGAGATAGGCGCCAAGCACATTGACGTCGAAGATGCGGCGCATGCGTGCCGTGTCCATGTCCATCAGCTTGGAGGCCGGAGCAACGATCCCGGCATTGACGACCACTCCGTCGAGCGTGCCGAGTTCGCTTGCCTGTTCGAACATTGAAACAACATCGGCTTCGACCGAGACATCGCCCCGGATGGCCCTGGCTTTCCCGCCAGCATCTGCAATTGCCGCGACGACCTCGTCGGCGGCCGCTTTGTTACGCGCATAGTTGACCGCGACCGACCAGCCCATTCGCCCGGCAAGAATTGCGGTAGAGCGGCCGATGCCTCGGCTGCCGCCGGTGACGAGAATTGTCTTGGTCATGTCAGAGATCCCTCAGTAGGCATATTCCAGGAATGCGGGTTCCACCGAGCTGCCCCAGACCGAGTGATACTGGGAGAGCATCTGTTCGGCCGAGGTCGTTCCGCGCGCAACGACCTCTTCCAGCGAGGCGAGATAGTGCGTTTCGTCGAAACCTTCGCTGTTCAAACGGGCACGATTCTTGAGGCCGAGGCGTGAAATGGCAAGTGCGTCTGTTGCAATCTCACGCACTGCCCGGTTGCGGAGGGTAGCATTAAGCCCCTTTGCCGGAACCTCATCGCGTAGAGCCTGGACTTCCGGATAGGTCCAGTCTTTCGTCATCGCCTCGGCGGCGTTCAATGCCTCCGCATCATAGAGCAGGCCGACCCAGAAGGCGGGAAGGGCGCAAATGCGCCGCCACGGACCACCATCTGCGCCGCGCATTTCAAGAAAGCGCTTCAGGCGAACTTCCGGGAAAAGCGTCGAAAGGTGGTTCGCCCAATCCCCCATGTTGGGCGTGCCGTCCGGTATTTCGTGCTTGAGCGCGCCGTTCATGAACTGCCGGAACGTGACATGGGTGCAGTCGTGGTAGCGGCCATGGCGCATGACGAAATACATCGGAACGTCGAGCGCCCATTCGACATAGTCCGCAAAGCCGAAATTTTCGTTGAATATAAACGGCAAGACGCCGGAGCGGTTGTTGTCCGTGTCCCGCCAGATATTGGAACGCCAGGAAAGAAGCCCGTTTGGCTTTCCTTCGGTGAAAGGAGACATGGCGAAGAGGGCCGTCGCGATCGATTGCAGCTTCACGGATACCTGCATCTTGCGGCGCATATCGGTCTCGGAGGCGAAATCGAGGTTCACCTGGATCGTGCAGGTACGGTACATCATGTTGAGACCATCCTTGCCGACCTTCGGCATATAGTTGGTCATGATGTTGTAGCGCGACTTAGGCATGCGCGGCGTCTCGGCCAGTGTCCATTTCGGGCTGCCGCCAAGGCCGAGGAAGCGGATGCCGAGCGGTTCGGCGATTTCCCGAACCTGCGCGAGATGCGCATTGGACTCCCGGCATGTCTGGTGGATCGACAGCAGCGGTGCGCCGGAAAGCTCGAACTGCCCGCCGGGCTCGAGCGAAATCGCGCCCTGTCCGGTCGGCTCGACGAGCCCGATGATATTGCCTTCGTCGATGATCGGCTCCCAGCCGAGCTTCGATTGCATGCCTTCAAGAATCGCCCGAATACCGCGCGGTCCATCATAGGGGACCGGGCTGTTGTCTTCGGTGTAGAACGGAAACTTTTCGTGTTCCGTGCCGATGCGCCAGGCGGACTCCGGCTTTGATCCCGCGGCAAGATAGTCAGCCAGTTCTTCGGTGTTCGAGATCGGTGTTTCGTCTGTCGTGTCGCGCGCCATGGACGGTGCTTTCCGCTTGGATGGAGGTGGTTGCGCGTGATTGGCCGTTTTCAGGCAGGAGCGCAAGCGAATTTCTCTTATCGTCTTATCAAGAGAATTTGTATCTCACCAATCGCCGATTGTCGCCTGAATCAGGGCGAGGGCGGCCACCGCTGCGGTATCCGCCCTGAGGATGCGCGGGCCGAGCGGTATCGCGGTGACGAAGGGGCGTTTGTGCAGGGCCAGGCGCTCCTGTTCCGAGAAGCCGCCTTCCGGTCCGACGAGGACTCCAAGCGGTCCGCGGGGAAGGGATTGAAGCTGCGGCAAGGGGTTATGCGTCTCGTGCCCTTCGTCGCAAAAGATCAGGCGGCGTCCAGGCTCCCAGCCATCAAGCAACTTGTCGAGCTTCAACGGCTCACGCGTCTTAGGGATCGCCAGCACGCCGCATTGTTCTCCCGCCTCGATGGCGTTCGCCTCGATACGATCAATACCGATGCGGGCAACCTGCGTATGTTGGGTGATGACCGGTTGCAGGATACCCGCACCCATCTCCACGGCCTTTTGCACGAGATAGTCCAGCCGTCCCTGTTTCAGTGGCGCGAAGCAGTAGACAAGATCAGGCGTGGCCGGCTGGTCGCGCGTCCTTTCGAGCGGTTCAAACGCGAGTTTTTTCTTCGTTTCGAACCGAAGGGCGACGCGCCATTCACCGTCCCGGCCGTTAAAGGCCAAAATCTCGTCGCCATCCTTCATGCGAAGCACATTGGCAAGGTAATTGACCGCATCGGGCGTCGCATCGACGCGTGCAGCCTGGGCGAGATCACCGGCGACGTAGAGTCTCTGCATCTTGTAGTTGGCGCGCATGCTGAACCTGATCAGGAAAGAGGTGGCAAGCGACGCTTCACAGGCGACGACTTGACGATCGAGGTGTTGGTTTCAGCTTTTTCCGCGATCCGGTCAAGAATGGAATCAAGCTGCTCCATACTGCGAAACTGCAGCTTACCGATGAAGCAATCATCCCCGGTGACCTTGTCGCATTCTGTGATTTCGGGCGTTTCCTGGAGCAGGCGCTCGACGATATGCAGCATGCCGGGCAGGGGGCGAATGCGAACGATCGCCGTCAATCCATAGCCGAGCGCCACGGGATCGATGTCAACCGTGAACGAGCGAATGATCTTCTTTTCCTCGAGCCGGCGCAGCCGCTCGGAAACGCTTGGCGAGGACAGGCCGACTTTCTGACTGAGTTCCTTCAGCGAGATGCGTGCATCATCGATGAGGATGTCTAGGATTGTTCGGTCAAGTTCGTCCATGACAATGTACCTGTAAGGTATTTCCCGCGAATAACCTGCATTAAAAAGGCGAAGTCGGCTGGTGGCCTTTCTCAAAACATAGCAAATCATGCCGCATCCGCCTAGTCTTTGTCTCGCAGCATAAGGAGCAACGACATGGAAAAGGATATCGTCAGAGGCAGCGTCGAGATGACCGCCGCCATGATCATTTCGGGAACGATTGGCTGGTTCGTCTTGATGTCCGGCCAACCGGTATTCTCGGTCGTGTTCTGGCGGTGCGCCATCGGTGCCCTGACGCTGCTCGCCGTTTGCGCGGGTCTTGGCCTGTTCCGGCGAGACATCATTTCTCCCAAGCTCTTCGGGCTCGCCGTAGTGGGCGGCATGGCGATCGTCGCCAACTGGGTGCTTCTGTTTGCAGCTTATCCGCGCGCCTCCATCGCCATCGCCACGACTGTCTATAATGTCCAGCCTTTCATGCTCGTTGGCCTCGGCGCCTTGATCTTCAAGGAAAAGCTCACCGCCACCAAGCTATTCTGGCTGCTTGTCGCTTTCGCCGGAATGCTCCTGATCGTCCAGGCCAAGCCCGGCGCCGCCTATAGCGGCTCGGACTATATGACCGGGATCGGTCTCGCGCTTGGTGCTGCGTTTCTTTATGCGATCGCGGCTATCGTCGCCAAGCGGCTAAAGGGAACCCCGCCACACCTGATCGCCCTGATTCAAGTGTGCGTCGGCATCGTCATGCTTGCCCCGCTCGCCGATTTCAGCGCCTTGCCGCAAGGTGCCGGGCAATGGGCGAGCATCGTCACGATCGGCGTCGTTCACACCGGCCTCATGTACATCCTGCTCTATAGCGCGATCCAGAAATTGCCGACTCACATCACCGGGTCACTTTCGTTCATCTATCCGGTCGCTGCGATTCTCGTCGACTACCTCGCATTCGGCCATGCGCTGCAGCCAAGTCAATTGGTGGGGTCCGCCGCGATCCTGATCGCCGCTGCCGGAACAAGCCTGGGCTGGAGTTTCGGCAGGCGCGCGCCTGGGGGCGTGAACCTCAGAAGCCGTGCATGAGCGGCCGGTAGCCTGCGCGCAGCGCCCGCACTGTGGAGGGCGGCGTCAGCAGCATGGCGTCGCCATCCGGCCTCGCGCCCTCGTAGCCCTGCCACGACCAGCGATACGTGTTCCCGTTTCTTACGATAAAGGCGTTGTCGCCGCGGGTGATCATCGCGCCATCGGGAAGATCGCGGACGTGGCCCTTGATCGCGTGCAACGCCTTGCCGCTCTCATGATCAAGCCGCTCCCCGTGCAGGACGCGATCCATCTCCGGCGCTTTCATGGGGCGCCCATTGCCTTCCGCCCAGGCTGCCTGAAAGGCGAGTGCGCGTTGACGCTGGCAATAGAAACATGGCCGGTGCCCTGCGGAAAGCGCAGTTGCCTCATCGAGGAAGAACAGTTCCGTCCAGCTTTGCCGCGCCATGACGGGGCGGCGCACGTTCTTGAACTTGCAGACGCAAATGATCCAGGCGTCATTGGTCCAGCGCTTCCTCAACAGCGTCCGCGTGGCCGGATCGTGGATGATGCCGCGATTGCCCATCATCGTGCCGCGATAGGGTGCCGCGACAATCTCGCCAAAAGGTGTCACTCGGTTCTGCAGGGTCATTTGACGGCTTTCGACTCGTTCGGGGCCATGCTATCCGACAATCCACTTGGGTTTAGGGCAGGCATCATGCGCGTTCTCGTCGTTCAGAATTATCAGGATACAGGGCTTGGGCAAGTGGGTCGGGCGCTGGCCGAGGCGGGGGCTGCTATCGATATGCGCCAGGCCTATCTCGGCGAGGCTCTACCGGCCGATGCCTCGGGCCACGATGCGCTGGTGGTACTTGGAGGCGATCAGAACGCGCTTGCCGACGCCACGCATCCGTACCTTCCGGAGCTGGCGCAATTGACGAAGCGCTTTGGCGACGCAGACAAGGCTGTGCTCGGCATTTGCCTTGGCAGCCAGTTGGTCGCGCGCGGCTATGGTGCTGACAATATCCTCGGTCGCACGCCGGAATTCGGCTGGCACGAAGTCACTCGCAACGAGGCGAGCGAAGCCGATCCGGTGCTGGCATCAGTACCTTTTCGTTTTCCGATCTTTCACTGGCACAGCGACACGTTCACGCTTCCTGAAAATGCCATCCGCCTCGCGTCGAGCGATGTGACCGCCAACCAGGCATTTCGCATCGGGCGCGCGGTCTACGGCATTCAGTTTCATTTCGAGGCGGATACAGCTCTGGTCGAGGAGTGGCGGCGGGTCTTCCACGACCAGATCGCGTCCAATTATCCGGGATGGCTCGACAATTACGACAGCTATGTTGCCCGCGATGGCGCGGCGGCGGATGCCGCCGGGCTGGCGCTGGCCCGCGCCTGGGTCGCTCTGATCCAACGTTAAATTGGGCTTCTTCCTCCCTCGCAAGTAGCACGCGCCACACGTATTCGTTGCAACTCTGCAACAGGTAAATCCAGAATCGGATAGGGACTGGCGATTCCTTTGGAACGTGTCTTCGATTCACTAGTTGGTAAGCAAACTGTCCTGTAGTGCCCCCACGGCTAACCGGCATCAAGCCGCGCCCTAAACGATGGAAACGCCTAAAATGACCACCAAGAGTGCTGCACTTTTGACTGCCGTAATGCTCTCAGCCATTCTGTTCATGGGCGTAGGTCTTTTCTCGGTGGATGCCGGCGGGCGTGTCGTCTCCAGCGATGGTTACGGTGTAAGCACGTCGTCGCGCTGAGCCACCTCCAGCAACAGCTTCCTGTCCTCTTCGATCATCAAGCCGCTGAGCCGGCCACTGGCAAAGGCGCCGGTATCGAGGTTCACGCGGTTTGACCGGACGTCCGCGTCGTCAACCGGCGTGTGGCCGTGCACGATGACCTTTGGATGAAGCGTTGCATTGTTGAGGAATTCGCCGCGTATCCAGATAAGGTCATCCGGGTTCTGCAGGTCGAGTGGGACGCCGGGCCGGATGCCGGCATGGCAGAAGTAAAAATCGCCGAAGGCGACCGAACGCTTGAGCCCGCGCAGGAATTGCTTGTGCGCAGGGGGTATGGCGCGAACCAGTTCTTTCCACCCCGCAAGCACCGAGACCGCATCGTCGAAATCGATATCGACACCGTAAGAAAGAGCGGTCTGCCGTCCGCCATTATGGGCGAAAACGCCGAACGCATCGCCGGTCGAAAGAAAGTCCAGCAGTCCGATATCGTGATTGCCGGCAAGTGCCAGCATATTGCGCGACTGCAGCGTCTCGCGCTCCAGCAGATCAAGCACCTCTCGCGATTGCGGCCCGCGATCGACATAGTCGCCGAGGTGGATGACGAGCCAGTCGTGCGGCGGCTGTTTGGCGTTTTCCCTTGCGATCAGCCGGTGCATCCCCTGCAGCAGATCGAAACGGCCATGGACGTCGCCAATGGCATAGATGCGCAGTCCTGCTGGCCCGCGCGCCTGGTCAAACCCGATCATCCGCGTTCCGACTCGCGCTGGTTGCGGCGCAGGCGCGATACGTTCTGCCAGGCGCTGCTGCGCGCTGCTTCGCTCTGCGCCTGCTCGATGAAGTCGATATGTTGCCCGACTGCCGCGCGCGCCGCAGTGGGATTTGAATTGATGATGGCCGCGAATATCGCCTTGTGCTGGTCCAGCAGTTTTTCGCGCGCCCCGGGGAAACCGTAAATCACCGTACGATTATAGAAGACATCGTCGGCGAGCAGGCGGTAACAGGATCGCAGCGTGTGCAGCAGGATAATATTGTGCGCGCATTCGCCGATAGCATTGTGCAGTTCGACGTCGAGTTCGGCTTCGCGCTTGAAATCATTGGCCTTATAGGCCTCCTCCATCGCGGTCATGATGCGATGTAGCATGAGCCTGTCATCCTCCGTCGCGCGCCGTGCGGCGTATTCGGCAGCGACGCTCTCGATTTCGCGCCGGTATTCGAGATAGTCGGCGGCGGCCTTGCGGTGGCTGGATATGAGATCCATCATGGGCTTGGAAAACACCTCGCCAATGACATCGGCGACGAAAGTTCCGCCGCCATGCCGCGTCACAAGCAGGCCCTTAGTCTCCAGGAGTTTCAATGCATTGCGCAGGATCGGTCGCGAGACGTCAAACTGTACGGAAAGGTCGCGCTCGCCGGGGAGACGATCACCGACGCGCAGAACGCCTTCGAGGATAAGCGTTTCGATCTGGCCGACAATATCA
Organism: Phyllobacterium pellucidum; assembly: GCF_013327855.1. GTDB lineage: Bacteria > Pseudomonadota > Alphaproteobacteria > Rhizobiales > Rhizobiaceae > Phyllobacterium > Phyllobacterium pellucidum. The sequence continues at coordinate 903,983 of NZ_JABUMX010000001.1, read as the reverse complement.
TCGGCCGTGCGGGAGGACTGGATACGCGCGAAGATGGGGCTGCTCATGGATAGCGGGTCCGCAAGAAAGATATCGATCCGCAGCCTAGCGGCAAAAATCGAAACTGGTCAAATCAATGATCCAGTTGCAAGGCAGTGCGGGGTCTTATTTGCCGCAGCCACGACAAAATAGAATCTGTTGAAAGCCGGACCCAATCCGTTCACGATCCTGTGACAGCCGATCAAGCCCAAGACCGGTCAGGGGATATATGGCCAAGAGACTAAAATCAGTCGCGACAGCTGCCGAGCTTGCGTCCGTTGTCGGCGGCGTTCTCGGTTTTCCCGCGCATGCGGAACGCGCCGTGGCGCTCGGCGAGGTGCATGCGCGGCCCTATCCGCTTGTCGATACGCCCCGCCTCCTGATCCAGCTCGCCTTCATGACCGAAGGCGGCTCGACGGTCGATCATGCGGTTCTGGCCGAACTCAGCCGCAGCATCGGCATCGCGCCGCCTGCGCGCGATGCCCGCCACCACGTCATGCCGTGGGGCAATGGTACCTTGCGCTGGGAACGCCATACCGAGTTTTCGACCTATCTCTGGGAAGGTCCTATGCCGCGCAGCGGCGCGGGGGCGCAGCATCCTTTCGGCCATGGTTTCAACCCGCCCGGCACCGTCATCGATGGCGTGCGGCTGGAGATCGTCAAGAAGGACGCAAATGCGCTGGCGATGATCAGCGAGTTCGATCCCGCAAGCCTTTGCTACAGTGATGTCGAAGGTGGTCTCGCCTCGATCGTCACGGATTTTCGCCAGGACCGCGACGGCCTGACGCGCATTCTCATCCTCGACAATGGGCTGTCCCCAGCGCGTGCCGGCGCGCTGTCGCAGCGTGTCATCGAGATCGAGACTTACCGGACGCTGGCGATGCTCGGCCTCCCGCTGGCGCATTCGCTGTCGCCGCGCATCCGCCGGATCGAGGATCGTCTTGCCGGCCTCACCAATGAGATGCGCGATGCAACCTCCGACAGCCACAAATTGCTCGACGAATTGACCTCGCTTGCGGCCGAACTCGAAGCGGACGCGGCTTCGAGCCTCTACCGCTTCGGTGCCAGCCGCGCCTATAACGGCATCGTCCTTGAACGCCTTGCGGCGTTGCAGGAGGAACCGGTCACCGGCTATGAAACCTGGGGCGCCTTCATTCAGCGCCGCATGGCGCCGGCGATGCGCACGTGCCGCTCGGTCAGCGAACGGCAGGAGAGCCTCTCCGAGAAGCTTTCGCGCGCGGCGACATTGCTGCGGACTTCGGTCGATGTGGAGCTCGAACGCCAGAACCGCGATCTCCTGACCTCGATGAACCATCGCGCGCAACTGCAGTTGCGGTTGCAGCGAACGGTCGAGGGGCTGTCGGTCGCGGCGATCTCCTACTATGTCGTCGGCCTGTTCTATTACCTGGCCAAGGGTGCGGAAACTTACATTCCCGACCTGCATTCGACAGTCCTTACCGCCATATTCGTGCCGGTTGCGATCATCGCCATGTGGTTTGTCGTAAAGTCGATCCGCAAATCGCATGCCGACGATTGATCAGTGCCTGTCCCATGGCGGCACCGGTCCATAGAGCGCCGCAAGATAGTCGATGAACAGGCGCACTTTCGCCGGCAGGAATTGCCGCGACGGATATACCGCGTAGATGGCGACGTTACGCGAGGCGGCATAGTCGCTAAGAACGCGCACAAGTTGTCCCGTCGCCAGTTCGGGACCGATATCCCAGGTGGAACGCAGGGCGATGCCGAGTCCGCCGAGCACTGCCTCGCGCACCACTTCACTCGAATTTGTCAGGAGCGGCCCGGAGGGACGCCAGACCACAGCGCCGTAAGGGCCGACCAGACGCCACGGGTCGCCATTATGCGCGGCAAGGCAGATATGATTTTCGAGATCGGAGAAGGATTTCGGCGTGCCGTGCTCGGCCACGTAGCGAGGGGAGGCGACCAGAAAGCGCTCGACCGGCGCAAGCTTGCGCGCAACGAGGCTCGAATCGGAAAGTTCCGCAATTCGGACCGCAAGGTCGTAGCCTTCGCCGACGATATCGACGAACTCATCGGCAAGGACGAGGTTGACGGCAAGGTCGGGATTGGCGCGCATGAAGGGTTCGAGGTGCGGCGCGATATGCATGCGCCCGAACGTCGTCGGCACGGCGACCTTCAGCATCCCGTGCGCCTGTTCGGAACGGCGCGACACGAAGGCCTCGGCCTCCTCGACCCCGGCGAGGATTGCGAGCACGCGCTCGTAATAGCCTTGCCCGGTTTCGGTGAGCGCGATCTGGCGCGTCGTACGCTGCAGAAGCCGCGTGCCGAGCCGTTCTTCCAGCCGCCGCAGCCGCTTGGATACGACCGCTGGTGAAAGGCCAAGCTCGCGGCCCGCTGCCGACATGCTGCCGGCGGCAACCACGCGGGCAAACACTTCCATATCGTTGAATTCACTCATGCGCGCACTCTCACTGGCGCAAATCAAACGTCAAGTCCCCAAGCCTTGAAATTCATCGCAGGCGAGATCGCCGCACGGCCTGTTCTCTCCGATCGAGAAAGGTTCTAAACTATTTACATTCGTGCCGGGCAAGAGGTAAAGATAGTTTACCAGTAGCGCTAGCGCTGTTGGCAAGGGAGAGGCAATGACCGGACTGACAATGCCGAAAAGTGATGAAGCGACGCTTGGCCGCCGGGCCGAGATCGTTACGGCATTGCGCGCGATTGTTCCGGGCGAGGGCGTCGTCGACGTCACCAACGAAATGCGCGCTTTCGAGTCCGACGCATTGACTGCCTATCGGCAGTTGCCGCTCGTGGTGGTTCTACCGCAAACCGTTGCCCAGGTTTCCCGCGTCCTCAAATATTGCCACGAGAACAATGTGAAGGTCGTGCCGCGTGGCTCTGGAACCTCGCTTTCCGGCGGTGCGCTGCCGCTTGAGGACGCCGTGCTCCTCGTCATGTCACGCTTCAATCGCATCCTCGAAATCGATTTTCCGAACCGCGTTGCCGTCGTCCAGCCCGGCGTGACGAACCTCGGCATAACGAAGGCGGTCGAGCACGAGGGCTTCTACTATGCCCCTGATCCATCGTCGCAGATTGCCTGCTCGATCGGCGGCAACGTCGCTGAAAACTCCGGCGGCGTACACTGCCTGAAATACGGGCTGACGGCCAATAATGTCCTTGGCATCGAGATGGTCCTCATCAATGGCGACATCATTCGCCTCGGGGGCAAGCATCTCGATAGCGATGGCTATGATCTGCTTGGGCTGATGACCGGCTCGGAAGGGCTGCTGGGGGTCGTCACCGAAGTGACCGTCCGCATTCTCCAGAAGCCGACAACGGCACGTGCCCTGATGGTTGGCTTTCCGACCAGCGAGGAAGCCGGTCAGTGCGTGGCCGATGTCATTGCCGCCGGTATCATCCCGGGCGGCATGGAGATGATGGACAGGCCGGCCATCCATGCCGCCGAGGACTTCGTCCATGCCGGCTATCCGCTCGATGTAGAGGCCCTCCTTATCGTTGAACTCGACGGTCCCGTGGTCGAGGTCGATCACCTCATCGCCATGGTCGAGGCGATTGCGCGCAAGAATGGCGCAACGACTTGCGTCGTCTCGCAGAGCGAAGAAGAACGAATGATATTCTGGGCAGGACGCAAGGCGGCATTTCCCGCCGTAGGCCGTATCTCGCCGGACTACCTTTGCATGGACGGTACCATACCGCGCAAGGAATTGCCGAAGGTGCTGGCCGGCATGCGGGAACTCTCGGAGAAGTATGGATTGCGCGTTGCGAATGTCTTTCACGCCGGCGACGGCAACCTGCATCCGCTTATCCTCTATGACGCGAACATACCGGAGCAACTGCACAAGGCGGAAAGTTTCGGTGCCGACATATTGCGGCTCTGCGTCAAGGTGGGCGGGGTGCTGACCGGTGAACACGGCGTCGGTGTCGAGAAGCGCGATCTGATGCCGGAAATGTTCAACGACACCGATCTCAACCAGCAGATCCGCGTCAAGTGCGCCTTCGACGACAAGCATCTGCTCAATCCCGGCAAGGTCTTCCCGCAACTGCACCGCTGCGCTGAACTCGGGCGCATGCACGTGCACCAGGGTAAGATGCCGTTTCCCGACATTCCGAGATTCTAGCGTGAGCATTTTCCAGCCTAAATCCGAGGATGAGATCGTCGAAGCGGTGCAATGGGCCCTTGGCGCCAACGCGCCGGTGGAAGTCGTCGGCCAGGGCTCCAAGCGCGGGCTCGGCCGGCCGTTGCAGACCGAGCATACGATCGCATTGTCGGATTATGCCGGCGTCACGCTCTACGAGCCGCATGAACTGGTCTTGAGCGCCAAGGCAGGCACGCCAGTTGCCGAACTCGAGGCGCTGCTTGCGGCAAGCCGGCAGGCGTTTCAGTTCGAGCCGATGGATTACGGACCGCTTCTGGGACAGCCTGCGGGGCAGGGGACGCTTGGGGGTTTGCTTGCTACCAATCTTTGCGGACCGCGCCGCCTCAAGGCCGGATCGGCGCGCGACCACGTGCTCGGCGTGCGGGTCGTCTCCGGCCGGGGTGAATTGTTCAAATCCGGCGGACGCGTCGTCAAGAACGTGACCGGTTACGACCTGTCGAAAGGCATGGCCAATTCCTGGGGCACGCTCGGAATCGCCACCGAGATCACCTTCAAGGTGCTCCCGGCGCCCGAGACCGAATCGACGCTCGTCATACGCGGTCTTGCCGATGACGAGGCGGCGCGCGCCATGGCAATCGCCACGGGGTCGAGTGGCGAGGTGGCATCTGCCGCCCATCTTCCGGGCAACGTTGCGGCAAGGGTCATCGATGGCGCGCTCGGCGGCGAGGCTTCGACCCTGCTGCGGCTCGAAGGGTTTGCGCCTTCGGTTGCCGACCGCATGACCATGCTGAAGAACCTCCTGGCCTCGGCAGGCGAGATGGCGGACGTCTCCGGCGACCAGTCGCGCCGGCTCTGGCAGGAAATCCGCGACGTCATCCCTTTCGCCGACGGTACGGAGCAGCTGGTTTGGCGTGTTTCCATGGTGCCGATGGAGGCCTGCAAGCTCGTCGCCTCCCTGCGCATGGGAGCGGCAGTCGATGCCTATTACGATTGGCAGGGCGGCCTCGTCTGGTTGCGCATGGAGGGCGAGCCGGAAGCGGACGCCGTAAGGGCGCTCTTGCGCAAATATGGCGGCGGGCATGCAACCTTGGTACGGGGGCCCGCAAGTGTTCGGGCGGCCGTCCCCGTGTTCGAGCCGCAGGCCGCCCCGCTGGCGGCGCTTTCGAAGCGCCTCAAACAGCAATTCGATCCGAGCGGCATTCTTAATCCCGGCCGCATGGTTGCAGGAGTGTAGCGTGCAGACAAATTTCAGCCCCGAGCAGCTTCTCGATCCGGGTGTCGCCGAGTCTGAAAAGATCCTGCGCAAATGCGTGCATTGCGGCTTCTGCACGGCCACTTGTCCGACCTACGTGACGCTCGGCAACGAACTCGATAGCCCGCGCGGCCGCATCTATCTCATCAAGGATATGCTGGAAAACGGCCGTCCGGCCGACGAGCAGATCGTCAAACATATCGACCGCTGCCTTTCGTGCCTTTCGTGCATGACGACCTGCCCATCGGGGGTCAACTACATGCATCTCGTCGACAATGCGCGCGCCCACATCGAGAAGACCTACAAGCGTCCGCTTATGAACCGGATGACCCGCGGCGTGCTTGCCTTCGTCCTGCCCTATCCCGGGCGGTTTCGCCTGGCGCTCAACCTCGCAAGGTTTGGGCGGCCGTTAGCTGGACTGTTCGGCTCGCTGACGGCAACGAAGCCACTGGCGGCGATGCTCGAACTTGCGCCGAATTCCGTCCCGGCAACATCGTCCTCGGCCGTACCCGGGGTGCACAAGCCAAACGGCGAAAGAACGGGTAGGGTAGCGCTTCTCAGCGGCTGTGCGCAGCCTGTCCTGAAGCCGGGTATCAATGAAGCGACGATCCGGCTTCTCAATCGCCTCGGCGTCGAGGTGGTCCTGCCAAAAGGCGAGGGCTGCTGCGGCTCGCTGGTCCACCATATGGGCCGCGAAGAGGAAGCGCTCGCGGATGCGCGCCGCAACGTCGATGCGTGGACACGCGAACTTGAGACAGGCGGTCTCGATGCGATCATCATCACCGCCTCGGGTTGCGGCACGACGATCAAGGATTATGGCTACATGCTGCGGCTCGACCCGGCTTACAAGGACAAGGCGGCGCGCATCTCGTCGCTTGCGAAGGACGTCACCGAATATCTTGCCACGCTCGACATGCCGGCGTCGCAACAGGCGTCCGGCCTGACCGTCGCCTATCATTCCGCCTGCTCGATGCAGCACGGCCAGAAGATCACGCGCCAGCCCAAAGACTTGCTGAAGGCGGCAGGTTTCATCGTCAAGGACCCGGCCGAGGGCCATTTGTGCTGCGGTTCGGCCGGCACCTACAACATCATGCAGCCGGAAATCGCCCGCACGCTGCGGGATCGCAAGGTCAAGAATATCGAGGCGACCGGCGCCAGCATCGTCGCCACCGGCAATATAGGCTGCATCACCCAGATCGCCGGCGGATCAAGATTGCCGATCGTCCACACGGTCGAACTGCTCGACTGGGCCTATGGCGGCCCGAAGCCCGAGGGGCTTCCCGCGCCGAGAAACATCCTGCAGGCGGCCGAATGAAAAAGGGCAGCGGCTTTCTCGGGAAAGCCGCTGCCCGTTCCCGGCACCGCCCCCGGTGCCGGCCCCCACTAACCCTTATCGGACGATGACTTTCGTGCCGACATTGACCCGTGCATAGAGCTCGGTGACATCCTCGTTGCGCATGCGTATGCAGCCGCTCGACACCGCGTGGCCGATGGTCCACGGCGCGTTGGTGCCATGGATACGGTAGAGCGTGGAACCGAGATAGAGCGCACGGGCGCCAAGCGGATTGGCGATGCCGCCTTCCATGTGCGCCGGAATATAGTGGCCCTTTTCGGCCTCCCGATCGATCATGTCCTGCGGCGGGTACCAGTCAGGCCACATGGCCTTGCGCGTTATATTGTTCGTTCCCGACCATGCGAAGCCTTCCTTGCCGACGCCCACGCCGTAGCGTCGCGCCTTGCCGCCGGCTTCAACGAGATAAAGAAAACGCTCCGACGTATCGATAACGATCGTGCCCGGCTGTTCAGCGCCATCATAAGCGACGCTTTGCGGCAGGAACTGCGGATCCATGGCCTGCTTCTTGGGCTGGTCTTCGCCAAGCGGGACATTCGGGCGCTGGAACGAGACCTCCCGCGCGGCAGGATTGGAAAGATCGCGATTGCGGCGCGGCCTCGTAACGCGCTCCGGGCGCTCGCTGAAGACGACATAGCCACGCGGATTCACCGGCCGGCCGACCGGGTTTACTGCCTCGCCGACTGGACGCTTGCGCAGTTGCGTCACCCATGGGGCGGAAAGATCGGGGCTCATGACGACAGGAGGCTTGGTCGCATAGCGTTCGCTCGCCATTGCGGACGGGATCGCCGCTGAGAGAACCGCTGATGCCAAAACCAATAATGCCGACTTCATTGAATTACTCTGGAACTCTACTGACAGGATTTGTCAGGTTTCGGATTGAGTTTGCCGATTGGCAGGTAGAAAAAAGTGAATCAGAATCAATAAAACATAAAATGCCGCGAAAACCGTGGGTTATAGTTACCGGCGGGTTTGCAAGCACGGTTAACAATAGGAAAGGGACAGGCGCGATGCAAGACGAAACTCCCCCGAAAACCGGACTTATCACGGATGATGCGGGCGAGACGCGCTGTTTTTGGCCGGGAACGCTGCCTGAATATGTCCACTACCACGACCACGAATGGGGACGTCCGGTGACAGACGACACCCGGCTCTTCGAAAAGATCTGCCTCGAAGGCTTCCAGTCCGGGCTCTCCTGGCTGACGATCCTGCGCAAGCGCGAGAATTTCCGCAAGGCGTTTGACGGTTTTGACTATCACAGGATTGCAGGCTACGGCGAAAAAGAGGTGGACCGCCTGCTCGCCGATGCCGGCATCATCCGCCATCGCGGCAAGATCAACTCGGCGATCAACAATGCCGGGCGCGCCATCGAACTCGTCAAGGAAACCGGCTCGCTCGCGGCCTATTTCTGGCAGTTTGAACCGCCGGCGGACGAGCGGCCGAAGGTGGTCGACTACCCGACCTTGATCGCCAACCCAACCTCGCCGACATCGGTTCGTCTTTCCAAGGATTTGAAAAAGCGCGGCTGGAGCTTCGTCGGCCCGACGACCATGTATGCGCATATGCAAGCAATGGGTCTCGTCAACGATCACATCGAGGGCTGCAAGTGCCGCCAGGAGATCGAGAAGCTGCGTTCGAACTTCAAGCGGCCGGCCTTGGCTTCATAGCGTCGAGACCCGCGCCATCAATCCTTGCCCTGAACACCTCTATGCGTTAGAGCAAACCGGCTTGGGCTCGGGACCGTCCTGAACTCGCGAAAAGCTTCATTTCAGGGTATCGGAACAGCATCATGACGACGAAGGCAGACAGGGTAAAAGCGCGGCTGCCGCGCGGTTTTGTGGACCGCGCGCCTGACGATTTGCGCGCTGCCGACAAGATGATGGCCGAGATCCGCAAGGTATACGAGCTTTATGGTTTCGAGCCTGTCGAGACCCCGCTTGTCGAATATACGGATGCGCTCGGAAAGTTCCTGCCCGACCAGGACCGCCCGAATGAGGGCGTGTTCTCATTCCAGGACGATGACGAACAATGGTTGTCGCTGCGTTACGATCTCACAGCGCCGCTCGCGCGTTTCGTTGCCGAGAATTTTGAAAGCATCCCCAAACCCTACCGCAGCTACCGCGCCGGCTGGGTGTTTCGCAACGAGAAGCCCGGCCCCGGCCGCTTCCGCCAGTTCATGCAATTCGATGCCGATACGGTCGGCGCGCCATCGGTCTCGGCCGATGCCGAAATGTGCATGATGATGGCCGATGTCATGGAGGCGCTCGGCGTTCCGCGCGGCGACTACATGATCCGCGTCAATAACCGCAAGGTGCTCGACGGCGTTCTCGACGCCATCGGCCTTGCTGGAGATGACAATGCGGGACGGCGCCTGAACGTGCTGCGCGCCATCGACAAGCTCGACAAGTTCGGGCCGGATGGCGTGCGTGAATTGCTCGGCAAGGGACGCCTTGATGAAAGCGGCGACTTCACCAAGGGGGCCGGCCTCGACGAGGCGGCGATCACCAAGGTGCTCGATTTCACCTCAGCCGGCGGCGCAACCGGCGGCGAAACCATCGCCAATCTCGAACGCGTCATCAGCGGCAACGACAAGGGCGTCGAGGGCGTCGCCGAACTTGCCACGATCGAGGCGCTATGCTCGGCGGCCGGCTACGAGGGCCGGGTCAAGATCGACCCCTCCGTCGTGCGCGGCCTCGAATATTATACGGGTCCCGTCTTCGAAGCCGAACTGACCTTCGACGTTACTAATGAAAAGGGCGAGAAAGTCGTCTTCGGTTCGGTCGGGGGCGGCGGCCGTTATGATGGTCTGGTTTCACGCTTCCGCGGCGAGCCTGTACCGGCGACCGGCATTTCCATCGGCGTCTCTCGCCTGATGACGGCATTGAAGAACCTCGGCAAGCTCGACGTCTCCGACAATATCGGACCGGTCGTCGTCCTCGTCATGGACCGGGATACGACAAGCCTCGGACGCTACCAGAAGATGGTGTCGGACCTTCGACAGGCCGGCATCCGGGCGGAGATGTATCTCGGCGGATCGGGCATGAAGCCGCAGATGAAATATGCCGACCGCCGCGGTGCGCCCTGTGTCATCATCCAGGGTTCGCAGGAGCGCGACAATGGTGAAGTGCAGATCAAGGATCTCATCGAGGGCGCACGGCTGTCGGCCGAGATCGAAGACAATGTAACCTGGCGCGAAAGCCGCCCGGCGCAGATCACCGCGAAGGAAGGCGATCTCGTGATCGAAGTGCGCAAGATTCTCGAGGCGCAGGCCGAAGATCGCGCCAAGGGTCTGAAGTAAAGCTGACGCACATGCTGCCATTTGTCATTTCACCCCCCTCTGGGCTGCCGCCCATCTCCCCCACCAGGGGGGAGACCAGCATTCCTGCACGTCTCGACGAAACGCAGGTCGTTGGCGCTGAATGCGACGCTGATGCCGTTTCGATCTCCCCCCTTGTGGGGGAGATGTCCGGCAGGACAGAGGGGGACGAGTGCTGCCATTCGCGAGGAATGCGCCAAGCATGACCGCATCCCGCGCCCCTGCCTTTTCTGCCGATCTCGCGGCGCTGATTGCCGGACGCGATGCCGAGCTCGTGGACATACCGGTCATCCAGCCCGCCGACCAGTTTCTCGACATGGCGGGCGAAGATCTGCGCCGGCGTATTTTTCTCACCGAGAATGAAAACGGCCAAAGTCTCTGCCTGCGTCCCGAATTCACCATTCCGGTCTGCCGCAACCATATCGAACGCAATGCCGCGACGCCCAAGCGCTACGCTTATCTCGGCGAAGTCTTCCGCCAGCGCCGCGAAGGCGGCAATGAGTTTTTCCAGGCCGGCATCGAGGATCTCGGCGACGCGAACCGCGCCCGTGCCGATGCCCGGTCACTTGCCGATGCGATTGCATCGATCAGGCTGGCCGCGCCCCAGGCCCAACTTGAAACGCTCCTGGGTGACCAGGCCATTTTCGAAGCTGTGCTCGCCTCCCTCGGCTTGCCGCGCGGCTGGCAGAAGAAACTGGCGCGCGCTTTCGGCAATCATGCCCAGTTGAAAGGCTTGCTTGCCGATCTCGGCTCGGACCGCCAAAAGGGAACGCTGCCGGATCGGCTGGCCGCACTTGTCGAAAAAGGTGACGAAACAGCGCTTGCCGCCGAACTCGAAAAGGACATGCAGGCCGCCGGCATCTCACCGGCATCCGGGCGGGCACCGGTGGAAATCGCCCGGCGTCTCATCGAAAAGGCGAGCCTTGCCTCGGTTCGCCTGCCGGTGCGCACCATTGCGGCGCTTGAGGAGTTTCTCGCTATCCGCGTGCCTCTCGCAGAAGCCGCCGGCTATCTTCTCAGCTTTGCCCGCGCCAATGAGTTCGACCTCGGCCTCGCACTGGAACAGTTCGAGGCACGCGCCGTATCGGTTAAAGAGGCAGGGATCGGCAACGAAACGATCATCTACGATGCGGCCTTCGGACGCCCGATCGACTATTACACCGGGCTTGTCTATGAGACGCGCGCGATTGATCGGCCTGACCTTGGCGCAATTGTCGGCGGCGGCCGCTATGACCGGCTGCTGACGATGCTCGGCGCGGTCGGTTCCATTCCCGGTGTCGGCTTTTCCGTTTGGCTGGACCGGCTTGAAGAGATCGCGGGAGATGCACAATGACCGTCACTCTCGCGCTTCCCTCGAAAGGCCGTCTCAAGGAACAGGCGCTGGAGGTGCTGGAAAATGCCGGCCTCAGCGTCATCCTGCCCAAGGATCAGCGCAGCTACCGGGCCAAGGTCAAGGGCAACAGTGACATTGACATTCTGTTTCTTTCGGCCTCCGAGATCGCACGCGAGCTCGGCTATGGCAGCGTCGATCTTGGTGTCACGGGTGAAGACCTGATCCGCGAAACGCTTGCCTCCGCCGACGAACGCGTTCGCGTCGAAGCGCGGCTCGGATTTGGCCATGCGGATGTCGCCGTTGCCGTCCCGGAGGTTTGGTACGACGTATCGACGATGGCGGACCTCGATGATGTCGCTGCGGATTTCCGCCAGAGGCATGGCCGACGCCTGCGCATCGCCACGAAATACTGGCGGCTGACCCAGCAGTTCTTTTCGCAGATGCACGGCATCCAGGTCTATCGGATCGTCGAGAGCCTCGGCGCTACCGAGGGCGCGCCTGCTTCCGGCGCTGCCGACATCATCGTCGATATTAGCTCGACTGGATCGACGCTACGCGCCAACCATCTGAAAATCCTCGATAACGGGGTCATTCTGAAATCGGAGGCCTGCCTGGTCTCGTGCCGGCAAACGGCTGAAACCGGGGCCGTTGCGGAGCTTTCACAGCGTATTGCGGCGGCACAAGCAAAGCACTGATCCATCAACTCTACGTGATGGACGGGTTGCACTGTAACCTTTCGGTCGACCCTTACGTATTTCCCTGCAGAATACCGGGCATCCTCGGTATCTTTATGCTGGGAGTTTTCTCATGATGACACGTCGAACGCTTTTTGGCGGTGCGCTTGCAGGGCTCGGCGCCCTCGTCGCGGCAAGGTTCGCAAATGCGCCCAAGGCCGTGGCAGCAGGCACATTCGAAGTCGAGCACAGCGACGCCGAATGGAAGAAGTTGCTGACGCCGGAGCAATATTACGTCTTGCGCCAGGAAGGCACGGAACGTCCGTTCACAAGCCCGCTCAATCACGAAAAGCGCAAGGGCACCTTCACCTGCGCCGGCTGCGACCTAGCTCTCTTCGCCTCCGACACCAAATTCGACAGCGGCACGGGCTGGCCAAGCTTCTGGACAGCGATGAAGGGCGCTGTCAACGAGACCAAGGACAGTTCGTTCGGCATGACGCGTACGGCCGTGGAGTGTCACCGTTGCGGCGGCCACCTCGGCCACGTCTTCGATGATGGCCCAAAGCCGACAGGGCTGCGCTATTGCATGAATGGGGTCGCACTCAACTTCAAACCGGTTGCTGCTTGAACGCGCAAAGGGATAAGACCATGAAACCATATCATTTTATGCTTGCTGCGGGCCTGTTGCTGTCACCCGGCTGCGCGCTTGCCGGTGAAGACGTCACCATGGTGCCGCCCCCGGCTGTCGACCAGACGGCATCGGCGAAGTCCGAATCCATTGTGCTTGCCGGTGGTTGCTTCTGGGGCGTGCAGGGGGTCTACCAGCACTTGAAAGGCGTAACGAGCGCCGTTTCCGGCTATGCCGGCGGCAAGAAGGAAACCGCCAGCTATCAAATCGTGAGCGGCGGCGATACCGGCCATGCCGAGTCGGTGGAAGTCACGTTCGACCCGAAGGTGGTCAGTCTCGGCAAGGTTCTGCAGGTCTATTTCTCCGTCGCGCATGACCCGACGCAATTGAACCGGCAGGGCCCGGATTCAGGGACCCAGTACCGCTCGGCGATCTTCACGACCAGCCCCGATCAGGAGAAGATAGCGAAGGCCTATGTCAGCCAGCTCGATAAGGCGAAGGCCTATCCGAAGCCGATCGTCACCAAGATTTCTGCGTTGGAAAAGTTCTATCCGGCCGAAGCCTATCACCAGGACTATGCGACGCTGCACCCTTCGCAGCCTTATATCGCGTATAATGACCTGCCGAAGATCGCGAACCTCGGCAAATACTTCCCCGGCGACTACCGGGAAAAACCGGTGCTCGTCGGCGAGGCGAAGCCGTCGAACTGATCGTCAAACAAGAAAAAGGCCGCTCGAAGCGGCCTTTTTAATCGATGCTGTATTTGATCAGCCGCGTTTTGCGTCGATCGACAGGGCGCCTGCGCCGCATGCAGCAAGCACGAAGAAGCCGCCGGCTACGCCGAGATTCTTCTGGAAGAACATCCACTGCACCATGCCGGCGTCGCCCGTCCAGTTCAGGTGGGCCGCAGCAGTTGCCGCGAGCGTGAAAATGCCAAGCGCCAGAGCAGCAATCCGCGTCTGGAAGCCAACGAGTACGGCAAGGCCGCCTAGAAGCTCAAGCAGCCCGACGAGCACCGCCACGATGGTCGGCGCCGGAAATCCGAGGCTGCCGAAATATCCGGCGGTGCCACCGATGGCAGTGAGCTTTCCATAGCCAGCCAGGATGAACATGAATGATAGCAGTATGCGACCTATAAGAATGAGTGCGCTGTTGTTCGCCATAGAAAGTCTCCAGGGTTTGTCGTGACAGGCCAATAGCTAGATTCGATTGTCAAACAAAGCCACTATTTTCTCGACAGATTGTTCACAATAGAATGATTTTCCGGGGTTACTCCGGCGATATCATTCGTTCGGGACGCACGAGGCGATCATAGTCCTCGGCCGAGACGCCGCTGGCGAGTGCTTCTTCGCGCAACGTCGTTCCGTTCTTGTGGGCTGTCTTTGCGATCTTGGCTGCATTGTCATAACCAATGGCAGGGGCAAGCGCCGTAACCAGCATGAGCGAACGATCGAGCAGATCCTTGATCCGAACCTCGTCGGCCTCGATGCCGTCCACGCAATTATCTGCGAAGGATACCATGGCGTCGGAGAGAATGCGGATCGACTGGAGCACGTTGAGCGCCACTACGGGCTTGTAGACGTTGAGCTCAAAATGGCCCTGGCTGGCTGCGATGGTAACCGAGGTATTGTTGCCGAACACTTGCGTCGCAACCATGGTCAGGGCTTCGGCCTGGGTCGGATTGACCTTGCCCGGCATGATCGATGAACCCGGTTCATTTTCCGGAAGCTTCAGTTCGCCGAGGCCCGAACGTGGGCCCGAGCCGAGGAAGCGAATGTCGTTGGCCATCTTGAAGAGATCGGTCGCCAGGGAATTGAGGCTGCCGTGGAAGTTCGTAAGAGCGCCATGGCTCGCCAGTGCTTCGAACTTGTTCGGTGCCGTCTTGAACGGCAGGCCGGTAATGTCCGATACGGCCTCGGCGAAAGCCGTATCAAATCCCACCGGGGCGTTCAGTCCCGTTCCGACCGCGGTACCGCCCTGGGCAAGAAGGAAAATATCGGCAAGGCTCTGCTCGATGCGCTTGCGCGCATACTCGAGTGCGGCGCGATAACCGGAGAACTCCTGCCCGAGGGTGACAGGTGTCGCATCCTGCGTGTGGGTGCGTCCGATCTTGATGATGTCGGCGAAGGCCTTTTCCTTCTTGAGTACCGCCTCCGTCAAGTGGGTGAGCGCCGGAAACAGCCGATGCGTGGCTTCAATTGCGGTCGCGATATGAATTGCCGTCGGGAAAGTATCGTTCGACGACTGGCTCATATTGACGTGGTCGTTCGGATGGACCGGCTTCTTCGATCCCATTGTGCCGCCGAGCATTTCGATGGCGCGGTTGGAAATGACCTCATTAGCATTCATGTTCGACTGCGTGCCCGAGCCGGTCTGCCAAACGACGAGCGGGAAATGATCGTCGAGCTTGCCTTCGATGACTTCCTCTGCGGCAACGGTGATCGCGCGGCCGATGACTTCATCGATCTTCCCGAGAGAGAGATTGGTTTCGGCGGCTGCGCGCTTGACGATACCGAGCGCCCGCACCAGCGGAATGGGCATTCTTTCGCCACCGATCTTGAAATTGTGCAGCGAACGTTCCGTCTGCGCGCCCCAATACCTGTCGGCTGCAACGTCGATTGGGCCAAAAGTATCTGTTTCCGTACGGGTAGAACTCATCGTGTCATTTTCCTGGTGGGAGTTGGCAAGAGCACTACTGCGAAGCTCCCCGAGAGGCAAGGTTTGGCGATGGAATGTTGGTCTGGATTTCGCCCGGCTTTCGGATAAAATCGATTAAGCGCTTATGATCAATCAACATTGGCGATGCGGCGGCGTGAGACAGGCAGGCAACGAATCCATCCCCGCGCATTCAGCCGGGCTACCGCGAGTTTTCGCCGACGGCGGCGTTGCGGCCGCATTTCCTCTGCGCGTGGAACCACGAGGGTATCGGCGAATTGGCGGCGCCCGTGGCGGTCTTTCCCGACGGTTGCGTCGACATATTGTGGTCGGAAGGCAGACTGACGATTGCAGGTCCCGACACGGCCCCACATATCGTCGATGGTTCCCTGGCCAATATTGTCGGCATCCGCTTTGCGCCAGGCGCTGCAAGCAAATGGCTTGGCATTCCAATGTCCGAACTCGTCAATCAGCGTGTCGACTTGTCCGAACTTTGGGGCGCGCGCGCCGAGGCTCTCGCCGAAAAACTTGTCGTAGCGAAAACCATCGGGGACGCGACGGAACGGCTCCAGTCTGCCTTGTCGGACATCGCTCCATCAATTGCATCGCCCGACAGGGCCATGATTGCCGCCTTCGACACGCTCAAGCGCTCGAAAGATATTGTGGCGATTGCCGAATTGGCGACAATGCTTAACGTGAGCGAGCGCACCTTGCGCCGGCATTTCCTGCACAATTTCGGATACGGGCCAAAGAAGCTGGAGCGCATCCTGCGTTTCCAGAAATTCCTGAAGCTCGGCCGACGCGATCCGGGAAGCGGCATTGGTGCTCTGGCGTTCGATGCTAACTATGCCGATCAGGCACATTTGAGCCGCGAGGCAAAATCCCTGTCAGGTCTTTCGCCCTCGGCGCTCCTGCAGCATCTCGCGGCATAAGTGGCCGTTTTGTTCAAGACAGAAAGTCGTTAGGCGCATAAGCTTGCCGTACGCGATGTGGGAGGACAACCATGGCTACACATGAAGCAAGGACCCTTCAGATTTCAATCGGACGCAATTGGCAGGAGGTTTATGACTACGTCAGCGTTGCGGAAAATCTGCCGCAATGGGCCTCCGGCCTGACATCGGCCTTGCAGAAATCCGGTGATGAATGGCTGGCCGATGGGCCGGCGGGCAAACTTCGATTGCGCTTTGCGCCGAAGAACGAAGTCGGGGTTCTCGATCATTGGGTGGTTATGGAGACCGGGGACGAGGTCTATATCCCCATGCGGGTGGTGCCCAACGGCGACGAGAGCGAACTCATATTTACGCTTTTTCGCGTGCCGGGCATGGATGACGAAAAATTCAACGCAGATGCGGCCTGGGTCAAGCGTGATCTTCAAGCGCTGAAGGACCTGCTCGAAGCGCAACTTATAGGATGAGGACGATGGCAAGTTCAGGCAAAGACAAATGTATCGACTATGTCGAATTCAATGTCACCGATATTGGCGCGGCGCGCAGCTTCTATGGCGACGCGTTCGGATGGACATTCACGGACTATGGTCCGAGCTATTGCGAGTTTTCCGACGGCCATCTCAAGGGCGGCTTCACCACTGAAGGCAAACCGCGCCCCGGCGGCGCGCTGATCATCCTTTTCGCCGATGATCTTCAAGGCACACTCAAACAGGTCGAACAGGCTGGTGGCAAGATCACCAAGCCGGTATTTACCTTTCCCGGAGGCCGACGCTTTCACTTCGCCGACCCGGACGGATATGAGCTTGCCGTCTGGTCGGATAAATAGCCGACCGTTCAGCGCGCCAGCGTCAGCATGTACGCTTCATATTTTTGCAGGAAGGCGTGCAGCAGCTGCGAATATTCCGGCGTTACCGCCTCGCGAACGCTTGGACGCGCTGCGAGGGCTGCGCGCCATGCCCGCACCTTCGGGTAGTCGGTGAAAATGCCGAGTTCCACGATCGCGTCGAATGTATCGAAGTAGCGGAAAATCGGGGCGTAAACCGCATCGACGAGGCTGAAGCCAGCACCCGCAAAGAAGGGACCGTCGCCAAGAACTTCTTCGACGCGGCCGAACTTTTCAGTGATCGCATTGCGCTTCTCTTCGAAAACCGCAGCATCCTTCGTTGTCTCCAGCGCCCAGAGGTCGGAAAGGATCGATGAACCAAATTCCATCCAGCCGCGGTGGCGTGCCCGCGTCAGCGCGTCGTCGGGATGAAGTTTCGGCCCCGGCTGCGATTCGTCGATATATTCAGCAATGACAGAACTCTCGAAGAGAATCGCCTCGCCGCCATCCGCCTGGGGGACGCGCAGGAGCGGCACCTTGCCGAGCGGCGATATCTTCAGGAACCAATCGGGTTTCGCTGCAAGGTCGATATAGATCTTTTCAAAGGGCACGCCCTTTTCAGCGAGCGCGATTGCAGCACGCTGGACATACGGGCACAGCAGATGGCTGATCAGAACGAGCGACGCCATGACGATGATCCTCCGGATTTGCCGGCTGGGCGATCGCGTTTCGACCGCCCAGCCCAGCGATCAGGCCGCGCGAGCGGTCTTCAAGGCGTTGGCCCACCAGACGAGCTGGTCGAGCTGGCTGGTGGCTGCTTCATTGAGATGCGGGTAGTCGCCGAGCTTCTTCTCGCCCTTGACGGCGCTCAGATACTCGGAATAGGCGATGTGAACGCCGGTCTTTACCGAAGCCGATCCCATTTCGACGAAGATGAGGCGCAGATGCTCGATGGCGCGCGCGCCGCCCACGCCACCATAACCGACAAAGGCGACCGGCTTCTGGATGAAATCGCCAAGGTCGATGGCGTTCTTAAGGACAGCCGTCGGGCCGTGGTTGTATTCGGCGACCGTGAAAACATAGCCATCGAATTCGCGCAGCTTCTTCTTCCAGCGTTCGGCGGTCTCGTTCTGGGCGTCGCTGGTGCGTTCTTCGCCGAAGAAATTCATGGGATAGTCAAGCAGATCGATAATTTGGACCTCGACATCTCCGCGCTGTGCAGCGACGTCGGCAATCCATTTGGCGGGAAATTCGGCGAAACGGCCGATACGGGTGCTGCCGACAATAACGGCGATCTTGGCTTTTGACATAAAAATTCCTTCGTCTTGGGGGGATGGTAACTAATAGTGCCCGGCGCTATATAAGTGACTGTTCGAAACCCCCGCAAGGAGGCACTTTTGTGAAACCAGATCACTTTCAGGTAACCTCGGCATGCACTGCGGTTAATCACATTCTGGCGCGCGTCGGCGATAAATGGACGGTTCTCGTCGTCAATTATCTCGGCAATAAATCGATGCGCTTCAATGAGTTGAAGCGGACCATCAATGGTATCTCGCAAAAGATGCTGACGAGCACGCTGCGCGGACTCGAGCGCGATGGTTTCGTGACCCGTACGGTTTACCCGACGATCCCGCCACGCGTCGACTACGAACTTACCGATCTCGGCCGCGACCTTCTGGTGCCTGTCCGCGCGCTTGGCGACTGGGCGATCCGCAACGAACAGCGGGTCGCCGAAGCACGCGCGCGGTTCGATGCCATTCATGAAGGTTCGGAGCCAAAGCAGATCTTCTCCCAGGCGGCTGAGTGAAGAAAAGTTCAACGCGCATTAGGTGGCACTGCCCCGATAGAAGGATTCTCTCGGCGTCTTGAAACTTGAGTAAAAATCGCTGTGCCACAAGTGCGGCGGACGAACGAGCCGCGCGAGCAGAAGTTGAAGAACACGCAAATCAAAACAAAAAGGCGGGTCGAAACCCGCCTTTTCCGTATGTCGCTGGATGAGGACTTCTTAGAAGTCCATGCCGCCCATGCCGCCCATGCCGCCGCCCGGCATTGCCGGAGCAGCCGAGTCTTTCTTCGGCGCTTCAGCAATCATGGCTTCGGTGGTGACGAGAAGGCCAGCAACCGAAGCTGCGTCCTGGAGAGCGGTGCGAACGACCTTGACCGGATCGACGATACCGAGCGTGATCAGATCGCCATACTCGCCATTGGCCGCGTTGTAGCCGTAGGTGTCCTTCTTGTTCTCAAGGATCTTGCCGACAACGATCGAAGCTTCATCGCCTGCGTTCGTTGCGATCTGGCGGGCAGGAGCCTGCAGAGCACGGCGAACGATGTTGATGCCAGCGTCCTGATCGGCATTGGCGCCCTTGATCGTAAGAGCAGCCGAAGCGCGAAGCAGGGCGACGCCGCCGCCAGGAACGATGCCTTCTTCAACAGCCGCACGGGTTGCATTGAGGGCGTCGTCGACGCGGTCCTTCTTTTCCTTCACTTCGACTTCCGTCGCACCGCCGACGCGGATGACGGCAACGCCGCCAGCGAGCTTGGCAAGGCGTTCCTGCAGCTTCTCGCGGTCATAGTCGGAAGTGGTCTCTTCGATCTGCTGCTTGATCTGGCCAACGCGAGCGTTGATTTCGCCCTTCTTGCCATTGCCGTCGACGATCGTGGTGTTTTCCTTGGTGATCGACACCTTCTTGGCGCGGCCGAGCATGTCGAGCGTAACGCTTTCGAGCTTGATGCCGAGGTCTTCGGAAATAACCTGACCACCGGTGAGGATCGCGATGTCTTCGAGCATGGCCTTGCGGCGATCGCCGAAGCCAGGAGCCTTGACAGCAGCAATCTTCAGGCCGCCGCGCAGCTTGTTCACGACGAGCGTTGCAAGGGCTTCGCCTTCGACGTCTTCGGAGATGATGACGAGGGGCTTCGAGGTCTGGACGACAGCTTCGAGAACCGGCAGGAGAGCCTGGAGGTTCGAGAGCTTCTTCTCGTGGAGAAGGATGTATGCGTCCTCGAGGTCAGCAACCATCTTTTCCGGGTTGGTGACGAAGTACGGCGAAAGGTAGCCGCGGTCGAACTGCATGCCTTCGACGACTTCGAGTTCGGTCTCGGCGGTCTTGGCTTCCTCGACGGTGATGACACCTTCGTTGCCGACCTTCTGCATCGCCTTGGCGATCATTTCACCGATTTCGGATTCGCCATTGGCAGAGATCGTGCCGACCTGGGCAACTTCTTCCGAGGTCTTGATCTTCTTGGCCTTCTTGACGAGGTCCTTGACGACTTCGGCAACAGCAAGGTCGATGCCGCGCTTCAGATCCATCGGGTTCATGCCGGCTGCAACGGCCTTGCCGCCTTCCTGAACGATGGCCTGGGCGAGAACGGTAGCGGTCGTGGTGCCGTCGCCGGCAATGTCGTTCGTCTTCGAAGCGACTTCACGGACCATCTGCGCGCCCATGTTTTCGAACTTGTCTTCGAGTTCGATTTCCTTGGCAACGGTGACACCGTCCTTGGTGATGCGCGGAGCGCCGAAGGACTTGTCGATGACAACGTTACGACCCTTCGGGCCGAGCGTTACCTTTACTGCATCGGCAAGGATGTTGACACCGCGCAGCATGCGCTCGCGCGCATCACGGCTGAATTTTACTTCTTTGGCTGCCATTTTATCTCTCCTGGGATTAAACCCGGTTTGATCTAAATTCGTTGATTGCGGGATGCGCGGCGATTAGCCGAGGATGCCCAGAATGTCGGATTCCTTCATGATCAGCAGGTCTTCGCCGCCGATCTTTACTTCCGTACCCGACCACTTGCCGAACAGGATCAGATCGCCTGCCTTGACATCGAGCGGTACGAGCTTGCCGGCTTCGTCACGAGCGCCGGTGCCTACGGCGATGACTTCGCCTTCCTGCGGCTTTTCCTTGGCAGTATCCGGAATGATGATGCCGCCAGCGGTCTTTGCTTCGGATTCGACGCGGCGTACGACGACGCGGTCATGAAGCGGGCGGAACTTGGTCTTGGCCATGGTTAGAACCCTTGATGTTGGTGTCAAAACGATGACGCGAATGGCAGCGCCATTCGCGGTATTAGCACTCGCTTGGGGTGAGTGCTAACTGCGGCCGGAGATAGTGGGATCGGTTTGAAGAGTCAAGGGAAAGCATCATTTAAAATGGCCTGGAGAGGCGATGCTTGGATGCCGGGCCCATCTACAAACCGCTTTATGGCATATTCATGTGAAATGCGCATGACGTGACGCCGGAATTCACACAATGCTGCAAGTCAGCGTGCGTGGGTCGGGCGGAAATACGCGCCCCAAACCGCGTCAATCCTCAGCGCTTTCTTCGTCCACGTGATGCGTCATGTCGACGAGCATGTCGCTGACGTGCTTGTCGGCCAGTTCGTAGAAGATCTGTTTTGCCTGCCGGTTGCCGCGCACGAGCCGGGCGCCGCGCAAGAGCCGCAGATGATGGCTGACCAGCGATTGCGATAGGTCGAGGCTCGCGGCGATATCTCCGACTGAGCGCGGCGCTTCGAGGCAGAACAGGAGTATGCGCAGCCGCGTCGGATCACCAAGGAGACGAAAGGTTTCGGCGAGAACTGTAAGCTCAGGGGGGAGAGGAGGGGTTGAGCTCAATGTTTGTGTCCCTCATGTCCGTGTTCGTGCGCGGCATGATCATGACCACTGTGATCATGATCCGCCTCGTCGTGGGCATGGCCGGAATGGTCGTGTTCGTGCCCTTGCTGGAGATCATCGCCAAGGCAGCAATCGTCCGTCGCTGTATCCTCCGGCCAGTCGATGGCAATCGTTGCGTGCGATATCTCGAACTTCTTCATGAGTTCGGCTTCGATCTGTTTGACCAGAAGCCGCGGATTGGTATCCGGAGCAGGGCGCACATGCAGCGTTGCCAGCGGCTTGCCCGAGGTAATCATCCAGACGTGCACATGGCGGACGGCGGCAAGTCCCGGAACCGTCTGCTTCAGATACTGCTCGATGGCTTCAGGTGCGGCATTGTCGGGCGCGCCTTCGAGCAGGATATGCAACGAGTTGCGCAGGAGCGCCCAGGCGCTGCGCAGGATCAGCAGGCAGACGAAGACGGAGAGGATCGGGTCGATTGGCGTCCAGTCTGTATAATAGATGACGATGGCGGCGACGATCGTGCCGACGGAACCCAGGAGATCGCCGAGTACATGCAGGACCGCACCCTTGATGTTGACATGCTCGGTATCGCCGCCGCGTGTCAGGATCCAGAAAACGAGCATGTTCACGATGAGGCCGATGGTGGCGACAATCAGCATGGGGCCGGCCAGGACTTCGCCGGGATTGCGGAAGCGATCGATTGCCTCATACGCGATCCAGAAGAGAATGGCGAACAAGGCAACGGCGTTGATCAACCCGGCAATGACCTCGAAGCGCAAATAGCCGAAAGTGCGCTTTTCATCGGCAGCACGCCGGCCGAAACGGAAGGCAAAATAGGCGAGTGCCAGAGCGCCGGCATCGGTCAGCATATGGCCGGCATCGGCAATCAAGGCGAGCGAGCCCGACATGAAGCCGCCTATCACCTCGACGATCATGAACGCGAACGTGATTGCGAATGCGATCAGCGTTTTCATTTCATTGTCCGCAGTGACTTTCGGCGTGTGATCGTGGCCGGCGTGATCGTGTGACATCATCGAACCTTAAGCAAACATATCAATACGTATTCATGTGTTTGATAGGCGAAGGCAATGGTCGTGTCAATCGCAGATAGTGCCCGGCCGAAACCACGAACGACACAACGTGAGCTTTTTCAAACATAACCGGCGTGACAGGTCAGGCACGATCCGCTAATCGAGACAGTCTCAAGACTCTCGTCGCATAGTATTTTGCCTGAAGGGACCGGCATGACCGACATGATACATTTGCAGCGCCTCGATGCATTGATGGATCGCTACGACGTGCTGCTATGTGATGTCTGGGGCGTCCTGCACAATGGCGTCGATTCCTTCGCACCCGCCTCGGCCGCCTTGCGAAGGGCCCGGCAGGCCGGCCTGACGGTGGTTCTCATCACCAATGCGCCGCGTCCCTTTGCTGGCGTTGCCGAGCAGATCCATGCGCTTGGCGTGCCAGAATCGGCCTATGACCGGATCGTCACATCGGGCGATGTTACGCGCGAATTGATCCGCAACGCGCCGCGCCGTGTGTTTCATCTCGGGCCGGAGCGCGACGAAACCCTCTATGACGGCCTCGACGTGGAACTGGTCGAGGAGCGCGAAGCCGATGTCGTCGTCTGCACGGGTTTCTTCGATGACGATACGGAAACGCCGGAAGACTATGCCGACATGCTGGTGCGGTTCCGCTCGCGCAACCTGCCGTTCATCTGCGCCAATCCGGATATCGTCGTCGAGCGCGGCGATCGCCTCATCTGGTGCGCCGGGGCGCTTGCCCGCGATTACGGGCAGCTTGGCGGCCGCACGCTCATCGCAGGAAAGCCGCATCGCCCGATCTACGAGGCGGCGGTTGCCGCGGCGCAAGACGTGCGCGGCACCCCGGTCGAACGTTCGCGGGTTCTTGCCATCGGCGACGGCATGCTGACGGATATAAAGGGCGCCGATCTTTTCGGCATAGATGCCCTCTATATCTCCGGCGGTATTCATGCCGGCGATTATGTGATGGGCGGTGTCCACGACCTTGAGAAGCTTCTGGCGTTCCTCGCAAAGCACGGAAGCAACCCCGTTGCGACGATGCCCGCCCTGGCGTGAGACAAAGATATGCCGATCCTGCGTCTGAACGATCCGTCCCATTTGCCCGATGAACTGAAGGGCGCCATTGTCGCCATCGGCAATTTCGACGGCGTGCACCGTGGGCACCAGGCCGTTCTGGGCCGGGCGCTGGAGACCGCACGTGCCGAGGGCAAGCCATCGCTGGTATTGACCTTCGAGCCGCACCCGCGCAGCGTTTTCGTGCCGGACCAGCCGGTGGACCGGCTGACACCCGCCGCCGAGAAGGCATCGATCCTCGAAGCGCTGGGATTCGATGCTGTGGTCGAATGCAATTTTACCCGCGAATTCTCGCAATTGACGGCGGATGTCTTTGTGGACCGCATTCTCGTTGATGGCCTTGGCGCAACCCGTATCGTTGCCGGTTTCGATTTTCATTTCGGCAAGGGCCGTCAGGGTGGCCCGGCGTTCCTAATGGCAGCGGGCGAAGAACGTGGCTTCCACGTCACGCTTGTCGATGCCTTCCGTGACGAGGGCGGCCATGCGATCTCCTCAAGCCGCATTCGCGATCTGTTTGGCGCAGGTGAGGTAGTTGAGGCGGCCGGGCTCCTTGGCTACCGGCACCGCATTCGCGCCACGGTCGTCGGCGGCAAGCAGCTTGGGCGCACAATCGGTTTTCCAACCGCCAACATGGTGCTTCCGCCCGAGACCCATTTGAAGCACGGAATTTATGCGGTGCGCTTCCGCCGCGCGGACGGTACTCTTCTTGACGGCGTCGCCAGCTTCGGCCGCAGGCCGACCGTCGATACGGATGGCGAGCCGCTGCTTGAAACCTATGTGTTCGACTTCAGCGACGATCTTTACGGCGAAACCTGCGCCGTCTCTTTCTTCGGCTATCTGCGCGGCGAGGAAAAATTTGACGGTCTCGAGCCGATGATGCAGCAGATTCGGCGCGACGAAGAGGAGGCGCGGGCGCTGCTTCAAGGTGTCAAGCCGCTGTCGCCGCTGGACCAGAGGATCAATTTCGACTGAGGAAGATGGGCGCTTTGCCCATGATTTCACAATAACGGGAGTGGTGAAATGAGACTGATCGGCATGCTGGATTCGCCCTATGTGCGGCGGGTGGCAATTTCACTGAGAATGCTGAACCTGCCATTTTCCCATGAGTCCCTGTCGGTTTTCCGAACCTTCGAGGCCTTTTCGAAGATCAATCCGGTCGTGAAAGCACCGTCGCTCGTGACGGATGAAGGCGTCGTCCTGATGGATTCGTGCCTGATCCTCGAATATGCCGAACGCATTGCAGAACCCGCGTTGGGGCTGACACCGGCGGAAATCACGCATTTTACGCGCTCGCAGCGGATCATCGGCCTCGCGCTCGCCGCCTGCGAAAAGAGCGTCCAGATCGTCTATGAGCATGACCTGCGCCCTTCGGAAAAGCGGCATCAGCCCTGGCTCGATCGCGTGCATGGCCAGCTTGCCGATGCGTATCGTTTGCTCGAAGCCGAAGTGCAGCAGGCGGACCCATGGATCTTCGCAGATCGGCCGCTCCAGGCCGATATTACCAGCGCCGTTGCCTATCGGTTTACCCGTGAGATGCTGCCGGACGTGATCGCGGCCGGCGAATATCCGGCACTTGCTGCCCTCTCGGAGAAATCCGAGGCGTCGGAGGCATTTCTTGCTTTTCCATTCAGTTGACGCCAGTGTGGTAAATTGTTTACCACGTTGCTCAATGCAATTTTATCTATCACTCGATTAGTTTTGACGCGTACGCTTGCCACCCCCCAGACAGGCCCGGAGTTATTTCATGTCTATTCGCCTTGTTAGCGCTCTCGCGAGCGCGATAGTCCTTTCCGTTGCAGCACCAGCTTTTGCCGATGAATATTATTCCGACAACCAGACCCAGAGCTCGCGCGGCGACCATTGGTGGTCCGGCGACTGGTACATCACGCTCGGTGCCAAGGGTTTCGTCGCTCCCGACTATGAAGGTGCGAAAAATTACAAGCTCCGGGCCGCGCCGGTCATCTCGATCGGCCGTCCCGGCAGTTCGCTCAAGTTTTCTTCGCTCAACGACAATCCGTCGCTTGGCTTTATCGACACGGGTGTGTTCCGCGCCGGCATTACCGGCAAGCTCATTACCGGTCGCGATTCCAGCGACTACGATGAACTCAAGGGTCTCAACGATGTCGATTGGGGCGTCGAACTTGGCGGTTTCGCGGAATTCTATCCGACCGAGAACGTTCGTGGCCGCGTTGAGGTCCGCCGCGGTATCGGCGCGCATGACGGTGTCGTCGCCGATTTCGCCATTGACGCCTTCAAGAACCTGACGGACACGGTCCGCGTTTCAGCCGGTCCCCGTGCAACGGTGGCGACCAAGGACTATTTCAGGGAATATTACGGCGTAAACGCCAGCGAATCCGCTGCATCCGGCCTTCGACAGTATTCGCCGGGCGGCGGCCTGAACTCGCTCGGCTTCGGCGGCCAGATCACCTGGCAGACGACCGACAAGATCACCACCAGCGCCTATGCCGAATATAACCGCTTGATGGGCCCGGCGGCCGATTCCAGCATCGTCAAGCAACGTGGCTCGGAAAATCAGGCGACCTTCGGCCTGCAGGCAACCTATCGCTTCGACTTTAAGCTTTAACATTGCGCGAGCATCCGCGAAGATAATCGCGCATGCCTCTTTATTCTGCGGGCGGTGATTGCTAAAAGCGCGGTCATGAAAAGCGATCGCCGGTCCTGCGCAAGGTCCATACCTGTTCAGACGATACGAATTACTGGCCCGGCCTTCCCGCGGACCTGAAGCGTGAGCTTCGTGGTGCGGAAGGTCCGGGATAGCGCCGTTGCGCTTCAATGTTTTTCATGAAATCCCTGCCTGCGGCGATCACGCGCGGGCCCTTGTACAAGCTGGAAAAATGACCGACACCGCCACGATACTCGATTATTCGAAGACACTTTATCTGCCGCAAACGGATTTCCCGATGCGCGCGGGCCTGCCCGCCAAGGAACCGGAATTCGTCAAGCGCTGGCAGGATCTCGATCTTTACCGGAAGCTGCGCGAAGACGCGAAGGATCGCCCGCGCTATGTCCTGCACGATGGCCCGCCCTACGCCAACGGCAATATCCATATCGGCCACGCGCTCAACAAGATCCTCAAGGATGTCATCACCCGCTCGTTCCAGATGCGCGGTTTCGATTCCAATTACGTTCCAGGATGGGACTGCCACGGCCTGCCGATCGAATGGAAGATCGAGGAACAATATCGCGCCAAGGGCAAGAACAAGGACGATGTGCCGATCAACGAATTCCGCCAGGAATGCCGCGAGTTCGCAACGCACTGGATCAAGGTGCAGTCCGGCGAATTCAAGCGGCTCGGCATCGAAGGCGATTTCGACAATCCCTATACGACGATGGCCTTCCATGCGGAAAGCCGCATAGCCGGCGAGTTGTTGAAGTTCGCCATGTCGGGCCAGCTCTACCGTGGTTCCAAGCCGGTCATGTGGTCGGTGGTCGAGCGCACCGCGCTCGCGGAGGCCGAGGTCGAATACCAGGATATCGAGAGCGATATGATCTGGGCGAAATTCCCGGTCGCAGGCGGCCGCGACGACCTTGCTTCGGCGCATGTCGTCATCTGGACGACGACGCCCTGGACGATCCCCGGCAACCGCGCCGTCGCCTATTCGCCGCGTGTCGCCTACGGTCTTTTCGAGGTCGAGACGGCGGAAAATGATTTTGGCCCGCGTCCCGGCGAAAAGCTGATCTTTGCCGATGCGCTCGCCGAAGAATCGGCTGCGAAAGCCAAACTGACCTTCAAGCGGCTGCGCACGGTTACGGCGGATGAACTTGCGGCAATGACGCTTGCCCATCCGCTCCGTGGTTTTAGCGGTGGTTATGATTTCGCCGTGCCCTTGTTACCTGGCGACCACGTCACCGATGATGCGGGTACAGGCTTCGTGCACACGGCGCCGAGCCATGGGCGCGAGGACTTTGATGCCTGGATGGACGCCGGTCGCGATCTCGAAGCGCGCGGGATCTCGTCGGTGATCCCGTTCACCGTCGACGACGCAGGCTACTATACCAAGGATGCGCCGGGTTTCGGTCCCGACCGCGAAGGCGGTGCTGCCCGCGTCATTGACGACAACGGCAAGAAGGGCGACGCCAACAAGGCAGTCATCGAAGAACTCATCGCGCGCGACGCACTTTTTGCGCGCGGCCGGCTCAAGCACAGCTATCCGCACTCCTGGCGCTCGAAGAAGCCGGTGATCTTCCGCAACACGCCGCAATGGTTCGTCTACATGGACAAGGACCTCGGCGACCACACGACCCTGCGCTCGCGCGCGCTTGCGGCAATCGACGAGACGCGCTTCGTTCCGGCAGGCGGTCAGAACCGCCTGCGCGCCATGATCGAGGATCGACCCGATTGGGTCCTGTCGCGCCAGCGCGCCTGGGGCGTCCCGATCTGCGTCTTTGCCGACGATAATGGCAATGTCCTCAAGGATGAGGCCGTCAATGCCCGTATTCTTGCCGCGTTCGAGGACGAGGGCGCTGATGCCTGGTTTGCCAAAGGCGCGCGCGAGCGATTCCTCGGCGAAAAGGCCAACGAGCCGTGGACGCAGGTGACCGACATTCTCGATGTCTGGTTCGACTCGGGTTCCACCCATGTCTTCACGCTTGAAGATCGCCCCGATTTGAAATGGCCTGCCGACGTCTATCTCGAAGGTTCGGATCAGCACCGCGGCTGGTTCCACTCTTCGCTGCTCGAAAGCTGCGGCACGCGCGGCCGTGCGCCTTACAATACGCTCGTCACCCATGGCTTCACCATGGACGAGGAAGGCCGCAAGATGTCGAAGTCCCTCGGCAATACGGTCACGCCGCAGGACGTGATCAAGGATTCGGGCGCCGACATTCTGCGCCTTTGGGTCATGACGACCGACTATTGGGAGGATCAGCGTCTCGGCAAGAACATCATCCAGACCAACATCGACGCCTATCGCAAGTTGCGCAACACGATCCGCTGGATGCTGGGTACCCTGGCTCATGATGAGGGCGATGAGGTTCCCTATGCCGATATGCCGGAACTCGAGAAGCTGATGTTGCACCGTCTTGCCGAACTCGATGAGGTTGTGCGTGCCGGCTATGACGGTTTCGAGTTCAAGCGCATCACCCGCGCGCTTATCGATTTCATGAACGTGGAACTGTCGGCCTTCTATTTCGATATCCGCAAGGACGCGCTCTATTGCGACGCGCCCTCAAGCGTCCGCCGCAAGGCAGCGCTGCAGGTCGTGAGGCACCTTTTCGACCGCATCGTCACTTGGCTCGCCCCAATGCTGCCTTTCACCATGGAGGAGGCCTGGCTCGACCTGCACAAGGATGCCGTTTCGGTGCATATGGAACAGTTCCGCCCGACGCCGGCCGAATGGAGAAATGACGAGCTTGCCGCCAAATGGCGCAAGGTCAAGGATGTGCGCCGCGTCGTCACGGGTGCGCTCGAACTCGAACGCGCCGACAAGCGGATCGGCTCGTCGCTTGAAGCCGCGCCCGTCGTCTATATCGCCGACGAGGAACTGCTGGCGGCGGTCAAGGATATCGACATGGCCGAGATCTGCATCACCAGCGCGATCACGATCAAGGGTGAAGCCGGACCTGCCGATGCGTTTGTCACCGATGACGTCAAGGGCGTCGCAGTTGTCCCTGAGCGCGCGACGGGCACCAAATGCGCGCGGTCATGGCGCTATACCCATGATGTCGGTTCCGATTCGGCCTATCCCGACGTTTCGGCCCGCGACGCGGCGGCGCTGCACGAATTGGCCCGGCTCGGAAAGCTCGTTGCCTGATGTATAGGATGGCGGGGAGACAAGTTCTCCCCGCCATTGATTTGCTTGAGATTCCTGTTGGCTTGCTAAATACAACCGGTCTCATATAAAAGGCTGCCATTGAACTGCCTGATTTCTAAGGCAGGGCATTGATCAAGCAAAATTGATTGGCAGATATGCTGCCCGGCTTATCTCTGGAAAGTTGCAAGGATGAATTTGAACGGACGCATAACGGTTCTTGGTGCAATGGTCGGCGCGCTTGCGCTTGGCGGCTGCGTCTCGTCACCCACCTATGGTACGGACAAGTCCGCCGGCACCCAGCTGCTTGATGACGTCGCCAACATGGCCGCCTTGGGTCCCAAGAAGAGCAACCAGATTGCCTACAATCCGCGTCCGGAACTCGTTCGCCCGGCGACCGGCAAGCCAATGCAATTGCCCGCCCCGCAGGATGCGGTCGAGACTGCCGGAAATCCGGCCTGGCCGGAATCGCCTGAGCAGCGGCGCAAGCGTATCCGCGACACTGCGACCGCCAACCAGAACAACGCCGAGTTCGTGCCGGAAGTCGCGCCCGATCCGGTCACGTCCAAGTCTGCGAGCAACAGGACCGAATACGGGTTCTTCAACGACAAGGTCCCGGCCAACCAGGGCAACAAGACCGATGTCGGTGCAGATTTCCGCGCCCGCAAGATGGCGTCGACTGCCGGATCGCCGACGAACCGCCGCTATCTGAGCGAACCGCCGCTGGAATACCGTCAGCCCGCCGCGACAGCCGCCGCCGATCAGCTCGGCGAAGACGAGGCCAAGAAAGAGCGCGAGCGCAAGGCCGCGGCCCGCAAGAGCAAGGGCTTCAGCTGGAGCAACCTCATCCCCTGGAACTGATGCGTTCGCACGCGGTCCTGTGCCGAAAAACGTTCATACTGCTGCAATAGTTTGCTGAAACGGTGGATGCTTCGATCCGCCGTTTTCGTTTATAAGGGATCCATCGCCTCTCCAGTCGAGGACCGTAACAATTGTTCATCCTGCGATTTCTTGGGTTAGTCCTTCTCATCCTCCTGACATTTCTGGCATTTCTCTGGGGCGGGCTGGCCCTCTGGTATCAACTGCCCCTTGGTATTGCAGCGACCATCGGCTGCCTGATCCTGTGGGTGACAATCGCCTTCGCCGTACTCTGGCTGGAATTCAAGGGCCGTGTCTGGCGCGCGCTCATCGTCTTGATCCCGATCATGATCGGGCTCGGCTACTGGTGGGGTACGATCAAGCCGTCGCTCACCCGGATCTGGGCGGATGATGTTGCCCAGACGGTGACGGGCACGCTCACCGGCAATTATGTGACGCTTTCAAATGTGCGCAACTTCGAATGGCGCACCACGACCGACTACACGCCGCGCTGGGAGGTGCGCACCTATGCGCTGGACGATCTTGCGACCGTCGATATTTTTCTTTCCTATTGGTCGAACCCGGCGATCGCCCACACTTTGGTGAGCTTCGGTTTCAACAATGGCGAGCACGTGGTGTTCTCGGCCGAAATCCGCAAGGAGCGCCATGAGGAGTTCTCGGAGATCGGCGGCTTCTTCAAGCAGTTCGAGCTGGCGATGATTGCAGCGGACGAGCGTGACATCATTCGCCTGCGCACCAATGTGCGCAAGGAAGACGTCTACCGCTACCAGGTCAACCTCAGTCCGGAAACGCGCCAGGCGCTGTTCCTGTCCTACCTCGACAGCGCCAACCATCTGGCGACGACGGCGAAATTTTACAATACGATCACCGCCAATTGCACGACGGTGATCTTCAGCATGGCACGGGCGATCGCGCCGGGAATTCCTCTCGACTATCGCATTGTCTTTTCCGGTTATCTGCCGGGGTACCTTTATGACGTTGGCGCGATCGATCATTCCAAGCCGTTGGACCAAGTCACCCGCGAAGCGTCGATCAATCAGCGCGCCATGGCCGCCGATAGTGCGCCGGATTTTTCGGCAAGGATCAGGCTGCCCGCGAATTAGGCTAGAGCCGCCTGGTGCGGAAGAACGCCTTCAGCATGTCTTCGGCCTCCTGTTCCCGGAAACCTGGATAGACTTCGGGAACATGGAGGCAGGTCGGCTGCGCATAGAACCGTGCGCCATTTTCGACACCGCCGCCCTTGATGTCCTGCGCCCCATAGTAAAGGCGCCTGATGCGGGCGAAGGAAACAGCCGCCGCACACATCGTGCACGGTTCCAGTGTCACATAGAGATCGCAGCCCGTGAGCCGTTCGTTGCTCAAGGCGCGGCAGGCCTCGCGGATGACCAGCATCTCTGCATGTGCTGTCGGATCGTTGAGCTCGCGCGTGCGATTGCCGGCGCTTGCGAGGATCGCGCCATCCTTGACGATGACCGCGCCGATAGGAACTTCGCCGCGCATCTCGGCGCTTTTCGCTTCGGTGAGTGCCAGGCCCATCGGGTCAGTTTTTTGCGTCACGCCGCCCCGCAATCCAGAATTTGCTCGCAAGCCAACCTCATAGCTGGTAGTGAGCCCTGCTGAAAGGCTTAACTCCATGACAAGTTCAAATGACAATGACAAGGGCGGCAAACGCCCCTTTGCAAAGCGCAGCTTCGACAAGAAGCCCGCGGGTTCAGCCCGTGGCGGGCGCCCCGCGCCGCGCAAATTCGACGATGCGGCCGCAGTAGCAGAAGAGGGCGAGCGTATCGCCAAGCGCTTGGCGCGTGCCGGCATAGCCTCGCGCCGCGAAGCCGAAACGATGATTGCCGCGGGCCGCGTATCCGTCAACGGACGGCGTCTCGACAGCCCCGCGATCAATGTAAAGCGCAGCGACCGCATTGAAGTGGACGGCAAGCCGCTGCCGGAAAAGGAGCGGACGCGCCTCTGGCTCTACCACAAGCCTGCCGGCCTGGTTACGACCAATCGCGATCCGGAAGGTCGCCAGACCGTCTTTGAATCGCTGCCGAAAGATATGCCGCGCGTTCTTTCCGTTGGCCGTCTCGATATCAATACCGAAGGGCTGCTGCTGCTGACCAATGATGGCGGTCTGTCGCGTGCGCTCGAATTGCCGTCGACCGGCTGGCTGCGCCGCTACCGCGTGCGCGCCCACGGCTCGATCACGCAGGCAAAGCTCGACGGCCTGAAGGACGGAATTGCCGTCGATGGCGTTTTCTATGGCGCGATCGAAGCAACGCTTGAACGCGAACAGGGCTCGAACGTGTGGATCATGGTCGGGCTGCGCGAAGGCAAGAACCGCGAAGTCAAGAACGTGCTCGGTGCCCTCGGTCTGTCGGTAAACCGGCTTATCCGCATTTCCTATGGCCCGTTCCAGCTTGGCGACCTTCCGGAAGGCGCTGTGCGAGAGATGAACGGCCGCACGCTGCGCGATCAGCTCGGTGAACGGCTGATCGAGGAATCCGGCGCCGATTTCGATGCGCCGATCATCAACGTTTTCTCCAATGAAGCGGTGAAGGGTGAATTGGCGCAGCCCGTGAGCGATGTGCGCGAGCGCCCGACGCGCGGCTCTTCCGAGTGGATATCGAGCGCGCCAGTCGCTAAACGGCGGCCGCCGCGCAAGACTGCCGACGAAAAGCGCGAGGAGTCCTTGTCCCGCCTGACGACCGATCGCAGCGAGCGGCCGGCCCGCCCCCCGCGCGACGAAGACCGCAAGCCGCGCCCGCCGCGTGCAGCAGGGCCGAAGCCCGGCCGTGGCGCTAAAGAGGAAGAAATCCCGGCGCGTTCCGGACGCACCGCCAACGTCTGGATGGCGCCCGGTGCGCGCCCGCTCGGCAAGCCCAAGGCACGAACGGAAGAGAAGCGCGGCGAAAGCCGCAGCGACAGGCCCCAGCGTTCGAATGAAGGCGCGCCGCGCGCACGCAGCGATCGCCCGCGCGAAGAACGCTCGTTCGGCAGCCGACCGGGCGGCGAGGAAAAGCGCCGGCCATATTCGCCCCGGCCATTTGCCAATGACGATCAGGTCGTGGAGAAGCCAAAGCGCGCATTCGGTGCGGGCCGGACCGAGGGCGAACGCCCGGCGCGGCCGCCCCGTGCCGGCAAGCGCGAACGCGCCGAGATGAAAGAGCGCGAGCAGCGCGGCGACCAGTCATTCCAGTCGGAGCGGCCCGCCCGCGCCGATCGGCCCTATGGCGCGAGCGGCAAGCCCGCACGCGGCCCCGCAAAGTCCGGCGATCGTCCCTACAGCGGAGGCAAGCCGCGCGGCGATGCACCGGGTGGCGGCGGGCGTCGCGGGCCTGGCGGTCCGGGTGGTTCGCGTCCGCCGCGTGGCAACAAGCCGCGGGGCTGATCGTGCGCGTTGTCGGCGGCAGATTTCGCGGACGTTCACTCGCAACGCCGGCTTCGAATGCGATCCGGCCGACGACCGACCGTACGCGCGAAAGCCTCTTCAATATTCTGGTGCACAACTATCCCGAAAAGTTCGAGGCGACGCGAGTCCTCGACCTTTTCGCCGGCACCGGGGCTCTCGGCCTCGAAGCCATGTCGCGTGGCGCGCGGTATGGCGTATTCATCGAGGAATCGACCGAGGGTAGGGGACTGATCCGCACCAACGTCGAAGCCTTCGGCCTTCTCGGCAATACCAAGATTTTCCGCCGCGATGCGACCAAACTCGGTGATGCCGGCACAATCGAGCCATTCGATCTGGTATTCGCCGATCCGCCCTATTCGAAGGGCCTTGGCGAACTGGCATTCAAGTCGGCCCTTGATGGCGGTTGGCTGAAAAGCGACACGCTGCTGGTCCTCGAAGAGGAGGCCGACGCTGTCGTTGAACTCGATGCGCGTTTTTCGGTTGTCGAGGAACGTCCCTATGGCGGAACAATCATTCGGCTTGTCACATTGAAGACGTAAACAGCGGGATTGTATCGCAATCCTGAACAACAGTACTGGACCGATTTCAATGATCCCGACTATACGCCGCATATTTGCGGCATTTGTTTTAACCGGCGCGCTCGCCGGCGCGGGCGTTTATGCCCCTGCCCAGGCTGAAACTGCCGTGCAAACGCCTGCGACCGCTGAAAGCAAGGATGACCTCGTCTCGTCATTCTATCTGGACAACGGGCTCGAAGTCGTGGTTATCCCGGATCATCGGGCGCCGGTCGTCACGCATATGCTGTGGTACCACGTCGGTTCGGCCGACGAAGAACCCGGAAAATCGGGCATTGCACATTTTTTTGAACACCTGATGTTCAAGGCGACAAAGACTTATCCGGCCGGCGAGTTTTCGCGCAAGGTCGCTGAGATCGGAGGGCAGGAAAATGCCTTCACCTCCTATGACTACACCGCCTTCTACCAACAGGTGTCGCCTCAGGCCCTCGAAATGGTCATGACCTATGAGGCGGACCGCATGGAGAACCTGATCCTCAATGAGGATGTCGTGAAAACCGAGCGCGACGTCGTGCTCGAGGAGCGCCGTTCGCGCACCGACAGCAATCCCGGCGCGCTGCTTGCCGAAGAGGTCAACGCGACGCTCTACCAGAACAGCCCTTACCGCATGCCGGTCATCGGCTGGCAGCATGAGATGGAAAAGCTGAACCTCAAGGATGCGCTGGCCTTCTACGTGAAATATTACACGCCCAACAATGCGACCCTTGTCGTGTCTGGCGACGTCGATCCCGCAACCGTCAAAGCCTTGGCGGAAAAGACCTATGGCAAGGTGCCGCGCCGGGCGGAGCCGGGCAAGCGCGACCGGCCGCAGGAGCCGGAACAGAATACCAAACGCACGGTTTCACTTGCCGACCCGCGCGTGTCACAGCCGAGCTTCCAGAAGATGTGGCTCGCACCCTCCTATACGAACGCCAAGCCGGGCGAGGCGGAGGCTCTCGACCTTCTGAGCGAAATCCTTGGTGGGTCTTCGCGCAGCCGGATTTATCAGGCCCTGGTCGTCAAGGATGGTTCGGCAGCAAGCGCCGGCGCCTTCTATCAGGGCGGATCGCTCGACGACGGCAGTTTCGGCGTCTATGGCTCGCCGCGCGGGGATGCGACCCTGAGCGATGTCGAAGCCGGCATCGATGCGCAAATCGCCCGTATCATCAAGGATGGCGTCACCGAGGATGAACTCGAAAAGGCGCGCAATCGCTTCCTGAAAAGCATGATCTTTGCCCGGGACAGCCAGGCGGGGATGGCGCGCATCTATGGTTCGACGCTTTCCACCGGCCAGACCATCAAGGATATCCAGGAATGGCCGGATCGCATAAAGGCTGTGAAGGTCGCGGACATCCAGGCCGTGGCCAAGCGCTATCTCGTCGATGGCCGTTCCGTTACCAGCTACCTCATGCCCGAAGACGGCAAGCCCGACATGCCCGCCGATGGGGAGGCGGCGCCCGGTACAGCCGAACAGGAACAGCCGCAAGCGCCCGCCGAAGGAGTCCTCCAATGATCCGCGCCGTTACCCCAATCACGAGACGGCTGGCTGCAACTTTCCTGCTGTTTCTCGTTGCCGTCGTCCCGGGCTATGCGGTCGAGATCCAGGAAGTGGTCTCGCCGAAGGGCATACGCGCCTGGCTGGTACAGGATGACTTCGTGCCGCTTGTGTCCATGCGCTTTGCCTTCAAAGGTGGTTCCGCACAGGACCCGAAAGGCAAGGATGGTCTTGCCAACCTCATGACCGGGCTTTTTGACGAGGGCGCGGGCGATCTCGATTCCAATTCGTTCCAGGACAAGCTCGACGATGTCGGTGCCGAGATGAGTTTCAATGCCGATGACGACAGTATCACCGGCTCGATGCGCATGCTGTCCGACAAGCGCGATGAGGCCGTCGAGTTGCTGACGCTGGCCGTCAACAACCCGCGCTTCGACCAGGCGCCCATCGACCGCATTCGCCAGCAGGTGATTGCCGGCATCAAGGCTTCGGAGCGCAATCCGAACACCATTGCCGGGCGCAAATTCGCCGAGGCACTCTACGGCGACCACCCCTACGGCCGTCAATCGGAAGGCACGGAGCAAAGTCTCATGAGCATCACTCACGACGACCTTGCTGCATTTCACAAGCGGAACTTCGCCCGGGATAATTTGATTGTCGGCGTCGTCGGATCGATCAGCCCGGAGGAGCTAAAACCGCTTCTCGACAAGGTCTTCGGCGATCTGCCCGAAAAAGCCCAGCTCGCGACGGTCAGCGATGCAAAACTTGCCTTCGGCAAGACCACCCAGGTCGATTATGCACTGCCCCAGACCTCCATTTCGATGGTCTATCCGGGTGTCCGGCGCAAGGATCCGGACTTCTTTGCCGCCTACATCATGAACCATATTCTGGGCGGCGGGACGTTTTCATCGCGCATCTATAATGAGGTACGGGAAAAGCGCGGACTTGCCTATTCGGCCGGTTCCAATCTCGCCAACCGCGATCATATGGCGGCTTTGATGATCTCGACCGCAACGCGGGCCGATCGCGCCAGCGAAACGCTGCAAATCCTCAAGGCAGAAGTGGCAAAGATGGCCAAGGACGGGCCAACCGAGGAGGAACTGGCAGAAGCCAAGAAATATCTCGTTGGGTCCTATGCGGTGAACAATCTCGACTCCTCGTCGGCGGTCGCCAGCACGCTGGTTGGCCTGCAGGATGAGAACCTAGGCCGCGACTACATCGACAAGCGTGCCGATCTCATCAATGCCGTGACCTTGGATGAGGTAAAGGCTGCGGCCAGGAAACTGTTGTTGACGGACCCGGCGATCCTGATCGTCGGCCCACCGCTTTCATAGGAAAAGGACCGATGGTCGCGCGCGAACTTGATCAGGCAAACGGGTCGATAGGCGCAGGTAAAACCCCGCGCGAGCCGACCTTTGCCGTAGCGTTCGGCGGTGGCGGGGCGCGCGGCATCGCTCATATCAACGTCATTGAAGCCCTGGACGAACTTGGCATCAGACCTGCCGCGATCTCAGGATCGTCCATCGGAGCGATCATGGGCGCGGGTATGGCGGCAGGCATGTCCGGGCTCGAGATTCGTGAATACGCGGTCGCGATCCTCTCCAAACGTGGTGAGATTGCAGCGCGCCTGTGGAAGCTGCGCCCGGCAAGCTTCGGCGAGATGTTTGGCGGCGGCATTCGTCTCGGCCAGTTCAACATCGAAAAGGTTTTGAAGCATTTCCTTCCCGGCCGCATTCCCGAAACATTCGAGGAACTTGCGATCCCGCTCAGCGTCACCGCGACCGATTTCTACGGACAGCGCGAGGTCGTGATGGCCGAGGGCGATCTTTATAATGCCGTCGCCGCCTCCGCCGCGATCCCCGCCTTGTTCCGGCCAGTGCGACGAGACGACCGTATCCTGATCGACGGCGGCATTTATAATCCCGTTCCCTTCGATCATTTGATGGACAAGGCGCGGTTCGTTATCGCCGTCGATGTCGTCGGCGGACCGGAAGGCGATATCGGCAGATCCCCCTCGTCAATCGAGGCCATGTTCGGTGCCAGCCAATTAATGATGCAATCGATCATCGCGACCCGCCTGCGTACGCAGGCTCCGGCAATCTTCCTGCGCCCGAGCGTGGCACGATTCGGCGTTCTGGATTTTCTGCGAATCCAGCAGGTGCTCGAGGAATCGGCGGGGATCAAGGACGAGTTGAAGCGCGCCGTTGACGCGGCTATCACCTATGCCGATCGTGGCGGCGATAGCGACGCGGAATGACAATAATCAACGGCCGCCAATGCCGATTGTTCGTTCGGCCCGCCTTGATAGGCGCAAATTTGCACCATATAGGAGGGTGCATGCGACCATACGATAAATTACCCTAATCATTCATATAATCAGGTATAAAATGAGCGACTCTTTGAACTCCCGTGAATTTCTAGACAAAGCGACCGCGCTCGTCGAAGCTGCAAAAAAAGCAGGCGCCGACGCGGCCGACGCAGTCGTTGCCCGCTCGCGTTCCGCGGGCGTTAGCGTACGGCTCGGAAAGGTCGAAGAGACCGAATCTTCCGAGAGCGATGAGTTTTCCCTGCGCGTCTTCGTCGGTCGCAAGATCGCCAGCATATCTGCCAACGGCGGAGCCGAGCCAAAGGCCTTGGCCGAACGCGCCGTTGCCATGGCGAAAGTATCGCCGGACGATAGCTTCGAGGGTCTTGCCGCTCCTGAAAATCTTGCCCGCCAAATTCGCGATCTCGATCTTTACGATCCGACCGTCGTCGATGCCGCGCAACTGACCGAAGCAGCACTTGCCGCCGAAGCGGCCGCGCTCGCCGTCGAGGGTGTTACCAATTCGGGTGGAGGCTCCGCATCTGCTGGAATGGGCGGCCTCGTGCTCGTCACATCAGGCGGATTTGCCGGACAATATGTGGGATCGCGTTTTTCCCGCTCCGTCAGCGCCATCGCCGGCAGCGGTACCGCCATGGAGCGGGATTATGATTTTTCCTCGCGCATTTTCTATGACACGCTTGAAGACGCTGCCGCCATCGGGCGATCGGCCGGAGAGCGTGCGGTCAAGCGGCTTGGCGCGCGCCAGGCGGCAACCGGCCGTGTAAGCGTTGTTTTCGACCCGCGCGTCGCCCGAGGTATCGCCGGCCATATTGCCAGCGCCATCAATGGCGCGTCGGTAGCACGCAAGACGAGCTTCCTTAAGGATCGCATGGGCGAGAAGATCCTGAGCGACGCGATCAACGTTAAGGACGACCCGTTGCGGGTGCGCGGTTCTTCTTCGCGCCCGTTTGACGGCGAGGGCATCGAGGGCGTTCCCTTGACGATGATCGAGAATGGCGTCCTGAAACACTGGTTCCTGTCGACCTCGACAGCAAAGGAACTTGGCCTCGCCACCAATGGCAGGGGCGTGCGTTCCGGCTCGACAGTCACGCCCGCCTCGACGAACTTCTCCATCGAACCCGGCGAAAAGTCGCCGCAAGACCTGATGCGCGATGTTGGTACCGGTTTTTACGTTACCGAACTGTTCGGCCATGGTGTCGACATGATCACCGGCGAATACAGCCGCGGTGCTTCGGGCTTCTGGATCGAAAATGGCGAACTCGCCTATCCGGTCAGCGAAGTGACGATCGCCTCAAATCTCAAGGAAATGTTTCTTAATCTCACTGCGGCAAATGATATCGATCGCAATTTCGGCATTGCCAGCCCGACACTCGTAATCGAAGGCATGACACTTGCCGGCAAGTAAGCTCAATCTTGAAGACCTGGAACTGATCCGGCAGGCCGCCGAGGGCGCAGGCCGGATCGCTCTGTCTTACTTTCGGCAGGCGCCGCAGGTCTGGATGAAAACCGGCAACTCGCCGGTAACCGAGGCCGATCTTGCCGCCGACAAGTATCTGAAGGACATGCTGCTGACGGCCCGCCCGGATTACGGCTGGATATCCGAAGAAACCCAGGACGAACGCGCCGCTTCCCCGCGAGAGCGCTTCTTCGTCGTCGACCCGATCGATGGGACACGGGCCTTCATCGAAGGTGCCGACGTCTGGTGTGTCAGCGTTGCCGTCATCGAAGACGGCAGGCCCGTCGCCGGCGTTCTCGACTGCCCGGCCCGCAGCGAAATCATCATGGCGACGCCAGGCGGCGGGGCGACGCAGAACGGCGCCGCCATCCATGTCCAGGCCCAGCACCTTCCCTATAAGGTGGCCGGTCCCTCGGCCTTCATCAAGCGGCTGCCGGAACACTTTCTCTCCTCCATCGAACACATGCCCTACGTTGCCTCGCTCGCCTATCGGATCGCCATGGTGGCGCGCGGCGATATCGCGGGGACCTTCGTGCGGCCAAGTTCGCATGACTGGGATCTTGCAGCGGCCGATCTCATCCTATCGGAAGCCGGCGGCCGGGTCGTCGCCGCGGACGGAAAGCCACTCACCTATGGTCTTACCGACACCAGTAATGGCGACTATCGCCACGGCGCGCTCGTTGCCGCAAGCGGATTGCTCATGGATAACATGTTGGACGTTGTCGCTGAAACCGCGTTCGGATAAACAGTCAGCAACCTTCTCGATCATTTGGACAGGCACATGAGCGAAAACACTTCGGATCAAAAGCAACTGCTTCACCTTGTATTCGGCGGTGAGCTGAAGAAACTCGGCGGTGTCGAGTTCCGCGACCTCGACAAGCTCGATATTGTCGGCATCTATCCGGATTTTGCCTCGGCGCAGCGCGCATGGAAGTCGAAGGCGCAAGCGACGGTGGACAACGCTCATATGCGCTATTTCATCGTCCACATGCATCGCTTGCTGGATCCTGCCACGGGCAAGGCGGACTGACCGCGTGCGCGTGGTCGGACAAAGATCGACATGATTGACCAGAATTCAGCAACGGCTAAAGCGCCTCGCCGCAAAGCTGGAGCGCTCAAGCGCTTCTGGCGCTCGGTGCGCGGCCCGCTGGCGAATTCGCCGATCGTCCGCAGCATGATCGTGTGGTTGATCACGCAGTTCTTCCGGCTGGTGCATCTGACCAATCCCCGGCTCAAGGGGTCTTCGGACCTCGAAGATATGAAACGCGGGGGTGAGCCGTTCATCGCCGTTGCCTGGCACGGCCAGCATCTGATGGCGCCATTCCTAATGCCGCGCGGCGTGCGCTTCGTCGCCATGTTTTCCAAGAGCAAGGACGCAGAACTGAATGCGCGCGTTGCCGAGCGCTTCGGCGTGGAGATCGTGCGCGGCTCGGGCGGTCGCGACCGCTCGAAAGGGACGGAAAAGGGCGGAGCACGGGCGCTGCTCGTTTTGAAAAAAGCGCTGGCCGAAGGCAAGACCGCGGCGATGATCGCCGATATTCCGCATGGAACGCCGCGCGATAGCGGTCCCGGGGTTATTCTGCTGGCCAAGCTTTCCGGACGGCCGATCCTGCCGATCTGCTACCTGACCACCCGCAGAAAAGTTCTGGAGAAGAGTTGGGACAAGACCACCATTCCCTTGCCATTCGGCAAATCGGGGTTGATTGTCGGCGACCCGATCTTTGTTCCCGAAGATGCAGATGAAGCAATGCTCGAAGCCAAGCGTGTCGAATTGACCAATAGTTTGAACGCGAACACCAAGCGCGTGCATGAACTCGTGGACGGCGCGGCATGAGCGAAAGATGGGCACGCCTGGTGCTTGGCACCTATCGCTGGATTGGCGCGGCAACATTTCCCATTGTCGGCGCCTATGTTGCCTTCCGTGCCAGCAAGGGCAAGGAGGAGCGTGGCCGTCAGGGCGAGCGCTACGGTGTGGCGAGCGTTGCCCGCCCATCCGGTCCGCTTATCTGGGTCCATGCGGCGAGTGTTGGCGAAACGTCGGCTGTCACTCCGCTTGTCGAAGCAATCGTCGACATGGACATCCATGTCGTTTTGACGACCGGTACGGTTACATCGGCGAAGATGGTGCAGGAGCGCCTCGGCGACCGCGTCATCCATCAATATGTGCCGCTCGACCTGAAGCCCGCCGTCGACCGCTTCCTGACCCATTGGCAGCCTGATCTTGCCATCATCTGCGAATCCGAGATTTGGCCGATGACGATCCTTGAACTTGGCACCAGGCGGGTTCCGCAGGTGCTCGTCAATGGGCGCCTTTCCGATCGCTCCTTTGCCAGCTGGCACAAGCGGCCCTCGATTGCCGAGGCCCTGTTCGAAAATCTCGCCCACGTCGTTGCCCAATCGGATATCGACGGCGAAAGGTTCCGGGCACTTGGCGCAAGGCCGGTGACGGTATCCGGCAACCTCAAGGTGGACACGGCCGTACCGCCCGTGAACAATACTGAACTTGCCGCAATGCAGCGCATGATCGGCACCCGCAAGACCTGGGCCGCGATTTCGACGCATCAGGGCGAAGAGGAGATCGTTGCGCAGGTGCATCACATGCTGAAAGCGCGCCATCGCGATCTTTTGACGATCATCGTGCCGCGCCATCCTGATCGTGCGCCGGAGATCGCCGAGGCAATCGAAAAAATGGGCATGAAGGTGGCGCTGCGCAGCAAGGCGGATCAGATCGAGGCTGATACGGATATCTATCTCGGCGATACGATCGGCGATATGGGCCTTTATCTGCGCCTTGCGGAGATCGCATTCGTCGGCCGGTCGCTGACCGCGCAAGGCGGGCAGAATCCACTCGAGCCGGCCATGCTCAAATCCGCGATCCTCTCCGGGCGCAATGTTCAGAATTTCCGCGATTCCTATCAGCGCCTGATCAAGAATGGCGCGGCGAAACTTGTGCGCGACAAGGATATGCTCGCGGGCGCAGTCAACTATCTCTTCAATAATCCGGAAGAACGCCAGGTCATGATCGATGCTGGCCTCAAGACCGTCGAGGACATGCGCGGATCGCTCGATCGCACCTTGACCGCACTTGAGCCTTTCATCCAGCCTCTCGTTCTGCAGGCACGCCTCAGCAATCGCGAAGGCGGCTGGAAATGATGAGTGAGGCCCCTCCATTCTGGTGGGAAAAGCCGGATTGGCGGGCCTGGGCGCTAAGCCCGTTTTCCAAAGTCTACGGCAGCGTGGCCGGGCGCCGCATAAGGCGGGCGAAGCCTCCCACCGTTCCGGTCCCGGTGCTTTGCATCGGCAATTTCACCGTTGGCGGTGCGGGAAAGACCCCGACCTCAATCACCTTTGCGAGGGCAGCAATCGCCGCCGGGCTGACGCCCGGCATCGTTTCGCGCGGCTATGGCGGCGCGTTTTCGGGCATGCATCGTGTCGATCCAGCCCATGACAGCGCCCGTCTTGTCGGCGACGAACCACTGTTGCTCGCCCGGCACGCGGCGGTCATCGTCACGTCCGACCGCTTTGCCGCGGCACAGGCATTGCAGCAGTCCGGATGCGATTTCATCATCATGGATGACGGCTTTCAAAGCGCCCGCCTGCATTTCGATTTTGCCTTGATGGTGGTGGATGCCGGCCGCGGCGTGGGCAATGGCCATGTCTTGCCGGGAGGACCCTTGCGCGCGCCGCTGATCGACCAGCTTGTGCGAACCGACGCGGTGCTCAAGATCGGCACAGCGAACGGCGCCGACCGGGTCATTCGCAATGCGGCGCGGGCGGCAAAACCGATCTA
This sequence comes from Phyllobacterium pellucidum, assembly GCF_013327855.1. GTDB lineage: Bacteria > Pseudomonadota > Alphaproteobacteria > Rhizobiales > Rhizobiaceae > Phyllobacterium > Phyllobacterium pellucidum. The sequence goes on along the minus strand of NZ_JABUMX010000001.1, from coordinate 860,474 downwards.
TGAAGGAGTTCTTAAGCCGCTATCGACATCTGAGATAGCCGGCAAACGATTACTGGCTTTCGCCGGCATAGGCGATCCGTCCAAGTTTTTCACGACGCTTCGCGAAGCGGGCGGCATCGTCGAGAAAACGCGCGCCTTTCCAGACCATCACCCGTACACGGACGAAAATCTCGCCGAACTCGCTGAAGCGGCCGATGGGGAAAACCTGACGCCGGTCACAACAGCCAAAGACCTGGTGAGGCTTCTCGACGGCAGCGAGGCGGCGAGGGCGTTTGCCGGCCGTACGTCGGTGTTGGAGGTGGAACTTGTTTTCAACCAGCCCGGCGCACCCGCTCGCATCATACGGGAAACGCGCGATCGCGCCCGTCACCGGCGCCGGGATGCCTCATAAAATGCCGGGGTACCTCCGGTTGATCCGCGGAGGCGCTTCGCGCATCGGAACATTAAGGCTCGTTCCCGTGGTCTGGCTGTAGAGCCTGTCGTTAGAGAAGAGCGTTCCTCCGGCGCGGGTGATTTCGACGCCAAGCGCGACGCGGGTCGAGGCTGCCGCCGGAACCCTGATTTCATAGGCGACCGGGAATGTGCCGTTTCTGTTCAGCGTAAAGCTGGTGCGGGCCAGCCGCGGCATTGGAGCCGAATTACCCCGGCTTGCGTCGTAGGCAGTGACGAACACCACTGAGCTTGCAGTGAGGCGTGCCCATGGCGGTCCCTGCAGATAGCCCCGGATTGTTTTAACCGGGCCCGTATATGCCGGCGCATTGCTGGCCGTATCGGTGGTACAGCCGCTCACAAGAATTCCAGCCGCGAGAAGAGTGAACAGGGTTGCGCGGCGGGTCAGCATATCGCTCAGCCTTTGCTTCGACTGCGCAGGTCGGGGTTCACCTGAAGCTCGCGCTCGAGCGAAATGCGCGCATCGGCATAGGCCTCCTGACGCGCGACGCTCCAATATTTGAGTTCGTCCAGGGGGATCTTCTCCGAGGTAACCGCACAGAGTACATAGGAACCCGGCGACAGGACCTGAAAGTCGCCGTCGAGATAACGAATTTTGGCTTCGCGCGAGCCGGGTCCTTCAAATCTGTTCATATTCTGCCGATGTTCCAGTCGATTGAATGTTCATTTACGGCTCAGAGCCGCAGGTGGTCAAGCATGGCGCGATTGAAAGCCCCTTATCGCCGCCCGAAAAGACGCTCTATGTCGCTGAGCTTGAGTTCGATATAGGTAGGCCGACCGTGATTGCAGGTGCCCGAGCCCGGCGTTGCTTCCATTTGGCGCAAGAGTGCATTCATCTCTTCCGGCTTCAACCGCCGTCCCGAGCGGACCGAGCCATGGCAGGCCATGGTGGCCGCGACATGGTCGAGAATGCCTTTCAAACCATTTGACGTATCGTGCTCGGCGATCTCATCGGAAAGGTCGCGGACGAGTTGTTGGGCATCGATCTCACCGAGCATGGACGGCGTTTCGCGCACGGCGATCGCGCCGGGTCCAAAGGCTTCGATGCCGAGGCCGAAACGTGCCAACGTTTCTGCATGGGCGGCAAGCCGTTCGACATCCACTTCCGGCAGATCGACGATTTCGGGGATGAGCAGCATCTGGGCCGGCAGCGGCCGTGAATGCAATGCGTTCTTCAGTGCCTCATAGACAAGACGTTCATGCGCGGCATGCTGGTCGACAATGACAAGACTGTCCTCGGTCTGCGCGACGATATAGTTGGCGTGTACCTGCGCGCGAGCGGCTCCGAGGGGCGCGGAAAGCAATTCCTTTGAAGCCTCAGTGGCCGCACCACGTGCATCGGCTGCCACGGCCTGTGCGACATCATAAAGGAATGGTTGCGCCGGTTCGGCAAATCCGCCACGGGTGTCGGCGGCGAGGGCGCCTTCGACTTCGAACGGACGGTATGGGGATTGTTCAACGGAGTAATTCTGATTGACGGCAGCGTTGCCGCGCCAATTCTGATGGAGCGGGGCAGCACGCGAGGGATCCGCGCCGCCAAGCCTGAAGGCATGCAGCATCGCCTCGGCCCCGCTGGTTGCAGCCCGGATGCCGGATTGACCGAGGGCTTCGCGGATCGCCCCGACGATAAGGCCGCGTACAAGCCCCGGATCGCGAAAACGCACATCCGCCTTGGCCGGGTGCACATTCACATCGACCAGCGCCGGATCAAGATTGAGGAACAGGACGACGACCGGGTGGCGGTCGCGCGCGATCACATCGGCATAGGCGCCGCGGATTGCACCCCAGATTTGCTTGTCGCGCACTGGCCGGCCGTTGACATAGGCGAACTGATGCAGGCTGTTTCCACGGTTGAACGCCGGAATGCCGGCAAAGCCGGTCAGTCGCACGCCATCGCGCTCGGCATCGATGGCGATGGCATTTTCGGGAAACTCCTTGCCGAGCACCTGTGAAATCCGCTCCAGCATTCCTGACGATCCCGCGCCTGTCGCCGCCAGCTCGATCGGCGTGCGGTCGCTGCCCGCAAGCGAAAAGCGGATATGCGGAAAGGCGATGGCGATGCGCTTGACGACGTCGCTGATCGCCGATGCCTCGGCCCGGTCGGTCTTCATGAATTTGAGGCGGGCTGGCGTGGCGAAGAAAAGGTCGCGTACTTCCGCGATCGTCCCGCCGTTCATCGGCGTCGGGCGCGGCCCGTCCTGGCGGCCGCCATGGGTGCTGATCTCGAAGCCGGAATCCGCGTCGGACGTGCGTGATTTCAACGACAGGCGCGAGACGGATCCGATAGAGGGCAGAGCCTCGCCGCGAAAACCAAGGGCGCGAATATCGTGCACATCATTGGTGAGTTTCGACGTGCAATGGCGCGCCACCGCAAGGGCAAGTTCGTCGGAGCGAATGCCCGAACCGTTATCGGTGATGCGGATAAGGTTCTTGCCACCACCGGCGGTGACGACCTCGATCCGCGTTGCGCCCGCGTCGATCGAATTTTCGACGAGCTCCTTGACCACGCTTGCCGGACGTTCGATGACTTCGCCGGCTGCGATCTGGTTGATAATGGTCTCGGTGAGCTGCTTGATGGGCATTGCAAAATCTATAGTGGATTCGCCGCGTCCGCGAAATCCGTGGAGCGCCGGCATCCCCGGAAAAATCGGCCGGCAAAGCATCTGGTCATCGGATTGGATTTGATGATAGGTCTTGCTTCACATCTAAGGAGGAAAAACAATTATGGCCAATTCCAAGCCGTCCTTCGTCTGGACTGATCCCTTTCTCCTTGAAGAGCAGTTGACCGAAGACGAACGGATGATCCGCGACAGTGCCCGGGCATTCGCGCAAGGCGAACTTCTCCCGCGCATCGAAGAGGCCTATCTGGAAGAAAAGACCGATCCTGCGCTTTTCCGGATGATGGGCGAGTCGGGGCTTCTTGGGGTGACGCTTCCCGAAGAATACGGCACGGCCGGTGCGTCCTACGTCGCCTATGGCCTCGTCGCGCGCGAGGTCGAGCGCGTTGACAGCGGCTATCGCTCGATGATGAGCGTGCAGTCGTCACTGGTCATGTACCCGATTTACGCTTACGGCTCGGAGGAGCAGCGCCGCAAATATCTGCCGAAGCTCGCTTCCGGCGAATGGATCGGCTGTTTCGGCCTCACCGAGCCCGATGCGGGCTCTGATCCCGCCGGCATGAAAACCCGCGCCGAGAAGGTCGCTGACGGCTATCGCCTGTCCGGCTCGAAGATGTGGATTTCAAACTCGCCGATTGCCGATGTCTTTGTCGTCTGGGCGAAGTCGGACGCCCATGACGGTCAGATCCGCGGCTTCGTCCTCGAAAAGGGCATGAAGGGCCTTTCCGCGCCGAAGATCGGTGGCAAGCTGTCGTTGCGCGCCTCGATCACCGGCGAGGTGGTCATGGACGGCGTTGTTGTCGGCGAGGAGCATCTCCTGCCCAATGTCTCCGGGCTCAAGGGGCCGTTCGGCTGCCTCAATCGCGCCCGCTTCGGCATTTCCTGGGGCGTCCTCGGCGCCGCTGAAGATTGCTGGCAGCGGACCGTCCAGTACGGGCTCGACCGCAAGCAATTCGGCCGCCCGCTCGCCGCCACCCAGCTGTTCCAGAAGAAGTTCGCGGACATGCAGACGGAAATCACGCTTGGCCTGCAGGCCTCCCTACGTGTCGGTCGCCTGTTTGACGAAGGCAAGGTCGCGCCGGAGATGATCAGCCTGGTCAAGCGCAACAATTGCGGCAAGGCGCTCGACATCGCCCGCATGGCGCGCGACATGCACGGCGGCAACGGCATCCAGATCGGCTATCATGTGATGCGCCACGCCCAGAACCTCGAAACGGTCAATACCTATGAGGGCACGCACGATGTGCATGCGCTCATCCTTGGCCGGGCACAGACCGGTATCCAGGCCTTCTTCTGACACTATCGTCGGATGGACTTCGATGCCGCCCTGTTGTATCGAAGTCCCGTCGAGGACACCGCTCCGAAATCAAGCATGCGCACCGCCGCCTCTGCCCTATAATCTCAGGAGTGAGCGATGAGCCAACCGGATATTCACACCGTCACGTTCGGGCGCGCTGCGCCCGGTCTCTCCGTCAAAGACCTACAGGTTGCGTGCGCTTTCTACTGCGAAGTTCTCGGTTTTCAGAAGGTCTTTGAAAACGGCAGCCCGGTCGGTTTCATGGTTCTTAAAAAGGATGCCGCGGAGATACACCTAAGTCAGGTTCGCGATTTCGCGAGGACGACGACGAACGCATTCCATATGTTCGTCGACGACATAGCGACATTCTACGCGGTCTGCGAAGCCAAGGGCGTTCGTATCATCAAGTCGCTGAAAGACCAGGATTATGGCCAGCGCGCCTTCGTCTTCGCCGACCCGGACGGCAACCGGGTCGACGTCGGGCAAAGGATTTAGACGCCGCCTTCGCGCTGTGCGATGAGCTTGTCTACGGCGGCAAGGAGGATGCACAGCGCGATACCTTCAGAAGCGAGACGCACCTCTTCCTGTGACGGAAACGTCGGAGCAAGGCGCAGCGTGCTGTCGTTGGGATCGCGGCCGTAAGGAGAGGTGGCGCCTGCCGGGGTCAGAACCACGCCGGCTTCGCGTGCCAGTTCTACCACGTCGCGCGCGGTGCCGTGCATGGCGTCGACGCAGATGAAATAGCCGCCATCCGGCTTCGTCCACCGCGCAACGCCAGTGCCGCCGAGGCGGGTTTCAAGCGCCTCGATGACCGAATCGAACTTCGGCGCGATGAGGGCGCGGTGCGCATCCATATGCCGGGCCAGACCCTCCATGCTCTTCAGAAAGCGCACGTGCCGCAACTGGTTCAGTTTGTCTGGCCCTATGGTGCGTTTGCCGGCCCGGGCGAGATACCATTTCACATTTGCCGCTGACGATGCGAACAGGGCGAGCCCCGCACCGGCGAGCGTGATCTTGGAGGTCGATGCGAAGACGAAGGCGCGGTCGGGATGGCCGGCCTGCGCGCAGAGCTCGATAATGTTGGCGATCTCATGCCGCTCTGTCGTCAGGTGGTGCACCGCATAGGCGTTGTCCCAGAACAGGCGGAAGTCGGGCGCACCGGTTCGCATGGCTGCAAGGCGTTCGATCGTTTCGGTCGAATAGGTTTCGCCCGAGGGATTGGAGTATTTGGGAACGCACCACATGCCCTTGACGTCGGGATCGGCGACGAGTTCCTCGACCATATCCATGTCGGGGCCGTGCCCGGTTAGCGGGACGGGGAGCATGCGAATGCCATATTCCTCGCAGATGGCGAAATGCCTGTCGTAGCCGGGAACCGGGCAGATGAAGGCCGGCGAACCTGATTGCTGCGACCAGGGCTCCATTTCGCCCGGTACGCCCTTCACCATCGCCCAGAGCAAACAATCATGCATCATGGCAAGGCTCGAATTGTCGCCGACGACGATGCGATCGGCCGACGCACCCATCATGGGTGAGAACAATGCGCGGGTTTCGGCAAGACCCTGGAGCCCGCCATAGTTGCGGGCATCTTCGCCTGCCTCACTGTAGTGGTCCCCATTGCCTGGAAGAACCAGCATGCCATTGGCAAGATCGAGCTGTTCCGGGCTCGGCTTGCCGCGGGTCATGTCGATCTTCAGCCCCTTGGCGCGGAAGGCTTCGTAATCGCGCAGGACGCGGTTGCGCAGGGCGTCGAGTTCATCGGCGCCAAGATCAGCGATGGGGAGCATCTGGTTAGCCCTTCTGCTGCTGGACGATGCCGTAAATATTGGTCGAGCGGGCGCCCGAGCGGCAATAGGCGAGGACGGGACCCTCAGCCTCGTCAAGCGCGCGCGCCATCGCGTCGACGTCGTCCTGTGTCAATTGCCCTGAAACGACAGGGACGTAGTAAATCGCTATGCCCGCTTTTTCGGCAACGTTCTTGATCTCGGCAAAGTTGGGCTGATCGGCCGATTCGCCGTCCGGGCGGTTGCAAATAATCGTGTGGTAGCCTGCCGCGGCGAGATCGCGAACGTCGTCGGGTGAAATCTGGCCGCTCACGGCGTAGCCTTCGTCGATTTGACGGATATCCATCTTATGTCCCTGGGAAGTGTGAAAGTCGCCTCACCATACATCAAACGATGGTCAACGCCATCTGAAAAGCATCGCTGTTGCCCAACGATGATTAAATTTTCATCACGAGTAAGGATATGACTAAAGTATAAGCGGAAGTGTCGGGTATTTGCCACGCTCAAACTTCGCGCCTGCAAGCCGGATAACCGGGCGCAGGCGCTAAAATACCGATAAATTTGAAGAATTTATAATTTTCGATGCGGCTGCCGGAGTTGGCACACTCATTGCTTTTAATCCCTTGGTACACACAACCAAAAAGAGGGGTTTACCTGAATGTCCAGTCTAACAGCCAGATTTATCGGGACTTTTGCGGCCGCGGCCATGGGCGCGGCGCTGGCTTTCTCGCCTGCCGTAGCTGCGGATGATACGATCAAGGTCGGCATCCTGCACTCCCTTTCCGGGACCATGGCGATTTCCGAAACCACGCTCAAGGACACGATGCTGTTCCTCATCGACGAGCAGAACAAGAAGGGCGGCGTGCTTGGCAAGAAGCTCGAAGCGGTGGTCGTCGATCCGGCGTCGGATTGGCCGCTCTTTGCCGAAAAGGCCCGCCAGCTGATCGAGCAGGACAAGGTCGCCGCCGTCTTCGGTTGCTGGACCTCATCGTCGCGCAAATCGGTCCTCCCGGTCTTTGAAGAGCTCAACTCCATGTTGTTCTACCCCGTCCAGTACGAGGGCGAGGAAAGCTCGCGCAACGTCTTCTATACGGGCGCCGCGCCGAACCAGCAGGCAATCCCTGCCGTCGATTATCTTGCCAAGGAAGAGGGTGTCGAGCGCTGGGTCCTCGCCGGTACCGACTACGTCTATCCGCAGACCACGAACAAGATTTTGAAGGCCTACCTCAACGCCAAGGGCGTCAAGGATGAGGACATCATGATCAACTACACGCCGTTCGGCCATTCCGACTGGCAGACGATCGTGTCCGACATCAAGAAATTTGGTTCCGCCGGCAAGAAGACCGCAGTCGTTTCGACCATCAACGGTGATGCGAACGTACCCTTCTATAAGGAACTCGCAAACCAGGGCATCAAGGCGGAAGACATTCCCGTCGTTGCCTTCTCGGTGGGTGAAGAAGAACTTGCGGGCCTCGATACCAAGCCGCTGGTCGGCCACCTTGCCGCCTGGAATTACTTCCAGTCGGTCGATGCCGATGCCAATGCCGAGTTCATCAAGGAATGGCACGCCTATACCAAGAACGACAAGCGCGTGACCAACGACCCGATGGAAGCGACCTATATCGGTTTCAACATGTGGGTGAAGGCAGTTGAAGCTGCCGGAACCACGGATTCCAATGCGGTGATCGATTCGATCGTCGGCGTGTCGGTGCCGAACCTGTCCGGCGGATCAGCCACGATGATGCCGAACCATCACATCACAAAGCCGGTGCTGATCGGCGAAGTGCAGGACGACGGCCAGTTCGACATTGTCTATCAGACGCCCGGTCTCGTTGTCGGCGACGAATGGTCCGATTACCTGCCGGGCTCCAAGGATCTCATCTCCGATTGGCGCAAGCCGATGTCATGCGGCAATTTCAACGTCGTCAGCGGCAAGTGCGGCGGCGTGACCAACTGATGCCTACCCGGCTTCGGTTTGGGGCACATCCGAAGCCACTCCACCTCCGCGCAAGTGGGGGTGGAGCCACTCCGAGGATACTCGTACCCAGGATTGTTTTATGCAATTGATCCGCTTGCTGGCCGTATTCCTTGTGCTCTCGGGCGTGTTTGCGCCTGGAATGGAGGCGGGGGCTGAAACGGTCGACGATGCCACGCTGCGGCCGCTCATCCAGGCTCTTGCTGCAGAAAATTTCGACGAGACGACGAAGGCCGTTTCCGGCCTCGCCAAGACCGGCGATGCGCGCGTATCCGCCATCCTCAACGCGCTGACGGCCGGCGATCTTTACATCGTCAAGGCGGACAAGGCGGTTTTCATCGGCAAACGCGATGGCTCGGACTACGCCGCCACCGATCCCCTGACGGGTGCCAAGCTTGCACCCGTGCCGCGCAATGCCGCGGAAAAGATCAAGGTCAACAACCGTCTGCGCCGCGATATAGCAGCGGCGATCGGCGGCCTCACGCTGATGAGCGACAATCCTGCGGAACGACGCTCCGCCGCCGAAACAATTCTGAAGACCCGCGATCCAGAGTCCATCGCTTTGCTCGATCAGGCCATCGCGGCGGAAAAAGATAGCGGGATCAAGGCCGTGATGCAGCAGGCGAAAGCTGCCGCGGTGCTGAATTCGACCGCGCCGGATGACGCCAAGATCGCGGCGATTGCGGAGGTCACCGCCGGCAACAGCCGCGACGCCCTGGGACTTCTGACTCCGCTCCAGGGTAGCGACGGCCCGGTGGGCGACGCCGCGCATTCGGCGATCGACAGCATCAACGGCAAGCTCGCCTTGTGGAACGGCATCCAGAATATCGTCTACGGTCTGTCGCTGGGCTCCGTGCTACTGCTTGCGGCGATCGGGCTGGCGATCACCTTCGGCGTCATGGGCGTCATCAACATGGCCCACGGCGAGATGGTCATGATCGGCGCCTATACCACCTTTGTCGTGCAGCAGATCATCCGCGCCTCGGCGCCGGGCCTTTTCGATTATTCGTTGCTCATTGCGCTGCCTGCGGCCTTCATCGTCTCGGGCGCCGTCGGCGTCGTCATCGAGCGCGGCATCATACGCTTCCTCTATGGCCGTCCGCTGGAAACGCTGCTTGCGACATGGGGCATTTCGCTGGTCCTGCAGCAGGCGATCCGCTCCTGGTTCGGCGCCTCAAACGTTCAGGTCGGCAACCCATCATGGATGGCAGGGTCGTTCGATCTCGGTCTCCTGACGCTCACCTGGTCGCGCCTGTGGATCATCGTCTTTGCCCTTTCGGTCTTCGCGGTACTGCAGCTGGTGCTGAAGAAGACGATGCTCGGGCTGCGCATGCGCGCCGTCACCCAGAACCGGCGCATGGCCTCCGCCATGGGTATCAGGACGCCCTGGGTCGACGCGCTGACCTTTGGCCTCGGCTCCGGCATAGCCGGCATTGCCGGCGTGGCGCTGAGCCAGATCGACAATGTCAGCCCCAATCTGGGTCAGGGCTATATCATCGACAGTTTCGTGGTCGTTGTCTTCGGCGGCGTTGGCAATCTCTGGGGAACGCTGGTCGGCGCGATGTCGCTGGGCATAGCCAACAAGTTCCTCGAACCCTTCGCGGGAGCCGTCCTCGGCAAGATCCTCGTGCTGGTGCTGATCATCCTGTTCATCCAGAAGCGTCCCCGTGGTCTCTTCGCACTCAAGGGAAGGGCCATCGAGGCATGATCACGCAGTGGTTTTTCACCCATGTCGATCGTCGCGGTGCAATCGTTATCGCCTTGCTGGTGGCGCTGGCCTGCCTCGTGCCACTCTCGAATCTGCTGCTGCCGCCGACCTCGGCCTTGCATGTGCCGACCTATCTCGTATCGCTGATCGGCAAGTACCTGACCTACGCCCTGCTGGCGGTCGCTCTCGATCTCGTCTGGGGATTCTGCGGCATCCTTTCGCTCGGCCATGGCGCATTCTTCGCGCTCGGCGGCTATGCGATGGGCATGTACCTGATGCGCCAGATCGGTCCGCGCGGCGTCTATGCCGATCCGGTGCTGCCCGACTTCATGGTGTTCCTCAACTGGAAGGAACTGCCGTGGTTCTGGCACGGCTTCAACCATTTCTGGTTCGCGGCGCTCATGGTTGTGCTGGTCCCCGGCATTCTCGCCTTTGGCTTCGGCTGGCTTGCCTTCCGCTCGCGTGTCACCGGCGTTTATCTGTCGATCATCACCCAGGCTCTGACCTACGCCTTGCTTCTTGCGTTCTTCCGCAACGACATGGGATTTGGCGGCAATAACGGCCTCACCGATTTCAAGGATATTCTCGGCTTCAACATCCAGGCGGACAGCACGCGCTCGATGCTGTTTGCGGCCACAGCGTTGTTCCTGGCGCTTGCCGTATTCGTAACCAGTTTCATTGTCCGCTCCAAACTCGGCAAGGTCCTCGTCGGCGTGCGCGACGCGGAGAGCCGCATGCGCTTTCTCGGCTATCGGGTCGATCGCTACAAGCTCTTCGTCTGGACGGTCTCCGCCATGATGGCGGGCATTGCCGGCGCGCTTTATGTGCCGCAGGTCGGCATCATCAATCCCTCCGAATTCGAGCCCGCCAATTCCATCGAAGCGGTGATCTGGGTTGCCGTGGGAGGCCGCGGCACCATCATCGGGCCAATTCTCGGCGCGGTGCTGGTCAATTTCGGCAAGACCTATTTCACCGCGGCATTTCCGGAGATCTGGCTGTTCGCGCTCGGTGCGCTCTTCATCCTCGTCACCCTGTTCCTCCCGAAGGGCATACTCGGCCTTTACGGCACATGGGAGACAAAGCGAAAGGACCGCATCGCTCGCAAGCGCAGCGAACCGGGCTCCCCGGCAACAGAACGTGCGACACCGATCGCCGAACCCCAGGCAGCGGAGTAGACCATGAAAGCCAAGGATACACTTCTCTATCTCGATGGCGTCTCGGTCTCGTTTGACGGATTTCGCGCCATCAACAATCTGTCGCTTGTGCTCCAGGCCGGTGAAATGCGCGCAGTCATTGGCCCGAACGGCGCCGGCAAGACAACGATGATGGATATCATCACCGGCAAGACCCGCCCGGATACGGGCGACGTTTATTTCAAGGGCGAGATCGACCTTACCCGTCACGACGAGGCGGAAATCGCGCTTCTCGGCATCGGTCGCAAGTTTCAGAAGCCGACTGTTTTTGAAAGCCATACCGTCGAGGACAATCTTATGCTTGCGCTGGCAGGCCCGCGCTCGGCCTTCTCGGCGCTGTTCCATCGCCAAAGCGCCGACGAGGCGGAACGGATCGACGACATTCTACACACGATCCGCCTGCACACCAAGCGGGACTGGCTGGCTGCAAATCTCTCGCACGGCCAGAAGCAGTGGCTGGAGATCGGCATGTTGCTCGCGCAAGATCCGAAGCTGTTGCTCGTCGACGAGCCTGTCGCGGGCATGACGGATGCTGAAACGGCGGAAACCGCCAAGCTCCTGCGCGAAATTGCCAAGACGCGCTCGGTGCTGGTGGTCGAACACGACATGCATTTCGTGCGCGAACTCGACGTCAAGGTCACGTGCCTTCATGAAGGCTCGGTTCTGGCGGAAGGCTCGCTCGACTATGTCAGCAACGACCAGCGCGTCATCGAAGTTTACCTCGGACGATAGGAACATCATGCTCAGCGTTGAAAATGCCTCTCTCCACTATGGTGCCGCTCAGGCGCTGCGCGGCGTATCGCTGGAGGTCAAGCCGAAGTCGATTACCTGCGTTCTCGGCCGCAACGGTGTCGGCAAGACGAGCATGCTGCGCGCCATCGTCGGCCAGCACCCCCTGTCATCGGGATCGATACGCTTCGAAGGCGCGCCGATCGACCGGAAGCCGTCTTATGAGCGTGCCCGCGCCGGCATTGCCTTCGTTCCGCAAGGCCGCGAGATTTTTCCGCTGCTCACCGTCCGTGAAAATCTGGCAACCGGATTTGCCGCCGCCTCACGCGGCAATCGCACCGTGCCCGCGGAAGTGTACGAGCTGTTTCCGGTGCTGAAGACGATGCTGGGTCGCAGGGGCGGCGATCTTTCCGGTGGCCAGCAGCAGCAACTGGCAATCGGCCGTGCGCTGGTGACGCGGCCGAAATTGCTGGTGCTCGATGAACCGACCGAGGGTATCCAGCCATCGATCATCAAGGATATAGGCCGCGCTATCCAGTTTCTGCGCGATCAGGCCGGCCTCGCCATCCTTCTCGTCGAGCAGTATCTCGACTTCTGCCGCGAACTCGCCGACCACGTCTACATCATGGATCGCGGCGAGATCGTACATTCCGGCGACGCGCCGAGCCTCGACCGGCCGGAGGTCCGCAAGTTCCTGACTGTTTGAATTTGCCTTGCTGACGACAGGTCAACATCGCTAGGTTCGCTCCGAAGGAGCAACCTTGATGATCGACAAGCTGGAATTTTTCATCGCGCTGGCGCGGCATCGGCATTTCGGTCGTGCCGCCGAAGAATGCGGCGTGACCCAGCCCACTCTGTCGGCCGCCATCCGTCAGCTCGAGGACACGCTCGGCGTCGTTCTCGTCCAGCGGGGCTCACGCTTCAAGGGCCTTACGTCCGAAGGCCAGCGCGTTCTTGAATGGGCGCGGCGCATCGTTGGCGATACGCGCACCATGCGCGAGGAATTGCGCGCCGCCCGCCTTGGACTTGCCGGTCATGTAAAGATCGCGGCAATTCCGACCGCGCTTGCCATGGTGTCGCGGCTGACGACTCCGTTTCGGGAGAAGCACCCGGACGTGACGTTCTCGGTAACGTCGCGCACTTCGCTTGAAGTTCTGACGCTGCTCAGCAATTTCGAGATCGATGTCGGCATAAGCTATCTCGACAATGAGCCACTCGGGCGTGTCACTTCGGTGCCGCTTTATACCGAGCGCTACCAGCTCATTACATCGGCCGGGAGTACCCACGCCGACCGGCAGTCCGTCACCTGGAGGGAGGTCGGACAATTACCGCTCTGCCTGCTCACCATGGACATGCAGAACCGCCGCCTTATCAACAAGCATTTGCAAGAGGCGGGAATAGAGGTCCATCCGACGCTCGAATCGAATTCGATGATCGTGCTGTTCTCGCACATTCGCACTGGCAAGTGGGCGAGCATCATGCCGCTCAACCTTGCTGAGACGCTCGGATTTGCAGAACCGATCCGCGCCATCCCCATTGTCGAGCCCGATGCGCGCCACCTTGTCGGGCTCGTTGCGGCCGACCGCGAACCGCATACCCCACTGGTTTCGGCGCTTCTGCACGAAGCGCGAGCCCTTGCGCAAAGTTTGGACATGGTTTGATAGAAATCTTCTATCGAATGACGAGACTGCGATATTGATATATAATCCCATATTTGATCTGTTCTAAAGAACAGGGAGAAACATGAGGGAGGGCGCTGCACAGTATGCAGAGTGCAAGTATCGATATCGCCGAAAGGGCGATAGGCATTATCGATCAATTGAAGGGCAAAGAAGGCCCTCTGCTTCCTATTTTGCACGAGTTGCAGGCTGAGTTCGGCTATGTTCCAAGGGAAACGCTGCCGATCATCGCCAGCGCTCTCAATATTTCGCGCGCCGAGGTCCACGGCGTTTTCACATTCTATCACGACTACCGCGATCATCCGGCCGGGCGGCACGTTTTGAAACTGTGCCGGGCTGAATCCTGCCAGTCGATGGGCGGCGATGCGCTGGCCGATCGCGCCCGCGAACTTCTCGGGATTGACTGGCATGGCACCACTCCTGATGGCGCCGTAACACTCGAACCGGTCTATTGCCTCGGTCTTTGCGCCTGCTCGCCTTCGGCGATGCTCGATGGTGAAGTGATTGGTCGACTTGACGCAGAAAGGCTTGAAGAGATCGCGACGGAGGTGCGGCTATGACCGTCACCTTCTACGTTCCGCGCGATTCAGGTGCGCTCGCGCTCGGCGCCGAGCGGGTTGCAAAGGTTCTTCAGTCCGAAATCGACAGCCGCGGTCTCGATGCCCGCATCGTGCGCAATGGTTCGCGCGGCATGTACTGGCTTGAACCTTTGGTCGAGGTCGAAACCCTATCTGGCCGCGTGGCCTATGGTCCGGTCAAGGCGTCGGAGGTACCGGCATTGCTGGACAACGGGATGGGCCAGGGCAGGGTGCATCCGCTCTGGCTCGGCCTTACGGATCAGCTGCCGTTCCTGGCGCGACAGACACGACTGACCTTCGCTCGTTGCGGCATCATCGATCCCGTGTCGCTTGAGGATTACCGTGCCCACGACGGCCTCAAGGGCCTGGAAAACGCGCTTACGCTGGCACCGGCCGAGATCGTCGCCCAGGTGACGGAATCCGGACTGCGCGGCCGTGGCGGCGCAGGTTTCCCGACCGGCATCAAGTGGAAGACCGTGCTCGACACCGCAGGCGCGCAAAAATACATCGTCTGCAACGCCGATGAAGGCGATAGTGGCACCTTTGCCGACCGCATGATCATGGAAGGCGATCCTTTTGTCCTTATCGAGGGCATGACGATCGCCGGCATCGCCACTGGTGCGACCAAGGGCTATGTCTATATCCGCTCCGAGTATCCGCATGCGGTCGCGGTGATGAACGAGGCGGTCGAGGTTGCGCGCCGGGCGGGCGTGCTTGGAAAATCGGTGCTCGGGTCGCCCTATGCCTTCGACATGGAGGTGCGCGTTGGCGCCGGCGCCTATGTCTGCGGTGAAGAGACCGCCTTGCTCGAAAGCCTTGAAGGTCGCCGCGGCATCGTTCGTGCCAAGCCGCCGCTTCCCGCCCACAAGGGCCTTTTCGGCCGTCCGACCGTCATCAACAATGTGATCTCGCTGGCCTCGGTCCCGGTCATTCTCGACAAGGGCGCCACCTTCTACAAGGATTTCGGTATGGGCCGGTCGCGCGGCACCATCCCGCTGCAGATCGCCGGCAACGTCAAGCATGGCGGCCTGTTCGAAACGGCATTCGGCCTGACGCTGGGTGACATCGTCGATGATATTGGCGGCGGCACGGCAAGCGGCCGCCCGGTAAAGGCGGTGCAGGTGGGCGGTCCGCTCGGTGCCTATTTCCCGCGCGAACTCTTCGATACGCCCTTCGACTACGAGGCGTTCGCGGCGAAGGACGGCCTTATCGGCCATGCCGGTCTCGTCGTTTTCGACGATACGGTCGACATGCTTAAGCAGGCGCGGTTCGCCATGGAATTCTGCGCGGTCGAATCCTGCGGCAAGTGTACGCCCTGCCGCATCGGTTCGACGCGCGGCGTCGAAGTGGTGGACCGCATCGCGGCCAATGTCGAACCCGAAAAACAGATCAAGGTTCTGACTGATTTATGTAATACAATGAAGTTCGGCTCGCTCTGTGCCCTTGGCGGTTTCACGCCCTATCCCGTCATGAGCGCGCTGACGCATTTTCCTGAAGATTTCCGGCCGGCGCCTGTCGCCCAGGCTGCGGAATAGGAGAAGACAATGTCCCTGATTCATGAAATCGATTACGGCACGCCCGCCTCGCGGTCCGAAAAGCTGGTCACTCTGACCATCGACGGAAACGAGGTGACTGTGCCGGAGGGCACGTCGATCATGCGCGCCGCCATGGAAGCCGGCATCGAGGTTCCAAAGCTCTGCGCCACGGATATGGTCGACGCTTTTGGTTCCTGCCGCCTGTGCCTCGTCGAGATCGAAGGTCGCGGCGGCACGCCCGCTTCCTGCACAACGCCCGCGATGCCAGGTCTGGTCGTCCATACGCAGACGTCGCGCCTGAAGGATATCCGCAAGGGCGTGATGGAGCTTTACATCTCCGATCACCCGCTCGACTGCCTCACCTGCGCCGCCAATGGCGATTGCCAGTTGCAGGACATGGCCGGCGCCGTCGGGCTCCGGGATGTTCGCTATGGCTATGAGGGCGAAAACCACGTTTTTGCCAGGGCGGGGACTGTCGCCAATGACCAGTGGCTGCCCAAGGACGAGTCCAACCCCTATTTCACCTATGACCCGTCGAAATGCATTGTCTGCTCGCTCTGCGTGCGCGCCTGCGAGGAAGTGCAGGGCACCTTTGCGCTGACGATCCAGGGCCGCGGCTTCGACAGCCGCGTGGCCGCTGGCCCGCATGACAGTTTCGTCGAAAGCGAATGCGTATCCTGCGGCGCCTGCGTGCAGGCCTGCCCTACGGCGACGCTGACGGAAAAGTCGGTCATCGAGATCGGCCAGCCCGAGCATTCGATGGTGACGACCTGTGCCTATTGCGGTGTCGGCTGCTCGTTCAAGGCCGAGATGCGCGGCGAAGAACTGGTGCGCATGGTGCCGTGGAAGGACGGCAAGGCCAATCGCGGTCACTCCTGCGTCAAGGGCCGTTTCGCTTACGGCTATGCGACACACAAGGACCGTATCCTCAACCCCATGATCCGCGAGAAAATCAGCGATCCGTGGCGCGAAGTTAGCTGGGACGAGGCCTACAAGCACGTCGCCAGCGAGTTTCGCCGTATCCAGTACCAGTATGGCCGTAACTCCGTCGGCGGCATCACCTCGTCGCGCTGCACCAATGAGGAAACCTACCTCGTGCAGAAGCTGGTGCGCGCCGGTTTGGGCAATAACAATGTCGATACCTGCGCTCGCGTCTGTCACTCGCCGACCGGCTATGGCCTGAAGCAGACGTTCGGCACTTCGGCCGGCACACAGGATTTCGACAGCGTCGAGCATACCGATGTCGTCATGATCATCGGCGCCAACCCGACCGATGGACATCCCGTCTTCGCCTCGCGTTTGAAAAAGCGTTTGCGCAAGGGCGCCAAGCTGATCATCGTTGACCCGCGCCGCATCGATCTTGTCCGCAGCCCGCACATCGAGGCCGCCTATCATCTGCCGCTGCGCCCCGGCACCAACGTGGCGGTCGTCACGTCGCTCGCGCATGTCATCATCACTGAAGGGCTTTTTGACGAGAGGTTCATCCGCGAGCGCTGCGACTGGGACGAATTCCAGGATTGGGCAGCTTTTGTCTCGTCTCCGGAACACAGCCCCGAAGCCACCCAGCAGATTTCGGGCGTCGATCCGCAAATGCTGCGCCAGGCTGCGCGCCTTTTCGCGACCGGCGGCAACGGCTCCATTTATTACGGTCTCGGCGTTACCGAGCACAGCCAAGGTTCAACGACGGTTATGGCCATCGCCAATCTTGCCATGGCGACCGGCAATATCGGACGCCAGGGCGTTGGCGTTAATCCCCTGCGCGGCCAGAACAACGTTCAGGGTTCCTGCGACATGGGCTCGTTCCCTCACGAGTTGCCGGGTTACCGCCACATCTCGGACGAATCGACCCGCGATATATTCGACAAGCTCTGGGGCGTGAAGCTCCAGGACGAGCCCGGCCTGCGTATTCCGAACATGCTCGATGCCGCTGTCGATGGCAGTTTCAAGGGGCTCTATGTGCAGGGCGAGGATATCCTCCAGTCTGATCCCGACACCAAGCATGTTGCGGCGGGTCTCGCCGCAATGGAGTGCGTCGTCGTCCACGATCTCTTCCTCAACGAGACGGCCAACTACGCCCACGTCTTCCTGCCGGGTTCGACCTTCCTCGAAAAGGATGGGACGTTCACCAATGCCGAGCGTCGCATCAACCGCGTGCGCAAGGTGATGAGCCCGCTCAACGGCTATGCTGACTGGGAGGTTACGCAAAACCTTGCTAAGGCGATGGGGCTCGACTGGAACTATACGCATCCGTCGCAGATCATGGACGAAGTTGCGCTGACGACGCCAAGCTTTGCCGGCGTATCCTACGAACTCCTCGAAAGAGAGGGATCTGTGCAGTGGCCGTGCAACGAAAAGGCGCCGCTCGGCACGCCCATCATGCATATTGACGGCTTCGCGCGCGGCAAGGGCAAATTTATCCGCACAGAATATGTCGCGACCGACGAGCGTACCGGGCCTCGCTTCCCGTTGCTTTTGACGACTGGGCGTATCCTGTCGCAGTACAATGTCGGTGCGCAGACGCGCCGGACCGACAATGTCGTCTGGCATGAAGAGGACCGCCTCGAGATCCATCCGCACGACGCCGAGCAGCGCGGCCTGCGCGATGGCGATTGGGTGAAGGTCGCAAGCCGTTCCGGCGAGACAACACTGCGCGCCCTGATCACCGATCGTGTGTCGCCCGGCGTCGTCTATACGACCTTCCATCACCCTTCGACGCAGGCCAACGTCATCACCACGGACTTTTCGGACTGGGCAACCAATTGTCCGGAATACAAGGTCACGGCGGTGCAGGTGGCTGTATCGAACGGGCCCAGCGACTGGCAGGTCAAATATGACGAGCAGGCGCGCCAAAGCCGCCGGATTGCGGCGACGCTCGACGCGGCAGAATAGCAATGAGCGAGCGGCCGACCCGGCTTTCCGTCCCGCGCATCATCCGTCGCCGTAAAGGCGCGGATGACAGCTATGCGGTGGAAGGCCGGGTTGTGCCCGAGGAAACGCCGATTGCCTTCAGCTATAACGGCACCACCCACGCAGTCATGATGGCGACACCCGCCGACATGGAGGATTTCGCCGTTGGGTTCAGCCTTTCCGAAGGGATCGTCTCGCAGCTTGGCGAGATCAGTGAGATCGCGGTTGAGGAACATAATGAGGGTATTGATGTCCAGCTGCGTCTTGCGACCGAAGCCGGGCAGGAATTGACGGACCGTCGTCGCCGCATGGCGGGTCCGGTCGGCTGCGGGCTGTGCGGCATTGAATCGATCGAGCAGGCGTTGAAGCCGGTCGCTTCGGTGGACAAGGTGCGGCTGACGCTGACGCCGCAGGAGATCGCCGATGCCATGACCTCCTTGTCGCGGCGCCAACCGCTTCACGGCGAAACAGGTGCGGTGCACGCGGCAGGCTTCTATGTGCCGGGGCAGGGCATCGTCGCGGTGCGTGAGGATGTTGGCCGGCATAATGCGCTCGACAAGCTCGCTGGCGCGCTCTGCAGGGCCGGTGTTGACGGCGAGAGCGGCGCGGTTGTCATCACCAGCCGGGTTTCGATCGAAATGGTCCAGAAGACCGCGATCATCGGCGCTTCGATGCTCATTGCCGTCTCTGCCCCGACTGCGCTGGCGGTTCGTACGGCTGAAGCCGCCGGCATGACGCTCGTTGCGCTGGTGCGCGGCGAAGAGTTCGATGTCTTCACCCGGCCGGAACGCATCCCGCATGTGCTGACGCAGGTGAAGACCAAGGCCGATGAGGCGGCAGCCACTGCCCCGGCAAAGGCCAATCCCGATTCCGCCGCATCCACCCTTATTCAAAGTCCGACAGTTCAATTGGTGCAATATGGATAGTGAAAGCCACAAGTCGACGGAACAGAAACTGGTCTACATGGCCAATCAGATCGCGGGCTTCTTCCACACGCAGCCGAAGGACGAGGCGATTGTCGGGGTCGCCGAGCATATCAACCATTTCTGGGAGCCGCGCATGCGCAGCCAGCTCTTCGCCATCCTCGACAAGGACGGCAACGGCCTGGATGATCTCGTCATCGCCGCCGCCAAGCATATCCGCAAGCCTGGATCGGTTCCCGCCTGAATTGTTATTGGCGACACACCGAGCGGGCATCGAAAGGCAAATCAGCCAACTCGTCGAGGCCCATCGCGTCGAGAACGGGATGCGATAACGGATCCCGTTGCCAGTCGAGGATTTCGCTGTCGCCGTGCTCCCATTTTGCGATCGCGGACCGCCAGAAAATGCGCATCAAAAAGAAAATCTTCATAGTCGATCCTTAAGCTCGAGATTTGCGCTATTATTGGCCGAGCAATCAGCACCTGCAATCAAGATTGCCGATATTGGCGTGAAGAAAATCTAAATGAAGAATCTCAACCGGTTTCATTTGAATGGACTGAAAGCCGTGGAAGCGATCGGACGACTTGGCTCATTGCCCAGAGCGGCCGACGAACTCGGCGTCTCGATTAGTGCTGTCAGCCAGCAATTGATCCGCACGGAGGAACAGATCGGCCAGGCGATCTTCGAGCGTACGCGGGCCGGTCTGGTGCCGACGGGCTTCGGCCGCAGCCTGCTGCCACGCCTTGCCGATGGTTTTCAGCAAATTTCGCAGGCGGTCGCGCTTGCCGAGAGTACCGAACAGGTGCTGCTCCTGTCCGTCGCGCCCACTTTCGCCTCGAAATGGCTGGTGCCACGGCTCGGGCGGTTGCGCGCTGCTTACCCCGATCTTAAAATCCGCATCGATCCGTCTCCGGGGCTGCTCGATCTCAACCGATCCGATATTGATCTTGCCATCAGGCTCGGCAGCGGTGACTGGCGCGACGGCGCGCCGGAACGCCTGCTGCCGCAATCCATGTTCCCCGTGTGCACTCCGGCCTTTGCCGCACGCCTGTCTTCGCCAGCCGACATCTTTCGCCAGCCCATCATCTGTTACGAAAATCCGATGTTCAGTTGGGATGAATGGCAGGTCGCGACGGGCCTTCAAGGGCCGCTGCCGTTTGACGGGCCGACCTTCTCCGATCCATGGCTCGCGCTGGAGGCGACGATCAGTGGGCAGGGCATCATGCTCGCCTGGGACCTGTTCGTTGAGGACAGCCTTGGCGACGGGAGGCTCGTCGCGCCGTTTCCGGCCCGGGTGCCGTCGCCTATCGCCTACTGGCTGGTTTCCCCGAAAAACCGCAAGCCGACGCCGCAGATGCTCCAGTTCCAGCGCTGGATCCGCACTGAAATTCAACAGGAGGGCGCTGCAGCTTCCGTATGATCTGTTGACAAGTTACGGCGAAGTTTGAACAGTGCCCAGCGTCGACATTGAGGGCCGGAATCTGCCGGTCCTGAGCGTTGGGAGGCCCTGATGTCCATGCGTGCTGTTTTCGGCTTTTCTCTCTTGGTTTTCAGTATGTTCGCAGCTTACGCGCCAGCCGGGGCAGCAGAGACGAACCGTGATGTGGTCGTAACCAAGGACGGAGATTATTTCGGTTTCGATCTTCGAACGGAACAGGATGTTACCCAAGACCAATGTGAGGTTGTTTGCCTCGCTGATCGCACTTGCAAGGCTTTCACCTATAACCCCAAGGCCAGGTGGTGCTTTCTCAAGTCGGATTTCAAAGAGCTGAAGCCGGCGCCGGGATCGATTGCCGGCAAGGTCGTCGAAACGGCGGCAGAACCTGATATCGGAGCGCCGCCGAAGCTGCAATTCCTGTCGGATCAGCTCGTTCAGGAGGCGCGGCAGGTCAAGGGAGGCCTGACGGCGACGGACGCTCAGAAGGCGCAAGGCGTCGATGGCTTTCTGGCCGCCGCGCGGGGCGAGCTCGCTGCGGGCAATCTGGAAAATGCGCTGAACAACTTCAAGACGGCTCTCGCGTTGACCCCCGATGACAGCGCGCTCTGGATCGAGACGGCTCGCGCTGCCAATCGCGCCGAAAAGAACACCTATATTGCCGGCCAGGCCACGCTGGCGGCGCTGAACGGCTACCAGCTGACGCGCACGGCTTCGAGCCGTGCCGATGCGCTCGCCGCCCTCGCCGCAGCACTGCAGAACGCCGAGAATTATCGCGCTGCCCTCAGCGCCTACAAGGCCAGCCTCGAGCTTGTCTACGACAAGACGGTGGCGGCTGCTTATGCAGACTTGAAGGCCCGGCAAGGCTTCCGCGTTGTCAACCATACCATTGACGCGGACAGCGCGACGCCGCGCGCCTGCGTGCAGTTCTCCGAGCCTCTGGTGAAGATGGGCACGGACTACGCGCCGTTCGTCACGCTCAACGGGGCACCGCCAAAAGCCATGGAGGCGAGCGGCAGCGAGATTTGCGTGGAAGGTCTGGAACACGGCCAGCGCTACAAGCTCGCCCTGCGGCCCGGTCTGCCGTCCTCCGTTGGCGAGGCGCTGGAAGCACCTGTCGATCTTGACCTCTACATCCAGGATCGCTCCGCCATGGTGCGATTCACCGGTGACAATTTCGTGCTGCCGAGCACCGTCCGTCGTGGAATTCCCATCGTTTCGGTCAACACGGCGAGCGCCAATCTGAAGCTTTACCGTATCGGCGACCGTGGTCTTGCGCCGCTGATGACAAGCTCGCAATTCCTGACCCAGCTCGACGGCTACAACGCGCAGCGCCTGCAGGACGAATCGGGTGAACTCGTATGGCAGGGCGCGATCGACATTCAGTCTGAACTCAACAAGGACGTGGTTACGAGTTTCCCGGTTGATGAAGCGCTGCCCCAGCGCAAGCCGGGCGTCTATGTGCTGACCGCCGTTTCGCCGGATTCGAAAGCCGAGGAGTGGGATGCACAGGCAACGCAGTGGTTCGTCGTCTCTGACATCGGTCTGACGACCTATGCCGGTACGGACGGGCTCAACGTTTTCGCCCGTTCGCTGGCGACAGCACAGCCGCTTATCGGTGTCGAATTGCAGCTTCTCGCCAAGAATAACGAGATCCTCGGCACGGCCACCACCGACACGGAGGGAAGGGCGACCTTCACCGCTGGGCTAATGCGCGGCACCTCAGCCACCGCACCCGCCGTAATCACCGCCAAGAACGGCGATGCTGACTACGTGTTCCTCGACATGACGCGCGCCGGCTTCGACCTCTCCGACCGCGGCGTGACAGGCCGCGCGGCCCCCGGCGCAATCGACATATTGGCCTGGACGGAACGCGGCATCTATCGCGCCGGCGAGACGGTGCATGCCTCGGCATTGGCGCGTGACAACGCCGCCAACGCCATCGAGAAACTGCCGCTTACCTTTATCTTCAAGCGCCCCGACGGGGTCGAGGACCGCCGCATGGTCAGTGACGGGGCGAATCTCGGCGGCCATACGCTCGATCTCGCGCTCCAGCCCAATTCCATGCGTGGCACCTGGACCATGCAGATCTTTACCGATCCAAAGGCATCGCCCCTCGCGGAAAAGCAGTTTTTGGTGGAGGACTTCGTGCCGGACCGGGTCGAATTCGACCTGACCAGCGACGCAAAATCGATCGAGATCGGTCAGCCGACGCCGGTCAAGGTCGATGGGCGCTATCTCTACGGCGCTCCGGCCGCAGGGCTCAATCTCGAAGGCGAGATCGCCCTGAAGCCGACGCATGAAAGCGCTGATTTCAAGGGATATTCCTTCGGTCTTGCCGATGAAGAGGTCAGTGAGGATTCGCGTATTCCGCTGGAGGATCTGCAGCCGCTGGACGATGCCGGCAAGGGCACCTTCGATGTCCTGATCAGCGACGTACCTTCGACAACGCAGCTTCTCAATGCCGACATAGTCGTGCGTATGCAGGAGGCGGGCGGCCGCGCCGTCGAGCGGACGCTGACGCTTCCCGTCAAGCCGTCAGGACCGATGATCGGGATCAAGCCGGAATTTGCCGGCGACCTGCCGGAAAACTCGGTTGCGAAATTCCATGTGATCGGCATCGACCAGAACAACCAGAAGGAGGCGATGCAGGGTCTCGAATGGAAACTGGTCAGCGTCGAGCGCAACTATCAATGGTATCGCGACGGCAATTCATGGAAATACGAGCCGATTCTTTCGACGAAGCAAGTCGCGAGCGGACAAGTGAACACGACAATCGACGGCGCGGAGATTTCGGTGCCCGTCACCTGGGGCCGTTTCCGGCTCGAGGTTGAAACCACCGCTGCGGACGGCCCTACATCGAGCGTCGAATTCGACGCGGGTTACTATGTCGCCGCAACATCGACGGAAACGCCGGACGGCCTCGAAATCGCTCTCGACAAGTCGAATTATGCGCCCGGGGAAACGGCGAAACTCAAGGTGTCGCCGCGCTTTGCCGGTGAACTTCTCATCGCCGTTGGCGCAGACAATCTCCGCCTCACCAAGCGCGCCAACATACCTGCCGAAGGCGGCGAAGTCGAAATTCCGGTCACTGCCGATTGGGGCGCTGGCGCCTATGTCACGGCAACTCTGTTCCGCCCGGGCAACGACCAGGAAAGCCACATGCCGATGCGCGCCATCGGTGTCAAATGGCTGGGGGTCAATCCGGGCGATCGCAACCTTGCCGTCAAGCTCGACGTCGTACCAAAGACGGAGCCCCGCAAACCGCTCAACATCGCGCTGCAGGTCACCGGTGCGGGGGCAAATGAAAATGCATTTGTCACCGTCGCTGCCGTTGACGTTGGCATTCTCAATCTCACGCGCTACGAAGCCCCCAACCCCGATGCATGGTATTTCGGACAGCGCGAACTCGGCATCGAAATTCGCGATCTCTACGGGCGCCTCATCGATGGTTCGCAGGGCGTGACTGGCAAGCTGCGCACTGGCGGCGACGGTGCGCAGATGCCGATGCAGGGGAGCCCTCCGACCGAAAAGCTCGTCGCCTTCTTCTCGGGTCCGGTCAAACTCGACCCGCAAGGCAAGGCCAATGTCAGCTTCGACATACCGCAGTTCAATGGCACGGCACGTATCATGGCAGTCGCCTGGTCGAAGGCCGGGGTAGGCCATGCCACGTCTGACGTAATCATCCGCGATCCGGTCGTCGTGACAGCGAGCATGCCGAAGTTCCTCGCGCCGGGCGACAGGTCGTCGCTTCGGCTCGACATCGCCAACACCGACGCACCGGCCGGCGATTATCAGCTGCAGGTAACGACCAATCCGGTCGTTAGTGTCGAAGCGGCGAACGCCTCGCAGACCATCAACCTGCCCGCCGGTGGCAAATTCGACATTACCCTGCCGCTAAAGGGAGAACACCCTGGCGACGGCGTCGTTTCGGTGAAGCTTTCGAACGCGGCCGGCCTGTCGCTCGAACAATCCTTGGATGTTCCGGTACGTGCGGCAACGCTGCCGCTTACGGTACGCAAGCCAATCAAGATCGCACCGAACAGCATGCTGAAGGTGGATGGCGAATTGCTGGCGGGCAGCATCCTGCAAGGAGCTTCGGTGAGCCTTAACGTGACGCGTTCGGCTGCCTTCGACATTCCGGCGCTGTTGATGACGCTCGATCGCTACCCCTATGGCTGCGCCGAGCAGACGACGAGCCGGGCATTGCCGCTGCTTTACATGAGCGAACTCGCCAAGCAGTCGGGAATTGCGGAGGATACGGACGTGCAAAAGCGCGTCCAGGACGCGATCTACCGCGTGCTGTCCTACCAGTCTTCTTCAGGCAGCTTCGGCCTCTGGAGCCCCGGCTCGGGCGATTTGTGGCTCGATGCCTACGTGACCGACTTCCTCACCCGCGCCCGCGAACAGAAATACGAGGTGCCGGAACAGGCACTGGTGCAGGCGCTGGAAAACCTGCAGAATTCGCTGAGCTATGACGTCAGCGTCAAGGACAAGGGCAATGAGATTGCCTATGCGCTCTACGTGCTTGCGCGCAACCGCAAGGCGGCCATCAGCGACCTGCGCTATTATGCCGACACGAAACTTGCCGAGTTCCCAACGCCGTTGGCGCGGGCGCATCTCGCCGCCGCCCTCTCGCTCTATGGCGATGCGCAGCGTTCACAAAGCATCTTCACCGATGCACTGCAGCAGTCCACACTCGTTACCAATGTCAGCCTCGCGCGCTCCGACTATGGTTCATCGCTTCGCGACGATGCTGCCGTCCTTGCCCTTGCCGCAGAAAGCCGCCCGGTCCCGCCGATCATTCCGCAATTGTCGAAGATCGTCGCCAGCGAGTGGGAGCGCAAGACCTATACGAGCACGCAGGAACAGACGTGGATGCTGCTGGCGGCGCGTGCCATCCAGGGCGGCGATCAGGATTTGAAGCTTGATGTGAACGGCACGGCGCGGACCGGCGGCTATGTCGCGCGCCTGAGCGGTGACGAGCTCCTCGCCCAGCCCGTCTCGATCACCAACACATCGGCGGAACCGGTCTCCGCAGTCCTGACGACCCTCGCGTCGCCGGCGCAGCCATTGCCGGCGGGCGGCAATGGCTTTGGCATCGAGCGCACCTACTACACGCTGGACGGCCAGGAGGCCAATGCCAGCGAGGCCAAGCAGAACGAGCGCTATGTCGTGGTGCTGAAGGTGACCCAGAACAATAGCTGGCCGTCACGCGTCCTCATCACCGACCTTCTGCCGGCTGGCTTCGAGATCGACAATCCCGGCCTCGTCAACAGCGCCAGCCTGTCGAATTTCGACTGGATCGGCGAAGTCGAAGCTGCCCATACGGAATTTCGCAGTGATCGCTTCGTTGCGGCCTTCGACCGCGCCAACGGCGACAATGGCGAGATAACGCTTGCCTATGTGGTGCGCGCCGTAACCCCCGGCACCTATGATCATCCGGCAGCGAGCGTAGAGGACATGTATCGTCCGCAGTTCTCGGCGCGCACTGCCACGGGCCGCATGGAGGTCGTCGCAGGACAATAATGTCGATCTGGCGCAAACTGTCCATCGGCATGGCGGCCAATCTGGCTTTGGCTGCTACGTTGGCGTTTAGCCTTGACGCAGCCGATCGTGCCTATCCGCCGCCCTTGCAGAAAGCCCGCGACATCTCCCCGGAGGTCCTCGACGCCGACGGGCAGTTGCTTCGTGCCTTTGCAACATCTGGTGGGCACTGGCGGCTGGGCACAACAGCCGCGGATGTCGATCCGCAATTCGTGCGTATGCTCATCGCCTATGAGGACCAGCGCTTCTGGCAGCACCGCGGTATAGATCCGATCGCGCTCGCACGTGCTGCCGTGCAACTTGTTGCCAACGGCCGCATTGTATCGGGCGCTTCGACACTCTCCATGCAGGTGGCAAGGCTGATCGAGCCAAGAGAAGGTCGCTCGCTGACCGTCAAGGTGCAGCAACTCGTTCGTGCGCTGCAGATCGAGCGACGCCTCAGCAAGGCCGAGATACTCGATCTTTACCTGACGCTCGCGCCCTATGGCGGCAATCTGGAAGGCGTGCGCGCGGCAAGCCTTGCATATTTCGGCAAGGAACCGCGGCGCCTGACAGTGGCGCAAGCGGCGCTTCTCGTCGCCCTGCCGCAATTGCCCGAACGGCGCCGGCCGGACCGCAACCTTGCGCTGGCCGAGGCGGCACGTTCGCGCGTCCTGCACCGGATGGCGGTTGAAAAGGTCGTCGGCGATGGAGAGGCGGAGCGCGCCGAACTCGCATCGATCCCGGCGCAAAGATTGCAGCTGCCGGCCTATGCTGCCCATCTCGCCGAAGCCGCAAGGCGCAAGGAGCCGGACACGCTCCGGCACATGACCACGCTGCGGCGGCCGGTCCAGCAGGGGCTCGAAGGCGTGGCGAAGGACTTTGCTGCACGGCTCGGGGCGAAAGTATCCGTTGCCATGGTAATGGCGGATGTGCGCACCGGCGAGATTGTCGGCGAGGTCGGATCCGCCAGTTACTTCGATGCCAGCCGTTCCGGCTGGATCGACATGACGCGCATCAACCGTTCGCCCGGATCGACGCTAAAGCCGTTTATTTACGGGCTCGCCTTTGAGGACGGCCTCGTCAGCCAGGAGACGATCATCGAAGACCGGCCGGCCGATTTCTTCGGCTACCGACCGCGCAATTTCGATATGAGCTATCAGGGCGATGTCAGCATCAGGCAGGCGTTGCAGCTCTCGCTCAACGTTCCAGCAGTGCGCCTTCTCGATGCGGTTGGCCCGGCGCGGCTGATGATGCGCTTTCGCCGCTCCGAAATCAGGCCGGTCCTGCCGCCGAATGAAGCGCCCGGGCTTGCCATCGGTCTCGGCGGCGTCGGCATAACGCTGAAGGATCTTGTCCAGCTCTATGCAGGGCTTGCCAACCGGGGCAGGCCCGTCCGTCTTGGCGACGGCATTCAGGACAAGCCTGGGCAAATCATGGCCGAACCGCTGCTCGAGCCGGTGGCGGCATGGAACGTCGCGGACGTCCTCTCGGGCGTCATGCCTCCACTCGGCGCCGGCCAGCGTGGCATCGCCTACAAGACCGGTACCAGCTACGGATACCGTGATGCCTGGTCGGTGGGTTTCGATGGCAATTATGTGCTCGGTGTCTGGGTGGGCAGGCCCGACAATGGCGCGGTTCCGGGACTCACCGGTTTCGGGTCGGCAGCACCGATCCTTTTTGAGGGCTTCGCCAAATCCGGCGTCGCCATTACACCGCTGCCTCCAGCACCTGCCGGTGCAGCACGCATCGCACAGGCGCAACTGCCGATCAGCCAGCGACGATTCTCGGTAACGTCGAGCGGCCTCGTCACAGCATCGACGCGGGAGCCGGCGCCGCAAATCGTCTATCCGCCCGAAGGAGCAAGGGTTGATCTCGGTGCAAAGGCGGACGGCGAAATCATGCCGTTGGCATTGAAGCTGCAAGGCGGTCGCGCCCCGTTCCGCTGGCTTGCGAATGGCAAGCCGTTGCCGGAAACATCGCGCCGCCGCGTCAATCAATGGCTGCCGGATGGCGGGGGTTTTTCGACGCTCACCGTCATCGATGCAGCCGGACGGGCAGCGAGCGTTCGCGTCTTTGTTGATTGAATCGAAAAGGGCGGCGTCTGAACGCCGCCCTTCGAATATTTTCTACGCTCAGCGAGCCTGGACAAGCGCGGAAATGATACCCGTCGCGATGCTGACCATGACGTAGTCATTATCGGCCTTCACCCACTGATAACCGCGCGGTGGGGTGCGCAGGTGATAACGATGGTAATCACGCACCACGTGGCGGCGGTAGCTCGGCGGAAGCTGCTTGCCCCGCGACCAGTGATTTCTTTTCACGGTCACCGTTTTCTTGACGACAACTTCGTTTTGCGGATGGCCGTATCGGTAACCCTGGTGCGAGTGTTGCTGCTGGGCGAAAGCCGCTGGGGATGCCAGCAACGATAGGGCAAGTGTTGCCAGAGCGATCTTTTTCATTGTGTTACCTCGTCTGTTGCGTGGCTGAACTAAGCCACAGGTTGTCTTGGGAGACACCCCTGGTTTAGTCCTGACGAGATGAATGAAATCTGAACGCCAATCTAAACAATTTGTAATGTTTAAAATGGGTTAGCCGTACCGCGTGATTTCAAGCGGAGATGCGTCGACATCCGGCGATTTGCCAGAGACGATATCGGCAAGGACGCGCCCGGAACCGCAGGCCATGGTCCAGCCAAGCGTGCCGTGTCCAGTATTGAGGTAAAGATTCGAATATTTGCTGGCCCCGATAATCGGCGGACCATCCGGTGTCATCGGCCGCAGACCGGTCCAGAATGTCGCCTTGGAAAGATCGCCGCCACCCGGGAAGAGATCGCCGACCGAATGATGCAGCGTTGCCCGCCGCGCGTCGCGGAGGCTCAGGTCGTACCCTGAAATCTCAGCCGTTCCGCCAGCGCGGATACGATCACCGAGGCGCGTGATCGCGACCTTGTAGGTTTCGTCCATAACCGTCGAAACCGGTGCCGAATCGGGATCGGCAATTGGCGCCGTGATGGAGTACCCCTTGATCGGGTAAACCGGGATGTGAACGCCTATGCGCCGCAAGAGGAAAGGCGAGTAACTGCCGAATGCCACCACATAGGCGTCGGCAGTGAACTCCTCGGTTTCCGTCGAGACGCTGGCGATGCGATTTCCGGATGTGTTTATCGACGTGATGGTGGTGTTGAAACGAAAGGCGACGCCTTTTTCGGCGCATAGCTTTGCCAGCTTGTCGGTGAACATCTGGCAATCGCCGGTTTCATCGCCGGGAAGTCGCAGGCCGCCGACGAACTTGCCTTTGACATTGGCAAGTGCAGGTTCCGCACCGATGCAGCCCGCGGGATCAAGAAGTTCATAGGGAACGCCGAACTGCTTGAGCACCTCGATGTCGCCGGCCGTTCCTTCATATTGTTTCTGGGTGCGGAAAAGCTGCAACGTGCCTTGCATGCGCTCGTCATAGGCGATGCCGATTTCAGAGCGCAGCTCCTTCAGGCAGTCGCGGCTATATTCGGCAATGGGCACCATGCGCGCCTTGTTGCGGGCATAGCGGGCCGAAGTGCAGTTACGAAGCATGCGGATGAGCCAAAGCGCCATATAGGGATCGAACTTTGGCCGCACGACCAGGGGCCCGAAATGCATCAGCATCCACTTGATCGCCTTTACCGGAATGCCGGGACCTGCCCATGGCGAAGAGTAGCCGGGTGAAATCTCCCCTGCATTGGCAAAGCTTGTTTCGAGCGCCGGCCCAGGCTGGCGATCGACGACGACAACGTCATGTCCCGCCTGCGCCAGATACCACGCCGATGTGACACCGACGACGCCACTGCCCAGAACAAGAACTTTCATCGCCGCAATACTCCTTCAATGCGGATTCGTTACCGCCGCACTGTCATATGGCGTGATGCTTCTTTCCAGACATTTCTTTGCAATGCGATGAAATGTCTTGGTTTTCCCGAATATCAAAATCCGGGCAAAATAAAAGGCCGGGAAAACCCGACCTTCTCAAATTCATCTCGCAACCAGTGCCAGTACATCCGTGGTCAAAGACCGCAGAGACGAATTATTTTTAGGCAGCCTGCAGCTGATCAGCTGTCATCTTGCCGGACTTGTTGTCACGGACCAGCTGGAAGCTGATCTTCTGACCGTCGTTGAGGCTGCGCATACCTGCGCGCTCAACTGCGGAGATGTGAACGAACACGTCTGCCGAACCATCATCCGGCTGAATGAAGCCGAAGCCCTTTGTGGAATTGAACCACTTTACTGTTCCAGTGCTCATGATGAACCCTTTCAATGGAAATATTTCTACCCTCGGCACGACGCGCCAAGCAGTTTTTTAGCTCGATTTTTGAAGAAGGATTTTTTCAGAGCGCCTAGTGGCGCAATAAAAGGACTGACAAACTACCAAATACCGATGGGACTTATATAAACACCAGGCTTTATTTCGTCAATGCCACAACCCAATAAAATATTTGCGTGTAATATAACGAATTGCCTCGGTCCTTCAGGTACCCATTTCTATTTGAAAATATTTATCGGCGCCTTCAATGGACGGAGAACGGCCGTCCGTCCGTGCGAACCCGGATTGAGCTCAAGAATGGGGTCATCTCGCCTTTGCCTTGCGCACAGTCTTCGATTTCGTCGCGGGAGCGCGCGTGGAAACTTCCGTCTGTTCCGCAGCTTCCTTCGCAAGGCGCAATGCCTTGAGACGCGCGGTCTTGTTTTCCCATTTTGCGGTTTCATCGTTGATGATGGCGGTCGCGGCAAGCGTTGTCGCCAGATTCTTCTGCTCGGAAGGACTTAGAACGGGTTTTGGTTTTACGCCCACCGCGGGTATTTGTTTAGGACTATGTTTCATCGTGCCTCGCTTTACTCTGCTACAAGCTTCGCACGTGACGCCGCTGAAGTCTATCGCGCTGGGGTCTGGCGTCCCGGCTTCCAGCCACGCGCAAAGCCATAAGACAGGGCGAGCGAGGCATACTCGATCTCGCGCAGAAGGAACTCGCGTTCGGAAAGCAGCGCGGCAATCGTCGCCCGAGCATCGCCCTGATGGTAGGCCAACGCCTCATCGATTTCATCCTCCGGTTGCCGGGATATCGCGTTCATCAGAATCTCCTTTTCCAAGAGATTGCCACAACCAGACCTATATGAAAAGGAATTTGTTCCTGTTTTGTTCGCGCGCGGAGCCTTGGTGGTGGATTGGTTTGGCGGGCCGATCGGTTGCGCTGCGGCTACTCCAGATACGTAACAAAATGCCCTTGCGCGGTTGCGGTTGGTTCGCGACCGCGCACGTTTAGCGTTCTGTTGATCAGTTTAGGAAGTGGTATGTCGGCTGGTCAACGCAACGACGCAATTACCACGCCGCCGCCAGCTGCTTCACTCTGGGTGAAATGCGGTTCGGACCGCGCAAAGGCGCTGCCAACCAGCCAAATGACCACGAGGAAGATCAGGGTAGCTGCACACAAAAGTATAAGGCCGACAACGGAAACCGGCCTGTGCTCATGCTCTGGCATAAAGGATCCATCGACTACGGTTGTACAATGATGAGATACAACCAGAAATTGCAAATAAAACGTGTTCAGCAGTTCGTTGAGGGTGTCGGCGTGGGATTCTGGCGGAAGGATCGACGGAACGCTACTAACATATGATCGCTGCTGCACATATTGGCCGCCTCTAATCCCTTTGGATTAACGTGGCGGAACATTCATGGAACAACAGGTTGCCAGATTTTACGGCGGGCTGGATAAAGGTTCGTGATCCTTGATGGACCGCGCTTCGCGCTAATTCACCTCGTGCACTTTAATATTTGTCAAAGCGTGTTACATTATGTTCAACGTTAATTGAAAAAGCGTCCTGCTGCGTCCTTCAGGGTTCGCGCGGCGCTCAAAGGAAAATATCTTGAAAGACCCCGAAACGGGCGCGGGCAACGCGCCGCACGGAGGGGCGTCTGGCGGTCGCACGGTGCTGAATGGCAGCACAGGTCACCCCAAGAATGGGCCCGGGCCTCACGGGGATTCTGCGCTCGATGCGCGGAACGACCAGCCTGATTCCCAGGAAGGACGCTTCGACAAGAACCCCAGGAAACGAGCACGCCGTCGCAGGCGCGGCAAGTCGAAACAGGCGGCTGTTTCGAGTGCACCTTCGCTTGCGCCAACGCCTGTTTCAGTTTCCACCGGCGAAACGCCTCCCGCTGCCACCAAGCATGGAAAGAATCGCCGGCCCAATCGTTTTCGCAGGCGTGGCCGGGCCAGTGTAAAGCCGCCAGCGTATGCAACGCCGGCGCCCGCGACCGTTTCTGCAAACGCATCGGCAACACCGCAACAGCAGTCGTCCCGGCAAGACTTCCGCTTTTCTGGGCCCCTTTACGCCGCGCTCGATCTCGGCACGAACAATTGCCGCCTTCTCGTTGCCTCGCCAACGCGTCCCGGGCAATTCCGTGTCGTTGATGCATTCTCCCGCATCGTGCGGCTCGGCGAGGGACTTGGCGCCAGTGGACGGCTCGGCGACAGCGCCATGAACCGCGCCATCGAGGCATTGAAGATTTGCCGCGACAAGCTCGAGAATCACGATGTTCGCAAGGCGCGGCTTATCGCGACCGAGGCATGCCGTCAGGCAGAAAACGGTCCGGAATTTCTGGGGCGGGTCAAGGATGAGACTGGCCTCGAACTCGAGATCATCAACCGGCAGACTGAAGCACGCCTTGCCGTGTCCGGGTGCGGCACCCTGGTCGAGCGCGAGACCGATGCTGTCGTCCTCTTCGATATTGGCGGTGGTTCATCCGAAATCGCGCTGATCGACCTCACCGAGCGCCGGTCGCCGCGTCTTGCCGAGCACATCATCGCCTGGACGTCGCTTCCGGTCGGGGTAGTAACACTTGCCGAACGCTTCGGCGGGCGCGACGTGACGACGGACAATTTCGCCGTCATGGTCAACCACGTTGCCGAGCTGCTCAATGATTTCTCCGAGCGGCACAAGCTCGGGGACCTCGTCAAGAGCCAGAATTTTCATCTTCTCGGCACGTCCGGTACCGTCACGACGCTGGCCGGCATCCATCTCGGTCTTGAACGCTACGACCGGCGGCGCATCGACGGCATCTGGATGGAGAATAACGACGTAACCGAAATGACGAGCAAGCTCCTCTCCTGGAGCTTTGACCAGCGCGTCGCCAATCCCTGCATCGGGGCTGACCGCGCCGACCTCGTTCTGGCCGGCTGCGCCATTCTCGACGCCATTCGCAATGTCTGGCCGAGCCAGAAGCTGCGTGTGGCCGACCGGGGTTTGCGCGAAGGTATCCTGACTGAACTCATGTCGCGCGATGGTGCGTGGCGTAATCGCTGGCACCGGAGTGCACATGGCTAAGACAACAACGGGCGGGCGCGGCGGCACGGGAACGCGCGGCCTTCATACCAAGATCAAGAAGAAGGCGGGGACGATCAAGGAATCGTCGCGCCGCTGGCTGGAACGGCACATCAACGATCCTTACGTGCAACGATCGAAGCAGGACGGCTATCGCTCGCGCGCGGCCTACAAGCTCATCGAGATCAACGACCGCTACAAGATCCTGAAGAAGGGCCAGCGTATCATCGATCTTGGCGCCGCCCCGGGCGGCTGGAGCCAGATCGCCGCGTCGATTGTCGGGTCGCCAGACGAGCAACCGACCGTCGTCGGCATCGACTATCTGCACGTCGATCCCCTGCCGGGCGTCACGCTTCTCGAAATGGACTTCCTGGACGATGCCGCGCCGGACAAACTGATGGAAGCGCTCGGCGGCCAGCCGGATATCGTGCTCTCCGATATGGCGGCACCGACCACAGGTCACCGCCGCACCGACCATATCCGCACCACGCACCTTTGCGAGGTCGCGGCGGATTTTGCCGTTGCGGTGCTGCGGCCCGGCGGGCATTTCCTGACGAAGACGTTCCAGGGCGGGACGGAAAACGAATTGCTGGCTTTGCTGAAGAAAAACTTCAAATCTGTTCATCATGTGAAGCCGCCGGCGTCGCGCGCCGAGTCTGTCGAGCTCTATCTGCTGGCACGCGATTTCAAGGGATGATGCCAGTATCCTGACGTGGAAATAACGAGGAAACTGCTAAATTCTGTCTTGGAGTGAGGGACGAGCGTTCGCCCGCCACCCGTTTCCTTATCGAATGAATTGAACCTGGATGCAGACTTGCCAGCCGATCCGGGTTCTTTTCATTGTAAGGGGGAAATACTCCCAAAAGCACCTCTTTAGCGTTCGCCTACTCCGCCGCGGCCGGCACTTTCACCAATGGCCGGTGGCCGGAAACTTCTGCGCCTGCATCGGCTCGCAATCCCCGGAACGACAGGCACGCGAAGCTCGATACTGCCGCGACGATAAAGAACGCGATGTGAAAATCGGAGAGTTGCAGCGGGCCGCCATGCATCTTGGTCGACACCTCGAGGATGCCGCCCGCAACTGCAACGCCGAGCGCAATGGAGATCTGCTGGGCGACGGAACTGATCGGTGTTGCAAGGCTCGTCTGTTCGTTCGGGATGTCCGCATAGGCGAGTGCGTTCGTTCCGGTGAAGAACAGCGAGCGGAAGAAGCCGCCGGCTAGCAAGACGAGGATCATCAGCACATAGGGCGTTTCCGGGGTGAAGAAGCCATTGACGGCGATGAACGCTGCGGCGACCACCGATCCGTACATCAATGAGTTGCGGAAGCCGGTCTTCCTGTAAAACCATTTTGTTACCAGCTTCATGCTCATTGCTCCTGCGGCAGAGACGAAGGTAATGAGACCGGATTGAAACGGTGTCATGCCGAAGCCTATCTGGAACATCAGGGGCAGCAGGAACGGCACCGCGCCCACGCCTATGCGGAATAGACTTCCGCCGACGATCGATGCCCGGAACACCTGATTCTTGAAGAGATCGAGCGAGAGAAGTGGCTCCGGCGTCTTTCGCGCGTGAAGCAGGTAAAGGACCGCGGAGACAATCCCGAGCGCCAGCGTCGAAAAACCGACCCACGAGGGGAGGGCAGGCAGGCTCACGACGGAAAGACCGAAGACAATGCCGGAGGCGGCGATGCCACTCAGAAAAAATCCGGGAACATCGAGCGGCCGCTGGATCAGCGTTTCGATGGCCGGAAGATAGCGCGTGGCGAACCAGATGCCGATAATTCCGATCGGAACGTTGATCAGGAAGATCCAGTGCCAACTGAAATAGGTGGTCAGAAACCCTCCGACCGGTGGACCGAGCAAGGGCCCTATGAGCGCGGGCATGGTGAGCCAGGCCATCGCACCGACAAGTTCGCTGCGCGGCGTCGAGCGGACGAGAACGAGGCGGCCGACCGGCGTCATCATTGCGCCGCCGACACCCTGAAAAAATCGCGACACAACGAAGGCAAACAGTGATCCCGATGCGGCACATGCAATGGAGCCGAGGACAAAGACGACGATCGCGGCGCGAAACACGTTCTTTGCTCCGAAGCGATCGGCCATCCAGCCGCTGACGGGGATGAACACGGCCAGTGAAACGAGATAAGCGGTCAGGGCGAGTTTCAGCGCAATAGGGCTCGTACCGATATCCGCAGCAATTGCCGGAAGCGATGTCGAGATAACGGTGGAATCCATTTGCTCCATGAACAGAGCGACGGCAAGGACGAGGGGAACTATGCGGTTCACGATGTTTCCAGTTCTCACAACCGAGAAAACAGGAGGCAGGGCCCGATACGCAGGACTCAGTTGCTCTTGATGAAAGCTCCGATAGCACCCGCTGTTCCAGCGCTCAAGCCGCGATCAAAGAGATGTGATCCGGCAACGCCGTCTTGTGATCGATTTGCCATGGCCGCAAGGACGACGGCTTCGCATGCCGGTGTAAGCTTGGCTGTTGAACGAATACACAGGAGAGGCGTCATGCAAAGTTTCGAGATTTCCCGCCGCGACTTGCTCGTGGCCTCCACAGCAGCCATCGGAGGTTTGACGATGCCGCAATTGATTGCCGATTCCGCCATGGCCGCCGCCGTGCCCCAGTCGGACACGCCGCCGCCAGGCTTCAAGCGGTTCAAGCTTGGCGAGTACGAAATCACCACCGTCCTCGACGGACTGCGCCCCGGTGACGGACCCTATCCGACCTTCGGCGCCAACCAGACGCAGGAAGCCGTCTCGCAATTGATGCGGGCGAACTTCCTGCCTGAGACGAAATTCGTCAACGGCTTTTCCCCGGTGCTGATCAATACCGGATCGGACCTTATCCTGTTCGATACGGGCTTCGGGGCGGCCGGACGGGAGAATGGCCTCGGCAGGCTCGAGGCCAACATGAAGGCCGCCGGCTATACGCCCGACCAGGTTAGCATCGTTGTTCTCACGCATATGCATGGCGACCACATCAACGGTCTCATCAACGGCGACACGCCGGCATTCCCCAATGCCAGCATCGTTGCCGGCGAGCTCGAATATTCGTTCTGGACCGACCCGGCCCGCATGGGAACGCCGGCAGAAAACGGTGCGAAGGCCGTGGCCGCCAAGGTCAAGCCGCTTGCCGAAAAGATCAAGTTCATCAAGGCCGGCGATCCTGTCGCGTCGGGCATCACCAGCGAAGCCGCTTATGGACACACGCCGGGTCATATGATCTTCCACATTGAATCTGGCGGAAAACACCTCGTCATTACCGGTGACACGGCCAATCACTACGTCGCCTCGTTGCAGCGGCCGGATTGGGAGGTCGCCTTCGATACGGACAAGGCCATGGGGGCCGCAACCCGCAAGAAGGTCTTCGATATGATCGCGACCGACCGATTGCCTTTCATCGGCTACCACATGCCGTTTCCCTCGGTCGGCTTCGCCGAAAAACAGGAAGGCGGCTATCGCTTCGTTCCCGTCACCTATCAATTCGACGTCTGATCGTTGGCAGCCCTGTGGACCGCCGGCCGGGCATCGCGCCCGGCGGCGTGGATTTGCCTCAATATCGTGCGCCCGCAGCGCCGCGATAGACCACCTGTAGATCCGATGGCGATAAGTTGATCGTATTGGAATTGCGTTTGAGCCTTTTCAAACGGACATATCCGTGTTACCAGCCCGTGCCAATTCATCTGAACTGAACGTGATCGGCGCTCCACCCGTGTGGTGCGCCCTTTAGTCTTTTACCGCAAGGAATTGGTCCATGGCAAAAATCGTTGAATCCGCAACAGGCGCATTGGCACTGACATTTGACGATGTCCTGCTGCAACCCGGTCATTCCGAAGTTATGCCCGGTCAGACCGACATTCGCACCCGCATCGCTCCGGATATCGAACTCAATCTCCCGCTGCTTTCCGCCGCCATGGACACGGTTACCGAGTCGCGGCTCGCCATCGCCATGGCTCAGGCCGGCGGCATGGGCGTCATCCACCGCAACCTCTCCCCGGAACGACAGGCGGAGGAAGTTCGCCAGGTCAAGAAGTTCGAATCGGGCATGGTGGTCAATCCTGTGACGATCGGCCCTGATGCTACGCTCGCAGATGCGCAGGCGCTGATGCGGTCGCACGGCATTTCCGGCATTCCCGTCGTCGAGAATGCAGGCGAAGGCAGTCGCAGGCCGGGCCGGCTCGTCGGCATTCTCACCAATCGCGACGTACGCTTTGCATCAAACCCTGCGCAAAAAATCCACGAACTGATGACGCGCGACAACCTCATCACCGTGCGCGAGAACGTGCAGCAGGACGAGGCGAAGCGTCTGCTGCATCAGCACCGCATTGAAAAGCTGCTGGTCGTCGACGATCGCGGCCACTGCGTCGGACTGGTTACGGTCAAGGACATCGAGAAGTCGCAGCTCAACCCGAACGCCGCGAAGGACGCCCAGGGACGCCTGCGTGTGGCGGCGGCGTCGAGCGTCGGCGAAGACGGCTTTGAACGGGCTGAACGACTGATCGCCGCCGGTGTCGATGTTCTCGTCATCGATACCGCGCATGGCCATTCGCAGCGCGTTCTCGACGCGGTGACCCGCGCAAAGAAAATGTCGAATGCCGTGCGCATCATCGCCGGTAACGTGGCGACTGCCGCTGGAACGCAAGCCCTCATCGACGCCGGCGCCGACGCCGTCAAGGTCGGCATCGGCCCTGGTTCGATCTGCACCACGCGCATCGTCGCCGGGGTGGGCGTGCCACAGCTTTCGGCCATCATGTCGGCCGTTGAGGCAGCGCAGAAGGCAGATGTTCCGGTCATCGCCGATGGCGGCATCAAATATTCTGGCGATTTCGCCAAGGCTTTGGCGGCAGGCGCCTCGGCCGCCATGGCCGGTTCGGCTTTGGCGGGTACTGAAGAAAGCCCGGGCGAGGTCTATCTCTATCAGGGGCGGTCGTTCAAAGCCTATCGCGGCATGGGCTCCGTAGGTGCAATGGCCCGCGGTTCGGCCGATCGCTATTTCCAGGCTGAAGTGCGCGATGAATTGAAGCTGGTGCCGGAAGGCATCGAGGGACAGGTCGCCTACAAGGGCCCGGTCGCGGGTGTCCTGCACCAGTTGGCAGGAGGCTTGCGTGCATCCATGGGTTATGTGGGTGCCAGGAACTTGGAAGAATTCCGCGAAAAGGCTACATTCGTGCGCATCACCAATGCCGGTCTGCGCGAGAGCCATACCCATGATGTCACGATCACACGCGAAAGCCCGAACTATCCGGGCGGCAACTGACAAAAGGGCGGAAGGCGATGTCTGACAGCGCCCTCCGCGACCACTTTTCAGCCATGGCGCGCAACAGCGCCTGGTCCAACCATCGCCTGCTGACCGCCTGCGAGCAATTGACCGACGAGGAGTTCGCACAGAAGCGCACCAGCTTTTTCCCGTCGATCCAGCTTACGCTCAATCATAATCTGATCGTCGACCATATCTATATGGCCGACATGATCGGCAAGGGCCGGCAGAATGTGGGGATCGAAGGCGACGTGCCGTTTCCGAAGGCGAGCGATCTGAAGCGCGCCCAAGAAGAGTTCGACATTAGCCTGATCGAATTTTGCGATGGCTTGAGCCCAGAAGATCTGGACCGCGTCATTTCGATCACTTGGCGCACCGGCGACACCTCGCAGGAGCCGATCCGCCTCGTGCTGTCGCACCTTTTCGTCCATCAGATCCATCATCGCGGTCAGGCCCACGCAATGCTTGCGGGGACGCAGGTGCCGCCGCCGCAACTCGACGAATTCTTCCTCAACTACGACAGCCCGCGCCGTCAGGGCGAACTATTCACGCAGTGAGTCTGACTTGTATTACTGTTGATCGGGATCTTCTATTTTATACCCTTATATACCAAGGAGAATATAGTGCCGCTCTATATCAAGGACGATACGATTGATGAACTTGCGCGCCGGTATCAGGCGTCCATCAAAGCTCCCTCGAAGACCGATGCGGTACGTCTGGCACTGCAACTCGCATTGCATGAGCAGGAGGGCAGACCCCTGCTTGCCGATATTGCCGCAAATTTCGCTCGCGAGCTGCGCCGGTCCGGCCATCCGGAGAAGGGCCGGTCCACCGACAAGGCGTTTCGCGATAGCCTTTACGAGTAAGCTGTGTTCATCAACGCATCAGCCCTCGTGGCAATGATGACAGACGAAGATGATGCGCGTTCTCTCGCAGCGCGCATGCAATTTGCTGCCAACCGAATTACGTCGCCTACGGCAGCGTGGGAATGCGCAGTCAATGTTGCGCGCATTCTCGATATTTCCCTTCCCGCAGCGACGTCCGCGGTCAGGGACTTTTTAGTGTTGATGGAAATCGAACTTGTACAGATCCCCCCTCAAGCCGCTTTCCTCGCACTTGAAGCTTATGACCGGTTCGGCAAGAACCGACATCCCGCCAATCTCAACTTTGGCGATTGTTTCGCTTATGCGTGCGCGCGTCACTACGGCGTACCTTTGCTATACAAGGGCAACGACTTCACGAAGACCGATATCGCGGCTGGCTGAGTCCTCGCACACCTTCAGGGAATGATGTTCCTGTCGCGAAGATCGCGGAAAACCCGCATGAACATTTCCTCGGTGTCCACATATTCGTGGAAGCCGGCGCGCCTGAGTTTTGTGCCGTCCGCAAAGAAATCGTAGTTCCAGCTGAAAACAGCATCGCCGAAGCCCCATGACGAAACCTCCTCATAGGGCGTTTCAAAAAGGTTGTGCTTGTCGATCATCCGCTTCCAGAGATCCGCTTTGTCCGCCATCACGACCCCGAGCGCCATCGGAAGCGGCGGCGCAACCTCGAGGTCGAAGAATTTCGCGATCTTCGGCCACATCTCGCTCCAGCGGAAAAGGTCGCCATTATTGATGTTGAAGGCCTGGTTGCCACATTGCGGGTGCGTCGCGATGAATACGGTTGCCCGCGCCAGAAGACCGGCGTCAGTCATTTCTATAAGGCTGTCATAGGCGCCGGGCTTGCCGGGGAAGCGCAAAGGTATGCCAAGTTCCCTGGACATCGACCCATAGACGGCGATGACGGAAGCGAGGTTCATCGGGTTGCGCAGGGCAAAGCCGATCACCACGGATGGGCGCAGCGCCGACCACGTCCAGGTCTTGCCCCTCTGCAGGGCTTCGAGAAAATCCTGCTGATCGATGTTGAACTCCGGCGGCATGTGATTGGCGTCGGTTTCCCGCGCCGGCGTCTTGAATGGCCCGAGATGCGCGCCGTAGACCTTGTATCCCTGCATGAGGCTGATGTGCTTAAGACGCGGTGCGATAGGCTCGATGGCATTGACCACATTGATCAGCATAGCGAGATTGGGCGGCACGAGCTCGGCCCAACTCGGCCTGTCCTGGTAGGCCGCGTAAAAAATGTGGGTTGCGTCGGTGAGACCCGCGAGTTTGTCCCTCGTATCATCGACGTCGAGCAAATCGACGGCGATGTGGGTTAGCTTGCCTGCCGCATTTCCGCTGCGCCGTGAAAGTCCAACGATCTCCCAGTCGCCGAGTTCGGCCAGATGGGCGATGAGATTGCCGCCAATGATCCCGTTGGCCCCGACGACAACCGCCTTCTTCCGTTCCGATTCCATTTGTGCCTCCTTGATCTGCTTCGAAGGCTAAAATGATTTATATGTTTCAATTTATGTAGACGCGCGATATTTATAACAATCATAAGTGAAGGTTTGAGGCCGTCATGGATCGTTTTGCGGCTATGAAGACGTTCGTTCGGGTTGCGGAGCTGGGCACGCTCTCGGCGGCGGCGCGTGAACTTGGTCTGACCCAGCCCGCCGTAAGCCAGCAGGTCATGGGGCTTGAACGACACCTGAATGCGCAGTTGCTGCATCGATCCACCCGCCGGCTGGCTTTGACGGAAGCCGGCGAGGCCTACTACCGGGAGGTGCGTGCGATCCTGCAATCCGTCGACGAGGCGGAGGAGAGCGTGGCAACGGCAACGATCGGCCTGCGCGGCAGCCTCAGGGTGCATGGTCCGGTCGGCTTCGGCCAGATGCATCTTTCCCCGGCCGTCATCGAATTTCAGCGGCTGCATCCGGACCTTGTGATCGAGCTAGTCCTTGACGACCGCATCGCCGACGTAATCGCCGAAGGGGTCGACGTCGCCATCCGGCTTGGCGAACTCAAATCGTCCGGGCTGATTGCCCGCAAGCTTGCAACGTTCGAGCGCATCCTCGTGGCTTCGCCTGGCTATCTTGCCGAACATGGTACGCCGCAATCGCCGGACGATCTCATTCATCATCGGCATGTCCGATTCGCGTGGACGCCGCTCGGAGAGGCGATCCCGCTGATTGGGCCGGCAGGGCCTGTCACCGTCCCGGTTCGATCGACCTTTCTTGCCAACAACGCTTTCGTGCTCAATGACGCGCTTTGCGCAGGTCTCGGCATTGGCGGCGCACAGGTGCCGCTCGTCAAAGCGCATCTCGACAACGGCCGCTTGGTCCGGGTGCTTCCGGACCATGCCTACGCGCCCCTCGATATCCACGCGGTCTACGCGACCTCCCGCTTCGTCCCACGCAGGGTTCGCGCGTTCATCGATCATCTTTCGACTTCTATGGCGAGGATTGAAGGCTTGCACATGATCCACAAGCCTGACT
Organism: Phyllobacterium pellucidum; assembly: GCF_013327855.1. Classification (GTDB taxonomy): domain Bacteria; phylum Pseudomonadota; class Alphaproteobacteria; order Rhizobiales; family Rhizobiaceae; genus Phyllobacterium; species Phyllobacterium pellucidum. Next base: position 818,161 of record NZ_JABUMX010000001.1, on the reverse strand, counting down.
AGAACGTATTCAACGATGGAGGGCTATGGATGTCACAGACCGCAATTTTCTGGCCGATGATCGCGCTAACCTTTCTGATCTGCTGCGTTTACGCCGTGGTATTTCTGCGTCGGCGCGAGGCTGTAATCAGCGGTCAGGCGAGGCCGTCGGACTTCAGGTTGCCGCTCAACGAGCCCGAAGCAAGCGTCAAGGCAATTCGCAATCTGATCAATCTCTACGAACTGCCGGTTCTCTTCTACGTCGTCTGCCTGTCGCTGTATGTCGTCAACGGCGCCAATATTCTTGCCGTGGTTCTCGCCTGGCTTTTCGTCGTCTCGCGCGTCGCGCATACGATCGTGCATATCACGTCCAACCGCCTGAGGCTGCGGCAGCCGCTTTTCATGGTCGGGTTTATTCTGAACGGTGCACTATGGGTTATGCTGGCGCTGCATCTCGCATTGCCGCCCGTCGCATAGGTTCCTCCCAATCACACTACATCATCCTCGGGATCTCGACCTGAGGACCATGCTTGCCGAAGTCGGACCTGATGACGCTAGTGGAGGACTATGCGGCGAGCGTCTTCAATTCGTCCGCCGAGATGGCGAGTTGCCTGCCGCAATCGACGATCGTCGCGGCGAGCGCCTCGAAATCATCGCGCCGCTCGCTCTGCTTGCGCCAGATCAGGCCGATATCTCGCGCAGGTTCAGGATCAGCGAAAGCCACAATCCGCACATTGTTGCGCGTTGCTTCCGTGCGGACGGCGATTTCCGGTATCAGGGTCAGGCCCATGCCATGGCTGACCATTTGCAGCAGCGTCGCCATGCTCGTCGCGCCGTAGCTGACGAGTTGCCGCCGCTTCACATTGGTGCAGACAGCGAGCGCCTGATCTCGCAGGCAATGGCCTTCCTCCAACAGCAACAGGCGTTCGACGGCGACATCCTCCTGGGTCATCGGCGAGGTCAGGACATCGATATCATTGGTCGAGGTCGCGACGAGAAAACGGTCGCGAAACAGCGGCCGGGCGATCGTCCCTTCCGATTCGATCGGCAAGGCAGCGACCAGCGCATCAAGATCGCCGAGGCGCAAATCTTCGATAAGTTTGGAAGTGACCGCTTCGCGCAATTCGATTGATAGCTCGGGATAAGCCTCATGCAGGGCGGGGACGAGCAACGGCAGGAGATAGGGCGCGATTGTCGGTATGATACCGAGCCGCAGCTGACCCTTGAGGATGCCGCGCTTTTGCGCTGCAAGCTCTTCAAGTGAACGGATCTCATCGAGAATCGTGCGGATGCGCGGCAGGAGCCGCTTGCCCATGTCGGTGAGGACAACGCTTCTGCGGGTCCGCTCGAACAGCGCCGCACCGAGCCGCATCTCCATTTCAGCGATCTGGGCCGAAAGCGCCGGCTGGGAAATACGCGCCATTTCCGCTGCCTTGCGGAAGTGGAGCGTCGTGGCGAGGATCTCGAAATAGCGCATTTGCCGGACGGAAAACATGATAAGAAAATCCTATCAATAATTATTCTAAATACAATTGGAAACTATGATTAGAATGGTTCTATGGTGCGCGCGGATGCGGCTGCGCTGCACCGTGGGATTCTTTTTTTCAACATGAAGATATTAGGGAGAGGCCAATGGCTGATCGTCCGACATTGACAACAACTGCCGGTGCGCCGGTTTCCGATAACCAGAACAGCATCACCGCCGGCGAACGCGGCCCGGTGCTGATGCAGGACTACCAGCTTCTCGAAAAGCTTGCGCATCAGAATCGCGAGCGCATTCCCGAGCGCGTCGTGCACGCCAAGGGCTGGGGCGCCTTCGGCACCCTGAAGATTACCGGCGATATTTCCCGCTACACCAAGGCGAAGGCGCTGCAGCCGGGCGCCGAAACGCCATTGCTCCTGCGCTTCTCGACCGTAGCCGGCGAGCTTGGCGCGGCCGATGCCGAGCGCGACGTGCGCGGCTTTGCCATCAAGTTCTATACAAGCGAAGGCAACTGGGACCTCGTCGGCAATAACACGCCGGTCTTCTTCGTGCGCGATCCGTTGAAGTTTCCCGACTTCATTCACACGCAGAAGCGCCATCCGCGCACCAACATGCGCTCGACGACTGCCATGTGGGACTTCTGGTCGCTTTCACCGGAAAGCCTGCATCAGGTAACCATCCTGATGTCTGATCGCGGTCTGCCTGTCGCCCCGATGTACATGAACGGTTACGGTTCGCACACCTATTCATTCTGGAACGACCAGGGCGAGCGCTTCTGGGTAAAGTTCCACTTCAAGACCCAGCAGGGCCACAAGTTCTACACCAATGCCGAGGCTGAAAACCTGATCGGCAAGACCCGCGAATCCTATCAGGAAGAGCTGTTTGGCGGCATCGAACGCGGACTGTTCCCGAAATGGACTGTTCAGTTCCAGGTCATGACGGAAGCCGAGGCCGAGAGGACTTCCTATAACCCCTTCGACTTGACCAAAGTCTGGCCGCACGGCGAATTCCCGCCGATCGAGATCGGCGTCATGGAACTCAACCGCAACGCCGACAACTATTTCGCCGAGATCGAACAGGCGGCCTTCTCGCCATCGAATATCGTTCCTGGCATTGGCCATTCGCCCGACAAAATGCTGCAGGCGCGCGTATTTTCTTATGCGGATGCCCATCGCTATCGCCTTGGCACGCATTATGAAGCGCTCCCGGTCAATGCACCGAAATGCCCGGTCCATCACTACCACAAGGATGGCCCGATGAATTTCTTCGGCCAGAAGACCGGCAATGTCGATGCCTATTACGAGCCGAACAGCTTCTCGGGAGCTGTCGAACAGCCCGCCGCGAAAGAACCGCCGCTGCCCCTGTCGGGTGCTGCCGATCGTTATAACCACCGCATCGGCAATGACGACTATGGTCAGGTCGCGGCGCTGTTCGGCCTGTTCGATGCTGGCCAGAGGTCGCGCCTTTTCTCCAACATCGCCGCAGCGATGGAGGGCGTTCCGGGCGCGATTGTCGAGCGTCAGCTGGCACATTTCAAGCGCGTTCATCCGGACTACGAGGCAGGTGTCCGCGCCGCGCTGAAGGAAGCGCATGGCTATGAAGCAAGCTCGATCTCGCAGGAAGAAAAGTCCGAAGCGGCCGAATAATTACGCTGCATCGATCTGAACCGAGAAAAGCCGGGGCAACACGCTCCGGCCTTTCTTTATGGCTGCAACGCCAGCGGATGATCGATCAGGGCGCGGTCAATCGTCGCCAAAGCCAACCCCTCGACATGGCACTGCGCAAGCAGCAGCCGATCAAACGGATCGCGCGTAGTTGGTCCCGGTTGGGCCGCAATAACGACATGGCGCGCCTCGATTGGCAAAAGCGCAATCCCGACGGCATCGATAAATCCGACAATGTCATCGAGCGGCATACCCGGATCGAGTTTTGCTAGCTGGTCTTCATTTAGAAGTGTCGAGCAGGACGTGCATCAATTATGCGGAGCAATGAGAAAATCTTCAGGTAGCTCGGCGTCAAAATCCTCGGCAATATAGGGTACCGGCTGCTTGATTCCTCTTGCCCGCAAGTAGGTTTCACCAGCCATGAGGTCGAGCCCGCCACGCTTCTGGTGCGGGATGATGTCAATCACCGGCCGTCCGTTGCGAGTGACAACAATCGTCTCGCCCTGCTCGACTTCGCGGGCAAGTTCGGTCAGCCGGTTCTTGGCATCGCGTATGGAAACTGTTTTCATCAAACAAAAGTGGCTGCATGTAGCCACTTCGTCAAGGCGATCGTGGCGTTGATACGCTCCGGCTTTTCTTTATTGCCGCGGCCATGTATGCGACAGGGAAGACAGAAAAAGGAATGCACATGCGACTTGGCGGACGCCTGCAGGCGGCAATCGAAGTTTTGGACGATATCGAGAACCGCAAGCGGCCGGCCTCCGATGCCTTGAAGGATTGGGGCCTGTCTCACCGTTTCGCCGGCGCCGGCGACCGCGCGGTCATCGGCAATATCGTCTACGACGCCCTTCGCCGTAAGCTCTCTTTGGGTTGGCGCATGGATAGCGATGCCGCCCGCCACATCGCTTTCGGGGTTCTGCTTTCCGATGCCGAACTCGACATGGACGAGATCAATGCAGCGCTGGACGGCGACAAGTTTGCTCCCGCGCCGCTCGAAGCCGAGCGCCGCTCGATCTGGGAAGCGCGTGACCTTGCCTCGGCGCCTGACAACATCCGTGCCGATGTTCCGGAATGGTGCGTGCCGCATTTCGAGGCGATATTCGGCGATCGTTGGGTGAGGGAGGCGGCAGCTCTCAGCGACCGTCCGCCCGTGGACCTGCGCGTCAACACGCTGAAGGCCGACCGCGACAAGGTCCTGAAGGAACTGGCGCGGGCCGGCGCCAGCGCTGCGCCGCTGCTCGAAACCGCGGTGCGCGTCCCGCCTTTGCGGGCCATGGGGCGCCATCCCAACGTGCAAGCCGAGCCGGCCTTCCAGCGCGGGCTCTTCGAGGTGCAGGATCTGGGCTCGCAGATTGCGGCAAAGCTCAGCGATGCCAAGCCCGGCGAGCAGGTGCTCGACTATTGCGCCGGGGCGGGCGGCAAGACACTCGCGCTCGCCGCTGAAATGGGCAACAAGGGGCAGATCCATGCCTATGACGCCGAGCGCCAACGGCTCGCGCCGATCTTCGACCGACTGAGGCGGGCAGGGGTGCGCAACGCGCAGGCCCACGCAAATGTCGAAGACCTCGCGGTGCTCGAGGGGCAGATAGATCTGGTACTCGTCGATGCGCCGTGCACGGGTTCGGGAACGTGGCGCCGGCGGCCCGATGCGAAGTGGCGCCTCAGCGACCAGCAGCTTGAGCGCCGCGAAGTCGAACAGCGCGAGGTGCTCGACGCCGCCAAGGCCTATGTCAAGCCAGGGGGCAGGCTCGTCTATATCACCTGTTCCCTGTTCGCGCCGGAAAACGGCAACCAGGTCGATGCTTTCTTGAGCAGCAACCCAGCCTATGAACGCGTCGACACAAAGCCGCTATGGGACCGTGCGGTCAGCGAGGCCAAGGCTCTTTCCCCGCTTTTCAAGGACGGAACAGCAATCCTTTCGCCGCTCGCGACCTCGACGGACGGGTTCTTCATTTCAGTTCTCAAACGAGAAAAATAACATTACAAAAGCCGCAAGGCACGTCCTCCAGCAGAAGGTTCGAGCATGTCCCGTTCCATGGCGCTTCTCTTGTTTCTCGTGTTGGTTATCGGCGGTGGGCTCGCCATAGGCTACATCACGCTGCCCGGCGAATGGTATGCGGGTCTGGTGAAACCGTCGTTCAACCCGCCGAACTGGATCTTCGCCCCCGTCTGGACAATTCTCTATATATTGATCGCCATTGCCGGCTGGCGCGTCTGGGACTACGGCCTACCACGGCCGCAGCAATTCTGGTGGGCTCAACTCGTTCTGAACTTCCTTTGGTCGCCGACATTTTTCGGCTTCCAGCAGATGGGACTGGCGCTGATCGTCATCAGCCTGTTGCTCGTCGCGATCATCGGTTTCATAAAGGTGACATGGGAGCCGGACCGAAGTTCCGCGCTGCTTTTCCTGCCCTATCTCGCCTGGGTGGCGTTCGCGACACTTCTCAACGCATCGTTGTGGATGCTCAATGCAACAGGATGACATGTACGCTTACCTGACGCCGATCGCCGGAAAAAACGTCGTCTTCGCCATGGCTGTCGATGCCGAATATGGTCCGCATCTGCGAAGACTGTTTACCCCGATGATTACCGGGGTTGGTCCGGTCGAGGCGGCGGTAAGCGTCGCCGCAACGCTTGCGAGCCTCGCTGCCAACCGCGCGCTCCCTGATCTTGTCGTTTCGCTTGGCTCGGCCGGTTCGCGCACGCTCGAACAGGCCGAAATCTACCAGGTGACGAACGTCAGCTACCGCGACATGGACGCCTCGCCGCTGGGGTTCAAGAAAGGCGCGACGCCCTTCCTCGACCTGCCGGTTGTTGTTCCGCTGCTGCTTCGCATTCCGGGCGTCAAGGAGGCTTCCCTGTCGACGGGCGCCAACATCGTCTCCAGCGAGGCCTATGACGGCGTCCACGCCGAAATGGTCGACATGGAGACGTTTGCCGTGCTTCGGGCCTGCCAGCGTTTCGGACTGCCGCTCATCGGCCTGCGCGGTATTTCCGACGGCAAGGAGGAACTGCGGCATCTCAACGACTGGAAAGAATATCTCCATGTCATCGACGAGAAGCTTGCCCTTGCGGTCGAGGCGATGGGCGCGGCGTTGGCAGACGGGCGCATTGCTGTTTGAGGGAATTCCAGCGGCCCGTTGAATCAAAATCGCAAGCTCTTCATCTCTTCCCTAAACAACTGGAATCACTTTTTCAGTGCGGCGTGGTAACCCATTGCACCGACTCGACATTTGCTTTAAAGGCCCGCCATGAACACTCCCGTGCACCCAGATACAGTCCTCATCGTCGATTTCGGCAGCCAGGTTACACAGCTGATCGCCCGCCGCGTGCGCGAGGCCGGCGTCTACTCCGAGATCGTTCCCTTCCAGTCTGCCGCCGAGGCTTTCCACCGCATCCGTCCCAAGGCTGTGATCCTTTCCGGCAGCCCGCACTCGACCGTCGACATCGGGAGCCCGCGCGCCCCGCAGGACGTTTTCGATGCAAACATTCCGGTCCTTGGCATCTGCTATGGCGAGCAGACCATGTGCGCCCAGCTTGGCGGCAAGGTCGAGGGCGGCCACCACCGGGAATTTGGTCGCGCCTTCCTCGATATCCAGGAGGAGTGCGCGCTGTTCGAAGGCGTCTGGGCCAAGGGCACACGCCACCAGGTATGGATGAGCCATGGCGACCGCGTGGTTGAAATTCCGGAAGGCTTCAAGGTCGTGGGCACATCGACCGGCGCGCCCTTCGCGGCGATTGCCGACGAGGCGCGCAAATACTATGCCGTCCAGTTCCACCCGGAAGTCGTGCACACGCCGGATGGCGCCAGGCTTCTCCAAAACTTCGTCCACCGCATCGCCGGTATCGAGGGCGACTGGACGATGTCGGCCTATCGCGAGCAGGCCGTCAATGCCATCCGCAAGCAGGTGGGCGACAAGAAGGTGATCTGCGCGCTTTCGGGCGGCGTCGATTCCTCCGTGGCCGCCCTTTTGATCCACGAAGCCGTCGGCGACCAGCTGACCTGCATCCTTGTGGATCATGGCCTGATGCGCAAGAACGAAGCCGCCGACGTCGTTCAGATGTTCCGCGAGCACTACAATCTGCCGCTCATTCTCGTCGACGCCTCGGAGCGCTTCATCAGTGCGCTCGAAGGCGAAGCGGACCCTGAAAAGAAGCGCAAGACGATCGGCAGGCTTTTTATCGAAGTCTTTGAAGAAGAAGCCAAAAAGCTCGGCGGCGCCGATTTCCTTGCGCAAGGCACGCTTTACCCGGACGTCATCGAAAGCGTCTCCTTCACCGGCGGTCCGTCGGTGACCATCAAGTCGCATCACAATGTCGGTGGTCTGCCCGACCGCATGAACATGAAACTGGTCGAGCCCTTGCGCGAACTCTTCAAGGATGAGGTGCGCGTGCTCGGCAAGGAACTAGGTCTGCCGGACCATTTCATCGGACGCCACCCATTCCCGGGTCCGGGTCTTGCCATCCGCTGCCCGGGCGGTATCACGCGTGAAAAGCTCGAAATCCTGCGCGAAGCCGACGCCGTCTACCTCGACGAAATCCGCAAAGCCGGTCTCTACGACGTGATCTGGCAGGCCTTCGCCGTCCTTCTGCCGGTACAGACCGTCGGCGTCATGGGCGATGGGCGCACCTATGAGTTTGTCTGTGCGTTGCGCGCGGTTACCTCCGTCGATGGCATGACGGCGGATTTCTACCACTACGATATGGGCTTCCTCGGCCAGGCGGCGACGCGGATCATCAATGAAGTCAAGGGCATCAACCGCGTTGTCTATGACGTGACTTCAAAGCCGCCCGGCACAATCGAGTGGGAATAGAATTTTCCCGGCGAGCCTCGTTCGTCTAAAAAATCCCGACCCTTGTCGGTTTCCGAAAGCCCCGTTCGTCGTTTCTATGAATGGCCGATGACATCGGCTCAAACAAGGAGACAGACGATGCGTGTGATGGTTTTGGTAAAGGCGACCGAAGACAGCGAAAAGGGGCTTCTTCCCACGACCGAAATGTTCGAGGCCATGGGCAGGTATAATGACGAACTGACCAAGGCGGGAATCTTGCGCGATGCCGATGGGCTCAAGCCGTCCTCACAGGGCAAGCGCGTTGCGTTCGATGGGGCGAACCGCACGGTTATCGACGGTCCATTCGCCGCACCGCGCGAACTGGTCGCCGGCTTCTGGCTCTGGGACGTCAAGGATATGGACGAAGCGGTCGCATGGGTGAAGCGCTGCCCCAACCCCATGCCCGGACCGAGCGAGATCGAAATCCGTCCGCTTTATGAGATGGCTGATTTTCAATGACGAACCGCGGCGGTCGTAGGTTTAGCGCGGCTTTCACGTTGACATGATGTGTTACGCCCCCCGGGATTTCGCCCGGGGGGCGTGTGGAATTCGTAACGAGGCCAAGCGAAAGCCTTTTCGGTGTCGGTCACGACCGACACATCCGTTGCTGATAGCCGCATGGCTTCAACCACGATGTATACTCGCTTCAAATACGCTCCAACTTTTAAATTAGCGTTGACTAATGAATTAGCATTCACTAATGTATCCTCATGCTCGATGCTGCTCCCATCACCAACGTCATGCGTACGCTCGCCGATCCAACCCGGCGCGCCGTGTTCGAGCGGATCGTTCGGACCGATGAAATCACGGTGGTAGAGTTGACGCGGGGAAGCGGGGTTACGCAGGGCGCCATATCTCAGCACCTGAAGTCGCTGAAACGTGCCGGCCTGGTTGCCGAACGGCCCGAGGGGCGCAACGTCTATTATCGCGCCAGGCCCGAAGGGCTGGAGCCGCTGTTCGACTGGATGAACCACTACGGCGTCTTCTGGCGCGAGCGGTTCGCCAATCTTCGCAACCTTCTCAAGGAGATCGATCCATGAACGACGCCGCATTGAACGCCGATACACACGACATCGTCGTCGACGAGGTCTTCCCGCATGCGCCGGAGGCGATCTGGAAGACGCTGACCACCGGCGCATTGATCGGCCGCTGGATGATGGCGGCCAAGGGTTTTGAACCCGTGAAGGGCAACCGCTTCACCTATCAGACAACACCGGCGGGTGAGTGGGACGGCACCATTCATTGCGAGGTTCTCGAGGCCATACCTAATGAACGCTTCGCCTATGCCTGGAAAGGCGGTCACGAGAGCAACACCGGCTATGGCTCGCGCCTCGACACGATCGTAACATTCGTCCTGAAACCGGTCGAAAACGGCACGCGGCTCACGCTGACCCATTCCGGCTTCATCACGCCGAAGAACGATACAGCGTTCAGGAGCATGAGCGAAGGCTGGAGAAAGATTATCCCGCGTATCGGCGATGTCGCCGACGAAACGAACTAACTTCCCAATCCGGACATAACCATCCTTGGAGGAAACTCATGAGCAAGCCTTATACCGGCGGCTGCGCCTGCGGCGCCGTTCGCTATGAAATCGCGGCTGAACCCGTATTCTCTAACGATTGCCAATGCCGTGACTGCCAAAGGCGCAGCGGAACCGGACACGGATCCTACATGACCTTTGCCGGCGCTAACCCGAAACTCAGCGGCGAGGCGAAGCTGTGGGCGCTTGCGGGCGACAGTGCCAACATAAAGTCGCACGGCTTTTGCCCGACCTGCGGATCGCCGGTCTATCTGACCTTCGGGACCATGCCGGAGTTCTTTACCATTCATGCGGCAAGTCTCGACGATCCGAACCGCTACGTGCCGCAGGTCGTGACGTACGCCATGCGCGCACTACCCTGGGATCATGTCGATCCGGCCCTGCCAAAGTTCGACAAGATGCCACCGGACATGTGATCTCATTGTTATTCCGGGCGGATGGTCGCGGTTCGCATGGCGACCGCAAGTGCAACGAGCGCCAGAACCGCAGCAGCCGCGAAGGTCACATGCATGCCAGCAATGATCGCATCGGCAGGTGCTGCCGCGATATCAAGCGCCGAGGATGCCCGGGCAAAAACCGCCCCCATCACCGATGCGCCGGTAATCAGGCCAAGATTGCGGGAGAGGCTGAGCATGCCCGAGACGACGCCGCGCTGATCGGCGGCGACGTCCTTCATGGTCGCGGTATTATTGGCCGCCTGAAACAGGGCATAGCCCGGCGTGAGGATGGCAATGGCAGTTATGTAGCCGGCAATGCCGAACGTCGCCGGTATCAGGCAGAGCGCAAGTGAACCCGCCACCATAATGGAGAGGCCGGCCAGAATGATGGCGCGCGTACCGCGGCGATCGACCATCCGCCCCGCCGGCACGCCGCTCAAGGCTGAGATGATCGGCCCGCCCGACATGACAATGCCGACGAGGGCGGCGCTCAGCCCAAGCCCGCGCGCCAGGTAGAAGGGGCCGACGACCAGCGTCGTCATCATGACGGTCGAGACGAGCCCGTTCATGGCAAGGCTGCCGCTCAAAACCCGGCTGCGCAGTATCGCCAGCCGAACCAGAGGAGATTTCGTCCTTTTCTCCACAAGCACAAAAAGCATGCCCGCCACAACCGCAAGCCCGATCAGGCCTGCGCTGAAGCCGCCGAATCGGCCCCGACCAATCGTCATCGCCAGGGCATAGGCGGCAAGTGTCACCGCCAGCAGCAATGTGCCCGGCAGGTCGAAGCCGGTGCGGGTTGCAAGGCCTTTGCGGCTTTCGCCCGGCAGATAGCGATAGGCGAGGATGAAGTTGGCGATGCCGAGCGGCAGCATCACCAGAAAGATCGCGCGCCAGCCAGCGCCGGCGATCAACACGCCGCCGAGCGAAGGACCGAGCGCCGTTCCGATTGCCGACATCGTTCCGAGCAAGCCCATTGCGCTGCCGATCCTTTCCTTCGGAATCGTATCGCCAACAAATGCGATGCTGAGCGACATCAGGATAGCCGCTCCAAGCCCCTGCGCCGTGCGGGCGGCAACCAGCATCCACAATGTGGGGGCCGCGGCGCACAAGGCGGAGGCAAGGGTGAACAGCAGGATTCCGGCGAGGAGCACCTGCCGATGGCCGACAACGTCCCCGAGGCGTCCCACGCTTACGATGCAAACCGTGACGGCAAGAAGATAGGCGAGGATGATCCATTGCACGTGCTGGAACGGCGCGGAAAATGCCTGCGCCAGCGTCGGTAACGCGACGTTGGCGATGCTGACGCCGAGGGCAGCAAGCAGCGTCGAGAGTGCAAGCGCGGTGAGCGTCAACCGAGCGGATACCTCCTTGCTTCCGGCTGCCGGTTCCGTTCGATCAATCGCCATCTGGTCCATCCTTGGGCTCCTTGCCACTTCGCCCGGTAGGCTAAGCGCTTGCGACAGATGGCGGAAGACGCAGCATTTGCACTTCAATCGTGCGTTTGACGCCATATCTCGAAGTCCTTATTGTTGTGACATGACGCCGCCCGACCTGAACCTGCTCGTTACGCTCGATGTGCTCCTCGCGGAGGGCAGCGTCGCGCGCGCCGCCAAACGTCTGAGACTGAGCCCATCGGCGATGAGCAGGGCGCTCGCGCGTCTGCGCGAGACGACAGGCGACCCGCTCCTTGTACGTGCCGGGCGAGGTCTTGTCCTGACACCGCGTGCTCTTGAACTACGCGAGCGCGTGGGTCCACTCGTGGAGGATGTGCGGGCCGTTCTGCGCCCGCGGGAATCACTCGACCTCAGGGGCCTCAAGCGAAGCTTTGCCCTGCGCACCAGCGACGGCTTCGTCGAAACGTTCGGGCCGCAACTGATGGCACGGGTCGGCGCAGAAGCGCCGGGTGTACGCCTGCGTTTTGTGCAGAAGGCCGACAGGGAAAGTGCCCCGCTTCGCGACGGCACCGTGGATCTTGAAACAGGCGTCGTCGGCAAGGCAACGAGCCCGGAACTGCGCATCCAGACGCTGTTCCGCGATCGGTTCGTCGGTGTGGTTCGCAAAGGCCACGCACTCGCCGCGGGCGAGGTGACCACCCGGCGCTACGTCGGGGGGCGGCATGTCAGTGTTTCGCGGCGCGGGGTCGACAGGGGACCCATCGACGAGGCCCTGGAATTGCTGGGGCTTGAACGAGAAATCGTGGTGACCGTCGGCGGGTTTGCGAGTGCGCTGGCGCTTGCCCGCGGTTCGGACCTGATCGCCAGCGTGCCGGAACGGCACACGAGCGCCTTGCGCATGGGCATGCACAGCTTCCCGCTTCCGGTGTCGATGCCCGTCGTCACCGTTTCGCTTCTTTGGCATCCCCGCCACGATGCCGATGCCGCGCACCGCTGGCTGCGAAACTGCGTGCAAGCGGCCTGCGCCGAACAAGTCGAGCAGGAATAAACTGGCTCGCTTGACATTGAGATAAGTGTTTGCTTATCTCAACCCATGGAACAAATCGTTTTCAAAGCCCTTGCTGATCCGACGCGCCGGGCCATTTTTGAAAAGCTCGCAGCCGCGCCGCAGAACGCCACCGAGTTGCGTCAAGGCTTAGGCATAACCCAGCCTGCCATGTCGCAGCATCTTTCGGTCCTGCGCGAAGCGCGGCTTCTGAAGGAGCGCCGCGAAGGGCGGTTCACCCAATATGAAGTCGAGCCCGATGGCCTTTTGATATTGGTCAACTGGCTTGCCAAATATCGCACCTATTGGCCTGATCGCGCTGCCGATCTGGCGGACCTGCTCAAGGAGATGGACCAGTGAATGAAGCCCCGTCACGTTCCGAGCCACAACTCGAATTTAGCTTCGAATTCGAGGCCGACCCAGACAAGGTTTGGAAGGCGATCAGCGTCGAAGCCTTTCGCAAGCGCTGGCTCCCGGACCAGAATGTGCTCGAGGTTCTGCACGAAACGCAACGCGAGCAACTTGAGTTGCTGATCGAGGAGACCGAGCCGCCGCACCACCAAGGCATTGTGACTTTCAGCGTACGTGCAAATGGCCGTGGCGGTACCATTTTTGGAATCGTTCACCGGCGAACCATAGCCCGGGTGGCTGCGAACGACGCCGTGCCAAGAATGCTGCTCGCCGCTTAATACTCAAAACATCAATCGGAAATCTGGAGGTTGCGCATGCGCGACACGATGCAACTCGTCCCCATGGTGGTGGAACAATCCTCGCGTGGAGAACGCTCATTCGATATTTATTCGCGCTTGCTGCGCGAGCGTATCGTTTTTCTGAACGGCGAGGTGAACGATGCCATGTCGGCAACCGTCTGCGCGCAGCTGCTTTTCCTCGAAGCGGAAAACCCCAAGCTGCCCATCGCGCTCTACATCAATTCCTATGGCGGCGTTATCACCAGTGGGCTTGCCATGTATGACACCATGCAGTTCATCCGCGCTCCCGTACACACATTGTGCATGGGAACTGCGCGATCGATGGGGTCTTTTCTTCTCATGGGCGGCGAGCCGGGGCACAGGGTTGCCTTGCCGAATGCCAGCCTACATGTCCATCAGCCGCTCGGAGGATTTCAGGGCCAAGCGTCCGATGTCCTGATCCATGCCGAGGAAATGGCACAGGTTAAACATCGCATGATCACACTTTACGCCAAGCATTGCGGGCGAACCTACGAAGAGGTGGAACGGACACTTGACCGCGACAAGTTCATGAACGCCGAGCAGGCGGTGGAGTGGGGGTTGATCGACCGGGTGCTGACGTCACGAAACAACGACATGGAGGCGCGCTAGGGAGGGACGCTCCTCCCTGATCGGCCGATAGGTAGGAGCCGCTGGCCTGCCCTGTCGCATCAACAAATTTTGACCGGCCGTGGCTCGCGTTAAACGTGCAAGCACTTTCAATTTTTTAAGGGGTATGAATCGGCCCTTGTTTGGCTATTGAGGAAGGCGTTATCTGGATTTCGAGGCCCGCCTTCGGCGGGAGACGCAGAGGAAATGGCCATGGCTCAACGAACCTATTCCGCTCCCCACGGGGGCGCACCCGCGCAAACGCAGCTCCTGACAGACCGCGCGGTGTTTACCGAAGCCTATGCCTTGATCCCCAAGGGCGTGATGATGGATATCGTCACAAGCCTCCTGCCGTTCTGGGACGACACCCGGCTTTGGGTGCTTTCGCGTCCGCTCTCCGGCTTTGCCGAGACATTTTCGCAATATATCATGGAAGTAGCGCCCGGCGGCGGCAGCGAGCGGCCCGAACTCGACGCTGGCGCCGAGGGCGTGCTTTTTATTCTCGAAGGCGAACTGAGCGTCACGCTCGATGGCAAGAAGCAGGTGATGCAGCCCGGCGGCTTTGCCTTCATCCCGCCGGCAAGCAACTGGAAAGTTCGCAACGAGAGCAGCGCCCCGGTCCGCTTCCAGTGGATCCGCAAGGCTTATGAAGCCGTCGAAGGCATCGACATGCCGGAAGCCTTTTTCGCGAATGAAGCGGATATTGCGCCGGCGCCGATGGCGGGCACAGAGGGCAAGTGGGCGACGACGCGTTTTGTCGATCCGTCGGATCTGCGCCACGACATGCACGTGACGATCGTGACTTTCGAGCCTGGCGCCGTCATTCCCTTTGCCGAAACCCACGTCATGGAACATGGCCTCTACGTGCTCGAGGGCAAGGCCGTCTATCGTCTGAACCAGGATTGGGTTGAAGTGGAGGCGGGCGATTTCATGTGGCTCCGCGCCTTCTGTCCGCAGGCGTGCTATGCCGGCGGTCCGGGCAAGTTCCGCTATCTGCTCTATAAGGATGTCAACCGCCACATGAAGCTCAGCCTGACGCCGCGGCGCTAGGCTCGGTTTTTAGTTTGTATCTTCGAGCGACTTCGGCGTCTCGAACCGCTTGAGTTCGCCGCGGTCGGTTTCAACAGCTGTCCAGTCCTTGGCATTGAAATCAATCACGGCAATGCCGGCGGTCGGGAATTTTTCGCGCAGCCGCGAAAGATCGGGTTCGGGCCCACCAGCCACGTGCTGGCGTGCGAATTCTTCAAGGCCGGGATTATGACCGACAAGCATCAGGGTCGAGATGGTGGGGGGCGCCTGCCGGACAACGTCGAGAAGCGCGTTGACGGGGGCATCGTAAAGGCGGGGCTCGGCTTTCCATTCGAGCTTTGCTCCAAATTCGGCGGACGCAAGCTCAAAAGTCTGCATGGCTCTTCGCGCGGTCGAAACGAGGGTAAGATCGGGAAGCAAGTCCTGCCGCGCGAGGAACGCACCCATCAATGGCGCCGTCCGCCGGCCCCGTTTGGCGAGCGGCCGTTCATGGTCCTCGACGCCGGCCGGCCATTCCGATTTTGCGTGCCGAAAGAGGATGAGCCTGCGCATCGAAGTCCTCGCATTTACGACGTTATCCGAAACTCCCCCGACAGATTTTCTGGCTCTGCAATCTCAGACACGACATCCTTTACCGACGCACCGGGCGGCCCCTGCCAGAACCGATCGAGCATCGAGGATACCGCGTTATCCGGCCCCTCGATAAAGGCCAATACGCTCCCGTCCGGTTCGTTGCGGACCCAGCCCCCCAATCCGAGCTTGCGCGCTTCCATGCGCGTCCAGACGCGGTAGCTTACGCCCTGTACGCGGCCCGATATGCGAACCATCTTCGCCTGATGCTCCTCCGGCATCGCGTCTCCTGCCGATTATTCGGTGGCGGACCCGAATGTTATCAATCCGACCGCAAGTATAGCAAAGATGATGCCGAAGGATTGAACAATCGACAGCTTCTCGCCAAAGAAAACCAGCGCGATGAGATTGACCGCAATAAGCTGGATGACAGCCGAGAGGCTGAACGCCGATGCCATGCCGAACTCGCGTACCAGACGCAGCATGATGAGATTGCCGACGGAATAGAGAACAATGGTTAGAACCAGCTTCGCGTTGCTCGGCGCCAGCGCCCATGCCTTTGCGCACGTCGCGGCGAGCAGGAACGTGAATGTCGAAGCGGTGAGCTGCAAAAAGCCCGTCAAAGTCATGTCGATCTCCGGTGGATAGGTACGCGTTACGTCTCGGTCAGTCTGCTGTTAAAGCGGTCAGATCGACATGTCGATGCTAATGCTGCGAGTTCTCGATTGCAATATTGTCGACAATCTGATTTTCTTGCATCGGAACGAGGATCCATCCATGAGCGCTACGGATTTTGACCCCATTGTCGATACGACCCGTAGGGCCGAGATCGTCAGCCTGCTCAAACGGGCCATCCTCACCGGCAAGCTCGAACCTGGCCAGAAACTCAACGAACTGCGCATCTCCGAACAGATGCGGGTGAGCCGCGCGCCCTTGCGCGAAGCCATGCGCGAGTTGGTCCAGGAGGGCATTCTTACCAGCATTCCCTATGCGGGCACATTCGTGATCGAAGTGACGGCGAAGGATATCGAGGATGCCTATTCGCTCAACCAGGTTCTCGACGAATTTGCCATCGAAAGAACGTGGCCGCTCCGCACCGAGGTCTTCTTTGCCGAACTTGACAGACGTCATGCTGCGGTGAAGCAGGCGACCCTCGACATCGACACGACCAGGCAGATCGAGACGGCGCTGCAGCTGCACGGCCTGATCTATGAATGGGCCGATCACCCGCTCCTGCTCGATACGTGGCAGCGCCTCACCAGCCGCCTGCAGATGTATTTCGCCTTGCATCAACGGGCACGCAACGAACCGGTGCCCTCGCTCGACGTGCACGAGGAATATGTGCGTCTTCTCAAAGGCAAGGACATGAAAGCGGCGCAGCGGCACGCCCGTGAGCACATCGCCCTCGATTTTGAGGAACTTGTTGCTTTTGCGCGCGGGCTTGAGGAGAGGCAGGCCGCCAAGAAGCCGGGGAGCCGCAAACGCCTCGACAATTGAGCGCGGACCGCAGGCGCTCTCCACACAAAGAACACGGGAACGGTTATCGTGCAGATCAAGTCCATCAAAGCCTACAGTCTTATGCAGCCCTTCGTCGGCGGCCGCTACAATATGTCGAAGGGGCGTGGTGCCGACGGTTTCGATGCAATCTTGGTTTCTATTACCTCAGACACCGGCGTGACCGGCTGGGGCGAGATGGCGCCACTTGGAAACTTCTATTCGGCTGCCTTTGCGGCAGGCGCCAGGGCAGGGGTTCCGGAGATCGCACCACATCTGCTCGGCAGGGATCCTCGCGGGCTCGCGCAGATAAACCGCCTGATGGATAGTGTCTTCAACGGCCACCCCTACATCAAGGCTGCCTTCGACATGGCCTGCTGCGACCTCACGGCCCGCGCCGCCGAGGTGCCGCTGGTGACGATGCTCGGCGGCCGCGAAAGCGACATGGCCGATCTCTACAAGGTTGTCACCCACGGCTCCGTCGACGCGATGGTTGATCTTGCCAGGCGCATCGTCGGCGAAGGGTTTCATCGCCTGCAGGTCAAGGTCGGCGGCAAGGTCCACGACGATATCGAGCGGGTGACGGCCGTCGCTGCGGCGGTGCCGAAAGGTACAGTGATCTTCTGTGATGCCAATGGCGGCTGGACCGCCTATCAGGCGCGCCAGTTCGCCGATGCGACACGCGCCATCGACTACACGATGGAGCAGCCGTGCCTCGCGATCGACGATTGCCTCTCCGTCCGCCGTTCGCTCGACAAGCCCATGGTGCTCGATGAATCGGTTACTTCGCTCGAACAGATGCTCGAAATTCATCGCAAGGGCGCGGCTGACGGACTGACCCTCAAGATCTCGCGGCTCGGCGGCGTGACCAAGACCCGCCAGATCCGCGACGTCGCGGTTGATCTCGGCTTCATGATCACCGTGGAAGACACGGGCGGCGCCGAGGTCGACACGGCTGCCATGGCCCACCTCTCGCTGTCGACGCCGGAAGAACGGCGCATGCATGCCATCGCCTTTCACGAATGGGTGACGGTTCGCACTGCACGCAACGCGCCCCCGGTCGTCGGCAGCCGCATGGGCGTGCCGGACGGTCCGGGGCTCGGCATTGATGTTGATCCCGATCTCCTCGGCAAGCCGTTTCTCGAATTGAGCCACTGACATGAAAATCCGCCGCATTGCCGCGACCCCGATCAACCTGACGCTCGAAGCGCCCTATGTCTGGGTATTCGGCGAACTCGATGGCTTTTCGCCAACCATCGTCGAAGTCGAAACCGATGACGGGATTATCGGGCTCGGCGAAGCGCCGAGTTCTGCCGCCGCCGCGATCATCAATGACACGCTGGCGCCTCACCTGATCGGGCGCGATCCGATCGATATTGCCGGCGCCGAGAACGTTTGCCTGCCATTCTGGACCGGCGTCCAGAGCATCAACGATCGCACGCGCATCCTCGCCTTTGGCGCAATCGAGATGGCGCTCTGGGACATTCGTGGCAAGGCCTGGAACCAGCCGCTCTATCAATTGCTCGGCGGGGCGGTGCGCAAGGAAATACCTTTCACCGATTATTTCTCCCTGCGCGGCGATGGCGCGGCCACGATTGGCGAGAAGACCCCGGAGGAAGTTGCCGACTATTGCGTCGAGCTCAACGAGCAGTTCGGGACCACGTTTTTCGAGGGAAAGTTCTCGACCGAAGACCCGAAGGTCTCGCTGCGTATGCTCGAACTCATCCGCAAGAAGCTCGGCGACGATGTGATGCTGCGAATCGATTCCAACCAAGCTTATTCACTTGCAACTGCTCGGCAACTTGTGCGAGCCTTGGAGCAGCTGAACGTTCGCAACTGGGAAGATCCTGTCGCGACAATCGAGGAAATGCGTGAATTGCGTCGCCATTGTTCGATACCGTTCTCGACGCACAACATCGACATTGCCCGCGCCATGGAATTGCGGGTGCCGGACGCGATTGTCGGCAACCCCGCGACCCACGGCGGCATCGGCCGCCTCGTCCGCTTCATTGGCGCCTGCGAACACGCCGGCATCGATTTCTGGTGCTATAGCGGCGATTCGGGCGTCGGCAGCGCCGCTTACCTTCACCTCTGCGCGGCGCTCGGCTGGATAAGGGAGCCGAACCAGTCGCTTTTCCGAATGCAAACCACCGACGTCATCGAGGAAGGGCCGTTTTCACCGCGAAACAATGTCGTTCCAGTGCCAGAAGGGCCGGGACTCGGAGTTACACTCGATCGGGACCGCCTTGCTGCCTGCCACAGGGATTTTGCCGAGAACGGCCCGAAGAACAAGTATCACGACTCTGCGAAGCCCGGTACCTACCGGCGCTTGCCGCTGAACTGAAAAGGAGAATTTTCGCTTGCTGCCTGACCCGGCGCCCAGACCGGGCATTACGCGATCGGAGGAAAAGGCATCTTAAGTTTGTCGGTCACGGACGATCCGGCAACTCGGCGACCAGGAGCGCTGCCTAACTCATCGTTCGGTTAAAACATGATCCAGGGGAAAGAGCAGAAGCCATGAAAAATTACAAGTTCCTCGATATGCTCCGGCGCGGCCGGACCGATCTCGAAAACCATCTCATCGACGGCCTGGTCGACGGCAGGGTAAGCCGCCGAGAATTCATTCGTCACGGCAGCCTGCTTGGCCTGTCCCTGCCTTTCCTCGGCAGCGTCGGATTCGCCGCCGGCATGGGCGGCATGCCCAGCCTTGCCCGCGCGCAAGGCACGGCCGGCGCCACGATCCGCGTTGCCAGCAGCGTGCCTGCCGCGGCGATCGAACCTGTCAGCGTCGCCGATGCCGGCGGCTTGCTCATGTTGCAGCAATGCGGCGAGTTCCTGTGCCTCGATGGCCCGGATCTCGTCCTGAAGCCGATGCTGGCCGAAAGCTGGAAGCCGAATGACAAGGGTGATGTCTGGACCTTCAATCTGCGCAAGGGCGTCAAATTCCACAGCGGCGGCGAGATGAAGGCCGACGACGTCGTGGCGAGTATCGATCGCCTCGCCGACCCGGCGAACTCGTCCAATGCGCTTTCGGTCTTTACCGGGTTCCTGCAGAAGGGCGCTACCAAGAAGATCGACGATTACACGGTCGAGTTCCACCTCGACGCGCCAAACGGCAACTTCCCCTACATGGTGTCGTCGGACAACTACAACGCGATCATCATTCCTGCTGATTACAAGGGCGATTTCGAGAAGAACTTCAACGGTACCGGGCCGTTCAAGCTCGAGAAATACACGCCGAAGGTCGGCGCATCTTTTGTGCGCAATGAGGACTATTGGGGCGAAAAGGCACTCCCGGCACGGACGGAATTCACCTTTTTCGGTGATATCCAGCCGATGATCCTTGCGCTTCAGGGCCGTCAGGTCGACGTAATCAACCAGATGCCGGTGCTTGCCGGCGTCGCACTGCTCACCGATCCGAACGTCGAAATCATCAGCCTGAAATCCGTGGCCCATCACCAGGTCCACATGCGCACGGACATGGACCCGTTCAAGGATCCCCGGGTGCGCCGCGCCGTAGCGCTCAGTATCGATCGCAACAAGCTGCAAAAGGGGCTGATGCGGGGTCGGGCCTCGCTTGGCAATGACAGCCCGTTTGCGCCGGCCTTTCCGTCAACGGATACGACCGTTGCGCAGCGCCAGCAGGATCTGAAGCAGGCAAAGGAACTGATGGAGGCGGCTGGAGCCGGCAAGGGTTTCAAGGTTACGCTCACCACCGAGCGCTATCTGGAAATTCCGGAATATGCCCAGCTCATCCAGAATGCGGTCAAGGAGATCGGCATCGACCTCCAGCTCAACATTCTCGATCAGGGCGCCTATTACGGCGATGCGGTGTTCGGCAAGTCCAACTGGCTCGATTCCGTCATGGGCATCACCGACTACGGCCATCGCGGCGTGCCCAACGTCTACCTCTCCGCGCCCTTGAAGAGCGAAGGCACGTGGAACTCGGCGCATTTCAAGAACAAGGACTACGATACGCTCGCTGCCGGATACATCGCTGCGCTCGACCTTGAGGCGCAGAAGGAGACGGCCGGCAAGATACAGCGGCTGCTGCTCGAGGAAACGCCGGTCATCTTCGGCTATTTCTTCGATTACCTGACGGCGACGGCAAAGGGCGTTTCCGGCGTACAGCCGACGGCAATGTCGCAGAACTATCTCGACCGCGCCTCGAAGGCGTAAGGGAGGAACGGACATCCTGCAACAGCCAGCTCCACGCAGGTGGGGCTGGCTAACATGGGAGCTAGAGCCATACTTTCCTTTCTGCTGAAGCGCATTGCCCTTTCGATCGTAACCCTGTTCCTGCTCAGTATCATGGTGTTCCTGGGAGGGCAGGTGCTGCCCGGAAATGTCGGGCGCGCCATATTGGGACCGCTCGCCGACCAGCGTGCCGTCGACGCGCTCAACCATTCGCTCGGCCTCGACCGGCCGCTGCTTGTACAATACTGGGACTGGATTTCCCATTTCGTTCAAGGCGATATGGGCACTTCCTATATTTTCCGGGCGCCTGTTGCGCCTTTCGTCATCGATGCGCTCGGCAATTCGATGAAGCTTGCGCTCGTTGCTTTCATCATGGTGGTGCCGCTCGGCATTCTCGGCGGCATCATCGCCGCGCTGAATGTCAATCGGCCCATCGACCGCATCATCAGCCTGGGGGGCCTTTCGGCAACCGTACTGCCGGAATTCGTCACCGGCATCATCTTCATTCTGCTCTTCGGCGTCTGGCTGAACTGGCTGCCGATTGCAGCCGTCTGGCCGCCGGGTTCGGGCGTCTTCACCCAAATCTACTATTTGATCCTTCCGGCATTGCCGCTGTTCCTCGTGCTCTTCGGCTACATCGCGCGCATGGCGCGATCAGGCATGATCGAGGCGCTCGATGCCGACTATACGCGCACCGCCGTCCTCAAAGGCCTGCCCTGGCATACGGTCATCTGGCGGCACGTGCTGCGCAATGCGCTGCTGCCGACGATCACGGTCATCGCCACCCAGACCGGCTACCTCATTGGCGGGCTCGTCGTGGTCGAGACCCTCTTCCGTTATCAGGGCATCGGCTCGCTGATCTTCACGGCCGCACGCGGCAAGGATTTCCCAGTGCTTGAAGCCGGTATCCTGACGATCGGCATCATCTATGCGGTGGCGACGCTGATTGCCGATCTTCTCTATTCCGTCCTCAATCCACGCATCCGACTGGGGACCGATCAATGACGGCGACCGATATCAAACAGCCTGACCTGCCCGCGCCGCCGATCAAGCATAGTCCCGCAATGGAAGTGGTGGCGGCGCTCGGCCGCTCCGGTTCTTTCATCACGGGTCTCGTCATCGTTGTCTTCTGGGTCCTGTGTGCGCTCTTCGGCGAATATTTTACGCCGCACGATCCGCTTGCGGATGACATTATTAACGCGCTCATGCCGCCCTCGGCCGATAACTGGTTTGGCACCGACCAGCTCGGTCGCGACGTGTTCTCGCGCGTCATCGTCGGGTCGCGCGATATATTGACGGTCGCGCCTCTGGCGACGTTGCTGGCCACCATTGCCGGCACAACGCTCGGCCTGTTCACCGGCTATTTCCGCGGACTTGTCGATGACGTGATCAGCCGCATCCTCGAAGCGTTCATGGCAATCCCGGTCGTGATCGTCGCACTGCTCGCCATCGTTGCGCTCGGAACGTCGAAGACCACGGTCATCATCGTCATTGGCCTGAGCTTTGCGCCGATCATCGCCCGCACCGTGCGTTCGGCCGTTCTGTCGGAGCGCGAACTCGACTATGTCGCGGCGGCGCAATTGCGCCGCGAGAGCGCGCTGCACACCATGTTCGTGGAAATTCTTCCCAACGTCATACCGCCAATCCTGGTTGAGACCACCGTTCGTCTTGGCTATGCCATCTTCGCGGTTGCGACGCTGAGCTTCATGGGCTTCGGCATCCAGCCGCCATCGCCGGACTGGGGCCTGAGCATTTCAAGCAATTACGGGATGATCGGCGGAGGCTTCTGGTGGACCGTGCTCTTCGATGCGTTCGCTATCGCCTCGCTGGTGATCGGCGTCAATCTTGTGGCCGACGGCGTGCAGGGGGCCTTGAATGACTGACTTATCGACACCCAATGCGCTCGAACTGCATCATCTCTCCGTCGCCTATCGGGTTGGCGGCCGCAACCGCGCTGTGCTGCGCGATCTGAGCCTTACGATTCGCCCGGGCGAAGCTTACGGCCTTGTCGGCGAATCCGGCTGCGGTAAATCGACGGTTGCCCTGTCTGTCGTGCGCTATCTCCCCCGCAACGGAGTCATCACCGCTGGCGAAATCGCCCTTGTCGGCCACAATGTCATGAAGCTCGACAACGAGTCGCTGCGCCGCATGCGTGCCGAAAGCGTATCGATGGTGTATCAGGATCCCGGCAAGGCGCTGAACCCGTCGATCCGCATCGGGCGGCAAATGACCGAGATTTTCGAGCTGCGCGGAATTTCCGACCAGGCCGCCGTCGATCAGGCCATCTCCATGCTCAACCGCGTCCGTATCTCCGATCCGATACGGGTCATGCAGCGCTATCCGCACCAGCTCTCCGGCGGCATGCAGCAGCGCGTCGGCATTGCCATGGCGCTCGCCAGCGATCCGACAATGCTGATCCTCGACGAGCCGACCACCGGCCTCGACGCGACA
The DNA here is from genome assembly GCF_013327855.1 of Phyllobacterium pellucidum. Lineage (GTDB taxonomy): Bacteria > Pseudomonadota > Alphaproteobacteria > Rhizobiales > Rhizobiaceae > Phyllobacterium > Phyllobacterium pellucidum. The sequence continues at coordinate 794,710 of NZ_JABUMX010000001.1, read as the reverse complement.
GTCGAGGCGGAGGTGCTCGACCTCATTGCCAAGCTCAGGCAGGAACTTTCAGCGTCGATCCTCTTCATCAGCCACAACCTCGCGGTGGTCTCGCGCATGTGCGACCGCGTCGGCGTTCTTTACGCCGGCATGCTTGTCGAGGAGGGGACGACCGCCGAAGTTTTCAACAATCCGCGCCATCCCTACACCGTGGCACTGTTGCGCTGCCTCCCGCGGGGCGGCCAGCGCAAGGACCAGATCAGGCTCGACACAATTCCGGGATTTCTCCCGGCGCCGGGCGCAACGATCACCGGCTGTCCCTTTGCCGATCGCTGCGCCCTTGCCGACAGCCGGTGCCATAATGAACTGCCGCCGCTGCACGACCTCGGTGGCCGCCTTTCGCGGTGCCACTATCACGAACGCGCGCAGGACTTGCCGCGCACGACGCCGGGAAGCATTGCAGCAGCGCCGGCGGCCCACGGCCGCGAGCCGGTCTTGCGCATCAAGGATCTCAACAAGACCTATGCTGCTCATGGCCACGCCCTGCGTGCGGTCAACGACGTTTCCCTTGATCTGATGCCGGGACAGACCCTAGGCCTCGTCGGGGAATCGGGAAGCGGCAAGACAACCTTTGCCCGGCTCCTCCTCGGCCTCGTTCCAGCCGACTCCGGCGGCTCGATGCAACTCGATGGCCAGCCACTCGCGTCAAAACTTGAAAGCCGCAGTGCCGATCAGGTCAAGGCGATGCAGATCGTTTTCCAGAATCCCGATTCAGCGCTCAATCGCGCGCATTCGATCCGCCACATCATGGGCCGTGCCTTGCGGACGCTGGCCGGCCTGAAAGGCGCGGCGCAACAAAAACGCCTCATCGAGTTGGTCCGCTCTGTCCGGCTGACAGAGCGTCATCTCAGCGTAAAGCCGCGCCAGCTTTCGGGTGGCCTCAAGCAGCGTGTGGCAATCGCCCGCGCCTTCGCCGGCGATCCGCGCATCGTCGTGTGCGACGAGCCCACCTCGGCGCTCGACGTGTCGGTGCAGGCGGCGATCCTCAATCTCCTTGCCGATCTGCAGACAAAGGAGCATGTCAGCTACATTTTCATCTCGCACGATCTTGCCGTCGTTCGTTACCTGTCCGACCACATCGCCGTGCTCTATCTCGGGCGGATCATGGAGATCGGCCCGTCCGAACGCGTGTTCTCCGGCCCGCACCATCCCTATACCGAAGCGCTGCTTTCGGCCGTACCGAAGCTCGACGAGACCGAACCGAGCCGCGTCCGGCTCGACGGGGAGATTCCAAGCGCCGTCAATCCGCCGTCCGGGTGCGTTTTCCATACGCGCTGCCCGCGCAAGATCGGCGCGATCTGCGAGGAACAGGAGCCGCCGCTCTTCGATTCCGAACCCGAACACAGGATCCGCTGCCACATTCCGTTCGAGGAATTGGCGCGGCTGCAAAAGAAGCAAGAGGTGATACCGGCATGAGCGACGAGAGGGTGATGACCTATGACGAAATCGAAACGCTCGCGGCGAGGGCCCTGATCGCTTCTGACGTTGCTCCGGAGAATGCGGCGGCAGTCGCAAAATCAATTGCGGCGGCCGAACGTGACGGGCAGGCGATCGTCGGCCTTTCCTATCTTCCGACCTATTGCGACCATGCCGCCTGCAAAAAGGTGGACGGCCACGCGCAGCCGCGTCTTGAGCAATTGTCGCCTGTCGCGCTGCGTGTCGACGCCGGCACCGGCTTTGCCCATCCGGCGATCGCGCTCGGACTACCGGCGCTCATCGACGCGGCCCGCCAATCGGGCATTGCGGCGCTGTCGGTCACAAATTCCTATGCCTGCGGGTCGCTCGGCTATTTTGTCGAGGATCTGGCAGCCGAGGGGCTCATTGCGCTGATGACGGCCAATGCTTCACCCTCGATTGCGCCCTTCGGCGGCAAGACGCCGTTCTTCGGTACCAATCCGCTCGCCTTTGCCGTCCCACGTGACGGGCATGCGCCGTTGGTCATCGACCAGTCGTCGAGCGTCGTCGCCAGGGTTGCGGTCATCGACGCCTATAATCGCGGTGTGCCGCTGCCTGACGGCTGGGCCATCGATGCGGAGGGTGTGCCGACCAACGATGCGGCCGCGGCGATGGAGGGTAGCCTTCTGCCGATCGGAGGCTACAAGGGTTTCGGGCTTGCACTGATGGTCGATATTCTTGCTGCGGGCCTTGGCGGCGCACACTGGTCCTACGAAGCATCATCCTTTGGCGATTGCGAAGGTGGGCCGCCGCGCACGGGCCAGTTCATCATCGCCATTGATCCCGACATGTTTGCCGGGCCCGGCTTCGCCGGTCGGCTCGAGCAGATGCTGACGGCGGTCAAGGAAACGCCTACCGTGCGGCTACCCGGCGACCGCCGTCTCGAAGCACGCCGCCAGCATGCCAACGGTGTCGCGCTGCCGGCCGCCGTGGTGGCGACCATCGAGCGCTATGCGCGCGACGGCTCACCGATGCTGACGAAATAGGCAGTGTTGTCAGCGCCGCAGATCGCTGCGAGACCGAACGCGGATGCAGATTGGGCGGCCTAAACGAATACTACCTTTGGAAGCTCGGCAGCCAGATGATCGATGAAGACGCGAACCAATGGCAGCAGGCCTTGTCGGTATGGGATCAGGGCGGTCAGCGTGGAGTCGTGCGGTTGAGCAAGCGAACGCCCAACTCGGACGCAAGCCGCCTGATCCTGTGGCTCAATGTCGATTTGGGCACGCGCAACGTTCGGCCGGCCGCTGTAAAGCCGCCCCGATCCACAACCTGAACGAAATAATAAAAGTCGTTGAGATCGAGCATGCCCGCTCCTTCGTCCAAAGAGATGGACGTTAAGTCTGAAACTTGCCCTCTTCTTGGCCGGAAAGCCAGCCCTTAAGTTCGTCCCGTCGCCGCAAAGGTAGCGACTCCGGGCGAGCCATGGTGGCTGTCCGGAAATTGACGGAGGCATCATGGAACGGCGTCACTTCCTCCAGACAGCAGCAATAGGAGCGGCTGCGACGGCATTCGGCCTCGCTCCCTCGCTTGCCGCCGCAATTCAACCACGCCGACCGCAGGAGTACGAAATGTCCGACCAGGTCCGTCCTTATGAACCGCTCACTTCCGACAATACGGCGCTTGTTCTCGTCGATCATCAGATCGGCCTGATGACTGGTGTGCGGGACTATTCCACCGGGGAGTTGAAGCACAACATTGTCGCTCTGGCAAAGGCGGCCCGCGCCCTCAATCTCCCGATCATCGTCACGACCACGGCGAGCGATAGCATGTGGGGGCCGACGTTTCCCGAACTCGTCGAAGCGCTGCCCGGCACAAAGATAATCGACCGGTCGTCGGTCAATGCCTTTGATGATCCGACCGTGGCGCGCGCCATAGAAGCGACCGGCCGCAAGAAGCTAATCTTCGCGGGCATCTCCCTCGAGGTTTGCGCGGCGTTCCCTGCGATAAGTGCGATCGGCAAGGGCTATGATGCCTATGTTGCAGTCGATGCGTCCGGCACATTCAACCAGACGAAGCGAGAGGCCGGCTTGCTGCGCATGCTTCAAGCCGGTGTTGTCGTCTCAGACTATGCGACCCTGATGGTCGAAATCCTCAAGGACAATGCGCGACCCGAAGCCGGCGCCGTTTATGGGGCTCTCGATATGCCATGGGCAAAACTCGTAGGGCAGATCGCGCTGGCCAACGGCAAATGAATTGATCCGCCGTCGAGGATGTCGCGCGCCGTGGTGGCGACCGTCGAGCGCTATGCACGCGACGGCTCACCGATGCTGACGAAATAGGCCGAGTTACATTTCGCTCTTGATATAAGCGACCATCTGGTCGAGCACGGTGCCCCAGCCATCGTGGAATCCCATCTCCTCGTGCTGCTTCTTGCCCGCACTGTCGCGATGGATCGCGATGGCCCGGTAGCGCGTGCCGTTTCCTTCGGGTTCCAATGTCAGATAGGCGGTGAAAAAGGGCTTTTCCGACGGACGATAGCCGGGGAGCAGCGCATCTGTCCACACGAGCTTCTCATTGGGAACGACTTCGAGATAGCAGCCGACATTCGGAAACGACTGGCCTTCGGGTGAGAGCATGGTCGTCCGGAACACGCCGCCCGGCCGAAGGTCGATCTCGCAATCGGTGGTCTGCCAAGGCTTCGGCGTGAACCATTTGACGATATGTTCGGGCGTCGTCCACGCCTTCCATACAAGTTCGCGCGGCACATCGACGACGCGTTCAAGAACGAGATCGAGTTCCGGATTTATTGCGGGTAGCTGCGTCATTTATCCTGCTCCTTGAGTTGAATGAGATAGTCGTCGAGCTGATCGAGGCGGCGTTCCCAGAGGGAACGTTGCTTCGCGAGCCAATCCTCGATCAATTGCAGCGGCTCCGGTTCGAGCCGGTAGGTTCGCACGCGGCCGGTTTTCGCCGACCGCACAAGGCCGCACCCTTCGAGCACCTTGAGGTGTTCGACGAAGGAGGGCAGCGCCATATCGAATGGCGCTGCAAGTTCGCTGACCGAAGCCGGGCTGCTTCCAAGCCGTTCGAGCACGCGTCGCCGCGTCGGGTCTGAAAGCGCGCGGAAGATGCCGTCAATCGGCGCCATCGCTTGCGCAGCACCATGGGTAGCACCAAACATAATCGCACCTCCTTCCGTGCGGATAAACACTTAGGATATTTCCTAAGTGTTGGCAAGCCGCCTGCAATCGATTACCGCGAATAACCCAACCATCAAATTTATTGGCTTGTCAGTGTGCACTGCAGCGATAATGTCCCGCCATGCAATCGCAGACCTCATCCTCCGTCCGCCTCGCGCTTGGCGGGCTTGTTTCCATGGCCGTCGGCATGGGCATCGGCCGCTTCATCTTCACGCCGATCCTGCCAGGCATGATGAGCGATCTCGGCCTGTCGCCGGGCGATGCGGGCCTTATCGCCTCCGCGAACTATGTGGGATATCTGCTCGGTGCTGTGGTGGCGGGTTTCAGCTGGTGGTCCGGCTACGAACGGCCGCTCGTCTACCTCGCGCTGGCATCGAGTGCCGCGCTCTGCTTCATGATGAGCATCAGCGATGGCGTCATCGCCTTTTCGCTGGTGCGGTTCCTTGCCGGCATGGCCAGCGCCTTCATGCTGGTGTTTGCGGCGACCATCGTCTTCAGCCACCTTGCCGCAGCCAACCGCCAGGACCTGCAGGCGATCCATTTCGGCGGGGTCGGCACCGGCATCGCCGTTTCATCGCTGCTCGTCGCCTTCAGTTCCGCCAATGGCTATGGTTGGCGGGAGGACTGGATCGGTGCTGCGATCCTTTCGCTATTGGGTCTGCTGGCCGTACTTATGCTCATCAGGACGGGTCCCGTTCGCAGTGGCGCGGCGGTAGAGGAGCCGCGTCTTGCCTGGACGCCCGCTTTCATCAAGATCAATATCGCCTATGGCATATTCGGCTTTGGCTATATCATTACTGCAACCTTTATCATCGCCATCGTGCGCTCCAACCAGGGTGGGCCGTGGATGGAGGCGCTGGTCTGGCTTCTGACCGGTATCGCCGGGGCAGTTTCGGTCTGGCTGTGGACGCCGCTTCTGCACAGGACCGGCCCCTTCGTCGCCCTTGCGCTCGGATGCGCGGTGCAGGCGATCGGCGTTGCGGCAAGCGTCGTCCTGCCGGCACCCTATGGTCCGATAATCGGCGGTCTCCTGCTCGGACTGACATTCATCGTCATCACCGCCTTCGGCTTCCAGGCGGGCCGGGTACTCTTGCCGCATTCGCCGCGCAAGGTCATGGCCGTGATGACGGCGGCTTTCGGTATCGGCCAGATCATCGGTCCGCTCGTGGGCGGCTACCTTGCCAATATTACCGGCGACTTCATCTTCGCGACGCTCGCCGCAGCGGCAAGCCTCATCATTGCCGCGGCCTTTGCCTATTCGGCGCGCCGCGGGCAGGGTGGCCGCTAGCTGGTTCGCCCGGCGTCCTGCGCCAATTGGTGCAGTAAGTTCATGGCCTCCTCGGCGCGATCTTCCGGTACGAACAGGTGGTCGTGGTAATACCCGGCGACCGGATTGACGCCCATGCCGGCCTTCGCAAGGCAGGCTGTAATCGCCGCAAGAAAGCCGACGGCCTCCAGCGAGGAGTGAACGTCGAGCGTTATCATCCGCGAGCGAAATATCGCTGCAAGCCCATATTGCTTAGCGGTGGCTTCATCGACGATCAGCGTCAGGCCTTCCGCCTCACGAAACATCATCACCGGCTCGACGCCGGCCGGGGCCGAGTCACCCTTGGCAATGGTCGCAAACATATAGACGCCCTCGGCGAGAACCGGACGCATCGTTGCCAGAAGCTTGCCAAGATCCGTTTCACCAACCATCGCGTCCTCCATTGTTTGCTCATTGCAACCAGCAAGCTGGGCAAAAGTAAACGTTGAGCCTTGCCTAACTGCGGACACCGTGCACTAGCTTTAAGAAGAATATTATCTAACCAACTGATTTCACAACCATAAATTGCTAGAGATTGCATAAGGAACGCGCCGCGTGTTTGTATCGTTTTTTCCCAAGCCCAAACTCTTCTTTGTTTCTGCCGTGCTCTGGTCGCTTGCTGCCGTGCTCTTCTGGATATTCGCGGGTGAGCCGTTGGGCGCGCGCTTAGGTATGCCCCCGGCAGACCCGAGCGCGCCGCCTGTCCTCGGCGCCGCTGTTTTCATCACCAAACCGTATTTATGGCTCTACATTTATTTTGGGACCGCCGTCGCCATCTTCGCAGCATTCTGGATGTGGTATGCGCCGCACAGGTGGCAGATGTGGTCGGTTCTCGGCTCCGCCCTTATCCTTTTCACGACTTACTTCGACGTCCAACTGAACCTGGCACTCAATGGCTGGCGCGGCCCGTTTTTTAATCTTTTCCAGAAGGCGATCACAACGCCGGGTTCCGTGGCGGCATCGGAACTTTATTGGTTGCAATGGCAGTTCATGACAATCGGCCTTACCAATGTCGCCCTCGGCGTTGGCTCGATCTTTTTCGTCAGCCACTATGTCTTTCGCTGGCGTACTGCCATGACCGAATATTACACGGCCCATTGGAGCCGGTTGCGGCATATCGAAGGCGCATCCCAGCGTGTTCAGGAAGACACGATGCGGTTTTCACGGACGATCGAAGACTTGGGTGTCAGTTTCATTCAGGCCGCAATGACGCTGATCGCATTCCTTCCATTGCTCGCGCAACTCTCGCTGCAGATCACTGAACTCCCAATCATCGGGCAAGTGCCGTATTCACTTGTGATCGTCGCCGTCGGATGGTCGCTTTTCGGCACTCTGCTGCTCGCGATCGTCGGTTTCAAGCTGCCGGGCCTTGAATTCCGGAACCAGAGGGTGGAGGCAGCGTATCGCAAGGAACTGGTGCTGGGCGAGGACGACGCTGGCCGTGCACAGCCGATGGCTTTGACGGAACTCTTCGCAAACGTTCGCCGCAACTATTTCCGGCTCTATTTCCATTACGGTTACTTCAATATCGCCCGTTCTCTCTATAGCCAGGCCGATGCGATCTTTCTGAACGTGCTGCTTATTCCAACAATCGCGGCAGGCAAGATCACGCTTGGCCTTTGGCAACAGATGAGCACTGCATTTGGGGAGGTAAGCAATTCCTTCCAATATCTTTACAGGTCGTGGCCGACCATCGTTGAACTGCTCTCGATCTATAAGCGCCTGCGCGCCTTCGAGGCGTCCATCAATGACGAGCCCCTTCCGGCAATCGATCATGCCTATCTGGCGACGCAGTCGGAGAACAACTGAGTTAACCCGCTACAGGTGGGCGATTTCAAATCGCCCACCTGTAGCCTCGCCATCCCCATTTCCGATCGTCAGATCATTACAGCAATTTAATCGCTGTTGAGCGATGTTTGACCAATTCGTGCTGTTAAGTGCAATTCAGAACAACTATGAATTGCGCAACTTTTCACACGGAGAACGTGTCGCTGTGTTCGTTTCATTCTTCCCAAGGCCGAAGCTCTTCTTCATTTCGGCAGTGCTCTGGTCGCTTCTCGCCGTCCTTTTCTGGTTTACCATAGGCGAACAGCTTGGCGCCCGGTTCGGCCTACCGCCGGCGGCGCCTGATGCGCCTCCAATCATCGGCATTGCCAGCTTCTGGTCGACGCCATTCATCTGGTTCTATATCTATTTTGCCATCGTCGTACTTATCTTCGCCGCATTCTGGGCCTGGTTCTCCCCGCATCGCTGGCAGCGCTGGTCGGTGCTTGGCTCGGCTTTCATCCTGTTCGTCACCTATTTCCAGGTGCAGGTCAGCGTCGCCGTCAACAACTGGTACGGACCTTTCTACAATCTCATCCAGACGGCGGTGTCGAAGTCCGCGCCGGTGACCTACGAGCAGTTCTATGAGGGCGTGAGCCAGTTCCTCGGCGTCGCCCTGGTCGGGGTCACCGTTAGTGTGCTTCTCGCCTTCTTCGTCAGCCACTACATCTTCCGCTGGCGCACTGCCATGAACGAATTCTACATGTCGCACTGGAGCCAGCTTCGCCATATCGAAGGTGCCTCGCAGCGTGTGCAGGAAGACACGATGCGCTTTGCCGAGACCATGGAGGGTCTTGGCGTCCGGCTCATCGATTCCTTCATGACCTTGATTGCCTTCGTCCCGGTCTTGATCGCGCTTTCGGCGAATATCACTGAACTGCCGATCGTCGGCGAAGTGCCGCATCCGCTGGTCTTTGCCGCCGTTTTCTGGTCGATCTTCGGAACGGTGGTGCTCGCGGGCGTCGGCGTCAAATTGCCGGGCCTGCAGTTCCGCAACCAGCGTGTCGAAGCAGCGTACCGCAAGGAACTCGTCTATGGCGAGGATCACGACGACCGCGCCCAGCCGCCGGTGGTGAGGGAGCTTTTCGCCAATGTGCGGCGCAATTATTTCCGGCTCTATTTCCACTATATGTACTTCAACGTCGCCCGCTATCTCTATCTGCAGACCGACAATATCTTCTCTCTGATCGTGCTGATCCCTTCGATCGTCGCCGGCAAGATCACGCTCGGGACGATGAACCAGATTAGCGGCGCCTTCTCGCAGGTAACGTCGTCGTTCCAGTACCTCGTCAATTCGTGGACGACTATTGTCGAGCTTATATCGATCTACAAGCGCCTGCGCGCCTTCGAGGCGGTGATCTATGACGAGCCGCTGCCGTCGATCGATGAGCACTACCTGCGCACGCAGACCGAAGACGCTTGAGACTGACGAAGTGAGGGGCGGCTCAGATGCCGCCCTTTGCCGCGGGTTGTGAGACTTCCGCCCGGGCGACTGGCATGGCAACACCGCCCGTTTCCTTCAAATATTGACTGTACGTCGTGCACCGCACATCGGCTTTGGTGCAGACCTCTTCGGTAAAGCGCTCCAGCGCCCGCCAATAGGCATCGCCATTCATCAGCGTGAAGTGCAGCCCGATCTGGAACGGGATGCGCTGGCCTTGATACTGCCGGTCGAAAGCGCCCTTGAAGGCGTCATAGGCGCGGCCCTCGAACACGTTCAATTGATCAGGACGCTCCACCGCGCCGGAATGGCGGACGTAAAGATTATAATCCATGGCGATCACCGGGCGATTCTGCGGGCCTTCGCTGATCGTCGGCAGCCCGAACTGATAGATGCCGCTCGAATGCACCGGCAAGGCCGGCCCCCGCGAAACGCCGCTGCCGTCGAAGGTATAACCCTGATCGCGGAGCGCCGATATCAGCGCGGGACCCTCGGAAAGATAGGGCGCGCGGAATCCGCGTATCTCGTCGGCGACAAAGTGCTTCCAGCCTTCGGGCTCCGCATCGCTTCCATATTTCGCCCAGGCGCCGGTCAACACCTGCTTGTAGGTGACAAGTTCCCGCTGCCAGTCTGCCTTTGTCCAGTTCTTGCCGTCGAAGTGGCCGCAGGCATGGCTCGCGATTTCATTGCCTTCGTTGCGCGCCCGCCAGATATTGTCGAGCCGCTTTGCGATATCCTGTTTCGATGTGGCGAAGCCGATGTTCGAACGGCCCGGCGCCTGGCCGGGAGCCTGGTAGGACTTCCGGTCGGACTGATCGATCAGGAAGACGCAGGAAAGAAAATAGGTGAACTTCGCATTGCTGCGCTGCGCAAGTGCGCGGCTGCGATCCCAAAGCTCGTTGCTGCCGGAATTGTCAAACGAGATCAGCACATATTGCGGCTTTGCGCCCGGCGTATCGCGCGCCGCCACGCCGCCATCGGCCAAGGCCGGCATCGAAAACAACAGGCTCATGGATGCGGCGGCGAGGATGGTCGAACGCATGATGGGGTAACGCGGCTCCGGGAAGGGAAATAACGTCGCTACAGGGCAAATGTGGCGATGATCGGACGCGGCGATCCACCGCAAGCGATCAGCTTGGAACTATTCCAATGCCGCTATAATCTCAGGCATCTTTCGGGGAGGGCGACCATGCTGGTACTGATTCTTGGGATCATTGTTTTTCTCGGCGTTCATTCGGTCCGCATCGTTGCGCCGCAATGGCGGCTCGCCAAGATCGAGCAGTGGGGCGAGAACAAGTGGAAGGGCTTCTATTCGGTACTCTCGCTTGCCGGCTTCTTCCTCCTCGTCTGGGGATACGGCCTTGCCCGTCCTGACGCCCCGATCCTTTACGAACCACCCGTCTTCATGAAGCATATCGCCGGTCTCCTGATGCTGTTTGCCGCGATCTTCCTCGGCGTCTTCATCGCGAAGCCCGGCAGGATGAAACCCGCGCTCAAGCACCCGATGCTTATCGCCATCAAGACATGGGCATTGGCGCATCTTCTTGCCAACGGCGATCTGGCCTCGCTGATCCTGTTCCTGTCGTTCCTCGCCTGGGCGGTGGCCGATAGGATTGCCATCAAGCAGCAGGAGCGCGCCGGCCTCATTAGCTCCCCCAACATTGTGGCAGGCCCGGTGTCCAACGACATTATCGCGGTCGTCATTGGCGTCGTACTCTACGGCCTGTTCGTGTGGAAATTGCACGCTTTGTTGATCGGCGTTCAGCCGATGTAACCGGCGGAGATGACCTAATTTTCGTTTGCCACTTACATCCTTTGAGTTTTCCGACTAAAAGCGCCTGAACTCCATGCGCGGGCGGCTCTGCTGCACCGCGTTTTTAACAATTGTACTTTGGCGCAAGCTGAACCAAGAGGCACTATGACTGACGACGGCTTTTTCCGTGAAGTGAATGAGGAACTGCGTTCCGACAAGGTGAAGGCTTTCTGGAAACGCTACGGCTCGCTGCTCATCGGCGGCGTGGTGGCAATCGTCGTCGGCACCGCGGCCTTCTCCTTCTACGAATACTGGACCGAGAGGCAGGCTTCGCAATCGGGCGACAAGTTCCTGGCTGCGCTCAACCTTGTTCGGGACGGCAAGAACGACGACGCCCTGAAGACGCTCGATGAACTCGAGAAGGATGGCTATGGCGCCTATCCCGTGCTCGCACGCATGCGCGCCGCGGGCGTCCTCGCCCAGAAGGGCGACAACGCCGGCGCGGTCGCCGCCTTCGACAAGGTCTCCGCCGATAGTTCGATCCCGCAGGCCATTCGCGATCTTGCCAAGCTGCGCGCTGCCTTCATTCTCGTGGACACTGGATCCTATGAGGACGTGGCAAGCCGCGTCGAGACGCTGTCTTCCGATTCAAGCCCGATGCGTCATTCGGCGCGCGAAGCGCTGGGTCTTGCGGCCTGGAAGGCTGGACGCGGCGCCGATTCCGCCAAGCTGTTCCAACAGATCGCCGACGACAAGTCGGCTCCCGCCAATGTTCGCCAGTTCGCCGATACCATGCTGGATATGTTGCGCAGCACCGGTGCGGCGCCTGCTGCAACAGCCGGCTGAGACAGGAAACCGAACGGATGAGTTTCACCCTTGCCATCGTAGGGCGCCCGAACGTCGGCAAGTCCACGCTTTTCAACCGCCTTGTCGGTCGCAAACTGGCACTCGTCGACGATTTGCCGGGCGTGACCCGCGACCGGCGCATTCATTCGGCCAAGCTGTACGATCTGAATTTCGATGTGATCGACACGGCCGGCCTTGAGGAAATGCCGAGCGAATCGCTCGAAGGCCGCATGCGCGCGCAGACCGAAGCCGCCATCGGCGAAGCCGACCTCATTCTGTTCCTGGTGGATGCCAAGGCGGGTGTCACGCCCACCGACGTTACCTTCGCCGATCTCGTGCGCCGTTCCGGCAAGCCCGTGGTTCTCGTTGCCAATAAGGCGGAAGCGCGTGGCGCAGAGGCCGGGATGTACGATTCCTGGCAACTCGGCCTTGGCGAGCCTTGCCCGATATCGGCCGAACACGGCCAGGGCTTTCCCGATCTGCGCGACGCAATTATCGAGGCGATGGGCGAGGAGCGCGTCTTCCCGGACGAACACGCCGAAAAAGACACAGATGATTCGGTCGCTGTCAGCATTCCGGCTGCGCCTGGGCCATCGGCGGATCTCATCGGCGACGATATTGACGATCCGGATGCCGAGGACGTTCCCGACTACGATTCGTCGAAGCCCCTGCGCATTGCGATTGTCGGCCGTCCGAATGCCGGCAAATCGACGCTTGTCAATACGATGCTGGGCGAAGACCGTCTGCTGACGGGACCGGAAGCCGGCATTACCCGCGACTCCATCTCGGTCGACTGGGAATGGAAGGGCCGCAAGATCAAGCTTTTCGATACGGCTGGCCTGCGCCGCAAGTCCCGCGTCCAGGGCAAGCTCGAAAAGCTCTCGGTCGGCGATGCACTGCGGGCGATTCGCTTCGCCGAAGTCGTTATTATCGTTCTCGATGCGACGATCCCCTTCGAAAAGCAGGATCTGCAGATCGCTGACCTTATCATTCGCGAAGGTCGCGCCCCGGTCATCGCCTTCAACAAGTGGGACCTTGTCGAGAACCGCCAGATGGTGCTCGCCGATCTCCGTGAGAAGACGGAACGGCTGCTGCCGCAGATCCGCGGTATTCGCGCGGTGCCGATTTCGGGCGAACGCAATCAGGGCATCGACAAGCTGATGGCGGCCGTCGCCACCACCGACGAAATCTGGAACCGGCGCATTTCCACTGGCCGTCTCAATCGTTGGCTCGAGGGCGTGACGACGCATCATCCGCCGCCCGCTGTTGCCGGACGCCGCCTCAAGATCAAGTACATCACACAGGTCAAGACGCGCCCGCCGGGCTTCGTCATCTCGTGTTCGCGTCCGGAAGCCTTTCCGACATCCTATGTGCGCTATCTGTCGAACGGCCTGCGCGAGACATTCGACATGCCGGGTGTTCCGATACGCGTCGTGTTGCGCGCATCCGACAATCCGTTCGCGGGCCGCGCCAGGAAGAAGCGCTGAGCATCGCGGATAATATCCGGCGTGGGCTCGTTCGCTAAACTTCTGCCTGCGCCGTTAACTCTCCATCAAGGTTAATGCTTCATTTTTTAGCTCGAACTGTTCGGTTTGAGTGGGGTTATCGGCGTGCGTTTCTCTGAGTATGTGCGGGCATTGCGTTCCCTGCGAACCAACCAGACCGGCAAGAGCTATACGGCGCCTTTGCTCATTGGCGCGGCGCTTTATCTCTTTTCCCCGACCGTGACCGCATACCAGGATATGACGAGCCTCCTTTCCGGATCCGAATCGGGGCAGGGGCGCTGGAGTTCCTATCTCGAAAAATCGCCGGCAGGTTCGATCCAGAAGGCCAACATGTCGTTCGTCGATGAAAAGGCGATCACGGGTTCGATTCCTGCAAGCGGTGTCGATGCGCCCGGCATCGGTCCGATCGCCATCAAGGGTACGCAGAAGTCGCGTGACGCCACTCCGGACGAGGAGCGGATCAATCGCGCCGAAAAGCAGGGGCGAATCGTTTCGATCAGCAAGAAGGCGCCGCCGAAAGCCTTCAACGCCGGCTCGATCCTTCAGCGCCAGAGCATGCTGGTTCGCCCGTCCAAGGATATTGAAGTCGCAATGGCATTCACCAGGCCGAATATCGCTGGCAAGGAATTTCAGATCGCGCTCGCATTTCACAACCGGGCTCCGGAAAAGCCGGCTTCCGACATGCCGCCAATGCTGGCGAGCCTCGTCAATAATGACAAGCCTGATGTTCTGGCACTTGGCTACGCGCCGGCGACGCCGGATTATTCGAAGACCTCGCCATTCGATTCGATCCTTACCGAGCCGAAATCGCCGGGACGCTTTGTCCCGCAGCTCGGTGCCGGCGACCACTATTGGCTGGCAACGCCTTTGCCTCCCGTCGTTTTCACCAAGGAAGAACAAAAATGCCTGGCGACAGGCATTTATTTTGAGGCGCGCAGCGAGAGTATCAAGGGACAGGCGGCAGTGGCGCAGGTCATTCTGAACCGCGTGCGCAACCCGGCCTATCCGAAGACGATTTGCGGGGTCGTCTACCAGAACGATGACTGGATCAATCGCTGCCAGTTCTCGTTCGCCTGCGAGGGCCGCAAGCTCCACGTCACGGAACCGAGGGAATGGAAAGTAGCGCAGCAGGTGGCGCAGGCCGTGACATCCGGACAGATTTTCCTGCCTGAAGTTGGGTCCGCCACCCATTACCATGCAGTCTATGTTCGCCCCAACTGGGCGCGAACGATGAAGCGTGTCGACAAGATCGGCGCGCACATCTTCTACCGCACATTTGGCGGCGGCTGGATTTGATCCGACTTTCGTCGTCTTGGAATTGATGCGAGAGCTGCTATATTGCTCTTGGAGTGGGGGACGAGCTTTCGCCCGCCCCCCGTTCCTGATTAGTTGAATTGAACCCGGATCGACATTGTCCAGCCAGTCCGGGTTCTTTTCATAATCAGGGTGATGCTAAGTGGCTTGAACCACATGCTTCACCTCCAAGTTCGAGGGCAAGGCCTTTGCCATGGTCGAAGCGGCCCATCCTCCTCGATACGCCGGCTGGCTCGGCGCACCTGCTTTCCCTCAAACTGTCGGTGCCGCATTTATCGGAAAGTTCGCTGTTGCCCGCAAGAAACGCAGGGTTGCGAATAGCTGTTGCGGGGCGTGTGTCTGGTTGGTGCGTATCAGAACCGATGCTTGACGGACCGCGATCGGCGAGGATTCGAACCCGAATTTTCGCCAAAGAGGTGAGACATAAAGTCATATTTGCCTAACATATTGAATTTTACGGCGAAAATTACCCTTGAGAGTCTCCTTCCAGCGCCTTGACTAGCGCGGATCGGGACAATATGTTGCGCGCGACTTCGAAGCGGGGGTGAAGCCTCGCATTCAGCGTGTAAAGGACATGCCATTGGCCAACGGGAAAGAACCCGATAAGTCAGGTCCTGTCGGTGACACGCCGGGTGCTGGACGCAGACTGACTTCGGATGAACTGGAGAGTCGCAGTCGCTCTCTGGCGGCAAAATTGGCTGCCAGGGGTGTAGGTCTCAAGCCCAGTTCGCAAGACAAGGGGACGGAAACCGCCTCCGGTGTCGCGCAGGCCGTGAAATTGTCGAGCGAGTTCATCGCCGGCGTTCTGGCTGGTGCGGGGTTGGGCTGGTTAGCTGACCGATTTTTGGGTACTTCACCTTGGGGGCTGATCGTGCTGCTCCTCCTTGGTTTTTGTGCTGGAACGCTGAACATCCTGCGCTCGACGGGACGTGTGGCGGAGAACCAAGGTGCGGAGCTCGGCAAGGGTTCGGACACCAAGAAACCGGAATAGGCTTCGGCCAAGGTCGCAAGACTGGACCCGCAAGTAGAGACATTACAGACGAGGTTAGAGTGTCAAACGATCCGATTCATCAATTCCATATCAACAAGTGGATTCCCATTGATGTGGGTGGAGTCGACCTCTCCTTCACCAACTCGTCGGCCTTCATGGTCGCAACGGTTGCTGTCGCTTCGGCATTTCTCTATTTCACCTCGTCCAACCGCGGATTGATCCCGACCCGCCTCCAGTCGGTTTCCGAGATGGCCTACGAGTTCGTGGCCTCGACGCTGCGCGATTCGGCTGGCAGCGCCGGAATGAAGTTCTTCCCGTTCGTTTTCTCGCTTTTCATGTTCGTGCTCGTTGCCAACATGCTCGGCATGTTTCCGTACTTCTTCACGGTCACGAGCCAGATCATCGTCACCTTCTGCCTCGCAATCCTCGTCATCGGTACCGTGCTGGCCTATGGCTTCGCCAAGCATGGCTTCAAGTTCCTCGGCGTCT
This sequence comes from Phyllobacterium pellucidum, assembly GCF_013327855.1. Lineage (GTDB taxonomy): Bacteria > Pseudomonadota > Alphaproteobacteria > Rhizobiales > Rhizobiaceae > Phyllobacterium > Phyllobacterium pellucidum. The sequence continues at coordinate 778,604 of NZ_JABUMX010000001.1, read as the reverse complement.
TCGTACCGTCCGGCGTTCCCAAGCTTCTGCTTTTGCTCGTGGTGCCGATTGAAATCATTTCATTCCTCTCCCGTCCGATCAGCCTTTCAGTTCGTCTTTTCGCCAACATGCTTGCTGGCCACATCACACTGAAGGTTTTTGCCGGCTTCGTTGCCTCGATGAGCGCTCTCGGCGCTCTCGGCATTGGCGGCTCGATCCTGCCGCTCGCCATGACGGTCGCGCTGACGGGTCTCGAATTCCTGGTGGCTTTCCTTCAGGCCTACGTCTTCACCGTGCTCACCTGCATGTACCTGAACGACGCAGTACATCCTGGCGGTCACTGAGAAAACTTCACCGGCGGTCTCCGCCAAATGCAAATCTATCAATGAGAATTCTATCCAAAGGAGTTTAATATGGATCCGGTAGCAGCAAAGTACATCGGTGCAGGTCTCGCCTGTTTTGGTATGGCCGGCACGGCCCTCGGCCTCGGCAATATCTTCGGCAGCTATCTGTCCGGTGCACTGCGCAACCCGTCGGCAGCTGACGGCCAGTTCGGCCGCCTGGTATTCGGCTTCGCCGTTACCGAAGCTCTGGGCATCTTCTCGCTGCTCATCGCTCTTCTGCTTCTCTTCGCTGTTTAATTCACGACAGCGCACTGTTACTGGCTGCGCTGCGCGCGGCCAGTAATCATATGCAGCAATCCAGTTTGCTGATTTGGGAAACGCCCGAACCCAAGGGGACAACATATGTTTGTGTCTTCGGCGCATGCCGCATCCACAACGGAAACAATCGTCGCTCAGACCGATACGCATGGCGCTGCCGGGACGGCCGCTCCTGCGGCGCCTGACGCTCATGCAACCGAAACCCATACCGAAACCGGTGTGGCGCATGAGAAGGCTGTCTTCCCGCCCTTTGATACGACCCACTTCGCCTCCCAGGTTCTGTGGCTCGCACTGACATTCGCGGCGTTTTACCTCTTCCTCTCTCGGGTGATCCTGCCTCGCCTCGGCGGTATCATCGAGACGCGCCGCGATCGTATCGCGACCGATCTCGACCAGGCTGCCCGCATGAAACAGGATTCGGACGAAGCACTTGCCGCCTATGAGCAGGAACTTGCCGACGCCAAGAAGAAGGCGGGCTCTATCGCCCAGACCGCGCAGGACGAAGCCAAGGCCAAGTCCGATTCGGAAATGGCGAAGATTACCGCCGAACTCGAACAGAAGCTCAGCGAAGCCGAAGCCAGCATTGCCGCCATCAAGGACAAGGCAATGAAGGAAGTCGGAACCATTGCCGAGGATACGGCAACCGAGATCGTCAACAAGATCATCGGTGGCAATGTCGACAAGGCAAGCGTCTCTGCCGCTGTCAAAGCCGTCCGGGGCTGAGGAGAACGAAAATGGAATTGGACGCAACATTTTACGCCCTCGTAGGCCTGATCATCTTCCTCGCGCTGATCGTCTACCTCAAGGTACCGGGTGTCGTCGGCAAGTCGCTCGACAGCCGCGCCGATCGTATCCGTGACGAGTTGGAGGAAGCACGCCGCCTGCGTGAAGAAGCCCAGTCGCTGCTCGCTGAATTTCAGCGCAAGCGCAAGGACGCCGAAAAGGAAGCCGGCGAGATCGTGGCCATCGCCCAGCGCGAAGCCCATGGCCTGCTTGAGGAAGCCAAGAAGAAGAGCGAAGAGTATATCGCGCGCCGCCACAAACTGGCCGAACAGAAGATTGCCCAGGCCCAGGTCGAAGCGGTCAACGAGGTTCGCGCCACGGCTGTCGATGTTGCCGTAGCAGCAGCGAGCAGGGTTCTCGCTGACAAGGTCGATACAAAAACGTCGGCTGACCTCTTCAAGTCTTCGCTGTCCGAGGTAAAGTCACGCCTCAACTAAGTTTGGCTGAATGCCTGTCGAGAAGCCGCCTCCGGGCGGCTTTTTGTTTGCCGCTACCTGTGGAAGAGCGGTGGATGGTGCGCTGCGATGTGCCAAGCAATCCGACCTCTGGGAGCAGCACTATCCAACAGGCGGTGCTCTAGACCTGCCGATCCTTGAGCGGCGAGAAACTGAAGCGGTGCAGTCCGACCACCGGGCCATGGGCTTCCATGGCATTGCGATGATATTCGGTGGCATAGCCGACATGCGACTCGAGACCGTACAGCGGCAGATACTTGCCCGTCTGGGTCATCATGCGGTCGCGCGTCACCTTGGCAAGGATCGATGCTGCAGCGATCGACACCGATCGCTGGTCGCCCCGGATCAGGGCCGTTGCAGGGCAGGGCAAACCGGGCGCCACGTCGCGTCCGTCGATCAGTGCGTGGCCGGGCTGAATGGCGAGCCCGCAAACCGCCCTGCGCATCGCTTCGAGCGCGGCTTTCAGAATATCTGTGGCGTCGATTGCCGGCGCCGAAACGCTGGCCACCGCGCAGGAGAGCGCCGTGGCCGTAATGATATCGAAAAGTTCCTCGCGTCGCTGCGCTGTCAGGCGCTTCGAATCGTCGAGCCCATCGGGAATTTTCTTCGGATTGAGGATCACCGCGGCGGCGACCACCGGGCCGGCCAGCGGGCCGCGCCCCGCCTCATCGATGCCGACGATATATTCGACGCCGCTGCGCATGAGCTTACGCTCGCTGGTAAAGTCCGGTTTTACCGGCTCCAGGGGAAGAAGCAGAGAATCAGAACGCGATCGAGCCATGTTGCGACGAAACTCGCATTCGTTCTGATTCTCTGCAAGTCCTCAGGTAGCGATGGGGTAGGCTACCCAAGGTCACATCAGGCCGGGATGGGGGCGCGGCCTGACGGAAACCCTTGTTAAAACAAGGAAAGTTGCTCGCTTCCCGGAGTTGGGGAAAAAAGATCGGTGCGCAAGCGCCGTTTGGCGAGATTCATCCCCAGCCGCTTGGCCGCGATCTCGAAGCGGCGGCCGATCTGCCAGGCATAAGGCCCGTCGCCGCGCATGCGCTTGCCCCATTCAGCATCGTAGTCCTTTCCGTCGCGCATGGACCGTACCAGCGAAAGCACGTGGCGGTAGCGGTCTGGATAGTTGCGCAGCAGCCATTCCTTGAAGATCGGGCTGACTTCGAGCGGTAGCCTGAGCAGGACATAACCCGCCTCGAGCGCACCCACTGCCCTCGCGCTATCAAGGACGCGCTCGATCTCATGATCATTAAGACCGGGGATGACCGGCGCAACCATGACACCGACCGGAACGCCGGCATCGGCGAGACTGCGCAGTGCCTGCAGGCGGCGCGTCGGCGTCGAGGCCCGGGGTTCCATGGTTCGCGCCAGCTTGCCGTCCAGCGTCGTGACCGAAAGGCATACCTTTGCGAGTCCCTTTTCCGCCATGCGTGCAAGGATGTCCTGGTCACGCATAACCAGCGCCGATTTCGTCACGATGCCCACCGGATGCTGGTGTGCCTCAAGCACCTGGAGTATGTCGCGCATGATGCGCCACTTCTTCTCGATGGGCTGGTAGGGGTCGGTATTCGTACCGATGGCGATCGTCTTCGCCGTATAGCCCGGCTTCGAAAGTTCCTTGTCGAGCATCTTCGCTGCATCAGGTTTGGCGAAAAGTTTCGATTCGAAATCGAGCCCGGCTGAAAGCCCCATATAGCTATGGGTAGGCCGCGCAAAACAGTAAATGCAGCCATGTTCGCAGCCGCGATAGGGGTTGATCGAACGGTCGAAGCTGATGTCGGGCGATTCATTGCGCGTGATGATGACGCGCGGCTTCTCGATCTGAACCTCGGTCTTGAAGGGCGGCAGGTCCTCGATCGTCTCCCACCCATCGTCATAGACATGGCGGCTCTCGGCTTCAAAGCGTCCCGACGGATTCATGCCTGCGCCGCGGCCACGGCGGCGCTCCGAATCGATGCGCAGGCCCGCTTCGTCGATCACGGCATTGGCGTGTTGTGCACGGCCTTGCCCGAAGGCGGCTTTGTCCGCTTGCACCACAATGTTCATTTGCGTTCTCCTTGGACCGAAGCGAATCTCGATTCGCTCATCACAGCCGCAACATGAATCTATTCCTAGCAAAAACCTAGAACAAAGCAAGAACAATATTGACGCGATCCCACCCATCTGTGCGCCGAAAGGACAGATGGATATTCGGCCGATTATGCGATAGAGCGTTCGAAATGATCTCCGTTCTGATTGAAACCCAAAATTCGGATGAACCTCTGGCAAGAACGCTCGCCGGGCTGGTGGGTGGCGCGGTCGAAGGATTGCTCAGCGACGTCGTGGTGGTCGATGAGGGATCCGTCGATCAGACGCACCGGGTCGCAGACCAGGCAGGTTGCATCTTCTTGCAGGACCAGACGCTGCTTGATGGTTTTCGCCGGGCGCGAAGCGAGTGGTTTCTTTTTCTGGAGCCGGGCGCGCGCCTGCTCGACGGCTGGATCGAGCCCGTTGCCATGCATGTGGAGCGCATGCAGGGGCCGGCCTGCTTCACCCGTTCTCAGGCGCATCGCAGGCCGTTCCTCAGCCGGGTGTTCAAGCCGGGAAATCCGCTCGCAGACGGATTGCTTATATCCAAGCGTCAGTCGATGGCGCTGTTCAATCCGGGCAAGAAATCGGTGGATATTGCGCGAGGCCTGGCAATGAAGCGGCTGCGCGCAGAAATTATTCCCGCCCCGTTGAAGGGCTAGAACTCCTATCCAGCAAGCTGCTTTAAGCTTTTCCGGTACGCTTCAGGTGCTCGTCGAGCCTTGGCATGATCTCGACGAAGTTGCACGGCATATGCCGGTAATCGAGCTGATGCTGCAGGATACCGTCCCACGCGTCCTTGCAGGCGCCGGGCGAACCCGGCAGCACGAAGACGAAGGTGGCGTTGACGACGCCGCCGGTCGCACGCGACTGGACCGTCGAGGTGCCAATCTTGTCGTAGGAAATGCGATGAAAGACTTCGGAAAATCCATCCATGCGCTTTTCAAAGATGGGTTCGAGCGCTTCGGGCGTCACATCGCGGCCGGTAAAGCCGGTGCCGCCGGTAGTGATGATGACGTCGATACCCGGATCCATCGACCAGGACAGCACCTTCTCGCGGATTTTGTTGACGTCGTCGGTCACGATGGCGCGTTCCGCCAGCGTGTGGCCGGCGGCAAGCAGGCGTTCAGCCAATGTGCTCCCGGATTTGTCGTCCTCGAGCTTGCGCGTGTCTGAGACCGTCAGCACGGCGATCTTCACTGGAACGAAGGGTCTTGTTTCATCAATGCGCGCCACGGTCAGTTTCCCTCCATGGCACTGTGCGTTGCAACGACGAACCAGTCAGGATGATCACGACGGAGTTTTGCCGCCGCCTCTTCGGCGTCACGGTCGCTGTCGTAAATGCCAAAGCAGGTTGCGCCGGAACCGGACATGCGCACCAGCCGCGGCGATGTCCGTTCGAGCGCAGCGATCGTATCGTCGATCCCGGGGGTCAGCGCTCGCGTCGCCTGGAACAGGTGATTGTGCGTTGCCTTGAGATAGTCGCAGACGTCGTCGAGCGAGCGCATCGCGCGCAGAGCCGGCAAGGGCGGGTTGTCGCGCTTGTCGAGGGCGGCAAAAACCTGTGGTGTCGAGATCGAAGCGCCGCAATTGGCAAGCAGAAGCGGCAGTCGCGGAAATGTCGCCATCGGTTCGATCTCTTCGCCAACCCCGCGCGCAATCAGCGGCTGGCCGTAGAGGCACATGGGAATATCGGCGCCAAGCTGCAGACCGATTGCCGCTAAAGTGTCGATGCCGACATCAAGGGCCCACAGGCTGGAAAGGGCGGTAAGGGCTGCGGCGGCGTCGGTCGACCCACCGCCTATGCCCGATGCGACTGGAAGATGCTTTTCAAGATGGATGGCAACAGGTGTTGCCCGATCTGGGAACACCGCGCGCAGCGCATCGCGCGCCTTGAGAACGAGATTGGACGCATCATCGGGCAGGGCGTGACCGTAAGGACCTGATATGGCAAAGTCATCGAGCGCAGCACGCTTGACGCTTATCCTGTCGCCGAAGCCGGCAAAGACGACGAGACTGTCGAGAAGGTGATAGCCATCGCTGCGCCTACCGGTCACGTGCAGCGCGAGATTGATCTTGGCCGGAGCCGTCAGAGTGATCGTTCGATCAAGACTGTCGAGCATTGCGATCAATCTTTGCGCAGTCGATATTCGCCGGTCTCAGGATCCTGCACAAGGGTTCCTTGTGCGTGGTTTTGTACTTCCTTCTCCGCTTCGCGCACGCGCCGCGAAACGCGCTGTGCTTCCTTCTTGAACGAGCGGTAGCCGTACACGGCAGCGACGCCGACAAGAGCGAAAAAGATCAATTGGGGCATCAAGCGCAAACCTCGAAAAGCAATCCTATCGACTTCATTCTAGCACGCTGTAGAGGGGATGAAAAACAGTCTCCGCGTCTATCAGAGACCGAATCGCGACCAGAGCGCACGCTCTTCGGCAGCGCTGATGATACCGCCGGCAATATTGGCGCCAAGCTCACCCATTCTGGTCTCGGCAGAAGGCAGCTTGCGCCCGAAGAGACCACGCGGCTGCGCGATCACCCTGAGCCGCGTTTTCGGGCCGTATTGCCCGCGAAGATAGGAGCGCATGTCGCCGAGCCCATCAACGAGACCGAGTTCCAGCCCGCGCAGTCCCGTCCAGAACTGACCGGTGAAAAGGTCCGGATTATCGGTCAGCTTCTCCCCGCGCCGTTCCTTGACGAGGTTGATGAAGGTCTCGTGGATCTCGAGCTGCAGGGACTTCAGATGTTCGACATCTTCCTTGTTCTCGGGCCGGAACGGATCGAGCGTCGCCTTGTTCTTGCCTGCCGTATAGACGCGTCGTTCGACACCGATTTTCTTGATAAGATCGGTGAAACCGAAACTCGCGGAGACGACGCCAATCGAACCGACGATGGACGAAGGGTCGGCGATGATCTCGTCGCCGGCGATGGCGATCATGTAGCCACCGGACGCGGCAACATCCTCGACGAACATATAGACTTTCTTGTTCTTCTCCGCGGCGAGGTCGCGAATGCGCCGAAAGATCAGGCGCGATTGCACAGGCGATCCGCCCGGTGAGTTCACGGAAATCGCAACGGCCGGTGAATCCTTGTCGCCGAATGCCTTTTCGAAAACGGAGGCCGCGGTCGCAAGTGAGAGATTCTGCCGGAATGGGCCGCCACCCGTCATGATTGTGCCATGCAGGCGGACAACCGGGATTTCGACGTGATCGGGCCGCCAGCGGCGTGGCAATAGTTTCCGCACGAATCTCACCAAGCGTGTCTCCTTTGTAAACAATGCTTTCGGAGCATGTAGGCGGTGCGCGACAATTCGCAATGCCGCGATCTAAAAAAGCGCGGCGAGACCGTTATTGATCGCGTCCGCCCGTTCGGTGAAGCCATTGCCGCTTGCGTGATGCATGACCAAGGCTGGCTCCAACGTCAGGCCGGCGCGGCTGCCGCGCGTTCCCTTGATCACAATACGGATAGCAGCTTCCTGCGGGCGAGGCTGAACCGGCACGATCATCAATCCGCCGAACCTGCCTTTGAGAGCGTCGAGAAGATCGGCGATCGACGTCGGACGGGCAATGATCCCGATGCCGCCGCCCGGCTTGACGATGGCGGCCGCCGTTCTGATCCATTGCTCCATCATGCCGGGCGTCATGACATGCGCCTCCGCCTTAACAGGGTCCGGAGTCGAGCGATCCGTCGGCAGGTTGAAGGGCGGGTTCATGATGGCAAAATCGAATTCATTATCGCCGAGCCCGGCGGAGATTCGCGCTTTTCCGGCAAGGGTGACGTCCGCCTCGATCACCTTGGCGCGCCCCGAAAGCGGTGCGTTTTGCGGCAGATCAAGCGAATTGCGTGCGAAGGCGGCCATGTAGTCGGAACGCTCCACCAGGGCGGCGCTGGCGTCGGGGCAGCGCGACAGGACGGCAAGGCCGGCGGCGCCGGCTCCTGCCCCGAGATCGGCAACGCGCCCGGAAAAGCCGCTCGGCACGGTGGCTGCAAGTATCATGGCATCGACGCCCGAACGGTGGCCCTTGGCGGCAGGCTGAAGCAGATGGAACCGGCCGCGGTGGAACGCGTCAATCGTGTGGGGAACGTCCCGGGCGAGCATGGTTCAGCTGCGGAGCTCCTGTTCTACTCCAGCATCTTTCAGAAGCTGCCGGGCTTCCATCTCGCGTTCGCCATCGACCATGATCCGGCGCGCGAGGACGCCAAGCGATCCCTCCATGATGCTCATGTTCGAATCGGCAATGAAATGGGCGATCCCCGCCTCTTTGAGGAGCGACTCCACGAAGGAAATCACGACGGGGTCGTTGGTGCGCATTATTTCGATCATGGCCATACCGCGTTGGAGCACAGGGTTCAGGCCAGCGCTTATCACGAATTTGTATCCCTTGCTATTTCTGCGCGCCAATTCGCCGCTTGCGGGATATATCCTGTCAAAATAAGGTGTCGCCGCATCAGGCCAGAACCGCAGGAGTTTCGTTTTGGGCGTTGTTGTCAGTCTTGACGAGAAGAAGAATACGACGGGATCAGTGCAGCCATTGGTCGATTTGACCAAGGCGGACATGGGCCGCGTCAACGAACTCATCCTTTCCAAGGCTGGTTCGGACGTCGAGATGATCCCGGAAGTGGCGAACCATCTGATCTCGTCCGGCGGCAAGCGTTTGCGCCCGATGATCACGCTCGCTGCCGCGCGCATGTTCGGCTATCAGGGCGATGGGCACGTAAAGCTCGCGACCAGTGTCGAGTTCATGCACACCGCGACCTTGCTCCACGACGATGTCGTCGATGAAAGCGACCTGCGGCGTGGAAAGAGCACGGCCCGCATGATCTGGGGCAATCAGGCGAGTGTTCTCGTCGGCGATTTCCTGCTTGGACAGGCTTTCAAGATGATGGTGGATGTCGGCTCGCTTGACGCGCTCGACGTCCTCGCAACCTCCGCTTCCATCATCGCCGAGGGCGAAGTGATGCAGCTTGCGGCCGCGAAAAATCTCGAAACGACGGAAGATGAGTATCTTGCCGTGATCAAGGCGAAGACCGCCGCGCTGTTTTCCGCCGCCGCCGAAGTCGGCCCGATCATTGCTGCCGCCTCGCGCACGGATCGCCAGGCCTTGCGCTCCTATGGGCTCAATCTCGGCCTTGCCTTCCAGCTTGTCGACGATGCGCTCGACTATGGCGGCAACGCCAAGGATCTCGGCAAGAACACGGGCGACGATTTCCGTGAAGGCAAGATCACGCTGCCGGTCGTGCTTACCTACCGGCGCGGAACCTCGGAAGAGCGCCACTTCTGGAAGGAAGCGCTCGAAAACGGCGCAAATGACGACAAGGGCCTCGAGAAAGCCAAAGGTTTGATGACGCTATATGGCGCGCTCAATGATACTATACAGCGTGCGCGCCATTTTGGCGGCATTGCCCGCGATGCGCTGGCCCCCCTCGACCGCTCGCCGGAAAAGGATGCGCTCCTCGAAGTCATCGATTTCTGCATCAGCAGGGTCAATTGACACGAAATTGATCAAGCAAAGCCGCTGTGGGGCCATCGCGGCGGTTCTAATCTTTCAATGAATGTTGAGAGAGAACCGTAAAAAGGCCATGGTTGGCTCACTGGATTCGGCCAAACATGCAAACTGGAAAGATAATGAGGTTTTCTGTTATGCGGCGTAGTAAATTGCTCGGCTCCGTTATGGGGGCAACACTCGCCGTCTTGACCGTGGGTGCAGCTGCTGCGGAGGCAGCCACCAGCAAGGCCCCGCCACCTTTGAACGCAGGCACGCTTTCAGGCGCATTTCTCTCGGCACGTAGCGCCGAGCGCGACAATGATTTCGGGAGCGCGATCAACTTCTACCGGCAGGCGCTGACATTCGATCCGAAGAACACCGAGCTGCGCCAGAGCCTGCTCCTTGTGCTTTTGACCGACGGCCAGTTCAAGCAGGCCCTGCCGATCGCCGAAGAGTTGAAGGCCGTGCCGGAGATCGAACGCTTCTCCCGCCTCGCGCTCGGCATCGATGCGATGAATCGCAAGCAGTATCAGAAGGTCAATACCCTGATGATGCTGTCGCTGCAGTCGGACCTCGACCGGATGATCACCGGGCTGATCTCGGCCTGGGCAAAGGCCGGTGCTGGCAAGCCGAACGAGGCGCTGTCGATGATCGCCAAGCTTGAGGGTCCCGAAGGCTTCAACCTGTTCAAGACATATAATTCGGCGATGATCGCCGATATGGCCGGGCAAAAGGACAAGGCTGCCAAGTTTTACCAGGACGCGATTGACGACAAGGTCAGTGTCGCTGCGGCGCCCGATACCTATGAGCGGCTGGTTGAGGCGTTTGCCTCGTTCAAATTCAGGAATGGCGATCGCGACGGCGCGGTGGCTCTGATTCAGCAAGCTTCGGAAATGCTGTCGGGACGTATGGTGCTGACCGAATTCGGCAAGGAAATTGGCGATGCCAAGACGGTGAAGCCGCTGATCCAGACGCCGCAGCAGGGCGCTGCCGAAGTGCTTTATACGATTGCGACGGCGATCGATCGCAATGGCGCCGAAGCCTTCTCCAAGCTTTATCTGCAGATGTCGATGCCGCTGCGTCCGGACAACGACGCCACTCTGTTCCAGCTCGGCGATATCAGCGCCAAGCTCGAACAGCCTGAAAAGGCCATCGACTATTTCGGCCGCATTCCCGCCGATTCGCCCTATAGCCGCGACGCGAAGATGCAACTCGCGATCAATCTGGCGATCCTCAAGCGCAATGACGAGGCGATTGCCGAGTTGAACAGCCTGCTCGGGAGCGATCCCCAGGACATGCGTACCTATCTTGCGATCGGCAGCATCTATTCGCAGGACAAGAATTTCCGGCAGGCCGCCGAGACCTATGACAAGGCCGTGGCGGCGCTGGCAAACCCCAAGCGGGAAGACTGGTCGATCTATTACCAGCGCGGCATCGCCTATGAGCGACTGAAGGAATGGGACAAGGCCGAGCCCAATTTCCTCAAGGCGCTCGATCTTTATCCGGACCAGCCGCAAGTGCTGAACTATCTGGGCTATTCCTGGATCGACATGAACATGAAGCTCGAGCAGGGCCTCGACCTGATCAAGAAGGCCGTCGCAGCGCGTCCCCAGGACGGCTATATCGTCGACTCGCTCGGCTGGGCATACTATCGCCTCGGTCGCTATGACGAGGCGGTTGCACAGCTCGAACAGGCGGTGAAGCTGCGGGCCGAAGATGCGACGATCAACGACCATCTGGGCGATGCCTATTGGCGCGCCGGCCGCAAGCTCGAAGCAACGTTCCAGTGGTCCCATGCGCGCGATTCCAAGCCCGAGCCGGAAGATCTGGCGAAGATCGAGGAAAAGCTCAAAAATGGATTGCCCGATGAAAAGGATCCGGGTGTCGCCAAAAATGGCACCGAGACGCCCAAGCCGCCCGTCGAGCCTGCGCCTGCGCCGGCACCCGACAAGAAGGGCTGATCACGTCGTTTTGCTTGACCGGTAGGAGTGCACGCCTTAGGACGTGCACTCCAATCCTTCTTGCCAAAAGGTCGCCCGGTGTCTTCCTCCTTGCCCGATCACTTGCAGCCGGCCCGCTCGTTCCAGGGTCTCATTCTGACGCTTCACAATTACTGGGCAGAGCACGGCTGCGTGATCCTGCAGCCATATGACATGGAAGTGGGAGCGGGCACGTTCCACCCGGCGACGACGCTGCGCTCGCTCGGACCGAAGCCGTGGAAAGCCGCCTATGTGCAGCCATCGCGCCGCCCGAAGGATGGACGCTACGGCGAGAACCCCAATCGTCTTCAGCATTATTACCAGTATCAGGTGATCATGAAGCCATCGCCGGCGAACCTTCAGGAACTTTACCTCGGTTCCTTGCGCGCCATCGGCCTTGATCCGCTCCTGCACGATATCCGGTTCGTCGAAGACGACTGGGAAAGCCCAACGCTCGGCGCCTGGGGCCTCGGCTGGGAATGCTGGTGCGACGGGATGGAGGTTTCGCAGTTCACCTACTTCCAGCAGGTTTGCGGTATTGAATGTTCGCCCGTATCCGGCGAATTGACCTATGGTCTCGAGCGTCTCGCCATGTACGTGCAGGGCGTCGACAATGTTTATGATCTCAATTTCAACGGACTTGAAGGCGACGAGAAAGTCACCTACGGCGATGTGTTCCTGCAGGCCGAGCAGGAATATTCGCGCTATAATTTCGAACATGCCAACACGGCCGTGCTGCTTCGCCACTTCGAGGAAGCCGAGGTCGAATGCGAGGCCCTGCTCAAGGCGGGCGCCCCCAGGGAAAGCGACAATTCCGCCATCCATAAGATGGTGCTGCCGGCCTATGACCAGTGCATCAAGGCCTCCCATGCCTTCAACCTTCTCGATGCGCGCGGCGTCATCTCGGTCACCGAGCGGCAGAGCTATATTTTGAGGGTACGCAATCTCGCCCGGCAGTGCGGCGAGGCATTTTTGCTCACGGAAGCCGGTGGCGTTAATTTCAGAAGCGAGTCCGTATAATGCCTGATCTATTGCTCGAACTCCGCTCGGAAGAAATTCCCGCTCGCATGCAGCGCAAGGCTGCGGGGGATCTAAAAAAGCTTGTCACGGATGGTCTCGTCGAGGCTGGCCTGACCTACGAGGCGGCAGGCGACTACTGGACACCGCGCCGGTTGACGCTGGACGTGCGCGGACTGACCGCGCGCTCCAAAGATATTCACGAGGAACGCAAGGGACCGAGCGTCAAGGCGCCGGAACAGGCAATTGCCGGCTTCCTTCGCTCCGCCGGTCTCTTTGATATCTCCGAGGCGCATGTCCACACCGACCCCAAGAAAGGCGATTTCTACGTTGCTCACTTGAAAAAGCCGGGTCGTCCCGCCGAAGAGATCATCGCCGAGTTGATGCCGAAAATCATCCGTGAGTTCCCCTGGCCGAAATCGATGCGCTGGGGTACCGCCTCGTCGAAGCCTGGAAGCCTGCGATGGGTGCGTCCGCTGCAGTCGATCCTCTGCACTTTCGGTCCGGAAACCGAGGAGCCCGTTGTCGTCGATTTCGAGGTCGATGGGCTGCGCGCCGGCAACGTCACCTATGGCCATCGGTTCCTCAGCGACGGCAAGCCGATAACCGTTCGCCGTTTCGATGACTACGTCGCAAAGCTTGAAAAGGCCAAGGTGGTGCTCGACGCCGACCGGCGGAAGGAAATAATCCTTTCCGATGCCCAGAACATTGCCTTTGCGTCCGGCCTTGACCTGGTCGAGGATGAGGGCTTGCTTGAGGAAGTATCCGGGCTTGTTGAATGGCCGGTCGTCCTGATGGGCGAGTTCGAGGAAGAATTCCTCGCGATCCCGCCGGAAGTAGTCCGACTGACGATCAAGACCAACCAGAAATGCTTCGTTACGCGCAAGCAGACGCTTCATCCCACCCCGGCTCTCCGGTCCGCCCCTTCGCTTCAAGAGGAGGGCAAGAATGGCCGCAACGCGTCAACCTCGCCCTCGGATGGGGGTGGTCACAGCGAAGCTGCGGGAGCTGGTGAGAATCCCCTGTCGAACAAATTCATCCTCGTTTCGAACATCGAAGCCAAGGATGGCGGACGCGAGATAGCATTCGGTAACGGCAAGGTCGTGCGCGCCCGGCTCTCCGATGCCCTTTACTTCTGGAACACGGACCAGCATGACCTGCCGGACATGCACACGCTCGCCGCCGCTGCGATCAGGTTCGATCTCGATCTTGCGAAGCCGCTCGACCAGCGCATGGCGCGGCTCGACGCGCTCAACGTTACGTTCCACGCCAAGCTCGGCACACAGGGCGAGCGCATTATCCGCATAAGGGCGCTTGCCCGCGAGATCGCACCACTCGTCGGCGCGGATCCGGCGCTTGCCATGCGCGCTGCCGTTCTCGCCAAGGCGGACCTTACGACCGAGATCGTCGGCGAATTCCCGGAATTGCAGGGCGGCATGGGCCGTAAATATGCGCTCTTGCAGGGCGAGCATCCTTCGGTCGCTGCTGCAATCGAAGAGCATTACAAGCCGCAGGGCCCCTCCGATATCGTGCCGAGCGATCCGGTTTCGGTGGCTGTGGCCCTGGCCGACAAGCTCGACACGCTTGTCGGGTTCTGGGCGATCGATGAAAAGCCGACGGGTTCGAAGGACCCGTTTGCCCTTCGCCGGGCGGCGCTCGGCGTCGTTCGACTTTTGCTTTCCAATGACTGGAAGATCGAACTGATGCCGGTCTTCGAAATGGCACTTTCCCAGTTGCGTGAAGACAGTATCGAAAAGCGCGTCGAAGGCTACGAGCAACATCAGGCCGCTCAGCAGTCGGGCGACGTCGATGGCGAAGAAGATGTCATCAACGCCGTTTCCGGTTTTGAAAAGCGCCTTCGCAGCGATGTAATCGAAGAGGCGCATCCTGTGCTGCTTGATTTGCTCGCCTTCTTCCATGACCGCATGAAGGTCTACCTCCGCGATCTTGGCGCCCGCCATGATCTTATCGATGCGGTGCTTACCGAGCGCGCCGACAACCTGTTGCTGATCGCCCGCCGTGTCGAGGCGCTCGTCGTCTTCCTCAACACGGAGGAAGGCCAAAACCTGCTCGCGGGCACCAAGCGCGCCGCGAACATTCTGAGCGCCGAGGAAAAGAAGGGAACGCAGATCGCCAATGCTGTCGATGCTGCGCTATTTAATCTGGACGAGGAAAGAGCCTTGTCCGCGGCGGTGAATCAAGCCGAGAAGGAAGCCGCGCAAGCGATTCAAAATGAAGACTTTTCCGGCGCCATGATCGCACTTAGTGCATTGCGCGAACCAGTTGATTCATTTTTTGAGAAGGTGCTCGTCAACGACGAGAACCCGGCTATCCGGGCCAACCGCCTGGCGTTGCTCGCGCGCATCCGCACGGCCACGACTACCGTGGCGGACTTCTCGAAGATCGTGGGGTGACAAAGCGTTAGGCGCTTCCTCTTTCGGTGAGCGCCTAACGTTCACTGCAGGCCTGTGCGCAGCGGCGTGTCCGCCACATCAGCGAGCGCCCTTTGCGGCACTGGCTCGCCGGCCGGCACGAGTTCGGCGGCATTCGCTGCAATCGGTGAATCAGATACCGGAGCGGCGGCGGTTGCCGTTTCGGCGGCGGCTGGAACTTCGCGCCCCTGCAGGCGCGCCATATATTGCCGCGACCGTTCGCGCCGCTCGGCATAGGCTTTCAGTCGTGCTGCTTCCGCGGCCTGCTGCGCCTCGCAAGGCGTGCAGATCGGGTTGCCGGTTGCGTCGAAACTGTCAAAACCCACATAGGAGATCGAGTTCGGCGTTGCCGATCCGCTCACAACGTCGATGGAGCCGCCTGCGTAAGCGGGGGCCATTAGCATGATCATGGCGGTGGCAGCGATAGTCTGGCGCAGCATTTTCGTCCTAATCCCCGTGACGTTTCTTTGTTAAAAGCGAGCTTTAACAGCGATTTATTGCCAAGCCTTGATTCGGATTGATACAATTTTACGCATGAACTCATTCGGCGTGTTCATCAGCCGATACTTGCGAGGCGATAGCGGCATCGTGTAGGCAAGTCCGGTATCGGAGAGCGCCTTGGCGACGATTTTGAAGACAGACGATCAGGCAGTGCGAACGGCAGCCAGTGCGCTTGCCGAGGGTAAGCTCGTCGCGATTCCGACCGAGACCGTCTATGGCCTTGCCGCCGATGCCACCAATGGCGACGCCGTCGCCGGCATATTCGAAGCCAAGGGCAGGCCGCACTTCAACCCGCTGATCTGCCATGTTTCGGATATCGACATGGCCGAACGCTACGCTGTGATCGATCCACTGTCGCGGCGTTTGATGCATGCTTTCTGGCCGGGGCCACTCACCCTTGTTCTGCCGCTCAAGCCCGATACCGCCATTCACCCCCTCGTTGCCGCCGGTCTCGACACGATTGCGCTGCGCATGCCGCGCGGCGTCGCCGGCAAAATCATCGCGGCGCTCGACCACCCGCTTGCCGCGCCAAGCGCCAACACCTCCGGCAAGATCAGCGGCACCAGCGCCGAAGCGGTCAACGAGGATCTCGGCGCGCGGATCAGCCTCATTCTCGATGCCGGCCCCTCGGAGGTCGGCCTGGAATCGACCATCGTAAAGCTCGACGGGACGCGCGTCGCACTGCTGCGTCCGGGCGGCTTGGCGGCTGAAGACATCGAGTCGGTCATAGGGACCAGGCTCGAACGCATTGATCAGCGTGCGGCGATAGAGGCGCCAGGTATGATGGCTTCACATTATGCGCCCTCGGCGCGTGTGAGGCTGAACGTGCATGACGTCAGGGAAGGTGAGGCACTGCTGGCATTCGGGCCGAGCCGTGCCCAAAAGGCTGAAAATGCCAGTGCCACCCTCAATCTCAGCGAGACGGGCAACTTGCGCGAGGCGGCCGCCAACCTCTTCGACTTCATGAAGCGCCTCGATCGCCTGAAACGTCCGGTGATCGCCGTGGAGCCCATACCTTTCGAGGGACTTGGCGAAGCGATCAATGACCGGCTTGTTCGTGCCGCCGCACCCCGTGACGCGGCAATTGCTGAAATGGATGAGATAAAATGAGTTTGACGCCTGATCTTCTTGCGCGCTTTTCCGCCATCGTCGGCGAGGGCAATGCGCTGCGCAACGCCCACGATATCGAGCCGTACCTGATCGAACCGCGCGAAAAATTTGGCGGCAGGACAGCGCTGGTCCTGCGACCCTCGACCGTCGAGGAAGTCTCGGCGATCCTGAAACTCGCGACCGAAACCGGTACGGCGATCGTGCCGCAAGGTGGCAATACCGGGCTCGTCGGCGGGCAGATGCCCGATGCCAGCGGACAGCAGGTGATCCTTTCGCTTTCGCGGCTCAACCGCATTCGCTCCATCGACCCGGCAGGCAACCTTGCCATCGTCGAAGCCGGCGTCATCCTCCAGACGTTGCAGGAGACAGCGGAACGCGAAGGCCGGCTGTTTCCGCTGTCGCTCGGTTCAGAAGGATCGTGCCAGATCGGCGGCAATCTCTCGTCGAATGCCGGCGGTACGGCCGTGCTTGCCTATGGCAATACGCGTGAACTCTGCCTCGGCGTCGAAGTCGTGCTGCCGACCGGCGAGATTCTCAATGACCTTCGCTATGTCAAGAAGGACAATACCGGCTACGACCTCAAGGACCTCTTCGTCGGCGCGGAAGGAACGCTTGGCGTGATCACCGCGGCGGTCATGAAGCTCTTTCCCTTGCCGCGCGGCAAGGGCGTCGCCTATGCCGGGCTGGCCAACCCCGAGGATGCCTTGAAACTGCTGGCGATAGCGCAAAGCCATGCCGGACCGTCGCTCACCGGTTTTGAGCTGATGCCGCGCATCGGGGTCGAGTTCTCCGTCGCGCATACCGATGGCGTGCGGGATCCGCTGCAGGGCGTCCACCAATGGTATGTCCTTATCGATATATCCTCGTCGCGCTCCGCCGAGGATGCGCGCGAGACCATCGAGGCGATCCTCACCGAAGCCTACGAGGCCGGTCTTGTCGAAGATGCGACGATTGCCGACAGCACGGCGCAGGAGAAATCCTTCTGGCACATGCGCGAGGCCATGTCGCTCGCCCAGAAGCCCGAGGGCGGATCGATCAAGCACGATATTTCCGTGCCAGTCGCCCGCATTCCCGAATTCATCGCCGAGGCCGACGAGGCTGTGCTCGATCTTGTTCCTGGCGCGCGCATCGTCTGCTTTGGCCATATGGGCGACGGAAACCTCCACTACAACATTTCGCAGCCGGTTGGTGCGGACAAGGAGGCGTTTCTAGCGCGCTGGGTCGAGGTGAACACACGGGTCCACGGTATTGTCCGCGCCTATCGGGGCTCGATTTCCGCCGAGCACGGCGTCGGCCAGTTGAAGCGCAAGGAAATCGCCGAGACGAAATCACCGGTGGCGCTCGACCTGATGCGCCGCATAAAGAAGGCATTCGATCCGGCCGGAATCATGAACCCCGGCAAGGTGCTTTAGCTCCTGGTGGATTTAGCTTGGATCGCCCCCGGTGCAGGGCCTACCGGGCTTTGGCTTTTAGCCTCAAAGTATCTTCACCCTTGGGATGGGCGGCAGCCCACAGGGTGGTGACATGCCCAGTGCACGGCTGTATCCCTAACCTTTCATTCATCCGCCTTACCAAAATCTTGGAGCCGGTTGGTTTTCGATAACCATCCTTCGCGATGAGAAAGAGTTAACCCCGTTCATTAAGCGGGATTGGCAGAGTCGGCGCCTATTGTTTCCCCATACGAGACCGAAAACGGTCCGCTCTACAGGGAAATAAAACGAGATGACCGGAATACCGGCTCTCAGGATCGACAGAAGGCGTCACATGAACAAAGCCGGAGCCAAGCCGGTTTGGGCAGGTCGGGAGTTCCGGCTTGATCCATTCCACCTGCCACAAACGGTCACCTATGCCACGCGCGATGATCGCGGCGATGTCACTTTCACGCTGCATGAGCGCGGCGCGGTGGTAAAACGCCTGTTGCCGGCGAGCCATTTGCCGGTCTCACTAGCATTGCCGGCTTGCGCCTTTCTGGGCGTTACCGCGCGGGCAACCGAAGACGAACTCGGCGATATCACCGTCACGCTCGAACTCATGCACACCGACCCGCATCTTTCCGTACCTCTGCTGGTCGCCCACGACCTCAACGACATCGCCGCCGACTGGCGCGCCTGGTCCTCGCTGTTCGCCCTGCCGATGATGCTGGTCGAGGAGGACGGTATTGCGCGGCAGCTCGAACAGAGCATCGGTCCTGTGACCGTTTCCGCGCCGAAGGAGCGCCGGCAGGGCCGCGAGCCTCGTCGCCGCCGGCCAAGGTTCCTCGCCCGGCGCAAGGTCGGCGATCTCGGACTGCGATTGGTCATCGGGGGCCAGGAGGTGATTGCCCAGGGCTCCAGATAGGCCGGAGCCCCGGCAATCAGAACATCGGCTTGACCACGGTCCACAATCCGCCGAAGACGAGGCCGAGGAAGATCAGCCAGCCGACGACGCTATTCGACTTGAAGAGGCGCAGGCACTCTGAAGGGTTTTCGATATCGAGGGTCATGATCTGCCGGTACATATGCGCGCCGGCGGCCAGCAGGCCGGCGACTGCTGGCATCGGCACTTCCGCCATGGCAAAGGCCCAGAGAAACAGCGCCAGCGCTCCTCCGTAAAGGATCATGAGCGCTTCGAGCGTGCGGTTGCCGAAAAGGCGGGCGGTTGAACGCACGCCAACAAGCGCGTCGTCTTCCTTGTCCTGGTGGGCGTAAATCGTATCGTAGCCGATGACCCAGAGGATCGTTCCGGCATAAAGCAGGACAGCCGGCCACGCGAGCGCGCCGAAATGCGCCGACCAGCCGACAAGCGCGCCCCAGGAAAAGGCAAGCCCGAGCACGAGTTGCGGCCAATTGGTGATTCGCTTCATGAACGGATAAATCGCGACGATCACCAGCGATGCGATGGCAAGCAGGATCGTGAAACGATTGAACTGCAGCAGCACCACCAATCCGACCAGGGTTTGCAGAATGAGGAAGACCTTGGCCTGCTTGCGCGTCACCTGTCCTGATGGCAGTGGCCGCGAGCGCGTGCGTGCCACCTTGTTGTCGATATCCTCATCGGCAAGGTCGTTATAAGTGCAGCCGGCGCCGCGCATGGCGATGGCGCCGACGAGGAACAGAACAAGGTGATAGGGCGAGGGCAGGACCGACCAGATCGGGTCGCCTACCTTTGCGCCAGCGCTGGCGGCGAGTGCCGCGCCCCACCAGCAAGGCCAAAGCAGAAGCCACCAGCCGATGGGACGGTCCCAACGCGCCAGCTGGGCATAGGGCCACAGCCAGTTCGGAAGCGTGCGATAGACCCAATGGCCCGACGGCGCGTCGAATACGCGGCCGCGCGATTGTGTCGACTGGATCGTGTCTTTCTCTGAAGTCATGGCCTGACCTTGCAGCGGGCAGCGATGCAGTCAAGCATTATAGACGTATTTCCGGGCAAATTTGCGCGAGGTGCTTGACCCTCAAGCGTCAAGGCCATACCGACACGGCAACTCGTAAACATGCGGAGCACGATGTCAATGAAAGTCCTGCTTATTGGGTCCGGTGGCCGGGAACACGCGCTGGCATGGAAGATCGCGGCCTCGCCCGTATTGACGAGGCTCTATTGCGCGCCGGGCAATCCCGGCATTGCCAAGGTCGCGGAGTGCGTCGCGCTCGACCCCGCCAACCATGCGCAGATCGTCGCTTTCTGCAAGGAAAACGCCATTGATTTCGTCGTGGTCGGACCCGAAGCACCTTTGGTTGCCGGGATAGCCGACGAACTTCGCGCCGCCGGCATTCTGGTTTTCGGTCCGTCCAAGGCTGCGGCTCGGCTTGAAGGCTCGAAGGGCTTCACCAAAGACCTTTGCGCCCGTTTCGAAATTCCGACTGGCGCCTACCAGCGTTTCACGCAAGCCGATGCCGCCAAGGCTTATGTCCGGCAACAGGGCGTGCCGATCGTCGTCAAGGCCGATGGTCTCGCCGCCGGCAAGGGCGTTGTGGTGGCATTCGAGCTGCAGGAAGCGCTCGACGCCGTTGACGCCTGTTTTTCCGGAGCCTTTGGCGGTGCCGGCGCCGAGGTCGTGGTGGAGGAATATCTCGATGGCGAGGAGGCAAGCTTCTTCTGCCTTTGTGACGGAAAGACCGCGCTTCCATTCGGCACCGCCCAGGATCACAAGCGCGTCGGCGAAGGCGATACCGGCGTCAACACCGGCGGCATGGGTGCTTATTCGCCCGCCCCGGTTATGCCGCAGGCGATGATCGACCGGACGATGCGCGAACTAATCGAGCCGACTATGCGCGGCATGGCGGAAATCGGCGCGCCGTTCAGCGGCATTCTCTTCGCGGGGCTGATGATCACGAAGGACGGGCCGAAGCTGATCGAGTACAACACGCGGTTTGGCGATCCGGAAACGCAGGTCCTGATGCTGCGCTTGAAGGACGATCTGCTGCTGCTGCTTAAGGCCGCTGCCGACGGCATGCTCGATCAGGTTTCGGTGCGCTGGAATGATGAACCTGCATTGACTGTTGTCATGGCCGCGCGGGATTATCCGGCTGCGCCTGAAAAGGGCAGCGTCATAAGGGGGCTCGATTCGGCTGCTGCGGACGGTTCCGTCGAGATATTTCATGCCGGAACGGCAGAGAAAGACGGCGAACTCGTCGCCAATGGCGGGCGCGTACTGAACGTTACCGCAAGCGGCCGTACCGTGGCGGAGGCTCAGGCCGCAGCCTACGCTGCCATTGCCAAGATAGATTGGCCGGAGGGCTTCTACAGGCGCGACATCGGCTGGCGGGCCATCGAGCGCGAAAAGACCGCCGCGCTATAGGAAGGGATCGAGCGCAGCAAGCTGCCCTTCCACCGTTTGCCTGGACTTGGGCACGAAGTATTTGAAGCAGTAATGGGTTACCACGACGCGCTGGTCGGGTGCCGCCGGCTCGGAGGCTTCGCGTAGACTGGTCCACAACTGCTCCACGGTCGCCTTGCGTGCCGACAGTCCATTCAGCCTTTCGTCGGTATCCAACTTCAGCGAGATCGAAGCTGTTATCGACCGGTCGACCTTGTCTGTGCGCGGGTCATTCCTTTCAAGCAGTGTCGAGGCTTCGGCAAGGAAGTTCGCTGCGGCGGCGTGCAATGTTACCGTCATTTCCTTCAGGCGCCGGTAATCAATAAGCGGCGGCTGTGCCGCTGCCATCAATATATCGTCGCGCGGCGAAGGGCGATTGCCTGGCATCGGCAAGTCGTCAGGTGGTATCGCATCAACCAGTTCGCCGAACGGCCACGCCCGCCGCAACTGCGCCACGGTCATATCGGTAATGTTGACGTCGATGTCGCGGTTGGTTCCGGCCGGGCGGTAGGGGCACTTCTGCTTGTTGCAGTTGCTCGGCGAGGTAAATTGCCAAAGGGCGTAATCGCGCCAGTTGCCTTTGGGAAAATGCGGCGCGATATCGCTTTCGTAGCGCGCGTACCAGAGCTGCAGGCGAGACAGGATCGGAAGCTCCAGGCGATGGTCGGCGATGTAACGCGCGGTCGTGCCATTCGTATAAAGGACCGGATAGCGCCCGATCCTGAACTTGATGTGCTCAGCGAAAATCTCCGCATCCTGCAGCGACATGAACTTCGACGGATCGTTCTCTTCGATATCGATGGCGACGAGTTCGTCGTCGCTCGGTTCGGCATAATCGACGAAATGGTTTGCCTGCTCGATGGGATTGCCCGGGCGCGCGAGGTGATAAGCGCCCCATTTTAACCCCAGCGCCTTCGCCAGAATCCGGCGTGTCTGGTAAAGCTCGCGTGAGACTGCATAATTGCGCCAGATGCGTTTGCACAGCTCCTGTTGCATGGCATCGGCGATGCGCTTGCACTGGTAGTTTGCCGGCAGGCCGTCCGATCCCTTGTGGATGAACGCCGCAATCCTCGGGTCTTTGGCGATTTCAACGAGATTGAAGGAATTGTGCTCGTAGCCGTCGAGAACGATGGCGCGCGCCTTGTTCGACCATGGCGTGGTGAATTCGGATGCCGCCTGCGCCGGGTCGCCGAGAAACAAGGCCGCGAGGACCGTTGCAATGGCAAATCTGGGCACGCGGATCGTCAAACGGAAATCCTTCACACGGTGCGATCAAACCCATACTAACCAAGGATGGTCGCCGCATCGCGGTTAATATTTGGTTAGTCACCGATTTTACACTCGCTGGGCCATCACGAAGCGAAAGCGCCTTATCCAAATATCTTACGTTTACGTAAAAATACACTTGCTTGCGCCCCGATGCGGTTGCAATGTGCGCCCGCTGCCATCACGCATGAGGAGACGTGACATGTACCGCGCGCCCGTCGAGGAAATCATCCACACGCTCAGAGTAACCGCCGGTCTTGACGCCGCGTTGGAAGAGGGCCGCTTCGGCGACCTTTCGGGTGACCTTGTCGATGCCATTGTCGAAGAGGCGGGGCGTTTTGCCTCGACGCGTGTTGCTCCCTTGCTTGAAGTCGGCGACAAGCATGGCACGCCGCTCAAGGATGGCGAAGTGACGACTCCGCCCGGCTGGAAGGAAGTCTATCGCGAGTGGATCGACGGCGGCTGGAACGCCTTGACCGGCCCCGAAGAGTTCGGAGGGCAGGGCCTGCCGATGATGCTTGCCATTGCAACATTCGAGATGTGGAACTCGGGCTCCATGGCCTTCGGGATCGGCCCGACGCTGACCCTTGGCGCTATCGAGGCGCTGGAAGCGCATGCGGCCGACGATCTTAGACAGCTTTATCTGCCGAAGCTCGTCTCCGGCGAATGGATGGGCACGATGAACCTTACGGAGCCGCAGGCCGGCTCCGATGTCGGCGCATTGCGCACGCGCGCCGAACGCGCCGAGGATGGCACCTATCGCATTTTCGGCAGCAAGATTTTCATTACCTATGGCGAGCACGACCTGACCGACAACATCGTCCATCTCGTCCTCGCCCGGCTTCCCGACGCACCGCAGGGAACGAAAGGTATCTCGCTGTTTCTCGTGCCGAAAGTCCTTGTCAACAAGGACGGCTCGCTCGGCGCCCGCAATGATGTTTTCTGCGGCGGCGTCGAACACAAGATGGGCATCCACGGCTCGCCCACCTGCACGATGATCTACGGGGACGGATTTGCCAAGGATCGCGAGCCGGGTGCGGTCGGCTGGCTGATCGGTGAGGAAAACCGCGGTCTCGCCTGCATGTTCACCATGATGAACAACGCCCGCCTTGCGGTCGGGATACAGGGGGTCGCTGTTGCCGAGACTGCCTATCAGAAAGCGCTCGCCTATGCCGAGGACCGCCGCCAGATGCGAGCGCCCGGCTGGAAGGGCGAAGGCATGAGTCCGATCGTCGAGCACCCCGATGTCCAGCGCAATCTATTGACGATGAAGGGCCTGACCGGTGCCGCGCGCGCAATAGCCTATGCCTGTGCCCATGCCATCGACATGGCGAAGACCGGCGAAGGCGATGAGGCGCGGTTTTGGTCGGATCGGGCCAATCTGTTGACGCCGGTCGCCAAGGCTTTCTCGACCGATATAGGCGTGGACGTTGCGTCAATCGGTATCCAGGTTCATGGCGGCATGGGCTATATCGAGGAGACGGGCGCCGCACAGCTGCTGCGTGATGCGCGCATTGCGCCGATCTATGAAGGCACGAACGGCATTCAGGCGATCGACCTTGTCCAGCGCAAGCTGTCGCTTGCCGGCGGCCAGCATTTCGCCGGCTATATCGCCGAATTGCGGGAAGTCGCGGAAGCCGTCAACGCCTCGAACAGCATCGAGTTTGGCGAGACCGCAAAGCGCCTGTTTGATGGCCTCGACGATCTTGCTGAAGCGGGTTCCTGGCTGCAGGCGGCAATCGCCGCGGGCAGGGTCAGCGACGCCTTTGCGGGGGCGACGCCTTTCCTGCGGCTCTTCGGTCTTGCCGCGGGCGCGACCTATCTCGCCAAGGCAGCTGTCGGCGGCAACAATGCCGGGCGCTCGGCACTTGCACGATTCTTCGCCGAAAATCTTCTCGCCGAAACGGCGGCGCTAAAGGACCGCGTCATTCATGGCGCCGCCAGCCTGCTCGCCGCGCGCACGGCGCTTTCTTAACAGGGGACCGATATGTCGGAGCATATACAAATCGAGCGCCACGGCGC
This sequence comes from Phyllobacterium pellucidum, assembly GCF_013327855.1. Taxonomy (GTDB): domain Bacteria; phylum Pseudomonadota; class Alphaproteobacteria; order Rhizobiales; family Rhizobiaceae; genus Phyllobacterium; species Phyllobacterium pellucidum. The sequence goes on along the minus strand of NZ_JABUMX010000001.1, from coordinate 754,053 downwards.
GGTTCAAGTCATTCGCATGAATCGACCCGACAAGAAGAACGCGCTGACACGCACAATGTATGCGGCGATGTTGAAGGCAATTGCCGACAGCGACAGCGATCCAGACATCCGCGCCAATGTCTTTTTCGGCGTGCCGGGCGCATTTTCCTCCGGTAACGACCTGCAGGACTTCATGGCCTTCGCCACCACGGGCCAAATGGGCACCGAGGTCATCGACTTTCTCGTAACGGTCGCCAATGCGAAAAAGCCGCTGCTCGCGGGTGTAGACGGCCTTGCCATCGGTGTCGGATCGACGTTGCAGCTTCATTGCGACTTGAGCTTTGCGACACCACAGTCCTATTTCAAGACGCCGTTTGTCGATCTCGGCCTCGTCCCGGAAGCGGCATCGAGCCTGCTCGGACCGACTCTGATGGGGCAGCAACGCGCCTTTGCCTTTCTCGCCATGGGTGATGGCTTGAATGCGGTCGAGGCGAAGGAAGCCGGGCTGATCTACCGGTTGGTGGAGACAGACGAACTCGAGGCGTCCGTGTTGAAGGCGGCGACCGAAATCGCCGCCAAGCCGCCGCAGGCGATGCAGATTGCCCGCGATCTGTTGCGGATGCCGCGGCAGGAAACCATCGACCGCATCCATCTCGAGGCCAAGCTCTTTGCCGAGCGCCTTCAGTCGGACGAGGCGCGGGCGGCGTTCATGGCATTCCTCAGCCGCAAGAAAGGCTAGAGCCCAGATCTTGAACGCAGCTTAGGGATAGAGCCGCGTCTTGTTCCAGTCACCGGCTGGCTCGTCGCGGCTGAAGACCACGCGGTCGTGCAGGCGGAACGGCCGGTCGTGCCAGAATTCAATGGATGTCGGGCGAATCCGGAAACCTGACCAATGGTCGGGACGCGGGATTTCGCCGATCGCGTAGCGGGCCGTATATTCGGCCACGGCCTTTTCCAGCGCAAACCGGCTTTCGAGCGGTCGCGACTGCTTCGACGCCCATGCGCCGATGCGGCTGCCACGCGGCCGCGTGGCATAATATGCGTCGGCCTCTTCCTTGCTGACGATTTCGACTGGGCCGCGTACACGCACCTGCCGGCGCAGTGACTTCCAGTGGAAGCACATGGCAGCCTTCATCGATCCGAGGATTTCCTCGCCCTTCCGGCTCTCGAAATTCGTATAAAAAACAAAGCCTTGTGTATCGAAGCCTTTCAAGAGAACCATGCGCACGTCCGGCAGGCCGTCTGAATCGACGGTCGCAAGCGCAACGGCGTTCGGATCGTTGGGCTCGGTTTTGGTGGCATCCCCCAGCCATTTCGCGAAGAGGGCGAATGGCTCGGAATTCTCAGTGAAGTCATCTGTTGATGTCATGGGTCTCGATCATTCCATAGGTTTCGAAGACGGGTGCCGAGGTCGCTTGACGGCGTATCCTCAACTCCGGTTAGAGTCTTCGAATTTTGTTACCTTCTCCATGCCCTGCATGGCAAGCGGCACCTGGCTTCCAGCTAAATAAGATGGCACGTGAGCGCGCTTGAGGTCTGCGACGGGACGTTAATGAACCGATTCCTCGGTCTATTTATGAAACATTTTCGAATCGGTTACATTTATTGAGTGTGGCGCCGCAAGTATTGCGTGGACCGCCCGCACAAAATCCTGGAGTTGAGGACGCCTCGTTGAACAACACATGCTATCCTTCGCGAAATTCCATCGGACTTCGGCACCGTGGTTTTCTGGCGGCTGTCCGCACATGGCTCAAAGAGCTAAAGGCTGCTCCTCTGCTGTCAAGCCAACTCGGAATGCATCAGATCGCGACAGCGACGTCAAAATATACGGACGGTGACATTGCAGTTGTGGTGCCAGTCAGAAATGAAAGGAAATTTCTAGGCTCGTTTCTGACGCATTACAGAAAACTCGGGGTCGCGCGTTTTATCGTTATTGACGACCAATCCTGTGATGGAACCGTCGAATATCTAACCGCCCAGAATGACGTCGACCTCTGGCGGTCGACGGTTAGATACGCGGACGCTCAACGCTCGATCCTGTGGAGGGAATGGATTTTCAACCACTATGGTCAGAACCGGTGGTACCTCAATCTGGATGTAGATGAGTATCTTGTTTATCAGGACTGCTACCAGCGACCGATCACTGACGTCGCTGCGCATCTTTCTATCCAGCAACATTTTAGAATGGCCGCCCCCATGATCGACTTATATCCGGGGGAGCATTCATGCGCGAACCTTTCCGATGATGTTCCGCCCTGGGAGATAGCAAACCAGTTTGATGCCACCGGGTATGTTATCGGACAGGCGAGTTCGGGATGGTCGATAAAGGGCGGTTTACGAGGCAGGAAGTTCGGCTTGTCGAACCAACTGATAAAATACCCGCTTACCTACTGGGATAGCGAAAGCTCGTTGTCTCGTGGAATACACAAGCCCAGGCCGTTCAAGCGCAATTTCGGCCCGATATACGGTGTTCTGCTGCACTTCAAATTTTTCTCTGATCTTAAGCAGAAAGTCGACACAGCTATCGAAGACTGCCAATACTTCTCCAATGCTGCGGAATATCAGCTTATCGCCAAAGTCCTTGCCGAAACGCCCGAGCTTCAACTGCATGATGTCCAATACTCTGCCGGGTACGAGGGACCTGGCCAACTCATCGGGCTTGGCTTCATGAGAGAGCTATGGATGATCATTGTCGCCTTCATGGGATTCGCCAGCACGTTTCAATTTCTGCTCGATGGAATATGAGGGGCGAGCAGACACCTCGTTTCGTGGGTTGCTCCTCGCAACCGAGGTCGGTGCACGCCTGTCACGGTTCGCGTCCAGGTGATGCTTCTCTCCCGCTTTCCAAAAGAGCTTTCCACAGAAAACCGGCACGTTTTTCAAAGCTGACTTGGATACCCGAAAGCTAACGATTTGATAACGTTCGATGGGTGGGTAATCCGTTGTTAACTTCATTTAATCCATAGTCCCATAGTCATTTCGAATTGACCCTGTTAGAGAAAGGCATGTTTTTGGCGTTTCCACGATCCGGTAGCAAGCAATTCCGTGCAGATAAGCGGCGTGCAGGCGGGCTCTTTAAAGGCTCCGCGATCATCGTCGTCTTTGGCTTGCTCCAGGGCTGTGCCATGAAGGGTTTCAGTATCGAGAAGGCGGTTCCGGACCAGACAGCTGTGACCGGTTCGGTCGCTCCGGCGCAAGCCGTCGATGCGAAAGGATCGTCCGATCAGACGACCGTCCGCAATATCGTCTCCGCGCTTAATTTCACCCAATGGGGCAAAAAACCCGTGCCGTGGTCCAACCCGGAAACCGGCAGCCAGGGCACCATCACCGCTATTGCCGAAAAGAAGAACGAGACAGAGCTTTGCCGCGAATTCCAGACATCGCGCGAGTCGTTCGACGGGGTCATGCTCTATAAGGGCGAGACGTGCATGCAAAATGGCGGCCAGTGGACGTTGAAATCGTTCGCCCCTATGTAAGCGGTTGCAAGCTTTGAGCTGTTTTCGTAGTTTTTTGCATCAAATCTCTGGAATTTCTTCCTATTCATGAGCATATAGCTGCGGAATCCCAGGACATCTCGCTCGTGCGAGGAAAGGCAGACACATGCGCGATCCCTATAGCGTGTTGGGCGTCGCCAAGACGGCGAAGCCAGAAGAAATAAAATCGGCGTTTCGCAAGCTCGCCAAGAAATACCATCCCGACCAGAATCAGGATGATCCGAAGGCGCAGGCAAATTTCTCCGAGATCAACCAGGCCTATGAAATTGTCGGCGACAAGGAGCGCCGGGGCCAGTTCGATCGCGGCGAGATTGACGCGGAAGGCAAGCAGCGCGCTCCCCATGGTTTTGAAGGTTTTGGTGGCGGCGAGGGCGATCCTTTCGCCGGTTTCGGCGGTGCGCGCCATCGGCCGGGCGGTTTCGAATTCCGCTCGAGCACGGCCGGCAATTCCGGCTTCGGGGCGGAAGACATATTGAGCAGCCTCTTCGGCGAGGGCGCCGGCATGGGTGGCGCCGGCTTCGGCGGCGCGCGCCGCGCTGGACCGCGCAAGGGCGCTGATCTCCAGGCAACCATCGATATCACGCTCGAGCAGGCCGCGGGTGCCGAGAAGGTCGAGGCGATTTTTCCGAACGGCAAGCGGCTTGCGATCAAATTGCCTACCGGCGTCGAGAACGGCCAGACGATTCGGCTCAAGGGTCAGGGCGAGGAAGTATTGGGCGGCACCGCGGGCGATGCTCTGGTGACGATCCGTTTCAAGCCGCACCCTGAGTTCCGCGTCGATGGTCGGGACATCCATGTCGAACTGCCGGTATCGCTGCGCGATGCCGTTCTCGGATCGCGCCAGGAAGTTGATACGTTGAATGGCCGCGTGGCGGTCAAAGTCGCGCCCTGGACGAGCTCCGACCGCGTTTTGCGGCTGAAGGGCAAGGGTTTGCCGAAAAAGGGCGAGGGACATGGCGATCTCTTCGTTCATGTTCGCATCATGCTGCCCGAAAATCGCGATCCGGCGCTCGAAGCATTCCTGCGCGAATCCGGCAACTGAAAAACCAAAACGACATTGAGAGCATGCTTGAAGCCCGGCGCGGGCTGTGCGATACCGCACATCGATCATAAGTCTCATGAAGGGTTGGTATATGACCGCCAAAACCGGTTTGATGCAGGGTAAACGGGGCCTGATTATGGGCGTGGCCAATAACAGGTCCATCGCCTGGGGCATTGCCAAGGCGGCTCATGACGCTGGCGCCGAACTCGCTTTCACATATCAGGGCGACGCTTTGAAGAAGCGGGTCGAGCCGCTTGCGGAGGAACTCGGCGCTTTTCTCTGTGGCCATTGCGATGTCGGCGACGCCGCGACCATCGATGCCTGTTTTGCAGCTCTCGAAGAGAAATGGGGCAAGCTCGATTTCCTCGTGCACGCCATCGGATTTTCCGACAAGGACGAATTGACCGGCCGTTATGTCGACACGTCCGAAGCCAATTTCAGCAAGACCATGCTGATCTCGGTCTATTCGTTGACGGCAGTTGCCAAGCGCGCCGAAAAGCTGATGACAGATGGCGGCTCCATCCTGACGCTCACCTATTACGGCGCCGAAAAAGTGATGCCCAACTATAACGTCATGGGCGTTGCCAAGGCCGCGCTCGAGGCGAGCGTCAAATATCTCGCGGTTGATCTCGGCCCCGACAATATTCGCGTCAATGCCATTTCCGCCGGACCGATCAAGACGCTTGCCGCATCAGGCATCGGCGATTTCCGCTATATTCTCAAGTGGAACGAGTACAATGCGCCGCTGCGCCGCACGGTCAGCATCGAGGAAGTGGGCGACGCCGGTCTCTATTTCCTTTCCGACCTTTCCCGCTCGGTCACCGGCGAAGTGCATCACGTCGACAGCGGCTATCACGTCGTCGGCATGAAAGCCGTGGACGCACCTGACATTTCCGTCGTGAAAGATTGAGCATCGCAGTGATCCCGCCCGACACGCTGATTTATTTCTCGCGTCACGGCGAGACCGACTGGAATGTGACGGAGCGAATCCAGGGGCAGGAAGATATCGATATCAATGCGCGCGGCCGCGCTCAAGCCGACCGCAACGGCGATCTGATCAAGTCGCTCATCGGCGACGGCGCAGGATTCGATTTCGTTGCGAGTCCGTTGCGCCGCACACGCGAGACCATGGAACGCATCCGCACCCGAATGGGTGTCGATCCGGCTGCCTACCACACCGATCCGCGCCTGATGGAAGTCAGCTTCGGCGACTGGCAGGGCTATATGATCGAGGACATCGCCAGGAAGACGCCGGAACTCGTCGAGGAACGTGCGCGCAACAAGTGGACCTTCGTGCCGCCCGGTCCAACAGCCGAGAGCTATGCGATGCTCGGCATCCGCGTGGCGAACTGGCTGTCCGAGGTGAAGGGGCCGACCGTGTGCGTTACGCATGGCGGTTGCCTTCGCACCATTTTCCAGATGATCAACGGGTTGGATGGCCACGACGCGGCCAACCTCGCCATCACGCAGGATCACATCCTGCGCCTTGAGCACGGCAAGCTTACCTGGCTTTAGCCAGATTATTCCTGGGTTTCTTCAATATCGGTGATGAAGCGTTCCTTGTTGACGACGTCGAACATCAACGTGACCTTCATTCCCTTCTCGATGACGCTGAGATCGAACTCGCCCGGCAATTTATAGACCTTGCCGTCGTCGAGCGTGATCGTCGAATTGTCCTCGTCGATCTTGGTGATTGTCCCTTGGGCATCGTCCGCAAGCGCACCGACCGGGAGCAGGGAGGCAATAAACATGAATGTTGCTACAAAGAAGCGCATTTTCGAATCCTCTTTATCAAATCGGTGGTCGGGCGACGCGCACACTTAGAGCGATGATTTGTGGCAAAAGAATTGCGAATCTGCGGTAGATTTGTTGAAATCAGAACCGTCGACCCGAACGCGCCCTCCATCCGGAAACGGCATAAACTACAGCTCCTGGTTTTCCATGGCTCTCGCGATTTTGATCACCGCGGCGGCCGCCGGCCGGATTTGACGGCCTTGCACACGGCTCCTTTGCCGCGCTTTGTTAAGTCCTTCATACCGCCATAAGTCTTATTGCTTAATCCCTGCACGCCGTTATGTTTTGATGATTACGATATGCATTGAATCAACCGAGATTATGGAGGAGATATTCATGGGGTTTAACAGACGCACCGTTCTTGGACTTGCCGCGGGTTCGATCGTTGCATCGGTATTGCCTGCCGCTGCCGAGACATTTCCGGAGCGGGCCATTACATTGGTGGTGCCTTTTGCCGCCGGCGGATCCACCGATCTCGTTGCCCGCCTCGTCGCAGCCAATATGTCGAAATCGCTCGGGCAGCAGGTGATCGTCGAGAACGTCGGCGGTGCCGGTGGCAATCTCGGTGCGGCTCGCGTCGCCAAGGCAGATCCGGATGGCTATACGATTCTAATGGGAACCGTCGCGACCCACGCGCTCAATCCGCTCATGCTGAAGACCAAGCCCTATGACCCGGTGACGGATTTCGCGCCGGTCTCGCTTCTTGTCGTCGTTCCCAACGTGCTCGTGGTCAATCCGCAGCTGCCGGTCAACAATGTCAAGGAACTCATCGATCTGTTGAAGGCCAATCCCGACAAGTACTCCTATGCTTCATCCGGGAACGGTACGCCGCTGCATCTTTCGGGTGAGCTGTTCAAGAGCATGGCCGGCGTGAAGATGGAGCATATTCCGTATAAGGGCGCAGGTCCGGCCTTGAACGACCTTCTCGGCAATCAGGTTTCGATCATGTTCGACAATCTGCCCTCTTCGTCGGCCCATATAAAGGCGAAGTCGCTCAAGGGCCTCGGCGTCACGACGAAGGAGCGTGCGCCGTCCTTCCCGGATATGCCGACGGTGGCCGAGACCGTGCCTGGCTATGAGACCTACACCTGGAACGCGCTGTTTGCGCCTGCGGGCACCCCGCCTGAGATTGTCGCCAGCCTCAACAAGGCCGCCAATACCGCGCTCACCAATCCCGAACTGATCACGCGCATGAACGATTTCAGCGCGCAGATCGTCGGATCGACGCCGGAAGCGCTTGCCGACCATGTGAAGGCGGAAATCGCCAAATGGGAGCCCATCGTCAAAAGCACAGGCGTGACTTTGGACTGATCTGTTTCCAAGATCTTTTCGTCGGCGGCGAAACCGTCGCCGGCGAAAGCAATCGCGGGAGCATAAGGATCCGCACCGCATTGAGAATTTAGCAGCGACGGGTTTGACCACGGGAGGAAACACTCATAAAACGCCTCCCAAAGGCGGGTAACCCACATGTCGCACAATACCTTCGGTCATCTTTTTCGTGTCACCACCTGGGGCGAAAGCCACGGCATAGCGCTTGGCTGCGTGGTCGATGGCTGTCCGCCGGGAATTTCCTTCACGGAAGCCGAAATCCAGGCCTATTTAGACAAGCGCAAGCCCGGCCAGTCGAAGTACACGACGCAGCGGCGCGAGCCTGACCAGGTCAAGGTCTTCTCGGGCGTGATGTTGCAGGATGACGGCGTCACCATGATCTCGACGGGAACGCCGATCTCGATGATGATCGAGAATACCGACCAGCGCTCCAAGGATTATGGCGATATCGCCCGCCAGTATCGCCCCGGCCACGCCGATTATACCTACGATGTGAAGTATGGCATTCGCGACTATCGCGGCGGTGGGCGCTCCTCGGCCCGCGAGACCGCCGCGCGCGTCGCTGCCGGCGCCATTGCGCGCAAAGTCGTGCCGGGTCTTGTGGTGCGCGGCGCGCTGGTCGCAATGGGGATACATTCGATCGACCGTGCTCGCTGGGACTGGGCCGAGGTCGACAACAACCCGTTCTTTACACCCGATGCCGGCTCGGTCGAAACCTTTGCCGCCTATCTCGATGGCATCCGCAAGGCGGGCTCGTCGATCGGTGCGGTCATCGAGGTTGTCGCGGAGAATGTGCCTGCAGGTCTTGGCGCGCCGGTCTATGCCAAGCTCGATCAGGATATTGCAAGCTACCTCATGTCGATCAACGCCGTGAAGGGCGTTGAAATCGGCGACGGTTTCGAGTCGGCCAGGCTCAGCGGCGAGGAGAACGCCGATGAGATGCGCATGGGCAATGACGGCAAACCCATATTCCTCTCCAATCATGCCGGCGGTATACTGGGCGGAATTTCGAGCGGCGCGCCGGTCGTTGCCCGCTTTGCCGTCAAGCCGACCTCGTCGATCCTGACCCCGCGCCGCAGCATCGATGCCGATGGCCAGCAGGTTGATGTGATGACCAAGGGCAGGCACGACCCTTGCGTCGGCATCCGTGCCGTACCGATCGGCGAAGCGATGGTCGCATGCGCCATCGCGGATCATTATTTGAGGCATCGCGGCCAGACCGGCCGCATTTAGGGGGGCGCTTTCATGGCTTACAATCAAAAACGGGTCGTCGATGCTCTGCGCGCCTTCGAACGCGGCGAAATCGTCGTCGTGATGGATGATGACGGACGCGAGAATGAGGGCGATCTGATCGTTGCGGCCGTGCATTGCACGCCGGAAAAGATGGCGTTCATCGTCCGCCACACCTCGGGCATCGTCTGTACGCCCATGCCCCGCGACCATGCGCGGCGTCTCAATCTCGCGCCGATGGTCGCCGAGAACGACGCGCCGCATGCAACGGCGTTCACCGTGACGGTGGATTACAAGCATGGCACCACGACGGGCATTTCCGCCGATGATCGTACGCTCACCGTGCGCAATCTCGCCAATCCCAATGCAGGCGCGGCGGATTTTGTCCGGCCCGGACACATTTTCCCGCTTGTCGCGCGCGAAGGCGGCGTCCTCATGCGCTCCGGACATACCGAAGCTGCCGTCGACCTGTGCAAGCTTGCCGGGCTTCCGCCAGTCGGCGTCATCTGCGAACTCGTCAATGACGATGGCTCGGTAATGCGCGGCCCGCAGGTCGCGGCCTTTGCCGAGACGAACAATCTGCACCAGGTAACGGTGGCCGACCTCATCGCCTATCGGCAGCGCAAGGAGACCTTGATCGAGCGCATCGGCGAATATGATATCGACACGTGCGCTGGCAAGGCGAGGGCCATTACCTATGCCTTGCCGTGGGAGCCCATGCACCACGCGGCTATCGTCTACGGCGATATTCGTGACGGCGAGGATGTGCCGGTACGCCTGCAGCGCGAAGACGTCTTGAGCGATGTATTCGGCGCGCGCAACACGCTCGACAGCATCATGAAGCGCATTGCTGAAGAAAAGCGCGGCGTCATCGTTTATCTGCGCGAAGGCTCCGTCGGCGTCGGCCGTGACGATGACCGCAATCGTGCCACCCTGCAGGACCGCGAGGCCCACGCCGAGGCGAAGGTGCGCGAGGAGGAATGGCGGCAGATCGGTCTTGGCGCGCAGATCCTTAAAGATCTTGGCATCACCTCGATCCGGCTTCTATCCTCGCGCGAGCGCCACTATGTCGGCCTCGAAGGCTTCGGCATCCAGATCACGAAGACGGACATCCTCTAACCTTCAAACTGTTGCGATTAGCCGGGCAAATTCGCAAGGAACGATCTTCCCATCTGCTATAGTCTCGCTGGTAAGGCTACCAGCGAGGAGACTGTTATGACCGCGCCCCATCCCTCCAAAACCCGCATCGGCAATCACGAGTTGCATCCTGAAACCCTGATGCTCAATTACGGTTATGATCCGGAATTGTCCGAAGGCGCGGTGAAGCCGCCAGTATTTCTCACCTCGACCTTCGTGTTCAAGTCGGCGGAGGAGGGGCGGGATTTCTTCGATTTCGTCTCGGGGCGGCGCGAGCCGCCGGAGGGCACCGGCGCCGGGCTCGTCTATTCGCGCTTCAACCATCCGAACAGCGAAATCGTCGAGGACAGGCTTGCCGTCTACGAGCGTACGGAAAGCTGTGCCCTGTTCTCGTCCGGCATGTCGGCCATCGCAACGACGCTCCTCGCTTTCGTCCGTCCCGGCGATGCAATCCTTCATTCGCAGCCGCTTTACGGCGGCACGGAAACGCTGCTTGCGAAGACCTTCCTCAATATGGGCGTAGCGGCAGTCGGTTTTGCCGACGGTGTGAACGAGACAACCGTTCAAGCTGCCGCCGAGGACGCGATGAAGCGTGGGCGGGTCTCCGTGATCTTGATCGAAACGCCAGCCAATCCGACGAACAGCCTCGTTGACGTGGCGATGATCCGCCGGGTTGCCGACGCAATTGCCGAAACGCAAGGCCATCGGCCCGTGATCGCCTGCGACAACACATTGCTCGGCCCGGTGTTCCAGCGCCCCATCGAGCATGGTGCCGATATTTCGCTCTATTCCCTGACCAAATATGTCGGCGGCCATTCCGATCTTATCGCGGGCGCGGCCCTCGGCTCCAAGGCCGTCATGAAACAGGTCAAGGCGCTGCGCGGCGCTATCGGCACCCAGCTCGATCCGCACTCGTGCTGGATGCTCGGCCGCTCGCTCGAAACGCTTGGGATTAGAATGGAGAAGGCCAATAACAACGCGGCCATCATCGCCGACTTTTTGCGCGAGCACCCGAAGGTCGAGAAAATCCACTACCTGCCTTATCACGACCCGGCATCGCCGCTCGGCAAGACCTTTGCCGCGCAATGCACCGGCGCGGGCTCGACCTTCTCGTTCGATATTGTCGGTGGTCAGCCTGCGGCATTCAAGTTCCTGAATGCCCTGCAGATCTTGAAGCTTGCGGTGAGCCTTGGCGGCACGGAATCACTTGCGAGCCACCCGGCGACGATGACGCATTCGGGCGTGCCCTTCGATGTGCGCCAGCGTATCGGCGTTCTCGATTCGACCATCCGCCTGTCGATTGGCATCGAGCATCCGGACGATCTGGTCGCAGATCTTACGCAGGCCCTGGGTGAAGCCTAGCGCCCGGTTGCCCCTGCAACTCGACCGGGAAGGGCGCCGGCTTTCGAGTTTGAGCGCCGCGATCGAGTTCAGTTGCTGCCTGCGGAAGAAATCAAGGAGGCCTTGCTGGTCGCGGGCGAGAAGCAGGGGATAATATTTGGGCACGCAATCCTGTTTGCCACTGGCCAAGCCCGCCTCAAGGATCGATGCCGCCTTGTCGAGATCGCCTTTGACGATGGCGATGACAGCCAAGCAGTTGAGGTTTGCGAAAAAATACCGCGAATTCTCCGGGTCATTCGAGCGGTGTGCAACGAAATCGTCGATCGTATTGATGGCGCGCAACTCAGGCAGCGCCTCGAACTCGATCATATCGCGAAGAAGCTGCAGCGATTCCGGATCGCGCGTGTCCCAAAGCCGTCCTGGTATGTAGAGCATTCGCCCACCGCTCAGCGACCAACCGCCAAAGTTCAAAAACGACAGGTTCACGGCTGTATCGGCAGCAAACGTGAACGGGTCACTCCGACGGTCTATGCACACAAATCGCAGGACATGTCGGACCGACTTGATTATCAGCTTACGGTTGACGAGCGCGAGGTCATGGTGGCGTTCGAGCAAGGGAGCGACGAGTTTCTTGACATCGGAGATGGTAGTCATGTGTTCACGCGCAATTGACGGGACCTTGTTATGAGAGGGTTGTTCGCTACGCCACGTCAATTCGACTTTCGTATCAACCCGTCCACTTTCGCCTTGAACAAGCTGCTCCGACCGGTGCAAATTCGCTCTGCAACTAATTGGTCATGGTCATGCCCTTTTGGCAGCGCAGAAAGTTTTCATGGTTACTCGCCTTTATACGCATCCGATCTATCTCGAACACCTAACGCTCCCGGGCCACCCCGAGCGTCCCGACCGGCTGCGCGCGCTCGCCAAGGTGCTGGAGGATAGCGCTTTTGACGGTCTGGACCGTGCCGAAGCGCCGATGGGTGATGAGGCGACGATCCTTTATGCGCATCCGCAGGAATTTATCGAGCGCGTCCGCGGCACGATACCGGATGAGGGGCTGACGCGCGTCGATGCCGATACGACAGTCAGCCCGAAAAGCTGGGAGGCGGCCTTGACGGCGATCGGCGCGGCCAACGCCGCCATCGACGATGTGTTTGCTAAGCGGGCGGACAATGTCTTCGTTGCCTCGCGCCCGCCCGGCCATCACGCCGAGCGCAACAAGGCCATGGGCTTTTGCCTTTTTAACAATGCCGCGATTGCCGCACGCCATGCGCAAAAGGCGCACGGCGTCGAACGGGTCGCGATTGTCGATTGGGACGTCCACCACGGCAACGGCACCCAGGAAATTTTCTGGGACGATCCCTCGGTGCTCTATTGTTCGACGCACCAGATGCCGCTCTATCCCGGCACCGGTGCGAAATCCGAAACCGGCGCCGGCAATATCGTCAACGCGCCGCTTGCACCGATGACCGGCAGCGACCATTTCCGCGAAGCGTTCACCACGCGGATTCTGCCCGCGCTCGATACTTTCCAGCCCGAACTCATCATCATTTCGGCGGGCTTCGACGCGCATCGCCGCGATCCGCTCGCCGAAATCAACCTCGATGAAGAGGATTTCGACTGGGCAACCGCCATGCTCATGGAAAGAGCTGGGAGCTTTGCTGGAAATCGCCTTGTCAGCCTTCTTGAAGGCGGCTACGACCTCAAGGGAATGTCGCTCTCCGCGGGCGCGCATATCAAACGCTTGATGGAAGGTTGACCATGGCAGACGCCCCGAACAATACCGATATCGCTGCCATGAGCTTCGAACAGGCGCTCGACCAATTGGAGAAGATCGTCGATGACCTCGAGCGCGGTGACGTGCCACTCGAACAGTCGATTCGCATCTACGAGCGCGGCGAAGCGCTGAAGAAACATTGCGATGCCTTGCTGAAAGTTGCCGAAGACAAGGTCGAAAAGATTCGCCTCGGCCGTGACGGACAGCCGGTCGGCACCGAGCCGCTTGATCCCGAGTAATTGAGCGACGCTGTTCAACGGCGCGCCGGGACTCTATGGTTGGTATCAATTCGGGTCGTGGTGTGACCCAAGGAGTGCGCCCATGAGCTTTTTCCCTGGCAATGACCCCGAGCCCGGCGACAGGACGGCCGCCGACGCCATCGAAACGCTGATCATTCCTCGCACCAGCGATATCGGCAATCTTGAAGTGCGCCGCGCGCTGCCGACTGCCAAGCGCCGGCTCGTCGGCCCTTTCATTTTTTTCGACCGCATGGGCCCGGCAATTCTGCGTCCGAGCCAGGGTATCGACGTGCGCCCGCACCCCCATATTGGACTCTCGACAGTGACCTACCTTTTCGACGGCCAGATACGCCATCGCGACAGCCTCGGCACCGAAATGGTTATTCGTCCAGGCGACGTGAACCTGATGACGGCGGGGCGCGGCATCGTCCATTCGGAACGGTCGCCGGAAGAATTGCGCAAGGAGCCGCTGCCGATTTCTGGCCTGCAGACCTGGCTCGCCTTGCCGGACCATCTCGAAGAGATCGACCCGGCCTTTGCCAATACCGGCGTCGCCGAGCTTCCTTCGATGAGCGAAAACGGCGTCGACGTGCGCGTGGTCATGGGAACGTTCCACGGCGCCAAGTCAGCGGTACAGCAGCACGCCGAAACGCTCTATGTCGATATTCGCCTTGCACCCGGAAAACGCATCCAGATACCGGGGACAGCGGCCGAAGAGCGGGCGATCTATACGCTGGAAGGCCCGGTCGAGGTCGCCGGCGAGACATTCCCGGCCGACCGCCTGCTAGCGTTTCGCAGCGGCGACGAAATCATCATCAGTGCACCGGAAGGCGCGCATTTCATGCTTTTTGGCGGCGCAGCTCTGCCCTCTCAGCGCTATATCTGGTGGAATTTCGTCTCGTCGTCCAAGGAGCGTATCGAACAGGCCAAGGAAGAGTGGCGCAGCGGCCGCTTCGATATCGTCCCTGGCGACGAAGAAGAATTCATTCCCCTGCCGGAGGGGTAGGGCAAAGGCCCGGCTCCTTGCCGCACAGGTCGATTTACTCTAGGAACGCCTGACTTTTTAAACGGAGCCTCGCACCTTGGCCAAGAATTTTGACACACCGCTGCTCGACCGCGTCAAGATCCCCTCGGACCTGCGCGCGCTACCGGAGTCGGACCTGCCGCAACTCGCTTCTGAGCTGCGCACCGAGCTTATCGATGCGGTGTCGACGACCGGTGGTCATCTTGGCGCGGGCCTCGGCGTCGTCGAGCTCACCATTGCGCTCCACCATGTCTTCAACACGCCTCACGACCGTATCATCTGGGATGTCGGCCATCAGGCCTATCCGCACAAGATCCTGACCGGTCGGCGCGACCGCATCCGGACCTTGCGCCAGGAGGGCGGGCTTTCCGGTTTCACCAGGCGGAGCGAAAGTGAATACGATCCATTCGGCGCTGCCCATTCGTCCACCTCGATTTCCGCCGGGCTCGGCATGGCTGTCGCCAGCGACCTCGCCGGAACGAGGCGCAATGTCGTCTCCGTCATCGGCGATGGTGCCATGTCGGCGGGCATGGCCTACGAGGCGATGAACAATGCCGGCGCGCTCGATGCGCGGCTCGTGGTCATTCTCAACGACAACGACATGTCGATTGCGCCGCCGACCGGCGCAATGAGCGCCTATCTTGCGCGCCTCGTTTCCGGCCGGGCCTATCGCACGTTTCGCGAGACGGCAAAACAGTTGGCGAAGAAACTGCCAAAATTCCTGCAGGAAAAGGCGCGGCTTTCGGAAGAATATGCGCGCGGATTCTGGACTGGCGGCACCATGTTCGAGGAGCTCGGCTTCTATTATGTCGGCCCGATCGATGGCCATAAGCTCGATCATCTGCTTCCGGTTCTGAAGAACGTGCGAGACACGATGGACGGTCCTGTCTTGATCCACGTCGTCACACAAAAGGGCAAGGGCTATGCCCCTGCCGAGGCGGCAGCCGACAAATATCATGGCGTCAACAAGTTCGACGTGATCACCGGCGCGCAGGCAAAACCGCCTGCAAACGCACCGAGTTACACGAAGGTCTTCGCGACGAGCCTTATTGAGGAAGCGCGCCATGACGACAGGATCGTCGCTGTCACGGCGGCGATGCCGGGCGGAACCGGTCTCGATCTCTTCGGGGAAGTATTTCCGCAGCGCACGTTTGACGTCGGCATTGCCGAACAGCATGCGGTAACTTTTGCGGCCGGCATGGCGAGCGAAGGATACAAGCCCTTCGCCGCCATCTATTCGACCTTCCTGCAGCGCGGCTACGATCAGGTCGTCCATGACGTGTCGTTGCAGAACTTGCCCGTACGCTTTCCGATCGACCGCGCTGGACTTGTCGGCGCCGACGGCGCAACGCACGCCGGCTCGTTCGACACCGGCTTTCTTGCTGCCTTGCCGGGTTTTGTTGTCATGGCCGCATCGGACGAGGCCGAACTTCGCCATATGGTCCGAACGGCCGCCGCTTACGATGAAGGTCCGATTTCCTTCCGCTACCCGCGCGGCGATGGCATCGGCGTCGACCTGCCGGAGCGTGGAGCGATCCTCGAGATCGGCAAGGGACGCATTGTCCGCGAGGGCGCCAAGGTCGCGCTGCTGTCGTTCGGAACGCGCTTGCAGGAGTGCCTCGTTGCCGCCGATGAACTCGACGCCGCCGGTCTTTCCACCACGGTCGCCGATGCACGGTTCGCCAAGCCGCTCGACGAGGACCTCATTCGCCGCCTCGCGCGCGAACACGAGGTTCTCGTCACCGTCGAGGAAGGCGCGGTCGGCGGCTTCGCCTCGCACGTGCTGCATTTCCTCAGCCGCGACGGGCTTCTCGACCATGGCCTGCGCGTCCGCGTGCTGACCCTGCCGGACGCCTACCAGGATCACGCCAAGCCCGAAGCCATGTATGCGCGCGCCGGGCTCGACAGCGCCGGTATTGTACAGGCCGTATTCAATGCGCTCGGACGCGATCAACTGGTTGCGCCAGCACGCGCGTGACAATGCGGCTTGACCAGCTTCTGGTTGAACGAGACTTCTTTGCCAGTCGCTCGCGCGCCCGCGATGCGATCGTGCGTGGGACTGTCAAAGTGGATGGTGCCGTCGTCACCAAGCCGGGCGCGGTGATTGGCGCAGCCGCCATCATCCTCGTTGACGACCCCGCCAGCGCCTACGTTTCCCGCGCTGCGCTCAAGCTCATTGCCGGCCTCGACCATTTCGACATTCCCATTGCTGGGCGAGCAGCCCTGGATATCGGCGCTTCGACCGGCGGCTTCACGCAAGTGCTGATTGAACGCGGCGCGGCCCATGTCATAGCTGTCGACGTAGGGCACGGACAGTTGCATGAGCGGCTGCGCGGCGACCCGCGGATAACCAATCTTGAATCGCTCAATGCGCGGGAACTGACCCGAGACCATCTTGGCGGTCTGAAGGCCGATCTCGTCGTCTCCGACGTCAGTTTCATCTCGCTGAAACTTGCATTGTCGCCAGCCCTCGATCTGGCCGAACCCGGGTCGCACTGCGTCCTTCTCGTCAAGCCGCAATTCGAAGCCGGGCGCGAGGCCATCGGCAAGGGCGGAATTTTGCGCAATCCGAAGGATGGCGAACGGGTGGCGGATGATCTAAGGAAATGGCTCGATGCAATGCCGGACTGGAACGCGCTCGGACTTTGTCCTTCGCCGATCGAAGGCGGCGACGGCAACCGCGAGTATCTTCTCGCCGGATTGAAAAGAAAAGTTTGATGAGTACACGCGTTACAATCGAGAAGATGGGAGCGGGCGGCGACGGCATCGCCTCGACGGCATCCGGGATCGCCTACGTTCCGTTCTCACTTCCGGGCGAGACCGCCAATATCGCGCTCGACAATGGCCGGGGCACGCTCATGGCTCTCCTCGAAGCCTCGCCGGAGCGCATCGCTCCTGCCTGCCGCCACTTCGAAGAGTGCGGCGGCTGCGCGCTGCAACATTGGCAGGATGAACCCTATCGGGTGTGGAAGCGCTCGCTGGTTCAGGAAGCCCTCGCGGGAAGGGGGCTTGTTTTCGAACTCGAGCCGCTGGTGCCCTGCATGCCGCAGACCCGCCGCCGGGTGGTGTTTGCGGCTCGCACGAGCGATCACGGCGCCGTTCTAGGCTTCAATCGCCATCTCAGCCATGATCTCATCGACATTTCGGAATGCCCGGTGACCCTGCCCGATATCGTGTCGCGCCTCGATGACCTGCGCGATCTCGTTGCGGTTGTCGGTGGGGGGATGAAGCCGTTTCGATTGACCGTGACGGCAACAGCCTCGGGTCTCGACATCATGGTCTCGGGCTGCCAGGCCCCGGACGCCGCAAAGCGCCAGGCCCTAACGGCGCTGGTGCTGAAGAAGGGCTTTGCCCGCTTGACCTATGAAGGCGAAATCATCGTTGAACCGCGCAGGCCCATGGTTCAATTTGGCAGGGTGCCGGTATTTTTGCCAGCCGGCGGCTTCCTGCAGGCGACAGTCGATGCAGAAAACGCCATGGCAGCTCTGGTGACCGCCCATCTTGCCAAGGCCAAGAAGACGCTCGACCTTTTTGCGGGTGCCGGCACGTTCGCCTTGCGGATTGCCGAGAAATCCGCGGTGCATGCGGTGGAGGGCGATGCAGCGGCGGTGGCCGCGCTTGACCGTAGCGTGCGCCAGGTACAGGGCCTGAAGCCGGTGACCGCCGAACGCCGCGATCTCTTCCGCCGGCCGTTTCTTGCGCGTGAACTCGCGCCCTTCAACGGACTTGTTTTCGATCCGCCGCGTGCCGGCGCCGAAGCGCAATCGATCGAGATTGCCAAATCCACCGTGCCGAAAGTCGCGGCGGTGTCATGCAATCCCGTCACGCTGGCACGAGACTTGAGTATTCTCGTCAAGGGCGGCTACCGGATCGACCGCGTGATCCCGATCGATCAGTTTCTTTGGTCACCCCATGTCGAGGCCGTGGCGCTGTTGAGCAAGAAATAGAGGCTTGAATTGGAGGCACCCCTCTGTCCTGCCGGACAGAGGGGTGAAACTTGCCTGTTTACACCTAGGCGATAAAGGCCGGTTAAACCGAGGTGCCGCCGACCGTCATCTGGTCCATGCGCAGATGCGGTTGGCCGACGCCGACGGGTACCGACTGCCCCGCCTTGCCGCACATACCCATCCCGGTATCAAGCTGCAGGTCATTGCCGATCATCGAGATGCGCTGCATTGCGTCCGGCCCGTTGCCGATCAGCATGGCGCCCTTGATCGGCGCACCGACCTTGCCATTCTCGATCAGATAGGCCTCGGTGCAACCGAAGACGAATTTGCCGGAGGTGATATCCACCTGACCGCCGCCGAACGAGACGGCGTAGATACCCTTCTTGACCGAAGCGATGATTTCCTCGGGCGTCTTGTCGCCGTCGAGCATATAGGTGTTGGTCATGCGTGGCATCGGCACGTGCGCGTAGGATTCGCGCCGGCCATTGCCGGTCGGTTGCATGCCCATGAGACGGGCGTTCTGCCGGTCCTGCATGTAGCCGACGAGAATGCCGTCTTCGATCAGCACCGTCTTGTTGGTCGGCATGCCCTCGTCGTCGATCGTCAACGATCCGCGCCGTTCCGCAATGGTCCCGTCATCGACCACGGTGACGCCCTTGGAGGCGACCCGCTGTCCGAGCAGTCCGGCAAAGGCGGACGTCTTCTTGCGATTGAAATCGCCTTCAAGGCCATGGCCGACAGCTTCATGCAGCATGACGCCGGGCCAACCACTCGAAAGCACGATATCCATGGTGCCGGCGGGGGCGGGGATGGCTTCGAGATTAACGAGCGCCTGTCGCAGTGCTTCGTCCGCGGCGTGATGCCATTTGTCGGTCGCGATGAACTCGCCAAAACCTTTGCGGCCGCCGGTGCCGAACGATCCGCTTTCCTGGCGGTCACCTTCACCGACGACGACACTGACGTTGAGGCGGACCATCGGGCGTATGTCGCGCACGAAATGGCCGTCGGCGCGCAAAATCTCGACCTGCTGCCACGACCCAGCGAGCGAGACCGAGACCTGTCGAACCTTGGGATCCTTGTCGCGAAGGTAGGCGTCGATCTCCTGCAGCAACTTGACTTTCGCCTCGAATGTCGGCGACCCGAGCGGATTTTCGTCGCTATAGAGGCTGCGATTGGTTCCGGGTGGGGCAGCGGTATAGGTGCCGGCATAGCCGGTACGGATCGCGGATGCGGCATCCGCGGCGCGCTTCAGGGCACCAAGCGACAACTCGCCCGCGTGAGCATAGCCGACGCCTTCACCAGCAACGGCGCGCAGGCCAAAGCCCTGATCCTGATTGAAAGACCCGTTCTTCAGGCGGCCATTGTCGAAGACAAGGCCTTCCGATTCTCTGTACTCGAGAAACAGTTCGCCATCGTCGGCGCCGGCAAGGCTTTTCTTGACCGTTTCAAGGACTTTTTCACGGGGCACATCAAAACTGTCGATAAGGCTTTTCATAATAAAACGTCCGTTTCAAAATACATGAACGGCATGTAGGCCATTCATCGGCCCACGACAAGTACAAGACGCGCGTGTTTGTTGATATGAGCCGTCTATGGAAGGGCGTCGAAGCCTTCGCCAAACCCGTTGAGCTCGACGGGAATGCCGATGCCTTCCTCGGGCGTCTGGAATACAATGAAGGTTGCGGCCTTGCCGGTCTTCAATGTCTGGACCAGTTGGTCTTCGAGTATGACTTCCGCATAACAGCCATCTTCGAAGCAGCGCACGAAATAGGCGCGGCCGATGTCCTTGCCATCGACATTGAGGCCGAGCCCGTTGGGCAAGAGGACGCCGAGGGGCGCGAGCACCCGCAGGATTTTAGCCTTGTTGTCCGCAGTCTTCAGCACGACGACGGAGAGGCCCATTTCGGGCCGGTCGGCGGCGACGACATTCTGTATGAGAGCGCACTGTTCGGATTTGGCGCCTGCGGGCGTATCGCAAAGGATCGACCATGCTCCGTGCGTGGATTTGACCGTACCGCTCTGCTGCGCTGCCATGGCAGTGCCCGCAAGGGCGGTCAACGACAGGGTAAGCAGGCCGATGGCGATGCTGCGTAGCGGAAAAAACGACATATAGGCTCCAAAACGAATCATCCAGACGTTAAACCTACCCGTCGAAGATGAAAAGAATGCCGCACCAACACTCCCCAGCATAGAGCGGCCATCAATGTGTCGTGTAATGCAATAATGGCCGGATTGTGAGCCCTTTTATGCCTTGGGCAGCAAAAACGCGGCGGATGCGAAAAAACATGCCCGTTCAAGCCGCCGTGTGCCTCCGCAATGGAAAGCTGCGCGCAAAAATGCCGCATGAGATCACGTTCGCCTTCCTTGCGATGTAAGCTAATGTGTGGTTTGAACGCGGCATATGACCGGGCCTTCCTGCGCCCGGTGTTATCGTATGGAATCAAAGCTTCATTCGGGAGATTTCTAGGTGAAGAAGAATTTTGTCACGCTGATGGGTGTCCTGGGTGGCCTGCTCGGTGCTGGAACAGCTGCTCATGCAGCAAAGCCCGAGCCCTGGCAGATGACGTTCCAACCCGCTGCTACCGGCATCATGGAGCAGATCGTCTGGTTCGAGCGCTATACTTTATGGTTTATCGTCCCGATTACGCTGTTCGTGATGGTGCTTCTGGCCTGGGTCATGATTCGCTATCGTGCGAGCGCCAATCCGGTTCCCTCGAAGACCAGCCACAACACGGCCGTCGAGATCGTGTGGACGGTTGGACCAGTCGTCATCCTGCTTTTCCTGGCAATTCCCTCTTTCCAGCTCCTGACAGCCCAATATTCTCCAGAAGAGCCCAAGCTGACGATCAAGGCGACCGGCTACCAGTGGTATTGGGGCTATGAATATCAGGCCGGTGAGGCGCCGGTTTCGTTCGATTCGGTGCTTCTGAAGGATGCCGACCGCCCTACCCTCGGCAAGGAAGATCGCGAAGCTTTCCCATATCTCCTCGCCGTCGACAACGAGATGGTCGTGCCGGTCAATACCACGGTCCGCCTTCTCGTCACCGGCGCCGACGTGATCCATTCCTTCTCCATGCCGGCCTTCGGCGTGAAGATGGATGCCGTCACCGGCCGCAGCAACGAGACCTGGTTCAAGGCGGAAAAGGAAGGCCTCTACTACGGTCAATGCTCGCAGATTTGCGGCAAGGACCATGCCTACATGCCGATTGCGATCCATGTGGTCTCGCAGCAACAATACGATACGTGGTTCGCCGCTGCCGGAAAGGATCTTCCGGGCGCATACAAGGCGTTGACCGCGAAAATCGATGCAGACAAGAACGTGAACGTCGCCGGCAACTGAGCTGGCTGACGCACTAGATTAGGAACGGGAGCACTTTGATGGCAGGTTCTGCAGCTCACGAAGCCCACGACGCTCACAAGCCGACAGGCTGGACGCGTTGGGTTTATTCGACCAACCACAAGGATATCGGTACGCTGTATCTGATCTTCGCGATCGTGGCCGGTCTCATTGGCGGTTCTCTTTCGATCGCCATGCGCGCCGAGCTGCAACAGCCCGGCATCCAGATTTTCCATGGCCTTGCGTCCATGGTCTATGGCTATGAAGGCGACGCCGCCATCGATGGCGCCAAGCAGATGTACAACGTCTTCTCGACGGCGCACGGCCTTATCATGATCTTCTTCATGGTCATGCCGGCGCTCATCGGCGGCTTTGCCAACTGGATGGTGCCGATCATGATCGGTGCGCCGGACATGGCGTTCCCGCGCATGAACAACATCTCGTTCTGGCTGCTCCCGCCAGCGCTCCTGCTCCTCATCCTGTCGATGTTCGTTCCGGGTCCTGCCGGCGGCTACGGCACCGGTGGCGGCTGGACGATCTATCCGCCCTATTCGACCACGGGACAGCCCGGGCCGGCGATGGATTTCGCGATCCTTTCGCTGCATATCGCCGGTGCGTCGTCGATCCTCGGCGCGATCAATTTCATCACCACGATCTTTAACATGCGCGCTCCGGGCATGACGTTGCACAAGATGCCGCTCTTTGCCTGGTCGGTGCTGATTACCGCCTTCCTGCTGCTCCTGGCTCTGCCGGTTCTGGCTGGCGGCATCACCATGCTTCTGACCGACCGCAATTTCGGCACGACCTTCTTCTCGCCTGAAGGCGGCGGCGATCCGCTGCTGTTCCAGCATCTGTTCTGGTTCTTCGGTCATCCGGAAGTTTACATCATGATCCTGCCGGCCTTCGGCATCATCAGCCACATTGTCTCGACCTTCTCGAAGAAGCCTATCTTCGGCTACCTCGGCATGGCCTACGCAATGGTTGCCATCGGCGTCGTCGGCTTCATCGTCTGGGCGCACCACATGTACACCGTGGGTCTCTCGCTCGAGACCCAGCGTTACTTCGTCTTCGCGACGATGGTCATCGCCGTGCCGACGGGCGTGAAGATCTTCTCGTGGATCGCAACGATGTGGGGCGGCTCGATCGAATTCAAGCCGCCGATGATCTGGGCGATCGGGTTCATCTTCCTCTTCACCATTGGCGGCGTGACGGGCGTCCAGCTCGCCAATGCCGGTCTCGACCGCGCCATGCACGACACCTACTACGTGATCGCACACTTCCACTACGTGCTTTCGCTCGGCGCCGTGTTCGGTATCTTCGCCGGCTGGTACTACTGGTTCCCGAAGATGACGGGCTACATGTACAACCACGCGATCGCCAACACGCACTTCTGGGTGATGTTCATCGGCGTCAACCTCGTGTTCTTCCCGCAGCACTTCCTCGGCCTTGCCGGCATGCCGCGCCGCTACATCGACTATCCGGTCGCCTTTGCCGGCTGGAACGAAGTATCGTCGATCGGTTCGTACATTTCCGGTGTTGCCGTGCTGATCTTCCTCTTCGGTGTCTTCGAGGCTTTTGCCAAGAAGCGTGAGGCAGGGGCAAACCCTTGGGGCGTCGGTGCGACCACGCTGGAATGGCAGCTTTCTTCGCCGCCGCCGTTCCATCAGTGGGAACAGCTCCCGCGTATCAAGTAAGACAATGGCTGTCCGGACCATTCATGGTAGTGGTCCGGATGGCCCTGACGACAATCTATCGGACTGCAGCAAGAACGAACAAATGGCATTGGTTGAGAAAAACGCGAGCATGGATACGAGCATCGGCCTTTCGGAGGCCAGTGCGTCGGATTATGTCGTGCTGCTCAAGCCGCGGGTTATGTCGCTCGTGGTCTTCACCGCGCTTGTCGGCTTGCTGGCGGCGCCGGGACATATCAATCCGGTCCTTGCGGGCATAGCCATTCTTTGTATCGCCGTCGGGGCAGGCGCCTCGGGCGCGCTCAACATGTGGTACGACGCTGATATCGATGCCATGATGAAGCGCACGGCCAAGCGGCCGATTCCCGCCGGGCGTATCAGCCGCGAGGAAGTGCTGACCTTCGGCCTGTTGCTCTCCGCATTTTCGGTCGTCACGCTCGGCCTTTTCGTCAATGTGCTTTCGGCACTCCTGCTGGCCTTTACGATATTCTTCTATGCGGTCGTCTATACGATGTGGCTGAAGCGTTCGACGCCGCAGAACATCGTTATCGGCGGCGCCGCCGGTTCATTCCCGCCCATGATCGGCTGGGCTTGCGTTACCAATTCGGTGAGCATGGAAAGCATCGTGCTGTTCATGATCATCTTTTTGTGGACGCCGCCGCATTTCTGGGCGCTGTCGCTGTTCATGTCGGACGACTATGAAAAAGCGAAGATCCCGATGATGCCGAATGTGATGGGTCCGGCATCGACCAAGTTCCAGATTTTTCTCTATACGCTCCTCGTTGCGCCCGTTGCGGTTCTGCCATGGATCATGGGCTTCGCCGGCCCGGCCTACGGCCTTTTCGCCGCGGCCATGGGCGTCGCTTTCATCGTCTATGCCTGGCGGGTATGGCGGGCGCCGGTGGGCAAGGACATGATCAAGCCGGCAAAGAAGATGTTCGCCTTCTCCATCCTCTATCTCTTCGGAATCTATGCTGTCCTTCTCGGCGAAATTCTCGTGCGCAAAGCACTACTATTGGCAGGCCTGATATGAGCAACGATCGCGTGACCCTAACCGACAAGCAGAAGAAAGCGCAGCGCAGCCGTTCTATCGCACTTGCGCTGGCGCTCGCTGCTTTTGTCATCATCGTCTATGTCGGCACCTGGGCGAAGCTCGGCGCCAACATCCTGATTCGGCCGATGTAATGAGTGGTTCAATGTCTGAGGAAACCGTAAAGAGCGCAGATGCGCCAACCGGGCGGAAGCGAAAGGTTTCGGATCGCACGATCGCGATTTCGTGCCTTGCTTTCTTCTTCGGCATGGTTGGCATGGCCTTTGCAGCGGTTCCGCTCTACGCCATGTTTTGCCAGGTGACCGGCTATGGCGGGACGACGCAACGAGTCGAACAGATGTCCGACACGATTCTCGACAAGACGATCACGGTCCGCTTCGATGCGAACACCTCCGGCGCCCTGCCGTGGAAATTTGAGCCCGTGCAGCGCGAAGTCACGATGAAGATCGGTGAGACTTCGTTGATCAAGTACGAGGCAAAGAGCATCGCGGACAAGCCGACGGCCGGACGCGCGGCTTTCAACGTTACGCCGCAGGCCGCCGGCGCCTATTTCAACAAGGTCGAGTGCTTCTGCTTCACCGATACGGTGCTCAAGCCTGGCGAAGACCTTGAAATGCCGGTCGTCTTCTTCGTCGATCCGGACATTGTCAACGCGCCCGAACTGAAGGGCGTCAATACCATCACCCTGTCCTACACGTTCTTCCCCATCGCAATGCCGGCCCCGCTTGCCGCCAACACCGATGTCAAGAAAGAGAACGGGTCAGGACAGCTTTGAACTTGCGCCGGCTCTGGCCGGTGTCTTACAGATGAACAGAAATTGCGGGGGTTAGAATGGCCGAAGCACACCAGAAACATCACGACTACCACATCATCGATCCAAGTCCGTGGCCGTTCCTCGGATCGGTCGGTGCCTTCGTCCTGGCCCTCGGCGGTATCGCATTCATGCGCTACCACGCCGGCGGTGAACTCGTGCTGTTCAGGGCCAACCTGACAAGCCCCTGGATTTTCCTCATCGGTCTGGTGATCATCCTTTACACGATGTACGGCTGGTGGTCGGACACGATCAAGGAGAGCAAGCAGGGCCATCATACCCGCGTTGTCCAGCTGCACCTGCGCTACGGCATGATCATGTTCATCGCCTCGGAGGTGATGTTCTTCGTTGCCTGGTTCTGGGCTTTCTTCGACGCAAGCCTGTTCCCGGGCGAGGTCGAGCAGGTTGCCCGTACCGCCTTTACCGGTGGCATCTGGCCGCCCAAGGGCATCGAGGTGATCGATCCGCTGCATCTGCCGCTCTACAACACGATCATCCTGCTGCTCTCGGGAACGACCGTTACCTGGGCGCACCACGCGCTCATCCACAATGACCGCAAGGGCCTCATCACGGGCCTCACCCTGACAGTTCTGCTCGGCATGCTGTTCACCTTCGTGCAGGGCTACGAGTATGTGCACGCACCGTTCGCCTTCAAGGATTCGATCTACGGCGCGACCTTCTTCATGGCGACCGGCTTCCATGGTTTCCACGTGATCATCGGCACCATCTTCCTGGCGGTCTGCCTGTTGCGCTCGATCCGCGGCGACTTCACCCCGCAGAAGCATTTCGGCTTCGAAGCTGCAGCCTGGTATTGGCACTTCGTTGACGTCGTCTGGCTGTTCCTCTTCTTCTCCATCTATGTATGGGCCGGTTGGGGCGCACCGATGGCCGTCGAATAAGCGGCATCTATCGAGACGTGAAGGGCGGGCATGGTGACATGGCCCGCCCTTTTCTTTGGGATGTGCTTCAACTTGGCTGCTGGACAGATCAACCAAACGGCGTCACTAATCGCACGCGGCCTTAATCTCGACGCTTGTCCCGATCACAACGCCAACTGAAACAATCCTTCGAGCGCAGATTTCAATGAACGAAGACACAGCCCTTTACCCGCCCGTCGATCCGATCGTGGCCGGCATCAAGGCCAAATGCCCGCGCTGCGGCCAGGGCAAATTGTTCGATGGATTTGTGAAGCCCGCGCCGCGATGCACCAATTGCGGTCTCGATTATTCGTTCATCGATACGGGCGAGGGGCCGGCCGTGCTGGTCATGCTGCTGATCGGCTTCATCGTGGTTGGCCTTGCCCTATGGATGGAGGTCAATATCGACCCGCCGCTCTGGGTCCATTTCATCCTATGGATACCGCTCGCACTCGTGCTTTGTCTCGCCACGCTCCGCTGGATGAAGGGCATTCTCATCGCCCTCCAGTACAAGCACAAGGCTGCCGAGGGACGGCTCGACCGCCCGGCCGCTCATGAGTAAGATATACGTAACGGCGGACCGCCCAAGATTTCCCTGGATCACGCTTATCCTTGGCGCAGTGCTCTTCGCAATTCTCATGGCGCTCGGCACGTGGCAGGTCGAACGGCTCTACTGGAAGGAAGGTCTCCTTGCGGAGATCGAAGCGCGGACCCATGCCGCACCAGTTCCGCTCGCCGAAATCGAAAAGATCTGGAACGAAGGTCAGGATGTGGATTACCGCACCGTCAAGGTTGCCGGCCGGCTGCTGAACGACAAGGAGCGGCATTTCTTCGCGACCTACGAGGGTTATTCCGGCTTTTACGTTTATACGCCGCTGCTGCTTGATGATGGCCGCACGGTTTTCGTCAATCGCGGCTTCGTGCCCTACGACCGGAAGGAACCGGCAACGCGCCCAGCGGGCGAGGTCGAGGGTCGGGTGACGATAACCGGCCTTGCCCGCAACCCGCTGGATGCCAAGCCGTCCTCGCTTGTTCCGGACAATGATCTTTCCGCCAATATCTATTACTGGAAAGACCTCGCGACTATGGCCTCGCAGTCGGGGATCGGCAAGGAAAAGCTCGTGCCCTTCTTCATCGACGCCGACAAGACGCCCAACCCGGGTGGTGCGCCGGTCGGCGGGGTCACGATCATCGATCTGCCCAACAGCCACTTGCAATATGCCGTCACCTGGTATGGCCTTGCGGCAACCCTGGTCGTAATTTTGGCAATCTCGCTGCGGCGACGCTATAAACTCCCAGCGGAAAACAAGACGGCCGTCGATGCAGCATCGTCTTCCGACTTGACTTCCCGCTGATTGCCGCCCAAGTCCAAGTAGCATTTCAACCGGTTCCGCGAGACGATAAAGATGCCTGAGAAGAGACCGCTGACAATCCGCCTTTGCGGTCCGCGCGGATTTTGCGCCGGGGTGGACAGGGCGATCCAGATCGTGGTTCTGGCTCTGAAAAAATACGGCGCGCCGGTCTATGTGCGCCACGAAATCGTGCACAACCGCTATGTGGTCGAGGGCCTGCAGGCCCGGGGCGCCGTATTCGTCGAGGAACTCGACGAAATCCCAGCGGAACATCGCGACCAGCCCGTGGTCTTTTCCGCCCACGGCGTGCCTAAATCTGTTCCCGCCGATGCGCAGAACAAGAACCTCTTTTATCTCGACGCCACCTGTCCACTGGTCTCCAAGGTGCACAAGCAGGCGATGCGGCATCAGCGCCTCGGCCGGCACGTGATCCTGGTCGGTCACTCCGGCCATCCGGAGGTTATCGGAACGATGGGCCAACTGCCGGAAGGCGCCGTTACGCTGATCGAAACGATCGAGGACGCCGAGGCTTACATGCCCGTCGATCCGGACAATCTCGGCTTCGTGACGCAGACAACGCTGTCGGTGGACGACACCGCCGGAATTATTGCTACCCTGCATCAGCGTTTTCCAGCCTTGATGGCACCGGCCGCCGAATCCATCTGCTATGCAACCACCAACCGCCAGGACGCCGTGAAAGCGGCGGCGCCGGGATGCGACCTCTTCCTCGTTGTCGGCGCGCCCAATTCGTCCAATTCGAAGCGGCTCGTCGAAGTCGCGGAGCGTTCGGGCGCAAGCCACTCGATGCTGGTGCAGCGCGCGTCGGATATCGAGTGGGACCAGGTCGGCGACATATCCGTGGTTGGACTTTCCGCCGGCGCCTCGGCTCCGGAAATCATCGTCGACGAAATCATTCAATTCTTTTCGGAACGCTACACCGTGTCCATCGAACTTGCTGAAACGACCATCGAGACCGAAAACTTCCACGTCATGCGCGATCTGCGTGACGTGGAACTGACAAGCCTCGACATGGCCTTCGTCAACGGAAGCCGCTGATCATGGCCGTCTACACCGACATCAACGAAATCGACCTGGCGCATTTTCTCAAGGACTATGAGATCGGCGAGCTGCTCTCCTATAAGGGCATTGCCGAAGGTGTCGAGAATTCGAACTATCTCCTGCACACAAGTGCAGGCTCGTTCATTCTGACCCTTTACGAGAAGCGGGTGAATAGCAACGACCTGCCGTTCTTTCTCGGTCTCATGCGCCATCTCGCGGGCAAGGGGATCAGTTGTCCATTGCCGGTGAACCAGAAATCCGGTTCAAGCATTGGCGAGCTTGCCGGCCGCCCCGCCGCGATCGTTACCTTCCTTGAAGGCATGTGGATGCGCCGCCCGACGGTGCAGCATTGCTTCGCGCTTGGCGAGGCGCTAGCGCGGATGCACATTGCGGGCGAGGATTTCCCCATGCGGCGGAAGAACGCGCTCTCGGTCGAAGGCTGGCGGCCGCTCTGGGAGAATTCCAGGGCAGGCGCGGACGGAGTGGAACCTGGCCTTGCCAGCGAAACCGAAGCCGATCTCGCGTTTTTCGAGGCGAACTGGCCATCGCACCTGCCGCATGGTGTCATTCACGCGGATCTGTTTCCGGACAATGTCTTCTTCCTCGGCAACAAGCTTTCCGGCCTCATCGACTTCTATTTCGCCTGCACCGACCTTCTCGCCTACGACGTTGCGGTGTGTCTCAACGCCTGGTGCTTCGAAAAGGACAATGCGTTCAACCTCACCAAGGGTACTGCGCTGCTGCGCGGCTATAATTCCATCCGGCCGCTTTCGGCCGACGAGGCGGCAAGCCTGCCGATCCTTGCGCGTGGCTCGGCCCTCCGCTTCATGCTGACCCGCCTCTATGACTGGCTGAACACGCCTGAGGGCAGCCTCGTCGTGAAGAAGGACCCGATGGAGTATCTGCGCCGCATGCGGTTTCATCGCCAGATCAAGTCTGCTGAGGAATATGGGCTGGTCCTCGAAGGACGACGCGCATGAAGGATATCGAAGCGTTCACCGACGGCGCTTGTTCCGGCAATCCTGGCCCGGGTGGCTGGGGCGCTGTCCTGCGTTGGAACGGCAACGAAAAAGAACTCTCCGGCGGCGAGGCCGACACAACCAACAACCGCATGGAACTCATGGCGGCAATTGCGGCCCTGAGCGCGCTGAAGGAGCCTTGCCACGTCGATCTCTATACGGACTCCGTCTATGTACGCGACGGTATTTCAGGCTGGATCGAAGGCTGGAAGCGCAATGGCTGGAAGACGGCGGCCAAGAAGCCGGTGAAGAATGCCGAGCTTTGGCAACAGCTTGATGAAGCGCGCAAGCGACACAAGGTCGTGTGGCATTGGGTGAAGGGGCACGCCGGCCACCCGGAAAACGAGCGCGCCGATGAACTTGCGCGGGCGGGCATGGCTCCATTCAAGCGCAAGCCGGTGGTCCAAGGCGGCGAGGGCCGGTAAAGCCCTCGCAGCCATAAGATCAGAGCTGGCCGAGCAGGGTTGCAGCGCTCGATGTAACGGCCTGTCCCGGCGCTTCCTCGATGTTTAGTTCCTTGACGACGCCGTCCTCGACGAGCATGGAATAGCGCTTCGAGCGCACGCCCATATTGCCGGCGGCAAGATCGATTTCGAGGCCCACGGCCTTGGTGAAGGTCGCATTTCCATCCGACAGATACTGGATCTTGCCTTCGCCGTTGGTCGCTTTGGCCCAGGCACCCATGACGTGCGGATCGTTCACGGCGACGACGACGATGCTATCGACGCCCTTCGCGAGAATAGCGTCGCGGTTTTCGAGATAACCGGGGAGGTGGTTCATGCTGCATGTGGGCGTGAACGCACCTGGAACGGCAAAGAGAACGACCTTCTTGCCCTTGAACAGGCTGTCGGAGCGTACTTCGCTGACGCCCTCATCGGTCTTGGTCTTGAATGTGGCATCGGGCAAACGTTCGCCTACCTTGATAGTCATGAATCGCTCCTCTTGAGATTGCGCAAAGGCCTTTCGCAGATAGGGTGCGGATGGTGAAAAGTCGAGCTATTCTTTGAAGGGAATTGTTCCGGATACGGACTTGTCGCCCTGCACCAGCGTATAGTACAGGAGGCTAGGCTTTGCCTGTGCGCCGGAAACGAGCGGCACGGCGAAGACGGCGCTTTTGCCGTCGCGGCTCTTCAATTTCGACATGCCGAAATTTGCCCCGCCTTCCGCGGCCACGAAGAGGTCGATCTCTTCGCTGCCCGCCGCAAGATCAGCCGTGAAATCAAGATGGTCATTGTCGCGCGTGACGGCTCGAACGCCGAATTCCGCCGATGCTGGTGCCGGCAATTGATCAAATGCGGTCGAAATCTCCGCCTTGGTCAGCGCGTCGCTCGGCGTACCGTCGATGGCAATATCGAACTCGGCCGTGACGGGAATGCAAATTGTTTCGCATATGCCGAGGAAGGCGTGCCCCTTGAGATGGGCTGGCTTGGCGGGGTCTTCCAGCGTCAGCGTGAACGGGAGCGACACGGGCTTCTTGTACCCGGCCCACTGCGTGCCTCCATCGGCGAAGCGGTGCGGCGTCGGGAAGGCAAGCGCATAGGCTTTAATGTTGCTGCTCGCGGTGAGATCGAGTTCCGGGGGTACGCCTGCGTCACCCGGTTCCTTCCAATAGGTCTTCCAGCCCGGATCGAGATTGATCTGGATGGCGCCGCGGATCTCCGGGGTCCCGTCCGCAGGATTGTCGACGATAACGCGGACCTTGCCGCCCGGCGTACTGGTCCAGTCTGAACTGGCAGCGGCCGCCGGAAAAGCGAAGAGCAATGAGGCAAGGAGGCAAAGGAATTTTGTTTTCATGGCGGCGACAATTACAATGCTTTTCGTTGCGATCAAGGAGATGAGGGGATTTGCCCATCATATCTGTGTGACGAAGTCGTGTTCAGCCAAACTTTTCTCCCCGGTAACGCTGTCGTTTACAATTCGTTACCATTGGGCGTTGTCATTTATAGAATCCTTGGTACCCTTATTCTTATGGGAAACTTGAGAGACGCGACCAACGAAGCCGGTTTTCTGAATGGACAATTCCTTCTCGCCATGCCGGGGATGGAAGACAGCCGTTTTGCGCGCTCGGTCATCTACATCTGCGCCCATTCGGAAAATGGCGCGATGGGTCTCATCATCAATCGCGCCCAGGAAATGGAATTTGCGGAAATTTTGGTTCAGCTTGGCGTGCTCGATGAGCAGCAAGTCATCATGATGCCGGACAGAACGCGCGATTTCCTCGTCCGCAACGGCGGCCCCGTCGAAGTGCGGCGCGGCTTTGTCCTCCATTCCGACGATTATCTGACGGATTCCACCATGCCCGTTGCCGAGGAACTCTGCCTGACGGGAACGGTCGACATCCTGCGCGCCATCTCAGGCGGACGTGGTCCGCGCAAGGCATTGATGACCTTGGGTTATTCGGGATGGGCCTCCGGCCAGCTCGAAAACGAGATCGCCAATAATGGCTGGCTTACTTGCCAGGCGCCGCACGATCTGCTCTTCGATCCGAACATTGACAGCACCTATGATCGGCTGCTCGCCTATATGGGTATCGACCCGTCGCGCCTCGCCACGGTCGCGGGCCACGCCTAAGTTCACCTACCGGTTTTGACATTTCGTCTGTCGCCCTGCAACGCGATACAGCAAGGGATTCAACCCTGCATTTCTTGTTGGGAATCCAAATCCAAGCAATCAATAAAGCGAGAGCCAAGTAGCAGCATCAAGCCAGCTGGTGCATCGGGACGATGGGCCTCCCGACCGTGGCAACGGCCTTGCTCTCAAACTCGGAGAATAGGCATGTGGCTTTTGCCACTGACTATTACCTTTGAAATCAAAAGAACCCGGACGGGCTGGCAAGTCTGCATCCGGGTTCGATTGATTACCTAAGGTAAAGGTGGGGCGGCGAAAGCTCGCCCCACGCTCCAGTTACAAATAATAGCAGTCTCTTCGCCAATTCCAAGCCCGCTTTTAGTCTTACGATGCAGCCTTCGACTGCTGGAACTGTTCGCGCAGAAGCTTGGTGGCGACGTCCAGCGTCAAAGGCGGGCTGAACATGAAGCTCTGCGCATATTCGCAGCCCATCTGGCGCAGTTGCAGCGCATCGCTTTCATTTTCGATGCCTTCCGACACGACAGCAAGGCCAAGGTCATGCGCCATACTGATCATCGAGCGCAGCAGGGTCACCTTTTGCGGCTGATCGGCCTTGAGGAACGAACGGTCGATCTTGATCATATCGAACGGGAACGACGTCAGATAGGAAAGCGAGGAATAGCCCGTGCCGAAATCGTCGAGCGAGACGCCGACGCCCATTGCCTTGATGCTGGAAAGCACATAGCCGGAGCGCTCCGGATTTTCCATCATCAGAGATTCCGTCAGTTCGAGCTTCAGGCTGCTCGGCTCGATCTGCGTCTGCAGCAGGACCGATCGGACATCATCGATGAGATCCTGGCGGATCAACTGGCTGCTCGAAATATTGACCGAGACGAAGAGCGGTGTCGCTCCGAGGGTACGGCGCCAATTGACGAGATCTTCGGCGGCTTTTTGCATCGCAAAGAGGCCGAGCTGGACGATGAGGCCGGAACTTTCGGCGACGGGAATGAATTCTGACGGCGGGATCGATCCGCGGCGCGGATGATCCCAGCGCATGAGCG
Source organism: Phyllobacterium pellucidum (assembly GCF_013327855.1). Classification (GTDB taxonomy): domain Bacteria; phylum Pseudomonadota; class Alphaproteobacteria; order Rhizobiales; family Rhizobiaceae; genus Phyllobacterium; species Phyllobacterium pellucidum. Next base: position 720,854 of record NZ_JABUMX010000001.1, on the reverse strand, counting down.
CTTCAAAGCCGGCGATGCTGTTGTCATCGAGGCGCACGATCGGCTGATAGGCCATATGGATTTCACGGCGTTCCAGCGCGCGCCGCAGGTCCGATTCAAGCTGAAGGCGATCGCTGCCGACCGCACGGAAGGCCGGGCGGAAGGGCTCGATGCGGTCGCCGCCAAAGCGTTTCGCCTGGTACATCGCCAGCTCGGCATCCTTCACCAGATCCTCCGGCGAGGCGGCGCTGCCGCTCGTCCATGTGATGAGGCCGAGCGATGCGGTGAGAACAATCTCGCGCTTGGCAAAGGCGATGGGCGCGCGGATCGCCTGTTTCACCGCATCCGCGAAGGCGGCAATCTTGGCGGGCTCGCTTTCCGATACGAGGATCAGGCCGAACTGGTCAGCCGAGAGGCGGCTCAGCGTATCCTGCGGGCGCAGCAGGCGGTGCAGGCGGCGCGATATGGTCAGCAGGAAGGTGTCGCCGGCAGACAGGCCGAGCCCGTCATTGACCTGCTTAAAGCGGTCGATGTCGATGATGAACACAGTCGGGCGGATTTTGCTTTCCGTTTGCGCCATGGTGATCACCGAGCCGAGGCGATCCAGGAAAAGTTCGCGGTTGGGAAGGCCGGTCAGATTATCGTGGACGGCATCGTGGAGCAGCCGCTCCTCCGCCTTCTTCTGTTCGGTAACGTCAATCAGGGTGCCGACGCAGCGTACGATCTCACCATCCGAACCGATGACCGGGCGCGCCTTCAAGGAATACCAGTAGTAATGACCGTCGTTGGCGCGCAGGCGGAAGGTCTGGGAGATGCGACCGCGACGGTTCTCGAGAATGACGTCGAGCGTAGTCCGGAAACGGTCGCGGTCGTCGGAATGCAGCATCGGCAGCCAATTGCGCACGGCCCCGTGCAAGGAACTTGCCGACGCTCCGAGGAAATTGGTCAGGTCAGGCGTCGTGACAACGCGGTCGCGCGGCACGTCCCAATCCCAGACGATGTCGCCCGAACCGATGATGGCGAGCGCCTGCCGCTCGACGTCTGAGAAGAGCCCCTGCTGCAACGCGCCTCCGGAAAAAGCGTGCTGCATGACCGTAAAGCCGATCAGGAGAACGATGAGGACAAGGCCGCCTGCGAGGGCGGGCTGGATGATGTCGTTGGCAAGAATGCCGGCAACGGTAAGCCAGCTGCCCATCAGCCAGACCAGGAGCAGGATCCACGTCGGGATGAGCATGATCGCCCGGTCATAGCTGCGGAACGAGAAGAATCCGATCAGGATCGTGCCGGCTATGATGGTCAGCGCGAAGGAAAAGCGGGCAATGCCGGCTGCAATCGGCGGATCGAAGATCGCGACGCCGGAGACGATGCCGAGACCGAGAATCCAGGTCAGCGCGCCATAGCTGAAATTATCGTGCCAGCGATTGAGGTTGAGATATGTGAAAAGGAAGATCACGAGCGTCGCGGCCAGCGCCACTTCGGTGCCCGCCCGCCACATTTGTTCGTTGCCCGGCGCAATTTCGATAAGCTTGCTCCAGAAGCCGAAATCGACGCAGATATAGGCAAGAACCGCCCAGGCGAGGGCTGCCGTCGCCGGGAACAGCGAGGTACCCTTGACGACGAAAAGGATCGTCAGGAACAGCGCGAGCAAGCCGGCAATACCAAGCAGAATGCCGCGGTAGAGCGTATAGGAATTGACCGTATCCTTATAGGCATTCGGCTCCCACACATAAACCTGTGGCAGGTTGGGAGAAGCAAGCTCCGCGACAAGGGTGATGACCGAACCCGGGTTGAGCGTGATCAGGAAAATATCCGCGTCGTCGCTTGCCTGCCGGTCGAGGGCGAAGCCTTCGCTGGGGGTAATCGACGTGATGCGTGTCGAACCGAGGTCGGGCCAGATGAAGCGCGATCCGACAAGACGGAAATGCGGCGCGACGATCAGACGGTCGATCTGTTCGTCGGTCGGATTGGCGAGCGAGAATGCCGCCCAGTCGCCGGTCGAACGCTTGTCGTTTGCCTGCACCTCGATACGCCGAACGATGCCGTCCGTACCGGGAGCGGTTGAAATCTGGAACGTCTCACCCTGGTTGCGATAGACCTCGACGGCCTTCGACAGGTCGAGCGCCGTGCTTTCCTTGGTGATCTTGATGGTTTCGAAGGCATTGGCGGCCGTATGGGCCGCGAGCAGCATGAATATGAGGACCAGAGCCCGCGATAAGCCTTTCAGCATCTGTCGTCCCAACAAAGCCACCGATACTTTTTCATTTGCCAGCCCTTGCATCATCCTCAATCAGCGCGAAGAGAAGATGATCTTGCCACATTCCGTTTATCTTTAGGTAAGAACGGAGCAGTCCTTCTCTCTGAAATCCGGCTTTTTCGAGAAGGCGGATCGATCTTTCATTGCTTGGAATACAGGCAGCTTCCAGGCGGTGCAACCTCACCTTGGTGAAAGCATAGGGGATGAGCAGGCTCAATGCTTCGTGCATGAATCCCTGTCCGGCGAAGGGTGCGCCGATCCAGTAGCCGATCATGCCATTCTGGCCGACACCGCGGCGGATGTTGCCAAGTGTGATGCCGCCGAGCAAGCGCTGGTCGGTATTGCGGAAGAGAAAGAACGGATGGGCCGTGCCTGCCGCCGCCTCGTCGTCATAATGGCGAATGCGATGGCGGAATGCGCCGCGCTCCAGATCATCGACCGCCCAGAGCGGCTCCCATGGCGCGAGAAATTCGCGGCTTTCGGCGCGCAGCGATGCCCAGGCGCGATAGTCGGAAAGCGTCGGCGGACGCAGGTAAATGCGCTTGCCCTGCAAGGGCGGGGCCACGCTTTTGAGAAAGGGCAGGGCGATCATTGCCGCTCCGGATCGCCGTCAGACCGCTATCTTTCTCGGGCTCGACGCTGGGGCAGTCAGTCCATGACGGATATCGGCGAACTTCATCAGGGAACCGATCGGGCCAACGGCGGCGACTGTAGGCGTCGTGTCGAGGAACAGGCGTCCGGCAAGGTCGGTCAAACGTTCAACAGTGATCTTCGAGAGACGTTCCACCAGTTCGTCGGTCGATATCGGATTGCCGTAGAGAAGCATCTGGCGTGCGATCTGTCCGGCGCGGCTTGCTGCGCTTTCATGCGACATCAGCAGGCTCGCCCGATATTGCGCCCGTGCCCGGTTCAATTCCTCCTGGCTGATATTGCGGGCAGCAGCGTGCAGCTCGTCTATGATCACGGGTACGAGCTTTTTCAAATGATTGCGCCCGGTTGCAGCATGGACCCCGAAAACGCCGGTCTCGGAGAACCCCCAATGGAACGCATAGACCGAGTAGCACAGGCCCCGCTTTTCCCGCACTTCCTGGAAGAGGCGCGAAGACATGCCGCCACCGAGGATCATCGCCAAAAGCTGCGAGGCATAGAAATCGCGCACATGATAGGCGCGGCCCTCAAAACCGATCACCACCTGGGCGTCCATCAATTCGCGCTGTTCGCGGAAATCGCCGCCGACATAGTGGGAGATTTCGGGTTCCGGGGCCGTCGATTTCGGCCGGAACGAACCGAGGCGCTTTTCGACCTCTCGGACGAATTCGTCGTGCTTGACGCCGCCGGTGGCGACGACGACCATGCGCTCGGCGCTGTATTGCTCGTCCATATAGCGGCGAAGGTTGGCCGACGAGAAGGATTGGACGGTCTCCGGCGTGCCAAGGATGGTACGTCCGATGGTCTGGTTCTGAAAGGCCGCTTCGGTGAAGCGATCGAAAACCACATCGTCGGGCGTATCGTGCGCAGCACCGATCTCCTGCATGACGACGTTCTTTTCGCGCTCGAGTTCCTCGGCGTCGAATTTCGAACTCGTCATGATGTCGGCGAGAATGTCGATCGCGAGCGGCATGTCATCGCGCAGGACGCGAGAATAATACGAAGTGGTCTCGACGCTGGTCGCGGCGTTGATTTCACCGCCCACATCCTCGATATCGGCGGCGATCTTCCAGGCGGAGCGGTTCTCGGTGCCCTTGAAGGCCATGTGTTCGAGAAGATGGGCTATACCGTGCTGGTTGCTTGCCTCGTTCCGTGACCCTGCCTTGACCCAAATGCCAAGGGCTACGCTCTCCACATGCGGCATTGTCTCTGTCGCAATCGTCAAACCGTTGGAGAGGCGACTGATTTCAACGCCCATGCAATGCTCCTTACTTTGCCGCTCTTGAATGCCGGCTCACATACTCTTCCACATTTTTAAGGTCGTTGGGAAGTACCGTGTACTGTTCTTTTCGTTGCATGAGATCACCCAGCCAGAGCGGCAGGTCTGGATGGACGCCGCTTGCCTCCTTCACGGCATCCGGGAACTTGGCCGGATGAGCCGTGGCAAGGACAACGCTTGGCGCCGTCGACCGCAGAACTTCGCGTGCTACCTTCAGGCCGATGGCCGAATGCGGATCGAGCAGATAACCGGACTGCTTCAGGACGCTCGCGATAACCCCGGTTGTCTCCGCCTTGCTGGAGCGGCCGGCATCGAATTCGGAGCGGATGAAGCCGAGTGCCTTTTCGGCGATCGAGAAGCTTCCGGATTGTTTGAGGCCGTCCATGAGGCGCCGCACCGAGGCCGCGTCACGGCCGTGCGCTTCAAAGAGCAAGCGTTCGAAGTTCGACGAAACCTGGATGTCCATCGACGGCGAGGTCGTATGTACCACGCCGCGCGTTTCGTAATTGCCGGTCTCCAGCGTCCGGGCAAGTATATCGTTGTCGTTGGTAGCAATGGCGAGGCGCTCGATCGGAAGGCCCATGCGCTTTGCAACGTAACCTGCGAAAATATCACCGAAATTGCCGGTTGGCACAGAGAACGAAACTGGCCGGTTGGGAGCGCCGAGGCTGAGCGCCGACGTGAAGTAATAGACGATCTGCGGCATAATCCGCGCCCAGTTGATCGAATTGACACCAGAGAGCGAGAGCGCGTCGCGGAAGTTGAGATCGTTGAACATGCCTTTAACGAGCGATTGGCAATCGTCGAAATTGCCATCGATGGCGAGCGCATGAACATTGGACGCTGCCGACGTCGTCATTTGCCGTTGCTGCACTGGCGAGACGCGGTTGTGCGGAAACAGAATGAACATGTCGGTCCGGTCGCGGTTGGCAAAGGCCTCGATAGCCGCGCCGCCCGTGTCGCCGGACGTTGCACCGACGATGGTCGCCCGCTCGCCCCGCCTGGCAAGACTGTAGTCCATCAGCCGCGCCAGAAGCTGCATCGCCACATCCTTGAATGCGAGCGTCGGACCATGGAAAAGCTCGAGCACGAATTCATTATGTCCGGTCTGGACCAAGGGGCAGACCGCCTCATGGCGGAAGGTGGCGTAGGCTTCGTGTACCATCGCCTCGAAATCGGCCTGGTGGATATCGCCGGCAATGAATGGCGTCAGCACGTGAATCGCGATCTCGGCGTAGGTCTTGCCCCGCAGCGAACGGATCTCGTCTGCAGAAAATTGTGGAAATTCCTCGGGCAGATAGAGCCCGCCATCGCGCGCAAGGCCGGCGAGAAGGGCATCGGAAAATCCTAAAACCGGCGCTTCGCCGCGTGTACTAACGTATTTCATCTCAAATATCCCTTGCCTTTGGATGCACGCGCCGCCTTGGCAAAAAGCTTTCGCAGCCCCGTCGCATTCTCATCGAACCGTTGATATAGAACACGTTCGTTCGTCAAGGTTCGTTCTACGAGGAAAGTTCAGTTCATGAAGTCAGAAACACAAAAAACTCTGCCCTTCTATCAACTTTGCGCCCCAATTTGTGCATTGGTCTTTGCTGCGGGGCTTGCGGCCTGTTCGACGAGCGGCGGGACCGTGGACACGAACTCCCCCAAGGCCCAGGCCACCGCCGAGGCCGACAAGCGCCTCACCGCCTCGCAACTGCGCGCCTTCTGCCCGCCCGTCACGATCCGCGAGGGAACCTCGGTCATCAACAATTACGGGAAGACCACCGACAAGAACCCGGCGAACCTGATTTATCAGGCATCCATGTCGGACGAAACCCGCTCTTGCAATTCGGACGACACGACGATGACCATGACTGTCGCCGTTTCCGGCAAGATCGTTCCCGGCGCGAAGTTCACGCCCGGTACGGTAACGGTGCCAATCCGTGTTGCCGTCATCCAGGGCTCCGATGTTGTCTACTCCAAGCTGAGCAGGCAGGCGGTTGCGGTCAATGACAGTGGCGCGGCCACCCAGTTCATCTTCAACGATCCGAACGTGAGCTTCCCCAAACCGGCGAGCCGCAACGTTCAGGTGTTCGTCGGCTTTGACGAAGGTCCGGACGATAGCGCCAAGGCAAAAACAAAGAAAAAGAACTAGATCGTCAACAAAGACGGCCGGTGGAAATACCGGCCGTTTTCCTTTTGACTGAAACTGGATCAAACGGCTTCCGACCACACCGACATGGCTTCGATCACGGCCGGCAGATCGCGATGGCGGCTGATGACTGTTTCAGCCCCGGCATCCGTCAATTTGTCTGCATGACCCGGATAGGTGTGGGCGCCGCCGGTAAAGCCGATGACACGCATGCCGGCTGCCCGGGCCGCGTGAACACCATGTGTCGAGTCTTCGATGACGATCGCCCGCGCTGGATCGACATTGAAATGCCGCGCCGCAAAGAGATAGACGTCGGGCGCCGGCTTCGGCTTCTGCGATCCGACCTCACGCGCCGAAAAGATGTGCGGCGCAAACAGATCGTAGAGCGTGCTCTGCTCCAGCATCATCTTGAGCGAGGAACTGATAGAGTTCGAGGCGATGCATTTCGGATATTTCAGCGCGGCAACGACCTGCTCGACGCCATCGATAACGTTAAGCTCGTTGCGCAGCTTATAATCCATCTGCTTGGCGGATTCTTCGATCAACTGCGCGGAAATTGGAATTCCTGCTTCCTTCTCGACCTGAAGCAAGATGTCGGTCCAGGTCAGGCCGGCAAAGCGCTCGGCAATGTCTTCGGGTTCGATCGGATAGCCTGCATCGGTCAGAAGTTTGGACTCGACCTGTGCGGCAAGGAATTCGGAATCGACGAGCACGCCATCGCAGTCGAAAATAATGAGCTGTGGTTCCATTAAATCATACCTGTTCGTGAAAATAGCGCTGCCATCGTGCAGCATTTCGGTCGCTTGGGGGATTTACCGGCATCGACTACACGCTAATTGGCCGGGCGTCAAAGAAAAGCAGGCTATGGCGATGTGGGCGGCGCTGAACTTACCCCCGCCATCCCGCCCCGAAAGGTTGGGGCGCTGTGCACCACGAACAGTTTCCCGCATAACGCCGGCTCTTAACGCGAAATTTACCGCGTCCGGTAACCATGAGGCTCTGTAATGCGTCCCCAGTAGTCGAGTACCCCATGTCCGTTGTTCGTCTCGTGAATGAACTGCCCCAGGCAGCGCCGCAATCCTCCTGGCTCGATACAATTTTAAAGGGTGACTGCGTGGCCGCCCTCAATCGGCTGCCGGATCATTCCGTCGATATCATCTTCGCCGACCCGCCCTACAATTTGCAGCTCGACGGTGACCTGCATCGGCCCGACCAGTCGAAGGTCGATGCGGTCGATGACCACTGGGACCAGTTCGAAAGCTTTCAGGCCTATGATGCCTTCACCCGTGCCTGGCTGCTGGCGTGCCGACGCGTTCTCAAGCCCAACGGCACGATCTGGGTCATCGGGTCCTATCACAATATTTTCCGCGTCGGCTCGATGATGCAGGATCTGGGCTTCTGGATGCTCAACGACATCATCTGGCGCAAGAACAACCCCATGCCGAACTTTCGCGGCCGCCGCTTCCAGAATGCGCATGAGACCATGATCTGGGCATCGCGCGACCAGAAGTCCAAGGGCTACACATTCAACTATGAGGCGATGAAGGCTGCCAATGACGACCTGCAGATGCGGTCGGACTGGCTCTTTCCCATTTGCACTGGTGCGGAGCGTCTGAAAGATGAGAATGGCGACAAGATCCACCCAACACAGAAGCCAGAAGCCCTGCTTGCCCGCATTCTCATGGCATCGTCGAAACCCGGCGACGTCATTCTCGATCCCTTCTTCGGTTCGGGAACCACGGGCGCGGTGGCAAAGCGCCTCGGGCGACATTTCGTCGGCATCGAGCGCGAGCAGAAATATATCGATGCTGCGACGGCTCGCATCGCTGCCGTGGAGCCGCTGGCTGGGGCTGAACTCACGGTCATGACCGGCAAGCGCGCCGAGCCGCGCGTCGCCTTTGGCAGCATCGTCGAGTCCGGCCTGTTGAAACCCGGCGCCATCCTCAGCGATGCGCGGCGCCGTCACGCGGCCATCATCAGGGCCGACGGCACGGTCACGGCAGGTGGCGATGCCGGCTCCATCCACCGGATGGGCGCAAAGGCGCAAGGCCTCGATGCCTGCAACGGCTGGACTTTCTGGCACTATGAAGATGCAGGCGTTCTCAAGCCGATCGACGAGTTGCGCAAGCAGGTGCGAAGCGGCATGACGACAGCCGGAGGCTGACGTTCCGATCGGACGCGGACCTCCAGTGCCGTTCTGATCCGAAACGCTCAGGCTTCTGCCTGAGCGTTTCGTCTTTGGCGGTCAGACGCGAATGCCGAGATTATTGAGATCTACCTTCAGCGCCTCTGGACCGGTGAATTGCACGGACTGCCAGCCAGCCTCCTGTGCCCCCGCGACGTTCCTGGCGCTGTCGTCGATGAACAGTGTTGCAGCTGGATCAAGGTTGAAGGCCGCGACATGGTGATCGTAGATGGCCTTGTCCGGCTTGATCAGCCCGATATCACCTGAAACGGTTACGCCGCGGCTCTCGGTCAAGAAGGGAAAGCGTTCCCAGGCCTCGCGCAACGTGTCAGACGCGAAATTGGTCAACATGGTGACGTCATGACCGTCGGCGATGAGCTGGCGCAGGATCGTGACGCTGCCATCGATCGAATGAGTGATCATCATGTGCCAGTTCTTGCGAAAGGAGCGGATATGATCTTCCCGGTCGGGAAAGTCCGCAATCAGCAGCGCCTCGGCATCGGCCCATTTGCGGCCACGGTCCTGTTCGATGTTCCATTCATGCGTGCAGATATTGTCAAAGAACCATTTCCGCTCGGCGGCGTCCGGAATGAGTTCCCGAAAAGCGGCATCGGGCTCGTAGTGGATGAGAACCTGGCCAATGTCGAAAACGATATGCTTGACGGGTGTCATACGTCCTTACCTCTTTTTGCAAAAGCGTGGGGGATGGCTGCTGCAATGACTTTTTTCATGATCGTAGGCAACGCCTCGGCTGAAAGTTTTTCGATTTTTACCCACCAACCGTCAAGGTTTTGCATTGCAGGGATATTGCCTGCCTTGAAGACGGCAAGCCGCAACTCGAAATGTGTGAAAATGTGCGTGATGTTGCCGGCAGCAATCCAGTCGGCCGCAAATGGCGCGCTGGCGATATCCGTCGCGCCGTCCTGCCGCGCTGTCCAGGCTGTGGTCGGCACCTCGGCCATCCCGCCAAGCAAACCGGTTTCAGTGCGGCTGCGCAGCAAAACTTCGTTGTCCGCAGAGACGGCAACAAACGCTGCCCCAAGGCGGATCGGCCTTTCCTTCTTGGCCGCCTTGACGGGATAAAGTTCCGGATCGCTCGTTTGCAGGGCCTCGCAGCCCTCCTTCACGGGACAGACAAAACAGGCCGGCCGCTTCGGCGTGCAAATTGTCGCACCGAGATCCATCATGGCCTGCGCGAAATCGCCGGGACGTTCATCAGGGGTGAGCGCCTGCATGCGGGCGCGGATTTCAGACTTGGCGGCGGGAAGAGGGGTGTCGATTGCGTAAAGGCGGCTGATAACACGCTCAACATTGCCATCGACGACCGCGACAGGCCTGTTGAACGCGATCGAAGCAATCGCCGCGGCTGTATAGTCGCCGATCCCCGGCAATGACTTCAACCCGTTGATATCAGAAGGGAACGATCCGCCGTGATCGGCGCACACGGCATCGGCGCACTTCTTCAGATTGCGCGCCCGCGAATAGTAACCAAGCCCCGCCCAAGCGCGGAGGACTGCATCCTGACTGGCAGCGGCAAGGTCCTTCACGGTCGGCCACTTTTCGACAAAGGCGTTGAAATAGGGCTTCACGGCCTCGACCGTCGTCTGCTGCAACATGATCTCGGACAGCCAGATGCGGTAGGGATCCACAGCTTTCCCGGCCTTCTGCTCGCGCGGCGAAATGCGCCATGGTAGAATCCGGTGGTGAGAATCATACCAATCGAGCAGGTTGGCGGTTATTGGTTGCATCAATCTCAAACTGCGCTACACGGGGCCAACGGTTCATACAGAACCGCTGCGAGTACAAGAACAAAAATATTCGGGATCATGAATGTTTCCAGATCAGTTGACCAAGCCCTTGATGCTCCCCGCCAGGGGACATTTTATTGGAATCGATCGCAATAATCGCATTTTCACATTTCTCTTCGCGCTTTTCCCGGGCCTTTTGGCAAGTGGGACGTCAGTTACGCTCGTCCTTGCCTTCATATGGGCAGTTATCTCGCTGGCGTTCAAGCGCTTCCCCTTCAAACTGACACCGACTGAAAAACGCGTCGCCTGGTGCGTCACTTTCTATATCGTCGTTACGGTCGTCTCGGTCGTCCTCCATCCCAATGCGAAAGCCGGCCTCACCTACATTCTGAAAATGATCCCGTTCCTCGCCGTTTGGGCGGTACTTCCGCGGCTTCATGCCGGCGTTTCCGGCCGCCTTGTGCCCTTCCTGATCACCGGTGCGGGCATCGGCATGATCGGAGCGCTCGCCTACAGCCTTGTCCAGATAGCTTTCTTTGCCACGCGCGCTGAAGCCGGCGCCGGCAATGCTGCGGTCTTTGGCCTGTTTGCTGTGCTCTTCGGCAGTATCGCGCTACTCAACGCCCACTCAAATAGCAAGACTGAGCGTGTGATTGCGATCCTGGGCTTTGCCTGCGGAATGGCTTGCGCTTTTCTTTCGGGGACGAGATCGGCCTGGCTGGTCATGCCGGTACACTTTGCGATCCTCTATTGGTATTTGCGCGGCCAGTCGTTGCCGTCGCTGACCAATGCGGCGAAGGTCGTGGGAACCGTCCTGATCGTGGCGGTCATTTCCGTCGCGTCGATCAAGGTAACCGAGCGCTACCATGCGCTCGAAAGCGATATCACTCACCTTGACCAGCCGCAGGAGAACATCAACTCGCTGAAGGCCCGTCTTATGCTCTGGTCGGCCGGCGCGCAGGTATTCCTGCAGTCGCCGCTTCTCGGCGAGGGTCCGCAGAACAGAATGTCCTCGGTCAACGCGGTGTTGAATCTGCCGCCTGAAAAGCAGATGACCTTTACCCATGTTCACAACGGACTTTTGAACGCTGCGGTTGATGGCGGCATTCTCGGCGTCCTCGGTGTTCTGGCCCTCCTTGCTACCCCTATCATCGGTGCGCGCCAAAAGGAGCCGGGGCCGGGCCGCGATCTTGCGACGGCAATCGCGTTGCTCTTGCTGTCGAGCTACATCATAACCGGCATGTTGGGAATCATGTTCGGCCACGATGCCACCGACGCCGTATTCATCTACCTAACCATCTTGATTTGCTGGATGCCGGGCAATGCACCATTTCTTTCGATCCCCCAGGTTGCCCGATACGCCGAGGCGGACGTTGCGGCGCTGGATGCAAGGGCATGAACTTGGGCACGTCGCAGAGTGAAACGGGAGAACGATGAAGGCCATTGTCACAGGAGCCGCCGGCTTTATCGGCTTTCACGTTGCAAGAAGGCTCGCAACCGAAGGCGTCCAGATTGTCGCGATCGACAATGTCAATGACTACTATCCGGTAGCGCTCAAGGAAACGCGGCTTTCGGCTCTTGATGGACATGCCGGCATCCGCTTCGTGCGTGCCAACATTGCCAATGCCGGCGAACTCGCCGCTGCGATCGGCGAGGACACCGATGCCGATGTCGTCATTCACCTGGCCGCCCAGGCGGGAGTTCGCTATTCGGTCGAAAATCCCGCCGCCTATGTCGACGCAAACGTCCATGGTCAGGTCACGGTCTTCGAACAGGCCCTGCGGATGAAAAAGCGACCGCCCATCGTCTATGCGAGTTCGTCTTCGGTTTATGGGACCAACAGCAAAGTGCCGTTTTCCGAGAGCGATCCCGTCGACAATCCGGTTTCCGTCTATGCGGCGACCAAACGTTCCGGCGAGCTCCTGGCCCATTCCTATCGGCATGTGCACAAGATTGCGTCCACGGGACTGCGTTTCTTCACCGTTTACGGCCCCTACGGCCGCCCTGACATGGCGCCTTGGTTGTTTACGGATGCGATCCTCAAAGGCGAGCCGATAAAGGTTTACAATCACGGCAAGATGGAACGGGATTTCACCTTCATCGACGATATCGTCAATGGCGTCCTTGGCGCAATGAACCGCATCCTGACCAGTCCGGAAGCAACGGCCCCGGTCTATAATCTCGGCAACAACAAGCCCGTCGCCCTGATGCGCTTTATCGAGATTATCGAAAAGGCATGCGGCCGCGAAGCGACCAAGGAATTTGCACCCATGCCGCCCGCCGATGTGCCGCGCACCTACGCCGATACCGACCTTGCCGCACGCGATCTCGGTTTTTCGCCCTCGACTTCCTTGGAAGAAGGCATACCTTTGTTCGTAGAGTGGTTCCGCGGCTACAATGGCCGCTGACATGATGGCGATGATCCGATGAACGATAGCCAACAGCGGAAAGGATTCCGGCCCTTGGCCGATCCCGCCGCCGGCATCCTCGATCCTGTGTTGCGCAAACGGGCCGGGATCACGATCGAACTCGTCCAGGCGTGGGACGAAGTCGTCGGCTCGAGTCTTGGCGGATTATCCCGCCCGCTGAAACTCATCTGGCCCCGGCGCGCCCGCGAGGATGATCCGTTTCAACCGGCCACCTTGGTGATTGCTTGCCAGGGATTCACCGCGATGCGCGTTCAGCATGAGACCGGCGAAATCATTAGCCGAGTCAATGCCTTCCTGGGCTTTGCTGCGGTCGGACGCATCAAGATCGAGCAAAAGCCGGTCGCGCTGCCCGTCGTGAAAAAGCGCTCGTTGCCGCCCGTCGACGCAGAGACCTCACGGAAGATCAGCCATGCGGTCGAGCCTATTGAGGATGACGGATTACGCGAGGCACTCGAGCGGCTTGGAAACAGCATCCATGCGGAGCGTAAGGGGCGCTGAGTTGCCACGGACCCACCCTTGATCCTTCACGAAAAATTCAAAGACAGATCGCTGTCTCTGCCTTAAAGAAACTGCCATGGGGCTCTAACGAGTCAGTAGACAGATCAAACACCGGAGACAGGTGAACTTATGACTGAATTCTTCACCCGCAGAAACGTACTGGCGCTCGCCGCCGCCTCGACGGCCGCAATTGCTCTTGCATCCGGCCAGGCATGGGCCCAGGAAGCAGCAAAACCCGCGGGTGGGACGGCGCCGGTGAAAGCCCCGGAACCGGCGGGCAAGATCGACGAAGCCAAGCTCATGGCGCCAGGCACCTTGAAGGACATCGTGATGGGCAAGGCCGAGGCGCCTGTCACCATCGTCGAATATGCGTCGATGACTTGCCCGCACTGCGCGCATTTCGCCACGACGACCCTGCCGACGATCAAGGAAAAATACATCGACACCGGCAAGGCGAAGCTCATCCTTCGCGAATTCCCGTTCGATCCGCGTGCCGCAGCCGCCTTCATGCTTGCCCGGTGCGCACCGGAAGATCGCTATTATCCGATGGTCGAAGTCCTCTTCGCACAGCAGGAACAGTGGGCGGGCGCAGCAAATGCAGAAGAACCTTTGCTGCAAATCTCCAAATTGGCCGGTTTTACACAGGAGTCGTTCAAGGCTTGCTTGACGAACCAAAAACTTCTGGATGATGTGAATGCTGCGCGTGAGCGCGGAGCCAATGAATTCGGAGTAAATGCAACTCCGACTTTCTTTATCAATGGCTCGAAATACTCGGGAGCCCTTTCGGTTGACGAAATGTCGGCGATCATCGACGGCCTGCTTTAATACCCGCGATACAGTTGTCGGCGGGTGCTTCGGTGCGCCCGCCGTTTGCATTCGGGCGCCGGGTGACGGGAAGGGGTGCTGATGCGCTTCACCAAACTCCGCCTCCTCGGCTTCAAATCCTTCGTCGAGCCAGCTGAATTCGTCATCGAAGGCGGGCTGACCGGCGTTGTCGGCCCCAATGGCTGCGGCAAGTCCAACCTTGTCGAAGCGCTGCGCTGGGTGATGGGTGAGAATTCTTACAAGAACATGCGCGCATCCGGCATGGATGACGTGATATTTTCCGGGTCGGGAACGCGCCCATCGCGCAATACGGCGGAAGTAACGCTCTTTCTCGACAATCAGGACCGCACTGCACCCTCTGCATTCAACAATGCCGATGAACTGCAGGTATCGCGCCGCATCGAACGCGAGGCAGGGTCCGTCTACCGCATCAACGGCAAGGATGCGCGCGCCAAGGATGTGCAACTGCTGTTTGCCGACCAGTCCACAGGCGCGCGCTCTCCCTCCATGGTCGGACAGGGCCGCATCGGCGAGCTTATTCAGGCAAAGCCCCAAGCGCGCCGCGCATTGCTTGAAGAAGCTGCGGGCATTTCTGGTCTGCACACGCGCCGGCATGAGGCGGAGCTGAGACTGCGCGCGGCCGAGCAGAATCTCGAGCGGCTTGAAGACGTTGTCGGCGAACTCGAAACCCAGATCGAAAGCCTGCGCCGGCAATCGCGTCAGGCAAACCGCTTCAAGAGCCTTTCCGCCGATATCCGCCGGTCCGAAGCGATCCTGTTGCATCTGAAGTGGGCGGTCGCCAAGGCGCATGAAGGCGAAGCCCAGTCGGCGCTTTCGGTGGCGACATCGGGCGTCGGCGAGCAGGCCCAGCTGCAGATGAATGCCGCGAAGGAACAGGCCATCGGCGCGCACAAGCTGCCGGACCTGCGTGAGGCAGAGGCCAAAGCCGCCGCGGTCCTGCAGCGCCTCACCATCGCCCGCGCACAACTTAACGAAGAGGCAGAGCGCATCCGCGCCCGTCAGGGTGAACTTGAAAAGCGACTTGTGCAGTTTACGGCGGACATTGCCCGCGAAGAGCAGATGGTGCGCGACAATGCCGACGTTCTCTCCCGGCTCGAGGCAGAAGAACAGGCGCTTCACGAAGAAAATGCCGGCGCCGGCGAACGCGAGATTGCGACGCGGGCCGAGTTCGAACGCGCCGATGCGAAGCTGAAGGAAAGTGAGGCTGCGCTTACCAAGCTTACGGCAGAACGCGCCGAAGCTTCCGCCGAACGGGCGCAGATCGAGCGCAATATGCGCGATAGCGCGGAGCGCCGCGACCGTTTGGTACGCCAGCTTGGCGATGTCGAACGCGATCTCGCCAGTGTGATCGGCGAGATCTCGGCCTTGGCAGACCCGGTCGAAAAGCAGGGACTGGTTGAGGCAGCCGAAGCCGAGTTGGCGCAGGCCGAAGAGTCCGCGATCATTGCCGAAACTGCCGTCGAAGATGCGCGCCAGCGAGAAGCCGAACTGCGGCAACCCTTGCAGGAGACGCGTGCTGAGCTTGGCCGTATCGAAACCGAGGCGCATACGCTTGCCAGGATGATCAACGCCGGAGGCACGGACCTTTTCCCGCCGGTTGTCGAATCGATCAAGGTGGACAAGGGGTACGAAGTTGCGCTCGGAGCCGCGCTCGGCGAAGATCTCGACGCACCGACCGATCATGGCGCGCCCGTATTCTGGGGCGAAGTCGACAATGGGGGCGGTGATCCGGATCTTCCGTCCGGCGTGCGGTCGCTCTCGGAGTTTGTCCGCGCCCCACAGCAATTGGCACGCAGTCTGGCGCAGATTGGCGTCGTCGATGAAGGCGATGGCGCTCGGCTGCAAGCGTCGCTGCGGGCCGGGCAACGGCTAGTCAGCCGCTCCGGTGCGCTATGGCGCTGGGATGGCTATACCGCAAGGGCCGATGCACCAACGCCGGCGGCGCAGCGGCTTGCCCAGAAGAACCGGCTGGCAGAACTCGATCTCGAAGTTGTGGCGGCAACCAAACGTCTGCGTGAGGCGGAAGCCGCGATTGCCGGCGCGGAAGCCAGTGTCCGTCAATTCGTCGATGCCGAACGTGGAGCCCGCGAGCGGGTCCGCGGCACGCAACGCGCAGTGAGCGACGCACGCGAAGCGCTGGCAGCGGCCGAGCGGGCGGCGGGCCAACTGTCGAGCCGCCGAGCAGCGCTCGAAGAGGGCAAGACACGGCTCGCCGAAACGCTCGAAGAAGCGCACGAACAGTATGTGGACGCCGAAACGAGGCTGGCCCATGCGATCGACCTGCAGGACCTCGATTTGCGTCTCGCCCACCTGACGAGCGAGGTAACGCAGGACCGCGCCGGACTGTCGGAAGCGCGCGCCATTCATGACGGGCTGCGCCGCGAGGCGGACAATCGCATGCGCCGGCTCGAAGCCATTGCATTTGAGCGCAAGAGCTGGATCGGGCGCGCCGACAACGCCGACCGCCAGATCAAATCGCTGATCGAACGGCGGCTCGAAACCGAGCGCGAATCCGAGCAACTGGCGGATGCGCCGGAGGAAATAGAGGATCGCAACCGTACTTTGCTGTCGCAGCTTTCCGAGGCCGACCTGCTTCGCCGCGATGCCGCAGACCGGCTTGCCGTGGCCGAAAACCGCCAGCATGAACTCGACCGGGCCGCAACCGAAGCCATTCAGGCGCTGGCGACAGCGCGTGAGGGCAGGGCGCGCGCCGAAGAACGCCTCGCGGCAGCGCAGGAGCGGCGCAAGGATACCGAAGCGCGCATCACCGAGGCCCTTCACTGCGCACCACACGAAGCCTTGAAGCTGACAGGTCTCGGACCCAATGATCCGCTGCCGGATGTGGACGCCACCGAACGCAATCTTGAGCGGTTGAAGATCGAGCGCGAACGGCTCGGTGCAGTCAACCTGCGCGCGGAGGAAGAGCAGGAGGAACTTTCCGCGCGCCTCGAAGCGATCGTCAGCGAGCGCGAGGACATCATCGAGGCTGTCAAAAAGCTGCGCCAGGCCATCCAGAGCCTCAACCGCGAAGGCCGCGAGCGCTTGCTTGCGGCGTTCGAGGTGGTGAACGTCCAGTTCCAGCGCCTGTTCACCCATCTCTTCGGCGGTGGCACGGCGGAACTGCAACTGATCGAATCCGACGATCCGCTCGAGGCAGGGCTCGAAATCCTTGCGCGGCCGCCGGGCAAGAAACCACAGACCATGACGCTGCTCTCCGGCGGCGAACAGGCGCTGACGGCCATGGCGCTGATCTTTGCCGTGTTCCTCACCAATCCCGCACCTATCTGCGTGCTCGACGAAGTCGATGCGCCGCTCGACGATCACAATGTCGAGCGCTTCTGCAATTTGATGGACGAGATGGCTTCCTCCACGGATACGCGGTTCGTGGTCATTACCCACAACCCCATCACCATGGCGCGGATGAACCGGCTGTTCGGCGTCACCATGGGCGAGCAGGGTGTAAGCCAGCTTGTTTCCGTCGATCTCCAGACCGCGGAGCAATTGCGCGAAGCGAGCTGAGTTCCAGCCGCTGAAATGACGAAGCTTTTCAAAGCTTAATGCTGTTTTACTCTGCTAATCGATTTGAATGGTGCAATGCAGCATTTTTCGGTGGTGCTTGACGGATCGATCGCGTAGACCTCTCTTGTGCCAAGGGAGGCTGCTAGAATGAAATGGGTCTACACGTTCGGTGACGGCAAGGCAGAGGGTTCTGCCAATGATCGAAATCTCCTGGGAGGCAAAGGCGCCAACCTCGCCGAGATGTGCGCACTCGGCCTGCCGGTTCCTCCGGGCTTTACGATTACCACCGATGTGTGCAGCTGGTTCTACGAGAACGGCCGCAAATACCCTGAAGCGCTCAGCGCCGACGTCAAGAAGTCGCTGGAGCATATTGCTGCCGTGACTGGCCGAACCTTCGGCGACAAGGCAAAGCCGCTTCTCGTTTCGGTGCGCTCGGGTTCGCGAGCATCGATGCCCGGGATGATGGATACGGTCCTCAATCTCGGCCTGAATGACGAAACCGTGGAAGCAATTGCTGAGGAATCGGGCGATCCCCGTTTCGCCTATGATAGCTATCGCCGCTTCATCCAGATGTATTCCGATGTCGTCATGGGCCTCGACCACTCGGTTTTCGAGGAAATCCTCGAAGACACCAAGGCCAATCTTGGCCACGAGGTCGATACGGCGCTCAGCGCCGACGATTGGAAAAACATCATCGAGCTCTACAAGGAAAAAATCGAGGAAGAGCTGGAAAAACCATTCCCGCAGGATCCCGAGGAGCAACTTTGGGGCGCGATCGGCGCTGTATTTTCGAGCTGGATGAACACGCGTGCGATTACCTATCGCCGCCTGCACGGCATTCCGGAAAACTGGGGCACGGCCGTCAACATCCAGGCGATGGTCTTCGGCAATATGGGCGATCGCTCGGCGACAGGCGTCGCCTTCACGCGCAATCCATCAACCGGCGAAAAGAAGCTTTACGGTGAGTTCCTGGTCAATGCCCAGGGCGAGGATGTCGTTGCCGGCATTCGCACGCCGCAGAACATCACCGAGGATGCGCGGATCGCCGCCGGGTCCGACAAGCCGTCGCTCGAGAAAGTCATGCCCCAGGCTTTTGCCGAGTTCTGCGCCGTCTCGGACCGGCTTGAGAAGCATTATACCGATATGCAGGATCTCGAATTCACCATCGAGGACGGCAAATTGTGGATGCTGCAGACGCGGGCCGGCAAGCGCACGGCCAAAGCTGCGCTGAGGATCGCTGTCGACATGGCCAACGAGGGGCTGATTACCCGCGAAGAAGCCGTGTTGCGCATCGATCCGTCCTCGCTCGACCAGTTGCTGCACCCGACCATCGATCCGAAAGCCAAGCGCGACGTGATCGGGACCGGCCTGCCTGCATCTCCGGGCGCTGCCACGGGTGAACTTGTCTTCTCTTCCGAAGATGCCGAACAGGCGAAGGCCGAAGGCCGCAAGGTCATTCTCGTGCGTATCGAGACGAGCCCGGAAGACATCCATGGCATGCATGCGGCAGAAGGCATCCTGACGACGCGCGGCGGCATGACCAGCCACGCGGCTGTGGTTGCGCGCGGCATGGGCAAGCCTTGCGTCTCCGGCGCTGGTTCATTGCGGGTCGACTATCGCAATGAGACGCTGCTCGCCATGGGCGTCGTTCTGAAGAAAGGCGATATCATCACCGTCGATGGCGGCACGGGCCAAGTGCTGAAGGGCTCCGTGCCCATGCTGCAGCCGGAGCTTTCGGGCGATTTCGGCCAGATCATGGAATGGGCCGACAAGACGCGGCGCATGAAGGTGCGCGCCAATGCCGAAACCCCGACCGATGCGCGCACGGCGCGCTCCTTCGGCGCCGAGGGCATCGGCCTTTGCCGCACTGAACACATGTTCTTCGAGGGCGAGCGCATCGTCGCCATGCGCGAGATGATCCTCGCCGACAACGAAAAGGGCCGCAGGATCGCGCTTGAGAAGCTGCTGCCGATGCAGCGATCGGATTTCGTCGAATTGTTCGAGATCATGAACGGTCTGCCGGTCACGATCCGTCTGCTCGACCCGCCCTTGCATGAATTCCTGCCGAAGACCGAGGAAGAAATCGCCGAGGTTGCCGCTGCGATGAATGTCAGCGCCGACAAGTTGCGCGAGCGCACTGACAGTTTGCACGAATTCAACCCGATGCTTGGCCACCGTGGTTGCCGCCTCGCAATCTCCTATCCGGAGATCGCGGAAATGCAGGCGCGTGCCATTTTCGAGGCAGCCGTTGCCGCGGCCAAGTCGACCGGTGCGCCGGTCGAACCGGAAATCATGGTGCCGCTAGTAGGGCTTCGGGCCGAACTCGATTTCGTCAAGGCGCGCATCGATGCGGTGGCTGCCGATGTGATGAAGGAAGCCGATATCGAGATCAATTACCTTGTCGGCACCATGATCGAATTGCCGCGCGCCGCCGTGCGGGCGCATTCGATCGCCGAGGTCGCCGAGTTTTTCTCCTTCGGTACCAACGATTTGACCCAGACCACGTTCGGCATCTCGCGCGATGATGCGTCCTCCTTCCTGACGACCTACCAGGCGAAGGGCATTATCGAGCAGGATCCGTTCGTCTCGATCGACGTCGACGGGGTCGGCGAACTCGTCCGCATCGCCGTGGAAAAGGGCAGGGCGACACGCCCGGGTATCAAGCTCGGCATTTGCGGCGAACATGGCGGCGATCCGGCCTCGATAAAGTTTTGCGACGAAACCGGGCTCGACTATGTGTCCTGTTCGCCGTTCCGTGTGCCCATCGCTAGGCTCGCAGCGGCGCAGGCATCGGCAAAGCCAAAGAAAGGCTGAGCGGTTCTGCCTTAAATCCGCTCGGTTTGCTTGGCCTATCTGCGCGCGAGATTCCTCCAAGAACGGCGAATACCGTGCGCAAAGCCTTGCCAGCCCTCACCGCCCTCCTGCTGGCGCTGCCCATGGCGAATGCCGTGGCTGGCGATAAGCCGCATTTCGTTGAGCCGAAACTCTACATTGCGAAGGGCGGTCACGCCGCGCCGCAAGTTGCCCTGACTTTAGATGCCTGCGCCGGCCAAACCGACATGCGCATCCTTAATGCCCTTGTGGACAATCGCATTCCGGCGACGATCTTCGTTACCGGTCGTTGGCTCAAGCGTAATCCGGAAGCCGTCGCAATCCTGCAGGCACACCGCGATCTGTTCGAACTCGAAAACCATGGCCTCAATCACGTACCGGCGATCGACAACCAGCAGGAGATGTTCGGGCTGAAGACGGCAGGCTCGCAGGAGGCGATCCAGGCCGAGATCGCCGGCGGAGCGCTCGCGATGGAGGCATCAGCCAAGGTAAAGCCCGTATGGTATCGCGATGCAACGGCCCGCTACAGCGACGACGCCATCACACTGATCCATTCGATGGGCTATCGCGTCGCGGGCTATTCGCTCAATGCCGATATGGGTGCATCGTTGATGTCGGCCCAGGTTGAAAAGCGTATCGCCGGAGCCAAGGATGGCGATGTCATCATCGCTCACATCAACCAGCCGTCGCGCGTTGCCGGTGCTGGCGTTGTCAAGGGCGTCTTTGCCCTCAAGCAAAAAGGCTTCCATTTCGTTCGTCTCGAAGACGTGACGGAGAGCGAAAAGCCGGTGCAGTCGGGCGTCTAGAAAAAACGGCCGCGCAAGGCGGCCATTTTCATTTCTGTGAATGCTCTGATCAGGCAGCAGCGCGCAGGCTGTTGCTGGATACATGCGCTTCTGTATCGGCAAGCGCGAGTTCGAAGCGATTGAAGAGCTCGTTGAGCTCGGCCTCGGTGATAATCATCGGCGGGCAGAATGCGATGGAATCGCCGATGGCGCGCAGGACGGCGCCGTGGCCTTCGAGGAAGCGGGCGAGCTGCGCCGCAACCCCATGCGCCGGATCGAAGGAGCGCTTGGTGGCCTTGTCTGCGACGAGTTCGACCGCGCCCATCAGTCCGCAATTGCGCACATCGCCGACGAGCGGATGATCCTTCACCTTGGCAAGCCGCGCTTCGAAGGTCGGCGTCAGGCGGCGGACCTCCTCGACAATATTGCGACGCTGGTAAATCTCGATCGCCTTGATGCCGAGCGCGCAACCGACAGGATGTCCGCCATAGGTGAAGCCATGGCCGAACGTGCCGAGTTGGGCGCTGTGATCGATATAGGCCTGGTAGACGTCTTCGGGCACCAGCACGGCACCCAGCGGCGAATAGGCGGCGGTAAGCTGTTTGGCAGCCGAAATCGTCGTCGGCGTCATGCCGACGCTCTGGCTCCCCCACCAGTTGCCGGTGCGACCGAAACCGTTGATCACCTCGTCGGAGATGATGAGGATGTCGTGCTCGCGCAGGACGGGTTCAATTGCCGCGAAGTAGTTCGCCGGCGGCACGATGACGCCTCCCGCGCCCATGATCGGCTCGGCGATGAAGGCGGCAATCGTCTCCGGACCTTCGCGCTCGATCATGTCCTTCAACGATTGTGCGAGGCGCGCGACGAACTCCGCTTCGCTCTCGCCTTCAAGCCCGAAACGATAATAATGCGGGCAATCGGTGTGCAGGATGCCGGGAACCGGCAGGTCCCAACCCTTGTGGTTGCCCGGAAGTCCGGTAAGCGAAGCCGACATGACTGTGACGCCGTGATAGGCTTTGACGCGCGAGATGATCTTCTTTTTGTTCGGCCGGCCAAGCGCATTGTTATAATACCAGGCAAGCTTGACCTGCGTATCGTTGGCCTCCGAACCCGACGACGTATAAAACACCTTCGAGATCGGCACGGGCGCCAGTTCCTTGAGTTTTTCGGCAAGCTCGATGGCGGGCTCCATGCCCTTGCCGCCGAAGAGGTGATAATAGGGCAGCGTGCGCATCTGCTCGGTTGCCGCCTCGATCATTTCCTCGTCGCCGAAGCCGAGCCCAGCGCACCAAAGCCCCGACATGCCCTCGATATACTCCTTGCCCTGCGTATCGTAGAGATAGACGCCCTTGCCCTGGCCCATAACGAGCGGCCCCATCTCCTGGAGCTTGTGGATCGGGGTATAGGGATGAAGGATTGCGTTGACGTCGCGCTGCTGGACATTGGTGAGGGGACGGCTATTCGCCATTTCAGGACTCCGGCTTGAGAGGAAGGTTCAATCTTAGCGAGAGTTGTCGGCAAGCGAAAGGCGACGCGCGTGAAAAGGCGTTAGCGCCGCAGGCCTTTCATGACAGCGGCGAAATCCGGCCCGAGCTTGTCGAAAAGCGTCGTCTGGTCCTGTTCGGGCGTGACGCTTAGCGTGGTCCCGTCCTTGCCGAGCATGATAAAAACGGTCTGGTCCGTTGTACCGTCGGAAATCGAGATGGCGCCAATACGTTGCTCGTCGCTATCTTCGGGAGCCCGGATGTTGAAGATCACCTCGCCATTGACGAGTTCCGCAGCCTTTTGCAGTGCGCCTTCGAAGCCGTCTGCCACGATATCCTGCGCACCGAGCGCAAGCTCGATCTCCACAACCTCTAGTGACACCGGCTTTTCAACGTCTGGCATCATGCCCCAGCCTCACATTCTCTATCTATTTATTTTTATTACTTAACTGGCCCGCCGACTGCCGCTTTTTCTGCGCCGTGGATGCAGCCCAAATCACCACTGCGATGATGTCAGCAGAGCGACGAACCATCCACTCACGAAATGTAAACGCGCAAAACGTGCGGTCGGTCGTGCGGCAAGATGATGCAGGTTCCGGAATGTCGGGGCGTGTCATCCAGCTATTACATTTGCCCCGTATTCGGTTACCCCACTTCAGGATTTTGACGCGTGCTTTCTCATGTAAGGGGTTGTGCGCCATCTTTTTAAGAAAACGATTTTCGCAGCGACCCGCCAGTTAATTGGCCGGCTATTTATTTGGAGAAATTATTTTGAAGAACAATCTTTTCGCTCTCATTCCGCTCGTCCTCATTTCTGCCTGCGATGGTTCGGACTCGTCGCAACCGGCGCCCAATTCCGTTGCGCAATCGACGTTCGACGCCCAGTCCGTAGAACTTGAAAGCGCCAAGAAAGAGAACGCGGAACTCAAGAAGACCATCGAAGTGGTCAGCAGCGAAAAAGCGTCCATCACCACCACATTTCAAACCGTTGCGGCCGACAAGGACAAGCTTGCTGCCGAGCTCAAACAAGTCTCGGCCGAGAAGGAAAGCATTTCCACGCAACTGTCGCAGATGGTTGCCGACAAGGACAAGATCGCCGCCGAACGCGACCAGAAGCTCACGGAGATTGAGGCCAATCTGGCGAAGATTGCCGTACTCGACAAATCCGTCGTGGAGAAAACCACGGAACTCACGGCGCTCAAAACCCAGCTTGCCACGACTACCGGTGACAAAGCGGACCTGACCAAAAAGCTCGAGCAGTCCGGCAAGGATCTCGCTGCCATAACCGCCAAGCGCGACGATCTGCAAAAGAGCGTAGACACGGCGACGGCGGAGAAGGCCATTCTGACCAAGAAGCTTGAGACGGCTGGTGCGGATCTGGCTGCCGTGACCACCAAGCGGGACGATCTGCAGAAGAGCTTCGATCAGGCGACGACCGACAAGGCCGCTCTTGCCAAGCAGCTTGAGACGGCCAGCTCGGATTTGACGGCGATGACCGCCAAGCGCAACGAACTGCAAAAGAGCTTCGATGAGGCAACTGCCGGCAAGGCCGAGCTAGCCAAACAGCTTGAGCAGTCCGGCAAGGACCTGACCGCGATGACCGCCAAGCGCGACGATCTGCAAAAGAGCTTCGATCAGGCGACGACCGAAAAAGCCGCGCTTGCCAAGCAGCTCGAGACAGCCAGCTCGGATCTGGCGGCGATGGCCGCTAAGCGGGACGAGTTGCAAAAGAGCTTCGATCAGGCGACGACCGACAAAGGCGATCTGACCAAACAGCTTGAGCAGTCCGCTAAGGATCTGACCGCCATGACCGCCAAGCGGAACGAGTTGCAAAAGCAAAGCGATCAGGCACAAGCGCAGATCGACAGCCAGAAGACCGAAATCGCCAAGAAGGAAGCGGATATCAAGGCCGCGCAGACCGAGCGTGATGCAGCGTTTGCCGCCAAGGACAAGGCCATCAAGGAACGTGATGCTTCCAATGACAAGCTTCTGAAGATCGCCAAGAGCGTTTGCCAGTAAGTTTTTTCATGCCGTTTTGATTTTTCATTAACGAACTGGTTTTCAGGGAGTTTATCCATGGATAGACGCGATTTTATCAAAATGCTGGGTCTTGCCGGAACCAGCGCAGCAGCCTACGCGGCGTGCTCTAGTTACATGATGGAGGCTCTTGCCGACGCGCCCGCCACCATCGAAGATCTGCTGGTCGCATCGAACGACTGCATCAACAACGGCTCGCTAAACGATATCGAGCACGTCGTATTCCTGATGCAGGAAAACCGGTCGTTCGACCACTATTTCGGCACGCTGCGCGGCGTGCGCGGTTTCGGTGATCCGCGTCCGCTGCGCATGCGTGACGGACGTCCCGTGTGGGAGCAATTGCAGGCCGGATTCGATCCGACAAAGGAGCCCCCGGCTCCGGATGCGCAGCGGATAAAGCCGTACCGCATGCCGAATATTGCCGCCAACAAGCCTTCGGACGATACAAGCCCGGAAGGAACCGTGGGCGGGGTGTTCATTACGGACCCTGCGCATGACTACGGCAGCGGTGTCGGTGCGTGGAACTACGGGCGCATGGACAACTGGATCCCGAAGAAGCAGATCGTCACCATGGCGCATTATGTGGAAGCGGATATTCCACTCTATTTCAAGTTGGCTAAGGCATTTACCTTGTGCGATGCGTATTTTTGCTCCGTTCACGGCTACACCGATCCCAACCGCAGCTATTTCTACACCGGGCACAGCAACGGAAAGATCGGCAACGATTCGTTCAGCGGCTCCAAGGACGGCGCAAGGCCGAACTGGAAGAGTTACCCCGAGCGGCTGGAAGAAATCGGCGTGGACTGGAAATTCTACCAGGACGGCCTTACTTGGACGAGCGATCCCTTTGCGGGCAACTACGGCGACAACACGCTCGAATATTTCCAGCAATACCGCGACAACACCACGCCGATCTACAAGAAGAACCAGACGGTAAATTCGATCTTACGAACCGATCCCAACAAGCCTTCGCAGTTCGAGCAAGACATCATCGACGACAAGCTGCCGGCTGTTTCCTGGATCGCCGCGCCTGAAGCCTTCTGCGAGCATCCGAAATGGTCTCCGCATCTTGGTGAGTACTACGTCCACGAAATTCTTCGCGCATTTACAGCCAACGTCGAAGTGTGGAAAAAAACTGTATTCATCATCACCTATGATGAAAATGGCGGCTTTTTCGACCATGTTCCCGCGCCGACCCCTCCATTTAGCAGCACCTACGGCGAAGCCTCGCCCGGTATCAAGGTGACGGGCCTGATTACCGCCACCAGCACTCCGCAGCGCGATATTGATTCAGAAGCAGCCGTAACAAGCAACTCAAAGCTTATGAATATGATGGGCATGGGTGTACGGGTCCCGACGCTCGTGATTTCTCCATGGAGCGTCGGCGGAAGGGTGTGCTCGGAAATCTTCGATCATACATCGGCCATCCAGTTCGTCGACGCCTGGCTCATGGCAAAAGGCAAGAAACTTAAGGACGACTTCTATCCCATTTCGTCCTGGCGCCGGGCCATCGCCGGCGATTTCACGAGTGCGCTCGATTTCAAGCGCAAGGTGCTTACCAAACCAGAAGCTGTGGCCGATACGACCAAGCTGGGCGTCGTCTTTACCGCCGCGCAACAAAGCAATGCCAAGAAGACGCCGGGCCTCAACCCTGACCTGACCGTCTACAAGAGCGATCCCGACATCGCCAAGCCGACGCTCCTGAAGCAGGATCGGACGCGTTGCGAGATCATGCCGCTCGACTATGATTTCTTTGTTGGCGCCACCGTTACCGCCAACGACGTAAAATATCCGATTACCAATCGCGGCAAGCTCGCCGCCTCATTCTATGTCATCCCCTATGACAGGCCGGGCACGTGGCCGGGCGACGGTCCGTGGTATTTTTCCGTCGAAGGCTCGAAAGGAACGCCGGTTACGCTGAAGGATCAGGCCTATGCAAACTTCGGCGCGAAAAACGCTACCACCAAAAATTACTCCTATGCCGTGCATGGCCCCAATGGCTATCTCTTTGAGTTCATGGGGGCGCCGGGCGCCAATCCGACGGAATTGCAACTCCCCGACATTACCGACGCTGTTTCCATCGACGAGGCAAAAACCATCCGCTTCACGCTGAAATGGCCCGGTGTCAACGGCCGCCTGAAGGTTACCAACGCCTATACCGGCAATATCGTACTGGTTGAAGCCGGTACCACCACGGTCGATATTCCGACCTCCGATGGTTGGTACGATGTCTCGTTCGTGGACGCGGTTAATGCGCCGTCGCGTTATCTGCGCCGCTATGCCGGACATCTGGAGAACGGCAAGATCGGCAAAAGCGATCCCGCTATCGGCCTGCAATATGACGAAAAGGAAAGGGTCTACAAGCCGCTCGCCGCCTGATCGGATTTAGCCTGCACCGACTTACTATTTTGATGCCGGATGACGATTTCGTCGTCCGGTCACTGGATTAATGAATTCATTTAAGAGGACTTTTTATGCAACGACGTGATTTTATCAAGTTGCTCGGCCTTGCCGGCACCAGCGCCGCCGCCTATGCGGCATGCTCGGCCTACATGGCGGAGGCACTCGCACAGTCGGCTTCAACCATTGATGAATTGCTAACGGTGGAAGGTGAGTGCAAGGAAGGTTCGCTCGCCGATATTGAGCACGTCGTTTTCCTGATGCAGGAAAACCGGTCCTTCGATCACTATTTTGGCACGCTGCGCGGTGTTCGCGGCTTTGGCGACCCGCGTCCGATGAAATTGAGGAACGGCAAATCGGTCTGGCAGCAATCGGCGGCCTGGCCCAGAAAGCCTGACCCCGTCACCGGCATCATACCGGATTCGACGCCCTATCGCATGTTCAAAGAATCGCGCGCCGTACCAACTCTGCTGGAGCCGGTCGACCCCTCGAGCGCCGGCGGTACCTATATCGAGGATCCAGCGCACAGGTTTGGTGACAGCCTGGGCGCCTGGAACGGTGGTCTTATGGACCAGTGGATCGAGAAGAAAAAAATCGTCACCATGTCCCATTACACCGAAATCGATATTCCGCTGTACTTCAAGCTGGCACGAGCCTTCACCCTTTGCGATGCGTACCATTGTGCGCATAATGGCGGCACCGACGCCAACCGGAGCATATTCTTTACCGGGACGTGCAAGGGCAGAACGGAGAACGACTATTTCAGCCATGCCAACCCTGCAGATCGGGATAAGCTGGACTGGACAAGCTATCCCGAGAAACTGGAGTTACTGGGGGTAAGCTGGAAATTCTATCAGGAGGGCCTGGACGGAAATACGTTCACCGGCAATTACGGTGACAATGTTCTCGACGCCTTCAAGCAATTTCAGGACAAGTCCACAGCGATCTACAAGAAGAATCAGACGGTCAATCCGGTTCTGCGAACCAGCGTCGACGTGCCGTCGCAATTTGAACAGGACGTAAGAGATAACAAGCTTCCGGCTGTTTCATGGATTGTCGCGCCCGAGGCGTTCACCGAACACCCGCACTTCCCGCCACATTTCGGCGAATATTACGTGCACGAGATCCTGCGTGCCTTCACGACCAACAAGGAAGTGTGGAAGAAAACGCTGTTCATCATCAATTATGATGAAAATGGCGGGTTCTTTGATCATGTCCCGCAGCCGGTCCCACCCATCGATCCCGTCAACGGCAAGACCACGCCCGGCATAACATTCGACGTCCCTGGCACTGCTAACTCTGAAACCTCGATCCAACACAAAAACCCCATCGGGATGGGGGCTCGCGTTCCCGCGTTGATCATTTCGCCCTGGAGCACGGGCGGCCGCGTCAATTCGGAAGTTTTCGATCACACCTCGGCCATCCGCTTTCTTGATAAATGGCTTGTCGCTCGCGGCCTTCAAAAGCCGGACGCGCCGGCATTCGAAAATCTCTCGTCGTGGCGGCTGGCGATCGCAGGTGACCTTACCAGCACACTGGATTTCAAACGGTCGGAAACAACCGCCCTCGAGCAGGTTGTACCGGCCGCGACTAAAGCCCGGATCATGTCCAGTGAAGAAAAAAAAATAGTGCCCGTCGGGTGGCTTCAAGGAGCTACAGCTGAGGTGGGTGATATGAAGGCTGATCCCCTTCACACCAAAACCGCGCTCAAACAAGACCGCGCACGCTGCGAAAAATTGCCCATCGCTTATGACTTCCACGTAATCACAGCGGTCGAATCGAAATCCGTGCGGCTGACATTCCGGAATCCGGGGCCGCTCGGTACGGCTTTTACCGTTATTCCCTATACCACCAAGGACAAGGTAAAACTCTATAGCGTTGAAGGCGCAAAGAAAGACGGCTTGCGAAGCGAGCTTTCGGATGTCCTGACACCCACGAGTGCGGATGGTCTGTATTCCTATGCGATCCATGGCCCAAATGGCTATCTTCTTGAACTGCGCGGTAATTTCCAGACTGCGACGCAACAGCTGGTCGCCGAAATCGTCGATATCAAGTCGAAAGCCGATGCCGCGAAGATCGAGTTCAGCTTCGGCAAGTGGAACCCGAACGGCAAGCTCACCATGGTAAATGCCTATACGGGTGAGACCAAGTCCATCGCCGAGGGAACGACCGCTTTGGAAACTGCAACGGCGGACGGCTGGTACGACGTGGCTTTCTTCGATGACGGCACTTATCTGCGTCGTTACGCGGGCCGGCTCGAAAATGGCAGGATCGGCAAGAGCGATCCGGCCATCGGCATGCAGTATGACGAGGCTACGCGCGTCTACAAGGATTACGCCGTCTAACCTGATCGAGAATAAGTAAAACTCTTCCGTGCCGGCTCTCGTGCCGGGGCGGGAGAGTTCAGGAACGGCAAGTGAATGGATGGATGGATGGTGCTGGAAACTAAAGCACGTGATTTGTCACGCGCGCTTGCCACGTGTCGATTATGCGATTAGCTCTTGGCGAGACGTTTTGTGCATCGCCGGGATACCATGCGCCATCATTTTCGCCGTCGTCAGTCGATTTCAGCCAAGTGGTCGGTGCGCGTGGCTTTTCTGGCCGCAATCCTCTTCGTGCTGTCCGGGCTCGGGCATCGCTTCGAGCGCATCGAGACGCCGGAATTTCTCTGGCTGCTTGCGGTCGTCGCCGGGCTGGCGCTGCTTGCATTGCTTTTGAGCTTCAAGGGCTTCACCAGCCTTTGGCGCCGGGGAGATCGCGGCGGACCGAGTGCATTCTGGGGTGGGGTCATAGCGCTCGTCGTTCTAGCGCCCTTCGCGATGACCCTCTACCAGGCGCTGGCGCTGCCGACACTCTACGACGTTTCCACCGATATAGCCGACCCGCCTGAGCTTTTCGCCGCCGGCCAGCGCAGCGAGCGGATGAACCCGCTCGTCAATGATGAGGAAAGCCGCGGACTGCAATCGAGCGCCTATCCGCAGGTCACCGGCCGGCGCTATGACGGTTCGCCTGATCGGATCCTGACGGCGGTGAATACCGTTGTCTCCAACAATGGATGGACGGTGCTGAGCCAGAAGGGGGAACCCGGCGACGACGAGGAAATCCTTCTCGAAGTCGTGGCCCGCACCTGGCTGCTCGGCTTTACCAGCGACGTCGTCGTCCGCCTCACCGACGAAGGCGAGACTACCTATGTCGATATGCGCTCCGTCTCCCGCTACGGCATTCATGATCTAGGCGAGAATGCCGACCGCATCACTGCGTTCATGACGGCGCTCGACACCGAGGTGCAGGGCACCCAGCCCGATGAGGAAACCACGCAGCCGGAGCAGCCCTAGCCTATCGCTACCAGTAGACGCCGTCGATGGCTGGATTGCCGTCGGTGTGGACGACGCCGCGCGCGACGAGATCTTCGAGATGGGCAAGAACCGAAAGGCCGGCGGCGCCATGCAGGCGTGGATCGGTTTCCCGGTAAATGACGCCGACCATGGCAGGAATCGTGCGGTCGCCTTCCCGCACGCGCTCGACGATGGCGCGTTCGCGCATTTTGCGGTGCGCCTTCAGGCCGCGCACAAAGGTCTTTGGCTTGGTGACAGGTCCGCCGTGCCCGGGGAAATAGATGCGGTCCTGGCGGTGAAGCAGCAGGTCGAGTGAGCGCATATAGTCTGACATTGCGCCATCCGGCGGCGCTACGATCGATGTCGCCCAGGCCATGACGTGGTCGGCGGAAAACAGCACGCCGATCTCCTCAAGTGCGAAAACCATATGATTGGCGGTGTGACCGGGCGTATGGATCGAACGCAGCGCCCAGCCATCGCCCTCGATTACCGACCCGTCGCTGGCCGCGAGGTCAGGAACGAAGTCCGTATCGCCGCTGGCGTCGAGAAGGTTGACTTCACCGACATGCAGCGGCCGCGCCGGACGATGCGGCCCTTCGGCGACGACGACGGCGCCCAGTTCATCGCGCAAGCGCGCGGCGAGCGGTGAGTGGTCGCGGTGGGTATGGCTGACGAAGATGTGGCTGACCGGGCGCCCGGCGATGGCGCGGATGAGCGCTGCGTGATGGGCGTCATCCAGCGGTCCAGGATCGATCAACGCCAGCGTATCGTGGCCCACGAGATAGGAGTTCGTGCCGTGAAAGGTGAACGGGCTTGGATTGTTGACGGTTATCCGCTGAACCTTCGGGGCAATGTCGACCGCTTCACCGTAGCGCGGCGCAAAACTGGTGTCGAAAACTAGAGACATGAACGCAAGCGGACCTTTCAAAGCCTTTCGACATATTGCGGCGCGGCATAATCCCCAATATACCGTTTTCACAAACGGTGGAAATACCGCCCCACGGCGAAGGCTATACAGAGGATATCGACATGATCGCTGCGCAAACCCGTTCCCTTGCCCAAGAATTCCAGCCTGAAGGTCAACTCGCCAAAGCGGTCTGGTATGTCACGCTCGCCCTGATCGGCACCGCGCTGATGACACTTGCCGCCAAGACCAAGGTAGACATGGTCTTCGTCAATGTGACGATG
This sequence comes from Phyllobacterium pellucidum, assembly GCF_013327855.1. GTDB lineage: Bacteria > Pseudomonadota > Alphaproteobacteria > Rhizobiales > Rhizobiaceae > Phyllobacterium > Phyllobacterium pellucidum. Next base: position 689,274 of record NZ_JABUMX010000001.1, on the reverse strand, counting down.
CAGACTTTCGCCGTATTCGCCATCTCGGCCGCCTACGGCTCGCGCCTTGCCGTCGCTACCATGGCGCTCTATCTGCTTGAAGGCGCGCTTGGCATGCCAATTTTCACCGGCACGCCAGAAAAAGGCGTTGGCCTTGCCTATATGGTCGGACCGACGGGCGGCTACCTTGTCTCCTATCTCGTTGCTGCATGGATCGTCGGCACCGCCGCCGACAAGGGTTATGCCCGCAACCCGATCGTTCTCGGCGCGGCGATGCTAGCCGCGGAGGTTGCGATTCTCGGCCTCGGCTTCCTGTGGATGGCCTATCTCTTCGGCTTCGAGAAGGCGTTCACCTTCGGCGTTGGTCCGTTCATTGTCGCTGACATTTTGAAGCTCGCTCTGGCGGCTGCCATCGTTCCGGCCATTGGCTCGTTGCTCAAGCGCCGTTAAGAGCTTGCCGCAAACATTATTGGGCCGCGGCATCGTCCGCGGCCTTTGTTTTTGCGCCGGCCATTGACTTTGCGACCCGGCCTTCGCAGTTTCTCATGATACTCGTTCAAAAATAAGAGGCACGTCTTGTCAGATTATCCGCGGGATTTGATCGGCTATGGCCGAAACACGCCCGAACCGAAATGGCCGGGCGGCGCACGCATCGCCGTGCAGTTCGTTGTCAACTATGAGGAAGGCGGCGAAAGCTCGATCCTCGATAATGATCCGGCGTCGGAGTGCCTTCTGTCGGAGATCGTCGGTGCGCAGCCCTGGCCGGGCCAGCGCAACCTTAACATGGAATCGATCTATGAGTATGGCGCACGGGCCGGTTTCTGGCGGCTGTGGCGCATGTTTACCCGGCGCAAGATGCCGGTCACGGTCTATGGGGTTACCCTTGCCATGGCGCGCAACCCCGAAGCTGTCGCCGCCATGAAGGAGGCCGATTGGGAAATTGCGAGCCACGGCCTGCGTTGGCTCGAATACAAGGACTGTCCCGAGGACACTGAGCGACAGCACATTCTTGAAGCGGTACGCCTGCATACCGAGATTACCGGGTCGCGGCCGCTCGGGATCTACCAGGGTAAACCGTCGGATAATACGCTGAAGATCGTCATGGAGGAGGGCGGCTTCGTCTATTCCGCCGATAGCTATGCCGACGAGTTGCCCTATTGGGTCAAGGGTCCAAAGGGCCCGCATCTGATCGTGCCCTACACGCTCGATGCCAACGACATGCGCTTTGCGACGCCGCAAGGGTTCAACTCAGGCGATCAGTTCTATACCTATCTCAAGGATACGTTCGATGTGCTTTATGCCGAGGGCAGGGAAGGCGCGCCGAAGATGATGTCGATCGGCCTGCATTGCCGGCTGGTCGGGCGCCCGGGACGCGCGGCGGCGCTGGAGCGCTTCCTCGATTATGTCCAGCATCAGGAAGGCGCCTGGATTACGCGGCGCATCGATATCGCCAATCATTGGCACGAACATCACCGCCCGGCAGACGAAAACTAAGATGGAAATCCTCAGCCTCAATGTCACGCCGCTGACGCGGGCGGCATTCACACCCTATGGCGACGTCATCGAAACCGCAGGCGCGCAGATACGCCTTATCAACGGCGGCACGACGCAGCGCTTCCACGACCTTGCAAAGGTCGATGTGACGGGGCCGCGAGCGCGCGTGCTGGTCAACATATTTCGCGGCCAGAGTTTCGCGCCCCCGATCGACATCAAGATGCTGGAACGTCATCCCTTCGGCAGCCAGGCTTTCATGCCGCTGCAGAACCGGCGCTACCTTGCGGTGGTGGCCGAAGATGAAGGCGGGCGGCCGGGATCGCCGGTCGCGTTCCTGTGCCAGGGCAACCAGGGCGTCAACTATGCCCGCAACGCCTGGCATCATCCGCTGATATCGCTCGAGGCCGAATCGGACTTCGTGGTCGTCGACCGCGGCGGCGAGGGCACCAATCTCGAAGAATTCTTCTTTGAAGACCGTCTTTACCGGATTGGCTCCATCTGATCGCCCCCAGGGTCATTGCGCAATCTCGCCACTTGACGCCCACGCCCAGCCGGTCGAAGCTGCTCAAATGGCTACGACGATGCGGTTTTTTCTCAATGGTCAATTGCAGGAAGCTGCAGTTCGACCCGATATGACGGTGCTGGATTGGTTGCGCGGTCCGGCGCGCCTGACAGGTACCAAGGAAGGGTGTGCGGAAGGCGATTGCGGGGCGTGCTCTGTCCTCGTCGGCGATCCTTCGGTAGAGGGCGCCGAACCCCGCGTGCACTATCACGCCGCCAACAGCTGTGTCCTTGCGATGGGCCAGATCGACGGCCGTGCGCTGGTTACGGTTGAGGGCTTGAAGGGCGAACACCTGCACCCGGTCCAGCTTGCGATGGCGGAAAACGGCTCTTCCCAATGCGGCTTCTGCACGCCCGGCATCGTCATTTCGATCGCGGGTCTCGCCGCGGCCAACCCGGAATCCGGCGAACAGGATATTCACGATGCCCTTGCCGGCAATCTGTGCCGGTGCACCGGCTACAGGCCCATAGTCGAAGCAGCACGCAAGGTAATCGGTGCCGGTGGCGCCGGCATCAGCGGCCCCGCAGTTACGGCTTTTGCGAAGATTGAGCCGCGCCGATCGGTTTCGGCCGGCGGTGCGTCGTTCGATCAGCCAGCGACGCTCAATGCGCTTCTGCAACTGCGCAAGGAGAGACCGCAGGCGATTTTACTTGGCGGCGGCACCGACCTCGGCGTGGCATTGGCCGATTATCACAGCGATTGGGACGATGTGATTTCGCTGGCTCGGGTCAGCGAATTGCGGGCGATTCGCGAGACCGACAATCATCTGAGTTTCGGCGCGGCGGTGACGTGGGAGGAAGTGCTGGCTGCGGTCACGCCGATTTATCCATCCTTCGCTACGCTGATCCGGCGCTTCGGTTCGACGCAAATCCGGTCCATGGGCACGATCGGCGGCAATATCGGCACCGCGAGCCCCATCGGTGATGGACCGCCCGCGCTGATTGCCCTCGGCGCCGAAATCGAGCTTGCCTCCCAGAGCGGCCACCGTTTCCTATCGCTTGAAGATTTCTTCCTCGATTACCGCAAGACGGAACTGCGTGCCGACGAGGTGATCGCTTCTGTCTCGATCCCCAAGCCCAGGGAAGGTCAGGATTTTCGCGTCTACAAGATATCGAAGCGCTACGACCAGGATATATCCACCGTCTGCGCTGCGTTTTCGATCGTGCGAGAGGAAGGTCAGGTTCGCAGCGCCCGCATCGCTTTTGGCGGCATGGCGGCAACACCGCGCCGCTCTCCTGAAGCTGAACGCGCTCTCGTCGGAACCAGTTTTGACAGAAAGGCAGTTGCAGCCTGCGCCGCAGCGATTGCAACCGAGTTCAAGCCGTTGACCGATTGGCGTGGTAGCGCCGATTATCGCCTTGAGGTCGCTGCAAACCTTGCCGAGCGCTTCTGGCGCGATGTGGCAGGCGAGACGGTGGAGGTGATGGCGCTATGAATATCGATGCCAAGATCGTTCACCGCAGTATCGTCGGCAAGGGTATCGCCCATGACTCTGCGGCAAGGCACGTCGCTGGCGAAGCCGCCTATATCGACGATATGCCGGAACTGCCTGGGACATTGCATGCGGCCTTCGTTCTTGCGCCGGTGGCGCACGGCAGGCTTCTTGGTATCGACGCTTCGGAAGCGTTGGCGATGCCGGGCGTCGCCGGCATCTGGTCGGCGAAGGACATACCCGGTCACAACGAAGTTGGCCCTATCCTCCACGGCGAAACGCTGTTTGCCGAAGATATCGTCGATTACGAGGGGCGGGTGGTCGCCGCAGTTGCCGCGTCGAATTTCGAGACAGCCTATCGCGCCGCCAAACGCGTCAAACTAAACATCGAAAAGCTCGAACCAGTTTTGGACATCGAGGAGGCCCATCACAAGAAGAGCTATGTTCTTCCTGCGCAGCAGGTCGTCGAAGGGGATGTAGATACGGCGCTCTCCGGCGCGCCCCATGTCATCTCCGGCAAGTTGCGCATGGGCGGACAGGATCATTTCTACCTTGAAACCCATATCGCCTATGCCATTCCCGGCGAGAACGGCGAAATGCTGGTCCATTCTTCGACCCAGCATCCGACCGAAGTCCAGCACCATGTGGCGCTCGTCCTTGGCGTTCATGCCAATGCGGTCGAATGCCAGGTGAGGCGCATGGGCGGCGGTTTCGGCGGCAAGGAGAGCCAGCCGACCATCATCGCCTGCGCGGCGGCGCTGATCGCGGCCCAGACGGGCAAGCCGTGCAAGATGCGCCTAAAGCGACGCGACGACATGGTCGCCACCGGCAAGCGGCATGATTATGTCGTCAACTGGAAGGCGGGCGTCGACAACACGGGCCGCATAGTTGGGCTCGACATCGAGTACCTTGCCCGGGCCGGCAATCTCCCCGACCTCACGGGGCCGGTGATCACGCGCACCCTGACCCATTCGGACAATTCCTATTTCATCCCCAATGCCCGCTTTGTCGGTCATGCCTGCAAGACGAATACCGTTTCGAACACCGCATTTCGCGGCTTTGGCGGGCCCCAGGGCATTATCGCCATCGAGTGCATCATCGATACGATCGCACGCGAGCTGAAGCTCGAGCCCAACAACGTCCGCGCCATCAATTATTATGGCGATGAAACCGGGGATATGACGCCGTATGGCCAGAAGGTAGAAGACAACCGCCTGGTCGAGGTCACCGAAGCCGTGCTTGCCTCAGCCGACTGGAGCCGCCGTCGTGCCGAGATCGATGCGCATAATGCGACCAGTCCTGTCATAAGGCGCGGCCTCGCCATGATGCCGATCAAATTCGGCATTTCCTTCAATTTGACCTCGCTCAATCAGGCCGGCGCGCTCGTCCATGTCTATCTCGACGGCTCGATCTTCCTCAATCACGGCGGCACCGAGATGGGGCAGGGGCTGTTCGTCAAAGTCGCGCAAGTTGTCGCCGAAGTGTTCCAGGTCGAGCTCGACATGGTGCGGATATCCTCCACTGCGACCGGCAAGGTGCCGAACACCAGCGCGACGGCCGCTTCGACCGGCTCAGACCTCAACGGCATGGCAGCCTTCAAGGCGGCGACCGCGATTAAGGCGCGCATGACGCGGGTGGCCGCCGAACATTTCGACGTCGAGGAAGACGTGATCGTCTACCGCGAGGGCCGCGTTCATGCCGGCAATGAATCGATTTCGTTCGGCGAACTTGCAAAAGTGTCCTGGGCCAAGCGCGTTCAGCTTTCCGAGGCCGGCCATTATGCGACGCCCAAGATCCATTGGGACGGCAAAACGATGAAGGGCCGCCCGTTCTTCTATTTCAGCTACGGAGCAGCGGTTGCTGAAGTTGCGATCGACACGCTGACCGGCGAGACCCGTTGCCTCAGGGCCGATATCCTTCAGGACGTCGGCTCGCCGCTCAATCCCGCCATCGACCTTGGCCAGATCGAGGGCGCTTTCGTGCAGGGCATGGGCTGGGTTACCTGCGAGGAACTGTGGTGGGACAAGGCCGGCAAATTGCGCACCGTCGGACCTTCGACCTACAAGATACCGGGATCGCGCGACGTTCCGCCCGAATTCAACGTCCGCATTCTCGACAATATGCCGAACCAGGAGGAGACGGTATTTCGCTCCAAGGCGATTGGCGAACCACCATTGATGCTCGGCATTTCGGTCTGGCTGGCGATCCGCGACGCTATCGCCTCGATCCACGGAGGCGTTCCGTATCTCGATTCTCCGGCAACGCCGGAAAATGTTCTACGGTCAGTAGGGGAGGCCAAAGCCAACCGAACAGCTTGAGAGGGAGGGGACATGAGGCTTGAACAACTGAACAGTGCCAGCACGGAGGAATTCGTTGGCGCGCTCGGCGGTGTCTTCGAACATTCGCCGTGGGTCGCCGAGGCGGTCGCCGGCCAGCGGCCATTCACCAGCGTCGAGATCCTGCACGGCGCCATGGTCGTCGCCGTCGAAAAGGCCGGTCAGGCGGCACAATTGGGCTTGATCCGTGCGCATCCGGATTTGGCAGGGAAGGCGGCGCGCCAGGGCAGTCTTACCGTCGAATCAACCAGCGAACAGCGCGGAGCCGGACTTGACCGGCTGACCGACGAGGAATTCGAGGAGTTCCATCGTCTCAACAACGCGTATCAGAGCAGGTTCGGTTTTCCATTTATCCTTGCCGTGCGCGGCCATAACAAGCACTCGATCATGGCGGCGTTTCGCCAGCGCCTCGATCACAATGCCGGCGAGGAAGTCGCCGAAGCTTTACGGCAGATCGCGCTGATTGCGCGGTTTCGCTTGCACGATTTGATCACTTAAGGACCTCACATGGGAAAGTTATCCACGCATGTTCTCGATAATTCCGCCGGAAAGCCCGCGGACGGGATGGCCCTGACACTCCATCGTATCGAGGAGGGCGGGCCTGTCCTGCTCAAAACCGCCGTTACCAACGCGGATGGCCGCACCGACAAGCCCCTCCTTTCCGCGGACGAGATAGCGGTCGGCCGCTACGAACTGACGTTTTTCGTCGAGGAATATTTCAAGCACAAGCTCGTTGCGCTCGACACCCCGGCTTTTCTCGACGATGTGCCGATACGCTTCGCGATTGCCGACACGAACGCAAATTATCACGTGCCGCTTCTGGTCACTCCCTGGTCCTATTCGACCTATCGGGGCAGTTGATCAGCCATAGACACCGGCGATGTTGAACACGCGCGCCTCATCGCCGCGGAAATAGACGAGGTTCGCTCCGGACTGAGGTGACGGATCGGAACTTGGCAGAACGAGGCTGCCGACGGAATTGCCCGAATTGACGATCGTTAGCAGCACACCGTCCTGTGCGAACACGCCGCCGAGCCGCTTTTGCATCAGCGGCGAGATATCGATAGCGATTGTCTTTTTGACCGGATCGACGATCTGCAGCGCATCGCCGGAGGCCCATTGCTTGATATGATCGGCGTTTACGACCTGAAGTCCGTTGAGGGCCGTGTCCCATTTGACCCAGGCCGACTGGGCTGGCGATTTGGTGACATTCCAGAGCCGGACCATCGCGACGTCGCGCATGGCCGTTCCAAACAAGCTCACGGCGCTATTGGCAGCGAGCGTGATGATGTCGGCGGCGATCGAGGCGACCTTGGCGGCGGCCGGCGTGGCGCTGCCCGGCATTTGATAGATCGTCGCATCGGGCCCGGCCGGCAAAAATACAAGCCCGGAAAGGCGTTTACCGGTGGCAGCGCTGGCAATGCCATTGGGGAAGCGCACGACGCCGGTCGCATTGTCGGCGATCATGACATCGCGCCAGCTACTGCCGTCCGCACTGGTCTTGATACGGAAGTCGCGGCCCCACAACGTGCCCATTTCGGCGCGGCCCTGATAGTTCGACTGGAAGAGGAGCGACGCTGCCTGGTTGTCGTCGGACTTGTTGATCTTGATTTGATGGCTCGTGCCCGCGTGGTCGAACAGTGATGCCGGACTTTTCACGGCGAGGCGGTTCGTATCATCCGCGACAGTCTGGATGCCGACCGCATTCACGGGATTGGTACCACCGCTTGCAGCGGCCTTCCAAGCGCCATTCGTAAACACAAGGAAGTTCGCGGTCTTGGCGATCCATGCGGACCAGCCCTCAAGGGGCTGAAAGAACGCCCATGCACCATCCTGAAAGGCGGCGACCTGCTGATCCTTGCCGGCCCAGGCCCCGCTTGCCCCGGATCCGATAATGTAGCGGTCGCCTTCAGCGGGATTGGATGGCGCCGCCTGCGCATTGCTATTCAACACCGATAATTGCACCAGAGCATCGAGCGCGCGTATCGCCTCGTTGTGCGTTACATGCTTTTGCGCCTGCGAGGGGGCGATGTAGGGCAATTTGAGGTTCGACGTCTGATCCATGTGGCTGTCCTTTCCGCGCTTCGCCATTGCCGGGACAGTATAGCCGTTGTGATTGTGTTGGATAAACCGGCGATGCACATGGTGATTGATTGACGAGCTGCCGGTCATTGCATTTATGTAGCCCTATGTTACTGGTCTTGCGTCCGTTTGGGGTTCCGTTGTAGGGCGAGACGCCTGGCCGGCTCATCCCTTGCGCAAAGGTGCTTTTGAACGTCTGTCCCTTATCAAGCCCGTCTGCATGTCGTGAACATCGAGGATCAATGACACTGGAAAATTTTCGGCAGGGCGTCTCGATGATGCCGCGTCGTTACAAGCAACTGATCCTGGTCGTATTCGACGTGATCGCGCTGACCTTTGCCGTTTGGCTCAGCTATCTGCTGCGATTTGGCACGTTCTTCATCCCCAACAGCGAACAGGCACTTTTGATGGTTGCCGCGCCGCTGATCGGGCTGCCGGTGTTCATCCGCTTCGGACTCTATCGCGCCGTCATCCGCTACCTGCCGGACAAGGCCATCTGGACAATGATCCAGGCCGTGACCATCTCTGTCATTCTCTGGGTCTGCCTGGCGTTCCTGACGCTCATGACCGGCGCAGAGGGCGTGCCGCGCGCTATTCCCTTCCTCTATTGGGTGCTGAGCATTGGCATCATCTGCGGCAGCCGCTTCGGCGCCAAATGGCTGCTGTGGAGTGCACTGCGCGACAAGCTCATGGCGCGGCAATGTCTGATTTTCGGTGCGGGCGATGCGGGACGCCAGCTTGCCAATGCGCTGCGCAGCCAGAACGAAGTATCCGTTGCCGGTTTCATCGACGACGACCGGAGCCTGCACGGCATGGATATCCTCGGTATCCGCGTCTACCCCACGCAGCACCTTGAAACGCTGATCGATAATTTCGGTATCAGCGAACTGATCGTCACGACATCATCGCTGAGCGGCATCGAGCGTCGCCGGCTGATCGGTCGATTGAAGGCTCTGGACGTCAAGGTTCGTATTCTCCCGGCCATCTCCGACCTCACGGCCGGCAAGTATCTGGTCAGCCACCTGCGTGATATCGACATTGACGACCTCCTCGGCCGCTCGCCCGTTCCGGCCGACCCGACGCTGCTCGACAAGACCGTGGAAGGCCGGGTAATCCTTGTTACCGGCGCCGGCGGCTCGATCGGCTCGGAGCTTTGCCGCACCATCGTCAAGCTTGCGCCCGCCAAGCTCATTGTCTTCGATGTCAACGAGCACAGCATCTACCAGCTCCAGCGCGAGCTGGCGGGCATGACCGATTGCGTGATCGTTCCGGCGCTTGGTTCGATCAGCGATGCTTCGCTGATCCGCGCGCTACTCGCCGAGCACAAGGTTGAAAATGTCTACCATTGCGCCGCCTACAAGCATGTGCCGCTTGTCGAAGAGAACGTCGTCGAGGGCGCGCGCAACAATGTCATCGGCACCGATGTGCTGGCCGCAATGTCACAACAGGCCGGAGTGCGAAACTTCGTGCTGATCTCGTCCGACAAGGCCGTTCGGCCTTCCAATGTCATGGGAGCAACCAAGCGCTGGGCGGAACTTATCGTACGGCATCAGGGCGATATCGCCAGGGAGCAGGGGACCGGGCAGATATTTGCTTCGGTCCGTTTCGGCAATGTCATCGGTTCAAGCGGGTCGGTGGTGCCGCTCTTTCGCGAGCAGATCGCGCAGGGCGGGCCGCTGACGGTTACCCATGACGACATGACCCGCTATTTCATGTCCGTGCGCGAAGCTGCCGAGCTCATCATCCAGGCCGGCGCGCTTTCTGAGGGCGGCGACATATTGCTGCTGGAAATGGGCGAACCGGTGCGTATCCGCGATCTTGCCGAAAACATGATCCTGCTCGCCGGACTGTCGGTGAAGGACAGCAGCAACCCCGATGGCGACATCGAGATCGTCACGGTGGGCATTCGCGACGGTGAAAAGCTGCATGAGGAACTGTTCTACGATCCCACCGGCGTCGGGTCGACGAGCCACACTAAAATCCTGCGCGCCCAGCGTCGGTCCAATGCCGCCGACCACCTGCCGGATGCCGTGGCAGAACTACAGCTTCTGATCGAGCGGCGCGATACGGAAGGCGTCCGCAAGCTGCTCTACGAGCGCGCAACGTCTTAAATACGTGGTCCAGCACGGCGAAAGCGCGACAGCAGGAACGTCACCCCCAGCAGCCCGGCGCAAATTGCGCCGGCCGCAACAAGCCCGCCATCGAATGTCAGGAAGGCGCAGATGCCGAGGATGAAATTCAGTGCGCCGACGCAGGTAACGATTTGCCAGACCGACCAGCCCGACCGCTTGGCGATCTGATAGGCATGCTTGGAGTGGGCAGCGAGAATGTTCTCGCGCGCCGCAAGCCGCATGAACAGCGTCGATGTGGCGTCGGCGATAAAGAACAGCGGCAAAAGCAGGCCGGCGGCGATTGAAAGGTCGCGGGCAACCAGGAAGAAGGCAAGCCCGCTCAAAAGCCCGATCGGCAGGCTGCCGGAATCGCCGAGAAAAACCAGCGCTTTCGGGCGGTTAAACAGGGCAAATCCCAAGAGGCCTCCTGCGAGGCAGGCGGCAAGCACGCCCGTACCCGAAGCCACGAGGCCGATCGCCGCAAGAACCGCAGCCAGCGCCAGCGGTATGCCAAGCCCGGAGACGACCATCAGGTCGAGACCGTCCATGAAGTTGGTGAGGTTGATGAAATAGACGAGCGCAAAGGCAAGGAGCAGCCTCTCGACGGCGAACGGCAGGAGGTCGGGCAGCAGCCGGAATTCACTGCCGAGGCCATAGACGGCTATTCCGGCCGCGAGAAATTGTGCGATCAGCCGGACGCTTTCGGGCAGATGATGGCGGTCGTCGAAAAACCCGGTGACCCAAAGGATAAGGGCGGCGGCGCTGCTCAAGGCAAGAAATCGCCAGTCGAGACCGGCTGCCGGGCCGAATATCCACAGCGCCAGGAGGACTGCCGGGATAATGGCAAGGCCGCCAAGCTGGCGCGCCGGCTGCGTATGGTTGGACCGCTCCGTAATGGTAGCGCCGAGGAAATTGCTCGGCAGGAGCCTTATGATGGCCGCAAGCAGTATGGCAGCGCCGATGGCGGTGGCGATGAATGGCGCAAGCAATACAGCAAAGGGCAATCCGGGCCTCGTTCGGAACGGCGTGAATTCGAAGTCACCCTTGTCACGAAAATTATATGGAAACAATTGCGAAGAGCGACAAATGGCCGATCATTCACGTTGCGCAACCCCGAGCCAGAGGTTATAAGGCCGCGCGGTCGGGCGCTTCGCCTGGATAGACAGCAAGATTTTGGGGCGTAGCCAAGTGGTAAGGCAGCGGTTTTTGGTACCGCCATTCCCTGGTTCGAATCCAGGCGCCCCAGCCATCGCGGACATCACGGAAATCTTGGCCTCGGTACGCGAACATCGACCGTTCTGCACCCCTGAATTGCATACACTTTAACATTTCAAATAACATTTGTTCCATGCGTCGCTTCCATATTGACAACTGCCGCATCATCTTGAATGTTGAATGAAACGTTTCATCACGTAAGTATGAATCGCAGGGAGTGAGCATTCGCATCTGGACGGGAGTGGTCCGGCGCGAAGATCGGCAAGGCAGAACCAAGGTCGCGGCGCGCAATGCCGCGTGGTTTGATCGTTTGCCTCCAGTTTTCTTCCTGACACTTCGAAAGGTCGGCGGGTGGCTATGCTATTCCGCACGGTTTGGGCAACAACCAAGGAGGATATGCCTGTGAAGAAACTGCTCGCATCACTCGCCATTGTCGCGGCTCTTGTCGCGCCGGCAAAGGCCGAAGGGCCGATCGATACATCCAAAGTCAAAAAGGAATATGTCACGTCGGCTAGCGGCAAGACCTATTCCATCGCCACCGTGGTCAAGGTCGACGGCATTGCCTGGTTCGACCGCATGCGCGCCGGCGTTGAACAGTTCAAATCGGATACCGGGATGGATACCTGGATGGTCGGGCCGAGCCAGGCCGACGCTGCTGCGCAGGTCCAGATCGTTGAAAACCTGATCGCACAGGGCGTAGATGCCATCTGCATCGTGCCGTTCTCGGTCGAGGCGGTGGAGCCGGTGCTGAAGAAGGCCCGCGACCGCGGGATCGTCGTCATCGCCCATGAAGCCTCCAACATCGTCAATGTCGATTACGAGCTCGAAGCCTTCGACAACAAGGCCTATGGCGCCAAGCTCATGGAAGTGCTTGCCAAGAACATGGGCGGCAAGGGCAAGTATCTTGCGACGGTCGGTAGCCTGACCTCGAAGTCGCAGATGGACTGGATCGACGGCGCCATCGAATATCAGAAGAAGAACTTTCCTGAAATGTCGCTGGCGACCGAACGTCTCGAGACCTATGACGACGCCAATCAGGACTACAACAAGCTGAAAGAGGCGATGACCACTTATCCGGACGTTACCGGCATTCTTGGCGCGCCGATGCCGACTTCGGCCGGGGCAGGGCGCCTGATCGCAGAGGGCGGTCTGAAGGGCAAGGTCTTCTTCGCGGGAACAGGTCTGGTTTCGGTTGCCGGTGAATACCTGAAGAATGGCGACATCCAGTATATCCAGTTCTGGGATCCCGCCGTTGCCGGCTATGCCATGAACGAGCTTGCCGTCATGGCGCTCGAAAAGAAGAATGCCGAGATCAAGCCCGGCCTCGACCTCGGCCTTCCCGGCTATACGAGCCTCACAGCGCCCGACGCTTCCAAGCCAAACCTGCTCTACGGCGCTGGTTGGGTTGGCGTCACGGTCGATAACATGGCCCCTTATAACTTCTGATTTGCCTTTTTGTCCGGGCGGCGGCAGCGTTGTCGCCCGGACATTTCGAATGGCCGGAGCAAGCATGAGCGAGTATCTTCTGGAGCTGAATAATATCAGCAAACGTTTCGGCGGCCTCGTGGCGCTGGACGCGGTTTCGCTGGCGATCAAGCCCGGTGAAATTCACTGCCTTGCCGGTGAGAACGGTTCCGGCAAATCCACGATCATCAAGATCATGGCTGGCGTCTACCAGCCGACCGAGGGCGAAATACGCATCGACGGCGTCCCGGTAACCGGCATGACGCCCGCGCATTCGGTACAGCATGGCATTCAGGTCATCTACCAGGATTTTTCTCTCTTCGGGAACCTCAGCGTTCTCGAAAACCTCGCGCTCAATACGATGCTTCTCGAAAAACGCCGCGTCGTCGACTGGACGCGTGCCCGCAACCTTGCCGAACAGGCACTCGCACGTCTCGGCGTTACGATGGACCTTGACGCCGATGTCGAAACCTTACCGACGTCCGGCAAGCAGATCATCGCAATTGCCCGCGCCGTCATGGTCAATGCCCGGCTCATCATCATGGACGAGCCGACGACGGCGCTGACGCGGCCAGAGGTCGATGCGCTCTTCCGTATCGTGCGCGATATCCAGGCGCAGGGCATCGCCGTCCTGTTCGTGAGCCACAAGATGCGCGAAATGCTCGAAATCAGCGAACGGCTGACCGTCTTGCGCAACGGCAAGAAGGTGGCCGAAGGCCCGATTACCGATTTCAACGAGCCGAAGATCACCCGCGCCATGACCGGGCATGATCTCACCGATCAGAGCTACGTTTGGGAGCCAGCCGCCGGAGACAGCCCGCCGCGGCTAGAGGTGCGCAATCTCTCTGTGCCGGGGAGTATCGAGGATATCAACCTGACGCTCCATGCCGGCGAAATCGTCGGCCTGTCCGGATTGATCGGCGCCGGCCGCACCGAGCTTGCGCTGGCGCTCTTCGGCATGAACCCAAAATTTACCGGGACAGTGACGGTCGACGGCAGGGAAGTACATCCGGCGACAGTGCAGGAGGCCATCGGATCCGGCATCGCCTACGTTCCGGAGGATCGGCTCAGCGAGGGTCTGTTTTTGCCGCAATCGATCGAACGCAACATGCTGGCGACATCGCTGAATAATTTCGTGCGCGGCATCTTCATCGATCGAAAGCGAACGGCTGCGGCAACGTCGGGCATGTTCGGTGCGATGCAGATTGCTGCGCCAGGTCCGCAAACGCCAGTCAACCATCTGTCCGGCGGCAATCAGCAGCGTGTCGTGCTGGCGCGCTGGTTGCTGACGGGTGCAAGGGTGCTCATTCTCAATGGCCCGACTGTCGGCGTGGACGTCGGCTCCAAGGCGCAGATCCATCGCAAGATTCGGGAACTGGCCGTCGAGAACGGTCTGGCCGTGTTGATGATCTCCGACGACGTGCCGGAACTTGTCCAAAACTGCAACCGCATCATCATCATGCATAGGGGGCGTTTCGTCGATGAAATCGGACCTGATTCCTTGCATGAAGACGCTTTAAACGACCGGCTGAAGGCCTTGAAATGACTCTGTTTCGTCGATCGGAATTCATCATCGCCTGCATTCTTGTTGCTGCGATGATCATCATCGGACTGATCAACCCGGCCTTTTGGTCGCTGGACAACCTGTTCGGACTCTTGCGGGCCAATGTGATCATCGGCATCCTGGCGCTTGGCGTCCTTGTTGTGATGATTTCTGGCGGCATCGACGTTTCCTTCACAGCTTTTGCCGTCGCCGCCATGTACCTTACGATCAAGGTCATGATCTATTATGGCTATGGCGGTGTGCTCCTGCCCTTCGTCGCCGCAACGCTGATCGGCACTTTTCTCGGGGCTTTCAACGCCTTCTTCATCCATAGCTTCCGCATGATCCCGCTGATCGTCACCCTCGGCACGGGCAGCGTCGTGCGCGGCCTGCTGCTTGGCCTCGTTGGCACCAGCATGATCAACATCGACAAGATGCCTCAGCAGTTGATCGCCTTCGCCAAGACGGACCTCATCAGCCTGACGTCTGCAAGCGGCACCAATTTCGGCCTGACCGCGATGATCCTCATCTATTTCGGCCTCGCGCTCCTCACGCATTTGTTCCTGCGCTACACCATGATGGGGCGCTCGGTGTTCGCTCTCGGCGGTGCGCCGGAGGCCGCAAGCCGGGTCGGCTTCAATACTCGCAACACGCTGTTCGTCGTCTACTGTTTCGCCGGTGCGCTGGCCGGATTTGCCGGGCTGTTACACGGCTCGATGATCTGGCTCGCCAATCCGCGCGATTTCGTCGGGCTGGAGCTTGATGTGATCGCGGCTGTGGTCCTCGGCGGAGCGTCCATCTTCGGTGGGCGCGGCAGCGTCATCGGCACGCTGCTTGGGGTGTTCATGCTGGTTATGGTCAAGAACAGCCTCATCATAATGAAGGTCGATACCACCTGGCAGCGGGTGGTCGTGGGCCTCATCATCATCATCGCCACGGCGCTCACCGCCTGGCGCGATCGCAAGAAACTGGTGTGAGACAGGACATGCAGAACAGCTCTATCGCCAAGCGCATTTTTTTCGGGCAGGACCGCAATATCCTGCAGCTTCTCGTGATCACCGTGCTGGTCTTCGCGCTGATGTCCTATCTCAACCCCGACAAGTTCCTGCGCTACTACAATTTCGAATCCATCACGTACATCATGCCGGAACTCGGCATTCTCGCGATCGCCATGATGATCGCGATGCTGACCGGCGGTATTGATCTTTCGGTCGTCGGCATCGCCAACCTCGCCGGAATTCTCGCCGGCGTGTTCTTCCACCATGTCATCACCGGAACTGACCAGTCCACCGGCATGATCATGCTTTATACGGGCATCGGCATATTGATGGCGCTGGCGATCGGTCTCTTGGCGGGTGTCCTCAACGGCTTTCTCATCGCCAAACTGCGCATTACGCCTATTTTGGCGACGCTCGGCACCGGCCAGATCTTCACCGGTCTCGCTGTCGTCCTCACTGGCGGCCCGGCGATCGTCGGATTCCCGGATGGCTGGAACTATATCGGCAACGGCAAGATCCTGGGCCTCGCAACGCCGTTCATCCTGTTCGTCGTCGTTGCCGGTGCGGTCGCCGTTCTGCTCACGCGCACCACACTCGGTGTCAATCTCATGCTCATCGGCACCAACCCGCGCGCCGCCGTCTTTGCCGGCCTGCGCAAGGATCGGATGATCTTCTATTCCTATATGCTAACCGGGTTTCTCGCCGCCATTGCCGGCATCATTCTTTCGGGGCGCACCAATGCCGCGAAATCGGATTATGGCGCATCCTACCTCTTGCAAGCCATCCTGATCGCTGTTCTTGGCGGCACAAACCCGGCTGGCGGCAAGGGCAGGGTGCTTGGCGTGTCCATCGCGCTGGTTGCGCTGATGCTACTCTCATCCGGCTTCCAGATCCTGCGCTTCTCCAATCACCTCATCGATTTCATATGGGGCGGCTTCCTGCTTTTGGTCATTGCTCTCAACGCATTTCGCAACACCGATCGATAAGGCACCGTTTCTTTCCGCAAGATCGCTGATATAGAAAAATTCCAAACGACTGGACTACACAAGGAATACGCACATGCCCCACCGTATCGCCGTTGTCGGCAGCAACATGACGGATCTGGTTACTTCGATCGTCCGCATGCCCGCACCCGGCGAGACAGTCGAAGCGCCGGCGTTCGCGATGGGGTTCGGCGGCAAGGGCGCCAATCAGGCGGTCGCGGCCGCAAGACTCGGCGCCGACGTCATGATGGTGACCAAGGTGGGCGACGATGTCTTCGGCCAGAGTACGATCCGCAATTTGCAGGACAATGGCATCGACATCACCCATGTCGATACGGCTGCCGGCCAGTCAAGCGGCGTTGCGCCGATCTTCGTCGACGAGCATGGCGAAAATTCCATCCTGATCATCAAGGGCGCCAACAACGAGTTGAAGCCGGCGGATATCGATGCCGCGGCAGAAGACCTAAAGCGATGCGATCTCATTCTCATGCAGCTGGAAGTCCCGTTGGAGACGGTCTACTACACGATCGCCTTTGCCGACCAGCACGGCATCGAGACCATTCTCAATCCGGCGCCGGCCGCGCCGGATCTCGATGCCGGCAAGGTCACCAAAGCGACGTTTCTTGTGCCGAACGAAACGGAGCTCGCATTGCTGACCGGCATGCCGACCGGTACCGATGCCGAAATCGAGACTGCGGCCCGCTCATTGATCGCCAAGGGCATTCGCACCGTCATCGTCACCCTTGGCTCGCGTGGCGCGCGGCTGATCACTGCTGACAAGGCGACGCTGATCGAGCCGCTGAAGGTCCAGCCCAAGGATACGACGGGAGCTGGCGACGCCTTCATCGGCAGCTTTGCCCGGTTCTACGTGGAAGGCCGCGACGTCGAAGCCTCGCTGCGCAGGGCTGCGCTCTATGCCGCCGATTCGATCACCCGCGAAGGCACGCAGAAGTCCTATGCCGATGTGAAGGCGTTCGATAAATTCATTGCTGGTCTTGGCGACAGCAAGGCCGGATGAATTTTCCACGATAGAAGGTTTTTAAAACGGTTGTGGTTGGACGCCACTCGACAGGAGCATGGCGTTCTTAGATTTCGCCCGCAACGGCAATAAATTGGCGTCGATTTTGCGCGAGGCGTGAAACCATCCTTTTCTAAACCGCGACTGTTCCACTATGTTTGCGGCACGTTCCGGCAGTCGAAGGACGCCGGTGTCCTGAATGATTTTTGCTGGCGTCGATAACGCGTCCGGCACAAGTGGATAGTGATTTTGATGACCAAGAACCTGACGCATCTTCAGCGTCTTGAAGCCGAGGCAATCCACATTTTCCGTGAAGTTGCGGCAACCTTCGCCAAGCCGGTGATGCTCTATTCCATCGGCAAGGATTCGTCCGTCATGCTGCATCTGGCGATGAAGGCGTTCTATCCGGCAAAACCGCCATTTCCGTTTCTCCATGTCGACAGCACGTGGAAATTCAAGGAGATGATCGCGTTTCGTGATTCAGAAGCTAAGCGGCTTGGGTTCGATCTTCTTGTCCACAGCAACCAGGAAGGCATCGAGCAGGGCATCAGCCCCTTCGTTCATGGTTCGAACACGCATACCCACATTATGAAGACGGTGGCGCTGCGCCAGGCACTCGACAAATATGGCTTCGATGCTGCCTTTGGCGGCGCGCGCCGCGACGAAGAGAAGTCACGCGCCAAGGAACGCATCTTTTCCTTCCGCAATGCCCAGCATTCCTGGGACCCGAAGAACCAGCGTCCGGAAATGTGGAAGATCTACAATACCCGCGTCGCCAAGGGTGAATCGATCCGCGTCTTTCCAATTTCCAATTGGACCGAACTCGACATCTGGCAGTACATTATGCAGGAGGAGATTCCGATCGTTCCCCTGTATTTCGCCGCCAAGCGGCCCATCGTGGAGCGCGATGGCATGCTGATCATGCGCGATGACGAACGGATGCAGATGCTGCCGGGCGAGGTGTTGCAGGACAAGATGGTTCGGTTCAGGACCCTTGGCTGCTACCCGCTGACCGGCGCTGTTGAATCGAGCGCCACGACGCTTCCGGAGATCGTCGGCGAAATGCTAGTTTCCCGCACGTCGGAGCGGCAGGGCCGCATGATCGACAAGGACGAAGCCGGCTCCATGGAAAAGAAAAAGCGTGAGGGCTATTTCTGATGAGTAAACCAGCCCAGATCGAGTTGTCCGCAGCCGAAGCAGCCGCCGAGGAAATCAACGCCTATATGGCCGAACAGGAAAAGAAGTCGCTCTTGCGCTTCCTGACCTGCGGCTCCGTCGATGACGGCAAGTCGACGCTGATCGGCCGGCTGCTCTACGACACAAAGCTGATCTTCGAGGATCAGCTTGCCGCCCTGACCAACGACAGCCGCAAGCACGGAACGAATGGAGAGGATATCGACTTCGCCTTGCTTGTCGATGGCCTTGAGGCCGAGCGCGAGCAGGGCATCACCATCGATGTGGCTTATCGCTTCTTCTCGACACCGAAACGCAAGTTCATCGTCGCAGATACGCCCGGGCACGAGCAATATACCCGCAACATGGCGACCGGCGCTTCGACGGCGGATCTCGCCATTGTGCTCGTCGATGCGCGGCAAGGCGTGCTGCAGCAGACGCGGCGTCACAGCTTCATCGCCTCCCTTCTTGGCATCCGCAATATCGTTCTGGCCGTCAACAAGATCGATCTCGTCGACTACTCTGAGGAGATTTTCGACAGGATCGTCGAGGAATATCAGGCGTTTGCGGGCAAGCTTGGATTCAATTCGATACAGTCGATCCCGCTTTCGGCTCGCTATGGCGACAATGTCATCGGCGCATCCGATAAGTTGCCCTGGTATAAGGGTCCCTCGCTGCTCGAACATCTCGAAACCGTGCCGCTTGATCGCACCGCCGAAGAACGCCCTTTCCGGTTTCCGGTCCAATTCGTCAATCGCCCCAATCTCGATTTTCGCGGGTTCGCCGGAACTATTGCCTCGGGTTCCGTAGCGCCCGGCGACGAGGTCGTCGTGGCGAAGTCCGGCAAGACATCGCGCGTCAAGCGCATCGTCACCTGGGATGGCGATCTCGATCGCGCCGGCGAGGGCGAGGCGGTTACCATCGTGCTGGAAGATGAGGTCGAGGTTTCGCGCGGCAACATGCTGGTTGCGCCGGGCGCGCGCCCTGAAGTCGCGGACCAGTTCGCGGCCCATCTTGTCTGGTTCGCCGAGCATGCGCTCATTCCGGGCCGTTCCTATATCCTGCGCACCGAAACCGACCAGGTCACCGCCACGATCACCGATCTCAAACATCGAATCGATATCAACAGCTTCGCCGAAGTTGCTGCCAAATCGCTCGATTTGAATGAGGTCGGGGTCTGCAATATTTCGACGCAGGAACCGATCGCCTTTGATTCCTACAAGTCGAACCGTTCGACCGGGTCGTTTATCCTCATCGATCGTCTGACCAATGCCACGGTTGGCGCCGGCATGATCGATTTTGCGCTTCGCCGCGCATCGAACGTGCACTGGCAGGCGCTCGACGTCGATAAGGCATCGCGTGCGGCACTGAAGGATCAAAAGCCGGCCGTGCTGTGGTTCACCGGGCTCTCCGGTTCGGGCAAATCCACGGTTGCGAACCTTGTCGAAAAGCGTCTCTCATCACTGGGCAAGCACACCTATATCCTTGACGGCGACAATGTCCGCCACGGCCTCAATCGCGATCTCGGTTTCACCGAGGAAGATCGCGTGGAGAATATCCGACGCGTCGGCGAGGTGGCAAAGCTTATGGTGGATGCGGGGCTGATCGTGCTGGTCTCCTTCATTTCGCCCTTCCGCTCCGAGCGGCGCATGGCGCGTGAATTGCTTGGCGACGGCGAGTTCATGGAGATCTTCGTCGATACGCCCTTCGAGGAATGCGCCCGCCGCGATCCGAAGGGTCTTTACGCCAAGGCGCTGCGCGGTGAGATCAAGAACTTCACCGGCGTGGATTCGCCCTATGAGGCGCCGGAGAACCCGGAACTTCATCTGAAAACCGTCGGGCGAACGACGGAAGAGCTTGCCTCCGAGGTCGAAAACCTGCTTGCTGAGCGTGGCATCATCTTTAATTACGACCAGAGTTCGTGGTCCATCTAGAGCAAGTCATGCAATTCGCACTTACGTCCCTATGGGTTGCCGCCCATCTCCCCCACAATGGGGGAGGTCGCATAGGCATGTCCGCCGGCACTTCGAATGTCGTTGAGCGTGACAGAACCTTCGCATTGGTCCCCCCCTTGGGATGAAATACCCGGCAGACCAGAGAGCGTTGCATGACATTCCACACTGATCTACTCACCCTCTTCGAAGAAGCCGCGATCGTTGCCGGTCAAGAGATCCTGCGTATCTACGAGGAAGGCTGCGCTGTCGAACTCAAGGACGACAAATCACCCGTGACTGCAGCCGACCACGCCGCCGAGGCGATCATCCTTCAGGCGTTGCGGGGTGCGACACCGGGCATACCCATTGTTGCCGAGGAAGAGATCGCAGGCGGCCATATCCCCGGCGATCTTGGCACCCGCTTTTATCTGGTGGACCCGCTCGATGGTACCCGGGAGTTCGTCAGCCGCAATGGCGACTTCACCGTCAACATCGCACTCATCGAAAACGGCGTACCGTTGCTCGGCCTCGTCTACGCTCCCGTGCGCGGCCTCCTCTTCACCGGCAGTCCCGAGAGGGCGCAACAAGTGACGATCGATCGCAACGGCAGCGTGATCGAACGTCAGGCCATTGCCTGCCGTTCGGCTCCCGACGTTCTGGTCGCGGTTGCGAGCCGCTCGCACCGGACGCCGGAAACCGACGCCTATCTCGACCAGTTCGCCATCGCCGATTGCGTTTCGGTTGGTTCATCGCTGAAATTCGGCCTGCTCGCGCGCGGCGAGGCCGACATCTATCCACGGCTGAGCCGCACCATGGAATGGGATACGGCGGCGGGCGATGCCGTATTGCGCGCCGCCGGCGGCATCACCTTGACGCTCGACGGCCGGCCGCTGACTTACGGGCGGCGCAACCAGGCGCATGACGCGGATTTCGCCAACCCGCATTTCGTGGCTCGGGGCCGGCTTTAGCCTCGCGGTTTTCGCAAGAGCATCGTTACCACGAAGAACGCCCCGACCGAACTCGTCACGATTCCGATCGGCAATTCCTGCGGCGCGAGCAGCAGGCGCGCGGCAAGGTCGCTGAGCAGGATCAGGATGGCGCCGAAAATGGCGCTGGCAACGATCAGTCCGGCGTGAAGCTGGCCGGCGAAGCGGCGGGCCATGTGCGGGATCATCAAGCCGACAAATCCGATGACGCCGGCAACCGAGACGAAAATCGCGGTCGAAAAGGCGCATACGATAAAAACGACACTGCGCGTGCGCGCTACACGCACGCCGAAGCTTTCGGCGGTGCTTTCTCCGGCGAGAAACGCATCGAGCCGGCGGTGGTTGAAGAGCGCAAAGGCGAGGATCGCGGCAAGGCCGGTGATCGCCAGCGGCAGATTATCCCACCGCGCTAGGCCGAGACCGCCGAGTGTCCAGAACAGCACGGAGTGGGCGGCGCGCTGGTCGCCGAGGAAGACGATATAGTTGGTGAGTGCGGCAAAAAGGAACGAGACGGCAAGACCCGCGAGGATCAGCCGTTCGGGTCCCTGGCCTTCGATGCGCCGAACGAGCACCAGCACCAGCAGGGCCGCGAGCATGCCGCCCGAAAACGCGGCAATCGGCAAGGTCCAGATGCCGAAGCGATCGCCGAAGATGCTGATCACCGAGACGGCGCCGGCGGCCGCACCCGAGGAGAGGCCGAAGAGGAACGGGTCGGCGAGGTCGTTGCGCGTGACGGTCTGCAGCATCGCGCCGATGACGCCAAGGCCTGCACCGACGCAGAGCGCAAGGATGACGCGGGGCAGGCGAAGGTCGATGATGATGCGTTGCACCGGCGCGGCGACGGACGTGTCGCTGAGACCGGCGGCATTTGCAAGTGCACGCATGACGTCGTCGAGCGGGATGAGTGTCGAGCCATAGGCAATTGAGGCAAGGGCAAGGGCGAGCATCGCCACGCTTGCGCCGATAAGCATGCGTCGTTGCGCGGGGGCGAAGCTCATTCACCCCCCTCTGGGCTGCCGCCCATCTCCCCCACAAGGGGGGAGAAAAGCCTGCAGTCATCTCGGCGCAATACCCTGCCGGTGGCGACTGAACTAATCGCCGGAAGCCAATCGATCTCCCCCCTTGTGGGGGAGATGCCCGGCAGGGCAGAGGGGGGCGAGTGGATCATTTCGTCAATGATTTTCGAATGCGTTGCCGCCTTTCCCTCCCCCTTGTGGGGAGGGTGGCTGCGCAGCAGCCGGGAGGGGCATGCCTGGGATGCCTCGAAGGGCTTCGCGGTCGCAAGAACCCCGCCCCGGACCTTCGGTCCGACCCTCCCCACAAGGGGGAGGGAAAGGCGCGAACCCGCACAGGCCAACGCCTCGTTCGAGTAGCGAGTGTGCGAAGCCGCCAATCGGTCTCCCCCTTGTGGGGGAGATGCCCGGCAGGGCAGAGGGGGGTAAGTGGATCATTTCGTCAATGACTTTCGAATGGATCGCGCCGCCTTTCCCTCCCCCTTGTGGGGAGGGTGGCTGCGCAGCGGCCGGGAGGGGCGTGCCTGGGATGCCTCGAAGTGCGTCGCGGTTGCAAGAACCCCGCCCCGGACCTTCGGTCCGACCCTCCCCACAACGGGGAGGGAAAGGCGCCAGCCCGCAAAGGCCAACGCCTCTTTCGAGTAGCGAATGTGCGAAACCGCCAATCGATCTCCCCCCTTGTGGGAGAGATGCCCGGCAGGGCAGAGGGGGGTGAGTGGATCATTTCGTCGATGACTTTCGTATGCATTGCCGCCTTTCCCTCCCCCTTGTGGGGAGGGCGGCTGCACAGCAGCCGGGAGGGGCGTGCCTGTGATGCCTCGAAGGGCTTCGCGGTCGTAAAGACCCCGCCCCGGACCTCGGTCCGACCCTCCCCACAAGGGGGGGAAAAGGCGCGAACCCACAGAGGTCGCAGTTGGTTAGGAACATTCATCATCCAAAAAAGCCACCAGATATGTGCGCCCGCCTTTTCCCTCCCCCTTGTGGGGAGGGTGGCTGCGCAGCAGCCGGGAGGGGCGTTGCTGGTCACCCCTCAAAACGCTTCCGGGTGCATCGCACGAGCTATCTTGCCGATAGCCTCGATATTGGCAGGGCCGGGCGTGATCTCGGCGTAGCGCAGAGCGACGAAGCGTTCGTTCTTCACCGCATCCGTCTCCTTCATCGCCGGGTGTGATTTGAGGAAGTTCAAAAGCTTCTGATAGCCGGCATCATCCTGATAATCGAGAAGGACGAGGAATTGGGGGTTGCGCGCGGCGACCGTTTCCCACGACGTCGTGCCCCAGCTCGTCTCCATGTCGTCCATGATGTTGACGCCACCGGCTTCGCGGATCAATGCCGACGGCATGGCGAACTTGCCGGCCGTGAACGGCTTGTCCTCACCGGAGTCATACAGGAAGACGCGGGTGTCGCCGTTCCCGCCGATCTTGCCCTTGATCGCGGCAAGCTCCGCCTTCCAGCCAGACACCAGCTTGTCGGCCTCGGCGTCCCTGCCGAAAATCTTGCCGAGCTTTTCAATATCGCCATACAGCAGATCCATCGAGGCGGCGGGACGATTCTTGTCGAGATGAACGCAGCTCTCCGTCAGGACGAGCGTCTTGATACCGTAGGGGGCGAGCGTGTCCGGTGTAACGTCGCCGCCCGGCTTCATGCCGTAGTACCAGCCGGCAAAGAAGAAATCGGGATTGGCGGCGACGAGGTTCTCGATGGTCGGATATTTAGGTGCAAGCTCGGGGATCGATCCTTGCTGCCTCTTGAACGCCTCATCGAGCTTGTACCAGCCGGTGATGCCGGTCACGCCGACAATCGAGGGCTGGAGGCCGAGCGCAAAAGCCATCTCGCTCATGTTGATATCCTGGATGACGGCGCGATTCGGCGCTGCGTCGAAGGTCAGCGGCGTGCCGCAATTGTCGACAGTGACCGGAAAGGCATATGCCGGCGCGGATAGCAGCGTGAGCGCGAGCGCGATGAGTGATTTTTTCATGGGAGTCTCCGTGACTTATCAGATTGAACGGGGCCGGGAACGTCGAACACCATGAGTTCGCGGTCCTGATGCGGGTGGCGCAGGCGCAGGACGTCGAGGTCGAACACGTCGCTGACGATCCGCGGGGTCAATGTCTCGTTGGGCGTGCCGGTGGCGACGATCTTGCCGGCATGCATGACGGCGACATGGCTGGCGAACGGCGCGACGAGCGGCAGGTCGTGCAGGACGGCGACGGTGGTGATGCCGAGCCCGGAAACGAGCGAAAGCAGGGCGCTGCGTGCCTTCGGATCGAGGTGATTGGTCGGCTCGTCGAGAAACAGGATCGCCGGTTGCTGGGCGAGAGCGCGCGCCAGCTGCAGCCTCTGCCGCTCGCCGCCGGACAGCGAACCAACCGTCCGCGCCGCAAATGACTCTACGCCGGCACGATCCATGGCTTCCCCAACAATCTCGCGGTCCGTCGCGGCGCTGTAGCGCCCGCCATGCGGAATACGGCCAAGCGCTACATAGTCGATGGCGCGCAACTGGCGGTCCGGCGTATCCGTCTGGCCGACGAGGGCGAAGCGGCGTGCCCGATCCAGCGGGGTCAAGCGGTTAATATTCTCGCCTTCAATGTGAATGGCCCCGCTTGTCGGCGCCGCAAGCCCCGCCAGCATCCGCAGCAGCGTGGATTTGCCGGCGCCGTTCGGACCGATGATGGCGAGCCGCGATCCGCGTGAAATTTGCAGCGATGCAGCCTCAACCAGGCACTTGCCGCCGATTCGATAGCTGACCATGTCGGCGCTGAGAAGGATGGAACTCATGGCTGGCGTTTTCCGGCAATCGAAGATTTTCGCACGCAGGAAACTTCGATCAGCTGATGTAATGTTATATCGTATGACAACAAACTCGGAGCAATGTCAACCGGCAGGCCCCAGCCAGGGTGCGCGCACAAGCGATGATGATGATGAGGGTCGATGTGCATGCCTGTCCTTCATGGGGACAGGAACAGGGAACGTGGACATTCCGATCACGGCACGCCTCAGCAGTTGCTCAAGGTCATCCGTAAACGGCAACATCGCATCGCTCCCGGCACACCCCGTCCGGTTCGAATCATTTGCTTGATGGCAGGTCTCCTGGCTCGCGGGTCTCAGCTTTGCCCGGCCTTCCCGATCGTTCGATCAGTGGCATCGTCAGGCAACGCTCGCCGCTTACAGTTGCGGGGGCAGCCACGGTCTCGGTCCCTATTGGGTACGCCTCACTCCCATATGATTTCTACATCATTTCGGAGCGCCGCCAAGCGAATGCGGAACCTTCAGTGCAGCTTTTTGCTTTTGCATTGAAAGATGTGGACGAAATCAACCGAGGAGCAGGATATGAATCGCGGCATCACCATCAATCCGCATCCGGAGCCGGTAACGGTCCGGTTCCACGACGTCGTGATAGCGTCGAGCGATCACGCAGTCGAACTGCACGAGCCCGGACATGAGCCGGTCCTCTATTTCCCCTTCGACGACATCTATTTCGTCCATCTCGAAAAGACCGAAACGCACACGGAGTGCCCATGGAAAGGCACCGCGTCCTATTGGCGTGTGCTCGGTCAGGGCGAGGCCTCGGACGATGCCATGTGGTCCTATGAGGAGCCGAAGCCGGAGGTCGCGGCCATCCGCGGTTATGGCGCGTTCGATCAGAGGAAAGTCAGGTTCGAATAGGACGCCGTTTGGAACCTTGGCGCCTACCCTTCGTTAGGAAGTATTCCCACCGAAAACGAGGATGGTACCATGGCCACGGAAAACAATTTCGTCACCGACCGGGGTAATGGCGGTGAAACCCATCAGCACGTGCCCGAAAAAGGCCCGCATGGAGCCGAGGGGCACCTCACTACCAACCAGGGCATTCACGTCAGCGACAACCAGAACAGCTTGCGATCCGGGGAACGCGGACCGACCCTGCTCGAAGACTTCGTCCTGCGCGAGAAGATTTTCCACTTCGACCACGAGCGCATCCCCGAGCGCATTGTCCACGCGCGCGGATCGGCGGCACATGGCTATTTCGAGCTCTACGAATCCCTTGCCGACATCACCAAAGCCGACCTCTTTCAGCGCAAGGGCGAGAAGACGCCGGTGTTTACCCGTTTCTCCACTGTGGCTGGAGGTGCGGGATCGGTCGATACACCGCGTGACGTGCGCGGGTTCGCGGTCAAGTTCTATACCAAGGAAGGCAACTGGGACCTCGTTGGCAACAACATCCCGATCTTCTTCATCCAGGACGCGATCAAGTTTCCCGACCTCGTTCACGCGGTGAAGATGGAAGCCGATCGCGCATTCCCGCAAGCAGGCAGCGCCCACGATACATTCTGGGACTGGGCCTCGCTCATGCCCGAAACGACGCACATGCTGATGTGGGCCATGTCTGACCGGACCATCCCCCGGTCCTTCCGCACCATCGAGGGCTTCGGCATCCACACCTTCCGTCTCGTCAATGCCAAGGGCGAATCCACCTTTGTCAAATTCCATTGGAAGCCCAAGCTTGGTCTGCAATCGACCGTGTGGGACGAGGCGCTTAAGCTGCAAGCGGCGGACAATGACTATCACCGGCGGGATCTCTGGGAAGCAATCGAATCCGGCAATTTCCCCGAATGGGAACTTGGCCTGCAGCTTTTCGATGAGAAGTTTGCCGATGCCCAGCCCTACGATGTGCTTGACCCGACCAAGATCATTCCCGAAGAAGTCATTCCGGTGCGCAGGGTCGGACGGCTCGTCCTCGATCGCAACCCTGACAACTTCTTCGCCGAGACCGAACAGGTCGCCTATTGCCCGGCGAACATCGTCCCGGGTGTCGATTTTACCAACGATCCGCTGCTTCAGGGCAGGCTCTTCAGCTATCTCGACACGCAAAAATCACGGCTTGGCACAGCCAACTTCCATCAGCTTCCGATCAATGCGCCGAAATGCCCGGTGATGAATTTCCAGCGCGACGGCCAGATGCAGATGAATGTTCCGAAAGGACGCGCTAACTACGAACCAAACAGCCTTGCCGCGCATGGTGAGGAAGGAGGGCCGCGCGAATGTCCGGTCACCGGGTTCACGACTGCAGAAGGCCGGACCGGTCAAGCGGAAACCGGGGGCAAATTGCGGATACGTGCTGAACTCTTCGCCGATCACTACAGCCAGGCAAGATTGTTCTGGCGCTCGCAGCAGCCTTCCGAACAGGCGCACATTGCCTCGTCCTTCGTGTTCGAGCTCTCGAAAGTAACCCTTGCGCAGGTGCCCCCCCGCATGGTCGCAAACTTGCGCAACGTTGACGAAGATCTCGCCAAGCGCGTGGCAAACGGGCTTGGCATCGAATTGCCGGAAAAGTCGGAGGCCGCGCGCGCGCCGCTCGACATAGAGCCCTCACCTGCTCTCAGCATCCACGGAAACATGAAACCCACGCTTGACGGACGTTCGGTCGGTATCCTGATCGATGACGGCAGCGATGCCGCGGCGCTCGGCGCGCTTACCAATGCAGTCAAGCAGGCAGGCGGCAAACCCGTCATCGTCGCGCCAAAGATCGGTGGCGCCAAACTAGCCAATGGCGATACAATGAAAGCCGATGGTCAATTGCTCGGTACGCCGTCGCAATTGTTCGACGCTGTCGCGGTTATCGTCTCCGCCGATGCTGCCGGCAGGCTGGCAAATGAGGGAGCGGCAAAACAGTGGGTAATGGACGCCTTCGGCCATCTCAAGGCGATCGGTTATACGGCCTCGTCCAGGGCTTTGCTCGACGCCGCCGGTATCAAGGACGATGCAGGCGTCGTGCCAGTTGAAAAAGGCTTCGCCGATGCCGCGACCAAGCGTTATTGGGACCGGGAGACGAAACTGAGGATGCTCGCCTAGGCGAAAGCCAGTGGAGACGGAAGCGCATTGACAATTGTTTCCCCTCTGCACGATCCTCTCCACCGTCATGCTCTGGCTAGGTCCCGGATAGATTACCCGTGCGCGCTCCTTGGTTGTACATGCCACACCTACCTGTGGGTCAATCGGGACATAGGCCAAGAATGACGGTGGGGTGGATAGGGGCCATGGCGCTGACGTCCCCCTATCCGTGGCGAGAAACAAGCCTCAAGGTGCAACGGTGGACCTTTATCTGACATGGGAAGACATCGCCATTCGCCTCGGCCTGACTGTTGTGGCGGGTGCGATCATCGGGTTCAACCGGGAGGCGAGTGGGCACGCTGCCGGCCTGCGGACGACGCTCCTGGTGGGCCTTGCCGCCTGCATCGCGATGATCCAGGCCAACCTGCTTCTGACAACAGTCGGCAAACCGCCTGATTCCTTCGTCAATATCGACGTGATGCGCTTGCCGCTCGGGATACTCACCGGCGTCGGCTTCATCGGCGGCGGCGCGATCTTCAAGCGCGGCGACCTCGTCAGCGGGGTGACGACGGCGGCGACGTTGTGGATCATGACGGCGATCGGGCTCGCTTTCGGCAGCGGTCTCATCGAACTGGCATGCGTTGCGACCACCCTTGTCTATTTGATTCTTTGGGCGATGAAACTTATCGATATCCGGATTTCCCGTGAGCGAAAGGCATTTCTTACGATCGTGCGCGAGGACAGCGAAACGTCGCGCGCATTCGAGCAGGAACTCGCATCCATCGGCTATCGGGCGCGCTTCATGAAACAATATCGCCGGCCTGACAGTAACCACGTGACGGTTACCTATGAGGTGCGCTGGCACAGGCAGGAGATAGCCGGACCGCCGCTCGATCTGATCGAGTTCGTCGAGAAAAAGTACACGATCGAACTGTTCGACACGATCCTCGACTCCGATCGCGGCTGAGCGCTAGGGCTCAAGCGGGATGACATCGACGGACTGCTTCCCTTCCTGTGAACCGCTTGTCTTCAAGATGCCGACGATCGGCGACACATCGGCGTAGTCGCGACCATAACCGATGGTGATGTGGTCATTGCCGGCAACCATGTTGTTGGTCGGGTCGAACTCCTGCCAGCCGGCTTCGCGGCCGCACCAGGCCCGTACCCAAGCGTGCATCGCGTCGGCGCCCTCGAGCCGCTCCTCGCCCGGTGCCGGTATCGTGCGCAAGAAACCGCTGACATAGCCGGCCGGGATGCCGAGTCCGCGCAATCCGGCGATCATCACATGGCTGAAATCCTGGCAGACCCCGGCCTTGAGATCGAATGCCTGCCGCGCCGACGTGCGCACGTCTGTCGCCTCGCCGTCATAGGTGAAGTCCTTGTAAATGCGGTGGTTGAGGCTGTTCACGACCTCCATCACCGTGCGCGCCTGGGCAAGGCTCTCCGCCGCATAGGCGGTGATCTGCGGATCGATTGCGGCATAATCGGTGGAGTTCAGAAAGTGATGCGGTGCGTCCGCTGCTATCGACCGAACACTGCGTATTTCCTTCTGAAGGCCAGCCATGTCCGGCGATACATCGAGCATTGTCGGCGGACGCGTGACATTTACCCGCGCCGTCATTGTCACATCGAGCGTCTCGTGCGGATTGCGGTAGGCTATCGATGTTACGGTGTTGGCGAAGAAATCGGTAAACTCGGATCGCTCGGCTGCAGACGGGTCGAAGGACAGGCTTGAGGCGATCACCCGCTGGATGCCCGGCATCGTCTGCGGCATGACGCGAATATGATGACGTCCACCGGCGGCGGAGCGCTCATAATCATAGTGGAGATGCAGGCGGATATTGTAGAGCATCGGTCGCCTCAGGCGAAATAGGTGTCGGAGATCGTATCGGAGAGCACTCCGATTTCATAGGCAAGTCCATGGAGCTTGTCCGGCGTGAGCTCCGACGCTTCCATAATGGCAAGGTCGGTGTGGAGCCGAAGCACCTTCTTCATAAGTACCGGCATCTCGGTGCTCGAATCGCGCGCCGGCAGAAGCCCGAACTCCGTCTTCAGGGCCTCCAGCTGGAAAAGAATGGAGCGCGGGTTGAGCGGATCGAGCGCCAGAAGATCGAGCACGCTGAGGCGCCCGGAATAAACGCTGTATTGGCGCCGGTGGGTCATGACGCTGTCGCCGATCTCCAGCAGCATTTCGAGCGCCCCATCTGCTGCGTCCGGACGCGATAGCGTCGCAAGGATGCGCGCCATGCCGATGCTGCGTTCGATGCGGCGTCCGATTTCAAGGAAGCGCCAGCCAGTAAACCGGTACATGTTCTCGTGCACGAGGCCGGAAAAGCCCGCAAGCTTGCGCAGAACGATTGTCATTGCCCGGGTTGTGTCGTCGCCCGCAGCCACCACATCATGAAAACGATGGATCGTCTTTGAAAGGTCACGCAACGCCAGCCAGCCATCCGGCGAAAAGCGATCGCGAATACGGCTGGCGCTGAGCATTGCTCCGTCGATCGAGCGCGAGAGGCCCTTTGGAATGGCGCTGTCGAGATCGACGCCGAGAGGCTTCAGATAGGTGCGCATTTCCGCGAGCAGCGGCAGTTCCCTGTTGGCCGCCTCCGCATGACGCGCGTGGCAGGCCCGGAGGATGCGCGCGGTTCCTTCCGCCCGCTCGATATAGCGTCCCATCCACATCAGATTTTCAGCGGCACGGCTCGGGAGCGTTCCCGGCACGTTGCGCCGGAAAGCGTCATCCTCGCGCGGCAGCAGCGTGTCCTTGCCGACCGGTCCGCTGCTCGTGATCCACACGTCGGCGGCCTGCCCGCCACGCTGCATGGCGATCGCAGCAGTGTCGAGGGTAAGGCCCACGCGCGCAAAGCCACCGGGCAGAAAGCTCCAGCCATGCTTCGTCCGTGCGGCGAAGACCCGCAATACGAAGGGGCGCGGTTCCAGCTTGCCGTCGACATAGACCGGCGTCGTCGAAAGCTTGACCGCCTCCTGCCCGACAAGGCTGCGCCCGTCATCCTTCAGCCGTGCAAGCAGTTCGCTGCGTGCGCCATCGTCAAGGCCGGCGCCGAGCGCGGTCGCGCCCATGTCCTCGAACGGCAATTGTCTCGACATGGCCGGCCCGACCATCATCTGGTCAAGGTGGTCCATGACGTGCCGGCGCTCCTTGTCCTGGCCGCACCACCATGTGGCGATGCTGGGCAGTGCAAGGTCGCGCCCATGCATCGCGTTGGAAATGGCCGGGAGAAACGCCAGCAAGGCCCGCGTCTCCAGGATGCCTGAGCCAAGTGCGTTGACGAGCGAGACAGAACGTTGCCGGAGAGCCCCCACCATGCCGGGGGTGCCGATCCAGGAATCCGCCTTCAGTTCAAGCGGGTCCATATAGGCGGCGTCCATGCGTCGCCACAGCACATCCACGGGCTTGAGGCCCGAAACGGTGCGCACCATGACCTTGCCCTTGCTGACGGTGAGATCATCACCCTCCAGCAGCATGAAGCCGAGATAGCGCGCGATATAGGCGTGTTCGAAATAGGTTTCGTTGTTGGGTCCGGGCGTGAGAATTGCCGCACGTCCCTGCGGGTTCTTGACCTGCGCCTGAAGCGAATCGCGAAACTCCTTGAAGAACCCCGCAAGCCGGTGAACGTTCATGGACGCGGAAACATCCGCGAGGGCCCGCGTACTTGCGACGCGGTTCTCAAGGGCAAAACCTGCACCCGACGGCGCCTGCGTGCGGTCGCCGAGAACCCACCACCTGCCGTTGGGTGCCCGGCCGAGTTCGAAGGCGCAAAAATGCAGGAAATGCCCGCTCGCCGGCTTCACGCCTGCCACCGCATGCAAATATTCGGAATTCGAAGCAATCAGATCGGGGGGCAGCAGGCCCTGGCCGATCAGCCGGTTCTCGCCATAAATGTCGGCGACGATGTCTTCCAGGAGATCCGCGCGCTCGGCAAGACCGCGCGTGATAGACTGCCAGTCATGCTCGTCAATCAGAAGCGGGATATGCGCCAGCGGCCATTCTCGTTCCTGTGTGCCGGTTTCGTCGTAGACCCGGTAATAAACGCCCGCATCGTGCAGATATTGGCTGGCCTTGGCAAAGCGGGTCGCGAGCTTTTCAGGACCGATTTGATCGAGTTTGCGAAGGAGGGATTCCCAACCCGGACGCACTGCGCCGGATGGGTCGATCATCTCGTCGGCAACATTGGGCAGCGGTTGATAACCCGCGAGCAGCCCTGATACATTTGGCGCTCTCACGGGCGATGGCATGGTTGCACACCCCCCGGGCCGTGGTGGCGGGGCATCTGGCCAGACAGAGCCGGGGTAAAACTCAGACCCATCCGATCTCGCATTCGTCGCATCAACTTGGCCGTGGCCGCCTGAGGTCGAGGGTCATCGGAAACTCGCCGGAAGGCTGCTCCTTCCTGAGTTCATAGGCCCCCGCCGTGTGTCCCCGCGCTTCGAACCTGGCAAGGCGGCGCGCCTCCGCTTCGTTCGAATTCACGGGAAAAGTATCATAGCTGCGCCCACCCGGATGTGCGACATGATAGACGCAGCCGCCGATCGCCCTGCCCGACCATTGATCGTAAATATCGAAGACAAGCGGCGTATTGACCGGGATCATCGGATGGAGCCCGCTGCGCGGCTGCCACGCCTTGTAGCGCACGCCTGCGACGGCTGTACCCTGCGTTTCGGTCATCCGCAGCGGGACTTCGCGCCCGTTGCAGGCAACGCTGTGGCGCGCAGGATTGAAGTTCTCCATCTTCACTTGCAATCTTTCGACCGAACTGTCGACGAAGCGCACCGTCCCGCCGATTGCGCCCTGCTCGCCCATGACATGCCATGGCTCCAGCGCCTGGCGCAGTTCCAGCTTGACCCCCTCGCGCTCGATCTCGCCGCAGAACGGAAAGCGGAATTCGAGTTGTGCCTCGAACCATTCCGGCCGGAACTCGAAGCCGTTCTCCCGCAGATCGGCGAGAACATCGAGAAAATCCGCCCAGACAAAGGCAGGCAGCATGAAGCGATCGTGGAGCGACGTGCCCCAGCGGACGAACCCGCCCTCGATGGGCTTGTTCCAGAAGCGTGCTACCAGCGCCCGAACCAGCAATTGCTGCGCGAGGCTCATGCGGGCATTGGGCGGCATTTCAAAGCCGCGGAACTCGACGAGGCCAAGCCGTCCCGTTGGTCCGTCGGGCGAGAACAGCTTGTCTATGCAGATTTCCGCCCGGTGGGTGTTTCCAGTAACGTCGATCAAAAGGTTGCGGAAAAGCCGGTCGACCAGCCAGGGCAGAGGCGGTGCGCCGCGACCCGGCATCGGCACCTGCGCCATGGCGATTTCGAGCTCATAGAGACTGTCATGGCGCGCCTCGTCGATGCGCGGGGCCTGGCTTGTCGGGCCGATAAAGAGGCCGGAAAACAGGTAGGACAAGGATGGATGCCGCTGCCAGTGAAGAACAAGGCTCTTCAAGAGATCCGGCCGCCGCAGAAACGGGCTGTCATTTGGCGTTTCGCCGCCGACAACGACATGATTGCCGCCGCCCGTGCCGGTGTGCCTGCCGTCGACCATGAATTTGTCGGCGCCGAGGCGCGACTGGCGCGCTTCCTCATAGATCGCCGTTGTCGTTTCGACGCACTCACGCCAGTTGGCGGCAGGATGGACGTTGACCTCGATGACACCTGGGTCCGGCGCTACGCGAATGACGTTGATGCGCGGGTCCTGCGGCGGACTGTAGCCCTCGATATGAACCGGCAGTCCGAGCTTCGCCGCGGCAGCCTCGGCGGCGCCGACAAGTTCGAGATAGTCCTCCAGCGCTTCAACCGGCGGCATGAATACGCTGAGGCGGCCCTCGCGCGGCTCAACCGAGATCGCGGTGCGCACGGCACCGCTGATATCGCCGAGTTCCTGTTCGACCCGCTCCTGCTGGCCCCCTTCGGCGGCTGTGAATGACGCGACGGCCTGCGGCGTGTCCCGGCCCGCCGGATCTGCCTGAGCAATCGAGTCGGCAAGCGGTCCGCGTTCCACGGAGGGGTCCACGGGCACGATATAAGGATATTCCGAAGGCGGGACGTGCGGCAGCGCTCCGAGCGGCAGGCGGTATCCGACCGGCGAATCTCCCGGCACCAGAAAGAGCCTGCCACGGCGTGTCGTCCACTTTTCGCTGCGCCAGCGCGGGCCGGCAACAGCCTGGCTGTTCCAGCGCTGTACCGGAAGCACATAACCCGTCGGTTCAGTCAGGCCACGTTCGAAGACGCGGGACATGCGGCTGCGCTCTTCCGGGTCTTTGAGTTTCGAATTGGAGGGATCGACATTGGCCGGCAGGTTGCCTTCCTTGACCAGCCACTCGGCCGGATCCTCATAGGCCGGCGCGACCATCTCCGTTTCGACGCCGAGAACATTCGCCATGCCGGTCAAGAGCTTTTCCGCGTCCGCCGGCTTGATCTCGCCCTTGCTGTTTTCGGCAGCGATGAGGTTCGGATCGACCCAGATCGGCTTGCCGTCCTTGCGCCAGTAGAGCGAGAACGTCCAGCGCGGCAGGCTTTCGCCCGGATACCATTTGCCCTGCCCATAATGCAGGAAGCCGCCGGGCGCAAAGCGATCGCGCAGTCGGCGGATCAGCATGTCGGCCTTTTCGCGCTTGGTCGGGCCGACCGCATCGGTATTCCATTCGCCGGATTCGAAATCGTCGATCGACACGAAGGTGGGCTCACCGCCCATGGTCAGCCGCACGTCGCGCTGCTGCAGCATCGCATCGACCTTGTCGCCCAAAGCATCGAGCGCTGCCCAGGATTCGTCCGAGAACGGTTTGGTTATGCGCGGGTGTTCGGAGACCCGTGTCACATGCATGTCGAAATTGAACTCGACATTGGCGGGTTCGGCCATGCCGGAAATCGGGGCGGCATTCCTGTAGTGCGGCGTTGCGGCGAGCGGAACATGGCTTTCGCCGGTCAGAAGGCCCGAGGTCGGATCAAGTCCGATCCAGCCCGCACCCGGCAGATAAACCTCGCACCACGCGTGAAGGTCGGTGAAATCCTTGTTCGTCCCCGCCGGGCCATCGAGAGCAACGAGATCGGGTTTCAACTGGATCAGATAGCCGGAGACGAACCGGGCCGCGATGCCGAGATGGCGAAGCGTCTGAACAAGCAGCCAACTGGAATCGCGGCAGGAACCGGTCGCGACGCCGAGCGTCGTATCGGGGTCCTGCACGCCGGTTTCCATGCGAATGACATAGCCAACCTCGCGCTGGATACGCGCATTGAGGTCGACGACGAAATTCACCGTATTGGTCGGGTTGCGGTCGATCGTTGCAAGAAACTCGCTCAGCAGCGGACCCGTTGGCTCCGGCTTCAGATAGATCGAGAGGTCGTCCCGGATATCCTCAGGATAGGCGAAGGGCCACGTCTCCGCGATCGGCTCGACGAAGAAATCGAAGGGATTGTAGACCGTCATGTCCGCAACGAGGTCGACCTCGATCTTCAGTTCGGTGACGGGCTCGGGAAACACAAAGCGGGCGAGAAAATTCCCGTAGGGATCCTGCTGCAGGTTGACGAAGTGATTGGAAGGACTGACTTTAAGGGAGTGGCTGAGAACCTTCGTACGCGAATGCGGCGCAGGCTGCAGGCGAATGACCTGAGGTCCGAGCATGATCGGACGGTCATATTTATAGTGCGTCAGATGGTAGACCGCAGCGTGAATTGCCATATCGCCTCAAATAACTAGCCGCGCATCGCGCGAAACAAACTGAAACCTAAACTACTCTCTTTCATAGGGCACGTCCTAAAATGTGCCGTTGCCAATTATTTTAGCACTTGAGAATTTTGCCGTATAAACGTGCTTGCCAGCGGAGAAATCCCCGCATAGCATCCGCGCCGATGGTTTCTCCGGGATGACAACACCGGAGATGAAAAGGGAACACGGCGGGCAACCAGGATCGCCAGTGAAGATCGCCACATACAATATCAACAATATCAACAAGCGACTGTCGAATCTTCTGCATTGGTTGGAAACGTCCGCGCCGGATGTCGTCTGCCTGCAGGAGTTGAAGTGCGAGGATGCGAGCTTCCCGGCAGAGGCGCTGCGCGATGCCGGATATGAAGCGGTCTGGAAAGGCCAGAAATCATGGAACGGTGTTGCGATCCTTGCGCGCGGCGCCAAGCCGATCCTCACGCGCGACAGGCTGCCGGGTGACCCCGAGGATGTGCAAAGCCGCTACATCGAGGCAGCGGTGAACGGCGTTCTGATCGCGTCGATCTATTTGCCGAACGGGAACCCGCAACCCGGGCCGAAATTTCAGTACAAGCTCGCCTGGTTCAAGCGGCTGCACCAATACGCGGCGGAACTTCTCGAAATGGACATACCGGTCATCCTCGCGGGTGACTTCAACGTGGTACCGACCGATTTCGATATCTACAATACGCGCTCGTGGATGGACAATGCCTTGCTGCAACCGGAGAGCAGGGAGGCATTCGCCAAGCTGTCGGCGCAAGGGTGGGTCGACGTCGTGCGCACGCTTTATCCGGACGAGCCAATGTACTCATTCTGGCACTATATGCGCAATGCATGGGATCGCGATGCGGGTCTGCGGCTGGATATGCTGATGGCATCGCCTGCGGCCTATGAACGGGTGACGGATGCGGGCGTCAACCGCGACGCGCGGAGCTTGGCCAATGCAAGCGACCACGCGCCTACCTGGGCCGAATTCGAGGATTGAAACTTTCCCTTGTCAGGAATCAGGGAAATTCCGCTTCAGGATCGATTCGAACTGGGGAAGGCGGGAGACATTGTCGGCAATGGTGTTGAGCTTGGGCAACGCCTTGGCGAAGGCTTTCTTGCCCGGCCGCCAATGCCGCATGACTGCAATGTAAAAATCGACAGCCGAAAGCCTCTCGCCAAGAAAATAGGGGTCGTCGGCGACCTGCTCGACATTTGCCCACAACTCCATCCGGTATTGATCGATGGCATCCTTGTATTCCTGGCTTCTTGTCTCGGATATTTTCCAGCGGTCGGGATCGTCGGCGAACGTTGTCGTCGGATAAATCTCGCTGTTGATATAAAGCAGCCAGCGGAGGAACCCCGGACGTTGCGGATCGCTGGATGAGGGCACGAAGCGCTGGTCGGGGAAGGCATCCGCGAGGTGGAGGATAATCGCCGCGCTCTCGGTCATAACGCTGCCATCTGGCATGATAAGCGTCGGAACCTGCCCCAGCGGGTTGAGTTCGAGCAGACGGTCCCGGTCCGGTCCAGGTTCGAGGTAGGGGATTTCTTCGAGTTCGAACTCTGCCTGGACTTCGCGCATGGCGAGTTCGACGATCACCGATCCACATCCTTCCGAACCGATCAAGACATATTTGCTCATGATGCCGTCCTGTCTCTTGCCTGGGCCAGGGATTTACTATGGCGAACAAATGAAGCCTGCGCCAGAAAGTTCCTTGAGACCCGCGGCGCGGGTTCGAAGCTTCGAAATATTCGCATTGCCGAACGGCCAAGGATTGAAAGGGTTTTCCTTGGTTTCCGGCATTCGGCAGAATATGGTCTGCGTCGGCGACAGAGCATCGATGAGGACGGGACGAGTTCGGCAGTGCAATCCAGGCTTCCCCTTCCGCCAATGATGCTGACGACCGGGCCGGTCCCGGTTTACCCCGAAGTGCTCCAGGCAATGGGTCGGCCGGTGATTTACGATTATCACCCCGCGTTCCAGACCTATTATGCCAATGTCATCGATAAACTGCGCTTGGCCATGCGTACCCGGCTCGCGCCGGTCATCATGCAGGGCGAGGCGATCCTCGGTATCGAGGCGGCCGCCGCGGCGCTGATCGGAAAGAGCGACATCGTCCTCAACCTCGTATCCGGCGTCTACGGCAAAGGCTTTGCCGCCTGGGCGGCGCGTT
This sequence comes from Phyllobacterium pellucidum, assembly GCF_013327855.1. Classification (GTDB taxonomy): domain Bacteria; phylum Pseudomonadota; class Alphaproteobacteria; order Rhizobiales; family Rhizobiaceae; genus Phyllobacterium; species Phyllobacterium pellucidum. The sequence goes on along the minus strand of NZ_JABUMX010000001.1, from coordinate 651,267 downwards.
ATGGCAAGGAGGTCGTCGAGCTTGCCGTTCCATTTGACGAAGTGATCGATACGGAGGCGGTTCGCCAGGTACTGCGGCGCCGGCCGGAGATCACGGTCGTTTCGGTCTGTCACCACGATACGCCATCCGGGACGCTCAATCCCTTGGCCGAGATCGGCAAGGTCGTCGCTGAACACGGGGCTTACCTCATTGTCGATGCCGTTTCTTCCTTTGCCGGCCTTGATGTCCATCCCGACGCCGTAGACGCGGATATTTTCATCACCTCGCCGTCGAAGTGTCTCGGCGCTTCGCCGGGCCTCAGCCTCATTTCAGTAAGCGAGCGTGCCTGGCAAAAGATCGAAGCTAACGGGGACGCGCCGCGCGGCTCGTTCCTCAGTCTCCTTGGCTGGAAGGACGCGTCGGAGCCCGGGCGAAGCTTCCCCGTGACGCCGTCGATCTCGGAGATATACGGCCTCGACGCCGCGCTCGATCGCTATTTCAGCGAAGGCGCCGAAAATGTCTGGGCCCGCCACGCACAAACGGCGGCGATTATGCGCGATGGCTTAAGGCAAATTGGTGTCCAGCTTTGGCCTAAGCGCGAAGAATGGTGCGCGCCGACGACGACCGCATTTCGCGTGCCCGAGGGCTGGAGCGATGCCGCCCTGCGCGACCGGCTGCTCGATGATCACGGTATTCTAGTTTCGCTCGGCCGCGGCGAAACCGCCGGCAAGGTGCTGCGCGTCGGCCATATGGGCTCCTCCGCCGAACCTTCTTTTGCCCGCGCCGCCGTCAAGGCCCTCGACGAAATCCTGTCAAATCGTACTTCCACTTGAGCCCGAGAGGTTACCAATGTCCCGTATCATCCTCAATCGACGCGCATTTCTTGCTGCGACCGCCAGTGCCGGTGCAATCGCCGCTCTTGGCGGCAAGGGCTGGGCGGCGGAGCAGCCGGTCAAGGGCGGCCGTCTGATCGTCGCCGGTGATAGCGAACCGGCCAATCTCAACCCGGCTATCGTCGCGTCGAACGGCGTGTTCTTCGTTGCCAGCAAGGTCATCGAGCCGCTCGCCGAGCAATCCTACGAGGGCAAGGACGGGCTTTCGCCGCGCCTCGCGACGTCATGGGAGGGGTCACCCGACGGATTGTCGGCGACATTCAAACTGCGCGAAGGCGTGACCTGGCATGATGGCAAGTCGTTTACCTCCGCCGACGTCGCATTCTCCGCGCTCGAAGTCTGGAAGAAATTGCAGAATCTCGGCCGCGTGGTGTTCAAGAACCTCGACAGCGTCGATACGCCTGATGACCACACGGCCATACTGAAGTTTTCGCAGCCGACACCGTTCCAGCTCATTCGCAATGCCTTGCCGGTCGTGACCTCCGTGGTGCCGAAGCACATCTATGAAGGTACTGACATCGCCAAGAATCCCGCCAATCAGCAATTGGTCGGCACGGGACCGTTTAAGTTCGGCGAGTACAAGCCGGGCGAGTATTATCTCCTCAAGCGCAATGACGCATATTGGCAGAAGGACGAGCCGCTGCTCGACGAAATCGTCTATCAGTTCCTTCCCGATCGCGCTGCCGCCGGCAATGCGCTCGAGGCGGAACAGATTCAGCTTGCAGCTTTTTCCGCGGTTCCGCTTGCCGACCTCGACCGGATTTCGAAGGTGCCGGGCCTCAAGGTCTATGCCAACGGCTATGAAGGCCTGACTTATCAGCTCATCGTGGAAATAAACCATCGCCGCAAGGAACTCGCCGACCTCAAGGTACGCCAGGCGATCGCCCATGCCATCGACCACGACTTTGTGGTGAAGACGATCTTTCTTGGCTATGCGAAATCGTCATCGGGCCCCGTACCCGCCTATGACAAGACGTTCTTTGAACCCGATGTCACAAAATATGCTTTCGATCCGGCGAAGGCGGAGGCGCTGCTTGATGAAGCCGGCTACAAGCGCGGCGCTGACGGAAACCGCTTCACCCTCAAACTGTTGCCGGCGCCGTTCTTCAATGAAACCAAACAGTTCGGCAATTATCTTCGCCAGGCTTTGGCCAAGATCGGCATCGACGCCCAGATTGTCAGCAACGACACGCCAGCCCACCTGAAGGCGGTCTATACCGACCATGACTTCGACATTACGGTGGCGACGCCCGTCTACCGCTCAGATCCCGCAATCTCGACGACGATCCTGTTTGAGAGCGGTCTGCCGGCCGGCGTTCCCTTTTCCAACCAGTACGGCTATGCCAATGCCGAAATCGACAAGCTGATCAAGGATGCTGCCTCGACCATCGATGCAGACAAGCGGGCAGGGCTCTACAAGGAACTGCAGAAGAAAGCTGCCCACGATCTGCCGTTGATCAATGTCGCCGAATTCTCGTTCATCACGGTTGCGCGCGACTCGGTGCAAAACGTGTCGGACAATCCGCGCTGGGCCGTCTCCAACTGGTCGAACGTCTGGGTGAAGCCATAACAGCCACAGGAACCGCTTCAATTTCAACGGGAAACCCTCTAGCCTAGCGCTGGAATCAATCGCACACGTCGCCCGACCGGAGTAATCTTGCCGCCTCTCGTTTCCCTGTTGCTGAAACGTCTGCTCGGCGCTCTTCCTGTCCTGGCGATCGTTCTCGTCGGCAGTTTCCTGCTGCTTGAAGCGGCATCGGGCGATGCGGTTGATTCTTACGTCGCGCGCTCGGGCACGCTCGACGCCGAGCAGTTGGCGCAATTGCGCCAGGAGTGGGGGCTCGACAAGGGCCCCGCCTACCGTTTCAAGGCCTACGCCACCGCACTGGCCCAGGGAGATCTCGGCTGGTCCACCGCATATCAGCGTCCGGTCGGCGCGGTGATCCCCGAGCGGCTGCCCATTACGCTGCTGTTGATGACCCTTGCAACGACGCTGGCATTTTTCATTGGATCCTTGCTGGGCGTGATTGCCGGCGCCAGTCCCGGTTCGCTACGCGACCGATTTCTTTCGGTCACCTCGCTGGCGATTTATGCCGTTCCGGGTTTCTGGTTGGGCTTGGTGCTGATCGTAATTTTCGCGGTCGACCTACGCTGGTTGCCTGTCGGCGGCATCGAGTCGATTGCTTCCGGCAAGTCGGGGTTCGCCCGTCTCGGCGATATTGGCGCGCACCTGATCCTGCCCGTCACCTCGCTCGCCATGGTCTACCTCGCCCTCTATTTGCGTCTCATGCGCGATCGCATGGGCGAAATCTGGCATGAGCCATTTGTGCAGTCGCTGCGGGCGCGCGGCATCGGCCATTGGCGTATCGTCTGGCGCCATGTCGCGCGCAACGCGGTGCTGCCGGTCGTTACCATGCTTGGGCTTCAGGCGGCGGCCATGCTCGGCGGCAGCGTCGTCGTCGAAAGCGTCTTCGCCATTCCAGGCTTTGGCCGCCTCGCCGCCGAAGCGGTGGCGCGGCGCGATACACCGCTGCTCCTCGGGATTATTCTTTGCAGCGCCATAACCGTCATAGTTGCCAATCTTCTCGTCGATCTCGCCTATGGCAAGCTCGATCCGCGCGTGAGAACCGGCCGATGAATGCCTGGCGCAATCTTAACGGCGAAGGGCGGATGGGCGCGGTAATCCTGACGGCGCTCATCCTCATGGCGCTGCTGGCCCCCATCCTCGCGCCAGGAGATCCCTTGGCGATCAGCGGCGAACCATTGCTTCGCCCCTTCGCCGACGCAGCGCATCCGCTCGGGACCGATCGGCTCGGACGCGACGTGCTCGCTGGTCTCTTGCACGGGACCCGCACCACGCTGCTTGTTGCGTTCTTTTCGGCCGCCGCGGCACTCATCGTCGGCAGCGTCGTCGGCACGCTGGCGGGTTTTCTCGGCGGCATCGCCGATGCGATCCTGATGCGGATCACCGAGGCTTTCCAGACCGTTCCCGGCTTTCTTCTGGCACTTGCCGCCATCAGTGTTACCGGGCCCAGCGTGCCGACGCTCATCTTTGCAATCAGCGTCGGCACCTGGACGCAAGCGGCTCGCGTCACCCGTGCCGAGGTTCTGTCGCTGCGCGAACGCGACTTTGTCGCGGCGGCGCGCACGCTTGGCATGCATCCGCTCGAGATTGCCTTTCGTGAAATTCTGCCCAATGCATTCGGGCCGGCAGCATCGCTTGCCGCTATTTCCGTCGCCGCCGCCATCCTCATCGAGGCGGCCCTGTCATTCCTCGGCTTCGGCGACCCCAATCGGGTGACCTGGGGGAGCATGATTGCGGAAGGGCGCACCGTTCTTCGCTCCGCGCCATACCTTTCCATCGTCCCGGGGATTGCGCTTGTCGTTACTGTTCTTGCCGTTCATTTGCTCGGTCGTGGCTTGTCGCGCTCAGAAAGGCTGCAGCCATGAGCAAGCCCTATTTGCATATAGCAGGCCTCGGCGTGCGTTATGGCGCGGCCGTTGCTCTTGAAGATATCTCGCTTGAGGTTGGCCAAGGTGAAAGGCTCGCGCTCATCGGCGAAAGCGGTTCCGGGAAATCCACGCTGGCAATGGCGGTCGCCGGGCTTCTACCCGAGGGGGCAAAGGCGACAGGGTCGGTTGATTTTCCCACGCTTGGCTACAAGCCAAGACCGGGCAAGGATATTGGTGTTCTGTTCCAGGATCCCAATGGCAGTCTTGACCCGGTGATGAATGTGGGTGACCAGATCGCTGAAGTCGCGATGATCCACCAGGGGATTGGCTGGACTGCGGCCCGGGTCCGCGCCGCCGAATTGCTGGGCGCGGTCCAGATTCCACGACCTCTCACTCGGCTTAACAGCTATCCGCACGAATTTTCTGGAGGCCAGAAGCAGCGTATCGCCCTTGCAATCGCGCTTGCGGGCAACCCTTCGCTGCTCATCGCCGATGAGCCGACGAGCGCGCTTGATACCGTCGTACAGCGACACATTGTCAATCTGCTCGATCGGCTCGTCAGGGACAATGGGCTGACGCTCATCTTCGTCACGCACGATATTGCGCTTGCATCGGAGCGCACCGACAAGATCGGCGTGCTCTATCGGGGAAGGCTCGTGGAGTTCGGTCCTGCGGCAGACGTGCTCGGCGCGCCCCGGCACCCCTATACGCGTGCGCTTGTCGACACGCACATTTCGCTCGATACACCCCGTAGAAAGCGCCTTGCCGAAATCGATACGGCAGGTCTCGAATGATGTCGCCCACTCCGATCCTCGAAGTCAAAAATATCAGCAAACGCTTCGGCGATCGGGGCGGGGCTGGCCTGCGGGATATCAGTTTTGTGCTCGCTCCGGGCGAAACGCTGGCCGTGGCTGGGGCTTCGGGTTCAGGCAAGACCACGCTCGCGCGCCTGATCATGCGCCTTGCCGAGCCGGACAAGGGGTCCATCCATCTGGCCGGGCAGGATATCACCGCCTTGAGCGGCGAGCGTCTTCGCCGGCGTCGCAGCCGATTCCAGATGGTATTCCAGGATCCGCTCGCGGCTTTCAATCCACGCGCCACCGTCCGCGATGTTCTTGAGGACCCGTTGCGCCTGCATGGACTTGCCAACCCCGGCGACTATGGCGCGACGATCGGTGCCGCACTCGAGCGCGTCGGACTCGGCACAGATTTGATCGATCGTCCGCCACGTCAGCTTTCAGGCGGCCAGCGGCAAAGAGTGGCGATAGCAAGGGCGATCATGACCAAGCCGGAACTGATCGTTTTGGACGAGCCCATATCCGCGCTCGATGTTTCGGTGCGTGCCCAGATCCTTAACCTGCTCCTCGATCTGAAGGAGCAAACCGGCGTTGCCTACATCTTCATATCGCACGACCTTGCCGTCGTCCGCGCTTTCGCCGAGCGCTTGATCGTGCTGGACGAAGGGCGAATCGTCGAAAGCGGCGATACGGAGACGGTGCTCAAAGCGCCAAAAACCGAGACCACGCGTGCGTTGATCGAGGCTGTTCCGCGGCTCATATTTTAGAGCGCGCAAACATTCGCGGATGCCGGCCGCTTGGTCTACAGTGGAGGCACGTAGAACAGATATGCACCGATGACCGTAAAGATGGAAAGCAGGATAAGTGTAGCGTCGTTCACATCAATAACCCCTTATTGATCACGCCATTCTAGCAAAGCTGCACCGCAATGGATTTACACCACTGTGGGCTAACCTCATGGGGTTAAAGACGATGGTCAGAATCCATCTTCGCTTGAAGCGCGTGTTTTCACTACAATCTTATACGCGTACAAGTTGCCTAAACTCGATAGCCCAGTATAAACGTTTTCTGGCCCTGAGAGAACGCAAGATGCTGATCGAGAAAAGTTGCTACGTTCATGTTGGATTGCATAAAACGGGAACTACGGCGCTCCAAAACTTCTTGCAGCTTCAGCAATCGGCCATCGAAGCCGCAGGATTTCTTTATCCTCGCGCTTGCCGCGCGATGAGTGGTCATCATCTGGCCGCATGGGTCTTTATGAATGATCCCCGTGCGGTGGGTACGGCCTCTCGACCGGCCGATCTCGTCGCTGAAATGCTGGATACGCCGCTTCGAAATATCCTGCTGTCGAGTGAAGACTTCGAAGGCTGTCTCGTAGAGAATGATGGTTTTTACGATTTTCTTGACGATCTTCAGTGGCTTGCGATTAAGCCCAAGATCGTAATCTATCTGCGTAGGCCGGCTGACTACGCCGAAAGTCTTTATCTGGAATTGCTAAAGCACGGGTTCCGGCGGAGTTTTTCCGAATATCTTGAAGAGATACTCGACCTAGGGTTTCTTCAATATGAGTCTTGGATATTTTGGTTCGATTACGAGCGAGTGAGCGACGGCCTCTCAAAGAAGCAAATCGAGACGATTATTCGGCCATATCCCTTGAATGATACGATTGACGATTTTTGCAGAACCGTAGGGTTGTCCATTCCCGGAGTTCCTGCTGTTCAAAACGCCAATGTCCGCGAGGATGTTGGAACGGCATACAAGCGCTTCGCTGATGGAGCAGAACTCGATCGGCAAATCGACGTCTTGGCCATGAGCCCCGTAAACCAAGCCCGTTTCGATCGGCGTTTTGTTTTTGCGCCGACACGAATGAAGACAACGCCTCAAGCGAAGGCCGCTGTATATCTTGAGGATATTTTCAAGCGTTGCTGACTAAAAAGCGTATTGCCGTGGCTTGGCCTGATTCAACTGGTCGGAGTGAGAGGATTCGAACCTCCGACCCCCTGCTCCCGAAGCAGGTGCGCTACCAGGCTGCGCTACACTCCGTAACCAGTGACGCGCGGTATATACCGTCCGGTCTCGGTACCTGCAAGTCGTTTCTATCCACTTTTTGATAATGCTCTGGAAACCTTTTTCCGAGCGTCCTACGCCTTATTTTCCTCTGTGATCGCCCTCCAAACTCCTGTATCGATTGGCATCAAGTCTTCAATACTTAGAAAGTGCGGGGCTGCATTCGATGGCGGCGGAAAAGCAGAAGATCATCAGCTTCGTCATGAGCGGCGGTGTTGGTTCGCGGCTATGGCCGCTGTCGCGCGAGGATTTTCCGAAGCAGTTCCACAATCTTTCCGGTCAAGGTTCGATGTTGTTACGAACGGTCCGGCGCATGAGCGCGCGGGCAGACGACACGGCTGTACCTGTCTATCTTCTCGCCTCGGAACGACACGCCGCGCGCATCCAGCATGATCTTGCCGGCGTCGACCTCGCGGGTGGGCGGCCGATCCTCGAGCCGATGGGCCGCAACACTGCCTCGGCCGTGGTGCTTGCCACCGAAGTGACCTTGCGGGAGCATGGCGACGACCTTGTGCTCGTCGTGCCTTCCGACCATGAGATCACCACCGATCGCGATTTCTGGAACACCGTTGAAGCCGGCGTTGCCGCGGCAAAGGCCGGGCGGATCGTTGTCTTTGGCATCAAGCCGGACCGTCCCGAGACCGGCTTCGGCTATATCGAGGTCGGGGCGACGGGCGAGGGCACGCGCGATGTCGTGCGCTTTGTCGAAAAGCCGAACGAAGCCAAGGCCAAGGACTATCTGGAATCGGGCAATTTTTTGTGGAATGCCGGCATTTTTCTTTTCCGTGCCAGCGCCATGCGCGCAGCCTTCAAAACGCACGCTGCGGAAATATGGGACAAGGCCGTCGCCGCACTCGACGCTGCCGACACCAATGTTTCCGGCACCTATCTTCCCTATGAGCTTTATGCCGAAGTGCCCTCGATTTCCGTCGACTACGCCATCATGGAACGGGCTTCGGGTATCGCGCTCGTCCCGGCGACCTTCCGCTGGAACGACCTCGGCTCCTGGCAGTCGCTGCTCGATGTAGGTTCGGTCGACGCCAACGGCAACGTCATAGTTGGCGATGTCGTCGCCATCGACTGCGAGCACAGCTATCTGCGCAGCGAAGGCGGGCTGCTTTCTGTCGTAGGCCTGCGCGACACCGCTGTTGTAGCGACGGCGGATGCAACCTTCGTCGCCCCGGTCAGCGAAAGCCAGAACGTGCGCAAGATCGTCGAGCAACTGGAAAAGTCGGGACGGCTCGAAACCAAGTTCACCCCTTCGCAAGACAGGCTCCCGCAGGTCGGCGCCTATGCCAACCGCGTGCGCCACTGGCTGTTCAGTGAGACGCTGCCGCTGTGGTCGACCGTCGGCGTTGATGAGCGTTTCGGCGGATTTCACGAGGCGCTGTCCTTCGAGTCGACGCCGGTTGCCAAGCCGAAACGCATGCGCACCATCGGCAGGCAGATCTATGCCTTTGCCGTCGCCCACGAAATGGGCTGGGACGGCCCGGCAGCGGCGCTGATCGATCACGGGATCGATTTTATCACCAGGAACGGCCGTACCGACCGCGGCGGCTGGGTCAAGACCTTCAACCCAGACGGCAGCGTGCTCGACGCCACGGAAGATGCTTATGACCAGTCCTTCGTCCTGCTGGCGCTTGCCCATGCGCATAAGGCTGGCCATTCGGGAGCGCTCGCGCTCGGCACCGAAACATTTGCCTTCATCGACGAGTATCTCGCCGATGCGCGCCTGACCGGCTTTCTGGAAACCCCGGACGGCAAGGGCCTGCGCCGCTCCAACCCGCACATGCACCTGCTCGAAGCGTTTCTGGCCTGGTATAACGCCACCGGCAATCGCGACTATCTGCAACGGGCGGCGCGCATCGTCGATCTTTTCCGCCACCACATGTTCGATGCGGAAACTTGGACGCTGGGCGAGTACTTTACCAATGATTGGGAGCGGGCGCCCGGCGAGGAAGGCGAGTGGACCGAACCCGGCCATCACTTCGAATGGGCTTCGTTGCTCGTCAATTTCGCCGCCGCATCCGGGCAAAAGGATCTCGTCCGCTTTGCGCGCAAGCTCTATTCCTCGGCCATTGCCAACGGCCTCAACCGGGCGACGGGCCTTGCCTATGGCGCCGTGTCGCGCCATGGCCTGCCGCTCGACACCAATTCACGCAGTTGGCCGCAGACTGAAGCCGTTAAGGCGGCTATCGCGCTTGACGGCAATGGCGGCCCGAATTTGAAGCCGGAGATCGAGGCGCGTGTGGGCCGGCTGTTTCGCTGGCACATCGAACCGGCGCCGAGGGGGCTGTGGATCGATCTCATCGACGAGACCGGCCGCGCCAAGGCGGAAGACGTTCCCGCCTCGATCTTCTATCACCTCGTCTGCGCGCTCACGCAATACGTGGATTATGTCGGCAAGTAACGGGCACTTGGTCGATCAGTAAGGGCTTTCGACCTTCCCTGTCTCCACATAGACCGATTTTATCTGGCTATAGTGGTAAAGCGCGGCGAGGCCATTCTCACGCCCGACGCCAGACTGTTTGAACCCTCCGAAAGGCATTTCCACCGGCGCAAGATTGTACGTGTTGATCCAGCAGGTGCCGGCCTTCATCTGGCTGATGACCCGATGCGCTCGCGCAAGATCCTGCGTGAACACGCCAGCCGACAGTCCAAATTCCGTGTCGTTGGCGCGCTCGATGACCTCGTCCTCGTCCTTGAAATCGAGAACGGCCATGACCGGCCCGAATATCTCCTCACGGGCAATGATCATATTGTCGGTCACATTGGTAAAGATGGTCGGCTCGACGAAGCAGCCGCCTTCAAATCCCTGCATCTGCGGTACGCCGCCGCCGTAATGGAGAGTCGCCCCCTCTTCCTTGCCCTTCTCGATGTAGGACACGACCTTGTCGCGCTGCGCCGCGTTGACGAGCGGTCCAAGGTGGATGTCAGGGTCGAGCGGGTCGCCGAGGCGGATGGCTTTCGTGCGGGTCGTCAGGCGCTCCAGGAAGCGATCCTTGATACCACCCTGGACGAAAACACGTGTACCGTTGGAGCAGACCTGGCCGGTCGAATAGAAATTGCCGAGAAGCGCACCGCCGACCGCATTCTCCACGTCGGCATCGTCAAAGATGATGAGCGGGGACTTGCCGCCGAGTTCCATTGTCGCATGCTTCATGTGCGAGCCCGCCTGGGCAAGGACCCGCTTGCCGGTCGGCACGGAGCCGGTCAACGATACCTTGGCGACGAGCGGATGGTCGACGAGCTGGGAGCCGACATCGCCAAAACCCTGGACAACGTTGAACAAGCCGTCAGGCAGGCCGGCTTCCTTGTAGATTTCCGCGAGCGCCAGAGCAGAAAGCGGCGTGTTTTCCGAAGGCTTGAAGATCATGGCATTGCCCGCTGCGAGAGCCGGTGCCGATTTCCAGCCGGCGCCCTGGATCGGATAGTTCCAGGCGCCGATGCCGACGCAGACGCCGAGAGCTTCGCGCCTCGTATAGGCGTAGGAGCCGCCAAGCTCGATCATCTCGCCATTAAACCCGGCAATGATGCCGCCGTAGAATTCGAGTGCATCGGCGGCCGAGGCTGGATCGGCGACGAGCGTTTCCTGAATGGCCTTACCGGTATCGAGCGTTTCAAGTTCAGCGATCTCGGCATTGCGGGCGCGCAGGATATCGGCGGCGCGGCGCAGGATGCGGCCACGCTCTACCGGTTTCAGCGCCGCCCAGGCGGGTTGCGCCGCGGCTGCCGCCTGAACCGCCTCGTCGATGAGGGCAGGCGTTGCGCCGAAAAGCCTGGCGATGGTCTCGCCGGTAGCCGGGTAGATCACATCAAGCGGCTTGCCCGCCTTGTCCTCGACAAACCGGCCGTTGATGAAATGCGATGCCTTCGGCTGCGCGCGCATGGGTGCTCTCCTTTGAATGCGTATGGATACCTTACCGGTCACTCACCTGCCAGCGCGGATTGATCCAGGGCTCCTGGTTGGAACGCGGCAGTGGATCGCGACCGAGAATATGGTCCGAAGCCTTTTCGCCGGTCATGATCGATGGACCGTTGAGATTGCCGTTGGTCACGCGCGGAAAAATCGACGAATCGGCAACGCGAAGTCCCTCCACCCCGATGACACGACATTGCGGATCGACCACGGCGGTCGGGTCACTGGTCGCGCCCATCTTGCAGGTACCGCAGGGATGAAAGGCGCTCTCGGCATGTTCGCGCAGGAAATCGTCGATTTCATCATCCGATTGCACGTGCGAGCCCGGGGAAATTTCGCGGCCGCGATAAGGGGTAAGTGCGGACTGGCCGAAAATCTCGCGGGTCAGGCGCACGGCATGGCGGAAGTCGCTCCAGTCGTCCGGATGCGACATGTAGTTGAAGACGATCTTCGGCTTTTCGAACGGATCCGATGAGGCCAGCGTTACGCTGCCGCGCGACTTCGAGCGCATTGGTCCGACGTGGGCCTGGAAGCCATGGCCCTTGGCAGCCGCCTTGCCGTCGTAGCGGATCGCGGCGGGCAGGAAATGGTACTGGATGTCCGGATAATCGATACCGGGTTTCGACCGCACGAAGGCTGCGGATTCGAAATGGTTTGTGGCACCATGCCCGCTTTTGAAGAACAGCCACTCGGCCCCGATCATCGCCTTGGAAACAAGCCCGAGTTTGGAATTGAGCGTTATCGGCTTGAGGCTTTCCTGCTGAATATAGACTTCGAGGTGGTCCTGCAGGTTCTGGCCGACACCTGCCCGATCAGCGACAACATCGATGCCGTGCGCCTTGAGGTGCGCGGCCGGACCGATGCCGGACAGCATGAGCAGCTTGGGGGAGTTGATGGAAGAGGCGGCAATGATCACTTCGCGCCGCGCCCGGACAATTTCGGTTTTGCCGCGCCGCGCTATCTCGACGCCGGTCGCGCGCTGATTCTCGATGATCACACGGCGCGCGAACCCATTGACGAGGCTGACATTCTGGCGCTTGAGGGCAGGGCGCAGATAGGCGTTCGCCGTCGACCAGCGCCGCCCCTTGTAGATGGTCTGCTCCATCGCTCCGAAGCCTTCCTGCTTCGAGCCGTTATAGTCGTCGGTGACTTCGAAGCCTGCTTCCTTGCCTGCCTCGACGAAGGCGTGAAACAGGGGATTGTCGCGGCGCCCGCGCTGCACGTTGAGCGGGCCGTCCGTGCCGCGCCATCCCGCCTCGCCGCCATGCGAATTTTCCATCCGCTTGAAATAGGGCAGCACATCGGCATAGGACCAGCCGGCGGCGCCGGTCTCGGCCCAGTGATCGAAGTCGTGGGCGTGGCCGCGCACATAGACCATACCGTTGATCGACGACGATCCACCGATGACCTTGCCACGCGGCGTGACCAGCCTGCGACCGCCGAGGTGCGGCTCGGGTTCGGAGCTGAAACCCCAATCATAGGTGCTCATGTTCATCGGGAAGGAAAGCGCGGCCGGCATCTGGATGAAGGGCCCGATATCGGTGCCGCCATATTCGATGACAATCACCGAATGCTTGCCGTCTTCCGACAGGCGGTAGGCCATGGCGGAGCCGGCGGAACCCGAACCGATAATGACGAAATCTGCTTCCATGCCCGGTCTCACTCGCCACGCGGATAGCGGGCATTCTCTTCCAGAACGTTCAAATCCATATGATTGCGCATGTAGCGCTCGGAGGCTTTTTGCAGCGGCTGATAGTCCCAGGGGTAGTACGAACCGTTGCGCAATGCTTCGTAGACCACCCAGCGCCGCGCCTGACTCTCGCGCACTGCTGCATCGAAGGCGGCCATATCCCAGCGCGCACGAGCCTTTTCCGTGAAATCCGCGACTGCCCCCGCGTGACCGGGATCGCCCGCAAGATTGTTGAGTTCGTGCGGATCCGATTCAAGATCAAAGAGTTGCGGCGGGTCGATCTCGCAGTGCACGAACTTGTATTTACCGTCGCGCAGCGCAACGAGCGGTGCATTGGAGCCTTCAGCCGCATATTCCAAAAGCACGGGTGATTTGCGCGCCACATCGCCGCGCATGAGCGGGCCAAGGTCCTCACCATCGGTCCATGGCAGTACTTCGGCAATATCCACACCGCCAAGTGCTGCCAGTGTCGGCGTGATATCCAGCGTCGATACGGGCGCCTCGACAAGCTGCGCGTCGATGCCCTTGCCAGCGATCATGAGCGGCACGCGTGCCGAGCCTTCGAAGAAGTTCATCTTGAACCACAGGCCGCGCTCGCCGAGCATGTCGCCGTGATCCGAGGTGAAGACGATGATCGTATCGTCAAGCATCCGGGTCGTCTGAAGAACATCGAGAATCTCGCCGACCTTGTCATCGATATAGGAAATGTTGGCGAGGTAGCCCTGGCGCGCCTTGCGTACCTGATCGGCCGTAATGTCGAAGGCCTCGTAGTCGCAGGCCTTGAGCAGACGCTGCGAATGCGGATCCTGATCGGCAAAACCAATCTCGTCGACAGCGGGGTCGAGGGCTTCCGAACCTTCGTAGAGATCCCAATATTTGCGGCGGGCGACATAGGGGTCGTGCGGATGCGTGAAGGAAACGGTCAGGCACCAGGGGCGCCGTGCATGATCATCGGCTTCGCGCGAAAGCTGGTAGAGCTTCTGCCGGGCGTGAAACGCAACCTCGTCGTCATATTCCATCTGGTTGGTGATCTCGGCAACGCCGGCGCCGGTCACCGATCCGAGATTGTGATACCACCAGTCGATCCGCTCGCCGGGCTTGCGATAGTCAGGCGTCCAGCCGAAATCGGCAGGATAAATATCGGTTGTCAGCCGCTCTTCGAAACCGTGGAGTTGGTCCGGTCCAACAAAATGCATCTTTCCGGAAAGGCCGGTGTAGTAGCCGGCACGGCGCAAATGATGCGCGTAGGTCGGAATGTCCGAAGCGAATTCGGCAGCGTTGTCGTAAACCCGCGTGCGCGAAGGCAATTGGCCCGACATAAGCGATGCCCGCGCCGGGGCGCAGAGCGGCGAGGCCGTATAGGTTTTTGCAAATCGGGCTGAACGCTTGGCAAGCGCCTTCAGATGCGGCGCGTGGATGAAAGGCGCCGGGCCATCCGGAAAAAGCGTGCCGTTCAATTGATCGACGACGATGATGAGAATGTTGGGCCTTGTCATTGCAGTGCTCCGGCGGCTGCGAGTTTGATATTCACGTAGTCTTCGACGAGGGCGATAGCCGACGCCGCCTCATGTGCGCCATTGCGCAGCGCATGGCGGATATAGAGGCCGTCGATCATTGCGCCTGCCCCTTCGGCGATCTGCGCTGCCGCCGCCCGATCGGTCATTTGTCCGAGCGCATAGGCCAGGTTCGAATGGGTGCGCCTCGCATAGATGCGCAGGAGACGGCGCGTTTCATCGGATTTTTGTGCATGGACATAGAATGTCAGCCACGCTGCCACCGTCTCCGGCGCGAATTGCGAGGCCGAAAAGTTGACTGCGATGACCGCCGCAACGCGCTCAGCGGCTGTTGGCGCTTTGTGCAGCGCATTGCGGAGATCGTTGCCGAGTTCCTTCAGGAGATGCCGCATGGTTGCCAGGATCAACTGTTCCTTGCCGCCGAAATAGTGATGCGCCAGCGCCGCCGAAACACCGGCTTCGTGGGCGATCTCCGCAACAGTCACATCAAGCGAGCCGCGTTGGCCGATGGTGCGGATCGCAGCATCGATCAACTCGCGTTTACGCAACGGTTCCATTCCTAATTTCGGCATTGCCCGGCATCCTGTTTCCCGCAAATCTATTCTTGATTGACTGGTCAATCAATAAAAATCTCTGCGCCGGTGTGTGGAAAGGAGTAGGATTAAGAGCACGAGTTTGGGCGGTCTTGTTCGCCACGACGGGCATGCACCTTGAACAAAAGTCTGATCGTGGTTAGGTCAATGGCCATGACATTTGTGGAGGAAACAAGATGACAGCCTGCATCGTCGGATGGGCGCATTTGCCGTTTGGAAAACTCGAGGGTGAAACGGTCGAAAGCCTGATCGTCAAGGCCGCGATCGGAGCGCTCGAACATGCGGGGATCGGTCCCGAGGATGTCGACGAGATCGTGCTCGGGCATTTCAACGCGGGGTTCTCGCCGCAGGATTTCACGGCCAGCCTCGTCCTCCAAGCCAGCGATGCGCTGCGTTTCAAGCCCGCGACCCGCGTGGAGAATGCCTGCGCCACGGGTTCGGCGGCGGTTCATCAGGGGATCAAGACCATTCGGGCGGGCGCGGCCAAGGTTGTACTCGTCGTCGGCGTCGAGAAAATGACCTCTACACCTGGCCCGGAGATCGGCAAGAATCTGCTGAAAGCATCTTACCTTCCCGAGGAAGGCGATATTCCGGCGGGTTTTGCCGGCGTTTTCGGCCAGATCGCCGCCGCCTATTTCCAGAAATATGGCGACCAGTCCGATGCGCTGGCCATGATCGCCGCGAAGAATCACAAGAACGGCGTCGGCAATCCCTATGCGCAGATGCGCAAGGATCTCGGCTATGAATTCTGCCGGCAGGAGAGCGAAAAGAACCCATTCGTGGCCGGCCCGCTCAAGCGCACCGATTGTTCCCTCGTCTCCGACGGCGCTGCGGCGCTTATCCTAACCGATACAGAAACCGCGCTCAAAATGAAGCGCGCCGTCGCATTCCGTGCCGCCCAGCATGTTCAGGATTTCCTGCCCATCTCGAAGCGTGACATCCTCTCATTTGAAGGATGCGCATTAGGGTGGAAGCGCGCCTTGGCGCAGGCCGGGGTTACAATCGACGATCTCTCCTTCGTCGAGACTCATGACTGCTTCACGATTGCCGAACTTATCGAATATGAGGCGATGGGTCTGGCGAAACCGGGCGAGGGCGCCAAGGTCGCGCTCGAGGGCCAGACCGCCATGGATGGTCGCCTTCCGGTCAATCCGTCAGGGGGACTCAAGGCGAAGGGGCATCCGATTGGTGCAAGTGGGGTGTCGATGCACGTTTTGTCGGCGATGCAGCTTACCGGTGAGGCAGGCGGCATCCAGGTCCCCGGCGCAAAGCTTGGCGGCATCTTCAACATGGGCGGCGCGGCGGTCGCCAACTACGTTTCCGTTCTCGAACGGATCAAATAGGTTCGGCCACAGGTTGAATCGGCTTGAAGGCGCTGATTCAACCTTTCAGCTTCGCGCGCCAACCCCATGAAATGATTCCGATTGGCCGAGCTTGGTATCAATGGCGGGACGGCCTATAAATCGGCGAGGCGCAAGATTTTCGACCCAATTGAAAGATGATCTCCCATGACTAATCCGGTTCTCGTTGAGGTTTTCCGCGGTGAAACGGTCGAAAGCCGTCATCGCGGCTCGGTGGTTGTTACCGATGGCGACGGCAAAATCGTCTATTCGCTCGGAGATATCGAGCGCCCGACATTTCCGCGCTCTGCGATCAAGGCGATCCAGGCGCTGCCGCTTGTCGAAAGCGGCGCAGCCGATGCTTATGGTTTCGGCAATGAGGAGCTTGCTATGGCATGCGCATCGCATTCCGGCGAGCCCCAGCATGTGAGCCGGGCAGCCGACATGTTGGCACGAGCCGGCCTTGATGTTTCGGCGCTCGAATGCGGCGCCCATTGGCCGACACAGCAGCCGGTACTCATTGCGCTGGCCAAGAGCGGGCAGGAGCCGACGGCGCTCCACAACAATTGCTCGGGCAAGCATGCGGGGTTTCTTTGCACCTGCCGGCACCTTGGCGTCGAGACGCGCGGCTACTCGGCGCTGGGCTCGCCTGAACAGGATATGGTGCGCGAAGCGATGGAAAGCGTTACCGGCGCTCCCCACACGCTGGACTATTGCGGCACCGACGGCTGCTCCATACCGACCTATGCTATTCCCCTCAAGAACCTTGCGCATGGCTTTGCGCGCATGGCGACGGGGACCGACCTTGCGCCAGCGCGCGCGAAGGCGGCGCGGCGCTTGATGGACGCGGCGATGGCTGCTCCCTTCTATGTGGCCGGCACACACCGCGCCTGCACCGAACTCATGGAAATGGCTCCCGGCCGGCTATTCGTGAAGACGGGCGCCGAGGGTGTCTTTGTCGGAGCCGTCCCCGAGCTTGGGCTCGGCATCGCCGTCAAGTGCGACGATGGCGCGACGCGCGCTGCCGAGGCAATGATTGCGACGGTCTTGGCGCGTATTTTCCGCAATGAAGCGGAGCTTGAGTCGAAGCTCGACAGGTTTGCCGATCGCGAAATGCGCAACTGGAACGGCATCACCTATGGGGTTATCAGCCCGACGGAAGAGCTGACCGAGGCGGGAATCAACTGACGATATTTCGCTCGACGACGAGGTTGGGATAGGCCGAGCCCTTCTGGGTAAGATCCTTTATCGCAACCTCTTCCCACTTGTGGCCGACAATCGCGCCTTTGGTTGCACCCTGAATGATATTGTCGGTGATGATGGCCGGTCCAACCCCATCGACGACCGTTACATAGATGCCTTCGCCGGAATTGCGGATGATGTTGCTGCTGGCAACGAGATTGCGCATGTAAGGTCCCCAACCGAGCTGGAGGCCGTATGTCGGTGCGCCCTCAACAAGATTTCCGGTAATGGTACTATCCGCTTCCGCCGAAATCCCGATGCCGAATGTGCCTGCATATGGGCCCTTCACCGACAGATTGCGTACGATATTGCCGGTGCAGGTACCGAGGCGCCCGCCATCGTCGAAGTTCACGATCGATATGCCATTGGCGGCGCCGTCGACGATATTGTTGGCGATGATGGCGCCCTCGAACGCAAACTCGGAGTAAATCGCCGTCTCGCCGCTGCCCGTGCAATTGTTGCCGGTGATCTGGATGTTTCCAGCGCTGTTGCCGCGCACGGCCGTGAAGGCGCAGTTGCTGACGACATTGTCTGCGACGATGACATTATCGGCCTTGTAGATATTGATGCCATTGCCGTTCTGGCCCGTTCCGCCGGAATCGGCCCGGATCTTTTGCACGCGATTGCCGCTGATGATGGTTCCGTCGCGGCCCTTGTCGTAACGATGAACAAGGATGCCGCCATTGCCGCAATCGCTGATCGTGTTGCGGGTGATCGCAAGGTCCGCAGAATTGGCGGCAAATATCGCGGCGTCGGCTACGCCCGAAATCCGGTTGCCGTCGATTGCGCCGCCCGATTGAAAGAGCGAAAGCCCGTTCTGCGCCGATCCAACGATTGTGCAATCGCGGATCAACAAGGTCCTGACATTGTTGGCCTCGATGAGCCCCTTCGCCTTGTCGCCGAGCTCTTTTCCGTTGCCGTCAAAAACGAGTCCGGTGAACTGGATCAGCTTGGAGTCGTTTGCCTGGACAAAGCCGCTTGTGCCCGCATAGACGATGCGGCTTTGGCCGGTCACGCCGAGAATATTGACATAGGACGGGCATAGGATGGCGGAAACGATATAGCTCCCGGCCGGGAGGAAAACCTGATTGCCTTTGGCGCTGGCGCTCTCGAGAAGCGCGTTGAATTTCGCCGTTTGATCCTGTGTCGATCCCGGTTGAAGACCGTAATCGACGGCGTTGAGCGGCTCAGACGCGTTGGATGCTGCTTGCGCAACCTGCTGGAAGTCGTGGTTGAAGGCGACCCCGGTCAGACCGGCGAGGACAAGTCGTCTGCTGATCATGATTGTTCCTTGGCGTTGCAGGCAGAATAGAGCGAGGGTCTGGATACATCAAAGGATTGCACTTGCTGTTGGGGCGGGCAATCCCTACTTTGGAGTAATGAGCAGTGCTTTTACCAAACAGGACGACAGCAATGCCTCGATTGATTTTGGCGAACGTCCGATCAGTCCGCATCGCAATCTCGTAACCGAACGCGGGCTCGCCATGATCGATGCCGAGATCGCCGCGCTGCACGAGGAATTGGCCAAGGGCAACGCGGAGGCGGATCGCGAGTTGATCGCCCGGGCGTCGCGCGACCTGCGCTATTGGACGGCGCGCCGCGAAACGGCCGAAGTCTCGCATCCCGATCCGAAGAGTGATGTTGTGCGTTTCGGCATGAGCGTAACCATCGCCGATGATGCGGGAAAGACCCAGACCTGGCAGATTGTCGGTGAGGATGAGGTCGACGCCAGCCACGGCAAGATCTCGCACGTGGCGCCGATGGCGAAGGTGATGTTCGGAAAGTCAGTCGGCGATACGTTCGAGTTAAACGGTCACGAATGGGAAATCACGAAAATAGCCGTCTCGCCTTGAAGTTGAATCACAACTGAAGACAACTGAGCCAGCCGACTCAAATCATTGGACTTTAGATCGCTTCTATGTGGTCGCGGAAAAACATTGCCGCGCCGGTCTCGTCGATTTCGCCGGCGGCGACACTTAAAACCAGTTGGATGATGTCCTCAGCCGGTGCTTCGATGCTGAACCCATTAAAAACGAGAAAAAGATCGGCTGCCGCAAATCCGGTGCGTTTGTTGCCGTCGATGAACGGATGATTTTTGACGATGCCATAGAGATAGGCTGCGGCAAGCTCGCAAAGATCGGGGTCGCCGTAAGCTTCCTTCTGCAGCGGCCGATTTAGAGCTGATTCAAGCATTCCGACTTCGCGTACACCCGGAGCGCCGCCGTGCAGGCGCAGTTGCTCCGCGTGAAGCGACTCCACGAACTCGCGAGAATGGAACTCGATCATTTGGCGAGAGCGCGATAGGCGGTCTCGTACTTTTTCATACGCTCGCGTGCGATCTGCATTTTTTTCTCAAACGCTTCGGGATCATCGTGCAAAGCCCGAAGAGTAAGGCCATCGGCGTCTTCAGTCAGAACGAGTTGATCGCCTGCCTTGAGGTTGTGGCGGTCGAGAACGTCCTTTGGCAGGATCACGCCTTCGGAATTGCCGATCTTTCTTAACGTGACATTCATGGCTCAGCTCCAATGTTATAACAAAAATTATAACACAGAAAATCGCCAATCTTCAAGTAGACCTTCGTAGGGTGCGCTACAGCCAGCCCTTCTTGCGGAAGATCAGCAGCGGAACCACCGCCGAAGCAATCATAATGCAAAGGGCCATTGGATAGCCCCAGCGATAGTCGAGTTCCGGCATCAGATGGAAGTTCATGCCGTAGATCGAGGCGACAAGGGTGGGTGGCATGAAGGCAACGGCCGCGACCGAGAAAATCTTGATGATGGCGTTTTGTTCGATCGAGATCAGGCCGACCACGGTGTCGAGCAGGAACGTCACCTTGTTTGAAAGGAAGTCAACATAGGTGCTCAGCGATTGCGTGTCGCGCTCCAGGGACTTGATCCAGCCGCGCGTATCCTTCTTGTACGGCTCCTGGTTGGTGAAGGCAGTCATATAGACGAGAAGGCGGCTGACGCCCGTGATGCTTTCACGTACTTTCGAAAGGAACGCACCCGTTATGCCGATCTGGTTGAGGCTGTCCCTGAAATTCTTGGTGGTCATCGGCTTGTCGGTTTCCGAGCGCCGGAAGATTGCGTGCGAGTTCAGATCAATTCGGCCAGCAACGTCTTCGAGGATGTCGGCGAGACGATCGGTCACCGCTTCGATAAGACCGAGAAGGATGCTGACGCCCGTGCATTTGTTGTTGATTAAGCCGTTGCCGGGCTTCGTCGCGCGGCTGATATAGAGGTTGAACGATTTCGGCTCGGTATACCGTACCGTAACCAGGCGCTGACCCGTCAGGATGAAGGAAATCGGGCCGATGCCATGGCTGTTTTCGCCTGTGGAGTACAGGACTGGAGCTGTCAGATATTGCGCACCGTTCTCGGCGTAGAAGCGGCTCGATTCCTCGATCTCATGCATGTCGTCACGGGTCGGGATCGACGCCTTCATCCAGCTTTCGACGTGATGATCTTCCTCGTGCGTCGGGTTGAGGAGGTCAACCCAAACGGTGTTTGCCGGCAGTTCAGCGCCCGCAAGTGCGGCGCTCGCCATCAGGTAATCTTCTTCGAGCGTATAGACAAAGATCATGTCACAATGAATCCAGCAATTTATCGATCAACTTTTCGGCGGCCTCACCAATGACGGTGCCGGGCGGAAAGATCGCGGTCGCGCCGGCCTCGAGAACCGCGTTGAAATCCTGCGGCGGGATGACACCGCCGACGATGATCAGGATGGCATTGCGGCCGTGACGTTTCAAAGCTGCCTTGAGTTCCGGCACCAGGGTAAGGTGGCCTGCCGCAAGCGATGATACGCCGACGATGCGCACGTTGCTTTCAACGGCAAGATCGGCAACCTCCTCAGGTGTCTGGAACATGGCGCCAACGATGACCTCGAAGCCGAGATCGCCGAATGCAGTTGCGATGACCTTCTGGCCGCGGTCATGGCCGTCCTGACCCATCTTGGCAACGAGAATGCGCGGCTTCTCTCCGGTGCGCTTCTCGAAGGCGGCTGCCTTCGCCTGCACCCGGTCGACCGCATCGCTCTTGCCGATCTCCTTGCGATAGACGCCGGAGATCGTGTGAATCTCCGCCACGTGACGGCCGTAAGCCTTTTCGAGTGCCAGGGATATCTCGCCCACCGTCGCGCGGGCGCGCGCAGCCTTGATGGCAAAATCAAGGAGATTGCCGGTTCCAGCCTTCGCGGCGCTTGTCAGCGCGGAAAGTGCGGCGTCGACCGCAGCAACATCGCGCGTGCCCTTGAGTTGCTGGAGCTTGGCAAGCTGGCGAGCGCGGACCTCCGCATTATCGACCTTGAGGACGTCCACTTCGACGTCCTGCGTCGGGCGATAGGAATTGACACCGACGACGGGCTGCTGGCCGCTGTCGATCCGGGCCTGCGTGCGCGCCGCCGCAGCCTCAATGCGCATTTTCGGAATGCCTTTTTCGATTGCCTTCGCCATGCCGCCGAGCGCTTCGATTTCCTCGATATGCGCCAGGGCCCGCGCCGCAAGATCGTGCGTCAGGCGCTCGACATAGGCCGATCCACCCCAGGGATCGATGATCCGCGTGGTGCCGGATTCTTTTTGCAGGATCAGCTGCGTATTGCGTGCAATACGGGCCGAGTGATCGGTCGGCAAGGCCAGCGCTTCATCGAAGGAGTTGGTGTGCAACGACTGGGTGTGCCCCTGCGTTGACGCCATCGCCTCGATCATCGTGCGCATGATGTTATTGTGCGGATCCTGCGCGGTCAGCGACCACCCAGACGTCTGGGAATGGGTGCGCAGCGACAGGGAGCGCTCGTCCTTCGGATTGAAGTTCTTCTTCATCAGCGCCGCCCAGAGCAGGCGTGCCGCGCGCAGCTTGGCGACTTCCATGAAGAAGTTCATGCCGATCGCCCAGAAGAAGGAGAGGCGGGGCGCAAAACTGTCGATGTCCTGGCCAGCCGCAACACCGGCGCGGGCATATTCGATGCCATCGGCAATCGTATAGGCAAGTTCGAGATCGGCGGTCGCACCGGCCTCCTGCATATGATAGCCGGAGATCGAGATCGAGTTGAACTTCGGCATGTTCTCCGACGTGTAGGAGAAGATGTCGGAGACGATCCGCATCGATGGTTGCGGCGGATAAATATAGGTGTTGCGAACCATGAACTCCTTCAGAATGTCGTTCTGAATGGTTCCCGCCAGCTGCTTCTGCGCGACCCCCTGCTCCTCGGCCGCAACGATATAGAGCGCAAGGATCGGCAAGACGGCGCCGTTCATGGTCATCGAAACCGTCATCTCGCCGAGCGGGATGCCGTCGAACAATTGCTGCATGTCGAGAATGGAGTCGATAGCGACGCCGGCCATGCCGACATCGCCGGCAACGCGCGGATGGTCGCTGTCATAGCCGCGATGCGTTGCAAGGTCGAACGCAACGGACAAGCCCTTCTGGCCAGCACCAAGATTGCGCCGGTAGAATGCATTGGATTCTTCGGCCGTCGAGAAGCCCGCATATTGGCGAATCGTCCAGGGCTGCTGCACATACATGGTCGGGTAGGGCCCGCGAATAAAGGGCGCTGCGCCGGGATAGCTGTCGAGATGCGGAAGATTTTTCACGGCGGCGTCGCCATAGCTGCGCTTGACCTTGATCCCTTCAGGCGTCTTCCAACTTGACCTGTCGAGCCTGGATGGCAGCGGTTTCGGCTCTTGCCAATCGATGGTGGTGAAATCCGGAATTCTCATTTTACTCGGCGGCCTGGAAGGTTTCGTCTATGCGCGGAAAGCTCAGCGGTTCGCAATGTACAACGCCGTCGGTCGGCAGCGGCATGTGCGGTGCGTCGATTACCTGTACCGGCCTTTCCTTTTTCGGCGGAAAGATGGTGGTGCCGACGATGGCCCGTTTGCCCGTCGCATATTCGGCGGCGCGCCGGTTGCGGGCCTCAACGATGCGCGCCTGGAATTTGCCGTCGACGAGGCTTTGCAGAATACCGCCGTCGCACTCAAGCGCCTGGAACTCCTTCCATGCCGCCTTGCACAGCGCTTCGGTGAGCCCCTCGACAGCCCCGGACCCGCACCCGGGATCGGCGACGAAGGCGAGATTGCTTTCGTCGGCGAGAATAAGCTGCGTGTTACGGGCGAGGCGGCGGGCAAACGGATCAGGCAGGCCATGGGTGATCGTATGCGGCAGGATTGCGATCGAGTCGGCGCCGCCGACAGCGCCGGCGAAAGCGGCAATCGTCGTGCGCAGGATGTTGGTTTCCGGGTCGCGCTTCGTCATCATGCGCATGGAAGTTTCGGCATGGATCACAGCGGGAGCAGGGCGAACGCTGCCGCAGATCTGCTGGAGCCGCGCCCACAGTCGGCGCAACGCCCTGATCTTGGCGATAGACAGAAACTGGTCCTGGTCGAGCGAAAGCGCAAAACCGAGATGCGGCGCCGCATAGACGATGGGCTGGCGTGCTTCTTCAAACAGCCGGAAATGCCCGGCGGCGATCGACAGCATGGCGCCGAGTTCCTGCGCCTCCGTAGCGCCGGCGTTGTGATAGACGCGGCCATCGGCTTCGAGAACGATGCCGGGCAGGTCAGGCGAAAAGAAACCCGAGAGGGACTGCGGCAGCGATGCTTTCAACGCTGCAAGCGTCATGCGAAGCCGGCCCGTACCGGCAAGCGTCGCCGCCGGATCGATGCCGAGCGAAAAGCTCAGCGTCTTGGGGTTGACGTCGCGCGGGCGCATATAGTCGACGAACCAGTCGGCACAGGCGCGGCTGCGCGGGTGCACATCCATGCGCAGGTGGATCATGTCGAGATGAACGCCGTAGAGCACTTCGTCGACAGCCTCGCGGGTCGAGGGAAGGCCGTAGCCGAAGGCGTTCGGCGCGCCTTCGAAGACGAGTGCGATGCCGGTAGCGCCGTTCTCAAGATCCTCAAGCAGCTGTTTGTTGGCGCGCGCCGGATCCGGATCGTCGATGCGCTGGACGATACGCCACGGCTGCGCAGGGTTCTTGCGCGGCGTGAGCTGCGCCTTGCGCCGGCGCTCGTAAAGCGGCTCGATCTTGATGTTATCGTCGGTCCTGGATGTCAGGGATTCATCGAAATCGGCGCCTTTCAAGGCCTTTTGCGCAAGCTTGACCCATATATCCCGGTCAATTGCCGCAAATTCCGTTTCCATGATCAGTGACGAGTCCATGCTTACTCCCGGTCGGCGCATTTTTGTCGGCGACTTTAGGAGGACTCATGCTGCTTCGCAACAAAGCAAAGTGCCGTTTGGCCAACATATTGAGAAAGCGGGCTTTTTTGCCACGTTTGCTAAGTGTTGGACAACGCGCAGGTTTCGGGTGGCTGGCGCTGCGCGGTTGTGAAATTTCTGCATCAGGATCGAAAGCTGAAAGGCAGCGAAAATGGACAGACTTAAAGGCAAGACGGCACTCATCGTCGGTGCAAGTTCCGGGATAGGTCGTGTAACGGCGCTGCTATTTGCGAACGAGGGTGCAAACGTGGTCGTGACGGCACGGCGTCAAGATGAACTCGACGATCTTGTCGATGCCATCGAAAGCAACGGGGGCAGGGCGGCCGCACTTGCGGGAGATGTCACGGACGAAGAATTTGCTGCTGCGTCGGTGGCATTGGCGGAGAGCCGTTTCGGGGGGCTCGCCATCGCCTTCAACAACGCCGGGATAAACGGCGAAATGGGGCCGAGCGCCGCAATATCACTCGAAGGCTGGCGCAACGCACTCGATGTCAATCTGACGGGCGCTTTTCTGGGTGCAAAACATCAGATACCGGCTTTGCAGCGTCGCGGTGGTGGTTCACTGATATTTACGTCCACTTTCGTTGGCTACACGGCTGGAATGCCGGGCGCTGCTGCCTATGCAGCGAGCAAGGCGGGCATCATCGGCCTCATGAAAACGCTCGCGGCCGAGTTGGGGCCGAGCGGCATAAGAGTGAATGCGATCCTGCCGGGCGGTACTGCGACACGCTTGGCGGATGCCTGGACCGATACTCCCGAGAAGCGCGCATTCGTCGAGGGAATGCACGCGCTGAAGCGGATTGCGACCCCGGACGAGATTGCCCAGTCGGTGCTCTACCTCGCCTCGGATGAAGCAAGCTTCACGACAGGATCGGCCATGCTCGTGGATGGTGGTGTTTCGATCAATCGCACCTGAAAAAGGTAAAGCGCGCGCCAGGCGGCGCGCGCTTTTATAAAAATGGCATAAAATCAGACGAACTGGCTGAGGCCGGGTATCGAATTGACCACTTCGTCAACCGGGCCGCTGCCGGCCTTTTCGCGGGCAAAAGCGATGGTTTCCTTGGAAATGCCGCTGATTTCGCCCATGCCGAGCCCGATCCCCATGAGCTTCGAGCCGAGGCCCATAACGCCCGGCATCAGGCCGGAAAGTAGGCCGCCGCCTGACTGCGCCTCAGCAATGGCGGCTTCGGCACCGGGAAAGCCTGAAATGAGTTCGCCGACCTTGTCCGCGGGACCTTCTTTCTGCAGGAAAGCGAGGATCAGGCCGACGGCCTTGGTGGCGGTTGCCGGATCGGTTCCGACATTGGCGGAAATCCGCGCGATGAGTTCTTCCATGAGGCTAATCTCCCGTCTCGTTATGAATTACGTTTACGTAATATGCGCGAAATCCGCGCCGCACAAGTCTATTTCAGCTTGGATGACACCTCTAAAACGCACCTCGGCAAATTATCGTAGAAGGGCGGAAAATTACCGCTGGGCCTTGCGACGCAGGCAATAAAAATCACGCAAATCTGCGTGAACGGGTCCCGTCACATACGCTCAAGCTGGCTTGCCCTCGCCATTATTCCCAAGCAACCATTGTCGCATCCAGATTGGCTGTCTATACCGTGTAATGAGTGACTTCCTGCGAGGATCGAACGACATGGCCGCTGACAGCATTTTTCTTGGTGCAAGCCGCAAACCCGACGACAGCTACCAGCAGGCAGAATCGCTGCTGCTGAAATTCGGCAACCGGCACGGCCTCATCACCGGCGCGACAGGCACCGGCAAAACGGTGACACTGCAGGTGCTGGCAGAGGGTTTCTCCCAGGCGGGCGTCCCGGTGTTCTGCGCCGACATCAAGGGCGATCTTTCCGGCATCGCAGCCAAAGGCGAGGCGAAGGATTTTCTCGTCAAGCGCGCCGCCGATGTGAAGCTCGATCCCTATGAGCTCAGCGCATCGCCGGTTATATTCTGGGATATATTCGGCGAGCAGGGACATCCCATTCGCGCCACCATCTCGGAAATGGGCCCCTTGCTGCTCTCACGCCTGATGAACCTGACCGACGCTCAGGAGGGGGTGCTGAACATCGCCTTCAAGATTGCAGACGAGGACGGATTGCTGCTCCTTGACATGAAGGACCTGCAGGCCTTGCTGGTCAACGTCGCCGAGCGGGCCGAAGAGCTTTCTACCAAATATGGCAACGTCACCAAGCCGTCAGTCGGAGCGATCCAGCGCTCGCTGCTCGTCCTCGAGCAGCAAGGCGGCACGAAGTTCTTTGGCGAACCGGCCCTGAAGATCTCCGACATCATGCGCACCGGCACGGATGGGCGCGGCGTTGTCAGCGTTCTTGCCGCTGACAAGCTGATGAACAATCCGCGCCTCTATTCGACATTCCTGCTCTGGCTCCTGTCGGAGCTTTTCGAGGAATTGCCGGAAGTGGGCGATCCGGAAAAGCCGCGTCTGGTGTTCTTTTTCGATGAGGCACATCTGCTTTTCAACGAAGCGCCGAAGGCGCTGCTCACCCGTGTCGAGCAGGTCGTTCGCCTCATTCGTTCGAAGGGCGTTGGCGTCTACTTCATTTCGCAAAATCCGCTGGATGTACCGGAGACCGTACTTTCGCAACTCGGAAACAGGCTGCAGCATGCACTGCGCGCCTATACGCCGCGTGAGCAGAATGCGGTGAAAACGGCCGCCGATACGTTTCGGCCGAACCCCGACTTCAATACATTCGCGGCAATCACCAACCTCGCCACGGGCGAGGCGCTGGTTTCGACGCTCGCTGACAAGGGGGTGCCATCCATGGTTCAGCGCACGCTGATCCGGCCGCCATCCGGCCGCATTGGACCGCTGACCAGCGACGAACGCCAGCGCCTGATCAATGCCAGCCCCGTTGCGGGTCAGTATGACGAGATGGTCGATCGCGAATCCGCCTACGAACTCCTGCAAAAGAAGGCCGAACAGGCCAAGACCGAAGCCGACGCAGCCAAACAGGTCGAGGAAGCGGACAGCACGAGTGGCTGGACGCTTCCGGATATCCTCGGCGGCAGCAGCAAGCCCGGCCCGCGCGGTGGCCAGCCACGCGGCCGGCAGACGGTAGCCGAGGCGGCGATGAAGTCCGTCGTCCGTTCGGTCGGAAGCTCGCTCGGGCGTGCCCTGGTGCGGGGCATCCTCGGAAGCCTGAGCCGGCGATAGGCACCGTTATTTTAGCATTGATTAGCATTGCGAAAGGCCGGCGGGTTGCTGCCGGCCCTTTTCGTCAGTTCGCTAGATCACCAGCACCGGCGTCTTGTTCGGAACGCGATCGTACAGATCGATCACATCCTGATTGATGAGTCGGACGCAGCCGGACGAGACCGCCTTGCCGATCGACCACCATTCCGGCGAGCCGTGTATTCGATAAAGCGTATCGACACCGTTCTGGAATAGGTAAAGCGCGCGTGCGCCGAGCGGGTTCTTGAGACCGGGCTCCATGCCGCCATTCCGGGCGCTGTACTTTACGAGGTCCGGCTGGCGGGCGATCATTTCGTCTGGCGGCGTCCAGGTCGGCCAATGGCGCTTCCACTGGACCACCGCGCGGCCGGACCATGAAAAGCCCTGCTTGCCGATGCCGACGCCGTAGCGAACAGCCTGGCCGTCTTCGCGTACGAGATAGAGGAACTTGTCGTTGGTATCGACAACAAGCGTTCCGGGGCGCTCACCTGTCGGATCGGGGACGATCTGGCGCAGATAGCGCTTGTCCATCTTGGCGATCGGTATGGCCGGCAGAGAATGTCCGCCGTCTTCCCGGGCGGAGTACATTTCCGCGTACGAGGCAAATGCCGGGTCCACATCCATTTGCGGTTGCATGAGCGGATTGCCGGCGTCGTCCACTTGGATGACGGGAAGATCGTCGCGGATTGTTGCGCAACCGGAGAGGCCGGCGGCGGCCGTCGCAGTCAACGCCGCAAGAAAGCCGCGACGTGATATTGTATTTTGCATGATTGAACCAAATTCGTGGAAGGATGGGTTTGAACAAACGCTTGTGGTTGCTCTAGACGCACAATGATTATGGCCGCGAGCCGATTACAATAGGGCGCAATGAAGGCGGCGGCGCCACTGTTGCTGCCAAGCAACAAAACGGCGCGGGAACGACTGAAAGCGCGTTCACCGGCGGATAAACACTTCGTGAAAGATCGTTTTGCTCGCTGCCAACGAGCCAAATTGTTCGATCGGATCGACATAAAAAAACAGACCCTTGGCGGGTCTGTTAAGATACCCTCGCCAAAGGGGAGAAACGGCGAGGAGCAGGAACACTGTGATTTTATAATCCTGGAGTCCGCGCATTTTGGCAATTAGACCTTCGTCTAAGAACATGAAGAGCCAATAGGTACTTGGCGTTTGAAGCCGAAACTGCCATTGATTTTGAAGGCAATTGGCCGTTCGATAGGAAAAGCAGATCACAGGGAATGGAAGCAGCATCATGGCCGTCAGTACGCAAGCCCAGACATTGACATGGACCTATGTCGATGGCGACTGGTATGAAGGAAATGTGCCACTCATCGGTCCGCGCAGCCATGTGATGTGGCTGGGATCATCGGTCTTCGATGGAGCGCGCTGGTTCGAGGGCGTTGCCCCCGATCTCGACCGTCATGCGGCGCGCGTGAATGCCTCAGCGGTTGCGCTCGGGCTCAATCCGACGATGAGCGTCGATGAAATCATCGGGCTGACCCATGATGGATTAAAGAAGTTCGACGGCAATACCGCCGTTTATATCCGGCCGATGTATTGGGCCGAGCATGGCGGCTATATGGGCGTACCCGCGGATCCGGAATCGACGCGGTTTTGCCTGTGCCTCTATGAGGCGCCGATGATTGCGCCGAGCGGTTTCTCGGTCACTGTCTCGCCATTCCGGCGCCCGACCTTCGAGACGATGCCGACCAACGCCAAGGCAGGGTGCCTTTATCCCAACAATGCACGGGCGATCACGGAAGCGAAATCCCGTGGCTTCGACAACGCGCTCGTCCTCGACATGCTCGGCAACGTCGCGGAAACCGGCACCTCCAATATCTTCCTCGTCAAGGACGGTCATATCTTCACGCCTGCGCCCAACGGGACGTTCCTTTCCGGAATCACGCGCGCCCGCACGATCGATGTGCTTGCCGACTACGGTTTCCGCACGACGCAGGCGACGTTGAGCGTTCATGATTTCCTCAGCGCCGACGAGATTTTCTCGACGGGGAACCATTCGAAGGTCGTTCCCGTTACCCGCATCGAGGATCGCGACCTTCAACCGGGTCCGATCGCCAAGAAGGCGCGGGAGCTTTATTGGGAGTTTGCGCATTCCACGCCGAAAATTTAACCCGCCGAAAGGTAATGGCCAGAAATATTGATCCGTTTCGCATTGCTCCTGAAGTAATTGGGACCTATGTAACGAAGGCAGGTTTTGTCAGGATTGGCGACCAACGCACCGGTACCCAGCCGGGCGGCCAATCCGGTCACAGAATTAATCGAAGAGGAGACTTCCATGGCTTTCGAATTGCCCGCACTGCCGTATGATTACGATGCGCTTGCGCCCTTTATGTCGCGTGAAACGCTCGAATACCATCACGACAAGCACCACAAGGCTTACGTTGACAACGGCAACAAACTGGCTGCCGAAGCTGGTCTCGAAAATCTTTCGCTTGAAGAGATCGTCAAGCAGTCCTTCGGCAAGAATCCCGGCCTCTTCAACAATGCCGGCCAGCATTACAACCATCTGCATTTCTGGCACTGGCTCAAGAAGGGCGGCGGCGGCAAGAAACTGCCGGGCGCGCTCGAAAAGGCCGTGGAATCCGATCTTGGCGGCTACGACAAGTTCCGCACGGATTTCATCAACGCCGGCACCACGCAGTTCGGTTCAGGCTGGGCCTGGTTGTCTGTAAAGGACGGCAAACTCGAAATCACGAAGACGCCGAATGGCGAGAATCCGCTCGTTCACGGCGGCACGCCGATCCTCGGCGTCGACGTGTGGGAGCACTCCTATTACATCGACTATCGTAACGCCCGTCCCAAGTACCTCGAAGCGTTCGTCGACAATCTCATCAACTGGGATTATGTGCTCGAGCTCTACGAAAAGGCCAAGTAGGGGCTGTTTCTCGAAGTAAAGCGGCCTCGTCCTTGCGGGGCCGTTTTTGTTTGGAGCTTAGCCCCAAGCAATGCCCGCCACGCCGACATTTCGCCCCCTCGCATAATAGCAATGATCTCGCCCGGCGCTCAGATCGGGTAGAATATACGAACTTCCGTTCCGACACACGGCGTCGATTGTATCTGAAGCTTCCCACCCATTGACTTGACCAATTCAACTGAATTGGTCAGCCCAAGCCCGACATGGACCCCAGCCTTGGTCGAGAAGAATGGTTCGCGCGCTTTGGCAAGCAGGCCGGCGCTCATACCCTTGCCGTTGTCCTTGACAGCAAGGACAAGGCGAGCCGCTCCCATGAAGGTGCGATGGATATCGGCCCCTATCGTGATCTGAGGCTGCTTGGATGCTGGTATCGCGTTGATAGCGTTGCGAACCAGCTCATCGATAAGCAGATGAAATTGCGCTGCAGGAACGCGGATGGCTAAGGCTTCTTCGCTGGCTCGAATTATCAGAGTCTGCTTGTTTTTGCCGGCGATCTCGGCAACGACATCGCCAAGCGGCATTGAGCGCGCGTCGGAACGCCTGTGGCCAATCAGCATGAGCCCTTCATTGATTGAATCGAGTTCGAGAATGGTGGCAAGAGCAGCCTCCGTCATTTCCGCGGATGGTTGAACTTTCCCATCAATATAGGTGAGGAACAGGCGCAGCGCTGCAATGCGCGTGCGGGTCATATGGGCGAAAAGCAGAGAAAAGGACCTTATGTGCTGATCCTCGCGGCTCTTGTCCCTGTTGTGCTGGTAAATCGCTATGGCGCTCAAGATGATCACCGAAAGCGCCGCGAAAAACGTCAGGCGATTCCGGGCCGCGTCAATTCCAATGCGCGTTGTAGCGCTTATCGCCTGACTATGGTCCACCGTGGCGCCCAGAAGGCCGGCCAGGTAGAGGTCGATGAGGGCGACGTCGTGCAGAACCTCGTTATAATTTGTCTGAGCCAATACGTTGGGTAAAACGACCGTATCGAGCAGTCCTATCGAGCGGTCGAGGCCGTTGGGGTCGTTTGGTGGCATGAAATCTTTGGCATATTCGAGGGCGGCGAGTGATTTGAGGTTGAATCGCAGCATCCGGATCTCCGTGAGCAAACGCGGGTCACGCTGCCCTGTCTGGACTGCGATGTTCAGATAGCCAACAATCCGCGCCACCTTGTCGCGCGATTGCGATGCTCGCCACTGCACCTCCGAACTTTGCCCGAAAACGATTTCAGTCTCTCGCCTGTAGACATCTGTTCGCAGGAGCACCCAAATCGTCAAGCCTACCGACGTCAGGAGGCCGGCGTAAAGAAGAAACGAGGAAACTTGCGACAGATACCTTTTCATGAAAGGGCCTTGATTGATACGACGAACCAAACCCAAATAGCGTTGCGGCTGGGGAGATATCTTGGCGGTAAGTCGTGGAGCGGCCAGATGAGATAAAGTGGCCCGCCATCGTCAATTGACAAGAGCCGATACGTTTGGCCGGGGCTGCAGGCGCCGCTGTACTTGTCTTCGTCCGTGCATTTCTTCTCTGTCGCGAGAATGGGCGCGTAGCGCTCGATCTCCTCCGAACTGATCTTGGCTACGAAACTGTCGGCGCCGCTAATTTCAAATGAGCCGCCGAGGAGGTTGTTCCTCGCCAATATGTCTTTAAGGAAGGGCCCGCGAAAGCCGACAGGTACACCTAGGCTCCAGGGCGTATCGGTGTTTCGTTCCCGAGCCGTGAATTCTTCCCGGAATTGATCACGCGTGTAACTCCTGACAATCTGACCTGACGTATCTCTGAGAACTAATGCCGCGTCGTCCGACTGTTGGGCTACGGCACATCCTGCAACGAGACAAAGGCCGACGGAAACAACAAGCGACCAAGCCTTGAGCAACCTATGCGATGGCAAGGGCGAAAGCCTCGTCAAATGCCCGTGGCGTCAGATCGCGGCTAAACAATGCGCAGGCTCCGCTGGAGCCGCGCGGATCAAAAGCAAAACCGTTCGCCGCCATCGCCGCTATGATCTGCATAACGCCATCCAGTCCGTAAAGATGGTCGTGCAACTCCAGGAAGACGCGCTCGACACCTGGTAATTGCGCGCCGCGGAGTAACTCGTATTCACCACCCTCGATGTCCATCACGAGGATCGTTATCCCTGCGGCGGCTATGATCTCGTCAATTTCCACTGACCGGATAGTGATGACGTGCTCATAGGGGCCCTGGTCTGCGAATGTCGAAGACATCCAGAAATCTTTGCGCACATAGAATGGTACCTCGCGCGGTTCGCCGGCCATGAGAAGGCCGTGGCTGATGGTCACATTATCGAAGCCATTTGTATCGATCACCCTCCGCGCCAGCGCGACGACTTCAGGATTGGCGTCGAACGCCAGAATGCGAACGTCATCGGTTGCCGCCATTACCGACGCAATGATGCCGAGACCCGTGCCGAGCTCCAGAATTCGATCGCCGGGACGGACGGCGCGCTTCACCCAAAAAGCCTCCTTGGCCTCATAGGTACCGTTCTGCAGTGCCGACCAGATTTTCTCCGATACGTCGCCGGGAAGAATTGGCACGATTATTTCGTGCGTATCGAAAGTAATCCTCATAATATCCATCGAACAAAATTGTCCGCGGGCGGCAAAAGAATAACGGTGAAGGCCCAGCGATTTGCCAGAGGTCGTGACCGCTTAGAATTCCCTGACCGGTGCGGAAAAAGCTAAAATAAATAGAATCAAACAACGAACAGACATTAGCACATATCAAAACAGATTCGACAACACACCGATCTTCAAAAGCTTTGCCTTCGCCCGCTTGTAATAGCGCTCGGCCGAAGCCGCGTCGATGTTGAGATGCGATCCCAGTTGATCGTAAATTTCCTTTCTGCTGACGCCGGACGGCCTTTGCCGCATCCAGACAAGTACCTCCTGCTCGCGCGGGGACAGGGCCGAATGATAGACCTCCGGCTCGGTGCTTTCATCGTGGTCAAGGCCGACCGATTTTCCCGCTTCGGCGATTTCCTGCACGATATCGGCCATGGCGCCGGGCCTGAGATTGTTCTTCGCGATGTACCCGGCAACGCCGAGCCGTTGGCACGCCTCCCATTCTTCCAGGCTGTCCGAGCCGGTGATGACGACATGGATGGCCGCCGGTGTCTGCTCCACGATCGACCTGATGACGCGCAGTCGGTCGCGCGCTGAATGGGGATCGTAGCCGGGAAGGCCCGGGTCGATGAGTACAAGCGCGAAAGGGATCGATTCGGCCAGTTCAATTACCGTACTTATGCTCCCCGCTGCATGAACTACCGAGGCAGGAAATGCGGTTTGGAGTTCGTGGACCAAGGCGAGTCGCATCAAGTGTTGATCTTCGACGACCAGGAGATCAGCCCCGAAACTGGATGGCGGCATGCAAATATCTTTCAAAAATTACTCAATCCGACCAATGGGATAATTATAAACAAACTCGATAGGGGCAAATAGGGACAACGTTGTCACTTTTCCCAAAAAGTTCCAACGCTATAACGAACACATTCAAGAAAATGCCTTTGAGATTTTAGTCACTTAATACGGAAGCAGTTAATGAAACGATATATTGCCACCCTTCTGCGGTCGAAAGCTAAAAAAATCTGCTGAGCGCACATGCATATCGAACTGTACCGATGCAGGGCGTTGCTGCCCTTAACGGACGGTCTCAAGGGCTCAAAGTCTTCAACACATCAGCTGCCAAGGCCGTGCTTCTTTTACCGTGCCTTATGTTCCTACCGACTAGCGAAGCGGGTGAGCGCTCCTCAAACCATCGTCAATAAAAAACTTTCAACAAGCGATGATTCTCACAACTATCCAGGCAGCAAGATCGCTAGTCACACAAACGGCCCCGTTCTCACGGGGCCGTCTTGTTTTTCACGGCCGCCTCAATCAGTGCAAAATCACCAGCGCTGATCTGAAGCAGGCCGAAGCGCAGTTGGGCGCCCCAGTTTGGCCTGCCCGCAGTGAATTCAAGCTTGTCGAGCAGAGGACGTATCGACGCTGTGTGTGCTTCGTCCCAATCGACGTCACGCCGGGACGGGACGAAGCCATTTCCCATATCGAAATTGTAGGGATCGCCGGTTTTTACAGTACCAATGGCCGTGAATGATTGCAGCCCGTCCTTGCTGCCGAGTATTTCAGTTGGCGAATAATAGGCGACATGATCCCCGGCCTCGATACGATTCAATGGTGCAATCTTGCCGTGGCAAACCTGCATGAAGCCGCCCTTGAGCCCCCTGCGGACGTGGTCGGCCGATGCGACGGCGATCCTGTGCCGGGTCATTGGGTAGCGTCCTCCGCCGGCGCATAGACGCGCAGACGGTGTCCGTCCGGATCAAGCGCGACGAAACTATATCCAAAATCCAGCCGTGTCGGTTGTTGAGCAATGGCGAGATCGCGCTCTATCCATTCACTATACAGCGCTTCCAGCGCCGCATCGCTATCGACGCCGAAAACCAGTTCGCTCCCGCCAGCCTGTTCGGTGGGTGCCGGCAGGACCTTTTCGCGCGACCACATTGCGAATTTGAGGCCCGAATCGAGGACAAACATCGCAAAGTAGGAAGACTCCTCTACAGGGTCTCGATCGAACAATTCGGCATAGAAATGCCGGCTGCGTTTTGCATCCTTCACATAAATCAGCATGAAATTGGGATTTAACACTCTTGCCTCCTGTTTGACGGGAGCACTCTAGCCTCAACTACTGTCAGTTTTTGGCAGTAGCAGACGCTCAATCCAGCGGTTGTATGCCTTCGGCCTCCCGCCACTGTTTGATGATCGCATGGCGGCGTTTGGGATAGCGTGTATCCGTGGTCTGAAGGGCCAAAATCCGGTCGGCGCGGAAATGGCGATTGTCCTGACGCAATTCGCACCAGGCGACAACGACACGGACGCGATCAAAGAAACCGAGAGCGAAAGGCCAGATCAAACGGCGCGACTGTGTTCCATTGCCATCGCTGTAGGTGATTTCAAGTTTGCGTTCTGAACGAATCGCTTTCCTGAGCGCGGCGAGGTCGATCGTATCCGGCGAAGAACCCGGTGGGCCGACGAGTAGGGCCGAGGAATTGGCATCGCTGCGCAAGTCATCCGGAAGAACAGCGACAATCTTCGATAGTGCGTCTCGCGCGGCAAGCGCCAGTCGTTTGTCTGGCTGCTTTTCGACCCAGCGGGAGCCGAGGACCAGCGCTTCAAGTTCGTCTTCGGAAAACATAAGCGGCGGCAACATGAAGCCCGGACGCAACATATAACCGAGACCCGGCTCGCCTTCGATATGCGCGCCCTGCGCCTGAAGCGTAGCGATGTCGCGATAGAGCGTACGAATACTCACGCCGGTCTCATCGGCGAGCACCTTACCACTTACCGGACGGCGGTGGCGGCGCATGATCTGGATAAGGTCGAGCAGGCGTTCTGATCGGGACATTGCAAAATCTCTCTGAAATATCATGCCATATTTTGTCAGTATCCGCACCAAATGGCGTTTGACGCGCGCCGACACGCTTAAATCTCTATTAACCCTAACAGTCCAGCGCACAATGGCTGAGCGAGTTATCACTCTGAAAACATTAGGATATTCGCGAATTGGACGAGAAATTGTAACAGTCTCAAAATAACGACTAGCAACTAATTGGGAAAGCAAGCCACAAACCGCTCTGATCTAGTAAAAATAATAAAAATAATCGGCGTAAACGGAGGTTAACCATGAAAAAGTGTGCATATATTGTTATTGTGGGGTTGTTGAATTGCGTTGCATTTTATTCAAATTCTTTTGCTGCTACGCAAGCTCTGTCGGTTTCGCTTGAAATATTACCGTCAAAGAAAATAATCAAAAGAACGTCTGAAGTTTCGCTTCGAAACCGTCCGAACGTCGTCACTTATTATTCGCCCAATTGGAAGCGTGGCCGCCCAGGGATAGCAGGGTTGAGCGCGCGGCATGGCCGAGACAATGTCACATATGTGAGCAAATTGACTCGATAAGTGATCGCGGCGGATCGATCCAATCTCTGACACATTCGTTATTCATCCAGCGTTCAGGAGCTTTGCCTAAAGTCTTAGGCTCCATATTGAACCCGCTGAAGCCAACTGAAGCGGCTTTCACTGGAGGAATGATGCGAAAATTGATTTCGGCCATATGTGCCACGCTTATTTCGTTTGGAACGGTCGGTGCGACCGGAATCGCAAGCGCTGCGCCAGTCGCTATTGAACGGCCGGTCGATGCCACGCGTGCCGGTGTTCCAAACCCGAATGTACAACCGGTCCATGATCGCTGGGACCGCCGAAACTATCGTTGGGAAAGGCGTCATCATCGTTGGGATCGCCGGT
The DNA here is from genome assembly GCF_013327855.1 of Phyllobacterium pellucidum. Taxonomy (GTDB): domain Bacteria; phylum Pseudomonadota; class Alphaproteobacteria; order Rhizobiales; family Rhizobiaceae; genus Phyllobacterium; species Phyllobacterium pellucidum. The sequence continues at coordinate 614,124 of NZ_JABUMX010000001.1, read as the reverse complement.
GGGATAGACGCTGGGATCGCCGCTGGGACCGTCGTCACTATGGCCGTTGGGATCGTCCATACCATCGCCGCTGGGATCGCCCGCACTATCGCGGGTGGGATGATCGGCGATACAATCGCGGGCGTTACTATCGTACCGGCGTCTACTTTTCACTCTGAGACGCACAAACCCCGGCCAAGTGCCGGGGTCTTTCAACAAACGAAAAGTTGATCGAGCGGTACGGGTGATTTTTGCTGCCTTTGATCTAGAGTGCCAACCGGAAACCCTTGAAGCCAAACCATATTTAGCCACAAGAGTTGGGAGACACCCATGAATAGACTGATCGCTTTGACTGCGGCGCCGCTGTTTGCGGTCGCTGTTTTTTCGATGTCAGCGCATGCAGATCCGATCGCGGACCGACAGGCACTGATGAAGGATCAGGGCAAGACCGTGGGTAGCATCACACCGATCATCAAGGGCGAAAAGCCTTTTGACGCCCAATTGGTCATGACCGCGCTGAAGCATCTGAACGAGGATGCGCAGAAAATCGATATCGCGACGCTATTCCCGAAAGGCTCCGAGACGGGCGGCAAGACAACAGCCTCGCCGAAAATCTGGGAAGACAGCGCTGGTTTTGAAGCGGCCATGACCAAGTACAAGGCCGACGCCGCCAAGGCAGCAGCCGCCGAGCCAAAGGATCTCGACAGCTTCAAGGTCGTCTTTAATCAGGTGACCGAGAATTGCGGCACGTGCCACAAGGCATTTCGAATCAAGAAAGACTGAGACCGTATCGATGATGCGCAGGGCCGCGCTCATCGTCATCTTGCTCGCGGTCATCGCTGGAGCGGGTTTCTGGTATCTTACGGCGCCCGTCCGGCTTGATCCGTCACAACTTGCCGGGGTGACACCCGGCGATGTTCAGCGCGGTGTAAAAGTGTTTTGGCAGGGCGGCTGTGCTTCTTGCCATACAGCACCGGGCTCAAAGGGTGATGCACGGCTGGTCCTGGCCGGCGGCGTCAACCTGGTCACCCCGTTCGGGACCTTCGTGACGCCGAATATATCCCCCTCAAAACAGGGTATCGGCGATTGGTCGTTCGAGGACCTCGCCAATGCAATGATGGCTGGCGTTGCGCCCGATGGCCGGCATTTCTACCCAGCGTTCCCCTATACGTCCTACGCGCGCATGCAGCCACAGGACGTTGCCGATCTTTACGCCTACCTCAAGACCTTGCCGCCTTCGGACAATGTTTCCGGTCCGCACAAACTCGGCTTCCCCTTTAATGTCCGGCGTGGTCTGGGGCTCTGGAAGCGGCTTTATCTTTCGCCGAAACCCGTCCTTGCCATTGCCGAGGCGACGGATGCGGTGAAGCGCGGCCAGTATCTTGTTGAGGGTCCCGGACATTGTGGCGAGTGTCACACACCGCGCAACGCCATAGGCGGGCTCGACAAGGGCAGATGGCTTGCGGGGGCCAAGGCGGCAGAAGGCAAGGGCGTCGTCCCCAACATTACGGACGGGGAGGGCGGCATCAGCGATTGGTCGGAGAAGGACATCGCTTACGCCCTCGAGAGCGGTTTCACGCCGGAATTCGATTCGCTTGGAAGTTCCATGGCCGACGTCATCCACAACATGGCCCAGATCGATGCGTCCGATCGTGAGGCAATCGCCGCCTACTTGAAGGCAGTGCCGCCGCACCCGAATGGCTATCCGGCTCCGGCGCCACAGTGAATACCAGCGATCAGCGCCGTTCGCAGCGGATCAGAACAGATGGGCCATCATTATATTTGCTGCGCATCGTATAGAGCCAGCCCTGGCATTCCTGTAACGAAGTGAAACAACGGACCGCAAAGACGGGCGCTTCATCGCCGCCAAACGAGATGATCGGATTGTCGGTCGTGCCTGAATAATAGCCGATGATGATGCCGGAGCCGCGCGGCGGCGTATTGCATCGCCGCCCGGCATATTCGCTTACATTCTTGAGTACGGCCGCCGCACGATCAATGTGGGCAACGGCGAGAAAAGGCTGGGCGGCGAGCCCCATAGCAGCCAATAGCATGAGCCTGCTTTGTAACATTGCAAGAAACCTCCGTGGCCAACACAGCAGTTATACTCAATCTGCCGCAACATGGCGCGTTCGTTTCATTGAGCAACGGCACGGGGCATTCGGAAGTTTCTGCGATGGTGTTCACATTTGTGTTTTTCCGGCGAGCTTCAGCGCATAGGCGTACACGTAGGCCACCTCTTCCAGACGTGAGAAACGCCCCGAAGCCCCCGCATGCCCGGCTTCCATATTGATGCGGAAGAGTACTGGGTTGTCGTCGGTCTTGAGCTCACGAAGTTTGGCCACCCACTTCGCTGGTTCCCAATAGGTAACGCGCGGATCAGTCAGGCCCGCGACGGCCAGAATTGGCGGGTAGGCCTTGGCTTCAACGTTGTCGTAGGGGGAATAGGAGGACATATATTCATAGTCGGTGGCCGAAGTGATCGGATTTCCCCATTCCGTCCACTCGGGCGGCGTCAGCGGCAGCGTATCGTCGAGCATGGTGTTGATTACGTCGACGAATGGCACCTCGGCGATGATGCCGCCGAATGTATCCGGCGCCATGTTAGCGATGGCGCCCATCAGCATGCCGCCGGCCGAACCGCCTTGCGCGACGATGCGATCGTGGCTCGTGTACCCTTCGGCTACGAGGTGCTGTGCAGCGGCAATGAAATCGGTAAACGTGTTTTTCTTGTTGAGCCGCTTGCCGTTCTCATACCAGTCATAGCCCTTGTCCTTGCCGCCGCGAACATGCGCAACCGCGTAGATAAATCCTCGGTCGGCAAGCGAGAGGCAATTGGTATTGAAACTCGCGGGTATGCTGATCCCATAGGACCCATAACCATAGAGCAGGCACGGTGCTGTGCCATCGATCCTGGTGTCGCGATGATAGACGATCGAGACAGGTACAAGCTCGCCGTCGGGGGCAGGGGCCAGCAAGCGACGCGTCACATAATCCTCAGGATTGTGCCCGGATGGAACTTCCTGCGTCTTGAGCAAGGTGCGCTCGCGAGTACGCATGTTGTAGTCATAGACCTGCGTTGGCGTGGTCATTGACGAATAGGAGAAGCGGATGACGTCGGTGTCGTACTCGGCGCTTCCCTCGAGACCAAGCGCATAAGCTTCCTCGTCTAAGGCGATGGCGTGCTCTTCGCCGCTCTTGCGATCGCGAATGAGAATACGCGGCAGACCGTTCTCGCGTTCAAGCCAAACGAGATGGCTGGAATAGGCGGAATGACCAAGGAGAAGACGTCCGGATTTGTGCGCGACCACTTCGGTCCAATTCGACTTTTCGGGCGCGTCCACCGGAGCGCTCATGATCTTGAAATCCTTGGCGCCCTCATCATTGGTGAGGATGTAAAACACGTCGCCGCCTTCGGTGAGACTATATTCGACGCCGGGCTCGCGCCCCGCAACGAGTCTTGGCTCGATGGTCGGGTCGTTGGCGGGGATCAGCCATATTTCTGACGTCTGGTGATCGTGAATATCGACGAAGATGAAGTCGTTCAGCGAGCTGCCGCCGACGCCGAGGAAGAAGCCTGGATCTTTTTCCTCATAAATGAGGCGGTCCTCGCTCTCCGGTTGGCCGAGTTCATGATAGTAGAGACGCGATGGCCGGTGATTGGCATCGACCCGCGTATAGTAAAAGCCATTGGACTGCGCGTTCCATACACCGCCGCCGGTCGTGTCGCTCACGCTGTCCGTCTGGTCCTGAAGCTTTGCCAGGTCGCGTACCTTCAGCGTGAAGAACTCGGAGCCCTTGTCGTCGTACCCCCAGATCATCTTGTTGTGATCGGGCGAGTGATCGGCCGAGGCGAGACGGAAATACGGCTTGCCTTCGCCTTCGAGATCGCCGTCGAGCAGCATGGTCTCATCGCCGCCATCGCGCGGCGTGCGGAAAAACCGCGGCTGTTGGCCACCAACCTTATAGGACGTGCCATATGCATAAGGACCATCTCTCGAAGGTACTGACGAATCGTCTTCCTTGATCCGGCCTTTCATCTCGTCAAAGAGCCGCTGCTGAAGCGGTTTGGTATCTTCCATCAGCGCTGTCTGATACGCGTTTTCCGCTTCGAGATGCTGGCGAATTGCCGGATCAAGCGTAGCGGGATCGCGAAAAACGTCCTGCCAGTTCTCGGCCCGCATCCAACCATAGTCATCGACGCGGGTAATTCCGTGCCGTGTGTCGGAGACGGGCCTTTTTTCGGATTGAGGTGCAGCAAGAGCGGGGAAGCGCGAAGGATTGGTCATCTAAAAACTTTCATGGTTACCGACGGGAGCGTCCCGCGGGCGGAAATACACGTGAAACTATGTGCAAGAAACGCCGGCGCCGCGTCAATCCTCATCGAAGACGAGCGCATTGCCGTTCATGCAATAGCGCACGCCCGTAGGCGGCGGCCCATCGGGAAAAGCGTGGCCGAGATGGGCGTCGCAGTCCGAGCACTTTATCTCCGTGCGCAGCATGCCGTAGGAGCGGTCCTCGACAGCAAAAACGGCCTCAGGCTCGATGGGCGCGTAGAAGCTCGGCCAACCTGTGCCCGAGTCATACTTTGTCTCGGAGCGGTAGAGCGGCCGGTCACAACAGACGCACTTGTAGGTCCCCTTCAACTTGCTGTCGAAGTTCGGACTGGAAAAAGCACGTTCCGTCCCGTGATTTCGCGTGATCTGGTATTGTTCGGGTGTCAACTGTTCACGCCACTGTGCGTCCGACTTGACGACCTTGAATGTTCTTGTGGTCATTGAGGGTTCCTTTTTACGCCAGATGTAGGCATGAACACTAGAATCGGCAATATCTGTTATTATAGAATGCTTGGGACGCAGACCGTTGTTCCTCATTTTTGCCATTTTTTTTCTTAGTGGTATGCCGCAAATCGCTGTCAGCATTCCCTAAGTGTTGTCGCACCTGTGGCCGGGCCTTGGCTTTCTTGCGTCCATCGTCGTTTGCGTCCTGTTAATCTCTATTCACGGGATTATTTGAAATATTTCTTTTTTGAACGAAGTATTGATTTGACAAATAAAATGCGTTCCGCAATAGAGTGTCATCAAAGGCGTTGGAGACCTCGCGTGTTCTCGACTTTATATTGGTGATTTTAATCTACCTACCGAGATAAAAAAATAGACGAAGGAATTGGACTTAGATGACCACGTTCGACAATTCAAACACAACTGCCGGCGACGTCCTGCTTGAACTCACTGCCGAACTGGTTGCTGCCTATGTCAGCAACAATTCGGTGCCAGCCGGTGACTTGCCTACTCTCATCGCCGACGTTCATGCTGCGCTCGGCCGAGTTGGGGGCAGCGTCGAAACAGTCGTTGCTGTTCAGGAAAAGCCGAAGCCGGCCATCAACCCGAAGAAGTCCGTTGCGGACGACTACATCGTCTGCCTCGAAGACGGCAAGAAGTTCAAGTCGTTGAAGCGTCACCTGATGACCCACTACAGCCTTACGCCGGAACAGTATCGCGAAAAGTGGGATTTGGACCCGTCCTATCCGATGGTCGCTCCGAACTATGCAGCAGCGCGTTCGCGCCTTGCCAAGAACATGGGCCTCGGTCGCAAGCGCAAGAAGGCTGCCTGATCGAGCAACGGGCGATATGCCACGCAGACGGAACGGCGCCGCAGGGCGCCGTTTTTGCATTCAAGCGGTGCGGATCTGTTTCTCCGGGTCACTGCTGCCGGAAAGCGATATTTTAAGCGTTTCAAGCGCCTCCTTCAGGCCAATATGGCGGTTAAGGTCATAACTCCAGTGGCCTGCGGCGCCCTTGAGGCGTTCGCGTTCGATCAGCCGCTTCAGCCGCTTGCACAAATGTTCCTTCTTCGCCGCGTCTAGCAATAGAACCGTACCCAGATCCTCGCCACAAAGAATTTGCAGCGCAAGTCGCTGTCGAGCATCGCTTGTCTCTTGCTCCTGCGATTTTAGAAATGCGATTTTCTGTCTGTTCCAATCGATCGCCGACACGCTTTGTCCCCTATGTTGTGGATCAAACGAGTATGCGCGATGACGCTGGGTGTAGGATTTATGTCCTCGCTTTTGGAGATTGAAGGCAAAAATACGATGTAAGTACAGATCCTTAAGATAGGCTGTCAGGAAAACTTATCCACGCACTTGAAGGGTCCAATATAAGAAGATATTCCTATTAGAAATTGGAGCCAGGATGTCTTCGAGTTTGCTCAATCTGATCCGTTCCGCCCCTGAGGCCAAGGCGATGATCCACTCGCTTCGGCCAAGGCGCGGTAAACCGAAGGTACCGGAGCTTGTGTCCATCGACGAGGAAGCGCCTCTTGACGAGCGGCTGCTCCAGGTTTGCGATGGCCTGATCGATATTCTTTCGACGTTCTTCAATGTGAGCGGCCGCGAACTGCGCTCACATTCACGCTGCGAGCGCCCGGTGGCAAGGGTTCGGCAGATCGGCATGTATGTCGCGCATGTGACGCTTGCTCTGACAATGAGCGAGGTAGGGCGCGCCTTCGGCCGCGACCGGAGCACGGTGAACCACGCGTGCCATCTTATCGAGGATATGCGCGAGGAGCTGGAGTTTGACCATATTGTCCAGACGATCGAGAACATCGTGAAGGTCGCATTCATGCGCGACGGGACGGTGCGCTGATGCGAGCAGCACACGATAAGAACCGCGAGTTGCGACTGTTGCGCTTTCTGGCTAAAGGCCCGGGTTTCCTCGTCGATCAAGCCGGAAATGGGCGGGTGACCCTGGAAAGCCGCGAGCACGGCGCGATTTCTGTCGAGCATGCCGCAGTCAAATCGGCACTAAGCAACGGCAGCGCGACACTGCGCGGAACGGAACTTTCCCTCAGCGAAGCCGGCAAAGCGCATTTGCGCCGGGTCGTCTTATCAGACGATCCTTTTGCCGGCCAGCATCGCGAAGAGACGACCATGGTCCTTGCTGACCGACATGGCACGTCCCAGGTACGCAGCAACCAGAGTGAATCGCCCCTTGCCACGCTCCGCAAGCGCAAAGATGCCGGCGGAGCGCCCTTTATCAACGACGAAGCGTTCAAGGCGGGCGAACGGCTGCGCGCGGACTACACGATTGGCAACCTGATGCCCTCAATCGGGGCAAATTGGGACGTTACGGGCAGCGCCTCGCGTTCAAACGGCGTCCTCGACATCACCGATGCGGCGCTTGCTGCCCGTCAGCGTGTCGAGCGCGCATTGGAAGCGGTGGGGCCGGAGCTTTCCGGCGTCCTGGTCGACGTCTGTTGCTTCTTGAAGGGGCTGGAGCTTGTCGAACGGGAACGGCAGTGGCCCGTCCGTTCGGCAAAGCTGATTTTAAGAACGGCGCTTGCTGCGCTTGACCGTCACTATCATCCGACAATGCCGTCACGGCGGAGCCAGCGCATCATTCACTGGGGAACCGAAGATTTCCGTCCAGCACTTTGAAGATTACGCTGCGGCGAGGGCAGCCTGCGCTTCGCTGCGGATCCGGCCGATCATGGCGCGCAGGCCATTCGACCGCTGCGGCGTGAGATGCTCGTCGAGCCCAAGCTTTTTCAAGATGGCGTCGGGATCGATCGCCATGATCTCAGATGCGCGCTTGCCCGAATAGAGCACCATCATGATGGCGACGAGGCCGCGAACGATATGCGCATCTGAATCGCCGAGAAAATCAATGACAGGATCCACGTCGCCATTCAGGGAGCTTTTCAGCCAAACCTGGCTGACGCATCCCCTCACCTTGTGGGCAGAATCGCGGGCGGAGTCGGGATAGGGCTTCAAGTCACGCCCGAGATCGATGACATAGCGATAGCGATCTTCCCAATCATCGAGAAAATCGAAATCAGCAATAATGTCGTCGATTGTCTGTGCCATGCCTTGGATCCTTTCAAGGCACATATAGGCAACCTGGCGGCAAACGTCACGGGATTAGAGCACGTCTTGCCTAGATAAAAACGGTTCTGCTTCTCGGATGGCGAGACAATCCACGCGGAAAGTGGGTGTCGCCACCCAGGCTCCCGAAGGGCAGGGTGAATTTGCCTTAAATCCATCGGGCGTCGGTTTCGTCCGATGGATGAAGCATTGGCCTCGCCACGCCGGCTAGTTTGGGACGACTGTACCGGTCTGCGCCTTCTTGTCGACGCTGGTTGAGGCTTCGCTCTGGCGGTCAGCGGCTTCGATCAATTCGCGCAATGCGAGTTCGCGCAATTTCGCCTTGATGGCATCGGCGCCTGCAACGGGCTTTGCGTCGCCATGAGCTGCGGCGACCGCGGCGTCCGGCCGGGGCACGTCCTTGCCGAGTTGTGTGTCGAGATAGTCGTAACCTGCCTTGGCAACGTCGCCGGCGCGTTCGCCGGCATTGGCGAAGGCGGCTTTACCTGTCTCGCAGGCCTGCGGCTTGCGGTTGCAGAAATCGCCAAGGTCGACAATGGCTTCCCGTGCAGCCGTGAAAGCTTCGAGCGGACCAGGCTGGTTGCCGCCGTGCTCGTCCTTCGCCGGCGGAATGAACAGCGATACCAGCATCATCCAGAAGCAGAACTTGATTGCAAATCTGATCAGGAAACCCATTCCTTTTCCTTTGCCCGATCCCCAGTGGTGGCGTTTTATGGGATAAGCCTGCCACACAACCGGCAAGAACTCGTTGCGGCAAACCTCCGAATTTGAGCGATCATAGAAACGAAGGATTAAGAATTCTTCGAAGCGGAACTGCATACTTACGATTCGAAAAGGAAGCGCGGCGGCCAAGGGCAACCCTTCATTTACCATGCCCGCCACAATCGCTCGAAACGGGACACAACCGGTCGGGGCATGGCCCGCTTTATCCTTTCCTTAAAGCCTCGTCTGCAAAAGTTAACGCCGACAAGAATGTTGCAAGCGACATTCGGAAAATGACCGCATTTCATCCGGCTTAGGCCGGAACGTGCGGAAAGCAGGAAAAAGCTGGTGCCGATTCATTCCGTCATTCGATCCAGTATTGTCGAGACCTATGATCGTCTCTGCAAGCGCTGGGTAAATGCATCCGTCGTGGACGCGGCGGAACGAGCACGCGACGCACGCATCGCCGGCAGCATGTTTGCGATGCCGTTGCTTCTGGCGGTACCCATGCTGACGACTCACCCTTTGACGAATGATATCGCAGTCATCGTGAGCCTCGTCGTCGGGGTTCTGGCATTGCCGATGATCTTCTGCGGCGCACTGTCGATTTCGCGAAAGAGCGCGACTGTCGGCGCGGCTGCGTTACTTGTGTACGGCGCGGCGATTGCCGCCATCAGCGTCAGCGCAGGATCGGCCAGCCTGCTCTTGTGGCTGATGACGGCAGCGATCCCGCTCGAGACATGGTTCGTCCATAAATCCAGGACTGCGCTGGGAGTGGCCGGCTGCACTGCCGGAGCGGTCCTTGTTGTCCTTTCGATTGTGGCATTCGAGAACGGCGGTTTGGTGGCCCTTTCTGCACCTGTCCTTCTCGCATCGCTTGGCTATATGGGCATCCTGCTGGCCCGGACGGGCATTGCGCTTTCCCGCCATGCACGGTCGGCACGCCGCGACGATCGCATCGCCGATCTCGAAAGCGTCATCGAAGGTGTAGTGATCAGGCTTGCGACGGATGGAACGGTCGAGTGCCTTTCGCCCCGGGCGCAGGAACAGTTCGGCATTGCGCGCAACCTGCTCATCGGCACAGCTTTGATGGAGAGAGTGCACGTTTCGGACCGTGTGCAGTACGCAAATTTCCTCGCGGATCTGAAGGGAGGCGCGCCCGTCGCCACCGCCGATGTGAAGCTGCGCAGCGTCGCAGCAGGTGAAACGTCGAAGCATGCGCACACTATCCGCTTTGCCACGCACCATCTGCGCGCGGTTCCGCACAGCGAAGGCAGGGGTTTCCTCGTGGTTGCCACGGATATCGCCCAGGCCGTTGCCGACAGGAACGCACTTGCCCATGCGCGCCGCGAGGTTGAAACCGCTGAAATCGCCAAAAGCCGGTTTCTTTCTTCGGTCAGCCACGAATTGCGCACACCGCTGAATTCGATCATCGGCTTCTCGGACCTGCTGCTTCAGGAAATCTGCGGCAAGCTGCCGGATTCGCGCCAGCGCGAATATGTCGAACTGGTGCACCGTTCGGGAACGCATCTCCTTTCGGTTGTGAATGCCATCCTCGACGTTTCGAAGATCGAAGCCGGGACCTATCCCATCGTCACCGAGCGTTTCGCCTTCAAGGATGCCGTGACGATGGTCCATGACATGATGGCGCACCAGGCCGCGCAGAAGGGCGTGACTTTGTGCGACCGTGTCAGCCCGCGGGTCGGGACTGTGGTTGCAGACCGGCGTGCCATCAATCAGGTGCTGATCAATCTCGTGTCGAATGCTGTCAAGTTCACGGAGAGCGGCGGCGTGGTTACGATCGATGCGCTCATCGAAGATGAAATGCTGGCCTTCTCCATCAGCGATACGGGGATCGGCATTCTGGAAGCTGACCTGAAGACGCTGGGCCAGCCCTTCCGGCAGGTTCAGAACGATTACACGCGCAAACACGAAGGTACCGGTCTCGGTCTTGCGACCGTCAAGGGCCTCGTCGGCCTGCACGGCGGCAGCCTCAACATCAAGAGCACTCCGGGCGAGGGCACTGTCGTCGATGTACGCATCCCGCTCGAAGGTCCGCAAATGGAAGATCATATCGAGGATGAGGCGGCAAACGTGGTCGAGTTCAGGATTGATAGCGATATGAGGGGAGGTTCCCATGCCGAAACCCGTAAATCGGCCTAAGAAGCGGCGCGCCCCGAAGCGCGGACGGGTAACGATGGTTCTGCTGGCCGCCGGCGGGTTGGTGGCGAGCAATCCGGCCATCGCCGGTGGCACGACCGCCTTCCTGGTGACGCTCGGCTTCATCTCTGCCAATGCGCTCTGGTATCAGCCGCACGTGCATGATGGTGTGTTCTTCCGCACAAGGCCGGAGCTCGTTTTCAAGCCGATCAAGCAGCAAGCGAACCCGCTCGGCAAGGCCTCCGATAACTCGGACAATCAGCCAATGGATGCGCCGATCCGCAAGGTGACGTCGGTTCCCGTTCCCCAGAGCCAGGATCCGATTGCCGCCGCCATCAATGGCGATCCGGTGCTGGCGCCCGGCGGCGATCCCGAGGTTGCCAAGCTGCAGCAAAAGCTGCTGGCGCTTGGGCTCTACACCGGCACGGTTGATGGCATTTCCGGCAAGGGTACCCGGGCGGCTATCGAAGCCTATCGCAAGGCAGCCGCCGAAATCGGCATCGATACCGAGGCAACTGTCGATAAGCCCAGCGAAACGACGGCGAGCATTGCGGTTCCGGCTAAGAAGCCGGCCCAGACCGAAGAAGTGACCGTCCAGAAAATATCTACAAATCCCGCGCAGGATGTCGCCGCGAGCAGTGCAGCCGGCGGCCTTTCCCCCGCCGAGATAGTGCGCGTGCAGGCGGGCCTGCGGGCATTCGGGAATGATATGGTGGAGATCGATGGCAAGGTTGGCGCATCGACCAAGGCTGCCGTAAGCGAGTTTCAGAAACTGTTCCGACTTCCGGTGACGGGAGAGCCTGATACGAAACTGCTTGCCAAGATGCAGGAAATCGGCCTGATCAACTGATTGGAGCCTAAAAAATGCGTCTTACATCAGAGTTCTGGGTTTCGGCGCTCGTGCGCCGCGTCAATAATAGCGGTGCGTTCGCGGCGCTCTCCAACAAGGGCGCTGCCGAGGCGGGTGCGATCTTCATCAAGTTCCGCAATGCCGACGGGACCTATGACCTCTTCGGTCCGGCGCCGCAAATGGCCTATGACGAAACGAAGCCGCAGGAGCGTTTGTTTTCTGCCCTCAGGCAAGGTGTGGAAGAGACCACAGCCGATGCCGACCTCGAAAAGCAGAAGCGCTGGGACCGTGATCTTTGGGTCGTCGAGATTGAGGACTACCGCGACGATCGCGCCGGACTCTTCCCGATTTCTCCAGAGTAATCTGGGGGTAGGGCGCTTGATAGAAACGCTCTAAGACACCCGGCGTCTGCCGTCTTCGTAATCCTCGGCCATCTCGCGCAGCTTTTGCCGCAGCTTTTCCGAGTTTTCAGCGGTTTTCCAGCGATCGACGGTCGCCTGCGCCTTGTCGCGGTCGATCTGGCGATAAGACTGGATAAACAGGCGCAGGGATCGCAGATCCTTGTGCACCAGGCCGAAGAGCCCGGTAAGGACCAGATGTGCCGCTTCCGCTGAAAGGCCAAGCGACGCCAGAGCAATGGTCAATTCGGCATTCAATCCGTGGCCGGTGATTTTTCGTGCCGTCTCGACATCAAGGTTAAGCGCGATGGCCAACTCCCGTTCGAACGACATCGTCTCGTCAAGCAGTGCAGCATCGACAAGGTGGTTGGCGAGCGTGCCTTCATCGGACAAGGCAGCATCGCGCATCAGAGCCTTCAGCGCTTCGCGGGTTTCGCGCAGCCGGGGCGATTCTGGCGCGACCGCTGCATCATCAATCGGCGCATCGTCGTCGAGGTCGAAATGAGATTTGATCTCGAGCGCATTGTCTATGGCCGTATCCTTGAAGCTGCGCAGGACACCCAGAAGTTGCGGATCATCCGATCGCCGGCGGGCTATGACCCGGGCGTGCGAGATCCCCTTGTGGGTTATGATGTCGATGAGGTCCTTTGGCGTGAGCAGCGGCGAGCGCAGCAATAGCGTTGCCGAGATATCGATGTCGTCCTCGGCAAGGGCCAGGATCAGGCGCTTCGGTGCGTGCGGAATTTCCGACAAGGCAGCAGCCGCATGGCGACGGACGCGCGGCGAGGCGAGGGCGAGCAGGGGAACGGCAAGGTCTTCGAGTTGCTGTGCGTCGCTCCGTGCTGGCCTTGCGATGCAGCAGAAAGCGGTAATCGATGCGGTGAGGAGATCGTCAGCCTTGCTGCCGCCGTTGCGGTCTTCAAGCGCCCGAAACTCAGGATACTTCACGAACACACTCCACTCGGAACACAACGCGGTTAAACAATGGCTAAAATTAGCCGCCAAGCGTTAGCAAGCCGTTAACCATCGGTATGTCTAATGAAATTATGGCGCAGTTCTTGCGCGCGTAGGCATCGGAGTATCCAGGGAGACCAACCAGAGACCGATACGGATGAAGTCATGGGATTTGTCATAGCATTTCCAGGCAGCACCACCAGCAAGCGCCGGCCTAGCGCAGAGATAAATCGGCACCACCAGGCCGAAATCACGATCTTTCCGGGCGTGCGCTACGAACGCTATGCGCCTGAGCCGCCAAAGCGCGCCAAACCAAAACCAAATCGCAGGTTCCTTGATCCGGCGCCCCAGCCGGGGTAGTCGGCACAGCGTGATACGATAGTTTAGGATCTGCACTGAGCTCGCTATTCGGCTGATTTGCAGATTGCCTCAAGATGATATCCGTTGGGGTCGATCAGATAGGAGGCAAAGTAATTCTCTCCGTAGTGAGGGCGCAAACCGGGCGCTCCGTTGTCACGGCCACCTGCAACTATTCCCGCTTGGTGAAACAGCACAACAGCCTGTCTGTTGGGAGCTGCGAATGCAAGGTGACAACCTGCCCAGGGCACAGTCAAACGCTCCGCTGTAAGCTTGATGCAGAATTTGTCACCACCGCCGGGTAAGCCGTACCCGATGGCTTGATGGGGATCGTTCGGAGTTAAATCCTCCCAGACACGCACGTAGCCAAGCGCTGTTAGAGCAGCGTCGTAGAATGTGGAAGCGCGCTCCATATCAGGAACACCGAATGAAATATGATGTAACATTTCCAAAGTCCCAAACGAGTACTAGAACGATTATGCAGAATGCCACAATGCCGGCCCCCCCAAGCAACTTTCTCGTAGGGTTGGTGCGATCGCAGGACAGGCAGCAGACAGAGCCACCAGAATTACGTGAACTTGAGGAGAATTACAGTGCCAAGGTACATCAGTCTATACGAGAAAACTGGAAATAATCTCGTTAACCGGATGAACCTTATGCGCGACGATCACGAGTTTTTCCAAGCGTTATTTGGTAATCCCATCGATGATCCTCTGGTGTACGATAGCTATCGAATAGATGAGGAGATCAACCTTAAAATTTTCCATAAGATGAGCGTCATGGTCGATATTGTTACCTATGATTGCTACGTGGAGTTTGCAGCGTAGAGTGACAAATCGTTGGAACTCTTGTTTAGGCTGCAAGAGGCAGAAAAACTCGTCCAGCTCAGGACAATCGACGTTTTCTGCTGCATGTCCTGCGTGTTCGCAACATCCGCAGCGTTTCCAGCATTGGCAGCGGCAAAACTACGCCTCCATACTTTGCCAACAGGCCCTGGTTAAAGCAGCGGCGTGCAGGCCGCGCTGTCAAGAAACGCCGTTACCTGGCTCTGCCACGAGGCGTCCGGTATGAAACTGCGCACGACCACAAAACCCTCATCCATGTCCGCTTCGATAAGGACCGAATTCTCGGCGGACTCGGGCTTGGTCTTGTTGAGCTCGATCATTTGCAGGGGCGTTGCCACGACAAGGTCGAGCTGGTCGGCGATCGCCGTGCGGTCGTTGATCGAATAAAGGTTTTCGCCTTGCCGATTGTAGACTGAAATAGACCAGTAGGGTGTCGTTCCAAGGCCGGTAATGTGCGCGGGCAGATCCGTGATGTCGAAGCGGCAGACGGATGCCTGGAACAGCGGATCGAAGGCGAGGGGAACCATCCCCGGCGCTCCGTCGCGGGTGACGCGATGGAACTGCCAATCGTCGCCATAGGCGGCGACCCGGGACCAGCTGTTGCGGTCGGAGTAATAGGGCACCAGCAGCACCACCACGAGGTGGATGAGGGCGGCACCGACAAGGCCAAACAGGATTGCACGAAGAAACCTAGCCATCGCACCCGATCCTCGTAACCGTCGGGAATGCCATATTGACCAGACCGGAATTGCCGGCGATCGGAGTGTCATAGAGCGTCATGACGAGCACCATGCGTCCGCCGCCGCTAGTGGCCAGCCAGTTGCCCGGTTGCGCCGTCGGCGAAACGCTGATGCTGAAACCGCCATCATCATTGCGAAATATCTGCCGCGAGTGCAGCGCGGGGAGTTTGTCCTTGCCTGGCTCGAGCGAGGTCAGCGCGCGGTCGGCGGCATAAAGTGTCCAGAAACGGGTGTTTGGTGTATTTCCTTCCACCTTGTACGTGCAGCGCCGATCCAGCGTTTTGCCCTCATTGTCGCTATAGGCGTAGAAGACGAGGCCCTCGGTGCCGCCCAGCGGAAAGGCGCCTTCGCGCGCCGCCCGCGCTTTCGCATAAGGATCGGAGAGGGGCGTGCCAGCATCGGGATGCGCCGTCCATTGTCCGATGGCGAGCGAACCGAAGCCGTCGAAACGGCTCACCGCATACCATGCGCTCAGCGTTCCGCCGCCGACGGCAATCACAAGCGCAAGGAGGGCAAGGAGAACATTGCGAAGCATGAATACGATGACTACACGGGCGTGCTCGGGGACGCAATCAAAGCACCGAGACCTTTTCGGGCGGGACCGGCAGTTTCAATTGCGGGGCGGCTTTCAGGGCCTGTCCGATCTCGCGCACGGCCGTAGCGGTCGCCCCTGAAAGGACCCGCGGCCGTTCGATGGCGGTCAGGGCATCGGCGTCATCGTCGGCGGCCTTTTGCTTGGCCTCGGCGACCTTCTCCTGTTTCGGCATGGTCGGGTCAATCCCTGGTATGGCCTTGAGTTCGATGTTCTGATGCGCGTAGTTCATGAAGCGCTGCCAGGTCATTGCAGGAAGGATGCCGCCCGTGAGTTCCTTGGTCGGGGTGAAATTATCGTTCCCGAACCATACGGCTGCCGTGTAGTTGCCGGTGAATCCGACGAACCAGGCGTCACGATAGCTCTGCGTCGTGCCAGTCTTGCCGGCAACGCGCGTCATGGATAGCGCCGCACGCCGACCGGTGCCCCATTCCGGCACCTGAGCCAACATGATGTTCATATTGTTGTTGGCCGTCTCGGAAAGAACGCGGTGCGGTTTCTCGCCATCCTTCTTCCAGTCCCAAAGCACGTCGCCATTCTGACTGAGGATTTGCGTAAAGGGATGCCGCATCCCGGCAATGCCCCCGGTGGCAAAGACGTTATAGCCGGTCGCCTGGTCGAGCACCGTCATGCCGGATGTGCCGAGGACCATGGTCTTGTGCGAACTGATCGGCGATTCGACCCCCATTGCCTTGGCGAGTGCAACGATGGGCGCGGTCGTCAGATAATCCTTGGCAAGCCGGACGGGCACCGTATTGATGGATTTGACCAGCGCCGTCGTCAGGTCGATCTTGCCGAGATATTGCCGCGAATAATTCTGGGGCGACCAGTTGCCCCAGGAGACGGCGCCGCCGGACACCAGCGTCTTCGGTGTCATGCCCTTTTCCATCGCGGCGGCATAGACATATGGCTTGAACGACGATCCCGCCTGACGCTGCGCCGCAGTCGCGCGGTTGAACTGGCTTTCGCCGTAGTCGCGTCCGCCGACGATTGCCCGCACAGCGCCATTGTTTTCAAGAACGACGATGGCCGCTTGCGTGACGTTGTATTCCTTGCCGTACTGGCGAAGGTGATACTCGGCTGACTCTTCGGCCGCCTTCTGGATGCCCATGTCGATTGTTGTCCGCACTACGAGCGTATGTGTCGGCAACTTCTGGGCGACCTTGCGCACTTCGTCGAAAGTCCAGTCGAGGAAATAGTCCGGACTCTCGGACCGGCCGCGATCGACGACGGTTGCCGGGTTGCGGCGGGCGCCTACCACCTGGCCTTCCGTCATCAGCCCACCCTGGACAAGGTTCGTCAGCACGACATTGGCGCGGGCGCGGGCCGCTGGCAGGTTTACGTGCGGTGCATATTTGGCGGGCGCCTTGAAGAGGCCGGCCAGCATCGCCGCTTCCGCAAGATTGACGTCCTTGATGCTTTTGCCGAAGTAGAACTGCGACGCGGCCGCGATGCCGAAGGTGCCACCGCCCATATAGGCCCGGTCCAGATAGGTCTGGAGGATTTCCTTCTTGGTGAGGTTCGATTCGAGCCAAAGGGCAAGGAAGGCTTCCTTGATCTTGCGGTCGAGGCTGCGTTCGTTGGTAAGGAAAAGGTTCTTGGCAAGCTGCTGGGTGATCGTCGAGCCGCCCTGCACCACGGAATTGGCGCGCAGGTTTTCTGTCATGGCGCGCGACAGGCCGAGGAAATCAATACCGAAATGATCGAAAAAACGCCGGTCCTCGGTGGCTAGGACCGCTTTGATGACGTGATCCGGCAATTCATCGATAGGAACGGCGCTGCGATGGAGAATACCGCGCTGGCCGATCTCATTGCCATAGCGGTCGAGAAACGTCACCGCAAAGTCGTCGCGCGTGCGCCAGTTCTTCTCGGTTTCGTGAAAGGCGGGAATGGCAAGCGTCAGCATGACGACCGACCCCGCGGTGCCCCAGGTAAAGCCTTCGCCCAGCAATTCTATGATGACGCGTCGCCAGCCGGTGACATGGAACCGGCGAAAGAAAATCGTCGTATCTTCCCAGAACTCGACGAGGCGAAAACGCAATTCGTAAAGGGTTGAATCGATCCAGGCATCAAGGCCCAGCAGCGGCGAGACCTTGAATCGCTTCCGTTCTTTGCCTGGCCTGGGCTCTTCCATGAGTTCTTGCCTGCCCTACGCTTGGCACGTCCACCCTGATTGGACATGGTGTAGCGGATTACATTTAACAGCTTCTTAGGACGGCTGTTTTGCAGAGATTATATGGTGGCTTCTTAGACTAAAGAATACCGCTTTTATGACTAAGGCCACAAGACGCGACGAGCCGCGCAAGTTGATTTGATCGAGGAGTGTTGCCGAAGCGCAAGCCTGCAAATTGCGCTTGCAATTGGTAGCCACCGGTGGATTGATGCCATTTTTTAATCGAGGATGGTACGCATGTCGATTGAACATTGGCTCGCATTCGTTGCGGCATCTGCAATTCTCCTGGCCATTCCCGGCCCCACCATCCTTCTTGTCATCTCTTACGCACTCGGCCATGGCCGCCGCTTTGCCGTGGCAACGGTTGCCGGCGTCGCGCTTGGCGATTTTACCGCGATGACAGCTTCAATGCTCGGCCTTGGCGCCCTGCTTGCCGCCTCCGCAACGATCTTCACCGTCCTCAAATGGGTGGGCGCAGCCTATCTGATTTATCTCGGCATCAAGCTCTGGCGAGCGCCTGTTTCCAATCCTGGTGGCGGCGATGCGGCGGTCAAGGAGGAGAAGGCGCTGCCGGTCTTTCTTCATGCCTATGTCGTCACCGCTCTCAACCCGAAGAGCATCATCTTCTTCGTTGCGTTCCTGCCGCAGTTCCTCGACCTGTCGCGTCCCGTACTCGGCCAGATGGTCATCTTCGAGACGACGTTCCTGCTTTTGGCAACGCTGAACGCCGGCACATATGCGCTGATGGCATCCATGGCCCGCCACACGATCCGCAAACCAAAGGTACAGCGCATCGTCAATCGCTCCGGCGGATCGCTGATGATTGGCGCTGGTATGCTGGCTCTGGGTTGGCACAAGGCGGCCTAGAAAGAAAAAATTCATATATAGGAAAATAGTCCTTGACTGCGTAACGGTCGTCCTGTAGGTTCTGGTCATCGTCGAAAATGTGACTTCAGCGCTCCGCAGGGCAGCATCGCCCTGCGATCGTTGACGGTTCGCAAAGCGATCTCTCAGGACATTCATGGCCTTTTCCTCGTCCGTCATGCGGCGGCGGAGCGCAGTTGCGCTCTGCCGTGACTATGGCATTTCATCAGCCGAGATCGCACCGTTGTTCGGGGAGGACGAAGCGCAGTTCCTGCGCGCCCTGAAGCGCCATGGGTTGTCCGGCGGAGGGTTCGAACAAAAGAGCCGGCAATTGCGGCTCGCCGAGAAGATCATGAACCTCTTGCAAAAAGAGGTGGAAGCGCTGACTGCGCTCGAGGAAGACAGCCTCAGCAAGACCAAACTCGACACGCTGGCGTTGCTCACCCGCACCATCGAAAAGGTGGGCGATCTCCAGGAACGATTTGCCGCCGTAAGACTCGAAGCCGTTGGCGGGCTCAGCACCGACGAATTGCGCAACGTCCTGACGCGCATTGACGAGAGGATCGATGAACTTGCGGAAATGCGGGCAAGAGAATTGGTCCAGATCCAATCTGAACGAACGGGAGACGAGAGCCGCGGTCCGGGAATGGATGATCCAGGGGCGCGATGCACAACAGCCGCCACGCGGTGAATGGCACGCATGGCTGATATTCGGCGGGCGCGGCTCCGGCAAGACACGGATGGGTGCAGAATGGGTCAACGGCATGGTTCACGCACTTCCGCCCTTTTCCACGGTCAAATCCGGTAATATCGCACTTGTCGGCGAAACCCTTGCCGACGTGCGCGAAATCATGATCGACGGACCTTCGGGGATCATGGCGGTGTCGCGGGCCGAGCGTCCGCGCTTCGAAGCAAGCCGCCGCCGGCTTCTCTGGGCTAATGGCGCGACGGCCTCGATGTTCTCCTCGGAGGATCCGGATAGCCTGCGCGGCCCGCAATTCGACGCCGCCTGGTGCGATGAACTGGCGAAATGGCGCAATCTGCAGGAGACCTGGGACATGCTGCAATTCGGATTGCGGCTCGGCACGAAGCCGCGTCAGGTTATCACGACGACGCCGCGTCCTTTGCCGCTCCTGAAAGACATGATCGCCGATCCGGCAATTCCGGTCTGGCGCATGCGAACCGAAGAGAATGCGGCGAACCTCGCCCCGGGCTTTATCGATCATGTCAGCGAACTATATGGCGGAACGCGTCTCGGCCGACAGGAACTTGATGGTGAACTGATCGAGGACAACCCCGACGCCCTGTGGTCGCGCCCATTGCTGGAGAAGATCCACTGTCCTGATGTGCCGGATCTGAAGCGCATCGTTGTGGCTATCGATCCGCCGGCAAGCGCGAACAAGAAGTCGGATGCCTGCGGGATCGTCGCCGCAGGCCTCGATGGCGCCGGCATCGCCTGGGTACTGGCCGATGCTAGCCTTGCCCCGGCGAAGCCGCACGAGTGGGCGAGGCGGGCAATTGCACTCTTTCACCGCCTTGAAGCGGACCTCATCATCGCCGAGGTCAACCAGGGTGGCGATATGGTCGCGGCGGTTATCTCGGCTGAGGATGTGGCAGTACCGGTGCGTTCCGTACGGGCCAATCGCGGCAAGGCTTTGCGCGCCGAACCGATGGCTGCGCTCTACCAACAGGGAAGGGTGCGTCACGCCGGGCGGTTCCGGCAATTGGAGGACGAGATGTGCGATTTCACCGCCTCCGGTCTATCGAGCGGACGTTCGCCCGATCGTGTGGACGCCCTGGTCTGGGCGCTGGGCGATCTGTTCCGTCGCCGCGACGGCAGTCCGCGCGTGCGCGTCGTGGCCTAACGGCGACTGCCTCAATTCAATCCGTCAGACGGAGAGCAATAGTCAAATGGCAATTCAATGGCCGTGGCGCCGCGGCGCCGCGAACGAGAACCCGCATCTCCAGCGTAAATCCGCGCCGGGCCTGGTGGCACTGCAGCTCGAGCGCGAAGCGCGTTGGTCGCAGAGCGGCTATTGCGGGCTGTCGCGGCAAGGCTTCATGCGCAACGCTGTCGTCTATCGCTGCGTACGCCATCTCGCCGAAGCTGCAAGTTCGATCCCCTGGCTGCTCTATGAAGGCGATGCTGAAGACAGCCGCCATCCCGCCCTCCAGCTTCTCGCCGATCCGCATCGCGGGATGGATGGCTCGAGCTTTTTCGAAGAGCTCTATGGTCACCTCCTTCTGTCGGGCAATGCCTATGTGGAGCGGGTGGAGAGCGGCAGCGGCGCGAGCGAACTCTATCTTCTCAGACCCGACCGCGTGCGTATCGTCGCGGACGATCGCGGCTGGCCGACCGCGCTCACCTATGGTGCCGGCGTGCAGAAGCGGACGGTGCCGCTCGGCGAAGACCGCTGCCTGCATTTAAAGTTGTTCCACCCGCTCGATGATCATTACGGCTTTGCGCCGCTCGAAGCGGCGTCGATGGCGCTCGACATCCATAATGCTTCAGGGACCTGGAACAAGGCGTTGCTTGACAATTCGGCGTGCCCATCGGGCGCTCTGGTCTATGCGCCGGGCGAAACGAGCCATCTTAGCGAAGAACAGTTCGACCGTCTGAAGGCCGAGCTTGAAGAAGGTTATACGGGCGCCGCCAAGGCGGGGCGCCCGCTCCTGCTTGAGGGCGGACTGGACTGGAAGTCGATGGGTCTGTCGCCGCGCGACATGGACTTTGTCGCCGCCAAGAATACGGCAAGCCGCGACATAGCGCTCGCCTTCGGCATCCCGCCGATGTTGCTGGGCATTCCGGGCGACAACACCTACGCCAATTATGCGGAAGCCAACCGCGCATTCTATCGCCTCAGCGTCATTCCGCTGGTGGTGCGAACGGCAAAGGCTTTCGGCAATTGGCTCGGCCCCGCCTATGGCGGCAAATTCAGGCTCGAACCTGATCTCGACCGCGTCGACGGATTGGCGCAGGAGCGCGACGCCCTTTGGCAACGCATCGCCGCCGCGCCGTTCCTCAGCGATGAGGAGAAGCGCGAGGCCGTCGGCTACACGCAGAAAACTTCGGGAGATTGACGATGACACATTGGTCGGACGCCGCCTGGATACTAGCGGCGAAAGTGGTCGGCGCCGTAGCAGGATCGGCTGTTTCGCTTGCCTACATGTTGCCGAAGGACAAGAGCGAAGCTGCGATCCGCTTTATCGTCGGTATTGTCTGCGGGCTCGCTTTCGGCGGTGCCGCAGGCGTCAAGATCGCGGTGGAGCTCGATATTCGCGGTCAGCTCGGTGACGGCGAACTGATGCTGATGGGCGCAACGGCCGCAAGTCTCGCGGCCTGGACGGCGCTCGGCCTGTTTGCGCGGCTTGCCGCCCGCACGGGTGAATCGAAAACTCCGCATTGTCACGCAAGCAATGGAAACAAAAAGGACATCGCGGATGCGCGCTAAAGCGATATCTCCAGTGATCGAGAAGAAATTTGCCGGGCTTTCCATCGAAAAGGTTACGCCCGATGGCAGCTTCTCCGGTTACGCCAGCCTCTTTGGCGAGGTCGATCTAGGCAAGGACGCCATAGAACCCGGCGCCTTTGCCAAATCCGTACGCGAACGCGGCGCGCTCGGCATCCGCATGCTCTGGCAGCATGATCCCAACCAGCCGATAGGGGTATGGACCGAGATAAGGGAAGACAGCCGCGGTCTTTATGTAGAGGGCCGGCTGACCAAGGGAGTCGCCCGTGCCGGGGAAATCCTCGAACTGATGCGAACGGGGGCGATCGATGGCCTTTCGATCGGGTTTCGAACGGTGCGCGCCAGATCCGGCAGGGCCGGCATCCGCCATATCCAGGAAGCCGATCTATGGGAGATCTCGGTGGTGACATTCCCGATGCTGCCCTCGGCTCGCGTCGGCCAAGTGAAGAGCATCGCCCGGCAGGCTCCCACCGAAGCGGAGCGCCTCTCAGCCAAGCTTCGTGCCGCTGCCAGATACATCAGAGCCGCAACGCCATTTCAATGACCAAAGGAAAAACGATGACGCAACAGACATCAATGCCTGATCTTGAGACGAAAAACGCGAGCAGTGTGGACGATTCCTTCGATGCGTTCATGCGCTCGTTCGACGAGTATAAAAGCACCAACGAGTACCGGCTTGCGGAAATCGAGCGCCGGGGCGGAACGGACGTGCTGACGAATGAAAAGCTCGACCGCATCAATGACGCGCTTGACGAGCAAAAGCGGGTCATCGACCACATGCTGCTGAAGCGGGCACGTCCCCACCTTGAGGGCGGTTTTGATCCTCTGGTCTCGCTCGAGCACAAGACGGCTTTTGACAACTATGTCCGGCGCGGCGACGAAAGCGGTCTGCGCCCGATCGAAGCCAAGGCGCTGTCGATCGGCTCCGCCACCGATGGTGGCTACCTCGTGCCCCCGGAGATGGAACGCGAAATCGGTACACGGCTGGCCGCGATCTCGCCAATCCGCAACCTTGCGTCAGTGCGGCAGGTTTCAAGCTCGCTTCTGAAGAAGCCCTTTTCGATCAAGGGGCCGGCAGTAGGCTGGGTTGGCGAAACCGATGCGAGGCCGCAGACCGATGCCTCCAAGCTGGCGGAGCTACAGTTCCCGACCATGGAACTCTACGCCATGCCGGCGGCGACTGCATCGCTGCTCGACGATGGCGCGGTCGACGTCGAACAGTGGATCTCGGCGGAGGTGGAAACCGCCTTTGCCGAGCAGGAAGGCAAGGCATTCGTCTCCGGCGACGGCGTCAACAAGCCGCGCGGGTTTCTGAACTACGACACGGTGGCGGAAAATGCCTGGGCCTGGGGCAAGATCGGCTTCCTCGCGACTGGCGTCGCCGCGAAGTTTCCGGCAACTGCCGCCTCCGACATTCTTCTCGATACGATCTATTCGATAAAGGCCGGCTATCGCCAGAATGCGAATTGGGTGATGAACCGCAAGACGCAGGCGGAAGTGCGCAAGCTCAAGGATAATGACGGCAACTATCTCTGGGTACCGCCTGCCGCACCGGGCCAGCAGGCGTCGCTGCTCGGCTTTGGTTTGACTGAGGCCGAGGACATGCCGGATATCTCCAGCAGCGGCTTTGCCATTGCCTTTGGCGATTTCGCCCGCGGCTATCTGGTCGTGGATCGCACGGGCGTGCGTGTTCTTCGCGATCCCTACTCAGCCAAGCCCTACGTGCTTTTCTATACGACCAAGCGCGTCGGCGGCGGGGTCCAGGATTTTGCAGCGATCAAGCTGCTGAAGTTCGCGGTCTCATAAGGAACCCGGCACGGCGGCACTCTTTCCTCGCGGAAGAGTGCCGTGTGGCACCAAAAACCCATTCCAATCAGGACACTTCCATGACTCTTGCAATTTTGACGGCGCCGGCGCTCGAGCCGGTGACGCTGGCGGAACTGCGCCAGTTTTTGCGTCTCGACAATGGCAGCGAGGACGCGCTCCTGATTGGTCTGATCAAGGCGGCGCGCGAAACGCTGGAGCAACAGACCGGTCTTGCGCTCGTCACCCAGACCTGGCGACTTTATGCCGATCGCTGGCCGAGGCATGGCTTGATCAAGATTGCCAAATATCCCCTGCGCTCCATTGTTTCGGTCACAGCATACCAGGACGACGGGACGCCGGTCGCTCTTGCACAAGACTCTATTCACTTGAACGGTTCGACCCGTCCAGCGCGGCTTTACCTTGCTGCACCGAGCCATGCGGCGCTCTCCGGCCTCGAGATCGATTTCGAGGCCGGTTTCGGGGAGGCAGGCACGGACGTCCCCGATGCCTTGCGCCACGCAATCATGACCCTTGTCGCGCACTGGTATGAGTTTCGCGGCGTCTTCGATGTCTCGCAGCAGCCAGTCTCCTATCCGCCAGCCTTCGAGCGGACGGTCGGCCTTTGGCGCAGGATATCCCTTTGATGCCGACGCTGTTCATCGATCCTGGAAGATTGTCGCAGGAATTGTCGCTGGAGGAGCCCCGGTACGACATGGACGATGCCGGCAGCCTTGTCGTCGCCTGGACCGAAATCGGCACGCTTTGGGCGCAGGTCGAGCCCATAGACGCAGGGGTGCGCTGGCTGGGCGAACAGGCGCTTCCCGAGGCGACGCATCGCATAACCCTGCGCATGCGCCGCGATATCACGAGCGCCATGCGCCTGCGCAAAGGCAACCGCATTTTCCAGATTTTGACACTGCACGATCCGGATGAGAGCGGCCGCTATCTTGTCTGCCGCGTGCGCGAGGAGGTTCAATGAAAATCACCATGGAGCTGACGGTCGCCGATCTCATAAGGACCCTGCGCTGGCAAGCTGTCGCTTTATCCGAGAAGGAAATCGCAGCACCGAAGCCTGAGACACCGGTGCGCGTCTCAGGCCATCCCAAGCCGGAGCCGAAGCGATGACGAGCGCCGGACTGGAACTCCAGAAGGCGGTTCTAATACTCTTGAAAGCAGATCCATCACTAAAGAACTTGATAGATTCCCGTGTCTACGACCGCGTGCCGGCGCAGGCGGAATTCCCCTACGTGACGCTTGGCGCCTCGACGACTTACGACTGGAGCACGGCGAGCGAGCGTGGCAGCGAACATATCTTCACGCTGAATGTCTGGGATCGTGCGAGCGGCCGCAAATCCGTGATGCAGATTATGCATGCAATCGATCGGCTTTTGACCGGGACGCAACTGACGCTCACCGGCCACCGGCTGATCAACCTGATTCCGCAATCGTCGCTGGCGCGGCCCGAAGACAATCGAGACGGCTACCTCGGTGTGCTCCGCTACCGCGCCGTCACCGAAGAACAGCCATAAGAAAGGACACGAGATGGGTGCCCAAAGAGGCAAAGACATTCTGTTGAAGATCGCCAACGCCGCCGGCAGCTATATCACCGTTGCCGGCATGCGCTCCAAGCGCATCGCCTTCAACGCCGAAGCCGTCGACGTGACGGATGCCGACGCCATCGGCCGCTGGCGCGAACTGCTCGGCGGAAGCGGTGTGCAGCGCGCCTCGATCGGCGGCTCCGGGCTGTTCAAGGATGCACAATCCGACGCGCTTATCCGCCAGGCCTTCTTCGACGGCACCATCGCCAATTGGCAGGTCGTCCTGCCGGATTTCGGCATCCTGCGCGGACTGTTCCAGATCATGGCGCTGGAATATGGCGGGGCGCATGACGGCGAGGTGACCTTCGAGATCGCGCTGGAATCCGCGGGTCCGGTAGAATTCACGGAGGCGGCCCATGCCTAACCGCCGCCGTGGTGAGATCAGCGCCAATCTCGACGGACGCGACTTCACGCTTTGCCTGACGCTTGGTGCCCTTGCCGAACTCGAGGACGCCTACGGGGCGCAGGATCTTGGCGCATTGCTGAGACGGTTTGCCGGCGGCGCGCTTTCTGCCGGCGATCTCATAAAGATCATCGCTGCTGGACTTAGAGGCGGCGGGAACGATGTAGGGCCAGAGGAAGTGGCCCTGATGCGCACGGAGGGCGCAGCCGCCGGCTTTGCAACAATCGTGAGCGAACTCCTGAGCGCGACCTTCGGTGATTCAAAATCGGAGCAAGCGCCGCCAAACCCTTGAAAGCCGCAGCAGATCAGCCAGTCGACGCCTTTCCATGGGACGCCATCATGAAGGCGGGATTGGGCCTGCTGCGGCTCGCGCCATCGGCGTTCTGGGCCATGACCTTGCGGGAACTCAACGCCGCCTTTGCGCGGCCGCGTGCGCTCCTGGCACCTACACGATCCGAAATTGAACAACTTATGCGCATGTTTCCCGATGATGTGGAGCAATGAATGGCCACCGAAGAATTTGCCGTGCCGCTGAAAATTACGGCGGATGGGAAGTCCGTCGAAAATGTTCTCACCAACCTTGAAGCGAGGTCGAAGCAATTCGGCCGCACCATAAGCGACGCGCTGAAGGGTGCGGCCGTCAGCGGCAGGAATTTTGAGGATGTCTTGCGCAACCTCGGAATGAGCCTTGCCAACATGGCCCTCGGCGCCGGTCTTGCACCCTTGCAGAAAATGGCGTCCGGCTGGCTTGAAGGGCTGTTCAACGGTCTGCAGGGGGCAAAGCCGCATGCGAAGGGCGGTGTCGTCAACAGTCCTACTTACTTCAACGATGGCGGTGCATTGGGATTGATGGGCGAAGCCGGCGCCGAGGCGATCATGCCGCTGGCGCGCGGTGCCGACGGCAAGCTTGGTGTCGTATCCCAGGGTGGCGGCGCACCCCTCCATGTCACCTTCAACGTGACGACGCCGGATGCCGCCTCCTTCCGCAAATCGGAAGCGCAGATGACCGGCATGCTGGCGCGTGCGGTTCAACGCGGGGCGCGAACCCTTTAAAGGCGGTCAACCATGACTGGTTTCCATGACGTGCGTTTTCCAACCGGCGTGTCGTTCGGCGCGACCGGCGGCCCCGAATGGCGCAATGAGATCGTTCCGCTGACCTCCGGTCTCGAACAGCGCAATGCGCGCTGGGCCCAATCGCGGCGTCACTATGATGCGGGCACCGGCATTCGGTCGCTCGCCGATCTCGAGAGCGTAATGACATTCTTCGAGGCGCGCCGCGGCTCGCTCTACGCTTTCCGGTTCCGCGACCCTTTCGATCATTTGTCATGCAAGTCTGGACAGTCGGTTTCTCCTGCCGATCAGTGGCTTGGGCATGGCGATGGCGTTAACGCCATATTTCAGTTGACCAAGCGATACGGTGAATATGCAAGGCCCATCACCAAGCCCGAGCCCGGCAGCGTGCGCGTCGCGGTCAATGGGGTAGAGCGAAGTGGCGGCGATTTCGCCGTCGATACCATGAGCGGACGCGTCAGTTTCCAGCAGGGAAAAGTCCCGCCTGCGGGAGCAAGCATCACCGCCGGTTTCAGCTTCGACGTGCCGGCCCGCTTCGATACGGATCGTCTGGCAATCAGCCTGAGATCATTCAAGGCAGGCGAAATTCCATCCATACCGATCATCGAGGTGAAGGCATGACGCAAATTTCGCCATTGCTGGAATCACATCTTGCAGGTGAAGCTACAACGCATTGTTTCTGCTGGATTATCCGCCGGCGCGATGCAGTGGCCTTCGGCTTCACAGATCACGACCGGACACTCTCCGTCGCCAGCGTTGCCTGCGAGCCCCAGACGGGCCTCAGCGGCAGCGAGGCAACGACCTCATTGGGGCTCAGCGTCGACAGCGCGGAAGTGGAGGGCGCGCTTTCGTCCTTGAGAATCGCGGATGCGGACATCGAACGCGGGGCATTCGATCTGGCGGTGGTAGAAACCTGGCTCGTCAACTGGAGCACTCCCGACCAGTGCACCCTTCTGCGAAGTTCGCGTATTGGCGCGATTACCCGCTCCGGCGGGCGTTTTGTGGCGGAACTGAAAAGCAGTGCCGCCGACCTCGATAAGATCAGCGGCAGGCGCGTCACGCGTCGATGCGACGCCCAACTCGGAGACCGTCGTTGCGGCTACGGTGCCGCTAAACAGGCCGGCGTGGTGATCCAGATTTTATCCGATCGCGAAATCGTGGTCTCTGGTTTGCAGCCGCCAACTGGCCAGTGGTTTGACAATGGAGCGCTCACTTGGATGAACGGCACGTCAAATGTTGCTCTAAGCAGCGGGCAATATGGCGGCGGAATACGGCTCGGCCTGCGCGACGCGCAGTTTCCGGATCCGAAGGTCGGCGATCGGTTCGAACTTTTGCCGGGATGCGACAAGAGTTTTGCCCAATGTAAGGCGAAGTTTGGCAACAGCGTCAACTTTCGCGGCTTCCCGCATCTGCCGGGCAACGATGCCGCCTACAATTACGCCGACGGCAAGGGCAATTTTGATGGCGGGCCGTTGGTACCATGACGGCTGCTGACCTTGCTGTTGCCGAAGCGCGCCGCTGGATCGGCACACCCTACCGCCATGCGGGATCACGTTGCCAGGTCGGATGCGACTGCCTGGGCCTCGTACGCGGCATCTGGCGTGCGCTATATGGCAGCGAGCCGCAACAGGTCTCACCCTATTCGGCGGATTGGGCAGAGGCGGGCGGTGGCGATCCGCTGCTTGAAGCCGCGCAGCGGCACATGATCGAAAAGCCGCCTTGCGAAGCAGGCACCGGCGATCTGCTCGTCTTTCGCTGGCGAGACAATGTCGCTGCGAAGCATCTCGGTATCCTGGCCGGTCCTGAGCGCTTCATTCACGCCTATGAAGGACATGCGGTACTGGAATCGGCCCTTGTGCCGCAATGGCGCCGCCGGGTTGCCGGAGCCTTCGCATTTCCTGAACCGGCAGCAGATTGCTGAAAGATCCAATTAGATGGCAACAATTGTTCTGACAACTGCGGCGGGATGGCTGCTGGGCCAGGGTACGGTGGCAGCCGCAATCGGGACCGCGGCCGCCTCGCTCGGTGGCTATCTCATCGATCAGGCCCTGTTTGGCGAGCGCGTCGAAACGGGCCGGATGTCGTCGATGCGGCCGACCGTTGCAGAAGAAGGTGCCGGGCTGCCGCGTCTCTACGGAACCGCGCGTTTGCCTGGCACATTGGTCTGGGCGACGCGTTTCGAAGAGGTCAAGAGCGATCGGCGCGGCTCCAAGGGCGGGCCGAAAGTCACCGAATATTCGTATTTTGCCAATTTTGCCATCGCTGTGGCCAATGGCGAGATCAGTCTGATCCGCCGCATGTGGGCCGACGGCAAGGAATTCGACCAGACGAAATGCACGATGCGGGTGTACAAGGGCAGCGAGACCCAGCCGTCCGATCCCTTGATCGAAGCCAAGCAGGGAGCCGGCAATGCCCCCGCCTATCGCGGCACGGCCTATGTGGTCTTCGAGCGCATGCCTGTCGATGAGTTTGGCGGGCGTATTCCGCAATTCCAGTTTGAGGTGGTTCGCGCTGTCGGTGCTGCCGCTCGTGATCTGCCGGCAGTCGCTTTGATACCTGGCGCGACCGAGTTCGGATTATCGCCGCAACCTGTGACAGACGAGCCGAGCAAGGGCGAGACGCGATCGCTTAATCGCAATTGCCTGCGCGCG
The DNA here is from genome assembly GCF_013327855.1 of Phyllobacterium pellucidum. Taxonomy (GTDB): domain Bacteria; phylum Pseudomonadota; class Alphaproteobacteria; order Rhizobiales; family Rhizobiaceae; genus Phyllobacterium; species Phyllobacterium pellucidum. The sequence continues at coordinate 584,629 of NZ_JABUMX010000001.1, read as the reverse complement.
CAGAGCGACTGGCAGGCCTCGATGGACGAGCTACAGGCGCTTTGCCCCTCGCTGAAGCATGTCGCGATCGTGGTCCCGTGGTTCGGGACGGACCTGCGCGCCGGTGAGTGCCGGATCAAGCCGGGCGTGATGGAGCGAAAGGCGCGTGGCGAAAGCAAGCCCTGGGGCGCCGGCGGGATCGCTCGATCCGACGCTCATCTGATCTCGCGGACAGCCGAGGGCGCGGCCTACGGCGGCACGCCGTCCGATGCAAGCGTGATCGCCGCGATCATAGATGCGAAGGCGAGGGGGCTCGGGGTCACGCTCTACCCCTTCATCATGCTTGATATTCCAGACAGTAACCAACTGCCCGATCCCTACGGGGGCAGCCGTCAAGCGACCTTTCCGTGGCGGGGCCGCATAACCTGCCACCCGGCGCCGTTGCGGCCCGCCACCGCCAATCGGACGGCCAACGCAGCGGGCCAGATCGCGGCATTTCTCGGCAAGGCAAAAGACTTCAGCGTCAAGAAGGGGCAGGTCGAGTTCAAGGGAGATGCCGACGATTGGGGTTATCGCCGCATGATATTGCACATGGCGCATCTCGCTCAACTGGCGGGCGGCGTCGACGCCTTCCTCATCGGCTCGGAGTTGTGCGGACTGACCATCGTCAGGGACCAGTCGAACGGCTTTCCGTTTGTCGACGGGCTGCGCCAACTCGCGTCCGATGTCCGTAAGGTGGTCGGCGCCGGCTGCAAACTGACCTATGCCGCCGACTGGACCGAGTATTTCGGCCACCATCCACAGGACGGGTCCGGCGATGTCTATTTCCATCTCGACCCTCTTTGGGCGCATCCCGACATCAATGCCGTTGGCATAGATAATTATATGCCGCTCAGCGATTGGCGCGACGAGGACTATAGCGTGCCAGGGCCGGACGGTTTCGCGGCACCTTACGACGTCGCCGCCCTGCGATCGCAGATTGCTTCCGGTGAAGGGTTTGATTGGTACTATGCATCCAGCACCGACCGGACGACGCGAAAGCGGACGCCGATCACCGATGGGCGAGGCAAGCCATGGATCTACCGCTACAAGGACATTCCGAGCTGGTGGCAGAACCTGCATTTCAACCGCATCGGCGGGGTTGAAAGCGCCACGCCGACCGCCTGGCGGCCGATGATGAAGTCGGTCTGGCTTACGGAGCTTGGATGTCCGGCGGCCGACAAGGGGCCGAACCAGCCGAATGTCTTTCCGGACATGAAATCCTCTGAAGGCGCATTTCCCTATTTCTCGGACCACGGGCGCAATGATCTTGCCCAGAACCGATATTTGCGCGCGCACTTCAGTCATTGGATTGCGGGCGGCGATGGCCAGATGCTGGACAAGGAGCGCCTCTATGTCTGGGCCTGGGACACGCGACCGTTTCCGGAGTTCCCGCTCAATCGCAAGCTGTGGGCAGACGGAGGCAACTGGACCACCGGTCACTGGTTGAACGGACGGCTTTCCGGCGTGGCGCTGGACGAGCTCCTCTCGGCGATCCTCCGCGATTTTGGGGCGACAAATTTTGACACAAGCGCCGTCGATGGCTTCGTCAGTGGCTACGTCATCGATGAGCCCACAAGCGTGCGGGCGGCGCTCGAGCCGCTGTTGACGCTTTTCGGGATCGACGCCTTCGAGGATGGCGGGCGGCTGATCTTCAGAAGCAGTTCGCGGCTCAGCGGCGAGGCGGCTCTGATCGACGAGTTAGTGGAACAGGAGGATTCCGGCCCGGTCAAATGGCGGTTGGACGAGTTGATGGACCAGCCGTCACGCGTCGAAATTGCCTATCGCGATCCCTTGCTCGACTTTCAGGGGGCTGTGGCCTTCGCCGAACGGCCCGACGGCAAAGGCACGGAAAACCTCACCTTTGCAGGAATGATCGATGAGGGACAGGCCGTTTCGCTGGCCGAGGAGCGGCTGCAAGCGCGCCGCGCCGCACGCCGTTCGCTCGTATGCGAACTCCCTTGGAAGCACGCGGCGCTGAAACCCGGCGACAAGATCAGGCTCCCCGGCGAGAATGCCGCATCGGTTTTCGTGGTCACCTCCTTCGAGGATGGCGGAACACGCCGCGTTGCCGCGAGGGCGATGTCGCGCCACGTCCGCTACCCCGTCAAGGCAGACCTTCCTGCGGCCCCCGTTGCCGGCAGCGTCATGATCGTCGGGAAGCCGCATTTCGAGCTCATCGATCTGCCGATGTGGCCCGGGATCGAAAAGCCTGCGGATCAATTCCGGATTGCGGCTCTCGCCAAACCCTGGCGTGGGGTCAGCGCCTTCGCTTCACCGGAATTGTCGGGCTTCGAAGCCCGGGCGAAGCTGACAGACCCGGCCATAATGGGCGAACTGACTGTTCCTTTTTCTGTCAGTGGCGAAAGCGGACGGCTCATCTACGGGCAATTCCTCGAAGTTCATCTCCACTCCAGCGAACTGCGGTCAATTACCCTTTCCCAAATGCTCAACGGCGGCAACACTGCTTTGCTGGCGACCGCAGGCGGCCATTGGGAAATGCTGCAGTTTCAGAACGCCGAAGAGGTTGAGAGCGATCGCTGGCGGCTGTCCGGGCTGTTGCGTGGGCAGTGCGGAACAGAGCGGGAAGCGCGCGAAGCAAGGCCGGCAGGAACGACATTGATCCTGCTCGACCGTGCCGTCGCGCCGATCGGACTGAAACCGCAGGAGGCGGGGCTTACCCTGAATTGGCGCATCGGAGCGTCCGGCGAGGAATTTACCGACCAATTCTATACGACCGTCGCGGCGACGGCTGGCCTGCGCGCTCTGCAACCGCTTGAGCCGGTGCACCTGCAAACAAGCCTTGAGGCCAATGGCGATTTGCGCTTCCGCTGGATCAGGCGCGGCCGAATCGATGCGGATAGTTGGCTTGCCGCCGACATACCACTCGGCGAGGAACGAGAGGCCTACCGCATCGAGATTCGCCTTGGCGAGCGCGTGGTGCGTTCCGCGGAGGTTGCTGGTCCGAGCTGGCTTTATGGCTTGCCGCAGCGCCGGGACGACTTGGGCAATCCTGATGCAGACTTTGACTTCTACGTCGCGATGATTTCGGCCGTCACGGGACCCAGCCGGCAGGCTCATTTGGCAATTCGCCATAAACTATTGAAATAAAGCCATTTTTTAAAGGGATTTGATTATGACCAATGAAAAACCCTGGTACCTTTCGAAGACGATCTGGGCATCGATCGTTACGGTTTTGCTATCCTGCTCGGGCTTCTTCAACATTTCCGTTGAGCATGTCCAACCGGCCGAACTCACCGAGACCATCGTACAATTCATGACCGCGCTCAGCGGAATCGCAGCGTTATTTGGCCGCATAAGTGCGACGTCGCTCATTTCACGTAAAGAAATATAGTGTTAAAAGGCGTGACGTAGTGGCAATCCTGCCCTTTGCATCCCAACTGTTCATGCATCGTTCAGACACCAAGCGATACTAATAACGCCATGATGAAACACCTGATTTTCTCCCTGCCCCTTGCGGGCCTTATATCGGTCGCTGGCGTCCTTGGGGCCGGCAGCGCCCAAGCCGCGGATTGTTCGTCTGTCGGCCAACAGGTCGCGGACTCGCAAGGCGGCACCCTTGCGCGCGCCACGTCCGTTGTGCAGAACGGCAAGGAAGTATGCGTTGTCGTGGTGCTCATTCCAGGCCGGGATGGCGAACGGCCACGCCGCGTCGAAGTGGCCGTTCCGGCAAACTGAGTTTGCGCTTGGGAAACAATGGATGAGAATACTCGTCGTCGAAGATGATCGTGACCTCAATCGCCAACTGGTCGAAGCGCTGACCGAGGCCGGCTATGTGGTCGACAAGGCTTTTGACGGCGAGGAGGGGCACTTCCTGGGGGATACGGAGCCCTATGACGCGGCAGTGCTGGATATCGGTCTGCCGCAGATGGACGGCCTGACGGTTCTTGAAAAGTGGCGGCGGGACAACCGCAGCATGCCGGTCCTGTTGCTAACTGCGCGCGATCGCTGGAGCGACAAGGTTGCCGGTATCGATGCCGGCGCGGACGATTATGTGGCCAAGCCCTTTCACATCGAGGAAGTTCTAGCGCGCCTGCGTGCCCTTATCCGCCGCGCCGCGGGACATGCTTCGTCAGAGATTACATGCGGACCGTTGCGGCTGGACACGAAGACATCGAAAGCCACGGTCAACGGTACGCCGCTGAAATTGACCTCGCACGAGTTTCGCCTTCTATCCTACCTGATGCATCATATGGACGAAGTGGTCTCGCGCACCGAACTCGTCGAGCATCTTTACGACCAGGATTTTGACCGAGATTCCAATACGATCGAAGTCTTTGTTGGACGTCTGCGCAAGAAGATGGGCATGGATTTGATCGAAACGATCCGCGGCATGGGCTACCGGATCAAGTCACAGGACAGCAAGTCCTGATTGTGTCCCGCCTGCCGGCTACGGACCACCTTTCGATCACCACAAGGACAAAGGGCGAACGCGTGAACATCCGCCTGAGCAGCTATCTTCCCAGCCTGCGTTCGCTTTCCCTGCGCGTCATCACCCTGTCGACGCTCTGGACCATCATTTCGTTTTTCGCGATCGCCACGATCATCTCGGCGCTCTATGGCGAGGCGCGCCTGCAAAGCTTCAAGCAATTGCTCTCGGCCCATCTCTTCAGCGTCATCGCGTCGGTCAGCGTCAATGACGGCGCACTTGCAGGCCGTCCCGATCCTGGAGAAGTGCGCTATTCGAGCCCCATGTCGGGCTGGTACTGGTCGGTCGAGCCAGTGGGTGACAACCTCAAGGGCTCGCTCCGCTCCATTTCGCTTGGCGACAAGAGCATCGACTCGCCGACCACGCTCCTCGTGCCCTTCGACACCTCGTTTCAGCGCTCATACACGGAAGAGGGGCCAAATGGGCAGCAGCTCTCTGTCGTCGAAACGGAGGTCGTCCTCGACGCGGAGAACCGTGTCGCCCGGTTCCGCGTCATGGGCAATCTCAGCGAAGTTGAAGGCGAAATCGCCAATTTTCGCCATACGCTGTATTTTTACCTCGGTATCTTCGGCCTGGGCGGCACGCTGATCAACGCTGCCGTCATCCTATTCGGCCTGAGACCCCTCGACCGTGTACGAAGGAGCCTTACCGACATTCGCGAGGGCAAGGTAACACGCCTCAATGAGAACCTGCCCGATGAGATCGCGCCGCTTGCCCGCGAGATGAATGCGTTGATCGACAACAATCGTCGCATCATGGAACGGTCGCGAACCCAGGTCGGAAATCTCGCCCATTCGCTGAAGACGCCGCTTTCCGTGCTCGTCAATGAAAGCCGCACGATCGGCGGCACCGAGGGGCGCCTCATCGCCGAGCAGAGCGCGGCTATGCAGGTACAGGTCCAGCACTATCTGCAACGCGCCCGCGTCGCCGCCCAGCGCGACAGCGTGGTGTTTCGAGCGCCGGTGACGCCGATTCTCGAACGGTTGGTGCGCGTAACTGCGAAGCTCAATCCCGACAAGGAAGTGCGCTTCGACAATTACATGGACGATGTCATCTTTGCAGGCGAACAGGAAGACCTTGAAGAAATGGTCGGCAATCTGCTTGAGAACGCCGGCAAATGGGGAAATTGCGTCATCAGGCTTAGGCTCAGCCAGGTAGATGCCGGATTCGAGATCAGCGTCGATGACGATGGATCGGGGCTCGCCCCCGAACAGATCAAGGATGCCCTGACGCGCGGCAAGCGTCTTGACGAGAGCAAGCCGGGCACCGGTCTTGGGCTTTCCATCGTCCACGACACCGTGCGTGAATATGGCGGCACGCTTCGGCTGGAACGCAGTGCCGATCTTGGCGGCTTGAGCGCCCGTTTGACACTGCCCGTCGCCGGAACCTGAATGAGGCTTGCAAGACGGCGCTCAATCAGGCCATAAACGATTGCTGCCCATGTATTTGATGTATTTGTAGACGGACAGATGATGAAACTTGAGATTGCCATTTCCTTCCTAGCGGTCGCACTCCTCGCCGGCTGCTCGACGACCTCAGCATCGAAAAGTGGCGGCGGAACGATCAGCGGCCTCACGGGAGGCGCAAAGGCGCCGGCCTCCGGCGTGATTGCCGCTCTCGGCAATGGGCTGGTCGGCAATGCGTCGCTCGATGCCTCCGATCGCAAGCGCGCCCTGCAAGCCGAATACCAGGCATTGGAGTATTCTCCCGCCGGCAAGACCGTCGAGTGGAAGAACAGCACTGGCACTCGCTCCGGGGAGGTCGTTGCCGCGCAGCCCTATCAGGTGGGATCGCAAAATTGCCGCCAGTACACGCATACCGTGAGGATAGACGGCACGCCGCAATCAGCGCGCGGGACGGCTTGCCGAAATGAAGACGGCACCTGGACACCGCTTACATAGCAGCAATCTGATCACATTTTAGTTTTGCGGCGAAATGCCCTATCTGCGAAATCCCTTGGATTTTAGGCGGATGGGAGTCTATGTCTCAACCCATGGTTTTCTGGATATCCGCTGCAATTTTGACCGTGGGCGCGACGTTGCTCGTGCTTCTGCCCTTGACGCGCCGCGTCAAGCCATCGGCATCGGACAGTCAATACGATGTCGAAGTCTACAGGGATCAGCTGCTTGAACTTGACGCGGACGAACAGCGCGGGCTCATCGACCATGTAAGCAGCGAACAGGCGCGGGCCGAGATCGGCCGCCGCCTGCTGAAATCTGCAAAGGCCGTCGAAGTCGACAGGACAAGCATTCGTCCGCAGAAAAGTGCGTTGCGCGAATGGCTCACGCTCGCAACCGTAATTGCCATTCCATTGATTTCCTGGGGCATTTATACGAAGACGGGCTCGCCTGATCTTCCGGCACAGCCGCTGGCCGAGCGTCTGTCGCGCCCGCCGGATCAAAGCACGCCCGCCGAGCTAATAGCGCGCGCCGAGGCTCACCTCACGCTCAATCCGGACGATGGGCAGGGCTGGGAGGTGCTGGCGCCAATCTATCTTCGCATTGGCCGGCCTGCCGATGCGATAACCGCGTTCCAGAACGCAATCCGCCTCAATGGCGACACCGCGACGCGGCAACTGGGCCTCGGGCAGGCGATGACGGCTGCCGCCGACGGCAAGGTCACGCCTGAGGCGGAGGCGGTCTTTAAGCACGCGCTTGAACTCGATCCAAAGGACATGCGTCCGCAATTCTTCATCATTGACGGGTGGATGCAGCAGGGTCGCCTCACGGAAGCCCGCGATCTGATCAGGAAGCTTTTGGTCGAAGCACCCGCGGACGTTCCATGGCGCGATCAGGCGCAGGCCGCGTTGACCAGGTTGGACCAGGAAATCTCAGGTGATGCGCCGGATGTCAGCAATGTCGAAAAGACGGGCCCCGATGCCTCGCAGGTCGAAGCGGCAGCCGGCATGAGCAGCCAGGATCGTGCCGAGATGATCGAAACGATGGTCGCCGGGCTTGCCGAAAAATTGAAACAATCGCCTGATGATGTGGAGGGCTGGGAACGGCTGGTTCGCTCCTACGTGGTTCTCAACCGCCCAAACGATGCGATTGAAGCGCTTGGGCGTGCAAAGTTGGTTCTGAGTGCCGACAAGGTCGCTCAGCTTGATGCGGTTGCCAAGGACCTCGGGCTTGAAGACGAGCCCGGGACGCCGGAGAAAAATTGATGACGCGCAAACAGAAACGGCTTTCGGTGATCGGCGGCGGGCTGCTCGTTCTCGGCGTCGCGGCAGCGCTCGTGCTGTTTGCGCTTCAGCAGAAGATCGCCTTCTTTCGCATGCCGTCGGATATTCAGGCAACCGATATGCAGTCGGAGTCGCGCTTCCGGCTGGGCGGGCTCGTCGAAAAGGGTACCGTCGTGCGCGGTGAGGGCGCGAAAGTAAGTTTCGCCGTTACCGATCACATCAAAAGCGTGCCTGTGACGTTTGAGGGCATTTTGCCGGACCTCTTCCGAGAGGACCAGGGGGTGGTGATCGAGGGCAGGTTCACGCCGGGCGGTGCATTCGTTGCCGATAGCGTCCTCGCCAAGCATGATGAGAACTACATGCCCAAGGAGGTTGCAGACAGTCTGAAAGCCAAGGGTGTCTGGCAAGGGGAGGCAAAGCAGCAATGACAGTGGAACTTGGACATTTCGCGCTGGTACTCGCCCTTGCCTTGTCAATAGTGCAGGCGGTCCTGCCTGTTCTGGGCGCGCGCCGCAACGACGAGCGGATGATGGCGGTCGCAGTTCCCGCGGCCTTCACGGTCTTCGCCCTGATCGCGCTCTCCTTCGTTGCGTTGACGACAGCCTATGTCCTTTCCGATTTCTCGGTGCAGAACGTCTTTGAGAATTCCCATTCGCAAAAGCCGCTGCTCTACAAATTCACCGGCGTATGGGGCAACCACGAAGGCTCCATGTTGCTTTGGGTGCTGATCCTCAGCTTCTTCAGCGCGCTCGTCGCTTTCTTTGGCAATAATTTGCCGCCGGCGCTCAAAGCTAATGTTCTGGGTGTGCAGGCCTGGATCGGCAGTGCCTTCCTTCTGTTCATCGTGGCGACGTCCAATCCCTTCACCCGCATCAATCCCGCGCCCATCGAAGGCCAGGATCTCAATCCGATCCTGCAGGATATCGGCCTCGCCATCCACCCGCCCATGCTTTATCTCGGCTATGTCGGGTTCTCGGTCTGCTTTTCCTTCGCCGTCGCGGCCCTGATCGATGGCCGGATCGACGCCGCCTGGGCGCGCTGGGTGCGCCCATGGGCTTTGACCGCCTGGCTGTTCCTGACCGGCGGCATCGCCATGGGCTCCTACTGGGCCTATTACGAACTTGGCTGGGGCGGCTGGTGGTTCTGGGATCCGGTCGAGAACGCTTCGTTCATGCCGTGGCTCGCGGGAACGGCGCTGCTGCACTCGGCGCTCGTCATGGAGAAGCGCTCGGCGCTGAAAATCTGGACGATACTGCTCGCGATCCTCACTTTCTCGTTGTCATTGCTGGGCACATTCCTTGTTCGCTCCGGCGTGCTGACGTCGGTTCATACCTTTGCGACCGATCCGGGACGCGGCCTGTTCATCCTCGCGATCCTTGTGCTCTTCATCGGCGGATCGCTGGCGCTCTTCGCCTGGAGGGCGCAGACGCTGGAACCCGGCGGCCTGTTCCAACCGATCTCCCGCGAAGGAGCGCTCGTCTTCAACAACCTCTTCCTGACAACGGCAGCGGCAACTGTTCTGATCGGCACCCTTTACCCGCTGCTGCTCGAATCGCTGACCGGCGAGAAGATTTCGGTGGGCGCGCCCTTTTTCAATCTCACCTTCGGCCCGCTGATGCTACCGTTGCTGGCCGCGGTGCCGTTCGGACCGCTCCTTGCCTGGAAGCGCGGAGATATTCTCGCCGTAGCGCAACGATTGATGGCCGCGTTCTTTATCGCGCTCATTGCCGTTGGTCTCGTGCTCTACCAGACGTCGGCGTCCGGCGTTCTCGCGGCGTTTGGTATCGGTCTTGCAGTGTGGCTGATGCTTGGCGCGATCACCGATCTCGTTCTCAAGACCGGTTTCGGCAAGACCTCTGCAAGCACTGCCTTCCAGCGCCTCGTCGGTCTGCCGCGTTCGGTTTTCGGCACGACGCTCGCGCATTTCGCACTCGGCGTCACTCTGCTCGGCATTGTGGCGGTGTCGACTTTTGCAACGGAAAGCGTTCTCGTGATGAAGCCCGGCGATACCATCGCCGCGGGCGGTTATACGTTGCGTTTTGACCGGACCGAGTCCGTGAAATCGTCCAACTACACCGAAGATCAGGGTCACTTTACGGTCCTTAACAGTTCGGGTACCGAAGTGACGGTTCTCCTTTCGTCAAAGCGTTTCTTCCCCGTCCGCAAGATGCAGACAACGGAGGCGGGCATCAAGACGTTCTGGTTCAGCCAGCTCTATGTTTCGCTCGGCGATGCGGCCAAGGATGGCGGCGTCGTTGTGAGGGTGTGGTGGAAACCGTTGGTCACTCTGATCTGGCTCGGCGGCGTTGCGATGATGGGCGGGGGCTGTCTCTCGCTGTTCGACCGGCGTCTTCGCATTGGTGCGCCGGCGAAAGCCAAGCTATCGAAGGCGCGAGCGACGGCATGAAGCGCCTGCTTGTTCTAATTATCCTCGGCCTCTCTTTGTGCCTGGCTGGCGCGGCGCAGGCGGTGTCGCCTGACGAAATGTTGAGCAATCCGGCCCTGGAGAAACGTGCCCGTACCATCTCGGCAGAATTGCGCTGCATGGTTTGCCAGAACGAGTCGATCGACGATTCGAACGCCGATCTTGCCAAGGACTTGCGGTTGTTGGTGCGCGAGCGGCTGGTCGCCGGCGATACTGACCAGCAGGTGCTCGACTTTCTTGTCGCGCGCTATGGCGAGTTTGTGCTCCTGAAACCGCGGCTGCAGTTCTCGACGCTCCTGCTTTGGGGCTTCCCGATCGCTGCGCTTGTTGCCGGAGGATTCGCCATTCTTATTTCGATACGGCGGCGTCGCGCTAATCCTGCGCAGATCACACCGCTTACGGATGGCGAAAAACGCGAGTTGAAAAAGATCTTCGCCGCTCCGAAGGAATAAGGCGGACTATTCTTCCGCTTCTCCCGAGAGAACTGCCTTGATGTTCTCGCGGTGCACGACCTCGTAGGGAGCGAAATAATGGATCGCTCCCGACCGAAAATCCTCTTCTGCAAATGCTTGAAGGTCGTCGCTCGCGAGATCCCTGTTTTGGCGTACCGTGATCAGCTTCTCGACATAGTTTCTTGTTGCATCGATAAGGCTCGCCCCATAACCGCCCGCGACAATGATATCCTCCGCGCCATGATTGGGCAGGATCTTCGAGAAATCCCAGGTCGCCATGCGGGCGAGATCGGCAAGATGCTCTTTCAGCCTGGTGGGTTCAGCGACATAGGTTATCGGATCCTCGAGCGCATCGCCGGCAAACAATAGTTCCATTGCCGGCAGCAGCAGCATCGTGCCATCGCGGCTGTGAATATCGACGACGCGTAAATCGACCTCGAACGCACCGATCTTCAAGCTCAATTCATCCTCGAAAATGCGGTTGGGCATGACCAGCGGGCGGATTGGCGGATCCCTGTTTTCCAGATTGTCGCGATGATTGCGCAACGCCTTTTCCGTCAGGCTATTGGCGATGATCTCGCAATCGGCGAAAACTTCGTTGCCGGCAACGTGATCCACATGCCAGTGGCTCAGCACGACCGTAATCCTGCGTGCTCCGGCATCTTCGAGGGTCTTGCGAATTATTCGGGCGTGGGGAAGAGAAATGCTCGTGTCATAGACAAGCGCCTCATCTCCAGACAGCAGTGCATAGGAACATACGCCAAGCGAATAAGCGCCGTCATCCAGCCAGTTGGGACGTTCGGAATAGGCGCGCACCCCGTCAATCCGTCCATCATAGAAGGCATAAACGCCTTCGTAAGGCTTATGGATACGCAGCGTTGAGCCAAGCGGCGGCATGGGTGTCTCCAGGTAACAGAAGGTGGAAGCGCCTGCGGTTTGTAGCCAGCTTTCCACATGTCGTCCAACGTCAATCTTACAAATTTGTCATGTTGCGGAAATAGCGGGGTAACGTTCCTATCTGTATCACTACTGCTATAAAGCGATCGTCCTCCTAACGATCGGACTTTCAAGGAGATACATTCATGCCGAATATTCGCAAGTCCTCACACTTCCGCAAGGGCATCGCTGCCGCAATGTTGTCCTCGGCGCTCGTCGGGGGCTTTCTGGCAACGGGTCCGCTCGCCGCTATCGTTCCGGCTCAGGCCGAGGCCGTGCGTGTCGATGCTCCCCAGCAGCCCGGCTTTGCCGACGTTGTCGAGAAGGTCAGCCCCGCGGTTGTCAGCGTCCGCGTCAAGAGCGCCGTTCACCAGACCGCTGACGATGGTTCGGGGGGCATGCCGGGCCTTGATCAGCTGCCGGACGACCATCCGTTGAAGCGCTTCTTCTACGATTTCGGTGGCCAAGGCGGCCAGCGCATGGAGCCGCGCAAGGGTGGCCCGCGCGATCACAACCGTCCGGACCGCATCCGTCCGACTGCCCAGGGTTCCGGTTTCTTCATCTCTGAAGACGGCTATCTCGTCACGAACAACCACGTCGTTGAAGACGGCAGCGCCTATTCGGTCGTGCTGAATGACGGCACCGAACTCGACGCCAAGCTGATCGGCAAGGACAAGCGTACCGATCTCGCCGTCCTCAAGGTCGATGACAAGCGCAAGTTCACCTATGTCTCGTTCGGCGACGACAACAAGATCCGCGTCGGCCAGTGGGTCGTTGCTGTCGGCAATCCGTTCGGCCTCGGCGGTACCGTTACGGCGGGCATCGTCTCTGCTCGCGGCCGTGATATCGGCGCAGGCCCTTATGACGACTTCCTGCAGATCGATGCTGCCGTCAACCGCGGCAACTCCGGTGGCCCTGCCTTCAATCTCAACGGTGAAGTCGTCGGCATCAACACCGCTATCTTCTCCCCGTCGGGCGGCAGCGTCGGCATTGCCTTCGCCATCCCCTCGACGACAGCAAAGAACGTTGTCGATCAGCTCATCAAGACCGGATCGGTTTCGCGTGGCTGGATTGGCGTACAGATTCAGCCGGTCAACAAGGAGATCGCTGAATCCCTTGGCCTTGCCGAAGAGAAGGGCGCTCTCGTTGCCGAACCGCAGGCTGATGGCCCCGCCGCAAAGGCTGGCGTATCGGCAGGCGACGTGATCACGGCCGTGAACGGCGAGACCGTCTCCGACCCACGTGATCTTGCCAAGAAGATCGCTGCGATCAATCCGGGCAAGGATGTCGAGCTGACTGTATGGCGCAAGGGTGAAGCAAAGTCCCTGAACGTTGCGATCAAGGCGATGCCGGGCGACGATCAGCTGGCCTCGAAGAACACGCAGCCGGACCAGGAGACTGCAAAGCCTTCGGCTCTTGATGACTACGGCCTGACCGTCATGCCTTCCGACGACGGCAAGGGTGTCGTGGTTACCGACGTCGACCGCCAGGGCGACGCAGCCGACAAGGGCATCACCACGGGTGACATCATCGTTTCGGTCAACAACCTGCCCGTAAAGAGCGGCGCGGACATCGAGACGGCGATCACCTCTGCAACGAAGGCCGGCCGCAAGGCGGTCCTCCTGCAGGTCCAGACCAACGATCAGTCGCGCTTCGTGGCGCTGCCGATCAATCAGGGTTGATCCTGATCTAAAGGTTGCGGCGGCGCTTCACATCCCCCACCCCGCAAGCGCCAACGCAAACAAGGGCGGCAGATCTCCTTCGATTAATCTGCCGCCCACTTCTTTTGGGGCACCACTTAACGCATTCACCAAAACCGGCTTAGAATTGCGCCATGAAGATTCTCGTCATTGAAGATGACCGCGAAGCGGCCCGATATCTGGAAAAGGCCTTTGCCGAGGCCGGCCACACGGCCGATGTCGCCGGCGATGGCGAAACCGGTTACGCGCTGGCGGAGCAGGGCAGCTATGATGCGCTCGTCGTCGACCGGATGCTGCCGCGTCGCGATGGCCTTTCGGTCGTGGCGGCGCTTCGGGCGCGGGGCAATGACACGCCGGCCCTGATCCTCTCCGCCCTTGGCCAGGTCGATGATCGCGTTACCGGTCTTCGCGCTGGCGGCGACGATTATCTTACCAAGCCCTATGCTTTCTCCGAACTTCTCGCACGGATCGAGGTGCTTCAGCGCCGCTCTAGCCCAAAAGAGGCCGAGACCGTCTACCGGGTTGGCGATCTCGAACTCGACCGTCTTTCCCATACGGCCAAACGTGCGGGCCAGGTCATCATCCTGCAGCCGCGAGAATTTCGCCTGCTTGAGTATCTGATGCGCCATGCCGGGCAGGTCGTCACCCGTACCATGCTGCTTGAACATGTATGGGACTACCATTTCGATCCGCAGACCAATGTAATCGATGTCCATGTGTCGCGCCTTCGCGGCAAGATCGAGAAGGATTTCGGTACGCCGCTGCTGCACACGGTGCGCGGTGCCGGCTACATGCTCAAGGCAGCCGAGACCGGTGCATGAGCCGTTTCTCCGCCATGATGAAGATGACGGCCGTCCGGCTGTCGGCACTTTACCTGCTGCTCTTTACCGTTTGCGCGCTGGGCCTCGTATTCTACATGACCAGCCTTTCTGTGCGTCTTCTGACCACGCAAACTGAGACCGCCGTCAACGAAGAGATCGAAAGCATCGGTCAATCCTATGAGCGCGGCGGCATTGCCGGGCTTGTCCGCTCGATCGATCGGCGTGGCCGCCAGCCGGGCGCCTATCTCTATCTGGTGACTGACCCCGCCGGGCGGATCGTTGCCGGAAACGTCCAAAGCATTGAAATCGGCGTCCTCCAGACTGAAGGCTGGATCGAACGTCCCATCACCTATGAGCGTTACGGCGAGGGCAACGAGGCAAAGACCCACACCGCCATTGCCCGCGTCATCGTCATGCCAAACGGGATTCGCGTGATGGTCGGGCGTGACCTCGGGGAGCCCGAGCAGGTTCGCCTCGTCGTGCGCCGGGCGCTCATGGCCGCTCTCGGTACCATGGGCATTGGCGCGTTCCTGATCTGGTTTTTCGTCGGCCGCCGCGCGCTGCAGCGCATCGACAAGGTTTCCGTCGCATCGCAGCGGATCATGGGCGGCGATCTCGCCGGGCGCCTGCCGGTCAGCGGGTCCGGTGACGAGTTCGACCGCTTGTCCGAGAATCTCAACGGCATGCTCGCGCGCATTCAGGAACTCAATGAAGGCGTTCGGCATGTCTCCGACAACATCGCCCACGATTTGAAGACGCCCCTGACGCGCATGCACAATCGCGCAGAATCTGCCCTCGCCAGCGCAAGGACGACGAAACAATGGCGCGCTGCCATGGAAGGCATGATCAGCGATTCCGATCAGCTTATCCGCACCTTCAATGCGATACTGATGATCTCGCGCCTGGAATCCGGCTATTCAACGGAAGCGCTCGAACAAATCCCGCTCTCGGTGATCGCCGAGGACGTGTTCGAGCTTTATGAGCCTTCCGCCGAGGAAGCCGGTGTCCAGCTCTTGCTCGGACCCGTTGATGCAACGCCTGTCAGGGCCAACCGCGAACTTGTCGCGCAGACCGTGTCCAATCTTGTCGACAACGCGATCAAATATGCCAGCGGCATCGACCGTCCCGTGGAGGTTTCGCTTTCCGTCGTGAGAGCGGATGACAAGGTGAAAGTCATCGTTGCGGACAATGGAACAGGCATTCCCGCCGATCAGATGGAGCGCGCGACAGAACGCTTTGTGCGACTCGAGGAAAGCCGTTCGCAACCCGGTTCCGGTCTTGGTCTCAGCCTTGCCAAGGCGGTCATGAAATTGCACGGTGGTTCCCTGGAACTAGCAGACAACGCGCCGGGGTTACGGGCGGTCCTGACATTTCCGGCGGGAGAGGAAAGCGGATGAGCGGAATATCCAAGGCGGCGAATGCTGATGCGCCATTCTTTTCGCAGGTATTGCGGGAACTGGCGCCCTTGGATAAGAAGAATGCTGCGGCTCTCTTGCGCGAGTTTCTTGCCCATGCCGCGGAAAAAGGCTGCGGCTTCAGCAGCGCGCTGAACGACAACAAGCCCGCTGCCGGTTTTCTGTCTGCCGTTCTTGATCTTTCGCCCTATCTGCGCGGTACGCTCCTGCAGCGTCCGCAATTGCTCGATCCACTGTTCGAGCGTTCGCTCCCCCAGCGGCTTGAAGCGCTGTTGCATGAGATCTCGGCCGGCAGCGATGCGGAAGACCTCACCGAAGCCGATCTGATGACGGCACTGCGGCAGCACAAGCTCGAAGGGCATCTGCTTATCGCACTCGGCGATCTGTCAGGTGTTTTTTCGGCCGATGATGCCACGTTCTGGCTTTCGCGCCTGGCCGAAGAGAGTGTTGGAGCGGCCGCGCGCTTCCTCCTTCGCGACGCCCATGCCGCCGGCAAATTGAAGCTCCCCGATCTGAAGCATCCGGAGGTTGATTCGGGCTGGATCATCCTCGCCATGGGGAAATTCGGCGCGTTCGAACTGAACTATTCCTCCGATATCGATCTCATCGTCTTCATCGACGAGCACAGCCCGGCCATTCCCGACCCCTATGACTGCGTTGAAACGTTCTCGCGACTGACGCGCCGGCTGGTGCGCATCCTTCAGGACCGTACGGCGGACGGTTACGTTTTTCGCACCGACTTGCGGCTGCGTCCCGACCCGGGTTCGACGCCGCTGGCAATTCCCGTCGGCGCCGCCCTCAATTACTACGAGGGTCGGGGTCAGAACTGGGAACGCGCTGCAATGATCAAGGCGCGGCCCGTCGCCGGCGATATCGCCGCTGGCAAGCGGGTGATTGCGGAACTTGCACCCTATGTCTGGCGAAAATATCTCGATTATGCCGCGATTGCCGATGTGCATTCGATCAAGCGGCAGATCCACGCGCATAAGGGCCACGGTGAAATTGCCGTGCGTGGCCACAATGTGAAGCTCGGCCGCGGTGGTATTCGCGAGATCGAATTCTTCGTCCAGACGCAGCAACTCATTGCCGGCGGCCGTTTTCCCAAGCTCAGGGGCTCGCGCACCGTCGATATGCTTGCGGCACTGGAGGACCTCGGCTGGATCGGCGAGGAAGCGCGCGACACGCTTACGCGAGAGTACTGGTTCCTGCGCGATGTCGAGCACCGCATCCAGATGATTGCCGACGAGCAGACGCATATGCTGCCGGAAGACGACGAGGAGTTCCTGCGCGTTGCGCATCTGATGGGCTATCGCGATGGCGAAAGCTTTGCGGCGGATTTCCGCGCGGCGCTCACGACCGTCGAGACACACTATGCCGCGCTGTTCGAACAGGCGCAGGAACTTACCGGCGAGGCCGGAAACCTCGTGTTCACCGGCGATGTCGATGATCCGGACACATTGAAGACGCTCGCCAATTTTGGCTTCGAACGCCCGAGCGATATTTGCCGCGTCATCCGTACCTGGCACTTTGGCCGCTACCGTGCCACGCAGTCGGCGGAATCGCGCGAGCGCCTCACCGAATTGACGCCGGTCCTGCTGAAGGCCTTCGGCGCGACGAGCCGTGCCGATGAAGCGCTGATGCGGTTTGACGAAATGATCAAGGGATTGCCGGCGGGAATACAGCTCTTCAGCCTGCTGCAGTCAAATCCGCGCCTCCTCGACCTTCTGGTGTTGATCATGGGCGCGGCGCCAAGACTTGCCGGAATCATCACCCGCAAGCCGCATATTTTCGACGGCATGCTCGACCCGGCGATCTTCGCCGATGTTCCAACGCGCAGCTATCTTGCGGAGCGGCTGGAGAATTTTCTCGGGCCCTCCAAGGTTTACGAGGATATTCTCGACCGGCTGCGCATCTTCGCCGCCGAGCACCGTTTTCTCATCGGCATCCGCCTGCTCACCGGCGCGATCGACGGCGCGCGCGCTGGCAAGGCCTTTTCGGACCTTGCCGATCTCGTCATCGACCGCGCCCTGCAGGCGGTGATCGACGAATTCGCCGTAAGACACGGTTCGATCAAAGGTGGACGCATCGCCATTCTTGGCATGGGTAAGCTCGGCAGCCGCGAATTGACCGCCGGCTCCGATGTCGATCTCATCCTGCTCTACGATCATGACGAGGATGCGGACGAGTCAGATGGCGAAAAAGGCCTGGCGCCGTCGCAATACTACATGCGCCTGACGCAACGCCTCATAGCGGCTCTTTCGGCGCCGACGGCGGAAGGCGTTCTCTATGAAGTCGATTTCCGGCTGCGGCCGTCCGGAAACAAGGGCCCGGTCGCCACGCACATCGACGCCTTCCGCAAATACCAGCGCAATGATGCCTGGACGTGGGAGCATATGGCCCTGACCCGGGCGCGCACGGTAGCCGGCGATGCCTCTTTCTTCCCCGAAATTCAGGAAGACGTGGCCGGCATCCTTGCGATGCCACGCGACGCGTCGAAGATCGCCAAGGATGCCGCCGAAATGCGGGCTCTGATTGAAGCGGAGAAACCCCCGAGCGACGCCTGGGACCTGAAACTTGTCGCCGGCGGCATCATCGATCTCGAATTCATCGCCCAGTTTGCGGTGCTCACCGGCAATGTCGAAGGGCCCGTCGTGGCCCTTTCCACGGCAGAAGTGCTGCGCAAGCTGAAGCCCGAGTTCGTCGATCCCGCAACAGCGGACCGTCTTGTCGAGGCCGCGAACCTCTATACCGGCGTTACCCAGATCATCCGCCTGTGCCTCGATGGCGATGTCAAGCGCGAGGATTTCCCGCCAGGGCTTGGCGATCTTCTCTGCAAGGCCTCCGACCTTCCCGATCTTGATCGCGTGGAGGCGCAACTTCAGGAGACAGCCATGTCGGTACGCAAGACGTTTGACTCATTGCTGCAGAAAGCAAAGAAGTAGCTAGGCGACTTCCAGCGCCCGCGTCGGGATGCGCACTGAGACAATGGTGCCGACCCCCTCGGTTGAACGGATCTTCAGCGCGCCGCCGTGAAGCTCCGTGAGCGAGCGGGAAATGGCGAGCCCAAGTCCGGAGCCCGCATGCGACTTGGTGAACTGGTTTTCCACCTGCTCGAAGGGCTGGCCGATTTTCTTCAGCGCCGATTTCGGGATGCCGCAGCCGGTATCCTCGACTGTGAAGACCAGCGCGCCCGAGACCTTGCGCGCCCGCACCGCGATGCGCCCGCCCGTATCGGTGAATTTCACGGCATTGGAGAGAAGGTTGAGCAGCACCTGCTTGATCGCGCGGCGGTCGGCGTCGATCGTGACGCTGTCGGCAATGCGCGTATCGACCTTGATGTCCTTCTCCTGCGCCTGCAGCGAGATGACCCGGACGGTTTCGTGGATGAGCGGGCAGAGATCGATTTCCTCGCGATCGAGCGAGAAATGTCCCGCTTCGATCTTCGACATGTCGAGGATGTCGTTGATGACGTTAAGCAGATAATTGCCGCTGGTGTGGATGTCGTGCACATATTCGACATAGCGGTCGGAGCCGAGTTCGCCGAAGGTTCCCGAATGCATGATCTCGGAAAAGCCGATAATGGCGTTGAGCGGCGTGCGCAGTTCGTGTGACATGTTGGCGAGGAACTCGGACTTGGCGCGGTTTGCCGCCTCCGCACGTTCCTTTTCGACCACGTATTTGCTGTTGAGCTCCGTAAGCTCGAGCGTACGCTCGACTTCGGATTTGCGGGCGAGGCTGAGGTCGTGAATGGTCGCCATCAGGCGGCGCTCGCTGTCGACCAGCCGTTCCTCGTGCACCTTCAATTGAGTGATGTCTGTGCCGACTGAGACAAGCCCGCCATCCTGCGTCCGACGCTCGTTGACCTGCAGCCAGCGTCCGTCGGCAAGCTGCCTTTCGAAGGTCAGCGCGCCGTTGCGACCATTCTCATTGGCCATGCGCTTTTCGAAGGCGACGGCGCGGATGCGCGGCTCCAGCTCGTCACGGCCGATGCCGGGCAGGAGACACTCGTTCGCAAGTCCGGAATACTCGTTGAACTTGCCGTTCGACATGACGAGCCGGTTTTCGGCGTCCCAGAGAACGAAGGTCTCGGAGATGCTTTCGATCGCTTCACGGATGCGCTGGTCGGCCTGCGCGGTCGCCTGGGCAAAGCGATGCTGCTCGCTCACATCCACGGCGACACCAACGAGATGCAGGTCGCCTTCGCCCGCGACCTGGGCGCGGACCCGCATCCATACCCAATGGCCCTCGGCATGACGCATGCGGAAGACGCGATCCATCTGGTTGATTTCGCCTGCCGCGACCTGCGAGGCGACATTATAGAGCTTGTCGTCGTCGGGATGAATGATCGACGAAATGTCGCCGAGCGAGAGGATCGCATCATGCGCCTCATAGCCCAGCATTTCATACATGGAACGTGACCAGTAGACCCGCCCGCGCGCCATGTCCCAGTCCCACAAACCGCAACGCCCACGGGCGAGGGCGGTATCGACCCGTGCCTGCGTGTGCTGGTATAGCTCGTCTGCATCCTGGGCCCGGGCCGACTGGCTGAAATAGGCGTAGAGCACGATCAGCATGATCGTCGCTGTTCCTGCGAACATCGTCACATTGACCGAGACGGTGCGCCGCCACTCGGCAAAGACGTCCTCGACCGGCTGCATGGCGAAGACAGAATGCGCCGCATTGGCTGTGCGGCTATAGGCGGCAAAGGCTGGCGTTCCCTCGACCTTGACGGGCATGGTGCCGGCACGCTCGCCAAACAAGAACAGCGGCTGCCCCTCGGTGACGAAGGTTTCGAGATTGCGTTCGCGCCAGCGCTCGCCGCCTTCGGACGAGGCGATAATGCGCGCATCCGCGTCGGCAATTGCAAACCACATGCCCTGAGGGATGAGGTCGCTGGCGCGGGTCTCGGCGATGATGTTCTGAAGATCGCCGCGGCCGAGTTTCTGGCCGCCGTTCATCCGATTGTCGATGATGCTCGCCATATGGATGGCAGCCATTGAAAGGGTAGCGCGGGCCGTCCGTTCGGCATCGTCGCGCCAGGCGAGCAGTGACATCAAGCGGATGACGGCGAGCACGATGAGAAAGACGACGATGAGCGGCGGAATGGCGCGGCGCAGGTAGGGTTCGGTGGCGAGAAGCTTGCCATAGGCGGGGTCGGCAAGAAGCTTTACGTGTCCGGAGAGCCGGTTGCGCCCCCGCGCAGTCGTCCGGTCCTTGGCGTAAATCTTCCCCGTCGGCGCGCGATACGCGTCCGCATTTGCCATTGAATGGCCCCCTCGAATTGTCGTTGTGTCCCGTGATTTGCTCCGGCACGCCGCACATCCGAAGCAGCTACAGTGAATCAAAACTGATTCTTTGTGTCTAGTCCCTTTATTAAATATTTATCAATAGTTTAGGCAAATCGAGGCCGCCGATGAACGACGGATCGTAACACCTTGAAATGACTCGAATTCCCTGATCGCAGGTGGCCCGGATTGCCGGCCTAAGCCAGAGTTCGCTCCACGATATCGCGCACATCCGCCGAAAGACCGCCGACTTTGGCGATATTTGCCAGCGCTTCGCGCGCATGTTCGCGCCGTACCGGCTCGAAGGAGCGCCAGGAGCGCATTGCAGTCAGCAGGCGCGCGGCAAGCTGCGGGTTCTTCTTTTCGATCGTCAGGATCGTTTCGGCAAAGAAGACATAGCCATTGCCATCGGCGCGGTTGAACCCGGTCTGGTTGCCGCTCGAAAACGCGCCGATGAGCGCACGCGCGCGGTTGGGGTTGTCGAGAGAGAACAGCTTGTGCTTCATCAGGCCCTGCACCCTCTGCAGCGCTCCGACGCCGGGTTGCATCGCCTGGACGATGAACCATTTGTCCATGACCAGCGCGTCACTGCCGAAGCGGTCCTCGAAGGCCTTGAGCGCATGGCTGGTCGCATCGCTGCCGCTGAAGCGCTGGACAAGCACATGCAACGCCGCTGCACGGTCCGACATGTTGTCGGCGCCGTTGAATTGAGCAGCCGCCCGCTTCGGATCCGCTTCCGCGACACACAGATAATCGAGGAGGACGTTGCGCAGCGCACGCCGCCCCGCACTTGCAGCATCGGGCTGGAATGGCCCGTCATCGGCGAGCTGTTCGTAAATCTGGGTGAACTTTTCCTCATTGGCTTCGGCGACGGTCTTGATCAGCGCGTCGCGGCTCGCGAGGATCGCGTCGGGGTCGATATTGGCGCCGAGCTCGCGAGCAATATCGCTTTCGGACGGAACGCTCAGGCAAAGCGCGCGGAAAGCCTCGTCCAACACAACATTGGCCGCGATCTCCCCGAGAAGTTTGATCGATGAGCTTTCGATGGTCGCCGGCTTGCCGCCGCGAATACGTTTGGCGTTGCTGGTGAGCTTGCTGTTGAGAAGCTCGGTCAATGCCTGCCAGCGATTGACCTCGTCGCCATCGTTGCGTGCAAGAAAGATGAGGTCAGTCCGGGTCAGCTCACTCGTCATCGTCACCGGCGCGGAGAAGCCGCGCAGCAGCGATGGCACCGGGCGCTCGGCGATGCCCGAAAGGGTGAAGCGTTCCTTGCGCTTGCGCAGATGGATCACGTCGCCATCGACGAGCCCGCCTTTCGCCGACCGCGGCTTGAGTTCGCGGCCCTTGGCACCGAGCAGGCCGAACTTGATGGGAATGTGCATCGGCTTCTTCGACGCCTGTCCGGGCGTCGGCTTCAGCGACTGTTCGATTTCGATCTCGAATGTCTTGGTTGCCTGGTCGTAGTCGTAAGTGACGGCGAGATTGGGCGTTCCCGCCTGATCGTACCAGAGGCCGAACTGGCTGAGGTCTTCGCCGGAGGCATCTTCGAAGACCTTGATGAAATCTTCGATGGTCGCTGCATCGCCGTCATGGCGTTCGAAATAGAGATCCATGCCCTTGCGAAAGAGTTCGGGTCCAAGGATCGTGCGGATCATGCGCACGACTTCCGAACCTTTTTCATAGACCGTCGAGGTGTAGAAATTGTTGATCTCGCGAAACTGGCGCGGGCGCACCGGATGGGCGAGGGGACCGGCGTCTTCCGGGAACTGATGCGCCTTGAGCGCCTTGACCTCGGCAATGCGCTTGACCGGCCGTGAACGCATGTCGGCCGAAAATTCATGGTCGCGATAGACGGTCAGGCCTTCTTTGAGGCAAAGCTGGAACCAATCCCGGCAAGTGATTCTATTGCCTGTCCAATTGTGGAAATATTCGTGGGCGATGACGGCCTCGATGCCGGCATAGTCGGCGTCGGTCGCCGTCTCGGGATCGGCAAGGACATATTTGTCGTTGAAGACGTTGAGCCCCTTGTTCTCCATCGCGCCCATGTTGAAATCGGAAACGGCGACGACGTTGAAGATGTCGAGATCGTATTCGCGGCCGAATGCCTCCTCGTCCCACTTCATCGAACGTTTCAGTGCGTCCATCGCATAAAGCGCGCGCGCTTCCTTGCCATGTTCGACATAGATGCCGAGATCGACATGGCGGCCGGAAGCCGTCGTGAAGCTGTCGTTGATGACGCCGAGATCGCCGGCGACGAGCGCAAAGAGATAGGCGGGCTTGGGATGCGGATCGTGCCAGACTGCAAAGTGGCGCCCATCCGTAAGCGCTCCCTTATCCTTGGGGTTGCCGTTTGAAAGCAGGAGAGGCGCCTCGCTGCGCGCCGCTTCGATGCGGACCGTATAGACGGAAAGAAGGTCCGGCCGGTCGAGGAAATAGGTGATCCGACGAAAGCCTTCAGCCTCGCACTGGGTGCAGTACACGCCGCTCGAGCGGTAGAGGCCAGTCAATTGCCGGTTGAGAGTAGGATTGATCTCCGTGGTAATTTCAAGCGTAAACCTTCCGCTTTCCGGCAGGCCGCGGATCTCGAGTCGCTCCGGCGAGGCCATGTAGGCATTGTCGCCAAGCGGGGCTCCGTCGATGCGGATATCGACAAGCTTGAGTTCGTCACCATCGAGAATGAGCGGTGCATCGGCGCCGACGCCTGCGCGGCGTTCGACGATAAGCTTCGATTTGACAATCGTGCGTTCCGGATCGAGCGTGAAATCCAGATGTGTTTCGGGAATAAGGAAATCGGTCGGCTTGTAATCTTCCAGATGAAAAACCTTGCCGGTATCGGTACGCATAGTCGAAAAATCCTTTGTGTGGTGCGGGAACCTAGAGCAAGTTGCGTCGGTATGAAACCCTGAGGTCAGCGATCACCCGATTGTTTGAGCGCCAAACGCAACGTGATCGGAATTCCATCTGGTGTGCCTGCGAAAACAAGCATATAGATATATCAGTTTCCAGTCCTCATCATTTCGCTCGCCGCCTACCCCCAAGGAATTCCCGTTGTGACCACTATCGTTCACCCGCAAGAAGGTGAACCGCCCGTTGCAGACAAATTGCGTTCGACCAATGCGATGCTCGGAATTGGTCTGAAAGTCGCCTCCGTCTGTGTCTTCGTCTGCATGTCGAGCCTGCTCAAGGCATCGGATGGCATTCCCGCCGGCCAGCTCGTCTTTTTCCGCTCCTTCTTTGCAATCTTTCCGGTCATTGCCTTTATCGCCTGGCAGGGACAGATGTCCGTCGCTTTCAAGACGAGCGAGCCCTTCAGCCATTTCTGGCGCGGCTTCGTCGGCGTCAGCGCCATGAGCCTCAGTTTCTACGGCCTGACCAAACTGCCGCTGCCGGAATCGATTGCCATCTCTTACGCGACGCCGCTCCTGACCGTTGTCTGCAGCGCGATATTTCTGCGCGAGACGGTTCGTCTCTACCGCTGGTCGGCGGTATGCTTCGGGCTCGTTGGTGTCCTGATCATCCTTTGGCCGCGCATGTCCTTCTTTACCGGGGCGACGGAATTTGGCGGCGGCGAGGCGATTGGCGCGCTTGCCACGCTCGGCGGCGCCGGGCTTGCTGCCGTTGCCATGCTGCTCGTGCGCAAGCTCGTGCAAACGGAGCGTACACCCACAATCGTCGTCTATTTCTCGATCGCGTCGAGCCTTATCGCGCTCGTAAGTTTTCCATTCGGATGGGTGTGGCCAACGGGCCTGCAGGCAACCTATCTGATCATGGCCGGGATCGCCGGCGGCGTCGCGCAGATCCTGCTGACTGAAAGCTACCGCCACGCCGACATGTCGACAATTGCGCCGTTCGAATACACATCCATGTTGCTCGGGATTACTATCGGCTATCTGCTCTTCGGTGATATCCCGACCGCGGAAATGATCACCGGCGCGGTCATCGTCATTAGTGCCGGCATCTTCATCATCTACCGTGAGCACCGGCTAGGCCTTGCACGCGCAAGGGCGCGCAAGGCATCGACGCCGCAGGGGTGATTGCCCTACTGCTGCTCGCCCTGAGCCGCTTCGCTTAATGGGTGCAGTTGCAAGGTTTCGGGCGTTTGCGGGCGGTCATGTGGGCGAATGGCGAAATCCGGCCGCGTCGAGGGCGCCTGCGCGGCACGGCGCAGGCTGCGCCAGAACGCGTAGGATCCGTAGGCGGCGTAGGTAATCGCCATCGTCACGAAGAATCCGGACGGGCCGTTCAAGTCCATGAGCCGGCCCGCAATCTGCGGCCCGATCATGCTGCCAACACCGTAGACAATGAGCAGTCCGCTCGACACCTTGACGAATTCGCTCGGCTCGGCGAAGTCGTTGGCATGGGCCACGTTCAGCGAATAGATGGGGAAGAGCACGGTCCCGAAAGCGAACATCAGCGTATAGATGACCCATGGCGTCGTTGGCTGCAGCATGATCATCGTCAATGATATGGCGACGCCGCCAATCCCGGCGACGACCATGACGTAGCGACGGTCGATGAAATCCGACATGCGGCCGATGGGGTACTGGAAAATCGCCCCGCCGATCATCGATGTGGCAATCATCGTGGCGATGCCGAAGGTGGAAAGCCCGATATCGCGTCCATAGACCGCCGATAAGAAATTCCATGCACCCGCGATGATACCGGCAAGCAGCGAGCCGACCAGCGCCGCAGGCGACTTGCGAAAGAGGCCGGGCAAATCCAGCGAGACCTGAGTGAGCGGACGCGGCGACTGCGCATTGGAAAGGCCCGTCGGTATGAGGGCGGCGGCGTAGATGAGAGCGCCGATCATGAACAGCGCCTGTGTCATGGGATTGCCGAATGGCAGGATATATTGGCCGACAAGGAGGCCGATCATCGACACGATCATATAGATCGAGAACACCATGCCGCGCGTCGAATTGGTTACGCGCTCGTTGAGCCAGCTCTCGATGACCATGTAGCTCCCGGCGAGCGAAAATCCGGCCAGAGCGCGAAAAACGGTCCAGGCCCAGGGATCGACGATCAAGCCATGCAGGAGCATCGACATGCTGAGCAGCGTCAGGAGAACGGCGAAGACCCGGACATGGCCGACGCGCCGGACCAGCCGTGGTACCACGATGCAGCCCCCGGTGAAGGCAAGCGCATAACCGGTTCCGAGCCAGCCGATCGTCGTCGGCGACCAGCCCTCCATGCCGGCGCGCAGCGGCAACAGAATTCCCGCGAGGCCCCCCGCCGTCAGCATCAGAAACGTGCTGGTCAATAGCGCCGTAATCGGCAAGAGCTGGAGAAACATCGAAGGATCCTGCGTGTCAGCCTGGAAAGCTACAGGTTTCGTTCGGTCTGCAAGCCGATAATTACGACACTGCCTTTCCAGTTTTGCGCCAAGCCATTGGATTATTCGGCCAGGCTGCGCAACCGCATTTTGACATTGAGGAAATCGCGCCAGGCAAAGCGCTTCTGCGCCGGGTTGCGCAGGAGATAGGCCGGGTGAAGCGTTGGCATCACCGGTATCTCGATGCCGGACGGCGTAAGATGAGTCTTCCAGTTGCCCCGCAGCCGCAAAATGCCCTCGCTGGCATTGGTCAATGCCTTGGCAGCCGGGCCGCCGAGTGCCACCAAAATCTTTGGGTTGGCGAGTTCCACCTGGCGCTCAAAGAACGGACGGCAGATTTCGGTTTCGAGCGGCGTCGGCGTCCGGTTGCCCGGTGGCCGCCAAGGGATTGTATTGGCGATATAGACACTGCTGCGATCAAGGCCGATGGCGGCAAACATGCGGTCAAGCAATTGCCCGGAGCGGCCGATGAAGGGCACGCCCTCCAGATCCTCTTCGCGCCCGGGAGCCTCGCCTACGAACATGACGGGTGCGGCTGGATTGCCATCGGCAAAGACGAGGTTCTTGGCCGTGAACTTCAGATTGCACCCGTCGAAGGCGGCGAGCTGTTCGCGCAGTTCTTCGAGCGAACCTGCCCCTAATGCAAGCTGGCGCGCCATTGCGATCTTCGCATCGTCAGGCACGGACGCCTTGGCGAGCGCCGGCGCGGCTAAGTTGGCTTGAGGGCGTTCAGGAGCCGGCGCGGATGCGGACTTCGCAGGAGGGGACATGGGTGCGACCGACGATGCACGCTTCGCCTCGATCTGCGAGAACCTGTCGACGGGCACATCCTCGAGCGGCGTGTCGACACCGGCCTCGGCATAAAAGTGCAAGAGCTCGCGCAGGTGGGGCAATGGGAAATCCTTTTCCTCTGAAGTCGCAAATTGTGCGGGCGATTGCAAGTTCAAGAGGATGGAATGCGCGGGTCCTGCACCAGATAGAACACACGCTTCGGCGTAAAATCAGCGATTGGAAACTGGAACGTAGCATTCTGGCCGGGATCGAGTTTGCCGCCACTGAACACAAGGCGGTCGTAAGGCTCGAAATCGTCGCTGTAATGGGCAAAGCCCCTCGACTTGACCAGGTCGGTCTTGTCTCCCGGTTGATAGAACGACAGGCCGTCGCCATAGTCGCTCGGCACATTCAATTGCTCCTGCAGTTCGAATTCGAACTCGATCCACGGATGGCCGCTGCCGTTGATCGCCCGAACCTGCAAGTAGAAGAGAATGCCGGCATCCTCGCTGGGATTTGCAAGAGCGACCCTGTCGGTGCGGATGACAAGGGTTGTCGGCGTTGCGGAAGGAAACTCCTCGGTGAGGATGATGGGGTCTTTCAGCGTACCCGTTCCGCTGATCGACCGGATCGTAAAGCCGCCGAGTTCGTCGGAAAATGAATAGGGCCCCGCCACCCAAAGTTCGGGTTCTTCGGCTGCGATTGCAGTGGAAACGGCGGCGGCGAACAGCAAAGCGGCGGCGAGGACGCCTTTGAGCATCGAGATTGCCCGGGGTCGTGTCATCCGGTCTCCAATCATCAAACGATGGGCACCAGCTTCGCTATGTTCGTGGCTAAGTATGAACGAATTGCCGCATCGCGCAACTGTCACAAGGCGGCAGTTGATTGACGTTTACGTCAAGGTAAAATATGAATCGCCGCGCTCGTCGTAACATGAGGGCAATTGGCCGCATCTGGAATGCTTTCTAGGCACTGTCTTGCGGCTATTGTTGCGTTACAAATCGGAAAAACACGGGCAGGAATCGTGTTACGGGGCACATACCAGGTATTCAGGAGGAAAGCATGAGCGAGACACCAGAACTTCCAGAGCGCGAGAGCATGGAGTTTGATGTCGTGATCGTCGGGGGCGGACCGTCGGGCCTCTCGGCTGCCATCAGGCTCAAGCAGATCAATCCTGAACTTTCCGTCGTCGTTCTCGAAAAGGGTGGCGAGATCGGAGCCCATATCCTTTCCGGCGCCGTCGTCGATCCCATCGGCATAGACAAACTGCTGCCCGGCTGGCGCGACGAGGAGGGCCACCCCTTCAAGACGCCGGTAACGGCCGATCATTTCCTGGTGCTGGGACACTCGGGCTCTATCCGCCTGCCTAATTTCGCCATGCCGCCACTGATGAACAATCATGGCAATTTCATCGTTTCGCTCGGCAATGTCTGCCGCTGGCTCGGTACCAAGGCGGAAGAACTCGGCGTTGAGATTTACCCCGGCTTCGCCGGCACCGATGTTCTTTACGATGATAACGGCGCAGTCATCGGCGTAGCCACCGGCGACATGGGCATTGAAAAAGATGGCACGCATGGGCCCGCCTATACGCGCGGCATGGCTCTTCTTGGCAAGTATGTCCTCATCGCCGAAGGGGCCCGCGGGTCGCTCGCCAAAGTGTTGATCAACAATTTCAAGCTCAGCGAGGGCAAGGAGCCGGCGAAGTACGGCATCGGCCTGAAGGAACTCTGGCAAGTCGATCCCTCCAAGCACAAACTCGGGCTCGTGCAGCACTCCTTCGGCTGGCCGCTCGACATGAAGACGGGGGGCGGTTCATTCCTCTATCACCTTGAGGATAATACCGTCGCCGTCGGCTTCGTCATGCACCTGAACTACAAGAACCCCTATCTGTCGCCCTTCGAGGAGTTCCAGCGCTTCAAGACGCATCCGGCCATTCGCGGTACGTTTGAAGGCGGCAAACGCCTTTCCTATGGCGCGCGCGCCATCACCGAGGGCGGCTGGCAATCGGTGCCGAAACTGTCGTTCCCGGGCGGCGCGCTGATTGGTTGCTCGGCCGGCTTCGTCAATGTGCCGCGTATCAAGGGCTCCCATAACGCCATGCTGTCCGGCATGCTGGCAGCCGAGCATGTCGCCGAGGCGCTTGCGGCAGGCCGCGCCAATGATGAACTTATCGCTTACGAGAATGCCTGGCGCTCCAGTGAAATCGGCAAGGACCTGAAGCGCGTGCGCAACGTCAAGCCGATGTGGTCCAAGCTCGGCACCATTGGCGGCGTCATGCTCGGCGGTCTCGACATGTGGCTCAACACGATCTTTGGCGGCTGGTCGCCGTTCGGAACCTGGAAGCACGGCAAGACCGACGCTGCCTCGCTCGAGCCCGCGAGCAAATACACCCCGGTCGCCTACCCGAAGCCGGATGGCATTCTCACATTTGACCGCCTTTCGTCAGTGTTCCTGTCGAACACCAACCACGAGGAGAACGAGCCGGTTCACCTCATCGTCAAGGACCCCGCGCTGCAGAAGTCTTCGGAACATGATGTCTTTGCCGGGCCATCGACCCGATATTGCCCGGCGGGTGTATATGAGTGGGTCGAGGAGGCGTCGGGTCCGAAATTCGTCATAAACGCCCAGAACTGCGTTCACTGCAAAACCTGCGATATCAAAGACCCCAATCAGAATATCAACTGGGTGCCGCCGCAGGGCGGCGAGGGGCCCGTCTATACGAACATGTAGTTCTCAAAGCCCGGCCATCGTGCCGGGCTCCTGATTGCGGAGCATGACGGTCTGCTCGTCCGGTCCATTGTCATCCACGCCCTCTATTGAAAATCGCAGCAGCAGCGGCAGATGGTCGGAGCCGACCGGCTGAAGCGAATCCACCGATTTTGCCGCGATGCGCTCTGATACGAGCACATGGTCGATCGGTAGGCCGATCCAGCGCGCGGCATGGGCAAAAGTGCCATTGATCAGCCAACTTGGACGCAAGCCGTCGACTGGATGCGTGTTGCTGGCGTCGAGGAGGTTCCTGATGGTCTGGCTCCACGGTGCAGCGTTGAAATCGCCGGCAAGGATCATCGGACCGCCAAGGCGCACGAGATAGGGCTGCATCTCCTCGACATTTTCCGCCTGCTCGAAAGGCCAGGGCCAGCCAAGGTGCACGGAGGCTATGAGTGCGCTGCGCCCGCCGAAATCGATGCGCGCCAGCGCCATCAAACTGTTCCCGACGCATTGCGGTGTCGTACCGAGCGCGAAAGGCCGCCGCGAAAGGATGGCAACGCCGCCGACGCGCTTCGTGCTTGGGCAGACGATCTTGTGAGGATATCGTCCTTCAACAGCTTTGAGTCTGGATCGCCAGTCGTCGGATACTTCTTGCAAGGTGATGACGTCGGGCGTTTCGCGCGCGATCGTTCGAATGACTTCCGACTGATCGCGATTGTCGTAGCGAAGGTTGAGCTGCATCAGCTTGAATTCGGGCAGGCCGCCATTCGATGCGGGCTCTTTTCCGCCTTCGGCCGAAGGAGCAGGTGTGGGTATCAATACCGT
Organism: Phyllobacterium pellucidum; assembly: GCF_013327855.1. Classification (GTDB taxonomy): domain Bacteria; phylum Pseudomonadota; class Alphaproteobacteria; order Rhizobiales; family Rhizobiaceae; genus Phyllobacterium; species Phyllobacterium pellucidum. The sequence goes on along the minus strand of NZ_JABUMX010000001.1, from coordinate 554,306 downwards.
CCCTAGCGCCGTCAGCGCGAAGACGATCGACATCAGCCCCTCGCGCCATAGGCCAAGGATGAGCGCAGGGATTGCCGAGATGGCCATCAGTACGGCGAGATGCATGCGAAAATGCGCAAAGGCATCGAAGAGCGGATGCGCCGATCCGAAAAAGCCAAGAACCAGCGGCACCGAGATCAGGCTCGGTATGAGGACTGCAGCGAGCCTGAGCCGCGAATGCGATGATGGGGTCGTCATTGGACGCATTAAACCGGCAATTGCGACGCAATCAAGATGATGACTCCAAGAGGGTGTTACGTCCGTGCCTGCAATCGGTGTCAACTTTTTCGCGCAGCATTTGCAACCCTGAATTCGTTGCCGCGCGGCCCCTTTCCCGCGATGTTTTGCACTGTTTGCAGGCAAAGCAGCAGGCACCACGCCAGCCGGTGCATCGGGAAGATTGGCTCCCCGACTGAGGCAACAGCCTTGCTGTCAAACTTGGAGGTGAAGTTATGTGGTTCAGACCACTTAGCATCACTCTGGAAGTGAAAAGAACCCGGACAGGCTGGCAAGTCTGTGTCCGGGTTCATTTTACATAACCAGAGAAAGGGGACGGGCGAAAGTCCGTTCCCACTCCAAAAATAGTATAGCATCCTCTGCTCGGTTTCCAAGATGCAGCGCGTTGGACTTTCGGCGCACGGGAATCGCATTGGGTCTTTCACTGCATCATTCGCGAAGCTAGATATCCATGAGCCAATCTGTACCGTCGAACCGGAGCACTTAATGACCGTCAAGCGCATCGTCGCCAATCTCGCTGTTTCCGATCCTGCCGCCGTTCGGGCGTTTTATGAAGATTTGCTCGGCCTGAATGTGGTCATGGACCATGGCTGGATACTGACCTTCGCGTCCGACGCTACGACCAGGCCTGAGCTCAGTATTGCCAGCGAAGGCGGTTCAGGAACGCCCGTGCCCGACCTTTCCATCGAGGTCGATGATGTCGATGCTCTCTATGCGCGGGCGGTGGCGGCGGGCTACGAGATCACCTATGGCATCACAGACGAGCCATGGGGCGTGCGCCGCTTCTACGTACGCGATCCGTCGGGCAGGATCGTCAACATTCTCGCGCATGCTTGAAGATCAAAGCAACTTTGCCAGATTGCTGAGAAGGCGATCGTGTTCGTCATTGCCGAGAAGCGCCTGAATGTCCTTATGCGTGCTGGTCCATACCGGCAAGACGTCGGACAGGAGCTTGCTCCCGGCCGGCGTGAGCGCCAATAATCGGCTGCGCTTGTCCGCAGGGTCGATCTCCACTTTCACGAGGCCGCGACGCTCCAAAGGTTTCAGCGCTGCGGTCAGTGTGGTGCGGTCCATGGCAAGGAGCGATGCCACCGAACGCAGGTTCGGCGGCTGCGGACGGTTCAGCGACATGAGCAGGGAAAACTGCCCGTTGGTGACATCGTAGGGGCGCATCGCCTCGTCGAAGCGACGGGCAAGGGCGCGCGCCGTCCGCTGCACGGCAAGACACATGCAGGTATCACGGACATAAAGGGTGGTTTCGAAAGGGACGGAAATCGGCTTTGACATGGCCTATATATGTTGATATCAACCTAAATGTCAATATTTAATCACGAGATCCCGATATAGTCCGGCCAATCATGGAGGAGGTACTAACATGACCACACCCGGCAATTTCATTTGGTATGAATTGATGACCACCGACGCCGAGGCGGCAGAGGCTTTCTATGGTGATGTCGTCGGCTGGGACCCAAAGGATTCCGGACATCCCGACATGCGCTATACGTTGCTTAACGTTGGCGCCGCGCCAGTGGCGGGCCTGATGACGATACCGGACGACTGCGGCCCGGACATGAAGCCAGCGTGGACTGGCTATATCTGGGCGCAGGACGTCGATGCGAAGTCGAAGGAAGTCGAGCAACTCGGCGGCAAGGTTTATCGCGAGCCGGCGGATATTCCCAATGTTGGCCGCTTTGCAGTTGTCGCCGACCCGCAGGGCGCAACGTTTCAGCTGTTTGCGCCAAGCATGACGGACCAGGGCGATATGCCGAAACCGCCGGTGCAAGGCACGATCGGCTGGCATGAGCTTAACACCGAGAACTGGCAAGGCGCGTTCGACTTCTATTCGAGACTCTTCGGCTGGACCAAGGACCAGGCAATTGATATGGGCGATATGGGCACTTACCAGCTCTTCGCCGCCGGTGCCGAAGCTGTCGGCGGGATGATGAACCGGATGGACAAGTCGGTCCCGCCAATGTGGAATTTCTATTTCTGCGTCGACAACATCGATGCGGCGCAGGAACGGGTGACGAGCAAGGGCGGCAAGGTCCTGTTCGGGCCGCAGGAGGTACCGGGCGGCGCCTTTATCCTCCAATGCCTTGATCCGCAGGGCGCGATGTTCTGCCTGGTAGGCATGCGCAGCTGAGCCAGATCGCTTGATGTGCTACTGAAATGCCATCTCGTAGAAACTGCGCAGCTTGCGCGAGTGCAGTTTCTCGGGTGGCATTTCAGCCAGCTTCTCCAGCGCGCGAATGCCGATCTGCAAATGCTGGGCCACCTGGCGCTTGTAGAACTCCGTCGCCATGCCCGGCAGCTTGAGTTCGCCATGCAGCGGCTTGTCGGAAACACAGAGCAGCGTGCCGTAAGGGACGCGGAAGCGGAAGCCGTTCGCAGCGATCGTCGCCGATTCCATATCGAGCGCAATGGCCCGCGACTGTGACAGGCGTTTCACCGGACCGCGCTGGTCGCGCAATTCCCAATTGCGGTTGTCGATCGTCGCCACCGTGCCTGTGCGCATGATGCGCTTCAGATCATAGCCCTCGAGCCCGGTAATTTCGGCGACAGCCTGTTCCAGCGCCACCTGAACTTCGGCAAGAGCAGGGATCGGCACCCATACGGGCAGGTCATCGTCAAGCACATGGTCCTCGCGCACATAGGCATGCGCCAGCACATAGTCTCCGAGCGCCTGCGTATTGCGCAGGCCCGCGCAATGCCCGAGCATCAGCCATGCATGCGGACGCAAGACCGCGATGTGATCCGTGATCGTCTTGGCATTGGAGGGGCCGACGCCGATATTGACCATGGTGATTCCCGAACCATTGCGGCGTTCGAGGTGGTAGGCCGGCATTTGCGGCATGCGACCTGCCGGAACGCCCGATGTCGGCGCGCTGCTGCCTGCCTCGGTGATCAGGTTGCCTGGCTCGATGAAACGCTCATAGCCGCCACCACCGGCTGCCATGAGCTTGCGCGCCCACACGCAGAACTCATCGATATAGAACTGATAGTTGGTAAACAGCACATAGTTCTGAAAATGCACCGGATGCGTGGCCGTATAGTGCGACAGCCGGTGCAGGGAATAATCGACGCGCTGTGCCGTGAAAGGCGATAGCGGCATGATGCCATCGAGGTCGTCCGCCTCGTATTCGCCATTGACGATGCGGTCGTCGGTTGCATTGAGGTCCGGCACATCGAAAAGATCGCGCAGTGGCCGTGTGAACGCATCGGCGATCGAGGATTCAACATGCGTTCCTTCAAGGAAGGCGAAGTGGATCGGGATAGGCGTCGTCGATTCCTGCACAGTCACCGGTCCGCCGTGGTTGCGGATCAAGAGCTTTATCTGTTCCTCGAGGTAACTTGCAAATAGGTCGGGGCGGGTAATGGTCGCCGCGTACTGGCCGGGCGAAGACACATGGCCGAAGGCAAGGCGCGAGTCGATCTGCGCATAGCTTGACGTGGAAAGCTGCACCTCGGGGTAAAAGGCGCGAAAATGCAGCGTGTCCTTGGCTTCGCCTTTCGCGACCTTGTCGAAGGCGTCGCGCAGGAATTGCGTATTGCGCTCGTAGATCCGGCGCAGCGCGTCGACAGCCGCATGCTCGTCCATGAACTCTTCGGGTTCAACATGCGGCGGCATGCTGATCGTGACAGGCTTTCTTGTTCCGATTCGTTTATCCATCCCCGCAATATAGTCGCTCCGGGTGACAGTTGAAATGCACCTGTCTCAAACGCGCTGCAAGGCAACGAGGAGTACGAGCCCAATGCCGCCATTGGATGGCGAGCGGCTTTCATAGCTGGCCGCAAAGGCGATGACCGGCCCGACGAGGATCGCCGAAAAGACAAGCGCCCTCAGGAAAATCAGCGAAAAGTTTGCTGTCGACCGCATCATGTCCCGGAATCTCCTCGGCCCGCTTCGGCACCCATCGTATCGAGCGCAAATTAGGCGAGGCGTGCTGAACCAAAGCTGAGACCGCCGTTCATCTGGCGTTCAACGGAATTGCATGGCCCATCTTGCGCGCGGCTATGGAAGTTCTATTTCTCTTGAACATTCCCCCACGCATGGAGACTGCGATGACCTCCCAAACCAGACCGATCGAACTCTATTACTGGCCGACGCCCAACGGCTGGAAAATATCCATCATGCTCGAGGAGCTCGGCGTTCCCTACGATCTGAAACTTGTCAACATCGGCAAGGGCGAACAGTTCGAGCCTTCTTTCCTGAAGATCGCCCCCAACAACCGTATGCCGGCCATCATCGACCCCGAGGGACCGGGCGGAAAGCCAATCTCGGTGTTCGAATCCGGCGCGATCCTGCAATACCTCGGCCGGAAATTCGGAAAATTCTATCCGCAGGAGGAACGCAGCCGCGTCGCGGTTGAAGAATGGCTGTTCTGGCAGGTGGGCGGTCTCGGCCCGATGGCCGGCCAAGCGCATCATTTCCGTCAATATGCCCCCGAGAAGATCGAATATGCGTTCAATCGCTATACCAACGAGGTAAACCGCCTTTATGGCGTGATGAACCGGCGGCTTGCCGAGCACGACTATCTTGCCGGCGATTATTCCATCGCCGACATGGCCGCCTTTGGCTGGGTCGTGCCGCATGCCAATCAGGGTCAGGATTTGAACGAGTTTCCAAATCTGAAGCGCTGGTTCGAAGCGATCGGTGCGCGGCCCGCCGTGAAGCGGGGGCTCGAACTCGGCAAAGAAGAGCGGCGCAATCTCGCCGACGACGAGGAAGCCAAGAAGGTGCTCTTCGGCCAGCGGGCCCGCTGAACCCTGCACAATTGAAGCCCTGACGGGGCAGGGCTTCAATTCAGCCCGTGGAAGAGATACCACGCCATGCCCGCCAATGACGTGGCAAGAAGCGTCGGCAACATTCCCCACCTCAGCCAGAAAATGGCGGCGATCGCGCTGGCGGTCAGCGCGACGGAAGCGAGGTTGACAGAAGAGAGCACCGGCACGTCGATCGTGATGCCCAATGCCTCCCAGCGAACGATGCTGGTGAACATCACGTGCAGCGCGAACCACACGGCAAGGTTGGTGATCACGCCGACGATGGCGGCGGTAATCGCGGTCATCGCTCCTGTCAGCGCCCGGTTGTTGCGAAGCCGCTCTATGAAGGGAGCCCCAAGGAAAATCCACAGAAAACACGGCACGAACGTCACCCATGTCGTCAGGATCGAGGCGAGCACGGCTGCCGTGAGCGGGGGCAACGAACCGGGCGCTCGATAGGCGCCGAGGAAACCGACGAACTGTACCACCATGATCAGCGGTCCCGGCGTCGTCTCCGCCATGCCAAGCCCGTCCAGCATTTCCCCGGGCTGCAGCCATCCATAATGCTGGACCGCCTGCTGGGCGACGTATGAGAGAACCGCGTAGGCGCCGCCGAACGTTACCATCGCCATTTTACTGAAGAAAATGCCGATTTGGCTGAACACATTGTCCGGTCCGAGAGCGAGGACTATGGCACCGACCGGCGCAAGCCAAAGGACGAGAAGGACGGCGCCTATCTTCAGCGACCAGGCGAGATTCGGCCGGGCGTGTTCGGGCGTGTCTTCGCCGAGCGCCGAGTCCCGGTCCGCAAGACCGGAGGTTGCATCGCCATGACCTCCGCCTAATTGAAACAGCGTCGATCCGGTTTTTCCTCCGATGAAGCCGATCAATGCCGCGATGAGAACGATGAGTGGAAAAGGCGCGTGCAGGACGAAAATTGCCACGAAAGCGGCAATGGCGATTGACACCATGACCCAATTCTTGAGCGCGCGCCCGCCAATCCGCACCACCGCCTGCAGCACGATGGCAAGCACGGCTGCTTTGAGGCCGAAGAACAGCCCCGCCACCATCCCGACATTGCCAAACAGGACGTAGATGACGCTGAGGCCGAGGATCGACAGAAAGCCGGGAAGGACAAACAGCGTGCCGGCAACAAGGCCGCCTTTGGTCCGGTGCAGCAGCCAGCCAATATAGATCGCCAGCTGCTGCGCCTCGGGTCCGGGCAGGAGCATGCAATAATTGAGGGCATGCAGAAACCTGTTCTCGCCGATCCAGCGCTTCTCATCGACGAGAATACGATGCATCACCGCGATTTGCCCGGCGGGCCCGCCGAAGCTCAATGATGCGACACGCATCCAGACACGCAGGGCTTCACCGAGCGAGATGTCATGGCCCGTTCGCCCTTGGGATACGGCGTTCACGCCATCGGGTGCTGAAACGGTCAACTCATGCACCAAGCTTGCGATTAGGCCAGTTATGCGTTTCGCCCGTCGCATCACGGCACCAGCGATAGAATGCGTCGTAGAGCGTCATGCCAGCTTCCAACTGTGCCAGATCGTCAGAATACATTCGGGACAGGCCGAGCGATGCGGCAAGCAATCCCGGAGCCTCAGGTGCAAGGTCCGGCCGGGCGGTATCCGCACCGCGCACAATCGTTGCAAGGCGCGTCAACGGTGCTGACGTCAAGCCGAATTCCTCGATCATCACGTCGAACGTGCAAAGTTCGCCGCGATGGCTCCAGAACACGTCTTCGATATCAAAGGGCGTCGCTCCAAAACGCTCGGCCACCGCCCCGACCTCCGCAGGCGCGACGAACAGGAACGCGGCATCAGGGTCGATAAACCGACGGATCAGCCAAGGACAGGCAATCCTGTCGATCTTCGGCCGCGCCCGCGTAACCCAGATTGTCGGTCCATTCGGGTCTGCCGCCGGCAGCCGTAACACGCGAACCAGCGGCAGAGATGCCGTCACCCACGCCTCGTAACCGCCGTCGAGCGATTCGGCCGGCACACCGTGATAGCGCAGCAGCGCCGCGGTCCCCTCGCTGAGCTTCCTGCCTTGCTGGCAGATGACGATTGCCCGTTTGCCGACGAGTTCATCGCGCCAGGTTTCGATTGCCGCATATGACCGACGGCGTGAGCCGGGAATCAATCGCTCATCGAGGGCAAAGTCCTCGTCCGTACGGACGTCGATAAGGACAGGGCATGCCGGCGTTCCGATAAGCCGTGCCAGTTTTTCGGGTGAAATTCGTGTCGTCGAAGACATTTCGCGTCCCTCCGCTAAAGTGGGGTTGTTGGACGCGATACTTGGGCATGACGCCTCGTGGGGAGACCGCAATCCCCATAAGGTTATGATTGTCACGAAACAGGATTATGTCAACAAGAGCGAAAGCAAGAGGCTGTCCCCGCGGGCACCCCAGCTAATAGGGTCTGCAAACTCGTCTCAACCAACTCGTGTAGCAAATTCACTTCCGACACCAAGGCTTAAAGTCCTTAGCCAACACGGCGCTGCAAGCTCGCTGCCGTTGACAAGGCTCGGCAAACTCGTCTCAATCAACGTGCATAGCCAATTCACTTCCGCCATCAAGGCTCAAAGTCCTGAGCCAACACGGCGCTGCAAGCTCGCTGCCGCTGCGAAGGCTCGGTAAACTCGTCGCAACCAACTCGCGCAGCAAATTCACTCCCGCTACCAAGGCACGGCGAAGTCTGCAAACGACAGGGTTTGGCGAATGCCGTGCCGTCACCAAAGCTAGGCAAACTCGTCTCAACCAACTCGCGTAGCGAATTCACTTCCGCCGCCTGGGCTCGGCCAAGTTTCCCAACCAACAGGGCCGGGCGACTCGCTGCCGCCTACAGGGCTCGGCCAATGCCTCGGCCAGTGCTCGGCAGATCGCGGTCGCAACCAACATTGGACAAAGTCCGCAACCAGCAGTGCTCAGCAACTCGCTGCCGCCTACAGGGCTCGGCCAAGGCATCGGCCAGCGCTCGGCAACTTGCGGCCACTAACAAGGCGTAAAGTCGTCCGCCCACGCGGCGCTGCAAAATCGCTGCGACCAGGCACGGGAAACTCATCCACCACAAGAAAAAGGCAGCCATGGGGGGACTTCCATGGCTGCCTGTCTTTTTGCCCGTAACCAGCGAAGGAGCTGCTCGAGCGCATTGGTCCTGCGGTTGCCTGGCCCGACAAAAGTTCGGGCACATGCCTCAAGAAAGGAATGGCCTACGCACCATTCTATCCCTGATCCTCCCGAAATTTCGGCTTTATGTGCAGGGAGGGTTTGCACATAAACGACTGGATACTTAAGACACCAGCAACCGCAGGATAAAGGTGGTCAACAACAGTGCATTTCGAAAACAACTACACGCTAAAATCGATTTCTTTATAGCCGGGGGAATTGTTCGAAACAATTAGACATTAGTCTAATATGCTGTAAATAAAGGGCTTTTCACGCCGTAGAGTGTTGTTTTTGCTCGCTCATTTTTGTTAGAACTCAAAATCCCATCTAAAGATGGCGCACTTCCTGCGGCCGCCGCTCCCAGTGGTCGTGGAGCCCATCCTGATACTCCAAAGGCGCCGCTACCAGGTCTTTGACAGGCATATCATCGAGGCAGGCGACATTGACGCCATAGAACTTTCCCATGCTTTCCTTCTCGCCCTGACCGAACGGTTTCATGCCGCATGTGTCGCAAAAGAAATGGGTAATTGCGCCGCCGCCAAAACGATACGCGGTCAATTTTTCTGACCCAGTAACGACACGAAGTTCATCGCCGCCGACGATCACCTTCCAGAAACGGCCTTTGGCGCAGACCGAACAATTGCACTTGCTGGTGCCCTGAGTAAGGTCGATGTCGGCCTCGAAACGAACCGCTCCGCAATGACAGCTCCCATGATAGGTCTTTCGCATCGTTCCCTCCTGAGTTTACCAAGAAGTTAAATAACCTAAGGGTTTACTGTTGGTCAAGTTCAGACGCTCTTTTTCGTCACAGTTTCTCCACGGAATTTGCCAGTTCGGATCGCAGCTTTCGCCACGCGTGAATCGCGCAGTCGGTTTGTAAGACATGGAGATATGAAATGAGTGGTTCAATTACCCGCCGCGGAGCATTGCTCGGATCGATGCTGGTGATACCGGCATTGGCGTTGCCGAGGGCTTTGGCCTATGCCGCGCCGGCCGAAAGGGTTGATCTCGATGCGGCGTTCAAGGGGCTAGAGGAAAAGACCGGTGCACGCCTTGGGGTTGCAGCACTCGACACGGCGAGCGACAGCAAGATCGAATACGGCGCGCATGAGCGCTTTGCGATGTGCAGCACGTTCAAGTTCCTGGCCGCGGCAGCGGTACTGGCGAAAGTCGATCGCAAGGAAGAAAAACTTGACCGGGTCATTAAATATGGCAAGGGCGACCTTGTTGCCGGCTCGCCCGCCACGGGAAAGCATGTCGACGAGGGCATGACCCTTGCTGCACTCTGCGAAGCTGCGATCACGTTGAGCGACAATACCGCCGGCAATCTCCTGCTGGACAATCTCGGCGGACCGAAAGGTCTGACACAATATGCGCGCAGCCTCGGCGATGCGACGTTTCGACTGGACCGGCGCGAGACAGAACTGAACGAGGCGGCGCCCGGCGATCCGCGTGACACCATTACGCCGGCGCACATTTTGAAAGATCTGCAGAAAACGGTTCTCGGCAACGCGCTGGCGAAATCCTCACGCGATCAACTCATCGAGTGGCTGCTTGCGAACAAGACCGGCGACAAACGTCTGCGCGGCGGCTTGCCCAAGGGCTGGAGCGTCGGCGACAAAACCGGTACCAGCGACAGCGGCATGGCCAATGATATCGCCGTGATCTGGCCGCCAAGCCGCAAGCCGATCCTGCTGGCCGTCTATCTCTACGATCCGAAGGGAACCGCGGATAGCCGGAATGAAATTCACCGGAAGGTGGCAAGCCTGGTCGCTGAGAACATCTGAGATTTGCTGGGCGGCGATCCGGTCGCCGCTCAAACAGAACGCGGGCAGAGTGGTCCCTGTTGTTATCAGCGCCAAGTGTGCCGTACGATTCCCACGGCGGTTATCCCCCGGCGGTCCCCACTTGCGTCAAAAAGGGTCATCTGCACTGCGTCGCCTCGGGCCGTTCTCGTTGGGCTCCCCTCACTGCCGCCATCCACGGGATCTCCTCTCTGTCTTCCTCGGGCCCTTGTCCCGAGGATCCATCGTCGACGCTGTTTGCGCCGCGAAGGGAAGAGTGGGTCCTCGGGGCTAACGCCCGAGGATGACGGCGGAGAGGGTGGATGATGGGAATTTATGCGAGAAGCTCCGCCACTCAGCCATCGAAGTCCGCTCGTTCAACTCCGTCCTATGGATAAACATCGGACGGGGGAGTGCAGACGGCGGACTGACCCACTACCGTCACCGGTGGCCGTGCTCACTTCCTCCATCCTTCGGCAGTCTGCACTGCCGTCACCGCGGACGCTGTTCGGCCACGGAGGGAGAACGTCCCTCTGGCTCCCCTCACTTCCGTCATCCTCGGGCCCTTGTCCCGAGGATCCATCGCGGACGCTGTCTGCCCACGAAGAAAGAATGGGTCCTCGGGTCTAACGCCCGAGGATGACGGCGGAGAGGGTGGATGATGGGAATTTATGCGAGGATTGCCGCCACTCAGCCATCGAAGTCCGCTCATTCGACTCCGTCCTATGGATAAACATCGGACGGGGGAGTGCAGACGGCGGACTGACCCACTGCCGTCACCTTGGGCCTGTTCCACTTCCTCCATCCTTCGGCAGTCTGCACTGCCGTCACCGCGGGCGCTGTTCGGCCACGGAGGGAGGACGTCCCTCTGGCTCCCCTCACTTCCGTCATCCTCGGGCCCTTGTCGCGAGGATCCATCGTCGACGTTGTTTGCCTCACGAAGCGAAGAATGGTCCTCGGGTCAAGAGCTCGGAGAGGGTGGATAATGTAAACGCATGCGAGAACCGCCGGCGCCCGGCTCCCAAAAGTCTGTCCCACCCGACCTCTACTGGCGCGTCAGGCTCTCGCTCTTGCAGATGAGCCCGCCCATGACACAGCCTGAAAGCGAAAGGGTCGCCCCGGTCGCCGTCGCCTTGCCATTATAGGTCTTGCCCTCATCGAGCTTGTTGACCGTGCCCTTGTAGGAACCGCTCTTGCCGGACATCGAGCCGATCGACTTTCCCTTGTATTCGCCGGTCATCACCGTGCCGCAATAAGTATCTGTCCCACAGGACAAATATTGAATGATGGTGCCGTTTGGCCGCTTCCACGATCCGACGATCGCTTCTTCTGCAAGGGCAGGGCCAGCCATAAGGACAAGGCCGGTGCAGGCCAAAACTATATTGCGCTTCATGAATTTCCTCCCGATACGCGGCGATCTCTCCAGCATCGCTTTCTTACGCAAACGTAAACGTAAATCAAAATACCAGTGAAAGAAAGCGGCCCAGTCAGAAATCCGCCTGTTTTAAACAGCGTGGCGTTCGGGTGAATTGCCGAAGTTCAGATTCGCAAACCGCGCGTTTGGTTATCAAACTCTTCAGGCGGTCGGATCCGATTTTAGGCAAATTTGCGGCAAATGCCTGCAATTGCTGGCGTGCTATATTTAATGAATTGCGAAGTTTACGAGTTGTTTTTGTTTTGTTTGTGGGTGGTTAATCATGGCTTTTAACAGCAATTTCAAGCCTATCGTTCATTCTCGAAAGCATCGAAAGAGCACGCCGAAACAAACAAATGGCGGTTCTCAGAAGTCTAACAGGGCTTTTCGTTCGACGCGAATTTGGTTCAACAAGGGGTTTGACTGAAATGGCACGCTTTGATCTTCAGACTGTCGAAACCGGCGACGCCGGTGGCTCCGCCCAGACCGACATCCTCTTCGAAATGGGCATCATGTATGCGACCGGTCGCGATTGCGCCATCGACCTGGTGGCCGCGCACAAATGGTTCAACATCGCCGCCATCAAGGGCTGCGATCGCGCCGCGGAACTGCGGGCCGAACTTGGCAAGACAATGTCCAAGATTGATCTCGCAACCGCCCTGCGCGAAGCCCGCGAATGGATGACGGCACACTGATCTGTCGGAATGGACACAACCTTAGCGTGTAGAAAATTCTCGTCTGCACCCTATGGCTAGATTGCAAGCCGTGGATGGACACAAGATTGTGATTACAGTATACGTTGGCCATACTGCTACGCTACAACTATAAGTATTGTATTTATTGCAACCACGGCGGACGGACATTCATGGATGAACTCGAAGAATTGCTCGCTAGGCTCACGGCTGCCCAAAGGCAGCTGATAACGAGCTCAGCCAAGACCAAGACATTTCCTGACAACAATACTTTGCAGAAGATCGCAACGCTGGCCCTCAACATTTCATCGGTCGAGACCATGATTGTCGAGACGCAAGCCCGCGCGCAGGTGGCAAGGCTGGCCAAGGCGAACGATTAGGCACGTCTTGTTTGGATAGTATCGGTCTGCCGAGGAAATTACGCAAACAAACCGGCCGCCGGGACGGCCGGGTTATCCGTAACGGATCGATCAGACGCCAGCCGGGCCGACGCGCGATGCTTCAAACAGGAACCAATGGCGCCGCTCGGACTCGTCGATATAGTTCTCTATGATGCTGGTCGTGGCGCTGTCATTGTATTCGCTGCAAAGCTCATGCACCTGGCGCAGATAGCCGATGAAGCTCTTTGTATCGTCGCGTAGCTCGGCGATCATGTCTTCAGGCGTCACGAAATTCGCGTCATTGTCGAGAAGGCGCTGTTTCGACGAAATCTGCCCGATGGACTTGAGCGTGGTGCCGCCGATCTTGCGGACGCGTTCAGCAAGAACGTCGGTCATGGCGAAGATCTGTTCGCCCTGCTCGTCGAGCATCAGATGATAGTCGCGAAAATGCGGGCCGCTCATGTGCCAGTGAAAATTCTTGGTTTTCATGTAAAGCGCGAATGTATCGGCAAGCAGCGCATTGACGGCGGCCGAAATATCGCGCGTCGCCTTTTCCCCAAGGTCGGTAGGGGTGGCGAGGGGCGCGCGCTTTATCGTCTGGAGGGATTTTGTGGCCATAGGTAATCTCCTGAATTAAAGGCGGGAACATAGCCCGGTGCCCGCTGCTGCGGGCCCCGCGCCACTTTCCTAGCATGCCGAAGGCGTGCTTGCTGCCTCAAATCTTTGAAGAATCATTGCCCGCGTCTTCAAACCGCACGAGCGACGACTTTTCTTTGACCTGCGTGCCTTCGCTGGCAATTTCGGCAATCCGGCCATCATGCGGTGCGGTAATCGAATGCTCCATCTTCATGGCTTCGAGGACGAGCAAAACCTGCCCCTTCTTGACCTGATCGCCCACCGCAAAGCGCACAGATTTCACGAGGCCCGGCATTGGCGCGGCAAGACGATCGCCGCCACCGCCCGCCGCTTCGGCAAGGAGGAACGGGTCGGCAACGCTGAACGTCGCCGCCGCGCCCTTGGCAAGCACCGCGACCCCATGCGGTATCGTCATGGCCTTGGCGTGAAGATTTATGCCCTTGCCGGTGACATGCCACGTGGCCGGTCCATGGCGAACGCGCAGTTCCTGCGTATCGGCGGGACTGGAAATTCCGTATCGCTCATCGCCGAGAACCGACACCTCGTAACGAGTGATCGCTCCGTTTTCCTCAAGCATCACAGGATAGGCGAGGGTTGCATGATGGCTGTAACCGCGCAAGGCGGTCCAGGGATCGGTGGAAACCGGGCGCTTAAGCAGGCCGCTTGCAAAGAGAATGGCGAGTTCCTTCGCCCCTGCTTCAATCGCAACCGGCGCGATAAGCCCGGCAAGATCGCGGTCGATCAGCCCCGTATCAACATCGCCTGCGGCAAATCCAGGATGCCGCACCAGCGCCGCGAGAAAGGCCGTGTTTGTGACCGTCCCGGCGACTTCCGTCTCGCTCAGCGCGTTTTGCATCGCGCGGAGCGCGGCAGCCCGATCCGCGCCGTGAACCACAAGCTTGGCGATCATCGGATCGTAGAACGGCGAAATCTCGTCGCCGCTGCGAACTCCGGTCTCGACCCGTACCGCACCGTCCTTGACGGCATTGGGGAAGGCGAGGTGATAGAGCGTCCCGGTGGCAGGCAGGAAGCTCTTTGCCGGATCCTCCGCATAGAGGCGAACCTCGATGGAATGGCCGTTGAGAGGGATATTCGCTTGAGCCAATGGCAGCTTCTCGCCGGCTGCCACACGCAATTGCCATTCCACAAGGTCGAGACCTGTGACCATTTCCGTCACGGGATGTTCGACTTGAAGGCGCGTGTTCATCTCCATGAACCAGAAGCGGTCGGGCCGCAGGCCTTCCGTTGCGTCGACGATGAACTCAATCGTGCCTGCGCCGGAATATTTGATCGCCTGCGCCGCCTTGACCGCGGCTCCGGTCATCGCCTCGCGCATTTCCGCGGTTATTCCGGGGGCAGGAGCCTCCTCGATCACTTTCTGATGCCGGCGTTGCAGCGAGCAATCGCGCTCGTAAAGGTGAACGGCATTGCCATGATTGTCGCCGAAGACCTGCACTTCGATATGCCGGGGCTTCGCGATGTATTTTTCGACGAGAACCCGGTCGTCGCCGAAGGCACTCTTGGCTTCGCGCCGAGCGCTACCGAGGGCTTCGGCGAAGTCGTCGGGGCTGTCGACCTTGCGCATGCCCTTGCCGCCGCCGCCAGCGCGGGCCTTGATCAGCACCGGATAACCGATTTCACGCGCTTTGGATGCGAGCACGACGAGTTCCTGCGCCTCGCCATGATAGCCCGGAACGACGGGAACGCCGGCCTTTTCCATCAGCCGCTTCGCCGCGTCCTTCAGACCCATCGCGCGGATCGAATCAGCCGACGGTCCGATGAAGACAAGGCCGGCTTTGACCACGGCATCGACGAAACCGGGATTTTCCGAAAGGAAACCGTAGCCGGGGTGGATTGCTTCGGCTCCCGTATCGAGCGCCGCCTTGATGATGTGGTCGGCGCGAAGATAACTGTCGGTGACCGGCGCCGGACCGATATTCACGGCCTCATCGGCCATGCCGACATGCAGCGCATGGGCGTCCGCATCGGAATAGACCGCTACCGTACTTATGCCGAGCTTCTGCGCCGTGCGAATGACACGGCAGGCGATCTCACCGCGATTGGCGATCAGGATTTTGGAGAACATTTTCGTCATGGTCTTTTTCCCCTACATCCTGAACACGCCGAAGCGGGTTTCTTCCACCGGCGCGTTCAGCGCGGCAGAGAGCGACAGCGCCAACACATCGCGGCTCTTGGCGGGGTCGATGATCCCGTCATCCCAAAGCCGTGCCGACGAATAGAGCGGATGACCCTCGCGCTCGTATTTTTCGAGAATCGGCGCGCGGAACGCAGCCTCTTCAGCCGTGGTCCATTCACCGCCCTTGCGTTCGATGCCTTCGCGCTTGACCAGGGCAAGCACCGTAGCGGCCTGTTCGCCCCCCATCACTGAAATGCGGGCGTTCGGCCACATCCACAGGAAGCGCGGCGAAAAGGCCCGTCCGCACATGCCGTAATTGCCGGCGCCGAACGAGCCGCCGACAATCATCGTGACCTTGGGTACCCGCGCCGTTGCAACGGCCGTGACGAGCTTGGCTCCGTCCTTGGCAATGCCGCGCGCCTCGTAGGAGCGGCCGACCATGAAGCCTGTGATATTTTGCAGGAAGACGATGGGAATGCCGCGCTGGGTGCATAGCTCGATAAAATGCGTACCCTTGAGTGCGCTTTCCGAAAAGAGCACGCCATTATTGGCGATGATGCCGACAGGCATGCCGTAAAGATGGGCAAAGCCCGTGACCAGCGTCGTGCCGTAGTTCTGCTTGAACTCGTCGAACTCCGAGCCGTCAACGATGCGGGCAATCAGTTCGCGCACATCGTATGGCTGGCGCAAATCGGTCGGAACGATGCCGTAGAGTTCGGCCGGGTCATACAGCGGCGGACTCACTTTGCGAAGATCGAGCCCTATCGTCTTCTTTCGATTGAGATTTGCGACAATGCGGCGCGCAATGGCGAGCGCATGTGCGTCATCCATCGCGTAGTGATCGGCCACACCGGATTCGCGTGTGTGAAGATCGGCGCCGCCAAGGTCCTCAGCCGACACGTCCTCGCCCGTCGCCGCCTTGACCAGCGGCGGACCACCGAGGAAAATCGTTGCCTGCCCCTTCACCATGATTGTTTCTTCCGACATCGCCGGAACGTAGGCGCCGCCCGCGGTGCACGATCCCATGACGACGGCAATTTGCGGAATGCCCGCCGCCGACATATTGGCCTGATTGTAAAAGATACGGCCGAAATGCTCGCGGTCTGGAAACACTTCATCCTGGTTCGGCAGGTTTGCGCCGCCGGAATCGACGAGGTAAATGCAAGGCAGGTTGTTCTGGAGCGCGATTTCCTGGGCGCGCAGATGCTTCTTCACAGTGAGCGGGTAGTAGGTGCCGCCTTTGACCGTGGCATCGTTGACAACGATCATGACTTCCTTGCCCGATACCCGCCCAATACCTGCGATAAGCCCGGCAGACGAAATGTCGTCGTCATACATGCCCCAAGCGGCAAACTGACCGATTTCGAGAAAGGGCGAGCCTGCATCCAGGAGTTGGGCCAGGCGGTCGCGCGGCAGAAGCTTGCCGCGCGACGTATGGCGCTTGCGCGCCTCTTCGGTGCCGCCAAGATTGACCTTTGCTGCCTTGGTCTCGATTTCGCTGACCAGCGCCTGCATCCGCGCCCGATTCGCGATAAAGACGTCGGACGTGGTGCTGACCTCGGATGAAAGAATCGTCATGCGGTCTCCTGTAGGATCAATTGATTGGCAGCGGAAACTCGAAACGCGACAGGCAGCTACTGTGACTCGGCAAACATCTCCCTGCCGATCAGCATGCGGCGAATTTCGCTGGTGCCGGCTCCGATTTCGTAAAGCTTCGCATCGCGCAGAAGCCTGCCGGTCGGATAGTCGTTGATGTAGCCGTTGCCGCCGAGCGCCTGGATGGCCTCGAGCGCACACCACGTTGCCTTTTCGGCGGCGTAGAGAATACAGCCGGCGGCGTCCTTGCGCGTGGTTTCGGCGCGATCGCAGGCCGCCGCCACCGCGTAGACATAGGCGCGGCAGGCGTTCATCGTCGTATACATATCGGCGAGCTTGCCCTGCATGAGCTGGAACTCGCCGATCGGCTGGCCGAACTGCTTGCGCTCATGCACATAGGGAACGACCACATCGAGGCAGGCCGCCATGATGCCGAGCGGACCGCCGGCAAGAACGACGCGCTCATAGTCGAGGCCGGACATCAGAATTTTGACGCCCTTGCCTTCCTCGCCAAGGACGTTCTCGAAGGGGACTTCACAATCCTCGAACACGAGTTCGCAGGTGTTCGAACCGCGCATGCCAAGCTTGTCGAGCTTCTGCGCCGTGCTGAACCCCTTGAACTCCTTCTCTATCAGGAAAGCCGTGACGCCGCGCGAACCGGCAGCAGCATCGGTCTTGGCGTACACGACGAGCGTATTGGCGTCCGGACCATTGGTGATCCACATCTTGTTGCCGTTGAGAACGTAGCGGTCGTTCTTCTTGTCGGCCCGGAGCTTCATCGAAACGACGTCCGACCCGGAACCCGGCTCCGACATCGCAAGTGCGCCCACATTCTCGCCGGTACAGAGTTTCGGCAGGAATTTTGCCTTTTGCTCGTCGGTGCCCCAGCGATTGATCTGGTTGACGCAGAGGTTGGAATGCGCGCCATAGGAAAGGGCGACCGAGGCCGACGCGCGCGACAGTTCCTCCATCGCCACCACATGAGCGAGGTAACTGAGCCCGGAACCACCAAATTCAGGATTGGCAGTCATGCCGAGAAGGCCGAGCGCACCCATCTCCTGCCACAGGTGCATGGGAAACTGGTTGGTTCGGTCGATCTCCGACGCGAGCGGCGCAATCTTCTCCTGGGCGAAACGATGTACGGTGTCGCGCAGCGCCTCGATGTCTTCAGAAACTCCGAACCTTAGTCCTGACTGATACATTGCGTCCTCCCGTGGTAGCTGTCTCGATCTTCTTGGCGCCAACAAGGCGCAATCCCATCTGAACGTATTTTTCCGCCACCTCGGTGACAGTAAGCCTGTCATCGCTGCGGAACCAGAGATTGATACCGGTCGTCATTCCAATGATCGCGCGTGTCATAAGCGCAATGTCATCGATGACGAACTTGCGGGCATCGAGCCCGTCGTCGAGAATTTCGCGCAAGCTGTTCTCGTATCGCCCGCGCAAGGCGACGATCACGGCGCGATTGTCGGCGTTGAGGCTGCGCAATTCCATATTGCCGATATGCACGTCATCGCGACGATCGGCATGATAAGTGATGTGGAATCGTATGAAAGCGGCGAATCGCTCGACGGGGTCTTCCACCCCAGAGCTCGTCTCCTCCCATGCGTCGATCAACCGGACCATGTGCGCGCGCATGAGCGAGAACAGCAATTGCTGCTTGTTGGGATAATAGTGATAGAAGGCGGCCGACTGGACGCCAACCTCATCGGCAAGCTGGCGCATCGACATCGCCTCATAGCCGACGCGCGCAATAAGACGCTTCGCAGCCGCGTCAATCGCGCTGCGTGTCTTAACGCCTTCAGATCCTGTGGTTCGTGCCATGGCGGGTTAATAAAACGATCGTTCGATTAATTCAACCCTACTTTTCCTATACGAAAGTCTGCATGGCAAGGAGCGAAAGGTGCATGTAGGATCACCCTGTTAGAGCTTTTTGATGATTCATTTTCAGAGCAGGTTTTCATGATCGATTACCGAATCGCCCGCAAAACTATTGCCCTCGTTTCCGTCCTCGTTCCTTTGAACTACACCTTGCCGGCCAGCGCTCTCAGCATGAAAGAATGCAGCGTCAAATACAAAGCTGCGCAGGCGGCAGGTCAAGCAGCCGGTGTGTCGTGGAATGATTTTCGCAAGGCCAATTGTGCAACCGATGCCGCAAAGACGCCGGCAGCGGCAGCTGAAACCGATGCCCAGCCATCCGATGCCACAGCAGCGGAGGAACCTGTCGCAAAGCCGAAAAAGTCGCCAAAGAAGACCGACACCACGGCGACATTGAACTCCGGCAAGGCGACGTACCCCTCATCGGTGGCGGCGAAATTTGCTTCAGAAACGCCGGCCAAGGCGCGGATGCACACCTGTCTCGAGCAATATCACGCCAACAAGGAGAAGGGCACTTTGGGCGGCTTGCGCTGGATCCAGCAGGGCGGCGGCTATTACTCGACGTGCAATGCGAGGCTCAAGGGTAACTGATGCCGCAGAAACCGTTGCCGATGCATTCCTCCAAATGCGGCGGCGGTGGCACAGTCGATCTCCCAGAAAAGAGGATCGCGTTTCTTGAAAAGTCTTTCCGAAAAGTGGATGCCAGCGGGATATCTTGATGGGGGATACGCGGGGCCGAGGGAAGATGTTTTCTATCTGAAGGAAGCGTCAACCGTTGCCGTCTGCGAGCTTCGCGGGCGCGTCAACATCCTGCCGACGACCGCCAGACTTGCCCGCCTCTCGAGCCTGCCGTCGGCGCCTTTGCAATCATAAACAATTGGCCGATGGCGAGCCGTTTATCTATGGCTTTTGAAATCCAGCCCGCGAAAAGCCGTCGCCGCAACGATCAGCCATCCAAGAATAAGCAGTGAGCCGCCCAGCGGCGCTGCAAAAGCGAAGAGCCGGTCGCCGGTATAATCGCGTGCCGCAAGATCGCCGATAAAGAACAAGAGCCCGAGCACCAGCACCAGACCGCCGAAATAGGCGGCCTTGCTCATCCTGGCGAGAATAGCGAGGGCAAGAAACGCCGGCGCATGGATGGAAAGGATCGGCGCAATCGTCGCCATATGTCCGCTTGCGCTATGAGCCGCGGCCGCATAGGCGGCGATGCCCGCCGCTCCGAAAAGACCACCAAGGCCAACAAAGGCGCGATTGATATCCACCGGGGTTTCTCCGTGATTTTGAGGCTTCAAGCAAGTGAGGCGAGGGCGAGCGGAAGCTGCTCGGCGAAATAATCGAGTTCGTGTTCCAGCCCCACACTCACCCGAATGCAGCGGTCGAGCCCGGGCGCCATGGGCTTGCGCACAAAGACGTCACGCTCGATAAGCGCGTTGAGGACGGAGAGCGCGAAGGGCCCATCGCGGCCGCAATCGATGGTGACGAAATTCGTGGCGGACGGGATCGCCCTCAAGCCATTTCCGGCGGCGATCTGCGCGATACGGTCGCGACCGGCTATGATCCGCGCGATGACCGATGTCAGGTAATCTTGATCCTTCAACGCGGCGAGCGCTGCCGCCTGGGTCAGCCGGTTCATGCCAAAATGGTTGCGTATCTTGTCGAAGGCAAGGATTTGCCGCTCAGCGCCGATGGCATAGCCACAGCGCATGCCGGCAAGGCCATATGCCTTGGAGAATGTGCGCATGCGCAACACGTTGGGGCGCGAAACGTCGATCGGCGGCATGGCAGAGGCAGGCGCGGTTTCGCCATAGGCCTCGTCGAGGATCAGCATCGTTGTGGTAGGCAGCCTTGCGATGAAACGTTCAATATCCGCCGCTGCCCACCACGTTCCCATCGGGTTGTCTGGATTGGAGAAATAGACCAGCGGTGCGTTTTCGCGCTCGACGGCGTCAAGCAGAGCGTCAAGGTCTTCCCTGTCATCGCGATAAGGCACCGTGACCAGTCGCCCGCCAAATCCCGCGACATGGAAATTGAATGTCGGATAGGCGCCGAGCGAGGTGACGACGGGCGTACCCTGCTGAACATATTGGCGCACCGCAAGCCCGAGCAGCGTATCGACGCCTTCGCCGACGACGACGTTGCCCGGCGCCACACCGAGATGGGCGGCCAGGGCCTGCTTCAGATCGAAGTTCTCCGGATCGGCATATTTCCAGGCATCCGCCGCATTTTCCTGCATGGCGGCAATGACTGACGGCGCCGGACCGAAACTGTTTTCATTGGCACCAAGCCGCGCCCGGAAAATGCGGTTGCGTTTGCGCTCGAGCGCTTCAGGTCCGACGAATGGCACTGTCGAGGGCAAGGAGTCGATGAGGGGGGTAAATTGCGGTTCCATGGCAAAAGCGATAGCAGTTTTTGCGTCGGTGAAAAGCAAAACTTCTGCGTTTACTTGGCCGATAGCGGATTGATCTTGCGGCCATCATTGCCAATCATCGGTCTTATCGCCGCCCAGAAGGCGGGTATCAGACAGGCCATCAGGACCCACCAGGTTGGCCGGATCGAGTGGCTGAAACTGAGATTGGCGAGGAGGACGCGGGACGGGGGGATCCGCGTCGCAACGGCGAACCAGGCATATTCGATGAGGACTGTTCCAAACGCCGCGATGACGGCGATGGCGATGAGCGTCGGTACTGCCGCTATATCAAAATCCCACACCTTGGCCACGCGATAGGCGAGAAGCGCGAGCAAAAGCCCCGCCATTAAGGTGGGCTCCGTCACATCGGCCTTCGACTGCATGAAGAAATGCAGGATACCGAGGGCGGCCAGCGGATAAGCCAGACGGTGCAGCCTGTTCCAGTTTTTCCCCATGCGCCGGATCATGGCATCCGTCGAGGTGACGCCGAGCGCTACCAATCCGAGGAGGGTGACAAAACCGATAAGCAGGTAGATGCGCAGCCAGATTTCGGTGGCGACCCTTGAAAGGTTGAAGTTCTGATCGACGATGTAGAGCGAAAAATGCAGGAGCGCGTAGGCAAGGGCCGTCAGCCCCAATATGCGCCGGACAAGAATGAGCTTCGACCAACGCGTAATGGCGCGAAGTGGTGAAATCGTCAGCGAGACCAGAAAGAAACGGATGGCCCAATCGCCGGTCTCGTGGATCGCCTGGGTAATTGGCCGGGGCCCCAGAATGTTGGTCTTGTAGCTTGCAGCAATCCACAACAGAGGCAGAAAAGCGACCGCCAGCGCTGCGATCTTGATGACCGATGGCTTACCGGCTCGATCATTCCACGGATACTTCATGGCGATCCTGTTTTGGCGTTTCGTCTGCGTCATTTACGGCCATAACCGACCCGAAGGTTCAACACAACAAGCCGTGAAGGCGCCAATGCGCCTGCCATTTTCTCGGAACCATATCGGCCCCCGCGGGGTTTTCCCTGCGGATGAAACAGGAGAGGTCACAATGAACAAGGTTCTCACACTGACGGCAGCCGCGTTGTTTGCAACGACCGGTTTCGCCCTTGCGCAGGACGTGCTCGTGGAAGTGCCGCAGGGCGCCCGTGACTACGTGATCGCGAATCCGTCCGATCCGGTGGTGCTCGACGACAGTGTTTCACAGGGCTATGTCGTGCCGGAGAGGATCGTTATCCACGAAATTCCGGATAATCCCGATTTTGGCTATGTCTACGTCAACGGTCGTCCGGTGATCGTATCGATGCGCAGCCGCCAAGTGGTCTACCTGTCCGAAAGTTCAAAAGCCGTGCCGGACGATGCGATAACCTATATTGAGCGACATCCGGTTGACACCGTGATGATCGATGGTCCCGTTTCGAGCGGCACGGTCATTCCGGGAGATGTGATGCTCAACGATATCCCGGACCAGCCGCGCTATTCCTACGTCTACGTCGACCAGAGGCCAGCGCTCATCGACCGGAGCACGAGACGCGTCGTTTGGGTGCGTTAAACCGATAGCTGTCGATCACGGCCCGAAGCCGGTTGCGCCTGCAACCGGCTTCGTCGTGTTTGGCAGTTGCTCACGGTGCACATTTGCGTCATCCGGTTCAATCTGGGGGCGACATCTGCGCGCCCGCCACTTACAGATAGGCCCTTCGTCACGTTCCGGCGCAGCCCATCTGCATCATCAGGGAGTCCGACATGGAGTATCGTCAGCTTGGCCGCTCCGGCCTCATCGTGTCTTGCTTGAGCCTCGGTACCATGACTATGGGCGGCAAGGGCAATTTCGCCAAGACCGGCGACACGGACCTTGAAGGTGCGAAGCGTCAGATCGGCATGGCCCTCGACGCCGGCATCAATCTTTTCGATACGGCCGACATCTATTCAGCCGGCGCCTCGGAGGAGATCGTGGGCCAGGCCCTGAAAGGCAAGCGCGACAGCGTCCTGATCGCCACCAAGGCGCGGTTCCGCATGGGTTCGGAAATCAACGATGCCGGCCTGTCGCGCTACCACATTATCCGCGCGGCCGAGGCCAGCCTGAAGCGGCTTGGCACCGACCATATCGACCTTTACCAATTGCACCAGTGGGACGGGCTGACGCCGATTGATGAAACGCTTGAGGCGCTCGACACGCTCATCCGATCCGGAAAAGTGCGCTATGCCGGCGTTTCCAATTTCTCGGCATGGCACCTCATGAAGGCAATTGGCACCGCGGCGCTCAAGAACTACATCGCGCCGGTCAGCCAGCAGATTCACTACAGTCTCGAAGCCCGCGAAGCCGAGTATGAGCTCATTCCGGCAACGCTCGACCAGCAGCTCGGCGTGCTTGTCTGGAGCCCGCTCGCCGGTGGCCTGCTTTCCGGCAAATATCGCCGCGACAAGGACGCGCCCGAAGGCACGCGGCAACTCGCCAATTGGGGCGAACCGCCGATCCGCGACCAGGAACGGCTCTACGATATTGTCGACGTGCTGGTTGAAATCGCAGAAAGCCGCGATGTGTCTGCGGCGCAGATCGCGCTAGCCTGGCTGCTCGGGCGCTCGGGCATCACGTCCGTGATCGTCGGCGCCCGCACGGACGAGCAACTTGCGGACAATCTGAAGGCCGCCGAAATCAGCCTGACGTCCGAGGAGCGGGAAAGACTCGACAAGGTGAGCCTTCTGCCGTTGATCTATCCCTATTGGCATCAGGCGCGCACCGCGTCCGATCGCCTGTCGCAGGCCGATCTTTCCCTGATCGAGCCACATCTATAAGCCACACACAACCGGCGAAGGTGGAGCGCCGGTCTCGAAAGATCGATTTTGGTGCCCCATTCCCGCGACGCCGCCCAAATTGAAACTGCCATCACGGACACGCCCGAATTGCCGGGACTTTCGCCGGCCCTTACGTTTCTGTTCGCTTTCGCCTGCGGGGCGATGGTAGGCAATATCTACTATGCGCAGGCCTTGATCGGCCTGATCAGCACCGACCTCGACATGCATGGCGGCATGGCTGGCTTCATCGTCACGGTGACTCAGCTCGGTTATGGTGCCGGACTGCTCTTCCTCGTCTCCCTAGCCGATCTCGTTGAAAATCGTCTCCTTGTCCTTCTAACTCTGGCTGGCACGGCGATCGGTCTTGCCGGCGCCGCCATGTCCGGATCGGCAACGACATTTCTGTTTTTTTCCTTTGCCATCGGCTTTTTTGCCTGCGGCGCGCAGGTGCTCGTACCCTTCGCCTCGCATCTGGTGCCGGCGGCATCGCGCGGGCGCACCATCGGCAACGTCATGGCTGGTCTCCTGACCGGCATCATGCTGGCGCGACCGCTTGCCAACCTTGTTGCCTCGGAGTTCGGCTGGCGGGCGATCTTCTGGATTTCCGCGGGGGCCATGCTCGTCGTCCTCGCCCTACTGCGCATTGCGCTCCCGCTCCGCCGTCCCCACGGTTCAATGGGCTACGGCGCAATCCTGAAATCCATGGCGCATCTGCTGGTGACCACACCCGCCCTGCAGCGCCGGGCAATCTACCAGGGCATTATCTTTGCGAGCTTCAACCTGTTCTGGACGGCGATCCCGCTGCTGCTGACTGAAAGATTTGGTTACAGCCAGCGTCAGATCGCTCTCTTCGCCCTTGCCGGAGCAGCGGGCGCGGCAGCGGCCCCGATCGCCGGGCGGCTTGCCGATCGCGGCCACACACAGCGCGGGACTGCGATCGCCATGATCACGCTGACGATCTGGTTTCTCGTGGCAGGTTGGGCAGGCACCGCTATTTCCATCGCTGCGCTGGTGCTTTCGGCGATCTTCATCGACAGCGCCGTGCAGACCAACCAGATACTCAGCCAGCGCATCATCTTCTCGCTGAACGACCATGCGCGCGGACGCTTGAATGCCGTCTATATGACGATCGTCTTCCTGCTCGGCTCGGCGGGATCCGCGCTTGCTGCGGCAACCTATTTCTATGGCGGCTGGTGGGCGACGGCAGCGTCAGGTGCGGCACTCGGCCTTTTGGTGCTGCTTATCTTTGCGACCGAGCGAAAAGCGGTCTAGACGGCCCACTGCCTGACGTCGTCGCGCTCTCCAATGAGTGCGAGCCCATGGGCGATCGACAGGAGTTCACCGCCGGTCTCAATGCGGCTGTGATCGAAGCGCTCGGTAAAGATGCGCCGCACGGCGGGCACGAACGAGGTCCCGCCGGTCAGGAATACCTTGTCGATTGCCCCGGCAGGCGTCGCCGTCTTTTCGAGAACGTCGTCGAGCGCGCCTTCAATGCGGGCAAGGTCGCCCGCGATCCACGACTCGAAGTCGGCGCGCCGGATCGTCTTGTGGCCGCCGCGACCAAGCGGTGCGAAATCGAACGCCGCTTCATCGCCGGACGAAAGCGCGATCTTGGTGGCGGAGACTGCCTGGTAGAGCGGGTAGCCCTCGTCATGTTCGACGAGATCGACGAAGAGTTCGAGCCGTTCCGGATCGAGGCTATCCCGGACAAGTTTCTTCAGCGCCGAAAATTCCTTCGAGGTCTTGAAGATCGAAAGCTGGTTCCAGCGGCCGAAATTGGCATACCAGGAGGCGGGTACTTCCAGTGTCTTGTCGAAGCTCTTGAAGAAGCTGCCTTTTCCGATTTGCGGCGCGACGATCTGGTCGATCATTCGATAGTCGAAATGGTCGCCGGCAATGCCGACGCCTGAATGTCCGACTGGAGTGGCGCTGAGCTTGCCGCCGGTCGTTTCGAAGCGGATGATCGAATAGTCGGTCGTGCCGCCGCCGAAATCTGCAACGAGCACTGTTGCGTCGGATTTCAGGTTCTGGGCGAAGTAGAAGGCCGCGGCCACAGGCTCGTAGACGAAATGAATTTCTGGGAAGCCGAAGCGGGTCAGCGCCGCGTTGTAACGTTCGACGGCCAGTCGCGGATCGGGATTGGCGCCAGCGAAATGCACGGGCCGTCCGGTGACGATCCGCGATATATCGGCCGGCCAGTGATCGCCGGCATAAGTCCTGAGCCGACGCAGGAAAATCTCCATCAGGTCTTCGAAGGTCTGGCGCTTGGCGAAGATCAGCGTGCCCTGAAACAGGGGGCTTGCGGCAAATGTCTTGATCGACTGCAGGAAACGGCATTCGCCGGGATGATCGATGAACTGGCGGATGGCAGCGTGGCCGGCCTCGACTTTGAGGGCCGCGGCGCCAGCGCGCGGGTCCTTCATGAAGGAGAGGGCGGTGCGCATGCTGTCGGCGGTGCCGGCCGTGCTGGTGAAGGCAAGGGAGCGTGTCGAACGGCCCTCCGCGAGCGCCATGACCGTATTGGTCGTGCCGAAATCAAAGCCCAGCGCGTGTGCCATGGCAGCGCTCCTTCTATCGCGTGATGTCATTAAGGTCGGAATTCAGCGGATGCGAAATGCGCACCCGGCAAGGGAGGCGCGTCATGGCATAGTCGCCGCTGCGATGCAAGGCCAGCCGCCTTATTTTGACGGCGATTTAGCGGATGCCTTTATGAAGTCGACGAATGCGCGCAGCGGTGCTGGCATGTGTTTGCGGCTTGGATAGTAAAGGCGCGGACCGGTAAAGCTCTGCCAATATGGGCTGAGGACCGCGACCAGCGCGCCGCTGGCGAGCGCTTCGGCAAGAAATTCCTCAAATGTATAGACCAGCCCCAGACCGTCGATCGCTGCTTTGACCTCCATTTCGGCTGTCGACGCAATGAGTGGGCCCTTGGGCGTCACCTTGATCACTTGTCCATTCCGTTCGAATTCCCAATGCGGAATGTAGCCACTGCTGAAGCGGTGACGGATACAGGCATGGTTCACCAGGTCGCGCGGATGGGCGGGGACGCCGTGGGCCGAAAGGTAGGAGGGCGCCGCCGCTGCGACGAACCGCTGGGTCGGGGGCCCGATTGGGATTGCGATCATGTCGCGCTCGATACGTTCATCATAACGGATGCCGGCGTCGAACCCAGCGGCGAGCACGTCGATGAATGTGTCGGAGGCGGTGATCTCGAGCGTGATACCTGGATGGGCCGCAAGAAAAGCGTTGATGATTGGCGGCAAGATCCGTTCCGCTACGATGACCGGAACATTGAGCTTGAGCGTCCCCGTCGGACTGTCGCGGAAACTGTTCATGCTGTCGAGCGCGCCGGCGATCTCGCCAAGGGCCGGCGTTAATCGTTCGATGAGGAGTTTGCCGGCCTCGGTCGGAGTAACGCTCCGCGTGGTGCGGTTGAGAAGCCGCACGCCGATACGGGCCTCAAGGCGGCGTATGGCTTCGCTCAGCGCGGAGGCGGACACGCCGCGCATCGTCGCTGCGGCGCGGAAATTCCGCGTCTGCGCCACCGCAACCAGCGCGCTGAGATCAGAGAGATCAGGATCTGTCATTGTGCAGTTTTCCAAACAACCCATGCGCAATATAGCGGATTATCGCACAAATACAGAGAGCCTATAGTGCTTTCAACCGAGGCAAAGGAATTGAACGAAATGCAACATCATCAACTTGGAAAGACCGGGCCGCGCGTATCGCAGATCGGGCTCGGCTGCATGGGCATGTCGGGCATGTATGGGCCGTCCGATCGCGCTGAAAGCATTGCCACCATCCACGCCGCGCTCGATGCGGGTATCAACCTCATCGACACCGGCGATTTCTACGGAATGGGTCACAACGAATTGCTGATTGCCGAGGCGCTTAAGGGTGTCAGGCGTCAGGATGCGGTGCTCAGCGTCAAGTTCGGCGGGCTGCGCGACCCAGCAGGCGGCTGGACCGGTTTTGACGGGCGGCCGCAGGCGGTCAAGAACTTCGCAGCCTATTCGCTGCAGCGCCTCGGTGTCGACTATATCGACATTTACCGCCCCGCACGGCTCGACCCGGCCGTACCGATTGAAGAAACGATAGGCGCAATTGCCGATCTCGTGAAAGCTGGTTACGTCAGGCATATCGGGCTTTCCGAGGTGGGCTCGGAGACGATCCGCCGTGCTGCCGCGGTCCATCCGGTCGTCGATTTGCAGATCGAGTATTCACTGATTTCGCGTGGTATCGAGGACAATATCCTTGAGACCTGCCGCTCACTTGGCATCGCCATCACAGCCTATGGCGTGCTGTCGCGGGGGCTGATCAGTGGCCACTGGACGAAGGAGAGCGCGCAGACCGGTGACTGGCGCGCCCATAGTCCCCGTTTCCAGGCCGAAAATGTTGACGCCAACCTGGCGCTCGTCGAAGCGCTGAAGAAGATCGCGGAGGCAAAGGGCGTGTCAGTCGCGCAGATCGCCATTGCCTGGGTCGTAGCGCAGGGGAGCGATATTTTCCCCGTCATTGGCGCGCGCCGCCGCGATCGTCTGGCTGAAACGCTTGGTGCTCTCGATGCAAGCCTCAGCCGCGATGACCTTGCGGCTATCGAAAAGGCCGTGCCGAAGGGTGCCGCAGCCGGCGACCGCTATGCTGCGTTCCAGATGGCTCATCTCGACAGCGAGGCGTCGGCACATCGATAGGTTCCCTTGGCCCGCCTTGCAAGGCGGGCCCGCACCTAGCTCCCCGACGCCGCAGCCAATCTGACTTTGTCGCAGCGCCGGGGAAGAACCGTTAAACTGAGTGCGCCCATGATCCAGGCGGCAGTTGCACCATAGAGCATCACCCAGCCAAATCCGTTGTTCAACGCGCTTATTGCTTGTTCGTGTGAAACGCCTGCGGCGACTGCCTCGGAGAAATTGCCGGCGGCTATAGCGTCGATCAGGGCCGCAGATGCGGGAAAATTCGGGGCGAGGGCGCCGGAAATGCCCAGAACGAGTATGAAGCCCATCAAAGCGATGTTGACCGCCAGCGAGATCATGCGGGCGCTCATGTCCATTCCCGATGCCATGCCCGCGCGTTCGACCGGCAGTGCGCCGGTGGCGGTGTTGGTGACGGGCGTATTCGTCAATCCCAATCCGATCCCGGCGACAATGCAGCCGGGCACAATCGCAATGGCAGCTTGATCACCGAACGTCGCAAAGCGCATCAGCAGAAAGCCCGTACCGATCGTAAAGAGTCCGAGAGGAATGACGTACCGTGGTCCCCGCTGCAGGAGCAGGCGCTCAGCAAGCGGCGGAACGACAAGGCTGGGAACCGTGTAGGCAAGCAGAATAAACCCGGCTTCGATACTGTCGTAGCCTAGGACCGCCTGTAGGAAGATCGGCAAGTAGATGACGAATGGCCAGAAGCTGAAGTTCATGCCGCTCGATCCCAAGAGAGCACCGGAGAAGAGGCGCACTTTAAAAGTGCGGAAGTCGAACATCGGCCGGGAAATGGAGTTCTCGATGACGATGAATGCCAGCAGGCTGATGCCGCTCGATGCCAGAATTGCCAACCCGTGCAGACTGGTCAATCCAATGGCTTGCCCCTGGGTGATGAAGTAGACAAGGCAGAACACGGATAGCGAGAGGGCCGCCATGCCGGCAAAGTCGATCCGCGTCGCGTGCGGATCGCGCGACTCGACCACGCCTGCGAGCGTAAGAAAAGCGGTGCCGACCGCAAGCACCGTGTGGATCAGGAATACCCATTGCCAGCCTGCAAAGCTCGCGATCAGGCTTCCGATAAT
Organism: Phyllobacterium pellucidum; assembly: GCF_013327855.1. Classification (GTDB taxonomy): domain Bacteria; phylum Pseudomonadota; class Alphaproteobacteria; order Rhizobiales; family Rhizobiaceae; genus Phyllobacterium; species Phyllobacterium pellucidum. The sequence continues at coordinate 524,602 of NZ_JABUMX010000001.1, read as the reverse complement.
GGGACCAAAGCCGAGCCCGATCCCGAAAATAATGCCCCACCAGCCAAATGCGCGTGCCCTTTCCTTGTCGCTGCGAAACTGATCGGAAAGAACGGCGACCTGACACGCCAGCATTGCGGCGCCGCTTGCGCCTTGCAGAAAGCGTGCACCGATGAGCAGCGACGGGGTGTTAGCCAGACCGCAAGCGAAAGATGCCGCGCCAAAAACAATTATCCCGATCAGGAAAATACGCTTGCGGCCAAAACGATCCGCCAGCGCGCCCATCGCCATCAGCACCGTGCACATGGCGATCGTATAGGCATTCATTATCCATTGAAGCTCCTTGAAGCTTGCCGGCAGAACGCTCTGGAGCGTCGGCAGGATGGAGGGAATGCTGGAGATTTCGAGCCCGAGCATAAGCGCGGACAAGCAGACGGCGGCCAGCGCCATCGTATTTCTTGAAACGTCGGTTGTCATGATTGCCTTGATCGAATGAGCGGCCAGTACCTTGGCTGCGAGGGAACACCGACGAGCAAAATGTCGCGAAGTTGATGACAACACAATCGTATGATAACGCATATCAGTGATAACAAAACTGGATGATTGAAGTGATTTCACTTGAAGTGGATGCCGTACGAGCCTTCGTGACCATTGCCGATTTTCAAAGCTTCACGCGTGCAGCGGAGGTGCTGGGAACGACTCAGGGCGCAATCAGCGTAAAGCTGAAACGACTGGAGGACCGGCTGGGGCAAAAATTGCTGGAGCGAACGCCGCGCCAGGTCAGGCTATCGGCCCAGGGCGAGATGTTCATTCAATCGGCGCGGGCCTTTCTTACTGCCCATGAAAGGGCATTGGCCGATCTTACCGCCTCCCGCCGGCGCTTTGCGCTTGGCATAGCGAGCCATGTCATGGGCCCGGAGGTATCATCGTTATTGGCAAAGCTGAAGTCGCTGGATCCGACACTGATAATCGAGGTTCGTGTCGACAGTTCGCGGTCGCTTTTGGATTTGTACGATGCCGGTTCACTCGATGCGGTCATAATCCGCAGCGATGATGACAGGCGCGATGGCGAAACCCTGGGACCCGAGCATTTCGGGTGGTTCGCAGCGCCGGGATTCGTTCATTGCAAGGGTGAACCCTTGCGCATTGCCGGGATCTCTCCTAGCTGCGTCGTTCGCGACGTTTCGACCAGCCTGCTGGATCGGGCGGCGATTTCGTGGACGGAGGTTTTCATTGGAAGCACGTCCGCAATTGTCGCCGCCCTCTCGGCAGGGCTTGCCGTCGCCGCATTTCCACACAGGCTGGCGCCGGCCGATGTCGTGGAAGTCAGCGAAAGATTTGCGCTGCCGCCGCTGCCTTCCTTGTCGATTGTCTTGCACTCTTCCCTGACGGATCCGAAGAGCCGGGAAGCGCTTCGGGCCATAACCGCGGCCTTTCGCGAGCATCCGCGGTCAGCCCCCCAAAGGACAGTCACAAGTCTGTCTGGCCATGCGCTTATTGGATGATGGCCGCGCACGCGCGCGATCCCATTCATTACATCGGCGGAACGATACCGTTGGTCCCGACGACGATGCGCTTTGTCGAAAGGCTGTCGCCATTGCCGCGCTCGGCTGAGATGAACACCGTGGCGCCAGGCTTCAGGTCATCCTTGCTGGCCTTGGCCAGCGTCACGATAGGCGTTCCATCAGGGATAGCGATCTTCTTTTCCGTACCGTGATAGACGACCGTCAGCGTCCGTCCGTCGATGTCCTCGACCGCATCGGCGACCGTCGCGTTGGTCATGCTGCTATTCGGCTTCAGATCCCAGGGCCGGTCGCCTTCGCCCGTGCCTTTGAGAGCGGCCGGGAAGATCACGACCTCGACGGCGCTCGCAACACCTTCGCTTTTCGGCACATTGGTTATGCCGACGAAATCGCCCTTCTTGATATCGTCGATCGAAGCCTTGGCGACGCCGCCGACCTGCCAGCCGTCACTCAAGGCAACGGTCGCATCGGGTCCTTCGCGAGTTTTCACCACGATCGCAGTGTCGCTCAAGCTTTCGATCGCGCCGCGAACGTTGACGCGTTTGGTGGCTGGCGTTGCTGCCGTCTGCTTGGACATTGTGTTCTCTGCGTGAACCGCGAGCGGGAAGGCGAGCGAAAGCACTCCTCCCAACAGCGCTGCCGGGAAGCCAAATCTCGATGTTATCCTAGCCATGTTTCTGCTCCTGTCAGACAGGCAGCCGGCGCAACCCTATTGCCCGCCGGGCTTGGCCTGCTTTTCCACGTGTCCGCCAAATTCACGGCGCATGGCGGACAGAACCTTGTTGGCGAAATCGGCATTGCCGCGTGAACTGAAGCGCTCGATCAGCGCGGCGCCGAGCACAGGGGCGGGCACCGCCTCGTCGATGGCGGCAATCAGCGTCCAGCGGCCTTCGCCGGAATCCGACACATGCCCCGCATAGCCGGCGAGGCCCGGATCTTCGTAAAGCGCGTCGGCCGTGAGGTCGAGCAGCCATGAACTTATCACGCTGCCACGCCGCCAGACTTCAGCAATGTCGGGAAGATTGAATTGATACTGATAATGTTCAGGGTTCTTGAGCGGTGTCGTCTCGGCATCCGCCTCGTGCGAGCGCAGGCCAATATCGGCATTGCGCAGGATGTTCAGCCCCTCCGAATAGGCGGCCATCAGGCCGTATTCGATGCCATTATGCACCATCTTGACGAAGTGACCGGCGCCGTGCGGGCCGCAATGGAGAAAACCCTGATCTGCGGTGCTTTCGCCCGCCAGCATGGCACGGCGGCTCTCGGTCTCGGGCAGATCGCCCTTTCCCGGCGCGAGTGCTGCGAAGATAGGCGAAAGGTGCTGCACGATGTCCGGTTCCCCGCCGATCATCAGGCAGTAACCCCGTTCAAGGCCGAACACGCCGCCACTCGTCCCGACATCAACATAATGGATGGCGGATGATTTAAGCGCCGCGCCGCGCCGGATGTCGTCGTGGTAATAGGAATTGCCGCCGTCGATGACGATATCATCCTTCTCGAGCAGCGGTACCAGCTTGGCGAGCACCGTATCCACCACAGCTGCGGGCAGCATCAGCCATACCGCACGCGGACGCGACAGCTTTGCCACGAATTCCTCGAGCACGGTCGAGCCATCCGCTCCGAGCCGCTGCAGTTCGGCTACGCTCTCGGCTCTTGTATCGTAGACCACCAGCTCGTGGCCGTGTTTCAACAGGCGCTGCGTCATGTTGCTACCCATGCGCCCCAGCCCAATCATGCCAAGCTGCATTTTAAATCTCCCAGGTCAGAGTAATTTGCATGCAGGCTGCACGTTATCGGCGGCGCGTTCAACAGCCAAGTTATGCCCCGGGCTTTGGCGGTACAAGCACACGCGCGAGTCATAAGATCGTGATGGCCGGAATTGCTGGTGCCTCAGTCCGATGACAGACTCATGAGAGGTTTTGATTGGCTTTCGCCATCGATTCTACCACCAGCCGGGTCCGTAATAGGGCGGTCCGTAAATGAACACGGGCTGGTTGAATTGCATCTGCGCACGACGATCGGCACGCCGGTCGAGATCGAGGCGGAGCAGGCAGTTTGAGAAGGCGGTCGTACCGCGCTTGAAGCCGAAGGAGGCACACTTCTGGTTGTCCATGGCCCGCTGCTGTTCGGGGGTGATGGTCTGACATGCGGCAACGAACAGCAGCAGCAAGAGCGCGAACAACACCGTAAATCTCATCTGTCCCTCCTGGGCCACCAGAATACGAACTTGTCGGCCCGCCGCCATTATGTCGCTTGGCTGGCAGGTTGAACAGTCAGACTTTGGGCATATGATAGGGGAAATGGGGTTTTCAGATAAACAACAAGCCGCCAATCATCAAAAGCACGATGGCGCCCGCCAGGATCGGCAGTATGGAAAAACCTTGGGACGTGTTTTGCGGCCTCAATACCAATTGGGCACGGTCAGCAGGAAAGTTGCTGCGACTTCGGTCAGAAACACAAAGACAACGAAGGGAATAAATCCGTCGCTGACCTTCCGATTATCATTGGCTGCGGCAAAGCTGCTCAAGGCGTTCTCCTGATTTTAACGACCCCCGCGACAGGCGGTAGGATCATGATCGTCAGTGCCGAATTCGGCTGGTCACATAACTGTAACAGTTTGAAACCTTTTGTCACCCAAAAAGTTCCATAACCAAATTGAAATTAGCGCTGGCCGCTTTCTGGCGGAAAAAATCGATGCTGGATCAATGCTTTGATTCGAGCGGCGCGGGTGGGGAAAAAGCCCGCGCCGCCGCGTTTTTTTACTCTGCCGGCGACGGGGCCGGAAGAATCACGTCCGAATTATGGCCTGATGTTGCTTCGAAATGGCTCCCATGCGTCGCATGACGCAAAGGCCGATTCCCGCTGAGCGCCCTGACCAGAACATAGAAGACCGGGGTCATGAACAGTCCGAACAGGGTCACGCCAATCATGCCGGCAAATACCGCGACGCCCATGGCGCTGCGCATTTCAGCGCCCGCCCCGGTCGAGGTAACCAGTGGTACGACGCCCATGATGAAGGCGAGGGACGTCATCAGGATCGGGCGCAGGCGCAACCTGCTCGCTTCGACGACGGCCTTGAAGGGTGTCGCCCCCGCAAACTCGAGCTCACGCGCGAATTCGACAATCAGGATCGCGTTCTTGGCCGACAGACCGACCAGAACGATCAACCCGATCTGCGTGAACACGTTGTTGTCGCCAGCCGTCAGCCAGACGCCGGTCAAGGCAGCGAGGAGCCCGAGCGGCACGATCATGATGATCGACAGCGGCAAGGCCATGCTCTCATACTGGGCCGCAAGTACAAGGAACACGAGAAGGATCGACAGCGGAAAGATCAGATAGGCGGAGTTGCCGGCAATGATCTCCTGGTATGTCAGTTCGGTCCATTCGAAACCGATGCCTGCCGGCAGCGTCTCGGCGGCGATCTTCTCGACAGCCGCGCGTGCCTGGCCGGACGAATATCCGGGCGCGGCATTGCCGTTCACATCGGCGGAGAGGAAGCCGTTATACCGCATCACGCGGTCGGGACCCGCACTGGAATCGACCTTGATCAGGGCGGAAAGCGGGATCATCTCGCCAGTTCCCGACCGTACCTTGAGGTCGCCGATGTCCTCGGCCTTCGCCCGGAAATTCGACTCCGCCTGCATCCGCACGGAATAGGTACGGCCGAACTTATTGAAGTCGTTGACGTAGACGGAACCGAGATAGATCTGCAGCGTGTTGAAGATCTCCGGCAGCGATACGTTGAGTTGGCGCGCCTTGGCGCGATCGACATCTGCGTAAAGCTGCGGAACGTTGATCTGGTAGCTGGAGAAGAGGCCTGTCAGCTCCGGAGCCGCTGCCGCCTTGCCGAGGAATGCCTTGGTTGCGTCGTCGAGCGCCTGGTAGCCGAGGCCGTTACGGTCTTCGATCTGCAACTTGAAGCCGCCGATCGCACCGAGACCCTGCACCGGCGGAGGCGGGAACACGGCGCTGAACGACTCCTGGATGCCGAACAGTTGCTGGTTGAGCTGCATCGCAATCGCTCCGGCGCTGAGTTCCGGCGTCTTGCGCTCTTCGAAGGGCTTGAGCGAGACGAAGACGATACCGGCATTGGCGCTGTTGGTGAAGCCGTTGATCGAGAGGCCCGGGAAAGCAATAGTGCTCTGGACGCCCGGGATCTTCAGCGCGATGTCGCCGATGCGGCGGACGACCGCCTCGGTCCGGTCAAGGGTGGCGCCATCCGGCAACTGGGTGAAGCCGACCAGATATTGCTTGTCCTGCGGCGGAACGAAGCCGCCGGGAACGCTCCTGAACATGAACGCCGTCGCGCCGATGAGGACGAGGTAGATCGCCATCATCAACGTCTTGCGCGAAATGACACCGCGCACGCCCCGGCTATAGCCGTTGGCGCCGCGTGTGAAGACGGCATTGAAGCCACGGAACAGCCAGCCCAGCGACGCGTCCATAAACCGTGTCAGCCGGTCCTTCGGGGCGTCATGTCCCTTGAGGAGCAGGGCGGCGAGGGCAGGCGACAGGGTCAGCGAGTTGAACGCCGAGATCACGGTCGAAATGGCGATCGTCAGCGCGAACTGCCGGTAGAACTGGCCGGTCAGTCCGGTGATGAACGCGAGCGGCACGAACACGGCGACCAGCACAAGCGCAATGGCGATGATCGGTCCCGAAACTTCGCGCATGGCCTGGATGGTCGCCTGCCGGGGCGCAAGCCCGTTTTCGATATTGCGCTCGACATTTTCCACGACGACGATCGCATCGTCGACGACAATGCCGATGGCAAGGACGAGACCGAAGAGACTGAGCGCGTTCACCGAAAAGCCGAAAAGATGCATCACCGCAAATGTGCCGATGATCGAGATCGGCACGGCGATCAGCGGAATGATCGAGGCGCGCCACGTTTGCAGGAAGAGAATGACCACGAGGACGACGAGAACGACAGCTTCAAGCAGCGTATGAACCACGGCCTCGATCGAAGCGCGCACGAACTGCGTCGTATCGTAGACGATTTCGTAGTCGACGCCCTCCGGCATGGTCAGCTTCATCTCGTCCATGACGCTGCGCACCTGATCCGCGATCTGGATCGCATTGGAACCGGGCGCCTGGAAAACCGGGATTGCCACCGCAGGCTTATTGTCGAGCAGCGAGCGCAACGAATACTGCGCCGCGCCAAGCTCGACGCGGGCAATGTCCTTCAGGCGGGTGATCGCCCCGTTGGCCGCCGTCTTGACGATGATCTGCCCGAATTCCTCTTCGGACTGGAGCCGCCCTTGCGCGTTGACCGACAGCTGCAGATTGACGTCGTTGGGGCTCGGCGAAGCACCGATCACGCCCGCAGCCGCCTGGACGTTCTGGGCGCGGATTTCGCTAAGAACGTCGGTTGCCGAGAGACCAAGCTCGGCGGTCTTCTGCGGATCGAGCCAGATGCGCATCGAATAGTCGCCCGAGCCAAACAATTGCACATCGCCGACACCAGTGATGCGGGCAAGCCGGTCCTTGATGTTGATCAGGGCATAGTTGCGCAGATAGGTGATGTCATAGCGGTTGTTGGGGGAGATGAGGTTCACGACCAGCATCAGGTCCGGCGAACTTTTCACCGTGGTTATGCCGAGACTGCGCACCTCCTCGGGCAGGCGCGGTTCTGCCTGCGAGACGCGGTTCTGTACCAGCTGCTGCGCCTTGTCTGGATCGGTACCAAGCGCGAAGGTGACGGTCAGTGTCATCTGGCCGTCGGCAGTCGCCTGGCTGCCCATGTAGAGCATGCCTTCGACGCCGTTGATCGATTCCTCGATCGGCGTCGCCACCGTTTCCGCAATGACCTTGGGATTGGCGCCCGGATACTGCGCGCGCACCACGATCGAAGGCGGTACCACGTCCGGATATTCCGAAACGGGCATCGCCGTGAGGGCAATCAGGCCGCCGAGAAAGATGACGAAAGAAAGAACGCCCGCAAAAATCGGGCGATCGATGAAGAAGTTGGAAATGTTCATGTCATTCCACCTGCCCGGAGGGGCTCTGGATTATTGCTTTGCGGGTTCCGCAAGCGCTTGCTGGTTAGCGGCCGCCGTTGCCCCCATTGCCACCATTTGCGGTGCGACAAGTGAACCGGGACGGATGCGCTGCAAGCCGTTGACGACGATCTTTTCATCAGCCTGCAGGCCCGCCGTCACGATGCGAAGGCCTTCGGCCCGCGCGCCCAGCGTGATCTCGCGATATTCGACGATGTTCTGCGGATTGACGACCATGACGAACTTCTTGTTCTGGTCGGTACCGACAGCCTTTTCATCAACGAGCAGTTCCTGACGCTCATTGGCCTGGCCCATGCGCACCTTGGCGAATTGGCCCGGCATCAGCCTGCCGTCGGCATTATCGAAGACCGCACGCACCTTGACCGTGCCGCTCGACACATCGACGCTGTTGTTGATGAGCTGGAGTTTTCCGGCAACGCCGTTCGACCCCTGCACATCCATCTGCACGGGAATGCGATCCACGAAGTCACGGCCGTTGAGACCGCTCGGCAGATCGGCGAGCGCCTTGGCGACGACGTTCTCGTCGGCCTCGAAGCTTGCATAGATCGGGCTGATCGAGACGAGCGACGTCAGAAGCGGTGAGCTCGGGCCGGCAGCGATCAGGTTGCCGGGTGTGATCTCGATGCGCCCGACGCGTCCGGTGATCGGTGCGCGGATATCCGTATAGTCGAGATTGAGCATGGCCGTCTTGAGAACGGCCTCAGCTGCCTGGAGGTCAGCCTGCGCGCCGGTCTGCACGTTCATGCGCTGGTCGTAATCGCTCTGCGATACGGTGCGGGAATCGATCAGGCGCTTGCCGCGCTCAAGCTCGTTCTTGGCAAAGGCGAGCTTCGATTGTGCAGCGCTAACCTCGGCGCGAGCCCGCGCAACCTCTGCTTCGAACGGCGCCGGGTCTATTTTCACCAGAAGGTCGCCCTGCTTGACGATCGCGCCTTCCTTGAAATGGATCGACTGGACAGCGCCGGCAACGCGCGAGCGCACTTCCACCGAATCGATTGCTTCAAGACGGCCGGAAAATTCGTTCCACTGCGTCACGTTTTTCGGCTGGACGAGCGCTACCGACACCGGCATTGCCTGAGCGGGAGCCTGCTGCTTTTCAACTTCTGCATGACCTTTGGAGAATTCAAAAACTTTTGTGCCACCTACGGTTGCAAGCGTTAGAACAATGCCGCTGACGAGGAGGCTCTTCTTAAAAGTGCTGATTGACATCGTGGTCACCTGCTTTGAAAATATATGCCACTTGGGAGGATGGCAGATCGGAACTCGATCATTGACGTTCTATACCGATCGGTATAGAAGCGGTGATATAAGGCTGCGGTACAGCAGCTGTCAACCGATTTTATACCGAGCGGTATAATTCTTTTAGGGAGTCTTGTCCATGGGACGGCCGAGGGAATTTGATGCGGACGATGCCTTGCAGACGGCTTTGGAGCTGTTCTGGCGCAAGGGCTACGAAGGCACGTCCATCACTGACCTTACTGACGGCATGGGCATAACAAAACCAAGCCTCTACGGCACATTCGGCAACAAGGAAGAACTCTTCCGCATGGCGCTGCAGCGTTACGAAGAGCACTATATGGCGTTCTTCTGGAGCGCGCTCGAACAGCCGGAAGCCCGCACGGTCGCCTTGGACATTTTGCGCGGATTCGTCCGGGCGCAGACCGAAGCGTGCAATCCCGGCGGCTGCCTCGTCGTCAACGCCGCAAGTTCCTGCAGCGATGCCGCACTCGAGATCCACAAGACCATTGTCGAGCGTATTCAGGTCGGTCAGAAGGCGCTGGCGCGTCGGTTCGAGCGCGCCAAGCGCGAGGGCGACCTGCCTGACGACAGCAATCCCGAGGACCTTGCCCGGTACATTTTGACCGTTGCGCAAGGTACCGCCGTGCAGGCGTCGAGCGGCGCCAGCCGTGAAGACGTCTACAGGCTTGTCGATATCGCGATGAAGTCTTTTCCTGACAAATAGCCGCCGTTTCATGTCAGCCGGTTGCGGAACAGCCACGCCGAAAACGGCAGGGTGACCGCGGCGATCGCGACCAGCGCCAGCATTTCCGGATAGAGCTCCCTTACGCCTGCATCCTCCAGATAGACCTGATGCGTGATACTGATCGCATAGCGCAGTGGATTAACGAGGGTCATATACTGCAGGATCTCGGGCATGTTGCCGATAGGCGCCGTCAGGCCGGAAAGCAGCATGAACGGCATAAGCAGCACGAACGAATAGATCATGGCCTGCTGCATGTTGGCGGCGAGCGACGAGATGAACAGTCCGATGCCGACGGCTGCGGCGAGAAACAGTATTAATCCGAGATACAGCATGAAATAGGACCCGGTAAACGGGATCTGGAACCATAATTGGGCAACGAGAAGAATCGTCGTTGCCTGGCTGAGCCCGACCAGCATCGAGGGCAGGGCCTTGCCGATCATGATCTCGGAGGGCCGAAATGGCGTGACCAGCAATTGGTCGAACGTGCCTGCCTCGCGCTCCCGCGCCACGGACATTGCCGTGAGCATCAACGTCATCATCATCGTGATCGTGCCGATCAGCGAAGGGATCATGTACCAGCGCGTCTCAAGGCTTGGATTATACCACGCCCGGGTGGTGAGCTTCATGCCGCCGGGCGGATCCTGACCATTATCTGCCCGCCAGCGTGTGGCGAAGTCCGATGCGATCGTGCTGATATAGCTTTGCGCCGTGCCCGCCGTATTGGAGTTGCGGCCATCAGCGATCACCTGCAGCTTGGCCGGCATCCCCGCCATCAGCCGCTTTTCGAAATCCTCGTCGACGACGATGACAAGGAGCACGCGCCCCTCATCGATGAATTTCGCGATGTCCGAGGTCCGCTGCAGCGTTGCCACGCGCGTGAACGTTCCAGAGCCGTCAAGCTTGGAGATGAATTCGATGGAGGCCGCGCTGTGATCGTGATCGAGGATAGCATAGGGAACGTTGTTGAGGTCATAGCTCGCCGCGTAGCCAAAGATCAGGCACTGCAGGATCGGCGGCAGCACAAGCACGATCCGGCTCTTCGGATCCTTGAAGATTGCCAGCAATTCCTTGCGGATCAGGGCGATGATGCGGAAGAACGATTCCTTCATGACCGCTCACCCGAGTTTCTTGCGTGTTGCAAAGACCGAGGCGGTCATCAGCACCGCCGCCATCACGGCCAGCACAGCGGCATTTGGCAGTATGACCGGCCAGATATCGCCGGCCAGAAACAGCGTCTGCAACACGCTGACGAAATAGCGCGCCGGGAAAATATGGGTGATGACCTGGATCGCATAGGGCATGCTCCTGATGTCGAACATGAACCCCGAGAGCATCATTGCCGGCAGGAAGGTGACGATCAGCGTGATCTGGCTCGCCACGAACTGGTTTTTGGTCAGCGACGAAATCAAGAGCCCGATGCCGAGCGCAACCAGCAGATAGAACGTCGAGACCACCACCAGGATCCAGAGCGATCCGCGCAGTGGAACGCCGAACAGAACCTGGCTGCCGATGACCGAAAGCGCAAGTCCGAGCATGCCGAGCACGAAATAGGGCACCGTCTTGCCGAGGAGGATCTCGCTTGGCAGGGCGGGGGTGACGAAGAGCGCTTCAAACGTGCCGCGTTCCCATTCGCGCGCGATGACCAGCGCCGTCAGCAGGGCGCCAATGAGCGTCATGACCAATACGATGAGCCCGGGGACGAGGAAATAGGTGCTGTCATTGGCCGCGTTGAACCAGAGGCGCGGTTCAAGATCGATCGTCGCGCCGTTGCTGACGATCTTGCCCTCGGCCATCTGCCGGGCAGCTGCAATACCGACGGCACCCTGCGCATAGCCGAGTGCAATCCGGGCGGTATTGGCGTCACTGCCATTGACCACGAACTGGATCTCCGCCGTCCCAGCCTCGACATCGCGCGCAAACTGCGGCGGTATACGAACGATACCGTTGACGGTCTTGTTCATCAGAAGACGCTGCGCCTCGGCCATGGTCATCACCCGATGCGTCTGAAAATAGGGCGAGAGTTCGAAGCCGGAGACGGCATTGCGGGCCTCGGCGGACGAATCTTCGATCACCATCGCCACGGGCAAATTCTTCAGGTCGAAGGAAAGTCCGTAGCCAAAGAGGATCAGGAGGATCATGGGCATGACGATGCCGACGGCGATGCTGCTCGGATCGCGCACGACTTGCCAGGATTCCTTGCGCACCAGCGCCAGGATGCGGCGCAGGCTGTTCCTGGCGGGATGCGAAGCGGGCGCGTTCATGGCTGAGCCCTCGCCGGTTTGGTAAGCCATCACGCTGCCTTTTCGCGCGTTTCGCGGCGCGATTCCTCGACGATGGCGATAAAGGCGTCTTCCATGTTGGCCTCTTCGCCCTTCTTCGGCTTGGCATGGGCTCGGATTTCGGCGGGGGTGCCCTCGGCAAGATTGCGGCCGGCATCGAGAATGATGATGCGATCGCAATACTCGGCTTCTTCCATGAAATGGGTGGTTACGATCACGGTAACGCCTTGTTCGGACAGCGCAGTGATGCGGCCCCAGAATTCGCGCCGCGCCAGCGGATCGGCACCGCTGGTCGCCTCATCGAGGAAAAGGATATCCGGCTCGTGCAAGAGCGCCGCCGCCATGGCGAGACGCTGCTTGAAGCCTCCGGGCAATTGCCCGCTTGGCAGTGTCGACAGGCTGCCGAGTTCGAATTGATCTTTTGACCATTCGATACGCTGGCGCTTTTTCGCCCCGCGCAGGCCATAGGCGCTGGCAAAGAAATCAAGGTTTTCGTCCACGGAGAGATCGCCGTAGAGCGAAAACTTTTGCGCCACATAGCCGAGATTTTCGCGGGCCTCGGCGCGGGACGTCCGCAGATCCGCCCCAGCGACGCGCAAGGTGCCGCTCGTTGCCGGCATCAGGCCGCACAGCATGCGGAAGGTCGTGCTCTTGCCCGCGCCGTTCGGGCCGAGCAATCCGTAAATTTCGCCGCGCCTTACCTCGAACGTGACGTGATCGACGGCAGTGAAGTCACCGAACTTGCGCACGAGATCATGGACTTCGACGGAGATCTCGCTGCCCCCAGCCGGCTTCGGCCTGTCGAGAGTGACCGCGCTCGACTGGCTTTTCCTGGCTACTGCGCTGAAGAGGATCATGAAGCCGTCCTCGAAGCGCGGCTTCACTGGTTCGAGCTCGACAGGCTTGTCGTCGATGCGGATACCGCCGCCGAAATCCGGCTGCTTCACGACGCGTACCCTGCCGGCTTCCGGCACGGCGTCAGCGACGCCTTCCTGGCGAAACAGCCGCGCCTGCAGGGACCTGGCGGTCGTGCCGGCGTCGGGCGTTGCGATGAACACCTGGTCCTTTGCCCTGGCGGTGATTTCCTCGGGCTTGCCTTGCGCCAATACCTTGCCGAGATGCATGACCACGGCATGATCGCAAAGCTCCGCCTCGTCGAGGTAGGAGGTGCTGACGACGACTGTTAGCCCGTCTTCCCGCACAAGTTTGGTGACAATTTCCCAGAGTTCACGCCGCGACAGTGGATCGACGCCGACTGTCGGTTCGTCGAGAAGAAGAAGCTCTGGCGCGCGAACGAGGGTACAGGCAAGGCCGAGCTTCTGCTTCATGCCGCCGGAAAGTTTGCCGGCTAGCCGATCCGTGAAGCGGCCGAGGTCGGTCATTTCCATCAGGCGAGGGTAGATTTCCTTGCGCGCGTCGTGACCGATACCGTGCAGATCGGCATAGAGATCGAGATTCTGCTGAACGGTCAGGTCCTCATAGAGGCCGAATTTCTGCGGCATGTAACCGATACGGTTCTGAATGTTCTGCGGGTCCGCGGCGACATCGACGCCAAGCACGGAAAGCTCGCCCTTTTCAGCGGTCATCAACCCGGCGATCAGGCGCAGGATCGTTGTCTTGCCGGCGCCGTCCGGCCCAACGAGCGCGGTCAACGTGCCGTGCCGTGCCTCGAATGAGACATCCTCCAGCGCCTTGACCGTCTCGCCGGTTTCGCGGTGAAACGTCTTGAAGAGGTTTCTTGCGACAACCGGTGCGGAAGGCGCGGCTTCTGTCATGACTTTGCCTTGGCGTCGGTCTCCTGGCCGCCGGCCGGCAGTGGCTTCAGCGGTTCGTTCGGCAGAAGCGTGACAGTAGCCGGCATGCCAAGCCGTAGAAGATCATCCTTGTCATCGACAAAAACCCGGACCTCATAGACGAGGCTCGATCGCAAATCAGCAGTCTCCACGGTTTTCGGCGTAAACTCCGCCACCGGTGATATGAATCCGACCCAGCCATCCTGCGGTTTGTCCGGGAAGCTGTCAGTGGTGATCCGCGCCCGCATGCCGGGTTTCACATGTCCGAGATTGGGCTCGGAGACATAGGCCCGTACCCATTTCGTCTTGATCACGGCGAGCGAAAGCACCGGTTTCATCGGCGCGGCCATTTCGCCCGGCTCCATCAGGCGTGAGCGCACCACGGCATCGACGGGCGCTATCAATTCCGCATCGTTGAGCTGTTCGCGTATCAGCGCCAATTGCGCTTCGCTGCCGCGCAGCTGTGCTTCGGCCTGCAACAGGTCCTCGGCGCGGGGACCGGCGATGGCGAGTTCCAGCGCGCTCTGGGCCACTTCGACCTTGGCGTCGGCAACGGCGGCCGCTGCCTTGGTGGTGTCGAGTTCCTGTTTGCTGATCGTGGAATTGACCGTCAGGCTCATCCGCCGTTCGAGCTGTATGTTGGCGTTGTCCGCATCGGCCTTCGCCGACGTGAGATTGGCGCGGGCCTGCGCGATCTCCTCCGGCCTGCTGCCATTGCGCAGTTTCAGGACCATGGCGCGCTGTGAGGCAACGGTCGCGTCAGCCTCGCGGACCTGCGGCGCAAGCCGGCCGGTATCGAGGCGGGCCAACACCTGTCCCTTTTTCACGACATCGCCTTCCTCGACAAGGACCTGATCGATGCGCTCCGAGCCATTGAAGGCGAGGGAGGCCTGCCTCAAGTCGACATTGCCATAGAGTGTCAGTGCGTCGGCGGTTGCCGGACGGTGCCAGTACCACCATGCGCCAACGCCAAGCGCAGCAAGAACGATCAGGATGATCAATATGCGGATTTTTTTGCCCATGGCCGCACATCATATTCAACTTGCGCGGTTATGTCAAATTAGAATTTGAATTTCAACTTTGAAAAACGTGTAGACTCCGCTACAATGATTCCATGGCGAAACAGAGCACTCGAAAACTTCCCGGCCGGCGCGAGGATGGCGCCACAACCAAGGCTCAGATTCTGGAGGCTGCAGGGGAGGTCTTTGCCGAAAAGGGATTCGATCGAGCCACCGGCAAGGAAATTGCCGAACTGGCAGGCAGCAACTCCGCCGCCGTCAACTACTATTACGGTGGTATCGACGGTCTCTACGGGCAAGTGCTGCTCGAGGCACACCGCCGCCTCCTGACCTATGAAAGTCTTGTGACTGTAGCGGAAGGTCCGGGTGACCCCAGGGAAAAGCTGCGTAGCCTCATCGGATTGCTCGCACGCGCGGTGACGGGTTCGGCTCGATCGTCGTGGGCGCTCGGGGTGCTCGGACGTGAGATTCTTTCGCCATCACCGGCATTTTATTTGCTTCTCGACAAGGAAATTTTGCCGAAGAAGCTTGTGGTTACGACGATTGTCGGCGAGATTCTGGGATTGCCGCATGACGATCCGGCGGTGACGCGTTGCGCCCTCAACATCATTTCGCCCTTTGCGATGCTGGTCGTCGGCAACAAGCAGATCTTCACGCGCGTCCTACCGGGGCTAAACCCCGCGGAACCCCAGACCCAGAATGAAATCGTCGAGCATTTTCAGAGATTTGCCATGGCGGGGCTCGAGGCTACAGCCTCGGCGCTGCGTTCCGCTCATTGATGCATCTGAATGGGCGGCCAGCGATAGGCATCCGCAACGGCTTTGATTTCCGCGGGCTTTTTCTCAGCCTTTTCGGACAACTCCTGAGACTTGGCGATCGCCTCGCGCAGCATTTGCCATTCTCTTTCGTGGCGTTGATAAACATCCTGCGGAACGGTCGGTGTCGTCATTCTGCAACCTCCAGTATTCGATTGGGTGTGATCCTTAGGCGTCGCGGATAACGATCAAATAAGGTCTCGGTTCCGCCTGTGCCATTCAAGAATTGCAACCGGCATTTACAGATCCGCGCATGTCTGCGATCTGCGGTAGCAATTGCGTGAACAGGGAACCAATCCGTTCACGACAAGTTCATGCTTCGAGGTGCATTTGAGAACTGTACCGCTTTTATCAGGAGGCATTTATATGCAAAGAACACTTTCCGCCTTGTCGGCCGCAATCGTCGGTTTGGCGATGTTGCTGGGCTCGGCCATATCATCGTTTGCCGCGCCGGTCCCTTCCCAGCCCGTGCAGGTGACGTCCAATATTGAGCAGGTACGTTCGCGCGACAGGTATCGTCCGTACTATCGTCACGGTTGGGACAATCGCCGTAACTGGAACAGATCAAATCACCGCTACAACCGAAACTGGGGCAGGTCCCATTGGGGCCGGTCCGATTGGGAGCGCCGCAATGTTCGCACCTATCGCGACCGCAGGTGGCGCGAAAACCAGATGGGTGGCAGCGGCCGCAGCCATCAGTAATTGACACCGAGGGCGGCGCAAGCCGCCCTTTTCGTATTCGGACTAGTTCCCTTTTCGCTTGATAGCCTCGTAGCCAACGCGCACTTTTTCAGCGAGTGTCAACAATCTGTCCTTGCAGGTCTTCGCGTCGAAATCGCCTGGTTGTTTCGGCCCCGCGTTTACCTCGCGTAGCCAGCTGCGCACGGTCTGATCGGCTTGATCGGCGGATTTACCCAGCGCCTTCAACACGGTTTCGCTGCTTTCGATAGCCGAGTAGTGCGGTTCGCGCCCCAAGGCGTCCTGGCACTGATATGAGGCGATAACCAGGGTCCTTGCATCTGCCACGACTTGATCCGTGCCTGCGGTCTTGCTGTTGGTTGTCGTGCATGCCGCCACGAATACGGCCAACGTGCAGCAGCCTAATGATCTGAGTTGCATGCAAACTCCCCCATTTCTCGAATGAAGGCTAGTCAACCAGCGCCCTGGTGTCGAGCATCAGGGAACGAGGAAATGCGTGGTCCAATCTTTTTCGGGCACGAGATCGCCGATCTTATATTTGAACGCGACGATCTGCATGTTGTCGGCGCTCGTCTCGCACTTGTATTTGAGGTGGTACCACGCACCGCCGCTGCGAAAAGCTGCGCCGCGGGTCTGGATGCCGTGCGCCTGCATGCGCGGCTCGGCAAAGGCATAGGCCAGGACCTTGTCCGGGTTGAATTTGCCTTCGTCTTTGCGAATGCGCTCCATCGCTTCGACGTCGCAACGTTGTTCGAGCCGGGTTTGCGGATCGAGTTTGCGCAGGCCTGTCTCTTCGCGCGCATCCATGGCGAAGACCGCCTGGGATGTCACAACGGCAAGCGCGACCGCAACAAGAACTGTTTTCATACGAGACCCATCCAATTTTCTGCGGTGCGAGCGATGCGAGACTACGAGAAGGGGGAGTTGCTCGCCAAGTCCCCGAAATCACACAACCCACAGGTTTGATTCGACGCGGGCACGATCAGCAACAATGGCCCCGTGCATAGCGGCTAGGCCGGGAAATTGTCAGAACTTGGTCACATAGCATGAATATTATCGACGATGGATTTGCCAGGATCACGCGCCGGCTCGCCTGCGGCATTTTTTACGGAAAAGCCAACAAAGCCCTTGCAAACAAGGGGTTTCATCTTTAGTCAGCGTCCTCGGAGAGGTGGCCGAGTGGTCGAAGGCGCTCCCCTGCTAAGGGAGTAGGGCTCAAAAGGCTCTCGAGGGTTCGAATCCCTTCTTCTCCGCCATTGTTTTGAAATTGTTAGATAATTTTACTGCCTTCCAGCGGTGGCCGTGGCTTGTGAAATGGCCTGTACGGATATTCACGGAACATACCGTGAACTGCGCCTGCAATCTCAAAAAATCCCGCTGTCACTTACATATCTGCCAATTCGAAAATGCTCAGCGTATCGGTCGTGCTCGAAATCGAAAAAACGAACACGCTGGGTCTTCAGTGAGTTAAAACTCTAGGAGCGCGGCTCGGGAGAAATTCCAGCCTCGAACGTAGGAGGGATTTCGAGACGCCTCATTATAAAAGCGATCCACGTAAGGGAACATTTGTGTCCCGATGATCTTTCCACTGTCTGAGCAGTGGCGGACGGATAACACGCGCCACTTAGCGACAATGTTGAGGGAACGAAACTTCGGCGTTACAGCTATTTAACCTGTTTTGAAACGCCCACACGCTCACTTCTAGCAAGATGGAAGAGGCATGCTATGAGCAACCGCCGCGACGTTCTGATTGGTCTTGGTTCTTTACTGGCGTGCTCGACATGCTTGCGACCTGTTCTGTATGCAGCGAGCGCTCAGGACTTGCCGACTATGCCGCCGCGCAATCCCTGGCTTGCCGAGAGCGTCTATCCGACCTCGCATTTCAATCCCGGCGCGACGGATTCGGTGCTGTTCGCCGGTCCCGTGCATGGTCGCAAACTTAAGACCGAAGAGGTCAAGACCGTTCCGACGGTCATCACCTCCAATCCCACGCTCAAGAAGGTGGGCGATCAGACGATCGCTTTTGCCAGTGGAGCGGTGGGCGTTCAGAAGCTTCGCCTGACGGGGAAGACGATGGAGGCCGGCAATTTCGTGCCGTATCCCGGCTTCGAGGCGGATGCGGAAATGGCATCCAACGAAAGCATCCACGCTGTCCTCGACAAGCTTGATGCGGCATCTCGCGCTCGCGACGAAAGCCAGATTGTCGCCGCGCTTGCTACAATGGGTTCCATGGGCCTCAACAATCAGACTGGCATCAACGGGGTCTACAACCTCTTTGACAAGGATGGCTATCACTACTGCGTTTATGGCGGGACCAAAGTGCTCAAGTCATTCGATAACAACGATCCCGAGGCAGACGTTCGCATCGTAGCCTCCAAAAATCTGGTGGAGGACCTTCCGGCCGACATCGCCAAATCCGTGTCACGGATCATCGGGCTGGCCATGACCTATGATGGCTATCTTGCTGCGGCTGCCCCCGGCGCAGCGCTGATCCTCGATCGCGATCTCAATGTGAAGTCCTATGTCGGATTTGGTGACGAAGCAGTCGACAACTCCATCTGCATCGATGACAAGGGCGGGGTCTATGTCGTCACCAGCAAGCGCATGCTGCGTCTCGCCTGGACAGGTGAGAAGCTATCAACCGACACCGCAGACGGTGCATGGGAGTCGCCTTACGAGTCGATGGACCCCAAAAAAGCCATGGCGCTTGGCGCAATCTCGCGCGGGTCGGGCACGACGCCGACGCTGATGGGGTTTGGTGACGATCCCGACAAACTCATCGTTATTGCCGATGCCGCGGAGGCCGGGACCAATCTGGTCGCGTTCTGGCGCGACGCGATCCCGGATGGCTTTCAGCAGAAACCCGGCACTCCGTCCCGACGAATTGCCGACCAGATCAAGATCGACATATCCAGCCTTACAATCGAACCTTCCCCCAACGTACTGGGTTACGGGGTTGCCGTCATCAATGGCAGCTACCCCGAACCGTTTCCGGAGCCCGGGCCGCCCAACCAGTTCACCGCCGGGGTTACGCGCAAAGCCCCGCTTGGCGTTCAGAAATTCACCTGGGACCCGAAAGAGAAGAAGTTCGAAAAAGCGTGGGTCAATATGGAGGTCGACAACACCGATATTATGGTGCCCGTCGTCTCCGCGGCCACCAACCTCATCTACTGCGCGACCAAAATCAGCGGGAATTATGCCTATGTCGGGCTGGACTGGACGACTGGCGAGACCAAGCAAACGTGGCTCTTTCCCGACGACAGCCGAAAGTGGAATGCGCTGGGTGGCATCACGACAATCCTCGAGGATGGCGATCTTCTGATTGGCGGCGCATTTGCCATTAAGCGGATGATAGATGCACCTTAGTTTTGGATAAGACAACGGGACGGTACAACCGAACAGGGCCGGTCGTAATATCACGATCTCCACGGACTGTGCCGCGATTCCGAATTGTCAGTTTATGTGTTGCGAGAAAGGATGGTGCGTTGGATTGTCATTTATAGAGCTTTCGCAAGTTCAGTGACCATCCCTCTTTTTTGCCTTGAGCATTAGCGTCCATCCCCAATCTCTTTTCTCCATGAAGTCACGGAGCCCATGACCAAGCAATGGTGCGGTAAGCCGATTTACTTTGTTGGATGTCAGCAGTCTTCTGAAGTGTTTGTGAGCGATTGGCGTAATCGAGAACAATGATTCTATTTCAAAATGCTTGCTTGCCAGCGAAGCCAATTCCGTGCGGTCCACCCACTTCCTGAGCTGGCCGGGTTGCTGGGTCGGCACCCTGCAATAATTTTGCAGAACGGGACGATTTTGCGTCGCAAGGAAGAGGTGCCCGCCGGGCTTGAGCAGTTCCGAGAGACGCGTGAAAAATTTGTTCTGGTCAGCAACGTGAGATAGCACTTCCAGGCTGACCAGCACGTCGAAAGACATGGGTGCAAAATCGAGTTTGGCGAAGTCGCCGGCGACGAACTTTATTTGGGGCCAGCGCGTTCGCGATGCCGATAAAACCTCGTCGGAAATGTCCGTTCCGGTGACGTTGCCAAACTTTGCCAGCGTTGGGCAGAACCAGCCGTTACCGCAGCCAACTTCGAGGATGTTGAGATCGCGTCGTCCCAACTCGACAAGCCATTCCTCGATAACCTGGGATTGCCGGCGGGAAATTTCCCCTACATCGTGCTGACGATTTTCGGAGTTCCACTTATTCCAAAACGTGCGTTGTAGTTCGTCGCTCTGTTCCATAAACGAAGGATTGCAAGCTCTCTATGGTGGCGCAATGTAATACAAGGAGGTAACTCCATGTATTGATACACGGCCTTTTCGTTTCATCTAAATGCATTACACCCAACTGGTTTGCGACCGCTGGAGGGCGAGGAGTACCCACGCTTTCCGATGGGCACCGGTGTACCGGAGTGAAGCACAGCCGGGCTGGAGATCGCGGGAGCGCAACTTTGAGCCCGTACTAATGCTTGATGCTTATTTGCCTGATTGGCTTGCGGGGTTATTCACAAAAGGTAGGTAAGCCCGACAGCCAAGGCTACGCCGACGAAAAACAACGCCCCGTACATCAAGGATGTTCGGAACTTGGGAGCTGGTCGTTTCTCGTTATATTCGTCATAGGCTTTCATACCCGTTTAACGTGTCTCAGCTTCGATCGTTCCGGGTCGAGCAGATTATCCCTTTCGACAGCCAATCCACTGGACAAGAAGCCGAATTCGCAGCGTAACATCATGCGCGTTGGGGACGACAAGATCGTTGAGTGTCTGGAAACGTTAAGGGACTGGCGGCGATGCCGCCGCTCCGCGAGAATCTTGCTAAGCCCGGAAACAGCATCCAGCGCCGGTCACCTCGTTGGAAAATAAGGAGGAGGGGATAAAGGTTCTCGTTCAACCCGGGAGCATCTGCGAAATAACGACCGCGACTGAAACCGCAAAAGCGAAAATGAGAAGATGACGCCACATCGGGGTGGTGTAGTGCGAATAGATTTCGTCTTCTTCGTCTTCGAACATTTCCGGCCTTTCTCCCATTTCAGCCGTCCCTATCAGTGCAATGTGAAGCCTGGATGTCAAGTTAATGCATTAATCTGAAGCCGCTCGATCGTTGAGGTATGATGGTCGACTAGTCCCTCCCGCCTTATAATCAACGCGGTGTCGGCGCAGAATGTTCCCGTGCATGGTGCAATCCGCCAAAACCCCTATATTGGCTTGCACCTCAGATTCGGGAAACTTCATGCCACACGATTTTCAAGCTGATATTGATGCCATTGCTCGCATCGATGCAGTTCCAACCATACTCGATGTCGTCTGCCGGACGACAGGCATGGGATTCGCGGCTGTCGCACGGGTGACCGAAGATCGCTGGATCGCCTGTCAGGTGCTCGACAATATTGCGTTTGGCTTGAAGCCCGGGGGCGAACTTGAGGTCAAGACCACGATCTGCGATGAAATTCGCGGCAGTGGCCAAGCCGTCGTTATTGACGAAGTGTCGCAGGATTTGGTTTATTCGACCCACCACACGCCGCAGATTTATGGCTTTCAAAGCTACATCTCGATGCCGATAACACTGCCGGACGGCACTTTTTTCGGCACGCTTTGCGCCATCGATCCCGCGCCGGCGCGTTTGAAGAATCCGCAAGTGGTTGGCATGTTCAAGCTCTTCGCCGATTTGATTGCTTTTCATCTCGACGCCAATGACCGCCTTGCCAAAACCGAGGCTGCCCTGGTCGACGAACGGACGATCTCGGAATTTCGCGAACAATTTGTCGCCGTGCTCGGTCACGACCTGCGCAATCCTGTTGCCTCGATCGATTCGGGCACGCGCCTGCTTCTGCGTACGCCACTCGACGAAAAGGCGGAAGCCATCGTCAAGTTGATCCGCGGCAGCGTTGTGCGCATGTCTGGCCTTATCGACAACGTTATGGACCTGGCGCGGGCTCGCCTCGGCAGCGGCGTCATGGTCGAGATCAAGCGCAATGCCGAATTAAAGCCCACGTTGACGCAGGTCGTCGATGAACTCGGGTCGGTCCGCCCCGATCGCGTCATCGAGACCAGCTTCGAATTCGATGATCCGATCCGCTGCGACCCTCTGCGGGTCGGCCAGCTTCTGTCAAATCTTCTTGGCAACGCCTTGGCCCACGGTTCCGAAGACGGGGCGATTATCGTGGATGCCCGAACCACCGATGACGCATTTGAACTGTCGGTTACCAATCGCGGCGAGCCTATACCTGCGGAATCGGTCGACCAGCTGTTTCTGCCCTTCTTCCGCCATGGCGCCAAGACCGGCCAGCAGGGGCTTGGCCTCGGACTCTACATCGCGTCCGAAATCGCCAAGCTGCATGGCGGCGTCATCGAGGTCGATTCGAACGACGGGAAAACGCGCTTCACGTTCCGCATGCCGCTCGAAGCGTAGGGCCGGCAGCGAGGCGATGCTAAGTAACAGGGCAGGGTTAAGGTGAGGACGCCTTGCCCTCCCGCTTGCGGGGAGCGTCGCAAAGCAGCGACGCCGAGGGGCTCCGTGCGCCCGCGCCTCATTCGAAATACGCCGGTATCCGGGCTTGAGTGAAGTTTGCTGGCGCCGCGTCACGGTTTTACTCAACCGGTCAGCGGCGCCTGATTCCGCTCAATGGTGCTCCAATACGGCAGAGGCTCAATGGTGCTCCAACACAGCAACGCAGGAATCAAGATCATTGGTGGCGAGGTGGGCGTAGCGCATGGTCATCTGCAGGGTCTGATGTCCAAGCCACATCTGCACGCGCCGGATGTCGATGCCGCCACGAACCAGCCTCGAAGCGCAGGTATGGCGCAATATGTGCGGGACGACCTGATCGTCGCGACCGAGTCCGACCTCGGCTTTTGCCTCATTCCAGATCGCGCGAAACCGTACCTGGCTGTGCATGGAGAAGGGACCCTTCAGGCGCCCGCGGGGTATCAGCGTCGCTTCGCGAGCCCTGGAGGTGAGGGGAACGGTCCGGCTACGCCCGGATTTTGTCAGCCAGAAAGTCGAGCGGTTATCCTGCAGATCGTTCCATGAAAGGCCGATCGCCTCGCCGAGACGGCACCCGGTATCGACCAGAAACACGCTGAGGCGGTAACTGTCTTCGCAACGTGCCCGAATTGCCGAAAACAGGCGCTGTTCTTCTTCGAATTCGAGGAACCGAATCCGCCCTTGCCGTTCTTTCTGGCGGCGAAATTCCGGCAGGTTGTAGATATCGCCCATCTTGCACGCTTTCCGCAGCAATTTGCTCAAGGCCGCCATCTTGCGATTGATGGTGGCATTGCTGTTTCCGCGTTCGCGCAAGGTTCCAATTACGAAATCGAGCATCTCCTGGCTAAACACACTGAATCGCTCGCCGCCCACAATCTCGGCGATCTCGCCAAGAAACGATCGGACATTGACCTTATGCGATCCTTCATCCCAGAGAATGCCGATATATTGCGCGGTCAATTCCGCGAGCGTGTGATCCCGAACCAGTCGTCGCGTCTGCTGAGCACTTGAGGAGTAGTGCAGATCATATTCGAACTGGACCGAAAAACGGGCGTCCTGCTGCGTGTCCAAAGGGGCGACTAGCATAATGATTGCGCTCTGAAACAATTTAGAAGCATCGGAAAAATATGCGGCAAGTTGTAGCCGCCAATCCGAAAAACGCAATCCCGGAACGTCTGCCCATTTAGGCTAATAGACTTCCGTATGATAAAGCGACAGGCTTTATCAGTTCTCAACCCAACGGGCTGCAGTTCGAGCATTTCCACGTCTCCTCGGTCCGCGACCGATCAGAAATCCTTTCTCTGAAAATTGCTGTGCGCCGAAGAATGCGAACGCTGAAAATTGCTGTTGCTTAGAATTGTTGGTTCAATTGGAAAAAGCCGACGCCGGAAAAACCGGCGTCGGAAGTATTCAGGTAAGACGATTAGAAATTGCGCTGGAAGCGGATAATGCCCTGGACGGCATCCTCTTTCTCAGCGGAGTAGTTATCGTCAAAGTGTGTGTAGTTGACTTCTGGCGTAATCTTGAAGCCAGGGACGAGTTCGTAGCCAACGTTCAGGGCAGCAGCTATGCGACCCTCGTCTTCGTAGCCAACCTGCGCGTTGATGGTCGCCTTGTCGGTTGCCTTCACTGCTACACCGCCCCAGACGGCATAGTCGCCATTCCATGTACCGTAGTAGTTACGCTCCCCTACGATGTTTCCATCCTCATCATAATGAGAATCGCCCCAGCCGGACTGATAGCCACCCATCACCCAGGCAGCGATCGTGTCGTTGACTTTGACGTCCAGGCGGACTTTCCCGGCGAACTCTTCAACAATTGAATCGTAGCCGCCAACAGCCGAGATGGAACCCCAGCCCTGCGCAAACTTCACACCTGCCACGATATGCGGGACATAATCGTCGATGACGTATGAACTGGTTGTAACTACATCGGTGTCATAGTCGATGGAGTCGTAGCTGTCCGCACCCTGTTCAAGGCCAACCATGGCCGAGAAACCGTTACCGCCAGCGAACGTATAGCTCACCTGGTTGGTGTTGTATGGACCTTCGGCAATTACGTCGTCGGAGATGATGTCACCGAGATAACCGGTCCAGGAGGTGAACTGGGAATCGACCGCGCCAACCCGGAAACCGCCGAGTTCGATATAAGCCTGATTTAGGTCAACCGTCTCTGCATCGGCGCCGTTCTTGAAGTTGAAGCGGGTTTCGACGAAAGACTTCAATGTACCGAGTTCGGTTTCGCTACGCGCGTCGAAGCGAATGTCGGCACGGGCCTTTTTGTCCCAAGTACCACGCTCATGACCGGTATACGGATCATCGCCGCCCTTGGCGTCATAACGAACGTAGCCGCCGATCTTCAGGCAGGTTTCGGTTCCCGGAATGTAGAAGAAGCCTGCGCCGTAAGCGTCGCAAACGCGAACGTATTCGACGGGCTCTGGTTCGGCGACGACGATTGCATCGGCAGCACGCGCGCCGGTTACTGCGACGAGGGCCGCAGCGGAGCCGAGTAGAAGGCTCTTGATGTTCATTTCTGACCTCCAGTCAAGATTCGCTGGAGATCGGCGGAAAACGGTCGTTAGTGGCCGACTGTATTCGAAAACAGATTGACGATGAGAACGCCGGCAATGATGAGGGAAAGACCAATGATTGCAGGCATATCGAGGGCCTGGCGGTACCAGAACCAACCGACAGCTGCGATGAGAACGATGCCCGCGCCGGACCAGATCGCATAAACAATGCCAACCGGAATCGTCTTGATCGGAATCGACAGCAGGTAAAAGGCGAGGCTGTAGCCGACGATACACACGAGCGAGGGCCATAGCCGGGTAAATCCGTCTGCCTGTTTCAGTGCGGATGTGGCGACCACTTCACAGACTATGGCAACAACGAGGTAGAGATATGTCATGTCAAATCACCATTGCGGAAGGAGCGGGCGGATTGCCGATTCGAATCGAGGAACGCCAAGAAAACCACCGGTTCATGGGCGATTCTCAAGCCAGGTAACGTCCCAATACCGGCATTCAAGGGCAAGATTTCATTAAAAAACCAGTTACCTCTATTAAGGAGTGGTAAAGATATTGGAGGGTGCGCGGCGATTTCGTGGCATTTGTGCAACAGCGATCTTGCATAGACGCTGTGGAACCCTTCCGGCGAGACTTTCATGGTTGAAACGCCAGCGCTGGCGAGTATGGTCAGTCGGGAGGAAGGGCGTTCATCGCATTTCTTCTTGGACTTAGGGGATGGGGACAGGTTGTCCTTCAGCCAAATTGGAATGCCCAGACCCATTTTTAACTTTGACTGGAGGTCAGAAATGAACATTAAGAGCCTTCTACTCGGCTCCGCTGCGGCCCTCGTCGCAGTAACCGGCGCGCGTGCTGCTGATGCAGTCGTCGTTGCCGAACCAGAGCCCGTCGAATACGTTCGCGTTTGCGACGCTTACGGCGCAGGCTTCTTCTACATTCCGGGGACCGAGACCTGCTTGAAGATCAGCGGTTATCTGCGTTACGACGCTGCTGGTGGCGACGATCCGTACAATGGTTCGAACGTTGGCGCCAACGACAACGAAACCTGGTACAAGCGCACTCGCGCTGAAGTCCGTTTCGACGCACGTTCGGAAACTGAACTCGGCACTCTGCGTTCCTACGCTCAGACCCGTTTCCAGTTCACCAACGGCAGTGACAACGGTGCTTCGCTTCCGCAGGCATTCATCGAACTCGGTGGTTTCCGCATCGGTGTCGCCGACGAAATCTTCGGTTCGTGGACCGGTTATGCTGGCAACATCATCAACGACGATGTGATCAACTACCAGTCGGGCACGACCAACCAGGTTAGCTACACCTTCGCAGGCGGCAACGGCTTCTCGGCCATCATCGCTGCTGAACAGGGCCAGAACGACTTCGGTAACTTCGGCTTTGACTACGTCATCGACGACTACATGCCGCACGTTCTTGCTGGTGCGAAGTGGGAGCAGGGCTGGGGCGGCATCTCCGGTGTTGTTGGTTATGACTCGGTTGTCGAAGACGTTGCTGTAAAGCTGCGTTTGGACCTCAAAGTCACCGACACCATCTCGCTCTTCGCAATGGGCGGTTATCAGTCTGACTACAGCGCACCGGACTTCGACACGACGACTGGCGTTGTAACCGGCGGCAACCAGAACTGGTTCGGCACCTGGGAAGGCGATTGGGCTGCTTGGGCAGGCTTCTCGGCTAAGCTCTCCGACAAGGCAACTCTTAACGGCCAGGGCGCATACGAAGAAGAAGGCACCTACGCTTTCGCTCTTAACGTAGCCTACGAACTGGTTCCTGGCTTCACGATCACGCCGGAAATCAACTACACCAAGTTCGACGGCGTTCGTAAGGACGTTGCTGAGTTCGACAACGGTAACGACGACGCATTCGGCGGTATCATCCGCTTCCAGCGTAACTTCTAATCCTTTACTGGATTGGTTGATAAAGACCCGGCGGCGCAAGCTGCCGGGTTTTCTTTGTTCATGGGTCGGTAGTCGTGTTGAAATGGCCATGAACATGGGGCAAGACATAGCTCCAGCCCACCGAGACTGAGAGAAAGCCTTAGGAATATGCGTACCATCAGGAGCTGGTTCTGGCCCGGTGTCATCACCGTCGCACTTCTGACGGTTCTTGCCGGCTGGTTCCTCACTGATCCAATCGACCAGCAACTCACGGATGCGGCCAATGCTGCGCTGAGTGCCGATAATTCCTGGGCGAGCGCCGATATTGACGGCCGCGATCTTACCTTGAAGGGTGTCGCTCCATCCGAAGAGGCGCTTGCTGCCGCTCTTGGGATCGCCGCAAGCACGCCCGGCGTGAGAACCATAGATAATCAGGCGACGCTTTTGCCCCTGGCCGAACCGTTTTCCTTCGTCATCACCAAATCCGACGACGGCATATTGCTGTCAGGGAACGTCCCATTCGGCGATTCGCGCGCGCGAATTCTCGCGTCTGCCGAAAACGCCATGCCGGGCATCGAAATCCTCGACGAATTGGCCGTTGCGCGCGGCGCGCCGGAAGGTTTTCTCGATCTTGTCGACTTCGCATTGAGTCAGGCGGCGCAACTGACCAACGGAGAGGTGGAAATCTCGGGCAAGACCTATAGTATCAGCGGCACCGCGGCCAATGCCGCCGATTACGATGCAATCAACGCCGCCTTGCGCGCTCCCATTCCCGGTAATGGCAAGCCGGGCGAGATCAAGCTCGAGGCCGCGGTCAATACCAGCGGAGGCTAGAAACATGTGGTTCATGATCGGTCAGCTCTGGCTCTTCCTGTTGATTGCTGCTCTTGTCGGGTTCTATGTCGGTTGGTCTACATACGACCGGGGCCAATGATGCAAACCAGGGGATAGACAATGGTTGTATTTCTTCTCCAGTCATTGTTTCTCATTGCTGCAGCCTTTGTCATCGGCGCGATTTTAGGCAATCTTTTCAAGCGGATGTCACCGAAACGCGAATCGGTTTCTGAAGTATCCACACGCGCTGCCGATGCGCGCCTGGCAGCAAGCCCCATTCTTCCGGCGAATGACGATGTGAGGCAGTCGGCCCGGGAGGCTGCCGCAATGATACCGCCAGCGGAACCCGTGCCGCCGGCGGAAGTCTCCGCGAGCGGCAAGCCGGCGCGCAGGACAGCCGCAAAGCGGGTGGCTGCGAAGACGGCTGTCGAACGCAGGTCCAATCCGCGGCAGGACGACAGCCACCGGCCCGTTATGCTCAAGGCGGCGCGGCGCGGCAAACCCGACAAACTCACTGATATCGACGGTATTGGCACCGCCATACAATCGCGGCTTTTCGATCTGGGGCTGTTTCATTTCGACCAGATTGCTGGCTGGTCGATTGAGGAAGCTGCGTGGGTGGGCGAGGAAATAGGATTTCCCGGCCGCGTGCAGAGGGAAGGGTGGATCAGACAGGCTGCGGCAAGGGTAAAGATGCCTGCGGCAGATCAACTGGCGAAGCCGAAACCAACAGCGCGGCGCAAGGCTGGAACGACCAAGCCCTCATAGACCGTTCAGGCAAGCGCGGTTTCGCGAAGGTCGATTCCAGCGGCAAAGGCTGCGATAAGTTCAGGCAAGCGTCCGGTTTCGAGCAAAGGCGCATGGCCTTGACCCGCAACATTGATGACCTGCATTGCGCGATGCCGGCGCGACATTTCCAGCACTGTTTCAGGTGTCAGCAGGCTGCTGTTTTCGCCGCGAATGACCAAGAGCGCCAGCTTTTCAAACAGGTCGAACTGCTCCCAAAGGTCGGGCAATTTCTTGTCGAAATCAATATTCGCCATGGTTTTCAGGAGGTTGAGATCGTAGTCCGGGCGAATGGTTCCGCGCTGCCTGCGATAGATCGCGCGCGCGAAGCGCATCCAGTCCGCTTCGGTCAGCGCCGGAAAGGCCGGTCCGTGCAGATTGCGCTGGCGCTCGATCGCCTCCGGCCAGGTGCGCGGATTGCGCGACTTGCGCAGATATTGCGTGATCTGGCGCAAGCCTTCAGGGGCGATTTCCGGCCCGATATCATTGAGAATGACACCGGCCAGCAACGTCGGCGCCACCGATGCCAGGATGTGGGTTATCAATCCCCCGCGCGAGGTTCCGAGAAAGATTGCACGGTCGATGCCGAGCGAACCAAGACCTGCAATAATGTCATTGGCTTCGACGCCAATATTGTAGTGGGACCAGTCGCGATCATATGCGGACAGTCCGCGACCGCGATAGTCGAATGTTATGACCTGGCGCGGCGTGTCGGGATGCTGCGACAGAAGTGCTGCGACTTCGTGAAAGTCGCGGCTGTTGCGGGTGAGGCCGGCAAGGCACACGAGCGGCACCGCCCCGGCGCGCTCCAATCCGTAAACCCTGCCATGGAGCTTCAGTCCATCGGGTGCATCGAAGCTGATCTCGCGATAGGCCTCGGCCAAATTCAACCCCGCCGTCCGGCGGTGAGATCGCTCTCTATCTGCGCCTTGCCGGTCAACCGCGCCTTGTAGACTTCATAGTTCTCCATGACCCGCTGCACGTAGTTGCGCGTTTCCGTGTAGGGAATGCGCTCGATCCAGTCGACCACCTCATCCACAGGCTTGCCACGCGGATCGCCATACCGCGCCACCCACTCGCTGGCGCGGCTCGGGCCGGCATTGTAGCCGGCAAAGGTAAGCACATACGAACCATCGAACTTGGCGATCTGCTCGCCGAGGAATTTGGCGCCGAGCGTTGCATTATAGGCAGCATCACCGGTCAAACGGTCCTTGGAGTAGGTCATGCCAGCGCGCTGGGCGACGCCCTTTGCGGTGCCCGGCAGCAACTGCAGCAGGCCGCGTGCTCCGGCGCTCGATACGGCAGTCGGGTTGAACTCGCTTTCCTGGCGGGCGATTGCATAGGCGAGGGCGGCACCGGAACCCGAAATATTGGCATTGCCCGGGATGGCGCCGACCGGATGTGACAGTGCACCGACGTCGATGCCGCGTTGCGCCGCGGTCTTGCCGACGCGCAGCGCCACGTAATGGTTGCCCTTGCGTTCGGCCATCACGGCGAGGAGAGCCAATTCGCCGGGGCTGTCGAGCTCCTGTGCCAGGCTGGAATAAAGAATTGCCGCCCGGGAATCATAGCCGGTGTCTTCCAGCCTCTGTATGGCTCGGACGGCTTCGCGCTGGGCAAATCGTGAACGTTCTGCATCAGACGGCTTGGGATAGGGTAGTTGCAGCCCGGATTGCCCGAGCTTTGCTGCTGCAAGCTGCCCGTAAAATGTCGTGCCATAGCGCGATGCGCGTGCATAATAATCGCGCGCGCTGCCTGCTGCGCCCGCCTCCGCGGCACGGCCCAGCCAGTAATAGGCGCGCGAGGCCGACATCGGGCGCGAGGAAATCTCGGCGATGCGCGTGAAATGGCGCTGTGCCGTGTTGGGATCATTGAGTCCGCGCAATGCGTACCAGCCGGCGTGGAACTCCGCTTCGGCGGCAACCGAAGGTGTTTCGGCGCTGTGCATTGCCGCCACGCGATAGGCGCGCTTGACGTCGCCCTGATCGAGAAGCTCGCGTGAAAGAACGCGCCGTTCCGTCCACCAGGCATCGGGGTCTACCAGCGCTGCGGCATCACGCGGCGCGGTCGCCATTACATCGGCTGCCTCACGGAATTTTTCCTGGCGGCGCAAATATTGCGCCTTGGCGAAGATATAGGCCGCATTTGACGCCCATGCGCCATGAACGGCGGCAAGCTTCTGGCCGGCATCCGGTGATTTTTGCAGGACGGCTGCGAATGCCTGGAACAAGGATTCTGCGTTGGCCAGCTTGGCGACACGCCCGGCCGACTTTACCTTGCCCTCGTAAAGCATCGTCAGCATGCGCGTCAGATGGTCGTCGCGGGAAATGACCTGCGAAAACTCCTTGAGGATCATTGTCTCCTGCGTGTCCTCGAGCTTCTTGGTCCGCCAGAACGCGCCGAGGATTTGCCGCGCGCGCGGAGCATTGCCGCTCGCCACATAGGCGCGGGCGAGGATAACGACGCCCTCTGTCGTCTGCGGTGCAGTATTGCCAAAGGCGTTGATGACGATCGAAGGCGCGGGATTTTCCTTATAGAGCGCCCGCTCCGAATTGTTGCGGAAGGTCGCCATGCCGGGCCAGCCGGGCAGTTCCTGCGCGGCATGGGCAATCTCCGAACTCGGTATGCCCGGCGCGTTGGAAAGACCGATCGCCCAGGTTAGGATATGGCGGTCGAGCGCGTCAACGGGCAGGCCGTTGCGAATGCCGAGCGCACGCTGCGCGTCGCCGGCGGAGAGGGCGTCAAGCCCGCTCTTGAGACTGCCGGCAATCGCCGAGGGCTTCGATGGTTGGGTGATGCCGGCGGTGGTGACCGGATCGGGCCGGGCCAGTACCTGCGTTGCCGGGCTGACGCGCGTTTGCGTCGACGCGAACGGCTTCAATCCGGGAACCGGGACGGCGGCCGAAGGTACGGGTGTTTGGGCATGGGAAGCCGTCGCCACCAACGCAAGCGTGGACGCGAGAAGAACGTGACGCAAAACAGAAGTTCTCAGCATACAACTACCAGTTTTTTGGAGCGGATCAGAGGGTCCCCCGGATCCGTGGAGACAATGAAGACGATAATAGTGGCGGACGTATGAAAGCACTCTTAACAAAGGGTTATCCGAGCCCGTTGCATTAAACCTATTGCAACTCATGCTAGCGGAGATATGCATCAACTTGATGTGTTTCATCAGGCAAATGAACTTGCTCCAGACGATCTGCGCGATTATGGTGCGCCACCTTTAGCCCCCGCGTGGACGGGGGCGACCAACTGCCATACCGGAGTTTCGCAATGCTGAAAGGCTCAATCACCGCTCTCGTAACGCCCTTCCTCGAGGATGGTTCGTTCGACGAGAAAGCCTTTCGCAGCTTCGTTTCCTGGCAGATCGCCGAGGGCACCAACGGCCTCGTCCCGGTTGGCACCACCGGTGAATCGCCGACGCTGTCGCACAGCGAACATAAGCGCGTGGTCGAGGTCTGCATCGAGGAAGCTGCAGGCAAGGTGCCGGTGATCGCCGGCGCCGGCTCCAACAACACCCGCGAAGCCATTGAACTCGCAGAGTTTTCGCAGAAGGCGGGGGCAAACGCCATTCTTGTGGTGACGCCCTATTACAACAAGCCGAACCAGCGCGGGCTTTACGCACATTACAAGGCGATTGCCGAGGCTGTAACGCTGCCGATCATCATCTATAACATTCCGGGCCGCTCGATCATCGACATGACGCCGGAGACGATGGGTCAGCTCGCACACGACTTCAAGAACATCAAGGGTGTGAAGGATGCGACCGGCAAGATCGAGCGCGTTTCCGAGCAACGCCTGACCTGCGGCAAGGAATTCATCCAGCTTTCCGGCGAGGATGCGACCGCGCTCGGCTTCAACGCACATGGTGGCGTCGGTTGCATCTCGGTGACGTCCAATGTCGCGCCGCGCCTCTGTGCCGAATTCCAGGCGGCGACACTTGCCGGCGACTACGGCAAGGCAGTCGAATTGCAGGACCGGCTCCTGCCGCTGCACAAGGCTCTGTTCCTGGAGCCAAATCCGTCCGGCCCGAAATATGCGCTCGCCAAGCTCGGCAAGATCAAGAACGCATTGCGCTCGCCGCTCGTCGCCGTCGAGGCTGCAACCGCCGAGCGGATCGACAGGGCCATGCAACATGCCGGTTTGATCAACTGACAAATCAGTTGAAACGCACTATATAGCCTGCATGAACAAGCCGAAATCTGCGTCAAAACCCACGACGGCTCGCAAGATCATTGCCGAGAACCGTAAAGCGCGCTTCAACTTCGAGATTCTCGATACGCTCGAGGCTGGCCTCGTGCTTGCGGGTACGGAGGTCAAGTCGCTGCGCCGTAACCAGTCGAACATTGCCGAAAGCTATGCCAGCTTCGAGAACGGCGAGTTCTGGCTGATCAACAGCTATATACCGGAGTATCTCGAGGCTAACCGCTTCAACCATGAGCCCCGCCGTCACCGCAAGCTGCTGATAAACAAGCGGGAAATGTCGCGGCTGGCGCAGTCTGTCGACCGCGAGGGCATGACGATCGTTCCCCTGAAGCTCTATTTCAATGACCGCGGCCGCGCGAAGCTCGAGATCGCCGTCGCGCGCGGTAAGAAACTGCACGATAAGCGCGAGACCGAGAAACAGCGCGACTGGAACCGCGAGAAGTCCCGGCTCCTGCGCGATCGCGGCTGATACCTGCATGAGCGGTCGAAGATGGATCCTCGGGACAAGGGCCCGAGGATGACGGGGGGGTGCGTGCAGCGATCGAAGTCCTGAGAGGCATCGGCGGCGGGCTACAGCGACGGAGAGGGTTGTGCCGTTTGCCGGGGTAACGGAGACGTTGGAGCGTCGGGCGAAGGCTCACGACGGGCAAATCTCCGCCCGGCGCAGGTGGGTGGAGACATCCTCCGTTCCCCGCGGCCGTCATACTCGGGCTCGTCTCGAGGACCCAACTTCCTTACGGGCACCGCAATGAAGTCCGGGGCAACTGATCCCTAGACCCATGAACGTGCGGCGCGCCAAATCTAAACCGGCCTGTTGTGCGGCTGGAATAGCCGTCCGCGTTCGGCGATAAGCACAAACACCAATCCGATCAGCGACAGGACGAAGAAGCCGGCCACAAGCGGCAGCGTCGTGCCGTTAAAGGCCTGGCCGATCACTGCTCCGACAACGCCGCCGCCGGCCGTACTCATGAAGCCGAGGACCGACGAGGCCGTGCCCGCCACGTGTCCCAGCGGTTCCATCGCCAGCGCGTTGAAATTCGAGCCGATCCAGCCGAACTGGAACATCGCCAGTGCAAATAGCAGCAGGTAAATCGGGAACGGCGTCGGATTTGGCCCAAGGATCGTCAACAGCAGCCAGAATCCATTGACGGCAAGGAACGAGAGGAGAGCGCCATGGGACAGGCGGCGCATGCCGAACCGGCCGACAAGGCGCGAATTCAGGAAGGACGACACGGCCATGGTCACGGCGACCGCTGAAAACGCCACCGGGAACCACACGCCAAGATCATAGATGCCGACATAGATCTGCTGGGCCGAATTGATGAAGCCGAACAGCGCGCCGAAGATGAATGAATTCGCCAGCGTGTAGCAAAGCGCGACGCGATTGGTGAGCACGATCCTGAAGCCTTGCAACACCGACTTCAGGGTAAAGGGGCGAACATCGGCCGGATCGAGCGTTTCCGGCAGGCGCAGGTAGACCCAAACCAGAACCGCGCTCGCGATCGCAGCCATGAAGATGAAGATGAGGTGCCAGTTGCCGAACAGCATGACTGTCTGGCCGGTTCCCGGCGCGATGACCGGGACGATCATGAACACCATCATGATGAGCGACATGACCTCCGCCATGCTGCGGCCGCCATAAACGTCGCGCACGATCGAAATGGTAATGACGCGCGTTGCTGCCGAACCAATGCCCTGCAGCAAACGGAACAATAGAAGCGACGTGAAAGTCGGCACGAACACGCAGGCGAGCGCCGAGCCGATATAGACGACGAGGCCGACGAACATCGGGACGCGGCGGCCGAAGCGGTCGGAGATCGGGCCATAGAACAATTGCGAAACGGCAAAACCCATCAGATAGGCCGAGATGACATATTGCCGATGATTTTCGCTGGCAACGCCGAGGCTCGCCCCAATCTGCTGCAGGCCGGGAAGCATGATGTCTATGGCAAGCGCATTGATCGCCATCAGCATCGCCATCATCGCGATGAATTCCGCTTTCCCCATTCCCCTCAGGCGGGCGGCGGAAGTGGTCGTCGAACTGTCCATGATCAAACCTGCAAATATCAACAAAGACAAAGGCGTCGGAGCGGCCGACGCCTTTCGAAACAAGGTACCGGGCAATCCCGGAACCGATTGGAACTATTGCGTAATCAGGCGGCCTTGGTAGCGACGCCCTTTTCGCTGAGGAGGTTTTGCAACTCGCCTGCCTGGAACATTTCGCGGATGATGTCGCAACCGCCGACAAATTCACCCTTCACATAAAGCTGCGGAATGGTCGGCCAGTTGGAATAGTCCTTGATGCCTTGGCGCAGTTCGTTGGATGAAAGAACATTCACACCCTTATAGTCGACGCCGATATAGTCGAGAATCTGCACGACCTGGCCGGAAAAGCCGCATTGCGGAAAGCCGGGCGTGCCCTTCATGAAGAGAACGACATCGTTGCTCTTGACCTCACTGTCGATGAATTCATTGATACCGCTCATTTCGGCAACCTTTCACCCCAAGATGTGACGAATCGTCATTTCATGGTTCAATTGTTTTCGTTGTTTACAGATAGCGCTTCAATTTAGTCAAAACAAGGCTGGTGAGGGTGTCATATCGTATCATCATCGCTGCCGGCGTGCTTCTTGCCGCAATCGCGGCGGGATTATTTGCCCAACTTGGGCAATTGCGGCCGGCGACCGGAGCGTCAGGAGGTACTATGGTTTCGCTTCCTTTTGACCGCAAGGACCTGCCGGCCCCTTGCCGCACTGTCGACTTCGAGGGCAGCGGCAACATCGTCTGCGAAGTTGATCTGCGCTCCTACGAGGTCCGGCGTGGCCTCGATGGTGCGGATGGCAAGCCCTATGGCTCGCTCGCATCATTCATGGCGGGACAACCGGCCGCGGCGAAGCTCGTTCTCTCAATGAATGCCGGGATGTACGAGCCCGACATGAGGCCGGTTGGCCTTTACGTCGAGGAAGGGAAAGCGATTGCGCCTCTCAACACTGGAGAGGCTCCAGGCAATTTCTACATGAAACCCAACGGCGTGTTCTTCGTCGCAAAAGATGGCACGGCCGGCGTTGTTTCGACCGAAGCCTACGGGAAGGCAGCCCCTGATGTTCGCATTGCCACGCAATCAGGGCCCATGCTCGTCATCGACGGGAAGGTGCACCCGCGCTTCGAACCGAACGGCACGTCGCGCTATGTCCGCAATGGCGTCGGTGTCCGCGATCCGAATACGATCGTACTGGCTATTTCCACGGAACCGGTCAGTCTCGGCCGCTTCGCGCGCCTTTTCAGGGATGAGCTTGGCTGCGCCAACGCTCTGTTCTTCGACGGGATGATTTCTGCCCTGTCAAACGACCGGAAGGTGTTGCTTGGAGGAACCGATCCGGTGGGACCGATTCTGGCAGTGTACGAAAAGTCTTAGTCCGGGGCGCTCGTCTGCAGGGCGAGGGCGTGCAGTACGCCCCCCATATTGCCTTTCAATGCGTCGTAAACCATCTGGTGCTGCTGCACGCGCGACTTGCCGCGAAAACTTTCCGCGACAACCTCGGCAGCATAGTGATCGCCGTCACCCGCGAGATCGCGGATCGTCACTTTTGCATCCGGAATGGCGTCTCGAATCATTTTCTCGATGTCGCGTGCATCCATTGCCATGCTGTTCTCTCCTCAAGCGGCCTGATTCTTATCGTCCACGTGACCGCTCATATAGTCAGGGAACCACGATTCGTGTGCTTGTGTCAGGTCTGACACAGATATGGAGAGCAGACCGCCGATCGTCAATGCGTTGCCGCCAACTGTCCCAAGCTTGCGGAACGGGAGACCGGAACCCTCGGCGTTGAGCGTGATCATGTTTGCCGCATCCGGGGCCACTGCAACGACGTAACGGGACTGATCTTCGCCGAACAGCAAGGCATGCGGCGCGCCTTCGCCGATCTCGACCGTCGCACCCTTGCCGGAGGCCATGCACATTTCAGCCAATGCGATGGCAAGCCCGCCGTCCGACAGATCGTGGCAAGCGGTTAACTGGCCGTTGCGGATCGCCGAGCGGACGAAATTGCCGTTGCGCTTTTCGACGCCGAGATCGACTGCTGGCGCCGGACCGTCGGCGCGGCCATGCAGATCGCGCAGGTAGATCGATTGTCCGAGATGCGTGCCGTCGACGCCGAGCAGGATCAGCACGTCGCCATCCTTCATGCCGCCGACCTTGGTGGTCTTGGTCCAATCTGGAATGAGCCCTACGCCGGCTATGGTCGGCGTCGGCAGGATGCCCTGGCCGTTGGTTTCATTATAGAGCGAGACATTGCCTGAAACGATCGGGAAGGAGAGGGCCCGGCAGGCCTCGCCGATACCGCCGATCGCCTTGACCAGCTGGCCCATGATCTCCGGCCGCTCCGGATTGCCGAAATTGAGGTTGTCGGTGGCGGCCAGGGGTTCGGCACCGACAGCGGTGAGATTGCGCCAGCATTCGGCCACTGCCTGCTTGCCGCCCTCGTAAGGATCGGCCTCCACATAGCGGGGCGTCACGTCGGAAGAAAAAGCGAGCGCCTTGCTTCTATTGCCATCGACACGGACAACGCCGGCATCGCCGCCGGGAACCTGCAGGGAATTACCCTGAATCAGCGTATCATATTGCTCGTAGACCCAGCGCCGCGACGAAAGATCGGGGGAGCCGACCAACTGCAGCAGCGCTGCGCCATAGTCTGCGACTTCCGGCACATTGGCGGCTGGCAGCGGTGCATGCTTGCCGGGTTCCATCCACGGGCGGTCATATTCCGGCGCCTGGTCGCCAAGGTCCTTGATCGGAAGGTTGGCGACTTCATGTCCGCCATGCAGCACACGGAACCGCAGATCGTCCGTTGTGTAACCGACAATGGCAAAGTCGAGGCCCCATTTGCGGAAGATCGCTTCGGCTTCCTCTTCCTTTTCCGGGCGCAGCACCATGAGCATGCGCTCCTGGCTTTCGGAGAGCATCATCTCATAGGCGGTCATGCGCTCTTCGCGCACGGGAACGCTGTCGAGATTGAGCTCGATGCCGAGATCGCCCTTGGCGCCCATTTCAACAGCCGAGCAGGTCAGACCGGCCGCGCCCATATCCTGGATTGCGATGACGGCGCCGGAGGCCATCAGTTCAAGCGATGCTTCGAGAAGGCACTTTTCCGTAAACGGATCGCCCACCTGAACGGTCGGGCGCTTTTCGTCGATCGATTCATCGAATTCCGCCGAGGCCATGGTCGCGCCGCCGACGCCGTCGCGGCCCGTCTTGGCGCCGAGATAGACGACGGGCAGGCCGACGCCCTCTGCCTTCGAATAGAAAATCGCATCGGTCCTGGCGAGGCCGGCCGCAAAGGCGTTGACGAGGATATTGCCATTATAGCGAGCGTCGAAATTGACCTCGCCCCCGACCGTCGGAACGCCGAACGAATTGCCGTAGCCGCCGACACCCTCGACGACGCCGGAAACGAGGTGGCGGGTCTTCGGATGGGCCGGGTCGCCGAAGCGCAGCGCATTCATCGCCGCAATCGGCCGGGCGCCCATGGTGAACACGTCGCGCAATATGCCGCCGACGCCGGTCGCAGCGCCCTGGTAGGGCTCGATATAGGAGGGGTGATTGTGGCTCTCCATCTTGAAGACCACGCATTCGCCGTCGCCGATATCGACCACGCCGGCGTTTTCGCCAGGGCCCTGGATGACCTGCGGTCCGGTGGTCGGCAGGGTGCGCAGCCACTTCTTGGAAGACTTGTACGAGCAGTGCTCGTTCCACATGGCGGAAAAGATGCCGAGCTCCGTAAATGTCGGCTCGCGTCCGATCAGATCGAGAATACGCTGGTATTCATCCGGCTTCAGCCCGTGCGAGGCAACGAGTTCCGGTGTAATCGGGCGGGTATCGGGATTTGTCATGGGTTCTGGAGCATCCTTGGCGAGGGGGCGGCTTTCGGCCACTCTTTAACCTATGTAGTGCGGTCGCGCGACAGGAAAATAGCCCAAATCGACAAAGCCCCGGCATGCCCGAAACGACCTGCTCTTGTTCGGGAGAGGGGGCGCGCGTAACGTCATGTCGGATCATTTCATGGGGGAGACAGGCATGACGTGCAGGCTTCAGGACAAGGTGGCGATCATATCCGGCGGCGCCACGGGAATGGGGGGAGCGGCGTCGAAGCTCTTCGCCGCCGAGGGCGCAAAAGTGGCCATCGTCGACCGCAACGAGGCGGCAGCTGCTGCAACCGTTGCCGAGATCAGTGCGGCGGGCGGCGAGGCCGCCTACTTCGTTGCCGATGTCTCGGATGAGGCTCAGGTAAACAGGGCCGTTGAAGCCACGTTCGAGCACTTCGGCCCGGTTACCGTATTGTTCAATCACGCCGGCACAATCGTCATCAAGCCGTTCCTCGAAACGACGCTCGAGGAATGGGATTGGCTGCATGCGGTCAACGTGCGCTCGATGT
This sequence comes from Phyllobacterium pellucidum, assembly GCF_013327855.1. Classification (GTDB taxonomy): domain Bacteria; phylum Pseudomonadota; class Alphaproteobacteria; order Rhizobiales; family Rhizobiaceae; genus Phyllobacterium; species Phyllobacterium pellucidum. The sequence goes on along the minus strand of NZ_JABUMX010000001.1, from coordinate 485,347 downwards.
ATCTGATGACGAGGGCAGTAATCCCTCACATGATCGAGGCCGGCGGCGGCTCGATCGTCTGCACCTCGTCGATTTCGGCGGTTGCCGCAACCCCGATGGAAGTGCTCTACGACACCACCAAGGGCGCGTGCCACATGTTCGCTCGCGCGATCGCCGTCGAGTTTCGCGACCGCAACATCCGCTGCAATGCGGTTTGCCCCGGTTTCATCCGCACCCCGCACGGCTTGCGCGAGGTGGATGAATTGCAAAAGCGCGGCGTCGATGTATCGGACGCGGCCATGCAGGCGGCGCAGGGCCGGATCGGCGAGCCGGAGGAGGTGGCGCGCGCGGCGCTGTTTCTTGCCAGCGACGAATCCTCCTTCATCACCGGTACGCATCTCTTCGTCGACAATGGATTTACAGCGATCTAGTCGACTGTGCTAAGCTTGCCACGGGCACCTTAACAGCCGACTCTAGGGAGACGGAGGATGACGGCTTACCTGATTGCTGACGTGAAGGTGACGGACGATAAATGGATACCGAAATACGCGGCGGCGGTGCATGACATAGCGCACAAGCACGGCGGCAAGTATCTGTCGCGCAGCGGCAATATTACCTTGCTGGAGGGAAAGCCGCTCGACACGACGTTGATTGCTATCATCGAGTTTCCTTCGACCGAGGCGGCCGAAGCCTTCGCCAGCGATCCGGAATATGCGCCCTATGCGAGTGCGCGGCAGTCAGGCAGCGAGAGCCGCTTCCGCATCATCGACGATACGGATCTTGCCGGGAGCATCCCCTACCTGCCGAAGGGGTGATTCCCCAATCAGGCTAGGCAGCGATGGCGTCGAGGTGTTTTCGCACCTCGGCGAACACGCTCTTGAACATGGCTTCGGTCAGGCGGCCGGTGTTGGTGTTGTAGCGCGAGCAATGATAGCTCGAGAAAATCCGGACATTGCCAATCTCGGCTCTGCCGCCATGGCTGAATGGATAGGCAGATACCGGCTGCTTCAGCGCACGAATTGTCGATTGGTGCGCAATGGTGCCGAGCGTCACTATGGCGCGCAGACCGGCAAATTGTTCGATGGTCGGTGTCAGGAAGCGGCGGCAATTGCTGATCTCGCCGCCGACGGGCTTGTTCTCCGGCGGAACGCATCGCACCGCATTGGTGATGGCGGTATCGATCAGCTGCAATCCATCGTCCGGCCGCGCCGCAAAGGTGCCGCGGGAAAAACCGAACTCGCTCAGCGTTCCATAAAGAAGATCACCGGCATAGTCGCCCGTGAACGGCCGGCCGGTACGATTGGCGCCGCGCAGGCCAGGCGCCAGGCCGATGATAAGCAGACGAACGGATTGAGCACCACCGGCCGGCAGGAACGTCGGAACGGGCGCGTTGTGCCACCCCGGTTCCTTGTCCCGCCAAGCGGCGATGAAATCATGCAGACGCGTGCAAATAGGGCAGTCCGGAGAAGGCTCCGGACCCGTCAATTCTGCGATCAATAATCGACCTGTTCTTCTTCGACGCGGCGTGGTGTCCGTTCGGAAGGCTCGCGGCCGATTTCTGCACGCAGCGACACGAGGTCGATGAAGTGATCGGCCTGGCGGCGCAGTTCGTCGGAGATCATCGGCGGCTGCGTCGAGAGCGTCGATACGACGCTGACCTTGCGGCCCTTGCGCTGCAGCGCTTCGACGAGCGAGCGGAAGTCGCCATCGCCGGAGAAGATGACGAAATGGTCTACCGTGTCCGTCAGCTGCATGGCATCGACGGCAAGTTCGATGTCCATATTGCCCTTGATCTTGCGGCGGCCCGCAGAGTCGGTGAATTCCTTCGCCGGCTTGGTTACAACCTTATATCCGTTGTAGTCGAGCCAATCGATCAGCGGACGGATCGAAGAATATTCCTGATCCTCAACCAGTGCAGTGTAGTAATACGCACGAAGCAGGTAGCCGCGCTTGTGGAAAGCAGCGAGCAGCTTGCGATAATCTATATCGAAGCCGAGTACCTTGGAAGCCGCGTAGAGATTTGCACCGTCAATGAACAAGACGATCTTTTCTCGTGGATCAAACATAATAACGTTCCATTTCAAAAATCTAAGCTTAACTTCAAATCAGCTTGCTTATAATAGAGCCCGATCTGAACTTAATACGAAAGTAGGATATTTAGTACGTCGGGTCGAGGCAAAAGCCAATAGGTTCGTTGATATTTTGTCGAGGTTTCCGCCGATATGCGGTGATTGGCCCACGGCGCGAAGCTGTAAATTGCGCGAAAGCGTCAATATGCATCGGTGGCTTTTGCTTGTTTTTTGCGTTCATCCGCGTTATGTGCGGAGCAATCCGCTAATTCAGAGAAAAATGAAAGGGGCAGTTTATGGCCCGTGTCACTGTTGAAGATTGCGTTGACAAGGTTGAGAACCGGTTCGAACTCGTTCTCCTCGCCAGTCACCGCGCGCGCCTGATTTCCCAGGGCGCAGCGATCACGATCGATCGCGACAACGATAAGAATCCCGTGGTAGCCCTGCGTGAAATCGCCGATGAGACCCTTTCGCCGGGCGATCTGAAGGAAGATCTGATCCATTCCCTGCAAAAGCATGTCGAAGTGGACGAGCCCGAAGCGGTTGCGGTACCGCAGGTGACTGCCGGCGACAATGTGGCAGCCGATGTCGATGCCGACAGCGAAGCCGAAGACAATGTATCCTTCGACTCCATGTCGGAAGAGGAACTGCTGGCCGGAATCGAGGGTCTCGTGGCCCCGGAAAAGAGCGACGACTACTAAGTCAAATGTCGCGCCCCGGCGCGGTAGCGGCCGGCAAGGCTTTTGATGCGTCGCAGCTTTCTGCGGCGCATTATTTTTGCGGCTCCCGTGGTGCAATACCATATAGTCGCCATAACAATTTCGTGTTCGGCCAATTCTGTGTGTGAGGTCTTCGTCCATGATGCGTCAGTATGAGCTTGTCGAGCGTGTCCAGCGTTACAAGCCTGACGTCAATGAAGCGCTTCTGAACAAAGCTTATGTCTACGCCATGCAGAAGCACGGCCACCAGAAGCGCGCGTCGGGCGATCCCTATTTCTCGCATCCCCTGGAAGTCGCGGCGATTCTCACCGACATGCATCTCGACGAGGCGACGATCGCCATCGCCCTGCTGCACGACACGATCGAAGATACGTCCGCGACCCGCCAGGAGATCGACACGCTGTTCGGTCCGGATATAGGCAAGCTCGTCGAAGGACTGACCAAGCTCAAGAAACTCGATCTTGTCTCGAAAAAGGCGGTGCAGGCGGAGAACCTGCGCAAGCTTCTCCTTGCGATCTCCGACGACGTGCGCGTCCTCCTCGTCAAGCTCGCTGATCGCCTGCACAATATGCGCACGCTGCATCACGTGCCGGAAGACAAGCGGCTGCGCATTTCCGAGGAGACGATGGATATCTATGCGCCGCTCGCCGGTCGCATGGGCATGCAGGATATGCGCGAGGAGCTGGAGCAGCTCGCCTTCCGCTACATCAATCCCGAGGCCTTCAACGCCGTCACCAACCGGCTCGCGGAACTTATGGAGAAGAACCGCGCGACGTTGAAGCAGATCGAGACCGACCTCTCCAACCTCTTTGCCAAGCATGGCATCAAGGCCAGCGTCAAAAGCCGCCAGAAGAAGGCGTGGTCTGTGTTTCGCAAGATGGAAAGCAAGGGCCTGTCTTTCGAGCAACTGTCGGATATCTTCGGCTTTCGCGTCGTCGTCGATACCGTCGCCGATTGCTACAACGCGCTTGGCATAATCCACACCACCTGGTCGATGGTGCCTGGCCGCTTCAAGGATTACATCTCGACCCCGAAGCAGAACGACTACCGCTCGATCCATACCACCATCGTCGGGCCCTCGCGCCAGCGTGTCGAATTGCAGATACGCACCCGCGAGATGAACGACATCGCCGAATATGGCGTTGCGGCGCACTCGATCTACAAGGATCGCGGCAGCGCCCAGAACCCGCATGTGATTTCGACCGAGACAAACGCCTATGCCTGGCTGCGCCAGACCATCGAGGCGCTTGCCGAGGGTGACAATCCTGAAGAATTTCTCGAACACACCAAGCTCGAGCTTTTCCAGGATCAGGTCTTCTGCTTCACGCCGAAGGGCCGGCTGATTGCCTTGCCGCGCGGCGCGACCCCCATCGACTTTGCCTATGCGGTCCACACCAATATCGGTGACAGTTGCGTCGGGGCAAAGGTGAACGGTCGCATCATGCCGCTCATGACCGAACTCCACAATGGCGACGAAGTGGAGATCATACGCTCCAAGGCGCAGACGCCGCCGGCCGCCTGGGAATCGATCGTCGTTACCGGCAAGGCGCGGGCGGCCATCCGCCGCGCCACGCGCATCGCCGTCCGCAAACAATATTCTGGCCTCGGCACGCAGATCCTCGAGCGCGCCTTCGAGCGGGCAGGGAAGGTCTATTCGCGCGACGAACTGAAGAAGGGGCTGCAACGCCTCGCACGCAAGGAACTCGACGATGTGCTTGCCGCCGTCGGGCGCGGCGAACTGCCGTCGTCGGATGTGATGAAGGCGGTCTATCCCGAATATCAGGACTCCAAGCCGAAACCCGCTGCCGAACGCGAGGAGGGCTGGGTCAATTTCCGCAATACGTCCGGCATGATCTTCAAAATGCCGGAGGGCGCGGAAGCCGAGGGCATGACGCCCGGCGGTCCCAATGCATTGCCGATCCGCGGCGCAAGCCCGGACATGCCGGTGCACTTCTCGCCGGAGGGCGCAGTGCCGGGCGACCGCATCGTCGGCATCCTGCAACCTGGCGCGGGCATGACCATCTACCCGATCCAGTCTTCGGCGCTGATGGCCTATGACGATCAGCCGGAGCGCTGGATCGACGTCCGTTGGGACATCGACGATAACAGCCGCGATCGGTTTCCGGCCCGTATCAGCATATCGGCCATCAATGCACCCGGCTCGCTCGCCGAGATCGCGCAGATTATCGCCGAGAACGAGACCAATATTCACAATCTCTCGATGGTTCGCACCGCGCCCGACTTTACCCAGATGATCGTCGATCTTGAAGTGTGGAACCTCAAGCATTTGAACCGGATATTGTCGAAACTTAAAGAGAGCAAATGTGTCAGCGATGCGCAGCGCGTCAATGGCTAGCAGGAATTGATTGAGGGAAAGATGAACACGAGCGAAGTTCTGGATGTATTCCGTGATGCGGGCGCGATACTCGAAGGTCATTTCATTTTGACGTCGGGCCTGCGCAGTCCGATCTTCCTGCAGAAGGCGCGGGTTTTCATGCATGCGGACAAGACCGAGCGCGTCTGTAGTGCCCTCGCCGAGAAGATCAAGGCGGCAGGGCTTGGCCAAATTGACTATGTGGTCGGGCCGGCCATTGGTGGTATCATCCCGGCCTACGAAACCTCCCGCCATCTCGGTGTTCCGGCGATCTGGGTCGAGCGCGAAAACGGCATATTCAAGCTGCGCCGGTTCGACATCGCCAAAGGCGCGCGGGTGGTTATCGTGGAGGACATCGTAACGACAGGGCTTTCGATCCGCGAGACGGTGTCGTGCCTGAAGGAGCTCGGTGCAGACGTGTTGGCGGCGGCCTGCATCATCGACCGTTCCGCCGGCAAGAGCGATGTCGGCGTGCCGCTGGTTGCTTTGGCCGAGTATGAAGTGCCTGCCTATCCCGCGGATAAACTTCCGCCGGAACTTGCCGCAATTCCGCCCGTTAAACCGGGTAGTCGCAACATCTGATCCCTTATTTGGCAGAGGCGACGACGCGGCTTATTGCCGGCGGCGCGGCATATCGAGGATATGAACGAGAATGCTTTTCAAGAGGCGCAACAAACCTGATTTTCGCGAGCGGCTGCGCCTGGCGCTATGGCCGCGTCGTTCGGTCGGGCGGTCGCTGCGCTATTTCGGCAAGCGGGTGCTTCGGCTTCGGGCGACCCCGCACGCGATCGCGTCCGGCTTTGCTTGCGGCATCTTCGCCGCTTTCATCCCCATTCTCGGCGTGCACATTGCGGTGGCGCTTGCCATTGCCTGGCTGATCGGCGGCAATGTTGCTGCAGCCGTCATCGGAACGACGCTCGGAAATCCGCTGGTCCTGCCCTTCATCTGGGCGGCGACGCTGGAGGTGGGCAGGTTCGTCATGACTGGTTCGCTGCAAGGCGAGCCCATGCCACCACATCTCGGCCATATGCTGAGGCATCTCGATATTTCGGTACTGTGGGGTCCGGTGATCGAGCCGATGCTGATCGGCGCTGTACCGCTCGGGCTCCTTGCGGCCGTGATCGTCTATTTTCCCGTGCGCTGGGCCGTCGCCGGCTTTCAGCATCGCCGCAGGCACCTCCATCGGCACCATCACCGGGTTGCTGAGCCAACATGATCATCGGCATCGGCAGCGATCTCATCGATATTACCCGCGTTGAAAAAACGCTGGAGCGCCATGGGGAGCGTTTTATATCCCGGGTTTTCACGCCGATCGAGCGGGCAAAATCTGAACGGCGTAAACAGCGCGCCGCATCCTATGCGAAGCGGTTTGCGGCGAAGGAAGCCTGCGCCAAGGCTCTCGGCACAGGCCTGGCGCAAGGCGTTTTCTGGCGAGACATGGGCGTCGTCAACCTGCCGAGCGGCGCGCCGACGATGCATCTGACCAATGGCGCCGCCAAACGGCTCGAGGCGATAGTTCCAAAAGGCCACACCGCGCGCGTTCATCTCACGATCACCGACGACTTTCCGCTTGCACAAGCATTCGTGATTATTGAAGCGTTGAAAATCGAAGAATAGCCTTATTCAAAAGCCATTGGCTGCATTGCCCCGTGCGCTTCGAGCGGCTAAGAGGGGTCACATTGAGTTTACGGAGATACCACGAGCGTGAGTGACAAAGCTGTTGTGAAGAAATCTGGTGGTCTTGGCGAGACGATCAGCGTCATCGTGCAGGCGTTGCTGCTCGCACTTGTCATCCGGACGTTGCTGTTCCAACCGTTCAACATTCCGTCCGGCTCGATGCGCCCGACGCTGCTTGAAGGCGACTATCTCTTCGTTTCGAAATTCTCCTACGGCTATTCCAAATATTCGATTCCGTTTGCTCCGGACCTGTTTTCCGGCCGCATCTGGAGCGGCGAGCCGAAGCGCGGCGATATCGCTGTCTTCCGCAAGCCGAACGATACCTCGCTCGATTTCATCAAGCGCGTAATCGGCCTTCCGGGCGACAGAATTCAGGTGCGCCAGGGCGTGCTCTATATCAATGATGTTGCCGTTCCGCGCGAGAAGGTCGGCCAGATCGACAATCCGGACGTCACCGAGGTCAATCGGCCTGTCGACGTCTATCGCGAGACCCTGCCGAATGGCATCACCTATGACACGCTCGACCTGACGCCGAATGGCATCGGTGACGACACGCGCGAATTCGTCGTCCCGGCCGGTCACTACTTCATGATGGGCGACAACCGCGACAATTCGAGCGATAGCCGCTTCGATGTTGGCTATGTGCCGCTCGAAAACTTCATCGGCCGCGCCAATATTATCTTCTTCTCGATTGCCGGGAAGGCGAGCCCGCTCGAAATCTGGCGCTGGCCGTCGGAACTCCGCTTCGATCGCCTGTTGCACAGCGTAAACAGCGCGCCAAACACCGTGAAAACCAATTGATGAGCCGATGAACCTGTCCGCCGACGCCGTTCGCAGACTGGAAGAAAAAACGAGGCACACTTTTCGCGATCTCGGCCGGCTTGAGCGTGCGCTGACCCATGCGAGCGCTCGACCCTCCGCCGGTTCCGATTATGAGCGTCTCGAATTCCTTGGTGATCGCGTGCTCGGGCTGGTAATCGCCGAGCTTCTGTTTCGCGCCTATCCGACGGCGAGCGAGGGCGAGCTTTCGCTGCGCCTGAACTCGCTCGTCAATGCCGATACCTGCGCGGCCGTCGCCGACGAGATCGGGCTCCACGAGTTCATTCGTACGGGCTCGGACGTGAAGGGACTGGCCGACAAGCGCTTGAAGAGCCTGCGGGCCGACGTGGTCGAATCGCTGATTGCCACAATTTATCTGGACGGCGGTCTTGAAGCAGCGCAACCTTTCATCGAACGTTATTGGAACGCGCGGTCGCGTGAAATTAATTCGGCCCAGCGCGACCCGAAGACTGAATTGCAGGAGTGGGCGCATCAGCAGGATGGCGCGCAGCCGATTTACAGCGTCGTTGACCGGACAGGCCCCGATCATGACCCCCTGTTCACGGTCAAGGTCGACGTTAAGGGCTTTGCGTCCGCCACGGGCACCGGCCGCTCGAAACGTATCGCCGAGCAGAACGCTGCCGTGGAACTGCTCTATCGCGAAGGTGTACGTCAGAAGACGCAGGAAGAAGAAGAGAAATGACCGAACATCAACAGGAAACCGGCGTACCGACGCGATCAGGCTTTGTGGCGCTCATCGGCGCGCCGAATGCCGGTAAATCGACGCTGGTCAACCAGCTGGTCGGCAGCAAGGTATCGATCGTCACCCACAAGGTGCAGACGACACGGGCGCTTGTGCGCGGCATCGTCATTCACGGGCCGACTCAGATGGTGCTCGTAGATACGCCCGGCATCTTCAAGCCGAAGCGGCGGCTCGACCGCGCCATGGTCACGACCGCCTGGGGCGGCGCCAAGGACGCGGATTTGATCCTCGTTCTCATCGACGCCGAACTTGGCATCAATGAAGAGGCCGAGGCGATCCTCGACAGCCTCCACGAAAAGAAGCGCAAGGTCATACTCGTTCTCAACAAGGTCGACAGGATCGAACCGCCGAAGCTGCTCGAACTCGCACAGGCGGCCAATGACAAGGTAAAGTTCGACAAGACCTTCATGATCTCTGCGCTGAAGGGCTATGGCTGCAAGGACCTCGTGCAGTATCTCGCCGACAATCTCCCTGAGGGGCCGTGGTATTATCCGGAGGACCAAATCTCCGACATGCCGATGCGCATGCTCGCGGCCGAAATCACCCGCGAAAAGCTCTACCTGCGCCTTCACAACGAGCTTCCCTATTCCTCGACCATCGAGACCGAAAGCTGGGAGGAGAAGCCGGACGGCTCCGTCCGTATCAGCCAGGTGATCTATGTCGAGCGCGACAGCCAGAAGAAGATCGTTCTCGGTCACAAGGGCGAGGCGATCAAGTCGATCGGCCAGGCGGCGCGCAAGGAGCTGATGGAGATCCTCGAGCAGAAGGTTCATCTGTTCCTCTTCGTCAAGGTGCGCAACAATTGGGGGAACGACCCCGAGCGCTACCGCGAAATGGGCCTTGAATTCCCGCACTGATAGCGCGACCATCTTCCCATGGAATGGCGTGATGAAGGGATAATTCTCGGGACGAGGCGGCATGGCGAAACCAGCGCCATCCTCGAACTGATGACGTGTGACCATGGCCGGCACCTCGGCCTGGTGCGCGGCGGTCGTTCCCGGCGCATGCAGCCGATGCTTCAGGCAGGCAACCGCGTCGACGTGATCTGGCGCGCGCGCATGGACGAGCACCTCGGCATGATGCAGGTCGAGCCGGTGGCATTCGCGGCAGCGCGGCTGATCGAACAGCCGGTCGCGCTCTACGGCCTCCAGCTTGCAGCTGCCCATTTGCGCCTTCTGCCCGAGCGGGATCCGCATCAGAACCTCTTTGAAATTCTCAATGTCATTGTCGAGCATTGCGACAATTCGCTGATCGCCGGTGAGTTGCTCCTCCGCTTCGAACTGACAATGCTCGAAGAACTTGGCTTCGGCCTCGACTTGAAGTCCTGCGCCGCTACGGGTGGCCATGAGAACCTTGCCTATGTTTCGCCGAAATCGGGACGGGCGGTGTCGCGCGATGCCGGCGCACCATGGGCTGAAAAGCTTCTTGAAATGCCGCCCTTCATGTCGAGCCCCACGGTGCGCGCCGCGTCGCTGAACGAAGTCATCAGCGCCTTTCGCTTGACCGGCTACTTTTTCAACCGCCATATCTGGGAGCCGCGGGCGCAGCGATCGCCGGAAGCCCGCGACGGTTTTCTCGCCGCGCTCGGGCGTTCATTGTCAAATGCAGCCGGGGCAACGGCGCCAGTGCAGGAAAGGTCGATCCTTCCATGAGCTATGACGACGTGTCTCCGGTCGAGTTCCCAGGCGGTGTCGGCCTGCTTCCGCTCGCCGACCTCGCCACACGCGGCGGCCTCGACATCCTGCAGGCGATGTTGCGCGGCGACTATCCCGCGCCGCCCATGGCCCAGACGCTGTCCTTTACCTTGCATGAAGTTGAACAGGACCGCGTCGTCTTCAAGGGCTTGCCGCGGCCCGAGCATCGCAATCCGCTGGGCGGAATCCATGGCGGCTGGGTTGCGACGCTGATGGACTCGGCTCTTGCCTGCTGCATCATGACCACTCTCAAGCCGGGCGAAGCCTATACGACTGCAGAATTCAAGGTGAACCTCGTGCGGCCGTTGACCGCCGATATGGGCCTCGTTCTGTGCGAGGGGAGGCTCATTCATCGTGGCCGCACGCTTGCAACATCCGAGGCGTTCCTCAGGGACAAGAACGGCAAGCTGCTAGCGCACGGCACTGAAACTTGCGCGATTTTTCCGCTCGAGAGTTTCGTGCGCAGCAAATAGAGCCTTCTGTGAAACAGGCAGCCAGATTGTGACGGGTGCCGCAAATGCGCGGCAAGTAAGTCACACTTTCCATAAATTTTGTTGAAAACCTTTGTTTTTCGCTTCTGTCGCGACTTGAGCGTTTGTCGCACGTTGACGGCTGAAATTTTGCATTGATAAACATTGATATTGGGCAGAATACAAAAGTTCTGTTGGGTGAACGCAGTCCGCGCGACTGCCGGGGAGGAAAACATGGATAGTTTTTTGGCGGGCCTCAAGGCCGCTGTCGACGCAATGGGACCGACGGTCCTCTTGCCGATCGTAATCTTTATCATTGCGCTGGTGCTCGGCGCGAAGCCGGGCAGGGCGTTTCGCGCCGCTGTCACCATCGGCGTCGCCTTCATCGGCATCAATCTCGTTCTTGGCCTGATGCTGACGTCGATTGGCGATGTCGCGAAGGCCATCGTTACCAATACGGGCATTCAGCGCGATATCGTCGATGTCGGTTGGCCGTCAGCCGCGGCGATCGCTTTCGGCTCCTCCGTCGGCCTTTGGGTGATCCCGATTGCCATCGTCATCAACATCATTCTCCTGGTGACGCGCCTGACCCGTACGCTCAACGTCGACGTGTGGAATTTCTGGCATTTTGCCTTCATCGGATCGCTTGCCGTAGCCGCGACCGACAGCCTTGCCTATGGCCTCGTCGTTGCCGCGCTCATGGTTGCGCTTTGCCTGCTCTTTGCTGATTGGTCGGCGCGGGCAGTGCAGCAGTTCTACGGCATTCCGGGCATTTCGGTGCCGCATCTCGCCTCGGCGCAGATCCTGCCGATCGCGATCGTGATCAACTGGATCATCGATCGTATTCCGGGCATCAACCGCATCGAACTCAATACCGAGACCTTCGAGCGCCGTTTCGGCGTGTTCGGCGAGCCGGTCATCCTCGGCCTCATCATCGGTCTCGTCCTCGGCGCCATCGCCTATTACAATGCCGGCGATTTCGGTACGGCGCTGACGAAGATCCTGCAGACGGGCATGACGCTCGCCGCCGTGATGCTGCTTTTGCCGCGCATGGTCAAGATCCTGATGGAAGGTCTGCTGCCGGTTTCCGACGCCGCACAGGAGTTCGTGCGCAAGCGCACCGGCGACCGCGAACTTCTCGTCGGCCTCGACTCGGCGATCCTCATTGGTCATCCGGCGGCAATCTCGTCGTCGCTCATCCTGGTGCCGATCGCGATCATTCTGTCGGTAATCCTTCCGGGCAACCGCGTCATTCTCTTCGCCGACCTTGCGGTCATTCCGTTCATCGTTGCCATGACGGCGCCGCTCCTCAAGGGCAATGTGTTCCGCATGGTCATCGTCGGCACGATAACGCTTGCGGTTGGCTTCTATGTTGCGAACGCGCTTGCACCGCTATTCACGGCCGCTGCCCAATCGTCGGGCTTCCAGATGCCTGCCAATGCGGTGCAGATTACCAGCGTGGTCGACGGCTTCCTGTGGATACCCTATGTCGTCATCGCGTTGATCCAGAACCTCGGCGTCATTGGTCTCGTCGTGCTTGCGGCCATCATCGCCGCCGCATTCTGGGCCTATCGCCGCAACACGGCCGCATGGGAACGCGCCGCGGGTGCCGACGACGCTGTAGACCAGAACGCCTGAACCAAGTGGAGTGAATGAATGGCTGAGGCCTTGTTGAATACGCTTGATCCCGGGGCAATCGTCCTCGGGGTCAAGGCATCGAGCGACGAAGAGGTAATCCGCATTCTCGCGGCGCGCCTCGAAGGGCTCGGATATGTGAAGCCGAGTTACGCCGATGCCGTCGTGGCGCGCGAAGCCGCGCTGCCGACGGGACTGCCGCTCGGCGGCGCAAACAATGTTGCGGTGCCCCATACCGATCCGCACCATGTCATCAAGCCCGGCCTTGCGCTTGCAACGCTTGCCGAGCCGGTGCTGTTCTCGAACATGGAGGACCCCGACGAGAAGCTTCCGGTCAGCGTCGTTTTCGTCATGGCGCTCAACGACAAGGACAAGCAGGTCGAAATGCTGCAGGAGATAGCCGGAACAATCCAGTCGCCGGAAATCATCGCTGCGCTCATCGCCGCAAAATCCGCGGAAGACGTGCTGGGACTTCTCGGCTAGGTTGGATATTTCAAGGAGGAAAAAGAACAGATGGCCAAGCAGAAGACAGTGCTATTTGCCTGCGGAACCGGCATTGCCACCTCGACCGTCGTCGCACACGCGGTCGAAGAGGCGCTCAAGGATCGCGGCATCCGCATCAACACCCGCCAGTGCAAGGCGACGGAAGTGGCCGGACAGATCGATGATGTCGATCTCGTCGTATCGACCACCCAGTTGCCGAAGGACCTCGGCAAGCCGGTCATCACGACGCTGGCGTTCCTGACCGGGATCGGCAAGGCCGATGCCCTCGACAAGATCGAAGCCGCTCTGCGCGACTGAGCGGAAGAGTTTTTTCAAGCGAAGTAGCGCGGCATCAGGCTTCTATCGCTTGCCGCGCGGCACTTGCCAAAAAGGCGGCGCGCGTCAATCCGCGCGCCCTTGCTGTTTCATCGATCGCCCGCAGCAAGCCGCGTTCGAAAGTGACATTGGCCCGCACCACGCCGGTATCGTTGTCGATGAGCGGCACAGATATGAGAAAAGCGCCATTCGCAAGTTCCTCGCGAATGCTTTCCCTCGCGATGATTTCAGCGTGACCTGAAGGAGCGGGAAGCTCCATGTCTTCCGCGTAAAGTCGCAGCGCGTCGACTGCGTTTGGCACGATATTGTCAACATCGTCAGAGGCCGAGTACACGCCGGCTATATCCGGAAACTGGATGCCGTAGGCACTATCGTCGTCGTGTTGGACGAGGGCAAAATAGTGGCGCATGGATATTGCTCCTTGTCTTGTCATCAAATCCATCCCGCGTCCTTTGCGATGGAACGTGCCGTTCCAAGCGGCAGGTCCTTTCTGGGATGCGGGATGATGAGGGTAATTTCGCCTTTGCGAAATTTGTGGTGGGAACCGCGAACCGAGACGAGTTCAAACCCTTCGTCCTTGAGGCGTTTGATGATCTTTTTGCTCTCGCGTTCCACACGCAAACTTCAACAATGCGCATCTATATACGCATTGTTGCGCAAGTTCGTCAAGTTTGGTGCGCATCGAAATGCGCACTACCAGAACAGTTACTCCGCCGGCTGCAGCGCAGGGCGAACTGCGGGCGTTTCCTCGATCGGCCAGTGCACGATGGCCGCAAAAATGCCGAGCGCCACGCCGAGCCACCAGACGGGATTATAGCTGCCGAAATGATCGTAGAGGTAGCCGCCGAGCCATACGCCGAGGAACGAGCCGATCTGGTGTGACAGGAACACGATGCCGCCGAGCATTCCAAGGTGCTTTGTTCCAAACATGATGGCAACGAGCGAATTCGTCGGGGCCACGGTCGAAAGCCACATCAGGCCCATCAGGATCGAGAAGATGATCACCGACGTGCCGGTCTGCGGCAGGAGCAGGAAGGCCGTGACGAGCGCCGAACGACCGAGGTAGAGGAAGGAAAGGAACTTCGGCTTCGAATAGCGCTGGCTGATGATGCCGGATGCGAGCGAGCCGATGATGTTGAAGAAACCGATCAGGGCGAGGGCAAGGACGGCGTATTTCGCATCGATGCCGATATCGCCGATATAGGCCGGGAAATGCGCGGTGATGAACGCGACCTGAAATCCGCAGACAAAGAAGCCGGTCGTCAGGAGGATATAACTCTTGTGCCCGAATGCCTCGCGCAATGCTTCGCCGATCGATTGCTTGTAATGGCTTTCGCTGACCCTGCCGCTCGAGGAATTGCCCCGCAGCGGAATGGCAAGGACCGGGATGATCAGCATGGCAAGGCCGAGATAGACGAGCGCGTCAGACCAGCCGAAACTTTCGATCAGCCCTTGGCTGATTGGCGCGAAGACAAACATGCCTGCCGAACCCGCCGCAGTCCCGATGCCGAATACCAGCGTACGGTTGGCCGGCGTGACATTGCGGGCAAAGGCCGAAAGGATGATGCCGAAGGAACCGGCCGCGACGCCAAGCCCGACCAGCACACCGCCGCCGAGATAAAGCAGGCCGGGTGACGTCGCCCAGGCCATGACGAGAAGACCGCTGCAATAAAGAAGCGCCGAAAGAAGCAGGACACGCCACGTTCCGAATTTGTCGGCGATCGCGCCAAAGATCGGTTGGCCGGCACCCCAGAACAGGTTCTGCAACGCCATCGCCATGCCGAAGGTTGTGCGGTCCCAGCCTTTTTCGGAAAGAAGCGGCAACTGGAAGAAGCCCATGGCCGAACGCGGGCCGAAGGTAAGGAGGGCGATCAGGCAGCCGGCAATGATGATGAGCCAGGGCACGCCCGGCTGCTTGGCGGTCGATGCTTGGGCTTGGGACATGGTATGCGCTCCTTTGAGAGCGCTGAGCATTAGCGCTTTCTTCCATGCAATCAATTGAATTGAGTTGATTGTTGCTTAAATGAGTTTGATGGGTTGGGCGTCCTTGCTCGGTAAAATCAAGCAAAATGAGAGATTTGGCATATGCAACCTTCGCTAGCGCTTTTGTCGATAAGCCTGCTTTTTCTCGCCGGATGCGCAAGTTCGGGTGATGTCAGCCCGCTGGTGTTCTGCGATCGTCCGACTGATTTTAACGCGAGGATTTTTACCGACTGCACGCCGCGCCTCGGCGGGGACAGTCCGTTCAAACGCGATCAGCAGTATCGCTACTACAACGATAACTACCGCCATCGCTGATGATTGCTTCGACGGAAAGAGAGTGCCTTTTCTTTCGAACACCGCTTGAAGCCAGCAAAATAATCTCCTATGTAACTGCCCACGGCCTTGCCGTTTTTCTTTTGCCCATAAATATGCTCAATTTGAGTATAAATGGGAGGCGTGTTCAGGAGGAAATGGAATATGACCAACCCCGCCCGCATTTCGGCAGAGCGTTCCACGGTGAGGACCGCGGCGGATCGCTTTGGCGTCGTCGATATGCCCGATCTGTCATATACGCCCGAGGTCGCGGCCGAGACTGAACACCTCTACCAGCGCGTCTCGCACCACATTCCGCGGCTCGAATGGCCGGTCTACGCGCCCTATGTGGCTGCGATCAACCGGCTGAAGAAGCAGCGCAATGCCGTCATTCTAGCGCACAACTACCAGACGCCGGAAATATTCCACTGCGTTGCCGATATCGTCGGCGACTCGCTCCAGCTTGCCAAGGAAGCGACAAAGGTCGATGCGGAGATCATCGTCCAATGCGGCGTGCATTTCATGGCCGAGACCTCGAAGCTGCTCAATCCGCAAAAGACTGTGTTGATCCCGGATATGAAGGCCGGCTGCTCCCTTGCCGAATCGATTACCGGCGCCGACGTGCGCCTGCTGCGCGAGACCTATCCTGGCGTTCCGATCGTCACCTACGTCAACACCTCGGCCGAAGTGAAGGCCGAGAGCGATATCTGCTGCACCTCGGCCAATGCGGTTGAGGTGGTGGAGAGCTTCGGCGTCGACCGGGTCTTGTGCATTCCCGATGAGTTTCTCGCCCAGAACGTCGCCGCGCAAACCAAGGTGAAGATCTTGACCTGGAAAGGTCACTGCGAAGTGCACGAGCGTTTCACGGCCGAGGAATTGCTGGCCTATAAGGCCGCTGATCCGGACATCCAGATCATCGCCCATCCGGAATGCCCGCCGGAGGTCGTTGCCGTCGCCGACTTTACCGGTTCGACCAGCGGAATGATCGGTTATGTGAAGGACAATCGCCCCGCCAAGGTGCTGCTTGTCACCGAATGCTCGATGGCATCGAACATCGAGTCCGAGGTTCCTGGCGTGAAATTCATCAAGCCGTGCAATCTTTGCCCCCACATGAAGCGCATCACGCTGCCCAAGATATTGGAAAGCCTCGTCTATATGCGCGACGAAATTCACGTGGATCCGCTCGTCGCCGAGCGCGCGCGGCTTGCGGTCGAGCGCATGGTGAACCTCAGGAACTGATCGGAGGCTGGCCCGATGTCCAATCAAACGGAACCGGTAATTATCATCGGTGGTGGTCTTGCAGGGCTGTTCTGCGCCCTGAAACTTGCTCCACGGCCTGTGACGGTGCTCGCCGCCGCTCCTATCGGGCGCGGAGCCTCGTCCGCGTGGGCGCAGGCCGGTATCGCAGCCGCTGTCTCGGAAGGTGACACCATTGAGAAGCATGTTTCCGATACTGTCGCCGCAGGCGATGGCATCGTTGACGAGACCATCGCCCGGCTGATGGCAAGCGAGGCGGCGGCGCGGGTGCACGATCTTCTTGGCTATGGTGTACCTTTCGACCGCGACCTCGAAGGCAGGCTCCAGGTATCGCGTGAGGCGGCCCATTCGGAAAGCCGCATTGTCCGCGTGCGCGGCGACATGGCTGGCCGCGCCATCATGCAGGCGCTGGTCAAGACGGTCGAAACGACGCCTTCGATCCGGGTGATGGAAGGTTACGTTGTCGAGGACATCGTTACCGCGCAAGGTTCGGTAAAAGGCGTGGTCGCCCGCAGCGAGGCTGGTCGCGGATCCCAGGTTCGGCTCGCCTCTTCCAACGTGGTCATTGCGACCGGCGGCATCGGTCATCTTTATGCGGTCACGACCAATCCGCCCGAGGCACGGGGCGAGGGCATAGGCATGGCCGCTCGCGCCGGCGCGATGATGGCGGACATGGAATTCGTCCAGTTTCACCCGACGGCGATCAACGTCGACAAGGACCCGGCGCCGCTCGCGACGGAGGCCCTACGTGGCCATGGTGCGACATTGATCAACGACGCCGGCGAACGCTTCATGCTGAAGATCGATGCCGATGCCGAGCTTGCGCCGCGCGACGTGGTCGCGCGCGGCATCTATGCCGAAGTTAAGAGCGGGCGGGGTGCCTGGCTCGATTGCACCGAGGCTGTAGGGGCCTCATTCGCCGAAGAGTTTCCGACCGTCTACAAATATTGCCGCGATGCCGGGATCGACCCGGTCGTCCAGCCGATCCCGGTTGTGCCCGCCGCGCATTATTTCATGGGTGGCATCCTGACTGATGCTGATGGCCGCACCTCGATCGACGGCCTGTGGGCCTGCGGCGAGTGCACGTCCACCGGCGCCCATGGCGCAAACCGCCTTGCATCCAACTCCTTGCTCGAAGCTGTTGTATTTTCAGCAAGAATTGCTGCGAGGATCGGCAATGAAGGCGAGGCTTTCGCCGGCGACTGGTCGAAGGGATCGGTCGATCGGGACGACCTCACCGCGGAGGCGGATACGCCGGCAATGACGCGTTTGCGCACGACAATGAGTGCGAGCTTCGGCGTCATTCGCAACCGGACGGACATGCTGGAAGGTCTGAAGACAATCCTCGAACTTGAGACCGGCAATCGCGACACGGCATTCCGCAATGTGCTTGCAACGGCCAAACTGGTCGCGGTGAGCGCCTTGCGCCGCGAGGAGAGCCGTGGCGGCCACTTCCGCACGGATTTCCCCGAGGTGCGTCCGGAGTGGCAGCACCGCACCTTCCTGACCTTGGCAGATGCCGACGGCTCAGTCGAAGACATGCGTGAGGTCGCGTGATGGCGCGCCGGCCCCCTGGTTCTGCGTTTCCGCCTTCGCTCCCGCAGCTCCTGATCGAGGAGGCCGTACGCGGCGCCTTGCGCGAGGACCTCGGGCGTGCCGGTGATATAACGACGAACGCCACACTTTCCGAGGAAGCCACTGCGACCGCCGTGCTCTCAAGCCGCGAGGCTGGCACCCTTTGCGGCATGGGCTTTGCGCGGACGGCGTTCGCGCTGATAGATCCGAGGGTCGAATTCGAGGCGTTCGCGAAAGATGGCGAGACCATCTCGCCCGGCCAGGATATTGCGCGGGTCTCGGGCAATGCACGGGCCATTCTTTCGTCCGAGCGCGTCGCCCTCAACTACCTGATGCACCTCAGCGGAATCGCGACCTATACCGCCAAATTCGTCGATCTTATCAAGGATACCGGCGCTCGCGTCTGCGATACCCGCAAAACCATCCCCGGCATGCGCGCCTTTGCCAAATATGCCGTGAAGTGCGGCGGCGGCGCCAATCACCGGTTCGGGCTCGACGACGCAATACTCATCAAGGACAATCACGTCGCCGTTGCCGGCGGGGTGACGAGGGCGATAGAGGCCGCCCGCGCCTATGCTGGTCACCTTGTGAAAATCGAGGTCGAAGTCGATGGTCTGGAGCAATTCGAAGAGGCGCTGGCAGCCGGAGCCGATGTGATTCTGCTTGATAATATGGGCCCGGAGCTCCTTGAAAAGGCGGTTGGAATCAATGGCGGCCGCGCCGTCCTCGAAGCGTCTGGCGGGATAAGCTTCGATACAATTAAAGCTGTTGCGCAAACAGGCGTGGACTATATTTCGACATCAAAAATCACTATGGCTGCGCCAACGCTCGATATCGGACTGGACATTGAAATCGCATGAAAGTCATCGCTACGGTTGCCGAACTGCGCGCGACGCTCAAGGCTGAACGCCAGAAGGGCAAGGCGATCGGCCTCGTCCCGACCATGGGCTATCTGCATATCGGTCATATGGAGTTGGTCCGCCGGGCCAAAAGCGCGACCGACGTCGCGGTCGTTTCCATATTCGTCAACCCGACGCAATTCGGCCCCAACGAAGACCTGTCGACTTATCCGCGCGACATGGACGGTGACCTTGCCAAGCTGAAGGCCGAAGGCGTCGATTATGTCTTTACGCCGGAAGTCGCGGAAATCTATCGGCCTGGCGCGCACACGATCGTCGATAATCTGGTGCTTTCGCGCATCCTCATCGGCAAGATCCGCCCCGGCCATTTCCGCGGTGTGACCACCGTCGTCACCAAGCTCTTCAATATCGTCCAGCCGGACCAGGCGTTCTTCGGCGAGAAGGACTACCAGCAGCTGACGATCATTCGCCGCATGGTGGATGATCTGAACATGCCAATCGATATTATAGGTGTCCCGACGGTTCGCGAAGCGGATGGATTGGCTTGCTCGTCGCGCAATGCCATGCTCACGGCAGCGGATCGCAAGGCCGCAGTCATTCTGTCAAGGTCGCTGGCCAAAGCGGAGGAAATGGTTGCGCAGGGCCAGCGCTCGGTTCCCGCTATCCGCAATGCGGTGCGCGGCATACTTGAATCGGAGAAACGCGGTACGATCGAGTCCGTCGATATCCGCGACGCCAAGACGCTCGATCCCGTTTCAGGCAAGTTCCGGCAGCCGGTGGTCATTCTACTCATCGTGCGCTTCGGCAAGGTGCGCCTGATCGACCAGCGTGTCATCGGCTGACGTAGCAGGGGAGGAGACCCTTATGAGCCAGGAAATCGTAACGCGCCGGATCACCGCTCCGGAAATCTTCGGCCGCAAGGGCGGCGAGCCCATTGTCGCGCTAACAGCCTATCACGCCAACACCGCGCGGATCGTCGATAATCATGCCGACATTCTCCTCGTCGGCGATAGTCTCGGCATGGTGCTCTATGCCATGGATTCAACGCTTGGCGTTCCGCTCGATCTGATGATTGCCCATGGCCGCGCAGTGGTGCGCGGGTCGAAGCGCGGGCTCGTCGTTGTCGACATGCCATTCGGCTCCTACGAGGAAAGTCCGGCAGTCGCATTTCGCAATGCCGCGCGGATCATGGCGGAGACCGGCTGCGGCGCGGTCAAGCTCGAGGGCGGCGTGCGCATGGCCGATACGATCCGTTTTCTCACCGAGCGCGGCATCCCGGTCATGGCGCATGTCGGCCTGACCCCGCAATCGATCAACACGCTTGGCGGTTTCAAGACGCAAGGCCGGGACACGGCGCTATGGCCCCTCATCAAGGCGGATGCACAAGCCGTCGCCTCGGCGGGAGCATTCGCGGTTGTGCTCGAAGGCATCGTTGAACCGCTTGCGGCGGAAATTTCGCGCGAAAGCAGCATTCCCACCATCGGCATCGGCGGGTCACGGGAGTGCGACGGCCAGATCCTCGTCCTCGAGGACATGCTCGGATATAATCCGAAGCCGCCACGTTTCGTGAAGGTCTATGGCGAGGTCGGAAATGCCATCGACGCAGCAGTCAGATCCTATGCGGACGATGTGCGCTCGCGGACTTTTCCCGGCGACGAGAATGTGTACCCGTTGAAGTAGCTAAGCGGCGCGGATGATCGGAATGTTGCTGACGTCGACGTCGCGCTCAGCGTGCCAGGCATCGTAACTTGCCTGCATGCGCAGCCAAATCTCTGCGCCATTGCCGAAGCCCTTGCCAAGTCGTGCGGCGACCTCGGGGGATACTGGCTTACGCTCACCGATAATGTCATAGAGGTGCTGCCGCGAAATCCCAAGAAGCTTTGCGATCTCCGTCTTGTTCTTGCCGGTCGCAGGAATGATATCATTCAGTGCGGCACCCGGATGGGACGGACATCTGTTGGCGTCGCGGATGGCTTTATGCATGGTCTTTCCTAGTGATATTGCTCGAAATCGACTGCTTGCGCATCGCCATCCTTAAATTCAAAGGTGATGCACCACGGCCGATTCACATGAATGGTGTAGCGCTTAGGATTCAACCCGCGCAATGCGTGGAAGTTGTAGCCTGGTAAATTCAGTTCCTCTGCCATCACTGCTTTATCCAGAGTATCGAGTCGCACAAGAATGCGCTTGTGCATCCGGGGTTCTATCGTTGACTTCCCCGTTCGCCACAGGGTCGCCAACGCCTTGCTCTTAAACGTCCTGATCATGTAAGCGATCTGCTTACATTCCACAAGTCTCGTCAATTCGACGATAGTCGGAAATCCAATCTATTTCTGTGGCTTTTGCTGCGTATCGGCGTTTTGCCAATAGTCCATTTTGGCCGAGCGGTCGTAGCCTTCACCCATGAGGCGCACGCCGACGCGTCCCGTCTCGGGGTAAAAGATCACATCGTTCGGGTTCTTCTCGCCGATGATGATGAAGCGGCAGGGCGCATCGCTGTGGTTGAAGAAGGAATGTCCTGCCTTCTGGCCGGCCGGAAAGCACACGTGGTCGCCGGTTTTCATGCGATAGGTCTTATCGCCAAGCCGCAGTGTCATCTCGCCCGCAAGCACGAACGCCTGCTCTTCTTCGAGCATATGATAGTGGTTGAGGCTCGACTCCATTCCGGGCGCCAGCTCTTCGAGCGCCACGCCCACATGGGTTGCGCCGCCGTGACCGGAAAGGTAGCGGAAGCGCGTTCCATAGCGGCTGCCTTCCGACCATTCCTCCCACGGAACGTTTTCTGCCGCAAAGGGCTCGGAAATGCCGTCGGCATTGATCGATACAGGTTTCGTGCTCATGGGTTCCTCCCTAGGTCCGCCCGCCAACCCTGAGGCCCGCGACGCTGCGCTCTTCGAGCACATTATGCCGGAAGCGATAGAGAGCTGCGGGCCGCCCGCGCGGTTGCGATTGCTCGGCGCCAGTGGGCTCCACCAGTTCCGTGGTCTCAACCAGGCGACGAAAGTTCTGCTTGTGCAGGTGGCGGCCGGAAATCGCCTCCACCGTCTCCTGCAGGGCGGTCAATGTGAAGGTGGACGGCATGAGCTCAAAGACGACGGGCCGGTACTTCAGCTTGGCGCGCAGCCGGGCAATCGCGGTAGCAAGGATGCGCCGGTGATCGAAGCTCATCGAAACGCCGAGCTGGCGCGACAGAGCCGTATCGTTGGTCCGCCCGTCGCGCACGGCTTCCTCGATAAGGCCAGCCTCATACAGCAATTCGTACCGCTCAAGCACGCGCTCTTCGTCCCAAGCGATGCCATCCTCCCCGAATGCGAGCCGCAAGCGGCTGAGACGCGCAGGAACACCGCCACTTTCCGCCCAGCTGCGCAGGGCAGGACGAACCGTCTCGTCGATCAATGCGGGCTTGCCGCCGCGCCAATCCTCCCAGGGAAGAAACGAATACCAGCTGCGCCAGCGCGCGCCTGATTTGCGCAGGGACTCCTTGTTGTCGTCGGTAATTCGGGTGAGGGCGAGATAACCTACCGAAACGATGTGAAGATCGCGATCTTCCGCAGTCTTGTGCCGCCCACGATCACCGAACGTATAGAGTTGTTCGACATAACCAAGCCGCAAGGGGGTCTGCTCGGCGACCCATTCGCGCAGGCCCGCCTCAAAGGTGCGGTGCTCCAGCGGATTGAACGGACCGAATGGTAGCTCGTCGCGTTCGATGTCGTCACTGGAAGCTGTGGTTAGGATCAACGGGTCGTTGTTGGCCACAGCCGCAATGGCTGCGCTCAAATTGATCTCGACCGCGTTGGGTGTACCCGTCATACGGAAATGCTCAGGGGCAGGATGAACGGCGTACCCTCGAAGGCCTCTTCGCCTCGCCCGATCGCCTTGACCGCATCGACCATGCGGCCTCTTCGCCCGAGCATGTCGTCGGCAAGGGCTATGAGGCGGCTGTTGGGCGTGGCCGATGGCGCGTTGCGGCGCAGTGCCTGCGCCAGGTCCGCTTCGTCAAGCTCCGGATTGAGGGCGAGCGCCGTGATATAGGCGGCCGCGGTCGAGCGCGATATGCCGGCATAGCAATGGATGAGCAGCGGCGCCTGCCGGTCCCAGCGCCGGCCGAAGATCAGAAGCTGGTGGATATGGTCTACCGCCGGCAAGGTCATGCCTTCGGCGGGCTCGATGATGTCGTTGAACCCCAGGAAAAGGTGCCGTGCCTCGGCGATTTCGGCAGGCCGCATTACCGGCGTGCCGGTGTTGATGAGCGTGATCATGTCGCGAGCGCCGAAGCGGATTGCGGATTCGGCGATGCGGGATAGGGGAGAAACGACGATGTGCGGCATGGAGCTAACCTTGGTCTTGTGAACGTCGCCCGTCAAGTTCGGCAAAACGTTGTAAAAAAGCGTCTTGAACATCCTGTGTCGGCAGCGCGGTCACGTCGATGCCATGCGGGCTGATACCGCGCGGGCGGCCGAAGAATTGCACGGCTTCCTTTTCGGCGAATCCGGCAAGTCGGGTCGCTTCGAAATAGGCGGCCACCGCATCGGCGCGTTTGATCAACAGGCGCAGGTTCTGATGGATGACAGGAGCAAGCGCGAAGCGGACATGAATGGCATGCTGCAGGCGCAATTCCACGCTCTTGTAATCGCCGCCGACCACCGCCTTGAACGGCGAAATCATGTCGCCGATCACATATTCCGGTGCATCGTGCAGCAGCGCGATCAGCCGCTGTTCGGTTGTCGCCTCCGGCACGATCCTGCCGAATATCTCTTCGACGAGCAGCGAATGTTGCGCAACGGAAAAGGCGTGGTCGCCCACGGTCTGCCCGTTCCAGCGCGCGACACGGGCGAGCCCTTGGGCGATGTCGACAATCTCGATGTCGAGCGGCGATGGATCGAGCAGGTCGAGCCTGCGGCCAGACAGCATGCGCTGCCAGGCCCTGAGTTCCGTTCGCTTGTCCGTCTGCGGCTTCGTCGGCATCAACGATTCCCGATCACGCTTCCTGCGTCGTCACCGGAAATGTAAAGCGGTGTTCGGGGGGAATGGCAAGGTGAACCGCGACATCTCCTGCCATAATGGGCATGCCGCTATCCATCGCATCCTTGACCCGGTCGATGCGGACAAGGGCGAGAGCGTCTTTCGCAACGACTGTGCCGAGTGTACCAATTTCGCGGCCGCCCGCAGTTAGGGGTGTACCCTGCGCCGGCAGGTCAGCGGCGCCCGTTGCGACCAATATCCGCCGCCGCGCGGTGCCGCGATGCTGCATCCTTGATACGACCTCCTGGCCGACGAAACAGCCCTTCTTGAATGAAACGCCTCCCGTCTGGTCGAAATTGACGTCGTGGGGAAACGCTTCGCCCAGCGCATAGTCGTCCGGTGCTTCGGCAACGCCGTATGCGATGCGAAGCGCATTCCAGGCGTCAACGCCCGAGCCAGGATCGGCAGGTTCGCCGTACCGGCGCCTGACGCCCAGGCTTTCGGGAAACCGGCGGTCGGTCAGGATTGAATCAGTTTCCGAGGCACTTGAATCTTCATTCCAGGAAACCGTGACAAGCGACTCTTTATCCACGGCAAATTGAACCTTGGCGCGAAGCCGGTAGAGCGTGAGGCGCTTCACGAGATCGTCTATAGATGAATCATTGAGATCAAGGCGCAGCCCGGCCCCGTTGCGCGAAACAAGGAATTCGAACAGGATTTTTCCCTGCGGCGTCAGCAGGGCGCCCGGCTTCAATTCACCTTTGCCGAGCGTATCGAGATCGGTCGTGATAATGTTCTGGAGGAAATCTTCGGCGTCGTCGCCTTTGACGTCTAGGAGCGCGCGTCCACTTAAACTTGCCGATGGCATAGCATTGTCCTTGCCTTTATCGTCCCTGTTACCTAATTCGCTCTAGGCAGGTTCGCAAGGCTGGATGGGAAAGCAAATGGTGCAGACGTTCGACACGATTTACCGCAGCGGTTTTGTCGTCAATCAGGATGGGGTCGGCCTGCGCGATATCGGCGTCAGCAATGGCCGTATCGCCGCGATCGGTAATCTCGGCCACGCCTCGGCAGGCGAGCTCGTCGATGCGACCGGGCTGCATATCCTGCCCGGCGTCGTCGACAGCCAGGTGCACTTCCGCGAACCAGGCCTTGAGCACAAGGAGGATCTGGAAAGCGGTTCGCGCTCCGCTGTCCTTGGCGGCGTCACCGCCGTCTTCGAAATGCCGAACACCAAGCCCCTGACGACGTCGGCCGAAACGCTTGAAGACAAGATCAGGCGCGGCCGCCACCGCATGCATTGCGACTTCGCCTTCTGGGTGGGGGGCACGCGCGACAATGCCGATCAGGTGACCGAACTGGAGCGTCTTCCCGGTGCTGCGGGCATCAAGGTTTTCATGGGCTCGTCCACCGGCGACCTTCTGGTCGAGGATGACGAAGGCGTCCGGTCGATCCTCAGGAACACCCGCCGCCGCGCCGCCTTCCATTCGGAGGACGAGTTTCGGCTGCGGGAACGCGAGGGCCTGCGCATTGCCGGCGATCCAGCGTCCCATCCCGTTTGGCGTGACGAAATCGCAGCGCTCAAATGCACCGAACGGCTGGTGCGCATTGCCAGGGAAACCCGGGCGCGCATCCATGTCCTGCATATATCGACCGCCGAGGAGATCGAATTCCTCAAGGATCACAAGGATGTGGCAAGCTGCGAAGCGACGCCGCACCATTTGACGCTTGAGGCAAGCCAGTACGCGACGCTCGGCACGTTGCTGCAGATGAATCCGCCGGTCCGCGATACCCGGCACCGCGATGGCGTTTGGTCAGGCATCACGCAGGGTATCGTCGATGTTCTCGGCTCCGACCATGCGCCGCACACGCTTGAGGAAAAGTCGAAGCCCTATCCGGCGTCCCCGTCGGGCATGACGGGCGTTCAGACACTCGTACCTATCATGCTCGACCATGTGAACGAGGGCCGCATGTCGATCGAGCGCTTCGTCGACCTGACGTCGCATGGTCCGAACCGGTTGTTCGGCATGGCGCGTAAAGGCCGCATCGCGGTCGGGTATGACGCAGACCTGACGATCGTTGACATGAAGCGGCGCGAGACGATCACCAATGCCGGCGTCGGCTCCAAGGCGGGCTGGACGCCCTATGATGGCAAGATCGTCACCGGCTGGCCGGTAGGCACAATCGTTCGCGGCCAAAGGGTGATGTGGGAGGGCGAGATCGTCACGCCATCCACGGGCGAACCTGTGCTTTTTGGTGAGGCGCTGCCTCGGTAACGCGCGTTGCATTGTGCTGAGGCTCCATTCTTCTCCGTCATCCTCGGGCCCCGAGCCGAGGATCCATTCTTTGCCACGCCACTGGGACTAAGCACCCGAGGAGGACGGCAGTGAGGGGAGGCGGAAAATACGCACCGCCTCGTCCAGCCTTCAAGCACTTCCGCCCGGAATTGCCTGCGCAAACTGCAGGTGGCGCAGTTTCTCCGGATTGCGGACAATATAGATCGCCTTGATCTTGCCGTCCTCGATCTCGAGCGCAGTCGTTTGCGGCAGTCCGTCGAATTCGGTGGTCACAAAGCCGGGAAGGCCGTCGACCAGGCCCTCATATAATAGCGGCGAGAACCGATAGCCGGCGGTCCGCCCTATGCCGTCGAAGAAGCGTCCGACCTTTGCCCGCGAATAGATTGGATTGATCGTGGATGTGCGGTTGCCGCCGCCATCGGCATACATGACGACGTCATCGGCGAGAAGCGCCTGCAGTGCCTGCATGTCGCCGCTGCGCGACGCATTGTAGAAGGCCTGCGCAATATTCCTGCCCTGTTCGTCGGAAACGGGAAAGCGCGGCTTTGCTTGCTGGACATGGGTTCGGGCCCGGCTCGCCAGCTGGCGGCAGCTTGCCGGATCGCGGCCTATCGCCTGCGCCACCTCATTGAAATCCTGGCCGAAAACATCGTGCAGCAGGAACGCCGCCCGTTCCAGCGGCGACAGCCGCTCCAGCGCCATCATCAGCGTCAGCGTGATATCGGCATCCGTCTCCTCTTCGCTCGGATCGAATATCGGTTCAGGCAGCCAGCTTCCCACATAGGTCTCCCGTCGAACACGTGCGGATTTGAGGTGGTCGAGGCAGAGCCTCGTGACGATGCGAACCAGGAAGGCTTCCTCGCTGCGTACCTCCGAACGATCGGCCTGATGCCAGCGAATGAAACCTTCCTGGACAATATCCTCCGCCTCCGCGACCGATCCGAGCATGCGATAGGCGATGCGGATCAGTCGCGGTCTGAGGCGATTGAATATACTCGACGTGGCTTCAGGCTGCTGCGGCACTATCTTTCGACACCGGATGCACCGACCGGAATCCGATGGCGAGCCGGTTCCAACCGTTGATGGTAACAATGAGCATGCTCAGTTTGACGATCTCCTCTTCGCTGAACTGCGTCTTCAATTCCTCATAGACATTATCCGGTGCGTGCGTCTTGGCAATCAGCGTCAATGCTTCAGTCCAGGCGAGGGCTGCGCGTTCGCGCTCGCTATAAAGCGGCGACTCGCGCCAGGCGTCGAGCAGATAGAGGCGCTGTTCGGTCTCGCCGCGCTTGCGCGCATCCTTCGAATGCATGTCGAGGCAGAAGGCGCAGCCATTGATCTGCGAGGCGCGCATCTTGACGAGTTCGATAAGGCTCATCTCGAGCCCGCTGGAAACGGCGCTCTTCTCCATCTCGATCATGGGCTTTATTGCGTCGTGGTTGTAGGGGTTCAGTCTCGGTTTCATCATTGATCTCCTTGTGCGGCATTGCGTTGCCTGAAAACAAGACGAGACAGCATTTTCTAATGTGACATCGCTCCAAGATTATTTTTGGGACAGGCTGCGTTTGTTGAGCGGAGATCCATTCTTGACGCCCCGCATTGGGTCGGACTAACCTCAATCTGCTGCTGTAGGGCGCGTCGGCTCAATGGTCGGAGGGGCATCGCCCGCCTATGATAACGTCAACGTAGCGCGCCGACGCTGGCGATCAGGTCATTGTCATTGTTGCAACCGGTGAGATGTATAAGGTGGAGGACCGAGGTGGCCGTCAAGCGCCCGCGAATCAGCGTACGGCGCGCTTCAATCCGTGCTGGATCAACCGGTGGATCAGTTCCGGATAGGGTATTCCGGTCGCGCCAAGTACCTTGGGATACATGCTGATATTGGTGAATCCCGGTATCGTATTGACTTCGTTGATCACGGCGCTGCCATCGGCGCGAAGGAAGAAATCAACGCGCGCCATGCCCTCGCATCCAAGCGCACGAAAAGCTTGTTCTGCCATATCCTGTAGAGCCTGGGTCTCGTCGGGGCTGATGCGGGCAGGCACGGTAAGGTCCGCTCCATCCGCATCGAGGTATTTTGCTTCGTAGGTATAGAAGTCGTGCGTGTTGGACGGAGCGATTTCACCGGGCACCGAAACAATCACGGTGCCATCCGCCGCTTCGAGCACGCCGAGTTCGATCTCCCGGCCTTCAATGAACTCTTCGATGAGGACATGGTCGTCGAACTGCAATGCCGATTCAACCGCCAGATGTAATTCCTCGGCTGTCCTCGCCTTGCTGACGCCGACCGATGAACCCTGTCGTGCCGGCTTGACGAAGACGGGCCACGAAAGGGAGCGCGCAACGGTGTCGAGATCAATGTCCGAGGTGCGTTTTACCATGATGCCCGACGCAACGGGCAGGCCGTCATGGGCCAGCAGGCACTTCGCCTGATACTTGTCCATGGCGGCGGCGGATCCGAAAATACCGCTTCCGACATAGGGAATGTTGGCGACTTCCGCTAGACCCTGCACGGAGCCGTCTTCGCCAAAGGGTCCGTGAAGAACCGGCAGCAGCACGTCTATAGGCGTGATCTCATAGGCCGGGCCGGATATGGGAAGAGCAAGCGCGCGGCCCCGGCCACCCGGAAGCAAGGTAATTTTCGTACCATCGCCCGGTACGGATTGCGGAAAGCCGCCGTCGACGAGCAGCCACTCGCCCTGCCGGGTCACCGCAACGAGAACTGTTTCGTAAACCTCCGGGTCAATCGCCTCGAAGACATTTCTCGCGGACATGACGGAGACATCGTGTTCGGAAGATCTGCCACCAAAGAGAATTGCGACGCGCGTTCTGGACATGGTGGAGTTCTCCCGAAAGATCGGCGATGGGGATTCAAGATGGATCGCCTGGCGCCGGCTCAGTCGCCCGTGACGAAGAAGCGCCAGCGTCCCTTCGGCGTGATGCCAAGGCGGTAGAAGACGTAAGTGCCGAATTGCTTCATCTCGTCATAATCGCCGGCGGTGACGATCTGAAAGAGTTCAACCTTCTGCTTGGCGTCGAGCTTGTCGAGCGGATAAGCGAAGAAATAGGGCCAGACATAAAGCTCGTCTGGTGTGCCGGCATCGAGGTGGACGTAACCGGATTCAAGCACATCGACGAGGATTGCAAGAATTTCCATGCCTTCAGGATCGCCCGCCAACGACTTCAGATAGGCGAGGGGATCGCCCTCGATCTCGGTGAGCGAGAGCATGGTGACATCGTCGCCGGAGCCGATCAGAGGACGCAGCGCCTCGATATTGCCGGACTTGGCGGCCGTCAGGATAAGTTCGTGCATCTTGCGCACCGGAAACGGCAGCTTGCTGAGATCGTATTCGACCTGCGCGGCCGCCGCGCCTTCCTTGGCGTTCGGCATGGCAATGCTGCTGTCGGGGACGACCGCGCCGTCATTGGCGGCGGGCGTGTCCGCATCCCCGTCGCTCGGGGCCGCCGGTTGCTCGGTCGCAGCGGGCGGCGTCTCGCCTGCCGGCTTCTGCATTGCGTCGGGCTTGGCAGGCTCTGCAGGCTTGGGAAGCTCTTCCTTCTTAAGTTCGCTCAAGGCAAGCTGGACCGGTTTGCCGCTGGCGGCCGCAGCAGGAAGGCTGAACGCACAGGACGCGGCCACGATGACAATTGCGCGGGCAATCGCGGGCGCGGAAAAGTGCTTCTCAAGCATGCTGGATCACCCGGGCGTTACTGGAGAACGCGATTCGTTGAAAATTCACCTGCGGAAATACGTTCACGCAACACTTCAAGCAACGCAAGAGCGGAGGCTTCGCCATTGTCGCGGATCAGTTCGATCAGCGCGGTTGCGAATGCTGCCTCGGCCATAATTTCAGGTTCGATACCCTCGAGCGTGCCATCTGCCCAGACTTCATTCTGATATTCGATCGCAACCAGTTTTTTTTCTTCTGCAACCAACCTATCGAGGTCCGTCGATGTCATGTTCATGTCATACCGTCCTTGGCCGAAGCCAATTCTTAAACTACCGCTAAACTCTATCATATGTTTTGTTTAAAATGCGGCCCATTGGCTTCAACAGTTAAAGCACAGTTAATTTCCATAGCCCGATACGATCTCGGATGAAAGCCTCATTCCTTCGGCCTGGTAGCGGTCAATCGCCGCAATCGCCTGGCTGGTGCAGGTGGAGTAAGTCTCGTTGAAAGTGCGGTAGCCGCGGTTGAAGCTGGCGATGAGACGCGCCCGCCGTGCGGGGTCGGGGTTTTCCGCCAGAAGCAGCGTATCCATGCGATCGCGCCACTGGCTGCTCTTCTCGCCACACAGATTGCGCAGCGAATGGATCGATCCCATTACCTCGGCGAGGCGCAGCAGCTTGGCCTCGTAGAGCGGATCGACAGCATATGCCGGGACAGCGCTGGCGAGTGTCGCAAGAAACGCTGTGATCAATGCTGCTCGCCGCACGAAATTCCCCAAGCCTGTTCGCCCTTCGCGACATGTTGCCCGAAAGCAAGGCGCCTTCAAGGCGTTGATCGGCGATACCCTCAACTTTCGAAGGAACGCGCCAGGAAGTGCACGACCTCGAGCACGCTTTCGGTCACGTCAAATGCGGCCATTTCGTCGGCGCGCAGCCAATGCACGGCCGCGGCATCGTCGGCGGCGACGGCGTCTCCCGTTGCGTCATGCGCGAGGAATACAGCGAGGCGGAACGCCTTGGGCGACGGAAACTCAGGTGTCGAATAATCGAAGGTATAGGTGGTCAGATAAGTGACCTCGTGCGCGATGATGCCGGTCTCTTCGAAGAGCTCGCGCATTGCAGCTTCCTGCGGCGTCTCGCCGTCCTCACGCCGTCCACCCGGAAAGGCGAGCCAGCCTTTCGAGGGCTCGCGGCCGCGCTCGACGAGCAGGAATGCGTTGTCGCGGATACAGACCGCGGAAACGCCATCGACAGTTGCGGAGAGGGGAATTTGATCCATATCTCAGGGGTAAGCGGCATCAACGCATTTGACAAGGTCGCCTTGACGGACGACCGCAAATCGGGAAGATCGCCGCGGTCACTAAGGGCTCGTTATAAATGTGCGGACGTTTTTCCCTCCTCGGAACACCGGAAGAGATCGAAGCCTGGTTCGATCTTATGGAGCTTGAGGATTTCCCGCCCCGCTACAATATTGCGCCGACCCAACCGATCCTCATGGTCGTCAGCGGGGAAACGCCGCCGCCCGGCAGCAACCGGCCCAACCGGCGTGCGCTCCTTGTACGATGGGGGTTCATTCCGGGATGGGTCAAGGACACGGCAAATTATCCGCTGATGATCAACGCCCGCGCCGAGACTGCGATCGACAAGGCATCGTTCAAGGCGGCGATGCGCCATCGCCGCGCGCTGATCCCGGCCTCGGGCTTCTATGAGTGGCGCCGCAACGGCGACCGGAAGGCGCAGGCCTATTGGGTGCGCCCGCGCGATGGCGGCGTTGTCGCCTTTGCCGGACTTTACGAGCCCTGGGCGAATGCCGAGGGGTCGGAGATGGATACCGGCGCGGTGCTCACCACGGAGGCGAGCGATAACCTGCGTTTCATCCACGACCGCATGCCCGTCGTCATCGAGCAGAAGGATTTCTCGCGCTGGCTCGATTGCAAGTCGCAGGAGCCGCGCCATGTCGCCGACCTCCTGAAACCGGCACGCGAGGACCTTTTCGAGGCTATACCGGTCTCCGACAAGGTCAACAAGTTCGAAAACACCGGACCGGAAATCCAGGAGCGGGTCGAAGATACACCGCCCGAGGAACGCAAGAGACCGCAGCGTTCAAAGCCGCCGCAATCCGACGCACAGATGAAACTTTTCTAGTCCTTTACGCGCCAACTTCAGGACACAGACGATATGCTTTCAGCCGCTCTTTCCGGTTTTCTCCTTGGCGCGTCGCTCATAATCGCGATCGGCGCGCAAAACGCCTATATCCTGCGGCAGGGCCTGCTGCGCGAACATGTCTTCATCCTGAGCTTCATTTGCGCGCTGTCGGATGCCTTGCTGATCGCGGCTGGCGTTGCCGGCCTCGGCACGCTTATCGCACAGTCCCCGAAACTGATTTCCTTCGTGACGCTGGGCGGAGCGGCGTTTCTCTTCTGGTACGCGTCGGTCGCCTTTCGGCGTGCGTTTCATCCGGAAGGCTTGCGGGCGGCGGGTTCTGGCGGAAGCTCACTCAAGGCAGCCGTCGGCACAGTGCTCGCGCTGACATTCCTCAATCCGCACGTCTATCTCGATACAGTCGTTCTATTGGGCGGGCTCTCGGCTCGCTTCGAGGGCGTCAACCGCGCGGCCTATGGCATCGGCGCGGCGCTCGCTTCGTTCATCTGGTTCTTCAGCCTCGGCTATGGGGCGAGGCTGCTGCAGCCGGTATTCGCCAAGCCTGCGGCCTGGCGCGTCCTTGATATCCTGATCGGCCTTGTCATGGCCGGCATTGCAACGAGCCTGTTAGTCCGTTTCCTGCACAATTGAAGCAAGCTTCAGCTGCGGACGCTTGCGCACGGTGCTCAGCACCGCGGCAAGGATCGCGGCGGGGCCGATGGCATTATATTTGGCAACGAGATTCTCGGCGCGGACGCTTTCGCGCGGCTTTGCCGTCTGCTGGATGGTGTTCATGGGTCTGGTCCTATCCCCTTTTTCGGATAAGTCAGGATTCCCGGTCAAATGAGCCGGAAAAAAGGCACTTTCCGGGAGGATTTTGGGCTATTCGGTTAAGATGGATTAACCACGAGGAAGCAGGCAAAAATGCAACACCCGCGTTTCGCGGCGATACGCTTGACGATCGGCGCGCAGTCGATCATAAATGCGGCCATGAAAACGTTGCCCGTAACCATCATTATTACCTGTCGGATCATTATCAGCTAGCACTGCGCTGGCCCGGCCGTTTTCGTCTCAAAATTCAGCAAAAGATGTGAAACGCACCGGTCGCCAGACCAGTGGAATGATATGCGTTTGATGTTGAAACCCGAGATTTGAGCACACCGCCATGCCGCAGCAACTGAGCCTCTACAACACGCTCACCCGCACGAAGGAAGTGTTCGTGCCGATCGATCCGAACAATGTGCGCATGTATGTTTGCGGACCCACTGTCTATGACTATGCCCACATCGGCAATGCGCGACCGGTGATCGTCTTCGACGTTTTGTTTCGCTTGCTGCGCCACGTCTACGGCGAACGCCACGTTACCTATGTGCGCAACATCACCGACGTCGACGACAAGATCAATGCGCGTGCCGCCCGTGACTTTCCGGCGCTTCCGCTCAATGAGGCGATCCGCAAGGTGACGGAGACGACGAACCGCCAGTTCCAGGCTGATGTGGCGGCGCTTGGCAACCTGCAGCCAACGGCCCAGCCGCGGGCGACGGAATACATCGCGGAAATGGTGGCAATGATCGACCGTCTCGTCGAGCGCGGCATCGCCTATGTCGCCGATGGCCATGTCCTGTTCTCACCGGCGGCGATGAACGCCGCCAGGGGGCCGCGCTACGGCATGCTTGCGCGCCGCTCCGCCGACGATATGCTCGCCGGTGCCCGCGTCGATGTCGCCTCCTACAAGCGCGACGAGATGGATTTCGTCCTGTGGAAACCGTCAAGGGAGGGTGAGCCAGGCTGGCCCTCACCGGCTGGGATCGAAGGCCTTGGCCGTCCCGGCTGGCATATCGAATGCTCGGCCATGTCCATGGCGAAACTGCTCGAGCCGTTTGGCGGCGGACTGCAGTGCGACGATCCGCAGAA
This sequence comes from Phyllobacterium pellucidum, assembly GCF_013327855.1. Lineage (GTDB taxonomy): Bacteria > Pseudomonadota > Alphaproteobacteria > Rhizobiales > Rhizobiaceae > Phyllobacterium > Phyllobacterium pellucidum. The sequence continues at coordinate 451,357 of NZ_JABUMX010000001.1, read as the reverse complement.
GAACATCTTCGACATCCATGCCGGCGGCATCGACCTCGTTTTCCCGCACCACGAGAACGAGATCGCACAGTCGTGCTGCGCGCTCGGCATCGACCGCATGGCCAATGTGTGGATGCATAACGGCTTCCTGCAGGTCGAGGGCCAGAAGATGGCAAAGAGCCTCGGCAACTTCGTGACGATCAACGAGCTTCTCGCGACCGAAACGTTCGGCGGGCGCAAGTGGCCGGGCGACGTGCTGCGCCTCGCCATGCTGATGACCAATTACCGCGAGCCGATCGATTTCAGCGTCAGCCGGCTCGAGGAGGCGGAGAACATTCTTGCCAAGGCGCGCGAATATGTGGGCAATGCCGAACCCGGTGCGATCCCGGATGAGGTGATTGCCCTGCTTGCGGATGATCTCGCCACGCCGAGCGTGATCAACTGGCTGTCTTCGGCGCGGCGCTCGCGCGCGGTCGAGCCTGGCGATTACCGGGCCGCCTTCGCGCTTCTCGGATTCGATTTGCAGGCGGAGACAGTGTCGTCAGAGCTTGCGGACGAGATCGAGGCGAAGATCGCCGACCGGCTCGCTCTGCTTGCTGCAAAGAGCTTCGCCGAGGCCGATCGCATCCGCGCCGAACTGCTGGACCAGGGCATACAGCTCAAGGACGGCAAGGATCCTGAAACGGGCGAGCGGGTTACGACCTGGGAGGTGAGGCGGTGATGGACGGGCGTGGATCGCACCCCCCTCTGTCCTGCCGGACATCTCCCCCACAAGGGGGGAGACCAGCCTTTACAGAGGTTGAGGCCAATCTCCAGGGTTTACATTTGAGCGACACGCTCGATGACAATTCAGTCTCCCCCCTTGTGGGGGAGATGTCCGGCAGGACAGAGGGGGGTGACTGACCATGCCATCCCACACGCCAATTCCGGTGAAGATCCGCCAATATGCGAAGTCCATGCGGCGGGCGCAAACCGAGCCGGAATTGAAACTTTGGAATTGCCTCCGTGCTCACCGACTGATGGGCTTGTCGTTCAAGCGGCAGGTTCCAATCGCCGGTTACATCGTTGATTTCGCCTGTGCTGCGGCTCGCATCGTTGTGGAACTCGACGGTTCTCAACACGGTGAAGATCATAGTCAACAGTATGACGGCGCAAGGACCGAACGCCTGAACCGCGACGGGTGGACGGTTTTGCGGTTTTGGAATGACGATGTGCTTCAAGATATCGATGGCGTCTGTCAGCATATCGTCAGCACAGTTTCCGCACGGAGCCCCGCCCATGAGCCTTGACAACAAGCCCATATACACCGGCGGGTGCCAGTGCGGAGCGGTTCGGTTTCGCGTCGAGGGCAGGGTGGACGACACCTCCATCTGCCATTGCCGCATGTGCCAGAAGGCGTTCGGCAATTTCTATGCGCCGCTTGCATCGGTGCGCGGCGCCCATTTCCAGTGGACGCGCGGCGAACCCAAGCGCTACCGGTCGTCCAATCACGTCAAGCGCGGTTTTTGCGCCGAATGCGGCACACCGCTGACCTATGAGGCGCCCGACGGCCTCGCGCTGGCGATCGGTGCTTTCGATCATCCGGAGGAACTTGCCCCTGTCCTGCAATGGGGACTTGAGGGCAAGTTGCCCTACGTCGACGATCTCGGCGCGCTGCCGGGCTATACGTCGGAAGGCGATCCTGCATCGGCTGAATTTCTTAAAACAATGATATCCTATCAGCATCCCGACCATGACACGGATCAATGGCCGCTGGCCGGGGACGGGGAAACGAGCAAGTGACCAAGGAACGCATCTACCTCTTCGACACCACTTTGCGCGACGGCCAGCAGACGCCCGGCATCGATTTTTCGGTCGAGGACAAGAAGGTCATCGCCGCCTTGCTCGATGATTTCGGCTTCGATTATGTCGAAGGCGGCTATCCCGGCGCCAATCCCACCGACACGGCGTTCTTCAGCGAGACGCGAACAAAGCGCGCGAAGTTTGCGGCATTCGGCATGACCAAGCGGGCAGGGGTCTCCACCTCCAACGATCCCGGCGTCACGGCGCTGATCCGCTCCGCCGCCGACACGGTCTGCTTCGTCGGCAAGAGTTGGGACTATCACGTGCGCGTGGCGCTCGGCTGCACCAATGACGAAAACCTTGAAAGTATCGCAGCCTCGGTCACGGCCGCTGTAGAGGCCGGCAAGGAAGCCATCGTCGATTGCGAGCACTTCTTTGACGGCTACAAGGCCAACCCGTCCTATGCGCTCGCTTGCGCGCAAACCGCCTATGACGCCGGCGCGCGCTGGGTCGTGCTCTGCGATACCAATGGCGGTACACAGCCCGCAGAAGTGGCGACGATCGTACGCGAGGTGGCGAAGTTGATCCCCGGCGATCATCTCGGCATTCATGCCCATAATGACACTGAGCAGGCGGTCGCCAACTCGCTGGCTGCGATCGATGCCGGCGTGCGCCACGTGCAAGGCACGCTCAACGGTATCGGCGAGCGTTGCGGCAATGCCAATCTCGTCACGATCATTCCGACGCTGATGCTGAAGCCTGCCTGGGCGGACCGCTTCGAGACCGGCATCAGCATGGAGAAACTGCAGGGGCTGTCGCGGCTCTCGCGCAGCTTCGACGAATTGCTCAACCGTGCGCCCAACCCGCAGGGCGCATTCGTCGGGACGTCGGCTTTCGCGACCAAGGCCGGCATCCATGCCTCGGCCCTCATCAAGGAGCCGGCAACCTACGAACATGTTCCGCCCGAGACCGTCGGCAACCGCCGCAAGGTGATGGTCTCCGACCAGGGCGGCAAGTCCAACTTCATCAATGAGCTGGAGCGCCGCGGCATCAGCGTGGCAAAATCCGATCCTCGGCTCGACACGCTCATTGCCCTCGTCAAGGAACATGAGGCGGAAGGCTATGCCTACGAAGGCGCCGATGCGAGCTTCGAACTCTTGGCCCGGCGCACACTTGGCACGGTCCCGGAATTCTTCAAGGTCGACTCGTTTCGATGCATGGTCGAACGCCGCTTCGATGCCAACGGCAACATAAAGACGGTCTCGGAAGCGGTGGTGAAGGTCGACGTCGACGGCGAGACCCGCATGTCCGTCGCCGAGGGCCATGGTCCGGTCAACGCACTCGATCTTGCGCTGCGCAAGGATATGGGCCGTTACCAGAACGAGATCGATGATCTTGTGCTCGCCGATTTCAAGGTTCGTATCCTCAATGGCGGCACGGAGGCGATCACGCGCGTTCTGATCGAGTCGACGGATTCGAGCAATGCGCGCTGGTGGACGGTGGGCGTCTCCGACAACATCATCGACGCCTCCTTTCAGGCGCTGATGGATTCCATTGTCTACAAGCTGATGAAAAACCGCGATCTCGCTGGCAAGATCGCCGCGGAATAGCTGGAAATCGCTCATAATTTGTTCGAATTGCCGTAAAAAACATCAACTGTCTTGATGTATCGATCAGCCGAATTCAATGGACGCGCCGGGAAGCGAGGACTAGGAGTCGGCGCATCATGACTGAACAGATAGCTTCCAATCGCGCCGTGACCGCAGCCCTTGTCACAACCGAAGGTCCGGGCGGCATGTCCGACGGGAAGAAGGGTTTCATCTTTGCGCTCTCAGCCTATCTGCTCTGGGGCGTCCTTCCGTTCTACCTGAAGTCGGTTGCCCATATGCCGGCGCTGGAAGTGGTGGCGCATCGCATCATCTGGTCGGTACCCATCGCCGCCCTGCTGCTGTGGTGGCTCGGATTGTTCGGCGATCTGAAGGTCGCTTTGACGACGCCCCGGATGCTTTTCATGGCGATGCTGACGGCCTCGCTCATCACGCTCAACTGGGGAACCTATGTTTGGGCGATCGGCAGCGGCCACGCCATCGATACCGCGCTCGGCTATTACATCAACCCGCTTGTGAATGTCGTGCTCGGCGGCATTTTCCTTGGCGAGCGCCTGTCGAAGCCGCAGGCCGTGGCGGTCGGGCTCGCCGCCTGCGCGGTGCTCCTTTTGACGGTCTATTCCGGCGGCTTGCCCTGGATCTCGCTGGTGCTTGCCTTCAGCTTTGGCTTCTACGGCTTCTTCCGCAAGACGTTACCGATTGGCCCAACGCAGGGTTTCATGCTTGAAGTCCTGCTTTTGTCAGTGCCTTCGCTCGCCTTCATCGCCTGGACCGTCTCGCAGGGCACCAGCCACTTCTTCAATGGCAGCGCCCACGACGTCGGCCTTCTGCTTTTCGCCGGTCCGGCAACGGCGGTGCCGCTCATCCTTTATGCATTCGGCGCCAAGCTGCTGCGCTATACGACGATCGGACTGATGCAGTACATCGCACCGACGATCGTCTTCCTCAGCGCCATCTTCGTCTTCGGCGAGCCTTTCTCGCATATCCAGTTCATCGCCTTTGCGCTGATCTGGACGGCGCTTGCCATCTATACGTGGTCAATGTTGCAGCAAGCCCGCAAGGTGAAGGCGGCTTAACGCCTGTTCCCGCCGATCCTGCGCACAATCAGATAAACCGCCGCGGAAATCGCGAGCGCGATGAAAGCGATGATCCAAAAACCGTGCGCGCTTTCTGCAAGCGGTAGCCCGCCGGTATTCATCCCGAAAAGCCCGCTGATGACCGTGCTCGGCAAAAGAACAGCGGTCATCACCGACAAAACGTACAGGAACTGGTTCGACTGGTCGGTGAGCTTGGCCATCAGTTCGTCCTGCAGCAAACGCGCGCGCTGCTGCAACTGGTCGCCCTCCGCATGCAGGGTTTCGGCTCGCCGCGACAGGGCCTCGATGAGATCGTCCAACTCCTCAGGCAGGGCCCTGCGGTCGGCATGGTCTATATGTCGAAACAGGCTGATCGCCGCTGTCAGATAGCGGTGGAAGACCACGATCTGCCGCCGCACCGGCACCAGGCGCTCCCGTTCGCCCTGCCAGTTCTCGCCGACAATGTGATCCTCGATCGAATCGAGCGTTTCCGAAAGCTTGGCGATTTCCGCCTTGAGCAGTTCAAGGAAACGCCGGAAAACAGCATTGAACAGGGTGAGCGGCGAGGGAAGCCGGATTTTGCCCCGACCTATCGCCTGGCGTATGTCGTCGACCGACTGCAGCGGATGGCGCCGCGCGCTGATGAAGACCCCATCATTGAAGGCAAAGCGGAAATAGCCGAGTTCGCGCGGATCGCCATAGTGCTCATGCTGGAGATCGGGCAATTCGCCGTATAGCCAGCCATCATCGAAATTGATCTGGCATTGGTCGCCGGAGGCAAGCAGAACCTCGCGTACCGCTTCGGGCAGGGTGGCGTCGGTTTCGAGGCTGCGTCGTGCTCTTGCATCGGCCAGCGCATAGCTTTTCCAGGTCCATACGGCAGGATTGGAGGCGCCAGGATGCAGGATAAGCGCGCCATCCGCACCGAATGCGTGGCTTATGACAAAGTCATCGCTGGCAAGTTGTTTGCTGTTGGGATCCAAGGCCTTCGTGTCCACCTATCGATCCCTTTTCCGTAGCTACATCCGTTCGATGATCGACCCATCGCCTTCCCGGTCGCCTCGCGCAGCGGCGTTGAGGATCGCCGGCACGATCTCATCCGGGTTTTCTACCACAAGCGGATTGACCAAATGTGACGTATGCACGAACCCTTCGGCCTTCATGTGGTCGATGAGCGCAAGCATCGGATTCCAGAAGCCGTTGACATTGGCAAAGACCATCGGCTTGCGATGCCGCCCGAGTTGGGCCCAGGTCATTATCTCGACGATCTCCTCGACCGTGCCGATGCCCCCGGGCAGCGTGACGAAGGCGTCGGAGCGCTCGAACATCTTGTGTTTGCGCTCGTGCATGTCTTCCGTGACAATCAGCTCGGAAAGCTGGCCAAGCGCGTGTTCGGTGGCTTCCTTGTTCATCAGGAACTTCGGGATGATGCCGGTTACCCGACCGCCCGCGGACATGACGCCGTCCGCAACCGCGCCCATGATGCCTTTCGTGCCGCCGCCATAGACGAGTTCAAGCCCGTGTGCGGCAATCGACCTGCCGAGCAGCCGGCCGCTTTGCTTGTAGATCGGATCGCGGCCCGGCGAGGACCCGCAATAGACACAGATGGATCGAATCTTGCTCATGCGACGAGTGGTGCCTCCTGCACCGCCAAACGTCAAGGCGGTAGTAATGCGACAAAAGTTTGCTACCCCCGATTTGTTCTTGATAAGTCTAAAGACTAGTCCTGAATCTAAAGGGTTTTCTTGTAGCAACGGCGAAAAGGCGCTAGACCAAAAAGAGAACAATAGGAATGGGGAACGATGTTCGAGAATAAAATTGCGGTTTTGGGGCTCGGTACTGTCGTTGCCGCTGGGCTCGTCGCCGCTGTCGTGGCGTTGCTGCCAGGTGAGCCGACTTCTGACAAACCCGTAGCGCTTGCGACCAGTCCTGCACAGACAGAGCAGCCAGCCGCTGCACCAGCACCGGCCCCGCAACAAGAGGCCAAGGTAGAGAGCCCGACGCTCCCTGCGGCCAGCGCGCCCGCTGCCCAGCCGGACGCTTCGGTTCCGCAAGGCGAAACGACGATTACATCGAGCGGACCCACCTTCGACATTCTCCGCGTCGAACCCTCCGGATCGATCGTTGTTGCCGGCAAGGCGGCAAAGAACGCTACAGTCGATCTTTTGTCTGGATCGCAGATCGTCGGCACCGGCAAGGCGACAGATACCGGCGACTTCGTCATCGCCCTCGATACGCCGTTGAAACCCGGCGACTATCAGCTTGTGCTGCGCTCGACACTGCCCGATGGCAGCGCGCTGACATCGCTTGAGACCGCCATTGTCTCCATACCCGAAAACAAGTCCGGACAGGTGCTGGCGCTCGTCGAGCAATCTGGCCAACCGAGCCGCATGATCACGACTCCGCAAGCCACGGCACCGGCTGCACCGGCCGAAGCGCAGACGGCAACGGCGACCGACGCCTCGCCGGCCGGCGACAAGCCCGCCGCGCCCGCCGAGAGGGCTCTCGTTGCCGTCGAGGCTGTCGAGATCGAGGGCAACAAGATTTTCATCGCCGGCACCTCGGAGCCAGGCTCGACAGTCAAGCTCTATGCCAATGACGATCCGCTCGGAACGACGAAGACGGCGCCAAACGGCCGCTTCCTGCTGCAGACCGTACAGGAGCTTGCTGTCGGCGATTACATTATCCGCGCCGAAATGATGGGCCGGGATGGCATGACCATAATCGCGCGTGCGGCGGTACCGTTCAAACGCGAGGCGGGTGAACGCGTCGCAGCCATTGCCGACTCGTCGCCCGGCGACAGCGCAACCGGCGCTGTTCCGCAAGGCACGGATCCGGCAGCGCAGAACAGCGAAGCGCCGCTCAAGAATGTCGACGGCTCGGTCATCATTCGCCGGGGCGACAATCTCTGGCGGATTTCCCGCCGCACCTATGGCGCGGGCGTTCGCTACACGACGATCTACCTTGCCAACAAGGAACAGATCCGCAATCCGAACAAGATCTTCCCCGGTCAGGTCTTCACCTTGCCGGATCAGGAAAAATCGGCCGTCGAGTGACATGATTGCGCTATTCCGGCACCTCAAGCCGGAATAGCGTTTTTACTTTTCGGCTTGCTTTGGAAATTTATATCGTTTATCGCCGATGGACGATGAATTGTACCAATCCGTTTGAACGCTCTTTGTCGGACGCGGAAACCGCCCGGATCCTTGCTGCGCTTGCTCATCCGGCGCGCTTGCGCATCGTCCGGCAGCTCGCCTGTCTGGACCGCTCCTGTTGCAAGGATATCGTCGCGCAGCTTGACCTTGCGCAGTCGACGGTCTCGCAGCATCTGAAAATTCTCGTCGAAGCCGGCCTTGTCCGCTATCAGCCCTCAGGCCAGAGCTCGCACTACAGTATCAATCCGGATGCATTCGTCACCGTTGCCGCGTTTGTCAGCGACATGGCGAGCCTTTGCTGTTCCGATGAAGGGATGGTTCGGGGCGGTGCCTCGCTACACCCCGCGATCCACAAGGAATAAAAGTGGCCAACAAGACCGTTTCCGCCGACTCTGGAAAGACACTCCAGACCATACGCAATCTCTGGCCCTACATGTGGCCGATGGAGCGGCCGGACCTGCGCATGCGCGTGATCTGGGCCACGGTCTATCTCGTCATTTCCAAGGTCGTTCTGATCCTTGTTCCGTATTTCTTCAAATGGGCGACCAATGCTTTAAATGGCAAGTCCGAGCCCTCGGACCTGGTGCCGGCGCTGCTCGTTGGCCCGCTTATGCTGGTCGCAGCCTATAATCTGGCGCGCATCGTCCAGGCAGGTCTCAACCAGTTGCGCGACGCGCTGTTTGCCAGCGTCGGCCAGTACGCCGTGCGAAAACTTGCTTATAAGACCTTCGTGCATATGCATGATTTGTCGTTGCGCTTCCACGTCGAACGGCGCACGGGCGGCCTTTCGCGCATTATAGAGCGCGGGACCAAAGGCATCGAAACGATTGTCCGCTTTACGATCCTGAACACGGCGCCGACGATCCTTGAATTCCTCATGACGGCCGTAATTTTCGCCGTAACCTATGGTTTCTCCTATGTCGCCGTGGTCGTTGCCACGGTCTGGCTCTATACGTGGTTTACCGTCCGTGCCAGCGATTGGCGCATCGGCATACGCCGCGACATGAACGCTTCCGATACGGACGCCAACTCCAAGGCGATCGACTCGCTGCTCAATTTCGAGACGGTCAAATATTTTGGCAACGAGGCCATGGAGGCCAAGCGCTTCGACGGAGCGATGGCGCGTTATGAAGTATCGGCGACCCGCATCTGGACGTCGCTCGGCTGGCTCAACTTCGGTCAGGCCGTCATCTTCGGCGTCGGCATGGCGGTGATGATGATCATGTCGGGCAGGGAGGTTCTCGCCGGCACACAGACACTTGGCGACTTCGTCTTCATCAATGCCATGCTGATGCAGCTGTCGATCCCGCTCAATTTCATCGGCTTCATCTATCGAGAGGTGCGCCAGGGCCTGACCGACATCGAGCAGATGTTCGATCTTCTGGATGTGGAGCAGGAAGTCCAGGACAGGCCGGACGCGCGGCCGCTTGACATCGAGCGCGGTTCCGTTCGCTTTGACAATGTTCACTTTGCCTATGACCCGAAGCGCCCCATCCTGAAGGGCGTCAGTTTCGAGGTGCCGGCCGGCAAGACGATTGCTATTGTCGGGCCTTCCGGTGCGGGGAAATCGACCCTTTCCAGGCTGCTTTTCCGCTTTTACGATATCCAGAGCGGCTCGATCAGCGTTGACGGGCAGGATATTCGCGACGTTACGCAGGAAAGCCTGCGCGCCGCGATGGGCATGGTGCCGCAGGATACGGTGCTGTTCAATGACACCATTGCCTATAATATCCGTTATGGCCGAATCGCAGCAAGCGATGAGGAAATGCGCAACGCCGCTGAACTTGCTCAGATCGGTCCGTTCATTCAGACATTGCCGGACGGCTACGAGTCGATGGTCGGCGAGCGTGGGCTGAAGCTTTCCGGCGGCGAAAAACAGCGTGTCGCCATTGCCCGGACGATCCTGAAGGCTCCGCCCATTCTCATCCTCGACGAAGCGACGTCGGCGCTTGATAGCGCCACGGAGCATGAAATCCAGTCGGCGCTCGATCTTGTCAGCCGCAACCGCACAACGCTGGTCATTGCCCATCGTCTTTCGACTGTCATCGGCGCTGATGAAATCATCGTCCTCAAAGATGGCGTGATTGCCGAGCGTGGCACGCACCTGACGCTGCTTGCCCGCGGCGGCCTCTATGCTTCCATGTGGAATCGCCAGCGCGAAGCCACCGAGGCCGAGGAGCGGCTGCGCCGTGTGCGCGAGGAAGACGACCTTGGCGTGGTCCTGCGCGGCGAGCCGGCAGCATAGCGGTTTCAGTGAACTGGCGAGCGAAGCGTTTGCCCCGGCCTCCAATCTCCGATAAGTAACGCGCGAACCGCATTGGCGCGCCTTGGGTTTCGCGTGTGCGTTACCGGGACCAGCAGGAAGCAACGAATGAGCCTTGTCGATACCATCCGCAATACATTTGTGCCGATTCATCGGGAGGGATATCCGTTTATCGCCGGTTTTGCCGGTGCGACGATCATTCTCGGCTATTTCTGGGAGCCGTTGTTCTGGATCGGCTTCGTGCTGACGGCCTGGTGTATCTATTTCTATCGTGACCCGCAGCGCGTGACGCCTATCGACGACAAGCTGGTCATAAGCTCGGCGGATGGAATTGTTTCAGCGGTGGGCCCAGCCGTGCCCCCACGCGAACTCGGCCTCGGCACCGGCGAGATGACGCGCATTTCCGTGTTCATGAACGTTTTCTCTTGTCACATCAATCGCGCACCGGTGCGCGGACGCATCAAGACGATCGTTCACAAGCCGGGCAAGTTTTTGAATGCCGAGCTCGACAAGGCGAGTGCCGAGAACGAGCGCAACAGCCTCCTGATCGAAAGCCCGAATGGCGAGGTCGCCGTGGTGCAGATCGCCGGGCTGGTTGCGCGCCGCATCGTGTGCTGGGCTGACGAGAACAACGCGCTGTCGATCGGCGAGCGTTTCGGGCTCATCCGCTTCGGCTCGCGAGTGGATGTCTATCTTCCCCAGGGCTTTACCCCCCGCGTCGCAATTGGTCAGATGGCGGTTGGCGGCGAGACCGTCATCGCGGAATTCGGCGGGGCGGCGAGCGCGCCGCTGGTGCGGATCAGCTGAGGTTGCGGCATGAACGACATCGAATCCGATCCGCTGTTTGACGACAAGCCTCGGGCACACGAACCTCGGGGCAGGCGCATTCCGCTGCGCTATCTCGTCCCGAATGTGATCACTGTGCTTGCCATCTGTGCCGGGCTGACAGGCATTAGGCTCGCCTTCGAGAATCGCTTCGAACTTGCCGTCGCCATGGTGCTGCTTGCCGCCTTTCTCGACGGCATTGACGGACGTATCGCCCGCATGATGAAGGGCTCGAGCAATTTCGGCGCCCAGATGGATTCGCTCGCCGATATCGTCAATTTCGGAGTTGCGCCGGCCCTCGTGCTCTATGCTTATATGCTCGATCAGGCGCGGTCCTTCGGCTGGATCGCGGCGCTGCTCTATTGCATCGCCTGCTGCCTGCGCCTTGCCCGTTTCAACGTCATGCTCGATGCCGTAGGCCAGCCCGCCTGGCAAAAGAACTTCTTTACAGGCGTGCCAGCACCCGCCGGAGCGCTTCTGGTAATGCTGCCGGTCTATCTCGGCTTTCTCGGTCTTGCCCCGACGCGGGCTGTCGCCTTCGGGGCAGCCGCCTACACCGTGATTGTCGCCAGCCTGATGATCAGCCGTCTGCCGGTCTATAGCGGCAAGGCGGCGGGTACAAAGCTGCGCTCCGACTGGGTCATGCCGATTTTCCTGTTCATCGTCGTCTACGTTGCGTTCCTGATGAGCTACACATGGCAGACGCTGACACTGACGACGATCGCCTTCTTCATCAGCCTGCCTTTCAGCACACGCGCCTGGAAGCGCTTCGAAGCGGCGGATGCACTCAGCGCCGCTCCCGCTTCTCCAAACAACGACGCCGAAGCCGCATCGTCGTGAGGTTCGGGTTTTCGGCCGTTACTCGGGCCTAGCTTGCCGTCATCCGGTCTCACCCCCGTCATACTCGGGCCCTTGTCCCGAGGATCTATCTTGGACGCTGTTGATCACGCAAAACGAAGCTTGGTCCTCGGGTAAAAAGCCGAGGATAACGGCTGAGAGGAGGATGATGTGAAATCAAACACCTTCCGGCAGAACGATGTTAATGGTCGCCAAGACCGCAATCATGGCTTCTCGCAAGAGCCGTGCTCGAGTCGGCAGAAATTGCAAACAACGCCTGCTCGACTGATACGGCTACGCTAGCTCGGATCGTTGTAGCTCAGAAGCTTGCCTTCGCGCACGTCATAGAGCTTGCCGGTGACATCGAGTGCCGGGTCAAGCATAAGCGCGATCTGGGCGGCAACGTCGCCGGGTGTCGGCAAGGTTTCCGGATCTTCGCCGGGCATTGCCTGGGCGCGCATTGCCGTGCGCGTTGCGCCGGGATTGACCGAGTTGATACGAAGGCGCGTCTGGCGCGTCTCCTCGGCCCAACTGCGCGCCATCACCTCGACGGCGGCCTTGGAGGCGGCATAGGGACCCCAGTAGGCTCTCGCCGTGTGGGCGACGCCTGAGGAAAGGAACAGCGCACGGCCGGCATCCGATAGCTTTAGGAGCGGATCGGTGGTGCGGATCAGGCGCCATACGCTCGACACGTTGATCGCCATCAGCTTGTCGAACACCTTCGCTTCCACATGGCCGATCGGTGATATCGTGCCGAGGAAACCGGCGTTCGCAACCATGATGTCGAGCTTTCCCCAACGCTCGTGGATCGAGCCGCCAAGCCGGTCGATGGCCGGCATGTCGGTCAGGTCGAGCGGCACCAGCGTCGCGCTACCGCCCGCGCTCTTGATCTCGTCGTCGAGATCCTCGAGCCCTCCGACCGTTCGGGCGACGGCGATGACATGGGCGCCGCGTGCGGCAAGATCCTTCGCCAGAAAATAGCCGATGCCGCGGGATGCGCCAGTAACAAGCGCAAGCTTGCCGTCCAGCCGGAAACTGCCGTCAGAAATCATTGTGTCGTGAACTCAACCGTTATTTGCGAGAAGCGAGAGCTTGTGGACGTTGCTCGGACCATCCTTGTCGAGAAGGCGGGTCGGATAGTCGCCAGTAAAATAGTGATCGGTGAACAGCGGCGTACGGGAATCGCGCGGCTGGCCGCTGACGGCTTTGTAGAGACCGTCAATCGACAGGAACGCCAGCGAATCCGCGCCGATGTAACGGCACATCGCGTCGAGATCGGCGTATTGGTTGGCGAGGAGCTTGTCGGCGTCCGGCGTGTCGATGCCATAGAAATCCGGGTGGAAGATCATCGGGCTCGCGACGCGAATATGAACTTCGCTCGCCCCGGCATCGCGGATCATCTGCACGATCTTGACCGACGTTGTCCCGCGCACGATCGAGTCGTCGATGAGAACGACGCGCTTGCCTTCGATGACGGCACGGTTGGCCGAATGCTTCAGCTTCACGCCGAAAGCGCGTATCGACTGCGTCGGCTCGATAAAGGTGCGTCCGACATAGTGGTTGCGAATGATGCCGAGCTCGAACGGGATACCGCTGGCCTGGGCAAAGCCAATCGCGGCGGGTGTGCCGCCATCTGGAACAGGTACGACGACATCGGCCTCAAGCGGCGCTTCCTTGGCAAGGTTGATGCCCATGTTCTTGCGCGCGGTGTAGACGTTGCGGCCGCCGACGACGGAGTCAGGACGGGCGAAATACACATATTCGAACAGGCAGAGGCGCTCCTGCTTTGGAGCCTGCGGCTTGAAGGCGTCTATGCTGATCGAGCCGTCCGGCTGGATCTCGCAGACGACGACTTCACCGTTCTCCACGTCGCGGATGAACTTCGCGCCAATGATGTCGAGCGCGCAGGTCTCGGATGCGAAGATCGGCTTGCCGTCGAGTTCGCCCATGACGAGCGGGCGGATGCCGATCGGATCACGCGCGGCAATCAGCTTGGTGCGGGTGAGGGCAAGCATCGCATAGCCGCCTTCCATCTGGCGGATCGCGTCGATAAAACGATCGCTGGACGAGGCATGGCGCGAGCGCGCGATGAGGTGGAGGACGACCTCCGTATCGGAATTCGACTGGCAGATCGCACCGTCGGCGATCAGTTGGCGTCGCAGCGTCAGGCCATTGGTGAAATTGCCGTTATGGGCGATGGCGATGCCACCGACTTCAAGCTCGGCGAGGAGCGGCTGCACGTTGCGCAGAACCGTGTCGCCCGTCGTCGAATAGCGCACATGGCCGATGGCCCTGTCGCCCGGCAACTGGGCAAGCGTGGCGGGGTTGGTGTAGTGATCGCCGACAAGGCCCATGCGCCGCTCCGAGCAGAACTGGCGTCCGTCGTAGGAAACGATACCGGCAGCTTCCTGCCCGCGGTGCTGCAGCGCATGCAATCCGAGCGCCGTCAGCGTGGCCGCATCGGTGTGCCCCAAAATGCCAAACACACCGCACTCTTCATGCAGTGTGTCGTCATCGAGGGACATCAATTGGGTATCGTCACGAGAAATGTCGGTCATTACCGCCAGCCTTTCGCCGCAGATTCAATTGAGCCTAATTCATATTATGCCATAGGAGGCAATCGACTAACAGGGCAGGACCCGCGTCCACGTGTCAATCGAAGCCCCTATATGGTGTATAAGCGCCAAGACTCCAAGTCACTGGTTTGTCGCACCACCTTCCGGCGGGATATCTTCCTTCGGTTCCGGCGCAGTCGTCGCGTCGGGCGATGCTTCCGGCGCGGTCGTGCCGGGTTTCAACCGTTTCAGGATGGTCGATTCGGGATCTTCCGGCAGAAGGCCGACAAGTTTCGCGCCAAGCTGGTCGATCATCGGCTTCGATTTGGCGTTTCCAACCCAGGCTGGCTGGTTTTCCGGCACGAGCCAGTTGAAGAACAGCATGGCGACGACAACGAGAAGTATGCCGCGCGCTGCGCCAAACAGGAAGCCGAGCGTGCGGTCGAGCGCGCCGATGCGGCTGTCGATGATGAAATCGGCAATCTTCATGGTGATAATGGACACGACGATCAGCGTGACGACGAAGACAAGGCCCGCCGCTGCAATCTGCACGATGGTGTCGTTGCTGATGTACGGGGTGAGGAAGGGAACAACAGGCTTGTAAAAGAGATAGGCGGCCGCTGCCGCCGCTGCCCAGGAAACAACCGACAGCACTTCGCGCGAAAATCCGCGCACCATGGCGAGGACCGCCGATACGAGGGTGATGCCCAATAGAATTCCGTCAAGCAACGTAATCGGCATTTACTTTCATCCCCATGTCACTGCCCGATGGCCCCATCCGGTCAGTCTGCGCGTTGTTTCTTGCCTGGTCCCGAAGCCGCGATCCGGGCCACAAGGTCCGGCAACGAAGCCGTTTCGGTCAGAGCGGCATTGCCGTTCTTGGCAACATCGTTGCTTCCCTTGGGAAGAACCGCCTGCTTGAAGCCAAGCTTATCTGCTTCTTTCAGTCTCTGTACAGCATGTGCAACCGGGCGCACGGCGCCCGATAGGCTGACTTCGCCGAAATAGACGCAATCGGCCGGAAGGGCAATACCGGCGATAGAGGAAACCAGCGCAGAGGCGACGGCGAGATCAGCGGCCGGTTCAGTAATGCGATAACCGCCGGCGACGTTCAGATAAACGTCGTGCTGGCCGAACCGAACGCCGCAATGGGCTTCGAGCACGGCGAGAATCATCGACAGGCGGTTGCCGTCCCATCCGACGACCGCGCGCCGCGGTGTTCCGAGCGTCGACGGCGCAACCAGCGCCTGGATCTCGACGAGGATCGGGCGCGTGCCCTCCATGCCTGCAAACACTGCTGCGCCCGGGGATTTTTCGTTGCGCTCGCCGAGAAAAAGCTCGGATGGGTTCGCAACTTCGCGCAAGCCGCGGTCGGACATTTCGAAGACGCCGATCTCGTCAGTGGGTCCGAAGCGGTTCTTCACCGTGCGCAGGATGCGGTAGTGATGGCCACCTTCGCCCTCGAAATAGAGCACGGCATCGACCATATGCTCGACGACGCGCGGACCGGCAATCTGGCCTTCCTTGGTGACATGGCCGACGAGAACGACGGCGGCGCCGGTCTGCTTGGCATAGCGGATCATCGCCTGTGCGCCGGCGCGTACCTGCGTCACCGTGCCGGGCGCCGAATCGGCCGCGTCCGTCCAAAGGGTCTGGATCGAGTCGATGATGATGAGGTCGGGGCGCTTCGAATCGGCGATAGTCGCCAGAATGTCCTCGACATTGGTCTCGGCCGCTAGCTGCACATCGGTGTCCGCAGCGTCGAGGCGCTGCGCGCGCAACCTGATCTGCGCCACCGCCTCCTCGCCCGAGACGTAGACCACGCGGTTTCCACGCCGCGCCAGCGCTGCTGCCGCCTGTGTCAGCAATGTGGACTTGCCGATACCGGGATCGCCGCCGACGAGAATGGCGGAACCGCGTACAAATCCGCCCCCGGTCACCCGGTCAAGTTCGCCGATCCCGGATCGGATACGCGGCGCATCCTCAATTTCGCCAGAAAGGCTGGTGAGGGCGACGGCTCGGCCCTTGCGGGCCGAAAGGCGTCCCGGGCCGCTCCCGATCCCGCCGGAGGTGCCTTCCTCGACCAGCGTGTTCCACTCACCGCACTCGTCGCACTTCCCCGCCCAGCGTGAATGCACTGCGCCGCAGTTCTGGCAGATGAATTGAACCCGGGCCTTCGCCATCAGCTGCGCTTTCCCGAATAAAGATAGCGGCGGTGATAGCGATTGCCGAGGCTGGTAAGCATCTCATAGCCAATGGTGCCGGCGGCGCGTGCGGCCTCATCGAGCGCAATGTTGGCGCCGATCAGTTCGATGAAGTCCCCGGGCTTTGCCGCCTCCTCGGGAAGATCCGTCACGTCGAACGAGGTAAGATCCATGGTTACGCGGCCGATCACCGGCACTTTCTGGCCGGCGATGAACCCTTCGCCGCCCTTGGCGACAGTGTTGCGTAGCGGCACGCCGCTTCCCGAAGCCGAGCGGAGGTAGCCATCGGCGTAGCCGACCGAGCAGATCGCAATCCGCGTATCGCGCTCGAGCGTCGCCGTGGCGCCGTAACCGACCGTCTCCCCCTTGCGGCCGTTACGGATTTGTACGATGCGCGCCTTCACCGTCACCACGGGACGCATCGGATTGGCAACGCCGGACAGCGGTTCGCCGCCATACATGGCAACGCCCGGGCGACTCAAATCGAAGCCCGTATGCAAGGTATGAAAGACGCCGGGCGAGTTGGCGATACTTGACTGAATGCCTTTGAAAGCGGCTCGAAGCTTTTGAAATGATTCAAATTGCTTGGCCGTCAAGGCGTGGGCTGTGTCGTCGGCCGTCGCAAGATGGGTAATCAGGAGCACCGGGGCGGGTGCGCCGGGCCTTGCGGCATATGCCAGCGCCTCGTCAACCGTCAGCCCGAGGCGGTTCATACCGGTATCTACATTCAAGGCGAATGGCAGCGGCTCGGGACGACCGGAATTTGCGCGCTCCCAAAGCTCGATTTCGTGGGGCGATCCGAGAACCGGGATGAGGTCAGATTGCTCGTAGGCGGGAAATGCGCCCTCGAAAAATCCGTTGAGGACGAACACGCGCGCATCCGGCGCAACGGCTTTGACCCGCAAACCTTCTTCTGCAAGCGCGACGAAAAAGCTGCGGCAGCCAGCCTGCCAGAGGGCGGGCACGACATGCACGATCCCGAGCCCATAAGCGTCGGCCTTGACCACGGCCGATGTTTCGGCTGGCTTCGATTTCTCCGCGAGCAGCTGCCAGTTGGCAATGAGAGCATCGAGGTCGATGGTCAGGCGTCCACCGGCCAGCCGCGGGTCGGCGCCGGTCGTGGTCACATTGGTCTTGTTGTTCAAATCATCACTCGAATCGTTCTGGAAGATGCGAATCCTCGGCAAGATCGGTGAACCGCGTGAACTCTGACTGGAACGCAAGCCTCACGGTTCCCGTCGGGCCGTGGCGCTGTTTGGCGATGATGACTTCCGCCTTGCCTGAAGCCTCGTTGAGATCGGCCTGCCACTTGAAATGCTCTTCCGTCCCTACTTTCGGCTCCTTGTTCTTGATATAGTACTCATCGCGATAAACGAAAAGCACGACGTCGGCGTCCTGCTCGATCGAGCCGGATTCGCGCAAGTCCGAAAGCTGCGGGTGCTTGTCTTCACGGCTTTCCACCTGGCGGGAAAGCTGGGAGAGGGCTATGATCGGCGTGTTCAGTTCCTTGCCGAGTGCCTTCAGGCCGGTTGTGATCTCGGTGATTTCCTGAACGCGGTTTTCCGAGGCGCGCTTGGAAGAGCCCTGCATCAGCTGAATATAGTCGATGACGAGAACGTCGAGCCCGCGCTGCCGCTTGAGCCGCCGTGCCCTTGCGGCAAGCTGGGCGATCGAGATACCGCCGGTCTGGTCGATATAGAGCGGCACGCGTTGCATATGCTGCGAGCAGGCGACCAGCTTTTCGAAATCGGCCTCGCTGATTTCGCCTCGGCGGATTTTCGAGGAGCTGATCTCCGACTGCTCGGAAATAATACGCGTCGCCAGCTGTTCCGACGACATTTCGAGCGAAAAGAAGCCGACGACGCCGCCATTCTTGGCCTTGAAGCTGCCATCCGCCTGCTGTTCCGGCTCATAGGCCGCAGCGATGTTGAACGCGATATTGGTCGCAAGCGAGGTCTTGCCCATGCCGGGACGCCCGGCGAGTACGATAAGGTCGGAAGGCTGCAGCCCGCCCATGCGCGCATCGAGTGCGCGTATGCCGGTGGAGATGCCGGAGAGGTGGCCGTCGCGCATGAAGGCGGCATTGGCCATGTCGACCGCGGACTTCACCGCGTCGGTAAAGGTCTGGAACCCGCCATCGTACCGGCCGGTTTCGGCAAGCTCGAACAGCCGCCGCTCAGCGTCCTCGATCTGGCCTTGCGGTGCGACATCGACGGGAGCGTCATAGGCGATATTGACCATGTCCTCGCCGATGGTGATCAGCGCGCGGCGGGTCGCAAGATCGTAGATGGCGCGACCATAATCCTCGGCATTGATGATTGTCACCGCTTCGGCCGCGAGACGGGCGAGATATTGCATGACCGTCATGTCGCCGACCTTCTCGTCGGCCGGCACGAAGGTCTTCAGCGTCACCGGATTAGCCATCTTGCCCATCCGGATCATGTCGGATGAGATCTCGAAAATCTTGCGGTGCAAAGGTTCGTTGAAATGGGTCGGCTTCAGGAAATCGGAAACGCGGTAGAACGCATCATTGTTGACCAGGATGGCACCCAGAAGGGCCTGCTCTGCCTCGATATTATTGGGAGCCTCCCTGTAGAAGGCGTCGCGCGCCTCATTGATCTTGCGTACCGTTGCTTCAGCCATTTCGCTTTTTCCTGTTATCCCTTCACTATGGCCACCGGTCATTTGACCGCGCAATGCGGGGTCGAAACATACATTTCAATCCACAACAAAAGCAGACTCGGATTGTTTGAAGCTTGACTCAGAGAGGCAGATTCGGGGCGCGATTCGCCCTCCTGAATCTACACCCGGCGTAGGAAATTGTGCAAATGCAGGCGGCAATAAGCTGTGCGACCGCTGGCCACTCCGCACAGTTAAAGTGAGACCAGCACTGATTCTTTCGTGGGGAGTGGATCCTCGGGACGGACCGACGATAACGGCAGTTCAGGCTCGCCAATGGTCTTGGTGGCATTCCGGGCGCAAGATGATGGCGAAGGGGAAGAGGGGCGGCCTAGCGCCCCGCTACCGACTCCTTCGTATTGACCTGGCTGTTGGCGGAACTGCGCTCGCATTCGAGACGCCTCAGCCGCTTTTCTGCCTCGAATATATAGTCGCGGGTCAGCGGCACGGCCTCCTGTTGATGCGCCAGTTGGATCTGGAACACGACGAGGTTCTGCCAGCGGAAAGCCGCTTCCGAGGCGGCGAGATAGAATTCCCACATCCGGCAGAAGCGTTCGTCGTAGATCGCCTTGGCCTGTTCGCGATTTTCCATGAAGCGCTCGCGCCAGATACGCAGCGTCTCGGCGTAGTGGAGACGCAATATCTCGATATCGGTGACGACAAGGCCTGCCTTCTCGATATGCGGGACGACTTCCGACAGGGCCGGGATATAGCCGCCTGGGAAGATGTATTTCTGGATGAACGCATTCGTGTAGGACGGACCGTCCGAACGGCCGATGGAATGCAGGAGGAACACGCCATCCTTTTTCAGAAGTCGGGCCGTGTGCTGGAAATACTCGGCGAAATGGCCGACGCCCACGTGCTCGAACATGCCGACGGAAACGATCCGGTCGAAACCGTCCTCCAGCGTGCGATAGTCGCGCAGATCAAAGCGCGCGCGCGCCGAGAGGCCCTCGTCGAAGGCGCGCTTGTTGGCGACGCCATGCTGCTCCTGCGAAAGCGTGACGCCGGTAACGTCTGCTTCGAGATATTTGGCAAGGTAAAGCCCGAGGCCACCCCAGCCGCAGCCGATATCGAGCACCTTCTGGCCCTTCCTGGCGAGAAGCTTTGCGGAAATATGGCGCTTTTTCGCGAGCTGCGCCTCTTCGAGGGTCGCGTCAGGGCGCTCGAAATAGGCGCAGGAGTACTGCATGTCGCTGTCGAGGAAGAGACGATAAAGGTCTCCCGAAAGGTCGTAGTGCCGCTGCACATTGTTCGATGCGCGGGTCAGCGTGTTCATCTGGTGCAGTCTGCGCGTGGCGCGGCGGATGCCTTCGATTGCCAGCATCCAGGGTTCCCGGGCGACCGTTGCCCCGGTATTCTCGAATATGATCTTGAGGACATCGTAGATATTGCCGTCAAGAACGTCGATTTCGCCGTTCATATAGGCTTCGGCAAAGTGCAGCGACGGGTCGAACGCGATTTTCCGCTCTGCGGCGGCGCTGTTGATGCGAAAGGCGATCGGTTCGCCCGTTCCATCGCCAAACGTCCGGGATTTGCCCGAGGCGTCCGTTATTACAAGGGTACCAGTGTGGATCAGACGTGATAGTGCAGCCTTTAGAATGGCATTCATGAACAATCTCCATCATTGACGATAGAGCTCGGCCATCAGAGCAAAGGATGTCCAAAAGGTATGTCTTCTTGGGCGGAAACCCGGCGTTCCGGGCAGATTCGGAATAAATTCTGCGGGCTTTGGCTCGACCGATGCGATCGGTCTAGCCGGACCCTTTGACCGTATCCCGAATTTCCTCCGGCAGAATGGTGCCATTTGGATATCCTTTGCTCTAGAAGACTCAACCTTGAGTCTAGGTCGGGCATGGGTAGGACAAGTAAATCTACTCAATTTTTTCATTCTGAAAAGCAAAAAAACACCCGGCATCTCTGCCGGGTGTTTTGTGCGACTCAAGTAAAGCAGTTACCTGATGGTAACCGAAGTACTATCAGGCGTTTTCTTCGCCTTCTTCGTCCTCGTCGAAGAATTCGTCCGAAAGCGGTGCTTCTTCAATTCCGTAGATCGCCTGAGCCGAGGTAAGGTCTTCGCCCTTTACCTGACGCTCGGCTTCGTCGGCCGTGCGGGCGATGTTGATCGTGACCGATGCCTCAACTTCCGGATGCAGGGCGAGAACGACCTTGTGGAGGCCGATCGTCTTGATAGGCAGGTTGAGTTCAACCTGGTTGCGGTTGAGCGAGAAGCCTTCGGCCGTGATCAGGTCGGCGATATCGCGCGTCGATACCGAACCGTAAAGCTGACCGGTCTCGCCGGCCGAGCGGATGGCGACGAAGGTCTTGCCGTTGAGCTTGTCGGCAATTGCCTGGGCTTCGGACTTGCGCTCGAGGTTGCGGGCTTCGAGCTGGGCGCGCTGGCCCTCGAACTTCTTCTTGTTGGCTTCGTTTGCACGAAGAGCCTTGCCCTGCGGCAGGAGGAAGTTGCGGGCAAAGCCGTCCTTTACCTTGACGGTGTCGCCCATCTGGCCGAGGCGGCTGATACGTTCGAGAAGAATGACTTCCATTTTGAGTTTCCTTTCAAGTTCAATTGTCGTTGTTGGGTGTTGTATTCGCAGCCTTCGAAACCGGCGCGCTGCGCGATGTGTCGAACAGACCGGCGAGAAGGAAGAAGAAAAGCACGAAGACGAAGAGCATCACGGCGAAGTAGGCGAACCATAGCGCCACAGGACGCCACGCGGCTCCGCGTGTCCGTGCGTGAAGCATGGCAAAGCCGGCCATGATGAAGCAGGCACCAAGGGCGCCGGCAAAGGCGGTCGCGGCATAGACGATACCGCCCGGAAGGAAGCACGCGGCACAGGCAATGGCAAAGACGGCGAGCGCCGGGCGGGGCATGCGCAGGGCGCGCGGCCAGTCATCCCTCGGACGGCGCAGTTTGCCCGACGCTGCGGTGAGTCGCAGGGCAAGGTAGAGATTGGCGACGATGATCATCACCCAGACGGCCGGCTGCATGGCCGGCAGGACGCGCACGACGAACAGCGCCATGTCCTGAACGGCTTCCGCATTGGCGGCAAGTTCTGGATTGCTCGCGGCAAGCTGCTGTCCAAGCGACGCGGCAAGCTGCGCGGCAAAATCATCGCCGAAGCCGATCATCACCCCGATGGCGACGAAACTTGCGCCGACGATCAGCGCGAGGCGAAGCAGCATGTCGGCGATCGGGTACCAGACATAGGTATCCTTTGGGCCGCCGATCTCTTCGGCAGGACGTGCAAGGCCAATGAAGTAGGAAGCTGCCGCGGCGGGCAGCGCCGTGATAAGCACGACGACGATGGCGGCCGTCGGTGCGGCAAGCACCGAAACGGCAACGGCCATGGAGAGGGCGGCAATGAAGCCCGCGCCGGTGCCCCAGCCGAGGGCGGCAACGAAAATCGGAAGCGGGGAAAAGAGCAGGAGCGCCATGGCGAGCGTCGACTGCGTGATGACGCCGACCGAGAGCAGCGCGGCTGCGAGCCCCGCCATTACTCCAACGCCAATATCTTTTGCAGTCAGTTTCATTTCGCTCGCTGTCCTGCTTCTTGAGCAGTTAGAGGCGGTTCTTCGACCAGAGCCTCAACTTGGGTTTTTTGTTCGCCAGGCCCGCGCCCATCGCGGATGGCAAGGAAGGCGGCGGCTGGGCTGCCGCCTTCGGTCTTGTCTTATTTCACAACGTAGGGCAGGAGGCCGAGGAAACGTGCGCGCTTGACCGCCTGGGCGAGTTCGCGCTGCTTCTTCTGGCTGACAGCCGTGATACGGGAAGGAACGATCTTGCCACGCTCGGAAATGTAGCGCGACAGGAGCTTGATGTCCTTGTAGTCGATCTTCGGCGCATTCGCACCCGAGAACGGGCAGGTCTTGCGGCGGCGATGGAAGGGACGGCGGGTCGGGATCTGATTGATATCAACCATTATTCTGCTCCTTCACCGGCTTCGTTGTCACGCGGACGACGCGGACGGCGCGGACGATCGTCGTCGCGGCCACCGAACTTGTTGTCGTCACGGTCACGGCGATCGTCGCGACGTGCGAGCATGGCCGACTGGCCTTCCTCGTGTTCGTCGACGCGGATCGTCATGAAGCGCAGGACGTCTTCATTGATGCGCTGCTGGCGCTCGAGTTCGGCAACAGCCGCTGCCGGAGCAGTGATGTTGAGAAGCGAGTAATACGCCTTGCGGTTCTTGTTGATACGATAGGTGAGGGCACGCAGTCCCCAGCTTTCGATACGCCCGACTGATCCGCCATTGGTCTCGATGATGCCCTTGTACTGTTCTACAAGCGCATCGACCTGCTGCTGCGAAATGTCCTGTCGGGCAAGGAACACATGTTCATAAAGAGCCATTGTCTTTGCCTTTCTTCGTTAATATTGCCCGGTATCAACGGTAAACCTCTGCGAATCTCTCTGCCGGAGGACCGGGGAAGAAAGGACGCTGATGGAGACGATCGAGAGCGGAGACACGGGAGGCTGAAGCTTTAAGCTTCGACGGATGCTTGATCCGGCCCTCCGTTCAGCCCCCAGCTGACGCCGAGCAATGAACGGGCGGCTTATACGGGCAAAAGGTCAAAGAAGCAACCCGCCCGTCCGAGAATATTCGATGCAGCGGGATCAGACGATTGAAAGCCGATTGAGGCCTCAGATTTCGCGCGAGCTTGCCCAAATACAGCCGTCGCAGTCAATATAACAATTGGTTCAATACTGTGGGCTTGCCGGCCGCTGCAGCATCAAAGCTTGACTTCGCGCTTGCCGATAGGCACATCGCGCGTCAGATTGACAAGCGAGCGAACGATTGGAGGCCCTTCCATGTCCATAGCATTTACCTTCCCGGGGCAGGGAAGCCAGGCCGTCGGCATGGGCAAGGCGCTGGCGGACAACTTCGCTGAAGCGCGTGCGGTGTTCGACGAGGTGGATGAAGCCCTTGGCGAGAAGCTCTCGGCAATCATCTGGGAAGGCCCGGAAGAGACCCTGACCCTGACAGCCAATGCCCAGCCGGCGCTGATGGCGGTTTCCATTGCCGTCCTGCGCGTCCTTGAGGCAAAGGGTGTTTCGCTGAAGGACAAGGTCGCCTGCGTTGCCGGGCATTCGCTCGGCGAATATTCGGCACTTTGCGCGGCCGGCACGTTCTCGCTCGCCGACACGGCCCGGCTTCTGCGTATTCGCGGCAATGCCATGCAGAAGGCCGTTCCCGCCGGCGAGGGCGCTATGGCAGCCATCATCGGGCTGGAGCACGCCGATGTCGAAGCCGTTTGCAAGGAGGCGTCTGCCGGGGGACCAGTACAGATCGCCAACGACAATGGCGGCGGCCAGCTGGTGATTTCCGGGGCGAAGGCCCCTGTCGAGGCGGCGGCGGCGCTGGCAACGGCGAAGGGCGCAAAACGCGCTATCATGCTGCCCGTATCCGCGCCCTTCCATTCGGCACTGATGGCGCCGGCGGCGGAGGCCATGCGCGAAGCGCTCGCCGCTGTGCGCATGCAGGATCCGATCGTGCCGCTCATTGCCAATGTGCGCGCAGCGCCTGTCACATCCGCCGATGAAATCGCCCGGCTGCTGGTCGAGCAGGTCACCGGCCAGGTGCGCTGGCGCGAAACCGTCGAGTGGTTCGGCGCAAATGGCGTGACGACGCTCTATGAGATCGGTGCCGGCAAAGTACTGTCCGGACTTGCCCGCCGTATCAACAAGGACATTTCCGGGGTCGCCATCGGTACGCCGGAAGACATCGATGCGGCAGTCGCCGCGCTCAACGCCTGAGACAAGAGGGACATACCATGTTTGATCTGACCGGCCGCAAGGCGCTCGTGACGGGCGCGACAGGGGGCATTGGCGAGGCGATCGCGCGGATGCTGCACGCACAGGGCGCCACAGTCGGCCTGCATGGCACCCGAGTCGAGAAACTGGAATCCCTGGCCAGCGAATTCAGCGACCGCGTCAAGCTTTTCCCGGCCAACCTTTCGAGCCGCGAAGAGGTCAAGGCGCTCGGCGAGAAGGCGGAAGCGGACCTCGAAGGGGTCGACATCCTCGTTAATAATGCCGGCATCACCAAGGACGGACTTTTCGTTCGCATGAGCGATGCCGATTGGGACAGCGTGCTCGAGGTCAATCTGACGGCAGTCTTCCGGCTGACACGCGAGCTAACGCATCCGATGATGCGCCGCCGCTATGGCCGCATCATCAACATCACTTCCGTCGTCGGCGTAACCGGCAATCCGGGCCAGACCAACTATGTTGCGTCAAAAGCCGGCCTTATCGGCTTTACGAAGTCGCTGGCGCAAGAGATCGCCAGCCGCAACGTGACGGTCAATTGCGTCGCGCCCGGTTTCATCGAATCGGCCATGACCGACAAGCTCAACGACAAGCAGAAGGAAAGCATCATGGCCGCCATCCCGATGCGCCGCATGGGAACCGGTGCCGAGGTTGCTTCGTCGGTTGCCTACCTTGCCAGCAGCGAGGCCGCATACGTCACCGGCCAGACCATTCACGTCAACGGCGGCATGGCAATGATTTGAGCCTGTTAGTGCAGGTATCGGTGGGTATTGGGTCCAATCCCATTTATGAGATTGAGGCAACGAATAAAGCGTGATAAGTCGCGCACCAGTTTGGGCAGTCAAACCGATTTGATGTCCTTTCAAATTCCGCAAGGAAAGAGCCGCATGGGTGGGTGTTTTGGCTGCCGAACAGGGTAAAACAACCATCTTATTGCTTGATTAGAGTCATCCGTGCCGCTAACCAAGGCATAGGAAAAAACAAACAGGTTGAGGTTCCACATGAGTGATACTGCAGAACGCGTCAAGAAAATCGTCATTGAACATCTGGGCGTTGATGCCGAGAAAGTCACCGATGGTGCGAGCTTCATCGACGATCTGGGCGCCGACAGCCTTGATACTGTCGAGCTCGTGATGGCCTTTGAAGAAGAATTCGGCGTCGAAATTCCCGATGATGCTGCTGAGACGATTCTGACAGTCGGCGATGCGGTCAAGTTCATCGACAAGGCACAGGCCTGATTTTCGTTCGGCTCGCCACCGCGTGGATGGTGATGTAAGGTGTTCTGCCTTCCTCGTTCATGCGTGGAGCCGGAAATAATCATGTTGCATATGACATTGAAGGATCGGCCATGAGGCGCGTTGTCATAACCGGCCTTGGGCTGGTGTCTCCTCTCGCATCCGGTGTTGAAGCCACCTGGTCTCGTTTGCTCGCAGGCCAAAGTGGTGCCCGGCGCGTGACGGAATTCGAAGTTGATGATCTGCCCTGCAAGATCGCTTGCCGCATTCCGGTAGGCGACGGCACCGACGGGACGTTCAATCCGGATGAATGGATGGAGCCCAAGGAGCAGCGCAAGGTCGATCCATTCATCATCTACGCCGTGGCGGCCGCCGATCAGGCGCTTGCCGATGCCAAATGGGCGCCGGAGAGCGATGAAGACCAGATTCGCACCGGCGTGCTGATCGGATCGGGCATTGGCGGTCTCGAGGGTATCGTCGAGGCTGGGTATACGCTGCGGGACAGAGGTCCCCGGCGCATTTCGCCATTTTTCATTCCGGGCCGCTTGATCAATCTCGCCTCCGGGCACGTTTCGATCAAGCACAAGCTGCGCGGGCCGAACCATTCGGTCGTCACCGCCTGTTCGACCGGCGCGCATGCGATCGGCGATGCCTCGCGTCTGATTGCCTTTGGCGATGCCGACGTGATGGTTGCCGGCGGTACGGAATCACCGGTCAGCCGCATTTCGCTTGCCGGCTTTGCTGCATGCAAGGCGTTGTCGACGGCGCGCAACGATGATCCGACGGCTGCTTCGCGGCCCTATGACGAGGACCGCGATGGCTTCGTCATGGGCGAGGGCGCTGGTGTTGTCGTCCTTGAAGAGCTCGAACATGCCCTGGCACGCGGTGCAAAGATTTACGCTGAAGTGATCGGCTACGGTCTTTCTGGCGATGCCTATCACATCACCGCCCCGTCAGAGGATGGCGAAGGTGCGCAGCGCTGCATGGAAATGGCCCTGAAGCGCGCTGGTATAACGCCTGACGATATCGATTACATCAACTCGCACGGTACCTCGACCATGGCCGACACCATCGAACTCGGTGCGGTAGAGCGCGTTGTCGGCGATGCTGCATCGAAAATTTCCATGTCTTCGACGAAGTCGTCGATCGGCCACCTTCTCGGCGCGGCAGGTTCCACCGAGGCTGTGTTCTGCGTCCTCGCCATTCGTGACAATATCGCGCCTGCCACCATCAATCTCGACAATCCGTCGAAGGAAACCAAGATCGATCTCGTCCCGCACAAGCCGCGCGAACGCAAGATCGATATCGCCCTGTCCAATTCCTTCGGTTTCGGCGGCACGAACGCTTCGCTCGTATTGCGGCGTTATCAACAGTGATGCGAGCATGGCGGGAGCGCTCATTCGCGCTTTCGCCATATTCGCAATCGATTCTACCGGCTCTAGAGCAGAGGATATCCGAGGTGCTTGAGTGAGCTCAGATCAACAGTCTGGAGACGCGAACGCCGGCAGTGCGCCGGCGCGCAAACCGATCGTGCCGCAATCGGCGTCGGAAGCTTTGCGTCCTGAGCCGGGTACGCCCCCGCCTGCGCCGAAGAAGCGTTCGCGGCGCGCCCGCAGCCAGATCGTCGTTTTCGCGAATTTTCTGTTCTCGCTGGTTGTGCTGGTGGTGTTGGCCGCCGCCGCTGCGGTGTACTTCGGCAAAATCGCCTTCAACGAGGCGGGGCCTACCGAAGTTACAACCAATTACGTGGTGAAGAGCGGTACAGGTTTTGCCGAGATTGCCGACGGGCTTGAGCGCCGGGGCATCATTTCCGATGCGCGCGTGTTTAAATATGCAGTGCGCGCCTACGGCTTTCAGAACGATATGAAGGCCGGCGAATATGAAATCAAGGCCGGGGCGTCGATGCACGAGATCATGGATCTTCTGCGCAGCGGCAAGTCCGTGCTTCATTCGCTGACAATTCCCGAAGGACTGACGGTCGAGCAGATTTTCGAGCGCATTCAGGAGGACGATGTTCTCACTGGTGATCTGCCCGCAGTTTTGCCGGCGGAAGGTTCGCTCTTTGCCAATACGATGCGCTTCTCACGCGGCACGACGCGCGAGGAACTCGTCAAGAAGATGCAGGCCGACCAGAAGAAGCTTGTCGACGACATCTGGGAGCGCCGCGACCCCAGCGTTCCGCTGAAGACCATCGATGAATTCGTCACGCTTGCCTCAATCGTCGAGAAAGAGACCGGCAAGGCGGATGAGCGTCCGCGCGTCGCCGCTGTCTTCATCAACCGCCTCAACAAGAAAATGCGGCTCCAGTCTGATCCGACGATCCTCTACGGGTTGTTCGGCGGCAAGGGCAAGCCGACGGATCGGCCTATCCTGAAATCGGACCTCGAAAAGCCGACACCCTATAACACCTATACGGTGAACGGGCTGCCGCCTGGGCCGATTGCCAATCCCGGGCGCGATGCGCTGGAGGCCGTTGCCCATCCATCGCAGACCAACGAGCTTTATTTCGTTGCCGACGGGACCGGCGGTCATGTGTTTGCTGCGACGCTTGAAGAACATAATGATAATGTGAAGCGCTGGCGCGAGGTCGAGAAGAATCGCCTGGATGAGGCTGCCAAGGCGGCGACAGGAGACAAGAACGCCGCACCGGACGTCGATAGCGGCAACTAAACGGACGAGCCCGCGTTGAAGCCGGGCTCGAGGGGGCACAATGTCACTGCAAAGCATGACGGGGTTTGCCCGGCACCTTCGCAATATGGCCGGCGCACAGATTTCCTGGGAGATCAAATCGGTCAACGGCAAGGGCCTCGACGTGCGGTTTCGACTGCCGTCAGGGCTTGAAGCAATCGAACTGAAGGCGCGCAATTTCGTCGCGCAGCATTTCAAGCGTGGCAACTTCCAGGCGACGCTGACCGTGGATCGCACAGCCAATATCGGTCGCGCCATCGTCAACGAGCCACTCCTCAAGGAGTTGGCTTCCATCGCCGCACATCTTCGCGAGGAGTACGGCCTCGCGCCGTCGACGCCGGAGGGCCTGATGGCATTGCGCGGCGTACTGGACGTGCCGCAGGAGGTGGTCTTGCCGGGCGACCAGAGCGAACTCGAACACGCGGTCCTGGCTGTGCTTGACGAAACGCTCATCGAACTCGCGCATAATCGTCAGGCCGAAGGCAAGGCGCTCGGCGAGATATTGCGGGTGCAGATCACGACGATCGAGATGCTTGTGCAACAGGCGCGGCTTGATCCGAGCCGCTCGCCAGAAGCCATTCGTGCCCGTCTCGCCGCTCAGGTCGCCCTTCTTCTTGATGCGGCGCCTGCTCTCGATGAGGCGCGCCTGCACATGGAAGCGGCCTTCCTCGCCACCAAGGCGGATATCCAAGAGGAACTCGACCGGCTGGAGATGCATGTGGCATCGGCGCGCGCGCTTCTGAAAGAAGGCAATGGCGTTGGCCGCAAGCTCGATTTCCTTACGCAGGAATTCAATCGCGAGTCCAATACGCTCTGTTCGAAGGCCAATGCGGCATCGATCACGACAATTGGGCTTGACCTGAAGGCCGTTGTGGATCAATTGCGCGAGCAAATTCAGAATTTGGAGTAATCATGTTCAACAGCATCAAGCGACGCGGTCTCATGCTGGTCCTGTCGTCCCCGTCCGGCGCAGGAAAATCAACGCTCGCCCGGTTGTTGCTCAATGATACCGGATTGAAGCTCTCGCTTTCGATCAGCGTGACAACGCGCCCGCGCCGCGCCAGCGAGATCGAAGGCGTGCACTACCACTTCATCTCGGTTCGTGAATTTGAACGCCTGCGCGACAGCGACGCGCTGATCGAATGGGCCGAAGTGCATGGCAATTTCTACGGAACGCCGCGTGAGGCTGCTGAAAATGCTCTCGCCGATGGTCGGGACATGCTTTTCGACATCGACTGGCAGGGCGCGTTGCAGCTCCAGGAAAAGATGAAGGGCGACATTGTCAGTATCTTCATCCTGCCGCCCTCGATGGCGCACCTCAAGCAGCGCCTGCATCGCCGCGCCGAAGACACCGAGGAAGTCATCGATATGCGCCTGCGCAATGCGCGCAACGAAATCGAGCGCTGGCGTTCCTACGACTATGTCGTGGTCAACGAGGATCTCGACGAAGCATTTCACCAGGTACAGTCGATCGTCACGGCCGAACGGCTGCGGCGTGACCGCTGCCCGGGCCTCTTCGATTTTGTCAGCGGCCTGCTGGAAGAAAAGCTCTAGAGAGCGTTTGCGAGCGCGACGAATTCCTCGATCGAGAGCGTTTCCGCGCGCCGGGTCGGGTCGATCCCGACCTTCTGAAGCAATGCCTCGCCGCCGAGCGGCTTGATGCTCTGCCGCAGCATTTTTCGTCGCTGGCCGAAAGCTGCCTGGGTCACACGCCCGAGTGTCGCAGCATCGCACGCGAGTGGCGACTGGCGCGGGACGAGGTGCACGACCGATGAAGTCACCTTGGGCGGCGGAGTAAACGCCTGCGGCGGCACATCGAAGGTGATTTTTGCGTCGGTCCGCCAGCCTGCGAGAACGCCGAGCCTCCCATAGGCGTCGGAACCCGGCCTCGCGACAATCCGTTCGGCCACTTCACGCTGGAACATCAGCGTCAGCGATGCGTAGAACGGCGGCCAAGGCTCGCTGAGGAGCCAGCCTATCAGCAATTGCGTGCCGACATTGTAAGGCAGGTTGGCAACGATCTTGACCTCGCTGCCATTGGCCAACTGCGTGAAGTCGACTTCCAGCGCATCGCCGGGAATGACCTTGAGCGCACCCGGATAGTGGTCGGCTATTTCCTGAAGGGCAGCAAGGCAGCGTTCATCGCGCTCGATGGCGATGACGTTGGCGCCTTGCGCGAGCAGGGCGCGCGTCAATCCTCCAGGACCAGGCCCGACCTCGATGACGGTTTGTCCCGCGAGATCACCCGCTTGCCGCGCAATCTTCGCTGTCAGATTGAGATCAAACAGAAAGTTCTGCCCGAGCGATTTCTTCGCCATCAGGCCATGCCGTTCGATGACCTCTCGCAGCGGCGGCAGGCTGTCGATACTCATGCGGCAGGGCGTTTCAATTGGGCGCGCTTGGCGTGAAGCTCGCCGGCCAGCCGAAGCGCGGCGATGAGGCTGTCGGGCTTGGCTTTTCCCGTGCCGGCTATGTCGAATGCGGTGCCGTGGTCCGGCGAGGTACGGACAAATGGTAAGCCGAGGGTTACGTTAACGCTGTCATCGAAGCCGAGCGTTTTTACCGGAATGAGCGCCTGATCGTGATACATGCAGATGGCTGCGTCATATTGGGTGCGCGCCGCGGCGTGGAACATGGTGTCAGCCGGAAGCGGTCCACGCGCGTCGATACCCTCGGCGCGCAGCGTCTCGACGGCTGGACGAACAATCGTTTCGTCTTCCATGCCCATGCTGCCGTGTTCGCCGGCGTGCGGGTTGAGCCCGGCAATGGCGAGGCGCGGATGAGCGATACCGAACTGCTCTTTCAGGGCGAGGGCGGTGATGCGGGAAACCGTGAGAATTGTCGCTGCATCCAGGACCGTCGCCACTTTGTTCAGCGCAATGTGGATGGTGACTGGCACCGCGCGAAGTTCGGGACCCGCCAGCATCATGACAGGCGTGAACTTATGGCCGAGATATTCGCCGGCAAGATGCGCAAGAAACTCGGTGTGCCCGGGATATTTGAATCCTGCTTCGTAGAGCGGCTTCTTGGCGATGGGGCAGGTGACGACCGCATGGGCGTCACCTGCCAACGTGAGCGCAACCGCGCGCTCTATTGCCTCAATCGTCGCGGCAGCATTCGCGACCAGCGGCACACCCGGCCTGTCGATCTGCGGGTGCTGCAACGGTATGACCGGCAGCGCCCGGTCGAAAACTCCTGCCGCAGCTTTAGGGTTTGTCGGCTCAACCGGAACATCCAGCCTCAACCGCAATGCCCGCAAGCGAACGAAGTCCGGATCGGCGAGGAGGAAGAAGGCAGGGATTTGCATTTCCTGGCGCAATTGCCACGCGGCAATGGCTATGTCGGGGCCAATGCCCGACGGATCACCGGAACTAACGGCGAGGGCAGCATTCATGCGCGTGCAATCCGATCATTCGTTGACGATTTTCGCCTTGCTGCGCAGTTCTTCGATGTATTTCTTATCGACGGCTTCGGCGGTCGCATCCTTCTTGCCGTCGCCAGTGGCCGCAGCATCCTCCTGTGAGAACACCATGCGGGCAACGCGGTCGTCCGACACCTGGCGCGAGGCGCAGACACCAAGGAATTCAACTCCCTTACCAGTATCGAGTGTCGTTGTCGCCTGGCCGACCGGCGTCGAGATGACCTGCTTCGACCATTCCGGCGGCAGTTCCTGTTCGATGAACTTGCCGAGATCGAGCACCGTCACGTCGAGTGTGCCCTTGGCGATCTCACGCGTGTTTTCGCAGCCGTTGAAGCGGGCGCGGAGGGCGTTGGCTTCCGCCCGCCGTTTCGCGAGTATGCCGCGATTATTCGCCGGCACAACAAAGATGACTTGCTGCAACTTGTACTCGGTAGAGACCGGTTTCTTGCCGCCATCCTTCAACATGCGTTGGACGGCTTCCTGTTCCGATACGCGAACGCCGCCCTGGGATTTGTTGCGTGTGGAAAGCGCGCGGCCCCAGCTCATTTGAATGCGGATATATTCCTTGAAGTGAGTGGAAGTGACGCCAGACTTATCGAGAATAGTATTGAGCTGATCGAGCGACATCTTGTTGTTGGTGGCAAACCGCGCATAAGCGTCGTTCACTTCACCGTCCGAAACAAGAAGATTGAGCCGCTTCAGTTCCTGGCGCTTGAGCGCTTCGGTTGTCAATTCGTCCCGGGCTTCCTGGTTGAGGTTGCCCTTTTTCTTCTGCAGTTTGAGGAATGCGGCCCGCTTGGTGATGTCGTAATCGGTGATCGGAGTACCGTTGACGATGACCTTGACCTCGCTCGCCGCGGCAGGCAGTGCCATTCCGCCCAGGAGCGTAGAGGTCAAAGCGGTAGCAATAAGTGCTACAAGTAGATGTTTCCTCGCCATCATGTTCCACTATATCCGATCATAGGCCATTCTTGACGAATGGATGGTAGTCTTATGGGTTCTCGTGACACTCTATTGTCGCTCTAGTAAGGCAAAAGCATGACTGGCTGCAAGTACAGCCCGTCATGCGAGCGATCAGATACCGCCGATATCAACCGGCTTGCCGAATTCCCACAACGTCCGGAACGAAATATTGAAGCCGAACTTCGTCGTTTCGTCGCCCTTATCACCCGTCGAGGTGATCGGTTGTTCCTGCTGGTAGTACATCATGTAGGTGAAGCACTCGTCGTCATAGGCGAGGGCCGCCGTACGCTTGACCAGCGCTTCATGGAAGATGTCGTACGTGCCGGATCCGAGAACCCGCCAGTTCGGTGTCATCTTCAACGATCCGCCGACGGTTGCCTCATGCCTGTCGTCAGTGAAGCCATAGGTCGGCTGCGCGTCGATGAAAGCATACTTGACGAAGAGCGAGCCGTATTTACCCGTTTCGGTGCTGGCAACTTCAGCGCGCCGAACTGCAAAGGAGTCCTTGTCGAAACGGCCGCCGGTTGTCAACGTGAAGCCACCGCGATTGGCGCCGATCATTGCCACATAGTCGGAGCGCGCCGAATCAAGCCCGGATTCGGCACCAGCATTGACGAAATCGGGCCCGGCAAAGGAATTCAGGCCACCGAGCTGGAAGGATTGGCCGGCGATACCGTTGAGCGACCAGCCATTGTTGAACGTGCCGGAATAACGGAAACCGAGATTGGCGCGCGTGCCGCCTTCGATGCGGTCATAACCGGAATATTTGTCGCGGTCGAAAAGGCTGGAGGCGTCGAAGACGAAGCTCTGCGCGTCTTCGTTCGGCATCTCGCCATTATAGGGCTCGTCATTGCGCACGAAGAGCTGCGCAGTGGGCTCGAGAATATGCGTCGAACTCGTCGTGGAGAAGAGTATCGGCCATTTGGTTTCCATGCCGGCTGTCGCCATGCCCCGGAAGGCCTCGGATCGGGTCACGCCGATCGAGTCGGAATCGACGTACATGCCATCAGCGCGCAAAGCGAGAATTGGGGTGATCACCAGACCGTTATCGGCGATGAATGTGCGTTTCCATTCAGCTTCGCCAGTAATGCGGCCGTCATTGCCCTCGATACCGGAGAGATAACCGGCACGGTTCAAGCCGATGGGCGTGGTGCCGTCCTCTTCATCGCGATGCAGATTCTGCAAATTCACGTCGAAACTAAGTTCGCCGCCGGCCACTGATTGTGGCAGGTAATAGGCATAGTCGACGACTGGCAGGACGTATGGCTGCTTCGGCTGCGAGGAACCATTCGGCGTTCCGTCGGGGTTCTGATCCGGAATGCTTTCCTGGACGTGGAAGCGATAGAGCCGCGCATCAAAATAGTTACGATCGTTAAGTCCAGTCAGATAAATCTGGTCGGTGATGTTGTAACCCGAATAGCCTTCGATGCCATAGCGGTACGCGAACGACTTGTCCGACTGGGCCATGAGATTCCAGCCGTAGGACCAGCGTGGATTGATCTGGAACGCGCCCGTCGACCCGATCATGCCGCGATTCGTTTTTTGATCTTCGGGCTCGCTGTCGGAGAATGTACCTGGATCCTGCTGGCTGATGCCGGCGAGCCTTAACGTATAGGCGCCGTTGGCCAGCCTGTGCCGCCACTCAACATCGCCCAGAAAGCCCTGCTTGGTATAGTAGGTGCCAGTCGTCGTCAGGTCGTAGTTCGGCGCCAGAGCCCAGAAATAGGGAACAGAAATGCCCGAGCCAAGCTCGGTTTCATGCTGGTAACTCGGCATGAGGAAGCCGCTCTTGCGCTTCACGGTCGGGTCGGCAATTTCGAATGATGGCAGATAGGCCAGGGGCATGCCGAACATTTCGAAGCGGCCGCGCTCGAAGCGGATGGTTTTCTTCTTACCGTTCCATACGATCTTCTGGGCGCGAACCTGCCAGATCGGCGCACGATCGGGCTTGGCGCGGCACGGTTCGCACGCCGTATAGATACCATTGTTGAAGACGGTCAGCTCGCCGCCGATACGTTCGGCGCTCTCTGCCGCAAATCGGGTATTGTCGGCTGCTTCAACGCGCAAGGCATTGACGAAGCCTTCGCGGAAATCGTCGGTAACGTCGAGATTTTCGGCATAGATGCGATTGCCGTCTTTTTCGACGAGTTCGACCTTGCCCATCGCCTTGAGACGCCCAGTCTTCTGGTCATAGGTAACCTGACGCGCAACAAGCCTGTTGCCGTCATAATCGATCTGTACACCGCCGACTGCGGAAATGGTCTTGGCGTTGATGTCATAGACGAGTTCGTCCGATTCCAGCAGAAGCTGGGCATTCGGGTTGGTCTGGACATTTGCGGTAAGCGCATCAGCGCCGCCCATCTGGGCATAGGCTGGGAGTGAAATCCCGCCCGCAAGGCATAGAACCGCCGTCCCGCACGCCAGCCGTGCGAACCACGTCGGCAACACCGAGCGCGTTACATTCAATCCCACTCTAACCATCCTCCTTGTGCAACAGAAAGGAGACCCCAAAAAATGTTGCAATCAGCACGGGTGTCCATGCGGCGACGAAAGGCGGGACGAATCCTGCGTTCCCGAATGCCTTGACCACAACAGTGACGACATAAAGCACGAAGCCTGCGAGGACGCCACCCAGAATCATCGTCCCCGATTGTCCGAAACGAACAAATTTCAACGAAACGGTTGCAGCGATTAAAGTCATCGCCATCAGAAGAGCCGGCAAAGCCAGCAAAGACTGGAAATGCATGTCAAAAGCGTTGGCCGGATAGCCAAATGAGCGGGCTGCGGCAA
This sequence comes from Phyllobacterium pellucidum, assembly GCF_013327855.1. Classification (GTDB taxonomy): domain Bacteria; phylum Pseudomonadota; class Alphaproteobacteria; order Rhizobiales; family Rhizobiaceae; genus Phyllobacterium; species Phyllobacterium pellucidum. The sequence continues at coordinate 415,528 of NZ_JABUMX010000001.1, read as the reverse complement.
TTTTGTTACGCAGCTCAAAAAAAGGAATGGTCTCGGGCCGAGCGAGGCTTTCTTCAACGAATTCAGGGCGAAGATGCGTCGGGATCCGAACCTCGTCCTGCGCGACAGGGGTCGAGCCGAGGACGAATTTGGTAACGTCGGCGAGCTTCCAGTAGCCCTCTTCAAGGTCGGCTACCTTGGCGTCGAGCCGCTCGAGAATGTCCTGATTCTTGTCGAGCCTGATGAAGGTCGCATCGACCAGGCGCAACCCACGATTGACCACTGACTTTGCACCGATAATGGTCTCGCCATCTTCGGTCTTTTGCCGCAGCCAGGGCACCCGATCGGCCTGCACGTCATTGGCCTTGCCGGCACGCCAGTTTGCCGTGATCTGCTCGCTGCGGTCGAAGCCCCAGGCGGCGAGGGGGTTGACGACCAAAATAGCGACGAGGCCGAACAGGAGTGCGCCGGTGCAGGCGGGCAGGAGGAACTGCCAGGCGGAAACGCCGACCGAACGCGCGACGACCAACTCATATTTGCGATTGAGCGAAATCAGCGTCGCCATTGCCGAGAACAAGGCGAGGAAGGGAAACACCTGCTGCATGATGTAGGGAACGCGCATCACCGACAGGCCAAAGGCTTGGATTGCCGAATAGTCGGGGAGCGACGAGAGCTTGCCCGAGAGTTCGGTGAAGTCGAGAATCAGCGCCAGTGCGAAACTGCCGAGAAGGAAATACATCGTGATCTGCACATAGCGCAGGAAGAAGTAGCGCCCGAGGGTCCAGCCGATCATGAGCGTCCTCCGCGTCCGCGACGGAAGAGCCTTGCGCCGGCTCCGGCAAACGCGGTCTGCGGCGTCGCAAAGGCATCGCGAACCCAGTTGCTCCACTTTACCGGGACGCCGATCTGGCGGTTGGTAACAAGTGCATAGGTCGCCAGCAAGGCCGCGCCGATCGGGAACGCAAAGAGCAGGGGCAGTACCGAGGCATTCTTGTCGCTGCTCTGCCCGGCGGAATAGCCGAGCCAGAACACGATCAGACTAAGGGTGATCGCCGTAAACGATGCCGATACCCGGGCTTCGCGGTGCGAGCGCGAATCCGCCGCGGCCGCGAGCGAGATCAACGCAAAAACAATGGGATACATCCAGTCTGTCAGGCGCTTGTACAGTTCCGACTGGTAGCGCAGCGGGTTCTGCTGGAAATATTTGTCGTTGGGATCCGGGCTCAGCAGATAGGTCAGTGGCCGGTCCTTCGGAAACAGGGTGACATTGTCGTCGTCCGCCGGCAGCATTGCTGCAAGGTCAAGCGCGTAGGTGTTGAACTTGATGATTGAGACATTGCCCGTCTGGACGTCGCGGCGATCGATTTCGCCATCTTTCATGATCAAAAGGTTCTGCTCGCCCGTATCGAATACAAGACCGTCCTTGGCGTAGTAGATGAGGTCGGTCGTCTTGTCGCGCGAATCGGAGACGAAAAGCCCCTTTATCGCACCATTCGCGTCGCGGTTTTCGATTTGCAGATAAAGGTCCGTGTCGATCTCCTTGAACGTGCCCTGTTGCACGACGAGGTTGATGACGTCGGAGCGCGCTTCGGCAACCATCTGCCGCATGTTCATCGATGAGTAGGGGACGATGAAATTGTTGATGAGGAAAGACGCTGCCGAAATGACGACCGCAAACAGCAAAACGGGGCGGATGACGGCGGAGCGTGGCGCACCGGCGGCATTGATGACGACGAGTTCCGAATCCTGATTCATGGTCGAGAGCGTCTGCGCCACCGCGATCACGAGTGCGAACGGCATCACGATCGGAAATGCTGCCGGCAGCAGGTTCGAGCTGAATTTCAGGATATAGAGAAAACTTTGGCCGCTGGTGGTGAGGAAGTTGATGCGGTTCAGAACCTGAACGATCCATGTGATCCCGACCGCCGACAGCAGGACGGAAAAAAACATGACGACGATCCGTCGCAAGATATATATCTCAATCAGGCGCATGTCATGTTTCGCAAAAGAGTACCGCCACTTTGTTCGACCGACCGGCGACAAAACACCGGTTGCTTAATCCATGCCATGAACTCCATGGCATTATTTTTGCCGCACTATGGGACGAACCCGTTACATGTTCAATAAACCCGACATATGTTCACTCTAGTCAGGCTTGGCTAAAAATAGGCGAAGAAAGCTGGTTAACAAGGTGTTAGTCAAGGTTCTTCGCAACCATCCCTTCTTTCACCGCTCTGGTGAATAGGAAAATCACGTTTTTGTTCGATCTGGAGATATCATGTCCAAACGCCCATCCATCGGTTTCGCCAAATTTGCAGCCGTCGAAAAAGGTACTGCCATCGTGCTTGTCGCCGCAGAGGGCAAGACCGCTGCAGAGGCCGAATCTATCGTCGGGCAGGCGCTGCTCTCGCGTATCATCGGTGTCTCGGATTTCAAGGGAAAACTCGCTGCAACCCTGTCGACTGTAGCGCCGTCCACCGAACTCGAAAGTCTCGTCCTCGTCGGCACCGGCGACCCGGCCAAGCTCAAGGCGGATGACTGGTTGAAGATCGGCGGCGCGGCGTTCTCCAAATTGGGCAAGGCAAAGGATGTTTCGGTGATCCTGGCTTTGCAGGCCAGCGAAATTTCCGCCGAAAACGCTGCCGAGTTCGCGCTGGGCATGCTGCTGCGCGCCTATACCTTCGACAAATACAAGACGAAAAAGGGCAAGAACGACGATGAGGCCAAGGAGAGCAAGTCGGCGGCCAGCATCACCATCCATGTTGCCGATCCGCAGGCGGCAAAGAAGGCTTTTTCGGACGTCGAGGCCATCGCTGCCGGCGTGACCCTGGCGCGCGACCTTGTGAACGAACCCGCCAACATTCTTGGCCCGGTCGAATTTGCCGAACGTGTCGAGGAGTTGAAGAAGCTCGATGTGAAGGTCGAAATCCTCAGCGAGAAGGACATGAAAAAGCTCGGCATGGGCTCGCTTCTGGGCGTTGCCCAGGGCTCTGTCCGTCCGGCGCGCCTTGCGATCATGGAGTGGCATGGCGGCAAGGGCAAGGACAAGCCGATCGCATTTGTCGGCAAGGGCGTTACCTTCGATTCCGGCGGCATCTCCATCAAGCCTGCGGCCGGCATGGATGAAATGAAGGGCGACATGGGCGGCGCCGCTGCCGTGACCGGTCTCATGCACGCCCTCGCGTCCCGCAAGGCCAAGGTCAACGCGGTCGGCATCATCGGCCTCGTCGAGAACATGGTGAATGGCGACGCGCAGCGCCCCGGCGACATCGTCACGTCGATGTCGGGCCAGACGATTGAAGTGCTGAATACCGACGCGGAAGGCCGTCTCGTCCTCGCCGATGCGCTCTATTATTGCAACGACCGGTTCAATCCGAAGTTTATGGTCAACCTTGCAACGTTGACCGGCGCAATCATGGTGGCGCTCGGCGTCTACCGCGCCGGCCTTTTCTCCAACGACGATACGCTTGCCACGCAACTCTTCGATGCAGGCGAGGCGACTGGCGAGAAGCTTTGGCGCATGCCGCTCGGCGATGAATATGACAAGCTGATCGACACCAAGAACGCCGACATGAAGAACATTGGCGGGCGTCACGGCGGTGCGATCATCGCCGCGCAGTTCCTGGAGCGCTTTGTCGGCGATACGCCTTGGGCCCATCTGGACGTTGCCGGCACGGCGATGGGCTCACCGGCAACCGAATACAGCCAGTCCTGGGCCTCGGGCTTCGGCGTTCGGCTCCTCGACCGCCTGGTAAGGGACAATTTCGAAGGCTAGTCTGGTGGACGTCACACTCTACGGTCTCGATGAAAGCGTCTATACGCGGATCGTGCGGCTCGTCCTTCACGCCAAGGGCTTGGCGTTCGATCTGGTCGAGACCGATCCGTTCGAAGGCGGAACAGTGCCGGAGGGTTACGATCTACGCCATCCCTTCAAGCGCATTCCGGCCATCGAGATCGATGGCGTTCGCCTCTATGAGACGGACGCCATAGTCCACTATATCGATGCCATCGTAGAACCATTGAGCCTCACTCCGACGGACGTGGAAATGGCGGCGCGCATGCGCCAGCTGATGCGCATCATCGACAATTACGGCTATCGGCCGCTCGTGTGGGGCATATACGTTCCGCTCTGGTGGCGTGACGGCGAGCTGCCTTCGAGCGAAAGCATTGAAGACGGGCGGCGCGTCCTGCGGGCTCTTGAGGGATTTGTCGCCGCATCGCCCGGTGCCGCGTTTGCCGACCCGACGCTGGCGACGTTTTATCTCGCAAGCGTGCTTGCTGCGGCCGACAGCGTGGCGATCGGCTCGAACCTCATTGACGAACAGCCGCGCTTGCGTGAATGGTGGAACGGTGTTCGAACGTTGCCGATCTTGGCGTCCACGCGTTCGCAACATACGAAATTCTGATCGCCGAGACCCCATGACCGAGATCCTTTTCTACCATCTGACGGAATCGACGCTCGAAAACGCGCTTCCCGGCTTGATCGAGCGATCGGTGGAGCGCAAGTGGAGGGTGGTTATCCAGACAGGGTCGGAAGAGCGCCGCGACAGCCTCGACAACCATTTATGGACTTGGTCAGACGCCTCGTTCCTCGCCCATGCCACCGATCTGGAGCCATACCCGGAAGAGCAGCCGATCATTCTGACGACCGGCGACGGCAATCCGAATGGCGCAACGGTGCGCTTCCTCGTCGATGGCGCCGCACCCCGCAACGTCGAGAAATACGACCGGCTGGTGCTCATGTTCGATGGCCACGACCAGCAGCAACTCGAACAAGCGCGGGAACAGTGGAAAGCGTTGAAGGCCGAAGGGCACACGCTCACCTATTGGCAGCAGAACGCAGAGGGTCGTTGGGAGAAGAAAGCGTGAGCGCTGTCAGATGCGGCTGATTCTGTTTCTCGTTCTCCTGACCGGAATCGTCCTTGGCGTGGCCTATCCCTGGGCAACCACAAATTTTTCCGGTGAGGAGATCGGATCATGGCGCATTTATGATCGGCCGGGCCCCTACAAGCCGGTTACCGTCCGCCTCGACGTTAACGATGCGCCGGTGCGCGCTTTTGTCGATATGCAGCCCCTACGCAATTTCGTGCCGACGCAGGGGCGCACGGCCCTGACGGCAGTGGTGACGCGGAACGGCAAGGACATTCTCGTCAAGACGCTGGATTATCTGAACGGGCGGGTCGGCAACAAGGGCTCGCCGCAGGGCCCTCAGTTCTATCGCGCCAGCATCGGCGATATCGATCCGGTCGAATCGGGCAATTATACCTTCACCATCGGTCCCGGCGATTTTGACGGGCTCGAGGTCGCCGGGGTCGATCTGATCCTGCGCCGCGGTGCAAGGAGCATAGATTGGCGTATCGTTTCGGGCGGCGTTGCCTTGATCGCGATCGGTGTTTTCGGCCTCATCCGGTCGCGCCGCCGCAAATCCGTTGAAAAAGTGCCGACGCCGCCGAAATGGGGCCGGTGATGGACCGGTCGTTTCCGGTAATTACGACGAAGCGGCTGCGCTTGCGGCAGTTCGAGGCCCGCGACGACCGCGGTCTCCACGCTTGCCTCGGCAATGAACGCCTCATGCGCTACTGGGATTTCGTCGCCTGCGAGGATATCGACGAGACGCGGCGCTGGGTGCGTATTCTTGCGAAGACGACATCGCCCTATGACGCGCTTGCCTGGGCTGTCGCCGATGCCAAAACCGATGAATGCATCGGCATGGTCAATTATCATCATCGCGAAGCGCGCAACCATCGCCTGGAGATCGGCTATATCCTCAACGCAAATTGGCATGGGCGCGGACTGATGCGCGAAGCCGTGCAGGGACTGGTGGCGCACTGCATCGAAAACCTCAAGACAAGGCGCATCGCTGCGATCATTCACCCGGATAATGCCCCTTCGATCCGGCTGGTGACCAAGCTCGGTTTTGAATGCGAGGGCGGTCCATTGCGCGACTACTGGCGAACTGGGACCACCTATATGAGCCCGATGCTCTACAGCTTCATCGCCAGCTGACCCTTGCTGGTTGGCCTGATCCGGTAGGCGCAGCGGCGAGCGCCCTTGAGGATGTGCTCGAACCTTTCGACCGTGACATCGGGCCCAAGCGCGGCCTGAAACACCTCGAGCTCCGATCTGCACAGTTTCTGGCAGGCCTTGGCCGCAACACAGATCGGACAGTGATTCTCGATGAGTATCAAATCGCCATTGGGGTCGCGCCTGGCTTCCGCCATGTAGCCCTCCGCCGAGCGGATTTCGGCGAGCTGCTCGACTTTCCCTTCGATAGAGTGAATTGGGTCAAGTGCCGCGCGGTACTGGCTCAACGTCGCCTGCTCGCGGTGCGAGATCAGCCGGTCAAGGCCCGCTTCGCCGAACACGGATGAAACCGAGGCCAAGAGATCGGCGGTAAAACCGGCATGATTGTCGGGGAATTGCGCATTGCCGGCATCGGTCAGGTGCCAGAAGCGCTTGGGCCGTCCGACGCTTTCGCGGCTGTCTTCAAAGGCGACAAGGCCGCCCTCATGCAATCGCCCAAGCATTTGACGGACAGCGACGGCGGTAATATCCAGTCGGTCGGCGAGGGCGGCGGCGGTCTGCGGACCAGCCACTTTCAGTGAATATAGCATGCGGTTTGTCGTACGGTCCTGCATGGCTTGAGCTTATGGAAAAAAATTAAAAAAGCTATTGCTTGTTTAATTGGACGGAATATAAAAATATAAAACTTATTAAATCAGGAATTGCCATGTCGGAAGTAAAGGAAAATGCCGGCGACGCTGGCTGGTCGGAACTGCTGGATCCGCGCTACTCGGCTGCAACGACGACGCTTTGCCTCGGGGTTGCGCTCTTTGCGTTCAACGGCTTCCTCGTCTCGACATCGCTTCCGACCGCTGTTCGCGAAATCGGCGGTCTGGAACTGATTTCCTGGGCCTTCACGCTTTATCTGGTGCTTTCCATCGTCGGCGGCGCCAGCGGCGCACTTCTGAAGGGAAGGTTCGGCGCGCGCACGACACTCGTCGGCTCCGGGCTGATTTTTCTGCTCGGCACGCTCATCGCCGCCTTTGCGTCTTCAATGCCGGAGGTGCTCGTGGGCCGCGCCTTGCAGGGACTGGGCGAGGGCATCATCGCCGCCATCTGCTATGCGCTCATTCCCGAACTCTTCCCGTCGCGGCTGGTCGCCAAGGTTTTTGGTGCCGAGGCCCTGGTCTGGGCCACCGCGGCCTTTGGCGGCCCGCTGGCATCCGGGCTTTTGACCGAGCATTTTTCCTGGCGCGCCGCCTTCCTTGTCAATGTTCCGCTGGGGCTGATATTCATCGCCCTTGTTTTGCGCATCGTGCCGAAATTTTCCGGTGAAGTATCACGCCATTCTGTGCCGATCTTTCGCCTCGCGGCGATCGGTACTGGTATCATGCTCGTTGCTCTTGCCGGCATCGCCAACAATCTCGGGCTTGAGGTCGTGTTCGTTGCAGCGGCCGGCCTGGTGCTCGTCTGCGTTATCATCCTCGACCGCCGCAGCCACACGCCGCTCTTTCCTTCGGACGCCTTTGCTTTGAATTCGACGGTCGGTATCGGCCTCTGGGTCGTCCTGCTGATGCCGGTGGCACAGGCATCGACATCCGTCTACCTGGTTATGACGCTACAGGACCTCTGGTCCTACGGTCCGACCAAGGCAGGTGCCTTCAGCGCGACCTTTGCCATCGCCTGGAGCACCTGCGCTATCCTCGTGGCCAATATTCAGAGTCCGTCTCGCCGCGCCTTCCTGATCCGGCTTGGGCCGGCCCTGCTTGTTACTGGCCTCGCCGTCATTGTCGTCGGCTTCTCGCTGGATATTCCGCTCGTCGTGATGCTCGGACAGATGAGCATTGGCACCGGCTTTGGTGTAAGCTGAGGGTTTCTGAGCCAGAACGTCATGGAGGCTGCCCGCAGCGGTGAGCGTGACCGCGCCTCGGCGCTGCTGCCGACGTTACAATCGGCGGGCTATGCGATCGGCGCAGCAGTGGCGGGTCTTACCGCCAATGCCGCCGGTTACCCCGAGGCGACGACGCCCGATGGCCTACGCGATGCAACGATTACCATATTCACGGTTTCGGCGATCATTGGCCTCGGCGCAATGATCGCGGGCTTTGCCCTGCCGCTTCGCAAGAAGAATCCGCTGGCGATCGAATTGCACAAGCCGCTATAGACAGCGCATGGCGAATGAAGACGATTTGAAAGCCGATCCGGCGATTGTCGGGATTTGGGCGAAAGGATGGGCGCTGACACGGCAGGTGGCGGCGCCCGTTTTCGAGCATGGCGCTTACCGCATCGAGGTCGGCTTGCCTGACCAGAAGCGGCGGCACTTGTTTCCGGCATATTCCGACCATGTCCTGGAGCACGCTGAAGCCATCCGCGAGCCTTTCGTCTTCCTTAAAGTTTGCGCGCCCGCGAAAACGGTCGGGTTAAATCTGCCGCGCCGATGGCACATCGGGCCGCCGGGATACATGATGCTGCTTTCCGGAGAAATGGTCGGGCAAGATGCGTCGCTGCCGGACGGCTATTCCTTTTCCCGCGAGGAGCTTGGCGCGGGTGTAACGCTTCTCAATATTCTGGACGGTGGCGGTGAGATCGCTGCGACCGGGCGCATCGCATTTCCCGGCGAACTCGCCGTTTATGACCGCATCCGCACGCATGAAAACCACCGCCGCCGCGGGCTCGGCCGTGCGCTCATGAAGCAGCTGGAGCGTCTTTCGCACGAGAACGGCATTCGCCATGCCGCTCTCGTCGCAACGCCGGAGGGACGGGCGCTCTATCAGACCTTAGGCTGGCAATTGCACTCGCCCTATACGACCGTGCTGATCCCACCCGAAGCTTAGGCACAGTTTACTGCGCCAGTTCCGCCATCGCTTCCTCATATTCGCCTGACAGCGTCAGCCATTCCTCTTCGGCGCGGGCGAGCGAAGTCTTGGCATAGCCGATCTCCTTGCCAATCTGCGTCGCCTTGGCAGGTTCGCGCGAATAGATGACCGGATCGGCGAGCTGCGCCTGCAACGTGTCGATCTTCTTCTGGAAGCGCTGAACCTGCGCCTCCGCCTCATGGATCTTCTTCTGCAGGGGCTTCAACGCTTCGCGCCGCTGCGCCGCCAGCTTGCGTTGCTCGGCCTTGGTCAGCTTCTGCCCTTCATCGACGGTCGCCTTGCCGCTACCGGAGCGTTCCGCCTTTGCATCGGCAAGCACGAGTGCGCGATAAGCGTCGAGATCGCCATCATAGGGCGCAACCCCGCCGTCACGAACGAGCCACAGCCTGTCCATCGTCGCCTCGATCAGGTGGCGGTCGTGGGCGATGAGGATGACCGCGCCGTTGAAATCGTTGAGCGCATACATCAGCGCCTCGCGGCTATCGATGTCCAGATGGTTGGTCGGCTCGTCGAGGATGAGCAGGTTTGGACCGTGGAAGGTCGCAAGGCCCATCAGGAGGCGCGCCTTCTCGCCGCCGGAAAGGTCCTTTGCCGCCGTGTTCATCTTGACCGTCGCAAGACCCATCTGCGCGACGCGCGCGCGTACCTTCGCTTCGGGCGCATCCGGCATCAGTTTGCGCACATGCTCGATCGCATTGTCTTCCGGCACCAGATCATCGAGTTGGTGCTGGGCGAAGAAAGAGATCTTGAGATTGGGCGCAACGGTCATGCGACCGCTCTGCAAGGGCAGGCGGCCGCCGATGAGCTTTGCCAGCGTCGACTTGCCGTTGCCGTTCGAACCAAGGAGGGCGATGCGGTCGTCGGCGTCGATGCGCAGATTGAGGTGCCGCAATACAGGCTTGCCCGGCGTGTAGCCGACTTCGCCGTTCTCGATGGCGATGATCGGCGATGCCACGACCTTTTCGGGCTCGGGAAAATGGAACGGCCGGACATGATCCTCGATGACGGCGGCGATGGGCTTCAGCTTTTGCAACGCCTTCAGGCGCGATTGGGCCTGCTTTGCTTTGGATGCCTTGGCCCGGAAGCGCTCGACAAAGGATTCCATGTGCTTGCGCTGGGCTTCCTGCTTGGTGCGCTGCTTTTGCTGCAGCTCCAGCGCTTCACTGCGCAGGCGCTCGAACTGGTCATAATTGCCCTGCCACAGCGTCAGCTTGGTCTGGTCGAGATGGATGATCGCGTTGACCGAGGAATTCAAAAGGTCGCGATCATGGCTGATGAGGATGACCGTATGCGGATAGCGGCGCACATAATCTTCGAGCCACAGGGTGCCTTCTAGGTCGAGATAGTTGGTCGGCTCGTCAAGGAGCAGAAGATCGGGTTCGGCGAACAGCACTGACGCCAGGGCAACGCGCATGCGCCAGCCGCCCGAAAAAGACGAGGCGGGCCGCTTCTGCGCCTCCGCGTCGAAGCCGAGACCCGAAAGGATCGCGCCGGCGCGCGCTTCCGCCGAATGCGCGTCGATATCGGCAAGCCGTATATGAATATCGGCGATGCGATGCGGGTCCGTTGCGCTCTCGGCTTCCGCCAATAGGGCGCTGCGCTCAGTATCGGCGGCCAGCACGATCTCGATCAGCGAGTCTTCGGTGCCCGGCGCTTCCTGCGCCACCTGGCCGATGCGCACGTTCTTCGGCAGCGAGAAATCGCCCGTCTCGGCGTGAAGCTCGCCGGTGATGACCTTGAACAGTGTCGACTTGCCGGCGCCGTTGCGCCCGACCAGTCCGGCCTTCGTGCCCGAAGGCAGGTTGAGGCTGGCGTGATCGATCAGTAAGCGGCCGGCCATGCGCACGGATATATTGTCGAGAATAAGCATGGCCGCGCTTTTGCACGGGAAATGCCGATTTCGCAAGCCGCTCCTGTTGCAGATATGTTCCGAACGGAGCGGAAAATGGCGTCAGGCGTAGGGGCGGCCTTCTTCCGTTCGCTGAAACTGGATCAGATCGAAGGATGGAGCCGTCTTGCCGAGCGCCGTCAGAATGGCATGCGCCTGGCCGCGATGATGCGTCTGGTGGTTGAACAGATGCGCCAGCGCCGGGGCAAGCCTTTGGCTGATCGTGCGCATATCGCTCACGGTAGTATAGGTGAAGCGCCCGCCGATGGCCGCTGCATCCAGGCTGCTGACCCAGTCGATGATGCGGGCATCTTCCTTTACGCGCGCAATCCTGAGATCCTCGAACGTGTCGAAGAGGATCGCATCGAGGCCCTTCGGCGCTTCGCCTTCACCAGTGAACCTGAAAAGCCAGATGCGGTCGGTGACGAGAAGATGGTTGAGCGTCCCATGCATCGACGCAAAGAAAGCGCGCATATCGCGGCGATACTCCTCGTCATCGAGTTCGGCCGCTACCGCGTATAGCCGCTCGTTCGCCCAGCGATTATAGGCTGCGAACATGCGAAAATGCTGTTCCATGACGTTGAGTTCCGCCGATAAGAGTCAGTCCTGCTGACACATTATCCAAACGATGCCATCTTTCCACGCGATTTTATTCTGCGCCAAGGATGGGCCCGCCCGAGCATGGCAGGCAGCGATGAGTTTGGCGCCATCGCCTTTATCGCGGCGAGCCCTTGGCAAAAGCACTGCCTGCCGCTATAGGGTCGCCACCAATTTCCCTCATGACAAGGTTTACTCCCATGGCGATTGAACGCACTTTCTCGATGATCAAGCCCGACGCGACGCGTCGCAATCTCACCGGTGCCATTATCCAGAAGTTCGAAGAGGCCGGCCTTCGTGTCGTTGCTTCGAAGCGCGTTTGGATGAGCCGCCGCGAAGCCGAAGGCTTCTACGCGGTCCACAAGGAACGCCCGTTCTTTGGCGAGCTCGTCGAGTTCATGTCCTCCGGCCCGACGATCGTACAGGTCCTCGAAGGCGAGAACGCGATTGCCCGCAACCGTGAAATCATGGGTGCGACCAACCCGGCCAATGCCGACGAAGGCACGATCCGCAAACTGTTCGCCCTGTCGATCGGCGAGAATTCGGTACACGGCTCGGATGCTCCCGAAACCGCTGCCGAGGAAATCTCCTACTGGTTCTCGGGCACCGAAATCGTCGGTTGATACCTGATAATCGAATTGAAAAAGCCGGGCCAAGTGCCCGGCTTTTTTGTTTCTGGAGGTCTATCGCGACAGGCGGGCGACGATCTTGCCGTCCTTGTCGTATAGAAAGAGCTTTCCCGTAGCGGCCTCGACCGAATAGGTCCGCGCCTCTTCCAGGACCGCAAAGAATTTCTGCTCCTGGTCCATGACGGCAGGCGCACACATCATGCGCGTCGCCGCAGCTGGCTTGAAGCTGATCTTCGCCCCGTTGATCGTCGCAGTCGTTGCGAAACGATTGCAACCCCCCGAGCCGCTCGCGGCGCCCGACGGCCCGATGAGCAGCGTCGTCTGCGCATAATCGATGACGCCGCGGCCATTGAGATCTTCCGCAACCCAGTTGATGTCGGTCAATTGCCCGGCGGCTTCCGCACTGCGCGCTGTCAGCGACAGTCCAAGAAGTACGACGGCGGCGATGAAGCCGATGACAAGCGATCCGATTGCTATCCGGTTCATTTGGTTTTCTTCTGCCAGCGCCTTAGCGCTTCCTTGTCCGTTGCCTTGGCTTCCACCCAGCTGTTCTCGCCATCCCTGCCAACGAGATGCTGTTTTTTCCAGAAAGGTGCGGCATTTTTTAGGTAATCCATCAGGAACGACGCGGCTTCGAAAGCCGCCTGCCGATGCGCCGAGGCCGCAACCACAAGGACGATGTTTTCGCCGGGCTTGATGAAGCCGTAGCGATGGATGACCGTCAGCCCGTCCAGGCTCCAGCGCGCCAGGGCCTCGTCGGCAATGCGGGTGATCTCGGCTTCGGCCATGCCGGGATAATGCTCGATCTCGAGCGCGGCGAGCGTTCCTGCCTCGTCGCGGCAAAGGCCGCTGAATGTTACGACGGCGCCTATGCCGCGGCGGTTTTCGGTCAGGCGGGCAATCTCGGAGGCTGTATCGAAATCCTCACCCTGAATCCGGACGAGGGGCTTGACCGAACCCATTTCATCCCCCGGTCATCGGCGGGAAGAGGGCGATTTCGCGCGCACCCTGGATCGGCGCGTCGTGCTCGACATGCTCCTGGTCGATAGCAACCCGGATGACCTCTGGATATTCGAATGCCGCCTCATATTCGTCGCCGCGTTGCTTCAGATGCGCGAGAAGGTCGCCGACGGTTACGATCGATGGAGCCAGTTCGAGGTCTTCCTCGCCTTTGCCGATTCGCTCGCGTACCCATGCGAAATAGACGAGCTTGGTCATATCGAAACCTCTCTAATCGACGACGTGCTTCAGGCCGGCGCGGAAATAGTCCCAGCCAGTGTACAGCGTAATGAGCGCGGCAATCCACAATAGAATAATGCCGGTTATTGTCACGATCGGCACGATCTTGTCGCCGGCCGGGCCGGTCAGCAAAAACGCGATCGCGATCATCTGGATCGTCGTCTTCCATTTCGCCAGCCGGCTGACCGGCACGCTGACCTTGAGTTCGGCAAGATATTCGCGCAGGCCCGAAACAAGAATTTCCCGGCAAAGGATGATGATGGCCGCCCAAAGGCTCCAGCCTGCTATCGTTCCGTCCGCAGCGAGAAGGAGGAGGACGGCGGAAACCAGCAGTTTATCGGCGATGGGATCGAGCATACGCCCGATCGTAGAAGTCTGTTGCCAGATACGGGCGAGATAACCATCGAAAAAGTCGGTAATGCTGGCGATCAGGAAGATGGCCAGCGCGCCCCACCGCGCAGCGTCGCTCGATTGCAGCCTGCCTTCGAGGAAGAAGCAAATGACGACGAGGGGAACCGCGATGATACGGGCATAGGTCAACAGGTTCGGCAGTGAGTAGGCGTTGTTTCTGGGCATGTTTCCAACCAATCAAATCAGTGCCGATCAAAGTGGCTCGACCGCCAAACGTCAAGCCAATCAATAAGAAGTCAGGCGCATTTATGTCCGAAAATCAGCTATGTACGGAAATGGTCGCGAATTGTAATCGCCATCGCTTCAGATATGCCGTCGACCTTCATCAAATCTTCGACAGCGGCGCGTGAAACTGCCTTTGCCGTGCCGAATTGATGCAGGAGCGCGCGCTTGCGCGACGGACCGATACCGGCGATCTCGTCGAGCGGATTCTTCACCATTTCCTTCTTGCGCTTGGCCCGGTGGGTGCCGATGGCAAAACGGTGTGCCTCGTCGCGCAGGCGCTGCAGGAAATAGAGAACAGGGTCGCGCGGCGGCAACGTGAACGACGGCTTGCCTTCCATGAAGAACCGCTCGCGTCCGGCATCGCGGTCGACGCCCTTGGCAACGCCGATAGCGGTCACCTTGTCAGCGATGCCCATCTCGTTGAGGATGCCGCGCACCGCGCTCATCTGCCCCTGTCCGCCGTCGATCAGGATGATGTCCGGCCAGGCGGGGAAGGCATCGGTATCTTCCTCGAATTCATCGACCTCAAGGTCCTCGGCCGGTGCATCGCGGTTCTCGGGCGTTCCGTGCTCTTTGACCAGCCGGCTGAATCGCCGCTCGATGACTTCGCGCATCATGCCGAAATCATCGCCCGGGGTAATCTCGGTCGAGCGGATATTGAACTTGCGATACTGGTTTTTGACGAAGCCCTGCGGCCCGGCGACGATCATCGCGCCGATCGCGTTGGTTCCCATGATGTGCGAGTTATCGTAGACCTCGATGCGACGGGGCGTCTTTTCCAGCCCGAACGTATCGGCGACGCCCTTGAGCAGGCGCGATTGCGATGAGGTCTCCGCGAGTTGCCGTCCCAGCGCCTCGCGTGCATTGCTCAAGGCGTGTTCGACCAGATCCCTCTTTTCGCCGCGCTGCGGCACGGTGATCGAGACCTTGCGGTCAGATTTTGCGGTGAGGGCAGCGCAGAGCAGTTCCTGGTCTTCGACTGTTTCCGACAGCATGATCAAGGCGGGGCTTGGCTTGTCGTCATAGAACTGCGCAAGAAAAGCACCGAGAACCTCCGCGGCGGACAGGGAGGAGTCTGCCTTGGGATAATAGGCGCGGTTGCCCCAGTTCTGTCCGGTGCGGAAGAAAAACACCTGAATGCAAGTCACGCCGCCATCTTGGTAGATGGCGAAAACGTCGGCTTCCTCGACGGATTGCGGATTGATGCCGGAATGCGATTGCACATGCGAGAGAGCCGAGAGGCGGTCGCGATAGATGGCGGCGCGTTCGAAGTCGAGTTCGGCCGAAGCCTCGCGCATCGCGTCGGAAAGGTGGGTTTTGACCGCCTGGCTCTTGCCCGAGAGGAACGCCTTCGTTTCGCGCACAAGTTCGTCGTAGTCGCCTTCGCTGACCTCGCCGGTGCACGGGCCCGAGCAGCGCTTGATCTGATAGAGCAGGCACGGCCGGCTGCGGTTCTCGTAGAAGGAATCGGTGCAGGTGCGCAAAAGGAAGGCACGCTGCAACGCATTGATCGTGCGTCCTACCGCCCCCGCCGAAGCGAAGGGGCCAAAATAGTCGCCCTTGCTGGAGCGCGCACCACGATGCTTGAAGATGCCGGGCGCCAGCCATTTTTCGCCGCGCTTCGGGGCGGTGAGCAGGATATAGGGGAAGGACTTGTCGTCGCGCATCAGCACGTTAAAACGCGGCCGTAAGCGCTTGATCAGATTCGCTTCAAGGAGAAGCGCCTCCGTTTCGGTGCGCGTGACGACGAACTCCATTTTGACCGTCTCGCGGATCATCCGGGAGATGCGGTTATTGTGCCCCTGTCCGCGCGCATAGTTGGAAACGCGCTTCTTCAGACTGTGTGCCTTGCCGACATAAAGAACGTCGCCGCTCGCATTGAACATGCGATAGACGCCGGGCTTGTTGGGAAGCCGCTTGACGAGGTCCGCAATCACGTCAGGACCGCTCGAGCCTTCGGAAACGACGCTGGTATCCCATTCGATCGCGCTGATCAGCGCGGCGACGTCGCGGACGGGCTCATTGCTTTCCTCGACAGGCTCGTCTTCCTCGTCGACGCCAAGGATGATGTCGTCATCGTTGGTATTGTCGGCGTGAAGCTCGTTCTTCTGGTTCTGATTGGCCGGGTCGCTCATTCAATAATTCCTGATACATCGGGCGTTTCCCACGCCAGATGCTGTCCGCCGTCAAGGGCGATCATCTGCCCTGTGATCGAGCGGGTCTCCCAGAGGTAGCGGATTGTGCGGCCAAATTCTGACAAATCGGGGCCGCGCTGCAACAGGAGCGCGTGAACCTGCTTGTCGAACGCGGCGGTATCCTGGCGGGAGCTCGGCAGGGTAGGGCCTGGGCCGATGCCGTTGACGCGAATACGCGGCGCCAGCGCCTGCGCCAGCGTTTGCGTCGCGGCCCACAGTGCCGCCTTCGACAATGTGTAGGATGTAAACGTCGGCATGAGCTTCAGGACGCGCTGGTCGATCATGTTGACAATCAGTCCCTCCGCTTCCGGTGAAAGGGCCGCGGCCATGGCGTCGGCGAGCAGCACCGGCGCCTTGACATGCACCGCAAAATGGCTGTCCCAGATCTCGTCATTGCCGAGATCGCCGATGCCGTCCGCGTGAAACACCGAAGCGTTGTTGACGAGGAGTTGCACCGGGCCCAGCGCGGCCCCGACATCGCCGATCAGCCGGCGAACCGCGTCACTGTCGCTGAGATCGGCTTTCACCACGCAGCCCTTGCCTCCGCGCGCCTCGATTGAGCGAAGCAGGTCGCGCGCTTCATCAAGGCCGTTATGGCCATGAATGGCGACGGCAAAACCATGCGCCGCCAGGTCTTCGACAATCGCCTTGCCGATCCGTTTCGCGCCGCCGGTTACGAGAGCAACGGTTCGGTCAATCTTCAAGGTCCACTCCATCCATGCTGTGATTCAGGTCCGAATATAGGGTTCGGCGACGAAAAGCGCGAGGGTGAAAGGTCAGCAGTGAACAGAAGCAGTGGAACGGTGTTCTTTCGCTACGGCTTGCTCGCCGAAAGTTGCGTTGTTTGACGGTGGCAATGTCTCTCCGTCGATCTGTGCAAATATTAAGTAAATATTAAGTATTCTAATCGGAATTTAACCATTCCCAGCAAGATAGTTTTGTTTATTATCAAATGTTTGTGAGCAGTTCTTTCACAGCTAGACTGACATACTATTGAGTTTGGCCGCAATGCAGAATGTTGCGCAAAAAGCACATCGCATTTCGGCCACGATCTCGTCGGTTTCTTATCACACTGCCGCGCAAGTGCCGCCACAATGCGGCGCGAATGTCCGCCTCGTTAAGCGGACGCAATCCATGGTTTTCCCCCCGACCAGTGCCCGCTCCGTGTAAAAGAGTTTAAAAAAAGGAGATTGCCATGCGCACTCTTAAAACAACCTTCCTCGCGTCGGCCGCCGTGCTGATGCTTTCCGCTCCCGTATTTGCCGCCGACGCTGTCATGGAACAGCCGCCAGCGCCGGCTCCCGTCGAAGCAGCGCCTGTCGCATCCGACTGGTCAGGCGCTTATCTCGGTGCCTATGGCGGCTACGGCTGGAACAAGCACAAGACCGATGACGGCAAAATCAATGCCGACGGTTTCAAAGGTGGTGCTTATGGTGGTTACAACTTCCAGAACGGCCAGTTCGTATACGGTGGTGAAGCCGATCTCGGCTATTCCGGCGGCGATGAAACCCGCAACGGCATCAAGGCCAAGCAGGGCGTAGAAGGCTCGGTACGTGCCCGTGCCGGTATCGCCCTTGACCCTGTGCTGCTTTATGGCACCGGCGGTCTTGCCGTGACGAACAGCAAGCTTTCGGCCGATACCGGCAGCGATTCCAACACGCTGCTCGGCTGGACGGTCGGCGCAGGCGCCGAAGCCAAGATCACCAACAACATCGTTGGCCGCGTCGAATATCGTTACAACGATTTCGGACGCAAGGACTACGATCTTGGTGGCCTCAGCGACGTTTCGAGCAAGCTGACCACAAACGAAGTCCGCGTTGGCGTTGGTTACAAGTTTTAAGCCAGCCGGATGAAGAAAGGGGTCGGACAGGCAACTGTCCGACCCTTTTTTTGTGCTATTTCGGCAGCAGGGCCGCAAGTTCGGGGTGTAACTCCTCGAAGCGCTTCTGCCAGCGCTTCAATTTGGAGCGGCCCTTTTCCCATTTGCCCTCGAAGCGCAGGCTTGCATAGGCGAGGGCCGCCGCGAGCGCGATATGCCCGCCATGGACCTTCTTTCCCAGGCGCGGCGGCGCGGCATTGAGGTGATCGAGCACGCGCACCGCCTTGCCCCATTGGCGATCGAGCCATGGCTGATGAATTTTCTCTTCCGGATGAAACCGTCTTTCATAGACATGTGCGAGCAGTACATCGCAAAGCCCGTCGGCTATCGATTCGAGCTGTTCGGCCTCAAGGCGCTTTTCCGCGTTGCGGGGGAAAAGCTTGTTGCCGGACAGACGGTTGAGATATTGCGTGATCACCCGGCTGTCGAAGATCGCCTTGCCATCATCGAGGATGAGCGTCGGTATCTTGCCGAGCGGATTGGCGTCGATCAGTTCGGCCGGCTCGGCATTGCTGTCGACGAGTACGCTGTCGATCGGCACGCCGGAATAAAGCGCGGCCATGCGAACCTTGGTGCTATAGGGCGAGGCGGGGGAATAGAGAACTTTCGTCACGATGACGCTCCAGCGTGTTGCGATTCGATGGTGAAACGTAAACGCCGCGAGCGTTTTCGCAAAGCGGTCCCGATTATTGGGCAGCGGGCATTGCGACGGCGCGTTGCCGGCAACTCGAACGGTCAACCTCAGGGCACGCCCGGAAATTCAGATCCTTGGTCAGGCAGATGCGCACTTCGCGAAGATAATCACGGTCGCATGTCACGGCGACGCCCGCTTTCGGCATGCCGGGATTGGCGGATATGAATGCCTGTTCGATAACGAGAGGATTGACTTGCGGGCGCGCCGTCGGCTGGCGATATGCTCCGGGGATCGACACCCGGTCCACCGCGCTGCGCATCACGGCGAAATAGTCCTGCTGGCTGAGGCCACTGCAAGCGCCATGCTTGCGCCATTCGTACGTGACGAGCCCGACAGAAGGCATCATGTCCGAAAGCTGCTTCGCTAACGCGTAAGGCACATCGCGTGGCCCCGCAGTGTCGCAATCCTCGGGATAGCCTTGCTCATATTGCGGCCACAGGCCGTGCACCACAAAGCCGTAGGGGCGGCCGGAACTGCATTGCTGGCGGTTGGCCTTCGCGCCCTCCGCCGCGCAGTAGCTCGGCGACCAGGAGAGGGCAAGGACATAAAAATCGAACGCCGAACCTATGGCGACTGGCTTTGCGTCCGTGGGAGTGGATCGTTGCGCGTCTTCCGAGATTTCGGGGACCGGCGCCCCGCCGGTGATTTCCGGCGCATTCTGTTCGCGCAGATAGGTGAGAACTGAAATCGCGAGCAGTGCCGCAAACAGTGCGTAGCCGGCCCATTTGCCGATCGGCATCACCTAACGGGGTTTCGGCGGCTCAGTACAGCGTGCGGCACTGGCCGTCATAGACGTGCCAGCGATCGAACCCGGCCACGCAGAACTCGACATTGTTGCCGATGCCGACAAAGCCCATGCCGTCCTCGACCACGTACCAGACCGGGCGCTGGACGCCGTCGCTCAGATGCGCGGTCGCCTTGCAATAGTGGCGCTCGACGGCGGCAAGTTCGGGCTCGCGACTCGGCTCAAAGCGCGTCATGCGAACATCGCTGAAATTCTGTATGCCGACCTGCGGCAGGTTGGGCACGTGCCGCACCTGATAGGCAAACCGGTTCACGATGCGGTTGAGCACACTTGCCTGGCCGCAGGTATCGTCGTAGCCGCCCTGAACGTAGTCCGCTGCCCTAACCGGGATCCCTGAGGACAATACGACGCTGACCGCAAAGCCAACCGCAAGGAGGGGTGATAGGCGTGCCATGTATGTACTCTCCACTAATCTTTGCCGCAATTTCGACCAGCAGTTGCCTCCGGTCAAGCGTCAACTTGTTCCCCGCGTACCCAATCGACTGTAAAGCCTGCATTTTTTTCCTCAGTGAGGATTTTTGACAACGCCGGAAAGAGAATGCGCAGTTCCGCTTCCAGCGTGAAAGGCGGGTTGACGATGATCATGCCGGTGCCGTCGAGCCGCGGCTCGGCTGACGGCGCGCGAATCATAAGCTCCGTGCGCAGGATCTTGGGAATGCCGGTATCGCGCAGCGCTTCCGCGAAACGCCTGACTTCCTGGCGGTCCTTGACCGGGTACCACAGCGCAAAGGTTCCACCGGAAAAGCGCTTGTGTGCCTTGGCAAGGCTGTCGACCAGCCGGTCGAACTCGCCCGCAACCTCGAATGGCGGATCGACGAGGACGAGGCCGCGCTTTTCCTTCGGCGGCAGATGCGCGCCCATGGCGAGCCAGCCGTCGAGCTCGATTACGCGCACCTGCACGTCGCCGGCAAAGAGGTCGCCGAGCTGCTCGGCATCCCGTGGGTGCAGTTCGAGGGCGGAAAGCCGGTCCTGGCGCCGCAGCAAGTGGCGCACGATGAGCGGTGAGCCGGGATAGTGCCGCATCGCTCCATCGGTATTTTCGGACCGGACGATGTCGAGATAGGGAGACAAGAGCGCGGCGACGTCGGGATCGAACTTTGCCTCCAGCAGCCTGCCAATGCCGTTCTGCCATTCATTGGTCTTGCCGGCCTCGACACCCTTAAGGTCGTAGCGACCGATCCCTGCATGGGTATCGATGACGCGAAACGCCTGTTCCTTCCGCTGCAGGTAAAGCACCAGCCGCGTCAGGATGATGTGCTTGACCACATCCGCGAAGTTGCCGGCGTGATAGGCGTGGCGATAGTTCATGCGCTGCTTGTTTCACGATGTCCTGCCGCTCGCAAGTATCCGGTGTGACCGCTGCCTCATTTTGGTGCTTCGCGTGCCTGGGGCAGGGCGCGGATCCACAATCATTGCCGTGATCCAGCCACCACCGCCGCTTCCACCATCGCTGCCGTCATCCACGGGCTCGTCCCGAGGACCCGGGAAAAGGCCGAATGCAAACCTTCAATTTCCCTGAACCTGTGCTTTCAAGCAACCAATTTGCCAAATGTCATAAATCTGTCCTATAGGGCCGCAGGGCACACTCGTATCGCTGGCGTGCTACGGGTTAGCAACATGTCCGGGACCGTCATTCTCATTGTGCTTTTTGCCGCGTTCATGCACGCGAGCTGGAATGCCGTCGTCAAATCCGAAGGCGACAAGTTTCTCAACACGGTCGTCGTTGTAACTTCGGCAGGCCTCATCGCAGCAATCTGCCTGCCATTCCTGCCGCCGCCAGCGCGGGAGAGCTGGCCGTTTCTCGCCGCATCGGGCGTCGCGCAGGTGATCTACCTCATCCTCGTCGCGGCTGCCTATCGCAGCGGCGATATGAGCCAGGCCTATCCGATCATGCGCGGCACGGCGCCGCTGATCGTAGCGATTGCCAGCGGTCCGTTGATTGGCGAGGTGCTTTCGGTGCAGAAATGGGCAGGCATCGCGCTGATTTGCGGCGGCGTCCTCGCACTGGCGCTGGAGGCGAGGCGGCGGGCTTCCGCCAATCGCGCCGCGACGATGTTTGCGCTCGTGAATGCCTTCGTCATCGCCACCTATACGCTCATCGACGGCATCGGCGTGCGCCATTCCGGCGCGCCCGCCTCCTATACGATGTGGGTTTTCGTCCTCAATGCTGTACCGCTCTTCTTGTGGACCGTGGTGATGCGTCGCGGCGAACTCTGGCCGCATTTCACCAGGCGCATACGCCTTGCCACCATCGGCGGCGTCGGAACGCTTGGCTCCTACGGCCTCGCGCTCTGGGCGATGACGATGGCGCCGGTGGCGACGGTCGCGGCATTGCGCGAGACCTCCATCCTTTTCGCTGTTGCAATCTCCGCGCTGGTTCTCCACGAGCGCGTTGGACCGAAACGTATTGCCGCCGTGGCGTTGATCGCGGCTGGCGCGGCAGTCATGCGGCTCGCCTGACCTATTCGGGCCGCATATCGAAGTAGGGCCTTGCTTCCTCCACGGCGCGCGCGAAAGACGGCCGCTGCATCAACCTGTCGAGATAGGCCGCGACACCAGGATATTCGGCGCCGAACGGCACGGACATGTTGGCATAGAACAGCGCCGGCGAGGCCGCGCAATCGGCCATTGTATAACGCTCGCCCGTCGCCCAGGTTTTGCCGCCGAGTTCCTTTTCAAGCACGCCGTAGGCCGTGTTGAGTTTTGCTTTTGCCTCATCGACGCCGAAACTGTCATTCTGGCCCTCGGGGCGAAGCTTGTCCGTCACGGTCTTTTGCATTGGTACCTGCACGTGCAGATCGAAGAACCGGTCAAGTCTGCGCGCCTCGAAAGCTTCCTCGCGATCCTCCGGCAATAGTTGCACTTTGCCGGGATAATGCTGGTCGAGATATTCGATAATCAGGCTCGACTCCGGGATTATCCTGCCGCGTGCCGTATCGCGCAGCACTGGAAATTGGCGGATCGGCCAAATCTCGGTGAAGCGTGCGTTTTCCGCCGCATCCATGAAATTGACGACGTGCTTTTCGAAGGCGATGTCCTTCTCGTAGAGTGCCGTCAGAACCTTCTGGCAGAAGGATGACAAGGGGTGAAAATACAGCGTCAGCGACATTTCTTCCTCCGCTTTGATGATTACTAAAGTAGTTGCTTAACTAACAACGATGATGGGACGCGGTCAAGCTTGTCACCAAGACAAAAAGCGGCATTTGTGCGGATGTGATTTTGCGCTATGGATCGAACATGAACAAAGCTGTCCTTCTTCGTACCGGCCATTCCGCATGCCCCCACGACTGCCCGTCGACCTGCGCGCTCGATGTGGAGGTTCTCGACACGGGCCATATCGGGCGGGTGCGCGGCGCCAAGGAAAATAGCTATACGGCCGGCGTCATCTGCGCCAAGGTCGCCCGCTATGCCGAGCGCATCCACCATCCGGAGCGGCTTTTGAAGCCGATAATCCGTGCTGGCGCAAAAGGCGATGGGCTGTGGAAGGAGGCGAGCTGGGATGCTGCGCTCGACCTCGTCGCCGAACGGTTCCTCAAGGCCGAGGCAAGGTACGGCTCGGAAACCGTGTGGCCCTATTACTACGCCGGCACGATGGGGCTTGTGCAGCGCGACTCGATTCATCGCCTGCGCCACGCCAAGAAATATACCAACCAGTTCGACAGTATCTGCACCAATCTCGCCTGGAGCGGCTTTTATGCCGGCACCGGCAAGCTTGGCGGCGTCGATCCGCGCGAGATGGCAAAGTCGGATTGTGTCGTCATATGGGGCACGAATGCCGCAGCGACACAGGTCAATGTCATGACCCATGCCGTGCGCGCCCGCAAGGATCGCGGCGCAAAGATCGTCGCCATCGACATCTATGAGACGGCGACGGTGCGGCAGGCCGATCTCGGCCTCGTGCTGAAGCCCGGCACCGACGGAGCCTTCGCCTGCGCCGTCATGCACGTGCTTTTCCGCGATGGATTCGCCGATTGGGACTATCTCAATGCCTATACGGACGATCCGAAAGGGCTTGAACGGCATCTCAAGGATAAGACTCCGCAATGGGCCGCGACGATCACCGGCCTTTCAGTTGCAGAAATCGAAGAATTCGCCCGTCTCGTCGGCACGACCAAGAAGACGTTCTTCCGCCTTGGCTATGGATTTGCCCGCCAGCGCAACGGCGCGGTCAATATGCATGCGGCGCTGTCGATCCCGGCCGTGACCGGCGCCTGGAAATATGAGGGCGGCGGCGGCTTCCATTCCAATTCCGGCATTTTCCGTATGGACAAGCGCGAGATCGAGGGGCGGGCCTTTGCCGATCCCTCGATCCGCCACATCGACCAGTCCCGCATCGGCCCCGCATTGACGGGAGATGCATCGGCGCTCTATGGCGGACCTCCTGTCACCGCGATGCTGGTGCAGAATACGAACCCCGCCAATGTCGCGCCCGAGCAGAGGCTGGTGAAACAGGGCATGCTGCGCGATGACCTCTTCATGGCCGTGCATGAGCAGTTCATGACCGATACGGCAAAGCTCGCCGATGTCGTGCTGCCAGCGACGATGTTCATGGAGCATGACGACATTTATCGCGGCGGCGGCCAGCAGCACATCGTGCTTGGTCCAAAACTGATCGACGGACCCGGCGAGACGCGTCCCAACCTTTTCGTCATCAATGAACTCGCCAAGAGGCTCGGCGTCGCGCACCTGCCGGGCTTTGATCTCGATGCAAAGACCCTCATCGACAATATGATGGCGGCGAGCAATCTGCCGGGCTTTGACGCGCTCAAGGCCATGCGCTGGCTCGACATTCAGCCCGACTTCGACACCGCGCATTACGAAAAGGGCTTTGCCTGGCCGGACGGCAAGTTTCGCTTCAGGCCGGATTGGGTGAATGGCCCGTCGCCCAACCGTCCGCCGCAATCCATGGGGCTGCAGGGGCCTTACAGCACGCTGCCGACATTTCCGGACTATTGGGAAGCGATCGAGGTGGCCGATGAAAAGCACCCGTTCCGGCTGGCGACATCGCCCGCGCATAACTTCCTCAATTCGACTTTTTCTGAAACACCGACCTCGACCGCCAAGGAACAGCGTCCCGAACTTCTGATTCATCCGGAAGACGCTGCGGCGCTCGGCATTATCGATGGCGCACGCGTCGAGATCGGCAATGAACGCGGCGAAGTCATTCTGCACGCTCGCGTCGAAGCGCGGACGAAGCGCGGCGTCGTTATCTCGGAAGGCATCTTCGCCAATTCCGCCTTCGAACGCGGCGAGGGCATCAACGTGCTGACCGGCGCCGATTCACCGGCTCCCAATGGCGGCGCGGCTTTTCACGACAACAAGATTTGGGTGCGGCTGGCCTGAACCGGCCGCGCGCTTGCGGAAAAGCGAAGCCTAGTCGCTGAAAACTGTGCGCCCTTCGTGCATCGTAGCCTTGCCGCTGGCAACCAGCGCAAGTGCACGAGCATAGGTTTCGTGCTCGACGGATAGAACGCGCTCCGCCAAGGTCGCCGGCGTGTCGCCGGTCTTTACGGCAACTGCGGTCTGGGCGATGGCCGGACCCTCATCCATGCCTTCGGTGACGAAATGCACGGTGCAGCCATGCACGCGCATGCCGGATGCAAGCACCTGTTCGTGGGTGTGAAGGCCCCTGAACAGCGGCAGCAGGGAAGGGTGGATGTTGAGCATCCGGCCTTCCCATTGCCTCACGAATTCCGGCGAAATCAGCCGCATATAGCCGGCAAGGCAGACAACATCGGCGTTGGCCGCATGGAGCGCGGCGGAGACCGCGGCCTCGTGCTCGGCCTTGGAGATAAAATCTCGATGCGGGATGGCGATCGCTTCGATCCCTTCGGCGCGCGCTGCCGCGAGCCCGGCGGCATCGGCCTTGTTGGCGATGACGACAACGACTTCCGCCGGATAGTTGGGCACCTTTGCTGCTTCGATAAGCGCGCTCATATTGGAGCCGCGCCCGGAAATCAGGATCGCCACCCGCTTCTTTTGCATTCCGGCGCTCACAGCGCCAGCTTACCCTGGTAGACGACGCCCCGGTCGGCACCGGCCACCATAGTCCCGAGGCGCACAGCATCTTCGCCCTGCGATTTCAATGCGGTGAGTACCGCGTCGACATTCTCAGGCGCGACGACTGCGATCATGCCGATACCGCAATTGAAGGTACGCAGCATTTCATCGCGCTCGACGCCGCCGGTGCTGGCGAGCCAGGAGAATACGGACGGAACCTTGATGGCGGAAAGATCGATGCTGGCGGTCAAGTGCTTTGGCAGCACGCGGGGAATATTGTCCGGAAAGCCGCCGCCGGTGATATGGGCGAGCGCCTTGATCGCCTTTGTTTCGCGAATGGCGGCAAGGAGCGGCTTTACGTAAATGCGCGTCGGCGTAAGCAATGCTTCGCCAAGCGGCGTACCGGATTTGAACGGTGCATTGTCATCCCAGCCGAGCCCGGAAAGTTCGACTATGCGGCGCACCAGCGAAAAGCCGTTGGAATGAACGCCGGAAGAGGCAAGTCCGAGAATGACGTCGCCTTCGACAATGTCGCCGGACGGCAGCAGTTCATTGCGCTCGGCTGCGCCTATGGCAAATCCAGCAAGGTCATAGTCGCCGTCGCGATACATGCCCGGCATTTCCGCCGTTTCACCGCCGATAAGTGCGCAGCCGGCCTGCAGGCAACCTTCGGCGATGCCGCTGACGATCGCCGCGCCCTGATCGGGGTCGAGCTTGCCGGTTGCGAAGTAGTCAAGAAAGAACAGCGGCTCGGCGCCCTGCACGACGAGATCGTTGACGCACATGGCAACGAGATCGATGCCGACCGTGTCGTGGACACCGGCATCGATGGCAATCTTCAATTTGGTGCCGACGCCGTCATTGGCCGCCACCAGGACCGGATCGGTGAAACCTGCCGCCTTGAGGTCAAAAAGGCCGCCGAAACCGCCGATTTCACCGTCGGCGCCCGGCCGCCGCGTCGAGCGCACGATCGGCTTGATCTTTTCGACGAGCAGATTGCCGGCATCGATGTCGACGCCTGCCTGCGCATAGGTGAGGCCATTCTTGCCGGCTTGGTTCTTGTCACTCATCGTCAGCTCCAGATTTTGATGGCGAAATGGCACGACTTACGCGTGGCTGCAAGAACTTATGCCGGCAGTGGCGGAGAAAACGCCACTTATTGACACTTTGCCCCGCGCGAGCACTTGAGCGTCAGCGTTCATCGCGCCATGTAGAGCAGAGATGCATGCCTTGAGGAAGACGCGTGACCATTCCCAACTACATCACCATCTTCCGTTTTATTCTGGTTCCGTTCATCGTCATGGCGCTGTTGTCCGGCTACGTCGGAGCAGCTCTTGCTGGATTCATCGTTGCCGGTGTTTCGGACGGTGTCGACGGGTTCATCGCGCGCCGCTACAACCAGAAATCCGACCTTGGCGCCTATCTCGATCCGATCGCCGACAAGGTATTGCTCGTGTCGCTGTATGTAGTCCTTGGCTTCCTCAAGGAGTTGCCGGTCTGGCTCGTCGTCATTGTCGTTTCACGAGATATCTTCATTATTGGAGCCGTGGTGCTCGGCACTGTCATTGACAGGCCGGTCGCAATGCATCCATTACTGGTCTCGAAGGCGAATACCGTATTTCAGATCATACTCGTCGCGGTGACGCTTGCCGATATTACATTTGATTATTCATTTGCCGGCATCCGCGCCGTGCTCACCTGGGGCGTTGCCCTCTTGACCGTAGCTTCCGCGACTGCCTATCTCGTCGCCTGGACAAAACACATGGCTGGATATGACAAAGACTGAAAGCAAGGGCGTAGTCACGACCAAGACACAGGCGATCCCGGTCGAGATCCCCGATCGTGACATCCATGTGGAAGTTGAGGTCAACACGCTTGCCAGCAGCGTGCGCCGTCAGGCGGTGTTCTGGACAGCCGCTCTCCTTTTCCTCGGCCTTTTCCTCTATATGTTCTCCTCGATCCTGCTGCCATTTGTGGCAGGCATGGTGCTGGCCTATTTCCTTGATCCCGTGGCCGACCGGCTGCAGCGGCTCGGCCTGTCCCGACTGCTTGCGACGGTGGTCATCCTTGTCCTCTTCATCGTGACATTCGCGCTGCTCCTCATCATCCTCGTGCCCGTTCTCGCTTCGCAGATGAGCGATTTCATCGCGCGCCTGCCAAGTTACGTGGCGCGCCTGCAGGAGTTGATCGCCAACCGCGATTCTCAGTGGCTGAAGAATTTCATCGGCGTAGACGCTTCGGTGATCCGCAACAGCCTCGATTCGCTGCTGCAGCAGGGCGCGGGTTTCCTGACCACGCTGCTGCAATCGATCTGGAGTTCGGGCAAGACGCTGATCGATGTCTTTGCGCTCTTCGTCGTGACGCCCGTCGTGGCATTCTACATGCTGCTTGATTGGGACCGGATGGTTTCCAAGATCGACAATCTGGTCCCGCGCCAGCACGTCTATACGATACGTGCCATTGCCCGCGACATGAACAAGGCGATCGCCGGGTTCGTTCGCGGCCAGGGCACCGTCTGCCTCCTGCTCGGCGTCATCTATGCCGTTGGTCTCACCATTGTCGGGTTGAACTTCGGCCTTCTTATTGGCCTCTTTGCAGGTCTGATCAGTTTTATTCCCTATGTCGGATCGCTGGTCGGCCTTGTCGTTGCGCTCGGCGTGGCCATGGTGCAGTTCTGGCCCGAATGGGGCCATATTCTCGGCGTCGCCATCGCCTTTGGCGTCGGCCAGTTCATCGAAGGCAATATTCTTCAGCCGAAACTCGTCGGTTCGTCCGTCGGCCTGCATCCCGTATGGCTCATGTTCGCGCTGTTCGCATTCGGAACGCTCCTTGGCTTCACCGGTATGCTGATCGCCGTACCGACCGCCGCTGCCATCGGCGTTCTCGTGCGGTTCATGATCGGACGCTATAAACAATCCCCGCTCTACACAGGCGACTACCCCAAATCCGATGAGCCCAAACTATTGAGGTGACAGGGCAGGAGGGCTGGCTGTATTTCATCGCCATGACCAGCACGACTTCGCCCCGCCAACTTCCGCTCGATCTCGGCCATGAGCCGGGATATTCCCGCGACGACCTGATCGTGTCCTCCTCCAACATGGCGGCCGTGGATATCGTCGATCGCTGGCCGGAATGGATTGCGCCGGTCGTGGTACTCGCCGGGCCGACCGGTTCGGGCAAGACGCATCTTGCTGCAATCTGGAAGGCCGAGGCCAATGCCCTCGTCGTCGATCCGCGACGGATCGGCGCCGCTGCGGGTGAGGCGGGTCCATTCCTCATCGACGATATTGGCGACGGTAGAATTGACGAAGCCGGTCTCTTCCACCTCATCAACAACGTCCGGCAGAGCGGCTCGAGCCTGTTGATGACATCGCGCAAATGGCCGGCCAACTGGCAGGTGACGTTGCCGGACCTTGCCTCGCGCCTGAAGGCGGCGACGACAGTGGAAATCGGCGAGCCCGACGACATGCTGTTGTCCGGCGTCCTCTACAAGCTTTTCGCCGACAGGCAGATTGCCGTCGAACCCAGCCTAATCGGCTTTCTTGTAAGCCATATCGAGCGATCGCTCTCGACGGCAAATCGGATCGTCGAGCGGCTGGACAGGGCAGCTCTTGAGCGCAAATCGAAGATAACCCGCGCGCTCGCCGCCAGCCTGGTGACGGCTATCGACGAAGGGCAGACCGCTTTCGATCTTTAGGGTCGAAGGTGGTCTTACCGAGCCCAGACACGATCGATAAGTGCTGCATAGAGTGCCGCAACCAGCGCCAGCGACGCCGAGGCGAGCATCAGACCCAGCAGCAATTGTACTGAAACCGGTTCCGACAGAAACAACCCCGCCACTGACGCAATAAGTGCCCCACCGCCCAGTGCGATTGCAGCCGCGAGCCCCGCAGCGGTGCCGGCAAGTTCGGCTCGAATGGACAGAACCCCCGCATTGGCGGCGGGCATGGTAAGCCCATTCCCGACACCGACGAACATGCATGGAATAAAGAACGCAACGCTGTGGGCAGCGCCTGCCAACGAGAGTGCTAGCCCCGCGGCGAGACCCATGCACGTGATAAGGCGCGCGAAGACAAGCGTCGTGGCCGTCCCGTTGTGGAAAGCATAGCGACCAGCCAAATAGCTGCCGAGGATAAACCCAAAAGGCACCATTCCCATATACATGCCTAATGTCGCACTCGACCGACCGACGGAGGGTCCAAAGGCCAACGGCGCCCCGCCGAAGAAGATATAGAGCGTCCCCATTGAGGCGGCCATGCACAACGTGTATGCCCAGAACCTTGCCGAGCCGAGGAGCTGGCCATAGGCCTCCAAGTGGTTACGGTGGGGTCGTACCGAGGCGGTTTCAGGCAAACCCCATGCTGATAGACCGAGCCCGACTGCGCCTAACATTGCGAACAAAATGAAGCTCGCTCGCCACCCGAACGCCTGATCCAGAATCCCGCCCAATGACGGCCCCAACATTGGTGCAATCGCCCAGCCCATGGCGAGGTAGCCAAATCTGCTTGCAGCACGTCCTTCTCGCGTGGTCTCCTTGATCATCACGAGGGCGATTGAAAAACACGCGGCTATGGATGCCTGCATCGCCCGGAACATCAGAAATACACCGATATTCGTGGCCAAGGCACAGCCGATCGAGGCGACAATGAAGATGCAGATCGAGGCTAAGGCCACCGGTCGGCGACCATAGCGATCTGATACCGCGCCAGCGATGAGTTCGATGAGTGCAGTGGCGATGGCGTATCCGGCCACCGACAGGTTGACCAGCGCGAAATCCGCTTTGAACGCAGCGGCAATATTCGGCAGCGATGGTAGCATCATGTTCACCGGCAGCGCCGCCAGAGCTGTCAGGAAAATCAGGATCGCGATGGGCGGCGGCTTGATCTTGGCATTCTCTGTGAAATTTATGGGTGCATTGGAGGCAGGACTGGTGCTCGTCATGGCTTGATCCGTCGCGAAAAGGGGAAAGTGGATTTGACGGGGCAGGGCCAGATTCAGGGCACAAAAAAAGCCCCGTCAGGGAGCCCTTGGAACGCGCATGGGGAGCTTTCGCCGGATGGCTACGCCATCCTGCCCATGCGCCTACTAACCACGACGATAAACATTGCGATTTTCATGATATCACCGCTACCAGCGGGCACGCTCATCGTCAATTGAACAAAAGTCTCAATCGCTTTGATTATCTGTTGCCCACTACGCTCAAGCGCTCTCGCGGGGAGGTGCCAAAATAAATGCGAGACACCAGCCAGCGATCGCAATGTGGGCGATAGCGACTGGCCAGAGGCCGATGCCGGATAGTCCATGGCGGAACGCCGCCAGCATCAGAACCGCGGAGACACCGAAATTATAGACAAGCATGGCCGCGACCAGCCCGCGCGCGGCATCGCTCGCCGCGTCGGCGCTTGCCCGCCAGCAAGCAATGCCAAGGGCGAGCAGCGCAACACCGGCTACACGTGCGACCGTGGCAGCGGTCGCATCAAGGCCGGTGCCGAGGAGCAGTTCGACAAGCATTGCAGGCGCAACCAGCAGCGCCACTCCCGTCGCGCCCTCGGCAACAGCCATCACGGAAAGAAGCGGCTTGCGATTTACGCGCCCCGGCATTGTGATTTATTGCCCGAGCTTGAAGGTCACTTTGTCGATCGTTCCCGTAAACTTGAACGGGGAATCGTAGCGGTATTCGACGAGCGCAACTCCGGTGCGGGTATCGAGGCCAACATCAAAACTCTCATCCTCGGGGAAGGTAACCGGAATGGTGTGATCCATCGTGTTCCTGGCAACTTCCTTGCCGTCTACCGAAAGGACGCCGGTCCCGCCCGTGCCGAGACCTTTACCGTCCGATTTGAAATCAAAGACAATTGTGTGCTTGCCGGGTTCCAGTTCCGGGCCTTCCCACATCGTCCGCTTGAGGTCGAGAAGGTTGTAGAGAAACACGACCTTGCCGCGACCGACGCCGAATTCGCCTTTGCTCAGGAACAGACCGTAGCCGCCGAACCTTCCGCCTTCGGTGACGATCATGCCTTCGGCACCGCCCGCGGGTATCTCCACGTCAGCACTGATGGTGTAGGATTTGTTGAGCGTACCTGGCGCGGCACTCGCCGGAACGCCGCTTAGTTCGCCAGAGTAAGTAAATTCGGTTCGGCCCGCCGTGAGACTTGGCCGCGGCGTATTCCATCGCGAAAGCGTCGAATTGTCGAGCGGCAGGACGTCATACTTCTTTGCCTCGGCATAGAACAGGTCCTGGAGTTGCTTGAGCTTGTCCGGCATGGCTGCCGCAAGATCGTTGAACTGGGTCGGATCCTCGTCGACATTGTAAAGCTCCCATTTATAACCGGATATCACATCGGGCGGCGTTGCGGTGCTGAGTTCCCATGGCCGGGTTGCAGGCGTTGTCGCCGCGACCCAGCCATTGTCGTAAATGGCGCGATTGCCGAGCATCTCAAAATACTGCGTCGTGTGCCGGGTCGGCGCGGTGGCGTTTGCCTTGTCCCATGTATACACCATGCTCGTCCCCTCTATGGGGCGCTGCTCGATCCCGTTGACCGTGTCGGGCATCGGAATGCCGGTCGCTTCGAGCAAGGTCGGCACGATATCGATGACATGATGGAACTGGCGGCGGATACCGCCGACGTCCGTAATGTGGCCGGGCCAGGACATGGCGACGCCCTGTGAGGTGCCGCCGAAATGTGATGGCACCTGTTTGACCCACTTGAATGGTGTATCCATCGCCCATGCCCAGGCCGCGGCATAATGCGGGAACGTTCGCTCTGATCCCCAGAACGGATACCAGAGATACTGGTCTTTTACGGGCACGTCGACGCCGTTGAAGGTGGTGAACTCGTTGGGCGTGCCGTTGAGCATGCCCTCGGCACTCGCGCCGTTATCGCCACCGATATAAATGATCAGCGTGTTGTCCAGTTCGCCGAGGTCTTCGACGGCCTGAATAACCCGGCCAATCTCGTTATCGGCGTAGGCAAGGTATGCTCCATAGACATCCGCTTGCCTGATGAAGAGCTTCTTCTCCTCCAATCCAAGCGAATCCCATTCGGGCAGTTCCTTCGGCCAAGGCGTCAGCCGGGCGTTTTCAGGCATGATCCCGAGGCGCTTCTGGTTGGCGAAAATGGTCTCGCGCAGCTTGTTCCAGCCCTCGTCGAACAGGTGCATGCCGCTGATCTTCTTGATCCATTCCGGCGTCGGGTGGTGCGGGGCATGCGTGGCGCCGGGCACGTAATAGACAAAGAACGGCTTTTCGGGCGCGATTTCCTTCAACTGCTTCATATATTGGATGGCCTCGTCGGCCATTGCCGTTTCGAGGTTCCAGCCGGGGTTGCCTTCGAAGGGATAGATGGCCGTGGTGTTGCGAAAGAGGTTCGGCTGCCATTGGCTGGCGTCGCCGCCGACGAACCCGTAGAAATAATCAAAGCCCATCCCTGTCGGCCACTGTGTAAATGGACCTGCCTGACTCGACTGGTAGGAGGGCGTGTTGTGGTTTTTTCCGAACCACGACGTCGCGTACCCATTCTCCTTGAGGATTGTGCCGATCGTCGCCTTCTCGATTGGGATGATCGAATCATAGCCCGGATATCCGGTGGCTATTTCGCCGACCACCCCCGCACCGACTGAGTGGTGGTTGCGGCCCGTTATCAATGCCGCCCGTGTCGGCGAACACAGCGACGTCGAGTGGAAATTGGTGAAACGCAGTCCGGCATTGGCGATCCGGTCAATCGCAGGCGTCGGTATGACGCCACCAAAGGTGCTTGGAGCGCCAAAGCCCTGGTCGTCCGTCATGATCAGGAGGATGTTGGGCGCGCCTTTCGGGGGTACGACGCGCGGCGCCCACCAGGGTTGCGAATCCGCGGCCTTTTCCTTGATCACCCCGCCGAATTTCGGGGGTGGTGGGGGAAGTTGCTTGCCGTCGATCGTGGTCGTGGCCCCCGGCGAACCCGCTTGCCCGACCACCGATTGCGCGAAAGCTGTCGGGTAACCGATTCCAGTCAGGGCGGTAAACCCAATGGCGGCAATGAAGGCGCGAGAGACGTGCAGATAGCGAGAGTGCATGGAACCCTCCTCTTGGCCACGCGAAGCAAGGTCCTCGTGAGGGGGCAATCACCTGAAGCGATTGCGCCACAGGGCCGCACCCCATTCCGTGATACTTGCAACGCGTGGAGTGTCGGCGTCGCCAAGTGGCATGTAAAGTACATTACTGTAACCTACAGTTCGACGTTGTACGCCCTGTCAGTTCAGATTCCATTGTCTGATTTTGTGCTTCAGACTGACACCGTGGTAAGGGCTTTTGGCGGCACAACGCGCCACTGCAACCCGTTTATTTCGTTTTAGACCGTTTTCTTGATTTCGGCTCTTGCGTTATCGAAGCTAAGACAATAGGGAACTCAGCGTCCAAGAACGGACGGAGCGTAGCGCAGTCTGGTAGCGCATCTGGTTTGGGACCAGAGGGTCGCAGGTTCGAATCCTGCCGCTCCGACCATTTTCAGTGAAGTTGCTGCTGGAGTTCGGCAAAAGCCTGTAATATATCGGCATTGCAGACAAAGGGATTCTTCGATGGCAGCGCGCATTTATCGTCCAGCAAAAACAGCCATGCAGTCAGGGAAGGCGAAAGCCGACACCTGGACGCTCGAATACGAGCCGGAACAGCCCCGCAAGGTTGAGCCGTTGATGGGCTATACCTCGTCGCGCGACATGAAGAGCCAGATTCGCCTGACTTTCGAGACCAAGGAAGAGGCGATTGCCTACGCGCAAAAAAACGGCATCGCTTTCACGGTACTGGAACCCAAGGAAACGCGCCGCCGCGCCGTCTCCTATTCGGAAAACTTTCGCTTCGACCGCAAGCAGCCCTGGACGCATTGATTTACTGAATTTTGCGCCTGTCCGCCGGGATGGGCGCGCCGATACCAAACGGTCCCGTAGCTCAGCTGGATAGAGCACCGGCCTTCTAAGCCGACGGTCGCTGGTTCGAATCCAGCCGGGATCGCCAAAATTAGTGCCCGGGCGAGCACGAGGACGAGGTAGCCAATGAACCGCCTTTTTGAGCCCGAGCGTTCTGAATCTGCTGCCAATCCGGTGGGCCGGGATGTTTCAGACAGCAGCCGCGCTCTCACAGAATCCACGGACACTTCCAAGCTGATCGCCTTCTATCTGCCCCAGTTTCATCGGGTGAAGGAAAACTCCGCTTGGTGGGGTCCGGGCTTTACCGAGTGGACCAACGTTGCGCGTGGCCGGCCCAATTTCGACGGCCATTACCAGCCGCATATCCCGCGCGAGCTCGGCTTCTACGATCTGTCCTATGTGGAACCCATCGCTGAACAGGCTGCTCTGGCGCGCAAATATGGCATCCACGGCTTCTGCTTTTACCATTACTGGTTCAGCGGACGACGCATTCTTGAACGTCCCGCAGAAAACTTTCTCAAATCGGACATCGATATTAAGTTTTGCCTCTGCTGGGCCAACGAAAACTGGACCCGCACCTGGGACGGCGACGCCAGGAGCGTGCTTCTCGAACAGAAATATGCCGAAGGCGACGATGAGGCCTTCATCGCAAGCCTCATCGATTACTTCAAGGACGATCGCTATATCAAGATCGACGGCAAACCGCTGCTTGTCGTCTATCACGCCAAGGAAATTCCAAACCCGAAGAAGAGTTTTGCCGCCTGGCGCGAGTTTGCGAAGCGGCAGGGGTTTCCGGACCTGCACATTGCCGCGGTGGATTTTTATGATATCTCGGCGCCTGAAGTGTGCGGGGCCGATGCACTGGTCGAATTCCCGCCGCACAAATTCATCGGTTCGGAAAGCCGGCCCGACCGGTCACCGGTCACGACCAATCCGGAGTTCTCCGGCCGCTTTGTCGACTACCGCAAGATGGTGGCCCAAAGCGTCAACCGGCCGGTGCCCGCGTTTCGGCTTTATCGTGGAATTATTCCAAGCTGGGACAACACCGCGCGTCGCCAGAACACGGCAACGACAATAATAAATTCCAACCCGTCACTCTATGGCAGATGGCTGCGCTATTTGCGGGCCTATACGCGAACCGAGTTTGACACGGGCGAAGACAATTTCATCTTCATCAATGCTTGGAACGAGTGGGGCGAGGGATGTCATCTCGAGCCCGACCAGAAGTGGGGATTGTCGTATCTTGAAGAAACGCGCGGATCGTCCTTCTACAAGCGCGATGACGCAGCAGAACAGTCTATCGAGGCCGCGCGCTCCTCTGCGATCGATACTCTGACCCATGCCTTTCTGGACTCAGACCCTGCCACCGACGCCAGGACGATTGCCGAGAAACTTTCAGACTACCGGCCTCCCAGCCAGTTCACCCGGAAATTGTCCGGCATACTGGTGAGATGGCCTTGGCTGCACCGCACGGTCAAGACAATATTCCAAAAGATCAATGCGTGATCCTTGTAGCCATCCGGCTCGGCGCGTGCCACGAAGCTCGCGCCAAGGCTGGTGTCGCCGCCGTCCATGTTGTGGACAATAACCTGCTGGCCAAGCAGACCGGACATCTTGGCCGCGATCACGCGGGCAACAACATCCGTCGAACCCCCCGCAGCAAACGGCGGGACCAGCGTGACCACATGGATCCGGGAAACTACCTGCCGCTGCTGGCGCGTGGAAGGCATACGACTTTGGATCGCAATTGCCTGCTACGTTCACGACTTCGGTTAATTACCCGACCTTGCGATATACGAGATCGAAGTCGTGCGCCCAGTACGTGCCGTCTTGCGAGCGTTGCCACGAACCTTTAATCGTGTTTCCTCCGGTGTCGAACGTACCGACATAGCGTTGAAAGAAACCCGGGGAATTGCGCCAAAGCTTCCACACGCCGTCAGCCACCATCATGTTGACGACGCGGTGTACGTGCCGCGCATCGGTGTAAAGCATCGTGAAAAGCCCGGTCGCATCATCGAGCCCTATGATGGACGTGATAGGAAACGGAGAGTTTTCCGTCCATTCACGCGGAAGGCTCGGCGCCATCTCCGCGTCGGCCCGCTGGATCACGAACTGCCTGTTGGCCAGCCATTCAAAGCGGGTATGACCGCTGGCCATGGGCTTGCCGCCAATGGTTGCGTCCGTGCGCCACTCTCCGATAAAAGGGATCAAGCGCTCGAGCAAGGCATCGGACATTATCGCTCCCCCGTTTTCGCCTCCTGCTTTTGGACCAATCCCGCCAATTGTCGCAAGATGCGCTGCGTCATCGCTGACCTTATTGGTGCGACCGTCCCGACCCACCCATATAGGCGTCGCCGCCGCGCGGCAGGTAGATCTTCTGGTCCCCGTAACCGCCGTCGTTATTCGAGGACGGACGGGGATTTGATGGCGGGTTGACGTTCGGGCGGTTGTTGTCGCTGTTGCTGTAATGGCGGCGGTCGTCATTGCCATTGCGATCGTAACGGGAGCGATCGTATCTGTAGCGATCGTACCTGTAGCGGTCATTCCGGTAAGGGTTATAGCGGTAGCCGTTATAACCGGGGCCATCATAAAATCCGCTATAGACGGTCGTCCCGTAATAGCCGCCATATCCGCCATAGCCGCCGTAATAAGGACCTGTCGTCTCGACGCAGCCCGAAAGAAAAACCGCAGAGAGACCCGCTGCTGCAGCCAGCGTCAAATATCTGATGGACATAGAAGTCTACCTCCCATACGGACCCGTTATTCTATCACTGTTCAACAACTGCGCGCCGGAAAAAGTTCCAGCGCGAAGTGCAACGGCTCGCCGTCCAGTCAAGAACCTTCGGTCCCATTATTTCTAGTGTGATCTTTGTACGATCGACCTGCTGAACGCAGGCTGAATGGTTTCAACAGTCCCAATAGGCCGGGGATCCGAACGCCTTGCGCAGATGGTCGGCAAGCGTCCTCAGCTTAGCCGAAGGCGTGCGGCCTTCGGGATGGGCGATATAGATGTGTTCGGCCGCCGCCGCCACGCCGATATCGATAATCTGCAATTGCCCGGCCTTGATCGCTTCGCCGGCGACGAAGCTCGGCAGCATTGCTATCCCGATCCCGGCAATGGCGGCATCGCGCATCGTGTCGCCATTGTTGACCCTGAGCCCGATCCGGCCACGAACCGTCGTCGCGGCGCCGTTCGTTGGGAAACTCCAATCGGCCACGCCGCGATTTGCATAAAAAATACCTTTGTGCTGGTCGAGCGATTCGATCGAATCCGGGGTTCCATACCTTTCGATGTAAGCGGGCGATGCGACGAGCACGCGCTGGCTACTCGCCAAGCGCCAGGTGATGAGGCGGGAATCGGCAATCGGACCGTGGCGGATGACGGCATCGTAACCATCGGACGCCACGTCGACGCGGCGGTCGTCGAGATCGAGAAAAAGCTCGATATCGGGATGCGCTTTGAGAAACGGGAAAAGGGCAGGGCCGAGATGCATGCGCCCGAAAGTTACGGGTGCGGAAATGCGCAACGGGCCTACCAGCAGGCCGCGGCGCTCAGCCATGTCGGTTGCCGCGTCCTCCACCTCCCGGGTGATGCGTGCCGCGCGCTCGAGGAAGGCCGCGCCATCCTCGGTCAGGGCGAGACTGCGCGTCGTACGATGCAGGAGCACAGCCCCGATCTGACGCTCAAGCTCGGCAAGCCTTTCACTGACGATCGATTTAGATAGCCGCAGCCGGCGGGCGGCCTCACTGATCGAGCCTGCTTCGGCCACGGCGACAAAGGTTGCAATCCCCTCGAGCTTCATCATTGTTCGACAATATCCGAAAGTGCCTTCCTGGATATTCAAGTTAATCCGAACGCTGGGCGAGCGCCATACGTGCCGAAGCGCCGGGCCCGGTTTGCTGCTCCCGGCACGGCTGCCAAACTTCGCCAATTCGACATTCGTCACAACCAACACCTCGATCAATGCGTGCATTGGTACGCTTTAAGGCTGAACGCCATTGATTTGCCGCGACATGAGGCGGTAATGAGAAGATCAATTTTCTGAACCTGTGTTCATTCCGGAATTTCAATGGAAACCAAGGCCAACTATTTTCTTGTAGCTATATTCTTGCTTGCGGTGAGTTTCCTCGCATTCGGTTTCTTTTACTGGATCGGGCGTTATGGAGAGACGCGCGAGACTGCCACGCTAGAAATAAGGGTCCCCGGATCCGTGACTGGCCTCGCTGCCAATAGTCCGGTCTATTTCAATGGCTTAAAGGTCGGGCAGGTGCGTCGATTGTATATCGATTCGACCAATCCGGACGCCGTGATCGTCCAAACCGATGTCGATGCGACAACGCCGATTACGCGTTCGACGGTTGCGACGCTAGCGTTCGAATTGCTGGCAGGCCGCGCCTATATCGAGTTGAAAGGCGGCAAGGCCTATGAGCCGAAGCTTCTGGAGGAGGCGGAAAAGGAGGATACTGTTGCGCGCGTCGACATTGACCCGACATCGTTGAAAACGCTGGTTCAGACCGCGCAGGACTGGATTGACCGCGTCGACAAGGCAACGACGGCGACCGAGAAATACTTTGCGGACACCCGAGGGCCATTTGTCGAAGGCATCAACCAGGCCAAGGCGGCGACAGACAAGTTGGCTGCCAGTACCGATCTGATCAATAAATATGGCGAGCGTGCAAAAAGCCTCAATGAGATCACGCATGATGCGCGTGACGTGATCGCCCGCATCAACGAAGCCTCCGTGAAAATCGACAATGCCCTGGCGAAGGTCGATCGCGAATTGTCAGATGAAAAAGGCAGTGCCGTCAGCGACGCACGCGCCAAGCTTGAAGCCTATCAACAGCAGGCCAAAACCCTGGATGCTCAATTGGCGTCCATCTTGAAGAACATCGGCAGTTTCACCGGCACGAAGCTGCCGGAGGTGCAGAAATTCATTTCGGCGAGCCGCCGATCGGTCGACAGCATCGACAGGGCGGTTTCGGATTTTGCAGATGATCCCAAGAAGCTGTTTTTCGGTGAGGACAGCAAGGTTCCGGAATTCGAGGCTCCGCGCTGAGCGCTGGCACGCTCACGAGGCGTAATACATTCCGGCGATATAGCTGGTCGCAGCGATCGCAATCAGCACGACCGCGAGCGGCCAATAGAGATAGGCTTTGAATTCACCGTCAAAGCAGCGCGTGTTGTCATCGAATGTGGCTGGAATATTCGCTGCGGGGGTCTTTGCCCTCTTCTTCAATGCGATAAACGGCACAACTACTCACCTTCCGAACTGACGGCCCAGATACAAGACTACTGGTATGATGATCAGAAAAATGATGAGGTAACCCCAGATTGAAGTGAGGTAGGGCGCGTAGTCCTCTCGTTCCTTCCGTTCATCCTCCTCATCCATTGGTGCCTCCCACATCTGCCCGTGACACAGTGATTAAGAGGACTTAGAGCCAACTAATGAATGCGGCTCAGGTCGCATCAAGCCACGGCGGCAGGTTGAAAACAATTCAACAATTCAGGCTACGTCGTTAGATCAAAAGCGGAAATATGCACTAGTTCGAAAGTTTATCGCCACCAAGCAAATCCGGGCGCACGAGCAACGTCAACGTCAACCCACTGCGTCAAGGCTGCGCCTGCTGAGCCGCGCGACATAACAATCGCAACGATAATAGCAAGGTCTGGCAGAGCTGCAACTTCAACGGGTCAATGCCGAAGTCATACGACCCTATGGTTGCAGAGACAAACGTGTATTGAAATGATTGGGGTGGCGGGCTTCGAATGCCCCGCACTCGCCCATCGTAAGCAACCCGGCACGTCTTAGCGGGAAGCACGCAATTTTGACCTGCCAGCAAGCCGGCAGGTCAAATATTTTAAATTTTCATTGTCGTCATGCCGTGTGCTGTTTGAACCTGCGATGGGTGAAACCACCCTTGGCGCGCCTCAAAATATCCGAAAGCTTATTGGGGCTTGCGGGCTTCTTTGGCATCTCTTCGCGGACTTTTTGTAGAATTTGTTGGCTCGCACAACTGGCATTATGGGGCAGATGAAGCGTCACGTCGCCCATTTCGTCACTCCCTGGAGAAGAGCAAATTACCTTCCGTTGGTCGGAAGGCTGAAAGCTTAATTGTCGCCTAAGCCGATATGTGTACGCCTAGTTTCGTGCTTATACAACTAAGATCAATGTTGGCGGCAGTCACATTCTGCGTTTGTTATTCAACATGCCGTGAAAAACAAGAATAGGATGCCGGTCAAGCAGCCTAGACCGGCTCTTTTAGTGCATTTTTCAAGCTTGCAGCGGATGGAACCGCCGCAGCGAAAGAAACCCGGCGATGATGAAAAGTACAAGCACGATCCCCTGGCTGATTGCGAATGGCGGTTCCGACTGCGTGGGCGCGAGTGCGTTAAGGGCCGGGATCTTCTGAAACGATTGCGCGACAAGGACGAAAACGTTGAGGTAGAGCGACACGATCGCGCATACCACATAGACCCAGCGCCACGATCCCGCGAGGCGGAATGCATAGAGGGCGGCGATTGCCAGAATAAGAAATACCATCGAGATGATCCCGACGCCAATCGCCGGGGTGAAACCGCTGAATGGGAACAGAAATCCGGTCACGCTCGTGGCGACCGTCGTCAGCAGGAAGATAAAGGTCCAGCCCGGCCAGTTCTCCGACTTGAGCAGGCCCGACAGGACGACCAGTCCTGTCACGATGCCAATAAGGCTCAAGATCACGTGGAACAAGGTAAATGGCGTCATACCCAGAATCATGATGGTCCCCTCAACTCGTGATTGTATGGCGTGGAATCAACTTCACACAACGAAACAATTTTTACAAACAAAAGTAAATCGGACGCATCTTCTTCAAAAATATGAGTGTAGTTCTCAATATTTAAGCGTGGATGCTGGCAGGAGACTTGCTTTTTCAGTAAGGGGGTAGGTTAACCGGCACATTTCCTGCGGTCGATCGAACGTGTCATCGAATCGACCTGGCCCTGCAGCGGCCCGGCCTGCTTCTGGTTATTGGTGCGATAGTCGGGAAGGAAGGGCCCAAGACCCACGATGATATTGGGGTCCTGGTAGCCGGCGCCATTTGTCAGGCGGCTGACCTCGGCCATCTTCTGGTTGCGCTGAGCGATCAGAGCCGCGCAGTCTGTCGTATCGTAGTTCAGCGACGAAATCTTCTCGTTGTCGAGTTGGCCCTGGATGTTGCCGCAACCGGCAAGAACTACGGTAAGGGTGATCACCTGAAGGTGCCGTATCGTCATAAGTCAAATATCCCCGATCGCGAAGCAGCGCGGACATGAATGGGCTAATGGCGATGTTTTGGCAAGATGGGTGTCCAAAATCTCGCGCAACGCAGACGTCATGAAGTGCGCGACATACTGAATGGCGACCGCTCGACCAGCAACCGCCGGGGGTGATGCCGAGGCGGCTGCACCATGATCGAGCTCAGTCGACAATCAGAACGCGCTGGCCGACGCGATTGGTCGGAATATCCATTATCGTGGTTATCCGCGCGCTTTCGTCGTCAAATACAACACAGCGATGGTAATGAGTTGCAAGAAAGCGCAAAAAACTTGCGGTCTGGCCCGGTTGGGCCGGATTTGGTGACATGACCACGTAAATGGGGATGCTCTGCCGCATGACCTGGAGAAGGCCAAGGCACGCCATCGTCTCGTAACCCTCAATGTCGATCCAGACGAGGCCCAACTGGTTTGTGGGGACACGCGCATCGTCCAATATAGTTTGGGCCGTGTTGACCGTGGTCCGCAGCGGCATGTCCGATGCATGTTTTTGCCTGACGCTGCTCTTGAGGCTGTCCGTTCGGTTAACATGGAAATTGATCATGCCATCGATCATGCCGGCGGCGCAGGGAATCTTGTCTACAACCCCATCGAGATTATTGTCGGCAAGCTTTCGAACGAGCGCACGGAAATTTTCGGGTTCCGGCTCAACCGCCAGCACACGCGTAAATGCACCGCACGTGGCGAGTTCGCTTGTGGTGTCACCGCGGCCGGCGCCGAGTTCCAGCACGGTGGAATTGCGGCGCAACGCGCCAACTCCATCGAGTATCCGGCACACCATGGCTACGTCGCCGTGACACCGCACTTCGAGGGCGGCCTGGACAGCGCTCGGTAGTTTATCAATTCCGCGCCCGCCAGACGACCGAAGAAATTCGGCCGCAAACAACCGCAGCGCCGTCAGTGGGCCAAGGCGAGGTTTCTTTCTCTGGAAAGTAAAAATAGATGTGGATATCAGCTCCACGTATTCATCGAAATACATGACCTTTAAATCCGAAAAAATCTAAAAAAGAAAAAAGCAATGATCAAATTCTTACTTAAGTTCGGTTCCATCGTCAAATGGTTCTAATTGATCAAT
The DNA here is from genome assembly GCF_013327855.1 of Phyllobacterium pellucidum. Classification (GTDB taxonomy): domain Bacteria; phylum Pseudomonadota; class Alphaproteobacteria; order Rhizobiales; family Rhizobiaceae; genus Phyllobacterium; species Phyllobacterium pellucidum. The sequence continues at coordinate 372,838 of NZ_JABUMX010000001.1, read as the reverse complement.
TCGGGCAGTGATTCCTGGCCGGAAACGGGTTCTCATTTCGCCGTTCACGGCCCAGCGGGGGGGGGCGTCGTTAAATTGGACAAATGGCGGAAATGTTTTTAATCAATAACATGCACGCTTTCCCTTATACAATAGATGAGAAAAGAAGGTTAAAACTGTCGGGAAATCTGGATTTAATCCGATATGCCTAGTAATTTAGTATGGTATCGCAGTTTGCGCTTGCTGAAACCGTCGTTCCGCCCTTATGATTCTACTTCCGGGAGCCCCCGGTCGTGCAACCAAAAGAGTGAGGAGACAGGAATGCCTGGTTTGCTGCACCCACTTCACGACGGCCACGCGCCGATCATATTGCAAAACGCCTTCCAAGACGCGATCGATGCACTTGAGGACTGGGAACTCGGCACTGATGAACCGGTAATTGACGTTAACGAGAAGCGGGTCGCGATCAGTACCGTGTTCCGCCGCCTGTGGACTTGCACGGACATTCTTCCGGCACGCACATTGGACGTCATTGAAGATCTATTGCCGTTGCGTTCAGCTGAATTCAAGGTGGGCACTTCGACCTATGCCGATGCCGCCTATAGTCTCTGGCAACTGTGCTTGCAAAAGCGCGCCGCGAGCTATGAGATGCGTATCTAGTTTCAAGTCAAAGAATGTGGTCACCCGCCGGTCTCGCCGGCGGGTGATTTTTTTGAAGCGTCAGCCGCCGTTTTTGGCCAGCCAGCTTTTCATCTGTTTGATTTCCGCCTCCTGTGCCGCGATGATCTCGCCAGCGAGTTTACGGATTTCCGCATCCTTCCCGTATTCGAGTTCAATCTTCGCCATGTCTATTGCACCCTGGTGGTGCGCGATCATTCCCCGCACGAAATCCTCGTCGGCCTTTCCCGTGAACTCGATCGCCATATCCTCGTGCATTTTGGCATTGGCCGCGGCAAAGGCTTTCGACGGGGCACTCTGATCGCCGGCGGGCTTTGCGGACATCTCATGCTGCATCTTCCCGTGCGTATTGTGGTCCTGGGCGACAACGGGCGTAGCGGAGGACATGCCGAGAACCAGCGCTGTCGTAAATACTCTGTTCATTGTTGTAACTTTCCTTGGGCCAGCAGAAATCATGCGCGAGGCTTTGGCCCGGCTCACCTGCGCGTCAATTGCGAAAAGTGTTTACGATCAGAGCTTGGGGGGACGTGGCAGGGGCGCGGGTATGCCGTTGACGAGCGGCAGTTGCCGGTCGCGTGGAATGACGATTCGAGGCTTTGCGGCAACTAAAACCATGAGTGCCGTTGCTGGAACGCCGATACAGGCGGCGCAAGCGGCCAGATGCGGCGCGGGGTCTTGCACGCAATGGTTTTGCCCATGACACTTGCGCTGGTGATCGAGGTGACGGGCCGCTGGCGTCTCCAAACCGTGGTGCTGCGTCCCGATTTCCGCAGCGAGCCGTCCGGGTGCGGCGAATACCGGCACCCAGCCAATGCAAAGCGCAGTAATCAGCGCGAAGATCGCAGCGAAGCGTTTCATCCGGTCGTTCTAACAAGAACCCCGCATGAACTGAAATCACTTCTCTTCACGTCGTTCACGCTGTTCTTGCTGCCGCAAGCGCATTTTCGATATCCGCAATCAGATCGGCAGGGTCTTCGAGCCCGATCTGGAGGCGGATCAAGGGACCGGCATAGTTTTTTCCGGTGATGACCCGCCCGCCAAGGTTGACGTGGACGGCAAGGCTCTCATAGCCGCCCCAGGAATAGCCGAGACCGAATATCTTCAGCGCATTGAGGAAGGCGTGCGCCTGGTTCACCCCGCCAGCGATGACGATTGAGAACACGCCGCCGGCGCCGCCGAAGTCGCGTTTCCAGAGCGCGTGGCCGGCATGGCTTTCAAGCGCCGGATGGAGGACTTCGACCACACCGTCCTGCCGCTCCAGCCAATTGGCAATTTCGAGCGCACTCTTGGCATGCCGCTCCATGCGCACGCCCATGGTCCTCAGACCCCGAAGGATCTGGTAGGCATCATCACCGCCGACGCAGAGTCCGAGGGCGGTATAGGCAGCGTCGAGCTTCTTGAAGCATGCCTCGGTGGCGGAAACCGTTCCCATCAATATGTCGGAATGTCCTGATGGATATTTCGTTGCTGCGTGAATCGTTATGTCGACGCCGAAATCGAGCGCCCTGAAATAGAGCGGCGTTGCCCAGGTATTGTCCATCATCACAATGGCGCCGGCAGCATGTGCCTTTTCCACGACAGCCGGAATGTCCTGTACTTCGAACGTGTTGGAACCCGGCGATTCGGTGAAGACAACGCGGGTGTTCGCCTTGATCAGCTTTTCGATACCCGCACCGATGAGCGGATCGTAATATTCGACCTCGACACCGAACTGCTTCAGCATCGTGTTGCAGAAGTGCCTTGTATTGCCGTAGCAGCAATCGACCATCAGCAGGTGATCGCCAGGGGCAAGAAACGCGAGGAGGGGGAGCGTTACCGCAACCAGTCCTGAAGGGACGAGCAATGTTCCTGCCGAGCCCTCGAGTTCGTCGATTGCGCGGCAAAGCGCATCCGTTGTCGGCGTTCCATGCGTTGCGTATGTATATTTCTGCCTGTGGCCCGCCATGGTTTCAGCGTCGGGGAAAAGCACCGTCGAAGCATGGACGACGGGCGGATTGACAAAGCCATGATAGTCGTGCGGATCGTATCCACCATGTGCCAATCTGGTATTGATGCCCAGTTTCGCCGGCTTACCCGGTTGCTTGTCCATGAGTTCGTCTCCACATCTTGTCTGTCTGGTGAGAAGTCGATAATCCGGCAGCGCGCCGGTTGCAACAGGGAGCGTCGAAAGGAAATATGACGGATCAGCTTCAGGACCGCCCCTCCGGCTTCGTGCGCGCGGGCCAGTCCGTCATCCGCTTTCTGCGCCGCATGAATGCGCCCGCTTATCCGGCGACCGAACCCGCCTGGACGCAAGGAATGACCATGGCTGCGGTCATGATCGTCTTCGTCATTCTCTTGCTGCACCCCTACGATGAGTGGCTGTCGCGCACGCTGTCATCGCACGGGCGCTTGCGCGAGGCGCGTCACCTGACCGACATTGGTCTTTCTCAGTGGTATCTGATTCCAGCGTTTGCCGTCGCAGTTTGCCTTATCGGCATCGACTGGTGGGGCCTTGCCCGGACAAGAAGAGTTCAGTTCGGCTTGATCTATTCGCAAGCGACATTCGCGTTCTGGGCGATCGCTCTTTCGGGTATTTTCACCAATATCGCAAAGTTTCTGATCGGACGCGCCCGGCCGAAATTCATCGATACGCTGGGTCCAAATGCCTTCTCGCCCTTTGTGTCGGGATATGATTTCGCAAGTTTTCCGTCGGGCCATTCGACGACCATGGGTGCCGTCGGCGCGGTGCTTGCATTGTGGTTTCCGCGCTGGCGGATTGCGATCATCCTCGCAACGATGTTCATCGCATTTACCCGCATCCTGGTGCGCGCCCACTATCCGACCGATGTCGTGGCCGGCTACAGCGTCGGCTTTCTACTGACGGTTGCCCTTGCAAGGTTCCTTTCAGGGCGCCGCACTGCCTTTGTTTCTGACGGGCGATTCTGGCCCAAAATCCGCTTTCGCGACAATTTTTGGTGAGCGGATCGCGATTTGCACAGCGAATAATCAGAATAATCGCTTTGAGGGCAGGTTAACGGCCTGTTTTGCAATATTCTCAAGCAAAGATTGTACCTTGACCAAACAGACAGAATGGCCTTCGATGCAGCGGTGAATGGGAGAGGTATTGGGCCCTTTTTGGGTATGGGGGTTACCTGCCAATATCGTACTTTTCCTCTCTGGGAACTAAGGGCAATACAACCAAAGGGTACACTTGTTATGAAAAATCTTGTTTTGAAGGGCACGCTTGCTGTTTCGGCGCTCGTTCTGTTGGCGACCGCTGCCTCCGCCAGCACACTCGACGACGTCAAGAAGAAGGGCTTCCTCCAGTGCGGCGTCAATACCGGTCTTGCCGGCTTCGGCGCTCCGAATGACAAGGGCGAATGGTCCGGTTTCGACGTCGATTATTGCCGCGCGGTCGCTGCTGCGATCTTTGGCGATGGAACCAAGGTAAAGTTTACGCCTCTCTCGGCGAAGGATCGTCTCCCGGCCCTGCAGTCCGGCGAAATCGACGTTCTGATCCGCAACACCACGTGGACGCTCAGCCGCGATACGCAGGGCTTTGATTTCACCGGCGTCAACTATTTTGACGGCCAGGGCTTCATGATCAACTCGAAGAAGCTGTCGGGCATCAACTCGGCCCTGCAGCTTTCAGGCGCTTCGGTCTGCGTGCAGGCCGGCACCACAACTGAGCTCAACCTCGCTGACTATTTCAAGGCGAACAAGATGGAATATAATCCCGTCGTGTTCGAGAAGCTCGAAGAAGTCAACGCGGCTTATGATTCCGGCCGTTGCGACGTCTACACTACCGACCAGTCCGGCCTTTACTCCATCCGCCTGACGCTCTCGGCGCCGGACGACCATGTCGTTCTTCCCGAGATCATCTCGAAGGAGCCACTTGGTCCGGTCGTACGCCAGGGCGACGATCAGTGGGCGGATATCATTCGCTGGACGCACTTTGCGCTGCTGACCGCCGAAGAACTCGGCATCACCAAGGCAAATGTCGAGGAACTGACGAAGAGCGACAGTCCGGAAATCAAGCGCGTTCTCGGCCAGGAAGCCAATACCAAGCTCGGGACGGACCTTGGCCTCACCAACGATTGGGTGGTCAACATCGTCAAGGCAGTCGGCAATTACGGCGAAGTCTTCGAGACCAACATCGGCTCGGGCAGCAAGCTCAAGATTGCCCGCGGCATCAATGCACAATGGAGCAAGGGCGGCCTGCAATACGCGATGCCGATCCGCTGATTAACTCATGCTCAAATAACATGGGGCGAGGGGGCATTGCCTCCTCGCCCTCGACCATAAAACAATAATAATAAGAATAAAAACGAATGAATCGAGGGGTCAATGGCATCGCAGGACATAACGCCTGTCGGAAGATCGAGCGCCAAGGCGTCGCTTCTTTACGATCCGAAAGTTCGCGGACTTGTTTTTCAGGTACTGACGGTTGTCGTCATCGCGGGTCTTATTTACTGGATTATCAACAATACCATCACCAATCTTCAGCGCGCTAATCTGGCGTCTGGCTTCGGATTTCTGGACGGCCGTTCCGGTTTCGACATTAGCAGCAGCCCGTATCTGGCCTATTCGAGCGATTCCACCTATATCAAGGCGCTTTGGGTCGGCATCCTCAATACGATCACGGTCGCCTTCGTAGGCATCATAACTGCGACGATCATCGGCTTCGTCATCGGTATCGGGCGGTTGTCGCATAACTGGCTGATCCGCAAGATCTGCACGGTTTATGTGGAGATATTCCGCAACATTCCGCCGCTGCTGGTCATCTTCTTCTGGTATCTCGGCGTTCTCTCGGTGCTGCCTCAGGCGCGCCAGAGCATCCATCTGCCGTTCAATACCTACCTCAATAATCGCGGTTTCTTCTTTCCGTCGCCGGTGTTTGGCGAAGGCGCATGGCTTGCCGGCGTGGGCCTCATCGTCGGTATCGTCGGCGCGCTCCTCGTAAAGCGCTGGGCGCGCAAGCGCCAGATGGTCACCGGGCAGCAATTTCCGGTTGGACTGACGGCACTTGCTCTGATCGTCGGTCTCCCGCTGCTCGCCTTGCTGATCAAGGGTTTTCCGCTGTCGTTCGACTATCCCGTCCTTGGCTCGTTCAATCTCAAGGGCGGCGCGCAAATCGGCCCGGAATTCATGTCGCTGTATCTGGCGCTGTCGTTTTATACGGCGTCCTTCATTGCCGAGATCGTCCGCGCCGGTATTCGCGGCGTTGGCAAGGGTCAGTCCGAGGCTTCCCATGCGCTCGGGCTGCGTGCTGGTCCAACGACCCGGCTTGTCATCGTTCCGCAGGCGATGCGCATCATCATTCCGCCGCTGACGAGCCAGTATTTGAATCTCACCAAGAACTCGTCTCTGGCTGTTGCGATCGGTTATCCCGATCTCGTGGCGGTGGGCGGTACGATCCTCAACCAGACGGGACACTCGATTGAAGTGGTTGCGATCTGGATGGTGGTTTATCTCGGCATCAGTGTTCTGACGTCGATCTTCATGAATTGGTTCAACGCCAGAGTGGCACTGGTGGAGCGCTGATCATGGATAATAATCTGAGCTACGTTCGCACCGAAATGTTGCAGGAGCAGACCCCGCCGCTTGGCGAGCGGGGCATTATCCGCTGGATGAGAATCAATCTCTTCGCGACGCCGATGGATACGGCTCTGACCGTATTTGCGCTGCTCGTGATCGCATGGTTCCTGCCCGGTATCATCAACTGGCTGTTCGTAAACGCCGTCTGGTCCGGTCCGGACCGGTCGGTCTGCTCCACGGTGGCGCAGGGCGGCATCCAGCCTGAGGGGTGGTCAGGCGCGTGCTGGGCCTATGTGAACGCGAACTTCAGCCAGTTCATGTATGGGCCCTATCCGATCGATCAGCACTGGCGCGTCAATATCGTCGCGATCCTGTTTGTGTTGCTGCTCGTGCCGCTGCTCATTCCGAAGGCCCCGTACAAGGTTGCGAACGCGATCGTCTTCTTCTTCATCTTCCCGATCGTTGCCTTTTTCCTGCTTGTCGGCGGCTGGTTCGGCTTGCCTTATGTGGAGACGGCCAATTGGGGCGGACTATTGGTAACGTTGACGCTATCCTTCGTCGGCATTTCAGTATCGCTGCCGCTGGGCATAGCGCTTGCGCTCGGACGGCGCTCGAAGATGCCGGTGATCAAGATGCTGTGCGTCATATTCATCGAGACGATCCGCGGCATCCCGCTCATCACCGTGCTGTTCATGGCAAGCTATATGCTGCCGCTGTTCCTGCCGCCGGGGGTATCCTTCGACAAATATCTTCGTGCGCTGATCGGTGTTGCGCTCTTTGCTTCGGCCTATATGGCGGAAGTGGTGCGCGGCGGTCTGCAGGCAATTCCCAAGGGCCAGTATGAGGGCGCAGATTCGCTGGGGTTGAGCTATTGGCAGAAGACCGGGCTCATCATCCTTCCGCAGGCGCTCAAGCTGGTCATCCCGGGCATCGTCAACACGTTCATTGGCCTCTTCAAGGATACCAGCCTTGTAACGGTCATCAGCATGTTCGACCTGCTGGGAACCGTGAAGCAACACTTCGCCGATGCCAATTGGGCATCACCGCAGACCCCCATCTCCGGCCTGATTTTTGCCGGTTTCGTATTCTGGATTTTCTGTTTCGGGATGTCGCGCTATTCCATCTTCATGGAAAAGCGGCTCGACAAAGGACATAAACGCTGAGGAGCACCGCATAATGACAACCGAAAACGTTGTTGACCCCAATGAAATACACGTCGACCGATCGCTCTTGCACGTGTCGAAGACGGACGTGGCCGTCGATATCATCAACATGAACAAGTGGTACGGGGATTTCCACGTCCTCAAGGATATCAACCTCAAGGTCATGCGCGGCGAACGTATCGTCGTTGCGGGTCCTTCGGGATCGGGCAAGTCGACCATGATCCGCTGCATCAACCGCCTTGAAGAACACCAGAGCGGCAAGATCATCGTCGATGGCATCGAGCTTACGAACGACTTGAAGAAGATCGACGAAGTCCGCCGCGAAGTCGGCATGGTCTTCCAGCACTTCAATCTGTTCCCGCATCTGACAATCCTCGAGAATTGCACGCTCGCGCCGATCTGGGTGCGCAAGATGCCGAAGAAGAAGGCGGACGAGGTCGCGATGCACTATCTCGAGCGCGTCAAGATTCCGGAACAGGCCAACAAGTATCCGGGCCAGTTGTCCGGTGGCCAGCAGCAGCGTGTGGCGATCGCCCGGTCGCTGTGCATGAACCCGCGCATCATGCTGTTCGATGAGCCCACTTCGGCGCTCGATCCGGAAATGATCAAGGAAGTGCTCGACACGATGGTGCAACTCGCCGAAGAGGGTATGACCATGGTGTGCGTTACTCACGAAATGGGTTTTGCTCGCCAGGTCGCCAACCGGGTGATCTTTATGGATCAGGGCCAGATCGTCGAACAGAACGCGCCAGCGGAATTCTTCGACAATCCGCAGCACGAGCGCACCAAGCTGTTCCTCAGCCAGATCCTGCACTGACGAGACAAATGTTGAAAGCGGCGGCCTCACGGCCGCCGCTTTGATTTGTTTCATCGCTCTGAGCGGTCGTCCCGGGCATCTCCGCCGTCATCCTTGGGGCCTCCGCCGTTATCCTCGGGCACTTGTCCCGAGGATCCATTCTTCCTTTTGCGGGTAGATATCGCGTGAGTGGATCTGCGGGTCAAGAGCCCCGGAATGACGGGGACCGGCAGCTCAAGCGCCGTGCCACAACGGCCGCCGAATAATCAGCCACGCTTCTCCGGATCAAATCCATAGAGCCAGTCGAAGCCCTCGACGAACTTATCGGCTGGCCGATTGCGAAAGACGACGTTGCGTGCAAGCGCAATCGGACCTCTTGCATGGTAGGCAAGCTGGTTCAATGCGCCGCGTCGCACCACTGCACCGACCCGTTTGGATCGTGCCTTGCTGAACTGATCAAGCGCAGTCGTCCATTTCTTGCCGTCGGTGGCAAGCGCAGCCGCCAGCAGGCAGGCGTCTTCAATGGCCATGGCCGCGCCCTGTGCCGCATAGGGCGTCATGGCGTGGGCGGCATCCCCGATGAGGACCACGCGCTCCTCGATCTTGAACTGGCATTTCTTCATGGCAAACAGCCGCCAAGGCGTCCAGGGCCGGCCGGCCCGCATCAGGTCGCAAATCCCTTGATTCCACGCTGCGAACGCGCGGATGAAATCCTGGCTGGCATTGTTGGTCCGCTGGTCGTCCCAGCGGCGGCGAATGTTTCGATCCGGTGCAACGGCCACGAAATTGATCACCTGTCCGGAGCGAATGGGGTAGGCGATCAGGTGGGCATTGGCGCCGGTCCAGGCCACGACATTGGTGCCGGGAGGCATCAGCGCAGCAAAGGCGGGCGGCAATTGATCGACCGCGACCGAAGAACGCCAGGCGATCGTTCCCGTGTAACGGGCGCGGTCGGTGTCCGACAGAGCGGTGCGCATGTCCGACCATACGCCATCGGCACCGGCGAGCAGCGCCCCGCGATGTTCTTCGATACGGTCATGATACTGGACCCGAACCAAAATGCCTTCGGCGTCCGACTTGTATTGCGTCACCGTCGATTGCAGCTGCATCGCAATGTTGGGACGGTTGCGGGCCTCGTTGAGCAACGCATTTTGCAGGTCGGCGCGGTGGCAAACGATATAAGGCGCGCCCCAACGCTGTCTTGCCGTTTCGCCGATCGGCAGATGCAGCAGATTTGCGCCGCTTCGCCCGTCCTGCAGGCAGATGGCCTGCGGCTCGACGGAGGCATATTTCAGCCGTTCCAGCACACCAAGGCGATCGAGCAGCCGCGTCGCATTGGGTGAAAGCTGCAGGCCTGCGCCGATCTCGGCAAGTGTCGCACTCTTCTCGAATATCTGAACCGAAAAACCCTTGTCGCTCAGGGCAAGCGCGAGCGTCAGGCCGGCAATGCCGGCCCCCGCAATAATGATCTGGTCAGGATTGGGAATTCGCCTGTTACGTTCTGTCTTGAGATCAATCAGGGTCGGGCCAGAGGACATCCGGATGGAACCAGTTTCTCCGTCCGGGTTCAAGCAGCCCTATCGACGTAGATGCAGCCTTCCGGCACCGTCACCTCGGCGGGAAGCGAGGGATCGTAGCGGTAAAGCGTCGAGCAATAGGGGCAGACCTTTTCGTTATCGTCGCCAAGATCCAGAAATACGTGCGGGTGATCGAATGGAGGATTGGCGCCGACACACATGAATTCCTTCACGCCGATGCTGATCGCTGCATGACCAGCGCTGTTCTGGAAATGAGGGATGCTGTGTCCAGCCATATTTCGCTCCTGACGACTCGCCGCTCAACGCGCCTTGGCGCAATTGACTTCTCTTTCCCTAGGGTTTGTATCATCCTGAATGCGATTTCAAGACGCTTGCAAACAATCTGTCAAAACACCGCATTAGTTTGCCGTTGAGACATGACCGTATATTCCGGTGCCCGTATAGTGGCAGCGAGCATTTGATTGGAGAATAATTATGAACGAACAGGCGCCCCTCATTCCGCAACCGGTCGAGAGCGTCGATTTGCCCGATCTGCCGAAAAGCGTCGATCGGTTCGTCAATCGCGAGTTCTCCTGGCTGCAGTTCAATCGCCGCGTGCTCGAAGAAGCCCACAACGCGCACCAGCCCCTTCTCGAACGGCTGCGTTTCCTGTCGATCTCGGCCGCGAATCTCGACGAGTTTTTCATGGTTCGAATCGCGGGGCTGGCCGGTCAGGTTCGTGCCGGCGTCTCCGATCGCAGCGACGACGGGCGCACCCCGCAGGAACAGCTCGATTTCGTGCTCGAAGAGGTTGGACGCCTCCAGGCCGCGCAGCAGATCAGGCTGACGGAACTGCGCGCCGAAATGCTGAAGGAAAATATCGAGATCGTGCGGCCGGACCGGCTGACCAGCGCCGAACAGGCGTGGCTCGAAGATCACTTCCTCGAAACCATCTATCCGGTGCTGACCCCGCTCGCCATCGACCCAGCGCACCCGTTTCCATTCATCCCCAATCTCGGATTTACCATCGCCATGTTGCTTAGCCGCAGCAGCGACAATCGCCCGATGACGGCGCTGCTGCGCCTGCCGCAGGCGCTGAAGCGTTTCATCCAGATTCCCGACGAGAGCGGCCATTTCCGCTTTCTGACACTGGAGGATGCAATCAGCCTCTTCACCGGCCGGCTGTTTCCCGGCTACGAAATCAAGGGGGCAGGCACGTTCCGCATCATTCGCGACAGCGATATCGAGGTGGAAGAGGAGGCCGAGGATCTGGTGCGCCTCTTCGAAAGTGCATTGAAGCGCCGCCGCCGCGGCCAGGTGATCCGCATCGAGTTCGACGACGAAATGCCGGAATCGCTGCGCAGCTTCGTTGCCACCGAGCTTGGCGTGCCGGACAATCGCATCAGCGTGCTCGAAGGCCTGCTCGCCCTCAACATGATGTCGGAAATCGTCGGCATACCGCGGGCCGACCTCAAATTCGTGCCCTACAATCCGCGCTTCCCCGAGCGTGTCCGCGAACATGGCGGCGATTGCTTTGCGGCGATCCGCGAGAAGGACATCATCGTTCACCATCCTTACGAATCCTTTGATGTCGTTGTCCAGTTCCTGCGCCAGGCCGCCGCCGATCCCGATGTCGTCGCCATCAAGCAGACGCTCTACCGCACATCGAACGACAGCCCGATCGTGCGCGCGCTTATCGATGCGGCAGAAAGCGGCAAGTCGGTGACGGCATTGATCGAACTCAAGGCGCGGTTCGACGAAGAGGCGAATATCCGTTGGGCGCGAGACCTGGAGCGCGCCGGCGTGCAGGTGGTCTTCGGCTTCATCGAGTTGAAGACGCATGCGAAGATGTCGCTTGTGGTGCGGCGTGAAGAAAATCGGCTGCGCAGTTACGTGCATCTTGGCACGGGCAACTATCATCCGATCACGGCGAAGATCTATACCGACCTCTCGTTCTTTACCTGCGAGCAGGCCATCGGGCGCGACGTGGCGCAGATTTTCAACTACATCACCGGCTATACGCCGCCATCGGGTGAAATGCGCATTGCCGTTTCGCCGATTTCGCTACGTCCGCGCATCCTCCAGCACATCGCCGAAGAGATCGAGCACGCCAAGGCCGGACGTCCGGCTTCGATCTGGATGAAGGTGAATTCGCTGGTCGACGCCGAGATCATCGACGCGCTCTATAAGGCGAGCAAGCACGGCGTCGAAATCGACCTGGTCGTCCGCGGCATTTGCTGCCTGCGCCCGCAGGTGCCGGGACTTTCGGAAAACATTCGTGCGAAATCGATTGTCGGCCGTTTCCTCGAGCATAGCCGCATCTTCTGCTTCGGCAACGGCGAAGGATTGCCGTCCGAAAAAGCACTGGTCTATTTCGGTTCGGCCGACATGATGACACGCAATCTCGACCGCCGCGTGGAGACGCTGGTGCCCATCACCAATCCAACTGTGCATCAACAGGTTCTTTCACAGATTATGCTGGCCAACGTTCTCGACAACCAGCAGAGTTACGAGTTACTAGCAGACGGAACGTCGCGCCGGATTGAGCCGGCCGAAGGTGAAGAAGCTTTCAACGCGCAGGAATACTTCATGACAAATCCCAGCCTTTCCGGCCGTGGCAAGTCTCTGAAATCCTCGGCACCTCGACTGATTGCCCATCGCAAGCGCTCGAAAAGAAACAAGGCTGCATGATCTCCGCTGCACAGGGACGCGTACAGGGGCGCCAGCCGGCCGCAGTTATCGACATTGGCTCGAACTCAGTGCGCCTTGTCGTTTATGAAGGCGTCAACCGCTCGCCCACTGTGCTGTTCAACGAGAAGATTCTCTGCGGTCTCGGCAAGGGTTTGGTCAAGACACACAAGCTGAATGCCAAGGCGGTGCAAAGCGCGCTGCGTGCGCTGCGCCGCTTCCGTGCCCTGGCCGATCAGGCGGGAGCGGTTTCGCTCGACGTTCTCGCAACGGCCGCAGCGCGCGAGGCCGAGAACGGCTCGATGTTCATCAAGGAAGCCGAGGCGCTGCTTAAAGAACCGGTCCGGGTGCTTTCGGGACGCGAGGAAGCGTATTATTCGGCCCTCGGCATCATCTCGGGATTTCACGATCCGGACGGGATTGCCGGCGACCTTGGGGGCGGCAGTCTCGAACTCGTCGACGTCAAGGGGCGTCAGATCGGCGACGGGATCACACTTCCGCTTGGCGGCCTGCGCCTGCAGGACATGGCCGATGGTGATCTCACCGCAGCAGTGACGATAGCACGGAAGTATCTGGCTTCTGCCAAGCTTCTGGCCAATGGCAAGGGGCGCACCTTCTATGCCGTCGGCGGCACCTGGCGAAATCTCGCCAAGCTGCATATGAGCGCGACGCACTATCCGCTGCATGTCATGCATCACTACGAAATTCCGTTCGAGGAGGCGCAGCGCTTCCTCAAGCTCGTCGCCGCCGGCGATCTCGATTATATGCGCGGCATAGAGGACGTCTCGAAAAACCGCCGCTCATTGCTTTCCTATGGCGCAATTGCGCTGCTCGAAACCATAAAGCTGATGCGTCCGGCCCAGGTTGTGTTCTCGGCGCTTGGGGTGCGCGAGGGATTTCTCTATTCGCTGCTTTCCGAAAGCGAGCAACTGGAAGACCCGCTCATCTCGGCGGCCGATGAACTGGCGGTGCTTCGCGCCCGCTCGCCTGCCTATGCGCGCGAGCTTGCCGAATGGACCGGTGGCGCCTTTGCCGCGCTAGGCTATGACGAGACCGAGGATGAAAGCCGATATCGGCGTGCTGCCTGTCTCGTCGCCGATATCAGCTGGCGCGCCCATCCGGATTATCGCGGCTCGCAGGCCTTGAACATGATTTCCAACGCCGCCTTTATCGGTATCGATCACCCCGGCCGCGCCTATATCGCTCTTGCCAATTTTTTCCGCCATGAAGGCATTACCAACAGCGTCGCCGATCCGGACCTCGCGGCGATTGCCACGCCGCGCTTGCTCGAATATTCGCGCATCCTCGCGGCGGTCATGCGCATCGTCTACCCCTTCTCGGCCTCGATGGCCGGGGTGGTGCCTTACTTGTCCTGGAAGGCGACGGCAAACGGCATCGATCTCGTCGTTCACAAGTCCAAGGCCGACCTTATCGGCGATGTGCCGGAGGGCCGGCTGCAGCAATTGGCAAAACTTACCGGTAAAAACATCCGTATGACGATCGGCTCCTAGTTCTCGGAGCCGACCTTTACTGCAGGGCAATCGGCGGTTGACTGCTAGATCGGCGCGGCCGTTGGCTTCTTGCGCGAGGGCAGGGTCATGGCTGCGACCCCGGCAATGACGCAGACGAGCCCAAGCCAGGCGGTCGAGCTCAGGCTTTCGCCGAGAAAGAGGACGCCGATTCCAACCCCGATCGGCACGCGCAGATAGGCTTGCGACGTTGTGCTGACCGATCCCAGCGTATGGACGAGGCGGAAGAAGATCACGAAGGCGAGGGCGGTCGAGAAAACCGCAAGGCCAAACAGGGCTGCAATCGACGCGGTCGACGGGACGATCGTCCACGGATGGTCGACGACAAGGCTCAAGGGTATGAGCATGACCGCACCGCATATCATCGAGCCCGCCGCAGGCATCATCGGGTCCATCCCCTTGAAGCCGCGACCGAAAATAGCTGCGCACGCATAGGAAATCGTCGCCGTGACAATTGCGAGTTGCGAGACAAGTTCCTTGCCGAGGCCGTTGAAGGCCTCGAGGCCGATGATCAGGCTGATGCCAACGACGCCAGCAGTGACGCCGAACACCTTGCGGGCGGTCACAGGTTCGTGCCGTGTGATGAGCACGGTGAGCAGGAACGTGAAGATCGGGGTCGTCGAATTGAGGATCGTCGCAAGACCGGCGTCGACGGTGATTTCCGCCCAGGCAACCAGGGTAAAGGGGATGACACTGTTGATGCAGGCCTGGATGAAGAAGCGCTTCCAGACGTCCGGTTCACGCGGCAGTGCGAGACCACGCATCCTGATGATGGCGAGCAGCAGCGCTCCGGCAATCAAGGTGCGCGCGGCAATAAATGTAACGGGCGGAATGGTTTCCACGCCGATCTTGATGAAGGTATAGGAAGCCCCCCACAGCGTGGCAAGCACCGCGAGAAGGGCAATCTCTCTGGCAAGCGGCGGGGTGGTCGAAACGGCGGGACTGGACATGCGTGGTTGCCTAATATGTGATGTGATCATGCCGGGACGTTAGCTGCACCGCCAAAGCGATGCTACGATCACGGCCAAACCATCGCTTACTCTTCTGGCCAGGGAACGGCCCGAATCTTCCTGTTTTCGAATTTAAGGCAAAGCGATCCGTTGATCAGTTGCAGCGCCTTTTCGCCAAAAACCTCGCGCCGCCAGCCCTGCAGCGCCGGAATGTCGTCGACGTCGCCCTCGGCGGCGATCCGGTCGATCTCGTCGGTTGTCGCAACCACCTTCGCGGCGACACCATGCTCCTCGGTGACAAGGCGCAAAAGCACCTTGAGGAGTTCAGCGGCAGCACCGGCGCCTTCCGGCGACTGCACGGATTTCGGCAGGCGCGGCATGTCTTCCTTCGGCAGGTCGAGCGCGAGATTCACCGCATTGAGAAGGCCGGTCGCCATGCTCGATCGTTCCCAGCCTTTCGGGATCGTTCTGAGGCGTGACATCGCCTCCGCATCGCGCGGCTGCTGCTGCGCGATCTCATAAATCGCATCGTCCTTGAGCACGCGCCCGCGGGGCACGTTGCGCTCGCGCGCCTCGCGTTCGCGCCAGGCCGCGACACTGCGCAGAACTGCGAGTTCCTGCGGCTTGCGCAGGCGCATCTTCAGCCGCTTCCACGCATCGTCCGGATGCATGTCGTAGGTTTCGCGCGCCGTCAGGATTTTCATCTCGTCGAGCACCCAGTCGGTGCGGCCCTCTTCCTGAAGGCTCTGCTTCAGATGAAGATAGATGTCGCGCAGATGCGTCACGTCGGCGAGCGCATAGTCGAGCTGCTTTTCGGAGAGCGGGCGGCGACGCCAGTCGGTAAAGCGTGACGATTTGTCGATTTGCGCCCCGACGATGCGCTGAACCAGCTGATCATAGGCAATCGCATCGCCAAAACCGCATACCATGGCCGCAACCTGCGTGTCGAAAACCGGATGCGGGATGAGATTTCCGAGGTGGAAGATGATTTCGATGTCCTGGCGCGCGGCATGGAAGACCTTGACGATCTTCTCATCGGCCATCAGCCGAAAAAAGGCAGCAAGATCAAGCCCGGGCGCCAGGGCATCGACGATCGCAGTATGATCGGGCGACGCAAGCTGAATGACGCAGAGTTCCGGCCAGAAGGTGGTCTCCCGGATGAATTCCGTATCGACGGTCACAAAATCGGATTGCGAAAGGGCCGCGACAGCCTGTTCAAGTTGGTCGGTGGTTGTAATCATGCTCATAAATTTTCTATAGCGAATGAGAATGCGTTTGTCTCCGCCCCGATCTTGACAAATCACCCTCAAAATGCGCTTGTCCGCCCAAATTCTTGGCTCATGCCGGGGCATTTCCCACGCTTTTCGGCAACCAGCATAAATTCAGAGGCACATACCATGCACCGTTACCGCAGCCACACCTGCGCAGCCTTGCGTAAATCGGACGTTGGTTCGACTGTTCGTCTATCCGGCTGGGTCCATCGCGTCCGCGACCACGGCGGCATTCTCTTCATCGACCTGCGCGACCACTATGGTCTCACGCAAATCGTTGCGAGCCCGGATTCGCCAGCATTCAAATTGGCGGAAACCGTGCGCGGCGAATGGGTTATCCGCGTCGACGGTGAGGTCAAGGCCCGTACCGACGATACGATCAACCCGAACATGCCGACCGGAGAGATCGAAATCTTCGCCCGCGAGATCGAAGTTCTGTCGGCTGCCAAGGAACTGCCGCTGCCGGTCTTCGGCGAGCTCGACTACCCCGAAGACATCCGTCTGAAGTACCGCTTCCTCGACCTGCGTCGTGACACGCTGCACAAGAACATCATGGCGCGCACGAAGATCATCTCGGCGATGCGCCGCCGCATGTCGGAAATCGGCTTTACGGAATTCTCGACGCCGATCCTGACCGCCTCTTCGCCGGAAGGCGCGCGCGATTTCCTCGTTCCGAGCCGCATACATCCCGGCAACTTCTACGCCCTGCCGCAGGCGCCACAGCAATACAAGCAGCTCATCATGATGTCGGGCTTCGATCGCTATTTCCAGATCGCACCGTGCTTCCGCGATGAGGACCCGCGCGCCGACCGCCTGCCGGGCGAATTCTACCAGCTCGATATCGAGATGAGCTTCGTCGAGCAGAACGACGTGCTTTCGACGATGGAACCGGTGCTGCGCGGCATCTTCGAGGAGTTTGCCAATGGCAAGCCGGTAACGCAGGAATTCCCGCGGATTTCCTACGATGTCGCCATGCGCAAATACGGCTCCGACAAGCCGGATCTGCGCAACCCGATCGAGATGGAAGCCGTCACCGAGCACTTTGCCGGCTCGGGCTTCAAGGTTTTCGCCAACATGATTGCCAATGATCCGAAGGTCGAGGTCTGGGCCATACCAGCCAAAACCGGCGGATCGCGCGCATTCTGCGATCGCATGAACTCGTGGGCGCAAGGTGAAGGCCAGCCCGGCCTCGGCTATATTTTCTGGCGCAAGGAAGGCGAGGCGCTGGAAGGCGCCGGACCGCTTGCCAAGAATATCGGGCCGGAACGTACCGAAGCCATCCGCACGCAGCTTGGCCTCGGCGAGGGCGACGCCGTGTTCTTCGTGGCGGGCGACCCGAAAAAGTTCGTCTCCTTTGCCGGCGCGGCCCGCACCCGCGCGGGCGAGGAGCTCAACCTCGTCGATCGCGATCAGTTCAAGCTCTGCTGGATCGTCGATTTTCCCTTCTTCGAATGGCTCGAGGAAGAAAAGAAGATCGATTTTGCCCACAACCCGTTTTCCATGCCGCAGGGCGGCATCGATGCGCTGGAACACCAGGATCCGCTGACGATCAAGGCGTTCCAGTACGACATGGTCTGCAACGGCTTCGAAATTGCCTCGGGCGGCATCCGCAACCACCTGCCGGAGACGATGGTCAAGGCGTTCGAGGCCGTTGGTCACTCGCGCGAGACGGTGGAAGAGCGTTTCGGCGCGCTCTACCGGGCATTTCAGTATGGCGCTCCGCCGCATGGCGGTATGGCGGCCGGCATCGACCGTATCGTCATGCTGCTCGTCGGCGCCAAGAACCTCCGCGAGATCACCATGTTCCCGATGAACCAGCAGGCCTACGACCTTCTGATGAACGCACCTTCGGAAGTGTCACAAGCGCAGCTGCGCGACCTGCACATTCGCCTCAATCCGGTGAAGAAAGAGGTTTAAAACACCTCATCTAAGTGGTTTTGAATACAGAAAAGCCCGGCAGCAATGCCGGGCTTTTTGCTATGCCACAAGAGCCCTCGGCGAACGTTGCGTTTCAGCGTTACGGAACCTGGGTCCCCGGGCCCTTGTCCCGAGGATCCCCGTCACGAAATGCTACTCGGTCGCGGTGACCGTCACCCCGAGCGTCTTGATCAGCGATTTCGGATCGGCCATGCCGCCCGCCGCGATAATGGCGAAGGGCACGGGCTTTGCCGGCATCGCCTTGATTTCGATCGTTTTCGGGTTGTCGAGATAGGTACTGGTCGCCTGGGCGAGCGCTTGCGCGAAATCGGCATTCTTCAACTGCGTTGCAGCCATCGGAATGATCATCTTCGCCTGATTGATCAGATCAGAACGCTTGGCGCCCTGCTGCTTGGCGACATAATCAAGTGCCTTGTAAGTGAGCGACGCGTCGTCGAAGCGGATCGCAGCGCTGTTGAAGCTCAGTTGCTGCATGAGGCCGAGCATGGCCATGCCCTGCGCATCATCGGGCTTGCCTTCCATGTTCTTGGTGGCTTCCTGCAAGCCCTTGATGAAATCGAGCGTATAGCCGGAAATGTCGAGCTTGATGCCGAGTGTACCGGCATTGTCGGCGATATAGTCCATCTTTTCGATGTTGAGCCGGCCATCGGCCATGTTCCAACTGCCGCTCATGTCGATCTTGCCGGTGAGCGTCTCATAGCCGAGCGCCTTGAGGGCGTCTTTCGTCTTCGGGTCTTCCACCGTCGACAGGTCCGCCTTGAAGCGTTCCACGTTGGAGGTGAAAGTGACCGGGCTAGACGCGGTGATTGGCGACACGGTGACCGTCAGATTGTCGGCGTTGAAGACGTCCTTGCCCTTTGCGTTGACGTCGAAATGCTTGATCTCGGCCTTTTCGTATTGAAGGATTTTGGCGAGCGGATCGGTTGAGCCTTCAGGCGGCAAGGTGATTCCAGCAAGGCTGATGCCGCTGACATTGACCTTGCTGCCGGGTTCGCCTTCAGGGGTGAAGTTGATGTCCGGGATTGTCAGCGAGCCAATCTTGAAACCACCGCCGGGCGCATCGGAGACGTCGGTCAACGTCACGTCGCCGGCGCTGAAACTCTCCTTGACGCCCGCAGTCGATACTTTTGTATCCTTCAGGACGACAGTCGAGCCGTTCGTTTCCACGCTGCCATAGTCGAAGGTGCCGCCCTGTTCGGCATAGACGGCCTTGAGACGTCCTGCGACAGCATTTCCATCGACCGCATAGGCCGATCCGGCAAAGATGATCATGAGAGCAGAGGTGGCGCCGAGGACGCGCAGGCTGGAATTCAGATGCATTGAAGCCATGAGTTGATCCCTTCTGTTCCCATATTCGAAGCGTGCAGCAGCGGCAAAACTATGGCCATCACCGAGGAGCTTTGCTGTTAAAGGGCGAGAAGGTCAGATTTGCAGATCGAAAGCAAGAGCCGTGCATCCGGCAAGGCCAACTGGCTGTGATCTTGGCGAATCATTGCTTGCCGCCGAATCGGCGAGTTGATAACCCATTGACATGGGAAAAAGCGTGATTCCGCCAGATAATGGCGATGACAATGACAATAATATCGAGCCGGTCGATCTGAAGGCGGCGCTGGAGGAGCGCTATCTCGCCTATGCCCTTTCGACGATCATGCATCGCGCGCTGCCGGACGTGCGCGACGGGCTGAAGCCGGTGCATCGCCGCATCATGCATGCCATGCGGCTTCTGCGCCTTTCGCCGGACCAGTCCTATGCCAAGTGCGCTCGTATCGTCGGCGAAGTCATGGGTAAATTCCACCCGCATGGCGACCAGTCGATCTATGATGCGCTGGTGCGCCTGTCGCAGGATTTCGCCGTGCGCTATCCGGTCGTCGACGGCCAGGGCAATTTCGGCAATATCGACGGCGATAACCCGGCGGCGATGCGCTACACCGAAGCGCGGATGACCGATGTCGCCATGCTGCTTCTTGAGGGCATTACCGAGGACGCGGTCGATTTCCGGCCAACCTATAATGAAGAGGACGAGGAACCGATCGTCCTTCCAGGCGCATTCCCGAATCTGCTCGCCAACGGCTCGTCCGGCATTGCCGTCGGCATGGCGACGTCGATACCGCCGCATAATGTCTCGGAGCTTTGCGCGGCCGCGCTGCATCTGATCAAGCATCCGGACGCGAGCGTCGAGGACCTGATGTCGACCGTGGAGGAGGAGGACCCGCTCAAGACCAAGGTGCGCGGTCCCGATTTCCCGACCGGCGGTATTCTCGTCGAAACACCGGATGCCATTCTCGACGCCTACAAGACCGGTCGCGGCGGTTTCCGCCTGCGTGCCCGCTGGGAGGTTGAGGATCAGGGCAGGGGCACGTGGAATATCGTCATCACCGAGATTCCGTATCAGGTACAGAAGTCACGGCTGATCGAGAAGATCGCCGAACTCCTGATTGCCAAGAAATTGCCGCTGCTCGACGATGTGCGCGACGAATCCACCGAGGACGTGCGCCTTGTCCTCGAACCGAAGAGCCGGAGTGTCAATCCGGACATCCTGATGGAATCGCTGTTCAGGCTGACGGAACTTGAAACCCGTTTCCCCTTGAACATGAACGTGCTGTCCAACGGCAAGGTGCCGAATGTCCTGTCGTTGCGCGACGTTTTGAAGGAGTGGCTCGAACACCGCAAGGATGTGCTTATCCGGCGCTCCCGCCACCGGCTCGGCGAGATCGAACGCCGTCTCGAAATCCTTGGCGGCATGCTTATCGCCTATCTCAACATCGACGAGGTCATCCGCATCATTCGCGAGGAGGATGAGCCGAAACAGGAGATGATCAGGCGCTTCGAACTCACCGACGTTCAGGCCGAAGCCATCCTCAACATGCGGCTTCGCTCGCTGCGCAAGCTTGAGGAGTTCGAGATTCGCAAGGAATTTGACGGTCTCACCGCCGAAAAGCGTGAAATCGAACAACTCCTCGGTTCCGAGCCCAAGCAGTGGCAGACCATTTCCTGGCAAATCTCGGAAATGCAGAAAAAATATGCGCCGGATACGCTGCTCGGCAAGCGTCGCACCACATTCGCGGAGGCGCCGCAGCACGACCTGACCGATATCCATCATGCGATGATCGAGAAGGAGCCGGTCACCGTCGTCGTCTCTGAAAAGGGCTGGCTGCGCGCCATGAAGGGGCACCTTGCCGATTTCTCGGCGCTGACCTTCAAGGAAGGCGACAAGCTCAAGCTTGCCTTCCATGCAGAAACAACGGACCGCATTCTTGTCCTCACCACCGGCGGCAAGTTCTACACCATCGGAGCCAACAGCCTGCCGGGCGGGCGCGGCCATGGCGAGCCGATCCGCATCATTGTCGACATGGAGAACGACCAGGACATTGTCACGGCCTTCGTGCATAGCCCCGAGCGCAAACTGCTGCTGTCCTCGCATGTCGGCAATGGTTTCGTCGTTCCCGAGGCCGAGGTGATCGCCAATACCCGCAAGGGCAAGCAGGTGATGAACGTCAAGGCGCCGGACGAGGCGCGCCATTGCATTCCGGTTACTGGCGATACGGTTGCCATCGTCGGCGAAAACCGCAAGATGCTGGTGTTCCCGCTGTCGGAAGTGCCCGAACTCGGACGGGGCAAGGGTGTACGGCTGCAGCGCTACAAGGATGGCGGCGTGTCCGATATCCGCATCTTCGCCATGGCGCAGGGCCTGACCTGGCAGGACGCGGCCGAGCGTACCTTCAGCCGAAGCGAGACCGAACTCCTTGAGTGGATCGGCCCGCGCGCAACCGCCGGGCGGATGGTGCCGAAGGGTTTCCCGCGCTCCGGCAAGTTCGCTTGACCAAAAGGCCACTGTCTTGATAAACGAGAGTGATCTCTCGCATATTGACGGCGACATAGCGTTCATATAAATGAGAGAGAACGTTCTCTCTCATTTCGGTGAATCGATGGTTGATCAAATTCTGCCCAAGCAGGCAAGGAGCGCTTCCGACGACGACGCGGAAGGCTCTCATTGCTTCGTGGCGAAACTCTTCGGCAAGCGCGCGCGCAATCGCGAAGCGCAGGAGGAGCGTATTCTCAACGCCGCAATGAGCTGTTTCATCCGTTCTGGCTTCCGTGGCGCGTCGATGAACGATATATGCTCGGAGGCAGGCATGAGCCCGGGTGCGCTTTACCGCTATTTTCCTTCCAAGGAAGCAATTATCGAGACGATCGCGGCGATGCATCGCCAGCAGAGCAATGAGATCCTCGATCGCATGCTGCAGTCCAACAATATCATCGATGCGATTACCCAGGTCGGCACCGACCATGTGCGCAAGATGTCGCTGAACGATAGCGGTCCGGGCCCGGCCGATTCCAGCGCGCGTCTTTTTGTCGAGGTACGGGCCGAGGCGATGCGAAACGAAACCGTCGCGGCAACCTGCGAACTGCACGAAGGGATGATGCGCGAAAAGCTGCATGCAGCCCTCGAAGCTGCCAAGGCGCGGGGCGAAATCGATCCGATCGCCGATATGGATCTGGTAGTCGCATCGCTGGCCGCCATGGGCGAGGGGATCATCATGCGCAACTTTCCGGCCCAGGGCCTCCCGGTCGAGGCGCTGGAGCCCGTGTTCCGTGCGCTCGCGGTAGCGATGCTGCGCCCGACAAGTTCTAAGATTTGAAGATCGCTCCAACTCGAGTTTTCCCGATGAGCCGTTACAGCAAAAAAGTTCTTGTTTCCCTGGCTCTCGTGTCGAGCCTCTCCCTGTCCGCCATGGCGGGCGCGATGGCTGAAGAAAAAGCCGCTGCCGCCGTCCCCGAGACTAAAGCGCCGGTCATCAATGTCATACCCGCGGGCAAGAGCGAGATGGTCTCGACCATCACCGTCAACGGCACCATCGTGCCGCGCCAGGAGGTTGCGGTCGGGACCGATGTTGCCGGCCTGCTCGTCCTCGAACTCAACGCCGATCAGGGCGACGTGGTGAAGGAGGGCGACATTCTTGCCCGCCTCGACAAGTCGGCGCTGCAGATACAGCTTGCACAGATCGATGCCCAGCGGGCTCAGGCCGACGCTTCGATTTCGCAGTCGGAGGCCCAGATCGTCGATGCGGAGATTGCCGTGCGCCAGGCCATGGAAGCGCTGGAGCGCGCACGTGCCCTCTCCAGCAAGGGCATCAACTCTAAGATGGAGCTCGACAACGCGACCAACGCGCACGACAGCGCCAATGCCCGTCTCAACACCGCCCGTCAGGCGCTGGTCGCCACCCAGTCGCAGTTGCAGCTTGTCGCCGCGCAGAAGCGCGATGTTCTCCTGCGTCTGGAAAAGGCCGACGTGAAGGCACCGACCGCCGGCGTCGTGCTCAGCCGGAATGCGCTGCTTGGCGGCATTGTTTCCTTCAATGCAGGACCCTTGTTCCGCATTGCGCGCGACGCCCAATTCGAAGTCGCAGCCAATATTCCGGAAGTCGATCTGCCTCGCCTCAAGGAGGGGATGCCGGTTTCGGTCCGCGTCTCGGGCATGGAAGAATCGGTGTCCGGTCGCGTGCGCCTCATTTCGCCGGAAATCAATGCAAGTTCGCGCCTTGGCTCGGTGAAGATCACGCTTGAGAAGAACCCGGCGATCAGGCCCGGTAATTTCGCCCGCGCCGTGGTCGAACTCACACGTCGCGACGGCATCAATGTTCCGCTCTCCGCCGTGGTCTATCATGGCCGCACCGCGCTTGTGCAGGTCGTCAAGGACGGCGTCATCGAAAGCCGGACGGTGGAACTGGGCATTCGCAACGACCGCGCCGTCGAAGTCCTCAAGGGATTGGCGGAAGGCGAGGAAGTCGTGGCCCGCGCTGGAACCTTCGTCGCCAATGGCGACCGCGTAACGCCGGTTCGCGTTACCGACGAGGCCACGGGGGCCATCAAATGAACTGGAACATTTCTGCCTGGTCGATCCGAAACCCGGTTCCCTCGATCCTCCTCTTCGTGGTGCTTGTCGTTCTCGGCCTGATGGCTTTTGCCAAACTGCCGATCACGCGCTTCCCCAATATTGACGTGCCGCTGATTTCGGTTTCCGTCACCGACCCCGGCGTCGCGCCGACGGAACTTGAAACCCAGATCGCCAAGCGCGTCGAGGACTCGGTCGCGAATATAACGGGCGTAAAGAACGTCACCACCAATTTGACGGAAGGCAATTCCACCACGCTTGTCGAGTTCCGGCTCGAAGTCGACACGCAAAAGGCACTCGATGACGTCAAGGATGCCGTCTCGCGCATTCGCGACGACCTGCCGGCGACGATCAAGGAACCGATCATCAATTCGGTCGATGTCGAAGGATCGTCGATCCTGACCTATGCTGTCTCGGCGCCGACCATGACATCGGAAGAACTGTCCTGGTTCGTCGATGACAAGATCATCCGCGATATTCAGGGCCTCAAGGGAGTCGGCCGCGTTGAGCGCTATGGTGGCGTTACCCGGGAAATCCGCGTGTCGCTCGATCCTGACCGGCTGACGGCGCTTGGCGTTACCGCCTGGGACGTGAACCGCGCGTTGAAATCGATGAATGCCGACCTGACCGGTGGGCGCGGCGATCTCGGTACCATGCAGCAGACGATCCGCACCCTTGGTGCATCGCGTACGCTTGACGACCTGCGGGCCGTGGAAATTCCGCTCGCCGGCGGCCGTTCGGTGCGCCTCGATGCCCTCGGCACCGTCAGCGACTCCTTCGAGGAGCCCAAATCCTTTGCCCGGGTCAACAACCAGACCGTTGTGTCCCTCGGCATTTTCCGCGCCAAGGGCGCCAGCGATACCGATGTCTATGCGCTCGTGCAGGCGCGGATGGATCAATTGAAGGAGAAGTATCCCGACGCGCGCTTCAGCATCATCGACAATTCGGTGAACTACACCTATGGAAACTATGAATCGGCGATGAGTTCGCTGGTCGAAGGGGCGCTGCTGTCGATCATCGTCGTGTTCCTGTTCCTGCGGAATATTCGGGCGACGCTGATTGCCGCGATCGCCTTGCCCCTGTCGGCCATACCCACCTTCTGGGCGATCGACATGCTGGGCTTCTCGCTCAATCTTATCAGCCTGCTCGGCATCACCCTCGTCACCGGTATCCTCGTTGACGACGCCATCGTCGAGATCGAGAACATCGTCCGCCATATGCGCTCGGGCAAGTCGCCCTATAGGGCATCGCTCGAAGCCGCCGACGAGATCGGCCTCGCCGTGATCGCGATTTCGGTGACGATCATTGCCGTCTTCGCGCCGGTCAGCTTCATGAGCGGCATTGCCGGGCAGTATTTCAAGCAGTTCGGCCTGACGGTCGCAGTCGCCGTATTCTTCTCGTTGCTCGTCGCCCGCCTGCTGACGCCGATGATGACGGCCTATCTGCTGCGCGACGGCAAGAGCCTGCATCATGGCGACAAGGAAGCCGGCTGGATACGCGGCTATACGCGGTTCCTCGGCGTAACCTTGCGCTATCGCTGGCTGACGCTGGTAAGCGGCATTGGACTTTTCGCGCTCGCCATCTGGGCAATGGGCTTCCTGCCCTCCGGTTTCGTTCCGCCACAGGACGAGGCGCGGGTCGCCGTCAGTCTCGAACTGCCGCCCGGCGCGCCGATCGACGAGACGCTGCGCGTGACCGACGCTGCTTCGCTCAAGGTGCGCGAGATTCCCGAAGTCCAGCAAACCTATGTGACCGGTGGCTCGTCGCCGACGGGTTCGCTCGATACGCGCCGTGCAACGATGATCGTCAAGCTCAGCCACAAGAGCGAACGGCACCGGACCCAGAAGCAGATCGAGGTCGATATCTTCAATAAACTGTCGGAAGTGCCTGATCTCAGGGCGAATTTCGTCAATGATCGTGGCGAGCGCGAGTTTGCTGTCGGCGTTATCGGCAGCGATGGCGATAAGGTCAGCGAGCAGGCCCGCCTGCTGCAGAGCGGGATGACCGCGACAGGCAGTTTCCAGGCGGTATCGTCGACTGCCGCGCTCGACCGGCCGGAAATCATCGTTACGCCGCGCATGGACAAGCTCGCCGAACTTGGCATTTCGACCTCGCAGGTGTCGGACGCATTGCGTGTCGCGACGCTGGGCGATCTCGATGCGAACCTTGCCAAATACACGATCGGTGACCGGCAGATCCCGATCCGCGTGCAATTGACCGAGGAAGCGCGCCGCGATCTTTCGATCCTCAGTACGCAGACAGTGACGACCCCGGCGGGTGTGGTGGTGCCGCTCGAATCCATCGCCGATATCAGCTTTGGCCAGGGACCGTCCTCCATCGAGCGTTTCAACCGCGAGCGCCGCGTCGTTGTCGGCGCCAATATGGCGGGCGGCAAGGAGATCGGCGAGGGGCTCGATATCGTCAAGAACCTCCCGGCTGCGAAGTCCATGCCCCAGGGCGTGCGCATACAGGAGACGGGCGACGCAGAGGTCATGGGTGAGGTGTTTGCCGGGTTCCGCGATGCGATGATCATGGGCCTCATGCTCGTCTTCGTCGTGCTGATCCTGCTTTTCGGCAGTATCTTCCACGCCTTCACCATTCTGATGTCGTTGCCTCTGTCGATCGCCGGCGTGGCGGTGGCGCTGCTGCTCACCAACAATTCCGTATCGATGGCGGTGGTCATCGGTATCCTGATGTTGATGGGTATCGTGACCAAGAACGCGATTATGCTCGTCGATTTCGCGGTCGAGGAGGTCAAGCATGGCGTTGCCCGCAACGAGGCAATCATCGATGCCGGACGCAAGCGCATCCGCCCGATTGTGATGACGACCATCGCCATGTCTGCCGGCATGCTGCCCGCCGCCATGGCTTTCGGCGATGGTGGTGAGTTCCGCGCGCCGATGGCGATTGCCGTTATCGGAGGTCTTCTGGTTTCAACGGTTCTGTCGCTGGTCTTCGTTCCATCGTTCTATACGATCATGGACGATGCCAGCCATTGGATGGGCCGCGCCTTCCAATGGTCGTTCCGCCCCAACAAGCCCGACGAGCCTGAGACTGTTGCACACGGCGAGTTGGTTCACGTGCAAGGACCGCGGCCGATTATCGTTGAGGCTGCGGAGTAACGATGCGGCAGCAGTCCGATATCTGCGGAAGCGACGGGATAATTCTCAAAATCAGGGCATAGTCGCTTAGATCACACCGGATGCCGCAGGGCTCCTAATCGCGCTATTCGGCGGCTGTGGTACATCTGCCAGAGCGAGTGGCAGACGAGGGCGGTGATGATAATCAGGCCGCCAACAAGGGTCGGATCGCTCGGCCGCTCGGCAAAGATCATCCACACCCAGATCGGCGTCAGCACGGTTTCAAGCAGATAGAACATCGCGACTTCGGGTCCGGAGATGAACTTCGGGCCGGTGGCAAGACAAAGGAATGCCAGCGTCGTCACGACAGCGCCGTTGAATATGATCCAGCCCGGGACTGCAACCGAATAGCCGTTCTGGGCAACCATGAACGCCGCCACCGCCATGGGCAGCGCAGTGCCGATGATCGCGGCAAATCCCATGTCCTTGCCCGAGGCACGGCTGACCGTGATTGCGGATGACAGGATGAAGGTCGAGAGCAGGGCGACCAGGTCGCCGAAGAGGTGGCCGGAGGAAAGCCCTTCGCGAACGATGATGCTGACGCCGACCAGCATGAAGAACATGGCTGCAAAAGTTGCCGGTTTCGGCCGCTCCTTCAGGAAAATCCAGGACAGGAGCGCCGAAAACACCGTGTTGAGCGCAAGAATGAACACGAGGTTTGCTGTCTTGGTATTGTAGACGGCAATCATGAAGGTGATCGAGGTCAGGCCGTAGAGACCGGCGACGACATAACCGACGGCGCCCGGAACAATCGGCCGCCACTTTCCCGTCGCAAGGCTCCAGATCAGCCAGATGAGGAAGGCGCTGATGAAGGTCGTTGCGCTGCGCAGCAACAATGTCGACCAGGTTTCTCCCTCGCCAAGCCGCAATAGCGGAATGTCTGCCGTCAGGATAAGGCCGCCAAGGCCAGTTATGAGCAAACCCTTGCGATGGTCGAGGTGAAGCTGGGACATGCGGCGTTTCCGAATTGTTTATTTGCCGCATGCCAGGGCAGTGTTAGGGCAGGCTGGATCGATCAGTCTTGGCGTTCCCACCCCTTGGGGCCGAGATGCTCCTGGGGCTTGTAGCGAATCTTGTATTGCATCTTGCGCGAGCCCGCCACCCAGTAGCCAAGATAGACGTGGGGAAGTCCGGCGGCGGCGGCGCGCTGGATATGATCGAGGATCATGAACGTGCCAAGCGAGCGGGTGGCATGTTCGGGATTGAAGAACGAATAGACCATCGACAGGCCATCGCCCATGATATCGGTGAGCGCGACGGCAATAAGTTCGCCTTCGCCCTTCTTGGTAATGAATGAGTCCGGACCGCGGCGTCGGTATTCGATGATCTGCGTCGGCACATGCGTGTCCTCGATCATCATCGCATAGTCGAGAACCGACATCTCCGACATGCCGCCCTTGTTATGGCGGGCATCGAGATATTGCCGGAACAGAGCATATTGCTCCGTGGAGGGCTCCGCGTGGTGAATATTGCCGATCAGGTCGCGGTTGCGATTCCAGACGCGGCGCATCGACTTGTCCTGCTTGAACTCGCCGGCAAGGATGCGCACGGAAACGCAGGCGCGGCAGTTTTCGCAGGCAGGACGGTAGGCGATGTTCTGCGAGCGGCGGAAGCCGCCTTGCGTCAGGAGATCATTGAGCTCGCTGGCGCGCCCGCCGACAAGATGCGTGAAGACCTTGCGCTCCAGCTGCCCCTCCAGATAGGGACAGGGCGAAGGTGCTGTCAGGAAAAACTGTGGTGACTGCTGTGGTTGG
The DNA here is from genome assembly GCF_013327855.1 of Phyllobacterium pellucidum. Taxonomy (GTDB): domain Bacteria; phylum Pseudomonadota; class Alphaproteobacteria; order Rhizobiales; family Rhizobiaceae; genus Phyllobacterium; species Phyllobacterium pellucidum. The sequence continues at coordinate 344,022 of NZ_JABUMX010000001.1, read as the reverse complement.
TGCGTCATTCCATGCCCTGGGACGGTCTTCAATAGCTAATAGAATCGTATGACCGTCCGAAACGTCAATTGAATAATATTGTATTCAGCAATGAAAGTCTTCGTCCCTGTAGTATTGCTCAGTTCGCACCGCAGGCGCCGCCGGTCCAGCTGTGGCTGACAGCATCGAATCTGCCGTCCTTCGATGCACCCCAACGTCCGCTGAATTGCTTGTAATCATCGGAAAAATGAAGGTCGAGCCGGCCGGTTCCGTATTTGTCGGTCCAGATCAGCGACCGCGAGGTTCCGGTACCATCGTCCTTTTCGGCAAGCTTGCCAACAAGCCGCCCCGCGGAATCGCCGGCTTCATAGGTGCCGTTGATGTGGCCCGCCTTGTCGACGTTCAATATCGTCTCGACGTCGCGATAGTCGCCGTCTGAAATCATTTCACCGCAATAGCGGCCGGCCGGCGATGCGGCCATGCCCGGAATCGTGCCGAGTCCATAGATTGCGAGCGCCGCAAAAGCGAGCGCGGATAAACGCATTTTCATCATTTGTACTACCTTGAAAGCGGCCCTCGAAAAGCGAAGGCCCTGAATTATTACGGCTAAACGAGCCTCGAAATTAGCTGTACGCGCGGACGACAACCGTCCCAAGAAGAAGGTCGTGCACAGTTCGCTTACGGTCGAGGAAGAATGTTGCGAGCAGGATGAGCGGCGTCAACACCACGTTGAGGCCCCAGAATAGCACAGTATGGACGACGGCGAGCAGGCCATCGACCTTCTGGCCGTCGAGCCGTTCGAGCTTGATGCCCATCATCTGCATGCCCTTGGTCGCCTGACGTCGCCCGCCAAGGGTCGTTGCCACATAGGCGAGGGCGACGGTGGGGAACATGATGCCGTAGAGCGTCCAGCCAAGGCCGAGCGTCGCGACGCCGAGAATTGCAATGAGGATCGCCACCGGAATGCAAAGGAAGAACACGATCACATAGTCGATGAGGAAGGCGAAGGCGCGGCTCGTCCGCACGCCCTGATAGAGCCGCCAGTCATCAAGGCGGCTGGTTACGATTTCGCCATCAAGCGTTTCGGTGTTCATTTCGTTTTCCGTTTCAAACCGGCGACAGAATGCCGTTGCGCTGAAATTGGGAACTCGGGAATGAAAAATCAAGGAGCAGTCAGGCGCCGGCCTTTAGGCGTTCGGCAACGATCGGGGCGAAATAGGTGAGAATTCCGTCGCAGCCCGCCCGCTTGAACGCAAGCAGCGTCTCCATCATGACCCGTTCTTCGTCGATCCAGCCATTGGCGCCCGCGGCCTTTATCATAGTGTATTCGCCCGACACCTGATAGGCGAACGTCGGCATCGCGAAGGCATCCTTCAGCCGGCGGATAATATCGAGATAGGGAAGGCCGGGCTTGACCATCAGTGAATCCGCACCCTCAGCCAGGTCCTGTTCCGCTTCGCGCACTGCCTCGTCTGTATTGGCGGGATCGATATAATAGGTCTTCTTGTCGCCCTTGAGCCGGCCGGACGTTCCGATGGCTTCGCGGTAAGGCCCGTAAAAGGCCGATGCAAACTTGGTCGCGTAGGCCATGATGGCGACATCCTGGAAGCCGTTGTGGTCGAGCGCCTCGCGGATGGCGCCGATACGGCCGTCCATCATGTCCGACGGCGCAATGATATCGGCCCCGGCTGCCGCCTGAAGCACGGCCCCCTTGGTGATCTGTTCGACGGTCTCATCATTAACGATGATGCCGTCGCGCAGGATGCCGTCATGCCCGTGGCTGGTGAAGGGATCGAGGGCAACGTCGGTGATCATGCCAATTTCCGGCACAGCATCCTTGATGGCGCGGGTCGCGCGATTGATGAGATTGTCGGGGTCGAGAATGCCCGAGCCCGTCTCGTCGCGCAGCGCCGGATCGATATTCGCAAAGGTGGCGATTGCCGGAATGCCAAGTTTTGCCGCGCGCTCCGCTTCCCGAACCGCCATGTCAACCGAAAAGCGCTGGACCCCCGGCATCGCGCCAATGTCTTCGCGCCGGTTTTCGCCCTCGCACAGAAAGATTGGCCAGATGAGGTCGTTGACTGTCAGCTGGTTTTCCTGAACGAGCCGCCGCGACCAATCGGCCTTGCGCATCCGGCGCAGGCGGCGGCCTTGTGTAATTTCATCCACGGTCCGGCCCTGGGGGCCCGCGAAAGCTGGGTATTTGTTCATTGTTGCCTTGACCCGCCATAGCGGGCATTTCCTCTGTTTGTAATGGTTCTAACAGGGAAGCAGCCGTCTACCAAGATATTTGGGGTGATGTGGGATCCATTGACGCGGCACGCTTGAGTTTCCTAACCTCGCATGCTCAAGCTTGGAGGGGCGAATGGAAATCGACTTTGGTGGGGCGGGCGAGGTGCTGTTCGAAAGACGCGGCAAGGCAGGGCTCGTCCGGCTTACACGGCCGAAAGCCCTCAATGCACTGACGCAGACGATGGTCAATGCGATGCACCGCGCCCTTGTCGCCTGGTCGACCGATTCCGACGTCGATTGCGTGATCGTCGAGGGCGAGGGCAGGGCTTTTTGCGCGGGCGGCGATATTCTTGCGGTTTATCACGCCGGCAAGGCGGGAGAGCCGCTCTACGAGTTCTTCGCCGACGAATATCGCCTCAATGCCTATATCCGGCATTTTCCCAAGCCATATGTTTCCCTGATCGACGGCATCGTCATGGGTGGCGGCGTCGGAATATCGGTGCACGGTTCGCACCGGGTCGTCACCGAGAATGTCCTCTTTGCCATGCCCGAAGTCGGCATCGGCTTTTTCCCCGACGTCGGCGGCAGCGCCTTCCTCCCGCATCTTCCCGAACATTTCGGCACATATCTCGCACTGACGGGCAATCGAATCCGGCAGGGCGACTGCCTGCAGAGCGGGATCGCTACCCACGCGATCAAGGCCGAAGACAAGGAGAGGGTCAGGCGCAGCCTGATCAGGACCGGCAAGCCCGAAGTGGCTTTACGGGGAAAAACCATCAACCCGGACTATGAAACACCCGAGAAAACGCGCGATATGATCGGCGTGCTCTTCGATTCGGAGACCTTGGGCGGCTGCCTCATCCGGCTTGCCGCCTCAGGGGTCAACGGAAACGAATGGGCGCAGCAGATCCTTGATCTTATCAAGACCCGTTCTCCGACCAGCCTGCACGTGACGTTCAGGCAGATCGCCGAGGGCGGGCATCTTGAAATGGATCAATGTATGCAGATGGAGTACCGGATATTGTCGCGCATGCTCGAAAACCATGATTTTTACGAAGGCGTCCGCTCGCTTCTGGTCGATAAGGACAATGCACCCGTGTGGCAGCCGGCCTCGATTGACGAGGTGACCCCGGAGATGGTGGACGCCTATTTCGCCCTCCTCGGTGAGCGTGAACTGAAGCTGGCATGAACGAGAGGCCGACGCATCTGCCATTCGACCCGACGCTGACGCAACTGGGCTTTGTCTGGTTCCTGCGGCTTGTCGCCATCTATTGTATCGTGGCGGGCATAGGGTATTGGGCGCAGATCAGCGGTTATTACGAGGGCATGCTGTGGCGCTTCGACCTTATGCCGTGGCAATGGAAAGTCGCCTCGGTATCGCTCGCGGTGCTCTATCCGGTGGCAGCGACAGGGCTCTGGATGATGGTCTCCTGGGGCCCGGTCATCTGGTTCGTCGCCGCGCTCGGCGAAACATTGATGTTCACGACTTTCTCCCGATATTTCTTTTACAAGCCTCAGATTGCCATCATCCACGGCGGCGTGGCCCTTCTCTACATCGCCTTCAGGATCCTGCTGTTCGTGCAGAAAAGACGCCAGGCCAAGCCCAGGCGATAGGGCGCTTTTTAAGCCGAGGCGTAAGTCTTCATTAAGCCTGAAATTGATTGAGCCGAGGTAAGGTACTGTTAAGTCTGTGTTTTAAGTCGAATTTTATGCGTATTCGATAGTGTTGCCTCAACGGTGAGAAAAATACACCGAAACAACAGTGAGGCAGGTATTATGAACAACACACAGAGAAAGTCTGGTGAGAACCAGCGTTCGACACCCAGTGATACTGCGTTGCGGACACTTTATCTTGAAGCACTTCAGTTGGTAGAACGTTTGCATCGACGTTTGCTTGACGTCGTCAAGGATGAATTCGACCGTAACGGCCGCAGCGACATCAACGCTATCCAGGCATTGCTGCTTTTCAACATCGGCAATGCTGAACTGACGGCCGGCGAACTGCGCAGCCGCGGCTACTATCTCGGCTCGAACGTTTCGTACAATCTGAAGAAACTGGTCGAGCTCGGCTTCATCTCGCATGAACGGTCCCGCACCGATCGTCGCTCCGTTCGGGTTAGCCTGACGGACAAGGGGACGGAAGTCGCGGAACTGGTGGCAGGTCTCTACGAGCGCCATATCGCGTCGATCGAACATGTCGGCGGCATCAAGGCGGAAGAATTCCAGTCGATGAACAAGGCTCTCCAGCGTCTCGATCGCTTCTGGAACGACAGCATCGCCTACCGCATGTAAGCTCTAACAGTGTCTCCACTGCAAAAGCCCGGCTTCGCTGCATGCGAGGGCGGGCTTTGACCATTGTTCTGTGGGGTTCTTCAAGTCAGTGCGTTTCCCATGGCCTAGGGTCATTAATCCGCCATAATGGCGTGGAAATCGACGAAGTCATTGCATGCTCAGCGAAATACGGCGGACAGCTGGAGAGGCGTGGTCGGCATCACGATTGCGCGATCAGCGTTAAAATTGCTGTTTGTTAAAGTAGTTGCTGGTAATTCTGGATAATCGTAACCGCTCATCTTGCGTTGCAGGTGGCATTGGCCGCAGTACTTCCAAGGGTTGGACACAATATGAAGAAATTCGGATCATCGGCAATTGATCGCCGCGCATTCCTGCGAGGCGTGGCAACTGCTGGTTTCGCCGCGGCAACAACGTCGGCATTCGCCCAGCAAAGCGATATCGGCGAGATTCTGGCGGCGCCGCGCCGCGGCAACTGGGATGATCAGTTCGACGCTCGCTCGACATCAAAGGGCAAGGTCGCAAGCTTCCAGCCGATCGCAAGCCCGGAGACGGCCTCCTTCATCCAAAACGCCATCAACACCTATAACCAGATCGTTAGCAATGGCGGTTGGCCGCGCGTCGATACCACGGTCAAGCTGCAGCTTGGCGTCGTCGACCCTTCGGTCGCTGTCATGCGCAAGCGCTTGATGATCGCAGGCGACCTTTCGGAGAGCGCAGGCATCTCCAATTCGTTCGATACCTATGTTGATGCCGCTGTTAAGCGCTTCCAGGCCCGGCACGGTCTGCCTGCCGATGGCGTCATGGGGCAGTATTCGCTGGCTGCGATGAATGTCCCCGCCGATATCCGCCTCGGACAGCTGCAGACCAACCTCGAACGTGTTCGCACTTTGGCCGCCGCCGACCAGGGCCCGCGTTACGTCATGGTCAACATTCCGGCTGCGCAGCTCGAGGCAGTGGAGGGCGGCCGCGTCGTCCAGCGCCATACCGCAATCGTCGGCAAGATCGACCGTCAGACGCCAATCCTCGATTCCAAGATCCACGAGGTCATTCTCAATCCTTACTGGACCGCGCCGAAGTCGATCATCGAAAAAGACATCATTCCGCTGATGCGCAAGGACCCGACTTATCTGACGCGCAACAAGATTCGCCTCTTCGACCAGCAGGGTCAGGAAGTTCCGCCGGAACAGGTCGACTGGAATACGGATGATGCCGTCAAGCTGATGTTCCGCCAGGATCCGGGCAAGATCAACGCCATGTCGTCGACGAAGATCAATTTCCCGAACCCCTATGCCGTCTATATGCACGACACGCCGCAGCAGGGCGTATTCAACAAGTTGATGCGCTTCGAATCGTCCGGCTGTGTCCGCGTACAGAACGTGCGCGATCTGAACGTATGGTTGCTGCGCGATACGGCGGGCTGGGATCGCCAGACGATGGAAGCGACCATCAAGACCGGCGTCAACACGCCGATCAACGTCAGTAACCCGGTGCCGCTGCACTTCGTCTACGTGACAGCGTGGTCGACCGGCGACGGGGTCGTTCACTTGCGCGACGATATTTACGAGCGCGACGGACAGGCCGCGCTTTCTATCGGCACGAATACTTGAGCGATTGACCTCTGGATAACTGGAAAAGACCGCCTTCGGGCGGTCTTTTTTCTGACGAAGGCAATGTGAATTCTCGTGCCCAACTCTCCGTCATCCTTCTGGCTTGTCCCGAGAATCGACCTTGGCGAAAGCCCGGATTGAGCGGGCCTACCTCATTTCCATACCCATGGCGGTTTCCGGCTATTGCTTTTCGTCTCCCGGCCATTGGCCTTGCCGGTTTAAGTATGATAATGCGCCGCAATCACGTAACTGTTCCCACCGGCAAATGAGGTTGAGACACCATGTCGAACGCAGATACCTTTTTCAACGCACCGCTCGAAGAGATCGATCCGGAAATCTTCGGCGCAATCCGCAAGGAACTTGGTCGTCAGCGGCATGAAATCGAGCTGATCGCCTCGGAAAACATCGTCTCCCGTGCCGTGCTCGAAGCCCAGGGCTCGATTATGACCAACAAATATGCCGAGGGGTATCCGGGCAAGCGCTATTATGGCGGCTGCCAATTTGTCGATATTGCCGAAGAACTTGCGATCGAGCGCGCCAAGCAGTTGTTCGGCTGCGAATTCGCGAACGTTCAGCCGAACTCCGGCAGCCAGATGAACCAGGCCGTGTTCCTGGCGCTGCTGCAGCCCGGCGACACGTTCATGGGTCTCGATCTCAATTCTGGCGGCCACCTTACCCACGGCTCGCCGGTCAACATGTCCGGCAAGTGGTTCAACGTCGTTTCCTACGGCGTGCGTGAGGACGATCACCTCCTCGACATGGACGCCATCGAGAAGAAGGCGCATGAGACCAAGCCCAAGCTTATCCTTGCGGGCGGCACGGCCTATTCACGGGTCTGGGACTGGCAGCGCTTCCGCCAGATCGCCGATTCCATCGGCGCTTACCTCATGGTCGACATGGCGCATATCGCGGGTCTCGTTGCTGCCGGCGTACACCCTTCGCCGCTTCCGCACGCTCATGTTGTAACAACCACCACGCACAAGTCGCTGCGCGGTCCTCGCGGCGGCATGATCCTCTGCAACGATCCCGAGATAGCCAAGAAGATGAATTCCGCCGTGTTCCCCGGCTTGCAGGGCGGGCCTCTGATGCATGTTATCGCCGCCAAGGCAGTCGCCTTCGGCGAAGCGCTGAAGCCGGACTTCAAGACCTATGGCAAGAATGTCGTTACCAATGCGCAGACGCTTGCTGAGACGCTGAAGAAGAACGGGCTCGACATCGTTTCCGGCGGTACCGACAACCATCTGATGCTCGTAGATCTTCGTCCCAAGAATGCGACCGGCAAGCGCGCCGAGGCCGCGCTTGGCCGCGCCAACATCACCTGCAACAAGAACGGTATTCCGTTCGACCCGGAAAAGCCGTTCGTGACGTCGGGCGTTCGTCTCGGCACGCCTGCCGGCACGACACGCGGATTTGGCCCGGCCGAATTCACCGAAATCGGCAATCTCATTTCCGAAGTGCTCGACGGTCTCAAGGTCGCGAATTCCGATGAGGGCAATGCCGCCGTGGAAAAAGCCGTGCAGCAGAAGGTCATATCGTTGACCGACCGTTTCTCGCTTTACCCCTACCTCGGCTAAGGCGCGCGCCGGATTGATATGGATGGGCGGGGGGAACGTGGCGGATCGAACGGTCCGTTCACAGTCCTCTCCGCCCGACCGCTTTTAACTTCGCAAGAAAATCATTATCTTCGAGCTCTGTCTCTTGCGAACATGAAGTTGTTCAGAAAGCTCGTCGATGCGTTGTCCCTATTGCCAATCCGAAGACACCCAGGTGAAAGATTCCCGTCCTGCAGAAGACGGAGCGGTGATCCGGAGAAGACGTGTCTGCTCGGTCTGCGGTGGTCGCTTCACTACCTTTGAGCGCGTGCAGTTGCGCGATCTGACGGTCATCAAGAAGAGTGGCCGCAAGGTTGCCTTCGACCGGGACAAGCTCATGCGTTCAGTGGAAGTTGCGCTGCGCAAGCGTCAGGTCGATCCCGATCGCGTCGAGCGTGCCGTCTCCGGCATCGTACGCCAACTCGAAAGTTCGGGAGAACCGGAGGTCGCGTCCGACGAAATCGGGCGGCTGGTCATGGATGCGCTGAAAGGCATCGATGACATCGCCTATATCCGCTTTGCCTCGGTCTACCGCAATTTTCGCGAAGCCAGGGATTTCCACGATGTGATCGATGAGATCACCTCTGGCGACACGGTTGCCGAACGGGTCGAGGAAGACTGAACAAATGGCGGCATCCGAGCTTGACCGCCGCTATATGGAAGCGGCGATACGCCTTTCGCGCACGCATCAGGGCCTTACGGGAACCAACCCATCGGTAGCCACCCTCATCGTCAAGAACGGCGTGATCGTCGGGCGTGGGGTAACCGCAATTGGTGGACGCCCGCATGCGGAGACGCAAGCCTTGGCCGAAGCTGGCGAGGGAGCCCGCGGCTCAACCGCCTATGTCACCCTCGAGCCCTGTGCCCATCACGGAAAGACGCCGCCCTGCGCCAACGCGCTGGTAACGGCCGGTGTGACCCGCGTCGTTGCTGCAGCCACCGACCCTGACGACCGGGTATCGGGAAAGGGCTATGCCATCCTGCGCGCGGGCGGTATCGAAGTGGAGGAAAACGTCATGGCGGCGGAGGCGGCAGACTACCTCGCAGGCTACCTCATTCGGTCAGCGAGGAAACGCCCCGAAGTGACTCTGAAACTTGCCCTTTCCAGCGACGGCTACATCGGTCGCGCGGGCGAGGCGCAGGTGCCGATCACCGGCAGCGTTGCACGCGCGCAGGTGCATCTGATGCGGGCTGAATCCGACGCTATTCTCGTCGGCATCGGCACAGTACTGAGCGACGATCCGCAATTGACCTGCCGTCTCCCCGGCCTTGAAGCGCGCTCGCCGATCCGCATCGTGCTCGACAGCCATCTGCGTCTGCCGGTCGACAGCGAACTTGTGCGAACGGCCGCGAACGTTCCTGTCTGGGTTGCGGCGCGGGCGGATGCTGATCCAGCCAAGCGCCGGGCGCTCGCTGCCGCAGGCTGCAGGATATTGGCGACCGAGACCGATTGCGGCGCAACCGCCCTGCCGGAACTCCTGGAAGACCTTGCTGCCCAGGGGCTTTCAACCGTGATGGTCGAGGGTGGAGCGGCTGTCGCGACGTCGCTGCTCGATGAGAACCTCGTTGACAGAATTGCGCTCTTTGAGGGCGCGGTTGTGATTGGTAGTGAGGCGGGGGTTGCAGGTCCTGATCTCAACCCCCATATCGCGCGTGATTTCAAGCAGCTGAACGAATTTCGCTTTGGGGAAGACCGCTATCGCGAATATGTCAGATCGACCTAGGAAAACATGAATGTTCACAGGTATTGTAACGGATGTCGGCCGGATCGGTCAGGTAAAGCCGCTCAACGAGGGCGTGCTGCTGCGCGTTGAAACCAATTATGATCCCCAGACGATCGAAATCGGCGCATCGATCGCCTGTTCCGGCGTCTGTCTGACTGTAACCACCTTGCCGGAAAAAGGTTCGAATGCCCGCTGGTTCGAAGTCGAGGCCTGGGAAGAGGCGCTGCGCCTTACCAGCATAGCCGGCTGGAAAACCGGCTCGCGTATAAATCTGGAACGATCCTTGAAACTTGGCGATGAAATGGGAGGACATCTCGTCTCCGGGCATGTCGATGCCATGGCGGAACTCATCAAGCGCGAAGACGAGGGCGATGCCGTCCGGTTCACGCTTCGGGTTCCCGGGCATCTCGCGCGTTTCATAGCGCAGAAGGGGTCGGTTGCCCTGGACGGCACGTCATTGACCGTCAACGGCGTCAATGGCAACGAGTTCGACGTGCTCCTTATCCGCCATTCGCTGGAAGTTACGACCTGGGGCGAGCGCAAGGTTGGCGACAAGGTCAATATCGAGATCGATCAGATGGCGAGATACGCCGCACGACTTGCGGAATACCCGAAATCGGCCTAGGACCAACGCCACCTCATTTCCGTTGGAGCAATCATGTCCAAAAGTCAGGCGCATGCGCCACATCTATTGATCGTGGAAGCACGATTCTATGACGATCTCGCCGACGCGCTGCTGGCTGGCGCCAAGGGCGCCCTCGACGAGGCGAACGCGACCTATGAGGTAATCACCGTGCCGGGTGCACTGGAGATTCCGGCCGTCATTTCTTTTGCTCTCGATGCTGCCGTCGAAGGCGGCAGGGAGTATGATGGCTTCGTCGCTCTCGGGACGGTTATTCGCGGTGAGACGTACCATTTCGATATTGTTGCCAATGAATCGTCGCGCGGCTTGATGGATCTTTCCGTCAATGAAAGCATTGCCATCGGCAATGGCATTCTCACGGTCGAGAATGACGAACAGGCGTGGGCGCGTGCAAAGCGCGGCGAAGGCGACAAAGGCGGCTTCGCGGCGCGCGCTGCACTGACCATGATCGCCATCAAGGAAAAGCTTGGAGCCTGACGATGCCTTCCGCCAAAGACGGGCATAGCCCTGCCGCAAAGACCGCCAACAAGCGTGGCGTTGCCCGCCTTGCCGCCGTGCAGGCCCTTTACCAGATGGACGTTGCCGGTACGGGTGTTCTCGAGGTCGTTGCCGAATATGAGGCGCACCGCCTGGGCAAGGAAGTGGACGGCAACCAATATCTCGATGCAGATCCGCAGTGGTTTCGCGGTATCGTCTCAGGTGTCGTCGCCGAGCAGAAGGTCCTCGATCCGCTCATACATCAGGCACTGCTTGAAGACTGGCCCCTGTCACGGCTCGATTCGACGCTTCGCGCCATCTTGCGCGCCGGGATATGGGAATTGAAGGACCGGGTCGACGTGCCGACGGCCGTCATCGTCTCCGAATATGTCGACATCGCCAAGGCGTTCTACAATGAGGATGAGCCGAAGCTGGTCAACGCCGTTCTCGATCGGCTGGCATTTGAGATTCGCGGTGCAAGCAAGGGCGTAAAGGGCCCGCAGCGGTAGAGGTGCGGCCCTCAGCGGTCGCGCGGTTTGCGCCGTTGGTTGCGATCGACAACGTAGAACGCAAGCAGGGCGAAGAGCACGGCGCTGACCGGCGCTATGAAGAACGAAAGCATCTGCAGCGTCGTCATGGTCTCATCCTCGTGAGGAAAGTGCTCGCCAAGTAATGTAGGGTGAATGCGATCACAACACAAATTGCGCTGACAAATGCGAGAAATCTTGTCGGTCCGATTGTGCCGTTCAGACTCGAAACGAGTGGAGCGAATCCACCGACCGCGAAAATCGCGACACCGAGGCCATTTAAAAAGGTCGCAAATAACTTCACGCGTTCATTATAGATCACGTTCAAGGCCAACTCATTCAAATGAATTCTTTTGTTAAGATTGATCACTCCCCCTACTGTTCGCAATCCCTACTTTCGTCTCGCATTCCGCTAAGTTGCGAAAGACCTTGACGGTTTCGCATTTGCTTCGTTACTCCTTACACATACGGTCGCGTCTCTGCCGGCCTGGCAGATTTCGCGTGCCGTACCGAACCTGACCCGGGGAGGGGTTTTCCGGTCAAAATCTGAGGGAGTGGCATGACAATACTATTTCTGGTCATTGCCTGCGGTCTGCTGTCTATAGTTTACGCTATCTGGGCCACCAAATCGGTGCTCGCGGCGGACCAGGGCAATGCGCGCATGCAAGAAATCGCCGGTGCGATCCGCGAAGGTGCACAGGCCTATCTCACACGTCAGTACACCACGATCGCCATTGTCGGCATCGTCGTCTTTGTCGCCGTCTGGTATCTCCTGAGCGCGACGGCCGCCATCGGCTTCCTGATCGGCGCGGTGCTTTCCGGCCTTGCCGGCTTCATCGGCATGCACGTCTCCGTCCGCGCCAATGTGCGCACGGCACAGGCTGCATCCCGCAGTCTGGCTGCCGGTCTCGAGATCGCCTTCAAATCGGGCGCAATCACCGGCATGCTCGTTGCCGGGCTCGCGCTTCTCGGCGTCTCCGTCTATTTCTGGGTCCTGACCGGTCCGCTCGGCCTTCCTGCAGCTGATCGCGCGGTAATAGACGCCCTCGTTTCGCTTGGTTTCGGCGCTTCCCTTATTTCGATCTTCGCCCGCCTTGGCGGCGGCATCTTCACCAAGGGTGCAGACGTTGGCGGCGACCTCGTCGGCAAGGTTGAAGCTGGAATTCCCGAAGATGATCCGCGCAACCCCGCAACGATTGCCGACAATGTTGGTGACAATGTCGGCGACTGCGCCGGTATGGCTGCCGATCTCTTCGAGACCTACGCCGTGACGATCGTCGCAACGATGGTGCTTGCCGCGATTTTCTTCGGCGCGACACCTGTTCTCGGGCAGGTCATGCTGTATCCGCTGGCCATCTGCGGCGCCTGCATCATCACCTCGATTGCCGGCACGTTCTTCGTAAAGCTCGGCGCCAACAACTCCATCATGGGTGCCCTCTACAAGGGCCTGATCGTGACGGGGCTCTTGTCGATCGTCGGCCTCGCCGTCGCAACGTCGATGACCGTCGGCTGGGGCGAGTTTGGCACCGTGGCCGGGCGAGCTATCACCGGCACGAACCTCTTCTTCTGCGGTATTATCGGTCTCGTCGTAACCGGCCTGATTGTCGTCATCACCGAATATTATACCGGCACCAACAAGCGTCCGGTGAATTCGATCGCCCAGGCATCGATCACCGGTCACGGCACCAACGTGATCCAGGGCTTGGCTGTTTCGCTTGAGTCGACCGCTTTGCCTGCGCTCGTCATTGTCGGCGGCATCATCTCCACCTATCAGCTCGCAGGCCTCTTCGGAACCGGTATTGCGGTGACGGCGATGCTCGGCATTGCCGGCATGATCGTTGCGCTCGATGCATTCGGCCCGGTAACGGACAATGCCGGCGGCATCGCCGAAATGTCGGGCCTCGATCCGGACGTGCGTAAATCCACCGATGCTCTCGACGCCGTAGGCAATACGACGAAGGCCGTCACCAAGGGCTACGCCATCGGCTCTGCCGGCCTTGGCGCGCTGGTGTTGTTTGCAGCCTATAGCAACGACCTTCAATACTTCATCAGCGAAGCCAACAAGGAAGGCGCAACTGCATTCAGCTACTTCAAGGGCATCGGGGCGGTCTCCTTCGACCTTTCCAATCCCTATGTCGTCGCAGGCCTTATCTTCGGCGGTCTCATTCCCTACCTTTTCGGCGGCATTGCAATGACAGCAGTCGGCCGTGCGGCGGGATCGGTGGTCGAGGAGGTGCGTCGCCAGTTCCGCGAAAAGCCAGGCATCATGCTCGGCACCGAACGGCCCGACTATGCGCGTGCGGTCGATATTCTGACCAAGGCGGCGATCCGGGAAATGGTTGTTCCCTCGCTGCTGCCGGTGCTTGCGCCGCTCGTGGTTTACTTCGGCGTGCTGCTGATATCGGGTTCGAAGGCTTCCGCCTTTGCCGCGCTCGGTGCTTCGCTGCTCGGCGTCATCATCAACGGCATCTTCGTTGCGATATCGATGACCTCGGGTGGCGGTGCCTGGGATAATGCCAAGAAGTCGTTTGAGGACGGCTTTGTCGGCAAGGACGGCACCCGCCACATGAAGGGCTCGGAGGCACATAAAGCGTCCGTCACCGGCGATACCGTTGGCGATCCATACAAGGATACGGCGGGTCCCGCCGTCAATCCGGCGATCAAGATCACCAACATCGTGGCCTTGCTGCTACTTGCAGTGCTAGCCCACTGACACCTGCCAGCGAAAACGAAAAACCCGCGAAGCTTCTTCGCGGGTTTTCTTTGGGCCTCGTAGAGCGTGGTCGCCGGATCAGTCCGGGGCGCCGCCGGTTGGCGTGCGGCCGGCGCTCGGCAGCGCGCTTGGAGTCTTGCTGACGCCCTGCAGCATCTGCCCGAGGAAGGAGAGGTCCTTGCCGCCAGTCGGGGTCGTGCGCGAGATGAAGTCGAAGACCTTGCCGTCCTGCAGACCATAATTGGAGATGCTGGAAACCTTGCCATCCTTGTCGAAATAGACCGCAAGGATACGCCGGTCAGTCACGCGCGGCATCATGAAGGCAACCGAACGCTGACGCTTCTGCGAAATATAATAGAAGACTTCATTGTCGAAGGTCGCCGTGGTCGACGGGCTGCCAAGCGACAGGATGACCTGTTCGCGGCTTGAGCCAACCGGCACGAATTCGAGCGCCTTCTCGTCGAGAACATAGCCTTGCGTCAAGGTCTCTGTCGGTGCGAGCTTGAGGGCGGCAGTGTTGCAGCCGGACACCCCGGCAGCCAAAATAAGTGTTCCAACGAGAACGCACTCACGCGTACGCTCGGTCTTGAAAATCCGCTGCAGCAACGACATCTCCATTTGAATCTGGGCGCAAGTCTTTCGCTGCCCGCAGAAACTCGGTAAACCACCTTGAACTCCGATGCAACACGGCAAAAGTGCTGCGAGGAAGACTCAAGTCAAGGCACAACTCTATGATTCTCAGTCTATTTAGCCGCAAGGCCAAAGCAAATGAGGCGATTACAATTGCCCTCTACGACGCGATCGTGGCAGCGGCGCGGCAGCCCTATTTTTATTCTGACCTTGAAGTGCCGGATACTCCGCTCGGACGCTACGAGATGTTGTCGCTGCATGTTTTCCTGTTCATGCGCCGCATCAAGGACAGGGTCCCCGCGCTGAAGCCCGTTGGCCAGGAGGTTACCGACGAATTCTTCCGCGATGTCGACCATTCGCTGCGCGAACTGGGCATCGGTGATTCCGGTGTGCCGAAGCGCATGAAGAAACTTGCGCGCATGTTCTATGGGCGCATCGAGTCGTATGATCGCGCATTGGAAACGAATGACCATCCGGCGCTCATCGCGGCGCTCGCCCGCAATGTGCGTCCGGACAGTGAGGGTTGGACAGGCGCGCCCGCGCTAGCCGCCTATGTCGAACGCACGGTACGCCACCTCGATGGGCAATCGGATGATGATATCGTGGCCGGCAGGGTTACGTTTCCTGATGCCAGCACCGACGATACGCCGCTTCGATAGGAGGAAATGCGATGTCGAGAAACTCGGATGGAACCCTAAGTTATCAAGTCTCAGTGCAGCGGCTTCCGCAGAAAGGCCTCAACGTCAAAATCGAGGCGGATAAGAAAGAGCGTGACGCCATGCGCGATTTTCACGAGTTGGAAGATGTTAAATCCTTCAAGGCGGACCTGCAGGTCGTACCGTGGAAGAAGGATGGGATCCGCGTTCGCGGGAAGGTACAGGCGGAAATCGTCCAGGCTTGCGTCGTGACGCTAGAGCCGATCGAAACGACGATCGATACGGACATCGACACGCTCTTCGTACCGGAGAATTCGCGACTCGCACGTCTTCCGCTCGATGAGAATGGCGAACTGATTATCAGTGCGGATGGCCCCGACATACCTGAGACATTTTCCGGCGATAAGCTCGACGTTGGGGCAATCGCAGAAGAATTCTTCGAATTGGCTGTCGATCCTTATCCGCGCAAGGAGGGCGTGGAGGCTGCGCCGCCCCTCGTTGTTGACGTCGGATCGGACGATGAGGAAGACGTAAAGCCAGCCAACCCGTTTGCGGCTCTCAAGGATTGGAAACAGAAGACTTGATCGCTATCTCATCCTGCGGGTAGATGGTGTCAGGGAGTTGAGACAAGACCAAGGATTGGGACGAGTATTCAAGCTTAGTGGATCGAGCGCGCCTATGATTGGGCAGAAATCAGTTGTGCGCCTACGCAAAATGTCTATTTTCCCCGAGTCTTTTCAAAGAACGCCATGCACAGGCGCTGAACCAGACAGGACAATCGAGAGTGATCAGAATTTCCATTGACGCCATGGGCGGTGATTTCGGTCCAGAGGTCGTCATCCCCGGCATGGCAACGGCGCTGGAGCGCCATCCTGACATCAGGTTCGTGGTCTTTGGGCGTGAAGCGGAGGTGGCTCCGATCCTTGCCCGACACCAGGCATTGTCCAATGCATCGACCCTGCATCATTGCGACGTCGCCGTACGCATGGATGAAAAGCCGAGCCAGGCCTTGCGCAACGGGCGTTGGAAATCGTCTATGTGGCGGTCGATCGAGGCGGTGAAGACCGGCGAGGCGGATGTCTGCGTTTCGGCCGGCAATACCGGCGCCCTGATGGCCATGTCGAAATTCTGCCTGCGTACAATGGCGAATGTCGAGCGTCCGGCGATTGCCGGTATCTGGCCGACCCTGAAGGGCGAGAGCATCGTACTCGATATTGGCGCAACGATTGGCGCCGACGCTCAGCAACTCGTCGATTATGCGGTCATGGGCGCGGCGATGGCCCGGTCGCTTTTTGAAATCAAGCGTCCGACGATCGGCCTGCTCAACGTAGGCGTTGAGGAGATCAAGGGACAGGACGACGTCAAGGATGCTGCGCGCATCCTGCGCGAGATACCTTTGCCGACGCTCGAATATTACGGTTTTGTCGAAGGCAACGATATCGGCAAGGGTACGGTCGATGTCGTCGTGACCGAGGGGTTCGCCGGTAACATAGCCCTGAAAGCCGCTGAAGGTACGGCCAAGCAATATACGCAGTATCTGCGCGATGCGATGAACCGCACGCTGATGGCCAAGATCGGCTACCTTTTTGCCAAAGGCGCTTTTGATCGCATGCGGGAGAAGATGGACCCGCGCAAGACCAATGGCGGCGTCTTCCTCGGTCTCAACGGCGTCGTCATCAAGAGCCATGGCGGTACCGATGCTCTCGGCTTTGCTTCGGCGATCGACGTCGGCTATGACATGGCGCACAACAAGCTTCTGGACAAGATCGCGGCGGATCTTACCCATTTCCATAAGAGCCCGGTCGGTGTGGCTTTCAAGGATGAAACCGAAAGCGACGCCGAGGTTGAAATAGAACAGGGAAGTAAATGATCCGTTCCGTTGTTAAAGGTATAGGGGCGGCCACGCCGGCGCGCCTGGTAAAGAATTCTGATCTCGAAGGCATTGTCGAAACTTCGGACGAATGGATCGTCCAGCGCACCGGCATCAGGCAGCGCTACATTGCGGGTGAGGGTGAAACCACCGCATCGCTGGGCGAGGCAGCAGCGCGCGCCGCTCTCGATAATGCGGGCATGACGCCGGCAGATATCGATCTCATCATTCTCGCAACATCGACTCCCGACAACACGTTTCCGGCTACGGCGGTCAATATCCAGGCCCGGCTGGGCATGACGCACGGTTTTGCATTCGACATGCAGGCGGTCTGCTCCGGATTCGTCTACGCGGTTGCAACAGCCGACCTCTATATTCGCGGCGGCATGGCAAAGCGCGTTTTGGTGATCGGCTCCGAGACATTCTCGCGCATCCTCGACTGGAATGACCGCACGACCTGTGTGCTGTTCGGTGACGGCGCCGGTGCCATCATCCTTGAGGCCAATGAAGGCCGTGGGCTTACCTCCGATCGCGGCGTGCTGACGGCCAATTTGCGCTCCGACGGCTCGCACAAGGACAAGCTTTACGTCGATGGC
Source organism: Phyllobacterium pellucidum (assembly GCF_013327855.1). Lineage (GTDB taxonomy): Bacteria > Pseudomonadota > Alphaproteobacteria > Rhizobiales > Rhizobiaceae > Phyllobacterium > Phyllobacterium pellucidum. The sequence goes on along the minus strand of NZ_JABUMX010000001.1, from coordinate 326,484 downwards.
GGACCGTCGACGACCCAGACTGTCGGCCACCTGCGGATGGAGGGCAGGGAGGTCTTCAAGCATGCGGTCGGCATGATCACGGACGTGATCGAAGCCTCGTTTTCCGAGGCAGGAATTACTGCCGAGGACATCGACTGGTTCGTGCCGCACCAGGCCAACAAGCGCATCATCGACGCCTCCGCAAAGAAGCTGCATCTGGCCGAAGAAAAGGTTGTCATCACGGTTGACCGGCACGGAAATACATCAGCCGCTTCAGTACCCTTAGCACTCGCGACGGCTGTTGCGGACGGGCGTATCAAGCAAGGCGATCTCGTGCTGCTCGAGGCCATGGGCGGGGGCTTTACGTGGGGTGCAGTTCTGCTACGCTGGTAGCAGGACGACCGGGTCCGTGGATTGGTCGACGAACTCTTCCAAGCTGCTTGCCCGATCGGTTTTCATCCTATAACTTCCGCTATCACCTGGTAGATTTGCAACAAACGAGAGCTTTGAGATCGTATGGGGGGTAAGACCATTACGCGTGCTGATCTGGCCGAGGCGGTCTACCGCAAGGTAGGACTTTCGCGAACGGAGTCAGCTTCACTCGTCGAAACAATCCTCGATGAGGTATGTGACGCAATTGTTCGTGGCGAGACAGTTAAATTGTCGTCGTTCGCCACGTTCCAGGTAAGGGACAAGAATGAACGCATCGGGCGCAATCCGAAGACCGGGGAAGAAGTCCCGATCCTGCCGCGCAGGGTAATGACGTTCAAGGCATCCAACGTGCTCAAGCAGCGGATTCTCCGCTCCCACCAGACACGCAAAAAGAAATCAGCCTGAATTCGGGCGATTCCGCAACTTTAAGCGTCCTTTTACGCGAGATTGCTGTGAGGTAGTCTCGCGTTCCGCTTGAATTATGCATTGCAAATCGCTGAAAATGGAGGTCGAATCAGATTTTCTCCTGAAAGGGTGAAAACATGGACAAAAGCCCCGACGCATTCAGAACCATCAGCGAAGTCGCGGAAGATCTCGATCTGCCCCAGCATGTCCTGCGCTTCTGGGAAACGCGGTTCACACACATAAAGCCGATGAAACGCGGTGGGGGCAGGCGCTATTACCGTCCGCTCGATGTGGACCTCCTCAAGGGCATCCGCCACCTCCTTTACGATCAGGGCTATACGATCAAGGGCGTGCAGCGTCTTCTACGTGAAAACGGAACGCAGTTCATCATTGCGCTTGGCAGCGGCGATACGGCGGCAGCGGAAGCAATAAGCCAGCAAAAGCAGGCCAATGCCCGCCAGGAGGAAGCGCTAGCAGCCGAACAGGATCGGGTCGATGCTGCGGAGGAAGCCGCGGTCATGGGAACGCCGAAACCTGCGGCCCACGGGCGCCGGCTCTTCGGCCTGATCAAGGGCGAGGAGGAAGGGCCTGTTGCGGCCGATGGCAAGCGCCTCTCCAAGGACAACCGCACGCTTCTGCAGGAGACCTTGTTCGACCTCTTGGAGTGCAAACGTCTGCTCGATCAGGTTCGATAAGCCCACAAAAAAAGCCCAGCTTTCATCGGAATGAAAGCTGGGACTTGGGGGTTGGGCCGTGGGGTGCGGCCTTGCTGGTTGGGAACCAGCACCTATTAAATGCCTATCTGGCGGATTGGTTCCGAAGAACCCTCATAATTTTTTAACGCGCCAGCATACCAATGATGACGCCAAGTCCGGCGATGATCATCAGCGTTGAAACCGAGTTCTGGGTCGGCGTATCGGCGATCTGCCGCGCCTTATGCCCGAGTCCGATAGCAGCACGGCGACCGCGCTCCCGCAGATCGTCGAGCGTCGATGTCTCGTCGTCATCATCGTCGTCGCTAAAATCGTCGAGCAGCTCCACGCCCTTGTCAGCCAAGGTCTTGGTGATGGCGGCAAGATCGCGCTTCAACTCGGCAATTTCGGCCTTGAGGCGAACCTTGTCCGCCTCATTCTCAATGGTTGTTTCATCCATGGCGCTTCGGTCCTTCTATCGCCGAGCGAGCAAGCCGACCAGCACCGCTGCGCCAGCCAGGATTGCGATGGTAGCCACGGGATTTTCGCGCGCTGTGGCGGCTGCATGTTTCGCTTGCTTCGTTGCAATGCGCTTTACTTCATCAAATCGTTCGCTGGTCAAATCGGGAAGACTTGCGGAGATCTTGGAAATTTCCTTGCGCAGGGCAGCGATCTGCGCCTCGACATCACCTTGAATATCGTCCGCATTCTTTGAAAACATTGCCATTTTTGGGAGCTCCTATTACTGACACAGCTATAACGACCGCGCCTCGCGAATGTTCCGCGCTAATTGCCTGCGTGCCGGTCGTTTTGCTCTTTCATCCCTGGATTTTACAGCGCATCAACCTAACGTCGAGGACGGAAACCTACCGCCACATTGCCCGCATTTTTGCGGCGACATCGACACGTTGGCTGCGAACATCCTTGGCGCGCGCCTCCTGATCCCGGTTGTGCACCGGCCACGGCCGATTCTCGAAATACTGCAGCAACGTTGCCGGGATGAAGCGCGTGCGTGATGCGTACACATGACGATCGCCGAGTGAATTCTGGCCGTGCGTGAAGAAACGCTGCGGCAGGATGAGGTGGAGGCTATCCTTGGCGCGCGTCATCGCCACATAGAGCAGGCGGCGCTCTTCCTCGAGTTCGGCCGTCGTTCCAGCGCCAAGGTCGGACGGAATGCAGCCATCGACAGCATTGAGGATAAATACGGATTTCCATTCCAGCCCCTTGGCGGAATGGATCGTCGACAGGATAAGGTAGTCCTCGTCAAGCAGCGGGACGCCCGATTGGTCACTCGTCGCATCCGGTGGATCGAGGGTGAGTTCCGTGAGGAAACGCTCGCGAGACGCATAGCCCGCGGCGATCTGTTCGAGTTGCAGCAAATCCGTCTTGCGTATTTCGGCATCCTCGTGAATGCGGTCGAGATGCGGTTCGTACCAGGCGCGCGCACGCTCGAGTTCGGCAGGCCAGCCGGTCGTTCCGCGCTTCAAGTCGTTCAGCGCATTGACGAAAGCTGACCAGTCATTGCCCGCACGGGGAGGAGGGGCGATCTGCGCGAGCGCGCCGAGCGGATCGGGCTGCTCGGCCATTTCATCGAGAACGCGGCGCGCCGAGGTCGGGCCGACGCCTGGGATGATCTGCATAAGCCGGAAGCCCGCAACGCGGTCGCGTGGGTTTTGTGCAAAACGCAGCAAGGCAAGCATATCCTTCACATGGGCGCTGTCGAGGAACTTGAGGCCGCCGAACTTGACGAAAGGAATGTTGCGGCGCGTCAGTTCGACTTCCAATGGGCCGCTGTGGTGCGACGTCCTGAAAAGCACGGCCTGCTGTTTCAGCAAGGTTCCCGTTTCGCGATTTTCGAGTACCTGTTCGACGATGTAGCGGGCCTGGTCCGCCTCGTCCTTGACGGTCACCATGCGCGGCCGCTCCGCCGACTCGCGCTCGCTCCAGAGGTTCTTGGTAAAGCGTTCCCGCGCCAGATCGATCACGCCGTTGGCTGCGGCAAGGATCGGCTGGGTCGAGCGATAGTTACGGTCAAGGGTGACGATACTCGCCTGCGGGGTGAAGGTGGCAGGGAAATCCAGGATGTTGCGTACGGTCGCTGCGCGAAATGAATAGATCGATTGCGCGTCATCGCCAACGACGGTCAAGCCGACGCCCGCCGGCCGCAAAGCCAAAAGAATCGAGGCCTGCAGCCGGTTGGTGTCCTGGTATTCATCGACGAGAACGTGATCCCAACGGCAGCCCATATCTTCCGCGAGCATCGGATCGCCGACGGTTTGCGCCCAGTAGAGCAGCAGGTCGTCATAATCGAGTACGTACTGCAGCTGCTTGGCTTCGACATAGGCGGCAAAGAGCTCGCGCAGCTGTTTCTCCCACCCGGCCACCCAGGGAAAGAATGCCTGCAGCACCTCAGCGAGCGGTACCTCCGAGTTGACGACGCGCGAATAGATGGCAAGGCATGTTCCCTTGGTCGGAAAACGGCTTTCCGTCTTAGAGAAACCGAGTTCGTGGCGAACAAGGTTCATGAGATCGGCGCTGTCTTCACGGTCGTGGATCGTGAAATCGGGATTGAGGCCGATCTGTTCGGCATAATCGCGTAGCAGGCGCGCGCCAATGCCATGAAACGTGCCCGCCCAGGCCAGCGCGTCGGTCAAGACTCCGGCATTTGCGCCCAGCACCTGCGTACAGATACGCTCTACCCGTCGCGCCATTTCTGAGGCAGCCCGGCGTGAGAAGGTCATCAGAAGAATGCGCCCTGGATCGGTACCTTTGACGATGAGATGCGCCACGCGGTGGGCAAGCGTGTTGGTTTTACCGGATCCGGCGCCGGCAATGACAAGCAACGGCCCGCCAATGGTCGATGGAAGCAAGTCTGTTCCATATTCGACGGCAAGCCGCTGTTCGGGGTTAAGTTTCTCCAGATAGGCAGCGCCCATAGTCCCTCATTGCGGCAGGCCGGTCGGCTGCGTTGCGGCAGCGGTGAGTCGTTGCGCAAGACTACTCCAGCTTGGCCTGCGAACAAATGAAGAACTTTCGCGTTTGGCGTGCAGTCGCGAGAATATCGACGGCAAAGGTGAATTGAGCCGAAGTGGCTAATCGCCGAATGCGGACGGCCCCTAGGGGACGTCCGCATTATTCGTGTCATTCACTTGGATGATGCGCTTGCTTCATCGCCTGAACCTGTTGGATCACCTGTTGGAGGTTATAGCTCGCCGGGTCCTGCATTGGCGGGAAGTCGATATAGCTCTGGAGTTCCTTGAGCCACAATGCCTGGCCGATCGGGAGCATGTTCCAGTCGTAGACGTAGGCAGTCGCCGGAGCCGAGATTGCCCCGCCCATACCGAAAAGCGTCTTTATCTGATCGCCGACAGAGGTTTCGAACGGGTCGCGCTTGATATTGACGACCTGTGTCCAGCTATACGGAATGACACCGGTCAGGAATCCCTGCGGAGCATCGGATACCATCGCGAAGTACATCTTCCAGTTCTTGTAGCGGACGGCTGACGGGTCTTTGCCGGAATAGTAGAAGAATGTATCGCGGGCCGACTTGTCCGACGTTCCTTCAAGATAGTCGCGCTGATTGACGCCATCGAGTGTGGTCTTGGTAATCCCGGGATATGTTCCCTTCTCGATTTCGCTCTTCAATTCATTGCCTTTAGGACCGCCAGCAATGTCAACGAGGGTCGGCAACCAGTCGAGGGAAGCGAACATGTCGTTTTTCACCGTGCCGGGCTTGATGTGGCCAGGCCAGCGCACAACGAGCGGCGCCCGCATCCCGCCTTCCCAGGTCGACAGCTTGCCACCCTTGAAGGGTGTAGTACCGCCGTCAGGATAGGTGATCGTTTCGGCACCATTGTCGGTGGTGAATGCAACAATCGTATTATCGAGTTGTCCCATTTCCTCGAGCTTCTTGAGCACGTAGCCGATGTTGTCGTCCATCTGCTTCATGCCTGCCTCGTTTACACCCCAGTCCTTGCCGCCGGGTTCGCCGACCATCCCGAGATACTTGTCGGAAAGCACGGTGGTTATGTGCATTCTCGCGGGGTTGTACCAGACGAAGAACGGCTTGTTGGTCTTCTTCGGATCGTTGCGATCAAGGAAATCGATGACGTGGCTCGATATTTCCTCGTCGACCGTCTTCGAGCGCTCCAGTGTCAGCGGGCCCTCGTCGGTGCAGGTCTGGTTGGCGCCGGTGCCATCCGAGGATTTGCAAGCCAGTACGGGTCGTGGCGGCATCAAGCACGTCGTCGTTTTCGGATCGACCGCAGCTGGGTCTTCCTTGAGACCAGGGATTGGCGTGTTCCGGCAGGGCGGGGCTATCGTCTGCTCGGTCGGGGTCTTGTTGATATCAGGGAAACTTACCCCCTGCATGGCATCGAGGTGATAGAGATAGCCCCAAAATTCATGGAAACCGTGCGCTGTCGGCAAGGCGTCCGTATGATCGCCAAGGTGGTTTTTGCCGAACTCACCCGTGTTGTAGCCGAGGTCGCGTAGAAACCATGCAAGCGATGGAGTGCCTGGCTTGAGGTAAGACGGGCTGCCGGGCAGTTGTGGCGGTATCATGCCCGTTCGCAACGGGTGCATTCCGGTGAAGAAGGCGTTGCGTCCTGCCGTGCAACTCTGCTCGGCGTAGTAGGTCGTGAACATTGCGCCTTCATTGCCGATGCGATCGATGTTGGGCGTTTCTCCAACCATCAGACCGCGGTGGTAGATGCTCGGCTGCATCCAGCCAATATCGTCCCCCATGATGAAAAGGATATTGGGTTTGGCGTCCTGCGCGTGTACCGCCGCCGTGCCAGCCAAAAGGCCACCGGCAACAGCTATCGCTGCCGTCATGCTCTTCAGTGTCGTTCTCATTCTTCTACTCCCTCGAAGGGCCATTGCAGGATGGCCAAGGCGCTGAAAGGACAAGTTCGACGCAAAACGCGGTGATAGAGCTGACAATGGCGATGTGAGCCACGTGCCGCGCGCGCGTCTCTGTTCCCGGTGGCGTTTTATGCGAGCCGGGCCTGGGAAAAGAATAAAGCTGTCTTCGATCATTCACGCGACGGTGGCAAAGCCCGATACTGCCTTGCGGGGCATTTGTTCGCGCGTAATCAGCACCATGACGCCGGTGTGGCTGGTTTGGAAGTAATTTACAGTAGTATACGTCTGGCGGACCGCGAGCTGCTCCAGGCGCCCTAGATAATCCGCAAACGCGTCGAAACGCCAGCCTCCCGTCGGGCTCGAGCACGAAGGGGTCGCGTACGTGATGTAAGCAACTAACCGCCGACGAACGTGACCGTCTCGGCGAGTGGCGCGCGGCCTGTACGGGGGTAATTCACCGTGGGGTCTTCGTAACCTATCGACATGCCGCAGAAGAGGATGAGACCTTCCGGAGGTGACAGGGCCTCCGCGACCGACTCGCGAACCTGCGACCACGCCATCTGCGTGCAACTGTGCAGTCCTTCGGCGCGGAGCAGCAGCATCACGGTCTGCAGATACATGCCGACGTCAGCCCATTGGGGCAGGCCCAGATCGCGGTCGATATAGCAGAACAGCGCGGCCGGCGCACCGAAGCAGTTCCAGTTGGCAATGGCTGCCCGCTGGCGCGCCTCCCAGTCCTCGCGCGCAATACCGAGCGCGCTGTAGCGCTCCTTGCCGAAGGCGGATCGGCGCTCGGCGTAGGGGGACTTCAACACGGACGGGTACATCTCGTACTGTCGCTCGTCCCACGGGTCGCCGTGGGCCACGCGCTCGACGGCGTCGGTCTTGAGTTCAGCCAACGGCGCGCCGGTCATCACATAGGTATTCCACGGCTGGATATTCGATCCAGACGGAGCCCACGCCGCGGCGGACAGCACGCGCTCGAGCAATTCCCTCGACACAGGCTCGTCTTTGAATCCGCGCACCGCTCGTCGGGTTGCAACTGCCTCATACACATCCATGATCGCCTCCATAACGCGATGCGTTTTTTACTTTTTTTGCAATGGAGGTTGTAGTCACACCGTGGTCTGGGAGGCCTAGATCAAACGTTTAGCGACCTCATGCGTGTGAGGGCATCGCCACCCACCCTTGGTCCTATCGAGCATCGCCAACATTAGGGGCTTCTATGTTCTTACGCCCTGGCGTTGTCAGCCTGGCCCAGTTCAAGCTGCCGAATTATTTTCATCACCGCAGTTGAAGACCAATTGTCCGCGGATGGAGGATGAAAGGGCGAAATATCCAGAAGGGATGCTATGTCCCGTGAAGTCAGCTTCGGATTGGCTGATCTAAGGCTGGAGACAAAATCGGAGATCCTGGTCGCTTGATCGCGCTTGTCGGGCTTGGGGCGATACCGCTTTCGAGGTGGCTGCATGGCTGTTGGGGTCTTGGGGCAAAGTGATTCGGAGATGGGATTCTGTCGGCTCACGACGATCCACACAACCTGATGCCGAGGGATTCTTGGTGGAGAAGGTAGCGATCATGCACGGCGTCCCATTGGAGCGTCGTGGGACATTTGGTGCCGGTCTATTCCACGGCGTGCATTAGTGTGCAGTTTGTTCTTTTTCTTACGTTTGGGGTATTGCTAAAAAAAGTCCAGTAATCTAGGGCTTTCAGCGGTTCGGAGTGTAGCGCAGCCCGGTAGCGCACTTGACTGGGGGTCAAGGGGTCGTGGGTTCGAATCCCGCCACTCCGACCATTATCTCCACAATAGGTGTTGAGCAGCTCGTCCCCACGGGCGATTTCGCCGCATGAATGTTGTCGGCAATTCCGCGCGGCAGGTCAGGACAATTCCCTGATGAGTTTGAGTCTGATCGCTCGCGCAAAATCCTCGAATTTTCGTATGTTCATCACAAACCGCTCGGACCCGAGGATGACCCGGTCGTTGTAATAATCCGCAAGATCGGTCTCTTCATCGGAGATCGCCAGAGCATTGATGGTAACACCCATCTCCTGCGCACGTTGGCGTGCCTGAAGCAGGGAAACCGAGCGCCTCCGTCGGGGTCTCGTCGTTTCCATGCCGTCGCCGGAAATATCTACGATCCGCCGTCTCGCGCACGCATGCGATCCCGACAGGAGCTCGAGCGCGACCCAAAGACCGTCACCTATATCGGTGTTGCCGAAGACCACCCGCTCGCTTTTCTCGATCTCGTCGGCAAACTTTTGCGAAGGCTTGATGCCGTCCATGACGGCCCAGTCGATGATCTGCGCTGGAAACTCGCCGTCTCCCCAAAAGACCGCTGCAACCGCCACGGTGCCGGATGCCCTTATGGCAGACAGGACCTGCCTGTCCCGGAACGCAGCGACGATCGCGGATTTTTGGAATTCGTATTCCTCGTCGCTAATGCTGCCTGAGCCATCGACCGCCAGCACCAGCGCGGTATCGACGCATGCGTGCGACCGCGAAGAAGTGACGATGGCAGCCAAGGTCACCACCGCAAAGAGCAACGCCTTATGCATGGACCACCCCCGTGGTGCGCTCTGACGGAAGCCGTCATCGTAACATGCACGATGGACGAACACTCTCCCCCCAAATGGGTTAAAGGGGCGGGCGACGCATTTGGACAAGTCGGCAAAAAAATTATGAGTGGTTCAAATTGTAGTGGTGCGATTTAGCAATTTAAAAACCTCGGCATTGTACAAGCGCTCTCATGGAACACTCACCAAACTACTACGTCATCGGTCTCACCAGCATGCTGGTCCTATGGGTATCGATCCTGATGTTGTTGCGCACGGCGGGCATGTAGCCCCGGGGGAACGTAGACGGCTTGATTCGCCTCCATTAGCGTCGGCCGTCGCTTCGACGTGGCGTTACTTCCAGACTTCGATCTTCGCGATCTTGTTGTCCTTGGTCATCGTCAACTTATATTGCTCGAACCGGGTCTTGTCGTCGCAGGTGACGCGCACGACCGTCGGGCCCGTCGAAGACAATACCTTGTCGACATAGGCGTTCGATACCTGATCGCACCAGAATCCCGCGTTGCGGATCGCGCGGGCGGTCCGGCGCTCCAGCATGTTCTTTTCCATCGTTTGCGCCTCAGCCAGGTTTGCGATGCAGAAGAAAGCAACGAGAGCCGCAAAGATGAATTTCATGCTCTAACCCCAAGCAAAAGTGGATCTATTCAGGTGGAGATCCGACCGAACAGGCTATTGCCGTCGCCAAGAAGATGCTCGGCACTATGCCGAATTGCAACGATGTTACTGTAACAACTTTGACGCGGCACTTTATTTGACCGAACATCGGACGGGCAACCAGGGTGCCTCCCTCCGATTGCCCCACCCGAGCGGGCCCGGCAATTGATGGCTGATCTCCCTTGCCAGCATGACCGCTTCGGCGGGCGATTCCGGGTTCGCTCGGGTGCATTGATACAGCAATTTATTCGTAAGGCAGTTCGGCATATTGTGGGGCATAGTGAGAGAAATTTTGTTGGGGGCGGATTGATGGGTAGTGTCGTGTTTCGGGTATGGGCTGCGAGAGCGGCCGCGCTCCTTGCACTGGGCCTGATCGCCTTCATAGGCTGTGCCGCAACTGCCCGCGCGCAGACAGCGCCTGCGCCGCCTCCAGCGAAAGTCGAACAGATTTTGAAGCTCCTCGATGATCCCGAGGTCAAGGCGTGGCTCGAGAAAAAGAATGCCGCGCCGGCAACGGAAGGGTCGATGGGCGCGTCGGCGAATGATTTCATGAAGTGGTCCAACGCGATCCGCGCGCATTTACGTGGGATCGGCGAGGCTATTCCGGAAGTGCCGGGTGAGTTCGAGGAAGCCAGCGACACGATCATGACCGAAGTGCATGGTCGCGGACCGGGGGCCATCCTCGTTCTGTTCGCGGGCTTTGCCGCGCTTGGATTCGGCGCCGAGTTTATTTTCCGACGCCTGGTTGGCCGTGCCCATGAACGCAGCCTTGCCAACGTCACCGAGGCCCGTACCACCGCGCGCCATCACGTAATCGGCAAGGCGATATTCATCGCCATTGCGCCGCTCGTTGTCTTTGCAATCGCCAGCGTCGGCGCATTTCTTGCTTTCACCTGGCCGCCACTGCTTTCCCAGTTGGTTCTACCATTGCTGATTGCGCTCATCGCCTGGCGCGCCATCATGCAGATAACGGCGGTCCTTCTCGGCACGCACCGCGCCTATGCGAGCGACGGCGTGCACCCGCAACTGCGCTTGATCCCCATGGACGACGTCAAGGCGAAATTCTGGTATCCGCGCGTCGGTGCATTTGCCTTCATTTTCTTCGCCGGTTGGGCTTTGGCCGGCCTGATGGACGTTCTGAATTTCACGCCGAACGTTCGAAGTCTTCTGGTCTACATTCTCGGCCTTGGTCTGCTTGCAATTGGGATCGAAGCAGTATGGCGCCGCCCGGAAACGCAAACGGAATCAAAGGTCTATCGTTTAAAGGAATGGTTGCTCACCTTCTACTTGTGCGTCCTTTGGCTGCTTTGGATCGCGGGCCTGGGCCTTTTGCTCTGGGTCGGTATCTACGCGCTCGTGCTTCCCCCGATCTTGCGGGCGACGAGCGCCATCGTTCGCTCCTTCTTCGGGAGCGATGAAGAGGCGGCCAAGTCGCGCAGTGCGATTTTCGAAGTGCTCATGGAGCGCGGCGCGCGAGCCATCGTCATTATCATCGCGGTCGCCTGGCTCGCATCGGTTGCAAGGTTCCGCGCAAGCGGCCTGATGGGCGACGAAAGCGCTACACGCCTCATTCGTGGGGTCTTGAGCGGCGTCGTCATTCTGCTTGCCGCCGATCTTCTTTGGCAATTGGCGAAGGGCCTGATCAATCGGCGTATCGAACGTGCACGCATCGAAGGGGGCGATGAGGCCGAGCTTGCCCGCAGCGGCCGTCTGCTGACACTCCTGCCGATCCTGCGCAATTTCCTCGCCGTGCTGATCGTGACTATCGCGGTCATGATGGTGCTTTCCGGCCTCGGCGTCGAGATCGGGCCATTGATCGCCGGTGCCGGCATCTTTGGCGTCGCCATCGGATTTGGCTCGCAATCGCTGGTGAAGGATGTCATCAGCGGCGTCTTCTATATGACCGACGATGCGTTTCGTGTTGGCGAATATATCCAGAGCGGCAGCTACAAGGGCACTGTCGAGTCGTTCAGCATTCGTTCGGTAAAGCTGCGACACCACAGGGGTCCGATCTTCACGGTTCCTTTCGGCACGCTCGGCGCGGTGCAGAACATGAGCCGCGACTGGGTGATCGACAAGTTCCTGATATCCGTGAACTACGACACGGACATTGCCAAGGTCAAAAAGGTGGTGAAGGGGGTAGGGGCTGCCTTGCTCGACGATCCGGAAATGGGTCCACAGATAATCGAAACCGTAAAGATGAAGGGCGTGGAAGCATTCGGCGACTACGGCATCAACTTAAGCTTTGCCATGATGACCAAGCCGGGGCATCAATCCACGATTCGCCGCCGCGCTTATGCGATGATCCGCGAAGCCTTTGCCGAAAATGGCATTGGTTTCGCTTCTCCGACCGTCCAGGTTGCCGGAAACGAGGATCACTCCGCGACCTCCGCCGCGGCCGCCCGCGACACGTTGAACCGCAAGAAGGCGGCAGAGGCGGCGAAGGCAGCTGAAGGGGAAGGCTGAAGCTTAGTTCGGTTCAGGGCGCAATAGTGTCTGCACCGATACGCTTGCGCCGCATAATGACGGCATCGACCGCAAATTCAGCCATTGCCGTTGCGTTGCGGTTGCCGATGATGAATGCCGCCCTGACGAAACGTGCAAGCGTATTGAGCTCGGGATCATTCTTGTCTGAAAGTCCGAGCCTCTTGGCGGCATTGTCGAGGGCGAACTGCATGAGTTCGCCGTCCACTTTCGAATAGTTAGGATTGTCATCGTCGAAAAAGGTCAACGGCGGTCCACCCTCGATATTGGCGTCTCATTTCCCCCCGAACGCCTGGAGAAGATTTATAAATCAAAATGTTTAAATTGCCACAGCCTTATGCCGGAAAACTCGACCTTCGGTTCTGGTAGCGCGTTTCCAGCGCGACGCAGCCCCAGATAATGCCGACAAGCAGCCAGAAATGGCGCCAGTGGTCGGTGTCGATGATATTGCCGATTGCCACATGGGCGACATAGGCGAGGTAGGCGCACAGCAAATAGGGCTGCCACGGCCGCTCGCGAAAGAGAATTCGAAGGCCAAATCCGAGCGTCAGCATGGTCAGGGTCAGATAGCTGATGAAGCCGATCCAGCCATAGTCGAGCGAAGCCTTCAGCCAGATATTGTGCGTGTCTTCGCCGAAGATTGGGCCGAACTCGAGCGGACCTATGCCGAGCGGGCGATCAATCGACATCAACAGCCCATACCAATGGCGGGCAAAGCGTCCGAACTGGGCTTCATCATAATCCTGGACCAGTTGCGCGCGCGCCGTGAAGAGCTCGGAGACGCTTGGTATCTGCAGGGCGATGAGGACGGCAAGCAGAACGAGCACGACCGCAAGGCCGGCAAGGACGATGATCCGCAGGCGAAATTTCGGACTGGGATTGCGAATGAAGAGGACGAAGGCAACGCCTGCGATCATGAACACCGCCATGCCCCAGGCCGCGCGCGAGAAGGAAAGGAACACGCCGAGCGTAATGATCAGGATCGGAACGAGCCGGACGGGCAAGGCTCGCAGATCACCGACCAGAACGCCGTGAACCAGCCAGGCAAGCGGCAGCATCAGGAATGGCCCGAAGACGTTGGGGTCCTGAAATGCGCCCATGGCGCGGCCGTAGCGGGTGAATATGTCCGCGCCGGGAAACGCGTCGAAATAGCCGAGAATGCCGAGTAGCGATGTGCATACGGCTGAAAGAATGTAGGCCTTGAACATCACCGACAGGATTCGTTCATTGGCATTGATGATGGCGGCGTAGAAAACTGCGGTAATGCAAAGAAACAGCGATACGGCAATATACATTGGCGCTGTCTTCAGTTCGGGCATCTGGCCCATGGAAATCACGCCGCCGACATTGAATACCACAAGGATCGCCAGCAGCACGGCAACGGTGCGGGACAGCCGAAGGCCGAACAACGCCCAAATGCCGATAAGCCCTGCCATATAGAGTTCATAGGGCGCCGGCTCGTCGATGACGAAGCCGCTCAGAAACACCCCAAGCCCTACAGCAAACGTCGAGATAAGCCCGATCAGGGCGCGGTTCTTTAGCGCGTGCTTCGCCTTGTCAGCTTCACTCGGGGTTGTGATTGCGCTCAATAGGCGTTGTCCGTGTTGAGGAGGCGGATCGGCGTCAGGAACAGGATCTTGAGGTCGAACCAGAGCGACCAGTTTTCGATGTAGTAGAGGTCGAACTCGGTACGCATCTTGATCTTTTCATCGGAATCGACCTCGCCGCGCCAGCCATTTATCTGGGCCCAGCCGGTGACGCCGGGCTTCACCCGGTGGCGGGCGAAGTAACCGTCGACGACTTCATGATAAAGAAGATTGCGGGTGTGGGCATAGACGGCATGCGGCCGCGGGCCGACGAGCGAGAGCGTGCCCATCAGCGAATTGAAGAACTGCGGCAATTCATCGATCGAACTCTTGCGGATGAAACGGCCAACGCGGGTCACGCGCGGATCGTCCTTCACCACGGCGTTGCGGGCGGTCGGATCGCACATGTCGGTGAACATCGAACGGAATTTCCACACCTCTATCAACTCGTTGTTGAAGCCGTGCCGCTGCTGCTTGAAAATCACCGGACCCTTACTCTCGAGTTTGATGGCGATCGCCGTGCCAATGATTACGGGGCTGAATATGATAAGTCCCAACAGGCTGAAGAAGATGTCGAAGGCACGTTTTGCCACCGAATCCCAATCGTTGATCGGCTTGTCGAAGAGATCGATCATCGCGACCGAGCCGATATAGGAATAGGCGCGGGGGCGGAACTGCAGGTGATTATTGTGCGCGGAAAGCCGGATATCGACCGGGAGCACCCATAATTGCTTCAAGAGGGAAAGGACGCGCGCCTCGGCCGTGATCGGCAGCGAAACAATGAGCATGTCGATATGGGCGATACGGGCGAACTCGATGAGTTCGGCAATATTGCCGAGCTTGGGATAGCCCGCGACGACGGCAGGCGAGCGCTTGGCGTCGCGATCGTCGAAGACCCCGCAGATGCGAATGTCATTGTATGGCTGCTGTTCGATCGACCGGATAAGCTCCTCGGCAGGCTTGCCGCCGCCGACGATCACCGCGCGGCGTTCCATCTTGCCGTTGCGGGCCCAGCGGCGGATCAACCTCGACATCACGAGGCGAAAACCGACAAAGGCGACGAGCGCCGTCACGTACCAGGCCCCGAACCAGAGGCGCGAGAAATCCTCGGAGACCTTGAGGAAGAAACCAGCCAGCGAGATCAGGGCAAAAGCACCGGAAATGCTCAAGACAAGGCGGCCGATCGTATGAAACGGATCGCGCATGACCGCAAGCTGGTAGCTGTCCGCAAACTCGAGAAAGAGGATGCTTAGCGTTGCCGTTGCGAATATCGCCGCCGTGTAGTGCATCAACGAATTCGCAGGCGAGCCGACATAGATGACGAAGACGGCAAAACCGACAAACGCAATGATTGCGAATTCGATCATGCGCATGACACCGCTGATCATGACGGGAGAATTGGTATTGCGCGCATATTGGGAGGCAATGGCGTGAGCGATGGGGCTCAGTTTAGCCTTCTCCTCGACCGGCTTGGCGGGCCGCGAAGCAACGCTGCGCACAGCATCGCGCGAAAACCCGTGGTCGGCTTTTCTGTCTTTCATGATTGACCCTGAAGTTGTAGCGGCCCTCATTAGCACGGATCGCCCTGAAATACAGAAAAGAAACTAATCTTGTGTTGCAAGCGCTGAGAAGTACTCAGCCTCCAGGCGTGCGGCCATGTTTGCTACGCCGAATTTCTCGCGAAGGGCGTGTATATCGGGAAGCAGCACCTTGAAAGCAGGAAGATCGCTGATGGCGCGCGTCATGGTTTTCGCCAGCGCCTCGGCGTTCGGCTCGACGAGCGCGCGCGACGTTTCGCCAAGGATTTCAGGAATTCCCCCAACCCGGCTGGCAATGACAGGACGACCGGCGGCGAGTGCTTCCAGCACAATATAGGGCAGGGCCTCAGCAAGGGAGGGAATGACCACTACCTTTGCCAGCCTGAAGGCTTCGCGCGCCTTCATGGGCATGAGAAAGCGGATGTGCGGGCCCAAACCGTCCCTTTGCGCCTGCTCGACTACGGCGGCGCGGTCGTTGCCATCTCCGATCATGACGGCTTTCAACGTGTGCCCGGATGCGGCGCTCGCCTGCGCCAGCGCGCTTACAAAAATATCCGGTCCTTTCAGTTCGCGAATCTCGCCGATGAAAAGGAAGTCCGCCGCATCGCCGTCCAAAGGGACTGGCTCGAACTCGCTGTCCTTGAGGCCATTATAGATCAGTGCATGTCCGCAGCGCGGGACACCGATCTTCTTGGAATAGACGCCTTGTTCATAGGCAGACACGAATATGATCCGGTCTGTCATCCGTTCCAGCAGCCGCTCGACGCGAAAAATGACGCGGCCCTGCATGGTTGCCGGATCGAAATGGAGGCTCCCGCCGTGAGGCGAATAGAAGCGCGCGACCTTCGTGCCGGTAAACCGCCGCAGCATCGATCCGAAAAGGCGCGCATAGGTGCCGCCTTTTGCGCCGTGGCCATGGAGGACATCGGGAGCCATCCTGGCGATGATCTTGTAGGTGCGGAACGCGGCAATGGCATCGCCGGGACCGATCTGGCGTTGCATGGCGATCCGCTCGAGGCCAAGTTCAAGCTTGCCGCGCATCTCGTCGAGCAGCGCTTCCTCGAAGGCGCCGCCAGTGGACGCGTCACAGATGACGCCAACCTTGTGCCCCGCGGCCACCTGCGCATCGATGAGGTCGCGAACATGACGGAATATCCCGCCGACGGGAGCGCGAAAGCAGTGGACAATCCGCAGCGATTTCTCGTTCGTCATGACAGGATCAGAAGAACCGTTCGCGCACGTAGAGCGTGTCGCCGGGCAGCACCTGTTCGGAAATGATGACGCGGCCGGTCAGGCTCTCGCCATTGATCTGACGAGTAATGTCGACATCCGCCTGGTTAGCGCGCGGCGTGAACCCGCCGGCAGCGGCAATCGCCTTTTGAGCGGTCATGCCGGGAACGTAGGAATATTGGCCAGCTGCGCCGACTTCGCCCATGATGAAGACAGGACGATATCGGTCGATCTCCACTGCCACGTCAGGATCGCGCAAGAAGCCTTTGCGAAGTTTGGCGGCAACCGCCGCCTCTATCTGTTGTATTGTCTTGCCGCGGGCAGGAACGCTGCCGACAAGCGGAACCGAAATATAGCCGGCCTGGTCTACGCTATAGGTATTGGTGATACCCTCCTGATCGAAGACGGTCAGACGTATGCGGTCGCCGGCATCCAAGACGTACGGCTTGTTGATCGCTGCGTTGAAAGCAGGGGGAGCCGGCCGGTAACTGGCGCATCCACCGAGCGTCATCGATAGCACGCCAATGGCGACCATTAAGATCTGTTTGCTGGACACGGCCTGAACCCTAACGACAGTTGCAACGAGAATTCTCGATTCTTGCTGGGATTATCAATTCATTAGGGTTAATGGCTGGTAAAATATCGGCAAAGGCCGGCGCTTCATGTGCTTAAGAATAGTATGCCTCAATTTGATCATGCATTCGCAGCAGATATTCTTAACGCGCTGGTTACCATAGGCATTTACCATGTCGCCGATCGAAGTGGAGTTGCATGAATGGCCGGGGCGAGCACTGTCGGTAACGATGTAGACATTGATATAGGTGCCTTGTTCGCCAGCCTTTGGCGAAGCAAGTGGCGCATCCTCCTCGGCTCAATTCTGCTGACGGGGTTGGCATTTGCTGCCTTGTCGTCCGTTTCGCCAAAATATCGGGCGGAAACACGGATACTCATCGAGACGCGGGAGTCGATATTCACCCGTCCGACGACGCAGCAGGCGGACGATCGGGCGGTCATCGATCAGGAGGGCATCAAGAGCCAGGTCGAGGTGATCAATTCTTCCGATCTCCTGAAGCGCGTCATCGTCAAGCTCGACCTCGGCAAGAATCCCGAACTTTCCGCTGGAGCCGAGCCATCGGCAATCGGACGCTTCTTCGGCGAGGTGGGTATTGGCAAGAACCCGGACGTAGAGACCCGCGACGACTATATTCTTCAGGGCGTGCGCGATCGGCTTGTCGTCTATGCAGTACAGAACTCACGCGTCATCGTCGTCCAGTTTTCGTCAAAGGACCCGGCGCTCGCTGCCGCGGTCGCCAACGCCATTGCCGACGAATATATTGCCACTCAGCAGGCATCGAAGTCGCAATCGAACGAAGACGCCACGGGCTGGCTGCAACCTGAAATCGACGATCTCAGCAAGCGCGTTAAGGAAGCCGAGGCCAAAGTCGCAGCTTTCCGCAGTTCGTCCGATCTCCTTATCGGCCAGAACAATGCCGTGCTTGCAACGCAGCAATTATCCGAGCTTTCCTCGGAATTGTCGCGTGTTCGTGCCAATCGCGCTGCGACCGAAGCAAAGGCCGAAAGCGTGCGTACGGCGCTTGCCAATGGTGCAGCTGTCGAAACGCTGCCAGACGTGATGGCATCGCCCCTGATCCAGCGGCTGCGCGAGCGGCAGGTGCAACTCAACAATGACATTGCCGACCAGTCATCCACGCTTCTGAGCGGACATCCGCGCATCAAGGCATTGCGCTCGCAGCTTGCCGATCTCAACCAGCAGATCCGGCTGGAAGCCCGCAAGGTTCAGGGCTCGCTCGAAAGCGAGGCTGAGACGTCGCGCCTGCGCGAAGCCCAACTGATCCGCTCGCTCGATGAATTGAAGGCGCAATCGTCGAGGGCCGGCGAAGAAGAGGTGGAGTTGCGCGCGCTTGAGCGCGAGGCCACAGCCCAGCGGCAATTGCTCGAATCCTACTTGACCCGCTACCGCGAGGCCTCGTCGCGGATCGACCGCAGCTCGATGCCTGCGGATGCCCGCATTTTTTCGCGGGCCGACCGGCCAATTGAGCCCTATTTTCCGAAGATCATGCCAATGACCATTGCGGCATTCGTCGCCTCGCTGCTGTTGCTGAGCATTTTCACCCTGCTGCATGCGCTGTTTACCGGAGCGGCCCTGCGCCCTGCTTACAGTGCGCGGGAGGCCCTCCCGGAACCCGTGCCTCCCGCACTCCCGCTCAGTCCGGCGACGCTCGCGATTTCAGGGCCGGAAGAAACCCCGCGGCCAGCAATCGAACCTCCGGCGAAGGAGGCACTCACTGTTCCGGTTCAAGCGGACCATTCCGGAGTTGCCAATGTGGCCGCCCGGCTGATGGCAAGTGGGGCGGCGCGAGCGGTCGTTGTTTCCCCGGAGGGTGATGAAGCTTCGGCCCTCACCATACTGCTGGTCCGCGAGCTTGCCGACCGCGGCGTGCGGGTCATCCTCATCGACATGACCGGCTCCGGCGAGATTGGCCGTTCCATGCTCGATGAGAAGAACCTTCCGGGCATCACCAATCTGCTCGTATCCGACAAGCATTTCAGCGATGTGATCCACCCCGATCACTATTCGCAGGCCGAGGTCATTCCGCTTGGCAATCACGACCCGGCCAAGGCGATGCAATCGGTGGGTCGCCTGCCCATGATCCTCAATGCCTTGCAATCGGCATATGATCTTGTGGTGATCGATGGTGGTGCGGCCACCGTCAAGGAGTTGAAACATATCATAGCCGACGGCACCGAGCTTATCCTCTGCGTCGTCGACCCCGATGATCCTGATGTGGTGGCGACAGCAAAGGCGGTGTTTGACGCCAAGCTCCTGCAGCCGGAACTTCTGACCGCATTCAACAAGGAACAGTTGCGGCTCGATGGCGGAAGGATTGTTCGCTCTGCCTAGCGCTCGGCCCTGCTAGGATTGGCCGCGGAGCTTCGCGCGGGCCGTCTTGACCATCGCCCAGACTTTTTCGTTCTGCTTGATCCGGCGCACCACTGAGCCGCGTGCACCGAGATAGAGCGAGAACAAGCGTCCCTTGGCAGTCAAGCTGATGTCATTGTCGTAGGTTGGCGTCTCGATTTCGCTCCAGCTGCGCTTGTACGGCTCGTCCCCGATGCCGAAACTATAGATGGCGAGATCAGCGCCGCAGCTTTCCTCGATATCCTTATAGAACAGGAATTCACCCGGGCTCGTACTGACGAGTTCGTCGTCGGCGATCCCGACGAAGTCGATGAAGGTCATTCCCTTGGCGTGAGATTTGCCGAGAACCGCCCGATATTTGCCTTTGACTTCCAGAGCCCGCAACTGAAAACGCGGCGAGGCGGCATTTGTTTCGTCGGCAAACAAGTGGTGAAAAAACTCCTTAACGCCCTTCGGCTCATAGGTGTTCGTGATGCCTGCCCGCGCCAGGCGATCAGACTTCCAGGCAAAATAATCGTCGAGCATGTTCCTGCTTTCGGCGGCGCTGGCAGCCGTGACGATCTTGAAGCCCCCTGCGTCGTCATAGCGCCGGACCACGTGCCGATGCTTCTTCATCTTTCGCTTTGAATTGTGGCGGTTGAGGACGGTCTCGAAACTGCCATCAAGCCGGATGGCGAGGCTGATATTGGGGTTTGTGCGATGTTGCAACTGCATAAGTGGATTGGCAGCCCCGGCAAGCTCGGGGAGCTGGCGTGACAGCGTAACGATGTCGATGTCGGGCCTCGCCCTGTGCAACGCCTGAAAGAGACCGTTGAGATCGTCTTGAGTGATCGAGAGCGTGGGTAAAAGTGCGGGAAAATTGCAGTTTGCGTGGGGTCCGCCGACATAGCACGCAATGCGCAAGCTTCCTCGTCGCTCGACCTCCAGCGGCAGGAGGAGTACAGGGGCGCCGTCCATTAAAAGTGCCGCAACGAGACAATCGGAATTGGCGGATGATTGCCAGCAGGAGAACCAGTGTGCAGTCTGCGCAGCACCCGCGAGAAGTTCACCTGCAAAGGCATTCCATAAAGTCGTTGCTTCGCTGGCATCGACAACGATTCGAGGCACAAGCCGGGAAGGAGCCATATTGTTTTCCGTCGGGGAGAAAGTTAAAGAGGACTCATTGATCAGTATTTTTTAAACATTTAGGTTGCATGAATTCCTGAAAACAACCCTCCGATTATTCTTGATTAGCGTAAATTGGTGAAAGAATGGTCCACACGGCTGATTTATTACGCAAAGCCGTGATGCGACTGGCTTGGCATAGTGGTTTCGCGCAAGGCGCGCGCAATCGCTTTGGCGGGCTTGGTTCGATCATCATGCTGCACCGCGTCCGTCCCGATTGCATAAGTCCGCTCGGTGTAACACGCTCGCTGTCCATCACCCCGAAATTTCTCGACGAGATTCTTGTCTCGCTGAAAGCGGAGGGCACCGAGTTCGTGTCGATGGACCAGATGGCCGATCGCGTTCAGAACGGCGTTCGCAGCGATCGGCGTTTTGTCGCGGTAACGCTTGACGATGGCTACAACGACAATCTCAACCATGCATATCCCGTGTTCCAGAAGTATCACGTCCCATTTACGGTCTATGTGGCGCCGGGCTTTATTGAAGGCGCAGCAGTGCTCTGGTGGGAAGTCGTTGAAAAGCTGGTCGCGCAGACGACACACATCAAGGTGCCGGGCGGGCCGGAGTGGCGCTGCTCCACGGTCCTTCAGAAACGCGCGGCTTTTCATGGCCTTATGCGATATTTCTCATATACATTGACGGAACTGGAGCAATTGCCGGTCCTGCGCGAAATGTGCACCGAAGCCGGTATATTGTGCGGCGTTGCGGCAGATCAGGACGTCATGACCTGGAAGGAATTGCAGCAAATTTCGGCCGATCCCTTGTGCACGATCGGCGGCCACACGGTGCACCACTACAATCTCAAGCGTCTGACCCCCCGCATGGTGGCCCAGGAAATGCGCCAATCGGCGGATATGATCGGCGATCATCTCGGCAAGCGCCCTGTCCACTTCGCGTTTCCATACGGGTCCGCCAAGGCGGCCGGCCGGCGTGAAGCCGAGATAGCGAAGGACGAGCGCTTCGTTTCGGCGGTGACGACGCGCCATGGCACGATCCATGTCGAACATCGAACCAATCTGCATGCACTGCCACGCATATCGATCAACGGTCGCTTCCAGAAACTCGTCTATGCCCAGACGATGATGAGCGGGGTGACGACACCCATTGCCAATGCCGGTCGCAGGGTTGTGCAGGGCGATTAAGGACGCGCCAGGCTCAGGCCTTCTTCTTCGGCGCCTTTTCCATCCAGCTGATGATGAACATTGCCGGGACGACCCACAATATCCCCGTGCCAAAGAAATAGAGGAGATGGATCCAGGGGCTGGCATTGGCGAGGAGGGCAACCGCGAAGACCGTCGCGATGATGGCGTAGACGCATACCAGCGCCACGAGCAGAAATGTACCAATAAGTTTCTTCAGCCGGACCGGCATCGCATTCTCCAAGTTCAGCGCTTCCTGTAGCGCCTAAAAACCGGATCGGAAAGCCAAAAAGCCCGCCATACTGGAAAAACGCGACGGCGTGTCGCGCGAACCCAGCTTGTCTTCGCCACCTTTATGCGGCACCTATCCGCGACCGACAGGAGTATGCGATGACCGATCAGACAATCAGCGCCGGCGCGATCAGCCTCATTCAGGATCGCGAAGCTCGCAACCGCCAGTACGTGCGGATCTGGCTTTATCTGGTCCTTATTGTCCTCGCCACGATCGTCATCGTCGGCGGAGCCACGCGCATGACCGGCTCCGGTCTTTCGATCACAGAATGGAAGCCGATCCACGGCATCATTCCGCCCCTCGGTCACGACCAGTGGATCGAAGAATTCGACAAGTATCGCCAGATTCCCCAGTACGAACGGCTGAACAAGGGCATGAGCCTTTCCGAGTTCCAGCAGATTTTCTGGTGGGAATGGGCGCATCGCTTTCTCGCACGCAGCGTCGGCTTTCTGGTCGCCTTGCCGCTCGCCTTCTTCTGGCTCACCGGCCGTCTGGAGCGCCGCCTGAAGCCGCGCATGGTCGGTATCCTCGCCCTCGGCGCGCTGCAGGGTGCGGTTGGCTGGTGGATGGTAGCGTCCGGGCTCGTAGACCGCGTCGACGTCAGCCAATATCGTTTGGCCACTCACCTGACGCTCGCCTGCATCATCTTTGCGGCGGTAATGTATGTGGCGCGGGGTCTTGCCGTATATTCCGAAGCCCCGGCGGAGCGCGCGATCCAGCGCTTTGCCGGCTGGTTTGTCGTATTGGTATTCATCCAGATCTATCTTGGTGCGCTCGTCGCGGGTCTCGACGCGGGACTATCCTATAACACCTGGCCGTTGATGGATGGCTCGATGGTTCCGGGCGATCTTTTCCCGATCCAGCCGATCTGGCACAACTTCTTCGAGAATCCGAAGACGGTGCAGTTCGTCCATCGCTGCTTTGCTTATTTCGTCTTCCTCGTGGCGATCTGGCAGGCCGTCTCAGTCAGCCGCAGTGCACCGGGCACGACCCATGCACGCCGCGCCGTGCTTCTCGCGGTGATTGTCGCGCTGCAGGCGGCGATCGGCATCACGACGCTCTTGATGATGGTGCCAATCGGCCTTGGCCTTCTTCATCAAGGCTTTGCAATCGTTCTGCTCGGGTTTTCGGTCGCGCACTGGCGCGCCACAAAGGGCAGCTATCCACATGAGACCGAGGTAATCGCGGGAAGATAGCTGATCATCGCGCCCAGAGTTGTGCGACTTCGCGGAATTCGTGGATGACGGCGTCGGCGTGCAGCAGGATCAGTCCGTCCGATTGGGCTTGTGCCACGAGCATGCGGTCAAACGGATCGGCATGGGCCCATTCGAGCCGGCCCGCCAATTCTGCGTGTGCGGTCGACATAGACAGCGGCAAAAAGCCGTTAGCTTCGATGGCGGCGTGGGCTGAGCCGTTGAAGCGCAATTTACCCTTGGCGCTCTTGATTGCGATTTCCCAAACGGATGCTGCGCTTACATAGACTGTATTATCAGGGTTTGCGATGACCGCTCGCGCCGTAGCGCCCATCTCTGAGGCCCCGGCATCCCACCAGAGAAGCACGTGGGTATCGAGCAGAAGGTTCATGCGTTGCCGCCACTGAAGAGCTCGACAGTCTGATCATCCACAGCATCGAAATCCTCCGCGATATAGGATATTCCGAGTGCCTTTGCCGGGTGCCGTGACTGTTTCTGTTTCGGCAATGGTCCCAGTCTGGCCAATGGCACGCCGTTCTTGGCGATCACCACTTCTTCACCAGCCGCTGCACGGTCAACAAGGTTGGAAAGATTGGTTTTTGCGTCATACAGATTGACTTTGTTCATTGGCGGCTTCCTCTTGACTAACTTGACCAATGTAAGGCCCATAGGGCGCTTGGTCAAGTTGGTCAGGCACGAGATTTTGTACGGAACCGTTTTCCGCGAACGGGACTCAGTGTAGTTCTTGGCTGCCGCTCGCAAGAAGCGGGACAACATGTGGAAACGAATAGAATGACCCTAAGTGCGAGACGCTCACTGGCCGCTGTCAGCGCTCTCGGCGTTTCGCAAATCATCAGCTACGGCACGCTCTATTACAGTTTCAGCATTCTGGCGCCGGCGATGGGCGAGGAGTTTGCGCGCTCGCGCGAATGGCTGTTCGCTGCATTCTCCGGGACGCTGCTCATCGGTGGCATCATTTCACCCTGGTCGGGACGCTGGGCCGATCGTTTGGGCGCGGGGCGGGTCATGACGCTTGGTTCGCTTGCTGCCGCAGTGTCATTGCTGGTCTGCGCCTGGGCGCCAAACTGGAGCATCTTTGCTCCTGCGTTGGTGACGACGGGCATCGCCACGCCGTTCATTCTTTACAACACGGCCTTTGCGGTTCTCGTGCAGATCGATCCGCAAGCGGCTCCTCGCCGAATTACGCTACTGACGCTCATTGCCGGTTTTTCCTCGACGCTGTTCTGGCCCTTGGCGACAGGGCTCTTGAAATGGTTCACCTGGCGCGAAATCTTCCTGTATTACGCCGGCCTCCAGCTCTGCATCTGTTTTCCGATCCATTTCTGGCTATCCCAGATGACCAGACGATCGCCGATGCTGAGACCGGAGGCGTCATCTGATCCTGCAACCTTCGATGCCGGCTCCTTGCCTCTGGCAAGCCGCCGTTCTGCCCTCATTCTCATTGCCAGCGGCTTCTCATTCGGAAGTTTTGCCCTTTCCGCTATGCTTGTGCACCTCGTTCCTGTTCTGGCGGCGGTGGGGCTCGGCACGTCAGCGGTGCTGGTCGGCACGATCTTCGGGCCGTCTCAGTTTGCAAGCCGTCTCGTCAACATGGTGCTCGGTCATCGGTTCTCGGCGCTCGCCGTGGCTATCCTCTCCACGGCCTTGATCCCGCTTGCATTCCTCATGCTGCTCCTGCCGCCGCCGGTGCCGCTGATCGCCGGCGCAGTATTGTTCGCGATGCTTTTCGGCATGGGCTCGGGACTGAACAGCATTGTCCAGGGAACGCTCCCACTCGCCCTGTTCGGGCATCGAGGTTACGGCGAAATTCTCGGCAAGATCACCGCTGCGCGCCTGACTGTGTCGTCAACGGCGCCCTTTATTTTCGCGTTTATCCTTGAGCAGTTTGGTCCGCATGCGGCGCTCGCCATTGCCGCCTTTGTCGGATGTTGCGGTGTCGTCACCTTCCTGATGGTCGCGCGCCTTGTACGCCGTTCATACCAGTGAAGTGAGTACACTCCGTACCGCCCGCGCGACGGCCAGACTGCGCTCGGCCTCCTCGAAATTTTGATCTTCCGTGTGCCAGGAGGCGGAAAGTGCCGCGTGGGCCATGGCATAACCGAGAATGGTGCGAATGTCGCGATCGAAGGCGCGCGAAAACGTCCGCGCCATGGTCGCGACGCGCGTCTCGCTTGCTCTCAGATCCTGACGATCCAGCGGGTTGTAGAACATGTTGGCCGCGTCATACATCGGATCGCCGAGAAGGCCCTTGGGATCGATGATCAGCCAACCCCTGTCGCCAAAGAGAATGTTTTCGTGGTGGACATCGCCGTGCAGCGGCTGCACGTTCATTGGTTTGTTCATCAACTCGTCTGCGATCCGTGCCGCCTCCACGAACAGGCTGTCGATGCCATTGCTGTGGTCGCTTTTCGCCTTGGCAAAGAGGCTCGCAAACTGCCGGCGGATCGGGATGAGGTCGGTCGCGAAAGCTCGGTCGTCGTGCGGTGTGTCCAGGAGTTTGCGCAACACCTCGACGGCGATAGCAGTCGCCGCTTCATCGCCAAATTCGTTGAGATGGTCGAGAAGGGTGCGTCGGCCGGCATATTCGAGCAGCAGCAGGTTGTCCTTGATCGCAAGGACGCGGATCGCACCGCTGCCGTCGTGCCAGTCGAGGTAATGAACGCCAGGCAGCTCGTCCTTCAGGCCGATCGGCGTCAAAGCCTTGACGATGGCCGGCGTTCCATCAGGGAGCCGCACCTTGGTAATGCGGCTTGTGGGCGTTTCGGCGAGGAGTTCAGGGGAGGAGACGTTCCACTCGGCGGGAAACGTCTCATTCACCGTATCACCCATGGCCGATCATGAGATCGAGGTTCTGCACGGCCGCGCCGGATGCGCCCTTGCCGAGATTGTCGAGGAGCGCAACCAGATTGACCTGTCCCTGATCCTCCGAGCCGAAGACGAACAATTTCATTATGTCCGTGTCGCGCAGTTCTTCGGCATCGAGCCGTGCAAGTTGCACGCTCTCGGCAAACGGAACGACCTGGACGATATCCTGGCCTTCATAGTGGGCACCAAGCGCCGCGTGGATGTCGGCCAGTGAAGGATTGCCATCGAGGTCGGCTGTGAACAGCGGCACCTGCACGATCATGCCTTGTGGAAAGCGTCCGACGCTGGGCGAAAACAGAGGACGGCGCTCGAGGCGGCCATGCATCTGCAGTTCCGGCACGTGCTTGTGCTTGAGCGGCATGGCGTAAAGGAAATTGTTGGCCGTGATATGGTCCGGGTTGGCCGCGTCCTCCATCTGCGCAATCATCTGCTTGCCGCCACCGGTGTAGCCGGAAACTGCGTTGACAGTGACCGGATAGTCGGCGGGTAGAATGCCGGCATCACGCAGCGGGCGCACCAGCGAGATCGCTCCGGTCGGATAGCAACCGGGATTGGCGACGAGCCGGGCGTCGACGATCTTCTGCCGCTGCGCGCGGTCGAGCTCGGCAAAACCGTAAGCCCAGTCGGGATGCACGCGATGTGCCGTCGAGGTATCGATGATCTTGGTCGAATTGTGCCCCTCGAGGATTGAGACGGCTTCTTTCGAAGCGTCGTCCGGCAGGCACAATATGGCGACGTCGGCCTCCTTCAGGTAGTCGGCCCGCATATCGCGGTTACGACGTTCGGCTTCCGGAATCGACAGGACCTCGAGATCGTCGCGGCCAGCAAGGCGCGTCCTGATCTGCAAACCTGTTGTGCCGTGTTCGCCGTCGATGAAGATCTTGGGTTTCATGTCATTGCCCTTGGAAGCTTTGAATTCAGATAGTTGGCGAGAAAAGCGGATTCAATGTCTAAGCTGATCGCAATCAGCCTCGTCGCGCTTTTTTCTCCGCCAGCATACCAAGGTAATACATCGCGATTGTGGCACCTGCGATGGCCGTTACATCCGCATGGTCATAGGCGGGCGCGACTTCGACCACGTCGGCGCCTACGATGTTGAGTTCCGTCAGATGCCGCAGCACCGAGAGGATCTTAGCCGAAGACGGTCCGCCGGCAACGGGAGTTCCGGTGCCCGGTGCAAAGGCCGGGTCGAGGCAATCGATGTCGAAGGTGAGGTAGACCGGCTTGCCGGCGGTGCGCGCGATGATCGCTTTGGCGATCTCCGCAGCCGAGAGTTCCTCGACCTCGTAGCCATAGACGATCTTCAGGCCGCAATCGTCCGGTGCATGGGTGCGAATGCCGACCTGGATCGAATGGGCGGCGTCGATCACGCCCTCGCGCGCGGAGCGCCCGACGAAAGAACCGTGATCGATGCGCTTGCCATCATCGTACCAGGTGTCCTGATGCGCATCGAACTGCACGAGCGCGACCGGTCCGTACTTCGCTGCGTGGGCTTTCAGTATCGGCCAGGTGACGAAATGATCGCCGCCGAGCGAAACGAGAAAGGCGCCAGACTTGATGAGCTTCGCGGCTTCGCGTTCGATGGTAGCGGGCGTCTTCTGGTGGTTGCCGTAGTCAAGCAGGCAATCGCCATAGTCAATGACGGCAAGATCAGCGAAGAGATCGCGATGGAACGGATATTGCGGGTCATTGTCGAAAATCGCCGAAGCGCGACGGATCGCCTGCGGACCGAAGCGTGCGCCCGGCCGGTTGGAGACCGCCGAATCGAAGGGGATGCCCCACACCACCGCTTCCGCGCCGTTGAGGTTTTTCGTATAGCGGCGACGCATGAAGGAGAGTGCGCCCGCATGGGTCGGATCGCTCGCCGCGCCAGTCAATGCGCGCGCTGTGAAGGCGTGGTCGATGGATTTCGATGGCATTGAATTCTCCAGGCAGGGCAGTGGGGCTAGGCAAAGCTTTTACTCGATAACCGTCATATGCCGGCGACCGCAACAAAAAAGCGGACCCGAAGGCCCGCTTTCTGTTCTTGTCCAATTGAAGTGCCGAGATCAGCGCTTCGAGAACTGGAATGAACGACGGGCCTTGGCCTTGCCGTACTTCTTGCGTTCGACAACGCGGCTGTCGCGGGTCAGGAAGCCGCCCTTCTTCAGAACGCCGCGCAGAGCGGGTTCGAAGTAGGTGAGGGCCTTGGAAATGCCATGACGAACGGCACCGGCCTGACCGGAAAGACCGCCGCCGGCAACGGTGGCGATGATGTCGTACTGGCCGGCACGGTTGGCAGCAACGATCGGCTGCTGCAGGATCATCTGCAGAACCGGACGTGCGAAGTATTTGCCGTATTCCTTGTCGTTGATGACGATCTTGCCGGAACCCGGCTTGATCCAGACGCGGGCAACCGCATCCTTGCGCTTGCCGGTCGCATAGGCGCGACCCTTTGCGTCAAGCTTCTGGACATGGACCGGCGCTGCGGCAGGCGTGCTGGCGGCAATGGTGCCGAGAGCTTCGAGCGAATTGAGCTCAGCCATTCTTATGCGCTCCTTTTGTTCTTGCTGTTCAGCGCGCCGACGTCGAGGACTTCGGGAGACTGAGCTTCGTGCGGGTGGTTGGAACCAGCGTAAACGCGCAGGTTCTTCATCTGGCGACGGCCGAGCGGTCCGCGGGGAACCATGCGCTCAACAGCCTTTTCGACGACGCGTTCCGGGAAACGGCCTTCGAGGAGCTGACGGGCAGTGCGTTCCTTGATGCCGCCGGGATGGCCGGTGTGCCAGTAGTAAACCTTGTCGGTGAACTTCTTACCGGTGAAGACGACCTTGTCGGCATTGATGATGATGACATTGTCGCCATCGTCAACGTGCGGGGTGAAGGTTGCTTTATGCTTGCCGCGCAGGCGGTTGGCGACGAGAGTGGCGAGACGGCCGACGACGAGACCTTCGGCGTCAATCAGGATCCACTTTTTCGTCACTTCTGCCGGCTTCTGAGAGAAGGTAGCCATTGTGTTCGTCCTTGAGATCATCCTTCACGAAGGAAGGCTTTTCTTGTTGCTTGCGTTGCGCGAAATTCGAAAATTCCGGCAACAATGAAAAGCGGCGGGAAACGACCCACCGCAGTCGAGAGGTTCAATATAGGTCCCCGGCAAACACGTCAAGCACTAGATTTCGCCATATTTAGCAAAACAGTGTTAAAAAACAATATGTTAGAAAAAAGGTACTATATTACCGCATATTTTTTGGCTCTCGCGGTGCCCGCCCCAAGCTGAAATGCGCCAGGTTGGGGTCGTGCCCGCCAGCGCTTGCAGCAGGCACGCAACCCGCCAGTCAATGCTCGTTCGCGTGCGCGCCTTGCGCCTGGATTATCGCATCCGCTTCCTTGCCGTACATTTCCTCGAAATGGTCGAATGTCTTGGCGAACGTCCCGATGCCCTGCGTTGCCGAGCGCAATGTGCGCGCAAGTTCATCGAGGGCGCTGCCCGGAATGAGGGCCCGGAATATATCCCAACCCTTGGCCTTGTCGTCGCGGTCGAACCCGAGCACCTGTCCCTTGAAGGACGATATGATCGGCACCAGGCTTCCGGAATAGATCGAGGGGATCTTGATCTCGACCCGATAGATCGGCTGCATCAGTACGGACGAAGCCTGGGCAAGCGCATCGCGCACACCCATCTTTCCGGCCGCGCGGAAGGCGAATTCGGAACTATCGACCGAATGGTGCTGGCCGTCAGTGAGCGTTACACCGACATCGATGACCCTCAGCCCCAGGGGACCCTTGTCCATGGCTTCCCGCGCACCTGCCTCGACCGCCGGTATGAAGTTGCGTGGCACTGCGCCGCCCTTGACCGTTTCGGCGAAGCTGAAGCCTTCGCCGCGCCCATTGGGCCTGACGCTCAACTTCACGTCGGCAAACTGTCCGGCGCCGCCCGTCTGCTTACGGTGCCTATAGTGGACATCCGATGATTTCGAGATCGTCTCGCGGTAGACCGGGCTCGGTGGCTTCTCGCTGACATCCACGTGGAAGACTTCGGCCAAGGTCCGGCAAATGTCACGCAGATGGACGGGCCCTTGGGAACTGATCAATTGCGCACCGGTTCCTTCTTCCTGGGCAACCTTGATGCCGCGATCGGTTTCGGCCAATTTTGCCAGTGTTTCGGAGAGCTTGGTTTCATCTCGTTCGCTGCTTGGAACCAGTATGCGCTCCATCATTGGCGTGGGTGCATTGGTCCAGTTCGGGGCGTCGACGGCTGCATCCGCGCCAAGCAGCGAGGGGACGGGCAGGTGATCCGACTTGACCGTCGCAAAGACATCACCCGCCGACGCGGCACCCGAGGCAATCGGCTTTCCGGTGCCCGGATCCTGCACCGGGCCGAGCCGTGCGCCCGCAAGCATGGTGCCCTGTTTCAAACCGTCGGTGAAAGCGCGCACGAGAACGGTCTTGCCGACATTCTGGCGGTGGTAGGCGTGAAACCCGACGGCGACCAGAGCGCTTTCGGAAATGCTTCCCCCTGCCGATAGCCGCTTGCGCAGCACGTCAGCCTGCGGCGCTTCATGGCGGAGCGCCTTCATCAGGCGCATGATGCCGTTGCTGTGGCTTGCGGCCCCGACGAGCACCGGAATGATCCGGTTTTCGCGCAGGACCCGCGAGGAGATCGCATAGACGGCATTCGTTGCCGGTTCACGGTCTTCGATCAATTCCTCAAGCAGCCAGTCGTCAAATTCGGAAAGGTGTTCAAGCAGTTCGGCGCGCGCCTCATGTTCGCGCTCGATGAGGTCTGGAGGGATTTCGATCAACGACGATGGCTGACCTTCGCGGTAGCGCCATGCGCGCTCGGAAATCAGGTCGCAACTGCCGACGATCTTGTCGCCCTCGCGAATGGGAATCTGGCGAAGGATGAGTGTGTGATTGGAGTAATCCTGCAGCGCGGCGACAACGTCCCGCAGTCGCCCGCGCGGCTCATCCATCTTGTTGACGAAAAGGATGCAAGGCGTACCCGACGCTTCGATCGCGCGCAGGTATGGCGCAGCAAGGACGGCTTCTTCCGGGTTGGTTGAAACGCACAGGATACAGGCATCGCTGGCGAGAAGAGCGTGGTGGGCATGAGCAATCGCTTCGCCTGATCCGGGCGTGTCCAGCGCGCACCACGCCTCGCCACCGAACTCGAATTCCGTCAGGCCAAGTCCATAAGGAGAAACAGATTTTCGTGGGGAACCTTCAAGCGAGCCGAGTTTGTCCACGAGCGTGGATTTTCCAGTTTGCGAAGGTCCGAGTACCGTAAAGCAGCGCATGGCGATCCTCCCTCTGCCAGCATCACAAAATCTCCGCTGGAAGGATGATGCCCTACACGGGCCAAAATCGCTAGGGACACGCGCTGATTTAGATGGTTGCCTGACCCGGCTCGAGGCGTTCCTTGCTTGGTGGAGTGTGCCGCCGTTCGAGAAACCGAAATGTTTCCATCTAAACAAGAGAAGCGCTCTAATATTTCGCCGGCACATAGAGTTCGGGCGGCAGGACCTTGCGCTCGTAGTCCGGATTGAACACGCGCTCGGGAAGGGCGATGTCCTCGTGCGGCACCTCCTCGTAGGGGATGCGGCTGAGGAGATGATCGATGCAGTTGAGCCGTGCGCGTTTCTTGTCATTGCCCTCGACGATGTACCACGGCGCTTCGGGAATGTTGGTGCGGGCGAAAGTTTCTTCCTTGGCCTTGGTATAGGATTCCCAGCGAACGCGCGACTCTAGGTCCATCGGCGAAAGTTTCCACTGTTTCAGCGGGTCGTGGATGCGCATAAGGAAGCGCATCTGCTGTTCCTCGTCGGTGATCGAGAACCAGTATTTCACCAGCCTGATCCCGGAGCGAACCAGCATGCGCTCGAACTCGGGCACGTCGTGGAAGAATTCCTGCACCTGGTCTTCACCAGCAAAGCCCATGACACGCTCAACCCCGGAGCGATTGTACCAGGAACGGTCGAAGAGCACGATCTCGCCGCCTGCCGGCAGGTGCGGCACGTAGCGTTGGAAATACCACTGGGTTTTTTCGCGATCCGACGGAGCAGGCAGCGCAACGACGCGGACGATACGTGGGTTGAGGCGCTGCGTAATGCGCTTGATGACACCGCCCTTGCCAGCAGAATCGCGACCCTCGAAGATCACGACGACCTTTTCCTTGTGGTAAGCCACCCAGTCCTGAAGCTTGATCAGTTCCGACTGCAGGAAGAGCAGGGCACGGAAGTAGTCGATGCGCGGAATTGAGGGCGGATGAGACTTGCGATAAATCTTGCGGATCTCCTCCGAAAGCGCCGGCTCGGAGAGTTCCAGTTCGTAATCCTCGTCAAGCGTGTCGGCTAGCTCAGCTTCAAGCCAGTCCTGTGCATCGGAATGTTCCTTGGAATTGTTCATATCGCCTCTCCGGGATTGGCCAACTGACGGCGGAGCACATTTTGCTACTGTGCCGTCGGTTATGCCACGCCCTCATGAAGGATTTTTGAAACAATTGTGAACCGGCGCGAGGCCCTGTCGCTCCTCTATGCGGGCGACAGCACGGCGGCCTTGTCGTGTTCCTTCAATCCGAACACGTCGAATGGTCGCTCAAGCCCGCGCAGCCTGTGCGAGCCAAGACTTTCGAATTCGTTGCCGCAATCGGCCATCTCCACGAACGCCTTCGACAAAAGGACCGGACGCTTGATTTCCTTGGTCAGGCTCTCGAGGCGCGAGGCGATATTCACGGCCGGGCCGATCACAGTGAAGTCAAGCCGGCTGCGCGAGCCTATATTGCCGTACATCACATCGCCGACATGGACCCCGATGCCATAGCCGAGCGGGTTGCGGCCCTTGCCAACGAGATCCTCGTTAAGCGCCGCAAGCGCGGTCTGGGCTTCGTTGATCGCCTGCAGCAGATTGCGGCAGGCCATGGGATCGCTCAGCGGGAATATGGCAAGCAGCCCGTCGCCCATGAATTTCAATATTTCGCCGCCATGGCGGGCGATGGGCTCGGACATTGCGTCGAAGTAGCCGTTCAACAATTCGATAACGTCGTCGCGCGGCCAGAGATCGGATATTCCGGTGAAATCGCGCAGATCGCAGATCAATATGGCAGCGCCGACCGTTACGCCGCTGCCGCGCGTCGTGGCGCCGGCAAGAATCTGTTCGCTCGCGTGCGGACCGACATAGGTTTCAAGCAGCGTACGCGCGAGGCGATTTTTCAACCGAATTTCGCTGACGAGTGCGAGGGCAGGCAACAGGTCGGTAAGGTAGGCCACGTGTTCGTCGCTGAAACCGCCCGGCGCGTCGGCGGCAAAGGTGACGACATGTTCCTTGCCGAGGGTGTGGTAAAGCGGCCAGGCGATATAGTCGGTGAGGCCTTCTGACCGCAACTCGTTATAGAGCGGATAGGTTTCCCCGCTATCCTCTTCGAGTCGCCACCTGATTTCGCGCACGCCACTCCTGATCTGGTCGATCGGGCTGTTGCGATACCGTTCGGTTTCCTCGATGCCGTAGCCGAATGTCTGGATATCGGCCTTGTCCAAGCCGGTCTTCCAGAGAATCCGCGCGCCGAGCCACTGGGGATGATGGGTTCTGAGATGCAGCGTCGAGCGGGCGACCGGCACGCCGTCTTCCATAAGGCGATTGCACAGCTCGACGAAAATATTGTCGATGAAGCGTTCTTCACGGGTTGCATGCACGAGCCAGTCGAGCACCTTGCGCCGTTTGGCGGGCCAGGCCAGGTCACCAACGAGCGGAGGAACAGTGGATAGGGCTTGCATTGTGAATTTCTCCGTCATCGTTAGTCTAGGCTACACCCTTAAATAGAGCGCGGACCGATGGATTAAAGCAGAGCTGGTAAATAATAGCGCTCGACCTTGTTCCTGCAGGCCGGCTTCGTGCTCACCCATTTGAGCGTAATGGCCTCTGCCTCCTACCTGCGATAAGATGCGAGAAGGAGTGACATTGTGCTCCGGGGAAAAACGGTGAAATGGAACGTCACCTAGCTGCCGTGCTCATCGCCGACGTTGCCGGCTATGGCCACTTGAGCCAGATCGATGAGGAAGGAACCCGCGCAAGGTTCCAGAGCGATCTGTACGAAGTCTTTGAACCCAAGATTGCCAAGCACCACGGCCGTCTGGTCAAGACCATGGGCGACGGGGTGCTGGTCGAATTCCATAGCGTCGTCGATGCCTTGCGCTGTGCGGTGGAGATCCAGCAGGAGAAAGCAAAGAGAAACGCAGGAGAACCCGCCGGTCATCGCCTCGATTTTCGCATCGGCGTCAATCTTGGCGATATCATCGTTGAGGGCGACGATATTCATGGCGACGGCGTCAACATCGCCGATCGCATCCAGGCACTTGCCGAGCCTGGGGGCATCGCCATCTCCGGAACCACTTACGATCACGTCAAATCGCGACTGCCCGTCGGCTATGTGTCTCTTGGCGAACAGAAGGTAAAGAGCATTGCCGAACCGGTGCGCGTCTATCGTGTCGTGCTCGATCCATCCGCTGCGGGCAAGACGCTTGGAGCGCCTAAAAAGAAGTTCAACTGGCGGGTGCCTGCCGCGGCCGCGCTCCTTGCGCTTGTGCTTGCCGGGGGAGCGCTGTGGTTCAAGCCCTGGACCCTGATATGGCCAGCGACGCCGGTGCAGCGTTTTGCCTATCCCTTGCCCGACAAACCGTCGGTAGCCGTTCTGCCGTTCATCAATGTCAGCGGAGACACTGAACATGATCATCTTGCTGAAGGCCTGACGGATGATCTCATCACCGAACTTTCGAAAGTATCCGGCCTCTTCGTCATCGCGCGCCATTCCGTGTTCGCCGTCAGCACCTCGGCAAACAAGATACAGGACGTCGCTTCGGAACTCGGCGTGCACTATATTCTTGAAGGCACCCTGCAACGGGCGGACACCCGCCTGCGCATCAACGTCAAGCTCATCGATGCGGTAACGGGACTTTCCCTTTGGGCCGAGCGCTACGACCGGCAATATGCCGATCTCTTCGCCGTACAGGACGATGTGATCGGCAAGATCATATCCGCGCTCGAAGTGAAGCTCAGCGAGGGCGAGCGGGACCAACTCGCGCGCATCCCCACCGACAATCTCGAAGCGTACGACTATTACATGCGGGCCGAGCAGGAAGGGTTTTTCTATGCGGATGTTGAGACTTACCGGCGAACCCTGTCATATTATCAGAAGGCGATCGATCTCGATCCACGCTTTGCCAACGCCCATGCAGGCATAGCGCGCGTCGCCGTCGACGTATGGCGCAACGACTACAATTTCCTCTGGTCGGCTGCGGTTGCCCGCAAGATTGCCTATGATGCGGCTGGCGAGGCACTGAAGATTGACCCCAACAATGCCCGGGCCCATACCGTGCTTGCGCTGTTGCAACTCGTCGATGGCCGTGAAGTGGAGGCGCGGGAATCCGCCAACCGGGCCGTCGCAACCCAGCCCAATGACCCCGAAGCTGTGGCAAACCTTGCTCTCATTCTTGCGCAAACCGGCAGCCGCGGGCAGGCGGTGACGGAAATGGACCGCGCGCTGCGGCTCGACCCGTCGCCGGAACCCAGCTTCAAACTGCTTGCAGGGATTGTCTACTACACCTCGCGCGAGAACGAGCGCGCCATCCCCTTGCTTGAGGCGGCGCGCGATTCTCTTCCCCGGGCGGAGCCGGCGCGCGAATATCTCGCCGCCGCCTATGTCGATGAGGGGAAGCTGACGCCGGCGGCCGAAGAAAAGGCGAAGTTGATGGCGCTCTTCCCGGACGCCAACCTGACCTATTACAGCTATCTCTACGATTACTGGCAGAAGGAGGATCTGGACTACCATCTTGCCGGCTTGAAGGCCGCGCGGGTGCCGCAATGGCCCTTCGATTTCCAGGGAAATCAGGCCGACCAATTGAGCGAATCCCAGTTGAACGACCTGGTCAACAACAAGAAATGGGCAGGCAAGCACCGGAACGGTACGCAGTTCGTCCAGTTTTTCGACAGTGCAGGCAATACCGCCTATCGGAGCGCCAATACCAACATCACGGGTGCCGTTGAAATTCAGGGCAACCGGCTTTGCGAAAAATACCCGGGGTATTTTCGCGACCGCACCGTCTGCGGCTATGTTTACCGCAATACGACAACGGACGAGCGCGACTTGGATTATATCCAGGTCACGCCACAATCCTTGAAGTATTTTTCCGTGGCGCCCTTATAGCCAACGCTCTAATTGGCTGGAGCTTCCCAATTCTTGTCCTGCTTTTCAGAGACAAGTGTCTGCTCGACCTCCGACCAGTGCTTTTGCGAGTCGGTAAGCTTGGTCGGGCTTTTTTCGAAGCCCTCTGCCGTACCGGGGTCGTAGCTGATGTAAAGCTTGCCCTCGATTATGCGCCATGCCTTGGGATCGATGTTGGTCGTTACCGTGCCGAAGGAAACGCCGTCAGCGCAATAGCCGCCATATTGCGGGGCGTATTTGCCGGGATCCGCCTTGAACAGGTCGCGGTTTTCGGCGTTGGCAAATTGCCAGGTCGCGCCCAGCCAATGATATGAATATTGCGGGTTGCCTTGCACGGCGTCATGCTGGGTGAAGTAGGCGACCGGATCGTACCCTTTTATCGCCACGTCTCCGAAATATCCGGTGTTGACGAATTCCTCGGCCACAACGGGCTGTGCGAACGAAAGCATGCCAATGGCCGCTGCCAACGCTATCGCGTGTCTCCGCCTGTGATCTGACATTCCAATCCTCCAATTCATGAATCTGGACGGCCCGCAACGTCGCGCTATTTGCGCTTGGTGCATTCGTCGTAAAGCCGCTCGCCGACAAGGTCGGCCTTCTGGCAGACAGCACCCGCCTTGATCAAAAGGTCGGCTGCATCCCAATGTTCACGCCAGCCCGCCTGGCTTAGAGGCGTGTAGCCATTCCGTTCCGTTGCCTCGACCTCGGCCTTGTTCGCCAGGAGAAATGCAACGATATCTGCATGGCCCTCCTCGGAGGCGGCATGCAGGGGCGACATGTGATAAAAGTTCTTCTGATCGTTGACTGCAGCGCCCTTCGAAACGAGCAATTCCACCACGTCGAGATGGCCGCCATAGGCAGCAGCGTGCAAAGCGGTCAGGCCGCCCTTGTTACGGATCTCGATATCGGAACCACGTTCCAATAATAGCACGACCACATCCTTGCGACCATTCAATGCAGCAATGACCAATGGCGGTTCGCCCGTTTCATCGGGTTCGCCCACCTTTGCGCCCTGGTCGATCAGTTGTTTCGCGCGAGCGACATCCCCGTCCCTGGCAGCATCGTGCAGCGGACCCGCCCATGCGGCTGTGATCCCAAGCAGGATACCTAGAACGGAACCATAAAGAATCTTCATCCCACATCCTCCGCCCTATCTCGGATTCTCTTGAGCGGAATGACGATAAATTATCACGGCGATACCCACCGGACAAGGATTAGGCTTTTGCTTCACCCGAAAGGCGCTGTTCGTATTGTAACAGTTACGTACTTCCAGTTGTGCCGGCCGCGAGCGTTTATAAGTGAAAGTTACCTGTTGCCGGGAGGGGTCGCCGTGGGAAATTTCACAAAATCGGGATGGGTTCGCGTTCATGGGCTCGCCAGGGTTTGGGCAGTTCTTTTCGTATTTCTGCTCCTAAACGCGGGTTCAGCCCTTGCACAGTCCGACCCGCTGCCGTCTTGGAACGATGGGCCAAACCGCACAGCCATCGTCGATTTCGTCAAGCGCGTCACGACCGATGGTTCGGCCGATTTCGTAGCGCCCGTCGACCGCATCGCCGTCTTCGACAATGACGGCACGCTATGGGCAGAAAAGCCTGTGCCTTTTGAACTTTTCTTTGCCTTGGACGAAGTCAAGCGTCTGGCGCCGGAGCATCCCGAGTGGAAGGACACGGAGCCCTTTAAGTCCGTTCTTGCCAACGATCTCGCCGGGGTCGAGGCCTCCGGCATGAAAGGCATGCTCGAAATCATGGCGGCGACCCACGCCGGTATGAGTACAGAGGCATTTTCAAAGACCGTCGCCGACTGGTTTGCCACGGCAAAACATCCGGTCCGTCAAAAGCCCTACGGTGAACTCGTCTACCAGCCGCAACTCGAATTGCTCGCCTACCTGCGCGACAATGGTTTCCGCACCTTCATCGTGTCGG
Organism: Phyllobacterium pellucidum; assembly: GCF_013327855.1. Lineage (GTDB taxonomy): Bacteria > Pseudomonadota > Alphaproteobacteria > Rhizobiales > Rhizobiaceae > Phyllobacterium > Phyllobacterium pellucidum. The sequence continues at coordinate 288,312 of NZ_JABUMX010000001.1, read as the reverse complement.
GCGGAGGCGTTGAGTTCATGCGCGTCTTTGCCGACAAGATCTATGGCGTGCCGCCCGAGCAGGTGATTGGTTCCTCCGGTGTCGTTAAATATCAGCTTGGGGCTGACGGGAAGCCTGAGTTGATGAAGGAACCAAAGGTCGAATTCATCGATGACGGTCCCGGCAAGCCCGTGGGTATCAATCGCTTCATTGGACGCTGGCCAATCATGGCCATCGGCAACTCCGACGGCGACCGGGAGATGCTTGAATATACAACCGCGGGAAGCGGTGCGAGGCTGGCGGTCTATATCCATCATGACGACGCCGAGCGCGAATATGCCTACGACCGCACCGACAAGCTGGCGAAGTTCGACAAAGGCTGGGATGAAGCAGTCACAAAGGGCTGGCAGGTCGTCAGCATGAAGAACGACTGGAAGGTGATTTTCCCGCCGTCAAAGTGATGCGAGGCGGCGACGGCCTGCCTGGTACCAGCGAGGGACGAGCGTCGTCAGGCCCGAACAGGCGCGAGCGATTTCAGGGTGTTGCAACGACCATTGCTTCAGCGCTCGCGAGGCCGGGCTGCGTTCAAATGAATAGTGCCGGGATCTGTCATCGATCGGTATGCCAAATTCCCTGGCAAGCAGTTCCACATCCTCATCGAGGAAGAGGGGAAGCGATATGAGCGGTTCGAAATTTCTGCAGATGGCGTAATAGCGCCTCCCTGGGACCTTCGACAGCACCAGATGCGAGCGCAGCGGGGCGCCATAACCGAAGGTGCGGCTCTCGAGCAGTTTGAGGTATGGACCGTCAGCGTGGACGGTACCGGTAAATGTGCGACCGCAAATCTCGATACGACAGAATTCGTGTCTGTCCGGCATGCAGTTCTCCTGACATTCAACCGAGGGTCTGACGCAGGGCACGCATAATGAGTAAGACGAATCATTGGCTTGCGGATGGATACTGATCGAACCGCCGGTTCGCCGCATCACCCGCGAGGGTGAACCACGGCAGTTTTCACAGCGGTTTCCCAGCCATTGCATGCTATGCTGGCGGTTAAAACGTGCATGACTTTCCCTTACCTCTCTTGGAGGCGATGATGGACGTAAAATCCAAACCGACGTGCAGGCTGGTCAAACCGCATCACACCTACGGCGGCAAGCAGGGACTGAATTACTTTGAAGGAATAGCCGCCGAGACGGTCGGATCGACGGGAATTTGCATGCATATATTGACAATCCCGCCTGGTGCGAGGGCCAAGGCGCACATGCACGAGGCCCACGAGACGGCGATCTATATGCTGTCGGGTGAGGCGCATACCTGGTACGGCGAAGGGCTTAAGGAACACATCGTCGTCCATGCGGGCGAGCTCTTCTATATTCCTCCAGGCGTGCCGCATCTACCGGCCAATCTCAGCAACACGCCTTGCACGGCAATTATTGCTCGGACGGATCCAAACGAGCAGGAAAGCGTTGTCCTTTTGCCGGAACTCGATGCGGTGGTGCCCTAGCAGCACTCGCATGGCCCGGCGGCAACGCGCTTTTGCCTGTTGGATCAATTGGTTTCGGCAATGCGCTGCGCTATCTTGGCTGCCATGGCGTGACAGAATCGGAGTGCGGTATGAGCGTCTCAATGGAAGTGGTGATGGAAGTCTCAGCTCCGGTAAAGCGGCGGAGCGCGTTCCTCGCCGCCTGCATGTTGATAGGTTGCACTATATTGCCGCTGGGACCTGCGTTGGCGGCAGATTGCGGTTCCACCGCAGCGCCGGGTTTGGACTGGACCGATTGCACAAAGCGCAACATCATGATTCCCGGCAGCGAACTCGAAGGTGCCAAGCTCTTCAGCACCGATTTTGCCTCTACCGATCTCAGCAACTCCAACCTCAAATCGGCAAACCTGGAAAAGGCGACACTGGTGCGGGCTTCGCTGGCCGGTGCCGCAGCCGAGAAGGCCAACTTCTCCAAGGTCGAGGCCTACCGCAGCAATTTTACCGGCATTTCCGCTGAAGGCGCCAACTTCGCCAGTGCGGAACTGCAACGATCCGGGTTTGCAAAGGCCAAGCTGACGGGAGCGAACTTCGAAAAGGCCGAGCTTGGACGCGCCGATTTTGATGACGCCGTCCTGACCGGCGTACGTTTCTCGCTGGCCAATCTGTCTCGGGCAGACCTTAGTCATGCAACATTTGAAGGACCGATCATCTTCGACCATGCCTTCATGTATCTGACGCGGATCGAGGGGCTCGATCTCTCGGCGGCGCAGGGGCTGGAACAGGGACAGATCGAACTCGCCTGCGGTGACGCCAAAACCAAATTGCCTGCCGGCCTCAACCCGCCGTCGGGATGGCCGTGCCCGCCCGACGATCGCGACAACTGAGAAATCGCCTCAACTATGGCGTACTTTCCAGGCGAGCTGCGCCAGCGCCCCTCCGACGCTGATCAATTGGATGCCGAGCAGCAAACCGATGAGCCAGAGCGCTGTAACCGGCAGGCTTATCAGCAGGAACAGCGACAGAAGAATGCCTATGATGCCGCTGACGAGAACCCAACCCCAATGCGGGAAGGGCCGGATCGTCAGGGAGAAGACCACCTTCGATATGCCTTCGATCATGAAGAAGACGATAAGCAGCAAGGTCACTGTAACGAGACCCTGCGCCGGATCGCGCAGGAACAGGAAACCGATCAGCACGGCAAGGAAGACGGAAATGAGCTGCAGCCAGAAATTCGGGACATGGCGGGCATAGAACAGCCCTATGCATTGCAGGATGCCGCTGAAAATAAGCAACCAGCCAAGCAACAGAATAACTGCGACGGATGAGAACACCGGATAGATGATCGCCAGAACGCCCGCAACGACGAGCAATATTCCTTCGATCAGATACCACAGGGAGTACCGCTTGACGGTCGCCCGCATGGCTTCCCGATAGACTTCGGCTGCTTGATCCAATGACATCGACATCGTTGCTCTCCAGATGGAAATTGATCGACTGAAATGTGGCGACTTTCGCGAGGTTACGCTGTCGGAACAAGTACGTAACAGTAACGGTGCGTGCGGAGAGCCATCATCAGGATCTAATCGAGAGGAAACTGCCGCCTGACCCATTCGCTTTTCGGCACGAGGCTACCCATCGCGTAGCTGAAAGCGACCACCTTGGTTCCCTCATTATCGACCTTGCAATGGAAGTCGAGGTCGTACCAGTTAGAACCGTTGCGGAACGCACCACCGATGGCATCGAGTGTCGTGGCGGTATAGCTGCTTCCGCTCGCGCCAAATGGAACAAGTATGTCCGTTCCCGGCCTCTGCCGGCGGATTTGTTCCAGCGCCTCTATCATGCACACCTGCTTCATGCGCTGTCGCGGCGGCAACCGCCCGAGCGCCTGCATGACGCGCGGATCGAACAGCGCCCCGGCGGAGTAGAGTTCGCGCGCCACCACAAGTTTGCCGCGTCGCGACGCAGGCTTGGCCGCAGCCGGTTTCTTGCTTTCATCCGGCTTTGGGGCGGTAGACGCGGTTGGAGACGGAGCCGGATTCGGCGCGGCAGCAGCATTCGCCTCGGCTGCCTTGGCATCGGCCGCAGCAAGCCCGTCCGGGCTTGTCCGGTCCGGTGCGCTCGGCGCGGCTTCTGTGGACTTGCCACCCGCAGCGGCCTTGTTTTCCGGTTCGGCAGGCTTGTCAGTCGGGTCTTCGACAGGATCACTCGGTGCTGACGGCGCCGGTTGCGGCTCCTTCACGTTCTGGTCGGTCTTTGCGGCAGCAGATTCGAACACCTCGACCGGTTTGGCAGGTTTAGCCGTTTCAGGCGGCTTCTCCTGGGGCTTGGGGTGCGGCGGTGCCGGTGGCGGCGGAGGTGGCACAAGTGTCACGTCTACCTCCTGCGGGGGCGTTGTGACCGGCGAGGGCATAGGCAATCCCAGCACCAGCAACAGGATCACGCCTATATGCACGATCGCGGAAAGGGGCGCGCCCCATCCCAATCTTCTTGACGATTTTTCCGCGAACTCATGCATCGACTGTTTCCCGATCAATCGGATCCTAAAAGTTCAGCATGAGCGGCGCAACTTCCACGCGCTACGAACGTTTAGCCCCCGATCAGGCCGGACAAACGAGCAAGGCTGTAGGCAGGATGATCCCGCCCTGGATGCAGCGCTCTCACGATGGCGTGAGGTGATGACATCGCGTGGCGCAGGCGAAAAAAATCATGTTATGCCTTTAGCTCCACGAAGACACCAACTCAAGCAAGCACAAGCGTTGCAAGCCAGATGCGGAGTTCGCCATGATTACCTTCAAGCTAAATGGACAGGAACGGACTTTCGACGGGGATCCCGATACCCCCCTGCTCTGGGTCCTGCGCGATTTCGAAAAACTGACAGGCACAAAGTACGGTTGTGGCATCGCCCAGTGCGGCGCTTGCACCGTCCATCTCGACGGATCGACCCGGCGCAGCTGCATTACGCCGATCTCGACGGTCGATGGATCGGAGGTCATCACCATCGAAGGCATCGAGGGCAAGGAAGCGGAGGCGGTTCGCAAGGCATGGATCGCGATAGACGTTCCCCAATGCGGATATTGCCAGTCAGGCCAGATCATGTCCGCCGTGTCGCTCTTGCAGTTGACGCCGAAGCCCACTGACGAGGATATCGACGGTGCGATGGCCGGCAACATCTGTCGCTGTGCCACCTATCACCGCATCAGGCAGGCCATCCACAACGCCGCCGACACGATGGAGGGTTGAGCCATGACCTTTAATGCTCTCACAACGACTCGGCGTTCCTTTCTCGCCGGCGCAGGCCTCGTCATCGGATTCACACTCGCGCCGAAAGTTTTCAGCGCGTCTGCGCTAGAGGGCGTCCAGGCGGGAGGCGACAAGAGCCTTTCCCAGATCAACGCCTTCATAAAGATCGGCACTGACGACACCGTTACCGTGCTCTCCAAGCACATCGAGTTCGGCCAGGGACCGTTTACGGGGCTTTCGACCATCGTCGCCGAGGAACTCGATGCGGACTGGAGCCAGATGCGCGCGGTTCATTCACCTGCCGACGACAAGATCTACGGCAATCTGGCATTTGGCCTGCAGGGCACGGGCGGCTCCACGTCGATCGCCAATTCCTATGACCAATTGCGCAAGGCGGGCGCAACGGCGCGCGCCTTGCTGGTTGCCGCGGCGGCTGCCGAATGGGGTGTTCCCGCAGCCGAGATCACGGTTGAAAAGGGCCGCATCAAACATGCGGGGTCCGGAAAGGAAAGCGGCTTTGGCGCATTTGCCGACAAGGCTGCCACGCAGACCCCTCCCGCTGAGCCGAAATTGAAGGACCCCAAGGACTTCGTACTTATCGGGCAGGAATTGCCGAAGCTCGACACGGTAAGCAAAACCAATGGCACGGCTGTGTTCACCCTAGATATTACCGCCGACAACATGCTCTATGCTGTCGTCGCCCATCCGGACCATTTCGGTGCGACCGTCAAGTCGGTGGATGACGCGGCAGCGCGCAAGATCCCCGGCGTCCTTGACGTCAAGACAATCCCGCAGGGCGTGGCGGTCTATGCCGAGAATACATTTTCCGCCCTGAAGGGCCGCGACGCGCTCACGGTCGAGTGGGACCTGTCGAAGGCCGAAACACGTTCAAGCGACCAACTCACCGCCGATTTCGCCAAGCTTTTCGGCACGGATGGACATGAAGCCGCCAACACCGGTGACGTTGAAAAGTCGTTCGGCGGCAACGGCGTGCAGACCCTCGAAGCTGACATCGTCTTTCCATTCCTCGCACACGCGCCCATGGAACCGCTCGATGCGGTGTTTATCAAGGCGGCCGATGGATCGGTCGATGTCTTTAACGGCGCGCAGTTCCCCACGATGGACAAGAAGGTCACCGCGCAGGTGCTCGGCCTCGATCCTGAGAAGGTGCGGGTCAACACGCAGCTCGCCGGCGGTAGCTTCGGTCGCAAGGCGCAATTTGGCTCGCCCTATATCGCCGAAGCGGCGGCAGTTTTCGCGGCGACCGACGGCAAGCGGCCGATGAAACATATGTGGACGCGCGAAGACGACATTCGTGGCGGCTTCTATCGGCCGATGTACATGCACAGGATGCGCGGAGCGATCGACGCGAACGGCAATGTCGTCGGGTGGGATCAGACAATCGTCGGCCAATCCATAATGGCCAAGGCGGACCTCGACGAAACCTCCGTCGAAGGAGCGGCGAACCTGCCCTATGTCATACCGAACCTGCGCGTCATCTCGCACAATGTTTCCCTTGCCGTGCCGCCGCTTTGGTGGCGGTCGGTCGGTCATACGCACACGGGCTTTGCGGTCGAAACCTTCATGGACGAGCTACTGCAGAAGGTGGGCAAGGATCCGGTCGAGGGACGGCTTGCGCTCCTGAGCAAGGAGCCGCGCCATATGGAAACCTTGAAGAAGGTTGCCGAAATGGCCGACTGGGGTTCCGCCGTGCCTGAAGGACGCCAGCGCGGTGTTGCGGTGGTCAAGAGCTTCGGCACCTATGTCGCGCAGATCGTCGAAGTATCGACCGGCGATGATGGCGCGCCGCGGGTTCACAAGGTCTGGTGCGCCGTCGATTGCGGTGTGGCGATCAACCCCAACGTCATCAAGGCGCAGATGGAGGGCGGCATCGGCTATGGCGTCGGCGCGGTTCTTTTCGACGCTGTCACATTAGGCCAAGGCGGCAAGATCGTGCAGTCCAACTTCCACGATTACCGTTCATTGCGCATCAACGAGATGCCCGCGGTGGAGGTCGCGATCATCCCTTCAAGCGAAAAACCGACAGGCGTCGGTGAACCCGGGGTTCCGCCTGTTGGGCCGGCCATTGCCAACGCCTGGCGCCGCCTCGGCCATGGCGCCGTGCGGCGGCTGCCGATCGTCAGTATCGGCTCGGTTTGAGGGGGCGCGCCATGAACAGGAACCTCGCTTACGTCTCCATGGCGGTTGCCATCAACGCCGCCCTTGCCGTCTCGAATATCTCGATGGCGCAGGACAATCCGGTGAACGCCCTGAAACCGGCATCTGCCTTTCAGGCTATTGCTGATGAAAATCAGCGCTCGGTGGCGCTCTTCGAAGAGGCCGGCAAGGTGATCCAGCATCCGCGCTGCGTGAACTGCCATCCGGCGACCGACAGGCCGCTGCAGTCGATGTCGATGCATGTGCACCAGCCGCCGGTCACGCGCGGCGAGGCGGGCATGGGCGTACCCGGCATGATGTGCAGCACCTGCCATGGCCCGGAAAACGTCAAGGTTGTAGGGCAGGCCGAAACGATCAAGAGCATCCCCGGTAATGGCAACTGGCACCTGGCGCCCATCGAAATGGCCTGGGAGGGCAAGTCGCTCGGTCAAATTTGCAGCCAGATCAAGGATCCCCAGCGCAATGGCGGCAAGACGCTCGACCAGATCGTCGAGCATATGGCCCATGACGATCTTGTCGGGTGGGGCTGGCAACCAGGCGAGGGGCGTGAGCCCGTGCCGGGCACGCAAGCCGAATTCGGCGAGTTGATCCGCGCCTGGGTCGAGACGGGCGCCGCTTGCCCGTCGTAGGCATGCGCCAATCCGTTATTTAGGTGGAATAGAATAGGTCGATGTGGCGTGGGCGACGAGTTCGCCGCTTACGGCGCTTATCATGGAGATATCGACGACAGCGAGACGCTTGCCAAGCTTCAGCACGCGTGCCGTGGCGTCGATTGCGCCAAGTTCCGGCTTGCGCAGGAAATTGATGCTGAGATTGATCGTGGCTGCGAGCGCTACCGGACCGATCTGCGCGAGGATCGCTACATAGGCTGTAAGATCGGCGAGGGCGAAAAGTGTCGGCCCCGAAACCGTTCCGCCGGGCCGCAGATGACGATCCTTCGGATCGAGACGCATCGAGGCGAAGCCCTCACCTGCGTCGGTAACGATGAACGTCATACCGTCGGCATTTACCTGCGGAAATTCACGTTCCAGAAACGATGTCAGCGCTTCGACGTCCATCAACGGTGCCACAATAGCCCTCCCGATTGTTTTCTTTAGCATTTCGCTGCTATTTTCAAACTAAGCAACTGCATCGTCTTGACAAGGATGAGCGCATGAAACCGCCGGGATTAGTTGTTGCATCGTGCATCGCCGCACTCGTCTATGTCGGGGTGCTCGCTACTCAAACCCCGCCGCCGCCCATGCAGGCGATCGAGCCGTTCAGCCTGCCGGAACGTCCCGTTGCGCTGACGGAAGACATGATCACGCGCTTTCTTTATGGCTTCGCACCGGTTGCGGCCCGGGCGAGGGAGGTAAACGGGCAGGGTGAGGCGGCCCAGCGCCAGGCGGCGCTTGATGAGACAGCGGCCGAATTCGGCTTTGCCAACTTTACCGACTGGGTAAACACCACCAACACGATCATGGTGACCTATCATTGGGCGACCAATCCCGATCCGCGCCTTGAAGTACAAAAGGCGATTGACGCCATTCCAGCCATGACCAATCTTAACGATCAGGAAAAGGCTGATATGATCAACGGCTTGAAGGCGGGTCTTGCGCGGGTGGAAAGCGCGAGGCCCACGCCAGAGAACCTCGCAATCGTCCAGCGCCATCTGCGAACGCTGAAGCCGTTTTATGATCTTTGGGCACCGCCCGGCCAATAATCCAAGAGGAGTTCGATGGGAGAAATTCACGCCATCCGCAAGGAAGAGCCGATGATCGCGTCGGAACTGTCGGACGGCATTCTGCTGCTGACTTTGCAAAATCCTCCGGCAAACGCGCTTTCGCTTGCCATGATGCAGATGCTGCTGGACCTGTTGCTATCCGCGCGCGAGGACGATCGCGTGCATGTGATCATCCTCCGGTCCGGCCTCAAGCTTTTTTCCGCCGGGCACGATCTTAAGGAAATGACCGCGCATCGGAGTGACGAAGATCGCGGCCGCGCCTTCTTTGAAGCCACGATGCGCCTCTGTGCAGAACTGATGCAGGAAATCGTCCGCCATCCGCGCCCGGTCATCGCGTCTGTCGATGGGCTTGCGACCGCGGCGGGGTGCCAACTCGTCGCATCGTGCGATCTGGCGATCTGTTCCGACAAATCGACATTCTGCACTCCGGGCGTCAATATCGGGCTCTTCTGTTCAACGCCCATGGTCGCCCTTTCACGCAATGTATCACGCAAGCAGGCGATGGAAATGTTGCTCACGGGTGAAACCATCGATGCGTCGACGGCGCGCGAATTCGGCCTCGTCAATCGCGTCGTGCCGCAGGAGTATCTCAATCAGATTGTCAGGAAATATGCGCAAAGCATTGCAGCAAAATCGCCTTTGACCGTGAAGATCGGCAAGGAGGCATTTTACCGTCAGCTCGAAATGGGGCTGACCGCAGCCTATGACTATGCGGCAGGAATCATGGTCGAGAATATGCTGGCGCGAGACGCAGAAGAGGGTATCAATGCTTTTATCGAGAAGCGTTCGCCCGAGTGGAAAGGTGAGTAACCCCTCATGGACCACAACCACTATTCCGACAGTTTCATTCGCCGCATCCTGACTTCGGTCAAGACCATAGCCCTTGTCGGTGCGTCTCCAAATGAGTCGCGCCCCAGCAACACGGTGATGCAGTTCCTCCTTGCCAAGGGTTACAAGGTCTTTCCGGTCAATCCCGGGCACAAGGGCAAGCAGATTCATGGCCAAACCGTCTACGCCCGCCTTGCCGATATTCCCGAGCCGTTCGACATGGTCGATGTGTTCCGCAATTCGGCGGCTCTCCCCGCACTCGTCGATGAGGTCCTGGCGCTGAAGCAGCGCCCGAGAATCTTCTGGGCGCAGGTTGGGGTGCGCGACGAGGGTGCGGCGCGCAAAGCCGAAACGGCTGGTCTGACTGTGGTAATGGATCGCTGCCCGGCCATAGAGTATGCATTGCTCGGCCTCGATCAGGCGTGAGCCGCCGGTTCGATTTCACCGAAACCATTGTCCAAGGCATTGGAATCTCAAGCTTGGGCTGAAATTGGTCGACGTTGCTTTGCAAAGATGCGCTGTTGGCTCCAGCGTCGTCATTCCATAGTTTGCCCGATTATCCCGACAGGAGGAATACCATGGCGCATCGCGCACCCGGAATAGAAACACTTGCGGTTCATGCGGGCGCCAAACCCGATCCTGCGACAGGCGCACGCGCGACGCCGATCTATCAGACGACCGCGTTCGTATTCGACGATGCCGACCATGCTGCCTCGCTGTTCGGGCTGAAGGCTTTCGGCAATATTTATTCGCGCATCACCAACCCGACCAATGCGGTGCTGGAGGAACGGGTCGCAGCGCTGGAGGGGGGCACTGCCGCGCTGAGTGTCGCTTCCGGTCATGCGGCGCAGCTTCTGGTCTTCCACACCCTTCTGCAGCCGGGCGACAATTTCGTTGCGTCGAACAAGCTTTATGGCGGCTCGATCAACCAGTTCGGCCAGTCTTTCAAATCATTTGGCTGGCAGGTGCGCTGGGCGGAGGGCGACGATCCCGCCTCGTTCGAAGCGCAGATCGATGATCGTACGCGGGCGGTGTTCATCGAAAGCATCGCCAATCCGGGCGGGATCATTACGGATATTGCGGCCATCGCCGGGATAGCCCATCGCCGCGGCATCCCACTCATCGTCGACAACACGCTCGCGTCGCCCTATCTCATCCGGCCGATCGAGCATGGCGCCGATATCATTGTGCATTCCGCCACCAAGTTTCTCGGCGGCCATGGCAATTCCATGGGTGGGATCATCGTCGATTGCGGCACCTTCGACTGGTCGAAATCCGGCAATTATCCCCTGCTGTCGGAGCCGCGACCGGAATATAACGGCGCCGTACTCCACGAAACCTTCGGCAATTTTGCCTTTGCCATCGCCTGCCGCGTTCTTGGCCTGCGCGACCTCGGTCCGGCGCTTTCGCCGTTCAATGCGTTCCAGATCCTCACGGGTATTGAGACCTTGCCGCTGCGCATGCAGCGCCATGCCGAAAACGCCCTGACGGTCGCCACATGGTTGCAAAGGCAGGAGGGGGTTGCGTGGGTCAGCTATGCCGGCCTGCCCGAGGACGCCTATCACGCATTGCAGCAGAAATATGCGCCTAAGGGCGCTGGTTCCGTTTTCACCTTCGGCCTGCGCGGCGGTTACGATGCCGGCGTCAAATTCGTCGAGGCGCTGCAACTCTTCTCGCACCTTGCCAATATTGGCGATACGCGATCGCTGGTCATCCATCCAGCGTCCACCACCCACCGCCAGCTAAGCGACGAACAGAAGGCCGCGGCGGGAGCCGGGCCTGACGTTGTACGGCTTTCCATCGGCATTGAAAGCGTGGAAGATATCATCACCGATCTCGAACAGGCATTGAGCAAGGCAGGCTAATGGGGCATCTCGTTAAAATCGGCATTGACGGAATCGAGCCGGAACCCGGCGCCCCTGCGGCGGACCGGCTCGTTTCGGGTAACCCGCAATTCCGCACCTGGAACGCCGAGGAGGCGGATGGCGGCCTCTATGCCGGCATCTGGGAGGCGACGCCGGGCAAATGGCAGATCGTCTATGACGAGTGGGAGTTTTGCCACATCCTTTCAGGCCGCTCCATTGTCACCGAGGAAGGTGGCGACCCGCATCACCTCGGTGCCGGCGATAGCTTCGTGCTGCGCCCGGGATTTCGCGGAACGTGGGAAGTCCTGGAGACGACGCGCAAGGAATATGTGATCAGGCTTTGATCACCAGGTGACTTCGAGCCGTTCGAGCCCGTGGAAATGGTAGGTGTTGCGATAGCGCGGCACGTCGCGAAACCCCAGATTGGGTAACCGGTCGAAGAGCAGCTTGAGCGCCACCTGCAGTTCACGCCGCGCCAGCGGCGCGCCGATGCAAAAGTGGATGCCTGCGCCAAATGAGAGATTTTTCTGGTCCGTGCGGTCGGGCTGGAAAATCTCGGGCGATTGAAAGACCAGCGGGTCGCGATTGGCAGCGCCGAGCATCAATCCGATCTGGTCGCCGGGCTCGAGCTTGATGCCATCCCCGAGATCGATCGACTCATAGGCATAGCGGGTAAACATGTGGAGCGGTGCGTCGTACCTGATGCATTCCTCCACGGTTTTGGCCGTGGTTTCCGCATCGGCCAGAAGGCTTGCGGGATTTGTGCCGCTTTCAAGGATGGTCTTAACCGCATTGCCGGTCTGGTGCACCGTTGCCTCATGGCCGGCGTTGAGAAGCAGGATGGCCGTTGTGATGAGTTCGTCTTCCGTCAGCTTTGCCCCGTCCGCCTCCGCGGCAAGCAAGAGGCTCAAGAGGTCGTCGGCGGGTTCTAACCGGCGCTTGGCGGCATAATCGCGCAGAAATTGCGAGAACTCGGCCGCGGCGGCGTTCGCGCTTTCTTCCGACTGACGGGTGCGGCCATGCATATACATCGCAACGATGCGGTGTGACCAATCCAGAAGTTGCGGCGCGGCTTGCGTCGGCACGCCAAGCATTTCAGCGATAATGGTTACGGGAATAGGCGTGGCAAATTCTGCGATCAGGTCGGCTTGGCCTCTTGGCTCGAACTTGTCGATCAGATCGTTTGCCAGCGCTTCGATGCGCGGGCGCAGCCGCTCGACCTGACGCGAAACGAAAGCGCGATTGACCAGGGTGCGCAACCGCGTGTGGACAGGCGGCTCGAGTTCAAGCATCGAGAACTTCTCGATGTGGTCGAAATCCGTCAGATGCGAACGGTCGCCGGCTCTGCCTTGCGAATCGGCATCGCTGTGCCGCTTTTCCCGGCCGAAACGCCGATCACGCAATAGCCGGTTGACGGCGTCGTAGCCGATGAAGCACCAGAATCCGTAGTTCTCCCAGAAGAAACTGGAACCTGTCGCATGGAGGAGCGCATAGGCCGGGTAGGGGTCCTGAAAGAAGCTCGGGTCCAGCGGATCGAGCTGCAGATGGCGGTGTTTAGGATCGTGGCGAAACGATGCGGGGAGGGACATTGGCATTTTCCATGCGTGATCAGGGGTTGAGCATTCACTACATATCGTTTCATATTTCGGCCCCCAAGACTGATACAGGAATCCCATCATGAAAATCACCATTGTCGGCGCTGGTATCGCCGGATTGTCGACGGCTTGGTCCCTGACCAAGGCCGGCCATCTGGTCACGCTCCTTGAACAGGGCCCGATCCCCAATCCGCTCGCCGCCTCGGGCGATCACCACCGCATCATACGGCGGGCCTATGGCAAGGCCGGCGGATATGCCGACGCCATCTCCGAAGCCTACGAGGCCTGGGATGAGCTTTGGCACGACATTGGAACGAGCCACCTTGATCCGCGCGGTTTCATTTGCGTATCGCGGGAGGCAGGCGACGACACGGATGAATATCGTGAAGGGCTCGAGCATGGAGGCTATCCGCTCGAAATCTATGAGCCCAGGGATGCCGTTGAGCGCTACGCCTATCTTCAGGAAGGCACGTTCCGCTACGCGTTCTTCTCGCCGGAGGGCGGCGCGCTTCATTGCCGAAAAATCGCAACGGACTTGGCGCATTGGCTGCGCGAAAAGGGAGCGAGGGTCATGGAAAACGCCCGGGTCGTTTCGGTCGACACGGATTTGGCCACAGTCCGCCTCGCCGATGGCACAGTCATCGAAGCGGATCGCGTGATCGTCACCGCAGGCGCCTGGGTCACCAAACTCTTCCCGGAGCTTGCAACAAACCTGACAACCTATCGCACCGCCGTTGTCTATCTCGACCCGCCTGCGGACTTGCGGTCAGCATGGGAGAATTCGCCCGTGGTCCTCGACGTCGGCGGGGGTACTGACGGTTACATCATACCGGCAAGCGGCGGTGGTGGTCTCAAATTCGGAACCGGGCTTCACAAGCGCCAGAGCAGCGACGCCGATCTCGACCGCGTGGCGGCTGAGGGCGAGGGCGAGGCCATACGCGCTCATTTCGCACCGCCGATGAAGCGGCTTTCGGAGTACAGAGTGGTGGACGTGGTCACCTGCGCTTACACGTTTACCGCCGATGAGCGCTTCTTCGCTTCGGAAATCGGAAAATGCCTTATCGTTTCAGCCTGTTCCGGCCATGGCTACAAGTTTGGTGCGGCTGTCGGCAGGCGCGTTGCCCGCTCCCTTGACGATGGCAGCCTGCCCTTGCTGCAGCGCTGGCTGCGCGCGGAAGCGGCTTGATCGTCCGCAACCCACCCGGCATGGTCATGCGAGGATCTTGCGGAAACGGGTTACGAAGCCCTATGTATCGAAAGTGTCATCCACGAATCTGGGGCATGCCCCATTATTCTCAAAACGCTGAGGCCCACCGATGAGAGATCCAATCGAAACAGCTATGAACCTCGTGCCTATGGTCGTCGAGCAGACCAATCGGGGCGAGCGGGCCTATGATATTTTCTCGCGCCTGCTGAAAGAACGCATTATTTTCATTACCGGACCCATCGAGGACGGCATGGCGACGCTGATCTGCGCGCAGTTGCTATTCCTTGAATCGGAAAATCCGAAAAAAGAAATCAACATGTACATCAACTCCCCGGGCGGCGTCGTCACCTCCGGCATGGCGATCTATGACACGATGCAGTTCATTCGCCCCGCCGTGGCAACGCTCTGCTTCGGTCAGGCCGCGTCGATGGGCTCGCTCCTGCTGACGGCCGGCGCAAAGGACATGCGCTTTGCCCTGCCGAATGCGCGCATCATGCTGCACCAGCCTTCGGGCGGTTTCCAGGGGCAAGCCTCCGACATCGAGCGCCATGCCCAGGACATCATCAAGCTGAAGCGCCGCCTCAACGAAATCTACGTTAAGCACACGGGGCGTGATTATGAGACGATCGAGCGCACGCTCGACCGCGACCATTTCATGACGGCTCAGGAATCACTTGAATTCGGCTTGATCGACAAGGTGCTTGAGTCCCGCGAACTTCTGGAAGGCGAGATAAAGTAACCGGCTAATTCCCGCATCGGGGTCTGAAATGAACATTTTTTGACACCGATGCGGACTTTCTGCCACACAACCGGCTTGCATAGAGGCCAACAGACGTTACGTTAAGCCATTGTGAGTTAGGAAGCCCGATCTGCATACGTCTATTCACTTCCATCGGTTGGAAGTGACGGTCCTGAGAGAGCGGGGCCGATACTGAAAGGAAACTGCAATGAGCAAAGTCAGCAACGGCGGCGGCGATTCCAAGAATACGCTTTATTGCTCGTTTTGCGGAAAGAGCCAGCACGAAGTTCGCAAGCTGATTGCGGGCCCGACTGTATTCATCTGCGATGAATGCGTCGAATTGTGCATGGACATCATCCGCGAGGAAAACAAATCCTCGATGGTGAAATCCCGCGAAGGCGTCCCGACGCCGCAGGAAATCATGGCTGTTCTCGATGATTATGTCATCGGTCAGAGCCATGCCAAGCGTGTTCTCTCTGTCGCTGTGCACAACCACTACAAGCGGTTGGCGCACGCATCGAAAAACAATGAAGTCGAACTGGCGAAGTCCAACATCCTCCTGGTTGGCCCGACCGGTTGCGGCAAGACCTATCTGGCTCAATCGCTTGCACGCATCATCGACGTGCCATTCACCATGGCGGACGCGACGACGCTGACGGAAGCTGGTTATGTCGGCGAGGACGTCGAAAACATCATCCTCAAGCTGCTGCAATCTGCCGACTACAATGTCGAGCGGGCGCAGCGCGGCATCGTCTATATCGACGAGGTCGACAAGATCAGCCGCAAGTCCGACAATCCGTCGATCACCCGCGACGTGTCGGGCGAGGGCGTGCAGCAAGCCTTGCTGAAGATCATGGAAGGTACGGTTGCTTCCGTCCCGCCGCAGGGCGGTCGCAAGCATCCGCAGCAGGAATTCCTGCAGGTCGACACGACGAACATCCTGTTCATCTGCGGCGGCGCCTTTGCTGGTCTCGACAAGATCATCTCGGCTCGCGGCGAAAAGACCTCCATCGGCTTCAGTGCCTCGGTCAAGGCTCCGGACGATCGTCGCGTCGGCGCGATCTTCCGCGAACTCGAGCCGGAGGATCTGTTGAAGTTTGGCCTCATTCCTGAATTCGTGGGCCGCTTGCCGGTCATCGCGACCCTTGAGGACCTCGATGAAGTCGCTCTGGTGCAGATTTTGTCTGAACCGAAGAACGCCCTGGTCAAGCAGTACCAGCGCCTGTTCGACATGGAAAACGTCGAATTGACGTTCCACGAGGACGCGTTGAAGGCGATTGCCAAGAAGGCAATTGCCCGCAAGACCGGCGCACGCGGCCTGCGTTCGATCATGGAGAAGATCCTGCTCGACACGATGTACGAATTGCCGACGCTCGACGGTGTCCAGGAAGTCGTCATCTCCGGCGATGTGGTGGAGGGCAATTCACGCCCGCTCTACATCTATGCCGAACGCAAGGAAGAGAAAGGCAATGTTTCCGCCTGATCGCGGAGAGATTGGCCGCTAAATGCGAAAGGCTCCGCACACCTGCGGAGCTTTTCTGTTTTATATGTCGGCTGAATTGCGCTAAAGGTTGCATGAGGTTGGTTGACACCATCGAGCGCTGTTCGAAAGGCAATGAAGAGCAGACGGCGTATGTGGATGATTTCCACGATAATCACACCGTCGCACCCTAATTGTTGCCTTGCGGAAGATTGCGCTCCGAAATTTGCAGGAGCAGGATAGATTACGATTCTGTGACTGTGCTTGGGGCCGGGATGCTTGAAACAGGCGGGCCGCCACTCCAAGTAATGAGGTAAGCCGCACAACCGGTAGTACGCCGCTCATGCTGATCCCCGAAAGTGGACGCTTTTTGGAATGATCATGCAACCCATGGGTACCCGGGCGTGGCGATCTGGCCAGATGGCCTGAGAAAGGACATGAAATGACGGTTGCAAGCAAGAAGACACCAGCGGGTGGCCAGAGCGGGCTTTATGCCGTTCTGCCGTTGCGCGATATCGTTGTCTTCCCCCACATGATCGTTCCACTCTTCGTCGGCCGCGAAAAGTCCATTCGTGCGCTTGAGGAAGTCATGGGCGTCGACAAGCAAATCCTGCTTGCCACACAGAAGAACGCTGCGGATGATGATCCGCAGGCCGACGCGATCTACACGGTTGGCACGATTGCCAACGTGCTGCAGCTTCTGAAACTGCCGGATGGTACGGTCAAGGTGCTCGTCGAGGGCATCGCCCGCGCCGAAATCACCGGTTTCAGCGATCGCGAGGAATATCACGAAGCCACTGCCGTAACGCTCGCAGAACCCGAGGAAGATCCTGTCGAGATCGAAGCGCTTGCGCGTTCGGTCGTCTCGGATTTCGAGAATTACGTCAAGCTCAACAAGAAGATTTCGCCGGAAGTCGTCGGCGCCGCCGGACAGATCGAGGATTACTCGAAGCTTGCCGATACGGTCGCCTCGCATCTAGCGATCAAGATTCCCGAAAAGCAGGACATGCTTTCGATTCTTTCGGTGCGCGCACGGCTTGAGAAAGCCATGTCGTTCATGGAATCGGAAATCTCCGTCCTGCAGGTGGAAAAGCGCATCCGCTCGCGCGTCAAGCGCCAGATGGAGAAGACCCAGCGCGAGTACTACCTGAATGAACAGATGAAGGCGATTCAGAAGGAACTCGGCGATGGCGAAGACGGCCGCGACGAGGCAGCCGAGCTGGAAGACCGGATCAAGAAGACCAAGCTCTCGAAGGAAGCGCGCGAGAAGGCCAATGCCGAGCTTAAGAAGCTGCGGCAGATGAGCCCGATGTCCGCCGAGGCGACCGTCGTTCGCAACTATCTTGACTGGCTGCTGTCCATTCCGTGGGGCAAGAAGTCGAAGATCAAGAACGATCTCAACCTCGCCGACGAGATCCTCGATGCCGAGCATTACGGGCTGGACAAGGTCAAGGACCGTATCGTTGAGTACCTCGCCGTGCAGGCGCGCTCGACCAAGATCAAAGGTCCGATCCTCTGCCTCGTCGGTCCTCCCGGCGTCGGCAAGACCTCGCTTGCCCGCTCGATCGCCAAGGCGACGGGGCGTGAATATATCCGCATGTCGCTCGGCGGCGTGAGGGATGAGGCCGAGATCCGCGGTCACCGCCGTACCTATATCGGTTCGATGCCCGGCAAGGTCATCCAGTCGATGAAGAAGGCCAAGAAGTCCAATCCGCTCTTCCTGCTCGATGAGATCGACAAGATGGGCCAGGACTTCCGCGGCGATCCGTCCTCTGCGCTGCTCGAGGTGCTCGATCCGGAACAGAACTCCACATTCATGGATCACTATCTCGAGGTCGAGTACGACCTGTCGAATGTGATGTTCGTGACGACGGCCAATACGCTGAATATTCCAGGCCCCTTGATGGACCGCATGGAGATCATCCGTATTGCCGGTTACACGGAAGATGAGAAGCTGGAAATCGCCAAGCGGCACCTGTTGCCCAAGGCTATTCGCGATCATGCATTGCAGCCGAAGGAGTTCTCGGTTTCAGAGGGTGCGATCCGCGCTATCATCCGCAACTATACGCGGGAAGCCGGTGTGCGCAGTCTCGAACGTGAACTGATGAAGCTCGCCCGCAAGGCCGTCACCGAAATTCTGAAGACCAAGAAGAAGGCGGTGAAGGTTACGGAAAGCAACATCGACGACTATCTCGGTGTCGAGAAGTTCCGTTTCGGCCAGATCGACGGCGAAGACCAGGTCGGTGTCGTAACAGGTCTTGCCTGGACCGAGGTGGGCGGCGAATTGCTGACCATCGAAGGTGTCATGATGCCCGGCAAGGGCCGCATGACAGTGACGGGCAACCTGCGCGATGTGATGAAGGAATCGATTTCAGCAGCGGCTTCCTATGTCCGCTCGCGCGCGATTGATTTCGGCGTCGAGCCGCCACTCTTCGATCGCCGCGACATCCACGTGCACGTGCCGGAAGGCGCAACGCCGAAAGACGGACCCTCGGCCGGTATCGCGATGGTTACGGCCATCGTATCGATACTGACGGGCATTCCGGTTCGCAAGGATATCGCCATGACCGGCGAGATCACGCTGCGTGGCAGGGTCCTTCCGATCGGCGGCCTCAAGGAGAAGCTGCTTGCCGCGCTGCGCGGTGGCATAAAGACTGTTCTAATCCCTCAGGATAACGCCAAGGACCTGGTGGAGATACCTGATAATGTGAAGAACGGCCTCGAGATCATTCCGGTCTCGCATGCCAACGAGGTGATCAAGCACGCGCTGATCCGTCAGCCGGAGCGGATCGAGTGGACCGAGCCAGCACATGTGCCGGCTGCGCCTGTCGAGGATGAAACGGCAGCGCAGGTCGCTCACTAAGCGAACGCATAAACAAAAGGCCGGGCAAGCAATTGCCCGGCCTTTTTGATTCGGCGCTTGAATTCAGATAGCGCCGCCGAGAATACCGAGGCCAGCGGCAGCGGCGATCGCTCCGACGATGCGCACCAGATTGGGACCGAAGCGCTCGCCAAATTTGGCGACCCCGAGACCCAGGGTGATGCCTGCAAGGTGAAGAATTGCGGTGGCGGCGATGAATCCGGCGCCGTAGGCGTACCCGGCAACATTCATCGGCATCTCCGCGCCATGCGCATGACCGTGGAAGGTGGCAAACAGACCTGCGAGGGCAACGGCAACGGCGACTGGCGGCCTTACCTCAAACGCAACAGCGGCGCCGAGCACGATTACCGATGCTGCGATGCCGACCTCGACGAACGGCAGGCCAAGGCCGGCAAAGCCCAGCGCAGCGCCGGCGCTCATCATGCCGATAAAGGCAAGGGGGAGGAGCCATAAGGCACGCCCGCCCATCTGTACGGCGAGGATCCCAACAAGCACCATGGCAAGGATATGGTCGAGCCCGGTTAAAGGATGGGCAAATCCATGCACAAATCCGCCTGTATCTCCGAGGCCCACATGGGCATGGGCAAGGGACGGTAATAGGCTGCCGGCAAGGGCAACGGCGATTTTGAAGGTGCGGAGGGCTGGCATGTTCTGTTCCCGTGTTTCAGCGTTCTTGGAAGGAGGCTGAAGCCATTGTTGCCGCAGATGGGCCGCGAGAGAAAGAGGAAATGCTGACAGCGGCATAAAATCAGCGGTCATCGCTGTCGTGATCGCCGGTCTCTCAGATACGGTTCGGGAGATGGAATGGTGGGCGATGAGAGACTCGAACTCCCGACATCTTCGGTGTAAACGAAGCGCTCTACCAACTGAGCTAATCGCCCTACGCAAAGGGTATGGACGGAGCGTTTATGCGTTTAGCGCGATATTGGCAAGAGGGTTGCGACACTTTTATGATTTCCGCGAAGAGTTTTTCACATTCGCATTTTTCCTGTTCGGTTGTGCTTGACACACCCCCGCGAACCCCTTAAACGACCGCTCACGCCGGACGAAATGTTCGGCACGAAAGTGCGCGGGTGTAGCTCAGTTGGTTAGAGTGCCGGCCTGTCACGCCGGAGGTCGCGGGTTCGAGCCCCGTCACTCGCGCCACTTTTCTCAATAAAATCAACAGCTTGATTTGTTGCGCGAAAAATGGCGCCCAGCACGATTTCCACCTTGTCCCAAATTAGTGGCGCCAAGTCACTCAATTACCGTCTGGGTATCTATTAGTTGCCGATCGGTAGGCTACTCCTCAGCATGTTCTCATTCCAGTTGTAACGCAGCAGCCATTTAGGGTTTGGCATTCCTTTCTAGGTTTCGCAGCAGCATGCGAACCATTAGGGATATAGCCAAATGGCTATTCCTACGCCCAAACGGCTGTAGACGAATTGCAGGCTCTTCTTTTTCGCCGTTCGCCTTCACAATAGCGGACAATAAGAACCATGCGCCCGCGTGTTTTGTCGGGACCGTGCGTATAAGCGGAGTGGAGAGACGTCATGGCGGATAATCGGCCCGTAGCGGAAGAAGCGCTCAACCCGAGCGTCAATCAAAGCATGATCCCGGGTTCCGCTTCGGGGCATCTGGCGCTCGTGCCGACATGGCTTCCGCTTGAAGTTCTTCCGAGCAGTTCCGCCGGCAGCGGTGGCGATGGGATCGCCATCGGGCTTATATCGGCCGATCCGCTCGCGATCTTTACGCCTTCCAATGCTGCCATCGCTGGCCCTCATTCCTCGGCCGACGCCAATCAGGGTAACAATGCGCTGATGAATCAGCATGTTACCGAAATGGCTGGCATGGGCGGAGACGGTGGCAGCGGCAATGTCGTTTTGAATGGCGGGGGCGGCGATACCGTGAACCACGCCGGGACCGGCGGTAACGGTATTTTCTACGGCGGCATGGTCAGCTCTGACGTCGGGGTCTTTGCTCCCGTCAATACGGCCGTATCCTGGGGTTCAGGCTCGCATGCGACGGCCCATCAGGACAACAATGCCCTGTTCTTGCAGGGCGCGACCCAGATCGGTGGCATCGGCGGTGATGGCGGCGACCACAATGGTGCCATCACCAACTCGCCTGGCGGTGCCGGAACGGCGCTTACCTATAGCGGCGATCTTTATGCCGGACACGGTGGCAACGGTTATTTCATCGGCAGCATGATCGATGTGAACGTAGCCATCTTCTCGCCAATCAACATCGCCGTTGGCGCAGCTGGCGGATCGGCCGAAGCTCACCAGACCAACAATGTCGTTTTTGATCAGGGCGCCGTGCAAATTGCCGGCATCGGCGGAGATGGTGGCGGCTTCAATTTAAGTTCAGATACGATCTTCACCGGTTCCGGCATGGGCTCGGGAGGCGGCGGCGGCTCCGGGTATTCGAACGGCAGCATCGTCGATGTCAATGTCGGCTATTTTCATCCTGTCAATATTGCCGTTCCGGCGGGCGGCACCGCGGACGCCCAACAGATCGACCACGTGCTCTATGACCAGCATGCGCTGCAGATGGCGGGCATCGGCGGGCATGGCGGCGAGGGTAACCTGACGGTCGATCACGCCTCACTCGTGGACGACATCATGTCGTTCATGCACGCTTAAAGTGCTCTAGCCCACAAAGCAAACAGGGTTTTTCTGCAGACGGCGGGCATTGCGCCCGCCGTCTGCAGGTCGTTTTGGCTGAACGGCAGGATACATCCATTTGTCCGTTCCCGGACTACATACCACTCTTCGAAGCCACCCCGCCCAAAGGAACATCCCCGAATATCTAGCTAGTTCGCCGGCCCGAACGCGAGCACTCTTATGGGGCGGTTATCTTGCCTGGCGGAGACTGCTGGGTACCGGGCCGTGGGAGAAACACGGACAAAAACTAAAGTAGAGGAGTAAAATTATGCCTATTCCACAATTGTCTGACACCATCCAGCTCAATCATTCCGATGCAGGCGACGCCAATGCCGGCAATGGCGGCGATGGATACAATGAGGGCACGATCAACTTCAGCCCTACAGCCTATTTTGAAGCCTCACAGACTGTCGAAGGCGCACATACCAAATTGTACAACGGCGATGATGTCTGGCAGAAGGCGGATTGGGAAGCTGGTGGCGGCGGGCAGGGCGGTAACGCTTCGGCCCATGATGGCTTCCTGGCAGCGATCACCAATCTCGGTGCTGGCGGTGCAGGCGGCGACGCAACATCGAACGGCAGCCAGTCCAACACTAGCGGCGGCAACGTTGCAGCGGTTTCTGCTGCCACGACCGGCAACCAGCTGAACGAACTTGCTGCTGATCAGCACGGCACGATCCTTGCTGGCGTGGGCGGCAATGGCGGTAACGGCAACAATGCACTCGGCGGCGATATTTCCGCAGCCGTTGTTCACACGGATCCTGAAACCACAACGACGACGGTCAATAATGCGCTTGATCATTTCGTCAACGTGCTCGGCTCGATCGACCTGCACGATCTGGGATCATAAGCAGACCCCAGGAGGATCGCCGGTATATCCGGCGATCCTGCCTCTCCGAATGGTGTGACCAACCGTCTGCCTTGTCAGTACCCTGCGTATTGAGACCCCGATAATGACAACGAACCTCACACAATCCCAGCGCCAACCGACGCATCTGGTCCTCGCGCTCCGCGCCTGCGCCGGAGCCTTCGGGCTCGTCTTCGTCTATAGTTGCGGCTACAACCTTTTCCTGCTGGCCCCCTCGGTCTACCTCCTGCAAATCTACGATCGCGTGCTGTCGAGCCGTAGTGCCGACACGCTGGTGATGCTGACGTTGATCATTGCGGCAGCCGTGGTTGTGGGTTCAGCGCTCGATATCGTGCGCCGCGCCGCCCTGTCGCGGATCGGCAGCTGGCTCGATCATCGGCTTCGTCCCATGGTACTGACCGCGTCATTCGAATACGCCGCGCGCGCCGATACCGGAACAGCCACCGATTGCTATCGCGATCTTGCGTCGCTGCGCCAGTTTCTCGATTCCCCCGCAAGCGCTCTGCTCTTCGATGTGCCCTGGGCGCCGGTGTTCCTGCTTCTGCTCTTCATGGTGCACCCTTTGCTTGGCGCCATCGGCCTCGTCAGCGCCGTATCGCTGCTGCTGCTTGCGCTGCTGACGGAATTTGCAACACGCGAACCTCTGGCTCATGCGAATTTTGCGCTGGCACGCAGCTATTCCAAGTTCGCAACCGCCCTCAAATACATACAGGTCATTCGCTCGATGGGCATGCAAGACGGCGCAGCGCAAATCGTCTATCGCGACGCCGAACTTGCCCGTAAGGCGCAGGACAGCGCCATGCACCGGACCGAAATCATCCTGGCATTTTCGAAATCGATCCGGACGCTCACGCAGATCCTGGTCATGGGAGCTGCTACCTGGCTTGTTCTTGAAGCCAATAGCAGCCCCGGCATCATCTTCGTCGCAAGCCTTCTGCTTGGCCGCGGGCTCGCGCCGGTCGAAGGGGCAATCGGTGCATGGCGGTCATTTGCCTTTGCCCGCAATGCCTTCAACCGGTTGAACCGAATGCTCATCGCCGTCCAGTCCGGCACTGATGCCCGCATCGTGCCGGTGCCGGAATCGAGCGGCCTCGTACTCGACAATGTTGGCTACAAGCTGCCGTTCAAGGAAAAGAACCTGCTGGAGGGCGTGAATCTTCGCCTAGCGCCTGGCGATTGTGTCGCCTTGATCGGTGCGTCGGGTTCCGGCAAATCCACCCTTGGCCGTATCATGGCAGGCGTCCTGCAGCCGACAAACGGTTGCGCGCTTCTCGGAGGCGTCGATATATCGGCGCTGCGGCTTTGCGGTGGCGCCGGGCATATCGGCTATCTTCCGCAGGATATCGAACTCTTTGGCGGTGCCATCAGAGACGTGATCGGGCGCCTTGACGGTGGCGACGCCAGCAAGGCCATCGAAGCGGCAAAACTTGTCGGGTTGCATGACACCATCATGCGGCTGCCGCAGGGCTACGATACCGACATCGGCGACGGCGGTGCCTTGCTTTTGCGTGCGCAGCGCCAGCAACTTGGATTGGCGCGCGCTGCCTATGGCAATCCCTCATTGGTCGTGCTCGACGATCCGAACTCTAGCCTCGATTTTGACGGTGAGCGCGTATTGTTCAACGCCATCGAGCGGATGAAGGCGCGCCGGATGACTGTCGTCATCATCACCCACCGCATGGGGCTTCTGCCCGTGACCAACAAGATTGCGATCATGCGTAACGGTACGGTCGACGCCTTCGGCGACAGCGATCACATCTACGACACCTATCTCCAGCCGCCGTCACCGGCAGGGACACAAGGATAGAGCCATGGCCCTCGTTCAATCCGAGATTCCGTCACGTATGACCGGAGCACTGAGCGTGATGCGCCGGACCGCTCTAGCCGGCACGAGTCTCAAAAGGCTGCTCAGCTATTCGCCGCAAGGCACGCAGGTCAACACCCTGTTGGCAGCGCCGTCACCCATGTCACGGCTCCGCAGGGTCGCCCTGGTCGGCAACCTCCTGATCGGGGTCTTCATCATCGGCTTCGGCACATGGTCGATTTTCGCACCGCTCAAAAGCGCAGCGATCGCATCCGGGCTGGTCGAGCCGGAGTCGAGCCGCAAGACCATCCAGCATCTGGAGGGCGGCATCGTACGCCAGATCCTCGTCAAGAACGGCGATGCAGTAAAGGCCGGGCAGGTACTCTTCCAGCTTGACGACACGAAATCGCGTTCAGAGCGCGACAGCCTCCAGGGCCAGCTTTGGGATGCCAAGGCGAGTCACGCTCGCCTGCTCGCGGAGCAAAAGAACCTCGACCGTGTCGTGTACCCCATCGATCTTGAAGAGGTTCGCCACAACAACCCATCGGTTGACGGCATCCTCAGCGGTCAACAGCGGATCTTCGAGACTCGCAAACAGGTCCTCCAATCCGAAATTGCGATCACGCAAAAGAAGATGGAGCAGGTGCAGGAGGAAATCACCGGGCTTACGGCGCAAAAGGCTGCGCTGACGGAACGGGTCGAGATCGCCCGACAGGAACTCGAGACCGTAACGCCGCTCGCGATAAAGGGCCTCGAGCGCAAGAGCCGGCTACTCGTTCTTGGCCGGGAGAAAGCCGATCTCGATGGTCAGTTCGGTGAGGTCACCGCGCAGATTTCCCGCGCCTACCAGGTCATCAGCGAAAGCCAGGCATATCTGGTCAAGCTCGAAAGCGATCGCCTCAACGAGGTTTCGCAAGGCATGCGCGACACCGAAACGCAGATCCTGCAGCTGAGTGAACGCCTGCGTGCCATCGACGATCAATTGACGCGGACCTCGATCCGCGCGCCGGAAGACGGCACGATAATGGATTTGCGTGTCCATACGACGGGCGGCGTCATCGGTGAGGGGCAACCCTTGGTCGATCTCGTGCCGCGTGAAGACAAGCTTGTCGTCTCGGCGCGGGTGCGGCCGGAAGACATCAATGTCGTTCATCGCGGCCTGCAGGCGCAAGTCCACCTGCTTCCCTACAATCAACGTCGCGTTCCGCTACTCAAGGGTATCGTCGAATACGTTTCGGCCGACCGTCTTGTCGACAAGCAGACGAGCCAACCCTATTACGCCGCGACCATCCGCGTGACCGACGAACGGCTGGCGAAGATGCGCGATGTGGAGCTCGTTCCGGGCATGCCTGCCCAGGCTCTGATCGAGACCGGCGAAAACAGCGTTGCATTCTACGCGCTGCGTCCCCTCATCGACAGCTTCCACCGCGCGTTCCGCGAAGACTGATATGGGCGTGGGACGGATCAATTCGGGCGGAACACCATGCCGGGTTGTTCCGCCGCATCCGCTTCGCCGGCAGCGGCCATCGAAGGATCGTATCGATGGGTAAGAGAAAGTTCGACGACGATCAAATCACAGGCATTCTGAAAGAACACCAGGCCGGAACGACGGTGGCCGAGGTTTGCCACCGGCACGGTATCAGTGAGCCGACATTCTATCGCTGGCAATCACTGCAGTTCAAGAATGTCGGGTTCGACGCCAGAAGACTGAAAGCATTGGAAGAAGAAAATCAGAAGCTCAAGAAACTGCTCGCCGAGACCATGCTGGCCGCGGCGACGCTGAGTGAAATGCTGGAGAAGACCTCACGCGGAAATGCCTAGAAGCGATTCTACCCAAAGCCTCAGTTGGCCCTGACGTCCTGGTCTGCCATCGCCCTTTGGCCAAGGCGGGCAACGACTTCTGTACGGTTCTGGACCTGCAACTTGCGCATGATGTGCTGCAGATGCATTTTCACCGTGTGGCCCGACAGGTTGAGTTTGCCAGCGATCACCTTGTTGGGGTGTCCACACTGCAATTCTGCGAGCACGTCCGCCTCGCGCGGCGTGAAATCGGCTATCGTCAAATAATCGGTATTAACGCTGATCACCTTGCGCGGCTCGTCTGCAGGCCCGCTGGGCGCAATGATTGCGCGACTGCGCGAAGGTGAGGCGACCAGCGGATGCGGGTAAAACACGCCGCCCGCCAATACAAGGCGCATGCCCGCGAGCGCAACATCGAGTGGAATGGATGTCGTGAAATAACCACGAATGCCCATTTCGAGCGCCTGCGAAGCCACGAACGTATCGTCAGTATTTGATAGAAGTGCGATCGAGGCTTCGGGGAAACGTTCCCTGATTGCGTCGAGATCGTCGTTGAGGCTGGTACTGTCCAGTGTCCGGCCGGCAAGGTCGAGTGCGATAAGCCGCACGTCCATTCCAAGAGCACTATCGAGAGTCTCTATTGAGACCATATCGATAAAGTCCCAGCCAGCGAGCTCATGTTCGAGAAGTCTGACTATTGTCGTCCTTGCCAGTGTATGTTGCTCTATGACGATTACAGTCGGCGCATTACGCGCCTTACGGCGTTTTGTGTCAGAGTTAATGGACACGTGCAGCCCCCCTTGGATTTTTTGCAATCCATTTGCAACACATATTATTCCCGTTCGTGCGTCATGTCATGATAAAAAGGGGATTAACTCCAATCTGGACATAGGTATGCCTCCATAGGGCTATATCCTTTGGCTGATATACAATGGTGCGTGGCGCTTTCCCGGTTGTTGCGTCAGTGCCAGTTTCTGTTATTGCGCGCGCCGTGAAGGCTCGCCTGATTGCTGGTTCGCAGGCCGCAATCGTAATAGCCCGAAGCACATGAGCGTTCCGTCCGCCACACAGCGTTATAACGCGCGCGCCAGTCGCCTTTGGCACTGCTGCAGCCCATAAGCAGGCAAGCTGTAATGAGTGCGGCGATGGCTCTTGCGACTGTCATGCATTTCTCCTTGCCCTTGGAATGAGCTTGTCTCGGGTGGCACGGAACGTGGTAACGCGCTGCATACAGCCTATGCAACTTATAATCGTAAAGACAGGCGTTCCGGCTAACAAAGTCTTGGGCTCTCGATGACGCATATGTTATCTTAGATATAAAATCTCTATTCAGGGGTGGGACGTGTCGCCGGCCGTTACCCGAAAACAATGCTGATAGGACCCGTTACCGCTTGCAACTGCGAGCGTGTTGCGCGCGACGGAATTTCGCTGTCCGGGCGACGCGCTGGCGAGCGCCATGTCGTGAGATGCCTCATGGCGGCATGAGAGGGAAACGTTAAGGCGTCTCGCGTCCAGCGAGACTAACCGGCACGGGAGGGCCGGCGCATGGGAGTGGAACAACATTTTCTTTCGGAAGATGAACGCGGCTTTGCGGGATTCTTTCCCGAGCATGCCAAGCTCGAGCAGATCGCAACCGGTCTTGTCTGGGCCGAGGGGCCTGTGTGGCTGAATGATATCCAGGAACTGCGCTTCTCAGATATCCCCAACAACCGGATGATGACATGGTCAGAAACAAAGGGCGCGCGGGTTTTCAGGCAACCTTCGCAACGTGCCAATGGCCACACGCTCGATGGCGACGGCGCAATGGTATCCTGCGAGCACGGCGGGCGTTGCGTCAGCCGAACCGGCACGGATGGCGCGTATGAGGTTCTTGCAACTCACTGGCAGGGCAAGCGGCTGAATTCGCCGAACGACGTTGTGGTCAAGTCCGACGGCTCAATATGGTTCACCGACCCGCCCTATGGGATCATTTCGGATTACGAGGGCATACGGGCCGACCGCGAGATCGACGGCAACAATGTCTATCGCATCGATCCTGATGCCCGCGCCGTGGAATTGGTGGCCGATGATTTCGACAGGCCCAACGGACTTGCCTTTTCGCCCGACGAGAGCGTCCTTTACATCGCGGATTCAGGCCGGGCCGGCGGATTTGGTTTCGGCTTCGATGATACGCGCCCACATCATGTACGCGCATTGGATGTCGTCGACGGTCGCAAGCTTGGAAAAAGCCGGGTTGTCGCGGTTATCGACATAGTGCCGGATGGATTGCGTGTCGATACGGAGGGCCTTCTGTGGATATCCGCCGCGGACGGCGTCCATTGCTATACGCCGGCGGGCGAAAGGCTCGGCCGCGTTCTGGTCCCGGAGGTTGTCGCCAACCTGACGTTTGGCGGACCGTCCAAATCACGCCTTTTTATAACGGCGACGAGTTCGGTCTACGCGGTGGAGACCAGGAGACAGGGAGTACAGGCACCGTAATCGGCAGGCAACGACAATAAATCAACGGAGGAGGAGCAGAAATGAGCATGATTCTAAAGAGCATGATGATTTCGACAGCGGTCAGTCTGATGATGAGTGTATCCGCCTATGCTGCGGGCCCCGAGGTCGTAAAAGGCCCAAGCAAGGATGCCGAATGCTTCAAGCCGCAAACGTCCGAGACCAAGTTTTTCCAGTGGCCCAAGAAAGAAGGTCCCTATCGCATAGCCCTTGCCAATGGATTTATCGGCAATACCTGGCGCATCCAGATGATCCAGACCGCCAAAGCCTATGCCGCCTTGCCCGAAGTCAAAGCCAAGTTGAAGGAATTCAAGGTCGTCTCGACCGGGGATGATGTCGCCGCACAGATCGCTGCCGTCGATAATTTCATCAATTCCGGCTACGATGCAATTGTTGTCAACGCGCAGAATCCAACCGCCTTCAAACCGGTAATCAAGCGCGCCAATGCCGCCGGCGTCGTGCTCGTCGCATTCGACAACACGCTCGACACGGATGAAGCCGTCAATGTGAATGTCGATCAGAAGGGCCTCGGTGAACTGTGGGGCAATTGGCTGGTCAAGAACGTGCCCGGCAACAAGGGCAAGCTCCTGGAAGTGCGCGGGGTCACCGGTACATCGGTCGACCGCGACCGCCATGAGGGCATTCAGGAAGTCCTGAAGAAGTCCGGCGGTCAATGGGAAACTGTGGAAGTGGTCGGCCGCTGGGATGACGGCACCGCCCAGAAGGTTGTTGCCGATGCCATCGCCGTCCACAAGCATTTCGATGGTGTATCGGTACAGGGCGGCTCGACAGGGACGGTCCGCGCTATGATTGACGCGAAGCATCCGTTCGTGCCCGTCGGCGGCGAAACCGAGAATGGTTTCCGCAAACTATGCGCCGAACGTTCGAAGGATGGGCTGAAATGCACCTCCGCCGGGACCGGGCCAGCCCAGGTCGCGGTTGCCATCAAGACGGCGATAGCCGCGCTCGAGGGCGAGGTCGTGCCGCAGTCGATCTCGCTGCCACTGTCGATTGTCGAGGACCCGAACTTCAAGGACGGCGACAGCTACTATGCGAAGGAGAGCGACAACTTCTTCGTCGGCAATTCCTTCCCGACCTGCGGGATCAACTTCTCGGCGCAGGAGATCATGGGCCAGACGAAGGCTGACCAGTAAGCGGCACCAACCGGGGCGCATTCGCGCCCCGGCTACCCGCGTCTTGGAGGAGGATGACGTGTCGCAACCCGCGCCCATTCTGGAAATGAAGCATGTCTCGAAAAGCTATGGTGGCATAGCGGCCTTGAGCGAGGTGGATTTCGTTGCCTATCCCGGCGAGATTCACGCCATTCTTGGTGAGAACGGCGCAGGGAAATCGACGCTGATCAAGATTGCCGCCGGGGTGACAGACCCGAGTGAAGGCGAACTCTATGTAGAAGGAAAGCGAGTCGATTTCCGCAACCCGACCGAGGCAATGGCGGCGGGCGTGGTTTGCGTCTTTCAGGAATTGTCGCTGCTTCCAGATATGACTGTCGCCGACAATCTTTCAATCGTTTCACCGCCGATGCGGGCGGGTTTGATCGATGCGCGCGCACAGCGCGAACGGGCGCGTGAACTTTTGGCGATGATCGGCTGCGACGACATCCATCCGCTCGAACTCGTGCGCAACCTTCCCTTGTCGCGCCGCCAGATGGTCGAGATTGCCAAGGCTTTGGCAAAACGGCCAAAGCTTTTGATCCTTGACGAAGCGACCTCGGCGCTTACCGCCGCCGACGTGGAACGTGTCTATGCGATCATCCGTAAACTGCGTTCCGAAGGTGTTGGAATACTCTACGTGTCGCACCGGATGCATGAAATTACTGCGCTTGCCGATTGCGCGACGGTTTTCCGCAATGGACGCAAGATCGAGACGTTTGGCATCGGCGAGCGCTCGATGGATGCCATCGTTCAGATGATGATCGGCCGCGAACTCACCCACCACTATCCCGAAAAGCCCGCCGCCGATCTTTCGGCGCCCGTGGCTCTGTCGGTTCGCAACCTTTCCTGGGCGGAGCAATTAAGGGACATCTCTCTCGACGTTCGAAAGGGCGAGATCGTCGGGCTGGGAGGGCTCGATGGCCAGGGCCAGCGCTCGCTGCTTTTTGCATTGTTTGGCGTTTTGAAGGGCGTATCGGGAACAGTTGAGGTTCTGGGCAAGCAGCAACGGCTGTCCAGCCCGCGCGCGGCCCTAAGGGCGGGGCTGCCGCTTGCCCTCATTCCGGAAGACAGGAAAACCGAAGGGTTGATGCTGCCGATGAACATTCGCGACAACATAAGCCTTGCTTCGCTGTCGCGGTTCCAAAAAGGGCTTCGCTTTGACCGCAGCGCAGAACATGCGGCGGTCGAGCAGATGATCAGGAGCCTGAAGATCAAGGTCAGCGATCTTGCGGCCGCCGTCAGCACGCTTTCCGGCGGCAACCAGCAAAAGGTCGTGCTGGCGAAATGGCTCATGACCGGGCCCGGGATCATTCTCTTGAACGATCCGACCCGTGGCATTGACGTTGGCACGAAGCAGGAAATCTACAAGCTGCTGCGCGATCTTGCCGATAGTGGCGTCGCGATCCTCTACTACTCGACCGATTACGCCGAGCTCATCGGCTGCTGCGACCGGGTGCTGGTGATGTATGGCGGCAGGATAGCGCGCGAACTTTTCGGTCGCGACCTCAACGAGCGAAATATCATCGAGACAGCGCTGAACGTGAATGGCAAGGAGCAGGCCGCATGAGCAATCTTCGCCATCATATCTCGCACAATGCCGGTCTCCTGGGCGCGATTGCCCTCTTCATTTTGATGTTCACCATATACACCTCGAATCATCCGGTGGGTCTGAACGCCGCTGTTGCCGCAACGGCGGCGAACAAGGCGGTGCTGCTCGCACTTGTGGCCATGGCCCAGACCCTGCCAGTGTTGACGCGCGGGCTCGATCTTTCTGTCGGGATGATATTCATCCTTGCCAATTGCCTGGCCTCGGCGATCGTGGTCGGCACATTGGGCGAGGGGCTGCTCGGTGCTGTGGCCGTCCTTGCCGTCGGCGCCGCCGCTGGCTTCCTCAATGGTGCCATCGTCGTCTGGGGCAGGCTTCAGCCTATCATCACCACACTCGCCACGGGGGCGATTTTCTACGGCATCGCGCTTTACATCAGGCCGGGCCCCGGCGGAGATGTGCAGTCCGACCTCGCGGATTTTGCGACCGGCCAGCTTTTCGGAGTGATTCCGACCGCATTGGTTGTTCTCCTGGCCGTTGTCGTGCTGGTCTGGTTGCCCTATCGCAGCTCGGTTCTCGGCCGCGCGGCCTATGCCGTAGGTTCAAATGAGCAAGCGGCGTATATGTCGGGCGTGCCGGTCCAACGCGCCAAACTGCTCGCCTATACGCTCGCGGGTTTTCTCGCCGCACTTGGCGGCCTGATGCTGACCTTCAACACCTATTCGGGAGAGGCATCCGCGCCGATAGCCGGCTCCTATACGCTGAACTCGATCGCTTCTGTTGTGATCGGCGGAACGTCGCTCTTTGGCGGATGGGGATCCGCCATCGGCTCCATTTTCGGGGCATTCGTGCTGCGCACAATCGAGGACCTGCTTTTCGTCTTCAATCTCGATCCGCTCTGGCAGCCATTGTTTCAGGGCGTCGTGCTTCTTGCTGCCGTCAGCCTCGGCGCCATCCGCGTGCTGCGCATTCGCAACCGGCTGGAGCTTTTCGCATGAACGATCAGAAGCTTCAGGCCGGCACTGTCCCGATCCTCCGGTTTACACTCGACCGCTCCGTCATCATTGCGTTCGGCTGCATCGTCTTGATGCTGCTTGGCGGCGCACTCTATTCGCGCGAGTTTCTTTCTCCGGAATATCTCCTGCAGCAACTGCAGATCAGCGCGTTTCTTGGCATTATCGCCTCGGGCGCAATGATGGTTATTCTCATCGGTCACATCGATTTGTCGATACCCTGGACCGTCACGCTAGGAGCCATGATGGCGACGGCTGTCGCCGGCTGGTTCGGCGACATCGGCAATGTCGTCGCGATTCCGGTCGGCGTGCTTTGCGGCGCGCTTGTCGGCCTGCTCAACGGACTCGGCGTCGCCTATTTGCGATTGCCGTCGATGATCTTCACGTTGGGCATGAATGCGGTCGTCCAAGGTCTCATGGTGCTGCACACCGGCGGCTTCGCACCGCAGGATCATGCAACCGACGCGATGCACTTCATGGCAGTCGGGCGCTTGTTCTTCGGCTTTCCCAACGCGCTTTTCATCTGGATCATCGTCGGCGGGTTCACCACCTATCTTTTAACCCGAACCGCCTTCGGGCGTCGGGTCTATGCGGTCGGCAATCGCGAATCGGCGGCATATCTTTCAGGCGTGAACACCAATGGCGTCATCATCTGGTGTTTCGTGCTCTCCGGTGCCGCGGCGGCTTTTGCAGGTGTTTTATTGGCCGGCTATTCGACCAAGGCCTATCAGGCGATGGGAGATCCCTATCTTCTGCCGGCCATTGCGGCCGTTGTGCTTGGCGGAACAAATATCCTTGGCGGCAAGGGCAATTATCTCGGCACGATCGCCGGCGTTATCCTGATAACGCTGCTGCAATCGATCCTGGCTGTGATGCAAATGCCGGAGGCAGGGCGCCAGATCATCTACGGCGTCGTCATTCTTGTCATGTTGCTCGGTTACGGACGCGGCGAGATCGACCGGAAATAGTCAATGAAATAATATTACTAGCGGTTGTATTCCTCGACGAGGCTTTCGACCTTCGCCTCCCCATCGGCGAGAAGCTTGATGCAGTCACCGCGCTCTACCCGGGTCGCGGGTTTGATGGTGCCGTTCTTCAGACCGCTATCGAGATCTGCAACGTCCTGCATACTGTAGGTTGTGTTTGATTCCAGCCGTTCGATCCAGCGCCGGGTCGAGTCGCGCTTCGATCTGTACAGCGGATCGCCACATGCATAGGACAATCTGAGCAGGTCGAACTGGGCCTGCATGACGGCATCACCCTTGTCTACCTTTCCAGCAGTGAGGGCCAAGCCCAGCAGTATCGTTATCAGCATGCGCAAGTCCCCCGAGTCACGCGTTTTCACAAAACGCTAACCTAGGGGTAAAAGCCGAACAACCTAATCGGATGGGTGATGCGCAACTACATCCAAAGGACTAGATGGGGATGTGTGCTCATGAGTGAGGCCCAGATTGCCACACAGCGTTTGGTGCCATGGACGATACTGGGCCTCGATCGGGATATCTGAAACGGGTTCAAATAACGCTCCCGACACTACAATAACGCGGAAACCAGACATTGGTTGCGCACTTAGAGCTATTTTGAGAAAAATGAGGCTCGACGATGCGCCACTCACGTCGATGGCAATCGTCGAGCCTCCATGGGCCGGGGGAGGGCTTACACCCACCCTGATACTTTCGATTTAGGCTGTCAAATCACATTCCGGTACAAATCACCGGAAATTGTCACTTCCGACCGTGACCGTGGCTCCACCGCTTGACCAGATAAACCAGTGTTCCGGTCCAGGCTACTGCCGTAAGCATCGCCAGGATGAGAGCAAAGTGACTGTTCATTGCTGCATAAGTCCTTCTTCAATGGAGCCGGCCGAATATCAGCAAACGTTCCTGGAGCCAACCCCTTTGTGAACGCGGTCTTTCCGACTCACAAAATTGTCATGCCATGCAATCCACTAATCAAACGCATTTCAACTGCTTTGGTTCAATACGAACCGAATTCTACTGTAAGTAGATCTTAAATGGTCCCGGGGAGCCTCCGGAACCATTCCTATTGCCCCGCATTCTTGTGTTATGCGTGATCAATCCTTTGAACATGTAATGATCAAATCACCGCGCTCCGGCACGATTATGAACGTGTCTTCGGTTAAGCAGGCTGCGGACCTGTTGAAGCATTGCTGGACGAAACAATGCGGCCCTCTCTACGAAGAAGCAAAAGCCGTATGTGCCAAGGCTTTGGATGGTGAAGCAACCGCCAGAGCGGCTCGTTTCGCATTCGTTGAAGCAGCCAAGGAAGTCGATGCGTTCGTCGAGGAAAAGACCGAAGCGTCAGCCGCCCACCGTCCAGCCAACGACAAGGTGAACGCCGCAGCCTTTTCGGTTGAGGACGAGGCGGCCCAGCCTCACCATCACGATCGGGCAAGGTGATTGATTCAACCGGACGGCGAGGCGGACACCCTCTTCGCCGGCTTTCGCACGCTTAACTCGCAGTTCCAGCGGAAATGCATCGCTGCATTGCACAATCGTCATTTGTTTAACGTGCTACGCTATGCAGGATCGGTACTTTCTCAAGACTCGCGGTCCTTCCCATGCCTTTGCCGATTCTCGCCTTAGCTATCGCCTCGTTCTGTATTGGAACGACCGAATTCGTGATCATGGGCCTGTTGCCTGAGGTTGCTGCTGATCTCGGCGTTTCCATTCCGCATGCAGGCCTGCTGGTGACAGGCTATGCTCTCGGCGTCGTCGTCGGTGCACCCATCATTGCCATCGCCACGGCATCGCTGCCGCGCAAGCCCGTACTCGTCGGACTTGCCATGCTGTTCGTCATTGGCAATTTCCTTTGTGCCATCGCACCG
Organism: Phyllobacterium pellucidum; assembly: GCF_013327855.1. Lineage (GTDB taxonomy): Bacteria > Pseudomonadota > Alphaproteobacteria > Rhizobiales > Rhizobiaceae > Phyllobacterium > Phyllobacterium pellucidum. The sequence continues at coordinate 252,919 of NZ_JABUMX010000001.1, read as the reverse complement.
AACTACTGGATGCTGATGGTCGCGCGCGTCTTTACCGCCTTCGGTCATGGCGCATTTTTTGGTATCGGTTCGGTCGTTGCGGCAAATCTCGTTCCCCGGCACAAGCGCGCGAGCGCGATTGCGCTGCTCTTTGCCGGCCTGACGCTTGCCAACATTCTCGGTGTACCGTTGGGGACTGCACTTGGCGAAGCCTATGGCTGGCGTTCCACCTTCTTTGCAGTTGTGGCGATCGGCATCGCTGCCGTCATTGCCATCGCCTTCCTCGTCCCCGCAGCGAAGGATACGGACAAGGGCGCGGGCATCCTCAGCGAAATCAGGGTGCTTGGCAAGTTGCAGGTATGGCTTGCCATGCTGATATCGGCGCTTGCCTCGGGCAGCCTGTTTGCGGTCTTCACTTATATCAAGCCAATTCTGACCGACGTCTCTGGCCTCCCGGCCCCGTCGGTCACCTGGGTGCTGCTGCTCTTCGGTGCGGGAATTACGCTCGGCAATATCCTGGGCGGCAGGCTCGCCGACTGGAAGCTGATGCCGACGGTGATTGGCTCCCTGCTTGCACTTGTCTTCGTCTATATCGTCTTTGCCGGGGTCAGCACATACCAGTTTGCCGCGATCTCCGGCGTCTTCCTCTGGGGCCTGATCTTTTTCATCGCCATTCCGCCGCTGCAGATGCGCGTGGTGGAAACGGCTGCGGACGCGCCTAATCTTGCGGCGACGCTCAACCAGAGCGCGTTCAATGTGGGCAACGCGGCGGGAGCGTGGATTGGCGGCGTCGCGCTGACAATCGGGGTCTCCTATCAGAATCTGCCCTATGTGGCTTCGCTGTTGGCCGCGACCGGACTTGCGGTGGCAACCTGGTCGATGCTGCTCGACAGGAAGCAGCACCGCCAAAAGGCCCTCAGCGAAGAAGGGCAGGGCCTCGGTCTCGAGCCATTGGCAGGTGTTTGAAACCAACACTACTGTACCCTGTTTGGTACTGAGGCACAGGCGCTTGCGCCCTGTTGGCGCGCGCTTCAGGGATCGCGGCGTTTAAGGGGTTAAATCGTTTATAGGACCGAATGTCGCAGTCAGATATCTCTCGTCCCGCAGGCCCGAAAGCGCGGGACACATTAACATCATTCTAAAGAGGCATTCGCGGCCTATTTGGCGCGAAAACAAGGCAAAACATGCAGAAATTGACGATTTTGGAGCAAGTGGACACTGCGGAAGCTGGAACTTGCGAACAGATTTGCGGCCATCGTCGCACTTGCGCCCATGGCGCTAACGCGCTAACCCTCGCCGCATCGCACCATCTTCCGGGATAGTGTGATCTGTCGCGTATAAGTGGCAGTCATGTGCATAACATGGCATTCTTGTCAGCCTGAGTTCACAAGGCGGAAAAAGACGGATCATGAACGAGCTATTAAGTTCCTACCTGCCCATCGTTATCTTTATCGGGGTAGCGCTGGTAATCGGTCTGGCACTGTTGGTTGCGCCTTTTCTGGTCGCATACAGTGCGCCGGATCCGGAAAAACTGTCGGCCTACGAGTGCGGTTTCAACGCGTTCGACGACGCCCGCATGAAGTTCGATGTGCGGTTCTATCTCGTTTCGATCCTGTTCATCATCTTCGATCTGGAAGTGGCCTTCCTGTTCCCGTGGGCGATATCCTTCGGCAAGATTGGCTGGTTCGGCTTCTGGTCCATGATGGTGTTTCTAGCCGTTCTGACGATCGGCTTTATCTATGAGTGGAAGAAGGGAGCGCTGGAATGGGATTGACCGACGGCACCACCACCCTCGTTGCACCAAAACCCAAGGGCATCCTCGATCCCAACACCGGCAAGCCGATAGGTTCGGATGATGCATTCTTCGGCGAAATCAACAATGAACTTGCCGACAAGGGCTTCCTCGTCACTTCGGCTGACGCGCTGGTAACCTGGGCGCGCACCGGATCGTTGATGTGGATGACGTTCGGCCTGGCGTGCTGCGCCGTCGAGATGATGCACACGTCGATGCCGCGGTACGACGGCGAGCGTTTCGGCTTTGCGCCGCGCGCTTCCCCGCGCCAGTCGGATGTCATGATCGTTGCGGGCACGCTTACCAACAAGATGGCGCCGGCGCTGCGCAAGGTCTACGACCAGATGCCTGAGCCGCGCTATGTCATCTCGATGGGCTCCTGCGCCAATGGCGGCGGCTATTATCACTACTCTTATTCCGTGGTGCGCGGCTGCGACCGTGTCGTTCCTGTCGATATCTATGTGCCCGGCTGTCCGCCCACCGCGGAAGCGCTTCTTTACGGCGTTTTGCTCCTGCAAAAGAAGATCCGCCGCACCGGCACGATCGAGCGATAGGAGAGGGCGATGTTCGAAGAAGCCTTGGGTGAACTCTCCCGCCATCTCGGCGAACAGCCGTCACTGGGAATAAAGTCCGCCGAACTCGTCTATGGCGAGCTGACGATCGAGGTTGGCGGCGACAAGCTGATCGATACACTGACGTTCCTGCGTGACGACGTACAATGCCAGTTCATTTCGCTGATCGACATCAGCGGTGTGGATTATCCGTCACGCGAGCATCGCTTCGACGTCGTCTATCACCTCTTGTCCCCGCGCCAGAACCTGCGCATCCGCGTCAAGGTCGCAACCGACGAGGATACCCCGGTTCCCTCAGCGACAGCGGTCTATCCCGGTGCCGATTGGTACGAGCGCGAAACCTACGATCTTTACGGCGTGCTCTTTTCGGGTCATCCGGATCTTCGCCGCATCCTCACCGACTACGGCTTCGAGGGGCATCCGCTGCGGAAGGATTTCCCGCTGACCGGGTTTGTCGAAGTGCGCTACGACGACGAGATCAAGCGGGTCGTTTACGAGCCTGTCGAACTTCGCCAGGAATTTCGCAATTTCGACTTCCAGTCGCCATGGGAAGGCACGGATTACGTGCTGCCGGGCGATGAGAAGGCGAAGACAAATTGAGCGTGTTGATGAGACTGTGTCTCCCATCTCGCGGAGCAAGCCATGACTGAACATAGCGTCCGTAACTTTAACATCAACTTCGGCCCGCAACATCCTGCGGCGCATGGCGTTTTGCGCCTCGTGCTCGAGCTTGACGGTGAGGTGGTCGAGCGCGTCGATCCGCACATCGGTCTCCTGCATCGCGGCACCGAAAAGTTAATGGAAGCCAAGACTTACCTGCAGGCCGTGCCCTATCTCGATCGGCTCGACTACGTGGCTCCGATGAATCAGGAGCATGCCTATGCGCTTGCCGTCGAGCGCCTGCTTGAGATCGAGGTGCCGAGGCGCGGTCAGCTTATCCGTGTGCTTTTTTCCGAGATAGGGCGCATTCTATCACACCTTTTGAACGTGACGACGCAGGCCATGGACGTTGGCGCGCTGACGCCGCCGCTCTGGGGTTTTGAAGAGCGCGAAAAGCTGATGGTGTTCTACGAGCGGGCGTGCGGCGCGCGCATGCACGCCGCCTATTTCCGGCCAGGTGGTGTTCATCAGGACATCCCGGATAAACTCGTCGAAGACATCGGCAAATGGTGCGATCCGTTCCTTCAGACAGTAAAGAACCTCGACGATCTGATCACGCCAAACCGCATTTTCAAGCAGCGCAATGTCGATATCGGCGTCGTTACGCTTGAGGATGCGTGGGCATGGGGTTTCTCCGGTGTCATGGTGCGCGGTTCGGGCGCCGCATGGGATCTGCGAAAGTCGCAGCCCTATGAATGTTACGCCGAGATGGAGTTCGATATTCCCATCGGCAAGAATGGCGATTGCTATGATCGTTATCTAATCCGCATGGAGGAGATGCGCCAGTCTGTGCGGATCATGCGCCAGTGCGTCGACCTTTTGCTTGGCAAGGAGCGTGTTGGTCCGGTATCGAACACCTCGGCTAAGATCGTACCGCCGAAGCGCGGCGAGATGAAGCGTTCGATGGAAGCGCTGATCCATCACTTCAAGCTCTACACGGAAGGCTATCACGTCCCCGCCGGGGAGGTTTATGCAGCCGTGGAAGCGCCCAAGGGCGAGTTCGGCGTTTTCCTCGTCTCGGACGGGTCCAACAAGCCGTACCGCGTGAAATTGCGCGCACCAGGCTTTGCCCATCTCCAGGCCATGGACTTCATGTGTCGTGGCCACATGCTCGCCGACGTATCGGCGGTGCTCGGCTCGCTCGATATCGTATTTGGTGAGGTTGATCGTTAATGTCCGTCCGTCGTCTTGCAGAAGATAATATCCAGCCAGCGGCATTCGCGTTCAATCGCGAAAACAGTGCCTGGGCCGAGAAAGCGATTGCCAAATATCCGAAGGGGCGTGAGCAGTCGGCTGTTATCCCCTTGCTGATGCGCGCGCAGGAGCAGGATGGCTGGGTCACGAAGGCAGCGATCGAACATGTCGCCGGCATGCTCGACATGCCGCTGATCCGCGTGCTCGAAGTCGCCACCTTCTATACGCAGTTCCAGTTGAAGCCGGTCGGAACGCGGGCGCACATTCAGGTATGCGGCACCACGCCATGCATGCTGCGGGGAGCGGACGAGCTCAAGCGCGTCTGCCAGCACAAGATTCACCACGAGCAGTTCCACACCAACGAAGCCGGCACGCTGTCGTGGGAAGAGGTCGAGTGCCTTGGCGCGTGCGTCAATGCTCCGATGGTCATGGTGTTCAAGGACACCTATGAGGATCTAACGCCGGACCGCCTCGAGGAAATCATCGATGCCTTCGAGGCTGGCAACGGAGCCTCGGTCCCGGTAGGACCGCAGATTGACCGCATCTTCTCGGCACCCGAGGGCGGCCTCACATCGCTGACCGATGGAAATGGTGCCGCCACGCCGAAGAGCGCAGGACAGGCTGCCCCGGATAGCGCATCCATACCGCCGTCGAACGCGGCAAAGCCCGTTACGCACGACGAAACGACCAATGCGGCGATCAAGTCGCCATCAAGGGTGAAGGCTACGAAGGCGGCCGAGGATGCGACGTCGAAGCCGGCAGCAAAGCCTGTTGCTGCACGTACCATCAAGAACCCTCCGATCGCGGAAGGTTCGCTCGGTGAGAAGCCTGACGTCCAGGGCGTAGATATCGCCGCAAAGCCTGTTTCGCTGGAAGACAAGAGCCGCCCGGCCGCAATCGAAAGACCGGCCGTCATAGACGATCTGAAGCTGATTGCAGGCGTTGGCCCGAAGATTGAAGATATTTTGCATGAGCTTGGCATTTTCACCTTCGCCCAGGTCGCTGCCTGGAAGAAGGCCGAGCGGGAGTGGGTCGACAACTACCTGAACTTCAAGGGCCGCATAGAGCGCGACGAATGGGTCAAGCAAGCCAAGGCTTTGGCCAAGGGCGGCGAAGCGGAATACATCAAGGTTTTCGGCAAGAAGCCGAGATGATCAATTTGGCGGCTGCCTTGAGCGCCCGCCTGGAATGGACGAAGAGAGTAGGACAGGTGCGAAATGCTCGCTGACAAAGACCGCATCTTCACCAATATTTACGGCCACAAGGACAAGTCCTTGAAGGGTGCGATGAGCCGTGGCAATTGGGACGGCACCAAGCAGATCCTCGAAAAGGGTCGCGACTGGATCATCAACGAGATGAAGGCATCGGGCCTTCGTGGCCGTGGTGGCGCGGGCTTTCCGACCGGGTTGAAATGGTCGTTCATGCCCAAGGAAAGCGACGGACGGCCGCATTACCTCGTCGTTAATGCCGACGAGTCCGAGCCCGGTACCTGCAAGGACCGCGATATCATGCGGCACGATCCGCATACGCTGATCGAAGGCTGCCTGATTGCCGGTTTCGCCATGGGTGCCAACACCTGCTACATCTATGTGCGCGGCGAATATATCCGCGAGCGCGAGGCGCTGCAGGCGGCAATCGATGAATGCTACGACGCCGGTCTTCTTGGCAAGAACAACAAGAATGGCTGGGACTACGATATCTTCGTCCATCATGGCGCTGGCGCCTATATTTGCGGCGAGGAAACAGCGCTTCTCGAGAGCCTCGAAGGCAAAAAGGGCCAGCCGCGCCTGAAACCGCCGTTCCCGGCGAATATGGGCCTTTATGGCTGCCCGACCACCGTCAACAATGTCGAATCGATCGCTGTTGCGCCGACGATCCTGCGTCGCGGCGCGGCGTGGTTCTCCGGTATCGGCCGCCCGAACAATGTCGGCACCAAGCTCTTTATGCTTTCCGGTCATGTGAACAAGCCATGCACCGTCGAAGAAGCCATGGGCATTACCTTCCGCGAGCTCGTCGACAAGCATGGCGGTGGTATCCGTGGCGGCTGGGACAATCTTCTGGCAGTCATTCCCGGCGGTGCTTCCTGCCCGGTGGTTCCGGCAGCGGACATTATCGATTGCCCGATGGATTTCGACGGGCTGCGTGCGGTCAAGTCGTCATTTGGCACCGCAGCCGCGATCGTCATGGACAAGTCCACCGACATTGTTCGCGCCATCGCCCGTATTTCCTACTTCTTCAAGCACGAAAGCTGCGGCCAGTGCACGCCTTGCCGCGAAGGCACAGGCTGGATGTGGCGGGTGATGGAGCGCATGGTTACCGGCAACGCGCAGAAGCGCGAGATCGAGATGCTGCTCGACGTCACCAAGCAGATCGAGGGTCATACGATCTGTGCGCTTGGCGATGCCGCGGCATGGCCGGTTCAGGGCCTCATCCGCAGTTTCCGCCCTGAAATTGAGCGCCGCATCGACGAGTTTTCCCGCAATGCCTCGCCGAGCCCTGTGCTCGAAGCGGCGGAATAGGTGGAAAAGCCGATGGCAGACAACGCAAAACATCGCATCGACACATGGACAGCCTTGATGCCGAACCACACGGTTGCGGCAGTCAACCTGTTGACGCCGTCGCTGGGCGCGGCCGCCGCCGCATCCGCAATCGGTCTTGGCATTGCCAGCCAGATGTGGGGTTTCTGGGCCGGTGCTTTTGCCGGGGCGTTTGATCTGAACTCGAAGACGGCGGAAGCCGGTGCTCCGCGCGTTGCAGCGGACGTCGATGATCTCAAGACGATCATTCGCGGCAAGACCGCCGCGGCACCCGCTAAGCGGCTTCAGGTACCCGTAGAGCCGCAGGTTGTTTCAGTTGAAACTGCAATTGCCGCGAAATTGGCTCCGGCCGTGACGACTGGGGCCGACGATCTGAAGCTGATCGCGGGCATAGGGCCGAAGCTTGAGCAGGTCTTGAACGGCATGGGAATAAGCACCTATGCGCAGATCGCCGGATGGACGGCGGACGAGATCGCGAAGGTCGATGACGAACTCAAGTTCGGGGGGCGCATTGTGCGCGACGATTGGGTTGGCCAGGCAAATCGATTGATGGGGAAACCCTGAACAAGGTGCGCGCCGGTTGTTACCCGGCACGTTGAGAATTAAGGGCATTTCGGCAACTGCGGAAATGCCGGACTGGAATGCGGTATGTTCCGCGAGGTTGGACGGACGATGGCAAAGATCAAAGTCGACGGTAAGGAAATAGAGGTACCGGATCACTATACGCTTCTGCAGGCTGCGGAAACGGCGGGTGCCGAGGTTCCGCGCTTCTGCTTCCACGAGCGTTTGTCGATTGCCGGCAATTGCCGCATGTGCCTGATCGAAGTGAAGGGCGGACCGCCGAAGCCGGCAGCATCCTGCGCCATGGGCGTGCGCGATCTGCGCCCCGGTCCGAATGGCGAGACCCCGGAAATCTTCACAAATACGCCGATGGTCAAGAAGGCCCGCGAAGGCGTGATGGAATTCCTGCTCATCAATCATCCGCTCGATTGCCCGATCTGCGATCAGGGCGGCGAATGCGATCTGCAGGACCAGGCTATGGCCTTCGGCGTCGATTCCTCGCGTTATCGCGAGAATAAGCGCGCCGTTGAGGACAAGTATATCGGTCCTCTCGTCAAGACGATCATGACGCGCTGCATCCATTGCACCCGCTGCGTCCGCTTTACGACGGAAGTTGCCGGCATTTCCGAACTCGGCCTGATCGGCCGCGGCGAAGATGCCGAGATCACCACCTATCTCGAACGGGCAATGACCTCCGAACTCCAGGGCAACGTCATCGACCTTTGCCCGGTCGGTGCGCTGACCTCGAAGCCCTATGCTTTCCAGGCGCGTCCCTGGGAGTTGAACAAGACGGAATCCATCGATGTTATGGATGCAGTCGGCTCGGCGATCCGCGTCGATACCCGTGGCCGCGAAGTGATGCGTATCCTGCCGCGCGTCAACGAGCAGGTGAACGAGGAATGGATTTCCGACAAGACGCGCTTCATCTGGGACGGCCTGCGCACGCAGCGCCTCGACCGTCCCTATATCCGCAAGGACGGGCGTCTCATTGCCGCCACCTGGCCGGAGGCCTTCGACGCGATCAGGGCCGCCGTTGCCAAGACTGACGGTAGCAAGATCGGCGCGATTGCCGGCGATCTCGCCAGTGTCGAGGAGATGTACGCGTTGAAGGCGCTGATGGCGTCGCTTGGTTCGGCCAATATCGACGCACGTCAGGACGGCTCGGCGCTTGCTACGGCGGGCGGCCGCGCTTCATACATTTTCAATCCGACGATCGATGGGATCGAGCAGGCTGATGCGATCCTCATCATCGGATCAAATCCGCGTTTCGAGGCATCGCTGCTCAACGCTCGTATCCGCAAGCGTTGGCGTGCCGCTGGGACGCCGATCGGCCTGATCGGTGAACAGGCCGACCTGCGCTACAAGTACGAATACCTTGGCGCCGGTGCCGAGACGCTGGCCGATCTTGCGGCTGGATCGATGAATTTCCTGTCGGTTCTGAAGACAGCCAAGAACCCGATGATCATCGTCGGGCAGGGCGCTCTGTCGCGCGCGGACGGCCAGTCGGTATTGGGACTTGCGGCAAAGATCGCCGCGGAAGCCGGAGCCCTACGGGACGACTGGAACGGATTTGGCGTGGTGCATACCGCTGCGAGCCGTGTCGGCGCGCTCGACATCGGCTTCGTGCCGGGTGAGGGCGGCAAGACGGTAGCCGAGATGCAGGGCACTATGGATGTTCTGTTCCTGCTCGGCGCCGACGAACTCGACTGGTCCGGCAAGGACAAGGCATTCACGGTGTACATCGGCACGCATGGTGATCAGGGCGCGCACAATGCCGATGTGATCCTGCCCGGCGCGACCTATACGGAAAAGTCGGGCACCTATGTGAACACCGAGGGCCGCGTGCAAATGACGAACCGCGCCGGCTTTGCGCCAGGCAACGCCAAGGAAGACTGGGCAATCCTGCGCGCTCTATCCGACACACTCGGCAAGAAATTGCCGTTCGACTCGCTCGCGGCCTTGCGCTCCGGCCTCTATGCGGAGTATCCGCATCTCGCTTCGGTCGACTCGATCGAAGCCGGCAATCCTGCCGATGTCGAGAAGCTGGCGAGTACAATCGGCGCAGTCGAGAAGACGGCCTTCATCTCGCCGGTCAAGGATTTCTACTTGACCAACCCGATCGCACGCGCCTCTGCCGTCATGGCCGAGTGCTCGGCGCTCGCCAAGGGCGGCTTCAAGCAGGCGGCCGAGTAGGCGGGAAAGAGACTGATATGGAAGAGATTTTCGCAACCTACATCCTGCCGCTGCTGATCATCCTCGGCAAATCACTGCTTTTGCTGGTCGTGATGCTGCTGATTATCGCCTACCTGCTTCTGGCGGATCGCAAGGTCTGGGCGGCCGTGCAGTTGCGGCGCGGCCCCAACGTCGTCGGACCGTTTGGTTTGCTGCAGTCCTTCGCCGACCTTTTGAAGTTCGTCGTCAAGGAACCGATCATCCCCTCCGGCGCCAACAAGGGCATTTTCCTGCTGGCGCCGCTCGTATCGTCCGTCCTTGCCATGGCGGCCTGGGCTGTCATTCCGGTCAATGAGGGCTGGGCGGTCGCCAACGTCAATGTCGGCATCCTTTACGTCCTCGCCATTTCGTCGCTCGAAGTCTACGGCGTCATCATGGCGGGCTGGGCGTCCAATTCGAAATATCCGTTTCTCGGCGCACTGCGCTCGGCCGCGCAGATGGTGTCCTACGAAGTGTCGATCGGCTTCGTGATCGTCACCGTCCTCCTTTGCGTGGGTTCGCTCAATCTGACCGACATTGTCATGTCGCAGACGACCGGCCTCGGCACGATGATCGGTCTGCCGAATACGTTCCTCGACTGGCATTGGCTCGGCCTGTTCCCGATGTTCATCATCTTCTTCATATCGGCCCTAGCGGAGACCAACCGTCCGCCGTTCGATCTGGTCGAAGCTGAATCGGAACTCGTCGCCGGCCACATGATCGAATATTCGTCCACGGCGTTCCTGCTGTTCTTCCTCGGCGAATATGTCGCCATCACCCTGATGTGCGCGCTGACGACGATCCTCTTCCTCGGCGGCTGGCTGCCACCCGTCGATGTGTGGTTCCTGAACTGGGTGCCCGGCGTCATCTGGTTCCTGCTCAAGCTGTTCCTTTGCTTTTTCATGTTCGCCATGGTGAAGGCTTTCGTTCCGCGCTACCGCTATGACCAGTTGATGCGCCTTGGCTGGAAGGTATTCCTGCCGATCTCGATCTTCATGGTCGTCGCCACCGCGGCCTTCCTCAAAATCACCGGCCTGACGCCTTAAGGAGAACGAGCATGGCACAACTGGCACAAGCTGCTAAATCGCTCCTGCTTCTGGAATTCGTCGGGGCATTCTTCCTGTCGATGCGGCAGTTCTTTGCGCCCAAGGCGACCCTAAATTATCCGTACGAAAAGGGGCCGGTCAGCCCGCGCTTTCGCGGTGAACACGCGCTGCGCCGTTATCCAAACGGCGAAGAACGCTGCATTGCCTGCAAGCTGTGCGAGGCGATCTGCCCGGCCCAGGCGATCACAATCGAGGCTGGTCCGCGCCGCAATGACGGCACGCGCCGCACGGTTCGTTATGATATCGACATGGTGAAGTGCATCTATTGCGGCTTCTGCCAGGAAGCATGTCCTGTCGACGCGATCGTCGAGGGGCCGAATTTCGAGTTCGCCACGGAAACACGCGAAGAACTCTACTACGACAAGGAACGTCTGCTTGCCAACGGCGATCGTTGGGAGCGGGAACTGGCGCGCAACATCGCGATGGATGCGCCCTATCGCTGAATATGAACTGCGCGCATGTGTCTTGGCCGTTGATCTTCAACCGGCAGGGAACATGCGCTAAGAGGCTTGAAAAATTGAAAGATCATTTGGCCGCAACGGCAAACGATCCGTTTGAATTGGCAGTCTTATCTGCCGGGTTTAATGGCAGGACGACCTGCCGGAATGGAAATCGGGGGAACCCATGCTGACAGGTATCGCGGCGGCGTTTTTCTATCTCTTCGCCTTCATCACTGTAGCCAGTGGTTTCATGGTTATTGCTGCACGCAATCCCGTGCATTCCGTGCTGTTCCTGATCCTCGCCTTCTTCAATGCGGCCGGTCTATTCCTGCTGACCGGCGCCGAATTCCTGGCGATGATCCTTCTCGTCGTTTATGTCGGCGCTGTGGCGGTGCTGTTCCTTTTCGTCGTCATGATGCTGGATGTGGACTTTGCCGAACTGAAGAGCGGAGCGCTGCAATATGCGCCGATCGGCGCACTGGTCGGGCTCATCCTGGCCGCTGAGCTGATCATCGTTCTTGGCGGTTCGATTTTCGCGCCGACGCTGACCGCATCGCCGGTCCAGCCGACGCCCGATCTTGCGACCCGCACCAACACTGCAGCGCTCGGCGACATTCTTTATACGGACTACATCTATTTCTTCCAGATTGCCGGGCTGGTGCTTCTGGTTGCGATGATCGGCGCCATTGTTCTGACGCTGCGGCACAAGCCGAACATCAAGCGCCAGAACATCGCGCAGCAGGTGGCTCGCACGCCTGCAACGGCCATCGAGGTCAAGCAGGTCGAAACCGGCAAGGGTATCTGACAGGAGCGTCATGATGGAAATTGGTATCGCACATTATCTGACTGTCTCTGCCCTGCTGTTCACGCTCGGGATCTTCGGCATCTTCCTCAACAAGAAGAACATTATCGTCATCCTGATGTCGGTCGAATTGATCCTGCTTGCGGTCAATCTGAATTTCGTGGCGTTTTCCGCCGCTCTGCACGATCTGGTCGGCCAGGTCTTTGCGCTGTTTGTCCTGACCGTCGCCGCCGCCGAGGCAGCCATCGGTCTTGCTATTCTCGTCGTGTTCTACCGCAATCGTGGATCGATTGACGTAGAAGACGTCAACATGATGAAAGGTTGACGGGGGCATGCTGTATCTGGCGATTGTCTTCCTTCCGCTGCTCGGCTTCCTGATCGCCGGGCTTTTCGGCTCCGCTATCGGCGCGAAGGCGAGTGAGTATGTCACGACCGGCTTTCTGATCGTCTGCGCCATCCTTTCGTGGATCGCATTCGGCTCGGTCGCCCTTGGGCATACCGAGGCGTTCAAGATTCCTGTGGCGCATTGGGTCGAGTCCGGCTCGCTGAGCTTCGACTGGTCGCTGCGCATCGACACGCTGACGGCGGTCATGCTCGTCGTCGTGAATACGGTCTCGGCGCTGGTTCATACCTATTCGATCGGCTACATGCATCATGACCCCGATCGCCCGCGCTTCTTCGCCTATCTCTCGCTCTTCACCTTTGCCATGCTGATGTTGGTGACAGGCGACAATCTCGTTCAGATGTTCTTCGGTTGGGAAGGCGTCGGTCTTGCCTCGTACCTGCTGATCGGGTTCTGGTATAAGAAGCCATCCGCCAACGCTGCGGCCATGAAGGCCTTCATCGTCAACCGCGTCGGCGACTTCGGTTTCCTTCTCGGTATCTTCTCGTTGTTCGTTCTGTTCGATACCGTCCAGTTCGACACGCTGTTCGCATCTGCCGCGCAATATCTGCCGGCAGAAGGCGCCGCAACTGACGGTAGCCAGATCGTTCTCAACTTCCTCGGCTATACGCTTGATAAGCAAGGCGCAATCACGATTGCCGCGCTCCTGCTTTTCATGGGTGCAATGGGCAAGTCGGCGCAGTTCCTGTTGCACACCTGGTTGCCGGACGCCATGGAAGGCCCGACCCCGGTTTCAGCGCTCATCCATGCCGCAACGATGGTCACCGCCGGCGTTTTTATGGTCGCGCGCCTGTCGCCAATCTTTGAACTTTCGCACACGGCGCTGATGTTCGTCACTTTCATTGGCGCAACGACCGCCTTCTTTGCGGCCACAGTTGGCCTCGTTCAGAACGACATCAAGCGTGTGATTGCCTATTCGACCTGTTCGCAGCTCGGCTACATGTTCGTGGCGCTCGGCGTCGGCGCCTATGGCGCAGGCATATTCCACCTCTTCACGCACGCCTTCTTCAAGGCGCTGCTGTTCCTCGGCGCGGGCTCGGTCATCCATGCCGTTTCGAACGAGCAGGACATGCGCCACATGGGCGGACTCCGCAAGCTCATCCCGACAACCTACTGGATGATGATCATCGGCACTGTTGCCCTGACCGGGCTCGGCATTCCGGGCACGCTGATCGGCACCGCCGGCTTCTTCTCGAAGGACATGATCATCGAGTCGGCCTTCGCCTCGCACAATCCGGTGGCGAACTACGCTTACATTCTTCTAGTCATCGCCGCTGTCTTCACCAGCTTCTATTCCTGGCGCCTGATTTTCATGACGTTCCATGGCAAGCCGCGCGCCAGCCACGATGTCATGCATCACGTGCATGAATCGCCCTATGTGATGCTGGTGCCGCTCTTCATTCTCGCGGCAGGCGCACTCTTTGCCGGCGTGATGTTCCACGAGCACTTCTTCGGCCACGAATATGCCGAGTTCTGGAAAGGCGCGCTGTACACGGCTCCGGGCAACGAGATTCTCGAGGAACACCACCACGTGCCGTTCATCGTGCAGCTGTCGCCATTCATCGCGATGGTCGTTGGGTTCCTGATCTCGTGGCAGTTCTATATCCGCTCGCCGGAAACACCCAAGCGCCTCGCTGCCCAGCATCCTGGCCTTTATCAGTTCCTGCTCAACAAGTGGTATTTCGACGAGCTCTACGACTTCCTCTTCGTGCGCCCGGCGAAAGCCCTCGGACGGTTCCTGTGGAAGCAGGGCGATGGCTGGCTGATCGACGGCCATGGACCCGATGGAATTTCGGCACGCGTCGTTGACGTGACCAATCGCGTCGTGCGGCTGCAGACGGGTTACCTTTATCACTATGCGTTCGCGATGCTCATTGGGGTCGCCGCACTCGTCACCTGGATGATGCTCGGGAGCAACTTCTAATGACCGACTGGCCAATTCTCTCGACCGTTACCTTTCTGCCGTTGGTCGGTGTTCTGCTCATCCTGTTCATCCGTGATGACAGCGACTCAGCGCGGACGAACATCCGCAATGTGACGCTGTGGACGACGATCATCACGTTCCTGCTGTCGCTGCCGATCTGGTACTATTTCGATAACAGCCAGTCGGGCTTCCAGTTCGTCGAAAAGACTGCGTGGCTCGACTCGGGTATCTCGTACCATATGGGCGTCGACGGCATTTCCATGCTGTTCGTCATCCTGACGACGTTCCTGATGCCGCTATGCATCCTTGCAAGCTGGGACGCCATCCAGAACCGCGTCAAGGAATACATGATCGCATTCCTCGTGCTGGAAACGCTGATGATCGGCGTCTTCTGTGCGCTTGATATCGTGCTTTTCTACGTGTTCTTCGAAGCCGTTCTCGTGCCAATGTTCATCATCATCGGCGTTTGGGGTGGCAAGCGTCGCGTTTATGCAAGCTTCAAGTTCTTCCTTTATACGCTGCTCGGCTCGGTGCTGATGCTGCTTGCCATCATGGCGATGTACTGGCAGGCCGGCACGACGGATATTCCGACCCTGCTCGCCTACAAGTTCCCGGCCTCCATGCAGACCTGGCTGTGGCTGGCATTCTTTGCCTCCTTCGCCGTCAAGATGCCGATGTGGCCGGTCCATACCTGGCTTCCCGATGCGCACGTCGAAGCGCCGACCGCGGCTTCCGCGATACTTGCCGGCATTCTGTTGAAGCTCGGCGGCTACGGTTTCATCCGCTTCTCGCTGCCGATGTTTCCGCTCGCCTCCGCCGATTTCGCGCCGCTGATCTATACGCTCTCGGTGGTCGCCATTATCTACACGTCGCTCGTCGCCCTGATGCAGGAAGACGTGAAGAAGCTCATTGCCTATTCCTCGGTCGCGCATATGGGCTATGTGACCATGGGCATTTTTGCCGCCAACGAGCAGGGCATCCAGGGAGCATTGTTCCAGATGCTGTCGCACGGCCTCGTGTCGAGCGCGCTGTTCCTTTGCGTCGGCATCATCTATGACCGCACCCATACCCGCGAGATTGCGGCCTATGGCGGCCTCGTCAACAACATGCCGAAATATGCCGTCGTCTTCATGATCTTCACCATGGCGAATGTCGGCCTGCCGGGTACGTCCGGGTTCGTTGGAGAGTTTCTGACGCTTCTCGGTGTCTTCCGCGTCAACACGTGGGTGGCGATGTTCGCGGCAAGCGGTGTTATTTTCTCTGCGGCCTATGCGCTCTGGCTTTATCGCCGCGTCATCTTCGGCGTGCTCGACAAGGACAGCCTGAAATCGCTGCTCGACATGACGACGCGTGAGAAAGCCGTGGTCTATCCGCTGGTCATTCTGACGATCTTCTATGGCGTCTACCCCATGCCGATCTTCGATGCGACGGCAAGCTCCGTGCACGCCATCATCAATCAATACAATAATGCGCTGTCCTCGGCCGCCACACTGGCGCTGAAATAGCAGGAAGAGGCCTAACCGACATGATTGCCAACTTGACGCTTATGGCTCCTGAACTGCTCATCGCGGGCGGCGCGCTCGTGCTGTTGATGATCGGCGCGTTTTCCGGCGAGCGGGCAAACGGGCTGGTTGGCGGCCTTGCCGTTGCACTGCTTCTCGCCGCACTCGCGCTTGTCGTCATATTCCCGCAGGACGGCCATGTTTTCGGACGCGCCTTTGTTAGCGATCCTTTCTCACGCTTCATGAAGGTGTTGACGCTTGTCGGTTCAGTGGTGACGCTGGTGATGTCGGCGGGCTTTGCCAAGGAGCAGAAGTTCGACAAGTTCGAGTTCCCGATCCTCGTCCTTTTGGCGACGCTCGGCATGCTGCTGATGATTTCGGCCAATGATACGCTCTCGCTCTATCTCGGCCTCGAACTGCAGTCGCTCGCGCTCTACGTCGTTGCTGCCATCAATCGCGACAACGTCCGTTCGACCGAAGCTGGTCTCAAATATTTCGTGCTTGGCGCTTTGTCGTCCGGCATGCTTCTCTACGGCATTTCCCTGGTCTATGGCTTTACCGGACACACCGGCTTTGGAGCGATCGCGCAGGCGCTCAGCGGCGGCGAACGTCAGCTCGGCGTCGTCTTTGGCCTCGTTTTCATCCTGGCTGGCCTTGCCTTCAAGATCTCGGCCGTCCCGTTCCATATGTGGACCCCTGACGTTTACGAGGGTGCACCGACACCGGTTACGGCTTTCTTCGCCTCGGCGCCAAAGATGGCGGCGATGGCACTTCTGACCCGCGTCGTCAGCGAGACCTTCCAGCCGATCACCCACGATTGGCAGCAGGTCGTCGTTTTCATTGCCATCGCTTCAATGGTGCTTGGTGCGTTTGCGGCCATCGGCCAACGTAACATCAAGCGGCTGATGGCCTATTCGTCGATCAGTCACATGGGTTACGCGCTCGTTGGTCTCGCCGCCGGGACGGTTGTCGGCGTACGCGGCGTTGCCATCTACATGCTCATCTATCTCGTCACCACGCTCGGCACCTTCGCCTTCATCCTCGCAATGCGACGCAAGGACGGCAATGTCGAGCAAATCAGCGATTTGTCCGGGCTCTCGCGCACCAATCCGATCATGGCGACGATCCTGACGATCCTGATGTTCTCGCTCGCAGGCATTCCGCCGCTCGCCGGCTTCTGGGGCAAGTGGTACACCTTCCTTGCCGCGATGCAGGCGAACCTCTACGCGCTGGCGATCATCGGCATCGTCGCCTCGGTCGTGGGCGCATACTATTATCTGCGCATCATCAAGATCATGTGGTTCGATGAACCGGCGGGTGCTTTCGTGCCCATGGCCGGCGAGTTGCGCCTCGTTCTTGGCGTTTCCGGCCTGCTGGTCCTGTTCTATGTCTTCGTTGGCGGACCGGTCAGCACCTATGCGGAAGCCGCAGCGAAAACCTTCTTCTGACGACTATGGGCTTTTCCCTATCGCCCCTGGCCCAGCAAAACTTCTATCGCCTTGAAGCCTTCGAGACGATAGGTTCAACCAATGCCGTGGCGTTGGAGCGGGCACTTGCGGGTGACCCCGGAAAGCTCTGGATTGTTTCCAAGCAGCAGGAAAGCGGGCGCGGACGGCGTGGGCGCGCCTGGGCGACATCGCACGGCAACCTCGCGGCCTCGCTGCTGCTCACCGGTGCATTCGACCTGAAGGCCGCGGCGACGCTCGGCTTTGTCGCGGGCCTTGCACTGGCCGACGCACTCGACGCGGTCTGCCCATCGACTGTCTTCTCGGTTGGCCTCGACGGTGCCGGCAATCACGGTCCGACCAGCGCACCGCTGCGTGTCGAGTTGAAATGGCCGAACGATCTGCTTGCAGGCGGGGCAAAACTCGCCGGTATCCTGCTCGAGTCCACCCAGCTTGAGGCCAATCGTTTCGCGATTGTCATTGGTATCGGTGTCAACGTCGTGGCATACCCTGACGACGTGCCTTATCCGGCAACGTCGCTTGCCCGCCTTGGGGCGGATTGTAATGCCGAAACACTGTTTCTGGCGCTGTCCGACGCCTGGCAGGAAAACAGCTGGGTTTGGAACGAGGGACGGGGACTTGCCGAAATTCGCAAGCGCTGGCTGGCACGCGCGGCCGGCCTCGGCAGCGAGGTCGCTGTGCGAGTCGACGGAGCGGTCCTGCGTGGTATATTCGAAACCATTGACGAAGATTGCCGTTTCGTCATTCGCGACAGCGAGGGCGAGCGCATAAAGATCGCCGCTGGTGATGTGCATTTTGGTGCGGTGGCGTCCGCAAGGGCTGAATAGAATTCGGCTATTAGGAGTGTAGATGGCGAATTCCGATCAAGCTGAGCTTGTTTTCCTTCCACTCGGCGGTGTCGGTGAGATCGGAATGAACTTGGCCATGTACGGCTACGGCCCGGCGCATAAGCGCGAATGGGTGGTGGTGGATATGGGCGTCAGCTTTGCCGGCCCCGAACTTCCCGGCGCCGATCTCATTCTGCCCGACATCCGGTTCCTGCAGGCTGAACGCCAGAACCTCAAGGGCATCGTCATCACCCACGCCCATGAAGATCACTACGGGGCGTTGCTCGATCTGTGGCCGCTGCTCAATGTTCCGGTTTACGGTACTCCCTTCACGGCCGGACTGCTCGAGGCCAAGCGTCATGCGGAGCCCGGCGCGCCCGACATTCCGGTAACGATCTATCGCGCCGGCGAGACATTCAATGTCGGCCCATTCGAGTTCGAGGCGCTGGCGGTCACCCATTCGATCCCCGAGCCGGTATCGCTCGCGATCAGGACGCCGCTTGGCACGATCATCCACACTGGCGACTGGAAGATGGACCCGGAGCCATCAATGGGGCCGCTGATCAATGAAGCGCGCTTCCGCGCCATCGGCGATGAAGGCGTTCTCGCAATGATGTGCGATTCGACGAATGCGCTGCGCGAAGGCGAATCGCCTTCCGAGCGCGAGGTGGGTGAGAGCCTGCGCAATATTATCGAGAACGCGCGCGGCCGCGTCGCCATCACGACCTTTTCGTCGAATGTCGGCCGTATCCGCTCGATCGCCTTGGCCGCACGCGACGCGGGAAGGCAGGTTCTGGTGCTCGGCCGTTCGATGAAGCGCATGATCGATGTCGCCAGTGAGCTCGGATATCTCGACGATGTCCCCGAATTCCTGTCGGAAGACGATTACGGCTTCATTCCGCGCGAGAACATGGTGATTATCCTTACCGGCAGCCAAGGCGAACCGCGCGCCGCGCTCGCCAAGCTCGCCCGTGATGAAATGCGCAGCGTCGCGCTTTCGGCCGGCGATCTGGTGATCTATTCGTCCCGCACGATCCCCGGCAATGAAAAGCCGATCATCGAGACCAAGAACCTTTTGATAGAACAGGGCATCCAGATCATTTCGGATGACGACCAGCTTGTGCATGTGTCTGGGCATCCTCGTCGCAACGAGTTGCGGCGGATGTATGAGTGGGTGCGTCCGCGCATCCTCGTGCCGGTGCATGGCGAGGCGGCGCATCTCGTCGCCCAAGGTTCACTCGCTGCCATGGCCGGCATCCCGGAAGTTCCCCAGGTGCGCAATGGCGACATCTTGAGGCTCGCGCCGGGCAGGGCCGAGATCATCGACAAGGCGCCGTTCGGCCGACTGGTCAAAGATGGCAAGCTCATTGGCGACGAAGAAGAGGTGGGTATCGTCGAACGCCGTAAGCTCGCCTATGTCGGGCATGTTGCGGTGTCTATGCTGCTCGACGACAACTACAACATCATTGAAGATCCGGAGATCGTGCCCGTGGGGCTGCCGGAAAGCGACGATGAGGGCGAACTGCTCGAGGACTTGCTGTACGATGCGGCAGTAAGCGCCGTACAAAGCATTCCCCGTGAAAAGCGCAGGGATCTGGCGATGGTTCGCGAAGCAGTGCGCCGCGCCGTGCGGGCAGCAACAAACGAGGTCTGGGGCAAGAAGCCGGTGGTTACCGTCTTCGTGACCCGCCCATAGGACAATCCTTATGCTGGGCCGTCTCAACCATATCGCTATTGCGGTGCCTGATCTGGCAGCAGCGTCGGCGACCTATCGCAACACGCTGGGCACCAGGCCAACCGCGCCGCAGGTGCTCCCCGAACACGGCGTGACGGTGGTCTTCATCGATGTCGGCAACACGAAGATTGAACTGCTGGAGCCACTCGGGGCTGATTCGCCGATCGCTGCCTTCCTGGCCAAAAATCCCTCCGGAGGCATGCATCACGTCTGCTACGAAGTGGCCAATATCATTGCCGCCCGCGATCATTTAAAAAGTGAGGGCGCCCGTATACTTGGCGATGGAGAGCCGAAGATCGGCGCGCATGGCAAACCTGTTCTCTTCCTCCACCCGAAGGATTTCAACGGGACATTGATCGAACTGGAGCAAGAATAATGCCCATCGCGACGGCCATGGCAGTCTATTTCATCCTCTGGTGGCTGACATTGTTCACCATGCTCCCGATCGGCCTGCGCACGCAAGGCGACGAGGATGACGTAACGCTGGGTACGCCAGCCAGCGCCCCGCACAAGCATCGCATGGGCAGGGTCTTTCTTCTGACGACGATCATTTCGGCGGTTCTATTCGCAACCTTCTACGTCGTGAACCAGGAATACGGCTTTGGCGTCGATAGTTTCCCGGTCTGGTTCCCGCAGGCAAAATAGAAATTCACTCTATCAACTTCAGTTTTGCTGGATAGAAACGCCACTTTCGCCGATTTTGAGCTCGACGGCAGGCTTGGTCTCTTCGCGATAAATGTAGATTCCCAATCCGATTACGGCAACGAGAAGTGCTCCGACGATCAGGTAAAGGCCATTGCGATTATTCAAGATCATTTCCTTTAATTGTGATGGAGAGACTAACTAGAGAAGTGAGAGGGCTTTGAATATTAGCCGTTGGTCTGATCCAGCGCGTGCGGCGCCGGTGTTCCGGGTTCATTGCTTCCTCTTAGGGGAAAGACTGCCAGCAGGCCGGCAAGAATGAGTAATGTCAGAAGCGCTGCAATGAACAGGGTCTGCAAGTTCATAACGGTCTCCAGTTTGACCTATCAACCAGCGCGACGGCGAAAAGTTCCGCGATGAGCCCGCCTTTTGCGCTTCTTCAGGATTGTTCCCGAGGAAAAGAATATTGATTCGCCGGCCCTGTCGCCTGAAAATCCTGTCTCGCACCGATCTCCGGGAACGGTCGATAAACGTAAACTGGCTAAGAACTTTGATTGGGCGTCGCGCGATCTGGCAAACAGCTGCATCTCGAAATTGAATCGGCCGAAGAGGTAGGCTAACAGAGCCGAAATGCAGCAACAAAAAGCGGCTGCTTAGAATTCGATTTCAGAACAGCAAGCAAGTACTTGAATTTGCGCTTAAGGACAAAAAAAATGCAAGGCTTTCACCTTGCATTTTAAGATCGCGTCCGACCTGATCCACTTGCGTGGCGGCTGCGTGTTATCGCGCCACAGGTCACATCCTCCCAAGACTTTGACCGCGTAGGAAAGCAGAATTTTTCTTACTTTCTCCTTATGCCGAAAAAAATAGCGGACTGCCTGCGAAATGTCACGAAAAATATTCGTTGCCATCACATTTTGCTTACATTTCCAGCAGGATCATGAATCTTCGATAAATCAGTAGCTTCTTCGCTCCTGCTTACGGGTTTCCAATCAGATGCGAAGCAGTTAAGTAAACTTTGCTGCTGGCTTGTCTTCTTTCGAACTACGAGAAACGCAGCGTGATTTTGACGGGTGCATATTCCCTCCCAGAAATCGAACACGATTTATGGTGTTATGCGCTACCTTGCACTTGGTTTTGCCTGATTCTTAAAGCACTCAGGCTGTATTCAATTTGGTGATCTTCAATGCGGCTTTCCCGGTACTTTTTGCCCATCCTCAAAGAAAACCCCAAGGAGGCGGAAATCGTCTCCCACCGGCTCATGTTGCGCGCCGGGCTGATTCGCCAGGAGTCGGCCGGCATCTACGCATGGCTGCCGGCGGGTTTGAGAATTCTCAACAAGGTGAGCAATATCATCCGCGAGGAGCAGAACAGGTCCGGAGCTATCGAGCTCCTGATGCCGACCCTTCAATCGGCCGATCTGTGGCGTGAAAGCGGTCGCTATGACGCCTATGGCGACGAGATGCTGCGGATCAAGGATCGCGGCGAACGCGATATGCTGTACGGGCCGACAAATGAGGAAATGATCACAGAGATCTTCCGCGCCTATGTGAAGTCTTACAAGGACTTGCCGCTCAATCTTTATCACATCCAGTGGAAATTCCGCGACGAGCGCCGTCCGCGTTTCGGCGTCATGCGCTCGCGCGAGTTTCTGATGAAAGACGCCTATTCGTTCGACCTTAACTTCGAGGCAGCGAAGGCCGCGTATAACCGCATGTTCGTCGCCTATTTGCGCACGTTCTCGCGCCTCGGTATCCAGGTCATACCCATGCGTGCCGATACGGGTCCCATCGGCGGTGAACTCAGCCACGAATTCATTATCCTTGCCGATACCGGCGAAAGTCAGGTCTTTTGTGACCGGGCTTATCTCGACCTGCCTGTACCGGGTTCCGATACGAATTTCGACAATGACGATGAAATCGCCGATATCGTAAAGCGCTGGACGACGCCCTATGCGGCGACCGACGAGATGCATGATGAGGCCGCCTGGGCCAAGGTCGGAGCCTCCGACCAGTTGGCCGCTCGCGGCATCGAGGTCGGTCACATCTTCCACTTCGGCACGAAATACTCCGAACCGATGGGAGCCAAGGTCAGCGGCCCCGATGGAAAGGATCATCTCGTATCGATGGGTTCCTATGGGATCGGCCCTTCGCGCGTCGTCGCTGCCATCATTGAAGCCTCGCACGACGAGAACGGCATCATCTGGCCGAAATCCGTAGCGCCGTTTGGCGCCGGCATCGTCAACATGAAGCCGGGCGACGCAGCTTGCGACGCGGTTTCTGCCAAGATTTACGAAGCTCTGACCAATGCCGGGCTCGATCCGCTGCTTGACGATACGGACGACCGTCCTGGCGCCAAGTTTGCGACCATGGACCTGATCGGTCTGCCGACGCAGATTATCGTCGGCCCGCGCGGCGTCGCTGCTGGCGAAGTCGAACTCAAGGATCGCGCAACGGGCGCCCGCGAGACGCTCAGCGTCGAATCGGCGATCAACAAGCTTGCAGGACCCCATGACTGAACAGACTGCGATGACCGGTTCCAAGCCGTTCTCCGCCTATGAGCGGATGATCGCCTGGCGTTATCTTCGGGCGCGGCGCAAGGAAACCTTCATTTCGGTGATTGCCGGGTTTTCGTTCACCGGGATAATGCTGGGCGTTGCGACGCTCATCATTGTCATGGCCGTGATGAACGGTTTTCGCAGCGAACTGCTGACCCGCATCCTTGGTATCAACGGCCATCTGATCATGCAGCCGATCGACCGGCCGCTCGATGATTACGATGCGGTAATCAAGCGTGTTGACGGCGTCTCCGGCGTATCCTTCGCCATACCCGTTGTCGAGGGCCAGGTGCTTGCAAAGGGCACTGTCGGCGCAGGCACAGGCGCTCTGGTGCGCGGCTTGCGCGAGGAAGACATTGCCAAGCTCAAGCTCGTTGCGACGAATGTGCGGCAGGGGACCTTCGAAGGGTTCAACACGGCAGGCGGCGTCGCGATTGGCACGCGCATGGCCGAGAATCTCGGCCTCGGCCTCGGTGACCGCCTCACATTGATTTCTCCCGATGGCGATGTGACCCCGCTCGGCATGGCACCGCGCGTCAAATCCTATCCGGTCACCGCCATCTTCGAGATCGGCATGTCGGAATATGATGCTTCGATCGTCATTATGCCGCTCGAGGAAGCGCAGCTCTATTTCAACCAGGAAGGCAAGGTTCAGTCGCTCGAAATCTTCGCTGACAATCCCGACAATATCGATGCGCTGAAGAAGCCGGTCGAGGATGCTGCGCAGCGGGCGCTGATGCTCACCGACTGGCGTCAACGCAACCAGACCTTCTTCTCCGCGCTTCAAGTCGAGCGCAACGTAATGTTCATGATCCTGACGCTGATCGTGCTCGTCGCAGCACTCAACATCATCTCCGGCCTGATCATGCTGGTGAAGGACAAGGGGCATGACATCGCCATTCTCAGAACGATGGGAGCGACGCGTAATTCGATCCTGCGCATCTTCCTGATGACCGGCGCCGCCATCGGTGTGACCGGCACGCTCGCAGGCGTCGTGCTTGGCGTGGTCGTTTGCCTTAACGTGGAGCGGATTCGGGAATTCTTCTCCTGGCTGTCCGGAACAACCCTGTTCAATCCGGAACTCTATTTTCTCAGCACGCTTCCGGCCAAGATGGACTTCAACGAGACGTTTTCGGTCATCCTCATGGCGCTGGTTCTATCATTCCTTGCAACCCTTTTTCCCGCCTGGCGCGCAGCCAAGCTCGATCCAGTTGAAGCCCTGAGGTACGAATAGATGGCAGCCGGTCCCATTCTTCAACTGACGGGCGTCGGCCGTCGGTACAATGAGATCGACCGCGAATTGGTGATCCTCAACGACGCAAATTTCGCGCTGGGCAAGGGCGAGATGGTGGCCCTTGTCGCACCGTCGGGCGCCGGCAAGTCGACCCTGCTTCATACGGCCGGACTTCTGGAGCGGCCCGACAGCGGCGATGTGATTCTTTCCGGAAGGTCGTGCGGCACGCTTTCTGATGAAGAACGTACCGCAATCCGCCGCAACGACATTGGCTTCGTCTACCAGTTTCATCATCTCCTGCCGGAGTTTTCCGCACTTGAAAACGTGATGATGCCGCAGATGATTCGCGGTATGAAGCCAGGGATAGCGGCTGAGCGGGCGCAGCAGCTCCTCGATTACATGAAGGTCGGGGCGAGGGCTTCGCACCGGCCGAGCGAACTTTCGGGCGGCGAGCAGCAGCGTGTGGCGATCGCACGTGCGGTCGCTAACGCGCCGCTGGTGCTCCTGGCTGACGAGCCTACCGGCAATCTCGATCCTGTTACCTCGTCCTATGTGTTTGAAGCTCTGGAGGCGCTCGTTCGCCAATCCGGGCTTTCGGCGATGATCGCGACACACAATTTCGATCTCGCCCGCCGCATGGACCGGCGCGTGACCCTGAAGGACGGCAAGATCACCGATCTTTGATCCCCCGGGGATTTTGGAGCCTGACCGTCACGTCCGAAATGAAGCGTGCGGTCAGATAATTCTGTTCAAATACGCTTCGCTGCGGACATCGTTCACCTTCTCTTAAGATTTTGCAAACCATAGCGCCAAACCGCGCTTTGGTTCGCTTGACTTTGGAACAAAAATAGAACAAAACATATACATAGAGACAACGAAGAAGGGTTTTACCGATGAGCGAACTTTTCCAGGACGTCATGTCATTCGTTACTGTCAGCCTGTTCATTGCTACTTTCGCCATGTGGGTCAGCGTTATCTGAAAATCTGAGATCGCGCGGCAGAGCTTCAGCCCGCGCGATCTTGCTCTATCCACTGTTGCGGTCGGGCAAGAACCCCAATACGGGTGGACACCGTGTGGCGCTTGTTCGACTATGCCTCAGCGGTGAATCAGTTCTCCGTTCAATATCCGGAGACGACAATTGGCAGACGGGCAGGGCAATAGCGGCGGCAAGGCAAACGCGCAGGCGCTGCGATTCGTCCACCTGAGGGTACACTCCGCCTATTCGCTGCTCGAAGGCGCATTGCAGGTTCCCAAGGTCATCGATCTTGCGGTTGCCAGCAAGTTTCCGGCGCTGGCAATCACCGATACGAACAACCTCTTCGGCGCACTCGAGTTTGCGCAGAAGGGTTCGAAAGCAGGATTGCAGCCTATCATCGGTTGCCAGCTCGACATTGCTTTCCACGACCAGGCCGAAGAAAGCCGCAGCGCCAATCGGCGCGAGGCGCTTGGTCTTGCCCCGTTCGTACTGATCGCTGCCACCGAGGCGGGCTATGCCAATCTCGTTCGCCTCGTGAGCCGTGCCTACCTTGATTCACCTGCTGGCGATCCAATTCACATCGCGGCGGACTGGCTTCCCGGCAGAACCGACGGCATCATTGCCTTGACGGGTGGACCGGAGGGGCCGATCGCCAAAGCGATCAAGGACGACCGCAGTGACCGGGCCCGCCAGCGCCTGAGCCTGTTGCGGTCGCAGTTCGGGGATAGGCTCTACGTCGAATTACAGCGACATGCGGGGTACGATCGTGCTCTGGAGGCAGCGCAGGTCGAACTGGCCTACGAGATGGAGTTGCCGCTTGTAGCGACGAACGATGTGTTCTTTTCAAATAGCGAAGACTACGAGGCGCACGATGCGCTGCTTGCCATTGCCTCGGGTTCGCTCCTTTCCATCGACGACCGGCGCCGACTCACGTCGGACCACTATCTGAAAAGCGAAGCGGAGATGGTGGCGCTCTTCGCCGATCTGCCGGAGGCAATCGAAAACAGTGTCGAGATAGCGCTGCGTTGTTCCTATTATCCCAAGAATCGCGCTCCGATCCTGCCGCGCTTTACCGGCGAAAGCGATGATCCCGATGCGGCCCTCCAGGCGGAGGCCGATGAGCTCGCCCGGCAGGCGCGGGAAGGGCTTGCCCAGCGTATCCAACAACAGGGCCTGGCTGAGGGCCATACGCCCGAGCAATATGCAGAACGGCTCGAGTACGAGATCTCGATCATCACCCGGATGAAATATCCGGGCTACTTTCTCATCGTTTCTGACTTCATCAAATGGGCAAAGGCCCATGACATTCCGGTCGGGCCGGGTCGCGGCTCGGGTGCGGGTTCGCTCGTCGCCTATGCGCTGACGATCACCGACGTCGATCCGTTGCGCTTTTCGCTTCTGTTCGAGCGCTTTCTCAATCCCGATCGCGTGTCGATGCCGGACTTTGACATCGATTTCTGCCAGGAGAGGCGCGATGAAGTCATCCGCTATGTCCAGGGCAAGTATGGCCGCGATCAGGTGGCGCAGATCATCACGTTCGGAACCCTGCAGGCCCGGGCCGTGCTGCGCGATGTCGGGCGCGTTCTAGAAATGCCCTATGGCCAGGTCGACCGCTTGACCAAGATGGTTCCGGCCAATCCCGCCAATCCGGTTACGCTGTCGAAAGCCATCGAGGATGAGCCGCGTCTTCGCGAGGAGCGCGACAAGGAGCCGGTGGTCGAGCGTCTGCTCGATATTTCGCTAAAGCTCGAAGGCCTTTATCGCCACGCCTCTACTCACGCAGCCGGCATCGTCATCGGCGACCGGCCGCTGTCGGAACTCGTGCCGATGTACCGCGATCCGCGTTCGGACATGCCGGTCACCCAGTTCAACATGAAGATGGTGGAAGAAGCGGGGCTCGTGAAATTCGACTTCCTCGGCCTTAAGACCCTGACCGTGCTGCAAACCGCGGTCAACCTCGTCAAGCGGCGCGGAATCGCGGTCGACCTTTCCAATCTGCCGCTTGAAGACAAACTGACCTACGAGATGCTCTCGCGCGGCGAGACGATCGGCGTGTTCCAGGTGGAAAGTACCGGCATGCGCAAGGCGCTGATCGGTATGCGGCCGGACCGGATCGAAGATATCATCGCGCTTGTCGCGCTCTATCGCCCGGGTCCGATGGAGAATATCCCGACCTATAACGCCCGCAAGAACGGCGACGAAGAGATGGCGTCGATCCATCCGAAGATCGACCATCTCGTCAAGGAAACGCAGGGCGTCATCATCTACCAGGAACAGGTGATGCAGATTGCGCAGGAGATGTCCGGCTATACGCTGGGCGAAGCCGATCTTTTGCGCCGCGCCATGGGCAAGAAGATTCGCGCTGAAATGGACATGCAGCGCGTGCGCTTCGTCGATGGCGCCGTCGAGCGCGGCGTGACCAAGCCGCAGGCCAATTTCATCTTCGATCTTCTCGCGAAATTTGCCGATTACGGCTTCAACAAGTCGCATGCGGCGGCCTATGCGATCGTGTCGTTCCAGACCGCCTATATGAAGGCGCATTATCCGGTCGAATTCCTCGCCGCGTCGATGACCTACGATATGTCGAATACCGACAAGCTCAACGACTTCCGGCGAGAAGCTGTTCGGCTGGGTATCGAAGTGGTGACGCCCTCGGTCAACACATCCTATCGCCTGTTCGAAGTCGGCGAGAACCGGATCTATTATTCGCTCGCGGCCATCAAGGGCGTCGGCGAGGCGGCCGTCGATCATATCGTCGAAAAGCGTGGCGCCACACCCTATGCCAGCCTCGAGGATTTCTGCGAGCGCATCGACCCGCGCGTCGTCAACCGACGCGTTTTCGAAAGTCTGATCAATGCCGGCGCCTTCGATTGTTTCGGCCGCGAGCGCCCCGCGATGATCGCCGGCCTCGACCGCATCATCGGCCATGCGCAGCGCACCCAGGAAGACAGCCTGAGCGGACAGGCGGATATTTTCGGCGGCATGGCCTCGGGCGCGCAAACGCTGCAACTGCCTGCGGCAGCGCCCTGGCTTTCGGCGGAAAAACTGCGGCGCGAATACGAGGCGGCAGGGTTCTACCTTTCTGCCCACCCCCTCGACGAATACAGGCCTATCCTCGAAAAGCTGCGCGTGCAGACCTGGCTCGAGTTTCAGGCGGCGGTCAAGCGCGGCGCCAATGCGGGGCGGCTGGCGGGCACGATCACTGCCAAGCAGGAGCGCAAGACGAAGACCGGCAACAAGATGGGAATCATCCAGTTCTCGGATTCCTCCGGCCAGTTTGAAGCCGTACTCTTTTCCGAAGCGCTGTCGCAATATCGAGATTTGCTCGAGCCCGGCAAGTCGGTCGTGGTGACTGTCGGTGCGGAGGACCGTCCGGAAGGGATCAGCCTGCGCATCCAGACCGCGCAGTCGCTGGAAGATGAGGCAACGCGCATGCAGAAGGCGTTGCGGCTTTACATGCGCTCCAGCGCGCCGCTGACCTCGATTGCGCCTTATCTTGCGCCGCAGAATGACGGCCAGGTCGTCAGTCTCGTACTGATCAAGGAAAACGGCGCGACTGAAGTCGAGATCGAGCTTCCCAATCGCTACCGGGTCGGACCGCAGGTTGCGAGCGCCATGAAGGCCATTCCGGGCATCGTCGAAGTCGAGATGGGGTAGGGTCGCTCACTCCAGTTCCTCGGGCGAAGCCTTGGGCGGTGTCCTGATCTTGCCGAACGTATAGCCGGTTTCGACGGCATTGTTGCCGAACTTGCCCCGTAGTTTGTCGATGGCGCCCTCGGCCACGGCGCGCTTCGTAGCTTGCACGTCGACCAGATCCTTCGGGTCGGCTCGTCCGTCATCGCTGAGATCGCTCACGCCTATGCCGATTAGGCGAAATCTCGTACCATCGATTTCTTTTTCAAGGAGCGAGCAGCCGGTGCGAAAGATGCGATCGGCAAGCTGCGTCGGATCAGCGAGCTGGCGATTGCGGGTGCGCAACTTGAAGTCGCGTGTCTTGAGCTTGAGCACGACCGTGCGACCCGCAATGTCGGCCGCTTTCAAACGGCGCGAGACTTTTTCAGATAGCGAGCGCAGGATCGCTACAAGTTCGTCCCTGGTTCCAATGTCTTCGTTGAAGGTCGTTTCCGCCGACACGCTTTTGCTCTCACCATTCGGCTCGACGCGCCGAGTGTCGAGGCCGCGCGAGAGCCGGAAGAGCCGTTGGCCCATCGTGCCGTATGCCGCCATGAGCGGGCCGAGCTCCATGGTCTGCAACTGGCCGATCATGCGGATGCCATCCTTCTCCAGTGTCGCGGCGAAGGCCTTGCCGACGCCCCAGATCATCGTCACCGGCTTGTCGGCAAGAAAGTCCTTCGCTTCGGCCTCGCCGATGATCGAGAACCCGCGCGGCTTGTCGAAGTCGGAAGCGATCTTTGCGAGGAACTTGCAGTAGGAGAGGCCGACGGAGACAGAGAGCCCGATTTCCCGCTCCACGCGGTTTGAAAACTTCGCCATCACCCGCGCCGGCGGATCGTGATGCAGCCGTTCTGTGCCCGCCAGATCGAGAAACGCTTCGTCGATCGACAGCGGCTCCACCATCGGTGTCAGATCGCGCATCATCTGGCGTATCTCTCGGCCGACGCGGACGTATTTCTCCATATCGGGTGGAATAACGACCGCGTTCGGGCAGGCCTCCAGTGCCTTGAACATTGGCATTGCCGACTTCACGCCATGGATGCGCGCAACATAGCAAGCTGTTGAAACGACGCCACGTTTGCCTCCGCCGATAATGACGGGCTTGTCGCGAAGCTCAGGATTGTCGCGCTTTTCAACCGCGGCATAAAAAGCATCGCAATCAACATGGGCGATGCTCAGCCTGCACAGCTCTGGATGACGCAGCAGGCGCGGGCTGCCGCAAACGTGGCAGCGGCGGCCTTCCGCGCGTTGGGCGGCCATACAGTCACGGCAAAAGCCATATCGCGGATCGTTGAGGGAGGCCATGATGCTCGGAACATAAAAGGAACATCGCCAGCTTACCGAAGCGGCTGAGTCCGCGCAATATCGCGCTGGCGATTATGAACCGCTTACATCTCCTGGGTCCGTCCACCGGGAAGCAGACGCAGCGCCGCCTGAAAGGTCGCCGGGTCGGTTCCGTTCGTCTCGCAGAATTTCATCAGGGTGGGCTCGTGACCAAGATAGAATTGCAAAACGCCGGCGAGAAAGCCCGGCTCGTCTGCCGCGGTGCGGATTTGGTCGGCGTTGATCCCGGTCAGCGCGAGGAAGCGGGAAAGCAGCTCGCTGTCTTGCGCCAGAAACACCAGGGCGTCGATCGCGAATTGCTGCGCGTCGTCAAGAGAGAGCTGATTTTTCATCTGGGTACGTTCCTCAATGTCGCACATCGCGGTCGATTTTTCTGCTGCACCCGCAACCACATGCGGTTGAATATGAGCAAAAGAAGTTGTTGAATAAATCCTTGGTTAAACATGATCGACAGCATATCTGAATTGGTGTGCGGAGTTACCTTTTCATCAATCATCCGCCGATATCAAATGTATCCTTGGAGCGGAGTTGCTGCTGATCTTTGTCTCATGGAATTCGGCAGGTGGCATGCGCCTTCGAGCATGGTCAACAGGAATTTGCCAATGGTCAAGAAAGTCATGATCGTCGAGGATAATGAGCTGAACATGAAGCTCTTTCGCGATCTCATCGAAGCCAGCGGCTATGAAACCATCCGTACGCGCAACGGTCTGGAAGCGCTCGATCTTGCGCGCGAGCATCGGCCCGATCTCATCCTCATGGACATACAGCTGCCGGAAGTTTCCGGGTTAGAAGTCACCAAATGGCTCAAGGCCGACGACGATCTCCACGTCATCCCAATTATCGCTGTCACCGCCTTCGCCATGAAGGGGGATGAAGAGCGCATCCGGCAGGGCGGTTGCGAAGCATATATCTCAAAACCGATCTCGGTGCCGAAGTTCATCGAAACCATAAAATCTTATCTTGGCGACGCGTAACCGTCAGTTCGGAGTAGTGAAATATGACGGCCCGCATTCTTGTTGTTGACGATGTACCCGCAAATGTGAAGCTGCTGGAAGCGCGGCTGACGGCGGAATACTACGAAGTCGTGACCGCTACCGACGGCTATGCGGCGATCGATATTTGCGAGACCAGCAACGTCGACGTCATCCTGCTCGATATCATGATGCCCGGCATGGACGGCTTCGAAGTTTGCCGCAGGCTGAAATCGAGTCCAGCGACTGCCCACATTCCGATCGTGCTGGTCACCGCGCTCGACGGCGAGAAGGATCGTATCACCGGCCTCGACCTCGGCGCGGATGATTTTCTGACGAAACCGGTGAACGACCTGCAACTCCTCGCGCGGGTGAAAAGCCTGGTAAGGCTGAAGAACCTGACTGACGAACTGCGGCTTCGGGTGGCGACGACGCGCGATGTCGGGCTAGAATCGATTCTGCGCTTCCCGGGCAAGGACGGTGGCAATAAGAAAGCGCGCGTACTGCTCATCGACGAGCGGCTGGAAAGCGCCGAGCGCATCCAGTCGATCCTTGGGGTAACCGCGGTCGTTGATGTCCAGATTGACCCGCAGACCGGCTTCTTCGATGCGATACAGGGCAACTATGATTGCTTGGTCATATCGTCCAATCTGTCCGATTTCGATCCGCTGCGCATTTGTGCCCAGCTGCGTTCGCTCGACAATACGCGCTCGCTGCCGATTATCCTTATCGCCAGACCGGGGGAGGAGACCTTGATCCGCCGCGCCCTGGAGCTTGGCGTCAATGACTATGTAATGCGTCCGCTGCATCCCAACGAACTTTTGGCGCGGCTGCGGACGCAGTTGCGGCGCAAGGCCTATCATGACGGTCTTCGCGCGAGCGTCGTCAAGACCTACGAAATGGCGGTGACCGATAGCCTGACTGGCTTGCACAACAGGCTTTATCTTGAAACGCATCTGGCAACGCTGTTCAAGCGCGCGGTGGAGCGGCGTCGGCCGCTGTCGGTGCTCATGACCGATATCGACCGCTTCAAGCTGATCAACGACACGCACGGCCATGATGGCGGCGATGAGGTGTTGCGCGAGTTCGCCAAGCGCCTGCGCCGCAATGTTCGCGGCAGCGATCTTGCCAGCCGTTACGGCGGCGAGGAGTTCTTTATCGTCATGCCGGACACGGATACGTCAATTGCCGCTGTTGTCGCCGAGCGTATCCGGCGCGAAGTCGCCTCCACACCGTTTCCAGTCAACAAGAATGCGATCAGCGTGCCCGTGACGATCAGTGTCGGCATCGCCAGCGTGCTGCCGACCGGTGACAGCGTGTCAGCGCTCCTCAAGCGCGCCGACGACGCGCTTTACGATGCCAAGGCCGCCGGCCGCAACCGTGTTGTCTCAGCCGCCGCCTAGTACGCCTCTATCCGAACAAGAACACCCAGTTGCAAACAAAAATGCCGCCCTGGGGCGGCATTTTGATGATCTGGATGACCCAAGATTACTTGATCTTGGTTTCCTTGAATTCAACGTGCTTGCGCGCAACCGGGTCGTACTTGCGGAAGGACATCTTCTCCGTCTTCGTACGGCTGTTCTTGCTCGTGACGTAGAAGAAACCGGTGTCAGCGGTCGACAGAAGCTTGATCTTGATATTCGCAGCCTTAGCCATTTCAGTTTACCTGTTCTGATTGTTGAGGACCGCTATTCAAATCCAGCAGCGTGGCTATAAGCGGAAATTCGGCCGGACACTTAACCGAATGGCGCCGAAAGTCAAGCCCACTCGATAGGCTCACGGCATACTTCCTCCAAATCGACCCGACACGCGCGGTTGTCGTCATCATCGGTAAGCTCCCGCTGTTCGAGTATGTGCTCGAACGCATAGGTGTGCCGCGTGGCAGCTTTTCAAATGACGAAATGGCGAAATTCTATTAAAGCTAGCTGCCGGACACACGCTGACGTTGAAACTGGCAATTGCATCTGGCTCGGGCGCGATTCGCGGGTTCTAATCCTCCCATCTGACTATCGTTTAGCGGAGAATTTCACCAATGAAAGTTTCACCTCTGACTGTCGCCATGATTTTTGCGATACCCGGTCTCGGCTCGGCACAGAGCAATTGCGGCGATCTGACCAATCAGACGGAAATGAACGTGTGCGCCGGGAAAGCTTATGCAAAATCCGACGCCGAATTGAACAAGCTCTACAAGGAGATCGAGGCGCGGCTCAAAGACGACACGGATACGACAAAGCTTCTCGTTTCAGCGCAGAAGGCATGGGTGGCCTTCCGCGATGCCGAATGCAATTTCTCGAGTTCACGCGTATCTGCCGGTACCGTGTATCCCTTTGTCTCCAGCTCCTGCCTCGACGGCATGACACAAATGCGCATCGAGAACCTGAAGGGCTATCTCAAATGTACGGACGGCGATCTGGATTGTCCGGTGCCGGCGGCAAACTGACGGGGTTGGGGGCGGGGTAAACGTGGCTGAAACGCAATGCCGTCACCTTTGTTACTCGCGCACTACTAGTCTCCGGTGCCAGACTGGCTCATGACCGCATCGATTGCCGCGCGAAATAGGCGCGGCATTGCCAGGATCAGGAGGAATTAACATCATGGCTTCATTTATCAAAGGCGGCAGCGCCAGCGGCACGACCGGAATGCATACGCCGTCAGTCGTATCGCCCCAGGAGTGGGAAACGGCGCGTGAAAAGCTGCTCGTCAAGGAGAAGGATCACACAAGAGCACGCGACGCCCTTGCTGCCGAGCGCCGACGCATGCCGTGGATGTCAGTCGACAAGGAATATGCTTTCGAAGGACCTGAGGGCAAGGTCAGCCTGCGCGACCTGTTCGATGGCCGCCGGCAGCTGATCGTCTATCGCGCCTTTTTCGAACCCGGCGTCTTTGGCTGGCCGGAACATGCCTGCCGAGGCTGCTCGATGGTGGCCGACCAGGTGGCGCACGTTGCCCACCTCAATGCTCGCGACACGACGCTTGTTTTCGTCTCGCGCGCGCCCCAGGCGGATATCGCACGCCTGAAGGCGCGGATGGGCTGGGAGATGATACCCTGGGTCACGGTCACCGACGGGTTCGATGCGGATTTCGGCGTCGACGAATGGCACGGGACGAACGTCTTTTACCGTGACGGCGATCGTATCTTCCGTACATATTTCATCAACAATCGCGGCGACGAGCAGATGGGGGGTACCTGGAACTACCTCGACATCACGCCGCTTGGCCGGCAGGAAGTCTGGGAGGATTCGCCCAAAGGCTATCCGCAGACACCCACCTACAAATGGTGGAACTGGCACGACGCCTATGTGCCGAATGCCGCGCCCGACAAGAAATGGGTCGAAGTCTCGGATGCAGGCGAGGCGGCGTTCCGCAACAAGGAATGAAGCGGTAGATACATAACTGGTCGCCGGGTTTCAGTCCCGGCGAGCCAGAAGCCTCGATCCGACGAGAAGCGCGTAGAAGGCAAAGAACACGGCGAGGGTGATCGAAAAGCCTTTGGGCCCGAGGACATCCATGCCGGCGCCAACCGCCTGCGGTCCGACCAGCATGCCGACCGCATAGCAGAAAACGAACGCTGCATTGGCGGAGGCGAGTTCACGGCCGGTCAGTTGCGATCCGAGATGCGCGAGCCCGACCGTGTAGAGGCCGGCAACCACGCCGCCCCAGACGAAAAGCAGGGCGGCGACGATATACCAGTTGCTCGAAATGAACGGCAGAATGCACATGCCGGCAAGCCCGATCAGGGCGCAACCAAGCAGGATCTTGCGGCGATCGTTGACGTGATCGCTGAGAAGGCCGATGGGAATTTGCAAAAGAACGTTGCCGAGCCCGATCGTCGTAAGCAGCAGGGCAGCATTGGCTTCGCTATAGCCTATGCGCGAGCCAAACACAGGGAAGAGGGCGAAGCCGCCCGTTTCGACCGCGCCGAACACGAAGACCGCTGCCGTTGCAGTCGGGACCGCCCAGATGAATGGCGCAAAGGGCACATGTTCTTCTTCCTTGAAGTCCGGGCTGTCGTTCCATGCGAGAAGCACGGGCAGTATCGCGAACAGAATGATGCCGAAGCCGACCGCGAAAGGCATGATTCCCGTGCTCCCGATGCGCGAAAACAGCCAGGGGCCAAGCGCAAATCCCATCGAAAGTACGGTGGCATAGATGCCGAGTACCAGACCGCGCTTCTCGGGCGGGGCTGCCGCATTGATCCAGTATTCGGACAGGATGAACAGCATCGTCAAGGCGAAGTGCAGGAAGACACGCAGCACCATCCACATCCAGAAGTCGGTGAAGAAATGAAATCCGACAAAGGAGAAGGCGCCGATAAGAAGCATTCCGATCAGGGTTGGTACGACACCGAGTCGGGCTGCAATCGGAGCTGCGAAAGGCGCGGCGACGATGGACGCAATGCCGGCGACGGCCGCATTCAGGCCGATCATGGTTGCCGAATGACCGCGACTTTCCAGAATGACGCTGAGGAGCGGAATACCGAGACCAATGGCAACGCCAACGGCGCTGATGGTAGCTATCGCGGCGACGAGTGCGCGCCAGTGGGTCTGAACCTTCACCTGTTCAGCCGTCTGCATTGAATCCATGAATCAAAAGACCTCTCGGACGAATCGTCCATATTTCATGCGGTATTGAATAAGGGCATTGCCGGGCGTCAGTGACGGATTCTCGCCGAGGAGAGTCTCCGCCTCCTTGATGATCAACCGGGTAATTTCGGGAATGTCGAGTTGCCTTGCCTGCGCGAAGGGAAGCCAGCAAAGCTCCTCGAGTTCCTGAGACGGACCGGTCGGCTCGGGGAGCGTATCGGCGACGGCGTCGCGAAAAGCAAGGAAGAATCGCGTATCGAACCGGCGCGAGCCGCCGGGGGGCGTGGTTGCCCTCGCAAAATATCGAAGGAGGGACAGGTCCGGTATGATCCGGCGCTCCGAGAAGGCCGCCCAGTCCGGATGCTTGATCAAAGAACGATCGTCATGCCGGCGCCCGAGGAGAAGACCGGCCTCTTCATAGGTCTCGCGGATCGCTGCAAGGGCCAGAGCCCTGCAGCGCTGGAGGCTGGGCCTGCTGCCCATGCCGCCGAGAAGCTTCGCCTGATCGGCCTCCGCAAGTTCCGAAAACGCAGATACCCGCCCATCGAACACTTCGGTGCGGCCGCCGGGAAACACGAATTTTCCTGGCATGAAGACGTGGCGCATGTGGCGCTTGCCCATGAGTATCCGCAGCTCTGGACCGGAACGGTCGACGAGCAATAGCGAGGCAGCATCGCGGGGCCTTATGCGCGCCGCTCGCCGCTTGTCGGCGACCGCGGCTTCGTGGTTCTGGCCGTTCACCGCCATGAGCTCACTGGTCCGATGGTTCCAGATCGTCGGTCTCGCCGCCGAAGCCATGCATGTAATTTGCCCACTGAAGGCCGATGATCGCACCCTTGATCGGCTGAAGCAGGGCAATCGACATGATGATGGTTAAGGGCACCCAGATCGCGAGGTGCACCCAGTTGGACAGGATAAAGAGGGTTTCGACTGCGAGGAATCCGCCGAGGACGACGTGTCCGACAATCGTGATGGTGATGTAGGCGGGAAAGTCGTCGGCGCGTTGGTGGGTAAAGTCTTCGCCGCACACCGAGCAATTGTCGACGGACTTGACGAACGCACGGAAGAGCTTGCCTTCGCCGCAATTGGGGCAGCGGCAACGAAAGCCCCGCCACATTGCCTGTCCCACGGGACGAGCGGGCCGCGTCTCGCCAGTGCCTGCGCCAAACGTCTGTATTGTCGTCATCCTCTGCCTCTTCGCCCTCCGCGCGAGACGGTGGATGGGCGCTTCTGGTTTCCGCGCACGAAGCGCTTTGCCTTGTGATGCGAGCGTACCCCGCTTGGTACGGGGTGAGGCTCGGAGAGCATTTCGAACCGCAATGCGCCCGCTACGGGCAATGCTTCTACCAGCCGGACTTCGACGACATCGCCAAGTCTGAAGCCTTTTCCGCTTCGCTCGCCAGAGAGGGCATGGTTGGTTTCGTCATAAAGATAGTAATCATCACCCAAAGTTGAAATGGGAATAAAGCCGTCGGCGCCATATGTCGCAAGCGAAACGAAGAGCCCCGACTTGGTTACGCCCTGCACGCGGCCCTCGAAACTCGCGCCGACCTTGTCGGCAAGATAGTGCGCGATGAGGCGATCCACCGTGTCGCGCTCGGCGGCCATGGCGCGCCGCTCCGCCGTCGATATAAGCGCGGCAATTTCCGCAAGATCGGCTTCTTCCTTCGGCGTGATGCCGTCCGAACCAAGACCGAGCGCCGCGATCAGCGCCCGGTGCACGATCAAATCGGCATAGCGGCGGATCGGGGAGGTGAAGTGGGCATAACGATGCAGATTGAGACCGAAATGCCCAATGTTCTCAGGATTGTATTCGGCCTGCGACTGGGATCTGAGCACTACCTGATTGACCAGTTCCTGGCTTTCGCTGCCTTCCACCCGTTTCAATATGTTGTTGAACTGGTTCGGGCGCAGCTCCGCACCGCGCGCCAGAGAAATATCGAGCGTGCGCAGAAATTCCCGCAGCGTCTCCTGCTTTGCCAGCGACGGCGCATCATGGATGCGGAAAATTAGCGGCTGCTTCTTGCGCTCGAGTGTTTCCGCGGCGGCCACGTTGGCCTGGATCATGAATTCTTCAATGAGCTTGTGCGCGTCGAGCCGCGGGGGCACGACGACCTTGTCGACCTTCCCCTCCGGCGTCAGCAGAATCTTCTTTTCCGGAAGGTCGAGTTCGAGCGGCTCGCGTGCATCCCGGCCGCGCTTCAGGACGCCGTAAGCGTCCCAAAGTGGTCGCAGGATGGTGTCGAGGATGGGCTGCGTCTTTTCATCCGGTGAACCGTCTATCGCGGCCTGGGCCTGCGGATAGGCAAGCCGCGCATGCGAGCGCATCATGATGCGGTGGAAACTGTGCGATACCTTCTTGCCTTGCGCGCTGAAAATCATACGGGCGGCGAGGCCAGGGCGATCGACCAGTTCCTTGAGCGAGCAAAGATCATTTGAGATGCGCTCGGGCAGCATGGGCACGACCCGGTCGGGGAAATAGACTGAGTTGCCGCGCTTCAGCGCTTCGCGGTCGAGTGCAGAGTCCGGCGTCACATAGGCGGCGACGTCGGCTATCGCGACGGTAACGATATAGCCACCGGGGTTCTTCTCGTCGGTGTCAGGCTCGGCATAGACCGCATCGTCGTGGTCCTTGGCGTCGGCCGGGTCGATCGTCACCAGTGGAACCGCGCGCCAGTCCTCGCGATGCTCCATAGTCGCGGGCTTTGACTTCTCTGCTTCGGCGATGACGCTGTCTGGAAATACGTGCGGTATCTCGTGCTCGTGGATCGCTATCATCGACAGCGCTTTTTCACTGGCCACTGACCCGATGACTTGCGTGATCCGGCCCAATGCGAGCCCATACCGACTGACCTTCAAGACCTCGACTTCAACAAGATCGTTCGGCTTGGCATTGTTGAGCTGCGCGGGATCGATGGACAGCTCTACCTGGCGACGCTCGACGGGCTCGAGCCGCCATTCGCCATTGTCGAG
The DNA here is from genome assembly GCF_013327855.1 of Phyllobacterium pellucidum. Lineage (GTDB taxonomy): Bacteria > Pseudomonadota > Alphaproteobacteria > Rhizobiales > Rhizobiaceae > Phyllobacterium > Phyllobacterium pellucidum. The sequence goes on along the minus strand of NZ_JABUMX010000001.1, from coordinate 214,252 downwards.
CTTGCGCAGGACGCCGAGCACTGCATCCTTGCGATGTTCGATCCGCTTGATGACGCGCGCCGTATAGGCATGGCCCGACGCATCGGCGCCATGAAAGATACGCGCAAGTACCCGATCACCGACGCCAGGGACAGGACCTTTCTGGTTCCGCGAGGCGCGAATGAAGACAACCGGCGGACGATCATTATGATTGGGGTCCCATTCCGCGGGCCTGGCAATGAGTCCGCCGTCGCTTTCCCGCCCGGTGATATCCAGAACGGCCACGTTGGGAAGGCTGCCGGGGAGAGCGAGACGCTTGGCACGCTTTTCGACGAGGCCGTCGTCAGCAAGATCGCGGAGAATGTCCTTCAGGACAATCCGCGCCTCGCCCTTGAGGTTGAATGCCTTGGCAATATCGCGCTTGCCGGCAAGGTCCGGATTTTCTTTGATAAAGGCAAGAATCTCATCCCGGCTCGGCAAGAAGGATTCGCGCTTGCCTTCTGCGGAACTGGCAGGCCGCTTTTTTCCGCTGGGTGGAGAGATACGGCGTGCCAATTCAGCTTCCTAACTTGCCTTTTTCGCGGCAACCTTCTTGGCTGCCGGCTTCTTGGCAGTCTTCTTCGCGGTGGGTTCCTTCTTGGCGGCAGCCTTGCGCGCCGGCGCCTTCTTGCCGCCCTTGGAGCCCGCTTTTTCCGCAATCATGGCAAGCGCTTCTTCGACCGTAACGACAGCCGGATCCTTGCCCTTAGGCAATGTCGCATTGACCTTGCCCCAATTGACGTAAGGGCCATACTTCCCGTCGCGCACCGTGATCGGACCGCCATCAGGATGATCGCCGAGCTGCTTGAGCGCTGCGGGCGTTCCCCTGCCGCGACCGGGACCCTTCGCCTGCTTTTCAGCAAGAACAGTCACGGCGCGGTTGAGCCCGATAGAGAATACGTCCTCGGCGCTCTCGAGATTGGCATAGGTGCCGTCATGGGCGATATACGGGCCGTACCGCCCGATCCCGGCGGAAATCATCTTGGCGGTTTCGGGGTGCTGCCCGACATCACGCGGCAGCGACAATAGGGCCAGCGCTTTTTCGTGGTCGATCGTTTCGAGCGTCCAGCCCTTGGGCAGGCTTGCCCGCTTGGCCTCCTTGCCGTCGCCGCGCTGAATGTAGGGTCCAAAGCGGCCCCTGCGTGCAGTGATGTCCTCGCCGGTATAGGGATCCTTGCCGAGAAGCTTGGGCTCGTCGGCGCTATTGCCGTTCTCGTTTGCCGCCTCACTGCCGCCGAGCTGGCGCGTGAACTTGCACTCGGGATAGTTCGAGCAACCGACGAATGCGCCGTATTTGCCAAGCTTCAGCGAAAGATTGCCCGTTCCGCACACCTGGCAGATGCGGGGATCGCTGCCGTCTTCACGCGGCGGGAAGACGAGCGGGCCGAGTTCCTCATTAAGCGCGTCGAGAACGTTGGTGACCCGCAGTTCCTTGATACCATCGACGGACCCGAAAAAATCGGTCCAGAAATCGCGCAGGACATCCTTCCACTTGAGCTTGCCGTCGGAGATTTCATCGAGCTTTTCCTCAAGGTCCGCCGTGAAATCATATTCGACATAGCGCTTGAAGAAGCTTTCGAGGAAGGCGATCACCAGCCGGCCCTTGGCCTCCGGGATAAGCTTGCGCTTCTCGACCGCAATATATTCGCGGTCGCGCAGTGTCGTTATCGTTGCCGCATAAGTGGACGGGCGGCCTATGCCGAGCTCGGTCATCTTCTTGATGAGCGTTGCTTCCGAATAGCGCGGCGGTGGTTCGGTCGAGTGTTGGCTGGCTTCGATCTTCTCGCGGGCGAGGGCCTCACCAGCCCTGATCTCGGGCAGGCGGGCGCTGTCTTCGTCGACATCCTCTTCCTCGCGGTGATCGACATACGCTCCGAGGAAACCGTCAAAACGGACGACCGAACCTGTCGCACGCAATTGCGCCAGGCGGGAACCGTTCCGCGCCTCGATGTCGACGGTCGTACGCTCGATGTCGGCCGATTGCATCTGGCTCGCGATAGCGCGCTTCCAGATCAATTCATAAAGCCGCGCCTGATCATCATCGAGGAACTTGCGCATGTCCTTGGGGTGACGATTGAAGTCTGTCGGGCGGATGGCTTCATGAGCCTCCTGCGCATTCTTCGCCTTGGTCGAATAGTAACGCGGCTTCTCCGGCACATATTTGTCGCCGAAGACGCGCCCGATGGTCTTGCGTGCTGCCTGCACCGCTTCCGGATCCATCTGAACGCCGTCAGTACGCATATAAGTAATGAGACCGGCAGTTTCCCCGCCAAGGTCCATGCCTTCGTAAAGACGCTGGGCGATCTGCATCGTCCGTGAGGAGGAAAAGCCCAATTGTCCGGATGCTGCCTGCTGCAAAGTGGAGGTGGTGAAGGGCGGTCCGGGACTGCGCTTTATCGGCTTTGCTTCAACGGCGGTCGCCTTAAACGAAGCGCCTTCGAGCATGGCGCGAATCTCGCCGGCCTGTTCGCCGTTCTTGATGTCGAGCTTGCCGAGCTTCTTGTCGTCGATTGCTACAAGGCGCGCTTCGAAGAGGTCATTGCGCGGCGTCTTCAAGTGCGCTGCGATCGTCCAGTATTCTTCGCGCACAAACCGTTCGATCTCAGCTTCGCGATCCGCGACGAGCCGCAGGGTGACGGACTGGACACGTCCCGCCGAACGGGCGCCGGGCAGCTTGCGCCAAAGCACGGGAGAGAGGGTAAAGCCAAATAGATAGTCGAGCGCACGGCGGGCGAGATAGGCATCGACCAGCGGCATATCGATATCGCGCGGGTTCGCAATGGCCTCGAGCACCGAATCCTTGGTAACCGCGTTGAACGCAACACGTTTTACCGCCTTTGTACCAATTGCCTTCTTTTGCTGCAGCACCTCGAGCACATGCCAGGAGATCGCCTCACCCTCGCGATCAGGGTCGGTCGCAAGAAAGAGGGTGTCGCTCTCCTTCAATGCCTTGATGATATCGCTCAGCCGCTTTGACGATTCGGAGCTTACTTCCCAGGACATCGAGAAATCGTTGTCGGGGAGGACCGAGCCGTCCTTGGCAGGCAGATCGCGCACGTGGCCGAACGAGGCCAGGACCTTGTAGCCCGGGCCAAGATATTTGGTGATTGATTTGGCCTTGGTAGGCGATTCGACGACGACGAGATTCATTACGGATTCGAGCTTTCTGCCCTTGTCTGATTAAAGAAGTGCCGGTTTCGCACCGGTACAGAAGTCTGTGAAATGAACAGGCTTCTGCGCAACGTCAAGGTCTGGGCTTCAAAAATCGACAATTGCAACCACGGGTTGCTCAACGAGCTAATACAATTAATGGTATTGTCGTTTGCGGTGCAAGAGCCCCGGAGATTTTTGGCCGGTTATTTGATGTGTACGTGTGCAAAGTATAAAAAACAAGGACTTAAGTAGCTATACATTAAGCGATTTCTGGTCAAATATAGCGCCATTTCAGCATGGGCTTTTTCAAGGATGTAATTATGAGCGAAAGCAAAATCAATCCAGTCGAGAACGTCAGATTTATTCAGCAGATGCTCGGTGAGCTCCGCACGATGGCCCAAAACACCCGGTTGGACATGTTGGCCTACCTCATCGAGATCGCTTACATCGAGGGCAGCGACCAGTTGCGTCGCCACACGGGCTCGGACTCAGGAATAAACCAGCGAAACATATCCGCCTGAGTGGCGTTGCAAACGTCCGGCAAGATCGAGCTCAAGCAGAATCAGCATGATCAGGGAAGGATGCAGTCCACTCGCACGGATCAGCTCATCGATTTCGGTCGGAACAGGCCCAAGGAGGTTGACCACCCGGTCACGGTCGCTTTCATCAGGTGGGTTGAGCGAAGGGAAATCGATTTCCGGCGCGAGGAAGGCGGGCGGTTCGGCGATCGGTCGATCGACAAGCGGTGTGAGCCCGTCGATCACATCTTGCGTGCAGGTTGTCACCGTCGCGCCATTCTTCAAAAGATCGTTGGTGCCCTTGGCCCGGGGATCGAAAGGTGAGCCCGGAACGGCGAAAACGTGGCGTCCCAGTTCGCCGGCAAGGCGGGCGCTGATGAGCGAACCGGATCGTTCTGCGGCTTCCACCACGACAAGCCCCAGCGATAGCGCGGCGATGATTCTGTTGCGCCGTGGAAAATCCCGCGCACGCGGCTCCCAGCCGAAGGGCATCTCGCTGATGGCAGCGCCGTGTCGACTGGATATCGCTGCGTAAAGGTCAAGATTTTCCGGCGGGTAGGGCATGTCCAGTCCGCCTGCCATGACCGCGACGGTTCCATGGTCGAGGCTTGCCTCATGGGCGGCGGTATCGATGCCGCGCGCCAGGCCGGAGATCACGGCGAAACCCGCTTGTCCGAGGTCTCGCGCAAGCATGCGGGCAAATTTGAGACCCACCAGCGAGGCGTTGCGGGCGCCGACAATAGCAACCGGCGGAAGCCGGAAAACGTCCGGATTGCCCTTGATTGCCACGAGGGGAGGCGGATTATCACATTGCCGCAGGTAGCGCGGATAGTCGGGTTCGCCGATCCCGACGAAGCGCGCGCCGGTTTTAACCGCGGCTTCCATTTCGCGCATGGCATCCTCGACCGGAGCGATGCGAATCGGGCGGTGCCCTCCACCGCGCCGAACGAGTTCCGGAAGCATTTCCAATGCGGCAGCGGCTGATCCGCAATGGGCTATGAGATCGCGAAAGGTCGCGGGGCCGACATTGTCGCTTCGGAGCAAACGAAGCCAGGCCAGCCGCTGGCTGTCAGAAAGGCGAATGCCTTTCGCGGCGTCGTTCACCCTTTGGATCCGATCTTGCCCTCATTGCCGGCGACGAGACGCCGGATATTGGCGCGGTGCTTGATGAAGACGATGACGGTAAGGATCAGGAACAGCACGGCTATCTGGTGCAAGCCTATAATATAAAGTGCGATCGGGACAATCGCGGCCGCGACAAGAGCGGCGAGTGACGAGTAGCGTGTGGCATAGGCCACGCCAAGCCAGACTGCGGCAAAGATCAATGCACCCTGCCAGAACAATCCGAGCAGAACGCCCAGATATGTGGCGACGCCCTTGCCGCCCTTGAACTTCAGCCAGACTGGAAAAATATGGCCGAGGAACGCACCGAGGCCCGCCGCGATTGCCGCTTCCGGACTGGCGATCCCGGCGATCAGCACGGCGGCTGTTCCCTTCAACATGTCGAGGAGCAGAGTGGCCGCTGCCAGCTTCTTGTTGCCCGTGCGCAGCACATTCGTGGCGCCGATATTACCCGAACCAATGCTGCGGACATCTCCGAGACCTGCCATGCGCGTCAAAATCAGGCCAAACGGGATGGAACCCAGTAGATAGCCGAAGGCCAGTGCAAAGAGAAGAAGCGGAACGCCTGCTGGTCCGCCTGAAAAATCCGACATGCAACGCCCCCCTGGCGGCTTCTAGATGGAGAAGACTGATTTGCCTGCAACGAATGTCTGAATGACGCGCCCCTGGAACCGTGCTCCTTCGAAGCAACTGTTCTTAGAGCGCGACCGCAGATCTTCTTCCTTCACAACCCACGGCTCGTCAAGATCGACTATGGTCACATCTGCTTTGGCACCGGGCCGCAACGAGCCGGCCTCGATGCCGAATATCCGGGCTGGCGCGCTCGACAGCGCTTCGACGATGCGCAGAAGCGGTACATCGCCGTTGTGGTGCAGTCGCAGCGCCGCACCGAGCAGCGTTTCAAGTCCGATCGCACCGGCTGCGGCATCGGCAAAGGGCAGGCGCTTGGTATCGACATCCTGCGGATCATGGGCCGACACGATAATGTCGATCACGCCTTCGCGCAGCGCCTCCACCATGGCAAGCCGGTCCTCCTCGAGCCGCAGCGGCGGTTGCAGGCGGAAGAATGTGCGGAACTCGCCGACATCGTTCTCGTTCAGCGACAGGTGGTTGATCGAAACACCGGAGGTCACGTTGAGACCGTCCTGCTTGGCCTTGGCGATGACCTCCGCCGACATGGCAGTCGAGATCTGCGCCGCATGATAAGCGCCTTGGGTAAGGGCGGCGAGCCGCATGTCACGCTCGAGCGGGATAACCTCCGCTTCGCGCGGCGTGCCGGAAAGGCCGAGCCAGCTGGCGAATAGGCCCTCGTTCATAACCCCGTTGACGCCGAGGTAGGGATCCTGGGCTTCGTGCGCGAGCACGACACCGAAATCGCGCGCATAGGTCAGTGCCCGTCGCATCAACTGCGTGTTGGCAATGGAGTGGCGGCCCTCGCTGATCGCGACGGCTCCGGCTTCGCGTAGCAATCCGATCTCGGTCATCTCCTCGCCGTTGAGACCTTTGGTGATTGCGGCGGCCGGATAGACGTTGACGACCGCTGTGTCGCGCGCGGTACGCAGCACGAATTCGACGAGGGCGACATTGTCTATGACCGGGTCGGTATCTGGCATCATGATCATGGAGGTGACGCCGCCGGCGGCGGCCGCATGACTGGCGGACGCGATCGTTTCGCGATGTTCCGCTCCCGGTTCCCCAATGAAGACGCGGGCATCGACAAGGCCGGGGAGGACAGATTTGCCCTTGCAGTCGATTATCGTTGCGCCTTCGGGCGTGCCCTGGTTACGAGCATCCGCTCCGCTCGCGACAATCCTGTCGCCGTCGATGATCAGGGTCCCGATTTCGTCGAGGCCGCGCGACGGGTCGACAATGCGGGCGTTCTGCAGAACTGTGGTGCTCATCCTGCAACTCCCTCCGCATTGCGGCGCGGGTCGAGCAGCGCTTCCATCACGGCCATGCGCACGGCGACGCCCATTTCCACCTGTTCCTGAATGACGCTTTGTGAGCCGTCGGCAACGTCCGAAGCAATCTCGACACCGCGATTCATCGGACCGGGGTGCATGACCAGCGCGTCGGGCTTGGCATATTTGAGTTTCTCGCGGTCGAGCCCGTGATAGCGGAAATATTCGCGTACCGACGGAACGAAGGATCCGGCCATGCGCTCGCGCTGGAGCCGCAGCATCATGACCACGTCGGCATCTTTCAGGCCGTCTTGCATGTTGTGGAACACCTCCGCGCCCATGTGGGCAATGCCGGAAGGAAGCAAGGTGGACGGTGCAACCACGCGAACGCGGGCGCCCAAGGCATTGAGTAGAATGATATTCGAGCGGGCGACGCGCGAATGCAGGACATCGCCGCAGATCGCGACTGTCAGCCGCTCGACTTTCCCCTTGGCTCGGCGGATGGTCAGCGCATCGAGCAGCGCTTGGGTCGGATGTTCATGCGCCCCATCGCCGGCATTGACCACCGAGCAACCAACCTTCTGCGCCAGAAGGGCAGCGGCGCCGGCGGAAGAGTGGCGGATGATCAGGATATCGGGCCGCATCGCATTGAGCGTCATCGCCGTGTCGATCAGCGTCTCGCCCTTTTTGACTGATGAGTTGCCGACCGACATGTTCATGACGTCGGCCCCGAGACGCTTGCCCGCAAGCTCGAACGACGATTGCGTTCGTGTCGAGGCTTCGAAGAAGAGGTTGATCTGGGTCCGGCCGCGCAGAACGCTCTTCTTTTTCTCGGACTGCCGTGAAACGGCAATCTCACTTTCGGCGAGATCGAGAAGCTGCGTTATGTCCTGGGGTGAAAGACCCTTGATGCCAAGCAAATGGCGATGGGCAAAAGGAGGTGGGAGCGTTTCCAATGTCATATCAAAAAATGTACCCAACAATATCAGTCACTTAAGTCGTCCTATCTATCTGTTTTCGTTAGCATATCTGTTTTGTGTTGTTTTGAGGTATTTTCTGATATTAGCTAACTCTGTACCCAACTGTTACCCAACTTTTCGACGGAACAACCCGCCATGCCACGCAAGAAACTCACCGCCATCATGCTCGATACCCTCGCGCCGGACGAGTATTATGACAGCCACTGTGACGGCCTTATATTTCGCGTCCAGAAGCGCCGCAAGCCTTGGCAAACCCGATACTACGACGGCACCCGCCATCAACGCCATACCTTCGGATTTTTTCCCTCGATGTCGTTGAAGGAAGCACGCGATGCCTGTCAGGCATTCCACAAGAATCTTGAAGCTGGCCTGCCGGTCGCCGCCGAAAGCGCGCCGCATCCACGATCCGTCAATACCGAAACCGTCGGCTGGCTCATCGACTGGTATGAAGAAATGCGGGCCAAGAATCCAAAAGGCACCAAAACGCTCAAGAAGACCATGAAGGACCTTCGCTCATGTATGAGGCGTTTTGGCAATTATCTGGAAATGCCCGCGCGCGAGTTCACCAAGCAGCACGCCCGTGATATCCGCGACAAACTCGATGTGAAGACGCCGCCGCAGGCCAACCGGTTCTTGGCCTACGGCTCGATGTGCTGGTCCTTTGCCGCTCAGGAAGACAAGGTTGAAACCAACATCTTCCGCGACGTCCGCCGCCTCGCTGGCGAAGAGCCGCGCGAGCGAGTGTTATCCGCCGATGAAATTGCCGCTGTCTGGATGGCCGCAGAGACGATGAAGCACGACAATCTTAAGTCGCGCAGCGATTACGGCCGCATGATCCAGTTCCTGCTGCTGACGGCGCAGCGGCGGGGCGAAGTCGCTTCGTTGAGATACGGCGATATCCTCGACCATGTCTGGTTTCAGCAAAAGAACAAGGCGGACAGGCCGCATAAAATCAAACTGTCGCGGCAGGCCATGGAACTGGTCGGGCAGGGCGATCCGCGCGACTTTGTCTTCGGCACCAAACACCGCTTCGAGAAGCGCGCCGCCAACATTTGCAAACTTGCAAAGGTTGACGACTGGCGTGTGCATGATCTGAGGCGGTCGGCTGCGACGCACCTGCAGGAACTCGGCGTGGACGAAACGATTGTCAGGGCCATTTTGAACCACGCCATCAGCGGCGTTAGCGGCGTTTATCTCAAGGCTGAGTACGTGGCCAAGAAAGGCGAAGCACTGCAAAAGTGGGCGGATGAAGTGGACCGCATCGTTCAAAGCAATAAGGCCAGTAACATTTTATAACCAGTAGATTCAAGCAAAACAGCAGCACATTTGAAGAACAAACCAAGTACTCGCTGCACATATTTGTGCACCTGAACATAAGGGGTTCATATCATGAACAATTTTCCTTGCAGGAAACGCAGGGAAGGCGTTTTGTATTGGTGTAATTAATTTTGAGAGGGACTGCGCATCATGAAGAAAAGCCAGTCAGGCCTAGACGAGTTTGTATTCTGGGGCTTCGACGACCTCAAGAAGCGCGGCATTGTCGGCAGCCGTTACGATTTGTGCCACAAGCAAAAAGAGCTCGGATTTCCTCGCAGCATCCATCTCAATCAAGGGCGCACAAGCCGCGCAGTCTTTCGCGCGGTCGATGTCGTTGCGTGGATAGAAGGCCGCATCGGAGCCAACGAAGCTGCCGAGTAATGCGTATGACGACACAAGGGACCACAAAATGAAACGGCCCGCGCGGGACAGCGCGGGACCGGAGGAAGAAGTAGATGCGGATATATAGGACCATCCCACTCTAGCGCTTTCTCCGTTCCCCGTCAAAACCCGCCGAGGCCTTCAGTGGAAAGGTTCGGCAACAATGACCGTTCACATGGACGGGATCGACGTAAAACTGCACAGGCTGTTGCTTGTGGTGCTGTCGTCCGACAGTGATGGCGAAATCGCCGCAGCCATATCGGCCATGCGGCGGATCATGCAAAAGCACCGCATCGACATCCACACCTTCGCAGCACCGCTGCTTGGCCCGCCGTCTGCAGTGGAGTCGGCGCAGCCCGAGCATGGCGAGGAGGAGCAATGCAAATGGCAACAGGCCGCATGGAGGTGCCTTGCCGAAGCCAAGCCAAGCTTGCTCACGCGCGGAGAGCGCGCCTTCCTGCGCAACGTAATGCGGTATCAGCGCGAGCCTTCGGAAAAGCAGAAGCAGTGGCTTCACGATCTCGTCGCCAGAGTGCGGAGTTTCGCCCGATGAGCATCTACGAGCGCGAGAAGGCGCTTAAGCGCCCTGGCACCAAGGTCGAGCGAATGCGCGAGAAAAACGAGCGGATCAATGGCGGCTTCTATCAGTTTCCCAATCACGTCTCGCAAAGCCACGCTTTCCGCTCGTTGTCGGGACACGCCACAAAAGTTCTGATGCGCGTCGTGCTTGAGCATACCTATTGCTTCCGCAAGAAAAACGGCTCGCTGCTAGTCACTCACCGAGACTTCCGCGATGAGTGGATCAATCCGAACAAGATCGCCGAAGCCATTGAGGAACTGGCGTTCAAGGGTCTGTTACGCGTCAGCAAGGGCAATGGCCATGGCGTCAAACTGCCTAATATTTTCACCATCACATTTTTCCCAACGGAAGACGGCCTTTCCGCCACCAACGATTACCAGAAATGCGATGTTGAACGGGTATTGGCTTGGCAAACGCTGGTTTCGCAGCGGCGCAAAAATGCCAAATCCAGAAAAATCCACAGTCACGACGGTGTGAGTGTGAAATCTGAGCACAGTCACGACGGTGTGAGTGTGGAAAAAAATGGCCAAATCCAAAAAGCCCAGAAATCAGGCCATTTCAGCAAAATCCACAGTCACACCGTCGTGAGTACTATTAATAATATGGTTGGGACATCCGCAGTTGGCAGCAACGGTCTCTTGCAGGGCGTTCATACACCATTTCCCTGCCTTCGAAAAAATTTAGCCAAAAAGCGCAAGCTGCGGGGTCAGCCATGACCGACACGCTAGCAAAAATCATCAAGCTGCAAAACTGCAAGACGCTGTCGGCAGTGCAGAGCCGCATGGTCCAGCATTATCGCGAAGGTTTCGAACTCACCGGCAGGCTGCGCAAGGATCAGGTCGCCTATTCGATCGGCCGTTCGAACTGGCATTACCGCCGGAAGAGCGGTGAAAAGTTTAAGAACCGGCACGCCGAGGCCGCCAACTCGGCAAATGGGAGGAAACAGCCATGACGGAAACCGACAGGATGACAAAAGGCGAGCGCGAGGACATGCAACGGCTGGTCCGCCAGCGGGAGAAAGTGCAAAAGTCTGCCGCGAAGACGCGATCAACCGAACTTCTCTCTGATTTCGAAAACCAGATGGCAGCCGAGTATGGGTTTGATGACGACGGTGTTTGGGCTGCTGCGAAGAAAGCCGCTGCTATAGAAGTTCAAAAGGCGCAGCTACGTGTCGAGGATCGTTGCAGGGAACTGGGTATCCCTAAACAGTTTGCGCCAAGTCTCTCGTTGCTTTGGTCGCATCGCGGCTATGACAATGCGCTTGAAAAGCGCCGCAACGAACTGCGCCGCGTTGCGCAGGCGCAGATCGGATCCCTCGAACAGCAAGCCATCACCAAGATCGAGCAGGCGTCGGTCGAAGCGCAAACCGCAATTGCCATTGCCGGTCTTACGTCGGATGCGGCTAAGGCTTTCATTACCAGTCTGCCCACCATCGACAGTCTCATGCCGGCGCTTTCCTACAACGAGCTTGCGGGCGAAACCAATCCCCCCATTGTCGAACAGTTGCTGACGCCAAACGCCTTGCGGCAGCGCCGTTACCGAGAACGGCAACAAGCGTTACGTGATGCCAATGTAACGCCTGCAATCGCTGACTTGAAAGAGGATGCTAGCTGAAAAACCAGCGAGGCTGGCCGCAGTCGCTCGGTCAGCCCTTCAATCGAAAAGGAGAGGTGAAATGGATGAGTCCGAACGAGAGCTGATGATTGCCTTCGTGAACAAGTACCGGCCAGTAGCAAGGCGGGGAAGCGAGAGCTTCGGCTTGGTCTGGAGGAAAATGCAGGCAGAGTTTCCTGCCTATACTGCGGACGAACTATTCAACGTGCTGGTCGGGCGCAGGGTCGAATTCGTCTTTCTGGATGATGGGCCGGTTTGAATACCGTCAAGCCGATGGCGCGCCAGCAACCTTTTCGATGCGAAACTACAAGGATTATGAGCCGGCATAAAGGAAGCCTTGCTCCCGCCGAACGAGAGATGCTTCAGTTGACACAGATAGCCTGGTCACCAGCTCCGTTTCCCGTTTTGAGAATCTGAGAGCAAGAACGCCACTTCATACGACATGGCCGCAGTCGCGTTCATTGATCGCATTCAAGAGCGGTCACTGGTGAGGGTGGAAGAGCAAAATGGTAGCGCGACCGCATTGGGAGGCTATTGGTAAATGTGACGAGTGGGACACGCCGAGCTATGTAATTCAGGCTTTCGGCGATACCTTCGATATGGACGTTGCTCATCCCGCCAATCGCCCTACAAGCGTGCCTTGCAAGAACTGGATTTCCGAGTTGTCGCTGCTGAAGCCGTGGCGAGGCTTTATCTGGTGCAATCCGCCGTTTGGACAACGCAACGGGCTTGACCCTTGGCTAACGCGTTTCATCGACCACGGTAACGGAATTGCGCTAACGCCGGACCGTACCTCCGCGCCGTGGTTCCAACGTCACGCGCCGCATGCGGATCTGCTGCTTTTTGTGCGCAAGAAAATACAGTTCACACGCCCTGACGGTACAGTTGGTAAACAGCCCAACTGTGGAACATGCTTGTGGGCCAAAGGAGAACGAGGTGTCAGGGCACTGGTTCACGCCCGAGACTGTGGTTTGGGAATGCTCGTCACGCCAAGCTGAATGTCGGATAGCCGCGGGGAGGCACCCGGGGGGGAGTTAACGGAGACCTACGGGGGTGCTGGAGGGAGCGCGCGGGAGCCGCTTTTCTACATTCCGTAAAACCCAAAAACACCCCTTACGGACGTCGATTAACTAGCACAACCTCTAAAAACATGGTCATTTCCTCGGATGAACCAGTCTTGGGATGGCATTCGGCAAAGAGTGCTCCGACGCTTCATTAGGCCAGATTTCATCAAGTTGCGCCGCTCCATTAAGGAGAAAATCCATTATGTCAGAATCGTCGGCCTCGTCGGCGGCGACGAGTTTGGTGCGGGCGACGGGACTTAACCCGATTTGCGAGCCGGACACTTCCATCTCCCGCTCAGCATCCCGGAGCACACTCAACCATGGACTTTTCACTCGACCCTGAAGCGAAACGATGACCATGCCTTCGTTTCGCAACGCGGCCTTTGCCTCCCGGTATCTTTGCCAAGCGCAGGCGTGGCGCTCAAGAAGTGACGAATCGGCAGCACACAGGATTCCGTTCGGGAGACTTGCCACGACTGTGTCCCACAACTCACGTTCGTTGGATGTCAAACTATGTGGTGCCGTCGGTCTGCCCCGACCTTTGACGTCGATTTTAATGTTTGCTGTCGCGATTTTTGCGCGGTTGCCCTCGGCTCTCTTCAATTCCGATGGTTTGCGTGGGCGAGCCATGGGCGTGCAGTCTCCATTTCCACTTCATAATACCGCGGCCAGGCAATTTAGGGACACTTAAATTTTGATTGACATAGGCTGGACGCCGCAGGCTCGGCTGGATCTTCGAGAAACGTGATTAAGGCCTCCTATGTCATAAGCGGTGTAGATGACCGCGAATTCGCGCGCCGCCATTGCGGAGGCAGCGAAAGCATTGTTACTGCACGGGATTGAACTCAAAAAGCAGAAGCGAATGGCAGGATAAGTCCTGAACGGAAAGTAAGGAAGTCGCTGTTGCACCACTTGGGGACATTCATCAATGTCCGCTTTGCGCCTTCAAATCGGTCATTTATGGGGGCTCCGTCCGTCCCTATAAGCGGACACCGCAGCTCATCGTGCGCCACCTTCTGTTATAAGTTTTATGCTCATCAACCTGCGTCGTGGTCATCGCGCGGCCTCGACTTGGAGGAAGCTCAGTTTCGAATCTTCGCTATTTGGTACATTCCTTCTCGCCCAGCAATGCGTTCAGACGATCCGTTCGATGGTCAGGGGAAACGTCCCGCGCACAAGCAACGGCTCGAAATCGTCGAAGCGGCCGAGCCGGATCAGCCCACCGGAATAGCTGTAGCCGGCGTAGAACATCGCGAGATTGCCCCACGGCGAGAAGTAGCAGAGGTCGCCTGGCGCCTCGTTGCCGAATGGACCACTCGCGTCCTCCGTCAGCTTACGGGGGAGATAAGCGATCTTCTCGTTGCCGGCATAATTTTCGATGGTCAGTTCTAGGGGTAGCATGGATGCGAAATCGCGCGACGACGGGTTGTCGTAAAGCGTTGCCGTCAGGCTATGACCGTTGAACATCATTCGAATTTTCATGTCGGTTGGCTCCTGACTTGCCGGATCGTTTTTTTGTTGGGCGAACGCCAGCCAGGGCATGGTGGCGGTGACCAGTATCGCTCCAAGGATAGAGCGGCGGAGCGGAGAAAAACCGTGCGCACCGGGCGCAGACAAGGTTTCGCTTACGGACATTGTGGCTGCATCGCCAAACTGGCTTTGTCTTTTGCTCATGATAGATGCTTCCTTGAAGACGTTGGCGTGGCCGTGCGTGATCTGTCGTGACGCGCCAGCACCACAGCCGCGATGGCGCAGGTGAAAAGCACGATCGCGCCGAATCCGAATGCGATCTGATAACCGCCATTGTCAAACAGCAGACCGCCGGAGGCTGCGCCGGCTGTGATGGCGAGTTGCACGACAGCAACCATCAGGCCTCCTCCCGCTTCTGCATCGTCCGGCAGCGCTTCGCTCAACCAGCTCCACCAGCCGACTGGCGCGGCGGTGCCGATCAGGCCCCAAAGTGCCAGCAACCCGGCAGTGGTACCTAACGACGATCCGTATACGACCAGGCCAATCGCGAGCGCCGACATCATCACAGGCATGGCGATCAACGCTTGGTAGAGGCGCGTATGCAGGAGAGAGCCGATAAGGAAGGTTCCGAGCAAACCGGAGACGCCCATTGCCAACAACAGGAGCGATAAGCCGGAAACGTTGACGAGTGTCACGGTTTCCAGGAATGGCCGCAGGTAGGTGAAGAGCGCGAATTGGCCCATGAAGAAAAGTGCGACGGCCGCCATGCCGATCGGCACGCCTGGTCGGCGTAGGACTTGAAACGCCGCCAGCGGGTTCGCACGCGTCCGGCTGGGCATGGGCGGCAACGTTGCAAGGAGCCACACAAAGGTGATTGCAGCGAGCGGCACTACGCTGAAGAAGGCGCCGCGCCAACCGATATACTGTCCAAGGAAACTGCCGAGCGGCGCAGCAATCGTTGCTGCTAGTGCATTGCCGCCGTTGAGGATCGCGAGGCCACGGGGCACGTCTGCAGCCGGCACGAGGCGCATGACTGTCGCCGCTGACATCGACCAGAAGCCGCCGATTACGACGCCGACAAAAGCACGCCCCGCCATCAGGACCGCATAGTTGGGCGCGAACGCGGTCACAACGCCCGAAATGAGCATCAAAGCTGTGAGCCACAACAACAATTGTCGCCGGTCAAGCTTCGACGTGAATGCAGCGACGAAGAGGCTGGTGGCGACAGCGAATATACCGGAGATCGCGATGGCCTGCCCCGCCTGACCTTCGGTCAGATACAGGTCGGAGGCGATTGGCGTCAGCAAGCTGACGGGCATGAATTCCGAAGCGATGAGCGTCGCAACGCACAAGCTAAGGGCGAGGACAGCGCTCCATGACGCCGAGTCTGGGGCGCTTTCGGTAGTCGCTACCGCGGTTGCGTGGGTCATTTCATGCCTCTGTATTGGTCGAACAACACGCCAGGCAAGCGGAGGGCCCGCGAGGCGTATCGTCCGGTTGTATGTTCGTTAAGAGCTCAGGTTTCCCCGGAAGAAGGCGGTCAGCTTGTCGAACGGGATCAGGTTGACACGGTCATAGAGATCGACGTGACCGGCACCCGGGATGATCACGAGCTCCTTCGGTTCAGAAGCACGCTCGTAGGCGTTTTCGCTGAACTCGATCGAGTGAGCCTGCTCGCCGGCGATGAACAGCAACGGACGCGGCGAGATCGTCTCGATCTGGGCGAACGGATAGAAGTTCATGAAAGCGGCGTTGCTGCTCAGGGTCGGATGCGTGGTCTGGAGCGGCGTCTGTCCTTTCGGCGTGAACTCCCCGCGCGGCGTGCGATAAAAATCGTAGAACTCACGCTCGATCGCATTGGAGTCTGCCTTCAGTTCATCAACCGTGCCGCCGGTCAGTTTGATTTCGGCGCCCTGGTACTCTGCGAGGCGCTGCTGTGCGGCGACCTTCAGCATTTCCTTTCGCTGTTCGACCGACACGCCTTTCCGAAGGCCGTCGCGATTGGCGGCACCCATGTCATACATGCTGACGGTGGCGATCGCTTTCATGCGCGGATCGATCTGCGCTGCGCTGAGGGCGAAGCTGCCGCTCCCGCAAATGCCGAGCACGCCGATATTGTCCTTGTTGACGAAGGGCTGCGTGCTCAGGAAGTCGACGGCTGCGCTGAAATCATCCGCATAGATTTCGGGAGCGACGGTATTGCGCGGTTGGCCCTCGCTCTCGCCCCAGAAGGACAGATCGAACGACAGCGTAACAAAGCCCTGCTCTGCCAGCTTGGTCGCATAGAGGTTGGCGCTCTGCTCCTTCGTGGCGCCCATCGGGTGGCCTACGACGATCCCCGGAGTCTGGGCGCTCCTGTCGAGGCCCTGGGGCGTGAACAGATTGCCGACGACCTTCATGCCGAACTTATTCTCGAAGGTGATCTTTTCGACGACCACGCGGTCGCTCCTGTAAAAGTTGTCAGCGCCGTTGGACAGGTCCTGGGCGAGCGCGGGGGAAGTGCCGATCGCTAAGCCGGATACCGATCCGAGCATAAGTGCGAGCCCCAAAGCCAATTCCTTCATGTTCGTTCCTTTCCTTATTCGAACAAGTCATTGGAGAGGCTGATGGCCGCCTTGGAGTAAGTCTCAGTCGGGACCAGCGCTCTTCACACCTCAAAACTTAAGGGATGCAAACTCATGCGATAAGGCGCTATATAGATCATAAGCTTATAATCAGGAGTTATGAATGATGCGAGAGAACGTCAGCGATCTGATGGCCTTCATCGCTGTCGCACAGGAAGGCAGTTTCACACGGGCGGCAGTCCGGCTGGGCGTCTCCCAACCGGCCCTCAGCAAGACAATCAGGACGCTGGAAGAGCGGCTTGGCTTGCGTCTGCTCAGTCGCACCACCCGAAGTGTGGCGCCCACAGAAGCTGGAGAGCGTCTGCTTCGGAGCATCGAGCCGCATTTCGCGGGTATCGAAGGCAGCCTGTCCGCGCTGACCGAGCTAAGGGACAAGCCGTCCGGCATCGTTCGGATCACGGCAACGCAACATGCGGCGGATACGGTGATGTGGCCGCGCTTGTCCAAGGTCATGCTTAACTATCCCGACATCACGGTCGAGTTGGTCTCTGACGAGGGCTTAGCAAACATTGTGAGCGAGCGTTTCGATGCCGGTGTTCGCGTCGGCGAGTACGTCGAGAAGGACATGATTGCCGTTCGGATCGGTCCCGCGATGCGCCAGGCCATTGTTGCATCTCCGGGTTATTTCAAAGAGCGGCCGGCGCCCAAGCATCCTGAAGAGCTAACCGGCCACCGCTGCATCAACTTGCGCCGTGTAACGCGCGGTGGATATTTCCCATGGGAGTTCGAAAAGCGCGGACGCGAAATCAACGTCCGTGTCGAGGGCCAACTGGCGGTGAGCAGTCTTGAGCTTGCAAGGCGCGCTGCTCTGGATGGTTTGGGCGTGGCATATCTGCCCGATGATATGGTGCAGGATGACCTGACAAAGAAACGGCTGGTGCGAGTGCTGGAGGATTGGTGCGAACCGTTCCCAGGCTATCACCTGTACTATCCGAGCAGCAGGCAGCACGCTCCCGCCTTCGTAGTCGTGCTTGAGGCACTTCGCTTCCGCGGCTGAAAATTGCGAGTACCCGCGTGGGGCCAACTCACGACGATGCTTGCACTGACCTGACGGACCGCCTTTGAGGATACCGGTCCCGAAGCTGCTTGTCCGCTATCGGCCCCTTCAATACTTGCGCCCATGCGTTCTCCTAACGGCCAATGTTGGCCGAAGGAGAATTGAAATGGGTATTGCACAATACGATCCTACCGCCCTGGGCCGTCCGGCGTGGAACGTCGGCCGAAAGGTCGGTGTCAAGAAGCCGCTGAAACAGCGCCAGATTTGGACGATCCGCTTCTTCCTTGATAGGGAGGGGCGCACGAGAGATCGTGCGTTGTTTGACCTCGCAATCGACAGCAAACTGCGGGGCTGCGATCTCGTGAAAATGAAAATCGGGAGTCTCGTGACAGGAACGCAAATTCGAACTCGAGCCATCGTCGTCCAGCAAAAGACCGGCCGTCCGGTTCAGTTCGAAATCACGGCGGAGGTGAGGGCAAGTTTGCTTGCATGGCTTGAACGGCGAGGTGGAACAATCGACGACTACGCTTTTCCCAGTCGAGTCGACCACACCGATCATCTGAGTACTCGCCAGTATGCCCGATTGGTCGATGAATGGGTGACCGCAATTGGGCTGCGGCGCGAAGATTACGGCACGCACTCGCTTCGGCGCACGAAGGCCGCAATGATTTACAAGGCGACAGGCAATCTTCGCGCGATCCAAATCCTGTTGGGGCACACCAAGATCGAAAATACGGTCAAGTATCTTGGCGTGGACATTGAGGATGCGCTGGAACTAGCTGAGCACACTGAAATCTGAGCGCGTGCAGCCTCGCAAAGTGGGGCTGCACGTGTTGACGAAAATTTCTCAATTCCAAAGATTGCGATCAAGCGGCTTTGCGCCCTCAAGTTTGACCTTTGCAGGCTCCCCAGCGAGTTCCGAAAGCTGACGTTGCTGCAGACTGGCGCAGTTGAGCAGTATCCTGGCATCCTTGGGAGGTCGACTTGAGGTTGGCGCCGGCCTCTGTCAGGGCTTCACGAACCGATATGCGAAGCGATCGGTCTCGCCCTTGATCAAGGGATCGAAGACCTTGATCGCGTGTGGATCGTTCCTGTTCTCGAGCAGGGTGCTTTCCGCATCCAGTACGAAGCCGGCAGCCTCCACCTCCTCGCGCACGGAGGCAGGGTCGATGCGATGCAATGACTGGGCATCACCTGTGCCGGCTCCGGCGGCGGCGGCGTGATCGACGATGACGTAGAACCCACCGGGCTTCAGCCGCTCGTAGACAGCTCGATTGAAGTTGGCCGCCGTCGCGCCCCTGGCCTGCATCAGCGCGGTGTGGAGATCGTGGTAGAACAGGTGCAGCCACAGGACATCCGCTGGCTGCGTGATCTCCGGCATTGCCACGAGGTCCGCTGAGACGGCTTCGACGTTTTCCCGGCCTGGCTCTTGCGCGAGCGTTCGCATGAGGCCGACCGGATCGTTCTTGAAGTGCGCGACTTCGGCCGGCACGAAGCTGGTGACTCGACCTTCGGGTCCAACGATGTCGGAGAACAGGCGCGTCCAGTCGCCGTCGCCTGGATAAACGTCGATGACGGTGGCACCCGCATCAATGCGTGCAAACCGGATCAACTCGGATAGTTTGGATTGGTCGTACATCGGAATCTCCTTTACGGTTGGGTATTCGACGAGCGCGGCACGCGAGACGGCGATCCGCTCATTCACCTTCGGCGAAAGCCGATGGTTGCAGAAGGCCTGCGCTATACGGGCCCGGACGCGTCCATCTGCGCGGCGCGTGCTAACGCTTGCGTGTCGATGTATTCCTGGATGCTGGTCAGTCTGCCGTCCCGGACCGTGATGGCGAAGATCCAGTCGTCCTCGAACGGCTTGTTCGTGGCTTTGACCTTCCCGCTGGCGAAGCCCACGACGAGAACCCGGTCTCCTTGTGCGACAAACTCCCGGGGTTCCGTGGAGGTTTCCATCGACCTGGATGCCGTATCCAGCAAATCTGCTAGTCCCGCGTGCCCCCGGTAGGTGCCGGCCAGCGGCCAGTCCTCGCCCGGAATGATCCACTTGATGTCTTCGGCAACCAGCGCCAACAGAGCCTCTCTGTCGCCGCGGCCTATCGCGGCGAAGAAGTCCTTCACGGTCTGGATGTTTTTTTCAATACTCATGGGAATATCTCCATTTCGCTGTGATCGGATCGCGCTCGATCCGATCCGTACATGGCCTCGTTTTATCCGTCGAACTTGACCAGATCCTTGAAGATCAGATGACCCCAGCTCTTTCCGCGGGCCTGGACCAGCAGCCCGCCTTCCGACAGCCCGCCAAGCTTGATCGGCGCGAAGCCCAGATTTTCCGCGAGCGTACCAATCTCCGCCGCAGCGTCGTCATCGTCGCTCGCCAGGAACACGACTCTCCTGCTGCCCTGCACGGCCGGATCTTGGCCAAGGGTGGCAGCGAGCAGATGGTTGAAGCCCTTGACCAGCCTTGCGCCAGAAAAAGCCTGCGCGACGGCCTGGGAAGACGGCTGTCCTCCCAGTTGCTCAGGGGGCACACCGTAGGCATTGGTCACATCGACGATGGTCTTCCCCTGCCAGGTGGCGAGCGCCTTTGCGACATCTGGATGCGACTCGAAACGGACCGCCAAGAAGATGATGTCCGCCTTGACGGCTTCCGCTAGGGTTTTAGCAATGACCTTCGGCCCGATCGCGGCCGCTTCAGCCGCAAAGCTTTCCGGATCCCGCGTGGTTGCAACAGATACTTCGATGCCCTTGCGGGAAAAGGCCTTGGCCAGAGCTTGGCCGATATTGCCGAAGCCGATGATTGAGTAGCTCATAATGCTTCTCCGATCCTGTGTTAAGGTTGGGTCAGACCTGCGCCCAACCACCATCGACGGCGAGATCTATACCGGTGATGTAGGAGCTTTCATCGGAAGCGAGGAACATGAGCGCAGCCGCGATTTCCTCTGGCTTGCCCCTGCGACCCATTGGGATCTGTGCAGCAAACTGGGCGACCGCCTCCTCGGCTTGCTCAGCGGTGAGGCCGGTCGTTGTCGCCAAGGCGGGAGTCTCGATCGCGCCGGGGCTCATCGTATTGACGCGGATATCGCGGTCCTTCAGCTCTTGGGTCCAAGACCGCGAGAAGCTGCGAACAGCCGCCTTGCTTGCTGCGTAGGCGCTAAACGCTGGCAGCCCCATCACGTTCGAGACCGAAGAGTTCAGAATGATCGATCCGCCGTCTTTGAAGATGGGAAGGGCCTTCTGCACCGTAAAGAACAGGCCCTTCACGTTCACATCGAAGGTTTGGTCAAAATGGGCCTCAGTAGCTGCCGCGAGCGGCGCGACTGTACCTGCGCCCGCGTTTGCGAAGAGAATGTCGATGTGACCATGTTTCTCCTTCACGGTGGCGTAGAGCCGGTCCAGATCTTCCAAGCGCGAGACGTCACCCACGACTGTTGTCACGTTTTTCCCGATAAGCGCCGCGGCCTCTTGTAAGGCTTTCTCGCGTCGCCCAATGATCACGACCTGCGCACCTTCTTCCACGAAACGCTTGGCTGTGGCCAAGCCGATCCCGCTGCTTCCGCCCGTGATGACTGCGATTTTACCTTCGAGTGCTTTCATAATTTTTTGTCCTACGTTGTGTGTGAGTTAGGCACGGAGCCGCGCCGGGGTCAGAGTTGAGCCAGGCCGCCGTCGACGGCGACTTCGCTGGCGGTCATGAAGCTGCTGTCGTCCGACGCGAGGAAGGCGGCGGCGGCCGCGATCTCCGCCGGAGCGGCCATGCGCCGGAGCGGGGTCATCGCGCCGTAGGCCTTTTGGCCCTCCTCTCCGAGCGCTTCCTTCGCGAGTTCGGTCGCCGTCGCGCCGGGCGACAACACGTTGACCCGGATACCGGTACCCTTCAGATCCTCCGCCCAGGTCCGTGCGAGATTGCGCACGGCTGCCTTGCTGGCGCTGTAGGCAGTGAATGCCGGGGCACCGGTGGTCCCGGCGCTTGATCCCGTCAGGATGATCGAACCGCCCGGGCCCATCAGTGGTAGCGCCTTCTGGACCGTGAAGATCGTGCCCTTCACGTTGGTGTCGAAAGTGTCGTCGATGTGCTTGGCGGTGATCTGGCCGAGAGGAAGCGGACTTCCGGCCCCGGCATTGGCGAAAACGATGTCGAGGCTTCCGCGCTCTGCTTTCACCGCCGCGTAGAGCCGATCAAGATCGGCCTCATCCGAGACCGAGCCCTTCACCGCGCGGGCGTTAGGTCCAAGCTCGGCCACAGCCGCATCGAGTGCTTGCTGCCGACGGCCGTAGATGAAGACGAAGGCACCCTCCTCGATGAAGCGCCTTGCAGCGGCGAGGCCGATACCGGTGGCGCCGCCCGTGATCACGGCTGTCTTTCCATTCAATCTGGTCATGTCATGCATTCCTTGTGTCGCGTCTCGGGTCATCGATTGCGGAGACATCCTCCGACAGCCTCGATATGGGGTCGGCGGCGCCAGGCGGTGAGTGCGCAATCGCGCGCATCCGTGGTGCGAAAACGATCCACTTACGTGATCGAACGCAGCGACGGTCATGCGCAATCCGGCCCAGTAGGGTAGACTGGTCTTTGGAAGCCGCCCCATGCGGCGCGGGAATGGACCATGATCGACTGGGATGACGTTCGCTACTTTCTTGCCGCCGCACGTGGCGGCTCAGTGCGGGCTGCCGCCAAGAGCCTGGGAGTCAACCACTCGACCGTGCTGCGACGCATTGCGCAGCTCGAGGAGCACCTCGGGGCGCAGATGTTCGAAAAGCTGCCTTCGGGCTACCGCCTGACGGCCGCGGGCGAGGAGGTTCTCGAGTTCGCGAACCAGATGGAAGCCTCGTCGCACCAACTGGAGACGCGCGTCTTCGGACGCGATCAGAGCGTACGCGGGCTTCTACGGGTGACGCTGCCCCCGTTCCTTGCGACACACCTGCTCATGCCGGATATCGCAGATTTTGCGCGTCTGCATCCGGACATCGAGATGGAGATCGTATCGACCGGCGAGGTCGCGAATCTGACCAATCGGGAGGCGGATGTGGCAATCCGGATGGTCTCCGATCGCAAGACCCTGCCGCTCAATCTTCATGGCCTGAAAGGTCCGGATCTGCTCGCGGGTGTTTATATGTCCCGCGATAGACTGGCCGCTTGGCGTGCGGGTGCGCCGGATCCAATCCGGCCCATCGTCATCGGCGGTCAGGCTGTTCCGAACTGGGTCGACCAAGGGGAGTTTCGCGCCACAGGGGTTCCGTTCAGGACGCCGGACGCCGACGCGCAGATCGCTGCGGCAAGGCAAGGGATCGGCATGACCAAACTGCCCTGTTTCGTCGGAGATGCCGATCACTTGCTGGCGAGAGTTCCGGGCATCGATCTGAAATCACCTGCGACGATCTGGCTTCTCACGCAGGGGGAGACACGCAAGACGAAGCGCGTGCGGCTTTTCACAGAGTTCATATCCCACCGACTCGCCGCGTACGCTCCGCTCCTCGCCGGGCGGTCCATATCGCGTGGCTAACGTCCCATGCCAAACGCCAAAAATGGGCTAGGGAAATTGCTGTTGGAGATTGGCATTCCCAAGGGGGACAGGCCGCGGAGTGGCCGCTCTCCGTGAAATCGAAACGCATAGTGGACGGTCCGCTCCCGGCTTCGAAGCTGGCGTTTGACAATTCTGGTGCGACTGACCGCTTCGCGCCTCCATTTCGGTCGTTCGAACCGCCTTGGCGAATTCCTGAAGCTTCCAGTCCGCTAAACGGTCGATGATGTCCGTCCAAGGCCGAAAGCGGATGGGCGTCTGCGTTCAAAATTGGTCGGACCGGTGCGCCCACAACTAGAGATCGTCGCCGATTTTATTCCTCGTCGCCGCCACAAACGCGGGGAAAAGGCTTTGCCTGAGCTTTCGATCTTGGCGCAAACGCACTCGATAGGCCTTCGCGTCAGCGAGATTAAAGATCGCTTCTTCCGGCGAATTCATTGCGAGGGCAAAGATCGCGGCATCGACGCCCTGGGGGCCATGGCGCAGGCATCCTGCGAGCAATCGTGCCAGCAAACTTTATCTTTTCGTGTCCGGCATCTGCCCAAACAATACAAGGCGTTGACCAAATGCGCCGTAGAAAGCGCACTTGGTTTCGTCGGCGATCGGATCGCTGCCGCTGGGTTCATCGAGTTCACCGGGGCAGCGCCCGACTGCGCGGGCGACTGAAATAGGGTCCCGTAGGAGGAGCTGCGCCCCCGCGCGCGCCATCGCCTGTTTCAGTTCCTCCAGAGCACCAAGCGATTTCGCAAAGGCAAACGATGCAAACGCCCAATTGTGCACGAGCGTGGAGTTTGGGATTGACTGCTAACCATAGTGCCGCTGGGTCTGCACCCGATCTGCCTTCGTACTGTGTGTATTTCGGCAGGTCAGGCAGTTGGCACGCCATTCCTCATGCGGTTCATTGTCTACTGCCAATACTCGTGAATCGGGTGGGAGCCCCTACTCACTAGCTAGTGGGGACCTCTGACATCCAGAGTGATTCATATCGCGTCGGGGAGCGTGGCGCTCTTCGGCAGGGGTCCCGTGCCGGCATCCCTCTCCGGGGAAGTGTCGGACCCCACTCCTTGACGATCCCTCAGGCGAAGCGCCCGATCGGGCTCCCTGGCACCAACGCAGCCTCTGTAGCTACAAGGCATACGCGACCGGTCATTCGCGGTCGTCCAACGGCGATACCTAAGTGCAATCTCGGCAGGACACAGTACACAGCTATATTTTCCGTGGTCGCGTCCCGAACAGGAATTTCTTGATAGGAGCAATTAAAATGAAAACGAAAACTTATTCGCTGTCCTCGACCATGGTCGGCCTAGCGCTCGCCTCGCTCACCTTCGATGGAGAAGTTGCGTCCGCGGCTGGCGCGTTTTCTAAGACAATCGATCGGCTATACAGGGTGGATTGCGGCCACTCCTTAGCAAATGACGAGTCCGTCTGGACGCCGGGCGAGAACAAAGGAAAATCGATCGAATTCTCATCGACGTGTTACCTCATACAGCATGGAACGGAATATCTGATGTGGGACACCGGTGTTCCGGAAGGGACAATTGGCGATCCGAAGGGCTGGTCTACGCTTCCTAGCCTCATCGTCTATCATCTCGACAGAACGATCTCCTCTCAGCTCGCGCAAATCGGTCTGAAACCTGCTGATATCAACTACGTCCTCGTTTCCCATACGCATGGCGATCACATCGGAAACGTCGGGTTATTTCCGGATGCGACAGTTGTGATGCAGAAAGCCGAATACGATTGGATCAACTCGCCTCCGCCGTCAGATCCAAACCTGAACACGCTTGTGAAACTTGCTAAGAAATTACTCGGGGACCCCGGCCGCCTGGAACTCGTGAGCGGGGATGTTGACTTTTTTCACGATGGAAGCGTCAGATTGCTATCGACACCTGGGCACACGCCGGGGAGCCAGTCGCTCATGGTTCATCTGGCCCAAACCGGATATGTCATCCTGTCGGGAGACGTCGTGCATCTCGAGAGCAACTTCGAGCATGACATCGTTCCCGCGTTGAACGTCGACAAAGCACAGTCGATTGCATCAATGGACCGTGTGCGGGCGCTGATAAAACAGTATGACGCGACCATGTTCATAAACCACGACAAGCAGCAGGCGGATAGCTTGAAGCTGCTGCCTGACTATTATGACTGAACTGGAGTTTCGTGTTAGCCACCGCAATAGGGCGTTTTACTGGGAACTGTCTCGGTTGATGGCGTCTCTTGTCACTTCGCTTACCGGGATCGAGAAGGCGAATGTCGCGCCATATGCGCCGTTCGCATCCGCCCACAGCGTCTTGGAAAGACAGCAGAACCGTTAGTTGGCAAGCAGATCAAAGCCACGATATAACCGTCAATGCACGCACTCGTTCCCAGTCTATCGCGGCGATCAAACGAACTCATTGGGGAATCAAATTGGAGAGTGGATCGTCAACAGCGACGGGAGACACCGCGAGCACCAAGCGCACACGATGGCTTTTTCCCTTGCTACGTGTTCTTTTCGTATTCGTGGTCGCCTTGCTGGCATGGCTCGTTGCCGCCAATTGGAATAAATGGATTGGCAACGCCCGTTTCCAGGTAACACAGGACGCCTTCGTTGCAGGAGACGTCACGCCGCTTTCTGCAAAGGTCTCCGGCTATGTGGCTACTGTCGCGGTGGGAGATTATCAAGCCGTTCACAAGGGCGACCTCATCGTCGAAATTGAACCTTCCGATTATCGCGCACAGCTTGCCTTTGCTGAAGCGAACCTCGCTTCGGCGCGCGCTTCACTTGCCAATCTGGCCCATCAGCGCGATGTGCAACGCGCCCTCGTGAGACAGGCCGAGGCGACGATCGCGGCTGCGAACGCAGACCTTATACGGTCGTCGCTCGAGCTGACTCGCCAGCGCAGGCTTCTCGATACGCGGATTGCAAGCACCGAACAATTGGTTGAACAAGCGGACGCAACCGAAAAGCGCGCCAATGCACAGCTCGAATTGAGTAAGGCAGAGCTCGATCAGCAGAACGCATTGCTCGCCGGACTCGACGGACAGGAGCGATTGCTTGCCGCTCAGGTGAAGGCTTCGGAGGCGCAGGTCGGTCTCGCCGAGAACAATCTTCGTTACACACGCGTTCTTGCGCCGGCCGAAGGCCTTGTCGGTCAACGTCAGGTTAGGCCCGGTCAATTTGTCAATGTCGGGACACAGGTCATCGCCATTGTTCCCATGCCGAATTTATGGGTCACCGCGAACTACAAAGAGACCCAACTGACGAATATCAGGATGGGTCAACTCGCCAAAGTAACGGTCGATGCCTTTCCCGGTGTCGTGCTGACCGGCCATGTGGACAGTTGGTCACCAGGTACAGGTTCGATCTTCGCACTTCTGCCGCCTGACAACGCGACGGGCAACTTTACGAAAGTTGTGCAGCGGGTGCCGGTAAAGATTGTGCTCGATGCCAACCCGGCCCTTGGCGAGCTTGTACGGCCGGGAATGTCGGTACAAGCGACAATCGACACGAGGTCCGCTACTGAGCCACGCCTCAGTTCAGCCAAAGCCTCGCCACAGCCATGAGTCTCCAAGCGGGGCCCTTCAGCTCGGCGGGAATTGCCCTCCATCCGGTTTCGGAACAGCATCCCCGACTTTCGATCGTTTCGTACCGCCCGTATATCGGTCTCGTCGGCGTAATGTTGGGTGCGGTCATGGCCACGTTGGGCAGCCGTGTGACAAGTTTTGGCCTTGCGGATCTGCGCGGGGCGCTTGGCGCAGGCTATGACGAAGGGGCTTGGATCACCACCAGTTTCGCAGTCGGCCAGATGCTGATCGGTGTCACATCGCCATATCTCGGCGCGGTATTCGGTGTTCGCCGAATTCTGCTTCTCGGGATCATCCTGTTTTTCGTCGCGAGCCTTCTGGCTCCATTCTCTCCCAACCTTGCCGCATTCCTGACCATGCAGTTTCTGGCAGGCGTAGGATCAGGAACGTTCATTCCGCTCACGATCAGTTTCATAGTGCGGAGCCTGCCCGTAACCATGGTCATCTACGGGATCGCCATCTATGCGATGAATATCGAGTTATCCCTTAATGTAGCAGCATCTCTGGAGGGCTGGTATTCCGACAATTGGTCGTGGGCATGGATATCCTGGCAGTACTGCGTGATGCTGCCGGTTATGGCGGTGTGTGTTTGGCATGGCGTCCCTCGGGAGGAAATCAAAACTGACCTTCTGCGCCGGTTCGACTGGCCAGGTGTGGCCTATGCCGCCATCGGGTTCAGTTTGTTGTACGCGGGTCTGGATCAGGGCAATCGACTGGATTGGATCAACAACGGAATGATCAGCGCCTTGCTGGCGTCCGGTTCCTTGCTCACTGTCGCGTTCATTGTTCGCGAACTTGTTACGGACCACCCTTTCATAAACATCCGACTGATTTTCCGCGAGAATCTGGTCTTGCTGCTGCTCCTGCTCGCGGGCTTTCGGTTCATTATTCTATCGACAGCGTACATTATTCCCACCTACCTTCAGACAGTACAGAATTTTCGCGAGCTTCAGGTGGGCTCAGTGCTACTCTGGATTGCGCTTCCGCAACTTCTCATTGTGATTCCCTTAGGCGCGCTGCTCAGACGTGTCGATGGGAGATGGGTCCTTGCGATTGGGGCCGCGGTGGTTGGCGTAGCCTGTATGATGGCTACGAACCTGACAAGTCAATGGGCAACAAGCGATTTCCTTCCCTCGCAGATTCTACAGGCCTTAGGTCAATCCTTTGCACTGACGGCCTTGGTGGTATTGATCGTGAGATCGATCAACCCTGCCGAGGCGCTCACGATCGGCGCCCTCATCCAGATCAGCCGCTTGTTTGGCGGAGAAATTGGCACTGCATTCATGCAGACCTATGTTCGCCTACGCGAACAACTTCATTCGAACCTCATAGGCCTGCACATCGACGGGATCGCCGGATTGACACTCGACAGGATAGCGGCTTTTCGGAGTGCGTCAGGACTGCACACAAGCGATCCAGCAGCTGCGACTGCACAGGCCACGAGCTTGCTCGCGACCGCTGTGGCGCGTCAAGCCGCCGTGCTGTCATTTATTGACGGCTTCTCTGTTGCGGCCTTGGGCGCGCTCGCCTGCGTTTTCCTTGTGGCAATGATGCAAAAGGGGAAACCTGCGCCGTTTTGATAATTAACGGAGCAGTTTCCTTCGCGGGCTTTCACGAACACCGCGTCGTCGACGCGGGTCACAACGTGCCGCAGGAACGGCCAAGCGCTTTCGCTGACGCTGTCATCAACTTGCACAAGCAAATGACTTGAGAGAAAGGAGAATACAAATGGCGACCGCTCTGGCCGATTTGTACCAAGGTTACATCGACTGTCTCAACTCCCAGGACTGGGACAATCTTGGAAAATATGTCGGCACCGAGGTTTCCTATAATGGAGAGAGGGTCGGTTTTGTGGCATATCGCCAGGCCCGGGAACGGGAATTCCGTGAAATCCCCGACCTGCATTTCAAGGTAAGCATTCTGGTGTCCGATCGGAAAACGGTGGCGAGCCGTCTCGAATTTGACATCAGCCCAAGCGGCGAGTTCCTTGGCCTTCTCGTCAACGGGAAACGCGTGAAGTTTTGCGAAAACGTCTTCTATGAGTATGAAGGCGGTAAGATTGCCAGAGTATGGTCAGTGCTCGACAAAGCCGCGGTCGAGGCCCAGCTCTCCCGATCCTAGTGCGAGGTATCAGCGAACGAGCGCCGGACCCGTTAGGACGATGGTCCGCCGTCGCGCGGAGAAGACACCTGCAAATCAGTCTTGATGGGCCAGGAGCAAATCGGCGGCTCCGTTTAAGTCCGACACTTCCGCATAAGGCAGCCAGTCTGGATTGCCGGTTTCTCCCCGGCGATTCACCCAGATACCCCGTAAGCCCAGTTCGTGACGCGCTTTCATGTCCCAATACATACCCATCGCGACGTGCACGGTTTGGTCGGGTGTGACGTCCATCCTATGATAGGCATACTCGAAGAGTTGTCGCGATGGCTTGTAGGCCTGCGCCTGTTCGGCGGTGATGACGTAGTCGAAGGGCACTCCGATGCGCGCAACGGTGGGAGCGATGAGATCGTCGTCGGAGTTCGTGAAGATCGCCAGCTTGTAGCGCTCGCGCAGCCGCCGCAGGACGTCCGGCACTTCCGGGTGCGGTCCCATACTCATTGGCGAAGACGCGATGCGTTCGATCTCGTCCTCGCTGGGCGTTAGACCATGCTCGGCAAAGGCGGCCGCGAAGCCGATGCGGAGGATGTCCTTATAGAGCCGGTACGGCCGCTCCGCCGTCAGACGCCGTCCCTGGGCAGAGAAGCTGTCGAGGATCGACGACGCGCTTGCCTTACTGGCGCGCTGCTTCGCAAGCGCCACTTCAATCTCTTGCTGGAGGACCTCAAACCATTGCACGAGCGTGCCATAACAATCGAAGGTAACGACTTCCGCTTTGGGCTTTAAGAAAGAACGTAGCTTGGACATCGAGCAAACCCGTTGTGAACTAAAAGACAAGAAGGCATTAAGACACGAGACTTAAGTCATAGCCAACCTATCGCGTCATTCGGCGCAGCGGCAATGCGGACTGGATCACGGAATGCGGTCCCGGTTTTGCAACATCAAAACGTTCCGTCAGTCGAGCCAGAAATCGGGGGCGACGCCAGAAAGCCGGTTGGGGGAAGGGTAATTTCCCCTGATCTAGCTGTCAGCTTTCGCGGTCACCGCGAAAGCTTCGTAAGGGCAATTCATATGATACCGGCGGCAACCGCGTTATTTGTCAGGTTTTGTCAACTGGGTTTCATCGGTGTCGACACAAAACCGCGAGAATCTTCGCTGATTCCTTCTCGCCCGCGTTAGCGCTGACGCGGTGGTGATCGCGCGGGACTTCAATCAGTTTTCACCGGTATTGTAGACCTTTACCTTGCCGTCGTTGATCTGGGTTTTGATGCGCCCCTCGATGACCGTAGCATAGATAAAGGCGCTCTTGGTATGAGTGTGCGACGGGTTGGAGCCACCTGGACCATATTCAACCAATACGCCGCGTATGCTATTGCCGGGCACATTCGGAAGCTTTTGATCGAAGACAACCGTAACTTTGGCGTTGTCTGGCGGCTGATTGCGCGGCGAGCTTCGCCCTTCTTGGGGCTGCTTTGATAACCGCGGAACGTGTCCGAAAGCGCCCCGACGCCGATAGGTTTCCCGAACCGGTCGAACTTCGAGCGTTCGCGCATCTTGCTTACCCGATCTTTCGCCCTGCTCCAGCCGTTCTTAGGCATCAACTCCTGCAGGACGTCGCCCATGCTCGTCGCCAGGCCAGGAAACTTCGGCGGCACCAGAAGGCGCCCCCATGTCCTTGCAAAAACCGACGATCGTGTTGCAAGACCAGTCCTGCGCAAGGCCGTAGTCCCTCGCGTTGATGCGATGGATGTCAGTCACGTACCTGCTTTGGCGAACATCCGAAGGAGCGCCGCGAAGTAGGCAGCGGACGCATCTGCTAGAGCGGCACCTTCCCGAAGGACCGGCTGATAAACTGGGCGAGGTGGGTCGACCATTAGGAACGTGCAGCGGCTGTGGTCAAAAAAGCGATTGGATGGCGGCAACGCCTAAAGGTGTAACGTCTCATTCTGCGCCGTGGCCGCCGACACATATGGCGGCAGCGTGAAGGATACTGTTACTCCTTGTTCCTCGTTTGCGCGGGCCCACAGCCGTCCATTGTGGTTCTCGACGATCGATCGGCTTACGGAAAGTCCGATCCCCATACCATCCTGCTTTGTAGTATAGAAGGAGTCGAATATCCGGTCCATATCGTCGGCCGGCAGCCCAACGCCCGCGTCCTCAACGGAGAGCTGAACGTCGCCGCCTGCGCTAAGCTCTGTCCGGATAAGGATGCGCCGAGTACGTCCGCCCGCCTCGGACATCGCATCAATCGCATTTCGGAGGAGGTTCATGATGACCTGCTGGAGCTGAACGCGCGCGCCGGCAACGGGCGGTAACTCTCCGTTCAGATGCGTCGTAACCGCGAGGCGCGCCCGTTGCAGGTCGCTCGTGGCCAGAGCGATGGCTTCCATCGCGACCTCATTCATATCAACCGGTTCAATAACGGGAGGTTTCCTACTGAACAGCGCGCGCAGCCGAACGATGACGTCGGCCGAACGGTTGGCATCGCGGATCATCCGACGTGCCGTGTCGTTCGCAACGTCGATATTCGGCGGTTCCGCACCCAGCGCGAGGAGGCAAGTGCTGGCGTTCGTCACAATTCCGGCTAACGGCTGGTTGAGTTCGTGTGCAATTGACGCTGTCAGGACACCAAGACTGGTCGCCCGCGTCACGTACGAAAGCTCCGACCGCGCTTCGTTGAGCGCCTCTTCCGCTTTTCGACTATCCGTGATGTCTTGAATTGCGCCTGTCAGCTCCTGCTCCCCATCCTTGTTCCGCTCGCTGTGTGCAAGGACACGCACATTTTTCGAAGACTGGTCCGGCATCGACAGAACAATCTCATAGTCGAAGTCGCCCCAGCCGTTGCGGGCCTGCTCGATCACATGCTTTACCATCTGGACGCTATCGGGATGAACACGAGACAGCACTGTGGAGAATGTCACTTCCGGGGCCGCGGGATCGACGTCGAAGATACGGTAGGTTTCGGCGGACCAAGTAATCCGTTCGGTGCCGAGTATCATCGAGAAGCTTCCGGTGCGACTGAGACGCTGGGCGTCCGCAAGGAACGCCTCGCTCTGACGCAGTTTTTCTTCGGCCCGCTTGCGGTCGTCGACGTCGGTCAGCAGCCCGTACCACCGCTGGATCCTACCTTCTTCGTCTCGGAGTGGGAGACCGCGAAGTTGGAACCAGCGCCATACACCGTCATGCCGGCGAAACCTGGTCTCGTAGTCGTAAGGCTCCCCCGACACGATCGACCCCATGAACGTGTCGATGCAGAGCTGAAGGTCTTCAGGGTGCGTGATGCCGTTGGTGTCCCAATGCTTCACCTCTTCTAACGGGAGCTGGAAATAGTCGAGGAGCTGCTGATTGCCTCCCATCAACTCGCCCGCAGGCGAGAATATCGCGATCATGCCTGCTATGCCGTCGACGATCAGACGAGACTCACGCTCCCTTTCGGCAAGCGCCTGTTCGGCGCGCTTGCGATCCTCGATATCGACGTTTGTTCCAAGCCATTTAACGATCCTTCCATCGCTGTCACGGAGGATGTTGGCGCGAAACAGGAACCACCGGTATTCGCCGTCAAACCTTTGCATGCGCGCTTCGAGATCGATCGGGAGCCCGGTGCTTAGGCATGTGCTCCAGCCGCGCACCAGCTCGTCCTTATCGTCGGGATGAAGCACCGAGCCCCATCCCCACCCCTCTGCCTCCTCCGCAGTGTAGCCTGCATAGTCGAGCCATCGATCGTTAAGAAAGTCGCAGTAGCCGTCCGGAAGCGTCGTCCACACTGCGGCTGGCAATGCGTTGATGATCTTGCGAAGATCATATTCGGTGTCTTTCAACGCCTGTTCGGCACGCTTTCGATCGTCCACGTCGACATGCAGCACATACCATCGAATTACGGCGCCGTCATCGTCCTTAAGCGGATGGCCGTTTACCTGAAACCACCGATATCTGCCCTCCGCGCCGCGGAGGCGAAGCTCGATGTCGAAGGGCAACCCGTTAGCGATCGCGCTGCCTAGAACGTCGGCTACGCGATGCACGTCGCCCGGATGGACCAGGTCAGGGCATGGCCACATTCGTATCTCGTCAAGCGTGCGCCCGTAGTATCGAAGAAGATGGCCGTTCGCCGCTTCGATCCCGCCGTCCGGCGAAAGGACTGATACGCCGGCCGGAATGCTTTCGGGGATCAGCCGGGCCTCGCGTTGCTGAGCAGCCAGTTCGATCTCGGCCCTCTTGCGGTCATCGATGTCGACCAGCAGGTGGAACCAGCAGAGGATTTCTCCGTCCGCGTCGCGCAGGGGCATCCCTAGGACGTTGTGCCAACGATAGATGCCGTCTGCCCGAAGGTGGCGGCTTTCGACATTGTAGAAAGTGCCGTTGACGTGCGCGGCGATCTGATCGTCGATCGTGCGATTCAGGTCATCAGGATGCACGACCTCGGTCGCCTTCCATTCCTTGAGGGCTTCCAGGGACATACCGAAATAGTCGAGGGCCGGCTGATTGAGAGACCTGACGTCGCCAGACGGCGTAGTGACAGCGACTGGGACAGGGATGCTGTCGACAATCCGCTGGAATTCTGTTTCGCGCGGTGGGGGGGCCTCGACCGCGATCCCGCACCATTTCGCAACCCGTCCGTCGTCGATTATCGGATTACACCGGACGACTAGATCGCGAGGGACTGCGGCGGCATCCAGAACCGAGATAACGATCTCAAAGGGACTGCCCATCGCCAGACCTTGACGCCAATTCTCGATCTGACTGCGGCTTTCGTTGCCGGCTTCCGCTACAGGCCAAGTGCAGGGCGTTGATATTCCCGTTAGCGCGGCCAGGCTCTCGTTCATGTAATCGATGCATCCGTCGGGCACGGCGGTAAATACCATTCCCGGTAACGAATCGAGAATCCGACCGAGATCTGGTTGCATCCGCTTCCTCGTGCGATTTGCCTGACTGCTGATTTTAGGGACTAAAAAACTGGCGGAACAGTATCCTAAAGTGTCGGGTGGACCAAGTTCCACCATGTCTAAGAGGTAGCGTCTGGTGACTTTCCGCTCTTAAACACCTGATCGAGCGTCTCCCTGAGGACCGCCGCACTGAAGGGTTTGAACAGGCACGCGACGGCGCCGCTTTTGATAAGTGTGAGGCGCTCGTTCTCGTCCTTATGCGCTGTGATGAAGATGATCGGAATTGATACCCCGGTCCTGACGAGTTCCTCCTGCAGATCGGGCCCCGACATTCCCGGCATTGCGACGTCGAGCACCAGGCAACCTGTATCAGCCACTGTTTTCGATTCGAGAAATTCCGTCGCTGAGGAGAACGCCCGAACGTCGAACCCGAATAGCTTTATCAGGTCCGGGAGAGCTTCCCGGACAGATTCATCGTCGTCAACGACCGACACCAGAGACTCTCCAGGCATCATCGAGATACTGCTTGCAAGGTCGATGCATCCTCGGACCGGGAGTCTAGCCAGACCATCCGAAAGAGGAGGCGAGACTCCGTCGCCAAATTCTTCGGCACACCGAACTCCCGGGTAAGGGCAAGGCCCATTGAAGACATTCTCCGCTCGAATCCATGAAACGCCACCGTTGAACGATAAGGCGTGGCGCCGTGGAAAGTTCCTGATCGCGACCCGAAGGCCGAAATCATTCAAGCATTGAATCTAGCTTTCATCAACGCTCACGACGTCCGGAGCGTCCGAAACCCGGCGCGCAGTTCCTCGCAGAATACCTTTGTCTGCTCCCACGCCGCGAAGTGGCCGCCTTTGGCCAGCTTGTTGAAGTGTATGAGATTGGGATAGGCCTTCTCTGTCCAGCTTCGTGGGGCCGCGTAGATTTCGTCGGGAAAGACGCTGACGGCAACAGGAATCTTGACGTTCTTCGGCTGGAAGAAGGCCAGCTTGTTTTCCCAATACAGACGAGCCGACGAGATGGCGGTGTTCGTCAGCCAGTAGAGGGTCACGTTGTCGAGGATGTCCTCGCGGCTCAATCCTTCGGTCTCGCCGTCGAATACGCGCGCGATGAGGTCGTAGCTCCGGATGTCGTGGTCGATCATCCAGGCCGCCAGACCCACGGGAGAATCCGCGATCCCCACGAGCGTCTGCGGGCGGTTCGCCATCTCGATCGCGTAGCCAAGACCATGCGCGTAGAAGTCCGCGAGCTGGTCGAAAGCGTTGGATTCGTCGGCGGACAAGCCATCCGGCTTCTTACCGCCCGGCTGCAACGCTGTCGCTATGTTTTCAGGGATGGTCGCGGGCATGTTGACGTGGATGCCAAGAAGTCCGGGCGGCGCAATCAGCGCCATCTGCTCGGTGACGGCGTCGCCCCAGTCGCCGCCTTGCGCGACGTACTTGCTATAGCCAAGACGCTCCATCAGTTCGATCCACGCGCGGGCGACGCGGATTGGGTCCCAGCCCTTCTCGGTCGGTTTTCCGGAGAAACCATAGCCGGGAATGGAGGGGACGACCACGTCGAACGCGTCGGACGCCGAGCCGCCTGCTGCAGCGGGATTGGTCAACGGCTCGATGATCTTCATCTGTTCGATGATCGAGCCAGGCCACCCATGCGTCACGATGATCGGCAAGGCGCCTTCGTGCTTAGACTTCACATGGATGAAATGAATCTCGACCCCGTCGATTTCGGTCGTGAATTGGGGAAGGGCGTTCAGCTTCGCCTCTACCTTCCTCCAGTCGTAGTCCGTCGCCCAGTAGGATGCCAACTTCTCGATCGTGGCCGACTGGACGCCCTGCGAGTTGTCGTCGACGACCTCCCGCTCGGGGAAGCGCGTCGCCTTAATCCGACGGCGAAGATCGTCGAGATCGGCTTGCTTTGCCTTGTACTTGAATCGACGTATCTGCTTCTCGTCGCTGCCGGCGATAGCAGCCGCAACGGGAAGCAGGGTCATTGCTCCGGCGACGGCTGCAGTCGCGAGAAGCGTTCTACGAGTAACTGACTGGGTATGCATTGCGCGATCCTCTGATTGGAAAACTGATGGGCCGAACCTGTCATTCCCGAAGCGCGCCATCTATTGCACCAAGGTATCGCCAATACCTTGGAATCATATCAGGGATATTGCCTGCCGGCGAATGCTGTGACGGTATCCTACGGCCAGCAGTTAGGTGAGGAATCATGGATCGCATCGACGCAATGAAAGTCTTCGTGACGGCCGTGGAGGAGGGGAGCCTCGCCGGCGCTGCGCGCAAGCTGAAGCGGTCCCCGACAGCAATCAGCCGGGCTCTCTCTTTACTGGAGCAGCACGTGGGCGTCGAATTGCTCCATCGCACGACCCGGAGCCTCAAGCTCAGTGAAGCAGGCCGGAGATATGTCGAAGCGTGCCGCAGGGTGCTTGTCGATCTCGAGGAGGCGGACATGATCGCCGGCTCGGAGCGATCCTCTCCCAGAGGAACGCTGACAATTTCGGCGCCGCCCATCCTGGGCGAAGAGGTGCTCCGGCCGATTCTCGACAGCTTCCTTCGTGAGAACGCCAACGTCTCTGTTCGGTTTTTGATGCTGGACCGCTTCGTGAACCTGGTCGACGAGGGAGTGGACGTCGCCCTAAGGATCGGCAATCTCGCCGACTCGACCCACATGTCCACACGCATCGGCGGAGATGTCCGCCGCGTCGTGGTCGCGGCGCCGCGATATCTCGACAGCCGAGCCGCAATCAACGAGCCGTCGGATCTCTCCCGCCACGACCTGATAGCCTTCTCGAACTTCGGCCTCGAATCCTGGAGCTTTGCGCCGGCCAAAGACACTTCCGTCCCAAGAACCGTCCACTTCACCCCGCGCTATCTCGTCAACAGCGTCCGAGCAGCCGCAGCGTCCGCCGCCGAAGGAATGGGCGTGACCCGGCTCTATTCCTATCATGTCGCGGAATATGTCCGAGACGGTCGCCTCAGAGTCGTTCTTCCTCAGGCGGAGCCACCTGCGCTGCCTGTCCACATCCTGACCCCTCAAGGGCGCGCAGCGGTTCCGAAAGTTCGAGCGTTCATCGACTTCGCAGTCCCGCGTCTACGTTCAGAACTTGGACGCATCGCCACGGAATCCGGCAGCCTCGAATAATTGTGCCGAAACGCGGTTGGCTGTCTGCAGGTAAACGACAGTTCTCCTTGGCGTCGTCCCCGGCTAACTTTCAGTCACGGTGATGAGCTCGGTATCGGCTTGGTGCTCGTTATCCGAGGCGGACGGACGAGTGTCGCCGGCAGCAGCGGGAACGCCGGCCCGAAAAGGACCGGCGTTCTTGCGCGACGCTCAGGCGGGGAGGATCGCCTGGGGCGCAGGCTTTCAGACCCGGAGGGCGGTCGGAAAGCCGTGAAGTGAAAGATTGAAGCGGTCACGTCGGTAGGGTTTGGCCAGCCTGCTCCTTGACCAGATAGTCGGCGTACCAGTCCGGCCAAGTATCGTCGTGTTTGCCGCCGTCGCGCTTCTGATGCTCGCCATGGGCGGAAGCAACCCTTCGCAGCGCCTCTGCGAGGTCGCCTGCGGATGTGAACGCAGCGCCCTTGGCATCGACGCGACCGGGAAGTCTCGCGGTGACCTCCTGCAGCAGCCAGCCGTTTCCGTCCAGGTCGGAGAAGGAAGCGAAAGAAGCGTAGCTCGACCGGGAGGGATGTGGTCCGGGCAGCCGTTGGTCGGCGCCCTTGTGATGGAAGACGCCGCCGGGGTCGTGAAAGACGCCGCTTATCTCGGCGCCGCGGGAGGCGAGAGCGGCGTGTGCCATCTCGATGTCGCTGACGACCAAGTGGAGGCCTTGAGTGGAACCGGGTGAGGCGGCCGTCACATTCGATCCGAAGATCACGGAGCAAGGCGAGCCCGGTGGGGTCACCTGCACAACACGAAAGCCGTCCTTGCCGACACGTCGGCGTCGAGCCTCCAACCAAGGCCGGTGTAGAAGGACTTGGCGCGATCGACGTCGGACACGGGAATGACGACGACTTCGAGCTTCATGTCGATCTGATCTGTCCGCGCTGAATTGGTTGGGGTGGGTGCCTGGATAGCCATCTCGATCTCCCTGTTAATCGCGGTCACCTTCACCGCGATCGGGACGATGCGCCGTCGCCGTCCCCGATGTCCATTGTTCGAAGGTGTCGATGGGTCGGACACGTCGCTAACCGATCCCTTGGTATCGCCGATACCTTCGAACAATATCTTCGGCAGCCCTGCCGGACGATCCCTAAGACGCAATCCAACAACTCAGTTTTAACGGAGGACGTTATGTTAGGAGTAGAAACGGCAAGCGCACTGTCGCCGACACGGCGCGAACTGCTTGCCGTCACGGCCACGACCGCGGCCTTTAGCATTCTTCCCAAGGCTGTCAGGGCAGCAGCGGAGGGCGATGCTATCCGCCCCTTCAAGTGCGCAATCCCGCAGCGGGAGGTCGATGAGCTGCGCCGCCGTGTCCGTGCGACACGTTGGCCCGGCAAGGAGACGGTTCCCGACCGCTCTCAGGGCGTCCAGCTTCAAAAACTGAAGCCGCTCGTGGAATACTGGGGCAAGGAGTACGACTGGAGACGCGGCGAGAAGAAGTTGAACGCCCACGCGCAGTTCATGACGAAAGTCGACGGCCTCGACATTCACTTCATTCACGTCAAGTCCAAGCACGCGGACGCGCTGCCGCTGATCATGACGCACGGCTGGCCCGGATCGGTGCTCGAACTCGTCAAGACGATCGGGCCGCTCACCGATCCGACCGCGCACGGCGGCGCCGCGGAGGACGCCTTCCACGTCGTCATACCGTCCATGCCGGGCTACGGCTTCTCGGAGGTCCCAAGCGAAACCGGATGGGGGCCGGACCGCATCGGGCGTGCTTGGGACGTGCTGATGAAGCGGCTCGGCTACGACCGTTATGTGTCGCAGGGCGGAGACTGGGGCGCTGTCGTATCCGACAAGATGGCGGCCCAGGCACCGGACGGACTTCTCGGCATCCACACCAACATGCCGGCGACTGTTCCGCCCGACATTGCGAAGGCGCTTGCCGATGGCGAACCCGCGCCGGCCGGGCTTTCCGAAGACGAGAAGGCCGCCTACGAGCAGATGAACGCGCTGTACACGAAGGGCGCCGGCTACGCTTTCATGATGGTCACGCGGCCGCAGACGCTGGGCTATGCGTTGACCGACTCACCGGTCGGTCTCGCCGCCTGGTACTACGACAAGTTCGCCGACTGGACCTATAGCGGCGGCGATCCGGAGAACTCGCTGACCAAGGACGAGATGCTCGACGACATCTCGCTCTACTGGTTCACAGGGACCGCCACGTCAAGCGCGCGGCTCTACTGGGAAAACAACGCCAACAACTTCAACGCCGTCGACATCAAGATTCCGGCCGCGATCACCGTGTTCCCCGGCGAGATCTACCAGGCGCCGAAGAGCTGGGCCGAGAAGGCGTACCACAACCTCATCTACTACAACAAAGTCGACAAGGGCGGTCACTTCGCCGCCTGGGAGCAACCAGACCTTTTCTCATCGGAGCTGCGTACGGCGTTCAGAACGCTGCGCTGACGCTATACCGAAATCACCTCAACCAAGGAGAACCACAATGACAAACTTTCCAAAAGGCACTGCGCTGATCACCGGAGGATCGTCGGGTATCGGAGCGCTCTACGCCGACAGGCTCGCCCGCCGCGGCTACGACCTGATACTGGTGGCGCGCAGCCAGGATGCGCTCGCCCGGATCAGCAAGGACATCGCAAGTTCGACCGGTCGGAACGTAAAGATCGTTCGGGCGGATCTCGGCCAGCGCGACGACCTTCTGAAGGTCGAAGGGATCCTTCGGAGCGACCCGTCGATCACCATGCTCATCAACAATGCCGGGGTCGGCGCGGTCGAACCGTTGCTCATGTCCGACGTCGAAGCGATGGAAAAAATGATCGCGATCAACGTGACGGCTCTGACTCGTCTCGTCTATGCCGTCGCGCCGTCCTTCGTCGCACGCGAGCACGGCACGATCGTGAACATGGCCTCGGCATTGGGCGTCGCTCCTGAAATCCTCAACGGCGTCTACGGCGCGACGAAGGCGTTCGTCATCGCTCTGACGTTCTCTCTGCAAAAAGAGCTGGCAGAAAAGAACATCCGAATCCAGGCCGTACTTCCCGGCGCGGTGGAGACGCCTTTCTGGGAGGCGTCGGGCAGCTCGCTCGACCGCCTGCCCGACCAGATCGTCATGAAGGCCGAAGATGCGGTGGATGCTGCACTCGCCGGTCTCGACATGGGCGAACTGATCACGCTTCCTTCGGTACCCAACATAGAAGACTGGAACGCGTATGAGGCGGCCCGTCAGAAACTGATGCCCAATCTTTCGCGCAACGTTCCCGCTCCTCGCTACCGGACGCCGGCGCTGGCGTCCTGACACCCGTGCTCCAACACTCAAGATGAGAGGCAGAGATGTCCGACAGGGATCTTTTGAACCGGTTTCCGCGCGTGCGCCTGATGAACGGAGCGACGCCGATCCAGCGGCTGGCTCGTCTGGAGCAAGTGCTTGGCGAGAACCGACGAGGCGTCTCGATCTGGGTGAAGAGAGACGATCTCATGGAACTCGGGGGCGGGGGCAACAAGCTCCGCAAGCTCGAATTCCTGATCGGCCAGGCACGGTCGGAAGGCTGCGATACCCTCGTCGTAACAGGGGGAGTTCAGTCGAACTTCGCCCGTTTGGCCGCGGCCGCCTGCGCTAGAACCGGACTTGCATGCGAGGTCGTCCTGGCTCAAATGGTGCCCCGCGGGACCGAGATCTACCAGGCCAACGGCAACGTCTTGTTGGACCGGGTCTTAGGCGCCCGCGTCCACGTCCTCGGCACGGGCGACGATGCGGGCGCGTTCGCCGCGGGCCGTGCGTCGGAAATCGCCGCGGCCGGAGGGAAGGCTTTCGTCGGCACGCTTGGCGGTTCGACGCCGGTCGGAGCTCTGGGCTACGTCGACTGCGCATTCGAAATCGCAGCGCAATCGACTGAGATGGGCATCGCGTTCGACCACGTCGTCATCCCGAACGGTAGCGGCGGCATGCACGCCGGTCTGGCCGTGGGTGATGCCCTCGACGGGAAAAATCCGTCCAGGATCAGAGCATACACCGTTCTCTTGCCAGCGGAGAAATGCGTCGCCGCGACGCTAGAGAAGGTCAACGCGGTCTTCGACCTCCTCGGGAAGAAAGACCGAATTCGAGCGGAGAAGCTGGCGATAGACGGAGCGCAGCTCGGCGGCGGCTACGGCATGCCGACGCCCGAAATGATTGAAGCGATTAGGCTCGTCGGCCGCACTGAAGGCCTGCTTCTGGACCCCGTCTATGGAGGGAAAGCCTTTGCCGGCCTGCTGTCCGATATCGAAAACGAAGTCATCGCGCCAGGAGCGAACGTCCTGTTCGTCATGACGGGAGGTTCTCCTGGGCTTTATGCCTATGCAGACGCCCTGAGCAGCACCTGATCCTCTCTCCACGAGGGTCATCATCATCAACCCGATATAAAATGAGGAATGCCATGCCTACGAAACCAAAAATCGCCATTATCATCGGCTCTACAAGGCCGACGCGATTCGCCGACAAGCCCGCGCAGTGGATGCTGAAGCAGGCTCAGGCCCGCGAAGACATCGACGTCGAAATCGTCGATCTGCGTGACCATCCCCTGCCGTTCTTCGACGAGGTGGCGTCGAACGCCTACGCACCCAGCCAGAGTGCTGAAGCCGTTCGTTGGCAGCAGACCGTCGCCCGCTACGACGGGTACATCTTCGTCGTCGCGGAATACAATCGCTCGATCACCGGCGTACTGAAGAACGCTCTCGACCAGTCATACGTGGAATGGGCGCGCAAGCCATTCACCGCGATCGCCTATGGCAGCGCGGGTGGGTCGCGCGCACTTGAGCATCTGCGCGGAATTGGCGTCGAGCTGCAGATGGTTTCCACGCATGCGGCCGTTCATATCGGCGGCAGCGATTTCTTCACCGTCTTCTCGATGGGCGGCAACAAGCCTATCGAAGAGATCGAAGCCAACCTCCTGCCATCGGCGAAGACTGCGCTTGACGAGCTGGTCTGGTGGGCGAAGGCCACGATGGCTGCGAAGGCTTCCGAGGTCTAACCCTTGTAGACGCGGAGCGGGGGCGTGAGGCCCCCGCTGCAGTTCTATTTCTGCACGCGAGCGGCGGCCTGAACATCCTTGAGTGGGGTTGGAAGCAGGCCGACCGGAAAGTCCTGGTAGGAGACCGGGCGCAGGAAACGATAGATCGCCAATGTGCCTACCGAGGTCGATCTTCCGTCCGACGTCGCCGGATAAGGTCCGCCATGGACCATCGCCGGCGAGACCTCGACGCCCGTGCCGAAGCCGTTGACGAGGAGCCGGCCGGCGAGAAGCTCCAACTGCGGGATCATCTGCGAGGCGGCGGCGACGTCCTCGGCATCAACGTGTAGCGCGATGGTCAACTGACCTTCTAAAGATTCGACGACCCTACGCAATTCGCTGTCGTCGTGGCAGCGAACGATCAGCCCCGCCGCGCCGAAGACTTCTTCCTGGAGCTCTGGATTGGCGAGAAAGGCAGCAGCCGTCGTCTGGAAAAGCGCGGCAGAGGCCTGATGTGCCGTTCCATTCTTCCCCGAAGAGATCAGCGAGACCGATGATGCGGCCAACAGCCTTGCCACGCCTTTTCGATACGCCTCGCAGATGCCGCCCGTCAGCATGTTCTGAGCCGGCGCTTCCGCTAACGTTGCGGCCGCGCTCTCGATGAAGGCGTCGAGGCCAGCACCCTCGATGGCGATGATCAGTCCAGGATTCGTGCAGAATTGACCGGCCCCGAGGGTTAGCGAGGCCGCAAACGATTTCCCGATCTCCGCGCCCCGCCCCAGCAGTGCGTTTGGATAGAGGATGACGGGGTTGATGCTGCTCATTTCAGCGTAGACGGGTATTGGCTGCTTCCGCTCCGATGCGATCTTCATGAGCGCGGTCCCGCCACGGCGCGAGCCGGTGAAGCCGACGGCGCGGATACGATGGTCGGCGACCAGCGTCTGGCCGACTTCGAAACCTACGTCGAACAAGAGCGCAAAAGTGCCCCTTGGAAGGCCGGATATCGCGACGGCCCCGACGACGGCCTTGCCAACGAGTGCGGAGGTTCCTGGATGGGCGGAGTGCGCCTTGACGATCACCGGACAGCCGGCGGCGAGGGCCGAGGCAGTGTCGCCACCAGCGACAGAAAACGCTAGGGGGAAGTTCGATGCCCCAAACACCGCGACTGGTCCGAGAGCGATGTTGCGGAGCCGAAGATCGGGCTTCGCCACCGGCTTGCGGTCGGCGTCTGCGGGATCGAAACGCAGTTCCTGGAAAGCTCCGTCGCGGACTTCCTTAGCGAAGAGCCTGAGCTGTCCTACCGTTCGGGCACGCTCTCCTTCGATGCGGCCGCGCGGCAGCCCAGTCTCCTCGATCGCTCGCAGGACTAGTTCGTCGCCAAGGGCCAGAATTCCTTCCGCAATGGCTTCCAGAAAGCGGGCTCGATCCTCGAGCGAAGTTTCCTTGTAGACCGGGAAGGCGTCCCAAGCCAAAGACGCGGCTTGGTCAATCTGCTCCCTGGTCGCGCCCGCGAAACTCGGTTGCATGGGGCTGCCGTTGGCGGGATTGACGGCGGCGAATGTCGCGGCCGACCCGCGGACGTTCGCGCCGCCGATAAGGAGGTCGCCTGAGAGTGTCATCATGGATCCTTTCGAAACTAGGAGTCGGTTCCGTCCATCATTCATATGGGAGGCTCGACGCGAACCGTTGGCCTTGGCTTTCGACCTCAAATAGGCGTCCACGCGAGGCATGCCAACCCTCGGCATGCAAATAGTATTACTTTTCAAATTGAGCTACATCCGGCGAGCTTTGGGCCCGCCGGATGCAAGTGACCCATAAGATGGCAGATTCACACAGCCTGTGTGAGGGCGATCGCAGCCACGGTCTCCTTCGTATCGACGATGGCACTGGCATAGCTGGGGAGATTGACTTCCAGCGCCGCATGCATCATTTCCGACGAGTAGTCGGCGACCGCGTCATTCACAACGGTGACGTCGTATCCGAGCTCGGCAGCGTACCGGACGGTGGCTTCGATGCATGTATGGGCCAC
The DNA here is from genome assembly GCF_013327855.1 of Phyllobacterium pellucidum. Taxonomy (GTDB): domain Bacteria; phylum Pseudomonadota; class Alphaproteobacteria; order Rhizobiales; family Rhizobiaceae; genus Phyllobacterium; species Phyllobacterium pellucidum. The sequence goes on along the minus strand of NZ_JABUMX010000001.1, from coordinate 170,286 downwards.
CAATCCGATCACGATGACACGCTGGATGCCATGCCGCTTCAGCTCGAGATCGAGATCGGTATTGGCGAAGCCGCTTGAGCACCAGTGCTCGGATGCGACGACCTCGCCAGCCACGGGCGCGAACTCGGCTCTAAACTCCCCGCCCCAAGTGCCGAACTCGAAGCTCTTGCGGTGCCAGGCCGCACGCTGAATCGGCGCCACGTACTTCCAGTTCTCGTAGTCTCCGGCCCGATAGCGATGGTGCATCGCGAAAAACACGCGGAGCTTGGCTTCGCGGGCGGCAGTAAGCACTTCGAGCATGTGCGGTACGCAGTTGTTCGCCTCGGCGACCGCCTTGATCCGCGGCCAGATTTTGCCACCCTCGGAAATGAAGTCGTTGTACGGATCGACCACCAGGAGTCCGGTATTGCTCCTATCGAAGGATAGTTCAGTCATGATGTTCTCCTTCGCCGGTTCAGGCCGCCTTCGTCGCGGAGTTCCTCAGGGCCGCGCGCTCGATGCTCGCCGCGAACAGCGGCGTCTCACCCTTGTTATGGGCGATGGACATCGGCTGTCGCTGTGTACGGAACAGTTCGAACGGGATGCCTTGGCGATCAAGGAAGGCCATCATTTCGTCCGTCGCGTAGGATTGAACGCGGTTGGTGAATTCGCAGCGGTTCGCATCGAGCTTCTTCACGCTCAGTTCCCATGTGACGTGGATGGTGACCCGGCCGTTCGGCGTGAAGACGTCCGAATCGGAGTCGAGGATGAGATGATGCTTTTCGCCGAGTGTCTCATGGTAATGCTGGACCATCAGACTGCCGCCGATCGTCTCGACGTTAATCGACATCCGCGTGCCGTCGTCCGCCGTCGTGAAGCCCGCTGCGATGTGGGCGGGCGAGCATCCCTGGTATTCCTTTTCGGGTAGGTTAAAGCACCATGTCGGAATATCGATCTTCTCGATCGGGGCGTTGATGATGGCCGAAAAGCTGGAATCGACGATCTGGTTTTCAAGACTGTGCATGAGACTTCTCCTTTGTCGTTGAGTGCGTTGAAGGATGTCGGATGCCCGTGCGACCTGCCGAGTCCTGGCGCGGGCACCGCCTCGGCCTACTCGTCGGCCAGAGTTTGCGTGTAGTGTCCGAGCCGGGCTTCGACGTCCGGGTCCTTCTGCAGGCCCATTTCCATCAGGCGTCCGACTTTCTTCTGCGCCGCCGGCCGTTGGACAGAAGTTATGAAGGCGTCCCAGCCAGCGGCGATCTCGGGATCGCTCGGAAGGCTCGCGAAATCGACCAGACGCTTGGTGTCTGCAATCGCCTGTCGGTCGAAGCCAGAGATCCGCGTCGCCAGGGCCTCGACGAACGGATCGAGCTTGTCATCGTCGAAGGATCGGTTGACGTAGCCGTACTCCTCAGCGAGTTCACCGTTGATGTCATCGGACCCGAGAAGGACTTCAAGCGCTCGACCGCGCCCCATCAGCCGCGGTAGTCTTGCCATCGGGCCGCCCCCGGGGACGAGCCCCGCGCCGACCTCCCACTGAGAAAGAATTGCCTTCTGACGGCTCGCGAAGCGCATGTCGCAGGCGAGAGCAAGCTCGCTTCCGACCCCCGTCGCGCGGCCGCGGATGAGCGCGATAGAGACGACTGGTGACTTGCTGATACGGACCAGCATGTCGGGCAGCGGGTGCAAGCCGGTCGGGCCAGAGGGGAGGCCAGTGGATTCGGCGAGAGGCGGCGTAAAATTGTAGTGGGTGAGGAAGAACCCCGGTACATCGCTTTCGAAGACGACAACTCTAAGATTAGAATCGCTCTCGATTGCGGCCACAACTTTCTCCATCTGGGGGATCGTCTCCGGTCCGAAGATGTTGAAGGGCGGGTTGTCGAAGGTGACGCGCCAATAGGCGGGCGTCCGCTTGTCTACCTTGATCTGCACATGTTCCTGAACTGCGTCGGCCTTGGCCTCTGCCGTACGATCCACCTTCTCGGCGACCTTCGTCTGACCGGAAAGGGCAAGCGTCGGAAGCAGCAGCAGCGCCGCGGCGGTAAGGGTTTTCGACGACATCGCGATGGCGCTTGTAAGTGTTGGTTGTCTGACCTTCATGGCTGGCTCCTTTCTTAAGTTTGTGAGACGAACGCTGGCCCGATCTCGAAAACCAGTTCGATCTCGACAGGCATTCCAAGCGGTATGCTGGAAACGCCGAGGACGACACGGGGAGGGAGCCGGGCGGAGCCGAACACGTCAAGCAACACCTCTGACGCTCCGTCAGCAACTTTGGGGTGTTCACGAAAATCGGCAGGGCAGGCGATATAGACGCCCAACTTGGCGACCGATTGGATTCTGTCCAGCGTTCCTAGCTGCGACCGCGCGGCGGCTAGACCACTAAGGCAGGCCGCTCGCGCCGCGTCGTAGCCTTCCGAGACGGACAGCTCGCGCCCGACGATGCCCGTATAGAGTGGCACATGTCCGGCGACCGGCAGCATGCCGCTTAGGAAAAGCAGCGATCCGCTTTGGAACGCTTCGACGTACGCGCCGAATGGCGTGGGCGCCTTCGGGAGGCCTATGGCTAGTTCCTTGATGCGCGCCTCAGCGCTCGCGACTACCATTTTCCTAGATGTGCGCCGTTGTCGACGTGCAGCACCTCGCCTGTGATATTGGAGGATTCCGTAAGATAGACGACGCCGTCGACAATTTCCTGTACGGCCGTGATAGTGCCCATCGGCGACAAGGATTCGAGGAATGTTCGCGGGTTTTTCGCGTGGAGGGGGGTGTCGACGACGCCTGGCGAAAGCGCATTCACACGGATGTTGTTCTTGGCGAACTCCAGCGCGAGGCTCTTCGTGATCGCGTTGAGTCCGCCCTTGGTGATCATAGGCAGCGACGCTGTCACGCCGGCGATCGGATGGTCCGTCAGGGACGACGTGATCGTCACGATACTCCCGCCAGACTTCTGACGTAGCATCTGACCGATGGTGTGTTTCGTGAAATGGATGAACCCTTCGACGTTCGTCGCGCACAGGCGTCGGAAGTCTTCAATTGTGTATTCGAGGAACGGCTTGGTGAAGAAGACCCCGGCATTGTTAACGAGCGCATCGATCGAACCGAATTGCTCCACCGCCGCTGTCGCCACCCGCTCGGCCGTTTCGGGATCTGCGACGTCGCCGCTGATCATCTCCAGCCGGCCTTCTCGGTCGAATAGCGTGCTCTCGCTGATATTCCGAGAGGTTCCGACGACATTCCAACCCTTGTCCAAGAACGTCTTGACGAGTCCGGCGCCGATCCCTTGCGACGCGCCGGTGATGATAACAGTCTTATGCACGCTCATGCCTACCTCCGTTCTGGCGACGCGGATTCCTTCGGCCGCCAGGTGGCGGTCGGTCGCTTTGTTCCTCGTGTGATACGTTGATCCAGCCATCGGCCGGGAGCTGCCCGGCAGTCGCCGTCGTCCGCTCCGCTACAACCATCGCGCCGAAAATCGGGACCCGATATTGTACGAAGGTGTTCCCGATACCTTCGGATTGGGTCGTTGTTCAGCACACCAAGGTCCAATAGACGTGGCTGGTGGCCGGGGGTATCAGCGTTGCAACGTGACGCATGACAAGGAGTCCACATGACCCGCTGGCCGGATCGCCGAATTCTCAACCTTTTTGGAATCGAGCTTCCCATCATCCAGGCGCCGATGGCCGGCGCTTCGACGGTCGAAATGGTCGTCGCCGCGGCCAAGGCCGGCGGTCTGGGTTCCCTCCCGAGCGCTCTGTTAAACGTCGAGGGGTTGCGCCAGGCACTCCATGAGATTCGCGGCGCTAGCCACGCACCTGTGAACGTGAATTTCTTCTCACACGTTTCTCCCGCCGAAGATCTGGCGGCGCAGATGCGATGGCGAGCTCTGCTCGCGCCCTACTTCGTAGACGCAGGACTTGACCCTGCCGCGCCGATCGCCGCGGCGGGCCGCGCACCATTCGACAGTTCGTTCTGCAAGGTTGTCGAGGAGTTGAAACCGGAGGTCGTGAGCTTTCATTTTGGGCTGCCCGAAAAGTCACTAGTCCAGCGTGTGAAGGCGACAGGTGCGAAGATTATATCATCCGCGACGACCGTGGCCGAGGCCGTCTGGCTCGAAAAAAATGGCGTCGACGCAGTCATTGCCATGGGTTTCGAAGCCGGCGGACATCGTGGGAACTTTTTGAGCCAGGACATGACGACCCAGGTTGGAATCATGGCGCTCCTGCCCCAGGTGGTCGACGCGGTGCGGGTGCCAGTAATCGCTGCCGGCGGCATCGCCGACGGGAGAGGTGTCGCCGCCGCCCTAATGCTAGGCGCTTCCGCCGTCCAGGTCGGGACCGCATACTTATTCTGCCCCGAGGCGAGGATTCCCGCAGTTCACGCTGAGGCGCTGGCTTCCGTCCGAGACGACAGCACCGCGATAACGAATGTTTTTACCGGCCGTCCAGCGAGAGGCGTTGTAAACCGTCTAATGCGCGATCTGGGTCCAATCTCGGATACCGTGCCGGCATTTCCGACTGCCGGAGGAGCTCTCGTTCCCATCAGAGCGATGGCCGAGGCGGAGATGCGAAACGATTTTACGAACCTTTGGTCCGGTCAATCGGCCAGTCTTGCTTTGAGAGTCGGGGCTGAGGAATTGACCCGCGCGCTCTACCAGTCCGCATTCGACGTCATCGCACGCCGCAGTCCGACCTGACGGCATTCCGTCGATCCTTCCGGATCGCGGCAAACAATCTGCCGCAGAGTGACGGTTCACACAAACGTGGGCCATCCTACCTGAGGGTGGCGCGAGCATCTCTTGATCGTGGGACATGTCTCAAATCGAACGAAGGACAGCGTCATGTCGAAACACAGCCCTAGTCCATATGTGGTCGTCCTCGCTGGATCGGCGTCTCTCGCCATCGCCATGGGCGTCGGACGGTTCGCCTTTACTCCGATCCTGCCGATGATGCTGCACGACGGCGTCTTGGACCTCTCGCGAGCCGGAGGCCTCGCCACCGCAAACTACGTGGGCTATCTGGTCGGCGCGTTGGCGGCGATGGCAGTGCCCAGGAGGTGGGATCATACCTTCGTCATCCGCCTGACACTGGTGGCCACGGTCCTGCTTACCGCTTTGATGTCTGCGCCCTACGCCGATGCCTGGGTTGCTCTTCGGTTTCTCGCGGGCGTGGCTTCCGCAGTCGGATTCGTCTTCACCTCCGGATGGTGTCTTGCCCAGCTTTCGGGAACTGGTAGCTCGATCGGAAGCGCCATATTCACCGGTCCGGGGGCGGGCATCGCAGCGTCCGGGTTGGCCGCAAGTGGAATGACCTTGCTCGGGCTATCGGGCAGCACGGCCTGGCTTGTGTTTTCCGCCCTCTCTGCAATCATCAGCGCCATTATCTGGAAAACCTTTGGGAATAATTCGAGCCCGTCCGACGCCTACTCGGTCGGGACCTCAACGCGGGCGTCTGGCAGGGTGCCAAAATCGGAAATGCCACTCTTTGCGATCGCCTACGGGCTGGCCGGGTTTGGCTACATCATCACGGCGACCTATCTTCCGGTCATCGCGAAGAATACCATCCCCGGCTCGCCGCTTCTCACCGTCTTCTGGCCGCTTTTCGGACTTGCCGCAGTCGCCGGATCATTGCTCGCCGCGCGCGTGCGGCACACCGCCGACGTCAGGCTCCATCTCGTCGTCGCCTATCTTCTGCAGGCGGTCGGGGTGGCGCTGTCGGTGGTCTGGCACGGCGCCCCGGGTCTTGCGTTCAGCAGCATTCTTGTCGGCTTGCCTTTCACCGCCATCAGCTTCTTCGCGATGAACGAGGTCAGAAGGATACGATCGACGCATCACGCGCGGTACATGGGACTTTTGACGGCCGTCTTCGCGATAGGGCAGATCGTGGGGCCGCCTGCCGTCGGAGCGATCATGGCTCGGGTGGCGGACGTCGACGCAGGATTCAATCTCGCGCTCGCCATCGCCAGCATCGCACTGGTGGTGGGGGCTGGGGTTTACGTCGTCATGATCCAGATGTTTCCGGGCGAGCGAAGCTCTACGAAGGTCGTGAAGGTCGCCCGGCACCCTTAGGACGTCAGTGGCCGACGCCGTCGTCCATGTTCAAGCGGGCGGCCATTGCCATGAGTTCAGGCAGCGAACGGGCGCCCGTCTTCTTCATGAGCCGGCCGCGATGCGCCTTCACCGTGATCTCACTAATCCCCAGTTCATAGGCGATCTGCTTGTTCAAAAGCCCTTTGATAATGCGAACCATGATCTCGCGTTCCCTAGGTGTCAGCGCGTCGTATAGCTGCTGCAGCTGGGAGAGCGCCGCGTTCTCGTGCTTAAGCGCCTCGCTGCGCGCTAACGCGGATCGAACGGCGCCGAGCAGTTCCGCCGAGTCGATAGGCTTTGTAAGGAAATCCATGGCGCCGGCCTTCAACGCCTGGACGGTTGCTGGAACGTCTTTGTATCCCGAGATGAAGATGATCGGCATCTTGTTTCCGCTCTGAGCAACCATGCCCTGCAGGTCGAGACCATTCAGATCCGGCATGTTCACGTCGAGCAGTAGGCAGCTCGGGGCCGCCGTCTGAGCGGCCTCCAGAAACGACCGCGCGGAACTAAACAGTGCTGGCTGCCAGCCCGCGGCCGTAATCAGCATCTCGAGAGACTCACGGACGGACAGGTCGTCGTCTACGACGAAGACGATAGGTGGTGCGACCGCGTCGATTGATGAAGCTACTGCGTCAGTCATCCTCGTCGTCATCCCTTGCGTTTGATTTCCCACCAACAAATGCAAAGTCTTTCCCCCTCGTCAGCCGGAACATAGCATGTTCGACGGTCCACGGCATCGGCGATCCCGCGCGTCGCCGGCCAAAAAAAGACGTCGCATCTTACAATTTCGATTTCCATTGGACGATGGTATCGGGCGGCCGGCTTATTCCGGGCGGCGGAAACCCGATTGTGACACCATCGTACAATGGAACCCCGAGACTTCTTTAAGCATCCTGTTTCTGTCGATGGAGGAATACCCGCGGCTCATGTCCGACCGCAACAGGGCTCCGCGCCCGCAATCAACGGAGAGAGCGATGAGTAGGATCCTGACAGTGCTGACCTTGCATGATCGTCTCGGAAACACGGGAAGAAAGAACCGCTTCTGGCTGGAGGAATTCGTGGCACTGTACTACGCCTTTAAGGACGGCGGGGTGGCGATAACCGTCACCTCGCGCGGCGGACAACCGCCGATCGACCCGAAAAGCGACGAGCCCGAAGACCAGACGCCCTCGATGACCCGCTTCAAGGTGGACAAGGACGCCCAGTCGGTGCTTGCCAACACGGTGCGTCCCGCCAACGTCGATGCGAAGGACTTCGATACCGTGTTTAATTCTGGCGGCCACGGCCCGATGTGGGATCTGGTCGAGGAGTGCAAATCGATCACGCTGATCGAGTACTTCTACGGTGCGGGCAAGCCTGTGGCCGCCGTGTGCCATGGACCTGCTGTCTTCCATCACATGACCTACCAGGGATATCCCATGGTCAGGGGCAAGCGGGTCACAGGGTTCGCCAACTTGGAAGAGGAAGTTCCGTTCCTCGTCGACGGCGATCTCAAGGCGCTTGGAAGCCAGTTAAGTCCGAGGACTGGGCAAGTTTTTCAATTATCGACGGCCGCCTGATCACGGGACAGAACCCGGCCTCGTCGACCGCGGGAGCCCAGCTCCTGACGTTGCTGTAGTAGGTAGAGAGGAAGACCCCGATGAACTGGCATCTCATGGAAATCAACGGCGACGAAACGAAACGAGGAGACGGTAGCCCGATCGATGTGTTGATCGAATTCTATCGGGCTTTTAACGCCGCGGATCTGCAGGGGCTGGAAGCGGTCTGGTTCAACGACACGACCCCCAGCATGGACAATCCCATCGGTGGCATTCGCCGAGGTTGGGATCAAATCGCCGAAGGCTACGCTAAGCTTTTCGAGGGACGGGCGGAGGTCCACGTGACCTTCCATGATTTCACGAGCCAGGGCGGAGACAACTGGCATCTCTTCGTCGGCCGTGAACGCGGGATATGCCGGACGGTGGGCGAGACGCTAGACGTCGCCTTTCGGACTACACGCTGGTTCATCCGAAAGGAGGGCGCCTGGCGACAGCTCCATCATCACGGGTCCGTCGAGGATCCGAAGATGCTGGCCGATTATCAAAGACTGATCTTTGGATAGGAGTTCCGGGGCGCCGAGGATTTCCGGCGCCCTGAGGACCTTAATCCAGATCGCGTCCGCGAACGAGCGGAGCGACATCCGTGCCAAGCAGCTCGATCGAACCGCGCATCGCCTCCGTCTCGAGTGCCGCGGTGCTCATTTGGAACGTGAAGCGAGAAACTCCGCCCAAAGCCCTGTCTGCATGCAGGACCTTGGCGGCGACGGTTGCCGGGCTGCCGACCGCGAACGCGCCCTGCGGACCGCACATCTGTTCAAACTGCGCTCGCGTCGGCGGCGCCCAGCCTCGTTCCTTTCCTGCATCCGTAAACATCTGAAACCAGCCGGGAAAGAACGCATTCCTGGCGGCTTCGTCGGTGTCTCCTACGAAGCCGAGCGCGTGCACGCCGACCCTCTTGCCTTCGGGCGGATGCCCGGCGGCGTCCCACGCCCGACGATAGAGCTCGACCAACGGCCTGAAACGCTCGAAGCTCCCACCGATGATGGCGACCATCAACGGCAGGCCAAGTGTGCCGGCGCGGATGAAGGATTCGGGAGTGCCGCCGACGCCGAGCCACACTGGAAGAGTGCTCTGGTGCGGGCGAGGGAAGACGCCTTCGCCATTGAGCGGAGGACGGAAACGGCCTTGCCATTTGATCTTGGGCTCCTCTCTGATCTTGAGCAGCAGTTCCAGCTTCTCCAAGAAGAGAGCATCGTAATCGCGCAGATCGAACCCGAAGAGCGGGTATGCGTCAACTGACGACCCGCGCCCCACCACGATCTCCGTGCGGCCGCGCGAAATCAGATCCAGAGTAGCGAACTCTTGAAAGACCCGTACGGGATCGGCGGCGCTCAGGACGGCGACGGCGCTTGTTAACCTGATCGTCTTCGTGCGTGCCGCCGCCGCGGCGAGGATAACCGCCGGTGCGGAGTCGAGCGCGTTTTCGCGGTGGTGCTCGCCCATGCCGAAGACGTCCAGTCCGACCTGATCCGCAAGTTCGACCTCGGCCAGTACGGCCTCCATGCGGTCGACGGCGGACTGGAGCATTCCCGTCTCAGAGTCGGGCAGAAGCATGGCGAAGCTGTCGATACCGATTTCCAAAGGTGGATCCTTTCCATGTGACCTCGCGGTCGCCAGCGTCAATGCGGACGCGCCGACGTAATCGCGGCTTCATCACACGGACGGGGAGCTCCGCGCTAGCCGTCTTTTTATGATAGGAAACATCGAAATATTCGATAGTCATCCCGCAGTTTCGACGCATCGATTTCCCTTACGTCCAGGAACCGACTTCAGCGACCGCCTTGGCGAACGCTTCCGGGGCCTCCTGCGGGAGATTGTGGCCGATCCCGCCGGTGACGAGCCGGTGCTCGTATTTAGCCTTGAATTTACCCGCGTAGGTCTTCGAATCCGGGTGAGGCGCGCCGTTGGCGTCGCCCTCCATCGTGATCGAAGGGATGTGAATTTCAGGTCCGGCCGCGAGCTTCGTTTCGAACTCGTCGAACCGTTTCTCGCCATCGGTGAGACCCAGCCGCCAGCGGTAATTGTGGACAACGATTGCGACGTGGTCCGAATTGGCGAATGCCCTGGCGCTTCGTTCGAACGTGGCGTCGTCGAACTTCCACTTTGGGGAGGCGAGCTGCCAGATCAGTTTGGCAAAGTCGTCAGTATATTTTCCATAGCCTTCCAGGCCGCGATCCGTCGCGAAGTAGAATTGATACCACCATTGGAGCTCGGCGGACGGCGGCAGCGGCGCCTTGCCGGCCATCTGGTTGCCGATCAGGTACCCGCTGACGGAAACCAGACCCTTGCATCGTTCCGGCCAGAGCGCGGCCACGATGTCGGCCGTCCGCGCACCCCAGTCGAACCCGGCCACGGTCGCGTTGTCGATCCTCAAAGCATCCATCAGCTTGATCGCGTCCACGGCAAGCGCCGACTGCTGGCCGTTACGCATGGTGTTTTCCGACAGGAACTTCGTGCTTCCATACCCACGCAGATGCGGAACGATCACCCTGTGACCCTGGTCAGCAAGCAGCGGCGCAACCTCCGCGAACGCGTTGATGTCGTAGGGCCAGCCGTGAAAAAGAACGACTGGGGGGCCGTTCGTAGGGCCGAGCTCGGCGTATCCGATACTAAGGTCCCCGGCGTCGATCTGTCGGTCGGCAACCAGTTCTTGCCCGGATGGTAGCGCAAACTTCTTATTTTGGGCGGCATTCGCGGCTCGTCCCGAAAGGAGACCCGCTGCCGTCAGGCCGATTGCAAACCCGCCGAAAGAACGGCGTGTGAGGTTTCCTGTCTCGTAATCGCTCATAAGTGCTTCTCCGATATGGCGGTGAACGCAGCCCACGACCCTGTGGTCGTGGGCGCTCGCCTGCGGAGTTTCGGACACGTGGGGTCGCCCCGCTAGTGGACGAAGGTGTCGGGCATACGAAGGTGTCGACGATGCCTGTGTCCAACAGGCACCATTTTCGTCGGTCGACGTACTGATCTCCTGACCATGGCGTTCGGCCGGCAGTTTTCAGGAGAAGAAGACGATGAGCTACCCCGAAGAGTCCGCCTCGATATTTCCCGGCGTCGTGATCCTTCTCGCGATGGCGGGTCTTGTCGCAGTCCAGGTCAACATCAAACGGGCCACAGCTTCAGTCCGCGTCTGGGTGCCGGCAAAGTCCAGTCAGGCACTGCCCGCGGGTCGGCGGGGAATTGTTCTCCCATATCGGCTGGATGCAGCCGTCCGGACCAAGTCTAATCGTGTACAGAGGGCGGAAACCCATGTATCGGAACTACAACAGTTGCGGGACGCCGCTGTGGCCTAGAGACGTGGTCATGATACGCGGCTTGCTCCAGGACCATTGCGCCATTCGACGATGCGAGAGGCAGGGTACGGAGGCCGAGGATGCCGCCCGACACCTTCTGTGGTGGTTTCAAAACGGGATGACTGACCGCGACAACCTACGTCGCCTTCTACCGCCGACCTGAACGCCCGGATGTTGCGAGCTGAGTCAATCTTCAAGCCGACGTGGCCGCGACTCGCACGGGGACGCCCTTATAGGAGGGTGTTCCCGACAGTCGATCGTAGTGATGCAGGGACATGACCGCGTTCATCTCCGGATAGTAGCCCGCTATCGAGCCTCGAGGAATGTCATAGGCGACTGCTGTGAACCGTCTGACCAGATGCTGGTCGTCTCCCCCAATTAATCCTTTGATGTCGATGCGGTCTCCGTCCTTCAGCCCCCGGCCCGCGAGATCCTCGGAATTCATAAAGACGACGTCGCGCCGACCGAAAACTCCCCGGTATCGATCGTCCAGTCCATAGACGGTCGTATTGTATTGGTCGTGGCTTCGGATCGTGGTCAGCATCAGCGCATCCTGAATTCCGCGGGGCGAGTCCTCCGACAGACCTGGAGACACAAGGAAGTTCGCCTTGCCGTCCGGCGTGTTCCACCGACGAAATGACGCGGCGACGTCCAGCCTGAACCCGCCGGGTTTGCGCACGCGTTTGTTAAAGTCGGAAAAGTCGGGGAAGACCTCCTCGATCTTGTCGCGGATTCGGTCGTAGTTGGCGATCATGCCCTCCCAGTCGATGTCATGTCGGTCGCCCAGAGTGGCTCTGGCGATCCGTGCAATGATCGCCGGCTCGGATCGAAGAAGTTCGCCCGGTGGATTCAGAAATCCTCGAGACGCGTGCACCATGGACATTGAATCTTCGACGGTGACCGACTGTGGACCGGATGCCTGCGTGTCGAGATCGGTCCGTGCCAGACACGGCAAAACGAGCGTTGTCTTCGCCGTAAGCAGGTGGGAACGGTTGAGCTTCGTCGCTATATGGACAGACAGATCGAGCTTGCGCATGCCTGCGAATGTGGCCTGGGGATCGGACATGGCCACGGCGAGATTGCCGCCCAGGCAGATCAGCGCCTTCGCCCGGCCGTCGATGGCGGCTTCCACCGCCTCGATCGCATTGTGGCCTTTTTCGCTCCGCGGCCGAAAGCCGAAGACGCGTTCCATACCGTCGAGAAGCGTCTTGTTCGGAACCTCGGTTATGCCAACCGTCCGGTCGCCCTGAACGTTCGAGTGGCCACGGATCGGCGCGATGCCTGCGCCCTGGCGGCCGATGTTTCCTCGTAGCATCAGCAGGTTTGCGATCTGCTGCACGTTGTGGGTCCCCCGTGCATGCTGCGTGATGCCCATCCCATAGCACAGGATCACCCTTTCGGCGTTCGCGTAGATGCCAGCAGCGCTCCGGATAGCCTCCTTCGTCAAGCCGGATACCGCGACGATTTCGTCCCAACTGGTCGCTTCGACATCGGCGCGAAGCCCGTCGAATCCCGACGTGTGCTCGTCGATGAAATGCCGGTCGAGTACTCCGTCGCCGCCTCCGGCAAGGCTCGCCGTATCCAGTTCCAACACTGCCTTCATCAGACCCTTGAGGGCGGCCAGATCCCCGCCGACACGGATCTGATGATAAGCCGAGGCGATTGGCGTCGAGGACATCGTGACCATCTCGATCGGATCTTGAGGCGCAGCGAACCGCTCCAGCGCTCGCTCCTTCAAAGGATTGAAGACGATGATTGGAACGTTGCGGCGGGCCGCATCGTGCAGGGTCGTCATCATTCGCGGGTGGTTGGTGCCCGGATTGTGCCCGAAACTGAAGATCGCGTCGGCATGATCGAAGTCTTCAAGCGTCACGGTGCCCTTGCCGACACCAATGGACTTGGGAAGGCCGACACTGGTGGCTTCATGACACATGTTCGAGCAGTCGGGGAAGTTGTTGGTGCCGTAGGCGCGCACGAAAAGCTGATAGAGAAACGCAGCTTCATTCGACGCCCGTCCGGACGTGTAGAATTCTGCCTGGTCGGGAGATCCGAGCTTGTTCAGTCCACTCGCGATCAACTCGAAAGCAGCGTTCCAGTCGATCGGTTCAAAGCGATCGCTGGCCGGGTCGTATCGTAGGGGGAGCGTCAGGCGCCCGGCATCCTCAAGCTGGTGATCCGTCCAAGTCCAGAGTTCTGACACAGTGTGTTGCGCAAAGAAGCTTGCATCGGTTCTCTTCGCAGTGGTTTCCCACGTGATCGCCTTGGCACCGTTCTCGCAGAACTCGAACGACGAGGTATGCTTGGGGTCAGGCCACGCGCATCCCGGACAGTCGAAGCCCTCAGGCTGGTTTGCCTTCAGCAGGGTTCTGCTGCCCTGCGCGACGATCTGCTGGTGGGCGAGCGTCTTGGCAACCGCTTTCAGTGCGTCCCAGCCACCCGCGGGGTGGTCATAGCGGGCAATACCTTTGGGGCGGGGCTTGTTCATTGGAGACTCCTTAAATTGGCTTTCGACTTAAGCGGCAGATTCCCGCCTGACGACCATCTCACGATAAATTTTGGGGAGACCATTGCACGCCGGCGTCTCCAGGTTCTGGAAGGGGCCGTCCCCTGGCGGAAGGAGACGGCCCGAGGCGGATCATTGCTTGATCCGCGCGCTCCGGCGGAGGGGAGGGCGCAGGAGCGTTCGCTGTTTTGCAGCGTGTCGCCTACTGGGAGGCGGAGGCGACGACCAGAGGCTAGTCCCGCCCACTCACCGGCATAAGTGGACTTTGGTATCGCCCGTCATTAAGCGTGTCTACTCGTCGAGAACGAAGGGCTCGGCGACGACTACCTGTGGGTGCTTTACGGTCCGCGTCGCCAACTTAAGCACGCTATGGATTTACGGCCGTTCGGAATGTACTTTTAACGAACGAGCGCGCGGCTGCGCAGGATATCGCGTGGGGGACTTCATCGGAGATGGTAAGCTACGAGATCCTGGTTCTTGAGACCTTGCTCGACACACTTCTAAGCGGGTTAAGCGTCGATCTCGTCGGCGTTCTTCGCAACGAAGGAGTTCGCGACCAATCCTTCGAATTGATGCGCAGTTCACCGGAGTTATCTGCGGACGCCCTGGAGGCGGGCATCGGTCGTCTGCATATTCCCCAGACGGGCATGCTTCCGAAAACTACGATCATTGCCGGCACGACGATCTTCCTCCATGCAACCTTGATCGAGGGGCACGTTTCCCGGACGCTGGTTGTCGGATGCCGACGGCAGGAATTCCCGACGGACGACGAAAGTCGAGTACTTTCCCACGCGCTTCTACAGGCCTCGATCGGTCTGCAGCACGCACGGAAGGACCAGGGCGTCACCTCGCAATCCTTATACAAAGCCGATCTTGAGGAAGTGGTGGATTCCCTTCCGGGCCTCGCCTGGTCGTCAGCTCCGGACGGTTCTGCCGAATACTTCAACGGTCAATTTCTGAGCTACGTCGGCATGAGCGCCGATCAGCTTCGCGGCGTCGGTTGGAGGGCGACGGTGCATCCTGATGACATCGATGGACTGGCTGCGGAATTCCGGCAGATGTTGTCCGAGCTGCGGGGAGGCGAGGCAGAGGCTCGGATGCGTCGCTTCGATGGCGAATACCGCTGGTTCCTTTTCCGTACGAACCCATTGCTCGACAGTTCTGGTGCGTTGGTTCGCTGGTACGGACTGAACATCGATATCGAGGACAGAAAGCGAGCGGCGGACGCCTTAATGGCTAACGAGTTCCATCTGCGGCAGCTTACCGAAACCATCCCGCAGGCGCTATGGAGCGCCACCCCTGACGGAGTCATCGGATATCTTAACAAAAAGGGTCTGACATTCATGGGGGTGGAAACGAAAGATCTTACGGAAGGAACCTGGTGGGCCGATGGCCTTCATCCCGATCAAGTTGAGGCGACAATTGGAACGTGGCTCCGCTCGATCGCCACTGGTGAGCCTTATCAGGTAGAGGTTCTATATAGGCCTCCCGCCAGCAACGACTATCGATGGGCCGACGTAAGGGCGTTGCCGATGCGCGACGAAAACGGCACGATTCTGATGTGGTACGGCAGTCTCATCGACATCCATGATCGTAAAACGGCGCAGGAAGACATGGCCGCCAGCGAGAACAGGCTGCAGCTTATTATCGACACGATACCCGGCATGGTCTGGTCAGCCCTCTCCGACGGAGGAGGTGAATTCGCCAATCGTCATTTCCGGACATACCTCGGCCTGTCAATGGACGACGCTCGGAACTGGGGATGGGCGACGGCGGTCCATCCCGAGGATCTCCCTGACATGATGGAGGCGTGGCGGATCATGGCGGAACGCGTCGAGGCAGGAGAAGTCGAGGCGAGATTGCGCCGTTTCGACGGCGAGTACCGATGGTTCCTGTGCCGTGGCAGCCCACTCGTCGATGCGGCCGGCGACGTGAAATGGTTCGGGATCAACGTCGACATACACGACTGGAAACTCGCACAGGACGAGCTGCGCGAGGCGCAGGCGGAGCTCTCCCACATGACCCGCGTGATGGGCATGGGGCAGCTCACGGCCGCCATAGCCCACGAACTCGCCCAGCCACTTTTCGGGATCGTGACCAACGCCAGCGCGGGTATGGAGATGTTGAGCACCGAACCGCCGAACATCCACGGCGCGAAGGAGACCGTCAGGCGGACGCTCAGAGATGCAAACCGCGCTTCGGACGTTACCGAGCGGCTTCGGGCGATGTACAGCAAAAAGGATCCCGTGGTGGAGTTGGTGGACCTCAATGCCATCGCTCAAGAAGTCATCGGGTTTGCGCACGGCGACCTGCGCAAGAATGGCGTCAGCCTGCGAATGCATCTCTCGGCAGATCTACCGGCGGTTAGAGGCGACCGCATCCAGTTGCAGCAGGTCATCTTCAACTTCATCAAAAACAGCACGGAGGCGATGAACGGGGTTGTCGGTCGTTCGAAGGATCTTGAAATCTCCACAATGCGGGAAGGGCCCAGTCACGTACGCCTGGCAGTCAAGGATGCCGGAGTAGGTTTCGATCGGGGGATTTCCGAGAAGCTGTTCAGCCCGTTTTTCACGACCAAGGCGAATGGAATGGGGGTTGGACTTTCTGTCAGCCGCGCAATCGTCGAGAGCCACAACGGACGTCTATGGGCGGAGCCGAACCAAGCCCACGGAGCGACGTTCGCGTTTTCGATCCCGGCAGACGGAGTCGTCATTCGTGGCACGTTTGAGAACGAGCTGCGTCAGGGCTAACTCCGTGGCTCGGCGGAAATCTCCGGCTCTCCCTCGACGTGACCGCGCGTCGCGTGCCCTCGCGCACCGGCGGAAACCGTGAACTGGAAGATGGCACCCTGTGGGAGCGCCTCGGTCACCCACAGCTTTCCACCGTGTCCTTCGATGATCGAGCGGCAGATTGAGAGTCCCATTCCCAGCCCTTCGGTCTTGGTCGTGTAGAAGGGAGCGAAGATTCGTTCCAAACTCGCCTTATCGACGCCAGGTCCGGAATCCCGAACGGCAACATGGACTTTGCCCGGCGAACTGAGGGCAGTGGTGACAGTTATTTCGGTCCGCTCGACCTCCGCATCTTTAATCGCGTCGATAGCGTTCATGATGAGGTTCAGCACCACCTGCTGCAACTGAACACGGTCGCCCACCACCAGTGGCAGGTTCTGCGCCAGATGACTTTCAATCTGCACGCCGCTCTTCAAAGCGGCCCCGCGCGCCAGGCCGATAATGTCCAATACGACTTCGTTGATATCCAGACCGGTCATCTGCGGCGGAGCGTTCTTGATAAGAGACCGGATCCGATCGAAGACGTCGCCTGCACGACGACCATCGCTCACGACGCGGATGAGCGCCTTCTGCGCTTCGGATATGCGCGGGGGCTGCTCGGACAACCAAAGCATTGCGGTTTCGGCGCTTACGACCACACCTGACAAGGGCTGATTCAGTTCATGGGCGATCGAGGCGGCGAGATGACCCATTGTGGCCACACGGTTGGCGTGCGCCAACTGCAACTGGATTTCATGAAACTGGCGCTCGCTTTCGCGGGCGACTTGCTCTGCGCGCTTTCGGTCCGTGAGGTCTACGATAAACGCGACGCCCTCCGTCCGCTGCCCTTCGAAAACTGCCGCTCCGACCAGGACAGGAACAAGCGTGCCATCCTTACGGACGTATTCCCCTTCGAACGGCGTGGCGACCCCGGTCTCCATCATGTCTTCTAGGATGCGGTCGTCATCGTGGTTCCAATCCCTCGGCATCAGCGTTTTCCAGCGCACCTTGCCGGAATGGAAATCCTCGACCGAATATCCGACGATCTCGAGAAAGGCTTCGTTAGCGTCCGTGATGCGTCCATCGATGTCCCAGGTGAAAATCCCGATGACGTTTGCGTTGAACAGTCGTCGTACCCGTGCTTCCCGTTCTTGCAGATCGCTATAGAGCCGGGTGTTCTCGAGGGAGATGGCCGCCTGCGAGGCGAGAAGTTCCAGGACCACGGCCCGATCCGACGTGAACACATGCGACGCCAGCGTGTTCTCGAGGTAGAGGATTCCGCTGAGAAGCCCCTGTCGGACGAGCGGAAGGGCTAGGGCGGAGCGGGGGGTCCGAAAATTGAAGTAGGAGTCTCCCGTGAAGAGGTGGTGCTCCCTGGCATCGTCGAGGATCACGCTCTCCTGCGTTCTCATGACATAGCGAACGAGGGTTTCAGGAGCTGCAGTCTTCGCGTTCGCGTAGTGCAGGACGATGTCGTCCCCATCGGTTCGCGCCTCCACCTCTATACGGTAGTCAGTATCCTCCGCCAGGATCAGCAGACCCCGATCCGCGCCGGCGTTCTGTAACGCGATCGTCATCAGGCGCTCGATCAGCCGCGGCAGGAGGATCTCGCTTGAAAGAGCCTGAGAAGCGCCGACGATCGCTGCGATATCCAGTTGTCTGCCGGGAGGAGAGTTGATCTTGGTGCCGAGAGGGCTGGCAATGCCGAGCTTCGAATGGCGTGCCTCGAGGCGTCGAACCTTCCCCTCGGCGCCCCACCGCAGATAGCCTTCGCGAGCTTTTAGCAGATACAAGTCGGCGATGTCTTCGAAGCCGCGGGCAAGATAGAACTTGGAGGCACGTTCAAGAGCCAGCGCCTCGTTCTGAATAAATCCGTTGTCGCGTGACGACTGGATCGACAGCTCGTAGAAACGCTCAGAATCGAGGTGACGTCCATCGAGGTGCGCGAGCCCTGCGTCGACAAGCGCAAGTCGGTTCTCAAAATTCTGCGGGCAGTTTTCGCTCCAGACCGCAAGCTGCTTTCTGTGTACCGCGAGCTCCTCGAGATGGGTCGTCTTCCGCTCGGACGTCACGTCCGCCTCGATCGCTCCAAGATGTGCGATGGCGGAGTAGAAATGGTAGTCGGCCTGCTCGATGAAGGCCGACGTGGTCCAGAGCAGGGACTTTGCTTTCGCGGCGGATTCCAGCGCCATTGAAAAGTCTTCGTTCAGAACGCAGAGCTGAACCTTCCGTATCCAGTAGCGGCATGCGGCTAGGACTAGGCTACGATCAGCGTCGAGGCGCTCCTCGAAAGTCTTTTGATCGAACAGCGTGCCGTTGGCGTCCGTGTAGTCGGACTCCAAACCCCTAAGCGACCGAACGAGAGATCGTTGCCCCCTAAGGCTCTCCACGACCGCGCCGAACTCGGACTTGCTTGCAAAATCCACTCCTTCGACAGCGACCGTTTCAGCCTCCTGCAACGTGTCGCCGCAGAAAAGCGAATAGATGACCGAGTGATTGCAGCAATATCCGGCGAAAGCGAGGTCGCCGATCTTCAGGGCCTCGTCGAAAGCCTGCCGGATGAAGGGCCGACCAAAGCGGACGTGCTGCGACCACGGGCTGATACGGGTGCCGAAGTTTAGAAAGACGCGGGCGCCGAATTCGCTCGCTCCCAGCTCCTCCAACAGGGCGAGACTGAGCTGCCCGAACCGTAGCGCCGTAGCGTAGTCGCCGAAATAAGAGGTGAGAACGAGACCCAGCCAGACGTAGCCGCAGCATGACGCGCCACTATTGCCCTGCTCGAGGCTCAGCACCACCATCCGCGCGATCATCAGACGATGGAGCTTTGGATCCACGTTCACCGCCGTAGGGACAAGTCTGGTGAGTACGTCGAGCGTCGCCCGAGTAGCATCGTCCGTCATCAAGGGGAGGCTTATCAGCTCCTCGATCTCTCTGCCCCCGAGCTCCTGCCAGATCAACGCGAATTCACCGCGAACGTCCTCGTCAGTCGGGACCTGGGGCCAGACTTGTCCGATATTCCGGAGAAATTCGAGGCCGACCTCCACCGCCCTCTCGGGCCTGACGAGGATCGTATAGAGGTCGACTGTCTGGCAGGTGACGGCGGCTTGGTCGGCAAGCCCTGCCGCTCTCTGCGACAGCGCAGATAGCCGTTTCTCCGCCGACGCCAGCTCACCGGTGAGGTATTCGCACTCGGCGATATGAAGCTCCAGTTCGAAGGCGAGGCGGTAGCGTCGTGTCCAGCAATCCTGGACCAGCAGTGCTCGCCCCGCCGAGAAGTACTTCAATGCCGACGGATAGGCGGCGGCATTCTTAGCGCGCCTTCCTGCGATCAGATTGAGTTCTGCTATCTGATCACGCTCGTCCGTCGATCCTAGCGAATCGATGTTTCCGTTGAATTGAGCTACGATGTCGAAGACCCGTTCTTCGAGCCTTTCGCGCGGGGTCACCGCCAGAAGCACCCGTCCGATGCGGAGATGAGCGGAGGCCTGCTCATCTTCAGGGATCAAGGAATATACGGCCTCCTGGACCCGGTCATGCTGGAAGGCGTAGGAGTTTCCCAGCCGGAGGATTAGCCCGGTCTCAACCGCCTCGCGCAGGTTCTCTTGCAGTTTCCCCTGAGTGATCTCGCAGATCGTCGCCAGCAGCGAGATATCCGCACTCGCACCCACACAGGCAAGCTGGCGCAGCGCCGCGAGGCAGGCGTCTCCCAGACGATTGAGCTTCAAGACCATCAGGTCGACGACGTTGTCGCTGTATCCTTTCGCGTGGATGCGTTCGATGTTCCACGACCATCCCAAGTTGACATGATCGAAACTCAGGAGGTGCTCGTCCGCGAGGGCCTGCAGAAACTGAATGGAGAAGAAGGGGTTTCCTGCCGTCTTCTCGTGAACCAATCGCGCGAGAGAGTGGGCGCGTTGAATGTCGCAGTGCAGAGTGTCGGAAACTAGCTGGCCCAGGTCTTCGGGCGAAAGCGGCTGAAGCTCGATTTCGGTTACCACGGAGCCCTTATCCCGGATCGATCCGAGCTTACGCGCCAGGGGGTGAGAGGTGTCGACTTCGTTGTCTCTGAAGGTGCCGATCAAAAGCAGATGCCGTATCTCGGACCGGAGGATTAGATCTTCTACGAGATCGAGCGAGGCGGCGTCGATCCATTGAAGATCGTCGAGGAACATCACCAGAGGATGCCCCGGTCTTGCAAACGCGCCGATAAAACGCCGGAGCACGTTTTGAAACCTCCGCCGAGCGTCCGCCGGACCCAGTTCCGCCAATGGCGGCTGGGCTCCAACAACGAGCCGCAATTCCGGAATGAGCTCGACGATGAGCGAGCCGTTCGCCCCCAGAGCATCAAGGAGCAAATCTCGCCATTCCTGAAGCTCCGTCTCGCTCTTGCCCAGTATCTGCCGAATTGGACTCCGAAAAGCCTGTGCGAGCGTCGCATAAGGTATGTCGCGCATGAACTGGTCGAATTTGCCGGTGACGAATATCGATCTGGACGGCACCGCCAATTTGTGAAGCTCGTTCACCGCGGACGATTTGCCGATGCCGGAGTATCCCGAGACAAGCGCCAGTTCCGTCACGCCGGTATCGACTACGCGATTGAAAGCCCCCAGCAGGGTGGTCATCTCGCGGGCCCGGCCGTACAGCTTCTCGGGAACTACCAAACGGTCCGGAACATCGTGGCGGGCAAGAGGGAAGATACCAATGCGCCCATGCGCCTGCAATTCGGAAAGGCAAAGTCGAAGATCATGCTCGACGCCCGTCGCGGTCTGGTACCGTTCCTCGGCAGTCTTCGCGAGAAGCTTCATGACCAACCTTGAAACGGCCTCCGGAACCGCACCGAGGCGTTCGTGCGGCGGCGTCGGCCTTCGTGCTATATGGCAATGGACCCATTCGACGGGGTCGGATGCAGTGAACGGAAGGGACGCGGTCAGCATTTCGTAGAATGTTACGCCGAGGGAGTAGAGGTCGCTCCGCGAGTCGATCGACCGGTTCATCCGGCCTGTCTGTTCGGGTGCAATATAAGGAAGGGTGCCGACGATGGCTTCCGGCGGTAGGTTGACATTGCGTTCGCGGGACGTCCGCGCTGCGATCCCGAACCCGGTTAACCAGGTCTCGTCCGATGCTTGGTCGATTAGGAAGTTCGCCGGATTAAGGTCCTTGTGAATTAACCCGGTAGCATGAAGCGCCGCGACAGATTGCGTCATGGCAATGGCGAGTCGAAGAAACCTCTGGAGGTCCATCGGGCCGCTGACGACACGGTGAAGTGGTTCCGCGCCTGGATCGGCGAGAACAAGCATGGTGCGACCATTTTCTCGTATAAGTTCAAGCGGCCTGACCGCCCAGGGAGCGTCAAGATGGTTCCTCAGGTCGAACTCGTTGGTGAGGCGGTCGAGACTTGCAGCGGACGGTTCCTCGCGAGCAGGCGTCACGACGATAACTGGACGATTTGCGCCATCCGGTTGGTTGCGAGAACCCCTGAATACGACGCGCTGTCCATCCTCCCACAGCACCTGCTGCAGGGTTATATCGGCAGCACGTCCGGCCACGTTTAGCTCCATCTCTCCTGCCTTCCTTCGAACCTCCACAAGGGGAGCGGCTTGTGCCCGCCCAACTTCGCGATAGCGAGAAGCAGGCGACTATGTTCCTCCTCTCCGGGCGGGTCAATTCGTCCAAAGGGAACACCTCACGCCGTTTCGGGAGCGATCGCCGATCGTATGCATTCGATGAGGACTTTGGTGTCGAATGGCTTGCGGAGGTAGCAGATGATGCCCGCCGACAACGCGCGCGCCTTCGCTTCGTCGTTCGGGTAGGCGGTGATGAGAATGGTCGGAACATGGTGACCCATGGCGAGCAGGCGGAGGTGAAGCTCGAAGCCTGTCATTCCTGGCATTTGTACGTCCGACACGATGCACGCAAAATTTGCGAAGTTCGGCGATATGAGAAACTCGGACGCGGCCGTGAATGTCGCGACGTCAAACTCCAGCCACTGCATCAGCCCAGCCAGACCTTCCCGGATAGATTCATCATCATCGATGATGGCGATGGAGACTTTCGACTTCTGCGGAAATATCGTGCGTTTTCCCCTAGAACTGTTGTTCATCGTCGCCCTGTCGCTCCGTTGGCGAAAGGTTGAGGGACCAGGTCATCGTCACGAGATCGGCCAGCGAACGCGCATGCATTTTCTGCATCACGCGTCCGCGATGCGCTTTTACGGTGATTTCCGTTATGCCGAGTTGCAACCCCACCTGTTTGTTCAGCATCCCCGCCGAGACCAGCGCCATGACCTCTCTCTCTCGCGGGGTGAGCGTTTTATAACGGGTCTTAAGGATAGCGTCGGCAGCATCGAGTTCGCGCTGTTCCTGACTACGGTCGAGCGCGCTTCGCATTGCGGTGAGAAGAGCCTCCTGGCTCAATGGCTTGACGAGGAACTCGACCGCACCTGCTTTCATCGCCTTCACCGTCACCGGAATGTCGCCATTCCCGGTGATGAAGATTATCGGCATGTCGGAGCGAATAGCCCCGATCCTTTGCTGCAGCTCCAGTCCGTTCAGATCGGGGAGCCCGACGTCGAGCAAAAGGCAGCTAGGTCCGGCGGCTGGCGGCGTCGATAGAAACTCATGGGCGGTCTCGAACGTCTCGCAACGCCAGCCTGCATACTCCACCAGTGCTTCCAGCGACTCTCGCACCGAAGGGTCGTCGTCCACGATGAACACTGTTGGCGTGGTTAGCGGCATGGAGAGTGTTCTAGCATCAAAATTAGAAACGAGCGCAAGCATCCCAAAATCTCCCTCGTCGGACGCCCAGAACTAAATGCCGTGAGATTGCGTCATATTGGTCCGGTAGGTCGAGTATACTAAGGTGTCGGGTCCCCACCGCCGGCATGCCAGTCCGCACTTGTGGCCTTCGGCCGTCTACGCATACTGACTGCGGCCGGAACTGAGATCGCGAGCAGAATTGCAGCCGTAATGACCAAAAGGGCCACGCTGATGGGGCGCTCCACGAACACCATTGGATTTCCATTGGAGGATTGCAGGGCCTGCCGTAGGCTACGCTCGAAGAGGGGCCCGAGAACGAGACCGAGAAGCAAGGGTCCCGTCTCGCATCGCGCCATCTTCAGGACGTACCCGATCGCAGCGAAGACCATCACCATGACGACGTCGGATGCCCGACTATTGAGGCTATAGACCCCGATGCAGCAGAACAGCAGGATCGCCGGATAGAGCAGTCTGTAGGGCATCTTGAACAACCGGACCCAGAGACCGACGAGCGGCAGGTTGATCACAAGCAGCAAGATGTTGCCGACCCACATGGATGCCACCAGTCCCCAGAAGATATCCGGTTGGGCCTCTATGATAGATGGTTCGGGCGAAACGCCATGCATCGTCATCGCGGCGAGTATCATAGCCATCACAGAATTGGACGGGATGCCGAGCGTCAGGAGCGGGATGAATGCGGACTGCGAGGCAGCATTGTTCGCGGATTCTGGACCTGCCACCCCGGCGATCGCCCCCTGCCCAAATTGCTCAGGAGTTTTCGAAATCTTTTTTTCGACCGAATAAGAGCTGAAGGCACCGAGCGTCGCTCCTCCGCCGGGTAGGACGCCTAGCACCGTTCCCAGCACGGTGCCCCGGACCATTGCCCCCAAGCTATCCTGGAGTTCTTGCCTTGTCGGCCAGAGGGGACCAACGACGGCTCGCGCGACTTTGACTTCGGATCTGCCGCCCAGATTGCTGGCTATCTCCGCGACGCCGAAGAGGCCGACGGTCACCACCACAAAGTCGATGCCATTCGCGAGGGAAGGAATCCCCAAGGTCAGGCGCGCGCCGCCATCTGCAACGGTGCCGACCATTGCCAGCAGGAGGCCGACGCAGACCATGCCACTGGCCTTGAGGAGCGAGCCGCGAGCCAGCACCATTGCGGCCAGCAAGCCGAGGACACACAACCACACATATGCCGGGGGGCCGAACGAGAGAGCGACGGTAGAAAGCGCGGGCGCTGCTACCGCCAGTGCGAGAGCTGACGTCGTTCCCGCGAAGAAGGATCCCAACGCCGAGATCGCGAGCGCCGCGCCGGCGCGTCCCTGGCGGGCCATCTGGTATCCTTCGATAGTTGTTGCCGCCGAAGACGGCTCGCCAGGGAGGTTGATCAGAATTGCCGTCGTCGATCCGCTATATTGAGAGCCGTAGTAAATCGCAGAGAGCATTACGATGGCGGCGAGTGGGGGCAGGGAGGTCGTGAGCGGCAGGAGGATCGCCATCGTCGCCGTCGGCCCGATGCCGGGCAGAATCCCGATGATCGTTCCAAGCATGGCTCCCACAAAACAGAATAGCAGGTTCGAAGGGGACAACGCCTCGGAAAAGCCGAATATCAGGAAATGAAAAACATCCACGTGCGAGATCCCCGCGGTCGAGTTAAAACGGTAAGATCGACAACTTCACGCCGAGGCCCCAGACGAAGACAAGGGCGCCCGCAACGGTGAGGATCAACGTCGAGGTTACGACTTCCCTCCATCGTGACTCCCGATCGGCAAGGCTGGCGGTCACGAGGAGCCACGCCGACGAAATCACGAAGCCGAAGTTCTCGGCCAGGATGGCGAACCCAACGACGGCGATGGAGAGGACGAGAAGTGGTTTGACGTTCCAATGGCCAGTTGTCAGCAAGTTCTTCGACAGTGCCTTTCCAACCACGACCGCCCCGATCAGGATCAGAAAACCGCACGTAACGTCGGGCAGATAGCCAGCTCCCATCCGGGCAGCAGTGCCGAACGTCAAGTCGCGAGCCGCCCAGAGCCCAAGTCCTCCCAGCCCGATCATCAACGCGCCTGCGAGGAGATCGGGATAGTCGCCTGTTTTGTGGGAAGATCTCATGCTGGCACCTCTCAGACAGTGACTTCCATTCCGCGCAAGTAAGGCATTCCAGCGTCGACGTGGTGACCCCGCGCACCCCAGGAGAGCTGTTTCATCTCTCGGCGTTCATCGCAAGGCCGTTCATGCGAAACGTGGTCACCCGAGTTACGACGATCGCGACTGATCGATCGATAGAGGGTTATCGACGCAAAACTAACTATCTCCACTTCGTCGTCTCTTGGAAGTGTAGTGGAGACGACGAACCAAGTGCAGTCAAGCGTCCACCGGAAAGAACGGTGGATCCGCTTAAACCGCTTTCAGACCTGCCCGATCTGTGGTGGGTGACGGCATGCCGAGCCGGATGCGGACCATTCACCTGGCAGATCCCCATACCGCCTCGTGAAGCTGCGTCGTGAAGCTCCTGTCGGTACGGCTACCAGGTAGACGCGCCGTCACCTCCTGCAACGTCCATCCGTTGCCATCGGGATCTTCGAACGTGACATATGAGGCGTAGCTCTTCCTTTCGGGATTCGGTCCCTTGGCAATTCCCTCGCCGCTGGAGTGATGGAAGATCCCGCCGACGTCGTGAAAGGGTTCGCTGACCTTCACGCCGCGTCGTACGAGGTCGTCGCGCGCGGCAACAACGTCGGACACCACGAGGTGCATGCCCTGCGCGGAGCCCGGCGACGCCGTCGTGATGTTCTGACCGAACATCACCGAGCCTCCGGAGCCAGCCGGGGTCAACTGAACGATGCGATAGTCGTCGCCCGTAGCGTGGTCTATGTCGAGGTGCCAGCCGAGGCTTTCGTAAAATCTTCTAGCACGATCCACGTCGGAGACCGGGATCACGAGGAGTTCGAGATTCATGCTGGTCGGGCTTGTGGCTGTTGTACTAGCCGGAGGTTTCGAATGCAGCGTGGCGTCGGTCATGGTCGGCTCCTGTTGTTGTTACCGTAGACTACCGCGTCGATCTCGGACCGATATTGTCCGAAGGTGTGCCCAACACTTTAGTATCGTACGTCCGAGCTGAATGCGGGCTCGTCGGAGACAACGTCAGCCAAAACCCACGATTATCCCGAAAAACGGCGGACTGAATGCCGCTGCCCAGCAATTCTCCCGATGATCGAGAGCATCTAAATCAGTAGCACCGACGCCGAGGGCGTAGGGCGGCCCGGATAAGGACCGCTGCAATTGAAAGGATGTAATATCATGAGCAATCAGCAGAAGGTCGCCGTCGTCACCGGTGCATCGCAGGGCATTGGTGAAGGTCTGGTACGCGCCTACCGCGCGCGGAACTACCGAGTCGTCGCCACCTCGCGTTCAATCAAGCAAGGGTCCGACGACGGCGTACATGCCGTGGCGGGCGACATCTCCAACGCCGAGACCGCAGAGCGCGTCGTCCGCGAGGCGATCGACCGTTTCGGTCGGATCGACACGTTGGTGAACAACGCGGGCGTGTTCACTGCCAAGCCGTTCGTCGACTTCACTCAGGAAGATTACGACCTGAACTTCAGTGTGAACGTTTCGGGCTTCTTCCACATCACGCAGCGGGCTGCGAGGGAGATGCTCAAGCAGGGTTCCGGCCATATCGTCAGCATCACGACCAGCCTTGTGAACCAGCCGGTGTCGACCGTCCCCACGGCCCTTGCTTCGCTTACGAAGGGCGGCCTGAACGCCGTCACTAAGGAACTGGCGATCGAGTTCGCCAAGACGGGCGTCCGGGTGAACGCCGTGTCACCTGGCATCATCAAGACCCCGATGCATGCTCCCGAGACCCACGAGTTCCTCTCCGGGCTGCATCCCGTCGGCCACATGGGCGAGATCAGCGACATCGTCGACGCCGTGATCTACCTTGAGGGCGCTAGCTTCGTCACTGGTGAAATCCTCCATGTTGACGGTGGCCAGAACGCCGGCCGCTGGTAGGTCGCACGCATCACGCGGTCTCGTGGCGTGGATACGCCGCGAGACCGCAGGCGAGTGAAAGGAAAGACAATGGAACTTGTACTAGCCGCCGATCCGATGTGCTCGTGGTGCTATGGATTCGGCAAACAGATGGGGCTGCTGCTTGAGCGGCGTCCGGACCTATCCCTGAAGATCATCCTCGGCGGACTACGCGCTGGCGCGACCGACGTTCTCGACGACGCCGGAAAGCAGTTCAGACTGCACCACTGGGGAAAGGTCGAGGAGGCCAGCGGCGTACCCTTCAACCGGGAAGGCCTTCTCGCCAGGAGAGGCTTTGTCTATGACACCGAGCCCGTGTGCCGTGCGGTGGTAACCGCCCGCGTTCTCAGGTCCGAAGCTGACCTTCTCGGCGTTTTTCGAGCATTCCAGCATGCCTTCTACGTCGACGCCCTCGACACGACGGATGGAGCCGTACTGGCTGAGACCGGTTCTCGCGCGCTCGCCGAACTCGGTCATCCCGTCAGCTCGGAGGAATTCCTGGCAGAATGGAATAAGCGCAGTACGATCGAAGAAGCCGCGACGGACTTCGCAACGGTGCGGGCAATGGGTGTTTCAAGCTTTCCGACCTTGTTCTTGAACAAGGGTGGAACTCTCAGCAAAGTCGGCGCTGGGTATGCTCATGTCGACGAACTTGAGAAGCACCTCGCTGCAATGGCCGCCTAGCCAATCAATGAGGCTATCGAACAAGGAGAATAGGAAATGCCCATAGTCACCGTACAAGTAACCCGTGAAGGCACGACCCCTGATCGCACCTCGGTAACTCCCGAGGAGAAAGCCGCAATCATCGCCGGCGTCAGCCAGGTCATGCTCGACGTCCTCAACAAGCCGCTGGAATCGACTTACGTGGTGATCGAGGAAGTCGACCTGGACAACTGGGGCTGGGGCGGCCTTCCAACCGTCCAATACCGAAAGAAGAAGGCCGAAGGAAAAGCCTGACCCTCAAGTGACTCCCCGGGAGAATGCAGGCCGCCAGTGATCACCGGCGGCTTGTGTTTTTCGGCACCGACCGATCCCAATGTGCTTCGGCTATCATTTCCGCGACTGTGCGGCGGATACCATCGTGCAATAGCTTTGATTGTTCAAGGACGATAGTTCTCGGGAGCCGTGTTCGGTAACTTTGGAGACGCCAATGCCCCTCGTCAAAATCCATGTCCTGAAAGGTCGTTCTCCGCAGGAGGTCGCCGTCTTGCTTGACACCATCCACGACGTCGTCGTGGCGTCTTTCGGGGTTCCCCTGAGAGATCGGTACCAGATACTTCAAGAGCACGAGGGATCGCATATTCGCGCGCTCGACACCGGGCTCGATATCACTAGGACCGAGAAATTCCTGCTGCTTGAAATCACCAGCCGTCCGAGGCCACGAGATGCCAAGGTTGCATTCTATTTAAGCCTAACGAGCGCGCTTCAGGCTCGCTGCAACGTACCGCCATCCGACGTGATGGTCTCTTTGCATATCAACTCGGATGAAGATTGGTCGTTCGGCATGGGTAACGCTCAGTTCCTGACAGGCGAGCTCCGATAGGCACAGACGCTCTGGTCTGATTCACCAACACCAAGGTATCGGCGATACTAAGGTGCACATGCAAAGACAGCCGATCCGCGACATGCTTCCGGTCGTGCAGCCGACCGGTTGCGAATCCAGGCAAGTGGAAGGAGCCTAAACATGAAGATCCTCATGGTATTCACCTCGCATGACATCCTCGGAAGCACGGGACGCAAGACTGGCTTCTGGCTGGAGGAAGGCGCCGCACCGTACTACGTCTTCCGTGACGCAGGCGTCGACTTGACGCTCGCGTCCCCCAAAGGCGGTCAACCTCCGATCGATCCGAAGAGCGATCTGCCGGAAAATCAGACGCCGGCCATGACGCGTTTCAAGGCCGACGAGGCTGCGCAGAAGGTATTTGCGAGCACCAGGAAGCTGAGCGAAGTCCGTTCCAAAGATTTCGACGCCGTCTTCTATCCGGGCGGTCATGGACCCATGTGGGACCTCGTCGACAATCCGGACTCCATCAAGCTGATCGAGTCCTTCTACAACTCCGGCAAGCCGGTGGCGGCAGTCTGCCACGCGCCGGCCGTGCTTCACCGCGTCACGTATAAAGGCGCGCCGATCGTCAAAGGGAAGCGGGTGACAGGCTTTACCAACGACGAGGAGGAAGAAGTGCAACTGACGAAGGTCGTTCCTTTCTTGGTTGAGGACGAGCTCAAACGTCTCGGCGGTATCTATGAGAAGAAGGCGAACTGGGAAAGCTTCGCTATCACCGACGGCAAGTTGATCACCGGCCAGAACCCGGCATCTTCCACCGCGGGAGCGCAGGCGCTTGTCGAGCTTCTCACCACCGTGCAAGCCGCGCGGCCGTCGCCTAGCGTGGGCCACTGAGAAGCGGAAAAGAGGCCGCTTGTCCGCGGCCTCTCAATATCCGGTCACGCTGGAAGACGGCCGTTTCGTTTTTGGGAACGCAAGGAATTCGAGATGGTTACCTGCGCGAAGTTGGGACAATACGGTCGCAGCCCGGTCTAGCATCTGTAGTCGTATGTACGGAGTCGTAGTTGGAGCGGTGAAGAGGGCTGCCTTAGAGCAATTTCTGAAGCTCGTGCCTTCGTGGCTGAAGTGCCGCCTCGAGAAGGGCGGAAACCACCTGCTGCGGCAATTTAGGCAAAGATGTCGTCCCGGTCGATACCGCCATTACGATGCTGCGAAGTATTCGATGAAGCTGGAGCCGGGTCAAAACGAAGTATTGGCGCTGATCACCTTCCGCTGAGCGGAACGCCCTGTTGGTCGGGGGCGGCAAGGCAACGGAATTGTCCGTGAGCGAAACTGTCGAGTGGGTCTCAATGCTTGTCGCTCGCCGCTGCAAGCGCGACGTTTTTATTCCGCCGGCGTCGAATTTATGAAAATCCCCGACGCCAGTGAGTGACAATCGGGCGCGGCGATGGGCGTCATGGCCCGAAAAAAGCCGGCGCCCAATTTTTCAGTCAAGTTGAAGGATTTCGGCATGGTCAGCGGCGTCGCGCAAACCCTTGAACGATGCGTGCCGCAAACGCCCGTCGTGCGTCCAGGCGCTGAAATTCACTTCTGCGACTAGCGTGGGCTCGACAAAGACGAGGTTTTTGCCCTTGATGGGAACGGCCGGTTTATCGATCCGCATGCTGTCGAGCTGAAAACGTAGGTCACGCGCAAGCTTTGCGGAAAATCCAGTTCCCACGTTGCCGGCATAGACAAGCTTATCGCCGTTGCGTGCCGCCAAAAGCAGGCTGGCGATCGAGCCGCGAACCTTCTGGCTCGGCTCATACCCAATTACCGCAAAGCTCTCGCTGTTCACGCACTTGATCTTTAGCCAGTCACCGGTACGGCCGGAGCGGTATGGCGCATTCTTGTTCTTGGCGATGATGCCCTCAAGTCCATGGGCGCAGGCATGGCGCAGCAAGGCTTCACCGTCGTCGTGGACTTCCTCAGATAGGCGGATCGCCCCGGTTTCGCCGTCGAGCAAGTTGCCAAGCAGATGACGACGCGACGATAGTTCAAGGCCAGTCAGATCGTGTCCGTCGAAATAAAGCAGATCGAAGGCATAGAGCACGGCCTCGTGTGCGGCACGCGTTGCCTTGCGGCCCCCGAGCGCCCGCTGGAGCAAACCAAAATTGGGCACACCCTTTTCATCGAGCACAACCGCTTCCCCATCGAGGATCATGGTGGCGGGGCCAAGTTCCTTGGCGGCTGTCGCGATCGAGGGGAAATAGCTTGTCCAATCATGCCCGCCACGCGTAATGATCCGCACGCCGCCATTCGCCTCGACATGAACCGCCAAACGATACCCGTCCCATTTGACTTCGAACAGCCAGTCCGGCCCGCTGGGCGGCTTTGATTTGAGCAATGCCATGCACGGCTCGATGCGCTCGGGCATCGGGTCGAACTGCAAGCGGGGCTGGCGTTTGTCGCGCGGTTTCGGCGCCGGGACGATTAACGGTGCATTGAGGTCCGAAAGGAGACCGATTGTTTCGAGCCTGCGTGTGGATCGACGTTTCGCCATTCCGTCATTGGGTCCAGAAAATGTTTAAGATAATGCGATTGCCGCATGTTCTTACTATCGACGGCCCATTGTCCAGTGCGCGCCACTTCAGCTTAGGCTGGCGGCAAATTACGGCGCACACCACACATTACCTCTGTTCGGCCAGGGTTGAGCGAGCTTTTCGGCCAAGAGAACTTCGCCTGCGTCCCTGCCGTCCGAGAGGATCACCCGAACCAACAGTCGTTTGCTGCGATCTTCACGTCCATCGTAAACGAAGCCGTACTCGTTATGCGTCATCAGGTCCTGAAGGCGGATCATCGCCTCCTTGCCTTTTGCCAATTCGTCGGCGCATCCCGGCTTGGAAATTTCGGGCGTATCAATATCAAGCAGCCGCCATTTCTTGCCGTTTTCCCATCCGGTGTCGCCATCGACCAGACACGTTACTTTTCTGGCCGCCCGAAATCCGCCCGAACATATGTCCATCGCCGAGGCAGGGGCGCCGTAGAGGCATCCTAGAAGCACGGTCGTTGCTAAAGCTATTGTTTTCATCCGCAGTGGTTGCATGTTACCTCGGAAGGTAACTCTTGCGGCCAGTGTCGCTAACGCAGTAGTGACCGCCTCGAGGGCCGATGCAAAACAAGCCGGCACGACAAGAGCACTCGCCCGCGGGCGTGGGGGTCATGTCGTCTTGACCATCATCGTTATCCGCCAACCCTCGCTCGGCTTGGCAAGATTTCTTGCTCCCGCTGACCGATCCGTCATTGCAAATAAACGTGTCGCCTTGGCACCGTGAAATACCGCCTTTACTGCCACTGCACGGCGTATTGGCTGAGCCCGCTGCGCTTGCCAAGATCAGGAACGAAGCCGCGAACGCCATTCGCCAAATGATCCCCACGGCCCTACTCACAGCACGCTTTTCCGACGTAAGTGTTCCCGACCGTCATGAATGCGTCGTCCGGGATACTGCCATTGGACTTCATCACCTTCAGCGCTTCGGCGGCTCGCTTTGCCGGATATGTCCCCGACAGGGTCACTGCGAACCAATGATTGGTCGCATAATAAGCGGTCAGGCGCATTGAAGACTTCGCCATATAGGCCTGCGTCTCAAGATAATTGTCGAAACTGGCGATCTGAATATATCGGTTGTTGAATGGCATGCTGACAAACTGGTCGACCTTCACCCAATTGTGGTGGAGATAGCCGGTCTGGCCCCTAACATTCACGTAATACCAGCGGTCGTAGACATTCAGGATGCTGACCGGATCGCCGTTCTTTACCATCCCCAATTTCTGACTTGCCTGGTCAGTTGATGCGCGAAGGAACTCTGATCCCTCCGGGTGTCGCACCTTTCCTGTGCGTGCCAGCGGAATTTCGAACCGTGCGTCTATGGCGGGAATTGAACTGTCGGGCAGTGCGGCCGTGGTTCTCGGGGCTGGAAGCTGTGTCGGGGCGGGCGGCGCGATATTCTGGTCGCTGGCGACGTTCTGATCCCCCGACGGCATCGGTGTCGTAACGCGATATGCTGTCATCTCGCTCTTGGACAAATAACGAATATCGTCCTTCTCGTATTTCAGCGACAGCTCAAGCAATGCCGGGTCGACGCCCATCTCCGTCATGTAGGAAATCGTTTCAGCGGTAACGTGCTGTATTTGCGATACAGCGGCATCAAGATTGAGGTTGGCACTCCCCGAGAACGAGGATTTATGAACGCCGATCGCCCCCGGCTCTGCCATGCGCACGACGCCGCCGAGAAACGCCAGCGCGCAGGCCGATGCGCACTCCACGCTCCCTCGCGGCTGATAGGTCGCCAGGTTCAGTATTCGTATCAGTCGGCCGAGCTCCATTGCCTTGACCGGGTTTCCTCCGGGCGAGTTGAACGAGACAAATATGGGGTCAGTCTGCTTTACCAGCTGAGCAAACGGCGCAAGGTTTTCATCGAATTCGAACTCACCCTGAACTGCAATATATTTTATACCGTTCGTGAGTTCCCCTGACTTGAATGTCAGCGCCGTTGCGACTGAGGTTCCAGCGCCCACCACACCCAATGCGAGCAGCATCGTTTGCAGATGCCCGCCAACTCGTACCCATTTCATTTTACAAAATTCCCCAATACCCGAACAGCAACTTATTGAGGCGGCTCTCGAGCGTCAATTCAGCTCTTCAGCCTGTGCTCAAATACCACGAAAGGCTGATCCGACGGGTTAGTGACGGTTATGAAGGCCACGTGCATTATCTGAAGCCCACGTATTCGACAGCAACAAGGAGCGATTTTGACGCCCGAGCGATTTAAAGAATGCCTCTCCTTATTGCGCTGGTCTCAGATCGATCTTGCGGCCGCATTGGAATGCGACATTTTTCCCACGAACGCATGGGGAAACGGGCTCGAGCTGATCCCCGCAGATATTTCGGCGTGGCTCGAGAAGCTCGCTATAGCTCACCACAAGGCTGGTATTCCCGATGCTTATAAGGGTGCAGTGCTCAAGATGAAAGTTGGCGGGTAGGACAGGGAGGTGGTCAGGTATTCCGCTTCGTCATTACCCTTCGCAATTCTGTCTCGATCGACAGGAATTGGTCACGGTGCATCGCGAGCTGGGTCGTATCCGCAACAGCGACGATAGCCGCAAACACCTCATCCTCACCCCATCCGGCTGCCACGGCCTCTCCGAAGAGTTCAAGCAATTTATCCTCGATCGCTCTCTGGCAGTCGCTCAGTCGGTCTTTGTGGCCGGATGGCTTGCGTGGTCTTTCGATCGCCATGTGAAGCACTCCCATTATCTGCCACGGTACGACGTTTTCTTGCACGGTCTTGGGCCAATATCCGCTCGCGATTTTTAGCATACCATGCGTTTTGCTGCTCCCGATATTTATCCGGATTTGCAAGCCGCCATTGTTTTGCTCGCTCGGCCTCCTTTGCTTTCTTCTCCGCGGAATGAGGATTGTTAGCGCGCCACTGCCTCATCTTCTCGGCATTCTTGGCTTTGCGAAGGGCAGCCTTTTCTTCGTCACTTTTGCTCATGTCTTCCTGCGAATGCGC
Source organism: Phyllobacterium pellucidum (assembly GCF_013327855.1). Taxonomy (GTDB): domain Bacteria; phylum Pseudomonadota; class Alphaproteobacteria; order Rhizobiales; family Rhizobiaceae; genus Phyllobacterium; species Phyllobacterium pellucidum. Next base: position 136,217 of record NZ_JABUMX010000001.1, on the reverse strand, counting down.
TCCACCCTACCTCTGCGAAGATCCTCAACGAGGACGGCATATTGCTCCGGATTGTTCTGTCTCAACGATCGGAGCTCCATGGTGCGCTGATCGTACGGCCATTCCTGCGGATCACGTTTGCCGGCCTCAGTGGTCGAGAAGTGCGCGAACCTGTGCTCTACCCACTCTATAGCCTTACGCCTGGTCAGGCATGAATCGGTGGCTGCATTTCCGATCTGCATGTTTACAGACCACACGCTGAGGTGGTCCGAATCCTTGTTGCGAAAGATGCGCGCGATCGTGATGTTCTCGACGTAGGCGCAGAAGTCGTAAGGAAGCTCATCCCCACCGATGACCGTGCGTTTCCAAGTGATGTGCATCGCCATTCGTAACAAGGCCCAAAAACGCGAGCAAGCCTACACCTTGGATCTAAAACCAAAGGGCCTTAATCGCAATTTGACGATAGGCGGCCGTACAGCGGATTAAGCCGTGGTCTAGCCGTTAAAGAAACGGGACTTCGGGGACGCCAACGGCTCTTTTTGCGGTCGTGAGCCATTCAGCGCACCAAGCAGCTTGAAATACCTCGGCATTCTCGCGGCTCGAAAAACAATAGACGCTGTAGTGGGCGGTTTCTTCATCGAAATAGAAATGATGGATGGCGCATTACGAAGACCAGCAAAACCGCCTGCGGCTGTCGCTGCCTGAACTTCGGCTAGACATGCGCGAAGAACTGGCCAACCTGTCGAAGGACGGATGATGTTCTCAGTTCCGCGACGGTTTCCAATCCCGTGCCAGGAGCTGTGCCTCACCAATTTGGTCGCTGGTCATGAAACCGGCTGTAGTATCGCGAAGTTTAGCGGCTTTTTCATCGCCATGCGAGGCAGAAAGGTTAAACCACATATGCGCGAGTACATAGTCCTGCGGGACACCTACGCCCTGGGCGTACAGGGCGCCGAGGTTGCTCTGCGCCTGGGCAAAGCCTTGGTCGGCAGCGAGGCGAAACCATTTCACACTTTCTGACGAGTTTTGCGGGACGCCCTTGCCTTTAAGGTACACGAGGCCGAGGCTGAACTGCGCTTTGGCATGGCCCTGATCGGCAGCAAGGCGAAACCACTTCAGCGCCTCGGCGTCGTTCCGTTTCACGCCGCGTCCGTTAGCGTAAGCGATGCCGATGTTGTGTTGGGCGTTCGGCAAACCCTGATCGGCAGCAAGGCGAAACCACTTCAGCGCCTCGGCGTCGTTCCGTTTCACGCCGCGTCCGTTAGAGTACATATTGCCGAGGTTGAACTGGGCGGCGGCATTGCCACGATCGGCAGCGAGGCGATACATCTCCACCGCTTTAGCGTAGTCGCCACTCTTGTCTGCCGCGTAGCCGTCCTCTAGCGGCCCAGGAATTGCCGAACCAGCCAAAATGGCGGCAACAGCAATCCCGGCGACAGTGCGCTTGAGCATAACGACCCCGCATCTTGCAAAAATGTTGGCAACTGAACCGCCCGTCCGGGAACGGCTCTATCGAACGTCAAATAGCATTAGCATGATGCACAGGGAAAATCTTGTGTTTGGCCGCCAAACTCTTGGCCTGGCGCGCTACCGTGGCGGCCTCATGAGCGCCGCAGTTGCACGCGCTGAGTCTTGCCGCTGGGCAAATCCTTGATCATTTGCGCGTAGGCATCTAGATCGGACTGCTGCAAACGCCTTAGCTGGCCGCTGCACGCGTCCGCTGGCCATGCTTGCGGATCGATATCGGGATTTTCGGCAGCAAAGCGCTCGAAGCTTTTTTCTACCCATGCAATGGCTTCGCGTCGCGTCATCACCATGCCGCCATGTTGCATGACCAGATGGTATGGTTTTCGGCGCTCCTATCGCGGTATATGCGGGCGATGTTCACGTTGCCGTCGACATAGGCGCAAAAATCATAGCGCAGTTCGACGCCGCCGATCTGGGTGCGCCGCCATGTAAGGACATGGCTCATGGATGGCGGCATCATAAGTCTGATTGGTTTAAGGCCAACCATTCTTGCCGCTTGGCCAATACGAGGGCGTAAACACCAGCCCAAGCATGGGGCATCTGATCGTCATGGTTTAAAAGGTCTGACAAGACGTTGCTCGTCTCAAGTGCCACCCTGCCCATTTGGAAACAAAGAGTTTCTAGTGATTTCGCATGGAAGAACGGTCCGCTCTCTGCGAAGGCTCCATCTCTAGATAACATTGCCCCTGACTTTCGCGTTGGATGGGCCGCAAACTCGCTGAACTCCCTGTACACTTTGTGGCGAAGACTGGTCTTGACGCCATAGCACTTGTCAAGCTTGTTGCGCACCTCCGAAGGCTTGAAAGCGTTATACCATTTGCCACCTTCTAAAGTCTGCCACGCCTCTAACTCGTTTTCGTCCAGTCGAAACAAATCGATCAACCAACAGGTATCAAGTATATCGCGGATGACTAGCGCGCTCTTTTGATGATACCCAATGAGCGTTAGATTTAAGGCAGCGGCAAAGCCATTGAACAAGCGCAGGCCCATCAGCCTTTTCCAGTACATTGATTGACTGGACGAGCCGAACTGGCGAAAGGTCTCGGCGACGTCCATCGCCTGTTCTATAACCTCCAAATGAAGCAAGAGCCGGTGATTTTCCCGGATGTAATCGAGTGACTGCTTGCGGATAAGGTACTCCTGCGCGCGTAGCCGTCGCAGGTTTGTGGGTAAGGCGGGCATCAGAACCTCACAGCGTGTCGTTTCGCCTTAGCCTATGTTGAATCGAAAATAACGCTAGAGTCAGCGCCGCTCTTACACAACCTATCGCAGCGGCGGGCTGCTGGCCGGTACTGGGCCAGGGCGGCGGTGAAATGTTCCAAGTGGAACGCTTGGCACATTTGTGCCACAAGCCAATCAAAGGCTTAGCGATTGCTGGTGTTCGAAATGGAACGCTGGCACTTTTGTGCCACTGCGGGAAATCCCGCACCGGCTTCGAAAAACGCCAGTCTTCTCAAATGGCCAATTTCAGCAAATGCGGGAAATCCCGCACTGGGGCACACGCCCCACTCCCGCAGGAAAATGTCAAAGGTAACAACCCTGAAAATCCTGCTGCTGGGGCAAACGCCCCACTGGCACGTATGTGCCAAAAACCCATTTGGGTAATTTTGCACCTCTGGTGCTGCGGTTTCTGGGGCTTTCTTGGCGATTGATGACCCAAGTGGGTCGCTACGGACCGCGCGGCGGCGGTAAATGGTCCAAATGGACCGCTGGCACTTTTGTGCCAACAGGCCAATCAAAGACTTAGCAATTGCTGGTGGTCCAAGTGGACCGCTTGGCACTTGTGGCCAATGCGGAAAAATCCGCATCGGCTTCGAAAAAGCCAGACTTTTCAAATGGCCAATTTCAGCAATGCGGAAAAATCCGCAGTCACACTGAAACCTCGACTGCGACAAACGTCGCACCGGCTTCAAAAAACGCCAGTCTTTTCAAATGGCCGGTTTCCACCTAATGCGACAAATGTCGCAGTCTGCTATGCTCATGCGCGATGGCTAAATGCTGTCGTTCTGCACAGGGTCGGGCGAGGTGCTGACGTATTGAGGCGCGTCCGGCCCCCTCCTTTGCGTGGACTCGTCGCGATGCGGCATTTGCCGCACTGGGGCTTTCTGGCGCCTTGCCATCCTTGATCTTTTCAGCGGACTGTGCGGCTTTTGCCGCACCCAGTGTTTAGAGCGCGCTCGCTGGTCAACGGCAAGGGTGGTGCATCTGCACCACTGAGGTTGCCGGTTTGGCTACGCGAGCAAACCGCCACCCGCTCAATGCCGCAGCATTTGGCCACAGCGGGCCGTACAGCGCGATTCGAGGGCAGGGTGGTATGAAGGGGCTTTTGCGGACAGGATTCGCGCCTGTACCCAATTTTGTACCCAACTTCGGATTTCGAAGAGCTAACTAATTGAAAAATAACAATTGGCAACTTGATGTCATAGCAAGTCCCCCCTATAGGCCCGATGCCCCGCTGCTGCAAGCATCGGAGCGCGCATATCCTTTATGATCGCCAACATGGCTGTGAACAATGGAGCATAAGGTGGCGGGGTCGGCAACGGGCGTCAATTGCTGCTGTTGTCGAAGAGGCGTACAATCACCTCTGCCAGTGACGACGCGAATACAATGGGGGCAGCATGTCAGATGGCATTATCCCGACACGCGCCGCCATGGAAGGCGGCGGATACTATAATCGCCATTCGGCGATGCAGGCTGCCGGCAATGCGGCGGCCCTGGCACTGTGGCAATCGGCGGCGAATTCGGTCGCCTTCGGCGACGAACCGCTCGTCATTGTCGATTACGGCTCTTCTCAGGGCAAGAACTCGATGGATCCTGTAGCGATCGCGATCCAGGCGCTGCGGGCACGCGCAGGTGAGGAGCGATCCATCGAGGTGATCCACACGGATTTGCCCTCGAATGACTTCACATCGCTGTTCAATGCCCTCGAAAGCGATCCGCAGAGCTACATGACGGGATCGACGGGAATATTCCCCTCCGCGATCGGGCGCAGCTACTATGAACCCCTCTTTACTCCGGGGCGGGTGCACCTTGGGTGGAATTCCTGGACCATGCAGTGGATGAGCCAGCACCCCGTCGACATTCCCGACCACATTTTTGCCCTCCACAGCAAATCTGAGGACGTTCACAAGGCACTACTCCTTCAACAAGCCCGCGACTGGCGACTGTTCCTGCAGCGCCGGGCGAGCGAATTGCGCCATGATGGCAGGCTTCTATGCCTTTTCCCGGGGCGGCCGGAAGACAGGGTTGGCTGGGAGTGGCTGACCAGCGAGTTGTGGCACGCCTTGCTCTCCATGAAGCACGATGGACTTCTTTCGGAAGACGATCTTCTGCATATCAACATTCCGACGGCCCCGCGCAAACTTGCAGATATCCGGGCGCCCTTTGCAACGGGAGATGGGGCGTTTGCCGGCCTGCGGATCGAGCACTCGGAAATATTGCCCGGGCCGGACTTGCATTGGGATGCGTTCGAGCGCACCGGCGATCCACTACCGCTTGCGCGCGGCTGGACCGGCATGATGCGGGCTTTTTCGGGGCCAACCGTGGCGTCCTCACTCAGCGCCAAACCGAACCGGGCAGCTCTGGTCGATGAGCTTTACGGCAGAATGGAAGCAAGCCTCGCGTCGAACCCGCGGCGGCATGAACACTTTGTCGCCGTCGTGCTTTTGCACAAGGTCGGTTGAGACGACGGTTTTCTCGCACGCGGCCGATATCGACTAACGCCGGACACATCATATATTGAGTGAGTTAACCGCTTGTCAGATTCTTGGCACGATAAAGAGTCTGTGCGCACCCGCATGCCGATTGAACCCGAGCGTGCGACTACCAAAGCAAGTCAGGACCCGCTACTTGAAAACCCATGATGTCCTCAACCAGACACCGCCGATGAGCGGCCTTAACGCCTACCTCGGCGATCCCTTGCTGATGCAGATCACCAAGCGTTTCCCACAGGAGGTGCGCAAGGAACTGGAACAGAACGGGCGCTTCGTACTTTCAAGCGATGCACAGGATTTGGCGAGGCTGGCGAATGCGGAAACGCCAAAGCTGCGCACCCATGACCGACAGGGCCGGCGCATCGACGTCGTCGATTACCATCCTGCCTATCATGCCTTGATGCGCCGGTCGGTGTCGCAGGGCCTGCATTCCTCGATATGGGAAGACGGAAAGACGGAATCAGGCGTACGCCATCAAGCGCGCGCCTCGCGCTTCTACCTTACGGCCCAACTCGAGTGTGGCCATCTATGTCCGCTGACAATGACGAGCGCTTCGCTCGCGGCCCTGATGGCATCGCCCACGCTCTATCGCGAGTGGTCGCCGCTGATCCTGCCTCGCAAATATGATTCCAGCAACAAGTCGCCGGCAAAGAAGGCCGGTCTCACCCTCGGTATGGGGATGACCGAGAAGCAGGGCGGCACCGACGTTCAGGCCAACACAACGCGCGCCGAGCCGGATGGGAGCGGCTTTTATCGGATCACCGGCCATAAATGGTTCATGTCAGCGCCGATGTCCGATGCCTTCCTCGTTCTCGCGCAGGTCCGCGAGGGACTTTCATGCTTTCTCGTGCCGCGCATTCTTCCGGACGGAAGTTCGAACGGGTTCCGCTTTCAACGGCTGAAGGACAAGCTCGGCAATCGCTCGAATGCCTCGTCGGAAGTAGAATTCGAAAGTGCCCTTGGGCAGATGATCGGCAATCCGGGAGAGGGCGTCAAAACGATCATCGACATGGTGACGCTCACCCGGCTTGATTGCGCCGTCGCTTCGGCAGGCCTGATGCGTGCCGGACTTGCGGAAGCGGTGCACCATGCGCGCCACCGCGTTGCGTTCGAGACGACGCTCATCGAGAAGCCGCTCATGCTGCGTGTGCTCGCCGATATGGCCCTCGATGTCGCGGCTGCCACGGCGCTTGCAATGCGCCTGGCGCGGGCATTCGATAATGCTGCCAAGGATCGCAGCGAAGCCGCCTTTGCCCGCGTCATGACCCCTGTGGTAAAATACTGGGTGGCAAAGATCGCACCTGCGATGCTCTATGAGACGATGGAGTGCCTCGGCGGCAACGGTTACATCGAGGAAGGCAATCTCGCACGCTACTATCGCGAGGCCCCGGTCAATGCGATCTGGGAGGGCTCGGGCAATGTTATGGCACTGGATGTTGTTCGCGTTCTAAAACGTGGTCCGCAGCTTTTCGATGAAGTGCTGAACTGGATCGGGGCCCAACTCGGACGGGGCGGGCAGGGCACCGTCGAAGTGTTGCGCGCAGCCATGCGCGTCACCGAGAACGATGAAGGTGCGGCCCGTATTCTGACCGAGCAGCTTGCACTGGCGGCGGCCGGTGCGGAACTGCGCTATCTCCATTCGGAAGATATAGCTGACGCCTTTATCGAAACGCGGCTCGGCGGCCAGTGGCGCACGACCTACGGCATGCTCGACGCGCGCCACAACGCAAAGAACATCGTGAATTCGCTTTATCCGGGCGCTTCCTGATTCTCAGGGGAAGCCGCAGAACCGGACCGCGCAGTGCACGCACCGCGTGCAGCGTCTTCATTGTCAGAAAAATCGGATAGTGACGCACAAAAACGCATCCCGAGCGCGCACGGGGGCTCGCTAATAGCTTCAATTTGAATTAAATTTTTGTAAATTAACCTTAACAAACGGTTTACATTGCGGTTCACTTCTTAAACGATAACACTGTCGTTCGAAATTGCACTGCAAATTCGTAGGGTTAAGATAAAGTGATTATGAGCTTCCCTTGGAGGAGTTACTGAATGCGCAGCTTCCTGATTTTCTGGGCGGGACCGCTGACTTTCCTTTGGGGATGGTATTTCCTGTCATATTACGATCTCAGCATGGGCATGTATTTTTTCAGCCGTGAGATGCATGACCTGGTGTTTCAGATTTACGGGCAGGCGCTCGGCATAGCGCCGGAAAGCATTCCACCTCTGGTTGCGCGTGCTTGTATCATCGACACCGGCCTGGTCCTTGGCCTCATCGCTTTCCGCCGTCGCCGCAAGATCATTGCCTGGGTAAAGGAATGGCGCGCAGCGCGGGCTGGCTACGGGAAGGAACTTCCGTCAATATCGGTTTCCTGACGCAGCGCCCGCAGGCGGTCCAACGCGCCCTGCAAGATAAAGGATGCAGCGGCTGAATCGATGCGGTCGGCCCGCTTCTGGCGCGATACATCCATTCCGATCAGAACGCGCTCGGCCGCAACCGTCGACAGCCGCTCGTCCCAATAGACAAATGGAAGTTCCGTCAGCTTTTCCATATTGCGCACGAAGGCGCGGGTCGCCTGAGCCCGCGGTCCCTCGCTGCCATCCATATTTACCGGCAGCCCGATGATAATAGCGCCGACATTGTCGGCATTGAGCGCTTTCAGCAAATCCTGAGCATCGTGCGAGAACTTGCTGCGCCTCAATACAGGGCGTGGGTTGGCAAACGAGAAGCCGCGATCTGATATAGCGATGCCGATCGTCTTGGTCCCAAGGTCAAGACCGGCGAGCGTCTTGCCCTCCGCCACGCGCGTCTCAAGTTCTTCAATTGCCAATACCGTCAATTTGATTGCTTCCTGCACTTGCAATGCGGATCGATCGATCGCTTTAATCCGGCACACCTGACACATACCGCTTCTACGGCAGCGTGGCGAGCATCCAGTGAATGAAGGGATAAAGACATGAAAATTACCTGGCTTGGCCATTCGGCTTTCCGGCTCGAAACCACAAAGAACACGATTCTGATCGATCCGTTCCTGAACGGGAACCCCGGCGCCAAGGGCGTGGACATCAAGGAAGCGACCAAGGGCGTCGATCACATCATCCTGACGCATGGCCATGGCGATCACGTGGGCGACACGATCGCGCTGGCCAAGGAAACCGGTGCACTCGTCACTGGCAATGCCGACCTTGTGTCCTGGCTCTCTTCAAAAGGCGTCGCCCGGGTCGATCCTACCAATACGGGCGGTACCGTTTCCTATGACGGCTTCACCGTCACCTATGTCAACGCATTGCATTCGTCGGCGCAGTTGACCGAAGACGGCGTGTCGCATTCCCTCGGCAGCGCGAACGGCGTGGTGCTGCATTTCGATGCCGATCCGACGCTCTATCACATGGGCGATACCGATATCTTCTCGGACATGGCGCTGATCAACGAACTGCACAATCCGCAGATCGGCATTCTGCCGGTTGGCGACCGTTTCACCATGGGTGGTGCGGTGGCGGCCCTTGCTGCGCGGCGCTATTTCAAGTTCGAGCACGCCATTCCCTGTCATTACGGCTCGTTTCCCATAATCGACCAGACCCCGGAGAAATTCGTGGCCGGAATGGAAGGTGGTGAAACTAAAGTCGTAGTTCCGACAACGAATCAGCAATTTACCATTTGAATTGAAGTTGCTAGATCAACGCTGGCTCGTATCGACGCCTGGAGAAATGACGTGCGCAGACTGCTTTTTGCTTCCCTCTTGATGACATCGGCCTGGCCGGCATTCGCTCAAACCGTCGATGCGGATGGCGCGAAGGCGCTCGCCGATACGCTGGCGAAATATTTCGGCCGGTCCGCGATCGAGGGCAAGATCGTGAACGTTGCGCCCGCCGGGGATAACTACCGTATCACCTTGAGCCTGGCGGAGCTTTTCAAAGGAATGCCCAGTCGCGGCATTAATGGCGATTTTATTAGCTCTGACCTGCTCGCCCGGCCGCTGGCCGACGGAACGTGGAACATATCGACTGCAACCCCTCCTGATTGGATCGACACGTCAACGTTTACGGGGTCGACGTATTGGTCGGTCAAGAATGCCCAAATGAACGGTGTTTTTGACCCGAAACTCGGTACATTCAGCAAGTCCGATTTTTCCTACGATGGCATGAAGATGAGGGTGGCGGCCGGTACCCAAGCCGCCGACGTGACTGCCGGCCCGGTGAAAGGCCAATTGAACGGGATGGCAAATCCTGCCGGCGGCGTCGATATGGGTTATACTCAAACCACAGGTAACTTCGTCGAAACGATCTCGCTGAAATCCCCGCTTCCAGCGGCACCGGATGATGGCGCTGTTACGCCGGCGCCGACCCTTCCCGCACCGCCGTCGAAGGTGGTTTTCAGCAGCGGGGAAGTGACGTACTCAGCGGATGCCAAGGGCGCACGCAATCTCGAAATTCTGGACCTATGGGCTTATTTTGTCGCCCATTCCGACACGAAGACGCTGACCGACCCGCAGCAGGCGGAACTGAAGGGCAAGATCCTTGCGGTATTGCCGATCTGGGAGAAATTGACGGGGACATATCGGTTCGCTGGGCTCGATATCGATACGCCGCTCGGCAAATTCACAGCCAAGAACATCGTGCAGGAAGTGGATTTCGACGGTGTCGGCAAGGACGGTGGCTATCACGTTGCGCTTCGCACCAACGGCCTCACCTATCCACCCTTGCCCATACCCGATTGGGCCAAGCCGTTATTGCCAACCGATGTCGAACTTGCCTTTGGTGCGGAAAGCGTTGATCTGGACACGCTGGTGAAGGCCGCTGTTGCGGATATGGATTTGCGCCGCGACGAGCCGTTTTCCGATGCATTTGAATCAAATGCCGCTGCGGCCTTTGTGACCAATCCGCCCAAGGTGGTTATCGACAAGAGCATGGTTCGGACCGCCGAAAGTGAAATCACCGTGGAGGGCGAAGTATCCTTTGCCGGCATGAAGCCGACAAGCCGCACCACCTGGGAAATGGCCGGATTCGATGCCGCGCTCGATCGGCTGAACAACGCCGCCGAGCATGAGCCCGAGGTCAAGAATTACGTCGTCTTTGCCAAGCTTGCGAAGGATTTCGGCACGCAACTGCCGAACGGGCATATGCAGTGGATTGTCGATCAACAGGCGGATGGGTCGGTCAGCGTCAATGGCAATCCTGTCAAGGGACCCGATCCGGTCGCAACACCCGACGATGATGACGCGCTGGATGGAACGACGCTCGACGACAATATTATCGATCCGGATGCCGGGAGCGATAGCGATGACGCGGATGCTCCGAAGCAATAGGCCCGTTTCACTGCGTCTTGTCCGTTGCGCTCGGGCGCGACGGACACTATAGCTCTGGAAGAAAAACCCGAACTTTAGGAAGTCCCATGTCTGTCGACGTATCCACCGTCAAGCGCGTCGCGCATCTCGCCCGGATTGCCGTGAGCGAAGCCGATGTTGAGCGCATGACCGGTCAGCTGAACGCCATTCTCGGCTTCGTGGAACAACTTGACGAGGTTAACGTCGAAGGTGTCGAGCCGATGACGTCGGTAACGCCCATCGCGATGAAGAAGCGTCGTGACGAGGTCGATGACGGTGGCAAGGCTGCCGATATCGTCGCCAACGCGCCGATCCACGAGGAAAATTTCTTCGTCGTTCCGAAGGTCGTGGAGTAAGACCAATGGCCATCTCCATAGCCATCGAAACTCCATTGCAGGATGATGTAAGGTCGCTTGTTGCCGATCTTAATGCGCATTTGTTGCCGCTTTCTCCGGTCGAGTTCCAGTTCAAGATGACCGTCGAGGAAATGGCGGGCGCCGATACGACCGTTTTCGTCGCGCGCGATGAATCGGGCTTTGCCATCGGGTGCGGCGCGCTTAAAGAGCATGCAGACGGGCTTGGCGAGATCAAGCGCATGTTTACGCGGCCAACCGTTCGCGGCCAGCGCGTGGGATCGGCTTTGCTCGAGGCGATTACGGCCGTTGCGGTGGAAAGGGGCGTCACGCACCTCGTGCTTGAGACCGGCGTCGGGCCGGGCTTCGACGCGGCGTGGCGGCTCTACCAGCGCGCGGGGTTTACCCGTTGCGGCGTCGTGCTCGACTATCCGGATTCCGAACACAGTGCATTTTACGAGAAGCGGCTGGCGCTGACGCCGGCCCAATAGACAGGACCAGTCTCTGATATGACCGATTTGACCGCTCTCACCATTGCCGAGGCGCGCGACCAGTTGAAGGCGAAGGCGATCACCGCCACGGAACTCACTGGCGCCTATATTCAGGCGATCGAGAACGCGAACGATGCCCTGAACATCTATGTCGCTCAGACGCCGGAAAAGGCGCTGGAAATGGCCAAGACATCGGACGCGCGGCTCGCAACCGGGCAGGCTGGGGCGCTTGAAGGCATTCCGCTCGGTATCAAGGACCTGTTCGGCACCGAAGGCGTGCACACCCAGGCAGGTTCGCACATTCTCGACGGCTTCAAGCCGCACTATGAATCGACCGTCACGGCGAATCTCTGGGCTGACGGCGCCGTCATGCTCGGCAAGCTTAACATGGACGAGTTCGCCATGGGCTCGTCGAACGAGACCTCCTTTTACGGCCCCGTAAAGAACCCGTGGCGTGCCAATGGCTCGAACATGGACCTCGTACCCGGTGGATCGTCCGGCGGTTCGGCTGCTGCCGTTGCGGCTCACCTCTGCGCCGGCGCGACGGCGACCGATACCGGCGGTTCCATCCGCCAGCCCGCGGCCTTCACCGGCACCGTCGGCATTAAGCCGACCTATGGCCGCTGCTCGCGCTGGGGCATCGTTGCCTTCGCCTCGTCGCTGGACCAGGCCGGGCCGATCGCACGGGACGTGCGCGACGCTGCGATTCTGCTGAAGTCCATGGCTTCGGTCGATCCGAAGGACACGACTTCGGTCGATATCGCGGTTCCGGACTACGAAGCCGCCATCGGCAAGCCGCTCGCCGGCATCAAGATCGGCATTCCGAAGGAATACCGCGTCGAGGGTATGCCGGAGGAGATCGAAAAGCTCTGGCAACAGGGCATTGCCTGGCTGAAGGATGCAGGCGCTTCGATCGTCGACATATCCTTGCCGCACACGAAATATGCGCTCCCGGCGTACTACATCGTTGCGCCGGCGGAGGCATCGTCGAACCTCGCCCGTTATGACGGCGTACGCTACGGCCTGCGCGTGCCGGGCAAGGACATCGTCGATATGTATGAGAAGACGCGCGCCACCGGCTTCGGTGAAGAGGTGAAGCGCCGCGTAATGATTGGCACCTACGTGCTGTCCGCCGGCTATTACGACGCCTATTACCTGAAGGCGCAGAAGGTGCGCACGCTGATCAAGAAGGATTTCGAGGATGCCTTCCATGCGGGCGTCCATGCGATCCTGACGCCGGCTACGCCATCGGCGGCATTTGGCATCGCCGATCAGGACATGGCGGCCGATCCGGTGAAAATGTACCTCAACGACATCTTCACCGTCACGGTGAACATGGCCGGCCTGCCCGGCATCGCCATACCCGCGGGTCTCGACGCCAAGGGTCTGCCGCTTGGATTGCAGCTCATTGGGCGGCCGTTCGATGAGGAAACGCTGTTTCAGGCGGGCTACGTCATCGAGCAGGCAGCCGGAAAATTCACCGCTCCGAAATGGTGGTAATCAGGCGCGCAACAGAAGCCGACATCGCGGCAATTGCCGCAGTCGGCTCCCGCGCCTGGGCATCCAATATCTTCTCGTTCGAGCCTGAATTGCCGGGCATGCGTTCGCATGTCGAACGGGCGTTTCAGTCTTTTGCCGAAAGTTCCTATCAGCACGTGACGGTTGCCGAAGTCGATACAACCATCGTCGGATGGGGTGCTCGCGAAAAGGATAATGACTATATTTCCGACCTTTGGGTCGAACCTGCCGTTCAGGGGCAGGGCATTGGTTCGCAACTCCTGCGGGTTCTCAAGATAGCGATAGCAGATGCTGGATATGCGAAAGCCCGCATCAGCACGCATGCCCGCAATTCCGGCGCCATTCGGCTTTACCGGCGCGAGGGTTTCGCGATCTTCGAACAGGGCCTTGAATGGTCGACCAGCCTTGAGCGCGAAATCGAGAAGGTGCACATGCTGGCGGAGCTTGGCTGATGTTCTTTGCCGCCTCGAAAATCTTCTGGTTCTTTGCGCAGCCGCTCCACTTCTCGATCTTGCTGGCGGGACTGGCGTTTCTGGCAATTCTCCTGTCTCGCAGGCGCCTCGCACTGGCAACGGCTGGCCTGTCGTTTCTTATTCTCGGCGTCGGCGCCTGGACATCGGTCGGCGCACTGATGATGCATCCGCTTGAAGACCGCTTCCAGCGCCCTGTGACCATGCCGGACAGGATCGACGGCATCATCGTCCTCGGCGGCGGCTTCGAGGCCGGAATTAATCTCGTCCGTGGCGGCTATGAGCTCAACGGCAGCGGCGATCGCTTCATCGAGGCGGCCATTCTCGCGCGGCGTTTTCCAGAGGCAAAGGTGGTCGTCACCGGTGGTGCGGGTGACCTGATCCTCGACGGAGAAGCGGACGGCGTGACCGCGCCGCGCTTGCTGACTGCTCTTGGCGTCGCGCCCGAGCGCCTTCTGCTCGAATCCAAGTCGCGCAACACCTACGAGAATGCAATGTTCACCAAAGCCATGGTTGACGCGAAGCCCGACCAAACCTGGCTACTGGTTACATCGGCGTTTCATATGCCCCGTTCGATGGGCCTCTTTCGCAAAGCTGGCTTCAATGTCCTGCCGTGGCCGTCCGATTACCGGACTTCGGGCAAGGAGCACCTCGGCATCGCCCAGGACAATGCCCAGGATTCGCTGCAGAACCTCTCTATGGCGCTGCGCGAATGGATTGGTCTCGCTGTCTATCGGCTGACCGGACGTATCGACCAACTGGTTCCCTCGCCATGAAGGTGGACGTCCTTATCATCGGCGCCGGGGCTGCCGGCATGATGTGCGCCATTGAAGCGGGAAAACGTGGACGTTCAGTGCTGATCATCGATCACGCCGCTGCGCCCGGCGAGAAAATCCGGATATCGGGGGGTGGGCGCTGCAACTTCACCAATCTCAATGCCGCGCCGCAGAATTACATCAGCAAGAACCGCCACTTTTGCATATCGGCCCTGCGCCGGTACACGCAGCGGGATTTTATCGCCCTCGTCGATCGTCACGCCATTGCCTGGCATGAAAAGACGCTGGGACAGCTGTTCTGTGATGGCTCGTCCAGGCAGATCATCGACTTGCTCGTCACGGAAATGAAGCGTGCGGGCGTGGAAATGCGTCTACGCACAACGGCAAGTTCAATCGAACCGATCTCCGAAGGCTACAGTATCGACCTCGATGGGCAGAAGGTCAGGTGTGCATCGCTTGTTGTCGCTTGCGGCGGAAAATCCATTCCGAAAATGGGTGCGACTGGATTTGGCTACGATATCGCCCGCCAGTTCGGTATCCCTGTCACGGAGACCCGGCCGGCGCTGGTGCCGCTGACCTTCGACGAGAAGACGCTTGCACCGATCAAGCCCCTCTCTGGCGTTTCGGTCGATGCGGTGGTTACGCATGGACGCACCAGTTTTGCCGAGGCGATGCTCTTTACGCATCGCGGCCTCAGCGGCCCGGCGATCCTGCAGATTTCGTCTTTTTGGCGGGAAGGCGATACGATCTCTGTGGCGATGCTGCCTGGCACCAAGGTCTTCGAGGCCTTGCGCGGCGCGCGCTCGCGCAATGGCAAACAAGCCCTGCAGACTGCGCTGGCGGAGCTTCTGCCGAAGCGACTTGCGCAGCTTATTGCGGAAAACAGCAAGATCGATACGCACCTTGCCGACCTTTCGGACAAGCAACTCCTGGCCGTCGAAAAGGCCGTGAACGATTGGCAGGTCAAGCCGGCCGGCTCGGAAGGCTATCGCACGGCGGAGGTCACGCTCGGGGGCGTCGACACAGACCATCTCGACCAGAAAACGATGGAGGCAAAGTCGCACAGGGGACTTTATTTCATCGGTGAGGTTGTCGATGTAACCGGTTGGCTCGGCGGCTATAATTTCCAGTGGGCCTGGTCGTCGGGCTGGGCGGCGGGTCAAGTTGCATAAACCTGCATAAGCTGAAATTCTGATGATGACTATTTCGCCTGAGGGAGGCAATCATGACCATTCATGCAAGCTGCCATTGCGGCGCCATCAAATTCGAGGTCAGTGAAAAGCCGGCATCCGTAACCGCCTGCACGTGTACCTTCTGTACCAAGCGCGGGGCGCTGTGGGCCTATTACACGCCGGATCAGGTCAAGCTCTCGATAACGCCCGAAGCGGATGCCGTTTACTCGCGCAGAGGCTTCAGCAAACACCATCATTGCCTCGTATGCGGTTGCGGCACGTTCTCGGTACTGCCGACCTGGGTCGACTTAAAGCCGGATTTCGAACATCCGCGCACCAGCGTCAATGTTCGGCTGTTCGACGATTTCGATATCGCCTCGCTGCCGGTCAAAACGGTTGACGGGAGAAATCTCTGGTAAGTCGTTGCCTCCGGTCGAGAATCCTGCTTCCCTGACCCCGGGGCGATGTTTCAGTCAAACTGGGAGGCAGGCCATGTGGATCAATCTGACTGACGTTAATGGCGACCACGTTACCGTAAATTTCAATCACGTTGTTTCATTCAATCCCTATGGTGCCGGAACGCATATTGTAACGATCACGGCCGGGTTGACCTTCTTCGTCAAGGAAACTACTGACGAAATTCAGAAGAAGGTTGGAATTACCGCAAGCTGAACGGTCCTGAACGACTTTGTCTGTAACGGCCAGCATCTTATCCTGACCGCCTTATCCCTGCATTTCCAGGCCCCTACGATCCCGTGAGCGCAATTTTATTACGCGTGGGGCCGCTTTTACGCAATGAACATAACGCTTATTCATCGGCGGGGAAACTATTCGCAATTTACTGGTTTTATTCAAATATAGGTCAAAATTCGATACAAAGAGTGATTTGTTAAATCGGTTTAGATCCCCTATTTGTATAGCATGTAGCGGACAAATGCGTCTGCTGAGGGAAGAGTACTCTGTTTGACGGAGTAGTTCGAAGTGGAGATGTTGCGGAATGATAACAATAACTAAAGACACATCATCATTGCCAGATACAAATGTACTGAAGATTGCAAACATTGCAAAAGCCAAGCCGACCATGATCAAGGCGACCAAGAAGTTGAGCCAGCCTGGCGAAAGCCGGACGATTTCGCAGATATTGCGCGAGTCCAGCGGCGGTTTTAGCTTCCGCCGTTAAGTTTCCTGCGCTTGCATAATTGGAAGAAGCACGATTACAGCGGAATATTATCGTGCTTCTTCCATGGATTTTCCAAATTCTTGTTGCGCAGCATGCGTAGCGCCCTTGCGACCCGCTTTCGCGTGGAATGGGGCATGATCACTTCATCGACATAACCGCGTTCCGCGGCAACGAATGGTGACAGGAACCTGTCTTCATAACGCTTCGTATGTGCGGCGATCTTCTCGGCGTCGCCGATATCCTTGCGATAGATGATCTCGACGGCGCCCTTGGCACCCATGACGGCGATCTGGGCTGAGGGCCAGGCGTAGTTGATGTCGCCGCGCAGGTGCTTCGACGCCATCACGTCATAGGCGCCGCCATAGGCCTTGCGCGTAATGATGGTGATCTTCGGGACAGTCGCCTCGGCATAAGCGAAGAGCAGCTTCGCCCCGTGCTTGATCAAGCCGCCATATTCCTGCGCGGTGCCGGGCAGGAACCCCGGCACATCAACGAATGTGACGATCGGGATATTGAAGCAGTCGCAAAAGCGCACGAACCGGGCCGCCTTACGTGAGGCATCGCTGTCGAGGACGCCAGCAAGCACCATGGGCTGATTGCCGACAATTCCCACAGTCCGGCCCTCGACGCGGCCAAAGCCGATGACGATATTCTTGGCGAAGCTTTCCTGAATCTCGAAGAAATCGGCTTCATCGACGGTTTTTCGGATCAGTTCCTTGATGTCATAGGGCTTGTTGGCATTGTCCGGGACCAGCCGGTCGAGCGAGTGGTCCGGCTCGTCGGTTGACTGGAAACATTCGATCTCGGGAAGCGTGGCCGTGTTCGAGGCAGGCAGGAAGTCGATCAGCCGGCGCATTTGCAAAAGCGCTACCACATCGTTGTCGTATGCGCCGTCGGCGATGGAGGATTTCGTCGTATGGATCGAAGCGCCGCCAAGCTGTTCGGCGGTCACGGTCTCGTTGGTAACGGTCTTCACCACATCCGGTCCCGTCACGAACATGTAGGACGTATCGCGCACCATGAAGATGAAATCGGTCATCGCCGGCGAATAGACATCGCCGCCCGCGCAGGGGCCCATGATCACCGAGATTTGGGGAATGACGCCGGACGCGAGCACATTGCGCTGGAAAATCTCGGCATAGCCGCCGAGCGCCGCGACGCCCTCCTGAATACGCGCGCCGCCCGCATCATAAAGGCCGACCACAGGGGCGCGGGTGCGCAGCGCCATATCCTGGATTTTCTGCACTTTCTCCGCGTGAGCCTCGGAAAGCGAACCGCCGAATACAGTGAAGTCCTTGGCAAAGACGAAGACCGTCCGGCCGTTGATGGTTCCCCAACCGGTGACGACGCCATCACCCGCAAATTTGGTTTCTTCCATGCCGAAATCGGTCGAGCGATGCTCGACGAACATGTCGAATTCTTCGAACGACCCTTCGTCAAGAAAGATGTCGATGCGCTCGCGCGCCGTCAGCTTGCCACGTTTGTGCTGCGCTTCGATCCGTGCCGCACCGCCACCCTCCCGGGCAATTTTCCTGCGGCGTTCAAGCTCGATCAGCACGTCCTTCATGGCATCCTCCTCACTTTCTTCGATCTGATATCAGGTGAGGAGGGTGCTTGGAAGCTGTTTGTATTTGCGGCACTATCGCGCCGCGGAACGCCCGGAACATCGTGCGCTCCATTGGCCTGACGCATTGACTGCTCAGGACTTTGAAAGTCCCGGCTTACCAGACGCCGGTATTCGGCATAGAGGCCCAGGGCTCCTGCTTGGGAAGGTCGGGGCCCTTCTGAATGATTTCGATCGAGATGCCGTCGGGCGAGCGCACGAATGCCATATGCCCGTCGCGCGGCGGCCGGTTGATCACGACACCCTCGTCGGCGAGCTTCTGGCAGGTCTCGTAGATATTGTCGACGACGTAGGCAAGGTGGCCGAAATTGCGCCCGCCGGCGTATTCCTCAGGGTCCCAATTATAGGTGAGTTCGAGTTCAGGCGCGCGTTCGGCGGCCGATCGTCCCTTGTCTTCCGGTGCGGCGAGAAAGATCAAGGTATAGCGTCCCTTCTCGTTTTCCATGCGGCGAACTTCCTCAAGTCCGAACTTGTTGCAGTAGAAATCCAGCGATTCATCGATATCGCGGACACGGACCATGGTGTGAAGATAACGCATCTTTAGCCTCGGACTTTCTTTCAGGTGGATCGGATGGGCGCTGCAACCATACTCGTAACTTTGGTTGAGGGCCGGGGATGTTTCGTAACACTTACTATTTAGCTCGACAAATTTGTGGCGGTTCGAGCAAGGGTTGTAGATAATGCTCAACAGTTTTGCCTGTGGTTTTCAGTAAAAACAGGCAGATCATACTTGCTCTCTGGCCGCGGTCAGGTGCTATTCTTGAAGAAGAGAATCAGTGGTTTCTTGCAGGAGAGGAGGGGCTCGCTTCATGTCTGACAGACCAGTATCAGCCCGGCAATCCCAAGATAGTGAAAGTTTGAGTGACGGATTGGACCTTATCGAGGTTTCGGGCGCGATAAAGTGGTTTGATGTTGCCAAGGGCTACGGCTTCATTGTTCCCGATAATAGCGAGCTTCCAGACATACTCCTTCATGTGACCTGCCTGCGTCGCGACGGTTTCCAGACCGCGCTCGAAGGCGCCCGCGTCGTTTGCGAAGTCAAGCAGGGCGAGCGCGGCATGCAGTGCTTTCACGTCAAATCCATGGATAACTCAACCGCGGTCCACCCGACGGAATTGCCGCCGGTCCGCACGCATGTGACGGTGACGCCATCGAGCGGGCTCGAGCGCGTTCTCGTCAAGTGGTTCAACCGCACCAAGGGCTTCGGATTCCTGACCCGCGGCGAAGGAACCGAAGACATCTTCATTCACATGGAAACGCTGCGCCACTTTGGCCTGACCGAACTGCGGCCGGGGCAGGTGGTTCTGATCCGCTTCGGCCATGGCGAGAAGGGCCTGATGGCTTCCGAGATTCACCCGGATATCGGCACGCAGTTGCCTGCTTCCCACTGACGCCAGCCATGTCGCGCCCGGCATCGTTTCTCGTCAGCCTGCTTTTTCTCGTATTTGCAGTCCTTCCGGCCCTTGCCCTCGATCAGGGGTCGATGCGCCTTCCAATCGACGCCAAGCCGCTGACGATCAATACGGCGCGCGGTGACGTGCCGTTTCGTGTCGAAGTTGCCGATACGGACGAGGAGCGCGAGCGCGGCCTGATGTTCCGCACGGATCTTAAGGACGACAGCGCCATGCTCTTCGTCTTCGACGAATCCCAGCTCGTTACAATGTGGATGGAAAACACGCCGTCTGCGCTCGACATGCTGTTTCTCGACGCCAATGGTCGTATCTCGGCAATCCGCGAACATGCGGTGCCTTTTTCGCGTGACATCATATCTTCGGGCGGCCCGGTTCGCTTTGTCGTTGAGGTGAAAGCCGGTACCGTAAAGCGCCTCGGCTTGACAATTGGGGACAAGGTGCGGCATCCCGCTATAAATGCCATAGGTCATTGACGGACCCAGCCGATGCAATTCTTCGAAAATGACGGACTGAAGCTCGCTTTTCTGGACGAGGGCGAGGGTGAACCGATCCTGCTTATTCATGGCTTTGCTTCATCCTCCTTCTACAATTGGGTGCAGCCCGGCTGGATCCAGACCCTCACTGCAGCGGGCTACCGGGCGATTGCCATCGATAATCGCGGCCACGGCAATTCCGACAAGCCGCACGACCGGTCGCTTTATACCCCCACCTTGATGGCAGGCGACGCCGCAGCGCTGCTCGACCATCTCGATATTCCGCAAGCCCATGTCATGGGCTATTCGATGGGCGCGCGCATCAGCGCCTTTCTGGCGCTCAATCATCCGGAACGCGTCCATGACCTGATCTTCGGGGGACTTGGCATTGGCATGGTCGAGGGTGCGGGCGACTGGTCGCCCATTGCGGAAGCACTTTTGGCCGACGATCCAGATTCCGTCAGCCATCCGCGCGGCAAAATGTTCCGCATGTTCGCCGACAAGACCCAGAGCGACAAGGTCGCGCTGGCTGCCTGCGTGATCACCTCCAAGGAGGAAATCAGCGAAGCGAACATGGCGCGGATAACGCAGCCGACGCTCGTGGGTGTCGGGACCAAGGATGATATCGGCGGGGACCCGCATCGCCTCGCGGCGCTCATGCCCCGGGGCGAAGCCATCGATATACCGAACCGCGACCATATGCTCGCTGTCGGCGACAAGGTCTTCAAGCAGGCGGTCATCGAATTTCTCAAACGGAATCCTCTGTAATCTCCAGGCTTGCAAACCGGAACCCTCAGGATCACTGATCGTTTCTTGCGAGAGCGCCCCGTATGGAGTATGGGAACGCCATCATTTTGAGGATTGTCGGTTCAGTCAAATCGATCAAGGCTTCAATTTTTCTTGGTCGCTGGGTCTGGAAATTGGCGTGTCAAGGAAACACTTTTGCCTTATGCTTCACCAACGAGCATAAAAATTGGCCGAATGCTGGAGTTAGGAAATGCCATCAAGCAGTCCGATAAAGATGACCGGTTCAGTACAGCAGATGGACCCGATCTGGCATGCAATCCGGGCGGAAGCGGAAGAGACCGTCCGTAACGAGCCGTTGCTTTCCACGTTCCTCTATTCGACGATCTTGAATCACCAGTCGCTCGAAGAAGCGGTTATCCACCGTATATCGCAGCGCCTCGACCATCCCGATATGGAATCCGAACTGCTGCGCCAGACCTTCACCACCATGCTGGAGGCCAATCCGGCATGGTCGCAAGTGCTGCGCGTCGATATCCAGGCCGTCTATGATCGTGACCCTGCTTGCACACGCTTCATTGAGCCTGTGCTCTATTTCAAGGGCTTCCAGGCCATTCAGACGCATCGCCTCGCCCATTGGCTGTGGAAGGAAGGGCGCATCGATTTTGCCCTTTATCTGCAAAGCCGCTCGTCATCGGTGTTTCAGACCGATATTCATCCGATGGTGCCGATGGGCCAGGGCGTGTTCTTCGATCATGCAACCGGCATTGTCGTCGGCATGACGGCTGTGATCGAGGATAATGTCTCCATCCTGCAAAACGTGACGCTAGGCGGTACGGGCAAGGAGTCGGGCGACCGCCATCCGAAGATCCGCAACGGCGTGCTGATCGGCGCCGGCGCCAAGATTCTCGGCAATATCGAGATTGGTCACTGCTCAAAGGTTGCCGCGGGTTCCGTGGTTCTGAAGCCGGTTCCGCATAATGTCACCGTCGCAGGCGTGCCCGCACGCGTTGTCGGCGAGACCGGTTGCGCCGAGCCTTCACGCGCCATGGACCAGCTCATAACAAACTTCGACTAAGCGGAAACACAGGTCTCCACGCGGCACGTGGCAGCAATCGGCCCTTTACACGGCTGACTTCTGCGTGCCAAAAGCGCTCAAGCAAATACGACAGGAGACCCCAGTGAAACCCGAAGAACTGAAAAAACTCGACAGCTATTTCAAGCGCACGTTCCGGAACATGGACCTAACTGTCAAGGCACGCCCGCGCAAGGACGATTCCGCCGAGCTTTACATCGGTGAAGAATTTCTCGGCCTCATTTACAAGGATGAGGACGAAGGCGAGCTCTCCTACAATTTCTCCATGGCAATCCTGGAGATGGATCTCTGATCCATCCAACGTTCGGTAAGGAGCATCCATGCCGATATTCAACCTGGATGGACACGAACCTCAGTTCGAGCGCCGCAGTTCGAACTGGATCGCGCCGGACGCCACGATCATCGGCAAGGTGTTTCTCGGCGAGGACGCTAGCATCTGGTTCGGCGTGGTTTTGCGCGGCGACAACGAACTCATCCACGTCGGGCGCCGTTCCAATGTTCAGGAACACGTCGTCATGCACACCGACATGGGCTTTCCCCTGACGATCGGCGAGGGCTGCACGATCGGGCATCGCGCCATGCTCCATGGCTGCGCCATTGGCGATAATTCGCTGATAGGCATCGGAGCGATCGTGCTGAATGGCGCCAAGATTGGCAAGAATTCACTCGTCGGCGCTGGCGCTCTTGTCACCGAACGCAAGGAATTTCCCGATAATTCGCTGATTGTGGGTTCGCCCGCCAAAGTGATCCGCACTCTGGACGATGCCGCGATTGAGAGTTTGAGGCTGTCGGCCCTTCACTATGTGGAAAACGGCAAGCGCTTCATGCGCGGCATGGAGATCGCCTGACACAAGAAGACCGGCTCCGCTGAAGGAGCCGGCGTTCTGCGTCGAGGTGTCGGTTATTGCTCGATGCTGCCGACCAGGACCTGGCGGTCGTCGTTGATCGAAACCCATGCACCGGTATTGTTCGTCGCCTGGCGCTTCAGGTAGTCATAGCTCGTTTCACTCCATGCCTTGATGCGCGGCTCCAAATTGTCGAGAACATAGTCGCCGCGATCGGTGCGGACCGTCAGCACCGCATGGCCTTCGCCGTTCATCTGCCGCACGACGGTGATGAGGAGATCGCTCAGCGGGACGCCGGCTTCATTGATGAGCTTGCGCTTCAAAAGAACGTAGTCCTCACAATCGCCCTTGGTTGTCGGATAAGACCAGACCTCGGCCTTCCCCCACATATCCATGTCCGTTGCAGGTTCGATTTTGGCATTGACGCTGCTGTTGACCTGCACGAGCAGGGCCCATGTCTTCGACGTCAGCGCAACGGGCTGCTGATTGCTGCTCTTGATGTTGCACTCATTCTTGTAGGTCTGGCAAAATTCGTAATGCCCGATCGGCTGCGATGTGCGTGAGCCGGTCTTCATGAACGGCGCATTGGAACTGACTGGATCCGCGCTAGCTGCCAGGCAGGAAGCCAACAGCGCCACTCCAACCAAGATTGTCTTTTTTATCATACCGTCGTCTCCCCGGTTGAGACGACAATGACATAGAGAGTTTGATCGGCCGGAAATGCATGTGAGTAAATATGAATCAAATCGGTAGCAAAAAATAAACGAATTTGACTATAACCAGTATTAAGTTTTATTATTGTTTTATTTAAATTAGATTATAAATGAAATTTCGAAAGTATAGTAGAATTAAACATCGGTTATTGCGAGAAGAGCGTGATTGAAAATCGATTAACATGTTTCGGGAAAGGGCTCAGGCCAGCGCCGTGAACAGGCCGCAATCTCGTCAATGATGTTCACCGATGATGAACCATATCTGTAGAATTGTTTGCAGGGCAGGTCGAAATGATCGTTGTGCACACGCGGTGCCGCGCACCATTAGCCGTCAGATTGAGGAAATGAACTCAGTGCTCGAGCGCCAAGCCAATGGTGTCACGGCTCTGGACCGTGGCAAATTCGATGGCGATGCCTTCTTCGAAATGCCGGACGACCCGGCCACGCATCGTCCCGAGCACGACCTCGCTGTTGAGGGCAGGGCGTATGCGAATTTCCACGGCAGCGCCGGAGATCGACAGGTCGATGATGCGGCAGGGGTACTGGCGCCCGTCGGCCATGGAAAGCGTGCTGATCGGATTGCGCGGCGCAACGCGCTGGTGGCGGCGGTCTTCCGGCATGTCGAGTTCATGCTTGTTGGTAAGCCAGGTCAACTGCGCCGCGATTTTGTTCTTCTTGCGGTCGGACGCCACAAGGGAGATCAGAAACCCGCCACGCACCGCGCGCTCGACCGTACCTTCAATCCGGCCGATGTGATCGATGTAGGCGATGACGCGCTCGCCATTATGCGCCATGACATCGGTGGTGAGGATGGCATTGCCGGGTGACATTTCCTCGATCTGGCAGGCGTGCTCGGTCCGGTCTTCGAGCATGAAGCGGCCATAAAGCTGCACCTTCACACTGAAGAATTTGCCCGTGGCGGCAGGGCTATGGCTCGGAACGTCACGGTGGAGTTGCATAAAGGTGTCCAGATGGCGGAATCTAGGAGGTGGGTGGTGCTCATAGACTAGGACACAAGTCTTAATGCCAAGGTAACAACAACTGGTGGTTGCTCATAAATTGCTAACCTCGCCCATTAACGGAGCGAACCGCGAAAGTAGAAATTGCTACGACTTGATCCTGCCGCCTTCGATGACGCGTAGATGCCCGACCTTTCGACTAACCAGCGTGCGCGAGGCGGAAGGCGGGACAGCTGCCTCCGGCGCTATGCCCAAATCAGTCTCGTGCCGGGTCTGGCGCGGGTCCACAAAGGAGACCGTTTGGATGTGATTTTCAACTATTGCATCGGATTCAAGCCAGAATGGCCGGCCGACGATTGTGATTATTCCCATGAGATGACGTTCGTTTGCCTCGCTGGCGAGCGGCAGAAGGACGAACTTGAACAAGGTCTTGCGGCCGCGTGCGCTGCGGCCCTCACAGTCGATCTGAACCGCCGTCTTGCTTGTCATGCAATTTTTGACGAGGCGCAGGATGCTGTTGCGATCTTTGGGCTGCCATAGTGACGCGAAGGGCTGGCGGCCGAGTTCCTTGCCGTAAATTGCACAAATGCGGGTGCCGGCCAGCCGAAAACGCGGTTCGCCCGAACCACTCGACTGCAGGATGAACGTGTCTGGAAGCCGCGCGCCGAGGGCAGCCGGTACAATTTCCCGTCGCTCAGGAGCCGCGCGCGGTCCGCGCAGCCTGTCCCAATAGGCGAAAAGCCTGCCAATATCATCGTGCCGCATGAGATCGATTTTCCGGACGCCGAAGCGATTCTGCTTCTGTCTGCCTGACTCTGACAGGCGCCCTTGAAAGGTGCTACCTGGGAAGTGGCAAGGTCCACCGCGGCTGGCAATTAACGTTAACAATTGGTTTCGATTGAGCGCTGGCTCCGTCTGTGAGACAAAGACCCCATTGAAGATTGCAGATACGAATGCTCATGAAACTTACGGCCGCTCGCTTCCAGCTGAGCGGCCTTTTCTTTTGGTGCTTGCCTTGGCGATGCGCCCCGAACCGGATAGCTTGCCCCGGAAACAATAACGAGGCGGTGCATGAGCGAGCGAGGGGACATCCGAAAAAACACCACCGGCCGCGAGCCCGTTTTCAATATTCCTGGCATCATTCTCGCTATCATGGGCTTGTGTGCGCTCGTCTATATCGCGGAGGCATATGTCCTTGATGAGCAGCAGGCCGACACTCTCCTTTTGAATTTTGCCTTCATTCCCGCACGCTTCTCGCAATATGGCGGGTTCTATTCCCCCTCGGCCTGGCTGACGATGGTTACCTATTCGTTCATGCATGGCAGCTTCGCCCATATTGCGCTCAACATGATCTGGCTTGCCGCATTCGGCTCGCCGTTGGCCGCCCGCATAGGGCCCTTGCGCACAACATTGTTCTGGATTGCCACGGCCGTTGCGGCCGTCCTGACCCATTTTGCCGTCTATCCCGACAGCATGACGCCGCTCGTCGGTGCCTCAGGTGCGGTTTCGGGAATGATGGGCGCGGCCGCCCGCTTCGGTTTCCGCAGGTCGGACTCGCGCAATTCCGCAGCATTCGTCGGCGATATCCTGCCCATCAGCGTTGCCCTGCGCATGCGCTCGGTCATTGTGTTCCTGGGCGTCTGGTTCGTTACGAACATAGTCACGGGCCTGCTTTCCGTCGGGGTGGATAATTCTGCGACAATCGCATGGGAAGCTCATATTGGCGGCTTTCTGGTGGGTTTTTTCGGCATATCCCTGTTTGACAGGCCTGATCGTGGTCGTACGGACGTAGATCTGTTGGTATAATTGCTCAGTAGTTGCAATAAGCGCGACTTACGCGCACGATGAACCTAGACCATCGGATGTAATTGGGGGATTTCGGCGGTCGAATGTCGATTGTGCAAGGAGGATGTACATGACAGTCAAAATGATACTCGAACGCAAGGGTTACGACGTCTTCAATACGAATCCGGAGACCACCCTCGGCCAAGCGGTCGCCATGCTTGCCCAACACAAGATTGGTGCGATTGTCGTCTGCAATGACAAGAGAGCGATAAAGGGCATTCTTTCCGAGCGCGACGTGGTGCGGGCGATTGCCGCGGAAGGCGCCGACGCACTGGCGAAGCCCATTTCGGAGATCATGACCGTCAAGGTCAGCGTGTGCAGCGAACGCCACACGGTCAATCAGGTCATGGAGATGATGACGCGCGGACGCTTCCGCCACCTTCCGGTCGAGAAAGACGGGCAGTTGCACGGGCTTGTGTCGATTGGTGACGTCGTGAAGCTTCGTATCGAAGAGGTCGAGCGGGAATCCGAAGAGATTCGCAGCTACATCGCAACGGCTTGATTAGGCTCAGAAAACCAGCTTCTGCATGCGCTCGAGTTCACCGAGGCGCGCCATGGTCTCTTCATAGCCGAGTTTGATCGCTTCGTCTGCGCGATGAAACTCGGCAAGACCGACATGGCCGATTTTCGGCAGGAGCGCGATATCAGGTGGATCGCCCGCCATACGCGCCCGCGAGATGCGGTCCTGAATGATGTTGAATGCCTCCATCATCACGCCGGTAATTCCGAGCCGCTTGGACGCGGGACGGCTTGCTGCAATTTCGCCGTCGCCCCTTGCCGAGATAGGACCCTCTGCCGCGTGCTTGATGACGGCAGCGCGTCCGAACTGATCGTAGTGCAGGTTGACCGCCACGACGAGCGGTTGCTCATGTGCGCGGCACACCGATACCGGCACCGGATTGACCAATGCGCCATCAACCAGGGTGCGGCCATTGCAATCCACCGGCTCGAACACGCCGGGGAGGGCATAGGAGGCGCGCATCGCCGTAATCAGGCTTCCGCGTGTAAGCCAGATTTCGTGGCCTGTGTTGATTTCGGTACAGACGGCGATGAAGGGCTTGCTGAGTTCTTCGATCGAAAGCTCTTCGAGGTGGTCGCGTAACCGCCTGTCGAGTTTCATGCCGCCGAACAGGCCATTGCCTCGGAACCGCAGGTCGAGCAGGCTGAAAATGCCGCGCTTGGTCAAGCTGCGGGCAAAATCCTCGAGCTGGTCGAGCTTGCCGGCGAGATAGCAGCCACCGACGAGAGCGCCGATCGAGGTTCCGGCGATCATGGAAATCTCGATGCCGGCCTCGTCGAGCGCGCGCAGTACACCGATATGCGCCCAGCCGCGCGCCGCGCCGCCGCCCAGCGCCAGGGCAATGGGCGTCTTCCGCTCTCGCGGCTGCTCTGGTGCGATCAACTGCACGCCCGGGCTATCACTGATGCCGATTGATTCTGCTGCGCGCAACCGGCGCGATGCCCATTCGAGCATGGCACACACTCCTGACGTCGTACTGGCTCATTATCCCTCTACATTGGTATCCAAAGGATAAATATTGCGGAATTGTGACCCCTTAGCCAACCAAGGAAATAGGATTACAATGGTCGATAATGGCGGTTACGAGGCATAGAGGATATCGCGGCCATATTGGCCCTATGGCTAAGTAAGCTCTACTTTGTCTCTAACAGCATTACCAATGCGGATGTTCCATTTGCGGTCACCACCTGACGATAGAAGCAGGAACGGCGACCCGTATGGCATGTCGGGCCATCGCCCGCGACCCGGACCTTGAGCCAAAGCGCGTCCTGGTCGCAGTCGGTGTGCATCTCGACGACGGTCTGCAGATTTCCCGACGTTTCGCCCTTTTTCCAGAGCGTACCGCGTGAACGCGACCAATAATGGGCAATGCCTGTCTCGAGGGTAAGGCGCAACGCCTCAGCATTCATATGCGCAACCATCAACAGTTGGCCGTCGCCTATATCGGTAACGATGGCGGTGATCAGCCCGGACGCGTCGAAGCGCGGTGCGAACACCGCGCCCTCTTCGTTCTGATGTTTGTCAGCGAGCGGATCCGCGAAGTCAGTCATAAACGTGTTCGGACTATCGGCCTTTGACGAGTGTCATGAACCGGACTTGTTCGTTGACATCGGACTTGTAGGTCCCGGTGAAGGTTGTCGTGGTCGTTGTCGAACCGGACTTGCGGATTCCGCGCATCGACATGCACATGTGTTCAGCTTCGATCATCACGGCAACGCCACGCGGCTGCAGCGAATTCTGAATGGCATTGGCAATCTGCGCGGTCATGCTCTCCTGCGTCTGTAGGCGGTGCGCATAAATATCAACGACGCGGGCGATCTTGGAAAGGCCAACGACCTTCTCGCCATCAGGCAGGTAGGCAACGTGGGCTTTGCCGACGATCGGTACCATATGGTGCTCGCAATGCGAGAAGAACGGGATGTCCTGAATGAGAACGATATCCTCGTAGCCGGCGATTTCCTCGAACGTGCGGCCGAGCACCTCGGCCGGATCCTGTCCGTAACCGGAAAACAGTTCCTTGTAGGATTTGGCGACACGTTCGGGCGTGTCGAGCAATCCTTCGCGGTCGGGATTGTCGCCGGCCCACAGCAGCAGCGTACGCACTGCGTCTTCAGCTTCCTGTTGAGTGGGGCGTTTCGAATTGTCCTGCTTGGCCGTTGCCGACTGCAAGTTCTTAATTACCGCATCCATCGCGATCTCCCGTAGCCGCCCTCAAAGGAGCGACGAGTTAAACGGCAATACACGATAGTCGTTCTGGCGAACGGACGGTGTATTGAAGCTAGCATTGACGGATTTGCCAACGCCACCAGCATGTTATCGAAAGAGAGAATTTAATCTATTCGACTTTGTGCTGGCCTACTCACATACTATATAGAGATCGAGTATGGAATTCATAGGGTAAAACGATACGGATTGACGCAATTGCGATGAACACTGTGTCGAGGACAGGCATCCATCATGATCAATGACGTTTATAACGGGCGGATTCTAGAATTCGCCGGGAATATTCAACGGGTTGGCCGCCTTGCAGATCCCGATGCCACCGCGACGGCACATTCGAAACTGTGTGGCTCGACGGTTATCGTTGATTTGAAGATGAAGGATGGCGTTGTCTCCGATTTTGCCCATGACGTTCGTGCCTGCGCCCTGGGCCAAGCCTCGTCTTCGATCATGGCGCGACATGTCATCGGCGCGACGGCGCAGGAATTGCGCGACGTCCGCGATACGATGTTCAGAATGCTCAAGGAAAACGGATTACCGCCTGAGGGCCGCTTCGAGGACCTGAAGTTTCTCGAACCCGTGCGCGACTACAAGGCGCGCCACAACTCCACCATGCTGACATTCGACGCGGTCGTCGATTGCATCAACCAGATCGAAAAGAAGACCGCAGAGGCTGCGGCCTGACCAGCGCCATGTGCGACCAAAAGCTGCGCGATCAAACTCGACCTTCATCCCGCTATAGCAGGAACTGGAACGGACCCTGGCGAAAAACGCCCGGCCGGCTGCTCGGAACCGGTTTGGTGAGACTTTACCAGCTCACACTGTCCGGCTTCATCGGGAATTCCTGCCGCCACCTGCCGACCTGTTCGGAATACGCCTACGAGTCGATTGCACGCCATGGACTGTGGTCGGGCAGCTGGATGGGGCTCTTCCGGCTCATGCGCTGCGGACCAGGCGGAACCCATGGCCTCGATCCCGTACCGACGGCGCTCGAAAGCCGCTATGTCTGGTACATGCCCTGGCGCTACTGGGCAATCGCCTCACGCAAAAGCTGAGGGGTACTTTACGCCAGCCGAAACAGGCTTTAGAAGTCCGCTCGCCGGCAGGAAGTCCGGTTGTTCAACACCACCCGCAATCGTTGGCGGGACTGGATAGGAGTGGTTATATGTCCGAGGCAGTTGCAAAGACTGTGTCCCTGCGTTTCCCCGATGGCTCCCAGCGCGACTACGACGCTCATCTGACCGGGACGGAACTTGCAGAATCGATTTCCAAGTCACTGGCGAAGAAGGCGGTCGCCTATGCGGTCGATGGCGTCGTGCGCGATCTTTCCGACCCGCTGCAAAAGGGCGGTGCGGTCGAGATCCTGACGCGCGATGATCCGCGCTCGCTCGAACTTATCCGGCATGATTGTGCCCACGTCCTTGCCGAAGCCGTCCAGGAATTGTTTCCCGGGACCCAGGTCACCATCGGCCCCGTCATCGAAAACGGATTCTACTACGATTTCGCCAAGAACGAGCCGTTCACGCCCGACGACCTGCCGGTGATCGAGAAGAAGATGCGGGAGATCATTGCCCGCAACAAGCCGTTCACCAAGGAAGTCTGGTCGCGCGAGAAGGCCCGCAAGGTTTTTGCCGAGAAGGGCGAGGCCTACAAGGTCGAGCTCGTCGATGCCATTCCCGAAGGCCAGGACCTGAAGATCTATGCGCAGGGCGATTGGTACGATCTCTGCCGCGGCCCGCACATGGCCTCGACGGGCCAGATCGGCAATTCGTTCAAGCTGATGAAGGTGGCGGGCGCCTACTGGCGCGGCGACAGCAATAATCCAATGCTGAGCCGCATCTATGGAACGGCCTTTGCCAACGACACTGATCTCAACGCCTATCTCCACATGCTGGAGGAGGCCGAAAAACGAGACCACCGCCGTCTCGGCCGGGAAATGGACCTGTTCCATTTCCAGGAAGAGGGGCCGGGTGTTGTATTCTGGCATCCGAAGGGCTGGCGCATGTTCCAGAACCTCGTCAGCTATATGCGCCGCCGTCTTGACAGCCATGGCTACAGCGAAGTCAATGCTCCGCAGGTGCTCGACAAGTCGCTGTGGGAGACGTCAGGTCACTGGGGTTGGTACCGCGACAACATGTTCAAGGTCACGGTTGCCGGCGATGAAACGGATGATGAGCGCGTTTTCGCGCTGAAGCCGATGAACTGCCCGGGTCACGTGCAGATTTTCAAGCATGGCTTGAAATCTTACCGCGATCTGCCGGTAAAACTTGCGGAATTCGGCAATGTGCATCGCTATGAACCTTCCGGAGCGCTGCATGGCTTGATGCGCGTTCGCGGCTTTACCCAGGATGATGCCCACATTTTCTGCACCGACGAGCAGATGGAGGCCGAGTGCCTACGCATCAACGACCTTATCCTGACGACCTATGCCGATTTCGGCTTCGAGGGCATTACGGTGAAGCTGTCGACGCGTCCCGACAAGCGCGTTGGGTCGGATGAGCTTTGGGACCGCGCCGAAGCAGTGATGAGCAAGGTGCTCAACACGATCGAGGCGCAGTCGGGCGGCAAGATCAAAACGGCGATCAATCCGGGTGAGGGCGCTTTCTACGGCCCCAAGTTCGAATACGTGTTGCGCGATGCCATCGGCCGCGACTGGCAATGCGGAACGACGCAGGTCGATTTCAACCTGCCGGAGCGCTTCGGCGCTTTTTATATAGACTCGACTTCGGAGAAGAAGCAGCCGGTAATGATCCACCGCGCTATCTGCGGTTCCATGGAACGGTTCCTCGGCATCCTGATCGAGAACTATTCCGGACACATGCCGCTGTGGTTTGCGCCAGTACAGGTCGTGGTAGCGACGATCACCTCCGAGGCCGACGATTACGGTGCGCAGGTCGCCAAGGAGCTGAAGGCCGCCGGCCTGCAGGTCATCACCGACTTCCGCAACGAGAAGATCAACTACAAGGTGCGCGAGCATTCCTTGCAGAAAGTCCCGGTCATTCTCGTCTGCGGTATGCGGGAAGCGGAAGAGCGTTCGGTCAATATGCGTCGCCTCGGCTCGCAGAGCCAGGTGTCGCTAACGCTGGATGAAGCTATTGCGCAACTGACCGCCGAAGCAACACCGCCTGACCTGGCGCGACTTGCCGCGCAATAGGCGAAAAGTCGAAATATGACGGCGCGGTGACGTTCATCGCGCTGTCACGAGATTACGAGAAAATTGTTCAAATTTATTTCAGCCAAAGGTCTAACGTGCACTTTCCCGAACTCTCCTATGCCAATGACACCCAGTCGCGCCTGACCCAGTGGCTGATCCGGGCCATCGAGGGTATATCGGGCCGCAACTATTATGCGGGCCTCTATGATATCTGGCGCCGGGACATCGTGCCCGCCGGCATCGATGTCTTCTGCCGCATGATGGATCTGATCAATGTCCGGCTGGACGTTCAGGACCAGTGGCCGCCGCGCGATCTGCCGGATACGCCGCTCGTCATGATTGCCAATCACCCCTATGGCATTGGCGATGGTATCGCGGCTCTTGCACTCGCCGAGCAGCTTGGCCGGCCGTTTCGGGTGCTCATCAACAACGATCTTCTGAAGGTGCCGGAAATTCGCCCCTACGCCTTGCCGGTCTGTTTCGATGAAACCAAGGAAGCCATGGCAATGAACATGGCGACACGCCATGAGGCGGTGCGGCTTTTAAAGGAGGGCGTGACGATCGTCGTCTTTCCGGCGGGCGGCGTTGCAACTGCGCCCAAGGGTTTCGGGCGAGCCGAAGACCTGCCGTGGAAGATATTTCCGGCCAAGCTCGTGCAGCAGGCCAAGGCGTCGGTGATACCTGTCTATTTCGGCGGTCAGAACGGCCGTGTCTTCCACCTTGCCAGCAAGGTGTCGATGACGCTGCGCATTTCGCTTCTCATTCGTGAATTCCGGCGGCTATCGGGAAAATCCATCGAAGCGCACGTCGGCAGGGTTATCGGCTGGGATGAATTGAAGGACCTCGAGGATCGCAAGCAGATGCTCGAATACCTCTACAACGCCGTTTTCTCACTTGATCCCAAGTTCCGCCCGGCAACAAGCGCAGTCTAATCCAAGGGCTCTTCACCATCTGCGGGTTGGCTGGCGCTGGTGGCGGTAGCTGCGCCCTCGGACGCGACGACTTCAACATCCTGGTTGCGGCCGGCGACGACCTTGAAGTCGCGCTGATAGATCTTGTCCTTATTCTTGGCGATGATCACATAGTCGCCCTCAGCCAGAACGATTGACGCAAACGCGCCAACGCTTTCCCGGACGATATCCCCAGACGTGGTAAGCACGGACCAGGCCGTATCGGCCAACGCCTCGCCGCCTTGCTCGCGTACAAGCTTCAGCGTCAGCTGCGCCGCCCTGTGCTCGACATTCGCCTCGGTAATCTTCCCGGCTTCGACACGGATATCGGCGCGGATCACGGCATTGGCCGTGCCATAGTTGGAAACGATCTGGTAGGTGCCAGTATTGAGGCGCACGACCGTGTCCGGCTTCACATCGGGAATGATGAGCGCGCGCTCGCCGTTTGAATCTTCATGGTCTTCATAGATGGAGAAACGCAGCTGATCGGGCGGGATGCGACCGCCACCGGAAAGGACGGCATTGAGTTTGACGCCGCCGGCGTCAAGGATCATCGTCTCCGAGCGTTTGGCGCGGGTCATGGTGATGCGCTTGGTTGCGCCAGCGCGCCCAAACGCAACATGGACGAGATAGCTGCCGGGTGCGAGGTTGAAAGAGGTCGTGCCGCCCTTGGCTGTTGCAAGCAAGGCGAGCTTGCCGTCAGCACCGGGCTCGGGAGCGAAGACACGCCACACCAATCCGCGGCTGATGGCGCCGCCATCGTCGGAAAGCTTGGCCGAAAGCATGAGTTCGGGTTCGTTGGCCAGCGGGTTGTTGGCGGGAGCCTTGGGATTGGCATATTCGCGCAGATTGGGAATCGTTGGAAGTTCAACCGTCGGCGTCTGCGGCAGATCCGGCGCCAGTGCCTGGGCCAGCGCGCCTGGAACATTGATCGCCAGGCCGGCAAACAGCATCGCAATGCGGACATGTCCGCATTTAAAAGCTTTCCGCCCCACCCGGGAATTATTGGCTGCACCCATGTGATGGTTTGATCCGAAGCCGATGGCAATTTCAAGGCTTTTTCGCTATGCCGCACCTTTACTTGGCCCGGGAAACCACCACATTGTCGGCGCATCGCAAAAGCAGGATCATTATGGATACATCTGTGCCCCACTCCGTCATCGAATTCTTGTCGACGCGCAGCTCGACGCCCATTTCAGCGATCGGGCTTCCGGGTCCTTCCGATGGCGAGATCGAAACGATGATCCGCATAGCTTCGCGGGTACCCGACCATGGGCGCCTGACACCCTGGCGCTTCATCGTCTATCGTGGCGAGGCGCGCGAGCGGATTGGCACCCATCTTGCCGCGCTGGCCGAAGAGCGCGAGGGGCCGCTCACCGAACAGCGGCGCGAGCAGGAACTGAAACGCTTCGCCCGGGCGCCGCTGGTCATCGGCGTGATCTTCTCCCCAGTCGATCATCACATTCCTGAGTGGGAACAGTTTCTTTCCTCCGGCGCCGCCGCCATGAACCTTTCGCTGGCGGCCAATGCGCTCGGCTACGCCACGAACTGGATCAGCAACTGGTATGCTTCTGACGAGAAGGGCCGGGCCTTGCTGGGGCTGGCGCCGCATGAGCGAGTCGCCGGCTTCGTTCATATCGGGACCTGCGCCCAGAAGGTTCCGGAGCGTCCGCGGCCCGAGATAAAGGATATTCTTTCCGAATATTCCGGTCCCTGGGAGGGCTGAGACGGAAAGTATCAGGCTGCTGACCGCGCCCGGGCCAGGAGGCGCTCGGCGCGTTTGAGATGCGGCCGGTCAAACATCAACCCGTCAATGCCGATAACGCCTGCCGACGGTTCGGCCGCGAACGCATCGACGATCTTCCGCGCCTGGGCGACAGCGTCGGCCGATGGCGTAAAGACCGTGTTGATGATGGGCACCTGCGTCGGGTGGATCGCGAGCTTTGCGGTAAAGCCGTCGCGCTCCGCCTCGGTGCATTCGCGTTCAAGGCCGGCATCGTCGCGGTAATTGATATAAACCGTATCGATGGCGGCGACGTCCGCGGCCGACGCGCCGAGGATGGTCACGGCGCGGGCGAGGCGAAACACGTCCGTATAGGCTCCGGTCTCGTTGCGCGGCGAGCGCGCGCCGATTGCCGCCGATAGGTCTTCAGCGCCCCAGCTGAGGCCCGCCAGACGGCCGGAACAGCCCGGATAACTGGCGGCAGAAAGCGTCCCG
The DNA here is from genome assembly GCF_013327855.1 of Phyllobacterium pellucidum. GTDB lineage: Bacteria > Pseudomonadota > Alphaproteobacteria > Rhizobiales > Rhizobiaceae > Phyllobacterium > Phyllobacterium pellucidum. The sequence goes on along the minus strand of NZ_JABUMX010000001.1, from coordinate 100,944 downwards.
ATGGCAGTTTCGGTGATGAGCGCAAGGATCTTCGTAGCCCCTTCTTCTGCGCCGCTGTTGGCTTCATGCACATTGAGCTTGGCGGAAAGCCGCGTTACGTCCTTGCCGCTATTGGATTTTGGCAGGAGGATGCCTTCAGGCATGGCGGGCATCACCGCCGCGAGATCATCATCGGCAAGCCCGCTTGCAAGGTCGTTGATCCGTACGAAAAGCCGGGGCGCGTTTTCGGTCCGATGCGCCCGCAGGAATGCCGAGGCGATGTCGCGCGCCGCTTCCTTGCGAGCCGTGCCGACCGAATCCTCGAGATCGACGAGCAGGACGTCGGCGCCGCTTCCCAAGCCCTTTTCCAGCTTCTTTTCCGAGTCGCCGGGTACGAACAGAAGTGAACGCATCAGGCCGCACCCTTCGATTTCATCATCGCCTGCCGCGTACATTTGGCGACGAGAATGCCGTGCTGGTTGAAGGCCCTGTGTTCGAATTCGACGATGCCGCGTTCGGGCTTGGATTTCGACCGGCGGACCGAAATGACCTGCGTTTCGACGCGCACGGTATCGCCATGAAAGAGCGGAGAGGGGAATGTCACGTCGGTCATGCCGAGGTTGGCAATGGTCGTTCCGACCGTCGTATCATTCACCGATATGCCGATCATCAGCCCCAGCGTGAACAGCGAGTTCACCAGCGGCTTTCCCCACTCGGTCTTCGAAGCGTAATCGAAATCGATATGGAGGGGCTGCGGGTTGAGCGTCATGACCGAGAAAAGCATGTTGTCGCTCTCGGTGACCGTCTTGCGCAGCGCATGCTGAAACACATGCCCGATCTCAAATTCTTCCAGATAAAGCCCGGCCATACGCCTCGCGTCTCCTCTATGTTTTTGCGAGAGACTAGGGCGGCCTGCTTGAGTTCGCAACCTGTCGCGTGGACATGCATGGTTAACGCGCATGGTGAACGGATCGTAAACTTTTTCCCTTTAGAGTTGTGCCCAATCAGGGGACTCGGGGGCGAAGACAGAATGTCCGTTCAGCATTATGTGAAGATGATCGACAATGCCTCGGTGGCGCAGCGCTGCCATGCGGCGGCTGCCTTGGCGCATATCTACTTGCAGCCCGACCTCGAATTCGACGAACGGCGCTCCACCGAAGCGGTGTTGACACTCTTGCTCGATGATCCTTCGCCCAAAGTACGGCTTGCTCTTGCTGAAGCGTTTTCGACGAGCGCCCATGCGCCGGCTCACATCGTTGCCAGCCTCGCGCGTGACCAGATCGAGGTCGCAACCTATATTCTTGGCCGTTCCGTATTGTTGAGTGACGCCGACCTTATCGATTGCGTGGCCGGCGGCAGCGGCGAAGCGCAGCGCCTGGTGGCCGCGCGGGCCAAAGTGTCCTATCCGGTGAGCGCTGCCATTATCGAGCTCGGCGAGGTCGAAGCGGTCGCAGCATTGCTCGCCAACAGCCAGGCGCAGATCGCCGACATAAGTTTTCGCAGGCTTGTCGAGCGCCTCGGCCATGTCGCGGAAATCAGGACGCTCCTGATTGATGACAACCGCCTTCCTGCCGATTGCCGGCATGCACTCGCAGTTCGTATTGCCGAAGCCCTGTGTCAGATGGATATGGTCATGGCTCTTATGGGAGAGCGCCGCGCTAGGCGCATCACCTTGGATGCCTGCGTGCGGGCATCCGTCAGCCTCGTCGCGGCAACGCGCATCGATGAATATCCGGCGCTCATCGAGCATTTGCAATTGCGCGGCGACCTTACCACCGCCTTCGTTATTCGGATTGTCGCGGCTGGAAAGATCGATTTCTTTGCCGCCGTTCTCGTTGCGCTCTCGGGCTACAGTCTTGCGCGTGTACGCAGCCTCATCATCGACGGCCGGCCGGCCGCGCTCGGCGCTTTGCTCAGCGCAGCGGGTTTGCCGGTCAGCACGCATCTTCCGCTAAAGGTGGCGCTCGAGGGCTGGCGTAACGTTGCCAACGGCAGACAGGACGCTGGTTCGCCTGAAATCATCCGACGCATGATCGAGCATCTGGAGCCAATGGGGCGAGACACCGCCACGATTCCCGCCGCCGCAAATGACGATATGTTGTCTCTGCTGAAACGCATCCACCTCGATGCCATCCGGGAAAATGCGCGCGAACAGGTTCTCGCCATCACTGCCGCCTAGAACGTGAATGAGCATAATCTGCATTTGATTGCAAAATCGCGGCCGCTTGCGAACGAATAGGCCGGCGGTCGTGACCCGAATTGAAGCATTGTTGCTTTTTTGCTCGGACGTGCCACACCCATGCACCACACGTGATGCACGAATGCCTAATAATATCAAACTGATGTGATCGTATATTGAGGCAGGGCATGATGCCATGCTCGAAGGCCGCTGTTTTAAGACAGTATTACTGACCTAATAATTCATGGTAGACTGCGTGGAAAATGTCAGTGGTTGGGAGGCGATGGCATGTCGAATGACGGTCCCCTTGGAGAATTTGGTCCTTTAAGCCTGCATGTGCCGGAGCCGGCCGTGCGGCACGGCGGCGAGCCGGACTTCTCGAACGTGAATATTCCGGAGGCTGGATCGGTCAGGCGGCCCGAGGTGGACGCCAATCCCGAGGATTTCCGCGATCTCGCCTTTTCGATCATCCGGGTTTTGACCCGCGAAGGCGAGGCTGTCGGTCCGTGGGCCGGCATGCTGACCGACGAGCAACTCGTCGAGGGCTTGCGCCATATGATGACGCTGCGCACCTTCGATGCCCGCATGCAGATAGCGCAGCGGCAGGGCAAGACCTCCTTCTACATGCAGCATCTTGGTGAAGAAGCGGTAAGCTGTGCCTTTCGCAAGGCGCTTGCGCCTGGCGACATGAATTTCCCGACCTATCGCCAGGCAGGCCTGCTCATCGCGGACGACTATCCCATGGTCGAGATGATGTGCCAGATCTACTCGAACGAGCGTGATCCGCTGAAGGGGCGCCAGCTGCCGATCATGTATTCGTCGAAAGAGCATGGGTTCTTCTCGATCTCGGGCAACCTTGCGACGCAATATATCCAGGCGGTCGGCTGGGCCATGGCGTCTGCCATCAAGAACGACAGCAAGATTGCGGCAGCCTGGATCGGCGACGGCTCGACGGCCGAGTCGGATTTTCATGCCTCGCTGGTTTTCGCATCGACCTACAAGGCGCCAGTCGTCCTCAACATCGTCAACAATCAGTGGGCAATTTCCACCTTCCAGGGTATTGCGCGCGGCGGATCGGGTACATTTGCCGCGCGTGGCCTTGGCTTCGGCATCCCGGCCCTGCGCGTTGACGGCAATGACTATCTCGCGGTCTATGCGGTGGCGAAATGGGCGATCGAACGGGCGCGGCGCAATCTCGGTCCGACGCTTGTCGAATACGTTACCTATCGCGTCGGCGCGCACTCGACCTCGGATGATCCTTCCGCCTATCGACCCAAAACGGAATCCGATGCCTGGCCTCTCGGCGATCCGGTCATGCGGTTGAAGAATCACCTGATTTTGCGCGGCGCGTGGACTGAAGAGCGTCACAAGCAGACGGAAGCCGAAATCCTCGACACGGTTATTGCCGCGCAGAAGGAGGCTGAAGGCCACGGTACGTTGCATGCAGGCGGCAAGCCTTCGGCGCGCGATATGTTCGAGGGCGTATACGAAACCATGCCGCCGCATCTGCGTCGTCAGCGCCAGCAGGCAGGAGTCTGATCCATGGCCCGCAAAACGATGATCGAAGCCATCCGCGACGCGATGGATATCACCATGGAGCGCGACGATGACGTCGTCGTCTTCGGCGAGGATGTCGGCTTCTTCGGCGGTGTCTTCCGCTGTACGCAAGGGCTGCAGGCGAAGTACGGCAAGACACGCTGCTTCGATGCGCCGATCAGCGAGGCCGGCATCGTCGGCGCTGCGATCGGCATGGCCGCCTATGGCTTGAAGCCCTGCGTCGAGATCCAGTTCGCCGATTACGTTTATCCGGCATATGACCAGATCGTCTCCGAAGCAGCCCGCTTGCGCTACCGGTCCAATGGCGGCTTTACCTGCCCCATCGTTATCCGCATGCCGACAGGCGGCGGCATCTTTGGAGGGCAGACGCATAGCCAAAGCCCGGAAGCTCTTTTCACCCATGTATCGGGCCTAAAGGTGGTGGTCCCATCCAACCCGCACGATGCGAAGGGACTTCTCATATCCGCGATCGAGGATCCGGATCCGGTGATCTTCCTCGAGCCGAAACGCCTCTATAACGGACCGTTTGACGGCCACCATGATCGTCCCGTCACGCCGTGGTCCAAGCATGATCTCGGCGACGTGCCGGACGGTCATTATACTGTGCCGCTTGGCAAGGCTATCAAGCGGCGCGAGGGCAAACAGATGACGATCCTTGCCTACGGTACAATGGTCTATGTCGCAGAAGCTGCTGCCGAGGAGCACGGCATCGACGCCGAAATCATCGATCTTAGGACGCTGCTGCCGCTTGACCTCGAAACGATCGTCGAATCGGTCAGCAAGACGGGGCGCTGTGTCATAATTCACGAAGCGACCCTGACGTCCGGCTTTGGGGCGGAACTAGCAGCTCTGGTTCAGGAACACTGCTTCTACAAGCTGGAAGCGCCGGTTGCTCGCGTCGCCGGCTGGGATACGCCCTATCCGCATGCGCAGGAATGGGACTATTTCCCGGGTCCAGCGCGTGTCGGTCGCGCCCTTGTCGAAACGCTGGAAGGATAGGAGCAGAAGATGGGAGAATATGTCATCAAGCTGCCGGATGTCGGTGAAGGCGTTGCGGAGGCCGAACTCGTCGAATGGAACGTAAAGATCGGCGACCTCGTGCGCGAGGATACGGTGCTTGCCGCCGTCATGACCGACAAGGCAACCGTCGAAATTCCTTCGCCCGTGGATGGCGAAATCCTCTGGCTCGGCGGTGAAATCGGCGAGGTGATAGCCATCGGTTCGCCGCTGGTGCGCCTTAAGATTGAAGGTGAGGGTCATGCACCTGAACCGGCCAAGCCCGCCAAAAGCGAGACTGCAGCCCCGCAGCCGGAAAAGAAGTTCGAACCGGCGAAGGCAGAGGTAGAAAAGCCCAAGGCCAAGCCGGCAGCAGTCGCCGAGCCGCCCCGCGTGATGGCACCGCCCCTCAGCGGAGTTGCGCCGCGCGGTGAGGGCGAAAAGCCGCTCGCTTCGCCTGCAATCCGGCTGCGCGCCAGGGAAGCCGGCGTCGATCTGCGGCAGGTAAGCGGTACCGGACCTGCCGGACGCATCACCCATGAGGATTTAGAGGCTTTCTTCGCCCGTGGCTCGCAGCGTCCGGGCGCTGCGGCGCTTGCTCCGGACAATTCGATCAAGGAGATCAAGGTTGTCGGTCTTCGGCGCAAGATTGCCGAGAAAATGGCGATCGCCAAGTCTCACATCCCGCACATTACCTATGTCGAGGAGATCGACGTCACCGCGCTTGAGGAACTGCGCGCGACGCTCAATGCCAAGAAGCGCGCCGAGCAGGCGAAGCTCACGATTCTTCCGTTCCTGATGCGGGCAATGGTCAAGGCCATCGCCGACCAACCAAACCTCAATGCGCTATACGACGACGAGGCCAACATCATCAACCAGTATGGCGGTGTGCACATTGGCATTGCGGCGCAGACCCCGAACGGACTGGTGGTGCCGGTAGTGAAGCATGCCGAGGCGCGCACGCTCTGGGACAGCGCGGCTGAGGTCAATCTGCTTGCGGATGCTGCAAAGACGGGTTCTGCCACGCGTGAACAACTGACCGGCTCGACGATCACCATAACGTCGCTCGGCAGCATGGGGGGCGTGGTGACGACCCCGGTTATAAACTATCCGGAGGTCGCGATCATCGGCGTCAACAAGATCATGGTACGTCCGGTTTGGGACGGGACGAATTTCATTCCGCGCAAGATGATGAACCTGTCATCCAGTTTCGACCATCGCGTCATCGACGGCTGGGACGCCGCAGTTTTTATCCAGCGGATCAAGACGCTGCTCGAAACGCCTGCGCTGATCTTCGTGGAGGGCTGACCTATGAAGGACATTTCCTGCAAATTGCTGGTGATCGGGGCAGGGCCGGGCGGTTATGTCTGCGCCATTCGCGCCGGCCAGCTTAACGTCGATACCGTGATCGTAGAAGCGGTCAAGGTGGGCGGAACGTGCCTGCTCGTCGGCTGCATACCATCGAAAGCCTTGATCCACGCAGCCGACGAGTTTGCCAAGGTCGCGCATTTTGCCGCGGGGCAAACCCCGCTCGGCATTTCACTGAAAGAACCATCCATCGATTTCTCGAAGACCATTGCCTGGAAGGACGGCATCGTCAGCCGCCTCAACAATGGCGTCGCTGGGCTTTTGAAGAAGGCCAACGTCAAGATTGTTACCGGCAAGGCAAAATTCCGCGACGGCAAGACGGTCGAAGTCGAGACCTTGACCGGACAGCAGATCATTCGCGCTGAAAATATCGTAATCGCCACTGGATCGGCGCCCGTGGAGATTCCGTCATTGCCGTTCGGCGAAAACATCATTTCCTCGGCCGAAGCCCTCGCCCTGCGCGACGTGCCCGAGAAGCTTGTCGTGGTCGGGGGCGGGTACATCGGGCTTGAACTCGGCACGGCCTATGCAAAACTTGGCTCGAAGGTCACTGTCGTCGAGGCATTGCCAAAAATCCTGCCGCAATATGATGCGGAACTGACACGGCCGGTATCGCGCAGCCTTTCCGAACTTGGCGTCATGGTGCTGACCGGCGCCAAGGCCAAGGGCATGAGCGCCAAGGGCGATGCGCTCCTGATTGAAACCGCCGATGGCAATGACGACAAGATCCCGGCCGACAAGGTTCTGGTGACTGTCGGCCGCAAGCCGGTGACCTCGGGTTGGGGGCTTGAGGAGATCGACATCGACATGGATGGACGCTTTGTCCGCATCGATGACAAATGCCGCACGTCGATGCGTGGCATCTATGCGATCGGCGACGTGACCGGCGAGCCGATGCTCGCACATCGCGCCATGGCGCAGGGCGAAATGGTGGCTGAGATCGTGGCCGGCGAAAATCGCAGCTGGGACAAGCGGGCCATCGCCGCAGTCTGCTTCACCGATCCGGAGATCGTATCGGTCGGCCTTTCGCCGGACGAGGCAAAGGCCGCCGGTCACGAGGTCAAGGTGGGACTGTTTCCCTTCGTTGCCAATGGCCGCGCCATGACGCAGGAAGGCGAGGAAGGCTTCGTGCGCGTGGTGGCAGCCGCAGGCAATCACCTGATCCTTGGCATCCAGGCGGTTGGCAAGGGCGTGTCGGAGCTTTCGGCAGCATTTGCGCTGGCGCTCGAAATGGGCGCTCGCCTCGAAGACATCACTGGTACGATCCATGCGCACCCGACGCAGAGCGAGGGCTTCCACGAAGCCTGCCTGAAGGCGCTCGGGCACGCATTGCATATCTAAACAGGAGCCCGCCTGCTCGAAGGATCGCAGGTTTTTCCGGTAACCTGCGACGCTAGGTAGGCCCCACCCGACGCGTCAGCGCCGGATGAAGTTCTTCAGGCCTAACGGGCGAGCGTTACTTGCCGGCTGCGGTGTCAGCATCCTTGCGGGCAAGCCATGCCTCAAGTGACGCTTCTTCCGCGTCGTCGATAGCAGCGGCGGCGACTTCGCGCGCAGCGAGCGCATATTCTTCGGCCAATACGGCGCGATCCTCGAGGCGGTCGACTTCGAGCTGCGTCTTCCACGCGGAAATCTGCTCGTCCGTTGCCGCCTTCTTGGCATCGACCCAGTTCTTGATCCGGGAGTTTGCTGCTGCAACCGAGGCCTTGCCCTCGTCTATACGGCCTTTCACTTCATCGAGACGGGCACGCACATCCTGCTCTGCATCGTCGACTTTGCCGTCAATTTTGGCTTTGAGACTATCCAGATTTTCGCTAGCAGCGGTCAGCTTGAGACGGAGGCTTTCGGTGAATTGATCAATCTTCTGGCCCATGGCAATTCCTTAAATAAAATTGTGATCGATTAAGTTGTTGCTCGGCGAATATGAGCTCCGAGACGCTGAATATTGCATTGTTATAAAATAGATATGTGACAAGCACCGGAGATGCGTCGCAGCACATGAGGGCCCGCGACGCAGGCCAAAAAAGAGCAGAACCAGATCAGTTCAGCTCAAATATCGAGTTCTTCGACGAATGCCGCGCGATCCTGAATGAACCGGAAACGGGCGTCGGGGCGCGTGCCCATGAGATCGTCCACGGCAAGCTTGGTCTCGTTGATCCATTCCTCGTCGATCTGGACCCGAAGCAGCGTACGCTTGCGCCGGTCCATCGTCGTTTCCTTGAGCTGGTCGGCGCGCATTTCGCCGAGGCCCTTGAACCGGCCGATCTCGACCTTGCCCTTGCCGGTAAACTCGGTCTTCAGGAGTTCGTCCTTGTGCGCATCATTGCGGGCATAGGCGACCTTGCCGCCTTGCGCGATGCGATAGAGCGGCGGCACGCCGAGGAACAGGTGGCCGTTGCGGATGAGATCCGGCATTTCCTGATAGAAAAAGGTGATGAGCAGCGATGCGATATGCGCGCCGTCGACATCGGCGTCGGTCATGATGATAACGCGGTCATAGCGCAGGTCCTCATCGCGATATTTCGATCGCGTGCCACAGCCCAGCGCCAGGATAAGATCGCTGATCTGCTGGTTGGCGGTCATCTTCTCGCGGCCGGCGCTGACGACATTGAGGATCTTGCCGCGCAGGGGCAGCACAGCCTGCGTCGCGCGATCACGCGCCTGCTTCGCCGATCCGCCAGCGGAATCACCTTCGACGATGAAAAGTTCAGCGCCGATCGCTCCTGTCTGGCTGCAATCGGCCAGCTTGCCGGGAAGCCGCAGCTTCTTGACCGCGGACTTGCGATTGACCTCTTTTTCCTGCCGGCGCTTGACCCGCTCGTCCGCGCGGTCGATCACCCAGTCGAGAAGCTTGGACGCCTCTTGCGGCGAGGCGGCAAGCCAATGGTCGAACGGGTCGCGAATGGCATTCTCGACGATCCGCTGCGCTTCGACCGTCGCGAGCTTGTCCTTGGTCTGACCGACAAATTCCGGCTCCCGGATGAATACGGAGAGCATTGCGGCAGAGGAGATCATCACATCGTCGGTGGTTATGATCGAGGCGCGCTTGTTGCCGGCAAGCTCCGCATAGGCCTTCAGGCCGCGGGTGAGGGCGATGCGCAAGCCCGCCTCATGGGTGCCGCCTTCGCCAGTCGGAATGGTGTTGCAATAGGAATGGACGAAGCCGTCGCCACCGTGCCAGGTCACAGCCCATTCGAGCGCGCCGTGTCCTCCGGACTTTTCCGTCTTTCCCGCAAACATTTCACGAGTGACCTGAAATTCCTTACCAAGCGAGTTGCTGAGGTAATCCTTGAGCCCACCGGGAAAATGAAAAACCGCCTTATCCGGCGTCGGGTCCTTCGGATCCAGCAATGAAGGCGCGCAATTCCAGCGAATTTCCACACCGCCGAAAAGATAGGCCTTTGAGCGCGCCATTTTGTAGATGCGCGCCGGATCGAATTTTGCGCCTTGTCCAAAAATTTCCGCGTCGGGGTGAAACGTCACCTTGGTGCCACGGCGATTCTGAACGTCGCCAACTTCTTCGATCCGGCCGAGCGGTTTGCCGCGCGAAAATCGCTGGCGATAGAGCTTGCGATTGCGTGCTACTTCGACTTCGAGATGATCGGAGAGCGCGTTGACGACCGAGACGCCGACCCCATGCAAGCCGCCCGAGGTCTCGTACACCTTGGAGTCGAACTTTCCGCCCGAGTGTAGCGTCGTCATGATCACTTCGAGGGCAGACTTGTCCTTGAACTTGGGATGCGGGTCGACAGGGATGCCGCGGCCGTTGTCCGTTACCGACAGATATCCGTGTTCGTCGAGCTCGATATCGATGAAATTGGCGTGGCCCGCCACCGCCTCGTCCATGGCATTGTCTATGACTTCGGCAAAGAGATGATGCAGCGCCCGCTCGTCCGTGCCGCCAATATACATGCCGGGACGCCGACGCACCGGTTCCAGCCCTTCGAGAACCTCGATGTCGGCAGCGCTGTAACTATTGTCTGCGGCCTGCTTCTGCGGCAGTTTCGCGCTCGGCACTGATCGCTCGGATGATGCAGGCACGCTCGTTTCCGGACGCGACTGTACCGCCGCCTGGCGTTCGCGGGCTGTCTTTACGACTGCAGAAAATAGATCGTTGCTGTCATCCATGGTCTTGATCGGCCAATTCTATCCCAATTCGAATCACCTGCAATCCTTGCATGCCCCGAGGGGAAAGGCGATGGGAGTTCGCTGTCTGTTCTGGTGTTCACCCACAGGACTATGCCATGCGCGCGGGCGTATCAAGCAACATTCAGCCTCAAACTCACCTTTTCGGATCCAGCCCGCGTCAGGAGGCCAGGAACCACCATGTCCGGGGCACTCCAGCGATTGATTTTTTCTGCGGAGCCGATATGCCAGCAGTCATCTCGCCCGCCTGCTTCATCCGGAAAGGTCAAAGCCATGGAAAACACGACCTCGCAACAGTTGAGGGGCGTTTCAGCAATGGCCGCGGCCATGTTTTTCCTGCCGATGATGGATGCGATCGCCAAATGGCTTTCGACCGTCGACAGCATGCCCCCCGCGACTGTAACCCTGTCGCGCTTCGTCGTCCAAACCCTGTTGACACTGTTGATTATCGTCGCGCTCAGCGGCGCCCGTTCGCTGAAACCGGCAAAGCTCTGGGGCAATATGTTTCGCGGCGTTTTGATGGGCATCGGCAGCCTCTGCTTCTTCGCAGCCGTGAAATACATGCCGCTTGCCGATGCAATGGCCGTCTTTTTCGTCGAACCGCTGATGCTGACCCTGCTTTCAGCACTGATCCTCAAGGAAGAGGTCGGCTGGCGCCGGCGCAGCGCTGTCGCGATCGGTTTCGTCGGCACCCTGATCGTCATCCAGCCGAGCTGGGAACTCTTCGGATGGGTGTCGTTGCTGCCGCTCGCCACCGCGACGCTTTTTGCCTTCTACCTGATATTGAACCGTCGCTATGGCGATGCGGATACGCCGCTCGTCATGCAGCTTTACGCCGGCATCGGCGGCACGATCACCGTTATCATTGCGCTGATGCTCGGCCAAATATTCGGCGTGAGCGACATGACGCTTGGCCGGCCGACGGCCGGGCTCTCATGGCTGCTTCTTTTCGCGATCGGCGCGATCGCAACCGGCGGGCACCTGCTCGTGGTGCACGCATCGCGTCTTGCGCCGGCGTCGCTGCTTGCGCCATTTCAATATCTCGAAATCGTCATGGCCGTGATCATCGGGCTTGTCGTCTTCAACGAATTTCCGTCCGCCTCGAAGTGGCTGGGCATTGCGATCATTATCGGTTCTGGCGCCTATGTGGTCTGGCGCGAGGGCAAGAAGCGCAACGCAACCGGAGCGACTGCCGAAGAACCTGTTGAGCAAGTGCGCGATTGGCAATAGAAACAGGAACATGCTCCGGGGAGGACTTACGTGTTCAAGAAAATCCTGATCGCCAATCGTGGCGAGATCGCCTGCCGCATCATCAAGACCGCACGCAAGATGGGTATTGCCACTGTAGCTGTCTATTCGGACGCCGATCGCGATGCGGTGCACGTGGAGATGGCCGACGAGGCCGTGCATATCGGCCCTTCCGCCGCGTCCGAAAGCTATCTTGTCGCCGACAAGATCATTGCGGCTTGCAAGGCCACCGGGGCCGAAGCCGTACATCCGGGCTATGGGTTCCTTTCCGAGCGCGCTTCCTTCTGCGAAGCGCTGGAAAAGCAGGGCATTATTTTCATCGGGCCGAAGCCCAGGGCGATCATCGCCATGGGCGACAAGATCGAGTCCAAGAAATTCGCCAACGAGGCGAAGGTCAGCACTGTCCCGGGCTACCTCGACATCATCAAGGATGCCTCGCATGCCGAAAAGATCGCCGGCGAGATTGGCTATCCGGTGATGATCAAGGCTTCGGCAGGCGGCGGCGGCAAGGGCATGCGCATCGCCTGGGACAAGTCTGAGGTGCGCGATGGTTTCGAGCGGGCAACGTCCGAGGCGCGCAACTCCTTTGGTGACGATCGCGTCTTCATCGAGAAATTCGTCGTCGATCCGCGTCATATCGAGATCCAGGTGCTGGCCGATGCGCACGGCAACTGCATCTATCTCGGCGAGCGCGAATGCTCCGTGCAGCGGCGCAACCAGAAGGTCGTGGAGGAGGCGCCGTCGCCCTTCCTTGACGAGGCGACTCGCAAGGCCATGGGCGAACAGGCGGTGGCGCTGGCAAAGGCGGTCGAGTACCAGAGCGCCGGCACCGTCGAATTCATCGTCGACAAGGACCGCAACTTCTATTTCCTTGAAATGAACACGCGCCTGCAGGTGGAGCATCCCGTCACCGAGCTCATCACCGGCATCGACCTGGTCGAGCAGATGATCCGCATTGCCGCCGGCGAAAGGCTTGGCCTTGAACAAGCTGATGTCAAACTTAACGGCTGGGCGGTGGAGAGCCGTCTTTACGCCGAAGACCCCTATCGCAACTTCCTGCCGTCGATCGGCCGGCTCACGCGCTACCGGCCCCCCAGCGAAGGCCCAGTGGGCAAAGCCATCATCCGCAACGATACGGGCGTCACCGAAGGGTCGGAAATCTCCATGTTCTACGATCCGATGGTCGCCAAGCTTTGCACATGGGCGCCGACCCGACTTGAGGCCATCGACGCAATGGCCGATGCTCTCGATGCGTTCGTCGTCGACGGCATCGAGCATAATATTCCCTTCCTTGCCGCGCTGATGCAGCATCCCCGCTGGCGCGAGGGCCGACTTTCCACCGGGTTCATAGCTGAAGAATTCCCCGATGGCTTCAAGCCCGTGGTCCCGGCGGACGAGGATCGCGATGTCCTTGCCTGCGTGGCGCTTGCCGTTGAACTCGTGCGCAAGGAGCGTCTCGACCGCCTCAACGATCGCCTGCGGCCGCACACAGGCAAAATTCGGGCGGATTGGGAAGTCCGCATCGGCGACGACTACGTCCCTGTCCATATCGACGCCTGCACGGCCCATCCGCCATCAAAAATGGAATTCAGGCTGCATGGCGAGAAAGCGGTTACGGTTCGCGCCAACTGGCAGCCCGGCGATGCGGTCTGGGACGGCTATATCGGCGAGCGTTCCGTCAAGGCGCAGCTTCGCCCGGTGCTGAATGGCATGCGTATCGACTGGAAGGGCATGTCGGTTACCGCCCACGCCATGCAAAATCACGTCGCCGCACTTGAGAAGCTGATGCCGGTGAAGGTGCCGCCTGACACCTCGAAGCTGCTGCTTTGCCCGATGCCCGGCCTGATCGTGTCGATCAATGTGACCGTGGGGCAGGAAGTGAAGGCCGGCGAAACGCTTGCGATCGTCGAGGCGATGAAGATGGAGAACGTTTTGCGCGCCGATCGCGACCACATTGTTTCGGCGATCAATGCCAGGATCGGCGACAGTCTCGCCGTCGATGCAGTCATCATGGAATTCGCGTGAGGTCCAGCTAGGCCGCCGCGACCTTCACAACTGGTCCAAACACATCTTCGAAGGCCTCCAGCAAGGCGCGATCGACATCGTGCATGTCGACCGGCAGGCCAAGATCGACGAGGCTGGTAACGCCGTGACCGCGCACGCCGCAAGGAACTATCCCGTCGAAATGTGCGAGTTCCGGTTCGACATTGATGGAAATGCCGTGAAAACTCACCCATTTGCGCAGGCGAATGCCAATGGCGGCGATCTTGTCTTCAGCGGGCGAGCCATCGGGCAGGGGCGGGCGCTCCGGCCGGGTGACCCAGACGCCGACCCGATCCTCGCGCCGCTCGCCGCGAACATTGAATGAGGCGAGCGTTGTGATGATCCACTGTTCGAGAGCGGTCACGAAGGCGCGTATGTCTTCGCGGCGTCGCTTCAGATCGAGCATGACATAAACAACGCGCTGGCCGGGGCCGTGATAGGTATATTCGCCGCCCCGTCCGGTTGCATGGACCGGAAAGCGATCGGCGACGAGTAGATCGGCCGCCTTGGCACTGGTGCCGGCTGTATAGAGCGGCGGATGTTCGACGAGCCAGACAAGCTCACGCGCCCTGCCGTCGCGAATGGCTGCCACGCGCTCGTCCATGAAGCCGAGGGCGGTGTCATAGTCTGTCAGTCCATCGGTAACGAGCCATTCGACGGGTGACGATTCGCCCTCGGGCAGGAAATCGGGGACGAGGTCGTCGCGAATGGTTCTCATGGTATGGATGTCGCTCCGGTTGTATCTGCCTGCGCCAGAATCGTAGATGGCTTAGCCGGTGTGGCTTCGTTTCAACGATTGCGTTGGGTGTGCCGCATATGGACCTTTTCGGACGGAATTTCCAGTCTTGCGCGGCTGCGTGAAGGTTTATGCCGGCTTTCTAAAAAACAATCGGATTATCGGTAGATAGGGCTTGTTTCACCGAAACCTATTTGCTACATGCCGCGAGCCGACTGGTTCGGCTTCTACCACAGAGTGCGGTCGTGGCGGAATTGGTAGACGCGCAGCGTTGAGGTCGCTGTGTCGCAAGACGTGGAAGTTCGAGTCTTCTCGACCGCACCATTTTCTCAAATAATTGAATCTTAAGCAAAATATGGCGGCCTCGGCCGCCATATTGCTTATAGATGCCACCCGTGAGGATGAGTTTGGCGAATGATCGGATCTTGGTCACATGAACGTGCTGATGATCGACTTGATTTCACTCATCGGCAACGGAGCCATACAGAGTAAAGCAGCTAGCCTCAATTGAGCCAACCGGGCGCTTGACGACGCGAAGCCCAGAATTCCAAAGGCTATAGGCAAGCCCCAACTGCTCTGCAAGCCCAACTGATTATGGTGCAGAAGCAACCAACTAACGATCATGTATCCCGATGCGCGAACCGCACGTTTTCCGAATTTGACAATTAAATCGACAAATTCCTGATCAAAAGTGTCGCCGTCGGTCATGCCGTCCTCCAAACTAGCGACGGCATGAAGCGTTCAGCGACAAGGAAAGCCCTGGGCGGAGGCCCAACGTGGACGGGGAAATCATAGTATTTTCCTTAATTCAAAATATAAAAAGTATGCCTTACTCCTCTAGCCAATTTGTGGATCGAGAACAACCATCATGAATTGTGCGACGGAATTTTTCGCGGACTAGACGTAGCGCTCACACTCGGTCGCCTTGACGTGATGCCGCTCTCCGCGCCACCTAATTATACAAACGTATAAAGTTCTTGCCTTCGTCCGATTGTTGGTCAGAATGGGCCTACGGCTAAGTTCTCGGAGGAAAGTTTCATGCTCGACAAACGCAACTTCTATATCGATGGCGAATGGGTAAAGCCGCTTGAGCCAAACGATCTGGAAGTCATCAATCCGGCGACTGAACAGCCGATTGCGGTTATTTCCATGGGCACGGCCGCCGATATCGATCGCGCGGTGGGTGCGGCCAAGAAGGCTTTCCAAACCTATAGCCAGACGTCGGTGGACGAGCGCATTGCGCTGCTCGAAAGGTTGCTCGCTATCTACAAGCGCCGCTACGACGAAATGGCGCAAACGATTACGCTTGAACTCGGCGCTCCTATCACGATGAGCACGCAGCAGCAGGCGGATGTGGGCGTCGGCCATCTTCAGGGCTTCATTGATGCTTTGAAGAACCTCCATATGCGCGAGGAATTGCCCAATGGCGACCTGTTGGTGCGCGAACCTATCGGCGTCTGCGGCTTGATCACGCCGTGGAACTGGCCGATCAATCAGATTGCGCTCAAGGTCATCCCGGCGCTCGCAACGGGCAGCACATGCGTGCTGAAGCCGAGCGAATTCACGCCGCTCAACGCCATGCTCTACGCCGAAATGATCGACGAGGCGGGTTTCCCGGCTGGCACATTCAATCTCGTCAATGGCGATGGTGCAACTGTGGGAGCGGCGCTCTCCAGGCACAGGGATGTCGACATGATGTCCTTTACAGGATCGACCCGCGCCGGCATCGCCGTCAGCAAGGATGCGGCGGAAACGGTGAAGCGCGTGACCCTCGAACTTGGCGGCAAATCGCCGAACATCGTTTTCGAGGACGCGGATCTCGAAGATCGCGTCGCCGGAAGCGTGTTTGAATGCTTCAACAATAGCGGTCAGTCCTGCGATGCTCCGACGCGCATGCTCGTCCAACGCTCCGTCTATGACCGGGCCGTGAAGATTGCCGAAGAAACCGGAAAGCAGGCGCGCGTCGGCAATCCGGAGGAGGAGGGTGAACATATCGGCCCGCTCGTCAGCCATGTCCAGTATGGAAGGGTGCAGAACCTTATTGAGGCGGGAATCGCCGAGGGCGCGCGCGTCGTCGTGGGTGGCGCGGGCAAGCCTGAAGGCTACGAGACCGGCTATTTCGTGCGTCCGACCATTTTTGCCGATGTCAGCAACACCATGCGCATTGCGCGCGAAGAGGTGTTCGGTCCGGTGCTGGCGCTGATACCCTTCGACACGGAGGAAGAAGCGATCGCCATTGCCAATGACACGCCCTACGGTCTCGCCGCTTACGTGCAGACCGGCGATGCCAAGCGTGCCGAGCGTGTCGCTGCAAGGCTCAAGGCCGGCATGGTTCATATCAACGGCGGACCGCATCGTTATGGCAGTCCGTTCGGAGGTTACAAGCAGTCCGGCAATGGCCGCGAGGGCGGCAGGTTCGGCCTCGAGGACTTCCTTGAAGTGAAAACGATCCACCGCCCATAAGACGGAAGAGGCGCTGACGGCTGCAAGCCGTCAGCCAACCAGTTTTTCATCGATTTCAATTAGGTACGGGCTGTTGCTCGCCTTGCCTCGCAGCAGCGATGCCGGGAGCTCTCCGATATCGCTGAGACGCTCGGCCGGTACCCCATAGGCTTCGGCAATCTTGATGTAGTCCGGAGCGGAGGGGCGAACGCCAACGGGGTCGATATTCACCTCCACCATTGCGCGCTCGATCTCCTGATAGCCTTGATTGTTCCAGACGATGAAGATCATCGGCACGTTTTCATCGACGGCTGCGCCGATTTCACCGAGCACGAACTGAAAGCCGCCATCGCCGACAATGCACACCGTCGAGGTCTCGGGCTTGCCAAGTGCAGCGCCAATGGCCGCAGGCGGCCCGAAGCCGAGCGCGCCGAAACCTGTGGCGGCGTTGAACCAGCCGCCGACGCGGTCGTGATCGTAATAGAGGTTGCCGGAGTAAATCGTCTGCGTCGAATCGCCGACGATGAGCGAATTAGGCAGCGTATCGCGCAACGTATTGAGGAAACGCACCTGACCCTGGATGCGCGCGCCGACATCGGCCCAGGCTGCGTCGCGCACGCGCTTTGCGCGTTCTTCGCCGCCTCGGCCGTTTCTGCGGTCCGGCAGGGCTGCAGATAGTGACCCGACGGTTTCCTTCGCGTCCGCTTCGATCGGCATGAATGCGGGCCAGCGATCGAGCTGTCCGGCATCGATGTCGATTCGCACGAAGCGCTTCAATTCCGGGAAACCGCCGTCGGCATACATGTCATAGTCGGTCGGTCCCATTTCCGTGCCAAGGGCGATCACGAGATCGCTGTCGGCTAGGAGCTCGCGCACCGCCTTGAGGCTCGGGCTCGCCGGGATCAGCAGCGGATGCTTGTGCATGATGCCGCGCCCGTTCGTGGTGGCGACTACCGGCGCATCGAGCTTCTCGGCGAGAACCTTAAGGCCGTCCGCTGCAGACTTTGCGCCGCCGCCAACGAGAATGACGGGCCGTTCCGCTGACAGGCAGTGGCGGACCAACTCGGCTATGGTTTCGGTCGATGCGTGCGGCACCGGCGCATCGGAGGGCTCGCGCTGCGCGCCTTCGAGCGGTAGCGCCATGACGTCGAGCGGAATTTCAATGTGAACGGGGCCCGGACGGCGAGACGCAAAAAGAGCAAAGGCCCGGGCAAGCACGATGGGCAGTTCGTCGGGCTTCTCGATCCGATGCGAGAACATTGCAACCGTTTGCAGCATGGCGCGCTGGTTCGGAAGTTCGTGCAGGAAACCCATGCCCTTGCCAAGCGAGTCGCGTTGGTTCACGCCGGATATAACCAGCATCGGAATGGAATCGGCACGCGCCTGTCCCATGGCAGTGATCGTATTGGTAATGCCCGGTCCGGTGATGACGAATGCGACGCCGGGCTTGCCAGTCGCGCGTGCGTAGCCATCCGCCATGAACCCGGCACCTTGTTCATGGCGCGGGGTAATGTGGCGTATCTTCGAGCCGGCAAGGCCGCGATAAAGCTCGATGGTGTGGACGCCCGGGATACCAAAGACGGTATCGACGTCGTAGGATTCGAGCAAATGAACGAGAGCTTCACCAACCGTGGTCATGCGGATTTCCGTTTCTGAAGGCGTGATGCGAGCCGGACGATGCCGGCACAGGCTGCGTCGATCTTGTCGTCGGCGACACTGAGGCTAAGGCGAAGATAACCGGCAAGGTTTTCCCCGAACGATTCGCCCGGCATGACCGCGACGAGTTCTTCTTCGAGGAGCCGCATCGCAAATTCATCGCCACTGAGACCAGTGGCGCGGATATCGGCGAGAATGAACATTCCGGCCTGTGGGATCTTGCAGTCGATGCCGGCAACGCCATCGAGGCGGTTGGCGATCGAACGCGCCCGGCGAAGATAGCTTTCACGCATCGTCGATGCGGCGGCTGAAGGCTGGCCGAGCGCATAGGCGGTCATATCCGCAATGAAGGGCTGGCCGCCAAAGAGCATCGATTCGGATAGAGGCAGCAGGCGGCGGGTAAAGTCCTTCGGCCCGACGCACCAGCCGCTGCGGAAGCCCGGCGCCGCATGCGACTTGGAAATGGAGGAGACCGCGACAGTGCGGTCCGCAAGTTCCGGCTGATCGAGCGGCGAAGCAAAGGTACCGTCGAATATGAGCTGCTCGTAGACCTCGTCGGAGACAATCCAGAGATTATGTTTCCGGCAGACCTCGCCGATTTCAGCGATTTCCCTGGCGCTGAGTACCGCCCCCGTCGGGTTGTGCGGCGTATTCAACAGCAACACCTTGGTGCGCGGCGTAATGACCTTTTCAAGGTCGGCCGCCTGCATGCGAAAACCCTTTTCCGGACGCAGCGGTACTGAGACGCGCATTGCGCCGGTTGCACGTACGACGCCGTCATAGGTCGCATAGAGCGGATCGCCCGTTATGATTTCGTCGCCTTCCTCGGCGATGCCAAGCATGACGAGGGAGAGGGCGGTCTGGGTGCCGGGAAAGCACATGATGTGCTCGGCATCGATCGGGCGAC
This sequence comes from Phyllobacterium pellucidum, assembly GCF_013327855.1. GTDB lineage: Bacteria > Pseudomonadota > Alphaproteobacteria > Rhizobiales > Rhizobiaceae > Phyllobacterium > Phyllobacterium pellucidum. Next base: position 81,687 of record NZ_JABUMX010000001.1, on the reverse strand, counting down.
CGGTGCGGGCAGTATATTTGGCCGAAAGCGCGGCCAGAACTGCAGGTTCACCGCGGCCATTGGAATAACCGGTGCGTCCGGCGCGCATCGAGCGTTCTGCCACGTCGATCATATCGTTCGGCGTCGGGATGTCCGGCTCGCCGATCGTGAGTTCGATGACGTCTTCGCCGGCATGCTTCATTTCGCGGGCGCGCATGTGCACCGCCCACTTATCAGAGCCAAGCCCCGCGAGACGATTCGTAACAGACGCATAGCGCATCATGGCGCGCCTCCTTCAGCTTTGAGAGAAATTCCAAGTACGGCTTCGATAGCGCTTATGCCGGTTTCGGCCAACTCGCCATCGGAGAAAATATCGCCGGCCAGGCAGCCTTCGAGCCACAGCCCGTCGATGATCGCATTGATGGCAATGGCGTGGCTGCGGGTGTGGCGCGACTCGGCCGGTGCGCGTGCCGACAGCAGTGCGTCGCGGATCAGGATTTCGAGTTCGTCGCGGAAGCCGAGATAGCCGTCGCGATGTGCCGCTGCCATGGCCGGATCCGCGTGGACGAGCGCAATGAAACCCGCCCAGAGCGAAAGATTGTGCGGATCCATGATCGGCTGGCCGAGATTGGCCGTCACGAAGGCGTAAAGGCGGGCGCGGGGATCGTCATTCGCGCTTCTGAGAGCGTCGCTCGCCTGCACGGTCATGCGTTGCATGACGGCACGGTAGGCAGCGCCGATAAGTTCATCCTTGGTCGGAAAATAATAGCGGATAAGCCCGGCGGTGACGCCGGCGCGTTGCGCAATTTCCCGTACCGTCGCACCCGCAAGGCCGCGTTCAGCCACGCATTCCAGCGTTGCCGCGATAAGATCCTCGCGGCGCTTGTCCTCGCCCTCGCGGCGAAAGCTCTTGCGGGTGGCGGTTTCAGCGTTCATTGGCGCCAGACAGGGCGGGTGAGGCAGGTCGGGCCGCCTTCGCAGGCGATGCAGAGCGCATCGGCCTCGAAGGTTGTGACAGTGCAGCCTGCTGCTTCCATGGCGGCCTTCGTGCCCTCGAAGCCCGCGACGGCAATGACCTCATAGGGTGCTGTCGGCAGGACGTTGAGGTTGAGACCATTGCTGGCCGCAAATTCTGCTTCAGGAGCGGCAACCAGGCGAATGCCGCGCTCTTTCAACAGTTGGTAGAACGCTGCCGGCAACAGCGGCATGTGTACAAGCGCAAGGTCTTCGGCGAGCGGGGATATGATCGACATAAGGTGCAGGCAGGCTTCTTCTCCGTGCCAGAGCGGCAGGTCGAAGCCGAGAACCGTGACGCCAAGCGGCTTGAGAATATCGGCGAGCTGCTCGATCCCCGCCTGATTGGTACGGACCCCGCGTCCAACCGCCAGGGTCTTTTCGTCGACCCAGACGCAATCGCCGCCCTCGACGGTACCGGGCACCTCGATGCGGCCGAGGACCGGCACATCCATCTGCCGATAGGTCTCCCGGTGCAAGTCCGTTTCCTCGAGGCGCAGGGGCTTTCCCATGCGCAGGATAACGGCGCCCTTGTCAGTCACCAACGATGGATCATGGGTGAAGATGGAATCGGACAGCCCGTCATTGCCGTCGCGTATCCACGTGATCTCCGCGCCCGAACGGGCAACGAGATCGGCAAACACGCGATGCTGCTCGGAAGCCTTGCGTGGATCGAATTGCGGCCCATAGTGCCAGACGTCGCGTTCGGCCCCTGCCATGACGTGGTCCGGCTTGCGCATGATGACGCGCTTCAAGGGGAGGGCCATGGACTGGGAACCGAATGCTTGCATCTGCGCTGCTCTCAAAAAATTGTTTCTGGGAGTATTTATACGCTTGCATAAATAGAGCGCAAGTGGTGTGATGCAGCCAAAGAGGGCAATTTAGACCCTGTCAGATAATGAGGCGGATCAAAGGCTGTCATGACAAGACGTGCAAGCCCAATACGAGCAGGTATCCCGGAATGACGGCGATGGAAGCGGCAACCGTTTCGACGGATCCACTTCAACGGGCGACAGGCGAGCAAGCTGAAGCCATTCATATCGAGAAGCTTCACAAGCGCTTCGGAGCACTCGAAGTTCTGAAGGGCGTGTCCCTGACGGCGCGGGATGGCGATGTGGTCGCCATGATCGGCGGCAGTGGCTCCGGTAAATCCACGTTCCTGCGTTGCATCAACTTTCTCGAAAATCCCACCAGCGGCATTATTCGCATCAATGGTGAAGACGTAAAAATGGTGAGCGACGGCCATGGCGGCCTGCATCCCGCCAACCGGCGCCAGATCGAGCGCATCCGCAGCCGTCTCGGCATGGTGTTCCAGAATTTCAACCTCTGGCAGCACATGACGCTCATCCAGAATGTCATCGAAGTCCCGGTCCATGTGCTCGGCATGAAGCGCGACGAGGCCATGGTCATCGGCGAGCAACTGCTCGAGCGCGTCGGCCTGTCGGCCAAGCGCGACGTTTATCCTGCCTATCTCTCCGGGGGCCAGCAACAGCGCGGCGCAATTGCGCGGGCGCTGGCAATCCAGCCGCGCGTCATGCTGTTCGACGAGCCCACCTCCGCGCTTGATCCGGAACTTGTCGGCGAGGTGCTGCGGGTGATCGGCGATCTCGCCGAGGAAGGCCGGACCATGCTTCTCGTTACGCACGAGATGAAATTCGCACGCGAGGTCGCGAGCCACGTCATCTATCTGCACAACGGCATCATCGAGGAAGAGGGTCCGCCGGAAGCATTGTTCGGATCGCCAAAATCTGAACGTCTGAAACAGTTTATCCGGACTGTTTCATAAATAAGCAAGCACAGGAAACAATCCTGGGGAACATTGAAAGAATGGAGATGAGAATGAAGTCGTTTTTGAAAACAACGGTAGCCGCCGTTGTCCTGGTCGTCGCCGGCATGGGCGCTGCAAGCGCCGAGCAGGTGAAAGTCGGCATCGCTGCCGAGCCGTATCCGCCATTCACGTCGCCCGACGCATCTGGCAAGTGGAACGGCTGGGAAGTCGATATCATCAACGCGCTGTGCGAGCAGGCCAAGCTTGATTGCGTCATTACGCCTGTCGCTTGGGACGGCATCATTCCTGCCTTGACCACGAAGAAAATCGACATGATCGCCAGCTCCATGTCGATCACCGACGAGCGGTTGAAGACGATCGATTTTTCCGACAAGTACTACAACACTCCGACTGTGATCATGGGCGCCAAGGGCGTGGAGATGCAGCCGACGCCGGAAGGCCTGAAGGGCAAGATCATCGGCGTTCAGGTTTCGACGGTGCACCAGGCCTACGCCAAGAAGTACTTCGCTTCGACCGCAGCCGAAATCAAGGAATACCAGACGCAGGATGAGGCGAACCAGGATCTCGCCGCAGGCCGCATCGATGCGACGCAGGCCGACTCGCTCGCGCTCGAAACCTTCGTTGCGACCGATGCCGGCAAGGCGTGCTGCGAGATCAAGGGCAAGGTAGCCGATGATCTGGAGATCCTCGGCCCCGGTGTCGGCGTCGGCATGCGCAAGGGCGATACCGAGCTGAAGGACAAGATCAACGCTGCCATCAAGGCGATCCGCTCAGATGGTAAGTATGACGAGATCTCAAAGAAGTATTTCAACTTCGATATTTATGGCGGCTAAGCTGTCCGGCCGGAGCGGGACAGCCCGTTCCGGCCAACTTGTTCAAAACTCTATCCGATACTGAATCGAGGACGGCTTGGCCGACGCATCGATCCTTCCCGCCGCCATATCCGGCATGTTCGGGCTCCTGTCGCCAAATCCACCGGGGTGGGGCGGCAATCTGCTTCGCGGGCTCTTTCACTCCCTGCAGATCGCACTCGGTTCGTTCGGCATTGGGCTGATCATCGGAACGCTCGGCGCTTACGGCAAGCTCTATGGCGGCCCGATTGTCCGCGACATTGCCGCTATCTACACCACAATGGTGCGAGCAATTCCCGAACTGGTGTTGATCCTGCTGCTCTATTATGCCGGCACGGACCTCATCAATCGCCTATTCGAGGCCCTCGGTTACAGCCGGGTCGATATTAGCGGCCTTGTCGCCGGTATCGTCGTCCTCGGTTTTGTCCAGGGCGCCTATGCAACGGAGGTCTTGCGCGGCGCAATCAAATCCATTCCGCAGGGCGAGATCGAAGCGGCGAGGGCCTATGGCATGTCGCCGAGCCTGATGATGCGGCGCATTACGCTGCCCGCGATGCTCCCGCATGCGCTCCCGGGACTAGCCAATCTGTGGCTGATCGCCACCAAGGATACATCGCTTCTGGCCGTCGTCGGTTTCGCCGAGCTTACGCTCGAAACGCGCCAAGCGGCGGGTGCGACCAAGGCCTATTTCCTCTTCTACATGGCAGCCGGCGCGCTCTATCTGTTCATCACGCTGTTTTCAAATGCCATTATCGGCCGGGTTGAAATCTGGGCCCGACGCGGCATGCCCTCCGTCAAGGAGGCGCATTGATGTCCGAAACGCCTATTGAAGTCCCGATCGAGACATTTCCGATCCACAAGGAAACGGGCGGGATCCGCATCGCTAGCCTGCTGCAGCCGCATCGCATCGTCATGATGCTGATCGGTTTGGCGTTGATTGCGTCCGCCGTTTTCTTCATGCGCTGGGACTGGCTGCAAAACTACGGCGACCTTATCGCTCAGGGCCTGTGGCGGACGATCTGGATCTTGATCGTGACGGTTATCCTGGGCTTCCTGTTGGCGGTGCCGCTGGGACTCGCCCAGGCGTCCGGGCCGGCGATTCTCGCTGTTCCGGCCAAGATGTTTTGCACCGTCATTCGCGGCACGCCGCTGCTGCTGCAACTCTGGCTGCTCTATTACGGCCTTGGTTCGCTCTTCCCGCAATATCCATGGATACGCGGATCGGAACTCTGGCCTTATTTGCGGCAGGCCTGGCCCTATGCAGTGCTGGCGCTGACCTTGTCCTACGCGGGCTATGAGGGCGAGGTAATGCGAGGCGCATTCGCCAGCGTTCCCAAGGGACAATTGGAAGCCGCACGTGCCTTCGGCATGCCGCGCTTCACGATCTTCAGGCGGATATGGCTGCCGCAGGCGATCCATCGCGCGCTGCCGACGCTTGCCGGCGAGGCCGTGCTCCAGCTCAAGTCGACGCCGCTCGTTGCGACGATCACCGTCGTCGATCTTTACGCGGTCGCTTCGCGTGTCAGGCAGGATACGTTCCTGACCTACGAGCCGTTGCTCCTCCTTGCCGCGGGATATCTCGTGATCACCGGCATTATCGTGATGCTCTTCAGGCGCGTTGAAAGAATGATCCCCTCGAAGCTCGGATGAAAAACTCGGGTGTGGCGCAAATTGTGTGAGTTATGTCGCAGCTGTTTTATGCCTGCTGGCGAGCAGATGCGCATAGTGTGGGCAAAGGAACACCTCGCAAAGACGAGAAAATGGGATTCTGGCTTTCGCCGGGCGTCACGCCTTCGGCGGGCATTGTCTGTTTTCAACTCTGCGCGAGATGAAAGGCGATAATGCGGACAGTCGAAACGTTTCCTCAGAATGTCATCGAGCATGCCGATATGGGCATCGTCCTGGCTGACGGTTGCCGGCTTTCGGCGCGGGTGTGGATGCCGGAAAATGCCAACGATAGTCCGGTTCCCGCCATTCTCGAATTCCTGCCCTATCGCAAGCGGGACGGAACGACGGCGCGCGACAATCTCACCCATCCGTATTTTGCCGGCCACGGCTATGCCTGCCTGCGTGTCGACATGCGCGGCAATGGCGATTCCGAAGGGCTCATGGAGGATGAATATTCCGAACAGGAACTTGCCGACGCGTGCGAGGTGGTCGACTGGATTGCCGCGCAGCCATGGTCCACCGGCAAGGTTGGCATGATGGGCATATCCTGGGGCGGCTTCAATTCGTTGCAGGTAGCAGCGCTCCAGCCCGAGCCGCTCAAGGCCATTATCACGTTGTGCTCGACCGACGATCGCTTCGCCGACGATATCCATTACAAGGGCGGCCTGCTGCTCAATGAGAATCTTGGCTGGGGCGCAACAATGCTTGCCTATTCCTCGCGCCCGCCAGATCCGGCGCATGCCGGCGCAAAATGGCGGGAGATGTGGCTGGAGCGTCTGCGCAACGAGCCGTTCCTGCCAGCTGTATGGCTCAAGCATCAGACACGCGACGACTATTGGCGGCGTGGCTCCGTCTGCGAGGAGTTTTCGGCGATCAAGGCCGCGACCTTGGCGATCGGCGGCTGGGGCGATGCCTATAAGAACGCCGTGCCGCGCTTGATGGAAGGTATAACCGCGCCGGTCAAAGGCATCATCGGTCCATGGGTACACAAATACCCGCACTTTGCCGTGCCGGAACCGCGCATCGGCTTCCTGCAGGAGGCGTTGCGCTGGTGGGATCGCTGGCTCAAGGATATCGACACCGGCGTCGAGAACGATCCTACGTACCGTGGCTACCTGATGGATTCGGTCCGTCCGAAAAGCTGGTACACGGAACGCAGCGGCTATTGGATCGCCGAAAATGAGTGGCCTTCGCAACGTATCGGCAGCAAGGTGCTTCACCTTGCCGGCGACCGGTCACTGGCGCCGGAAGCGAGCGAAAACTTCTCGCATCTGGTCGCGTCGCCGCAGGATTGCGGCATGATGAGCGGCGAATATTGTGCGATCTGGCTCGGACCGGAAATGCCCGGCGACCAGCGCCGCGACGACGCGCTTTCGCTTTGCTATGACACGTCCCTCGACGAGGCAATCGACATTGTCGGAGCGCCGAAAATCGCACTTACCCTATCGAGCAACAAGCCGGTGGCCATGGTCGCGGTGCGGTTGTGTGACGTGCATGCGGATGGCGCATCGACCCGTATCACCTATGGCGTCTTCAATCTCTGTCACCGCCATGGCCATGACAATGCCGAGCCACTGGTGCCCGGCGAGCAAGTGACAATTACGTTCAAGCTCGACGATATTGCCTATAGGGTCCCGGCCGGGCACACTTTGCGCGTTGCTGTTTCAACGTCTTATTGGCCGCTTGTCTGGCCGTCGCCATCCCATGTCAGCCTCAGCATCCACGCTGGCAGCGTGGCGATTCCCTCGCGCCCGCTTGCGACAGGCGACGAGTGGACTTTCCCTGAGCCGGAAGGCGCAACGCCATGGCAAATTGAGACATTGCGCGAAGGTGGCAATAGCCGGACGATCGAACACGATCAGGTAAGCGGCAAGATCACGTTACTGATCGAGGATGATTTTGGCGAGGCGCGCGACAAGGATCATGGGCTGATCCATGGCGGAGTAGCGCGCGAGCGTTGGGAGATCCATCCTGACGATCCGCTGTCGGCCTATGGCGAGACGCATTGGACCGAGATTTCGGGACGCGACAATTGGCGTACGCGCACGGAGACCTACACGACGATGCGATCGGACCAGCACAATTTCTACCTGACGGGGCGTATCGAGGCCTACGAAAACGACAATGTCGTCTTCGAGCACGACTTCGCAGAAACGATCAAACGAAGCTTCATTTGAATATCAGATGAGCCGGGGAGGACTATTTAGCAATCAACAGTTGTAATCCACGGGTATCAAGTCACATTATCACAAAAACCAATCCGGGCGCGTTGCGCCGGAGCAAGAAGGGGAACTGGTATGTCTAAAGAACTCGAATATCTCAGCCGCAAGGTCGCACGCGGTCACATCTCCCGCCGCGACTTCCTCGGCAGGGCCGCCGCACTTGGTGTTACGACCGTATTTGCCAACTCCCTTCTGTCCAGCGCAGCACTTGCCGAAGGGCCTGTAAAGGGCGGCACGCTCAAGGCGGGCATGCAGGGCGGTGCATCCACGGACAGTCTTGACCCTGCGACCTGGCAAAGCCAGGTGCCCTACAAATTCGGCCGCCAGTGGGGCGAGCAGCTTGTCGAGATTCAGCCCGATGGCAAGCTTGAGCCGAAACTTGCCGAAGAGTGGGGCTCATCGGACGACGCGAAGGTATGGACCTTCAAGATCCGCAAGGGTGTACAATTCCACGACGGCAAGGAAATGACGCCGGACGACGTTGTCGCCACCATGGAACGCCACTCGGACGCGAATTCCAAGTCGGGCGCCCTTGGTATCATGGGCGGCATCGAGAACGTGAAGAAGGACGGCGATACCGTTGTTTTCACATTGAAAGAAGCCAACGCCGACCTGCCGTTCCTGATGGACGACTATCACCTTATGATCCAGCCGAACGGCGGCAAGGACAAGCCCACCGCAGGTATCGGGACGGGACCATACAAAGTCGTCACCGATCAGCCGGGCGTACGTCACATTGGCGAAAAGTTCGCCAACTACTGGAACGGCGACAAGCGCGGCCATGCCGACCAGATCGAAATCATCGTCATCAACGATGCGACCGCCCGTACCGCGGCTCTTCAGTCCGGACAGGTTCACATGATCAACCGCGTCGAGCCGAAGATTGTCGATCTCGTTAAGCGCGTCCCCGGCGTGACCATCCAGAACGTGGCCGGCAAGGGACATTACGTGTTCATTGCACATTGCAACACGGCACCCTTCGATAATGTGGATCTGCGACTTGCGCTGAAATACGCCATGAACCGCGAAGAGATGGTGCAGAAGATTCTGCGCGGCTACGGCTCCGTCGGCAATGACTTCCCGATCAACAAGGCCTATCCGCTGTTCTCCGATGATATCGAGCAGCGCACCTACGATCCGGACAAAGCCGCGTTCCACTTCAAGAAGTCCGGCCATGACGGCACCGTTCTCCTGCGCACATCCGATGTCGCCTTCCCGGGCGCCGTCGATGCGGCACAGCTCTATCAGCAGAGCGCTGCCAAGGCCGGCATCAAAATCGAAGTCAAGCGCGAGCCTGGCGACGGCTACTGGTCGGAAGTCTGGAACAAGCAGCCCTTCTCGGAATCCTATTGGGGCGGACGTCCGACGCAGGACCAGATGTATTCCACGGCCTACTATTCGAAGGCCGACTGGAACGACACGCGCTTCTTCAATCCCAAGTTCGACCAGATGCTGATCACTGCGCGCGGCGAACTCGATGAGGGCAAGCGCAAGCAGATGTACCGCGACATGGCCATCATCGTTCGCGATGAAGGCGGTGTCATCGTGCCGATGTTCAACGACTTCATCGACGCGACCAGCGCCAAGGTCGGCGGCTGGGTGCCGGACGGCAATCAGGAGATGAGCGGCGGCTATGCTCTGTCGCGCTGCTGGCTGAACGCCTGATCGGCGCCGGGCGGATGAGTGCACCTGTCCTGAAACTGGTGGCCCAGCGCATTGCGATGGGCCTTCTGCTCCTGCTTGCGGTCTCGGTGCTCATCTTTGCCGGCACGCAAATCCTGCCGGGCGACGTGGCCCAATCCATCCTCGGCCAATCGGCCACGCCGCAGGCGCTTGAAAACCTGCGGCGTGACATGGGTCTGAACGACCCTGCCTATATTCGCTACCTGCGCTGGCTCGGCGGGATCCTGACCGGCGATCTCGGGACGGCACTTTCCAGCGGACAGGATATCGCGACGTCGCTGAAGGAGCGGCTATGGAATACGCTGTTCCTGGCATTCTGGGCGGCGGTGGTCTCCATTCCGCTCGCCATCATGCTCGGGCTCTTGGCGGTGCGCTACCGCAACGGCTTCGTCGATAAGCTGATCTCCGGCCTTGGTCTCGCTTCGACCTCGCTGCCCGAGTTCTTCACCGGCTACCTGCTCATATATTTCGTTGCGGTGCGGCTGCAGTGGTTCCCGAGCGTATCGACCGTCTATGAGGGCATGCCGCTCGGCGAGCGGCTGAGCGCGATTGCATTGCCGGTGACGGTGCTAACGCTCGTTGTTCTCGCGCATATGATGCGCATGACGCGTGCAGCAATCCTCAACGTCATGCAGTCTGCATATATAGAAACGGCCGAACTGAAGGGGCTTTCGCCGCTTCAGATCATTACCCGGCATGCGTTTCCCAATGCGATTGCGCCGATTGTCAACGTCGTGATGCTCAACCTCGCATTTCTCGTGGTCGGCGTCGTCGTGGTCGAGGTGATCTTTGTTTATCCGGGGATGGGCCAGTATCTTGTCGACCACGTGGCTAAGCGCGACGTTCCGGTCGTGCAGGCATGCGGGCTGGTTTTCGCGGCCGTCTACATAAGTTTGAACATCATTGCTGACATCGTGGCGATTGTTTCCAATCCCCGCCTCCGGCATCCGAAGTAGGGGCGCGCCATGCTGAACGTCAAAGCTATTCCCATCAGCGCATGGATCGGCCTCATCATCACCGCCGTGTTCCTGTTTGCGGCTGTATTCGCTCCATGGGTCGCGCCATATCCCGTCGGCGAGACGGTAGGTGACGTATGGGAGCCCTCGTCGGCCAAGTATCTGCTCGGTACCGATAATCTCGGCCGTGATCTCCTGTCGCGTATGATCTACGGTGCACGCATCACGATCTTCATCGCCGCCATGGCGACGGCCCTTTCCTTTATTCTCGGATCGGTGCTGGGGTTCGCCGCCGCCGTCGTCGGCGGATGGTTCGACCAGCTCATGTCACGCTTTGTCGATCTGATCATGGCAATCCCGACGCTGATCTTTGCGCTCGTCGTGCTTTCGGTCTTGCCTGCCAATGTGGTCACGCTCATTTTCGTTATGGGCCTGCTCGACGCCACCCGCGTCTATCGACTGGCGCGGGCCGTCGCGGTGGATATCAACGTCATGGACTTTGTCGAGGCTGCAAAGCTGCGCGGCGAGGGGCGGGTATGGATCATATTTCGCGAAATCCTGCCCAATGCGCTCACTCCGCTTATCGCTGAACTCGGGCTGCGCTTTATCTTTGCGGTGCTTTTCCTGTCGGCGCTTTCCTTCCTCGGGCTCGGCGTGCAACCGCCGGATGCCGACTGGGGCGGCATGGTCAAGGAAAACAAGGAAGGCATCGTCTTCGGCGTGCCGGCGGCGCTTATTCCCGCAGCGGCGATTGCCGTTCTCGCGATCTCGGTCAACCTCGTTGCCGATTGGATATTGAACCGGACGACAAGTCTGAAGGGAGGTCGCAATGGCTAAGGCACCAAGGAAGGACAAGACCGGTCTCCTGCTCGATATCCAGAACCTGCGCATCGAGGCCACCAGCTACCCACCCGGTGAGCCGCCGCGCAACGTCGTCATCGTTGACGACGTGTCGGTCAAGCTCGAGCGCGGCAAGGTGCTCGGCCTTATCGGCGAGTCGGGCGCCGGCAAATCCACGATTGGCCTGTCAAGCATGTGCTATGGCCGGGGAGGCGTGCGCATTACTGGCGGGCAAGTGATCCTCAACGGCCGCGATCTTGTCAAAGGTGGCCCGCGCCTGTTGCGCCAGGTCCGGGGCAAGGAGGTCTGTTACGTCGCACAGTCGGCTGCCGCCTCGTTCAATCCCGCCCGCAAGCTTATGGACCAGGTCATAGAAGCAGCGCTTCTGCACCGTATATGTTCGAGGGCAGAAGCCGAGAAGCGTGCGATTGGCTTGTTTAAGAAGCTTGGACTTCCGAATCCCGAGACGTTCGGTCAGCGCTTTCCCCATCAGGTATCCGGCGGCCAGTTGCAACGCGCGATGACTGCCATGGCATTGTGCTCGGAGCCCGACCTCATCGTCTTCGATGAACCGACGACGGCGCTGGACGTGACCACCCAGATCGACGTGCTGGCATCGATCAAGGAGGCCATCCACGACACCAACGTCGCCGCGCTCTATATCACGCATGATCTTGCTGTCGTGGCGCAGGTCGCCGACGACATCATGGTGCTGCGCCATGGCAAGCTCGTCGAATATGGCGATACACGCCAGATCATCAAGGAGCCGCGCCAGCAATACACCAACCAGCTTGTTTCCGTGCATCACATTCCGCACGAGCAGAAGAACCCGAACGATGCGCCTGTGCTGGCGGTCAACAACATTACCGCGGCCTATGGGGGCGGACTGGTCAAGGTGCTCAAGAACGTTACCGTCGACGTCCATCTTGGCCAGACGCTGGCCGTCGTCGGCGAGTCCGGTTCCGGCAAGTCGACGCTGGCGCGCGCCATCACCGGGCTGTTGCCGCCGATGGAAGGGAGCATCACGTTCAACGGGCGTACGCTGTCGCCGCGCCTCGCCAACCGGACGCGCAACGATCTGCGCGAGTTGCAGATGATCTACCAGATGGCGGATGTCGCGATGAACCCGCGCCAGACCATCGGCACGATTATCGGCCGGCCGCTCGAATTCTATTTCGGCATGAGAGGCAGGGAACGCGATGCTCGTGTTCGCGAACTGCTCGACAAGATCGAGATGGGGACGGGCTTTGCCGATCGCTACCCGGCCGAGCTGTCAGGCGGACAGAAGCAGCGTGTCTGCATTGCGCGCGCGCTTGCGGCCAAGCCCAAGCTTATCATCTGCGACGAGGTGACGAGCGCTCTCGATCCGCTGGTGGCCGACGGCATCCTCAAGCTTCTGCTTGATCTGCAGAAGGACGAGAACGTCGCATATATCTTCATCACCCACGATCTTGCCGTGGTCAAATCCATCGCTGATGCGATCGCAGTCATGTATCGCGGCGAAGTGGTGCGCTACGGTCCGAAGACCGAGGTGCTGAAGCCGCCTTTCGACGCCTATACGGATCTGCTGCTGTCGTCGGTTCCGGAAATGGAGCTTGGCTGGCTCGAAGGCGCGATGAAGAACCGGCGCATGGCGAGCGCCGGGAATTAGATGAATCAAAGTTGGCCGGGCCAGCGGCCTTGCCCGAGCAGATGCACGGCGGTAACGATCCGCCGGAAGCTTGACCGCGCCCGCTCGACGCTGTGGCGGGCGCGAAGATAAGCGTGGATCAGGCCCGGCTCATTGTTCCAGATAGCCTTGCCGCCCGCTGCGAGAATCTTGTCGCGGTAGTGCCGGCCATCGTCCGAGAGCGGATCGCATTCGGCCGAAATGACAACTGTCGGCGGCAGCCCGCCAAAATCCGGATCGTTGAGGGGCGCGAAACGCGGATCAGTGGACCAGTTGAAGCCGCCGCCACGAATATTGGCGTAGTAGACAGTATCACGCGTCGACAGCATCGGTGCTTCGGCGTGCGTGAGATACGAGCCTTGATCGGTAGCGCCGCCGAGCCCCGGATAGATGAGAACCTGGCCGATCGGTGCGCGGTCATGGAGGCGGACGTGATGGGTGACTGCCGCAGCCAGATTGCCGCCGGCGCTATCTCCGCAAATAATGATTGGAAGATCCGAGGTTACGGCCACGTGTTCGAAGGCTGCGCGGCAGTCGCGGAACGCCGTGGGGTGCAGGTGCTCGGGTGCAAGGCGATAATCGACGGAGACGATGCGAAAGCCCGTTCCATCACAAATCTCGGCGCAGACATCATCATGGCTGTCGAGCCCGCCGACGACGAAGCCGCCACCGTGGAAATAGAGGCAGACGGCTTCGGGCTTTGAGCCGCTTTTGTCATAGACACGGACCGGTATCCGGTGGTCGCGCGCGTCGATGAACGCATCCATCGATGACACTGCCTCTGGATAGCCGGCAAAGAATGCGCGGCACATCGTGTTATAGACGCCGCGCTGCTCTTCGATAGTCAGGTCTATCGCGTTCGGGGGATAGAAACTGTTCGTCCTGTCGATGAACGCCCAGGTCTCTTTATCGATCAGGACGGAATAGTCTGTGCTCATCTACCCTTCCAGACAGGTTCACGCTTCTCGGCAAAAGCCTTGAATCCTTCCTGTCCGTCTTCCGAGGCATAAAGGATATCGACCGTGCGGAACTTCCGCTTGGTGATCATATTCATTGCCTGCTGGAATGTCATGTTCTCTGCTTCGCGCGCGACTTCCTTGATCGCGCCGAAAACGAGCGGCGGACCGCTTTCGAGGAGGCGGGCGATCTCCCAGACACGCTCCATCAGCCTGTCCTTGGGCAGAACCTCATTGACGAGACCCCAGCGATGCGCCTCGGCGACATCCATCCAGCGACCGGTAAGAAGCAGGTCCATCGCGACGTGATAGGGAATGCGCTTGGGCAATTTGACGGTCGCGGCGTCGGCAAGAGTGCCGGCCCGAATTTCGGGCAGGGCAAAGCTCGAATGATCAGATGCGAGGATCATATCGCAGGAAAGCGCGAGTTCAAAACCACCGCCGACGGCCATGCCGTTGACCGCGGCGATGACTGGCTTGTTCAGATCGCGCAACTCCTGCAGACCACCGAAACCGCCGACACCATAGTCGCCGTCGACGGCGTCACCGCCTGCAGCCGCCTTCAGGTCCCAGCCGGCGCAGAAAAACTTGTCTCCGGCGGTCTGGACGATGGCGACGCGCAATTCGGGATCGTCGCGGAATTCTCTGAACGTTTCGCCCATGAGGCGGCTCGTGATCAGATCGATCGCATTCGCCTTCGGACGGTCGAGCGTGACCTCGAGAATGCCGCCCTCGCGCCTTGTCCTTATAACGTCGTTCAATTCAGCTCTCCCTTTGTGACCAGCAGCGCATCGGCAATCCACGCGCCGTCTCCCTTGCCGCAGACGAGCAGCGGATTGATATCCAGCTCGGCTATGCGGCCTGCATTCTTCACGGCAAAAGTAGCGATTGCAGCTATGGCATCAATCGCGGCATCAAGATCGGCCGGCTTCCTGCCGCGATAGCCGTCGAGTAGCGGGAACATGCGGAGCGAACGCAGTGCCGCCTCGATATCTTCACGGCTCGATGGCAGCAGCAACGTCGCCGTATCCTGCAGCAGTTCGACGAGAACGCCGCCGGTTCCAAGCGTCATGACCGGGCCGAACTGCGGATCATCGACTATGCCGACAATGAGTTCGGCGACAGCACCCGTTACCATGCGCTCCACGTAAAGTCCTGTTCCAAGGCCGGCAAGGTCATTCGCCGCGCTTCGAACTTCATCGCTGCCTTTGAGGTTCAGGCGCACCGCATTATGCTCGGATTTGTGGGCGATGCCGAGCGCCTTCAAGGCAACCGGATAGCCGAGACCGTTCGCGATAAGGACTGCCTCATCGGCTGTCTGGCATCGGCGACCTTCCGGTACGGGGAGTTCCAGCCTGCGCAACAGCGCCTTGGCGTCCGCCTCATCGGGAGAGGCGGGTTCGTAAGCGTTTGAACTGCCAGGTGCTGCGACGGGTGCGGAAGCGGCAAGCTTCCAGGCACGGCCGATGAACGCGGCAGCCTCGGCGGCGTCGAACGCTTCGGTAATGCCGCAAAGAGGCGCGATCCCGCTTTCCATCAGCCCGGCCATATACTCTTCCGGAATGTTTTCGGATAAGGAGGCGACAATCGCTCCCTTGGCGCGATTGGTCTTGAGCGCACTTTCGAAGCCGCGCACCGTCGACCACCAATCCACGTCGGAGCAGCGATCCTTGCGCGGAAAATCGAGAACAAGGCAGCTTAAGGCGAAGCCGCCGGAAACCATTGCGGTGAAGGTCTCAGTCAGAGCCGGCTCGTTGTTCCAGATGAAAGTATGATAGTCGAGCGGGTTCGCCACGGCGACGAGCGGCCCGAGCGTTGCCTTGACGCGCGCCCTGTGTTCCGGTGTTAGCGCCGGAAATTCCACCGAGCGGCCCTCGGCGCTGTCTGCCATCACAGATGCCTCGCCGCCTGAACAGCTCATCGAGCACAGTGTGTTGCCATCGAGAGGGCCATGGACGTGGAGGAACTTCAACGTTTCGAGGAACGAGGCAATTGAGTTGACGCGGGCGATGCCGAGCCGCTTCAGGAACGCGTCGGATGCAGCGTCCGACCCTGCTAGCGATGCGGTGTGCGAGACCGTCGCCGCGCGTGCCTGCGCCGACCGGCCGACCTTCATGGCGACAATCGGCTTGCCGAGTTCACGCGCCCGTTTTGCCAGAGCCTCAAATTTCGGCGCCGACTGGAATGCTTCGATATGCAGACCGAGCGCAGTCACGCGGTCGTCTTCGAGAAGTGCGATCGCCATGTCGGGAAGGCCGGTCTGCGCCTGGTTGCCCGCGGTCATGACGTGGGCGATCGGCAATCCGCGGTTCTGCATCGTCATGTTGATGGCGATGTTGGACGATTGCGTGATGATCGCAACGCCGCGCTCGTCGGCAGCAAGCCGGCGTCCGCCGTGCTGGTCAGGCCAGAGCAGGGCGCCGTCGCAATAATTGATAAGGCCGTAGCAGTTCGGTCCGATGATCGGCATGTCGCCTGCCGCTTCGACGAGCTCATCTTGCAAGCGTGCGCCATCGGCATCGTCCGCGCCGGCTTCAAGGAAGCCCGAGGCATAGCAGACCGCGACGCCGGCGCCGGCATCGCGCAACTGCCGCACGATATCAAGCGTGACGAAACGGTTGACGCCGACAAAGGCGGCATCAGGACTTCCGGGGAGATCGGCCACCGAGCGATAGACCTTGAGGCCGAGGATCTCGTCATGCTTGGGATGGACCGGCCAAATCTCGCCGGTAAAGCCCATTTTCTGTGATTGCCTGATGACTTCGATGGCCTGGAGGCCACCGAAGACAGCAATGGATTTTGGCCGAAGCAGCCGGTCGAGCTTATGCGATGCCATGAAATGCTCCGTTATGCGCCATGCGGGCGGAGCAGGGCACGCGAGATGATGTGCCGCTGGATCTCGGACGTGCCTTCCCAGATGCGCTCAACACGGGCATCCCGCCAGATGCGTTCGAGCGGCAGGTCATCCATAAGGCCCATGCCGCCGTGAATCTGGATGGCTTCATCGGCGACGAAGGCCAGCGTTTCGGTCGCCTTCAACTTGGCCATGGCCATGTCCTGGTCGGTCACCGTGCCCTGGTCGAACTTCCACCCGGCCTCGAAGGTCAGAAGATCCGCCGCCTTGAGCTCGGTTGCCATATCAGCGAGCTTGAACGAAACGCCCTGGAACTTGCCGATCTGCTGGCCGAACTGTTGGCGCTGGGCAGCATATTCAATGGCGTGGCCGAGCGCACGTTCCGCGCGGCCAAGGCACGTCGCCGCAACCTGCAAGCGGGTTGCTCCAAGCCAGGTGTTGGCGACCTCGAAGCCTTTGTGGACTTCGCCGAGGATCGCTTCCTGCGGCAGGCGGCAATCGTCGAATTCAACGATGGCATTGGTATAACCGCGATGCGAGACATTGCGGTAGCCTTCGCGGATCGTCATGCCGGGGTGGCCCTTGTCGACGAAGAAGGCGGTGATTTTCTTCTTTTTGCCGCGCGGCGTCTCTTCTTCGCCCGATGCAACAAAGAGTATGACGAAATCGGCTTCGAGCGCGTGGCTGATGAAATGTTTGGTGCCGTTGACGACCCAGTCGCCGCCTTTTTCGACAGCGGTCGCCTTCATGCCGCGCAAGTCCGAGCCCGCGCCGGGTTCGGTCATGGCCAGGCAGTCGGACTTTTCGCCGCGAATGCAGGGGTAGAGGTATTTCTCTTTCTGCGCATCGGTACCTGCAAGCAGGATATTCGACGGGCGCCCGACGCAGGTCCAGTGCAACGCATAATTGGCGCGGCCGAGTTCCTTTTCGTAGAGCAGCCAGGTGACGGTATCGAGCCCCGCGCCGCCGACTTCGGCTGGCATGTTGGCTGCATAAAGTCCAGCTTCCATCGCCTTCTGCTTGAGCTCGTCGGCGAGTTCCTTGCGCAACACGCCCGTGCGTTCCACCTCCGCTTCGTGCGGGTAGAGTTCGTTCTCGACAAAGGCGCGCGTCGTTTCGACGATCAGCCTTTGCTCCTCCGAAAGACCGAAATCCATCTGCGTTAGTCCTTCTTTTTCTTGGGCTTGTTGGCTTTGGCCTTCTCGGCGGCCTTGGAGGTCGCCGGCTTCTGGGCGAGCTTCGAGAGGCGCTTCGTATAATCCTTGTAGAGGGCGCCCGCGCCCCAACCCTTGCCCTTGTTCTGGCGCGACAGCGCTTCCATGATCGCCACGAGATTGTCGTCGCGGATGCGTTCGAGTTCGCGGATCGAAAGGCCGTGCGCCTGCTCATCCGACTGGTTGGCGATCTTGTCCACCAGTTCTTCGGTTAGTTCGGGCACGTCCATGAGCTTGGTCCACGGCCAGGACAGGCAGGGACCGAACTGGGCGATGAAGTGGCGCATGCCCGCTTCGCCGCCGGCGACGCGATAGACCTGGAACATGCCCATCTGCGCCCAGCGAATGCCGAATGAATAGCGCATGATATCGTCGAGTTCCTCGACGGTGGTAATGTCGTCCTTGATCAGCCAAAGCGACTCGCGCCAGACCGCCTCGAGTAGGCGATCGCCGACGAAAGCCTCGATCTCCTTGCGGATGACCACCGGCTTCATGCCGATGGAGGCATAGAGTTCGCGCGCTTTTTCGACAGCGTCTGGAGAGGTCAGCTTGCCGCCGACGATTTCGACGAGCGGCAGCAGATAGACCGGGTTATAGGGATGCCCGACGACAAGACGCTCGGGGTGCTTCATCGCGGTCTGCATGTCGGACGGGAGAATGCCCGAGGTGGATGAACCGACAATAGCATCCGTCGCGGCATGCTTGTCGATCTCGGCAAGTACCTTGTGCTTCAGTTCGAGCCGTTCGGGAACGCTTTCCTGAATGAAGTCAGCGCCGTCGACGGCTTCCTGTATGGACTTGGCGAATGTCAGCTTTCCTTCTTTCGGCAAGCCGTCCGGCACCATGGTCTTATAGGCGCGGCGAGAATTCTTCATCACCTCGCTGACTTTGCGCTCAGCCTCGGGATCCGGATCGTAGATCGAAACGTCGATGCCGTTGAGAAGAAGGCGAGCCACCCAGCCCGCACCAATTACGCCGCCGCCAACCGCCGCAGCCTTGCGAATTCCAGCCATTCTATCACCAGCCCTTTGTGAGTTTCATGCGCTCGCGGACGTCGTTCGGTCCAAGAATCTTTGCGCCGATGCCTTCGGCAACCTTTACTGCCCGCTCGACCAGTGGGCCGTTGGTGGCAAGCACGCCCTTGTCGAGCCAGATATTGTCTTCAAGACCGACACGGATATTGCCGCCGGCAAGCATGGCCATCGCCGCATAGGGCATCTGGTTGCGGCCGATCGAGAAAGCGGAGAACGTCCAGTTTTTCGGCAGATTGTTGGTGAGGGCCAAAAGCGTATGGATATCATCGGGCGCGCCCCAGGGAATGCCCATGCAGAGCTGGACCATGACCGGATCTTCGAGCAGCTTCTGGTCGTAGAGCCACTTGGCGAGAAGCAGGTGGCCGGTATCGAAGATTTCAACCTCGGGGCGAACGCCGAGTGCCGTTATCTGCGCCGCCATTGCCTTCAGCATCGCCGGCGTATTGGTCATGACGTAGTCGCCTTCGCCGAAGTTCATCGTGCCGCAGTCGAGCGTGCAGATTTCCGGACGAAGCTTGGCGACGTGTTCGAGGCGCTCGGTCGCGCCCGCCATGTCGGTGCCGATCGCGGAGGGCGGCATTGGCTGCTCGACACTGCCGAGCGTCAGGTCGCCCCCCATCCCGGCGGTCAGGTTCAAGACCATGTCGACGCCCGACGCCTTGATGTGCTCGACGACCTCGGTATAGAGCGCGACATCGCGAGAACCCTTGCCGGTCTTCGGATCGCGCACATGGATGTGAGCGATTGCAGCGCCGGCATTGGCTGCGGCAATGCACTCGTCGGCGATCTGGCGCGGCGTGACCGGCACCTTGTCGGAACGACCTGTCGTGTCTCCCGCGCCGGTCACAGCACAGGTGATGAATACTTCGCGATTGGGGGTAAGTCCCATAGCTCTGCTCCCATATTTTTCGTTGCCGTGATCATGGCCCGATTGCCAAGCGATGCTTTGCGATATACGAATTGAAATTGATGAAAAGCGAAACTTCGCCAGTCTTTTTGCCCGACACCAAACCGCTGGATGTGACCGTCCTCGTTTTCAGCGGCGCTTCGCTCATGTGTGTTGCATCGACAATCGATCCGATGCGCGCGGCCAACCGCGTCTCCGGGAGCATACTCTTCAAATGGCGAATCGTCTCGCTGGACGGCGAGCCGGCCATGATGACGTGCGGCTTGCCGATTGCGGTTTCTGGTTCATTCGATGCTTCCGTAAAAGGCGATATGTTATTGGTTATCGGTGGTTTTGGCACTTCAGACATCGCGCGCACGACCTTTACCGCCAACCTGCGGCGCGCCGTCCATCACTATCAGATGATCGGCGGCATCGAGGCAGGGTCCTGGCTGCTTGGCCGTGCTGGTCTTCTCGCCGGGCGCAAGGCGACCACCCACTGGGAGGACATGGAGGAGTTTACGGCGGAGTTCCCGGAATCCGATATCAGGCCCGACCGCTATGTCATCGACGGTCCTGTCTTCACGAGTGGCGGCGCCTCGCCGACCTTCGACCTGATGCTGCATTTGATTCGCTCGCGCTATGGCATGTCGGTCGCCCTCGATGTCGCCAGCGTCTTCATCTATGACGAGGCGCATACGTCGAGCGACGCGCAGCCGCTGGTTTCGTTGGGCCGGCTCGACGATGTGCATCCCAAGCTTGCGGGCGCGATCCGCCTCATGGAAGCCCATATCGATGCGCCCCTGACAGTCGGCGCCATCGCCCGGCGTTGCGGGCTCAGCGCGCGCAGCCTTGAGAAAATCTTCGCAAAAGCGGTCGGCGAGGGGCCCGGACGATACTATCTGCGCTTGCGGCTCAAGGTGGCGCGGCGGCTCATTACCGACACGAAATCGCCGCTGGCGGATATCGCTGCGCGGACGGGATTTTCCTCGGCTGCTGCATTCACACGGACATTCAGGAGTTTCGAGGGCAAGCCGCCAAGCGCTTTCCGGCCGAACCATTGATGAGGGAACCGCCACGGCTCGTCGCTTTTGGCACAGCGGAAGGCGAGGCACCCATGTTTCAAATCCAGCGATCGACAGGCGTCGGCTCGCCAAGAACGAGGACCATAACATGCTAGCAACCAATCGAGACGCTGAACTCTATCATTCGGCGCCCATCCCCATCGAGAAGGAATGGATCGACTATAACGGCCATCTCAACATGGCTTATTACAATGTCGTCTTTGACAGGGGCGGCGACGAGTTCCTGTCGGAGCTCGGTTTTGGCCCCACATACGCGGCCGAGCGGAAGCTGACGATCTACACGGCCGAGGTGCACATCTGCTACGTGCAGGAGCTCCACCTTGATGATGTCGTGACCGTCACCAACCAGCTCATCGATTATGACAGCAAGCGACTGCACACCTATCTTGAAATCATCCATAAGGATGGCTGGGTTGCGGCAACGTGCGAGGTGCTCTCGCTGCATGTCGACATGAGCGGGCCGAAAGTGACGCCGTTTCCGGAAGACGTGCTGCCCAAGCTTGAGTTTTATATGAAGGAACACGCCCAACTGCCGGCGCCGGATCGCGTCGGCCGGGCGATCGGCATCAAGAAGAAATAGGTTCACCGCCGAATTGTTCGACGAGCCAGCGTTCGAATTGCCGGATTCTGGCCTCGCCGACCCGCTCCTTACGGCAGATCATGTACCATGCGCCGGGCTGCGGCACCCTCAGCGCGAATGGCGCGACGAGGCGTCCGGCCCTGAGGTCGTCGGCGACCAGGAAATCCGGTGCAACGCACACGCCTTGGCCGTCGAGGGCCGATTGCAAGGCGGCGAGGTAGGTGTCGAACTTCAATGTGACAGCGCGGCCCGTATCGGCGATGTTCGCGGCCTCAAGCCACGTCCCCCAATCTTCCGGCGAGGTATAGAGTGCGAGGCGCGGCACATTGCTCAATGCCTTGGCGTCGCCTCCACCCATGCGTGCCGCCACCTGCGGATTGCAGACCGGAAACATCTCCGCCTTGGCCAGCAACCGGTAGTGCAGATTGAGCCGCTCCGGCCGCGTCGTATGGATGATGCCGATATCGGAACTGTCGATATTGAGCTCCCAATCGAGTTGGCTGGTGCCGATGCGGATGGCCAGATTGGAATTGACCTTGCGGAAATCGGAAAGGCGCGGGATGAGCCAGCGTATTGCGAAGGTCGAGTAGGTTTCGATCGCAAGATCGTCCGTCGTGCCGAGCCGATTGATCAGCGCGCTGCCACGCGCGATCTTCTCGAAGGCATCGCGCATGTAGGGGTAGTAGAGCGTGCCGGCGTCGGTAAGCGAAACGCCCCGCGGCAGCCGCTCGAAAAGCTTGACCCCGAGGATCGTCTCGAGTTCCGAGATGCGGTGACTTATCGCCGACTGCGTGACCCCAAGTTCATCGCCTGCCAGACGGAAGCTCAGCAGCCGCGCCGATGCCTCGAATGCCCGCAAGGAGCCGAGCGGGGGTATCCGGGGTTTGGACATCATGGCGGAGAAACCTTGTCGAAATCAGATGCGTGAGAATAATTCATGTCTTTATGAGCAACCATCGCTTGAATGCCGCTCAATGCGGAATCATTCTAAACTGCGACGCACCTGAGAAACAATAAGCGTCCAGAAACAATCTTTTTCGGAGAATGAAATGGCGGCGGAACAGGCTTTTGCAGAACTTGCACCGGCTCTGGACAAGATTGATCGTCTGGTGGCCGATCATCGGCCAGGGCATGGCCTCGTGCGCGCCTTCTACATGGATCCGGACGTCTATGCCCTTGATATGGAGAGGGTCTTTCGGCGTCATTGGCATTGCATCGGCCATGCCAGCATCATCCCGAACGCGGGTGATTTCGAATTGTTCAAGATCGACGCCGAAGCGATCATCGTTTCGCGCACCGAAGATGGTTCGATCCATGCGTTCCTGAATGTCTGCCGCCATCGCGGCGCGGAGGTCTGCACCAAGCAGAAGGGCAACGCCCGATTCTTCGTCTGCCCCTATCATGCCTGGACCTATGCCAATGACGGCAGCCTTCGCGCCGCGCGCCTGATGCCGCGCGACTTCGACCGTACGGCGCACGGCCTCAAGAAGCTGCATGTCCGCGTTGCGGATGGCCTGATTTTCATCTGCTTTGCCGACGAACCTCTGGACTTCTCGATTATCGAGCAGTCGCTGCGCACCACCTGCGGTCAATATGGCTGGGGCGACGCCAAGGTGGCGTATCGCGAAACCTATGCCGTCGATGCCAACTGGAAGCTTGCAGTCGAGAATTATGTGGAATGCTACCACTGCGGTCCAGCGCATCCGGAATACTCGCAGACCCATGCGCTGGAACAGCCGGCGGAGAAGATCGTCGAACTCAATGCCAAGATGGAGCAGCGCACCTGCGCGCTCGGCATAGACATTGCGACCGGCGACAACTGGCAGAATTCCGCGCAGGGTAAGGAAGCGATCCACACGTTCCGCTATGCGCTCTACGACGGCGTCAAGAGCGGCAGCGAAGACGGATCACCCGTTGCGCCGCTCATGGGCCGTTTCACCGAGTTCGATGGCGGCGTGACCTCCATTCACCTCGGCGGCACCAGCTTCCTCGTCTGCTATCCCGATCATGGCATGATTTACCGCTTCATCCCGAAGACGGTCGATACCTGCGAGATGGAACTGATCTGGCTGGTGCGCGGCGATGCCGAGGAAGGCAAGGACTACGATCTCGAAAAGCTGACCTGGCTGTGGAAAGTGACGACGGCAGAGGACAAGACGATCATCGAACATACGGCGCGGGGCGTGCGGTCGAACTATTTTGTGCCGGGCCCGATTGCGCCAATGGAATATAACGAGTTGCGGTACATCCAGTGGTACCTCGATGAAATCGGTCGGGCTTGAACCCGGCCCCGAAAATGGCATGAGACCACGGGAGAATTTATATGTCTGAGTTTCCAACGTCGGCGCGCGTCGTCATCATCGGTGGCGGAGCGGTCGGCGTTTCCGCGCTTTATCACCTCGCCAAGGCCGGCTGGACCGATTGCGTCCTGCTCGAAAAGAATGAATTGACCTCGGGTTCGACATGGCATGCCGCCGGCAACGTTCCAACTTTCTCGGCTTCGTGGTCGGTCATGAACATGCAGCGCTATTCGGCGCAGCTTTATCGCAATCTTGCCGCCGAAGTCGATTATCCCATGAACTATCATGTGACCGGCTCGCTGCGCCTTGCCCATAGCAAGGAGCGCATGCGCGAGTTCGAACGCGTCAAGAGCATGGGCCGCTATCAGGGCATGGATATCGACGTGCTCGGCGTCGATGAAATCAACGGGCGCTATCCGTTCATCGCGACGCACGAACTTGCCGGCGCACTCTACGATCCGAACGACGGTGACATCGATCCGGCGCAGCTGACACAAGCGCTTGCGAAGGGTGCGCGCGACATGGGCGCGAAGATCATCCGCTTCTGCCCCGTGACGGGTGCGCGCCGCGACAAGGACGAGTGGGTGATCGCGACACCGCAGGGCGAGATCCGCTGCGAATATGTCGTCAATGCCGCCGGCTACCGCGCTCAGGAAATCGGCAAGCTGTTTGGCCGTGACGTGCCGATGATGGTCATGAGCCATCAATATCTGCTATTCGACGAAATTCCCGAGATCGCCGCCTGGACACGCGAGAATGGCCACAAGCTGCCGCTGCTGCGCGACGTCGATTCGTCCTATTATCTGCGCCAGGAAAAGAACGGCATGAATCTCGGGCCCTATGAGCGAAACTGCCGCGCACATTGGGCGACGCCGGATGATCCGATGCCTGACGATTTCTCGTTCCAGCTCTTTCCGGACGATCTTGAACGTCTCGACTGGTATTTGAACGATGCCATTGCCCGCGTGCCGATCCTCGGCACTGCCGGCCTTTCCAAGATCATCAACGGCCCCATCCCCTATGCGCCGGATGGCAATCCGCTGATCGGGCCAATGCCCGGCGTTCCCAATGCCTTCGAGGCCTGCGTCTTCACCTTCGGCATCGCCCAGGCAGGCGGCGCCGGCAAGGTGCTTGCCGAATGGGTGACGGAAGGCGCCACCGAGTGGGACATGTGGTCATGCGATCCGCGCCGCTTCACCGGTTTCACCGATCCCGATTATTGCGTTGCCAAGGGACTCGAAGTCTATGGCCACGAATATGCGATCCATTTTCCGCGCCACACCTGGCCTGCGGGCCGCAACAAGAAGCTCTCGCCACTCCATGACCGTATCGCCAAGCTCGGCGGTCAATTCGGGCCTTACAACGGCTGGGAACGCGCGAACTGGTATGCGAGGCCCGGTGACGACACATCCGAGGAAGCGACCCAGACCTTCTCGCGCAATGGACCTTGGCACGAGCGTATTCGCGAGGAATGCCACGCGGTGCGCGACGCAGTCGGAATCCTCGATCTGCCGGGTTTCACGCGTTTTCGCGTGAGCGGCGAGGGCGCGCGTGAATGGCTCGCGACGCTCATTACCGGTATCGTCCCCAAGCCCGGCCGGATCGGCCTTGCCTATTTCGCCGACGACAAGGGCCGCGTCGTCACGGAAATGTCGATCATGGCGATCGACGAAAATCTCTTCTTCCTCATCACGGCGGCCGTTGCGGAGTGGCATGATCGCGACTGGCTGGTCAAGCACCTGCCCGCGGGAAGCGCAATCAGCATCGACAATGTGACCGAGCAGCTCTCCTGCCAGATCGTCACCGGTCCGAAGGCACGGGACCTCTTCAAGGATGTATGCGACGCCGAACTCGACCGGCCCTGGCTGACGCACCAGTCGACGCAGATCGCCGGACGGCACTGCCAGCTCGTGCGCGTGTCGTTCGCGGGGGAACTCGGCTGGGAGGTGCACACGAAAGTTGCGGACACCGCGGCGATCTTCGACGCGATCTGGGAGGCTGGGCAGAAATACGGGATCAAGCCGTTCGGCATGTTCGCGCTCGACTCGCTGCGGCTCGAGAAAGGTTATCGCGCCTGGAAAGGCGATCTTTCGACCGACTATACGCCGTTGCAAAGCGGGCTCGAACGATTTGTCAAATGGGAAAAGCCCAACTTCCTCGGCAAGGCTGCGCTTGAGAGCGAAAAGCAGGGCGGTGTGGACAAACGCTTTGTCACGTTGACCGTCGATGCCGGTGATTGCGACGCGCCCTATATGTCGACCCTCTGGCACAACGGCAATATTGTCGGCGAGACGACGTCCGGGGGTTGGGGCCACCGGATCGACAAGTCGATCGCGCTCGGCATGCTCAAGACCGAACTGACCGAGCCCGGCACCGAGATCGAAGTCGAAATCTTCGGCGAGCGCCGCAAGGCTGTTGTGCATCCTGACCAGCCCCTCTGGGATCCCAAGAACGAAAGAATCCGCGCATGAGTTCGCTTCCCACCAAGGCACGGGCCGTCATCATCGGCGGCGGCGTATCGGGCTGCTCCGTTGCCTATCATCTGGCGAAGCTCGGCTGGACCGACATCGTCCTCCTCGAACGCAAGCAGCTAACCTCAGGCACGACATGGCATGCCGCCGGTCTGATCGGTCAGTTGCGTGCATCGCAGAACATGACGCGCCTCGCAAAGTATTCGGCCGACCTCTACGTCAAGCTGGAAGCCGAAACTGAGGTCGCGACCGGCATGCGCCAGGTCGGGTCGATCACGGTCGCGCTCACCGAGGAGCGCAAGCACGAAATTTACCGGCAAGCATCGCTCGCCCGCGCCTTCGATGTAGATGTGCGGGAGATTTCTCCTAGAGAAGTCAAGGAGATGTATCCGCATCTTAATGTCGAGGATGTCATCGGAGCAGTGCACCTGCCGCTCGACGGCCAGTGCGATCCGGCCAATATCGCCATGGCGCTTGCCAAGGGCGCACGCCAGCGCGGCGCGAGGATCGTAGAGAATGTTAAGGTGACCAACGTTCTGAAGAAGAATGGCCGTGTCGCTGGTGTTTCCTGGTCGAAGGGGGATGAGCAGGGCACGATTGAAACCGATGTCGTCATCAACTGCGCCGGTATGTGGGCACGCGATCTCGCCGCCACGTCAGGTGTGACTGTACCGCTCCACGCTTGCGAGCACTTTTATCTGGTGACGGAGGCGATTGAAGGACTTGGTCGGCTGCCTGTGCTGCGTGTCCCCGATGAATGCGCCTATTACAAGGAAGACGCCGGCAAGATGATGCTTGGCGCGTTCGAGCCGGTTGCCAAGCCGTGGGGCATGAACGGCATCTCCGAAGATTTCTGCTTCGATCAATTGCCGGAGGATTTCGAACACTTCGAACCCATCCTCGAAATGGGCGTCAACCGCATGCCCATGCTCGGGACGGCGGGCATCCATACGTTTTTCAATGGTCCGGAAAGTTTTACTCCCGACGATCGTTACTATCTCGGCGAAGCACCGGAACTTGGCGGCTATTGGGTTGCCGCGGGCTATAATTCCATCGGCATCGTGTCATCGGGCGGGGCTGGCATGGCGCTGGCGCAGTGGATCCACGACGGCGAGGCGCCCTTCGACCTTTGGGAGGTCGATATCCGCCGGGCGCAGCCGTTCCAGAAGAACCGGCGGTACCTGAAAGAGCGTGTCTCCGAAACGCTTGGGCTGCTCTACGCCGACCATTTTCCGTACCGGCAGATGGCAACGTCGCGCAATGTTAGGCGCTCGCCGATCCATGAGCATTTGAAGCAGCGCGGTGCGGTCTTTGGCGAGGTCGCCGGCTGGGAACGTGCCAACTGGTTTGCCCGCGAAGGCCAGGAACCGGAGTATCGCTATTCCTGGAAGCGGCAGAACTGGTTCGACAACCAGCGTGACGAGCATCTCGCCGTGCGCAATGGCGTCGGCCTCTTCGATATGACGTCGTTCGGCAAGATCAGGATCGAGGGGCGCGATGCTTTGGCTTTCCTGCAAAAGCTCTGTGCCAACCAGCTCGACGTAGAGCCGGGCCGTATCGTCTATACGCAAATGCTGAACAATCGCGGCGGCATCGAGAGCGACCTTACGATTACGCGGCTGTCGGACACAGCGTTCTTCGCTGTTGTGCCGGGCGCAACCCTGCAGCGCGATCTCGCATGGATGCGCAAGCATCTTGGCGATGAGTTCGTCGTCATAACCGATGTGACGGCAGCGGAATCGGTGCTTTGCCTCATGGGGCCAATGGCGCGCGAACTGATCACGAGAATCAGCCCGAATGACTTTTCCAACGAGGCCAATCCTTTCGGTACAGCGCGCGAGATCGAGATCGGCATGGGGTTGGCGCGGGCGCACCGCGTGACTTACGTCGGTGAACTCGGTTGGGAACTTTATGTTTCGACGGATCAGACGGCGCATGTCTTCGAAGCCATCGAAGAGGCCGGCCAAGATCTCGGTCTGAAGCTCTGCGGCCTGCACACGCTCGATTCCTGCCGCATCGAGAAAGCGTTCCGGCATTTCGGCCATGACATCACCGACGAGGATCATGTCCTCGAGGCTGGTCTGGGCTTTGCCGTCAAGGCTGACAAGGGTGAGTTCATTGGCCGGGAAGCGGTGCTTCGCAAGAAGGACAAGGGCCTCAATCGCCGCTTGGTGCAGTTCAAGCTGAGCGATCCTGAACCGTTGCTGTTCCACAACGAAGCCATTGTTCGCGACGGCAACATTGTCGGAACCATAACGTCCGGCAATTACGGCCACCATCTCGGCGGTGCGATCGGGCTTGGCTACGTTCCGAGTGAAGGCGAGAACCCGGACGAGGTCCTGGCTTCCGCATATGAGATCGAGATTGCCGGCGAGCGCGTGAAGGCGGAGGCTTCCCTGAGGCCGATGTACGATCCGAAGGCTGAGCGCGTCCGCATGTAGACTGAGAAGAGAGGCGCGTGGTTGCACCAACCACGCGCCTCGCAGCCATCAATTCATGCTGGTGAGAACGGTTTCGAACTGTTCGAGCGCCCAGTCGACCTGGTCGCGCTTGATGACGAGCGGCGGCGCGATACGGATTGTGTGGCCGTGCGTATCCTTGGCGAGGATGCCGCGTTCCTTGAGTTCGTAGCAAAAACGATTGGCGCCGCCTGCTTCCGGATTGAGCTCGATCGCAAGCATCAGGCCACGACCGCGCACTTCCCGCACGATATTGCTGCGAATGCCCTTGAGCTGTTCGAGGAAGTATTCTCCCTCCTTGCGGGAGTTTTCGATCATGTTCTCTTCCGTGAGAACGCGTAGCGCCGCGCGGGCAATGGCGCAGGCGAGCGGATTGCCGCCGAACGTGCTGCCATGTTGTCCCGGCTTGAGGACGCCGAGTACATCGCTGTTCGACAAAACAGCCGAGACTGGATAGAAGCCGCCGGAAAGCGCCTTGCCGATCAGCGTCACATCCGCCTCTATGCCCTCGTGCTCCTCGGCGAGCAGCGCGCCGGTGCGCCCGAGGCCCGTCTGAATTTCGTCGAGGATGAGCGTGACATTATTGTCAGTGCACAGTTCCCGCACCTTGGTGAAATAGCCTTTTGGCGGAATGAGGACGCCGGCTTCGCCCTGGATCGGCTCGACAAGGAAGCCGACGGTATTGGGGCTCAGCGCTGCAGTGAAAGCGTCGATATCGCCGAAGGGTACGACCTTGAAGCCCGGGGCGAACGGACCGAAATTGTCGCGGGCGGAAGGATCGGTGCTGAAGCCGACGATCCCCATGGTGCGGCCGTGGAAATTGTCGGAGCAGACGATGATCTCGGCGGCATTCTCCGGCACACCCTTGACCTCGTAGCCCCATTTGCGCACGGCCTTGATCGCGGTCTCGACAGCTTCCGCGCCACTGTTCATCGGCAGAATCTTGTGCGAGCCGGTAAGGGCAGCAAGTTCTTCATAGAACAATGCCAACTGATCGTTGCGGAAGGCGCGGGACGTCAGCGTCAGTTTCGACGCCTGCTCGGTCATCGCCTTGAGGATCTTTGGATGGCAATGGCCCTGGTTGACGGCGGAATAGGCGGAGAGGCAATCGAGATAGCGATTGCCCTCGATGTCCCAGACGTGAACGCCTTCACCGCGTTCCAGCACCACGTCGAGCGGCTTGTAGTTATGGGCCCCGAGACGGGATTCTGTTGAAATCAGATCAGCGGCTGTGTGCAGCAAAATGTCCTCCTAATGCCAAAATCAAATGCTGAGCGCGCCGGCGCTCTGGTCAGCAAGGTTTGGCTTGTCAAAGATCTGCCGGCCGAACAGGCTGGCAACGAGATCAACGAGCAGCAGCGCGCTTCGGCCGCGCTCGTCGAGGAATGGGTTGAGTTCGACCACGTCGAGTGAGCCGACGACGCCGGAATCGTGCAGAAGTTCCATGACCAGGTGCGCTTCGCGGAACGTGGCGCCACCCGGCACTGTGGTGCCGACGCCGGGAGCAAGGGACGGGTCGATGAAGTCGACGTCGAAGCTGACATGCAGGATGCCATTGGCCTTCTGCACACGCTCGATGATGCGGCGCATCAGCTTGGCGACCCCGAATTCATCGATACGGCGCATGTCGACGACATCGATTCCGCGTTCGCGCAGCAGGACACGCTCCGTTGCATCAATCGAGCGTATGCCGAAGAGGTGCAAATTCTCTGGCTTGACAAAACCGCGTGGCTCTTCGCCGAAAACGCCTTCGAGGCCAGGTTCGCCGCAAAGAAGTGCCGCCGACATGCCATGCATATTGCCGGAAGGCGAGGTGGCGGGCGTATTGAAATCGGAATGGGCGTCCAGCCACAGCACGAAGAGTTCGCGGCCATGTTCCTCGCAGTAGCGGGCAACGCCGCTCACCGAGCCCATGGAAAGGCTGTGATCGCCGCCGAGAGTGATCGGGAACGTCCCCTTGGTCATTGCGTCATAGGTTTCGCTGCTGAGCATGCGCGACCAGGCGGCAATGCGCTCGATATGGTGGGCGAGGCCATCAACGGCTGGAACCACAGGCAAGACCGGAGGCAGTTGCAGATCGCCGCGGTCCTCAACGGGATGACCAAATTCCTCAAGCGTGCGGACGAGTCCGGCAGTGCGCAAGGCTGCCGGTCCCATGAGCGCGCCAAGGCGACCCGCGCCTTCCTCGATTGGCGCACCGATGATCGTCAGCTTCTGCTTGTGCGTGTCCTCAAAATTGCTGTGCATGTTCATAAACAACCGCCACTTTCGCGTTTGGATGGTCTCGTTCCGAAATTGAAAGAGAATATTATGTCCCGCAATGATTTTGGCATTTCGGCGCGGTGACAAATAGACGGCATCTTGATAGAAATGCGCAAGGAATTGAGCATTTTGCTCAAGCACTTTATGCAGAGTGAGAGCCAAATGGACGACGTGGACCGCAAATTGCTGTCGCTGCTGCGCGATGATTGCCGCTTGCCGGTCTCATCGATGGCGACCGTGCTCGGCATATCGCGCGCTACTGTACGCACGCGCATCGACAAGCTGACCACCGATGGAACGATTCAGGGCTTCACGGTCACGCTCAAGGCCGGCGCCGGGATTTATGGCGTGCGCGCCGTGGCTATGATCGAGGTAGCGGGACAGGGCGCCGAGAAGGTGATCCGCCGCCTGCAGGGCTTTCCGGAGATTCGCGCTTTGCACACAACGAACGGCCGGTGGGATATCGTCGCTGAAATCGAGGTGGAGACGCTGGAGGCATTCGACCGCACGCTTCGCGACATCCGTCATATTGACGGAATCACGTCGACGGAGACAAGTATTCTTTTATCGACCCGCAAGAGCGGATAATCTCAAAGGTTGAAGGGAGATCGGCGCTTGCACGTTCGTGAGATTCCATGGCTCGAACCTGTCGAAGCTGCCGGGCGGCTGCGGCCGTTGGGGGGCATGAGCTTTCTAGACAGCGCCATGCGCCATGACCAGTTGGGCCGCTATTCCTACGTGGCTGCCGATCCGTTCGCGAGATTGATCGTTGCCGGTGGCGAGGTCAGCTGGAACGGCGAAAGGGTCGAGGGCGAGCCGCTCACGGCGATTGCGGACTATATCGGGCGATACCGGATGGAGGTCCAGGCTGGGCTGCCGCCGTTTCAAGGCGGTGCAATCGGCTATTTCTCCTACGAGTTCGGCCGGCTGCTCGAACGCTTGCCTCAGCCCGGAACACCACCACAAGGCGCGATGCCGGACGCCGCCTGGCTCTTTTACGATGTCGTGCTTGCCTTCGATCATGCGGAACAGCGCGTCTGGCTTGTTTCCTCGGGTTTTCCCGAAATGGCTGGGCCGGCGCAGGAGCGGCGGAGCCAGGAGCGCTCGGATCGTATTATCGAGGCGATCAGTCGTTCCGCTGCGCAGCCATCCGTCGAGATGACGGGGCAGCGCATCGCAAGAACCTCATGGCGGTCCAACTTTGAACGCGCCGCGTATATGCAGGCAGTGGCCCGGGTCGTTGAGTACATACTCGACGGGGATATTTTTCAGGCCAACATTGCCCAGCGCTTCACCGCCGAACTGCCGCAGGGTTTCGATCGGTGGCGTTTCTACAAGGCGCTGCGCAAGCGCAATGCCGCGACCTTCGCCGCCTATCTCGATCATGGCGAGATTGTCGTTGCCTCGAGTTCGCCGGAGCGCTTCCTCGTCGCCCGCGGCGACCAGGTCGAGACGAGGCCGATCAAAGGGACAATCCCGCGTTCGTCTGATCCGAATGAAGACAAGGCACTGGCGGAGACTCTTCTGAAGTCGGAGAAGGACCGCGCCGAGAATTTGATGATTGTCGACTTGATGCGCAACGACCTCTCCCGCGTGTGCCGGCCGCATTCGGTGTTGACGCCTGTGTTATGCGGCCTCGAAACCTATGCCAGCGTGCATCATCTCGTCTCGGTCGTGACCGGCCGGTTGCAGGAGGACAAGGGCCTTATGGACCTTGTTCGCGCCGCCTTTCCCGGTGGGTCGATCACCGGCGCTCCCAAGCTCAGGGCAATGGAGATTATCACCGAGATCGAAGGTGAGGCGCGCGGTGTCTATTGCGGCTCAATCGGTTTCATCGGTTTCAACGGCAACTTCGACACCAATATCGGCATCCGTACGGTCTTGTTTCAAAACGGCATGGCGATATTCCAGGCGGGCGGCGGGATCACCGCCCTGTCAGATCCCGCATCCGAGTACCAGGAGACGCTGGACAAGGCAGCGCGCATCTTCACCGTGTTCGATGAGGGCGGGCCGGAATGATCCTCATCATCGACAATTACGATTCCTTCGTCTTTACCGTCGCGCGCTACTTCACCGAGCTTGGCGTCGAAACGCAGGTGGTCCGCAACGATGCGATTTCGGTTGCCGACGTCAAGCGCATGGACCCGGAGGCAATCGTCCTGTCGCCCGGACCGTGTGGTCCACGCGCGGCGGGGCAGTCCATGGCGATCATCGAGGCTCTGAGCGGCGCCACTCCGATGCTTGGCATTTGCCTTGGCCACCAGTGCATGGGCGAAGTCTTTGGTGGCCATGTGGTGCGGGCGCGCGAGCCCATGCACGGCCGCGCGTCGGCGATAAAACATGACGGACGAGGTGTGTTCAAGGGACTGCCAAGCCCCTTCCGCGCCGGGCGGTATCATTCGCTGATCGTTCAGGACCTTCCGGGGGATGGCGACCTTCGCATTACGGCGCGCTCCGAGGCGGGTGAAATCATGGGCCTTGCCCATGCCACTCACCCGACATACGGCGTTCAGTTTCATCCGGAGTCGGTCCTTACGGAATATGGCCATGCCATGCTCGGAAACTTCCTGCGGCTGGCGCGCGCATTCAATGGCGGCGACAGGACGACATAGGCCAGGGAGGGCGACGCTATTTTCGCCTCTTTGTTCGATATTCCTGTTGGCCGTACCGGCAATCGTCCTTTACAACTGCAATCATCATGCGTTGGCGATCGCCGACCGCAAATCAACGGACAATCCGCATTTACAGGCAGGAGACAGACCATGCTTCGCAAGACTGATTTCTATATGGATGGCAAATGGATAGCTCCGACGGTCGCCAAAGAGCTGGAGGTTATCAACCCGGCCGATGAACAGGCTTTCGCCGTGATTTCGCTCGGCTCGGCCGCCGATGTCGACAAGGCCGTCACCGCTGCGCGCAAGGCATTCGCCACGTGGAGCGTGACCAGCCGCGACGAGCGCCTTGAATGGCTGCAGCGCCTGCTTGCCGCCTATCAGGAACGCATCGATGACATGGCGAAGGCCATTTCCGCCGAAATGGGCGCGCCGATCAAGATGGCGCTCGACGAGCAGGCGGCTTCCGGCACCGCGCACATCAAGGCCTTCATCCGCGCCTTGAAGAACTTTGAATTCGAGCGTCCCCTCGACGCCCACAACCCGTCGTCGCGCATCGTTTACGAGCCGATCGGCGTGTGCGGCCTCATCACGCCGTGGAATTGGCCGATGAACCAGGTCGTGCTCAAGGTTGTTCCGGCGCTTGCTGCCGGCTGCACGGTCATTCTCAAGCCTTCCGAGCTCGCGCCGATTTCCTCGGTCATCTTCGCGGAAATCATCGATGCTTCCGGTCTTCCGGCCGGTGTGTTCAACCTCGTCAACGGCGACGGCCCGACCGTCGGCGAGGCCATGTCGCGCCATCCCGGCATCGACATGATGTCATTTACCGGATCGACGCGCGCTGGTGTCGCCGTCACCAAGGCGGCCGCTGATACGGTCAAACGCGTTTCGCTCGAACTTGGCGGCAAGTCTCCGAACATCGTCTTTGCCGATTCGGACGTCGAGGCGGCCGTGAAGCGTGGCGTGGCGCACGTGTTCAACAATACCGGGCAGTCCTGCAATGCGCCGACGCGCATGCTGGTCGAGCGCTCGGTCTACGACACGGCGACACAGGTTGCCGCCGAGACGGCCAAGGCCACCAAGGTTGGCGATCCGTCAGAGAATGGCGACCACATGGGGCCGCTCGTTTCTGAAATTCAGTTCAACAAGGTGCAGGGCCTGATCGAACAGGGCATCAAGGAAGGCGCGCGACTGATTGCAGGCGGTACGGGGCGTCCCGAGGGCTTTAACCGTGGCTACTACGTGCGCCCGACCGTCTTTGCCGACGTCAACAACGACATGACAATCGCGCGCGAGGAGATCTTCGGACCCGTACTCGCCATGATTCCTTTCGACACGGAAGAGGAGGCCGTCGAGATCGCCAACGATACGCCGTATGGCCTTGCCGCTTATATCCAGTCGGGCGACCCGGAACGAATCAAACGCGTGTCGAAGCGGCTGCGGGCAGGCATGGTCCGCATCAATGGCGCTTCCCATGCGGCCGATGCACCGTTCGGCGGCTACAAGCAGTCGGGAATTGGCCGCGAGGGCGGCCATTGGGGCCTTGAAGACTTCCTCGAAGTGAAGGCCATTAGTGGCTGGGAAGACACCGCCGCCTGAAAATAAGCGCAAAGCATGCCCGCTAGTTTCCTTTGGGCATGCTTTGCTCTAACTGACAATAGACGGCGTTGGTCGCCCGTCGCGTTTGACTTGTCAGAAAACGGGTGCGGACAGAATGGATGATCTAGAGACCCTACCGGAGGCCGCGTCCGACAATGATGAATCCGACATCTACGGCGATGACGGTGCGGTAAAAACATCCTATCTCGCCCGTGTCGGCGCTGCGATCGCCGATCGCGACGTCCTGTTCCTGCGCTCGCATGTCGGCAAGCTGCATCAATCCGAACTCGGCCATGTTCTCGAAGCGCTGCATTCGGAGCAGCGCGCCGCACTCGTCGAACTACTCGGTGACGAATTCGACTTCGCCTCGTTGACCGAGGTCGACGAAGCAGTCCGCATGGAGATCGTCGATGCCCTGCCCAACGAGCAGATCGCCGAGGCTGTCCAGGAACTCGACTCCGACGATGCCGTCTACATTCTCGAAGATCTCGACCAGGAAGATCGCGACGAGATTCTGGCGCAGCTTCCGTTCACTGAACGCGTCAGGCTGCGCCGTTCGCTG
The DNA here is from genome assembly GCF_013327855.1 of Phyllobacterium pellucidum. Taxonomy (GTDB): domain Bacteria; phylum Pseudomonadota; class Alphaproteobacteria; order Rhizobiales; family Rhizobiaceae; genus Phyllobacterium; species Phyllobacterium pellucidum. The sequence continues at coordinate 46,142 of NZ_JABUMX010000001.1, read as the reverse complement.
GGCTATCCCGAGGAAACGGCCGGTCGCCGCATGCAGACCGAGTTCGTCGCCGTTCCGCCGTTCTGGACCGTTGGGCAGACGATCGACTACATGCGCGACAATGACGATTTGCCGGAATCCTTTTCGCAGGTCTTCGTCATAGATCCGATGTTCCGGCTGCTCGGCGCCATCGATCTTGACCGCATCCTGCGCACAAGGCGCGACGTCAAGGTCGAAGAGATCATGCACGAGACGCGCCATGCCATTCCGGCCACGATGGACCAGGAAGAGGCTGCGCAGATCTTCGAACAATATGACCTGCTTTCTGCGGCCGTCGTGGATGAGAACGAGCGCCTTGTCGGTGTTCTCACCATCGAGAACATTGTCGACGTTATCCAGGAGGAAGCAGAGGAGGATATCCTCCGCCTCGGCGGCGTCGGCGATGAAGAGCTTTCGGATTCCGTCGTATCGACATCGCGTTCGCGCGTGCCCTGGCTTGTCGTCAATCTTTTTACAGCAATCCTGTCGGCTTCCGTCATCGGGCTCTTCGATGCCACGATCCAGCAGATGGTCGCGCTCGCCGTGCTCATGCCGATCGTCGCGTCGATGGGCGGCAATGCCGGCACGCAGACGATGACCGTGACCGTGCGCGCTCTCGCGACGCGCGATATGGATATCTATAATGCCGGGCGTATCATCCGACGCGAGGCGTCGGTCGGGCTCATCAACGGCGTGGTCTTCGCCATTTTGATCGGACTTGTCGCGGGGCTCTGGTTCGGCCACGCCAATCTCGGCGGCATCATTGCGGCTGCCATGATCATCAATATGCTCGCCGCCGCACTTGGCGGAATACTGATTCCGCTGCTCCTGCACCGTTTCGGCGCGGACCCCGCCATTGCCTCTGCCGTGTTTGTTACGACCGTGACCGACGTTGTCGGGTTTTCATCATTCCTTGGCCTCGCCACCTGGTGGTTTGGCTTTAAGTAACAGCAACTTACCTGATTTTGCACTTAAGTTCACAACCCTATACAATCGTCCCATTGACTTTTACGTAATTGGGTGGGCAAAACATTCAATCGATATAGTGGGGGAACTAGCAATAGTGTCGGGTATGCGCGAATATTATTCCATCACCGAATTGACACGCGAGTTCGGCGTATCGACACGGACGCTGCGCTTCTACGAGGACGAGGGACTGATTCATCCGATCAGGCGCGGCCGCACGCGGCTCTTTCGTCCATCGGACCGGCATCTCCTTAAGCAGATCCTGCGCGGCAAACGGCTCGGCTTCTCGATCGCGGAAATTCATGAAATCGTCCAGATGTACCGCGAGCCCCCGGGGGAGATGGGGCAATTGCATCTGCTGATGAAGCGGGTCGAGGAAAAGCGTGGGGATCTTCGCCAGAAGCGCCGCGATATCGAGGAGACGCTGACTGAGCTCGACCAGGTTGAGGAAGCCTGCATCGAGCGTCTCGCTGAACTCGGTGTCAACACTTAGCCACCTCATTGCGGCATGTTGAGCTGGGTGCACAGCCCGGCAATATCCTGCATCTCCGGATCGTTCTGATCCCGCCTTCCGGCGAACGCGTCGTCGAAAATATTGCGCGCCTTGCTCTCGTTGATAACGCAGGAGCAGAACTTTTCGCAAAACGCCGCGTCGTTGTCGATCGAGCAACTCTGCGCGCAGGCATTGCCGAAGATTTCCTCGGGCGTTGCCACCGCCGGCGGTAAGACATGCGAGATCAGGAATACGCAGCTGATCAGCACGGGTTGATGGATCAGATAGAATGCAAGGCTGTGACGGCCAATGAATTGCAGCGCCCGGTTCAACCAGGCCGGCGCGATATCACCGGCAAGCAGTTTCATAGCACCCGTCTGCTGCATCACCTTGGCAAGCGCCATCCCGAAGAGCACCGCGCCGAACCAGGGGAAGATCGGCACATAGTCATTGGAACGAATCAATACCTCCGAAAGCCCGAGCGGCCAAAACACGGGCGGATCGAATGCCGGCGAAACGAAGTAAAATGGCAGGGCCACGACTGCCACCGCCGCAAGCGCGACGATGATCGCTGGAAGGCTCAGGAAAAGCAGTCCAAGTAGGCTCGCTGCAGCTATTTCATGCAGGATCCCGAAGAATACGAAGCTTTCGGGCGTCATGTACCAGGTGACGAGGGTGATCGCCGCTGCCGCCAGCACGACCTGCGCTAACCGCATGAGGAACGACCGCCATCTTATACCGCGCCCATGGGCAAGAACGAGGCTAAAGCCGACGAGCATCAGGAAGGTCGAGGCAATAATACGCGCGTAGAGCTTCCAGGCTCCCTGGCCGGTCGTGCCCGGTTCGAGATAACCGAAGAATTCGAAATCCCAGCCCGTGTGGTAAGTCGCCATGGCGATAAGCGCGATGCCGCGCAGCACGTCAAGCCTGCCAAGACGCGGCTTCGCGGGCGAAATCGAACTGAGGTTGTCGGTCATGCGGAGAATGCTCGTATGTGGTGTGCTATCCCGCGCACGCTATGCGACATGGCCGGCAAAATCCATTGCATTTCACATTGATCAATCAGGGCTTTTTATTACTTGTTTCAACGGTTTCCATGAAACTGACATAATATGTCGCTCCATCGACGGCCAATGACGGCGCAACGATTGAAACTCGCTGCAACGATCGAATCAATCCCTCCGAAGTCCCTCCGGTGATCAGCCAAGTCCGCTACCCTATCTGGATTACAACGGCCAAGCGTCCGACGGCGCGGGTCTTTGCGATCCTGTTCGGCGTTGAATCGATGGCGCGTGCCATCATCACCAGCGTCGTGCCGATCCAGACCTATGACCTGATGCAGAGCGAGCGCGGCGTCAGTATCCTTTACACCTGCATGTCGCTGTTCGGATTGATCTCGACCCTGTCGATCCCGTTGCTGATCGTCCGGATCCCGCGCCGCTGGGTCTATACTGCCGGCGTGACATCACTGATCATCGGTTGCATGGCCTTTGCCCTCCATACGTTGCCGGGGCAGGCGGCCGGGCTGTTCCTGCGCACCTTCGGCGCGGGAACCCTGTCGATCACGCTCAGCCTCTACATCATGGACCACATCAAGAAGGGCGAACTCGTCCGCGCCGAGTCGGTGCGCATGGCAACGGCGACGATCGCCTGGACCGGCGGACCGTTTCTCGGTGTGTTCCTTTATACGCACGTGGGCATGGTTGCGCCGTTCGTGCTGTCGATCGGCTTCTCACTCGTGCTGCTGGCCTTGTTCTGGTACTTCCGGCTCAGCGACAACCCGGCGCTGCAAAGAGGGCCGAGCCGTCCTGCAAACCCCATTGCCAATGTGCGCCGCTTCGTCGTGCAGCCGCGCCTGCGTCTGGCTTGGCTTATCGCGTTCTCCCGCTCCTGCTATTGGAGCACGTTCTTCGTTTACGGCCCGATCCTCATGGTGGCGACGGGGCAGGGAACGCTGGCCGGCGGTCTTCTCGTCTCGCTCGGCAACCTCTTCCTTTTCGGCTCGATCCTCTGGGGCAAGGTCGGCATGTCCAAGGGCCTCATGCGGACGATCTCCGCGGTCTTCATGCTCCTCGCGGTCTCCCTGATCGGGGCAGGCCTCGCAGGTGAGAAATTCCCGATGATTGCCGCCATCATGCTGCTTGTCGGCGCGTTTTTCTGCGTTGCGATCGATACGCTCGGCTCAGCAACCTTCATCCGCGCCGTCCATCCGCATGAGCGCGCGCAGATGACCGCGGTCTACCGGACCTATCTCGATTTTTCCGAAATATTGCCGGCCTTCACCTATTCGATCATCCTGACGTTCTTCCACCTCGGCGCGATCTTCATCGCGCTCGCCGGGCTCATGGTATTCACATCCTTCTTCGTTTGGCGCTATCTGCCGCGAAGCCTATAGCTCGCTTACGCTGTTGCGCATCAAAACGTCGCGTGCCGTCGAGAAGAATTGCCGCCGCAGCAGGACGATGGCGACGAATGTCGTGGTCGCCATGAACAAGAGCGGATGCAGGAACCATCCGAGATAGCCGATCGAAAAGAAGATGCCGCGCAGGCCGCTGTTGAAGTGCTGGCCGGCCTGAATATTGATGCCCGCCGCGCGGTTGATGCTGGCAAGGACGAGCGGATCGTCGGGGCCTTTGTCACGCGCCATGGGCACGCCGCCGATGAGTATCGAGCAGTAGTTGAACAGGCGATACGACCAGGCGAACTTGAAGAAGGCGTAGGCGAAGAGGACGAGAAGCCCGAGTATCTTGGTCTCGAACAATTGCTGGGTCGTCTCGTTGAGAAAAGGAATCTCGTGGAACAGCGTCAATACGCGGCCTGAGGAATTCAGAAGACCGAAGCAGCCGCCGATCGCAAGGATGGATGTGGAGGCGAAAAAACCGGTGCCTTGCTGCAGGCCGATCATGATGCTGGTGTCGATCATGCGCAACTCGCGTGTCGCCATTGTCGCCATCCACTGGCGTCGCGCTTCGTTCATTTCGTAGGTGAGGGATTTCCTGCCGCCAAAGCCTTTCGCGGTCGTATAGGAATAGACCATCCAGACAACGAAGAAATAGACGAGCGCCACGGCGTCGAGCCAATAGGATGTGTTTTGGGCAGGTTCCATTTCGGTCCTCTGTGACGCGCGGCGGCAACCGCGAATGTACGGAAATTCCGGCGCTTGGCAAACCGGCCGGAGGGTATTTTTGGAACTGCCGCAAACCAGGCGATACGGCGTTTTTCTTTGACTTTTGCAACAGCGCGCCTATGTCGTAGAAACACAACGCAAGGTCGGAAGCTGGCTTTGACGTTTGCCGGCAACCGGCCATTATCAACGGAAGCGATCCAGCTCGGGGTTAGTAACCGCATGTTCCTGTCGGTTTTCGATCTTTATAAAATCGGCATTGGTCCTTCGAGCTCCCACACGATGGGTCCGATGACCGCAGGCGGGCTGTTTCTTGAAGAACTCAAGAGCGGCCAGTGGCCACGGCCGAGCGGCGTCAAGGTCGATCATTTGCGCGTTCACCTGCATGGCTCGCTGGCGTTTACCGGCGTCGGCCACGCGACCGACCGCGCCGTCATCCTCGGCCTCTGCGGCTACCTTCCGGCCACTGTCGATCCGGACGCAATGGATACGATGCTTGAGACGGTGAGCCGCACGAAGCGCATCTCGCCCGAGGGGCATCCTTCCTACCGCTTCGACCCCGCGACCGACCTGATCATGGACCGGCGCACCCCGCTTCCCGGACATGCGAACGGCATGGCCTTCGAGGCCTATGACGCCGACGAGCGGCTGCTTTTGCGCCGCATATTCTATTCGATCGGTGGCGGTTTCGTCGTCACCGAGGAAGAACTGGAAGCCGCGAAGACCCGCTCCGCGCCAAAGGCTGAAGCTGCCGTCCCGTTTCCGTTTATCAATGCCGCGCAGATGCTGAGCATGGCCAAGGCGAGCGGACTTTCGATCGCTGAAATGAAGCGGCAAAACGAAGAAACCTTCATGAGCCGCGAGGAACTCGATGCAGGTCTCGACCGCGTCTGGTCGGCCATGCGCTCATGCATCGATCGCGGACTCGCTCAGGAGGGCATCATGCCCGGCGGCCTCAAGGTCAAGCGCCGCGCCCGCTATCTGCATGACCGATTGCAGGAGGAATGGCGGCAGAACCGGATCAATCCGCTCCTCGCCAATGACTGGCTCTCGGTCTACGCCATGGCGGTAAATGAGGAAAATGCGGCTGGCGGTCGTGTCGTGACCGCGCCGACCAATGGTGCCGCCGGGGTGGTTCCCGCCGTGCTGCGCTATTATCTGCATTTCCACGAGGATGCGGATGCCGATGGCATTCGTGACTTCCTTTTGACGTCTGCCGCCATCGGCGGGGTGATCAAGCACAACGCCTCGATCTCGGGCGCCGAAGTCGGCTGTCAGGGCGAAGTGGGTTCGGCATCCGCCATGGCCGCCGCAGGCCTTGCCGCCGTGCTCGGCGGTTCGCCGGAGCAGATCGAGAACGCCGCTGAGATTGCACTGGAGCATCATCTTGGCATGACCTGCGATCCCGTGGCCGGGCTGGTACAGGTGCCATGTATCGAGCGCAACGCGCTTGGCGCGGTCAAGGCCGTTACCGCCGCTTCATTGGCCGTCAAGGGCGACGGTACGCATTTCGTGCCGCTCGACGCGTGCATCGAGACGATGCGCCAGACCGGCATGGACATGAACGAGCGCTACAAGGAAACCAGCCTCGGCGGGCTTGCCGTCAACGTCGTCGAGTGCTGACGCCCCTCCATTTTTCAGAAATATCGATACTAAGTCCCCAGCGCCTTGGCAGCGCGGCTGATATCGTCCGCCCTCTGCAATAGGTGCGGATTTCTTGAAAACAGTTTCATCAAATCGGCTAAAGTCAGGTCTTGAAAAGGTTGTCATAGTCTTCGTCCCGCCCGGCGAGGAGGAAAAGCCGGGCATCAAAGGTATTGGGAGGACTTTACCTTGGAAGCAAACACAGTCGGACGGCCGCTGGATCAGCGGCCAGAGGATCGAAACCTTGGACTCGGCGCCAATCTCGCCTATGGCCTGCAACATGTTCTAACGATGTATGGCGGCATTATTGCCGTGCCGCTGATCGTCGGCCAGGCCGCAGGCCTTGCGCCTGACCAGATCGGTCTCCTGATTGCCGCCTCGCTCTTTGCCGGCGGCCTTGCAACCATACTGCAAACGATGGGAATTCCCCTTTTTGGATGCCAGCTGCCGCTCGTGCAAGGCGTCTCGTTTTCGGGCGTTGCCACCATGGTCGCCATCGTCAGCGGCGGTGGCGGCATGGACGCGGTGCTCGGCGCCGTCATGGCGGCATCGCTGGTCGGCCTGCTGATCACACCCATATTCTCGCGCATCACGCGCTTCTTCCCGCCGCTCGTCACCGGTATCGTCATCACGACGATCGGCCTCACCCTGATGCCGGTCGCCGTACGCTGGGCCATGGGCGGCAACAGCACTTCCCCCGAATTCGGCAGCGTCGCCAATATCCAGCTTGCTGCGCTAACGCTCGTCGTGGTCCTGCTGCTCAGCAAGCTCGGCAGCGCCACGATCTCGCGCCTCTCGATCCTGCTTGCCATCATCATCGGCACCGCCATAGCGCTCGCGCTGGGCATGACCGACTTCTCCAAAGTCGCCGAAGGGCCGATCGTCGCGATACCGACCCCCTTCCATTTCGGCTTTCCGACCTTTCATCTGGCGGCGATCATCTCGATGTTCATTGTCATCATGGTGACGCTGGTCGAAACCTCGGCCGATATTCTGGCGGTCGGTGAGATCATCGAAACCAAGGTCGACTCGAAGCGCCTCGGTGATGGCCTGCGGGCGGACATGCTCTCGAGCCTGATCGCGCCGATCTTCGGCTCGTTCACGCAGAGCGCTTTTGCCCAGAACGTCGGGCTTGTGGCAGTCACGGGCGTCAAGAGCCGCTATGTCGTGGCGACGGGCGGTCTGGTGCTCGTAACCCTCGGTCTCCTGCCGATCATGGGCCGGGTCGTGGCCGCCGTGCCGAGCGCGGTTCTTGGCGGGGCAGGGATCGTGCTCTTCGGTACTGTTGCCGCAAGCGGCATCCGTACCCTTTCCAAGGTCAACTACACCAACAATATGAACCTCATCATCGTAGCGACCTCGATTGGCTTCGGCATGATCCCGATTGCCGCACCGAACTTCTACGATCACTTTCCGGCCTGGTTCGCGACCATCTTCCACTCGGGGATCAGTTCCGCAGCCCTAATGGCGATCGTGTTGAACCTGGTCTTCAATCATCTCACGGCGGGCAATTCCGACCAGCAGTCCGTATTCGTCGCCGGAACCGAGCGGACCTTGCGCTACCAGGACATCGCGCATTTGCATGACGGCGATTACTTCCTCAACGGCAAGCTTTACGATGCTAACGGCGTGGAAGTGCCGGTCGTGGCTCCAGATAATCACTCGGCGCCGTCGAAGCGGCAGTTCGATCCGGCACCTGCGGCCGTTGCCGGAAGTAGTCACTGATCGCAAAGGGCCGGGCGCAAAGCCCGGCCACCGCCTTGTGAACCGTGGCCCTGTGGAGAAGCCGAGGCAATGGTTGACCTTGGCGGATGAAAGCGTAAATGCTTCTCACATGGCTCTCAATCTCGTCAAACTTTGCGTCGGCTGCAGTGCAATTGAAGAACTCGCGGCCTGGATCGATTTCCGCCTTGACGAACGCCGGCAAGCGGGACTCTCCATCGAGCAGTTTCATACAACCCGGATGGTGCCCAAGCGCATCGACGAGCTTCTCGACGGCGGCTCGCTCTATTGGGTGATCAAGGGCAATATCCAGTGCCGCCAGCGACTAACCGACATCCGCACGTTTACGGACGATCAAGGCATTTCGCGTTGTCATCTGGTCCTCGAGCCGCGCATCGTCCCAACTGAATGGCAGCCGCGCCGTGCGTTTCAGGGATGGCGGTATCTTTCCAGCGAAGATGTCCCCATGGATGAAGGACAGGGCAAATCCGGCCGTGCGAAACTCCCGCCGGAACTGCGCAACGAACTCGCCTCGCTGGGCCTACTCTAAATCTGTTCTCGATCAGGAGAGGCGCAGCCGAACCGGACTGACGCCGTTACGACCGTCCGAGTGAATGCGCAGGCGCACCGGCGGCATCGCCGCGCGGCGGGTGCGGGCAGCCTGACAAAGCAGCACATTGACGAGGTCCATCGTCTTGAATGCCGCATTGCCGTGGCGAAGATCGGCGATCCGCAAAGCGGCCTGCTGCAAGGCGTGCATGCCGAACAGTGATGATTTCGATTCCTTGGCAGTCAGGCCCGCCGGGTCATGTATTTCCGTGGTGCTGGACATTCGCAAAACCCTCTACACTGTACAATTTGGGTCTGTCGGGTTGATGCCTTACGATTGTGGTGCAATTGCAAAGCAGTTGAAATTCTGACGTTTCAGTGCGGCACAGGCATTGTTGGCCGCCTTGGCGTTGGTAATGCCGGCAAAGCGGGCACGATGATAAGTCTGCGCACCCTTCTGGAATTTTTCCGTATAGGGCGAGAGCGAGGCGATCGGACCGCCAACCTGGGCCGCCGCCTTGGCAAGCATTGCCTTGGCTTCTTCGGAGCTGCCGACCGAAGCAATCTGCACCATCCATCCGCCCGCCGACGGCGCGGAAGCGGTTGTCACTGGATCGACTTCGGAAACATCGCCTTCGCCGATCTCGGCCTTTGGCTGGGGCGCCGGAACCTGAAGAACGCGCGCTGCCACCGATGGAACCGGCTTCGGATCGGCATAGGCCGTGACGACTTCGGCGGCTTGGGTGGTCGCCACCTCCTCGCGCCGGGCCGGCACGGGGACGGGCGCGGTATCGGGCAGATCGACAGCAGCGACTTCGACCTTGCTGTTGCGACGCGAGGCGATCAGGTTGCCGCCGTCTCGGCGCGAAGCGCTGGGAAGATACTTGTCGATGAGCTGCGCCATCTGCGCGTCGCGGGCGCCGCCGCTCGTGCCGCCCATGACGACCGCGACAAGCTTCTTGCCGTCGACATTGACGGAACTGACGAGGTTGAAACCGGACGCGCGCGTGTAACCGGTCTTGATTCCATCGACACCACGTACTTTTCCGAGCAAGCGGTTGTGCCCAACAATGCGTCGCCCGTTGTAGGTGAAGCTGCGTGTGGAGAAATAATCGTAGTATTGGGGGAAATGCTCACGCAGCGCGATGCCGAGGAGGGCGAGGTCGCGGGCGGAAGAGCGCTGCTGCGGATCAGGCAGGCCGTTCGCATTGCGGAACTGCGTGTTGCGCATGCCGAGCTGGCGCGCCTTGTTGGTCATCATCACAGCGAACCGCTGCTCGGATCCGCCGAGATACTCGCCGATGGCGGTTGCCGAGTCGTTGGCAGACTTGGTGATCAGCGACAGGATGGCGGCTTCGGCGCTGATCGTCTGCCCGGGGCGAAAGCCAACCTTCGTCGGCGGCTGGCCGGCTGCATAAGCGGAAACCGGGATGGGTGTCGATTTGGAGACCTTGCCTGCCGCCATTGCATCGAACAGCATGTAGAGCGTCATCATCTTCGTCAGCGAGGCCGGAAAGCGCTGGGCGTCAGGGTTGGACGAATAAAGCGTCTTGCCGGTGTTAGCATCGACAACGATGGCTGCCGCCTTGGTTTCAGCCGACGCTGCCGAAGTGCCGGCAGCGCTGATGCCGGAGATCATCGAGAGAGCCAGGAATGCATGAGCCACTTTTTTGATTAGTTTATTTGTTTGGCGGGCCGGATGGAGCACAATCAACACCTGTTCGATATGCGGGTGGGTTCTCTTTGATCTGACGCATCAGATTGATTTCGTGAACTTTATCCGCATCAGCGTTACCAAAATGTTTATGGTAACCGCCGTGTTGACGATTTCCTCCGCCTTTATCGAAAAATTTACCGGAATGCTGCAGTGCAGCAAAAAATTGACTTTTTGTGCATTGCACACTAAATGAAGCCCAACAACAATATATGTGAAGGATGCATCATGGCCACCCCGTTTGAAGCACTGAATGAATCCAGCAAGGAATTCATCAACAGCACGATGAAGAGCGTAAACGCGCTCAGCCAGGGTCTGCAGGCAATTGCAACCGAAGCTGCGGACTATTCGAAGCGTTCGTTCAATGACGGCTCGATCCTCCTCGAAAAGCTTGCCTCGACGAAATCGGCAGAGCAGGCGTTCGCTGCGCAGAGCCTGTTTTCGAAGAAGGCCTATGAGGGCTTCGTCTCGCAGGCTGCGAAGTTCGGTGAACTTTATGCCGATCTCGCGAAAGAGGCTTACCGCCCCTTCGAGTTGGCTGTCGCCAAGGTCGGCAAATAAACCTGAACTTGCTGCTGACACGGTTTAAAAGTCCGGTTGCCCACGCAACCGGACTTTTTTTGTTCCGCTGGGCCAAATGGCCCTTTGCAACGGCAACTTGATATTGCAAGCTTCAGGAGAGGGCTTAAAATCTGCTTGGTGCGACCTACATAGAATGCATGAAGCGACAAATAGCTATCAGGAATGCGGGTGTCTGAAGAGATGATGCGGTTATCACCCATTATGCAAGATGAAGAAAAGGGTGGCGGCAATGGTCCCGGACGTGGCACGGCTGTCATTACCCGGACTAAACCAAAGCTGAAAAAACCCAGCCTTTATCGCGTGTTGCTTCTCAATGACGATTACACTCCAATGGAGTTCGTCATTCATGTTCTGGAGCGTTTTTTCCAGAAGAACAGAGAGGATGCCACACGCATTATGCTCCATGTGCATAATCATGGAGTCGGAGAATGTGGTGTCTTTACCTATGAGGTCGCGGAGTCCAAGATGACCCAAGTCATGGACTATGCGCGGCAAAACCAACATCCGCTGCAATGCGTGATGGAGAAAAAGTGAGGTTTCATGCCATCTTTCTCACCTAGTCTCGAGCGGGCCCTCCATCAGGCGCTGACAATCGCGAACGAGCATCATCATGAATATGCAACGCTGGAGCATCTGCTCCTTGCGCTCATCGATGATCAGGACGCGAGTAGTGTCATGCGCGCCTGCAATGTCGACCTCGCTCAACTGACGCGTACGGTGACCGATTATGTCGATCATGAGCTCGACAACCTCGTGACGGGTTATGACGAGGACTCCAAGCCAACCGCTGCTTTTCAACGCGTCATCCAGCGTGCTGTCATCCATGTTCAGTCTTCGAACCGCGAGGAAGTGACCGGAGCAAACGTCCTGGTTGCGATCTTTGCTGAACGCGAAAGCCATGCGGCGTTTTTCCTGCAGGAACAGCAGATGACGCGCTACGACGCGGTCAACTATATTTCGCACGGGATCTCGAAGCGCCCCGGCGCATCCGAGCCGCGCACGCCCCTTGGGACCGAAAGCAACAACGAAGAACATCACGCTTCGGAATCCGATGAGGGCACCAAGAAGAAGCAGGACGCCCTGACGGCCTACTGCAACAATCTCAACGAACGGGCAAAAGCTGGAAAGATCGATCCGCTGATCGGCCGCGACCAGGAAATCAGCCGTACGATCCAGATTTTGTGCCGCCGCTCAAAGAACAACCCGCTCTATGTGGGCGATCCGGGCGTGGGCAAGACGGCTATCGCCGAAGGTCTTGCCAAGCGCATCGTCGAAGGTAAGGTCCCGACCGTCCTCAAGGATGCGACGGTCTTTTCGCTCGACATGGGCACCTTGCTTGCCGGAACCCGCTATCGCGGTGATTTCGAGGAACGCCTCAAGCAGGTCATCAAGGAGCTCGAAGAGTATCCGGGTGCCATCCTGTTTATCGACGAAATCCACACGATCATCGGCGCCGGCGCTACGTCGGGCGGTGCAATGGATGCATCTAACCTGTTGAAGCCTGCGCTTTCTTCAGGGGCGATTCGCTGCATAGGATCAACGACTTACAAGGAGTTTCGCCAGTTCTTCGAAAAGGATAGGGCGCTCGTTCGTCGCTTCCAGAAGATCGACGTGAACGAACCTTCGATCCCCGATGCAATTGAGATCATGAAAGGGCTGCGGCCGTATTTCGAGGATTTCCACAAGGTCAAGTATACCGTGGAGGCGATCAAGTCCGCCGTCGAACTTTCCGCGCGCTATATCAACGACCGTAAATTGCCGGACAAGGCGATCGACGTGATCGATGAGACAGGCGCCAGCCAGATGCTGCTGCCCGAATCGAAGCGCAAGAAGTCAATCGGCGTGAAGGAGATCGAAGCGACTATCGCGACGATGGCCCGCATTCCGCCGAAGTCCGTATCGAAGGACGATGAAGCGGTCCTCTCCAATCTCGAGGCTGAATTGAAGCGTGTCGTCTACGGCCAGGATCTGGCCATCGAAGCGCTGTCATCGTCGATCAAGCTTGCAAGGGCAGGCCTGCGCGAACCGGAAAAGCCGATTGGCTCCTACCTGTTCTCGGGCCCGACCGGCGTCGGCAAGACCGAGGTCGCCAAGCAGTTGGCGCATTCGCTCGGCGTCGAGCTCCTGCGGTTCGACATGTCGGAATATATGGAACGCCACACCGTATCCCGGTTGCTCGGCGCACCTCCCGGTTATGTCGGCTTCGACCAAGGCGGCCTTTTGACCGATGGCGTCGATCAGCATCCGCATTGCGTGCTGCTGCTGGATGAAATCGAGAAGGCGCATCCGGATCTGTTCAACATCCTGTTGCAGGTCATGGATCACGGCAAGCTGACCGACCACAACGGCAAGCAGATCGACTTCCGCAACGTGATTTTGATCATGACCACCAATGCCGGTGCCTCGGATATGGCGCGGGCTGCGATCGGTTTCGGGTCTTCGCGGCGCGAAGGCGACGACATGGAAGCGATCAATCGGCTGTTTACGCCGGAGTTCCGCAACCGTCTCGATGCGATCATTCCGTTTGGACCGCTGCCGGTTCCGGTCATCCATCAGGTCGTACAGAAGTTCGTCATTCAACTTGAGGCGCAACTTGCCGATCGCGGTGTAACCTTCGATCTGCAGCAGGACGCAATCGCCTGGCTTGCCGAGAAGGGCTACGATGACCGTATGGGTGCGCGGCCGCTGGCGCGCGTCATCCAGGAGCACATCAAGAAGCCGCTCGCTGACGAGGTACTGTTCGGCAAGCTGAAGAAGGGTGGCACGGTTCGCGTCTCGGTTGCCGAGAAGCCCGATGGTTCGCGTGGCCTCGTCCTCGACTATGTCGCCGACGAAGTCGTCGTGAAGCCAAAGAAGGAAATTCCGGTCGAGAAGAAGCCGGTTGCAAAGCGCAAGCCGGCGCCGAAGAAGCCAGCGCTCGAAAAGGCCGGTGCCGGTCTCGCCACGAGCGAGCCGCACGTGCTGCGCAAGGCGTCGGTGCCAAAAGTGCCACGCAAGAAATGATGAAAAGGCCGCCTTCGGGCGGCCTTTTTCTTGCCCGCTGTGCTGCTTGCCTTTATCGCTGGACCCATGGCTGATTCCGCATTGCCCTCCCATCTGCCGGAACGAGAAGAAGATCCGGGGAGCCACCTCAAGTGGTTTCTCTCCGGCGCGGCCATGATACGCACCATCCCTGCACTGATCCTGATGACCGCGCATGTTGGATTTGCCGGCCTTGCCAGCCAGAGCGGAGTGACGGTTGGGGAAGCCATGTTCATGGTTGCGGCGATCTGGGCACTGCCCGCCAATATTGTGCTCATCGGCGCAATCGGCGCGGGCTACTCGATCCTCGGCGCCGCAGTCGCGGTCGCGCTCTCCTCGATCAGATTTGTTCCCATGGTCGCCGCCTTCGTTCCCGAAATGCGCGGGGCGAAAACACGCAAGATCGTGCTTCTTTTTCTCTCCCACTTCATCGCGGTAACCGCCTGGGTGCTGGGAATGGAGCATCTGCGCAACGTACCCGTCAAAATGCGTACGGCCTATTTCGCGGGCCTTGGCATGACGCTGACCACAGCCAATACGCTTGTTGTCGGCCTTGTTTACTACCTTTCGACCGATTTTCCTCCGCTCGTATTCGCCGCGTTGTTTTTCCTCACGCCAATGTATTTTCTGGCCTCGCTCTGGGGCTCGGCGCGTGACCGCACGGTGCATGTCGCCATGGTGTTGGGTCTGCTGCTGTTTCCGCTGATCCACCATATCGCGCCGGCCTATGACCTGCTTCTCACGGGTCTTGCCGGCGGTGCGGCTACGATGGCCTACCTCCACTGGACAAAAGCCCGGGGCAGGGCGTCATGACCTGGGACAGCATTTCAGCCTGGTGGTGGCCCTACCTCTTCATACTGCTCGCCGGCTGGCTTCCGACCGATGTCTGGCGGTGGATCGGCGTACTTATCGGCGGAAAGGTTCGCGAGGACTCCGAAGCCCTCGTCATTGTGCGGGCAGTGGCAACCGCCCTTGTCGCAGGTGTTATCGCTCAACTGATCCTCTATCCCAGCGGTTCGCTTGCCGAATCGTCGGTGTTTTTGCGGATCGGCGCGGCGGCAGCAGGTTTCTTTGCCTATCTCAGCCTTGGCCGGCGTGTGATCGTCGGCGTTATCGTTGCCGAGATTATCCTGATTGCCGGACTTGTCCTCGCGTAAGCGCAGCGTTGATTCAGCGATCCTTAATTGGAGCGGGTTAAGATCCTAAAAAAGACAGGGGTGAGCGATGGTTCTCTATCCGGCTGAGAAAATCGTCGGTAGCATTATTGCTGTGCTGCTTATGATCAACATTACACTTGCCAGCGCGAAGGGCGTCACCGTCGATTGGCTTGGCTATGCCGTTGGCGGCAGCATGGGGCTCGCCGCCATCGCGATCGGACAATTTTATCGGCTCTACCGTCACGACGAGAAAATCGCTGTTCCGACCACGGCAACGGGTTTCTACCTGCTCTTCTCGCTCGTCGGGTCGGTGTTCAATTATCTGCTGCTGCCGGTAGGCGAGAGTTACGACCGGATGCTGATCGAGTGGGATCGCGCTCTTGGGTTTTACTGGCCGGATTTCGTCCAGGCCGTCGTGGAGGTTCCCTACCTTCCGACTATATTGCGCGTGATATACGGCAGTTCGCTCATCCAGATCACTTGCGTCATTCTCCTTGTCGGCTTTTTTGGATCCAAACGGTCGCTGCACCTCTTCCTGCTTACCGGCACCTTGTCGGCACTTTTGACGATTCTGGTGTGGCGCATCATTCCAAGTGCGGGACCCGCCGCATATTATCCGTTGCCGTCGGAGGTCGCTAACCGTTTGGGGGCGATTGCCGACCACGCGTATGGTCTCGAACTTCTGTGGCTATATCGGGAAGGCGCAGCCTATATCTCGCCGAAGGACACGCTCGGCCTTATCGCATTTCCATCGTTCCATACTGTAATGGCCTGTCTTTCCGTTTACTTCACGATGGACTTTCGCAAAATATTTCCAGCCATCGCGGTCATCAATATTTTGATGGTTCCTGCAATCATCGTGCATGGCGGTCACAACATCGTCGATCTGTTTGGCGGCGTCGCGGCGTTCACCCTTGCGCTCCTTGCGGCGCACGCAGTTCTTGGCCTTGATCGGTCCGAAGTGAAGGCACAACTCGCCGCGGAGTCTCATTAGAATTGCACCGGCTCCATGTTCCGGTGCGTCAACTGCCCTGCGCCATCGCCTGCCGGATCTTCTCCGCATTGGCCGCTAGAACGCCCTGATCTTCCATCGGCCCCGTATGGGGTTTCAGGGGAATGCCTTCAAAGCGGGGAATGACGTGGAAGTGCAAGTGGAAGACCGTCTGGCCGGAGGCCGGCTCATTGAATTGCATAACCGTGACACCATCCGCGTCGAAGGCCTTTTTCACCGCCCGAACCAGTTTCTGGGTGGTCGCAACCACCGCAGCCAACGGTTCGGCTTCAACGTCAAGCAGGTTGCGGCATGGAGCCTTGGTGATGGCCAGACAATGGCCCTTTCCCTGTGGCATGACATCCATGAATGCGTAGGTGTCCGCATCCTCGTACAATTTATGCGATGGAATTTCACCCCGCAGGATTTTGGCGAACACGTTGTCGTCGTCATAGGGCTCTGTCATCACGCACCTGTACAGCTGGGAAACCGGCCGCGATGTTTGCCAAGGCGGGCGCACTAGTCAAGCGGTTCGAGCAACGCCGGTCAGCCATCGGAGTTCTTGAACGGCGCGTGTTCGCTCAGCGCCTCGTTGAGGAGCGCGACTTCACTACGCTCATGGCGAAGGAAATCGCTCACCGCGCGCCGCAGCCCTTCATTGGCAAGGTAATGGACAGAGTGGGTGGTAACCGGCAGATAGCCGCGGGCAAGCTTGTGCTCGCCCTGCGCGCCGGCCTCGACGACACTCAGCTTACGTTCGATGGCGAAATCGATGGCCTGATGGTAGCAGACTTCGAAATGCAGGAACCGATGATCCTCGATGCAGCCCCAATGCCGGCCGAAGAGCCGGTCGGACCCGATGAAGTTGATAGCGCCGGCAATATATCTGCCCGCCCGTTTTGCCATCACCAGCATGATGTCTTGCGGCATGCGCTCGCCGATCAAGGCGTAGAATTCGCGGTTGAGATAGGGGCGACCCCATTTGCGGCTGCCAGTATCCATATAGAACGCAAAGAAATCGTCCCAAACCTCATCGGTGATATCGTCGCCCGTCAAACGCTCGATGGCGATATCGTCGGCAACGGCCTCGCGGCGCTCCCGTTTCAACGCCTTGCGTTTGCGAGAGGCGAGGGTTTCAAGAAAAGCGTCGTAGCTTTCATAACCCTCGTTGAAAAAATGGAATTGTTGATCGGTGCGATGCAGGAAACCGGCTTCTGTGAAGGCGCCGAGATCGTCATCGTTGACGAAGGTCGAGTGAGCCGACGAAACACCCATCTGGTTGGCCAATTGGCGCAGGCCATTGGCGAGAGCGGTTCGCACGGCCGCGTGGTCCCAGTCCCGATTTACCAGTAGCCGAGGACCGGTCACCGGCGTGAAGGGGACGCTCGCCTGCAGCTTGGGATAGTAACGACCGCCGGCGCGTTCAAAAGCATCGGCCCAGCCGTGATCGAATACATATTCACCCTGACTGTGGCCCTTCAGATAGCACGGGATCGCGCCGATCAGATTGCCGCTGTCGTCATCGAGGCGCAGGAATTGGGGCAGCCACCCAGCCCGGCGCGCGACGCACCCCGAATCTTCGAGCGACGACAGGAAGCCGTGCGAGAGAAACGGGTTGTAGTCGGGCATGGCGCGATCGGCGCCGCTCAGCTTTGCCCATTCGTCGCGCGTAAATGCGCCAACGCCCTCGCAAGCGCGCAAGGTAAAATCGCCTCGATGAGTATCATGCATCGTTGGGTTGGTTCCTAGCTTAGCCTAAGCTTACGAGCCGGCGACGCGCCGACCCGTGCAACCGCTTAAGCTAAAGCTAGGCATTTCATCCTGCGATGCAAGGGGCAGGGCGCATCCTATGCGGCGTGCGGGTCGAAACCCTCGAAGGTGATCTGATCGACATAGGCATCGCTCGTCGCCTTGTCGGCGAGGCTCCTTGCCGTCCACGAAATCACCGGAAGTCCGAGCTTGCCGCGAACGAACTTGACGAAGCGATTGTCGAGATGGTGGACGTTGTAGGACACGAAATCGAACTCGTGAGCGAGCATGGAAAAATGCGCCTCAAGATCGGCGTCGCGCAATCCCTCTGCAGTCAGGCCGGCCGGTATGCCGGGCGCATCCGTGTCGAAGAGCCGGATCAGATGATGGTCGAACGACATGATCGCCGCTTTTCCCGCATAGCCGGCAAGGTCAGAGGCAACCGCCTTGACGAGGCCGTCGTCTCGGCCAGGAATGCCCTTGAGTTCGATGACGATCGGAACCCGCCCGTCGATCAGCTCCAGCGCTTCGACGAGCGTCGAAACATGATCGTCCGTGCCGCCGACGCGCAGGGCCCTTGCCGCCTCGACGGTCACTTCGTCGATATTGCCTTGTCGGCCGATGAGCCGATCCAGCGTTCCGTCGTGAAAGACGATGGCCTTGCCGTCGGCGGAAAGATGCACGTCGCATTCGATGGCGTAACCCGCGCTCGCGGCCGCTTCGAATGCGGAGAGCGTATTCTCCCAGCGGGTTTTGTTGAGATCATGCAAACCGCGATGGGCGATCGGCACATCCTTGAGCCAGTCAGCCGATGTCATGATCAGCGGACCTCGATGATGGCTTCGACTTCGACGGGCGCGTTCAGGGGCAGGGCTGCTGTCCCCACCGCCGAGCGGGCATGGCGGCCTGCATCGCCAAGGACGGCAACCAGCAGATCCGAGGCGCCGTTGGCGACAAGGTGCTGTTCGGTGAAATTCGGCGTCGAAGCCACGAACACGGTGATTTTCACGATGCGCGCGATCTTATCGAGATCACCCAGCGCGGCTTTGGCCTGCGCGAGAATATTGATGGCGCAAGCCCTTGCGGCTTCCTGGCCGTCGGCGACGGCGAGCTGCGCGCCAAGAAGGCCGGTGTGGATGAGTTTGCCACCCGATAGCGGCAATTGTCCGGAGGTCAGCAGCAGTTTTCCTGTCTGTGCGAAGGGCACGTAGTTTGCAGCGGGCGCTGCGGCGACCGGCAATTCTATGCCGAGTTCCTTCAGGCGGGATTCGATGGTGCTGGTCATGATATCTTCATCCTTATCAAGCGGAATCGTAATGAATGTGACGCAAGGTGCGATTTTTGCCTCGCTTCCGCCAAGAGTTTTTTTAATATGCGCGTTCTAATATGGAGAATCTTGTCTATGCGCGTCTTGTCCGCTCTCGTTTTCAGCCTCGGTGCCCTTGGTCTGACCCACTCAACCATGGCTTTGGCTGCCGGAACGGCGACCCTTGTTCCGCATCGCGCCATCTATGACCTGAAACTGGACACTGCCCAGGATAGCAGCGGCATCACCGGACTGACCGGCCGTATGGTCTATGAGTTCAACGGTTCGGATTGCGAGGGCTATACCACGAACTTTCGTTTTGTGACCCGCGTCGACATGGAAGAGCAGCCGCAGCGCGTCACCGACCAGCAGACGACGACCTACGAATCCGGCGACGGCGGCAAGTTCCGCTTCGTCAACAAGACGTTCGTCGATCAGAGCCTCACCAAGGAGGTGCGCGGCAACGCTGCCCTCCTGAAGGACAAGACGGAAATTTCCCTGACCAAACCCGAGGCGCTCAAGCAGGATCTGGAATTGTCGCAGTTCCCGACCCGGCACATGCAGGAACTGATCGAAAAGGCGCTTGCTGGAGAAGTGTTCTACCAGACGAAGCTCTTCGACGGTTCCGAGGATGCCAACAAGGTCATGGCAACGACGGTCGTGATTGGCAAATCATCGCTTTCAGATGGCGAGGACGAGACCAAGCACATGGGCCCTCTTGCCAAGGAAAACACCTGGCCGGTCTCGATCGCCTATTTCGACGAAAGTGAAAAGGCTGAAGGCCTGCCGAGCTACCGTATCAACTTCAAGATGTACCGGAACGGCGTAACCCGTGATCTGAAAATGGATTACGGCGATTTCTCCATGACCGGAAAGCTTGTCAATCTGCAGCTTTTCGACACGCCAAAGTGCAAGAAATAGTCCTGCTTGCCGCATAAGATCGTCTGATGCGGCGGCTTTTATCGCCGACACACTTGCGCTTGCCGCAATTATCGACTAACAGCCGCAGCATTCCACACACGGGATTTGGGTTGATATCGGGAGAAATCCGATATGGCCTCCGGTGGCGGGTCTCCCGCCTCTTTCCTGTGGAGGTTAAACCGGAAAAGGAAAATAAAGATGGCATTGCCTGATTTCAGCATGCGTCAGCTCCTTGAAGCTGGCGTTCACTTCGGCCACCAGACACATCGCTGGAACCCGAAAATGGCACCATACATTTATGGTGACCGCAATAATATTCACATTCTCGATCTCGCCCAGACCGTTCCGCTGCTGCATACGGCCCTGAAGAAGGTTTCCGACACGGTAGCCCGTGGCGGCCGCGTTCTCTTCGTCGGCACCAAGCGTCAGGCTTCGGACATCATTGCCGATGCCGCGACCCGCTCGGCCCAGTATTACGTCAACGCACGCTGGCTCGGCGGCATGATGACCAACTGGAAGACGATCTCGAACTCGATCCAGCGTCTGCGCAAGCTCGACGAACTTCTCGCCGGCGACGCCCAGGGCTTCACCAAGAAGGAGCGCCTGAACCTCGATCGCGAGCGCGAGAAGCTCAACCGCGCCCTCGGCGGTATCAAGAACATGGGTTCGACCCCGGACCTCATCTTCATCATCGATACCAACAAGGAAGCCATCGCGATCCAGGAAGCCAAGCGTCTTGGTATTCCGGTCGTTGCCGTGATCGATTCCAATTGCGATCCGGACCAGATCGACTTCCCGATCCCGGGCAATGACGACGCATCCCGCGCGATCTCGCTTTACTGCGACCTGATCGCCAAGGCAGCGCTCGACGGTATCGCCCGTCAGCAGGGTTCCCTCGGTGTCGATCTTGGCGCCCAGGAAGAGGCTCCGGCCGAACCGGCTCTTGAGGCCGTTCCTGTACAGGAAGGTGAAGCCTCCGCTTGAGGCTTCATACACCCGTCTTATCGGGTGATTAAAAATGATTCGATTGGCGCATGACGCGCCGCAAAGTTGGCATGCTGGTTTCACCAGTGTGCCTTCGCTTTGAGAAGAGGCGATCTAATGAGCATTTCTGCATCACAGGTAAAAGAACTTCGCGAACTCACCGGCGCCGGCATGATGGACTGCAAGGCAGCCCTTGCCGAAACCAATGGCGACATGGAAGCTGCCGTTGACTGGCTGCGCAAGAAGGGCATCTCCAAGGCCGACAAGAAGGCCGGCCGCACGGCCGCCGAAGGCCTCGTTGGCGTGGCTTCCAACGGCGCCAAGTCGGTTGTCGTCGAAGTCAACTCGGAGACCGATTTCGTTGCCCGCAACGACGCTTTCCAGGATATCGTCCGCAACGTCGCAAACGTAGCGCTGACGACCGACGGTACGACCGCCGCAGTTGGCGCCGCGACCTATCCCTCGACCGGCAAGTCGGTCGTCGACTCGATCAAGGACGCCGTCGGCACGATCGGTGAAAACCTTTCGTTCCGCCGTTCCGCTGCTCTGAGCGTCAGCCAGGGCGTCGTCGCGACGTATATTCACAACGCCGTCTCCGACGGCCTCGGTAAGCTCGGCGTTCTCGTTGCCATCGAGACGGCCGGCAATGCGGAAGCAGCACAGGCATTCGGCCGCCAGGTCGCCATGCATGTTGCCGCCACCAACCCGCTCGCCCTGACCGCATCGGAAGTCGACCCGGTCGCCGTCGAACGCGAAAAGGCGATCTTCGCCGATCAGGCCCGCCAGTCGGGCAAGCCGGAAAACATCGTCGAGAAGATGGTCGACGGCCGTATGCGCAAGTTCTACGAGGAAGTCGTGCTTCTCTCGCAGGCTTTCGTCATCAATCCCGACCTGACGGTCGAGGCGGCGCTCAAGGAAGCCGAGAAGTCGATCGGCGCTCCGGCCAAGATCACGGCCTTTGTCCGTTTCGCTCTTGGCGAAGGCATTGAGAAGGAAGAAAGCGACTTCGCAGCAGAAGTCGCCGCAGCTGTGAAGAAGTAATCTTACGCAACTGAATTCAAAGGGCATCGCGTGACAACGCGATGCCCTTCGTGTATCCGAACTCTGCTAAAAACTTGCAACAACTCCAAGGAGGTCCCATGGCTGGCACGGCTGTCTACAAACGCGTTCTGCTGAAGGCCTCCGGGGAAGCTCTGATGGGCGACCAGGGGTTTGGAATTGATGTGGCAGTGGCCGATCGCATTGCCAGCGACATTGCCGAAGCGCGCGCACTCGGCGTGCAGGTCGGCGTCGTCATCGGCGGCGGCAATATCTTCCGCGGCGTGGCTGTTGCCTCAAAGGGAGGCGACCGCGTTACTGGCGACCACATGGGCATGCTGGCAACCGTCATCAACTCGCTCGCATTGCGCACGTCCCTGGCGAAGCTTGGGATCGATACCGTCGTTCTATCGGCTGTAGCAATGCCAGAACTCTGCGAGACCTTTTCCCAACGTCAGGCCACGGCCTATATGGACATGGGGAAAGTCGTGATTTTTGCCGGCGGCACGGGCAATCCCTTTTTCACCACGGATTCGGCCGCGGCGCTCCGTGCAGCGGAAATCGGTGCCGACGCCTTGTTCAAGGGCACCCAGGTCGATGGAATTTACTCCGCCGATCCCAAGAAGGATCCGCACGCGGTTCGGTTTGACCACCTTACCCACAAAGATGTGCTTGATCGCGGCCTTGCAGTGATGGATACCACTGCTGTTGCTCTTGCACGCGAGAACAATATCCCAATAATCGTCTATTCAATCCACGAGAAGGGTGGATTTGCGGAAATCCTGCAGGGTAGAGGACGCGCAACCGTCGTATCGGACTAGTTGATCGTATCTGCCGGGCCTTTCGCCGAGAATAAGGAGCAGTGACTATGAGTGACGCACTCGATCTAAATGACCTGAAACGCCGCATGGACGGAGCCGTCCAGGCATTGAGGCATGATCTTAACGGTCTGCGCACCGGTCGTGCCTCCGCAAGTCTTCTCGAACCGATCACCGTCGATGCCTATGGCTCGATGATGCCGCTGAATCAGGTTGCCAACATTACGGTACCGGAATCGCGCATGTTGTCGGTGTCGGTGTGGGACAAATCCATGGTCGGCAAGGTGGAGCGCGCAATTCGCGATGCAGGACTCGGTCTCAATCCCATCACCGACGGCAACAACCTTCGTATTCCACTGCCGGAGCTTAATGAGCAGCGCCGCAAGGAACTGGTCAAGATCGCCCATCAGTATGTCGAGCATTCCAAGGTTGCAGCGCGCCATGTCCGCCGCGACGGCATGGACGAGTTAAAGAAGCTCGAAAAAGATGGTGCGATCAGCCAGGACGACAATCGCGTCCTGTCGGAAAAGGTCCAGAAGCTGACCGACGAGACCATCGCAGAAATGGATAAGGTCGTTGCAGCCAAAGAAGCGGAAATCATGCAGGTCTAATATCTCGCAAGAGATGTGCTCGATCCGCTAACTGGAGGTCAATGCCTATGTCCATCCCACGCCACATTGCCATCATCATGGATGGAAATGGCCGTTGGGCAAAGGCGAGGGGCCTGCCCCGTACGGCAGGCCACAAGGCTGGCGTCGAGACGCTGCGTGAAACCATCCGGGCTGCCGGCAAGATGGGCATCCCGTTCATGACGCTGTTTGCCTTCTCGTCGGAAAACTGGTCGCGGCCGCGTTCCGAGGTTTCCGACCTGATGGGCTTGCTCAAGCTCTTCATCAGGCGCGATCTGGCCGATCTGCACCGTGAGAACGTCCGGGTGCGTATCATTGGTGAACGCGAAGGGCTGGGGAAAGACATTCGCGCGCTCCTGACCGAAGCCGAGACGCTGACGGACGCAAATACAGGTCTCACGCTCGTCATCGCCTTCAATTATGGCTCGCGCAACGAGATTGCCCGTGCGGTTCAACGGTTGGTAGCCGACGTCTCTGCCGGGGTTCTTGCCGCGGATGCGGTAACGCCGGAGGCGATCACAGCGCGCCTGGATACGGCCGGCATCCCGGATCCCGACGTGATTATCCGCACGAGCGGCGAAATGCGCCTTTCGAATTTTCTGCTCTGGCAGGCCGCCTATTCCGAGTTCGTCTTCCTTCCCTGCTATTGGCCGGATTTCCGCCCGTCGAATCTCGCCGAGGCGATTGAGACATTCCAGATGCGCGAACGGCGCTTTGGCGGCGTGACAGCCCAGGACATCGCTCTGTGACCTTCTTCGGAAGCGGCCTTTCCAACCTGCAAAAACGCATCATTAGCGCGATTGTCCTGATTATCATCGCCGTGGCGATGACCTGGATGGGCGGATTCGCCTTCGGTCTCCTGGCCTCGGCAATCGGCATCAGCGTCTTCTATGAATGGCAGCTCATCATTGCGAACCGATCGACTCCTTTGACGCGGGGGCTGGCATGGGGTTGCCTCCTGCTGCTCGTGGTCGTGCTGCTTTTTGCACGGGATACGTTCGTGATGATGGTCATCCTGTTCGGCGGTGCCTTCATCATCGCCGCTGTCGGTCGACGGGAGACCGGCTACTGGCCGGCGGCGGGTTTCCTCTATGCGGGGCTGCCTTGCATCGCGCTTACCTTGCTGCGCGGCGATACGGGCGATGGCTTTGCCGCCATTCTTTTCCTGTTCGCGGTGGTCTGGGCGACCGACATATTTGCCTATTTCAATGGGAAGGCGCTCGGCGGCCCCAAACTTGCCCCGCGGTTTTCACCGAACAAGACCTGGGCGGGTGCCATCGGTGGTGCGGCTGCCGGTGTCGCCGCCGGCGTTGCCTGCGCGGCATTCATCGGTCCTGCCGGCGGCGTGCCAATTCCGCTCATCGCACTGCTCCTGTCCGTGGTCGCCCAGATAGGCGATCTTGGGGAATCGTGGATGAAGCGAAAGTTCGGCGTCAAGGATTCGAGCCGCCTCATACCCGGTCACGGTGGCGTGATGGACCGGGTCGACGGGCTTGTCGCTGCGGCAGCATTACTATACGTCATCGGGGCAGTTCTGGTGTCGCCGGAAACGCCATACGACATACTTTTCTAGACGGCTGAGCTTTGAGGCCCGATACGGGCCGTGCCAATGTGTTGCAGCCCGGAGGATACATAGACGGACATGCTGCACACCCTTTTTGGCACACAAAGCGTACTGATCGGCACCATCCTGCCATTCCTGATAGTTTTGACTGTCGTCGTCTTCGTCCATGAAATGGGGCACTATCTGGTCGGTCGTTGGTGCGGTATCGGCGTCAAAGCTTTCTCTGTCGGCTTCGGACCGGAGCTCGTCGGATTCAACGACCGCAAGGGAACGCGCTGGAAACTCTGCGCCATTCCCCTTGGCGGTTATGTCAAATTCGCCGGCGACGAAGGGGTAACGAGTTCGCTCGCGGCGCCTGCCGCTGCGATGAGCGCCGAGGAGCGCGCCGTTTCCTTCCACACACAGCCCGTATGGAAGCGTGCTGCGACCGTCTTTGCCGGACCGGCGTTCAATATCCTGCTCACCATTGCGATCTTCTCCGTCTTCTTCGCCCTCTATGGCAAGATGGTAGCCGATCCGATGGTTGCGGAAGTGCGGCCGGGAGGTCCGGCAGCCATTGCAGGATTTCAGCCGGGCGACCGGTTTGTCAGCGTCGACGGCGCCAAGGTGGATACCTTTGCCGATGTTCAGCGCATCGTTTCCTCGCGCGGCGGCGATTCGCTGGATTTCGTCGTCGAACGCAACGGACAGGACGTCAAGCTGACGGCGACGCCCGAATTGACTGAACAAAAGGACCCGCTTGGGAACACTGTCAAAATCGCAGTGATCGGCGTCGTCAACAATCAGGAGCTCGGCAACTTCCGGCGCATTGAGTACGGCCCGGTCGAATCAGTCGTGCAGGCTGTGCGGGAAAGCGGCTTCATCATGGCCCGCACCGGGCAGTTCTTCGGCCGATTCTTCGCCGGACGCGAGGATAAATGCCAGCTCGGTGGCCCCGTGAAGATCGCAACAATGGCGGGGCAGGCGGCAAGCCAGGGAGTGGACTGGCTTATACAGCTGACAGCGATGCTGTCGATCGGAATCGGCCTCCTCAATCTTTTCCCCTTGCCGCCGCTAGATGGCGGGCATCTCGTCTTTTACGCCGCCGAGGCAGTCATCGGCAGGCCCGTGAAACCGGCAGTTCAGGAGCTGTTCTTCCGCTTTGGCTTCTTTCTGGTGCTTGGTTTCATGGGATTCGTCATCTTCAACGATCTCTTCGCCTGCCGGTGACAAAGATTAAACATTGATGAAAATTAGAGGCTTGGGCTGGCAAATGGACATGATCTGTTTACTATAAGCCCTTATTGGCGTGGCAGGGATGCCACGCTTTCGCGTGAAGTAAACAGATTTTAACCGTAAGCCTTGCGTGTATGTAAAAACCGGTTATGACGGTGTGCGAGTAAGTGCTTAGTCCGGGATCTCGCCCGGGGACAACGAGAAAACGAAGGTTCATAAGGCCTATGGCGGCAAGTTCAAGATTTGTTGGTGCAGCGTCGGCGCTCGCCATATCAGCGGCGCTGGTAAGTTCTGGTGCAATCGTGACCACGGTTGCAGGCGTAACAGTCGCGCAGGCAGCAACAGTTAGCCGCATTGAAGTGCGTGGTAATGCTCGTGTCGACGCCCAGACGGTGCGCGACAATCTCGGCATTACCCCAGGCAAGCCTTTCACCAATGCCGATATCGATGAGGCCACCAAGCGTCTGTTTGCGACCGGCCTGTTCAGCGATGTGCGCATCAGCCAGGCAGGCGGCGCGCTTATCGTTCAGGTGTCCGAGCATCAGGTTGTCAACCAGGTGATCTTCCAGGGCAACAAGAAGATCAAGGACCCGCAGCTGCAGAATGCCGTTCAGTTGAAGCCGCGCGCTTCGTTCGATCAGGCAACGCTTGATGCTGATGTGGAAGCCGTCCGCGCTGCCTATCGCAATGTCGGCCGCAGCGACGCGACCGTCAATGCCCGCACGATGGATCTCGGCGAAGGCCGCGTTAACGTCGTTTTCGAGATCAACGAAGGCGATCGCACCAAGATCACTGCAATCAATTTTGTCGGCAACCAGGCATTCGGCGACCGTCGCCTCAGCGACGTGATCTCGACCAAGCGTTCCAATCCGCTGTCCTGGCTGACCCGCAACGACGTCTATAGTGAAGACCGCCTGCGCGCCGACGAAGAAGCGCTGCGCCGCTTCTACTACAACCGCGGCTATGCGGATTTCCGCGTTGTGTCCTCAACTGCCGATCTTGATCCGGCGACAAACGATTATACCATCACCATCACGGTTGAAGAGGGTGAGAAGTACACATTCGGCCCGATCCAGATCGAAAGCTCGGTTGAAGGTGTCGATACCTCGCAGCTCAACGGTCTCGTGAAGACGCGCGAAGGCGATACCTATAGCGCCAAGGATGTCGAAGATTCGATCATCAAGGTTTCGGAGCGCGTTGCCGGTCAGGGATATGCCTTCGCCAAGGTTGAGCCGCGCGGCGACCGTAACTTCGAGAACCATACGATTTCCGTTACCTACGCCATCGATCAGGGCCCGCGCGCCTATGTCGAGCGCATCGAAATCCGCGGCAACGAAAAGACGCGTGACTTCGTCATTCGCCGCGAATTCGATGTCAGTGAAGGCGATGCCTTCAATCAGGTTCTCATCCAGCGCGCCAAGCGCCGGCTCGAAGCCCTTGATTTCTTCACCACCGTCAACATTTCGACCGCGCCCGGTTCGCAGCCGGATCAGGTCATACTTGTTGTGGACGTCGTCGAGAAATCGACCGGTGAATTCTCGATCGGTGGTGGTTATACGACCGGTGGCGAAAATCCCGGCCCGACGGTGGAAGGCTCGATCACCGAGCGCAACTTCCTTGGCCGCGGCCAGTATATCCGTATTGCGGCCGGTGCCGGTCTCGACAACAATCGTTCCTACTCGCTGTCGTTCACGGAACCATACTTCCTCGGTCAACGCATTGCGGCAGGTTTCGACATCTACAAGCGTCAGTCCGGCGTTAGCGACAAGTATGAAACCGATGTGACCGGTGGCACGATCCGTTTTGGCCTGCCGATCTCGGAGGCACTGGTTGCAGGCGTTGCCTATAACCTGTCGCGTGAAGAATACACGATCGACGACGAGGCGATGATCCCGGGTACGAACATCCCGGATCCGACAGAAATTTCGCAGGCGTTCATCGATGCGGCTGAAGAGAGCCCGTGGATCAAGTCCTCCGTAAGCTGGTCGTTGACCTACAACACCATCGACGACACCAAGAACCCGCATGACGGTATCTATGCGAAGTTCAATCAGGAATATGCTGGTCTCGGCGGCGACGCCAACTTCCTGAAGTCGACCTTCAAAGGCCAGTACTACAAGACCTTGTCGGATGAAATGGACATTGTCGGCCTCCTCGGTGTCGGTGCTGGCTATATTGCCGGCTTCGGCGACGAAGATCTGCGCGTGTTCGACTTGTTCAAGAACAATTCGGAAATGATCCGCGGCTTCAAATATGCCGGTATCGGTCCTCGCGATACCACCGTTACCGATTCGAAGGGCAGCTTCCTCGGCGGCACGACTTACTTCAATGCTTCGGCGGAAGCGCAGTTCCCGATGCCCGTGATACCGGAAAGCCTCGGCATCCGTGGCGCGGTCTTCGCGGATGCGGCAACGCTCTATGGTAACGACCTTCCGGAAGCGCAGGGTACCACTGGTTCCGAATGGCGCGCATCGCTTGGCGCCAGCATCATGTGGGCCTCGCCCTTCGGCCCGCTGCGCTTCGACTATGCGGTCCCGGTCAAGAAGGTTGACGGCGATCAGGAGCAGAACTTCAACTTCGGCATGTCGAGCAAATTCTGATAGATTGCTGACCTCCCGGGGGACAAACTTCCCCGGGGGAGAAAGTTAGTCGATGGCCGATCCGATCTTTTATGAGCCACTCAAGAATGTGACTATTGGTCAGATCGCTGGTCTGACCAATGGCGTACTTGTGGATGGCTCATTAGCCAATCGCCTTGTGAAGCGTTTGGCTTCCATCACGGAATCTGGGCCTGATGCGCTTGTTTTCGTCGAAAGCAAGAAACATGCGCACAATCTCGCGGGATTGAAGGCGGCGGGCATCCTCTGCACCGATGAGATCAAGGGCAGTGTCCCGAAGAACGTCGCTGTCATTGTGACGCGGCATCCCCAACAGGATTTTGCTGCGATTGGCCGTGCGCTCTACCCGAATGCCGTCACAGCGCATTTGTGGAGTGGCCAGACAGGTATCTCCGAGCACGCAATCGTCGATCCGTCCGCTGAAATCGAAGACAATGTAACGATCGAGCCCGGCGCGATTATCGGCAGTAATGTATCGATCGGGTCGGGCACGGTGATTGCGGCAAACGTGGTTATCGGCAATGGCTGCAAGATCGGCCGCGATTGCTACGTGGCACCAAATTCGTCCATCCAGTATGCGTTTCTTGGCAATCGCGTGCTGCTGCATCCTGGCGTGCGTATCGGACAGGATGGCTTCGGTTATGTCGCCGGCAGGGCAGGACTTGAAAAGATGCCGCAGCTTGGCCGCGTCATTATCCAGGACAATGTAGAGATTGGCGCGAATACCACGGTAGACCGGGGGGCACTAGCGGATACGGTCATCGGCGAAGGCACTAAAATCGACAATCTGGTGCAGATTGCCCACAATGTACGCATCGGCCGTCATTGTGTTATAGCCGCACAATGTGGCATTTCCGGCAGCGTTGAACTCGGTGATATG
Organism: Phyllobacterium pellucidum; assembly: GCF_013327855.1. Classification (GTDB taxonomy): domain Bacteria; phylum Pseudomonadota; class Alphaproteobacteria; order Rhizobiales; family Rhizobiaceae; genus Phyllobacterium; species Phyllobacterium pellucidum. The sequence continues at coordinate 16,439 of NZ_JABUMX010000001.1, read as the reverse complement.
ACGAGGCTTGGAGGAAGCGTCGGCATTGCTGATCACGTCAACATTGGATCGCGCGTCGAGATTGCGGCGGCGAGCGGCGTGATGAATGATATTCCGGATGGCGAGAGATGGGCCGGCGCGCCCGCCCAGCCATTCAAGCAGTGGTTTCGTGAAATCGCCAGCGTTCGTGCGATGACGAGGACCAAGAAGGAGAGTGGTTCAGATGAGTGACAATGTGAAGGTGGACAGTCTCGGCGTTGCCGACATCCAGAAGGTTCTTGCGAACCTGCCGCATCGTTATCCATTTCTGTTGATCGATCGCATCGTCGATATCGATCGCGACGTTTCGGCCACGGGTATCAAGAATGTGTCGATCAACGAACCACATTTTGCCGGACACTTTCCTGAACTGCCGATCATGCCTGGTGTTTTGATCATCGAAGCCATGGCACAGACAGCCGGCGCAATCGTGCTATTCCATAATGGCAGCGGCAAGCCGGGCAAGGTCTTCTTCATGACCATCGACAATGCCAAGTTCAGAAAGCCGGTCGTTCCGGGCGACCAGTTGAAACTGCGCGTCACCAAGCTCAAGCAGCGGGGCAACATCCATAAATATGGATGCATCGCCGAGGTTGACGGTTTCAAGGTGGCGGAAGCCGAAGTCGCCGCCATGGTCAGTTTCCCTGATGAAGATGAGACCGGCGCCTGATGTCCTTGTCCATTATTCACCCGACCTCGATCATCGAGCCGGGCGCAGTCATTGGTGAGAGGGTTTCGATCGGCCCGTTCTGCCATGTGGGTCCCGATGCCGTTATCGGCGATGATGTCGAACTCCTGAGCCATGTGGTCATCATGGGCCCGACGACGCTGGGGAATGGCGCGAAGGTCTATCCGAACGCCGTACTCGGCGGCGAGCCGCAGAACACCAAGCATAAGGGTGGTCGCACGACCCTCGTCATCGGCAAGAACTGCGTCATCCGCGAAGGCGTCACCATGCACCGCGGCACGGACGGGAGCCGCGGCATAACCACGGTCGGCGATAACTGCATGTTCCTGGCCTATGCGCATGTGGCGCATGATTGCATCATCGGCGACGACGTGACTTTTTCCAACAATGTCATGATCGGCGGCCATGTCACCATCGGCAATAATGTGATTATCGGCGGCGGCGCCGGCATTCATCAGTTTGTGCGCGTTGGCCACCATGCCTTCATTGGCGGGCTTGCGGCGCTGGCGAGCGATCTCGTGCCCTATGGAATGGCAATCGGCAACCATGCCTATCTTGGCGGACTGAATATTATTGGCATGAAGCGGTCTGGCATGGCCCGTCCGGAGATTCACAAGCTCCGTCACGCTGTGCGCATGCTATTCGATCGCACGAAGTCTATCAGGGCGAGGGCAGACGACGTTCGCGCTGCCTATCCGGATTCGCCGGCTGTCGCGGACCTGATCGACTTCATCACCACTGATACCAAGCGCGCTTACTGCACGCCGCCGCTCGATTCCGCTATCGAGATCAGTGACAGTGACGACAACAGCTAAAGTTCCGCCCGCGATTTCAGGCAGGACAGCCATCGTCGCTGGCAATGGCCAACTGCCTCTGGCCGTGGCGGAGAGCCTACGAAAACAAGGCGCCGATCCGTTGATGATCGCCATCAAGGGCGAGGCGGAGCCTTCGATCTATCAGGGAAAACACGCCGAGATTTCCATCGTCGAACTCGGCGGTCTCGTCAAAATCCTGAAGGCCGAAGGCATCGCGAACGTGGTGCTGGCGGGCGGCGTTCGTCACCGCCCGGAATTTCGCCATGCCCTGCGCCCGGGCAACGGCAACCTTGTGGCCCTTTACCGTTTCCTGCGCGCGTTCCGGCTTGGCGACGATGGGCTACTGCGCGCCGTTATCGCAACCATCGAATCCTATGGATTTCGGGTTGTGGGCGCCCATGAGATCGTTCCTGATATTCTAACGCCTGAGCCATCGACGCTCACGCGCAAACAGCCGGATCAGGACAGCATCGCCAATATGCAGGCCGCTCGGCGAGCTGCCGCCGCCATCGGTGCGCTTGATATCGGCCAGGGGGCCGTTGCGGTGGGTGGCCGCGTGGTTGCGCTTGAGGGGGTCGAAGGCACCGACGCGATGCTGCAGCGCGTCGCCGAGCTGCGTCTGGCGAAACGCATACACAGCACGGGAGGCGTGCTGGTCAAATGCGCCAAGCCGCAGCAGGAGGTGCGGGCGGATCTTCCGGCGATCGGCATCAGCACCATTGAGAATGCTGCAAAGGCCGGCCTCAAGGGCATCGCCATCGAGAGCGGGCGTACGTTGATCCTCGGCTACGAGGAAACGATAAAGGCCGCCAATGAGGCCGGCCTGTTTGTCGAGACCTTTGTCCAGGAGACGCGCACCGATGCCAGCTGAAAAACCGCTGCGCCTCGCGATCGTCACAGGCGAAGAATCCGGTGATCTGCTCGGTGCCGATCTCGTCGATGCGCTGCGTCGCAGCTTCCCCGGCGACGTGACGCTGACAGGCGTTGGCGGCGAGCATCTTGCGGCGCTCGGTCTCGACAGCCTGTTCGACCAGCATGAAATCGCCCTTGTAGGCTTGAGTGCCATCGTCAAGAAGCTGCCGCAACTCGTCCGGCGCATATCTCAACTTGCCAATGCGATTGTCGCCGCCAAACCCGATTGCCTGGTGATCATCGACAGCCCGGACTTCACCCATCGTGTGGCGCGTAAGGTGAGGGCGGCCGACCCTTCGATTCCTATCGTCAACTACATAAGCCCCTCGGTCTGGGCCTGGCGACCGGAGCGGGCCAAGGCGATGCGATCCTATATCGACCATGTGCTTGCAATCCTGCCTTTCGAAGTGGAGGCTTTGAGGGACCTTGACGGTCCGCCTGCGACCTATGTCGGCCATCGGCTCGTTTCGCATGCGCCGCTTCTTGAAGCTGCCCGGCAGAACCGCTCGCGCGAAGCGCAGCTTGGCGAACGCACCGAAAAGAATCTCGTTGTCTTGCCGGGATCGCGCCGGTCCGAGGTAACGAGCCTTGCGGAGCCGTTTGGAGAAGCCATCGAACTTCTCGCCAAACGCGGCAACCAGATCAAGGTAACGCTGCCCACTTTGCCGAAGATCGAGCCGCTGGTCAGGGAGCTTACAGCGGGGTGGAAAATCCAGCCTGACATAGTCGTCGGTGAGGCACAGCGTCTGCATGCTTTTGCGGCCGCCGATGCCGCGCTTGCGGCGTCCGGCACCGTGTCGCTTGAGCTTGCGCTCGCCCGCATCCCGACCGTTCTCTCTTACCGGCCGGACTGGCTCGCACGCACCTTTCTGGCACCGCGCATCACCATCTGGAGCGCAGCCCTGCCGAACATCATCGCAGATGCACCGGTCGTGCCGGAATACTTTAACGTGTTCGTTCGGGCTGGATCTCTGGCCCGTCAGCTCGAACAATTGCTGGTTCCCGGTCATCGTCGCAGCGCCCAGCTCGAAAGTTTCGACAAGATTGCGAGCCTGATGCAGACCGAACGCCCGTCCGGCGAAATCGCTGCGCAAAAAGTGCTTGAGATGGCAAAGCGCAGCTAAGCTGAACGCTTGCCGCTGCAAAGACGTTCACGTTGAAGCTTAACGAATGATGCAAGGGCTGACGGCGTCGTAAACCGGTAAACTTTACCTGAAAATCCACTCATTCGTGCGAGATCGCGTTCGCGATGATCTCTTCTGTACCTAATGACATAGCGCAGAAACTGCCAATCGAAGCGCTCAGGACATCCAGGCCCAAGTTCGTTGCCCCGGATTTCTCCTAAGCCACGGGCCGTTCTCAGAATGACGCGCCAGAGATAACACCAAGTAGGATAATCCAGGTGAATAATCGTATCGGCACGAGCGAGCCTTTGCTGAAGCGTGCCGCTGTAAGTACCATCCATGATCCATTCCGGCTGAGCCGACAGAGATTCTACGACGACCCTCCAGGCATCTCTGCTGGGCTCTTCCCATCCGGGCAACCAATAGTGGCGGTCGAGGTGGATCAGCGGAAGTCCGGTAATCTCCGCAAGTTCCTTCGCCACTGTTGATTTACCGGCACCGGCACAACCAACAACCAATACGCGCTTCATGCTGCGATCCTCTATTATCAGCTTTTGAAAAACACGATTGAAAAATGTAGTTGGAACAAAAAGGGCGCCAAACGGCGCCCTTTTCATTACGGCTGCAGGCAGATTACTTGCGATTCTCGACGCTGACATAGTCGCGCTGTGTCGCACCGGTGTAGAGCTGGCGCGGACGACCGATCTTCTGGTGCGGGTCCTCGATCATTTCTTTCCACTGGGCGATCCAGCCAACCGTACGTGCCACAGCGAAGAGCACGGTGAACATGGTGGTGGGGAACCCGAGTGCCTTCAATGTGATACCCGAATAGAAGTCGACATTCGGATAAAGCTTCTTTTCGATGAAATATTCATCCGTTAGCGCGATTTTCTCGAGCTCCATGGCAACGTCGAGCAGCGGATCGTCCTTAATGCCGAGTTCGCCAAGCACTTCCTTGGTGGTCTGCTGCATGATCTTCGCGCGCGGATCGTAGTTCTTGTAGACCCGGTGGCCAAATCCCATAAGGCGGAACGGATCGTTCTTGTCCTTGGCGCGGGCGATAAACTCCGGAATGCGGTCGACCGAGCCGATTTCGCCGAGCATGTTGAGTGCGGCTTCGTTGGCGCCGCCATGGGCAGGACCCCACAGGCAGGCGATGCCTGCTGCGATACACGCAAACGGGTTTGCGCCGGAAGAGCCTGCGAGACGTACGGTCGACGTCGACGCGTTTTGCTCATGATCCGCATGAAGAATGAAGATCCGGTCCATCGCGCGTGCAAGCACCGGATTTGGCACATAGTCTTCACAGGGCACGGCAAAGCACATGTGCAGGAAGTTCGTCGCGAAATCGAGGTTGTTGCGCGGATAAACGAATGGCTGGCCGATGTGGTACTTGTAGGCCATGGCAGCGAGGGTCGGGATCTTGGCGATCATGCGGATCGAGGCGACCATGCGCTGATGCGGATCGGAAATATCGGTCGAGTCGTGGTAGAACGCGGATAGCGCGCCGACGCAGCCGACCATGACCGCCATGGGATGCGCATCGCGGCGGAAACCACTGAAGAAACGCGACATCTGCTCGTGCACCATCGTGTGATGGGTTACGCGATAGTCGAAATCGGCCTTCTGGCTTTTCGTCGGCAGTTCCCCGTAAAGAAGCAGATAGCAGGCTTCGAGAAAATCGCCATGCTCGGCCAGTTGCTCGATAGGATAGCCGCGGTGCAGCAGGATGCCTTCATCGCCGTCGATATAGGTTATCTGCGACTCGCAGGACGCCGTGGACGTGAAACCGGGATCATAGGTAAACGCGCCCGTGTTCTTGTAGAGTGTCCCAATGTCCACGACATCCGGTCCAATGGTCCCCTTGCGCACGGGCATTGAGAACTGGTGACCATTTAGATCGATGTTGACGTTGTTTTCAGACATTGCCGTTCCTTTCTTGCTTCAGCTTGCGCTGATCCAGCGCAAAAGCACTTGCCTCAAGCGAGGCCGTAGATCGTGAATTCCTCAGGCACGACACCGTACTCAAACGGCGCGATGTTGCAATGCAAAAATGCGCCTGAAGGACGCACTTCTCATCCTTTGACCTGGTCCTTGATCCGGCCGAGGGATTCGTCCCTTCCGAGCACCTCAAGCACGTCAAAAACACCTGGAGACGTTGCTCTTCCTGTCAATGCGGCACGCAGCGGCTGGGCCACTTTGCCGAGTTTGAGCTCGGTTTTTTCGGCATAGACACGCACTGCGGCATCGAGCGCGGACGCCGTCCAGTCATCGACCGCAGCAAGCTCGGGCAAGACGCCGGCCAGCACGCTCAAGCCTTCGTCATTCAGCAATGCCGCTGCCTTGTCGTCGAGCGTCAGCGGACGTTCATCGAAAAGGTATTTCGCGCTGTCAGCGAGTTCGACAAGCGTCTTTGCACGCTCCTTGAGGCCTGGCATGGCCGCCACGAGCTGTTGCCTGGTCGTATCGTTGAGCCGGTTGAGAATTGCTTCGCCACCCTCCATCTCGGGCAGGATGGCGATCATGGCTTCGACCAACGCGGCATCGTCCGTGATGCGCATATAATGGCCGTTAATTGCCTCGAGCTTCTGGAAATCGAAGCGGGAGGCACCGCGATTAATGTCCGATATCTCGAACCACTCGATCATCTGTGCGTCCGACATGATCTCGTCGTCGCCGTGGCTCCAACCCAGGCGGACGAGATAATTGCGCAGTGCGGCGGGCAGGTAGCCCATTGCGCGATACGCCTCAACCCCGAGCGCACCGTGGCGTTTCGAAAGCTTGGCGCCATCCGCGCCGTGAATGAGTGGAATATGGCCCATAACCGGTACATCCCAACCCATGGCGTTATAAATAACGGTCTGACGCGCTGCGTTGGTCAGGTGGTCGTCACCGCGAATGATATGCGTAACGCCCATGTCGTGATCGTCGACCACCACGGCATGCATATAGGTAGGCGTACCATCTGAGCGCAAGATGATGAAATCGTCGAGGTCCTTGTTGGGGAAACGCACGTCGCCCTGCACCTGATCGTGCACGACAGTCTCGCCTTCCTGCGGCGCCTTGACCCGAATGACCGGCTTGATGCCCTCAGGTGCTTCCTTGGGATCGCGGTCGCGCCAGCGTCCGTCATAACGCGGCGGCCGGCTTTCGGCGCGGGCTTTCTCGCGCATTTCTTCAAGCTCGGCCGGCGATGCGTAGCAATAATAGGCTTTGCCCTTGGCAACGAGTTCCTCGGCGACCTCGCGGTGGCGACCGGCGCGGGCGTATTGGGACACTGCCTCGCCATCCCAATCGAGGCCGAGCCACGTCAAACCGTCGAGGATGGCGGTTACCGCCGCCTCCGACGAGCGTTCGCGATCCGTATCCTCGATCCGCAGCAGCATCTTGCCGCCCGTATGCTTTGCATAGAGCCAGTTGAACAGTGCCGTGCGGGCACCGCCAATGTGGAGATAGCCGGTAGGGGATGGGGCAAAACGTGTAACGACAGGGGACGACATGGGAGCTCCAGGGACGCGTCGCGCTATTAGCCGAACGTCCAATCGAATTGATCTGGCGTTCATGTAGCATAGCACCGCTGAGGTGCAAGCGTATTGGTGCTTGGGGGCAAATGGAGGAGCCGCAGACCAGATCAAAAATCGATGAGCGGCTATTCTTTTTCAGTGCTCACGACACTGGTAACGCCGTTGCGACCTATCCAGGCACAGAAACGGCAGTTCTGGGGCAAGGGACTGAACTCCATGCGGGTAGGCGACCCATGGCGATTGCCATGGCGGCGACGAGGCGCGCCTTCATCAAAGCGCCGACGCTTTTTAGCCAGGAAATCGAGTGCGGCACCCTGTTTCTGTTTCTCCCGGTGTGTTGCGGCATCGGCGCCATCATCTATTTCGGCGCATCGGCCGAGCCAAGGCTGAGCGCCATTTTGTTCGGCCTGACCCTGCTTGTCGGGCTGATGCAGCTCGCACATTCCCGTCCGAGGACCAGACTGGCGCTCGCCTTTGCGGTTGCCGTTGTCGCGGGAATGGTCGCCGGCAAGCTCGAAACCATGCGTGCGGATACGAGGATGCTGGGGTCGGACATTACCACCCGTTTGACCGGACGCGTTGTGGCCATGGCCAGAGATGCAAGAGGCGGGTGGCGCGTCACCCTCGACATTATCGCAACCGAGCGGCCGACGCTCCGCTATTCGCCGCAACGGGTTATCGTGTCGGCGCGATCCGTGCCGGCAGGAACGAAAATCGGCGCAGGACTGCAGGGCCTCGTCCACCTGCGACCGCAGCGAGGTCCGGTACGGCCCGGCAACTACGATTTTGCATTCAATAATTACTATAAGGGCATAGGCGCAAATGGTTTTTTCCTTGGGAAACCTCGACTCGCTGGAGTGCCGGCCGATGGGGCGCTTGCGTCTCGAGCCTGGCAGGCAGTGGCCAATATACGCCAACAACTTACCCAGCGCGTGCTTTCCCGCATCAAGGGGGAACCCGGCGATATTGCAGCTTCGCTGATTACCGGCCAGCGCGACGGCATCGGCGAGGCGACGAATGACGCAATGCGACTGAGCGGGCTATCGCATATTCTTTCGATTTCCGGATTTCACATGGCGCTGGTGGCCGGCATCATCGTCGGCTCGCTTCGCGCCAGCATGGCCCTCTTTCCCGGCTTTGCAGCCCGCTATCCAATGAAAAAACTGGCGGCATTCGTCGCCCTTGCCGGTTCCGGTTTCTATCTCCTGCTTTCGGGCGCCGATGTAGCTGCGCAGCGGAGTTTCGTGATGCTGGCGGTGATGCTCATTGCCATGATGGCCGATCGCGCGGCAATCTCCATGCGCAATCTCGCCATCGGCGCTTTAATCACGATAGCGCTACTTCCGCATGAAATTCTCGGACCGAGTTTCCAGATGTCATATTCGGCGACAGGCGCGCTCATTGCATATTACGGCTGGAGATCGCGCCGAAAGAACAGGTCAAACCGAACGAAAGGCGAGGGATTGCTTCTGCGTTTGCCGATGATGGCGGCAAGCCATGTCGGCGCTATCGCCATGACTTCGTTGGTTGCCGGGACGGCGAGCTCGATCTTCGCCGCCTACCATTTCAACAACACAGCGCCGCTTGGGCTTGTGGGCAACGCGCTGGCGCTGCCCGTTGTCTCGATCTTTGTGATGCCGTTTGCGGTGCTTGCTGTTCTTGCGATGCCATTTGATCTTGATTGGCTGCCGTTTGCTGTTATGGAACGCGGCATCGAATGGGTCATTGCGATCGCGAAGATGGTTGGCGCGCATTCGCCGAGCGGCAATTTCGGATCAATGGCGCAAACGAGCCTGTTTTTTATGACCGTGGGACTGGTCCTCCTCATGTTGCTGAGAACGCGGCTGCGGCTCGTTGGATTTGCAGTAATGGCATTGGCCATAGTGCCCCTCCGCTCTGCACGTCCGCCAGATATAGTGATTGCCGAAGAAGGCAAACTCGTTGCCTTGAGCGCCCCCGATGACACGCTGACGGTGAACCGTGCCACGGCAAGCCGGTTCACCCTCGATAACTGGCAGCAGGGGTACGGCGCAATTCAAGTGCTCACGCCGGCAAAGAATGGCGCATCGCCGGCCGATGGACAATTTGAGTGCGCCGACGGCGTGTGCCTGGCGAGGGAAGCCGGCGGCCTGATCGTCGCCTACACGGACGATCCGACCAAAAAATCAACTGCTTGTGCCGAGGGCGATATCGTCGTCCTTGCCTTCACCGGTCCCACAGCAACCTGCGAGCCGGGGGACGTTCTTGTAATTACGGCGCAGGACCTGGCGCTACGCGGTTCCGCAGAAATCAGGTTCGGCGACAACAAGGTCGATCCACCGTCCGGCCTTGATGCGGCTGCATTTGCTGTAGAACAACTGCAGGCACGCCTCCAGTCTGCGCAAACTACCTACGCAGTAGGCTCCCCGCAGCGCCCATGGAACGCCTATCGGGTCTACTCCCGCACTGCCCGTAATCTTGCGGAGCAAAAACCGCAGCGGCGTGCCGCAAAGACCAAGCCACCGCCAGACGATCAGGAAAACCCGATACGTCAGTAACGGCGGATCAAACCGACCAGTTTGCCCTGCACGCGCACCCGATCCGGCCCGAATATGCGCGTCTCATAGGCCGGATTGGCGGCTTCGAGAGCAATCGATGCCCCTTTGCGCCGAAAGCGCTTCAAGGTTGCCTCTTCGTCATCGACAAGCGCAACCACAATTTCGCCGGGATTGGCCGTGTCGCCGCGCCGGATGACGACCGTGTCGCCGTCGAAGATGCCCGCCTCGATCATGGAATCGCCCTTGACCTCCAGCGCATAATGCTCCCCGCTGCCGATCATGTCCGGCGGCAGGCCAATCATGTGCGTCTGATTCTGGATGGCGGAGATTGGTACACCGGCCGCGATCCGGCCCATGACGGGTATGTTGACGATCGTCGGCGCACCGTCGTCATCCGAAGCGCGTGGCTGCGGGCGGGGGGCGACATTGCGGCCGAGGCTGCCCTCGATCACGCTTGGCGAAAATTTCTTTTGCGCATTGAGACCAGGCGCAATTGAATCCGGCAGGCGCAGGACTTCCAGCGCCCGCGCACGGTTAGCAAGCCGTCGAATGAAACCTCGTTCCTCGAGCGCTGTTATCAGCCGATGTATCCCTGATTTAGACGCAAGGTCCAATGCATCCTTCATCTCGTCGAAGGATGGAGGGATGCCGGTTTCCTTCAGGCGCTCATGGATAAAGAGCAGAAGTTCGTGTTGTTTACGCGTGAGCATCGGCGATCCTTCGAAACGGAATCGGAAAAACAAAACCAGAACAAACACTATCTGTTCCAGTTGTGTTCCACAAGTATTAATATGTCGTGTAGAAGGAGTGCGCCGATATCCAAATAGCGCATCTGGCCCGTTGCCGGCACCTGCGCGATGAAAAACGCCGATGCGTCAGTACTTGCCGACGACGTTGAAGAACACACCGCGGTCGTTGAGCGTCAGGTCGCGCAGATCGTCGGAGAAATTGCCGAAATTATAGCCGACGCCGACCTTGAAGTTGTCGCCGACGTGGCGATAAACGGCGGTGAGCACGCCAAGATCTGTCGTATCCGCCTCGGCCATGTACATGACGCGCCCTTCCAGCAAGGCGTCCCATTTCTTGACGATGTGAAAATCGGTTCGAACAATGCCGAGATGCGCTGAGGAAGTCTGCCAATCAGAGAATGCGTCGAGATCGTCCTGAAGCCGCTCGCGCACTTGACCGTAGCGGAAGCCGTATTTCGCGCCGACGGACAGCCAGGGAACGAGATCGTAGGTAAAATCGGCGGAAAGAATGTTGCTGCGCTGTGCTGGCCCGTATTCGTCGCCGGTCACCGCGCTGACCTGATCCTCGCCCGGAAGATCATAAAGCCACGTATATTTGAAGAGGGCGTTCAGCCGGTCATTTGTGATCGGACGGTAAGCATAGCCGAGAGAGGCTTCGACATAGTCCCCATCCCTGAACGAACCATCACCGTTCGAGTCCGAGAGTACTGAATCGATATTGGCAAGCAGCCGCCAGCTATCGTTCGTCTTCCAACTGAAGCCCGTGGCGAAGAGGTAGGTGTTGAGATCGCGGGTATCGTCATCGGAATCTTCAAAACGCGTCTCACCGCGAATGCGTGCGGCAATGCGATCCTCGTCCTTGTAGCCGACCGACAGGGAGATCGCCTTGCGGTCGAAATCGGAACGTTCGAGATTTGTGGAGGGATCGATCGTATCGTCTTCGACTGTGCCGATCTCCAGCCCGCCATCGACCGTCCATCTGGTATCGGGCGTGTAGACGACACCGTAGGTTTGAGCGAGCGAATTGCGCCTCCCGAACAGGTCGTAATTGTTCTCAGCATAGGTCGACCAATAGTCGTCAAGCTTGCGGCGCGCGCCGATGACGATCGCGCCGTAATCAGTCCCGTCGAGATCGTAGGTTCGGTCAAGGTCGAAAGCGCGATCGGGGTCGAGGCGGTAGCCGAGATAGTAACTATCCTCCGCTGTCGGCTCATAGGTGACGGCGGCGAGGGCTCCGAGCCCGGTCGCGCCATAGGATACTTCGCCGTTTAGCCCGATCTTTTCGGTGAGCTGATATTCGGCGCCGACGCCAAGACGGTCGCCGCGCTCGATGTCGCCGGATCGCGACAAAGTTCCTTGTCCGAAGCCGTAATAGGTATGTTCGGCATCGGGTGCATATTCGAGACGAGCGCCTGCATCGAGCCGCGACCCGTCATAGCCGGACTTGTTCGAAGCTGTTGCGAGCGGATTACTGAGTTCGAGATAGGTGACGCCGAACGAGGCTTTCCAGTATTCGTTCAGTTGCTTGCTGATTGCGGCAGCGCCCTTACGCTTGGACCTGCCGCCGACCGCCTGATCGTAGAAATCATTAGTCGCTTCACCTTCCTTGAAATCGTCATAGGTAAGATCGAGGCTCGTATCTTTCGTGATATCGATATCTGCCGCTAGTCCCCAGATCCGCTGATCCGCCGCAACCTGTTCCGAAAGGGTGGAGAAGCCCGCGTCCTTTTCCTGGTAGTACCCGCCGAGCGTGCCCTTCATGCCGCTCTTGCTGATGTCTTCCAGGTCGAGCTGCGCCCGTGTGCGCCACGCCGTGGCCAGGCGGCCGCGCGTGCCCGTGGTCTGCACGTCGCTCAGGGTCAGCCCGCCATCGGTGGAGCGGGACGTGCCGAAGCCCGGTCCATCGGACCGCGATATTTCGCCTTCGATGAAGGTCGTATCGGAATGGCGGACCTTGATGTCGGCGCCATAGGCCTTCTGGTTGGCGAGGCCCGTATTTTCGTTCATGCCGGTGATGCCGACCCGAACCTTGTCGTCGAACCATTGCTGCGCCCGTCCGCCATAGGCGTAGCCGTCAAGGTCGCCGGCGATGGGCGTGTATTCGTATTGCGATACTAGATAGAGCTTGTTCCCGCCAAGCGCGCCTTCGCGCACCGGGCCCGTCGTGCCGGTCGAAGAGGAAAGCGGCCGCTTCAGGATCAGCATGCCCTGCAGGTAATCGAACGAATAGTCTTCGCCATAGCGCAAGGTGCGCCGCTCGATGATCTGTCCTGTTGTCGAATCGCGGACTTCCACCGTCACGGTTTCGGAGCCGATCGTTATGTCCTGCCTGCGCATGAAATAGGCGGATCCGCCGGTGCCGAGGAATTCGTCGCGTTGCGGCAGCGTATCCGGTTGCGCCGCATAGAGCGTCACCTCGCTGTTGCGCTCTCCGAACGGTGTCGTCTTCTCCGAGCGATAGGCAGCGCTCGCGCCGTAGAGCGCTCGGTCCGAGCGCATGAACTCCGTGCCCTGGATGATCGCCTTATAGCTCCCCCACAGGACCTGGCTATCGCCGCGCTCGAGCCGCACGTAAAATTTGCCCTTGGTCGGAGCGTCATCGATCGCCGTCGAATCGTCACCATAGATCGGGTAATAGTCGTTCGGATCCAGCCGCCGCAGCAATTGCCGCGGATCCTTGGCATCGAGCCCACGGAACATATGATCGAGACTGTCTTCTCCGGTGTCGGCCGAGGCGGTAAGAAGGTATTTGCCCTTGATCTTGCCTTTCACGTAAAAGGCGAGGCGACCCTTCGTATAAATGTCGTCATATTCGCCCGGCCGCACGCTCTCAATATGATCGCTGCCGCTATTCTTGCCGACGGTGAGGTCGGCCAGCGCGACATAGAACCAGTCATTATTGGGGATGTTGATCTGGCGCCGAAAGTCGAGGGCGCTGCCCTTCGAGCCGACGACAGTCACGTGCACATCATGATCGCCGGGCGGCAAAATGCGCTGCATGACGAAGGAACGTTCGCGATCGACGGGGATCCTATCGTCGAGCGCCTGCACACCGTAACCGTCGGGAACGTTGCGGCCATAGACGGTGACTGCGCCGCCACGAACCGGGATGTTCCGTAATCCAGTATTGTCCTCGGTCATGCCCGGCGCGACCGCATTCTCCTCTTCTCGTGGCAGGTCGCGATCCATGCGGCGGAGCGGGCGCGGCAACGTCTCGTCATAGCGGTTGTCGGCATCATAGACTCGCAGCACGTATTTGAAGCGCTGGTCGTCATTCTCGGTTGGCGGCATGGTCCAGCCGGCCTCGCCGTTGACCGAAACCGGAATAACTGCGAGCGGCTTGTCCGTGAGTTGCTTCTCATCCTCGAACACGCGAATTTCGGAACGCTGGATGAAAGCGGGGTAGTTGCTGGTCGCGAGGAAGTGGATCGTCTCGCCCGTCCGATACGGTGTGCGCACCGGCGTCGTCGAAACATTCAGGACCGGACGCGCGTCCAGCCCATCGAACTTGACCTGGATATCGACCGCACTGAGCCCATGTTTTGGCGTGGCTTTGTCAGATCCACCCCCAATTGCGGCGTGCGTTTGTGCGTTGGTCTCCTTGGCCACGATCCCGGGCTGCTGTTCATTACTTTTGACGACGGTCTCACCCTCGACGCTGATCGCAAAAGGAATTTCCCCAGGATTATCCGATGGGGATCGGGTCTCAGGTAATGTGACGCGGGAGCCTTTGGCTGCTCGCACGTTTTGCACGGTCCCGGCAGCGCAATCGGTCTTTATGCAGGTGCTTGCCTGTGCTGGCGGCGCTTCTTCCTGGGCCTCGGCTCGAAACGCCGTGAGATGCACCAGGAGAACGGTACAACCCGCCATGAGCGACCGCGCTTTACGCGATGCAACTGCATTATTTTGAGGCCGGGTGGACACTTGAAAGCGGTCTTGGCTCATTGACCCGCCTCCACCCGCGCTTCGATATTGAGCGCGTACCCGCCTCCGGCGGCTTTCCATCGCTTGGCGATGGCGTCCTCGATCGCCTCCATGCGCTTGGTGGCAAGGTCCCCGGAACGCGTCGGGTAGCTGATCCGCAACGTTGCCTCCTGCTGCTTCAGCATCTCGATTAGCGCATCCAGACCCTTGTCCCATCGCGGCTTCAGCGTCGTGAGAGCAGGTTCGAAGGCTTCGTCCTTGAGATCGAGCCGCACGACGCGGCCTTGCACCGCGCCGAAGTTGAGCTTCGACATCTTGCCGGCGGTGAGACGGATCACCCGCGGGTTCTCGGTGGTCAGGTGGTAGCCGGCAGGCAGGGTGCGCGTATCAAGCTTCATGATGAAGTTGGAGCCGATACGCGCATCCGTAAGATCAGCGCAGGCAACGTGGAAGCGCCCAAATTCGTCGGTAGTCACCAGCAAGCCGCGCACGGTTGCAATACGCACGCCGGGCAGGCCCGGCTCGCCGTCGTTCGGGTAGCCATCGCTGTTAAGGTCGTCGAACACGCGGCCGTGAGATCGCCGCAATCGAAGACCGGTTCGACCATGATCTCGACGGCGGCGCTGGCCTCCGGGGCAAGCCTTTTGCCACTTGAACCGAGCGCTTGCGCCTTGTTGACGTGCTTGCCCGGCCCGGCCGTACTCAGCGCCAGCATTTGCAGGCGAATGACCGCATCGCCCTTCGGACCAAGCGTCAGATTGTCAAAACGAAGGTTGGAACCGTCAATGCGCGGTTCGACGGCTTTGCCATTGAGCGTCGCCGATCCGTCGACATAGCGGAAGCCTGCGGGGAGGCGGTCAAGAACCGTCAAGCCTGCGACGTTGCTGGTGTTCTTGTTGGTGACCTTGATTGTGAACGGCGCCTTCTCGCCGCGGCGTATCTGCCGCAGGCCGGCCTGTTTGGTGATCGTTACGGAAGAGGCTTGGGCCGCCGGCAATTCGAGAACTGCCGTCGCCTCCGCCGAATCGACGACGGTGATCTTGCCTTGCCCCGGATTGGTGTAGGCAAAACCGCGCCCGGCATTGCTTTCTGGAGCTTGTGGCCGCGTATAGGTGCCTTCGGCTTTGGCCTTGTTGACAATCCCGTTAGCGATACCTGCAGCCGCATCGATATCGGACTGCGCCAGCGTGTAGGTCGCCTCGAACACCTGCGTCTGCTTCGGCGCAATGGCAGTCGGCCCCGGCACAACCGCGCTGAGTTTGTTGGCGGCAGGCTGCTTGTTGAACGTTGGGCCCTGATCGGTTGGAATGACGTCGTTGACGACGACATTGCCGGTATTGGTAACCTCGAAACGATAGGTGATCGATTCGCCGGCCTCGTATAAGCCGCTGCCATCGGTATCGTTGAGCTTCGCGGTTTTGACCAACGCGATCGTAGCGCTCTGCTCGATCGGTGTCCGCACTTCGCTCGCCGTGCTTGTTACAGTCGCCGTCGTCGGCGATCCTGCAACCGTCGCTGTGGCGGTCGCTGTGTTGGCAACCCCGCCAGCATCGATATCGGCTTGCGTCAGCGTGTAGCGCGCCGTGAAAGTGCTTGTGTCTTCCGCCCCCGGCGCCAGCGAGGCGAGGGGTCCGCCACTGACTGCGACATTGGGCAGATCGTCGCTGATCGTGATATTGTTGAGCGTGACGTTGCCGGTATTTCTAACGGTGAAGAAATAGGTGATCGTTGCCCCGGCGGCATTGCCGGATGGCGGGCTGGCGGTCTTTACGAGTTCGAGCGCCGCGCCCTGCCTAAGAGTGGTCGTGACCGTGCTTGCGTCGCTCGTCGCGACCTTGCCCTCAGGCATTGTACCTGAAGCTGTCGCCGTGTTTTCGACCTTGCCGGCATCGATATCGGCCTGAGTAAGCGTGTAGAGTGCCGTAAACGTTGTCGAATCGGTCGCTCCCGGTGCGAGCGAAGCGATGGGGGCCCCGCTCACGACGGCCCCATGCAGCGCATCTGTGAGCTTGACGTCGGTGAGCGTCACGTTGCCGGTGTTCTTGACGGTGAAGCTATAGGCAATGGTCGAGCCGACGCTGTTGCCCGACGGCGGTCCGCTCTTCTTCTCCAGCACCAATGCCGGCGCGGCCGCGATCGGCGTCGTCA
>NZ_JABUMX010000016.1 GCF_013327855.1 Phyllobacterium pellucidum | reverse complement strand
AGCGTCACAACACCCGTCACGTCGGTCGTGCGGAAGTAGAACTGCGGACGGTAGTTGGAGAAGAACGGCGTATGACGGCCACCTTCGTCCTTGGTCAGGATATAGGCTTCCGCCTTGAACTTGGTGTGCGGCTTCACGGAACCGGGCTTGGCCAGAATCTGGCCGCGCTCGACGTCCTCACGGCCAACGCCGCGGATCAGTGCACCGATGTTGTCGCCGGCCTGGCCCTGGTCGAGCAGCTTGCGGAACATTTCAACGCCCGTCACCGTCGTCTTCGAGGTCGGACGGATGCCGATGATCTCGACTTCCTCGCCAACCTTGACGATACCGCGCTCGACGCGGCCCGTCACAACCGTGCCGCGGCCCGAGATCGAGAACACGTCTTCGATCGGCATCAGGAACGGCTGGTCGATCGGACGCTCCGGCGTCGGAATGTACTTGTCGACTTCCGCCATCAGCGCGCGAACCGCGTCTTCGCCGATTTCCTTGTTGCTGTCTTCAAGCGCGGCAAGCGCCGAACCCTTGACGATCGGAATGTCGTCGCCCGGGAAGTCGTACTTCGACAGAAGCTCGCGCACTTCGAGTTC
>NZ_JABUMX010000015.1 GCF_013327855.1 Phyllobacterium pellucidum | reverse complement strand
TCAGCGGCGATACGATTGCCGAACTTACCCCCGGTGGCTTCGACGACACGACCTTTACCGCACTCTATACGCTGAAGCAGGCCGACATCGATGCCGGCAAGGTCGACAATGCCGCCACCGTCACCGCCACGCCACCGTCAGGCAGCGATATCAGCAGCAACGGCGGCGTGACGACGCCGATCGCGGCCGCGCCGGCATTGGTGCTGGAGAAGAAGACCGGACCGCCATCGGGCAATAGCGTCGGCTCGACCATTGCCTATACGTTCACCGTCAAGAACACCGGCAACGTGACGCTGAAGAACATCCGGCTCACCGACAGTCTCAAGGATGCCGTGGTCAGCGGCGATGCGATTGCCGAACTCGCGCCGGGTGCTTTCGACGACACGACCTTTACCGCACTCTATACGCTCAAACAGGCCGACATCGATGCCGGCAAGGTCGATAATGCCGCCACCGTCACCGCAACGCCACCGTCGGGCAGCGATATCAGCAGCAACGGCGGCGTGACGACGCCGATCGCGGCCGCGCCGGCATTGGTGCTGGAGAAGAAGACCGGACCGCCATCGGGCAACAGCGTCGGCTCGACCATTGCCTATAGCTTCACCGTCAAAAACACCGGCAACGTGACGCTGAAGAACATCCGGCTCACCGACAGTCTCAAGGATGCCGTGGTCAGCGGCGATACGATTGCCGAACTTACCCCCGGTGGCTTCGACGACACGACCTTTACCGCACTCT
>NZ_JABUMX010000014.1 GCF_013327855.1 Phyllobacterium pellucidum | reverse complement strand
CGGTGAGCCGGATGTTCTTCAGCGTCACATTGCCGGTGTTCTTGACGGTGAAGCTATAAGAAATGGTCGAGCCGGCAACATTGCCCGATGGCGGTCCGGTCTTCTTCTCCAGCACCAATGCCGGCGCTGCCGCGATCGGCGTCGTCACCGCGCCGTCGCTGCTGATATCGCTGCCCGACGGCGGCGTTCCGGTGACGGTGGCGGCATTGTCGACCTTGCCGGCATCGATGTCGGCCTGTTTGAGCGTATAGAGTGCGGTAAAGGTCGTGTCGTCGAAAGCACCCGGGGCAAGTTCGGCAATGGCATCGCCGCTGACCACGGCATCCTTGAGACTGTCGGTGAGCCGGATGTTCTTCAGCGTCACATTGCCGGTGTTCTTGACGGTGAAGCTATAAGAAATGGTCGAGCCGGCAACATTGCCCGATGGCGGTCCGGTCTTCTTCTCCAGCACCAATGCCGGCGCGGCCGCGATCGGCGTCGTCACGCCGCCGTTGCTGCTGATATCGCTGCCCGACGGCGGCGTTCCGGTGACGGTGGCGGCATTGTCGACCTTGCCGGCATCGATGTCGGCCTGTTTGAGCGTATAGAGTGCGGTAAAGGTCGTGTCGTCGAAAGCACCGGGGGCAAGTTCGGCAATGGCATCGCCGCCGACCACGGCAACCTTGAGGCTGTCGGCAAGGCGGATGTTCTTCAGCGTCACATTGCCGGTGTTCTTGACGGTGAAGCTATAGGCAATGGTCGAGCCGGCAACATTGCCCGACGGCGGTCCGCTCTTCTTCTCCAGCACCAGCCCTGGCGCCTGCGTTGCCGTCGCCGTTGCGGTCACGTCCGGCGACTTGGTGGTGCCGTCCGTGGCCGAGGCGATGTTGACCACCTTGCCGGCGTCGAGATCGGCCTGGGTGACGGTGTAGGTAGCGAGGCAGAGTATCGTTGACTGAGGTGGGAATCGCGCGCGCAACAGGCTTGGACAATTGATAGGGTTTGCAAACTTGTCGTCGGTGATGCTGATCGGCTTGGTGATCGTCACATTGCCGCTGTTGGTGACCTTGTAGGAATAGCTGATCTTGTCGCCGACCGCCTTGTACGGATTGCCGGCCGTAATCGTCTTTTCGACCTGCAGGGTAGATGATGCTACTGCATTGGCCGTTGCGGTCACGTCGGGCGACTTGGTGGTGCCGTCCGTGGCCGAGGCGATGTTGACCACCTTGCCGGCGTCGAGATCGGCCTGGGTGACGCTGTAGTCGGCCGTGCAGGTCAAGCTCCCGCCGGGCGCAAGTTTGCTGTCTGTCGGCACCGGGCAGGTCACCGTCTTGATCCTGTCGTCGCTGACGCTGACCGGCTTGGTGATCGTCACATTGCCGCTGTTGGTGACCTTGTAGGCATAGCTGACCTTGTCGCCGACCGCCTTGAACGGGCTGCCGGTGGTGACCGACTTTTCGAGTTTCAGCGCCGGCGCCTGCGCGGCGGTTGCCGTTGCGGTCACGTCGGGCGACTTGGTGGTGCCGTCCGTGGCCGAGGCGATGTTGACCACCTTGCCGGCGTCGAGATCGGCCTGGGTGACGCTGTAGTCGGCCGTGCAGGTCAAGCTCCCGCCGGGCGCAAGTTTGCTGTCTGTCGGCACCAGGTGCAGGTCACCGTCTTGATCCTGTCGTCGCTGACGCTGACCGGCTTGGTGATCGTCACATTGCCGCTGTTGGTGACCTTGTAGGCATAGCTGACCTTGTCGCCGACCGCCTTGAACGGGCTGCCGGTG
>NZ_JABUMX010000012.1 GCF_013327855.1 Phyllobacterium pellucidum | reverse complement strand
AGATGGATATTGGCAATGAGAATGATCAAGTGTCTTAAGGGCATTTGGTGGATGCCTTGGCATGCACAGGCGATGAAGGACGTGATACGCTGCGATAAGCGTCGGGGAGGTGCGAATACCCTTTGATCCGACGATTTCCGAATGGGGAAACCCACCTTAGATACTTGGAAAATCTGTTTAGTTGGCCGGCGTCGGGACGTTGGTATGGGTCTCCCATACAGGCCGCCAGGCCGTCGCCAATCGTTTGGCGCGCCGTCCGCAGCGAGCAATCCTTTGAAAGGATTGCGACAGCGTGAGGACATAATGGTCCTTATTAACGCTGGCGTGACGCCGACAACTGCACAGGTTTCCAAGTATCGTTAATAAGGTATCTGACCTTCGAATACATAGGGGTTAGAAGCGAACCCGGGGAACTGAAACATCTAAGTACCCGGAGGAAAGGACATCAAACGAGACTCCGCTAGTAGTGGCGAGCGAACGCGGACCAGGCCAGTGGCTTTTATGAGACAAGTGGAACGCTCTGGAAAGGGCGGCTAGAATGGGTGACAGCCCCGTACACGTAATGCGAATGAAAGTCCTTGAGTAGGGCGGGACACGTGAAATCCTGTCTGAACATGGGGAGACCACTCTCCAAGCCTAAGTACTCGTGCATGACCGATAGCGAACCAGTACCGTGAGGGAAAGGTGAAAAGCACCCCGACAAGGGGAGTGAAAGAGATCCTGAAACCGAATGCCTACAAACAGTTGGAGCCCAAGATTTGTTCTGGGTGACAGCGTACCTTTTGTATAATGGGTCAGCGACTTAGTGTGACGAGCAAGCTTAAACCGGTAGGTGTAGGCGCAGCGAAAGCGAGTCTGAACAGGGCGTTCAGTTCGTCGCATTAGACCCGAAACCGAGTGATCTAGCCATGAGCAGGTTGAAGGCAAGGTAACACTTGCTGGAGGACCGAACCCGCATCTGTTGCAATAGATTGGGATGACTTGTGGCTAGGGGTGAAAGGCCAATCAAACTCGGAGATAGCTGGTTCTCCGCGAAATCTATTTAGGTAGAGCGTCGATTTTATACTTCCGGGGGTAGAGCACTGGATGGGCTAGGGGATCTCACCGATTTACCAAACCTAACCAAACTCCGAATACCGGAAAGTACTGATCGGCAGACACACGGCGGGTGCTAACGTCCGTCGTGAAGAGGGCAACAACCCTGACCACCATCTAAGGTCCCTAAGTTATGGCTAAGTGGGAAAGGATGTGAGGATCCCAAAACAACCAGGATGTTGGCTTAGAAGCAGCCATCATTTAAAGAAAGCGTAACAGCTCACTGGTCTAAATAAGGGTCTTTGCGCCGAAAATGTACCGGGGCTCAAGCCATACACCGAAGCTGTGGATTTGCCTGGCAACAGGCAAGTGGTAGCGGAGCGTTCCGTAAGCCGTTGAAGCCGGACCCGTGAGGGCTGGTGGAGGTATCGGAAGTGAGAATGCTGACATGAGTAACGATAAAGGGAGTGAGAGACTCCCTCGCCGAAAGTCCAAGGGTTCCTGCTTAAAGTTAATCTGAGCAGGGTTAGCCGGCCCCTAAGGCGAGGCCGAAAGGCGTAGTCGATGGGAACCACGTTAATATTCGTGGGCCTGCGGGTAGTGACGGATCGCGTATGTTGTTCCTCCTTATTGGATTGGAGGGGCTTCGAAGCGGTTCCAGGAAATAGCTCCCGCGTATAGACCGTACCCGAAACCGACACTGGTGGACTGGTAGAGAATACCAAGGCGCTTGAGAGAACTGCGTTGAAGGAACTCGGCAAATTGCACGCGTAACTTCGGAAGAAGCGTGACCCTTTTTTACGCAAGTAGAAGGGGGTGGCACAGACCAGGGGGTAGCGACTGTTTACCAAAAACACAGGGCTCTGCGAAGCCGTAAGGCGACGTATAGGGTCTGACGCCTGCCCGGTGCTGGAAGGTTAAGAGGAGAGGTGCAAGCTTTGAATCGAAGCCCCAGTAAACGGCGGCCGTAACTATAACGGTCCTAAGGTAGCGAAATTCCTTGTCGGGTAAGTTCCGACCTGCACGAATGGCGTAACGACTTCCCCGCTGTCTCCAACGCAGACTCAGTGAAATTGAATTCCCCGTGAAGATGCGGGGTTCCTGCGGTTAGACGGAAAGACCCCGTGCACCTTTACTATAGCTTTACACTGGCATTCGTGTCGGCATGTGTAGGATAGGTGGTAGACTTTGAAGCCGTGGCGCCAGCCATGGTGGAGTCACCCTTGAAATACCACCCTTATCGTCATGGATGTCTAACTGCGGCCCGTTATCCGGGTCCAGGACAGTGTATGGTGGGTAGTTTGACTGGGGCGGTCGCCTCCTAAAGAGTAACGGAGGCGCGCGATGGTGGGCTCAGACCGGTCGGAAATCGGTCGTCGAGTGCAATGGCATAAGCCCGCCTGACTGCGAGACTGACAAGTCGAGCAGAGACGAAAGTCGGTCATAGTGATCCGGTGGTCCCGCGTGGAAGGGCCATCGCTCAACGGATAAAAGGTACGCCGGGGATAACAGGCTGATGACCCCCAAGAGTCCATATCGACGGGGTTGTTTGGCACCTCGATGTCGACTCATCGCATCCTGGGGCTGGAGCAGGTCCCAAGGGTATGGCTGTTCGCCATTTAAAGCGGTACGTGAGTTGGGTTCAGAACGTCGTGAGACAGTTCGGTCCCTATCTGCCGTGGGTGTAGGAATATTGACAGGATCTGTCCCTAGTACGAGAGGACCGGGATGGACGTATCTCTGGTGGACCTGTTGTGGCGCCAGCCGCATAGCAGGGTAGCTATATACGGACGGGATAACCGCTGAAGGCATCTAAGCGGGAAACCCACCTGAAAACGAGTATTCCCTATCAGAGCCGTGGAAGACCACCACGTTGATAGGCCGGGTGTGGAAGTGCGGCAACGCATGAAGCTTACCGGTACTAATAGCTCGATCGACTTGATCATTCTCATTACAAATATCCATCCAAAACGCCCCAAAAGGCGTCAAAAGGTGAATAGCAAGTCGTCAGTAG
>NZ_JABUMX010000011.1 GCF_013327855.1 Phyllobacterium pellucidum | reverse complement strand
CCTGCAAACCTTAGGGCGCATTCAGCAACCGCCAGCGGCGCCCCGCCCTCGTTGTGCCGGTATATAGACCCCGCCCAACAAAACTGTCAACACGCCTTTTTCAATTTCCCGAAACTTTTTCCAACCAACACCCAACCCTGTGGATAAGCGATCGCGGCTAATCGAAAAAGCCCAACGAACAGGCGCTGCTATGGCAGCGCCTGCGAAAACCAAGGCTGTCACAAAGATGCGACCGCGAAATCAAGCCAGCGTATAGGCAGTCTTTACCGTCGTATAAAACTCCGCCGCATATTTGCCCTGCTCGCGCGGGCCGTAGCTCGACCCCTTGCGCCCGCCAAACGGCACATGGAAGTCGACACCTGCGGTCGGCAGATTGACCATCACCATGCCGGCCTCAGCATTGCGCTTGAAATGCGTTGCATGCTTCAGGCTGGTCGTCGCTATGCCGGACGACAGGCCGAACGGCGTGTCATTGGCGGTATGCAGGGCTTCCTCGTAATCCTTGACGCGAATGACACTGGCGACGGGGCCAAAAATCTCTTCGCGCGAAATGCGCATCTGGTTGGTTGCCTCGGTGAACAGGGCGGGCTGCAGATAGAAGCCCGGGGCCTCGCGGTTGAGCCGTTCGCCGCCGAACGCCAGCTTTGCGCCTTCGCTCCTTCCAATCTCGATATAATTCATATCCTGATCGAGCTGACCCTGGTCGACCACCGGGCCGATATGCGTGCCCGCCTTCAACGCGTCATCGATCACAAGCCCCTTCAAGCGCTCTGTCGCGGCGGCAACGAATTTGTCGTGGATGCCTTCGGTGACGATGATGCGCGACGAGGCCGTGCAGCGCTGCCCTGTCGAAAAGAAGGCGCTGTTGACGGCTGCCTCGACTGCGACGTTGAGGTCCGCGTCGTCGAGAATGACGAACGGATTCTTGCCGCCCATCTCCAGCTGGAACTTGCGCATATGCTCGATCGAAGCTGCGGCGACGCGCTTTCCGGTGCCGACGGATCCCGTGAAAGTGATGGCCTGGACATCGGCACTGTCGAGAATCGTCTGACCGACGACCGACCCCTTGCCCATGACGAGATTGAGAACGCCCTTGGGCAGGCCGGCGCGGTGCAGAATATCGACGATGGCCCAGGAGCAGCCGGGTACGAGATCGGCCGGCTTGAACACCACCGTGTTGCCATAGGCGAGCGCCGGCGCGATCTTCCACGCGGGAATGGCAATCGGGAAATTCCACGGCGTGATAATACCGACGACCCCGACGGGTTCGCGCGTAATCTCCACCCCGATGTTCGGACGGGCGCTCGGAATCACTTCACCGGCAAGCCGCAGAACTTCGCCGGCAAAAAAATCGAAAATCTGTGCGGCGCGCAGCGTCTCGCCGATCCCTTCCGCGAGTGTCTTGCCCTCCTCCCGCGACAGCAGGCGGCCGAGTTCGTCCTTGCGCGCGGTGATTTCATCGGCAGTCTTGCGCAGGATCGCATGACGCTCGAGAATGCCCGAACGCGACCAGGCGGGAAACGCTGCCTTTGCCGCCGCGATGGCCCGAACTGTATCTTCAGCGCTGGCACGTGCGTACTCGCCGACGACATCATTGGTATTCGAGGGATTGACGTTGGCAACGGCATCGCTGCCGAACCACTCGCCATTGATAAAGTTCTGGTGCAGGGTCATGTGATATATCTCTCTCCGTTTGGCCGAACCAATAGCATAGGAGCAGTCGGGTTCAACGTGAAATTGCGCCGCTTCTCTCGATTTGACCCGAATAGGTTTCGCCGCCATGGCCGTCTGTGCGAACATCGCCGCCGATTCGAAGACTTGATATAGGAAGGCCTGGCGCTATTTTCAGGCGTCAGCGAGGAGGTACGAAAGAATGCCCTATCCGCTGTTCAATCTTGAAGGACGGCTTGCCCTTGTCACCGGTTCGAGCCAAGGCATTGGTTTCGCGCTTGCCAAAGGGCTCGCCGAGCACGGTGCGGCGGTCGTCATCAATGGGCGTGACAGGGTAAAGGTCGACGCCGCCGTCGGTGAACTCGCGGCCGCCGGGCTTAAGGCCTATGCCTCGACATTCGATGTAACCGATCTTGCCGCAGTAAAGGCAGGGGTCGATGGGATCGAAACGGAAATTGGGCCGATCGATATTCTTGTCAACAATGCCGGCATGCAGTTTCGCGCACCGCTCGAGGATTTTCCCGAGGATAGATGGCAGCAATTGCTGCAGACCAATATCTCAAGCGTATTTTACGCCGGCCAATCTGTCGCCAGGCATATGATCAAACGCGGCCGAGGCAAGATCATCAACATTGGTTCTGTCCAGAGCGAGCTCGCGCGCCCGTCGATCGCGCCCTATACGGCGACAAAGGGGGCGGTGCGGAACCTGACCCGCGGCATGTGCGCCGACTGGGCGAAGCACGGCTTGCAGATCAACGCCATTGCGCCCGGCTACTTCAAGACGCCGCTCAACCATGCGCTTATGGACAATGCGGATTTTTCGGCATGGCTGGAAAAGCGTACGCCCGCGGGCCGATGGGGTAATGTCGATGAATTGGTGGGCGCGGCAGTGTTTCTTGCTGGTGACGCTTCTTCCTTCGTCAACGGCCAGGTCCTGCATGTCGATGGCGGGATAACGGCCTCGGTATGATTCGCGTTATCGTCATGGGTGTGAGCGGCTCCGGAAAATCTTCCGTCGGCGCCGACATTGCCAAAGTTCTCGGGCTGCCATTCCTTGAAGGCGATAGCCTGCACCCGGCAAGCAATGTAGCCAAGATGGCGGCAGGCACGCCATTGACGGATGACGACCGCTGGCCGTGGCTTGACCAGATCGGCGCGACGTTGGCAGCGGCCGAAGACGGGATCGTTGTATCGTGCTCGGCATTGAAGAAAGTCTATCGCGACCGCTTGCGCAAGGCTGCTGCCGGGCCCCTCGCTTTCGTGTTCCTCGATGGCAGCGAGGCAGTGTTGCCGGTTACCATGCTGGGCAGCCAACTGACGACGCTCGAGGCGCCGGTTGATGAGCCTCGCGTCCTGCGCCAGGATGTGGCAGAACCGATCAATGTCATCGTGCAGGCAAGCGTGTCCTGGCTAAAAGAATTGGACCCATAAACGCACGCAAGCCGGGGGATGCCGGGCTTTTGTGTGGATTGGTGTTATGTGATGTTGGTTGCGGGGACAGGATTTGAACCTGTGACCTTCAGGTTATGAGCCTGACGAGCTACCGGGCTGCTCCACCCCGCGTCAATGTGTGTGCGGTATGCGCTTGCGCTTTCCTTTGGTGCGAGGGCTTGCGCTTGCATGGAAAGGGCCGTTTGGTGCGGCGCTTGGTTTTGTTGTTGTGTGTTTTTCGAGAAGCTTTGTTTGTTGCGTTTGGCAGACCTGGCAGCGACCTACTCTCCCGCGTCTTGAGACGAAGTACCATTGGCGCAGGGGCGTTTCACGGCCGAGTTCGGAATGGGATCGGGTGCGGCCACCCCGCTGTAACCACCAGGTCAGCAAAGCGCAACAAGCAAATGAGAAGCTGGTTTTTGGGGTAGTGAGTAGTGAGTAGTGAGTAGTGAGGACACTACTTTCTACTGACGACTTGCTATTCACCTTTTGACGCCTTTTGGGGCGTTTTGGATGGATATTTGTAATGAGAATGATCAAGTCGATCGAGCTATTAGTACCGGTAAGCTTCATGCGTTGCCGCACTTCCAC
>NZ_JABUMX010000010.1 GCF_013327855.1 Phyllobacterium pellucidum | reverse complement strand
AAGGCACGGAAATGGTCATGCCCGGCGACAACATCGCAGTCGATGTGACGCTGATCGTGCCGATCGCCATGGAAGAGAAGCTCCGCTTCGCTATCCGTGAAGGCGGCCGCACCGTTGGTGCAGGGATCGTTTCTTCGATTATCGAGTAAAATCGTCTTCTGACGATTGCGTACGGGAAGGGCGGTCCTTGGGGCCGCCCTTTCTGCATTTGCGTGCGATTCGATCCGACGTGTTAGTCTTGAATTTACGGAACCCCGTCGCCATATAAATTACTCGCCCAAGCAATTGATTCATCAATTCCCAGGCCCCGTCAGCCGGGTTCGAGGCTTTTCAGGTGTTGCAAGAACTTCATTGGCAAACGAATTTTGCCGCAACTCACTGGAAGTCGTAATATTGCCCTTGAAATGGCGACGGCTTTATGGAATGTACGCCGCCAATGCAGGGGAGTAGCTCAGTTGGTAGAGCGGCGGTCTCCAAAACCGTAGGTCGCAGGTTCGAACCCTGTCTCCCCTGCCAATGCATAATCTGCCGGGACACGATTGGATGGTGCCGCCGACAGATGTTTGGAAAAGAAGCGATCCGGGGACTTGCGTTTTTCCGGAATCGGTTCTATGTAACGTCAACAGACACGCGGTGCGTGGAGCTGAACGGTCAGCTTTACGGACCGCAATGGTGTGGACAGATGGTGTTGTAACAAGTTCAACACAGCATGTTTACAGCACAATGACACGCACGAGCGGTAAATGGCATCCAAAACGAATCCGATAACTTTTTTTCAGCAAGTGCGCGCTGAAACCGCAAAGGTCACATGGCCTTCGCGGCGCGAGACGCTCATTTCCACCGCTATGGTGATGGTAATGGCGGCTTTTGCTGCGGTCTTTTTTTTCGCGGCCGATCAGTTGATGGCATTCGGGATCGATCTCGTTCTCGGTCTTGGCCGTTAACGCAGGCTGAACAAAAATCGGGATTGGGAATAAGTAATGACCGCGCGCTGGTACATCGTTCACGCCTATTCGAATTTTGAAAAGAAGGTCGCTGAGTCGATCGAAGAAAAGGCGAGGCAGAAGGGTCTGTCGCATCTTTTCGAGAAGATCCTCGTGCCGACCGAGAAAGTGGTCGAGGTGCGTCGTGGCCGCAAGGTCGACGCCGAGCGCAAGTTCTTCCCGGGCTATGTCCTGGTTCGTGCCGATCTGACGGATGATGCATATCATCTGATCAAGAACACGCCGAAGGTGACCGGGTTCCTGGGTTCCGACAACAAGCCGATTGCGATCTCCGACAAGGAAGCCGAGCGCATCCTGACCCAGGTCCAGGAAGGCGTCGAGCGTCCGAAGGCTTCGATCTCGTTCGAGATCGGCGAAAGCGTTCGCGTTGCCGATGGTCCGTTCGCTTCGTTCAACGGTACCGTGCAGGAAGTCGACGAAGAGCGTTCGCGCCTCAAGGTGGAAGTTTCGATTTTCGGCCGCGCTACGCCGGTCGACCTCGAATTTGGTCAGGTCGAGAAGGTCTGATCATCGCGGCTCTCGGGTCGCGTGCCGCGCAAGCGGCAAACATGGTGGGAGGTGAGGCGATCTGAAGCCGGATCCCCGACCCGCACCACCAAACTGCAACCGCCGGTTTTCCGGCATAATGAAAAGGCAGAGAAGTTATGGCTAAGAAAGTAGCAGGCCAGCTCAAGCTGCAGGTTTCGGCAGGATCGGCAACGCCGTCCCCGCCGATCGGACCGGCACTTGGTCAGCGCGGCATCAACATCATGGAATTCTGCAAGGCGTTCAACGCGCAGACGCAGGAACTGGAAAAGGGCTCGCCCATTCCGGTCGTCATTACCTATTATCAGGACAAGTCCTTCACTTTTGTGATGAAGACGCCGCCGGTGTCTTACTTCCTGAAGAAGGCCGCAAACCTGAAGTCGGGCTCCAAGGAGCCAGGCAAGACGGTTGCCGGCAAGATCTCGCGCGACAAGGTCCGTGAAATCGCCGAAGCGAAGATGAAGGACCTGAACGCAGCGGACGTCGAAGCCGCAATGCGCATGGTCGAAGGTTCTGCCCGTTCGATGGGCCTGGAAGTGGTGGGCTAAGACGATGGCAAAACTTGCAAAGCGTGTAGCGAAGGTTCGCGAAGGCGTTGACCGCAACAAGCTCTATGACCTGACCTCGGCGATTGCCATGGTCAAGGAGCGTGCCGTTGCCAAGTTCGACGAAACGATCGAAGTCGCAATGAATCTCGGCGTTGATCCCCGACATGCCGACCAGATGGTTCGCGGCGTCGTCAACCTGCCGAATGGCACGGGCCGTACGGTTCGCGTGGCTGTTTTCGCCCGCGGCGACAAGGCCGAAGAGGCCAAGAAGGCTGGTGCCGACATCGTTGGCGCCGAAGACCTGTTCGAGATCGTCAACGGCGGCAAGATCGATTTCGATCGCTGCATTGCCACACCGGACATGATGCCGCTCGTCGGCCGTCTCGGTAAGGTTCTCGGCCCGCGCGGCATGATGCCGAACCCGAAGGTCGGTACGGTTACGGCTGACGTCACCGCTGCCGTCAAGGCTTCCAAGGGCGGCGCCGTAGAGTTCCGCGTCGAGAAGGCCGGTATCGTTCATGCGGGCGTTGGCAAGGCTTCGTTCGATGCCAAGGCGCTCGAAGAAAACATCAAGGCGTTCGCCGATGCCGTCACCAAGGCAAAGCCGGCTGGCGCCAAGGGTGAATACGTCAAGCGCGTCGCGATTTCGTCGACGATGGGCGCTGGCGTCAAGATCGATCCCGCAACGGTTCGCGTCGCGTAACCATTGCATCAATTCTCAAGCCCAAGTGTTTGAGATGAAAAGAATTCCAGGCCCTTCGGGGCCTGGATAACCGGATGAAAGTCCGGTTATCCTGTCCGAGATTGCGGGTGGTTCGCCTTAATTCGTATGAACCCGCATGAGACGTGGAACAACCAGGTTTGAGGGCGAAAGCCCGAGAACAAGGTTCGAACCGTAGTTGCCTTTCGCTATTGCCGATTTCGGCAAGCAAGGGGGACAGGATCCTCAGGTGTTGCGTGGATCCAGTTTTCTAACTGGCCCCTTGCAGCAAAAGGCAACCCGGCAGGGACGCAATCAAGCGTTTCTGCCAAATGGAGAGAGACAGTGGAAAAAGCGGAAAAGCGCGAATTCGTCGCGTGGCTGAACGGGGTCTTCAAGGACTCTGGCTCAGTTGTCGTGGCCCACTATACCGGTCTCACCGTAGCGCAGTTGGGCGATCTTCGCTCCAAGATGCGTGATGCGGGTGGCACCGTTAAAGTCGCGAAGAACCGCCTCGCCAAAATCGCTCTTCAGGGTACGGATTCGGAAGGCATTGCTGACCTGTTCACAGGCCAGACACTCGTTGCCTATTCCAACGATCCGATTACGGCACCAAAGATCGCCATCGAATTTGCCAAGGGTAACGAAAAGCTCGTCATCCTCGGTGGCTCGATGGGAGCAACGACTCTCGACCCGGAAGGTGTAAAGGCTCTGGCCGCACTTCCGTCACTCGACGAGTTGCGCGCAAAGCTGGTTGGCATGATCCAGACCCCGGCCACGCGCATTGCTCAGATCGTCAACGCACCGGCAGGTCAGCTTGCCCGCGTTTTCGGCGCCTATGCCCGGAAGGACGAAGCGGCATAAGGCCGTTCTCGCTGTCAATTATCGAACCTTGTAAAGGAATGTTACAATGACTGATCTCGCAAAGATCGTAGAAGACCTGTCCAACCTGACCGTTCTCGAAGCTGCTGAACTTTCGAAGCTTCTTGAAGAGAAGTGGGGCGTTTCCGCTGCTGCTCCGGTTGCTGTTGCTGCTGCCGCTGGCGGCGGTGCAGCTGCTGCCGCAGTTGAGGAAAAGACTGAATTCGACGTCGTTCTGACCGAAGCCGGCGCTAACAAGATCAACGTGATCAAGGAAGTCCGCGCAATCACCGGTCTCGGCCTCAAGGAAGCCAAGGACCTCGTTGAAGCAGCTCCGAAGCCGGTCAAGGAAGCCGCGACCAAGGACGAAGCTGACAAGATCAAGGCACAGCTCGAAGCTGCTGGCGCCAAGGTCGAACTCAAGTAAGTCTTGCGTTTTGGGCGGGCAGGGCAACCTGCCCGCCACTCCCGCGCTGCGGGTGATGCAGATTCCCCTCCACGTTGGAGGGTCCGGTACTGAACCCTTTTCCTGACGGCAAGATTGATGCTTTCAGGAAACGGGTTTTGTCCCGTTCACGGGGCCGCAAATGCGGTTTTAAGAAACAGGCCAGTTTCTGGCATAAAGACGAGGAGCGACGATGGCTCAGACCCATTCTTTCAATGGTCGTAGGCGCGTACGCAAGTTTTTCGGTAAGATTCCGGAAGTCGCAGAGATGCCGAACCTCATCGAGGTTCAAAAAGCTTCCTACGATCAGTTTCTGATGGTGGAAGAGCCCAAGGGCGGGCGACTGGATGAAGGTCTGCAGGCTGTCTTCAAGTCTGTATTTCCGATTTCGGATTTCTCGGGCGCTTCCATGCTCGAATTCGTCAAGTACGAGTTCGAAGCTCCCAAGTTCGACGTGGATGAATGCCGGCAGCGCGATCTGACCTATGCAGCGCCGCTGAAGGTGACGCTGCGCCTCATCGTGTTCGATATCGACGAGGATACCGGCGCGAAGTCGATCAAGGACATCAAGGAACAGGACGTCTACATGGGCGATATGCCGCTCATGACGGACAACGGCACGTTCATTGTGAACGGCACCGAGCGCGTTATCGTATCGCAGATGCACCGTTCGCCCGGCGTGTTCTTCGATCACGACAAGGGCAAGACGCATTCGTCGGGCAAGCTTCTTTTCGCTGCCCGCGTCATTCCATACCGCGGTTCCTGGCTCGACATCGAGTTCGATGCCAAGGACGTCGTCTATGCGCGTATCGATCGCCGCCGCAAGATTCCGGTGACGTCGCTGCTCATGGCGCTTGGCATGGACTCGGAAGAGATTCTGTCGACCTTCTACAACTCCATCACGTTCAGCCGTGACGGGGAAGGCTGGCGCATTCCTTATTCGGTCGACCGCTTCAAGGGCTTCAAGGCCACCTCCGACGTGATCGACGCCGACACCGGCGAAGTCGTGCTCGAATCCGGCAAGAAGCTGACCGCACGCAGTGCCAAGCAGCTTGCCGAAAAGGGCCTCAAGTTCATCAAGGCCACCGAGGACGACCTGTTCGGCTCGTACCTTGCCGAGGACATCGTCAACTTCGAGACCGGTGAGGTTTACCTCGAAGCCGGCGACGAACTTGACGAGAAGACCCTCAAGGTATTGCTCGATACCGGCACGGAAGAAATCAACGTTCTTGATATCGACCATGTCAATATCGGACCGTATATCCGCAACACGCTGGCCGTGGACAAGAACGAAAGCCGCCAGGATGCGCTATTCGACATCTACCGCGTGATGCGTCCGGGTGAGCCGCCAACGATCGACTCGGCGGAAGCCATGTTCAAGTCGCTGTTCTTCGACAGCGAGCGCTATGATCTGTCGGCTGTCGGCCGCGTGAAGATGAACATGCGCCTCGACCTCAATGCAGAAGACACTGTTCGTGTTCTGCGCAAGGAAGACATCCTTGCCGTGGTCAAGATGCTTGTCGACCTGCGCGATGGCCGCGGTGAAATCGACGACATCGACAATCTCGGCAACCGCCGTGTCCGTTCGGTCGGCGAATTGATGGAGAACCAGTACCGTGTTGGCTTGCTTCGCATGGAGCGCGCCATCAAGGAACGCATGTCCTCGATCGAAATCGACACCGTAATGCCGCAGGATCTGATTAACGCGAAGCCGGCTGCCGCAGCCGTTCGCGAGTTCTTCGGTTCCTCGCAGCTGTCGCAGTTTATGGACCAGACCAACCCCTTGTCCGAGATCACGCACAAGCGTCGTCTTTCGGCACTTGGACCGGGCGGTCTGACCCGCGAGCGCGCCGGCTTCGAAGTTCGCGACGTTCATCCGACGCATTACGGCCGTATCTGCCCGATCGAAACGCCGGAAGGCCCGAATATCGGTCTGATCAACTCGCTCGCAACCTTCGCCCGCGTCAACAAGTACGGCTTCATCGAGAGCCCGTACCGCAAGATCGTTGACGGCAAGGTCACGGACGAAGTCGTCTATCTGTCGGCCATGGAAGAAGCCAAGTATCACGTGGCGCAGGCCAATGTGGAACTGGACGCCACCGGCGGGTTTACCGACGAATTCGTCGTCTGCCGCCATGCCGGTGAAGTTCTGATGGCGCCGCGTGAAAACGTGGACCTGATGGACGTTTCGCCCAAGCAGCTCGTTTCGGTCGCCGCGGCGCTCATTCCGTTCCTCGAGAACGATGACGCCAACCGCGCCCTGATGGGTTCGAACATGCAGCGTCAGGCCGTTCCTCTGGTTCGCGCCGAGGCTCCGTTCGTCGGCACCGGCATGGAACCGATCGTTGCGCGCGACTCAGGCGCCGCTATCGGTGCACGCCGTACGGGTATCGTTGACCAGGTAGATGCGACCCGTATCGTTATCCGTGCGACGGAAGACCTCGTGCCCGGCAAGTCGGGCGTCGATATCTATCGCCTGATGAAGTTCCAGCGCTCGAACCAGAACACCTGTATCAACCAGCGTCCGCTGGTGCGTGTGGGTGACCGGATCGAGAAGGGCGACATCATCGCTGACGGTCCTTCGACCGATCTTGGCGATCTGGCGCTCGGCCGCAACGTGCTCGTCGCGTTCATGCCCTGGAACGGCTACAACTATGAAGACTCGATCCTGCTTTCCGAGAAGATCGTTTCGGACGACGTCTTCACCTCGATCCATATCGAGGAGTTCGAAGTCATGGCCCGCGACACGAAGCTCGGACCTGAGGAAATCACACGCGACATTCCGAACGTTTCGGAAGAAGCGCTGAAGAACCTCGACGAAGCCGGCATCGTCTATATCGGCGCCGAAGTTCAGCCGGGCGATATTCTCGTCGGCAAGATTACGCCGAAGGGCGAAAGCCCGATGACGCCGGAAGAAAAGCTTCTGCGCGCCATCTTCGGTGAAAAGGCTTCGGACGTCCGCGATACCTCGATGCGCATGCCGCCCGGGACCTACGGTACGGTTGTGGAAGTTCGCGTCTTCAATCGCCACGGCGTTGAGAAGGACGAACGCGCCATGGCAATCGAGCGTGAGGAAATCGAGCGTCTCGCCAAGGACCGTGACGACGAGCAGGCAATTCTCGACCGCAACGTCTATGGCCGCCTGGTCGATGTTCTCAACGGCAAGGTAGCCGTTGCCGGACCGAAGGCGTTCAAGAAGGGCACGACCGTTACCCAGGCAGTCATGGGTGAATACCCGCGCTCCCAGTGGTGGCAGTTTGCCGTCGAGGACGAGAAGGTACAGGGCGAAATCGAAGCTCTGCGCAACCAATACGACGATTCCAAGAAGCTGCTCGAACAGCGCTTCATGGACAAGGTCGAGAAGGTCCAGCGCGGCGACGAGATGCCTCCTGGCGTCATGAAGATGGTCAAGGTCTTCGTTGCTGTGAAGCGCAAGATCCAGCCTGGCGACAAGATGGCCGGCCGTCACGGCAACAAGGGCGTCGTTTCGCGTATCGCCGCTGTTGAGGATATGCCGTTCCTTGAAGACGGAACGCATGTCGACATCGTGCTCAATCCGCTTGGCGTGCCAAGCCGCATGAATGTCGGTCAGATCCTCGAGACGCATCTCGGCTGGGCCTGCGCCGGCATGGGCAAGAAGATCGGCGAGCTGATCGAAGCCTACAAGGCACAGGGCGACATTGCGCCGCTCCGGACCACGATCGAGTCGATCATTCCGGACAACGACCGCAATGAGCCGGTTCGCAACTATGACGACGAGAGCATCGTTCGTCTCGGCGAGCAGATGAAGCGCGGCGTATCGATTGCAACGCCGGTCTTCGACGGTGCGCATGAGCCAGACATCAACGTGATGCTGGAACAGGCGGGCCTGAAGTCCTCGGGTCAGTCAACGCTCTATGACGGACGTACGGGTGAAACGTTCGATCGCCAGGTTACAGTCGGCTACATCTATATGCTGAAGCTGCACCACCTGGTCGACGACAAGATCCACGCCCGTTCGATCGGACCTTACTCGCTCGTCACGCAGCAGCCGCTGGGTGGCAAGGCGCAGTTCGGTGGCCAGCGCTTCGGTGAAATGGAGGTCTGGGCCCTTGAAGCATACGGTGCGGCATACACGCTGCAGGAAATGCTGACGGTCAAGTCCGACGACGTTGCCGGTCGTACCAAGGTCTATGAGGCGATCGTCCGCGGCGACGATACGTTCGAGGCCGGCATTCCGGAGAGCTTCAACGTTCTCGTCAAGGAAATGCGTTCGCTCGGACTGAATGTCGAACTGGACGATACGCGACAGCAGGAACAACAGCAGGCGCTTCCAGACGCTGCTGAATGAGAAGGGAAGGGTGCGCAGTTTCGCTGCGCACCCGACCAGTATGTTCGAGCCGCTGCAGAAGCGGCATTTGATCCAGATGGACCCGCGGCGGCGGCTATCCATCGCAAGTAGAGGGCAAGCTTTGCCCCATGGAGAAACGGCATGAACCAAGAGGTCATGAATCTTTTCAATCCTCAGGTGCCTGTGCAGGCATTCGATTCCATCCGGATATCGATCGCCAGCCCTGAGAAGATTCTGTCCTGGTCATACGGTGAGATCAAGAAGCCGGAGACGATCAACTACCGCACCTTCAAGCCGGAGCGGGATGGTCTCTTCTGCGCGCGGATCTTCGGGCCGATCAAGGACTATGAATGCTTGTGCGGCAAGTACAAGCGCATGAAATACAAGGGCATCATCTGCGAAAAGTGCGGCGTCGAAGTCACGCTGTCGCGCGTTCGCCGTGAGCGCATGGGCCATATCGAACTCGCGGCTCCGGTTGCGCATATCTGGTTCCTGAAGTCCCTTCCGAGCCGTATCGGCACGTTGCTCGACATGACCCTCAAGGGCATCGAGCGCGTTCTCTATTTCGAGAACTACATCGTGACCGAGCCGGGCCTGACAGCTCTCAAGGAACATCAGCTTCTTTCTGAAGAAGAGTACATGATCGCCGTCGACGAATACGGTGAGGACGCCTTCACGGCGCTCATCGGCGCCGAAGCCATTCATGAACTTCTGGCTTCGATGGATCTCGAAAAGATCGCCGGCGACCTCCGGGCGGAACTTGCCGAGACGACCTCGGATCTGAAGCAGAAGAAGCTGATGAAGCGTCTGAAGATCGTCGAAAACTTCCTGGAATCGGGCAACCGTCCGGAATGGATGATCATGAAGATCGTTCCGGTCATTCCGCCGGATCTGCGCCCGCTCGTGCCGCTCGATGGCGGCCGTTTCGCGACGTCCGATCTCAACGATCTTTATCGCCGCGTCATCAACCGTAACAACCGCCTGAAGCGCCTGATCGAACTGCGCGCGCCCGGCATCATCATCCGCAACGAGAAGCGCATGCTTCAGGAGTCGGTTGATGCTCTGTTCGACAACGGCCGTCGCGGCCGCGTCATCACCGGCGCCAACAAGCGCCCGCTGAAGTCGCTGTCCGACATGCTCAAGGGCAAGCAGGGCCGCTTCCGTCAAAATCTGCTCGGCAAGCGCGTCGACTATTCCGGCCGTTCGGTTATCGTGACCGGTCCGGAGTTGAAGCTCCACCAGTGCGGCCTGCCAAAGAAGATGGCGCTCGAACTGTTCAAGCCGTTCATCTACGCCCGTCTCGACGCTAAGGGTTACTCCTCGACCGTCAAGCAGGCGAAGAAGCTGGTTGAAAAGGAAAAGCCGGAAGTCTGGGATATTCTCGACGAGGTCATCCGCGAGCACCCGGTTCTCCTGAACCGCGCGCCGACACTGCACCGTCTTGGCATCCAGGCCTTCGAGCCCACCCTGATCGAAGGCAAGGCCATCCAGCTGCATCCGCTCGTCTGTACCGCTTTTAACGCGGACTTCGACGGCGACCAGATGGCTGTTCACGTGCCGCTTTCGCTGGAAGCCCAGCTCGAAGCCCGCGTCCTGATGATGTCGACGAATAACATCCTGCATCCCGCCAACGGTCTGCCGGTTATCGTTCCGTCGCAGGACATGGTTCTCGGTCTCTACTACCTGTCGATCGTCGCGGCCAAGGAGCCGGGCGAGGGAATGGCGTTCGCCGATATGGGCGAGCTTCACCACGCCATCGGCAGCGGAGCGGTTACCCTGCACACCAAGATCAAGGGCCGCTTCAAGAGCATAGATGCGGACGGCAAGCCGACCTCGAAGATCTATGAGACCACACCTGGCCGTATGATCATCGGCGAACTGCTGCCGAAACACCACAATGTGCCTTTCGACATCTGCAACCAGGAAATGACCAAGAAGAACATCTCCAAGATGATCGACACGGTCTATCGCCATTGCGGTCAGAAAGAGACGGTCATTTTCTGCGACCGCATCATGCAGCTCGGCTTTGCCCATGCCTGCCGTGCCGGCATTTCGTTCGGCAAGGACGACATGGTCATTCCGGAAACCAAGGCGAAGCTCGTTGCCGAGACTGAAGCTCTGGCGACGGAATACGAGCAGCAGTACAATGACGGCCTGATCACTCAGGGCGAGAAGTACAACAAGGTTGTCGACGCTTGGGGCAAGTGCACCGAGAAGGTCGCCGACGAGATGATGGCACGCATCAAGGCCGTCGAGTTCGATCCTGTTACTGGCCGCCAGAAGCAGATGAACTCGATCTACATGATGTCGCACTCGGGTGCTCGTGGTTCGCCGAACCAGATGCGTCAGCTTGGCGGCATGCGCGGCCTGATGGCCAAGCCCTCGGGCGAGATCATCGAGACGCCGATCATTTCGAACTTCAAGGAAGGTCTGACCGTTAACGAGTACTTCAACTCGACCCACGGTGCCCGTAAGGGTCTCGCCGACACCGCCTTGAAGACGGCCAACTCCGGTTACCTTACACGCCGTCTTGTTGACGTCGCGCAGGATTGCATCGTCATCTCGACCGATTGCGGTACGACCACCGGTCTTACCATGCAGCCGATCGTCGATGCCGGTCAGGTTGTCGCGACCCTCGGCCAGCGTGTCCTCGGCCGTACGGCGCTCGAAGATATCGTGCATCCGGTCTCCAGCGATGTTCTCGTCGCCGGCGGCAAGATCATCGACGAGTTCGATGTCGATGCGATCGAAAAGGCTGGCGTTCAGTCGATTCGTATCCGTTCGGCACTGACTTGCGAGACGCGCGGCGGTATCTGCGCCAAGTGCTATGGCCGCGATCTGGCCCGTGGTACGCCGGTCAACCAGGGTGAAGCTGTCGGCGTTATCGCCGCGCAGTCGATCGGTGAGCCGGGCACGCAGCTGACGATGCGTACGTTCCACCTTGGTGGTACGGCACAGGTTGTCGATCAGTCGTTCCTCGAAGCAAGCTACGAGGGTACGGTCCAGATCCGCAACCGCAACGTAGTGCGCAACTCGGACGGCCATCTGGTCGTCATGGGCCGCAACATGGCTGTCGTCATTCTCGATGCCAACGGCAAGGAACGCGCCACGCACCGCGTCACCTACGGTTCGCGCATCTATGTCGATGATGGTGACAACGTGAAGCGCGGCCAGCGCATTGCCGAGTGGGATCCATATACCCGTCCGGTCATGACGGAAGTCGAAGGGCATGTCGAATTCGAAGACATGGTCGACGGTCTTTCGGTCGCGGAAACGACGGACGAGTCGACGGGCATCACCAAGCGCGTCGTCATCGACTGGCGTTCGACCCCGCGCGGTTCCGATCTGAAGCCTGCGATCGTCGTCAAGGACAAGGCCGGCAAGGTGATGAAACTGGCAAAGGGCGGCGATGCACGCTTCCAGTTGTCGGTCGAGTCGATCCTTTCGGTCGAGCCGGGTTCGCATGTGAAGGCGGGTGACGTTCTTGCCCGTATTCCGATGGAAAGCGCCAAGACCAAGGACATCACCGGTGGTCTGCCGCGCGTTGCGGAACTGTTCGAGGCACGTCGTCCGAAGGACCATGCGATCATCGCTGAGATCGATGGTACGGTTCGTTTCGGCCGTGACTACAAGAACAAGCGTCGCATCGTCATCGAACCGAACGACGAGACGCTCGAGCCTGTCGAGTATTTGATCCCCAAGGGCAAGCCGTTCCATCTTCAGGACGGTGACGCCATCGAAAAGGGCGATTACATCCTCGACGGCAATCCGGCGCCGCACGACATCCTGGCCATCAAGGGCGTGGAAGCACTTGCTTCCTACCTCGTCAACGAAATCCAGGAAGTCTACCGGTTGCAGGGCGTTCTGATCAACGACAAGCACATCGAAGTGATTGTCCGTCAGATGCTGCAGAAGGTCGAGATCACCGAATCCGGCGATACCGGCTTTATCCCCGGCGATCATGTCGATCGTATCGAGCTCGACGAGATCAACGAGCGTCTTGAGGAAGACGGCAAGAAGCCGGGCTACGGTGTTCCGGTTCTTCTCGGCATCACCAAGGCCTCGCTGCAGACCCCGTCGTTCATCTCGGCGGCATCCTTCCAGGAAACGACCCGCGTCCTCACCGAAGCGGCTGTTGCCGGCAAGATGGATGCTCTGCAGGGCCTGAAGGAAAACGTCATCGTTGGACGTCTGATTCCGGCAGGTACCGGCGGTACGGTCAAGCAGATCCGCCGCATTGCCGTGGCTCGCGACGAGCTTATCATCGACGAGCGCCGCAAGGAGTCCGGGGCAACGGCTGCCAAGGCAAGCCCGATGCTCGCGGACATGACGGACCAGTCCGCGGCCGAATAAGGCTGGTTGGAACAAACGAAAAGGCCGCCGCGAGTTGATCGCGGCGGCCTTGTCTATTCGAGCGCGTTGATCGGGTTGCTATTCGTTGAACTCGATGAGCGCCGCCTGGCCAGCAAGCGCATTCTGCCAGGCAGAGCGGTGCGGTTCCTCATCCGGCTCTTCGGTGATCGTGCCGATTTCGAGAAGTTCGGCTTCATCATAGCCTTCGTTGGCGAGAATCTGCAGAGCGATGTTCACCAGATTTTCTGTGTCGTCGGTGATGAGCAGCAGATGGACCTGCCTCGGGTCCTCGTCCTTCCAGACGTCGGCGACGATGAGATTGACCGGTTTTGGTGAGTCTTCAGCCATTCGATGATTCCCTTGGCAAATAATGCTGATGATGGATTTGAACGTGTCCTAGCACGAACGGTTGCGACGTCGTCGTGGAATACGTGAAATTTTGCTTGAAATAACGCCTGTTCGGCGAAACTATCTTTCAATGGGCCGGTGCTGCGCCGCTAAAGCGCCCAAACCTTAATAAATCTTGGCGTTCAGGCTTGACTGTAACGCAATGACCAAGTATCAGCACGCCATCTGAGCCGATGTGAGATTGGCTTTTTCGGAGCGACTCGCTCTGGAGTTCATCTCAAACAGGGTTCGTTTTACGATCGATATGCAATTGCCGCTCGCACGAGGCCTTATGGTCTCCTCTGCTTTTATTCGGGCAAGCCACCAACCGGTGGTTCTGTTGCCCGAATTCGTGCATGAGCATGGCGCTGAAACGGCCCTGACGGGCGAAGATACGAGATTTGTGAAAGAGGGAAGGTTGAATGCCTACCGTAAACCAGCTGATCCGCAAGCCGCGCGTTGCGCCGGTAAAGCGCAATAAAGTCCCTGCTCTGCAGGAAAACCCGCAGAAGCGCGGCGTTTGCACTCGCGTCTACACGACGACCCCGAAGAAGCCGAACTCGGCTCTGCGTAAGGTCGCCAAGGTGCGTCTGACGAACGGATTTGAAGTCATCGGATATATTCCGGGTGAGGGGCATAACCTTCAGGAACACTCCGTCGTGATGATCCGCGGCGGCCGTGTAAAGGACTTGCCGGGTGTTCGTTACCACATCATCCGTGGTGTTCTGGATACCCAGGGCGTTAAGAACCGCAAGCAGCGCCGTTCGAAGTACGGTGCGAAGCGTCCGAAGTAAGATTTACCCGGGCTCAAGCCATGTGTGGCGAGCCTGACGAAGCGAAGAGACAGAGAATATGTCCAGACGCCATAGTGCAGAAAAGCGTGAGATCAACCCGGATCCGAAGTTCGGTGATCTCGTTCTGACCAAGTTCATGAATGCAGTCATGCTTCATGGCAAGAAGTCCGTTGCGGAGCGCATCGTTTACGGTGCGCTTGAGTCCGTCGAAACCAAGAGCAAGCAGGAGCCGGTTGCCCTGTTCCATCAGGCTCTCGACAATGTTGCGCCGCACGTCGAAGTGCGCTCGCGCCGCGTTGGTGGTGCAACGTACCAGGTTCCGGTCGACGTTCGTCCCGAGCGCCGTCAGGCTCTTGCCATCCGTTGGCTCATCAATGCAGCCCGTGGCCGCAACGAGTCGACCATGGTCGATCGCCTGTCCGGTGAATTGCTGGATGCTGCAAACAACCGCGGCTCGGCTGTGAAGAAGCGTGAAGACACGCATCGCATGGCAGAAGCCAACCGCGCATTCTCGCATTACCGCTGGTAATCGTCGAAACCCTATTCTTGAAGGCAACCTATCATGGCCCGCGAATATAAAATCGAAGACTACCGTAATTTCGGTATCATGGCGCACATCGACGCCGGCAAGACCACGACCACCGAGCGTATCCTCTACTACACCGGTAAGTCGCACAAGATCGGTGAAGTCCACGATGGCGCCGCAACCATGGACTGGATGGAGCAGGAGCAGGAGCGTGGCATCACGATCACCTCTGCCGCGACCACCACGTTCTGGAAGGGCCGTGACGGCAAGATGCGCCGTTTCAACATCATCGACACGCCTGGCCACGTTGACTTCACGATTGAAGTCGAACGCTCGCTGCGCGTTCTCGACGGTGCGATTGCTCTCCTCGACGCCAATGCCGGTGTCGAGCCGCAGACTGAAACCGTCTGGCGTCAGGCTGAGAAGTATCATGTCCCGCGCATGATCTTCGTCAACAAGATGGACAAGACCGGCGCCGATTTCTATCGCTGCGTCGACATGGTCAAGAGCCGTCTTGGCGCGAAGGCGCTCGTCATGCAGCTGCCGATCGGTGCCGAGAACGAGTTCAAGGGCGTTATCGACCTCATCGAGATGAAGGCTCTTGTCTGGCGCGACGAACAGCTCGGCGCCCAGTGGGACGTCGTCGAGATTCCGGCCGACCTTAAGGACAAGGCTGAAGAATTCCGTGAGAAGCTCATCGAGACCGCTGTTGAGGTCGAGGAAGCTGCCATGGAAGCCTATCTCGAAGGCAACATGCCTGACAACGACAAGCTGCGCGCGCTCATCCGCGTCGGCACCTGCCGCGTCGAATTCCACCCGGTATTCTGCGGCTCGGCGTTCAAGAACAAGGGCGTTCAGCCGCTGCTCGATGGTGTCGTAGAATTCTTGCCTTCGCCGGTCGACGTTCCTGCGATCAAGGGTATCGATCCCAAGACCGATGCGGAAACCGTTCGCAAGTCTTCTGACGAAGAGCCGCTTTCGATGCTCGCATTCAAGATCATGAACGACCCGTTCGTCGGCTCGCTCACGTTCTGCCGCATCTACTCGGGCAAGCTTACCAAGGGTATCTCGCTCGACAACACGGTGAAGCTCAAGCGTGAACGCATCGGCCGCATGCTGCAGATGCACTCCAATTCGCGTGAAGACATCGAAGAAGCATTTGCCGGCGACATCGTTGCCCTGGCGGGCCTCAAGGAAACGACGACGGGCGACACGCTCTGCGATCCGCTGAAGCCGGTCATTCTGGAACGCATGGTGTTTCCGGAACCGGTTATCTCGATCGCGATCGAGCCGAAGACCAAGGCCGACCAGGAAAAGATGGGCCTCGCGCTTAATCGCCTTGCTGCTGAAGATCCTTCATTCCGCGTCAAGTCGGACGAAGAATCCGGCCAGACGATCATTTCCGGTATGGGCGAGCTTCATCTCGACATCCTCGTTGACCGTATGCGTCGCGAGTTCAAGGTCGAGGCGAATGTCGGCAATCCGCAGGTTGCCTATCGTGAATCGATCACCCGCAAGGCTGAAATCGACTACACGCACAAGAAGCAGTCCGGTGGTTCGGGTCAGTTCGCCCGCATCAAGGTCGTCTTCGAGCCGCATGATGGCGACGAGTTCATCTTCGAATCGAAGATCGTCGGCGGTGCGATCCCGAAGGAATACATCCCTGGTGTAGAAAAGGGTATCCTGAGCGTTATGGGTGCGGGTCCGCTCGCAGGCTTCCCGATGCTCGGCGTGAAAGCCACGCTGATCGACGGTGCCTACCATGATGTGGACTCCTCGGTTCTCGCCTTCGAAATCGCAGCCCGCGCTGCATTCCGCGAAGGTGCGCAGAAGGCCGGTGCCCAGCTGCTCGAACCGATCATGAAGGTCGAGGTCGTAACTCCTGAAGATTACGTCGGTGACGTGATTGGCGATCTGAACTCACGTCGTGGTCAGATTTCGGGTACGGAAGCTCGTGGTATCGCGACCGTCGTCAATGCAAACGTGCCGCTGGCCAACATGTTTGGCTATGTGAGCAACCTGCGTTCGATGAGCCAGGGTCGTGCGCAGTACACGATGCAGTTCGATCACTACGAGCCTGTTCCGACGGCAGT
This sequence comes from Phyllobacterium pellucidum, assembly GCF_013327855.1. GTDB lineage: Bacteria > Pseudomonadota > Alphaproteobacteria > Rhizobiales > Rhizobiaceae > Phyllobacterium > Phyllobacterium pellucidum. The sequence goes on along the minus strand of NZ_JABUMX010000010.1, from coordinate 220 downwards.
CGCGCAGGAAATCCAGAAGAAGTTTGCGTAACCATAAGGTTGCGCGTGACAGTTGAGAAGCCTGAGCAGGCGAACATATAACGGAGAGCTCAGATGGCTAAGAGCAAGTTTGAACGTAACAAGCCGCACGTCAACATTGGCACGATTGGTCACGTTGACCATGGCAAGACGTCGTTGACGGCAGCGATTACGAAGTATTTTGGTGAGTACAAGGCGTACG